>NZ_CTEN01000016.1 GCF_001375655.1 Streptococcus varani | reverse complement strand
CTCCACATGTGAAATCAAACGTGGTTCGGTGGATCAGGTAGAGGAAAGAAAGGGAAACGTACCTATTTCAGTGCCTATTTCGCTGATAGCGGACAGCGTGTCTATGAATCCAATCGTCAAAAGTGCTCTTATCTCAAGTTGAATGACTGCTCCGCTAAATTCATTGAGCAATTAGGATATGCCTTGAAAGCTAAAATTCGTCTTCATAGCGTAGATAGTTTCGTTCAGACTTATAAAGCAAATCATCCTGAGGAGGTTGTTCCCTCTACCAAAACCATTTATCGCTATATCAAAGAGGGGCTGTTAGTTATAAAACCAATCGATTTACCTAAGATGGTCAGTATCAGGAAACGTTCTAAGCCAGTCATTAAGACGAATAAGAAAACTTTAGGTCAGTCTATCGAAGAACGTCCTGAGTGTATCAATGACCGTTCTGAATTTGGTCATTGGGAGATTGACTTGGTTCTTGGAAAGAAAACCAAAGGTGAAGCTGTTGTTTTGACTTTGGTAGAGCGCCAGACACGCTATGCACTAGGAGTTAAGCTAGAAGACAAACAGTCCCATACCATTAATTGTGCTGTCAAACAACTTACAAGTCAGTATCCTATTGCATCCATTACAGCTGATAATGGTTCTGAATTTAGTTTACTCTCAGACTTGGAAGCTGTTGATGTTTACTTTGCACATCCATATTCTTCACATGAGAGAGGTACAAATGAGAACTTCAATGGTCTCCTCAGAGAATATATCCCTAAAGGAAACTCTTTTAATTCACTAACCTCTGAAGAACTTGACAACTATATCACAGCCATCAATGAGCGCCCGAGACGACTTCTTCAATACCAATCTTCAAAATTCCTATTTGGGATAGCCCAAATAGCTTAACCTCTGGATCTCTAGTTATCAATCAACTTGTTGCACTTGACTTGACAACATGCGGT
>NZ_CTEN01000015.1 GCF_001375655.1 Streptococcus varani | reverse complement strand
ATAACTTGATGATGGCTATGAGTGGATTGTGGACATTGACCTTGAGAAATTCTTCGACACAGTTCCCCAAGATAGATTGATGTCTCTTGTCCATAACATTATCCAAGATGGAGATACAGAGTCTCTGATTCGTAGGTATCTTCATTCGGGTGTAGTTATCAATGGACAGCGCCATAAAACGCTGGTGGGAACACCACAAGGTGGGAATCTATCTCCCCTCCTGTCCAATATCACGCTCAATGAGCTGGACAAGGAATTGGAAAATCGAGGGCTTCGTTTCGTCCGGTACGCAGATGACTGTGTCATCACAGTTGGGAGCGAAGCATCTGCCAAACGTATCATGTATTAAGTTAGCCGATTCATTAAGAAGCGACTGGGATTGAAAGTCAATATGACCAAGACTAAGATTACCAGACCGAGTCAACTGAAGTACCTTGGATTCGGATTCTGGAAATCAGCTGAAGGGTGGAAAAGTCGTCCACATCAAGAGAGTATCCAGAGTTTCAAGAGGAAACTTAGGAAGCTCACAACACGCAAATGGAGCACTGACTTGGGTAGCCGTATTGAGAAACTCAACTGGCTTATTCGCGGATGGATAAACTACTTCGCATTGACTAACATGAAGTCAGTCATGGGAGAAATTGATAAACGATTGAGGACACGAATTAGAGTTATTATTTGGAAACAATGGAAGAAGAAGTCAAGGCGACTTTGGGGACTACTTAAACTAGGGACTCCCAAATGGATAGCTGATAAGGTATCTGGCTGGGGTGACCACTATCAATTAGTGGCACAAAAGTCAATTCAGCTATATCAAAACCAGTCCTCGCTAAACGTGGACTGGTTTCATGCCTAGATTATTATCTTGAACGACATGCGTTAAAAGTTAGTTGAACCGCCGTGTGCCGAACGGCACGCACGGTGGTGTGAGAGGGGCTAGGAATTAGTCTCTACTCGATC
>NZ_CTEN01000014.1 GCF_001375655.1 Streptococcus varani | reverse complement strand
ATCGAGTAGAGACTAATTCCTAGCCCCTCTCACACCACCGTGCGTGCCGTTCGGCACACGGCGGTTCAACTAACTTTTAACGCATGTCGTTCAAGATAATAATCTAGGCATGAAACCAGTCCACGTTTAGCGAGGACTGGTTTTGATATAGCTGAATTGACTTTTGTGCCACTAATTGATAGTGGTCACCCCAGCCAGATACCTTATCAGCTATCCATTTGGGAGTCCCTAGTTTAAGTAGTCCCCAAAGTCGCCTTGACTTCTTCTTCCATTGTTTCCAAATAATAACTCTAATTCGTGTCCTCAATCGTTTATCAATTTCTCCCATGACTGACTTCATGTTAGTCAATGCGAAGTAGTTTATCCATCCGCGAATAAGCCAGTTGAGTTTCTCAATACGGCTACCCAAGTCAGTGCTCCATTTGCGTGTTGTGAGCTTCCTAAGTTTCCTCTTGAAACTCTGGATACTCTCTTGATGTGGACGACTTTTCCACCCTTCAGCTGATTTCCAGAATCCGAATCCAAGGTACTTCAGTTGACTCGGTCTGGTAATCTTAGTCTTGGTCATATTGACTTTCAATCCCAGTCGCTTCTTAATGAATCGGCTAACTTAATACATGATACGTTTGGCAGATGCTTCGCTCCCAACTGTGATGACACAGTCATCTGCGTACCGGACGAAACGAAGCCCTCGATTTTCCAATTCCTTGTCCAGCTCATTGAGCGTGATATTGGACAGGAGGGGAGATAGATTCCCACCTTGTGGTGTTCCCACCAGCGTTTTATGGCGCTGTCCATTGATAACTACACCCGAATGAAGATACCTACGAATCAGAGACTCTGTATCTCCATCTTGGATAATGTTATGGACAAGAGACATCAATCTATCTTGGGGAACTGTGTCGAAGAATTTCTCAAGGTCAATGTCCACAATCCACTCATAGCCATCATTAAGGTATTCTA
>NZ_CTEN01000013.1 GCF_001375655.1 Streptococcus varani | reverse complement strand
ACTCTAACAGCTTAATGATGGCTATGAGTGGATTGTGGACATTGACCTTGAGAAATTCTTCGACACAGTTCCCCAAGATAGATTGATGTCTCTTGTCCATAACATTATCCAAGATGGAGATACAGAGTCTCTGATTCGTAGGTATCTTCATTCGGGTGTAGTTATCAATGGACAGCGCCATAAAACGCTGGTGGGAACACCACAAGGTGGGAATCTATCTCCCCTCCTGTCCAATATCACGCTCAATGAGCTGGACAAGGAATTGGAAAATCGAGGGCTTCGTTTCGTCCGGTACGCAGATGACTGTGTCATCACAGTTGGGAGCGAAGTATCTGCCAAACGTATCATGTATTCAGTTAGCCGATTCATTGAGAAGCGACTGGGATTGAAAGTCAATATGACCAAGACTAAGATTACCAGACCGAGTCAACTGAAGTACCTTGGATTCGGATTCTGGAAATCAGCTGAAGGGTGGAAAAGTCGTCCACATCAAGAGAGTATCCAGAGTTTCAAGAGGAAACTTAGGAAGCTCACAACACGCAAATGGAGCACTGACTTGGGTAGCCGTATTGAGAAACTCAACTGGCTTATTCGCGGATGGATAAACTACTTCGCATTGACTAACATGAAGTCAGTCATGGGAGAAATTGATAAACGATTGAGGACACGAATTAGAGTTATTATTTGGAAACAATGGAAGAAGAAGTCAAGGCGACTTTGGGGACTACTTAAACTAGGGACTCCCAAATGGATAGCTGATAAGGTATCTGGCTGGGGTGACCACTATCAATTAGTGGCACAAAAGTCAATTCAGCTATATCAAAACCAGTCCTCGCTAAACGTGGACTGGTTTCATGCCTAGATTATTATCTTGAACGACATGCGTTAAAAGTTAGTTGAACCGCCGTGTGCCGAACGGCACGCACGGTGGTGTGAGAGGGGCTAGGAATTAGTCTCTACTCGATTG
>NZ_CTEN01000012.1 GCF_001375655.1 Streptococcus varani | reverse complement strand
AAAAGTAGTAAAATGATAGGTGCATCCTCCAGACGATTGTCTAACTTGGTTATCAAGTTTATCGCAGTGAGGGTGTTTTTTTATTTTTTAGAATTTCCTATTGACTTTTTATATAGAATGCCTCCTCACAGATTACATCGTCGATTATTTTTTAATCTAAGTAGTCATAAATACTAGCCTGATTTTCTTTATAGTTAAGCGTTGGTTTGCTAGAATCTTTTCTCTCCATTATCTGCATTTCATAACCAATGACTTTACGACCTCTTTTATGTTGTTCAAAAATGATATCTATTGGGAACTTAGCCTCTAACTCTTCAGCAGATCGAGTAATAACATCATGTAAAAATCGTCCGGCAGTCATCCGCCTTTCTTCTCCAAGAAACCAAGTTTGCCATTCTTCTAAAGTTCCATTTATGAGTGTTGTTTGACTATTCCCAAAGCGATTTGCTTCCCATAATTTCATTAAAATAAGTGCATATTTCCCCTTAATATTGGCTAACTCTCGTAAATGGAATGAATAATAATTCTTCTTGAGGTCAAACACATATGGTTGAGCGAACTCAGAAAATTGAAATTCTACTCTTCCGGTTTCGTAATAGTCTATAAAAGAAAATAGCTGTGTCATCCGTATCCCTCTAGTTCCATCTTCTTTAACTATTGGCAAATAGAGGGCAGTACCTTGATTTAATGTTTTAAAAGCATCTACGACACGCTTGTAGTTCGTTCCACTACTTGTTAAACCAAGAAACTTCAACAATATAGTTGTCTCTAAAACAAACTTTTCACTCGGCAAACTGTCTTTCTGCACAAAAGAAAAACAGTAATCCAAAATTTTATGTTCAAAAGCCTTCAAATTTCCAAAAGACTTCGCTAGGTCATTATCTTGGACGACCAAGTACTCACTACGAGATATCAATTCCTCCAAAATTTTTCTAGGTTTAGTTCCTTTTAAGTTTTCTTTTTTTTTCATAAGAACCTCGCACTTTTTTCGTATTTATACGTATTATTGTAAAGATAGCAGATTGTTGCAAAAATAGCAAATCTTCGATAGTTAACGCACTTTTTTCGATAGTTAACGCACTTTTTTCGATAGTTAACGCACTTTTTTCGATAGTTAACGCACTTTTTTCGATAGTTAACGCTCTTGAAGCCCGTGGTTGAGCCTTTTAAATGGTCTCTAAAGTAATATAAAGTATATATAAAGTATATATAAAAGTATCTTTCTTCTAGAAAAAATAAATAAATAAAAACTAGAAACTAAAAAGTTTTTAAATAAGTATCAGAGACCACTCTCTATATTTACCATATTTTTTGACACGCAATAAAGCACGTGTTATAATTATCTTGCTTAAAAGTTCGATAAAGCTAAGCATAAAGAAAAACACCCACGGTTGCCGCCAAGGGTGTTTTTTTGTGCTTGCTCAGGGCACTCAGACTACATTATTTGTCGCATTTGTCATGCCACTTGCGGATTAGCCATTCCGCAATCAGTTCTGTACTGACACCGACCAGCAGTTGTAGCAGAACAAGCTCGATAAAGCATTTTAGCATAAAGTCTCACCTCCTTAGCTAACGCTAACTGAGTGTTGCGACCTTTCAAGTATATCAATATTATGAATACCGAGCAAATAGATTGCGCCACTTACAAACTTGGTCCATCATTTCCATAATCGCGTTTAATACCTTTGATTTGCCTTCTAAGCGAATTTGCTTGTTCTACTTTAAGTCTATCCAACTTAATCTGAAAAGTGTCTCTACGAGGCTGTAAATCCCCTAACAGCTGGAGTTGTTGGCGCAATTTCTGCGGGTATTGGTGGAGCTGTAGGCTGGGCTGTATCTAATGGAATTCGAACTGTTGATGCCGGAGTAGAGGTTCCGCTTGTCTCAATGCGCTTTTACGTAGATGTCCCTTAAAAAATATATTTTGGGTGTTTTTATTATTGTTTTTTGCGGAATATTGCTCATAGCTTTTAATATCATACCCAAATTTTTCGTATTTTTAGTTATATTTTTGTCTCTTGGTGTATTCATTGCATGGAGTTCTTATACGAATTTCAGAAAGAAGTGAACTAATACTATATATATTTAGAATATTAAGCTTTTGACTTTCTTGGTTGGAAGCTTTTTTTGTGTATCTGATGTTTTTACAAGAACTGTCCTATCAAAAATAGGTGTGTTAGAAGTAGGCGAAGCCGAGAAAAATATCGGTACGGGAAACGTTGATACTATCAATATATCACGGCATTTGATATCAGTTTCCCTTATGCTCTTTTCAGCGCTTTAAGTAGTCCAAAAGTGGTACATTAATGACCTAGACTAAAATTGGGTCAATGACCTACTAGTAAAACGAGTGCAAGACTATTTAAAGGGTGATTTACTGGTTAATAGATGTTTAGGGGTTTGGGTTCTCCCAAAAATCAGTTTTAAACTAAAACAGCACGTGGGTATAAACTTACTAGTAAGTTTATACCCACGTGCTAAGCTTGCCGGAAGAAAATGGGGAGGTGAAGAGAGTGTCTGAGGAAAAGTGCTACGGCAAAACCATGTTAGAGGTCGCTAAGTGGAGTTAGGGGTATCTAAAGACGTGGTAAAATATCATCAACGTAAACTGAATGCTAGTGAAAGTTTCAGAATGGAGGGAAAAATCTATATCACTCCTGCTGGTGTGGAGAAAATAAAGGGTGGTTTGAGAAAAGATAAGGAATTCTATTCTGTGACTTTTGAGAGTAAGTTACTGAGTCAAATAGACGAACTGAGGTCAAATCAATGGCATCATGAATGGAACTTGAAAGATGTCGTGAAAAAAATAGACAGCCTAGATAAAAAGCTAGACGCCCTTCTAGAAACTCTCAGAAGCTTATAGAGCGACGTTTATAGCAAGAGGGTAAAATATATCGATTTGAGCTATAAGCCCCTTATAATCGATTTTAGGGGCGTTCTGAGCGATTTATGCCGTGAAAGCTATTTGACAATAATAATACAATTTAAGTAATAATGCTGAATTTATCAAAAATAAATAGTTTGAGCCATTACCGGTGGCTCTTTTTTATTTTTCAAGCCCTTTCTTGCTTTTTACAACATCACTCATATAATTTCTTAAATCGTAAGTAACTATTTTTCCCTCACTCATCAATACTTTTTTATAATCAGCATAAAGTTGTTTAGGAAACCTAACAGAGATACTAGTCGTTTCATTATTTTTTTGCTTCATTTCTTTACTCCTTATTTGTTACTCAAAAGTATAAATATAAATATTCATGCGTAAAGCTATAAAACTCTTTGTAGTTCTAAAGATTTTAATGGATGTACATAAAAAGGCAAATGTCGCCAATTTGTCGCTTTTTGTTGATTGCCCTTAAACCCTTGCGAATCTAAGTTTCAAGAGCGTTTTTTTTTTCGAATTTGGCACTCGGCACTTGAAAGGGGGGTCGTAGTAGCCCTCCAGATTTTAGATTTTTCTGGTGAAAAATCACCCCAATTTTAAAACCCGCAAACTGCCATTACATAATTTATATCTCTGATACTGTAGCTTAGTTTATAACTCTCACACGTTCTCAAAATTTGACAAAAAAAATTACGTTTGTATAAAGAAAAAAGAAAGATGAGTTGTCCCCAACTCATCTTTCTTTTCAGTACGACGGGCATGTCGTACATCTGAGGTGCAAGTCCTCCGTGGGCACCCGCTACCGGTGAACCCAATAGCGACTCCCAAGCCTGACTATCGCGAGGTAGCGGGGAGAGGAAGGGAT
>NZ_CTEN01000011.1 GCF_001375655.1 Streptococcus varani | reverse complement strand
CAGCGTTTGATTATAATAACGCATATCTGATACAGGGACAATATTTTCCATAGCCTCACCCATTTACTTAATATTTTACTTAATTCTACCACTTGATAGATTTTTCTTCAAGTCCGCTTGCTTTATTCCATGGTCTAATTGACAACAAGTATCCTAGGTCGTTAGCCTTTGGTTTGTCGCTCGGCCGAACTTCGTTCTGACCAACCGCCTGCTCCAGTCTAACTTGACCTAGCTTATTGTCAATTAGCTTTCACGGCATAAATCGCTCACTATCATAGATATAATTATGTTATGGCACTTTGCGGGTTTTACTTATTCCCCAAAATTAGTAGCTAAGAATCGCACATTACTCTAAATGCCTCTAATTCCATTTCTAAGACGTTTTTGTTCAAATCGATATAATTATATCCAAAACGTTTTTAAACGCCTTAGAACGCAAATATGAGATTCTGAGAGCTATCTACGTTCGCTTAGTGTCTCGAGCAAAAGATTGTACATCAATTCTTGTTGCTGTTCTATCATCCGCAAACGGCGCAACACCTTTTCTTCAAACGTCGCGTCATAACTTTCTTTTCGCAAGCGTGATCGTATTTCCTCTATACCAGACGATGAAATCCGGTAAACACCATCCACCTTTTCCATCTGGAACAATCCTAAATTTTTGCGATGATATTTTACCAGGTCTTTTGAAATCCCTAACTCTTCTGCAACCTCTTTTAGTGTTTTCCAATCTGACATCTTGTTTTAGCTCCTTATCTGCTTATTTTTCTTCCGGAAAGCGTAGCATGTGTGACCACACTTACCAGTAAGTTTATCACATGCTTCATCAATTTTGAACTAAAAGCTGATTTTTGGGAGAACCCAAACCCCTTATTTTTCCTCATCAGTAAATTTCCCCTTTAGACCTTGAAAAGAGCATAAGGGAAACTGATATCACGTGCCGTGATATGTTGATAATATCAACGTTTCCTGTATCCCCAATTTTCTCGACTGCGCCTACTTTTGACTACTTCTTAACTAACCACCTCACACACTAAAACATACTTCCTAAGGAGTCAGTCAAGTCACGACTGACTGGCGAGCCGACAAAGTCTATTGCTCGCCAAAATATTTAACATCACATCTAGTAGTTTAACCTATTTTTCGGCACTACTTCCATGTAAAGTATAATAACGGACTATACTTTAATTCGTAAATGTGCGTTCTCCGAAGGGTCTTGCCAGACAGCCTACTCGCCACAAAGGAAAAGTGACGAGATAACAAAAAAACATCCTCGAACCGCAAGGATGTTTTTGAAAGTGACCGTCCGACCGCTTCGCTATTGTCGGACAAAAAGCGAACTCAAGAAAAGACTCGCTCGTTATAAATATAGAATTCCATTATATCATAAAAACGTTTTCAAAAACAGACTTGAATTTTAATTGTTTTTTCGATATAGTTCAAGCGAAAACATAAAAAAACTTCAGGAGGTATCTATGAAATTTAAAAAACTAATTACTTTATTTTTAGTTGTTTTAACTCTTGGCTCCGTATCACTTTCTTCTTTTTCATCAGTTAAAGTATTTGCAAACCAAAAAGAATCAGTATCACAAGTTGATTACACTGTCCAAGAACAGGAATTAACTAACGCTTTAGAATTCATGTTCAACAATGCTGTTACTTATGATTCAAATGGATATGTAAAAGATATTAACTTCGATGTTATTTATGCTAAATATGGTGTTACTCCAGAACTTCAACAATTAGAAAAAACAATATTTTATGAAAAGACCCTTCGAGCTAGTGCAGGACATTGTGCAGTTGTAGCTATCCAAGATACATTAGGTGTTTCAGCTGTTACCGGATTAATTAACGGTGGAATAGTTGGATTATTACAACGAAAAGCTTCTGCAGAAATTGCAAAATTAGTTGCTAAATATGCATTCAAAAATTTAGTTCCCGTGGCAGTTGCTGCTTCATTAATTTGGAGCTTCGGACGCTGTATGTGGTTTTAATTTATGAAAATACCAAAGAAAATTTTAGTTTATCTCAATTTAGCAACCTCTTTAGGAGTTTCAACTTATTATTTCGTTAAATATCATGAAATTATAAGTTCTTTGATCGCAGGGATACTTTGCTTTTCATTCATATTAGTCATGCGTGGGCTTAAATACATAATATATCCAATAGTGTTTCTAATTTTGATACTATTACTAAAAAATATTACTTTGACATTTCACAATATCACATTATTAACTCTAGCTTCTCTAGGATTCGGAAGTGTTATCCTAAAATTATATGACTTATATAAATAGAAAAAACTGTCTTTAAAGACAGTTTTTTCTATTTATCCTCACTCAAAATCTCGCCCGTCTCAGGATTGACATTAACGATATTGCTACCATACTTACGTTCTTGATATACAGCGTCAAAATATAACCGTATCAACCCTGTATGTGACCGCAAAACCGAGTTTATTATTTTAATACTAGGTAACCCATGCTCAGTCCCATGTAATTTAATAAACCGTCTTAACTCTCGCATATTTGCAATATCATACTCATCAATAAGGTCGCAAACCTCATTAAGCATATCGTCTTTTTCCTCAACGTCAAGCGTTATATAACGGTCTATATCAAAATTACTAAGCAAAGTTATATCAGCCTTATCATAGACGTGCTTTTTCTTTTCGATAGCGTCTTTTGATTCATGTGTAAGATACAAATACGTGTTCTCAATGCTAGTTCTAATTATCTGAACTAGAGCCACGCTACTATCTCCAAGCGACCTCTTAATCTTTAATCTGACACTGTCTGCTGTAACTGGATTTTTTGAAACGTAAATCACATGATAGTGCGTTTTTTTATATTCCTGCCCCTCAACATCGCTCAAATCTTTATCATGCAGTGGACTGACCGCAATAGGAACGCCCAGCAATTCCAACTTCAATTCCCAATCACTTGGAATTGATTCAGGATAGAGCAAAAAAGTAAAGTATCTTGCTTTTTCTTTAGTCATAAAGTATAATATACCCAAGTATAATATAACCAAAGCCCGTGCCGGCCAGCGCGGCTTTTTTTATTTTACTTGACCTTTCTTGTAATTTTCCAAGGCGACAGAAATCATTGCAGATTTTGACAACCCCATATCTTTTGCCATTTTTTCAAGATTTTCAAGCACCGATTCACTGAGTGTTATCGTTAATCTTTTTTTCATGAGTCACCTCTCAAATTTTATAAAACCATAATAGCACAACTGTGCATTCATTGCAACGTTTATCGTATTTTTTTATTTTTTTCGCCAAAAATGTCGCCAAAATGTCGCCAAAGTGTAGCATAAGCTAAACCCTTGATAAAACTGGTCTCAAGGCGCTTTTTTTCTTGATTTGGCACTCGGCACTTAAAAGGGGGGTCGTAGTAGCCCCCCAGATTTTTGATTTTTCGATAGAAAAATCCCCTAAGTCCTCCCTCCCCAAAATATAAAAAAGACCTGTTAAAGGTCTTTTTTATATCACAGGTATTTCAGAATCGTGTTCATCCAGTTAGTTTTAGCCGGCAACAATCGCAAGACCTTAACGGTATCAGCTTCAATTTCGTAAAACAGAATATAGTCATCAATCACGCTATATTTAATCTCGGTTTCTTCGTCAATTCTTGCTGACAAATTAGCTCCAATCTTGGGTGAATCCACTAACTTTCGGATAGTTGAAACGACAGCTTGCTTGAAATTTACGACATTTTCCGGATAAACTCCCAGACCCTCTTTGTAAAAAACAGCTTCCTCAATATCTCGGACCGTTTCACTCGAAGTTATCACTTTATAACTCATCAGTCCACCCCTAGTCGTTCTGCAAGCTCGTCTGGAGTATAAGTCTTTTCATTTGCTAGAGAGCGATAGCCCTTTTGCAATTCCTCAAACAAGCGTAGTGTTGCTTTCGTACGTCTCCATTCTTCGATATCGACTACCGCATATTCAGCTTTCCCGTTACGGGTCAAAATAACTTGAGAACCAACAGACACATCACTCAGCGTTTGATTATAATAACGCATATCTGATACAGGGACAATATTTTCCATAGCCTCACCCATTTACTTAATATTTTACTTAATTCTACCACTTGATAGATTTTTCTTCAAGTCCGCTTGCTTTATT
>NZ_CTEN01000010.1 GCF_001375655.1 Streptococcus varani | reverse complement strand
CAGTCCTCGCTAAACGTGGACTGGTTTCATGCCTAGATTATTATCTTGAACGACATGCGTTAAAAGTTAGTTGAACCGCCGTGTGCCGAACGGCACGCACGGTGGTGTGAGAGGGGCTAGGAATTAGCCTCTACTCGATTTCAAAACCATCAGCTTTTATACCAGATTGAAGTAAGAATGTTGTTTTTAATTTTTCATTGTATAATTAATTGATTTTATTTAAGAAAAGTATTACAATTACCTTGAAAGAAAACGTTTACAAAAAACGATTATAGAAGGATTTTATTATGAAAAAACATCTCAAGAGTTTAGTATGTCCAGTAGTCATTTTATCTGCATCGTTATTTTTCTCTTCACCTGTTTTTGCAGCTACTGATCAAGAAGGGGTCAAAGAGGATAAAACTGTTATTAATGGTGGAGTAGATTTTGAAACGCCTCTTGAAGAGAATATTATTAAAATTTCTGAAAGATCACCTAAACCAAAACAAGTGGTTTTAAAAATTCCTTTCCAAACACAAATTAACAATTATTATTGCGGACCTGCTTCAGCCTCAATGATTGTAAACTCTCTTGGTTACAATAAATCACAACAACAGATGGCAAGTTTGTTAGGCACTACAACGAATGGCACTAATGCAGGTAATGGAGTTGCTAATGCTCTGAACAGTGCTATTAAAGGTTCCAGATTTAAATTTAGATGGGAATGGCATACTTATAATCAAGTTGATAAAATGAAAGGCCATGTTGTTGAAGCTTTAAGCTATGGAAATCCTGTTATGGTTAATACTGCCGAAAGTCCTGGAGATGTATATCTAAGAGGTCATAATATTGGTGCACCACTGTACCATTTTGGTGTAATTGGCGATTATTTCAATTATGGCAACGAAGTTACTTATGTAGATCCTGGCTATGGACGTGTTCCTGGGTTTGTTATTGAGCAACGTGTCTCTATTAAAAATATGAGTTATGCTTCAGGAACTCGTGGGTATGCTTGGTAAAATTTTGAAGATTTTCCTTATCTCACTGTCTATTCTTGGTTTGAGTGCTTGTAAACAAAATAATTTTATCTATTCAAAACTAGAACCTATTCAATTCAAAAATGAACCTTCCTCAAATCTACTAAAGAAATCTAAGACTTTATCTTATTCAGAGACATTCTCTTTTGTTCCAACATTTTTAGGAAATGATAAAATTGTCTATGGATATAGTATTGATGAACAAGGGAAAAAAAGCTCTTTGATTTCTCTTAATCTTACGAATAATGAATATTCTGTAGTTAAATCTGTTAATTTTGATGAAAATCCAATTACGTTTGGGATATATTACGCTGATAAAAACTACGTGATTTTTAACGAATATCATTATGAGGAGAAGGAATCTAAGTATTTTTTATGGAGTAAAAAGGATAATGATTTTTTAGAAATATTGAGTATCTCTGGAGTTCACCCTCTTCATTTTACTGAGATTAGCAAATGGAAAAATATATTTATTATTATTACCAGTGATTCTACGGGGAATTACCCTATTATCTCTTATAATTTAGAGTCCAAAGAGCGCACTATTGTTGAATCAAAGAATAGTGGACATCCAGTTGTTATTGATAATACGCTATATTACCTTTTATTTGACAACAAGCAATTAACAACAAGCTTGATAAGTTATGATTTACTCACTTTTAAAAAAAGTGAACTGAGTAAAACTAATGGAAAAGATGAATTTTATAATGGATTAAATTCAGATGGAAATGATCTAATTACTGTTAAGCAAACTCCGAAAGGTACGACATTTTATCAAGGGTACGGTAATAATAGTAAAAAGTTATTGTTTTCAGAGTATTCAGAGGCAATTTCTAGTCACAATGGTTTTTTGACATTTCTAGGTAATAATCGAATATCTAATGATGGACGGTTACAGTATTATTTATACGATTTAAACAAAAAAATAAAATACAATTACGACGGAAATATACTTTACCTCTCAGATATAGGGATTTTTTGGGTAGAATATTTATTACCAGAATCTAAGATAGCTAATGGCGAGGTTTTTAAAAAAGAGAATTCAAGAATGAGATTTCTTGAATTTAATAAATATAGAAAGACAAAGTCAATAGTTTCATCTGAATAATTTTTTTGTTCACTAAATAAGTTTTAGGGTACGCCAAAAATTCCTCAGAAAAAGACACATTTTTTGAGGATTAGGGGGGTAAAATTCCAATGCTAATTTATTTTTCTCTCGTCAAAAGAAATGTTGTTTTTGAGAAGATAGAATATCATCCTAATTAGCTTTTTAGCGACATCAATGCCCACAAAAAGCTGTGGTTAGAGCCTTTCTGAAATCGTCAAGTGATTGGAGTAAAAGAACTAATCTACAGTGGCTTATTCCAAGTTTATCACTTGGGATTTGGCAGTAGCTAACTGCACTAAATATAATATAAGGAAGTAGTGTCTTATGAAGAGTAAAATAATTTGGAGTATCCTAAGTCTCTTTGTCATATCTTTAGGATGTATTACCTCTCTCTTTCTACTCAAAGAAAATCCTGTGTATAAAGATATTGAAACAAAAGAAGTAGCTAAAAGTTCTAAAGCACTAAATAAAACTGCAGGTTCTAATTTTAATAATGAGCCTAAAAAAAATCAACAGATTCAAGAAGAAACCTCAAAAAATTTGGAAGAGATTGGGCATTCCAAGTTAGATAAAGTGGATTTTGCTAAACCCAATCCACCGATTACACAAGAAACAATTGATCGATTGGAGAAAGAGAAAGATAAACAATATGGTGTCGGAGATAAAATTATGCTCAATGTCTCCCCTCAAGTGCAACGAGCATGGAATACATGTGCTCCAACAACTGTAAGCATGATGCTATCTAGTCGAGGCATTACGGTTTCTCAAGAGGTATTAGCTCAAGAGATGAAAACAGATACAACATTTGGTACTCATAATGCGAACGCCATTCAAATTTTGAATCGCCATTTATTTGGTTATGATACTCCACGAGCTAATCAAGATGGCTACAAATTAGAGACTGTGACAACATCCGATATAAAATCTGAACAAATGAGCTTATTCAAAGAACGTCTGAAACAAAATATAGCAGATGGTTATCCGATGTATTATACATTTGACTGTGCAAAGATTTATCCAGGAAGCTACGGTGAACATAATGTAATTGGTATTGGTTATCAATTGGCTGAAGATGGTTCTGATATTACTTATCTATACTATATTGATCCTTCCTATACCAAACAGGATTCCGTTTATGGTGGATTGAAAAAAGTAACACCAGAAGAATTATTTGAAGGCATGTTAACGTGTGTTGAACCCAACTATGGGTGGTGATGGACTTGTCAAGAAAAAAATAGACATAAAGTTAAGCTAATTAGTAACTATTTTTTTCAAATTCTACAGGTGAGAGATACCCTAATGCTGAATGCAAACGTCTAGGGTTATAGTAAGTCTCAATATATTTAAAAATCTCAAGCTGAGCTTGCTCAATAGTTGCGAAATGAGCATCATTGACAAGCTCCCTTTTTAATGTTTTATAAAAGGCTTCCATGAGTGCATTATAGTATGGATTACCTTTTCGACTCATACTAGACTTACATTTTTTCCGTCTAAGTAGGTCCTGAAATCGTGCTCCGGTATATTGAGAACCCTGATCTGTATGGACGATTACCCCTTCGTTAGACTTTTCTCTATTGTAAGCTTGATTGAAAGCCTCTGTTACCAACTTGTCTTGCATACGTCGGCCCATTGCCCAACCAACAATCTTTCTACTATGAACGTCTATAAAGACAGACAAATAAAGTATTCCTTCTTGTGTAGGAATGTAGGTTAAGTCTCCTAGCTATAATTTATTCTTACCAGTCGCTTGGAAACATTGGTTAACAAGGTTGGGACGAATTTCTAAAGTTTAACTAACCATTTTTACAGACTGTTCTTCCTCAAGAATGAGTTTTACAGCAGAGACTTTGAAGGCTTTATCAAAGAGTTCAAAAACTTGCTTTCTAGCATGTCTTTTGGTGATACCTGATTTTCCGATGATACCTCGAAAAATAACAGACCTCCAAAATCTCAAATACGAGCTCCCAGAACCCTTAAAACGCATTTTACGCTTTTTATTTCACGATCATCTTGCTGACAAGTAACCTAGGGCAGATTAGACTGGCTTATCAGCAAGAAGCTTTCGCGACATAAACGCTAAAAAGCTAGAACATCAATGACTCTATTTTGTTCTGCCAAAAAGTTTGAAAAGAGCATAAGGGAAACTGATATCACGTGCCGTGATATGTTGATAGTATCAACGTTTCCTGTGATAGCATTTTTCTTGGCTTCGCCTACTTTTGACTACGTTTAATACACACTAAGACATACTGGTGTTACTTTTACATACTCTTATAGCACATTAAGACACACTCTTTTTTTGGCATTTTCAGCTGAGTTCGGAGTAACTTCCATGTAAAGTATAATATAACGCACTATACTTTACTTCGTAAATATGCGGTCTGTCTGACGGAATCTTGCAGATAGCAAACATGCGAAAAAAGCACCCTCTCATCCAAGGGTGCAGATTGTCCTAATTGGACAATCTAGTAAGACCGCTTACGCTCAAAAAAAAATGTATCCATACTACAATTAAAAATGACACCAAAAACACTGTTGCTACTGTTGTAGCAACAGTGTTTTTGGTGTATATGCTGCTGAATTATAGTACTCCTTAGACTTTTCCCTTTCTTCGACATAAAAATCACGATACTGAGAAACCGATTTTTCTAAACGTTCCAATTTAGCAATGTCACCGATCAATTCATTTCTTTCAGTCATTATTTCCTTATATTTATATTAGCGGGTAGCTCCCGCCAGTATAAACCCTTTCTTAATTATTTTTTAGATTTGTTTTATACTTAGTTCAGCGCTGTGGATTAGTAATCATTTCCAATCGCTTTGACGTT
>NZ_CTEN01000009.1 GCF_001375655.1 Streptococcus varani | reverse complement strand
CTCCGTGCGGTTGAAGACAGATAGAAAGGAGGAGAGAGATATAAATATAAGACGATCGACCAACGCTAAGAAGAAAATTTTTGCGCTAGTAACGTTATACAATTTATGGTCTGTAATATTTGTTTTTTCCCCAAGTTTACGCTTGGAACTAGTTGTAGCTAGTTACATATTTCATCAATTTATTTTTCTTTATCGCTTGAAGAGTCTTGATGAACGAGTAGAGTAATATCAAAATTTGTTAGCAGAGCAAAAATAGATATCGAAGTGGCTAAAATATTAAATTCGACTTCTTTTAAAGATAGAAGCGCCCAGAATGTAATAAAGAAAGAAAAAGATATCTTATCAATTATTTTGAAGTATTTTTTCACATTTTTTATATAGTCAGGGTAATCATTTTTAATTATTTCTTTAATAATACTCTTAAGCGTAAGGAACATGATGGTTATTAAACTAGATATATAAAAACCTCCTTTTATTTGTCTAAAATCTATCTCTTTTAATTTTGACAAAACATTAAAATGAGACATTTCAAAGATGTATAAAAACCAACAAAATTGACTGAAAGCTAAAAATAACAATATCCAAAATTTTATATTTTTTAAAAATTTCATGGCTAAATTATACCACAGAAAGGAATTTTATGAACGAAATTTTTAACTTTAAAGGACAAGAAGTCCGAGCGGTAACGATTAATAATGAGCCTTACTTTGTGGGTAAGGATGTAGCAGATATCTTAGGATATTCAAATTCACGAGATGCTCTAAGTAAACATGTCGATAGTGATGATAAGCTAACGTCGCAAATCGCGACGGCAGGTCAAAACAGAAATCAAACTATCATCAACGAGTCAGGCCTCTACTCGCTTATCTTATCAAGCAAGCTTCCACAAGCTAAAGAGTTTAAACGCTGGGTCACAAGCGAAGTGCTACCAGCTATCCGCAAACATGGTACTTACGTCACAGACTATAAAGCAGTTGACCTATTGACAAATCCTAATGCGTTAGGGAACTTTTTGCAAGGTCTCACGGAGCAGGTTAAACGTTTAGAAACGAAGATTGAAAAAGATAAGCCGAAGGTACTGTTTGCTGATGCGGTGGAGACGAGTGCAACGTCTATTTTAATAGGAGACTTTGCTAAAATCTTGCGTCAGAATGGCTACAATATCGGACAAAATCGCTTGTTTGCATGGTTGAGGGATAACGGCTTTCTTATCCGGAAGCACGGTGAGAGCTATAATATGCCGACTCAACGCTCAATGGATATGCGACTTTTTGAGGTCAAGGAGCGCACTCATCATGAGCCAAATGGCAGCATCCGCATCAGTAAGACAACCAAGCTAACAGGGAAAGGCCAGACTTACTTTATTAACAAGTTTTTAGCCGAAGGAGCTTAGGAAGGAGGAATGAAGATGACAGAATCCAAAGTAAACATGACAGTACAAATTTCAAATGCTAATGAGTTTAGAAGTTTAGTCAGCAAGTTTAATAAAAAAGCTCGTGAGCTGGAAGAACTTGCTCACGAACTGGAAATGTTCCGATTCCATGGAGAATTGGAAACATCAATTTTGTCAACCGATGCTGACAAGGTTGAATGATTTATCTGCTGGGAAATGATAGATAGGAAATGACTGGTCATTCCCTAAAATATGCAGATTGTAGACTAGACTATTTGATTTTATGTCAGGATACAATTCAGATAAAGTTCCTAGATCAGCATTTATAAGTAATTTAAAAATTAGTGTTTTGATAGTGGCAGCATTGTCGATATTTGTTAGCACACTTAATTCACTATCTTTTAAATTCAGACATTTATAGAGATCATATATGTCTCTAATATCATTTCGTTGCTCTTTTAGTTCATATGGAGCTAATCGAAATTCAATAAATGTTCCCTTATATGGCTGTTCTTGACAAGTATCAAATTGATAAAGTATGCCATCAGATTCAAAGATTAATCTGTCGCTACTTACCTGTTCTTTGATAGCAGGTTTAAGCCTATCAATTAGGTATCCAAAACAAGCTTCAAGTAGTCTAATTTTACTTAAGTCCATAATTTCCCCTCCTTTCCGTCATATTTTCAAGTAGATTATATCATGTTTTGGGGAGGAAAAGTCATCAGAAAGGGGATTTTATGACCGTAAAATTAATTGCCAATTGGCAAAAGAAAAATCATGAGATTAGTCAGGTCATGATTGACAGTCTTGAGGGACTTGATGTTTGGGAGACAATACTAATTCTTGGAAAAATAAGGAAAGGAAATTTATGAACGAAATTTTTAACTTTAACGGACAGAAAGTCCGTACTTTAACTATTAACAATGAACCTTACTTTGTTGGTAAAGACGTTGCAGATATTTTGGGGTATCAAAATCCGCAAAAAGCTATACGTGATCATGTTGATTTTGATGATAAGTTGACAGAACAAATCGTTCAGTCAGGTCAGAATCGTGAAATGATCATTATCAATGAATCTGGTCTTTACTCGCTTATTTTGTCAAGCAAGCTTCCACAAGCTAAAGAGTTCAAGCGCTGGGTGACATCAGAAGTCTTACCGCAAATCCGTAAGCAAGGAGCTTATGTCCCAGAAAATTTATCTGATGAAGCTTTTATTGCTCTATTTACTGGTCAAAAGAAGCTCAAGCAAAAACAACTAGAACTAGCTCAGGATGTTGATTATTTGAAAAATGAACAACCTATCCATCCCAGCTTTTCCCAAGCTCTACTTAAAAAGAGAAAAGCTCGTGTTGTGGCTTGTCTCGGAGGAATTGATAGCCCAGCTTATGCTGACAAAATATTTGCTCAATCCGTCTTTCGAGAAGCAGAGATGGACTTCAAAGACTATTTCAATGTAAATCGCTATGACTCCCTTCCTAAAAAACATAGTGATGCAGCTCTTAGGTATTGGATGAACTGGGAGCCTAGCAGTAATACTAAGATGAGAATTAGAACACTAAATCAACAGATTGATTTATTTCAGGAGGAGTAATCATGAATGATGTTTTATTATCACTTTCTGATTGGATAAAATCCATCATCAAAGATACCCTCAACAAACTTCTGGAAATAGAAAAAGACAGTGATCACTTTCCAGAATTGATGGATGTGAGCACTACCTGTGAATTTCTTGGTATCAACTATGATACATTTTCAAACAACTATCGCTACATGAAAGGGTTCCCAAAAGAATTACCTGGTAAAAAATGGTCAAAAAGAGCCATCAAAGAATGGCTCTTAAAACAAATTTAATAACTTTTCAAAAAACGGCTTCTGGACAAGGTCTTTGAAAAATTACTTTACTTCATTATATCACAAAAGGAACTATATCATGAACAATTTACAAATTATCGCAGTGAGCACACTTATTTCAGTCACTTTGATTGAGTTTCTTATCTCAAATTTCAAGCTCAGAAAAGCTCTCAAGACCAAAGAGACAGCTGGAACTGTCATTGCTCAGCATATCCCACAAAGAGGCTTCATTGACTACAATACTGGAAGACATGTTGATATTGCCCCAGAGACTGGTCAAGAGTATTTCGTTGACTAGGAGGGACCATGCTTAGAAAATTATTTCCGCCTAATCCAGCAAAGCTATTCCGTGAGCCACTAGGTCGGTTCTTGGACTTGGGACTGGAGCAAAGCACAATACCTCAGCCAGTGAAAAAGTCCAAGTTGGTTTACTTGGGAAGTGAGGTCATCATTCCAGAAGAGGAATACCGTGAGCTGGTTGAGGAAAACCATAGGCTACGGCATGAGGTCGCCCAGATGGAAGCGGTCATCTTATCCTGCCAAACGGCTATTAGAAATGGAGGTTTTGGTTGATGGATTATATCTTTCAGAAATCCCCACGAAAACTACACCGCAATTAACAATGCTTTTTTACAGGACAGTGAGCTAGAACCTGCCACAATAGGCATTCTAGCGGTTCTGCTTAGCAACAAGACCAACTGGGAGATATACCCAGAAGAAATTGCCCGGCGAATGAATATCAGCCGAACCACAGTAGATAGGCACTTCAAAAAGTTAGAACAGTTAGGCTACATGAAGACATTTAAGTTCAGCAGAGGGCGAGGGAAAGGCTTCCGCATTCTCAGGTTTGTGTCAGATGTAAAATTTACTGATTTTCAGCTATCCGTCATCAAGACAAGAATAGCAGAGGACAGAGAGTTCTGGGACATACCCTCAGATAAAATCGCTGACCAATAGTTTTCCACGGTTTCCACAGAAAATGCTGATTTCAGCCAGTTTTCCACAAATTCTACAAGTTACAGTTCACAAAAAATGTGATGTGTAAAAATGTGATGTGTAAAAATGTGATGTGTAAATCTGTGACCTAACAAATATTAACCTACAACAAGTATTAACTACTAACAAATATTAACCTTAAACAAGTCGTCCTTATTGAATAAATAATATAGGGAAATCTAAAACTTATCCACAGGAGAAAAAATCATGAAACAAACGGCTAAAACGCAAGGTATTCCATGCGGACAAAATTCTAATACATTGGGGAGTGTCGTAGACGGAGCTACTCGACTTTGGGTAGAACACGGCAATCTTCTTTATGGGGACATTATGTTTGGCAATATTGTTAGCTTGGCAATGTTTCAAGAATGCCAGACACCGTCACTAGAAGAGCTTTATGACAAGTATAAAGGTGTAGGTGGCGGAATGTTTAATTTGTATTTCGTTGATACCAGTGCCCTTTCTGGGACTATCTATGCTTGTGGTCATAGTAAGAGAGGTGAGTGGACGGTATTTGCTAAGACATCAGGCTATGCATAAGGAGGTAGCTATGACGAAATGGCAACAACGTGAAAATCTGGTCTGGCTACATGCTACGGCTGGAGAAAAAGAGCAACTGCTGGACACTGGGCTGTCTGACCGTGTCCGCTATATCAGCCTAGTCCGTGAGCTGGGCAGGAAATACGCAAGCTAGGAGGTAGGAGATGGACGATAAGAAACGGACAATGATTTCAGCCTTAAAATCGGTATTCCTAGAACAAGGTTACTGTCTGGGGGCTAATTTTGAGGAGCAAGCAGGCAAGCTGTCCCTTTCCCAGATTGCTATTGAAATTTCATTAGCACAGGCAGGTATCTAGTATGGCACAGGATAGAGGATTATTTGGAACTTTTGACTATGACCGGGATTATCTGCAACCAGAAGAGCCACGGACGGATCGTGACCCTGATGAATGGGTATTCAGAGGCGGTCAATGGATTTATGTAGGGGACTATTAGCCTATGGACAGACAGCACTATGAAGATAATGCCTACTGGAGACAACGCTATTTGGAGTTTTGTTATGAGCTAGGCGACATTATCAACGAACAACAAGACCTTATTCTCAGCATTCAGCGTGAAAACAAACGCTTGAAGCGTGAGAACTGGAATTTGAGAAAAACGAAGCGGCGGAGATAGCCCCTAAAATCGTTTCTAAGCAATTTTAAGTTAGGGCTATATATTTTGCCACAACCACAAAAACAATGCGAGTATGCCCCTAAATTTTGAGAAATTGGGGCATTTGGAAAGGAAATCAAGATGACAAACGAACTCACACAGAAACAGGTCACTTCTAGCGTGGCTAATCGGATTGAAGCTATGAAAGGCGAGGGACTGCTTATTGCTCCCAATTACAGCGTCAGCAATGCCCTTAGCTCTGCCTATTATGCGTTGAAAAATGCACCCGGTGGAAACCTGCTGGAGAAATGCACCCCAGACAGTATCTACAACGCTTTGCTGGACATGGTCACACAGGGGCTTAGTCCTTCTAAGACACAGTGCTACTTTGTTCCCTACGGCAACACGGTCAAGCTCACAAGGTCCTATTTTGGGACGATGAAAGTTGTAAAACAGCTCCCAGAAGTTAAGGACATCTATGCAGAGGTTATCTATGAGGGGGACGACTTCAAAATCAAGAATGAAAATGGGCGTAAGGTATTTATCAGCCATGATACGGACTGGCAGAATGCAGACAATCCTATTGTGGGAGCTTACTGCATTATTGAAAAGCAGGACGGAGAGAAAATCTTGACGGTCATGACCAAGAAAGAGATTGACAAGTCCTGGGCACAGGCTAAAACTAAGAATGTTCAAAATAACTTCCCTCAAGAAATGGCTAAGCGTACCGTGATTAACCGTGCAGCTAAGCAATTCTTCAACACAAGTGATGACAATGACCTCTTCATTGACGCTGTCAACCGTACAACGGAAAATGAGTACGAAAACGACCGTCAAATCAAGGAAGTTAAGCCAGTCAATGACAAGGCTGAGAGCCTAGATAGCATTCTGGGTCAGCCCCAGCCTAAAAAGGCAACTGTTGTAGAAACGGAAACAACTGAACCTGCTGAAGTTCAAGAAACAGAACAGGTGGAGCAAGTAAAAGATGTGACCCCAACTGATGAAGTGGTTATTTCCGAAGTGGAAACAACCACAGACACCAGCTATCCAGCAGATGAAATCCCTGATTTTAACGAGGAGACAGGGGAAATCATTGAAGAAATCAGCTTTTTTGAAGGCAATACAACCCAAATCAAGGAGTAAAAAGACATGACACAACAACTGACACAAGAAAACTATTACGGCGACACTAATTTTCTTACTAACTCACGCTACAAGCGATACCAGCAATGTCAAGCTAAGGCTTTTGCAGTTGATAACGGTAGCTGGGTAGAAGACCGTGACGAGACAGCCCTCTTGCTGGGAAATTATGTTCATAGCTATTTTGAAAGCCCAGAAGCCCATGACCAGTTTTTAGCAGAGCATGGGGAGAAACTGCTGGCCAAGACAGGTAAGAACAAGGGCAATCTCAAGGCAGACTTTGTCATCGGGGACAAGATGATTGAGAGCTTGAAAAATGATGATGGCTTTGCCAATTTATACCACGGCTTCCCAGATGATAATGTGCAAAAAGAAATGATTGTCTTTGGGGAAATCGAGGGCGTCCCAGTAAAGGGCAAGCTGGATAGTGTCAACTTGACCCGTGGCTACTTTGTGGACTTGAAGACTATGAAATCAATCTACAACAAGGAGTGGAGCGAGGAGCTGAGGAAGAAAGTGAGAGTAGCCGCCAATAATATCATCGGTTTCGGGTACCACGGTCAGTTGGCACTTTACCGTGAACTTTTGCGACAGATGACGGGTCAGGAGTTTCGCCCCTGGATTTTAGCTGTCAGTAAGGAGAATGTGCCTGATAAAGAAATCTTAGGAATTGATGATGAATTTCTGGAAGAGGGCCTGAGCAAGCTGAAATCTGACATCGTTGAGGTCTGGGCGGTTATTCAAGGTAATCAGAAGCCGAAAGCGTGTGGTTATTGCGATTACTGCCGTAGCCAGAAGAAGATAGGGCCAGTAGTCTATCTAAGTGAATTGATTGGAGAGTAGTTATGTCTGAATTGAACTCCCAAAAAATTGAAATTAGTAATCATGAGGCTCTGATTGGAACTCAGTTGCAGATTGGTAAACAGGTCATGAAAGTCTTGTTTGAATTATTTACTGATGAAAGTAAGAAAGGGGCCGTCTTACCAATTCAACTCAACGGTATGAATTTCAATATCACAGTAGAGAAAGAGGATTGAAATGCTTGAACTTACACCTAGACAGGCAGAATATGTGGAGTACATCAGAAAAGCCATTTTTGACCCTGAAATCAAGGCTTTGGCTGAAAATCAGGAGTTAGTCCAGCAGGCTTTGCTTATTGGTTATGTCGTTACGGAGGAAAACTTATGATTGAATTTGCAAAAGAAGTAGGTATGGCTCTCCTTTGGCTCATGCTGGGCTGTCTAATTGGAGAACGTAGCCAGATAAACAAGGATAACAAAGACAACAAGAAATAATACAACGTGCCGTGAACCACGTAAAAAGCGAACTAGAAGAATTGAGCGTCAAGATGACGGTCATGTGACCCAGAATGATGTAAAGATGGCGACTGCCCGTATTTAGCCAAACTCACAACCTTGGCAGTCGCATTTTTTTAAAAATGACACCAAGAAAGGACGCTGAATGAAATTTTTAGACCTATTTGCTGGTATCGGTGGCTTTCGTCTTGGGCTGGAAGCGGCAGGGCATGAATGTATTGGTTTTTGTGAAATTGATAAATTTGCCCGGGCAAGTTATAAAGCAATTCATAACACGGAGGGAGAAGTAGAACTACATGACATCACAACCGTTTCAGATGAGTCTATTCGAGGACTCGGAACTGTTGACATTATCTGTGGCGGATTTCCGTGCCAGGCTTTCAGCATTGCAGGAAATAGACGAGGTTTCCAAGATACACGAGGAACTCTATTCTTTGAAATTGCACGGTTCGCATCTATTCTCAGACCCACATATCTTTTCCTTGAGAATGTCAAAGGATTGCTCAACCACGAAGGGGGGACTACCTTTGAGACAATCATCACAGTCCTTGATGACTTGGGGTACAACTTGGAATGGGAAGTGCTTAACAGCAAGGATTTTGGAGTCCCCCAGAATAGGGAGCGTGTGTTCATTATTGGACATCTTAGAGGACGAAGTACCAGAAGAATTTTTCCTCTCGGAGGAGAAAGCCCAGAACCTGTTGAAAAATCAGCAGCTATCAAGGTCATAGGGAACACCAAAAACCCTGAAAGTAGCATGTTAGGGACAAAGACAGAGGTTTATGACCCTACTGGTATTTCAGGAACGTTGATGGCTACTGACTACAAAGGTCCTAAGCAAATCATTGTCAAAAGTCTTGGCAATGTCAATCCGTCAGGGAACGGCATGAATGGAGAAGTCTATCAGGCTGACGGTCTAGCCCCTACGCTAACGACAAACAAAGGAGAGGGGCAAAAGATAGCTATTCCAGTTCTAACCCCTGACAGACCTGAAAAACGGCAGAATGGTAGGCGGTTCAAGGAAAACGGAGAACCAATGTTCACTCTGACTGCCCAAGACCATCACGGAGTAGTTGTGGCTGGCCAGCTGGAGGGTGCTTTTGAAATGAGTAATAGGGTCTATGACCCGGTGGGGCTTGCCCCTACTCTGAGAACAATGCAGGGTGGCGGTAACGAACCTAAAATCATTCAAAGACCTAGAGGGGAGAACAAGGGTGGTTTCCACGATATAGCCCCAACTGTGACTAGCAGCAGTTACCACGAAAACAACCACTTATCAGATGGTTTCCGCATTCGGAAGCTGACACCTAGAGAATGTTGGAGACTGCAAGGTTTCCCAGATGAAGCCTTTGACAAAGCCCAAGCGGTAAATTCCAACAGTCAATTATACAAACAAGCAGGCAATAGCGTGACAGTGAATGTCATCTATGCCATAGCAAGCAGAATGGAGACAATCAATGACAGACAAGATTAACGCTAGTGATAGCTTAAAGCTGGAGTTTTCCAACAAAGATAGGACAATTACAGTCTTAGGCATGGATAACTGGGACATCAGGGTTGAGTATCAAAAAGACGATTTTGAACCAACTCTTGACCAAGACGGCGGCATGTTTGAACCTAAGTATAGGCTATTCATGTTTGCTGCACCTAAAAAAGACATTACTCTGAAAACTCCAACTGCCGCAAGTTCATTGGCAAAGGAAGCAACTGAAATCAAGAAACTTTTTGATTTTGTGAAGCTGAATAGTCAGAACTTCTTTGAAAAATTGGGTCTGAAAGGGGTTCTTGAAGAATGAAGCTAGTCTTGAATATCGAACCCAAGCCCCAAAGTCGCCCACGATTTGCTAGACGTGGCAATTTTACCGCAACTTACGAGGACAAGGAAATGAAGTCTTGGCGGGAGCGGTGCAGGTTGCTTATTGCCAATCAGTACATGGGTCAGGCCACGCTTGAGGGACCGCTGAGGGCAAATGTGAGGTTTTACATTCAACCGCCCCAGTACGTTTCTAAGCCTAAGAAAAATCAGGCGGCCTTGAAGGTTGAGACTATCCCAGTTGGCAAGAAACCTGATATTGACAACTATGAAAAAGCCCTATACGACAGCATGAGCGGTATTGTCTTCCAAGATGACGGACAGATTGCCCTGCATACGGTGGGCAAGTTTTATAGTCTAAATCCACGGATTGAGGTGTTTATTGAAAGAATGGAGGAGTGAATGAATAAGACCGAATTGACCAAGCGAATTGAAGGCATGGGGGAGTATGAGCCATTTGTTGATGAACCAATATCAAAAAGAGCTGTTCTGAATGCTGTTTCTGAACTTACTGAACCATCGAAAGTCATAATACCGAAGTTTGTGGCAGAATGGGTTGAGTTTTGCAAAGAATATGAAAAGGGGTTATCAGAATGTCTTTCAAATCATCCTAGCTATGAAATGCCAGATGATGTTGTGGAATGGTTTGAAACAAACGAGTATGAAGTTCATTCAAAGGAGGAATTGGTATCTCGTGCTTGGTTAGAAGGCTATGAGTTGGAGGTCATGAAATGGAATTTATAAAAGACGGTGTAAAGTTTGCCGCTAGCTTGCTAATTGTGATGGTTGCCTGGATTGGATATAGCTATCTGATGTACCAATCAGGCTACAAACAAGCTAAAAGCGAAGTTCAGCCCGTCCTCCTCTACACCGTCGATAACGCAGGCGGTGTAATGGTGGGGACTATCACAGACAAGGAAATCATAGAGGGACGCTACACGGTCACAGCCCACGCCTACGGTAAGTTTTTGGTCACAAAAGAGCAGTACGAGGCTATCAAGGTTGGTGACCCAATCCCTGACTATTTGAAGAAAAGAGGAAATTGATATGACTAGAACTATTGAACTACCTGATTATTATGAACCTGATTGGGAAAATGGACGCTATGGTTCTCTTGAGGAACTAAAAGAGTTGTTGCTACATAAGCGTATTACAGAGTGGGACAAAGACCATCTACTGCTTGAAGATGGTACAAAGGTCGCTATCAAAATGTCTGAGAGTGATTGCTGTGCCCATGCAGGAGGAGAGTTCAAAAATGTCCAGTTGGACGCTGTCATCACTGATGTTAAATTTGGAGAACCTAACAAATTTGACAATGGGGACGGCACGACTTGTCAGAACACGGTTACCATTTATCATAACCAGAACCCAATAGCCCTAGCTGAATGTGAGGCTAATGACGGAAATGGTGGCTATTATTATAGCGTTGCCTCTCTTGTTATCGGGGAAATCCACTTTCCAGTAGCTGAGGCTTAGAGGGAGGGTAAATGAACAAACGCCAACGTAAAAAGATGTTTACTAGGGCTTTCTCTAAAGCTTATGATGAGAGTCTGGAGTGGCAAAGAAAAAAGGAGCAAGTATCCATTACAACAGTAAAAGATAGGAGAGGTAAAGCTTACATCATTACCTCTATCATTAGTCAGGTTGAAATTATGAAAAACTGGACTGATAGCCCTGAGGAAATTACCATAGAGGGCTATATGCTAGATAATAAAAGATTGGGGTTGAAAAAATGAGACCTAGGAGAAGACCTTACACTGGAAAAATAAGAATTGTAAAAAAAGAAATGCCAAGATTTGTGAAACTTGGTTCAGTTGCACTCTGTAAAAAAATGGTTGAAAGCATTGAGGGAATACAGAGAGAGAACAGCTATACAACACGTTTACTTCTAAAGATACCTGGACCATTCTTCTCTTATGAGGAAAAGACAATCAGAGTGTCTATGGCATTTGATGAAGTAGTAAGTATTCTGAACCGCTACTAAACAAAAAAGCCAAGGC
>NZ_CTEN01000008.1 GCF_001375655.1 Streptococcus varani | reverse complement strand
ATACGGTAGTCGCTTAGCAGAATAAACAGACAGCAGTGTCTGTTTCCCAAGGGAGTTTAGCTCAGCTGGGAGAGCATCTGCCTTACAAGCAGAGGGTCAGCGGTTCGATCCCGTTAACTCCCATTTTCTTTTTTATGGAAGAAGAGGTCCTGTAGTGTAGCGGTTATCACGTCGCCCTGTCACGGCGAAGATCGCGGGTTCGATTCCCGTCAGGACCGTCGAAACAGAGTTTCGAAGAAAAGGTAAGACTCGTTAGCTCAGTTGGTAGAGCAATTGACTTTTAATCAATGGGTCGCTGGTTCGAGCCCAGCACGGGTCATTTTATGCGGGTTTGGCGGAATTGGCAGACGCACCAGATTTAGGATCTGGCGCTTTCGGGCGTGGGGGTTCAAGTCCCTTAACCCGCATAGTAAAGAAATAGGCCGGCTTAGCTCAGTTGGTAGAGCATCTGATTTGTAATCAGAGGGTCGCGTGTTCAAGTCATGTAGCCGGCATAAGAGGAAAGATGCGAACGTAGTTCAGTGGTAGAACACCACCTTGCCAAGGTGGGGGTCGCGGGTTCGAATCCCGTCGTTCGCTTTAAGAGGCCGGGGTGGCGGAACAGGCAGACGCACAGGACTTAAAATCCTGCGATGGCAACATCGTACCGGTTCGATTCCGGTCCTCGGCATAAGAGCGCACCCTTAGCTCAATTGGATAGAGTACCTGACTACGAATCAGGCGGTTAGAGGTTCGACTCCTCTAGGGTGCATGACTCGCTTAATGGAGACATTAGGGGAGGTTTATTTTTACTAGCCACTAGTAAAGAAGAGATATCGGGAAGTAGCTCAGCTTGGTAGAGCACTTGGTTTGGGACCAAGGGGTCGCAGGTTCGAATCCTGTCTTCCCGATTAATGGCGGTGTAGCTCAGCTGGCTAGAGCGTCCGGTTCATACCCGGGAGGTCGGGGGTTCGATCCCCTTCGCCGCTATTTTTTTACCTTGTTGGTTGTTGGACCTTTAGCTCAGCTGGTTAGAGCTCTCGGCTCATAACCGAGTGGCCGTAGGTTCAAGTCCTACAAGGTCCATTATTTGGAGGATTACCCAAGTCCGGCTGAAGGGAACGGTCTTGAAAACCGTCAGGCGTGTAAAAGCGTGCGTGGGTTCGAATCCCACATCCTCCTTAAAATATTGTTAACGCGGGATGGAGCAGCTAGGTAGCTCGTCGGGCTCATAACCCGAAGGTCGTAGGTTCAAATCCTGCTCCCGCAATTAAATTATGGCTCGGTAGCTCAGTTGGTAGAGCAATGGATTGAAGCTCCATGTGTCGGCGGTTCGATTCCGTCTCGCGCCATTGGTATTTTTATATCAATCCAAGTTATACTTGGGCGCGTAGCTCAGATGGTTAGAGCGCACGCCTGATAAGCGTGAGGTCGGTGGTTCGATTCCACTCGTGCCCATTAGTTTTAAGAGATGGAGAATTACTCAAGAGGCTGAAGAGGACGGTTTGCTAAATCGTTAGGTCGGGCAACTGGCGCAAGGGTTCGAATCCCTTATTCTCCGTAGTTAACGAGATTATCTTAGGATATTCTCGTTTTATTGTATCTAAATATTGAGGTGCTATATGAATCCCTACAAAAAATCTAAATTAGTTGTTGTTTTTTCTATTTTGTTGGTTTTTTCTTTATCTTTTCTCTTCTTAACTGTTAAACAGGATATGAAAATTCCCTATTTAACAGATGGGATTAGGCAGTCTATGTCAAGTATTGATGATATTATTTCTAAACCATCTCATTTTTTTTCTAATCAAAAAGATGTTGTAAACGAACTGATGTTTGCTTATAAGGAGAATCAAGAATTAAAAGAAACTTTAGCTGGTTTGGAAAATAGTATTTCTGAGATGGAATCGTTAAAGAAGGAAAATGAGAGTTTACGTCAAAATTTAAATATGAAAGAGCAGCATATGGATAAGCCTTTGTTTTCTGCTTTAGTCTCTGTTCGAAGTCCTAAATCTTGGAATCAAGAACTCATTTTAAATATTGGTCAAAATGCTGGTTTAAAGGATGACATGTTAATTGTTGCAAACGGTTCTTTGATTGGAACTATTGAATCTTTGGCTAGTGATTCGACTAAAGTTAAATTATTGACGAATTCTGATGATTTTTCTAAAATTCCTGTCAAAATTTCTCTTGAATCAACGGAAGTTTATGGTATTCTTTCAGGTTATGACACTGATACTCATTCATTTATTGTTAATCAATTAAATAGTGATGTGCACATCTCTGAGGGATCTAGTGTGGTTACTAGTGATTTGGATGGGGGGACGCCTTCTAATATTCCTGTTGGAAAAGTTTCTTCAGTGAGGACTAGTTCTAGTAATTTGAATAGAGAATTATTCATTCAGCCTTCTGCTAATTTTTCTAATATATATGCTGTGACAGTAGTGGGGCAATAAGGAATGAATAGAAAAATGATTACTTACCTAGCTCCCCTAATTGTCTTTTTAGCTTTTCTCTTGGATGGCCAGTTGACAACACTTCTCATCAATTTGGCACCTGGTTCTATTTCCATTTCAAGTCATATTCTTTTGATGGTAGGTATCTTTCTTTCCTTCCATCTGCCGTTGGCGTATAGTTTGATTTTATTTAGTATTATTGGTATGATTTATGATCTCTATTACTTAGGGATTATTGGTATTGCTATTACTTTGATGCCCTTATCGCTCTATCTAATCTATTATTTTTATCAAAATATGAAATACAGCATGGTCACTAATCAAATTATATTAATAGTCATCATCTTTATTTTTGATTTTTTTGCATTTTTGTTAGCTAGACTTTTCTTTTTAACAAATTTGTCTATGTTTATCTTTGTTTTTTATGATTTGATGCCAACCTTGCTCTTTAATTTTCTTTTTCTCCTTTTCTTGCAACCCTTATTAAGACGAGTTTTTTTAATCACAAACAAGACATAGAATTGTAATAAACGCGTAACATATAAACGCGTTTTTTCTGTTAGAATAATAAAGTCAGAAAGAATAGAGGAGTTTATCTATACATGAAGAAAAAAATCTTAGCAGCCCTTTTATTGACTACTGTTGCTTTGTCAAATCTTGGCAATGTTGCGTTGGTAAAAGCTAATGATACGGATAGCCAAATTGCGGCTCAAGATAGTAAAATCAATGAAATTGCTGGTAAACAAGAAGCAGCTCAAACAGAAGTTGATGCGATTCAATCAAAAGTAGACACCATTCGTGCTGAGCAAAGTCGTTTGACAGCTGAAAACGAAAAATTAGAAGCAGAATCAAAGAAATTGATTGCTGAGATTGAACAATTAACTGCTGATATTGTTTCACGTGACTCAGCTCTCAAAGAGCAAGCTCGTAGTGCGCAAACAGATGCTTCAGCTTCTAGTTATATTAATACCATCTTGGACTCTAAATCGGTTGTGGATGTAGTTTCTCGTGTAAATGCAATGCGAGAGATTGTTACAGCAAACAATCGCATGTTGGAAAAACAAAAAGTAGATAAAGAAGAACTAGCTAAAAAACAAGAAGAAAATCAAAAAGCGATTAATATTGTTTGGGAAAACCAACAAAAGTTAGCTGATGATAAGAAAGTTCTTGAAACACAAGAAGCAGCCCTCAAAGTTGCACAATTAAGTTTAGCAGCTGAGAAAGCTACTGCTGAAGATAAAAAAGCAGAACTAGTTGCTCAAAAAGAAGCAGCCGAAGCAGCAGCTAGAGAAGCAGCAGCTCGCCAAGCTGCTTATGAGGAAGAGCAAAGACAAGTACGCTTGCAACAACAGCAAGCAGTTGCACCAGTAGCTAGCTCTGTAGTAGCGACACCGGCAGCACCAGTAGTAACGCCAGTTGTATCTACACCAGCTGAGACTCCAGCTCCAGCCGCTCCAATCGTTTATAGTGCAGGTAACACTTATCCAGTTGGCGAATGTACTTGGGGTGCTAAGGCTGTGGCTCCGTGGGTTGGAAACTACTGGGGCAATGGTGGTCAATGGCTTGGTAGTGCCCGTGCTGCAGGCTTCCGTACAGGTTCTACACCACAAGTTGGTGCTGTAGCAGTATGGACAGGTGGCTATTATGGTCACGTAGCCGTTGTTACAGATGTAAATGGTTCACAAATTCAAGTGGTCGAATCAAATTATGCAGGAAACAGATCAGTAGGTAACTACCGTGGTTGGTTTAACCCAGCTGCTGACGGAGTTACAGGTTACATCTATCCAAATTAAGATTATTACAGATAAAAAATGTGGTTCGCCACATTTTTTTTGATTTAATTGAAAAATGATTAAAAAAGCGTTAAAATAGTATAGAAGAAAAAATAGGAGGCTATCATGGCGTTTTCTGACTTAAAGTTGTTTGCACTTTCGTCAAATCAAGAGTTGGCAGCGAAGGTTGCAAAGCAAATTGGACTTTCACTTGGGAAGTCTACAGTTCGTCAATTTTCAGATGGTGAAATTTCGGTCAATATTGAAGAATCAATTCGTGGCAGTCACGTTTACATTCTCCAATCAACGAGTTCACCTGTTAATGATCATTTAATGGAAATTTTGATCATGGTAGATGCCTTGAAACGAGCATCTGCTGAGTCAGTGAATGTTGTTATTCCTTATTATGGATATGCACGTCAAGATCGTAAGGCACGGGCACGTGAACCAATTACGTCAAAATTGGTTGCCAATATGTTGGAAACTGCTGGTGTTGATCGGCTATTGACGATTGATTTACATGCGGCACAGATTCAAGGTTTTTTTGATATTCCTGTTGATCATTTGATGGGCGCTCCCCTGATTGCAGATTATTTTGAGCGTCGTGGAATGATGGGAGAGGGCTATGTTGTCGTTTCTCCAGATCATGGTGGTGTGACTCGTGCTCGTAAGTTGGCTCAATTTTTGAAAACACCAATTGCTATTATTGATAAACGCCGTAGTGTCAATAAGATGAACACTTCTGAGGTGATGAATATCATTGGAAATATCGAGGGCAAGACTTGTATCTTAATCGATGATATGATTGACACGGCTGGCACTATTTGTCATGCGGCCGATGCTCTTCAAGAAGCTGGTGCAGTGGAAGTATATGCTTCTTGTACCCATCCGGTTTTATCAGGTCCCGCTATGGATAATATTTCTAAATCAGCTATTAAGAAATTGGTTGTTTTGGATACGATTGAAATTCCTGAGGAACGGTTGATTGATAAAATTGAACTGATTTCAACAGCGGATCTATTAGCAGAAGCCATTATTCGGATTCATGAGAAGCGTCCTTTATCTCCTCTATTTAACAACTAGAGAACAATTTAAAGTGAGAAGAGTTTTAACCCTTGGTTAGCTCTTCTTTTTATAGTTTTAATTTTCTGAAAATTGTATTATAATAGAAAGGCGAAAGTAATACTCAAAGAAAATCAAAAATAGATGAGGCAAAGCGACGCAGACATACCTAGCGGTAGGTAAGGAGTTTTAACAAAATCTAATTTTGATTTTCAAAGAGTATAAAGTGAGGTAGTAGAATGGATTTGAACCAACGTTTTAACAAACAATTAGATCGGATTGAAGTTTCTATGATTCGTCAATTTGATCAGTCGATTTCAGATATTCCTGGTATTTTGAAACTGACTTTGGGAGAGCCTGATTTTACGATTCCTGAGCATGTGAAGAACGCTGCAAAGGCTGCTATAGAGGCTAATGAGGGTCACTATACGGGTATGGCAGGGCTCTTGGAATTGCGACAAGCTACATCAGAGTTTCTCAAAGAAAAATATAATTTATCCTATGCCGCCGATCAGCAGATTTTGGTCACTATCGGTGCGACCGAGGCCCTATCAGCATCACTTGTTGGCATCTTGGAAGCAGGGGATACCGTTCTTCTTCCAGCACCAGCTTATCCTGGCTATGAGCCTATTGTCAATATGGTTGGAGCTGACATCGTTGAAATCGATACAACAGGAAATGATTTTGTCCTGACACCTGATATGTTGGAAGCAGCTATTTTGGAGCAAGGAGACAAGCTTAAGGCAGTCATTCTTAACTATCCAGCTAATCCAACTGGGGTCACCTATTCCCGTCACCAAATCAAAGCTTTTGCTCAGATCTTAAAGAAATACCCTATTTTCGTCCTTTCTGATGAGGTTTATGCCGAGCTAAACTATACAGAGGATTCTCATGTATCCATTGCGGAATACTTGCCAGAGCAGACAATCTTGATTCAAAGTTTATCAAAATCTCATGCCATGACCGGTTGGCGAATTGGGATGATTTGTTCCTCACCGATGATTATTCGTCAATTGATTAAGAGTCATCAGTATTTGGTTACTGCTGCAGCAACACCTATGCAGTTTGGTGCTATCGAAGCCCTAAAAAACGGGAAGGATGATGCTTTGCCAATGCGGGATGAGTATCGGGTCCGCAGGGATTATATCATTGAGAAAATGACGGAATTAGGTTACCATATTATTAAACCAGATGGGGCTTTCTATATTTTTGCTAAAATTCCAGCTGATTACAATCAGGATTCGTTTGCTTTCTTGCAGGATTTTGCGCGTAAAAAAGCAGTGGCCATGATTCCAGGTGCCGCCTTTGGCAAATATGGGGAGGGCTATATCAGACTTTCTTATGCAGCTAGCATGGAAACGATCAAAGAAGCAATGAAGCGTCTTAAGGAATACATGGAAGAATGCAAGGGATAGAAACAAAGGGCTTGGTCCTTTACAATCGAAACTTTCGTGAGGATGATAAGCTGGTCAAGATTTTTACGGAGCAGGCTGGCAAACGCATGTTTTTTGTTAAACACGCGAGGAAGTCTAAGCTGATAGCAGGAATCCAGCCCTTAACTGTAGCGGATTATAGTCTGAAGTTAAATGAAGAGGGCTTGGGCTATATCGATGATGTTCATCAAATCAAGACCTTTAAACGGATTCATGAAGATATCTTTACCTTGTCCTATGCTTCTTATATTGTGTCTTTAGCTGATGCTTGTATGCAGGATGGCATCGCTGATGCCGGACTCTTTGCCTTTCTGGAGAGGACCTTGGATTTGATGGAATCTGGATTGGATGCGGAAGTTCTGACCAATATCTTTGAGATTCAGATTTTGGGTCGTTTTGGTGTTTCGCTGAACTTTCATGAATGTGCCTTTTGCCATCGCGTCGGTCTTCCTTTTGATTATTCTTATCAGTATTCAGGGGTGCTTTGTCCCCAGCATCTTCATGAGGATCCGAGACGGTCACATATAGATCCTAATGTTCTCTACTTGCTGGATCAGTTTCAATCGATTTCTTTTGCAGATTTAGAGACCATTTCTATCAAAGCAGAGATGAAGCAGAAATTGCGGATTTTTATTGATCAACTCTATGAGGAATATGTCGGGATTCATTTAAAAAGTAAGAAATTCATTGATGATTTGGATAAGTGGGCTCATATTATGAAAACAAAAGAGGATAAAAAATAGATTAGATTGCTTGTGTGGGCAATCTTTTTAAAAACGAAAATGTCCAGGAAATATGCTATAATATAGCCAGTAGTTTTAGTGAGGAGTCTAAGAATGAAGAAAATTGCCGTTGACGCTATGGGCGGCGACCATGCCCCAAAAGCCATTGTAGAAGGGGTTAATCAAGCCCTAGCCATTTTTTCAGATATTGAAATCCAACTTTATGGGGATGAGGCGAAGATCAAGCACTATTTGACAGCGACTGAGCGGGTCAGTATCATCCATACAGATGAAAAAATTAATTCGGATGATGAACCTGCCAAAGCTATTCGTCGCAAGAAAAATGCTTCTATGGTATTGGCGGCCCGTGCGGTGAAAGAAGGAAGGGCCGATGCGGTCTTGTCTGCTGGGAATACTGGAGCCCTTCTGGCAGCTGGACTTTTTGTAGTCGGCCGTATCAAGGGGATTGAGCGTCCTGGTTTGCTATCAACCTTACCGACAGTCGATGGTCAAGGTTTTGATATGTTAGACTTGGGTGCTAATGCGGAAAATACAGCTAGCCATCTCCACCAGTATGCCGTCTTAGGTTCCTTTTACGCGGAAAATGTTCGTGGGATTGCTAAGCCTCGTGTTGGTTTGCTCAATAATGGAACAGAAGAAAGTAAGGGCGATCCTTTACGGAAAGAAACCTATGCCCTTTTACTAGCTGAAGATAGTATCCACTTTGTAGGTAATGTGGAGGCGCGTGAACTCTTAAATGGTGTCGCAGATGTGATTGTAGCGGATGGTTTCACGGGAAACGCTGTTTTAAAAACAGTTGAGGGAACAGCTATGTCCATTATGGGGCAGCTCAAATCTGCCATTGAAAAGGGTGGTTGGAAAGCTAAGATTGGCTATCTTTTCATGAAAGACGCCTTGCGTTCATTGAAGAAAACCTTGGATTATTCAGATGCTGGCGGAGCAGTCCTCTTTGGTCTGAATGCCCCAGTTGTTAAGGCCCATGGGTCTAGTGATGCCAAATCTATTTTCAGTACGATCAAACAAGTTCGGACTATGTTAGATAGTCAAGTTGTCAAAAAGTCGGTTGAAAAATTTTCGATCAAGGAGGATTCACAATGACAAAAGATGAAATTTATGCCAGAATTCAAAAAATCTTAGTAGAGCAAAAAGGAGAAGACTTCCTTATCAGCCCAGACCTATCTTTGAACGATCAGATTGCTGAAGATTCTGTGGAAGTGATGGAATTTGTCATTAGTTTGGAAGATGAATTTGGAATGGATATTTCGGATCATGATATTGAAAATCTGACAACTCTTTCAGATATTGTTTCCTACATCCAAAATAAAAACGTACGCTAAAAACGTACGTTTTTTATTATATAACAACTTATATTCTGTTTATTATTTTAATTTGTTTATCAGTGTGGTATAATCAAGAAAAAATATAAGTTAAAGGCGAACGATAATTGAAAAAAGAATTGATTTATTCGGGGAAGGCAAAAGATCTCTATAGTTCAGAAGATGAGAATTTGATTGTTTCGGTTTACAAAGACCAGGCAACGATGCTTAATGGTGCTCGTAAAGAGGCTATTGTTGGCAAGGGAGCTCTTACCAATCAGATCTCATCTCTTATTTTCCAAAGATTAGCGCATGCAGGTGTGGCGACGCATTTTGTTAAGCAGTTATCTGATAGGGAGCAAATGAATCAAAAAGTTGATATCATTCCCTTAGAAGTGGTTTTGCGAAATGTTTCTGCTGGTTCCTTTGCTAAGCGTTTTGGGATGGAGGAAGGCGAGCCATTGGAGCAGCCAATCATTGAGTTTTATTACAAAAGCGATGAGCTGGATGACCCTTTTATCAATGATGATCATATTCGACTATTGAAGATTGCAAATCAGGAAGAAATCTCTTACCTTAAATCAGAAACCTATCGCATCAACGAACTGTTGAAGGATTGGTTTTCACAGGTTGGGCTCAATCTCATTGACTTTAAATTGGAGTTTGGCAAAGATAGGGATGGAAAGATTATCTTAGCAGATGAGTTTTCACCTGACAATTGCCGTCTCTGGGATGAAAATGGAAACCACTTGGATAAGGATGTTTTTCGTAGAAACCTAGGTTCCTTAACCGATGTTTATAAAATGGTTTTGGAAAAATTGAAGGAACTGGATTAGAGAAAGGAAGAAAGCCCTTAAAATAAAAGAGAAAATCAGTATAGAGATTGCTTCTACTAAGAATTAGAAACAATCTCCGTACTATAGTCAAATGAATTAACTTTAGAACTAGGAACTGAGGTGCAGGCAGCTCCAACAGTCAGGGAAGTGACTGTTGGAGACGGGAAATAAAAACTGCCGAAAGTCAGTTCACCTTACAGTCAGGGGAGTGACCGTTGGAGGTTGGTAATAGAAGGAACTCAGTTTCTCTCAACTGAAGTATGGCAAGCCGATAGTGACACCGTATTAAAGTTAATTCAAAAGACTATATTTTGGTTATTATCTTGATGGGCCGGGTATCTTAAAATGAACAAACGGATTTTTGTCGAGAAAAAAGACAGTTTTTCTATTAAATCACAAGCTCTTTTAAAAGAACTGATTCATCATTTGCAACTGTCTAGTTTGACTGACTTACGGATAGTGCAGGTTTACGATGTGTTCAATCTAGCAGCTGATTTGGTTGATCAGGTAGAACAGCATATTTTTTCCGAACAGGTGACGGACAATCTGTTAGAGGAGGCGGTTCTCCAAGCCGACTTGGCCAACTATGCCTTTTTTGCCATTGAATCGTTGCCTGGTCAATTCGACCAGCGAGCTGCTAGTTCTCAAGAAGCCTTGCTTCTGCTTGGTTCTTCAAATGATGTGAAAGTGCATACGGCTCAACTTTATTTGGTCAATAACGATATCACTGAACCTGAGTTGGCCGCAATCAAACATTATTTGCTCAATCCAGTTGATTCTCGCTTTAAAGATATTGAAGCTGGAATAAAAGAACATGCTTTTTCGGAATCGGATAAAAGGATTCCAAGTTTGGATTTCTTTGCTACCTATTCAGCTGATGATTTTACAAACTACAAGAGCCAAGAAGGTTTGGCTATGGAAGTGGACGACCTCCTGTTCATTCAAGAGTATTTTAAGTCCCTTGGTCGCGTGCCAACGGAGACAGAGTTGAAAGTTTTGGATACCTACTGGTCTGATCACTGCCGTCATACCACTTTTGAAACTGAGTTGAAGCAGATTAACTTTTCTGCTTCAAAATTTCAAACTCACCTGCAGGCTACCTATGATAAATACTTGGCCATGCGTGAGGAATTGGGACGTTCGGATAAACCACAGACCCTTATGGATATGGCGACTATTTTTGGTCGTTATGAGCGTGCCAATGGGCGTTTGGATGATATGGAAGTATCGGATGAAATCAACGCCTGCTCGGTAGAAATTGAAGTAGATGTGGATGGAGTCAAGGAAGCTTGGCTTCTCATGTTCAAGAATGAAACGCACAATCATCCGACAGAAATTGAACCATTTGGTGGAGCTGCGACTTGTATTGGCGGAGCTATCCGTGATCCCTTGTCAGGACGGGCCTATGTTTATCAGGCGATGCGTATTTCTGGTGCAGGGGATATTACCAAAACGTTGACAGAGACAAGACCAGGGAAACTGCCACAACAGGTCATTTCCAAAACAGCGGCGCACGGTTATTCTTCCTATGGGAATCAAATCGGTTTGGCCACGACCTATGTGAGGGAGTATTTCCATCCAGGTTTTGTTGCCAAACGCATGGAGTTAGGAGCCGTTGTGGCTGCAGCTCCTAAGGGCAATGTGGTTCGGGAGAAGCCTGTCGCTGGTGACCTGGTTATTCTACTTGGTGGAAAGACGGGTCGTGACGGGATTGGTGGAGCTACTGGATCTTCAAAAGTTCAAACAGCGGAATCAGTTGAAACGGCTGGTGCAGAAGTGCAAAAAGGGAATGCTATTGAGGAGCGCAAGATCCAACGTCTCTTCCGTAATGGAGATGTGACGCGCCTCATCAAAAAATCCAATGACTTCGGTGCAGGTGGTGTTTGTGTAGCCATCGGTGAGTTGGCGGACGGTCTGGAAATTGATTTGGACAAGGTACCGCTTAAGTATCAGGGGCTCAATGGTACGGAAATTGCTATTTCTGAATCACAGGAGCGCATGTCTGTGGTGGTAAAACCTGAGCATGCGACTATTTTTATCGCAGCATGTGCTAAGGAAAATATTGATGCGGTGGTAGTTGCTAAGGTCACGGAAAAACCTCATCTAGTTATGACTTGGAACGGACAAACCATTGTGGATATCGAGCGTTCTTTCTTAGATACTAATGGCGTGCGCGTGGTAGTGGATGCTAATGTGGTAGATAGCTCAGTAGAAATGCCTGAGGTGCGAACTACTTCGCTGGAAAATTTAGAAAGTGATATTCTGGCCGTCTTGTCTGATCTCAATCATGCTAGTCAGAAAGGACTTCAAACCATCTTTGATAGCTCAGTCGGTCGTTCAACCGTCAATCAGCCTATCGGTGGGCGCTATCAAATGACACCAAGTGAAAGCTCTGTACAGAAATTACCCGTACAAAGAGGCGTTACCAAGACAGCTTCTGTCATAGCCCAAGGCTTCAACCCTTATATTGCTGAATGGTCACCTTATCACGGAGCTGCCTATGCCGTCATCGAAGCGACAGCTCGCTTGGTGGCTACAGGTGCCAATTGGTCCCAATCTCGCTTCTCGTATCAGGAATATTTCCAACGGATGGACAAGCAGGCTGACCGCTTTGGACAACCTGTTTCAGCCTTACTGGGTTCCATTGAAGCACAGATTCAGCTGGGACTCCCATCCATTGGTGGTAAAGATTCTATGTCTGGAACCTTTGAAGAGTTGACGGTACCACCAACCTTGGTAGCCTTTGGGGTGACAACTGCTCATGTGGATAAGGTCTTATCGCCAGAATTCAAAGAAGCTGGTCAGTATATCTATTATTTGCCAGGTCAAACAATCTCAGAAAAGATTGATTTTGATTTGATGAAAACGAACTTTGCCACATTTGAGGCGATTCAGACAAAATATGCCATCACGGCTGCCTCAGCTGTCAAGTATGGGGGGGTGGTGGAATCGCTAGCTCTCATGTCCTTTGGGAATCGGATTGGCGTGAATGTTGAACTGGTTGACCTTGACATGAGCTTGACAGGTCAGTTGGGAGGCTTTGTCTTTACTTCAAGGGAAGAAGTTGCAGATGCCATCCAGATTGGCCAAACAATCAGTGACTTTACGCTTATTGTCAATGGACTTTCATTGCCTGGCAAGAAGTTACTGGCAGCCTTTGAGGGGAAACTGGAAGGAGTCTATCCGACAGAGTTCCAACAGGCTACTGATATCAAGGCAGTTCCAAGAGTGGTGTCCGAAGTTCCTCTCCAAGCTCCGGAAACCATAGAAAAACCCTTGGTTTACATTCCCGTTTTTCCAGGAACTAACTCAGAATACGATTCAGCTAAAGCCTTTGAAGAGGCCGGTGCACTTGTTACGGTAGTTCCTTTTGTGACTCTGAATGAAGCTACCATTGCCGAGTCGGTCGATACCATGGTGAAAACTATCGAAAAAGCGAATATCTTCTTCCTTGCAGGCGGCTTCTCAGCAGCAGACGAGCCAGATGGGTCGGCTAAATTCATCGTCACTATCTTACGCAATCAAAAAGTAGCGGCAGCCATAGAGGCATTTATTGAAAAAGGCGGTCTCATTATTGGTATCTGTAATGGTTTCCAAGCTTTGGTTAAATCTGGGTTCTTGCCTTATGGTAATTTTGAGGACATATCTGCAAGTAGTCCAACTCTTTTTTACAATGATGCCAATCAACATGTGGCAAAGATGGTCGAAACCCGCATCATCAATACTAACTCGCCTTGGTTAACAGGCGTTCAAGTTGGTGATATTCATGCCATACCGGTCTCACATGGGGAAGGGAAGTTTGTCCTCAGTGATGAAGAATTTGCTTGCTTATGTGAAAACGGGCAAATCTGGAGTCAGTATGTGGATTTTGATGGTCAGCCAAGTATGGATTCTAAGTACAATCCTAATGGCTCCAGCCATGCTATCGAAGGAATAGTGAGTGAAAATGGGCAAATTATCGGTAAGATGGGGCATTCAGAACGCTGGGAAAAGGATCTTTTCAAAAATATTCCTGGAAATAAAGATCAGAAACTCTTTGCTTCAGCGGTTGCTTATTTTACAGGCAAGTAAAGTAGACTATTTTGGAGCTGTACGACTAGAGTAATGGCAGAGAATTTGTCGAGCAAATAATGAGTTTTATCTCACTTTCATGAAAAAAGGAAAAAACAATGACATACGAAGTTAAATCGCTCAATGAGGAATGTGGTCTGTTTGGCATTTGGGGACATGCAGATGCAGCTAAGGTGACCTATTTTGGGCTTCACAGCCTGCAACACCGTGGTCAAGAGGGAGCAGGCATTATTTCGAACAACCAGGGTCAACTGCTGGCCCATCGTGATACTGGTTTGCTTTCTGAGGTCTTTAAAGTTCCGGAAGATTTGGATAAACTCACCGGTTCGGCAGCTATTGGTCATGTTCGCTATGCAACGGCTGGCGAAGCTTCCATCAGCAATGTTCAACCTTTTCTCTATCGTTTTACGGAGGAGCAATTTGGACTCTGCCATAATGGAAATTTGACCAATGCTATCAGTCTCAAGAAGGTCTTAGAGGGACAAGGAGCCATTTTTAACGCGTCGTCGGATACGGAAATTCTCATGCATCTCATTCGCAGAAGTCACAATCCAAGCTTTATGGGTAAGGTCAAAGAAGCTCTTAATACAGTCAAGGGTGGCTTTGCCTATCTCTTGATGACTGAGAATAAGCTGATTGCTGCCTTGGATCCCAATGGTTTTCGTCCGCTATCGATTGGAAAAATGAAAAATGGAGCTTGGGTAGTGTCATCCGAGACCTGTGCTTTTGAAGTGATTGGTGCTGAGTGGGTGCGGGATGTCAAGCCAGGGGAACTTGTCATCATTGATGATTCTGGCATTACATTCGACACTTATACGGATGAAACGCAGCTGGCGATTTGTTCCATGGAGTACGTCTACTTTGCCAGACCGGATTCTACCATCCACGGGGTCAATGTTCATACAGCCCGCAAACGAATGGGAGCCCAGTTGGCTCGTGAATTTCAGCATGAGGCAGATATCGTAGTCGGTGTACCCAATTCGTCCTTGTCAGCGGCTATGGGATTTTCAGAAGCTTCTGGATTACCAAATGAAATGGGGCTGATTAAAAATCAATACAGCCAGCGGACTTTTATCCAGCCAACCCAAGAATTACGGGAGCAAGGTGTTCGTATGAAACTATCTGCCGTATCTAGTGTGGTGAAAGGCAAGCGCGTGGTTATGGTGGATGACTCAATTGTACGTGGGACAACCTCTCGCCGCATTGTTCAGTTACTCAAGGAAGCGGGAGCATCGGAAGTCCATGTAGCGATTGGGAGTCCAGAGCTCAAGTATCCTTGCTTCTACGGCATCGATATCCAGACTCGGCGGGAGTTGATTTCAGCTAATTATACAGCAGAAGAAATCTGTGAGATTATTGGAGCAGATAGTTTGACTTACCTATCATTGGAAGGGTTGATTGACTCTATTGGTATTGAAACCAATGCTCCAAATGGTGGGCTCTGCGTAGCTTACTTCGATGGTAACTTTCCAACCCCCTTGTATGACTATGAAGAACCCTATCTTAAGAGCTTGAAGGAAAAAACAAGCTTTTACCTGGAAAAGTAAAAAAGGAAATCGTATGATAGAAAAAAATGCATATGCCAAAGCAGGAGTGGACGTTGAGGCGGGTTATGAAGTTGTGGAGCGCATCAAAAAACACGTCGCACGTACCGAGCGCCTGGGCGTCATGGGAGCACTTGGCGGATTTGGTGGCATCTTTGATTTAAGTCAACTGGATGTCAAGGAGCCTGTCTTGGTTTCAGGGACAGACGGTGTGGGAACCAAGCTGATGCTGGCTATCCAGTACGACAAACATGATACCGTTGGCCAAGATTGTGTAGCCATGTGTGTCAACGATATCATCGCAGCTGGGGCAGAACCTCTCTACTTTTTGGACTATATCGCGACTGGAAAAAATAATCCTGCTAAACTAGAACAGGTGGTGGCTGGTGTAGCGGAGGGCTGTGTTCAAGCTGGAGCCGGTCTCATTGGTGGTGAAACAGCTGAAATGCCGGGCATGTATGGTGAGGGTGACTATGACCTAGCTGGTTTCGCAGTGGGGATTGCGGAAAAATCGCAAATCATCGACGGCTCAAAAGTAGCCCAAGGAGATATTCTTTTGGGACTCGCTTCAAGTGGCATTCATTCGAATGGCTATTCTCTAGTTCGCCGTGTCTTTGCGGACTACTCCGGTCATGAAATCTTACCAGAACTAGAAGGCAAGCCACTGAAAGATGTGTTGCTGGAGCCGACCCGAATCTACGTCAAAACTGTCTTACCCTTGGTTAAAGAAGGACTAGTCAATGGGATTGCCCATATCACTGGCGGTGGCTTTATCGAAAATGTACCCCGTATGTTCGGTCATGATTTAGCTGCGGAAATAGAGGAAGACAGGATTCCAGTTCTACCAATCTTCAAAGCCCTTGAAAAATATGGTAACATCAACCATGAAGAGATGTTTGAAATTTTCAATATGGGCATCGGTCTCATGCTAGCAGTTAAGCCTGAGAATGTGGACCGCATCAAGGAGTTGGTGGATGAACCGGTTTATGAACTTGGACGGATTGTTGAAAAAACGGATGCTAGTGTGGTGATTCGCTAATGAAAAAAATCGCTGTGTTTGCCTCTGGTTCTGGCTCTAATTTTCAGGTTATTGCTGAGAATTTTTCGGTTGAATTTGTTTTTTCAGACCATCGGGACGCCTACGTTCTGGAAAGAGCTGAAAAATTAGGAGTCTTATCCTATGCCTTTGAGCTCAAGGAGTTCGATGACAAAGCATCCTATGAAGAGGCTATTATCGATTTGCTAGACCTGCATCAGATAGACTTGGTTTGCTTGGCTGGTTATATGAAAATCGTCGGACCTAAGCTTTTGTCCGCTTATGAGGGTCGCATGATCAATATTCATCCTGCCTATCTACCAGAATTTCCAGGAGCTCATGGGATTCTAGACGCTTGGGAGGCAGGTGTCCCAGAAAGCGGCGTCACCATTCATTGGGTAGATTCAGGTGTGGACACCGGGCAAATCATCAAACAGGTGCGCGTGCCACGGTTGCCAGACGATACGATAGAAAGTTTTGAAAATCGAATTCACCAAGCGGAGTATGCAGTCTACCCGCAAGTGATTAAGGAGATTTTACATGATTAAATTGAAAAATCCCCAGCTGGCTGCAGACCTCTTTTCCGGATGGGAGGAAACTATCATCTGGACTTGTTTGCAGGGCGAAATGGGAGAAATTTGGGCGGACAGAACTGAAAATCCTCATTCTGCCTTGGCCTTATTTGGCAAATTCGGGTCCTTCGGATTTCTAGCGGGTCAAGCGAATCTCGATTTCATCGAGCATTGTCGAGGAAAAGATGTCATTTTCGTTCCGCAAGACCAAGCCTGGGTCGATTTGATAGAAGAGCATTATGGAGATAGTGCCAAAGCTTTTACCCGCTATGCGACTAAGAAGGACACGATTTTTGATAGAGAAAAGTTGGAAAAGATCCTTGCTACTTTGCCAGCAGAGAACGAACTCAAACTGATAGATGAAAAGCTCTATGAGGTTTGCTTATCTGAACCTTGGTCACAAGATTTGGTAGGTAATTATGATAACTATGATCATTATGTAAAAGCAGGTCTTGGTGTAGCCATTCTATACGAAGATCAGCTGATTTCGGCAGCTTCCTCTTTTTCTTCCTACGATATAGGATATGAGATTGAAATCGATACCCACAAGGATTTCAGGCGAAAAGGTTTGGCAACCATTGTCGCAGCCAAGTTTATCATAGAATCTTTAAATAGAGACCACTATCCAAGTTGGGATGCCCATAATCAGGCATCGCTAGCCCTCGCTCAGCAACTAGGTTATGAATTTTCTCATGAATACCTGGCCTATGAGATGAAGTGGAAATGTCACCAAGAACCGAAAAAAATTTGACCACTGGCGAAAAAGGCAGTAGACTTTAGGCAAGAGCTTATTCCAAATCTAAAAGTCAAGAGGAGCTTCCATATGTTATCGTCTAAAAAAACCAGTCGCTATTTATTTTATGCTTATCTTATTTTATTAACTTGGTGTATTTTATTTAAATTTGAAACTCGCTTGGAGTTTTTGGGTTTTTTCAGTAGTCCGAGAGTGATAAACTGGCTTCCTTTTGCGGAACCGATGATTGTTAACGGGAATATTGTCTGGGCTGAGATGGCCTTTAATCTTCTCTTCTTCATTCCTTTTGGTGTTTGTATTCCTCTTATAAGGGAGGGGAGGTCACCTTGGAAAATAATAGGTGCTGGTTTCTCGCTCAGTTTACTCTATGAGTTGCTGCAATTTATCTTAGCTATCGGCATGGCTGATGTGACAGACCTGATTTTTAATACCTTGGGAGTTGTTTTGGGTTTATTGGTCTATCACCTATTTTTAAAAATAACGAAGACCCAGACTAGAAAGTGGGTTAACACAATAGGCCTGATTTTTGTCGGCCTTCCTCTCATCGTTTTGATTTTATTAGTGATAGTTGGACTGTAATTGATTTTAAAAGGAGAAAACATGACAAAACGTGCTTTAATCAGCGTATCTGACAAGGCGGGCATCGTAGAATTTGCCAAAGAGCTCAAAAACTTTGGATGGGACATCATCTCAACAGGTGGTACCAAGGTTACTCTTGATAATGCAGGGATAGAAACCATTGCCATTGACGATGTGACCGGCTTCCCTGAAATGATGGATGGTCGCGTTAAGACCCTCCACCCGAAGATCCACGGCGGACTTTTGGCTCGTCGTGATGTGGATACCCACTTGCAAGCAGCGACCGACAACAATATTGAACTCATCGACCTGGTTGTGGTCAACCTCTATCCCTTCAAGGAGACCATTCTGCGTTCATATGTGACCTACGATTTGGCGGTGGAAAACATCGACATCGGCGGTCCTTCCATGCTCCGTTCGGCGGCAAAAAACCACGCCAGTGTGACTGTCGTGGTGGATCCAGCTGATTACGCACTGGTCTTGGAGCAACTGGCTGAAAATGGGGAAACCAGCTATGAAACCCGTCAGCGCCTAGCAGCAAAAGTCTTCCGTCACACCGCTGCTTATGATGCCCTCATTGCAGAATATTTCACCGCACAAGTTGGTGAGACCAAGCCTGAAAAGCTGACCATCACCTATGATCTTAAACAGCCAATGCGCTACGGAGAAAACCCACAACAGGATGCGGATTTCTACCAAAATGCCTTGCCAACAGAGTATTCTATTGCAGCTGCTAAACAGCTCAACGGTAAGGAACTCTCTTTCAATAACATTCGCGATGCGGATGCGGCCATTCGTATTATCCGTGATTTCAAAGACCGTCCGACTGTTGTAGCTCTCAAACACATGAACCCTTGTGGCATTGGGCAGGCAGATGACATTGAAACGGCTTGGGATTATGCCTATGAAGCAGATCCAGTTTCCATTTTTGGCGGTATCGTTGTTCTCAATAGAGAAGTAGATGCTGCGACGGCTGAGAAGATGCATCCGATTTTCTTAGAAATCATCATCGCACCGAGCTACTCGGAAGAAGCGCTAGCTATTTTGACCAACAAGAAGAAAAACCTACGTATCCTGGAACTGCCATTTGATGCTCAAGATGCCAGCCAAGTGGAAGCAGAGTACACAGGTGTAGTTGGCGGACTCCTAGTTCAAAACCAAGATGTCATCGAGGAATGCCCAGCAGACTGGCAGCTGGTGACGGAACGCCAACCTGATGAACAAGAAGCGCGTGCCTTAGAATTTGCTTGGAAGGCTATCAAGTACGTCAAGTCTAACGGCATAATTATCACCAATGACAAGATGACTCTAGGAGTGGGACCTGGCCAAACCAACCGTGTGGCTTCTGTCCGCATCGCTATCGACCAAGCCAAAAACCGACTTGAAGGTGCTGTGTTGGCATCGGATGCCTTCTTCCCATTTGCAGATAATATCGAAGAAATTGCAGAAGCTGGCATCAAAGCCATCATCCAACCAGGGGGCTCCGTCCGCGACCAAGATTCCATCGATGCTGCCAACAAGCACGGCATCGCCATGGTCTTTACCGGCGTGCGACATTTTAGACACTGATCTTAAAGGAAAATCACTTGTTTTGATTCGTCATTTTAGTATAATCTTGTGTGACAGCATTCTAGTTAATAGATTGAAGAAAAAGTCCATTTTGGACCGAAACTTCAATCTTTTTTTCTTGTTTTCGATCCGTAAATTTTAAGTAAATTTAGAGCCTATATATGCCTTCTGATTGCATTTCACTCGGTCTTCTGCCTGAATTTATACGTAGATGACATAAGCTGGTATTAAAATGAGCAAGTAAGTTCCCAGCCAGATGAGGAAAGAATGCCACCATCTCCATCTTTCAAGTCGTTTATCCAAATATAGATATGTGACAGCGAATAGGGGACATTGAATAAGAGAAATAATGAAGGCATAAAAGTTAATAAAGATGAGCCAACTAGTAGCAGGGTCGCTCGTACTGAGGATGAATATGTAAGTCCACATGACTAGCTGCAAAGAGAGAGTGCCCAAAAACCATATTTCAAAAAATTTCATATAGAACTCCTTATCTCAGAAACCTATTTAAAAACTGATTCGAATACTTTATTTTAACACAAATTAATAAGATGTCCGAGAGTTTCTCAAAACCTATTTAGGGCAACTTACAATTTATAAGCGTTTTTCTGTGTCAAATATATCATGCATATTAGGGCTATATTACAGAAAAGTCTACAAGTAACAGTCGAGTTAAGCTTTTGTGAAATAGCACTAGATAGTACCAATCTATGATTTTTTTATGCTAGTATGTTTCTATACTAAAAAATGAAAAGGTAGTAACAAATAAATATGAAGAAACAAATTGTTTTAGCATCAACTTTGGCCCTAACTCTCTTAGCATCAGCAAGAGCGCAAGCAAATGTGGTATCGCAACCTTGGATCCCTCGCTCTGTTGAGGAGATTCGTGCGGATATTAGCTCTGACCAAGAAGGGAAAACCTACACTATCCAGTATGGGGATACCTTGTTTTCTATCGCTTACGCAATGGAAATCGATATGAATTTTTTAGCACAAGTCAACCAAATCAGTAATTTAAACTTAATTTTCCCAGATACAACACTCAAAACAAAGTATGATCAAAACTATGAATTGGTAGAAATTGAAATTGAACAACCTGATACATCTGCAGTTGTAGATCTTCAAAATAAGCAAGTGGTGGTGGAAGATGAGGTAGTCGCGATTCCGGAAGCACCAGCTCCGGAAGTTCCGGCCACTGAAGCACCTACCACAGAATCACCAGTAACCGAAGCTCCAGCTACTGAAACACTAATCACAGAAGTCCCCACAAGCGAAGTCCCTGTCATAGAAGAAGCGGTTACCGAAATACCTATTACAGAAACTCATGCAACATCAGTTTCGGCAACCGAAGTTCCGACTTCCGCACCAACACAAGCCGCTGTACCGACAACTACTGTGAACACAAGTGGCTTACAGCCAAAAGCGGCAGCATTTATGAATGAAATTGCGAGCATCTATGGAATCACAAGCTTTTCAACCTTCCGCCCTGGTGATCCACAGGATCACGGAAAAGGTTTAGCTGTGGACTTTATGGTACCAATCAGTTCAGCTTTAGGTGACCAAATTGCTGATTACACAGCAGCTAATATGGCCTCTCGGGGTGTATCCTACATCATTTGGAAGCAACGCTTCTACGCACCATTCAACAGCATTTACGGACCAGCCTACACATGGAACCTCATGCCAGACCGTGGCAGCATCACAGAAAACCACTATGACCATGTTCATGTGTCATTTAATCCGTAAGATGAATTTTCAGTGAAGTGAAAAAATATTAAAAAATTGATAAAACTTTCAGTTGATTGAAAGTTTGAAGATAAGTATTACACCCTAATCGGAAAGATTGGGGTGTTTTTGTGTGATGGGAATAGTGTAATTTTAAAAAGATAGAATAAGCTCTTATCTATCCAATTGGGAAATAAAATCTGTATTTTAAACATAAATAGGGATTTGATTATTTATCTTTCTAAAAAAACGAACCTTTGTTTAGGATATTTGAAAAAAACATCGCACAAAACAATTAAAACGAACAAATATGTTATAATGTTTTTATATAATTCGTCAAATAACTATTTTTACAAATAAAACTCAAATTTTGTTTAATTCCAATCGTTTTTCTTGATAGTGAGGTGTTGTAGCTATGAAATTATTAGTTGTTGGTTCGGGTGGTCGTGAGCACGCCATTGCGAAGAAGTTGTTGGAATCTCCGCAGGTGGAGCAAGTTTTTTTGGCTCCTGGAAATGATGGTATGACCTTGGATGGATTGGATTTGGTTCCAATTGCTATTTCCGAACATTCCAAACTGATTGATTTTGCCAAAGAAAAGGACATTGCCTGGTCTTTCATCGGTCCGGATGATGCTCTTGCAGCTGGCATTGTGGATGATTTTAATGCGGCGGGGCTCAAAGCCTTTGGTCCCACTAAACTAGCTGCGGAGCTGGAGTGGTCTAAGGATTTTGCCAAAGAAATCATGGTCAAATACGGCGTCCCAACAGCAGCTTACGGCACTTTCTCTGATTTCGAGCAAGCCAAAGCCTACATCGAAGAGCAGGGTGCTCCCATCGTGGTCAAAGCTGACGGTTTGGCACTGGGCAAAGGCGTGGTCGTGGCTGAAAGTGTGGAGCAAGCGGTAGATGTGGCTCGTGACATGCTTTTGGACAACAAGTTCGGCGACTCCGGTGCCCGCGTGGTCATCGAGGAGTTTCTGGACGGTGAGGAGTTCTCCCTCTTTGCCTTTGTCAATGGCGACACCTTCTATATCATGCCGACCGCTCAGGACCATAAGCGTGCCTACGACGGCGACAAGGGGCCAAACACTGGTGGCATGGGGGCTTATGCACCGGTTCCCCACTTGTCAGATGACCTCATCAACCAGTCCATCGAAACCATCGTCAAGCCAGTCCTTAAGGGCATGATTGCCGAAAACCGTCCTTATCTGGGCGTCCTTTACTGCGGTCTTATCGTGACGACTGACGGACCTAAGGTTATCGAGTTCAACGCTCGCTTCGGCGACCCTGAAACTCAGATTATCCTGCCTCGTCTGACTTCTGATTTTGTCCAAAACATCAGCGACATCCTAGACCAGAAACCAGCAGAGCTGACCTGGACCGATCAAGGCGTGACGCTTGGTGTGGTGGTTGCCTCAAAGGGCTACCCTCTCGATTATGAGAAAGGCGTGATCTTACCAGAAAAGACAAGTGGCGATATCATCACCTACTATGCCGGGGCTAAGTTTGATGAAAAAGGCCAAGCACTGCTTTCAAACGGCGGACGAGTTTACATGCTGGTCACCACAGCTGATAGCGTCAGAGAAGCTCAAGAAAAAATTTACTCAGAGCTGAAAGCTCAAAATACAGAAGGCCTCTTTTACAGAAATGATATCGGAAGCAAAGCTATAAGAGAGTAAGTTCTGAAAAGTCAATTAATTATTAGAGTAAAATTGGTGGCCGAAGGGTACCCGCTTGATAATGGGTGCCGTAGTGAAAAGACCATAACTTAACAGTTATGGCGAGGGAAACTTTGAGACTTTAGGCTCAAAGTTTAGGAATGAAACCGAAGGTTTGCTTCCGACCCCACTACCTAAGCCCATTATCAAAAAAGAAAGAAGTAAATATGAAACCAGTAATCTCCATCATCATGGGCTCCAAATCCGACTGGAGCACCATGCAAAAAACCGCCCAGGTTCTAGATAACTTCGGCGTTGCCTACGAGAAAAAAGTCGTCTCTGCTCACCGCACGCCAGACCTCATGTTCAAACATGCGGAGGAAGCGCGTGGTCGTGGCATCAAAGTCATCATCGCAGGAGCAGGCGGAGCAGCTCACTTGCCAGGCATGGTAGCAGCTAAAACGACCTTGCCAGTCATCGGCGTACCCGTTCAATCGCGAGCTCTTTCTGGCCTCGACTCACTTTATTCTATCGTACAAATGCCAGGTGGCGTGCCAGTCGCAACCATGGCGATCGGTGAGGCAGGTGCAACCAACGCAGGCCTAACTGCTCTTCGCATCTTGTCTATTGAAGATGCTAAAATCGCCCAAGACCTAGCTGATTTCCATGCAGAACAAGGCCGTATCGCAGAGGAGTCAACAAATGAGCTGGACTAAAACAATCGGTATTATCGGAGGCGGCCAACTGGGTCAGATGATGGCCATTTCTGCCATCTACATGGGCCACAAGGTGATCGCACTGGACCCAGCTGCGGACTGCCCTGCCTCTCGCGTGGCAGAAATCATCGTGGCGGATTATGATGATGTGGAGGCCCTGCGTCAACTGGCTGAGAGATGCGATGTCCTCACCTACGAATTTGAAAATGTGGATGCGGATGGACTCAATGCGGTCATCAAAGAAAACCAACTGCCTCAAGGCACCGACCTCCTGCGCATCTCCCAAAACCGTATTTTTGAAAAAGACTTCTTGGCAAAAAAAGCCGGAGTTCAGGTGGCACCCTACAAGGTCATCAAGTCCAGTAGCGACCTGGCAGACCTGGATTTGACAAAAAAATACGTCCTCAAAACCGCAACAGGTGGCTACGATGGACATGGGCAAATGGTCATTGCATCCCAGACAGATTTACCTGCCGCAACTGATTTAGCGGATACAGCGGATTGTGTTCTGGAAGAATTTGTTTACTTTGACTTGGAAATTTCCGCTATCGTATCAGGAAATGGGCAAGATGTAACGATCTTCCCAGTTCAAGAAAACATCCACCGCAACAACATTCTCTCAAAAACGATTGTACCAGCCCGCATTTCAGATGAGCTAGCTGAAAAAGCGCAAGCCATGGCGGTGCAAATTGCCAAAAAGCTGGAGTTATCAGGAACCCTTTGTGTGGAAATGTTTGCGACCGACCATGACATCACTGTTAATGAGATTGCACCCCGCCCCCACAACTCGGGCCATTATTCTATCGAAGCTTGCGATTTCTCCCAGTTTGATACTCATATCTTGGGCATTTTAGGCATGCCATTGCCACAAATCAAGCTGCATGCACCAGCCGTCATGCTCAATGTCTTGGGCCAGCACATGGAAAAAGCGCAAGCCTTTGTTCAAGAAAACCCTAGCGCTCATCTTCATTTATATGGTAAAATAGAAGCGAAACACAACCGCAAGATGGGGCATGTGACGGTGTTGGGAGAGGAAGCAGATGAATTTGGAACTAGTCTGGATTTTTAAAGGAGAATTTTATGGGTGAGTTATCTATTAAAAGGAATGAACTTTCTATAAAAGGCAGAAATGTAGATAATCAGTTATCCATCAATTTCTTAAAGAATAACAACATGGAACAAGTAAGTAGGTATTTTTCAACGGTAGTTAATTCATATAAAGAAATTAAGAAAAAGATTAATCCGGAAGAAGTATATGTTGTTCGATTTACACAGGAGCAGTTAAAGAAGTTTCAGAAAGGTGAAATTGATTTTCAGAGGACTGCAGATAGAAAATCACTATTGCCAAATTTTGTTACAAAAGGAACAAATAATGAGATAGTTTCAAAGGCTAGGTTAGAAAAAATAATTCTAGACAATCCTGAAGCTTTACAAAATGTTATTTCCAATGTCAATCAATTAGTTAATGCTCAAAAAATTGCAGATTTAGAAATTTTATTAACCGCATGTTGTCAAGTCAAGTGCAACAAGTTGATTGATAACTAGAGATCCAGAGGTTAAGCTATTTGGGCTATCCCAAATAGGAATTTTGAAGATTGGTATTGAAGAAGTCGTCTCGGGCGCTCATTTCGCATGTTGTCAAGTCAAGTGCAACAAGTTGATTGATAACTAGAGATCCAGAGGTTAAGCTATTTGGGCTATCCCAAATAGGAATTTTGAAGATTGGTATTGAAGAAGTCGTCTCGGGCGCTCATTGATGGCTGTGATATAGTTGTCAAGTTCTTCAGAGGTTAGTGAATTAAAAGAGTTTCCTTTAGGGATATATTCTCTGAGGAGACCATTGAAGTTCTCATTTGTACCTCTCTCATGTGAAGAATATGGATGTGCAAAGTAAACATCAACAGCTTCCAAGTCTGAGAGTAAACTAAATTCAGAACCATTATCAGCTGTAATGGATGCAATAGGATACTGACTTGTAAGTTGTTTGACAGCACAATTAATGGTATGGGACTGTTTGTCTTCTAGCTTAACTCCTAGTGCATAGCGTGTCTGGCGCTCTACCAAAGTCAAAACAACAGCTTCACCTTTGGTTTTCTTTCCAAGAACCAAGTCAATCTCCCAATGACCAAATTCAGAACGGTCATTGATACACTCAGGACGTTCTTCGATAGACTGACCTAAAGTTTTCTTATTCGTCTTAATGACTGGCTTAGAACGTTTCCTGATACTGACCATCTTAGGTAAATCGATTGGTTTTATAACTAACAGCCCCTCTTTGATATAGCGATAAATGGTTTTGGTAGAGGGAACAACCTCCTCAGGATGATTTGCTTTATAAGTCTGAACGAAACTATCTACGCTATGAAGACGAATTTTAGCTTTCAAGGCATATCCTAATTGCTCAATGAATTTAGCGGAGCAGTCATTCAACTTGAGATAAGAGCACTTTTGACGATTGGATTCATAGACACGCTGTCCGCTATCAGCGAAATAGGCACTGAAATAGGTACGTTTCCCATTCTTATCCTGTACCTGATCCACCGAACCACGTTTGATTTCTCGACTGATTGTCGACCGGTGACGACCTAGAAGACGAGCGATTTCAGCCGGTTTCTTTCCCATTTTAAGATAAGCAGCCATTTCGCCACGTTCCGAGGCTGAGAGATGAGAATAGGTTGATTTTTTGGTAGAATGAGTGTTGGACATGTTCATCTGCTTTCTATACTGAGTTGGGGAATTCTAGTATATCAGACGAACATGTCTTTTTTGTTGCACTTCATTTTACAAAATGTTATTTCCAATGTCAATCAATTAGTTAATGCTCAAAAAATTGCAGATTTAGAAATTTTATTAACCGCATGTTGTCAAGTCAAGTGCAACAAGTTGATTGATAACTAGAGATCCAGAGGTTAAGCTATTTGGGCTATCCCAAATAGGAATTTTGAAGATTGGTATTGAAGAAGTCGTCTCGGGCGCTCATTGATGGCTGTGATATAGTTGTCAAGTTCTTCAGAGGTTAGTGAATTAAAAGAGTTTCCTTTAGGGATATATTCTCTGAGGAGACCATTGAAGTTCTCATTTGTACCTCTCTCATGTGAAGAATATGGATGTGCAAAGTAAACATCAACAGCTTCCAAGTCTGAGAGTAAACTAAATTCAGAACCATTATCAGCTGTAATGGATGCAATAGGATACTGACTTGTAAGTTGTTTGACAGCACAATTAATGGTATGGGACTGTTTGTCTTCTAGCTTAACTCCTAGTGCATAGCGTGTCTGGCGCTCTACCAAAGTCAAAACAACAGCTTCACCTTTGGTTTTCTTTCCAAGAACCAAGTCAATCTCCCAATGACCAAATTCAGAACGGTCATTGATACACTCAGGACGTTCTTCGATAGACTGACCTAAAGTTTTCTTATTCGTCTTAATGACTGGCTTAGAACGTTTCCTGATACTGACCATCTTAGGTAAATCGATTGGTTTTATAACTAACAGCCCCTCTTTGATATAGCGATAAATGGTTTTGGTAGAGGGAACAACCTCCTCAGGATGATTTGCTTTATAAGTCTGAACGAAACTATCTACGCTATGAAGACGAATTTTAGCTTTCAAGGCATATCCTAATTGCTCAATGAATTTAGCGGAGCAGTCATTCAACTTGAGATAAGAGCACTTTTGACGATTGGATTCATAGACACGCTGTCCGCTATCAGCGAAATAGGCACTGAAATAGGTACGTTTCCCATTCTTATCCTGTACCTGATCCACCGAACCACGTTTGATTTCTCGACTGATTGTCGACCGGTGACGACCTAGAAGACGAGCGATTTCAGCCGGTTTCTTTCCCATTTTAAGATAAGCAGCCATTTCGCCACGTTCCGAGGCTGAGAGATGAGAATAGGTTGATTTTTTGGTAGAATGAGTGTTGGACATGTTCATCTGCTTTCTATACTGAGTTGGGGAATTCTAGTATATCAGACGAACATGTCTTTTTTGTTGCACTTCATTTTACAACGCGGGAAATTTTATTAACAGAAGTTAAGCAAATTAGTTTGGAAATAAAACAGGGTCAGAAAAATGATAGGCGCGCTAAAATATTAGGTGCAGAAAGTACAATCAATCAGGCCTTGCAGATACCGGACGAAGATCCCCATAAACAAAGTTTGCTTCTACACGCAATAAGTGATTTAAACGAAGGGCGAGAGTCTATTATTAAGGAATTTGAAATTGAGGTAAATAAACAGATTTCAATTCCTAATTCAAAAGTTGGTATATTATTTAAATCTATGTTTGATGAGAAATTTAATGAAGAGATTTCAAACAGTTTTAATGAGTTAAATGACCAACTTTCCTATATTGTAAAATCCAGTGATTTATTAGCGAAAACTTATTCTGTTACAGGGCATCCCCAGATGGTTGATACTATTTTTTATCCAGTAAAGCAATTGGTTGAAGAAAATCATGAATATGTTTCGCAACTTGTTGAACTTCAAGATTTTAAAAACGATGAAGAATCACGTCAAATAAAATGGTGTGTTGAACCGGAAGAATTTATTGCTCAAATTGAAATACTAGAGCCACTACAAGAAGACATGATAACAATTGAGTTTACTGGTGAAGAGCTTTTGAATGGAGTATAAAATGGATAAGAAACAAATTCATAAAATTGGGAAGCAGATAAATAAACCTATTAAATTTATTAAGAAAAATGCAGGAATGATTGCAACAGTCTTCGTTTCAGTCGGAGTGCCTGCAATTTTGGATAAATTTGTAGGAAAAGGGAAAAAATAACAACCTTGATTTAATAAACTAAATGTCTAAAGTTTTTTGGTTAAGCAGAAAAATGCAGAATTAGTAGATTATGGAAAATGTGGAAATGCACCTTGTTTAATACTGGTTTTGATAAAGACCAGACTGCTAAAGATAGGAAAGGAATTTATATTTATATGAGTAATATCATTGGACAGTCAAGAGATTCGTTACAAATAGTGGAATCTTCTCCATTCGAAAATTATTTAAAAAGTTTTGGCTTACCTTTTGAAAACGTGATTGCATCTACTGCGGACAAGTACCGAGTTTCAAGCAATCTACCTGATTTATTAAATACAATTCCTCAGAGTCATAGGCAGAACGCAATGTATATGTCTGAATTTATTTCAAGTGTAGCTATTGGGCGTTTTGATTCTGCACTAAATGATTTATGGAATGAAGTGGTAGAAACTCTTAGAAATAAAGCTGATTCGTATGGATTGGACTTATTTTTCGATAGTGCCGTTTCAGGAGATAAACGTAGTTTTTTCTCCAGTAAAGATGACTTCATTATGCTGAAAGATATTGTGTTGGTTCAGACTTGTGGTAAATTAGAGATTATTTCCGAAATAACTCAGAAAAAACTACTTCATATATTAGATATGAGAAATAATATTGGTGGATCTCATCCCACAAGAGAAATTATTAGCCCACTTTTACTTTTGGGTTGGGTTGAAGATTGCATTAATAATGTTTTTTTAGACGAAACTAGTTCAAACTCGCTAGAGGTGAAAAAAATCATAAATGGTATTGGCCAAAATGGTCTTAATATTGATGATAATTATTTATTGCAATTAGATGGTAAGATAAAAGATATTTCCATAACTCTAACCAATAATTTATTGAAGATTTTATTTAAAAAATATGTAAGTTCACAAAATGATATTTTGACGAATAACATCAGAAAGATTGCTCCAACTGTTTGGATTAACTCAGATGATAGGATGAAATATGAATTGGGATTGGATATCGATTCGTATTCTTTGAATCTTGAAAAAGATAAAGAGACAAAAGCAAAGGAATTTTTCGATATTTGCGATGGGAATAGATACAAATCTAACGGTACTCGCAGTATAGCTCTTAGCGTCATGATTGATGAACTTGAAAATATCCACTACTCGTTTGATAATTTCTATCATGAGGGTCCAAAGGCCAAAGATATTATGTCATATATTGAACAATCGGCCGACATTCCCGATTCAGTGGCAGAAAAACTACTTTCAGTTATTCTAACCTGTCGGTTAGGCAATTCTTATGATGTAGCTAGAAGCGCAGTTCAATATTATGACAGATTGTTTGATATTTTGAATCAAGATCAAGTGAAAACTTTATTGAAATATTTATTCAATCAAAAGCAGCAACTCAGTCAGAACTTAAATTCAACTCAAGATGATATTTTAAAAGAAATATTGACTAGGTTACATGCGAAGACATATACATCGGATAGAATTAAGGATACATTAAATTATCTCATTAATAGTAATGGTGATTTTGTCAATAAAAAAATTCTTACAAGAGATTTTCGTCGACATATTGAATTGCTGTAAAAAATTAAGGAGCAAAAATGCTAGAACGTTATTCTCGCCCTGAAATGGCGAATATTTGGTCGGAAGAAAATAAGTACCGTGCTTGGTTGGAGGTGGAAATCCTCGCTGACGAAGCTTGGGCTGAGTTGGGTGAAGTTCCTAAGGAAGATGTGGCGAAAATCCGAGAACATGCGGACTTTGACATCGACCGCATCCTTGAAATCGAGCAGGAAACCCGTCACGATGTGGTGGCTTTTACCCGTGCGGTTTCTGAAACCCTCGGTGAGGAGCGCAAGTGGGTGCACTACGGTCTGACTTCGACCGACGTGGTGGACACGGCTTACGGCTACCTCTACAAGCAGGCAAACGACATCATCCGTCGCGACCTGGAGAATTTCAAAAACATCGTCGGCGACAAGGCCAAAGAGCACAAGATGACCATCATGATGGGTCGGACCCACGGTGTTCACGCCGAGCCAACGACCTTCGGTCTCAAACTGGCCACCTGGTACAGCGAAATGAAGCGCAATATCCAGCGTTTCGAGCAGGCAGCCCAGGCAGTAGAAGCAGGAAAAATTTCTGGAGCGGTCGGCAACTTTGCCAACATCCCGACTTTCGTGGAGAAATATGTCTGTGACAAATTAGGTATCCGTGCCCAGGAAATCTCCACCCAGGTCCTGCCACGCGACCTCCACGCCGAATACTTCTCAACCTTGGCCATTATCGCCTCATCCATCGAGCGCATGGCTACTGAGATTCGCGGCCTGCAAAAATCAGAACAGCGCGAAGTGGAAGAATTTTTCGCTAAGGGGCAAAAAGGCAGTTCGGCTATGCCTCACAAACGCAATCCCATTGGGTCTGAAAACATGACCGGTTTAGCTCGAGTCATCCGTGGGCACGCAGTCACAGCCTATGAAAATATTGCCCTCTGGCATGAACGTGACATTTCACACTCATCAGCAGAACGCATCATCGCGGCGGACACGACCATTCTGATCAACTACATGCTCAACCGCTTCGGAAACATTGTCAAAAATCTGACGGTTTTCCCAGAAAACATGATCCGCAACATGAATTCTACCTTTGGCCTCATTTATAGCCAACGCGTCATGCTCAAACTGATTGAAAAAGGCATGACCCGCGAAGAAGCCTATGATTTGGTGCAACCGAAAACCGCTCACTCATGGGATAACCAAGTGGATTTCAAACCGCTTTTGGAAGCTGACAGCAAAGTCACAAACCTTCTCACCCAAGCTGAAATCGACGAACTCTTTGATCCGACTTATTATACACAACGGGTAGAGGAAGTATTTGAGCGTATCGGCTTGGCAGACTAAGCAATCTTTATAACCTATCTAAAACAAAATAGATGGGTTTTTGTAAAAATATACATAAAAAGCCAAAAGATGCAAAAAAATCAAAAATAATTGAATATTTTTTCGGTATTATGTATACTAGTGCTATCAAATTGATTTACTAAGGAGTAGTTGTGGATAATAAAGAGTTTGGCAAAAGGGTACGTTCACTTCGTGAGAGCAAAGGAATCACAAGAGAATCTATGTGTGGCGATGAAACTGAATTTTCCATAAGACAGTTGGCGAGAATTGAAAGTGGGGAGTCAAAACCTACCTTTACAAAGATAACATTTATAGCAACTGGTTTGGGGATGTCGTTATATGAGCTGATGCCAGATTATGTCGACTTGCCTGAAGATTATCTCAATTTAAAGTATGATATCCTTCGAACTCCCACTTATGGGGAAAACAAGAAGATTGACTGGCGGGATCAGATATTAACTGAAATTTATGATAACTATTATGATGATTTGCCAGAGGAAGAGCAACTTGCGGTTGATACCATTCAATCCTTTTTTGATGTGCATGATACCAGTGAAGCTATATATGGAAAAGAAATCTTGGAAGAATATTTTTTCCAAATTTCACACAAAGATGCCTACAGTATCAATGAGCTGTTGATGATTCGTCTGTTTTTAGAACATGCACGAATGACAGAATTAAGTAAATTTCCTAAGGAGAATGCAGTTTTCCAGCATTTGTTGAAGACTTTGCCTTGTCAGGTGAATGTTGTTAGACCTAAAGATTTATTCATTTTGAGAGATGTCCTTTTTGTGATGGTTGGTGTTGCAGGTTCTAAAGAACAGAATGATTGCATTCCAGCATTTATTCAAACTATTGAACAAATCATGAACAGGACTCAAGATTATCAAAAATTACCGATTTTGAAGATGATAAGTTGGAAGTATAAATTATATGTTGATAAGAACAAAAAAGATGCAGAACAACTTTATGAAGCTGCGAAGTTATCAGCGGGAATGATTGGGGATCCAAATCTTCTTGAAAAAATTGAAAATGAATGGGAAAGCGATAGTAAGAGCAGTTAGTTTGTAGACATTTTTGTCATGTTGAAAAACCTTAGATAAATCTATAATAATCTCATAAAACAAAAGGAGATTATGAAAATGTTTAAGTTTTTTACAACAATGATTGCGAGTTCTGGTGGCTGGGGAATATGGTGGTTCTAATTTAACTCTATAATCTACAAAGATAGGGCCCTCTCCCTATCTTTTTCATTTTCTGCTATAATAAGACCATGAACAGAATTTTAGACAAAGAATTAATGGGCGATGAGGAAGTGGTTGAGCGCACCCTTCGTCCGCAGAAATTAAATGAATATATCGGTCAGGACAAGGTCAAAGAGCAACTGAAAATCTTCATCGAAGCCGCAAAAATGCGAGATGAGGCACTGGATCATGCTCTACTTTTTGGACCTCCAGGTTTGGGGAAAACAACCATGGCCTTTGTTATTGCCAATGAACTGGGTGTGAACATCAAACAAACCAGTGGTCCAGTTATCGAAAAAGCTGGAGACTTAGTGGCTATCCTTAATGACTTAGAGCCAGGGGATGTTCTCTTTATTGATGAAATCCACCGCATGCCCATGGCTGTGGAGGAGATTCTCTATTCGGCGATGGAAGATTTTTATATTGACATCATGATTGGAGCTGGAGAGGCCAGTCGATCTGTCCACTTAGATTTACCACCTTTTACCCTCATCGGTGCTACAACACGGGCGGGTATGTTGTCCAATCCCCTACGAGCTCGTTTTGGAATTACCGGCCATATGGAATACTATGAACTGGATGATTTGACCGAAATTGTTGAGCGGACGGCAGACATCTTTGAAATGGAGATTACACATGAGGCTGCCATAGAATTAGCTCGCCGTTCTCGTGGGACTCCTCGGATTGCCAACCGACTTCTGAAGCGCGTGCGAGATTTTGCCCAAATTGTTGGTGACGGACTCATTGATGATGCGATTACGGACAAGGCTCTCTCCATGCTGGATGTAGACCGTGAAGGCTTGGATTATGTAGACCAAAAGATTCTTAAGACCATGATTGAAGTCTACGGAGGCGGTCCGGTAGGTCTGGGCACTCTCTCTGTCAATATCGCAGAAGAACGCGACACGGTCGAGGATATGTACGAACCCTACTTGATTCAAAAAGGCTTCATCATGCGGACTCGGACAGGTCGTCTAGCGACAGCCAAAGCCTACGAGCATCTCGGTTATCCTTATCAAGACAAGTAGGAGGCTATGATGGAGAAAAATATAGCTTTCATCTGGGATTTAGACGGCACTCTTTTTGATTCATATGATGCTATCCTTGCAGGTCTAGAAGAAACCTATGAGCATTTTGGCCTAGATTTTGACAGACCAGCCATTAAAGAATACATTCTAAAATTCTCTGTCAAAGATTTAATCAAGGAAGTAGCGGATAAAGAAGGTTTGGACTACGATGACATGCAGGCCTTTCGAGCCAATTCCCTCCGTGAGAAAAATGCGGCCATTCATCTTATGCCAGGTGCGCGTGACGTGCTGGATTGGACAGTGGAACAGGGGATTTCAAATTTTGTCTACACTCACAAAGGTAAAAATACACATCAATTATTGCAAAACTTAGGGATAGCTACCTATTTCAAAGAAGTTCTAACAGCTGATTCGGGCTTTGCCCGCAAACCAGATCCCGAGGCTCTTAATTATTTAATTGAAACCTACCGACTTGAAAAAGACTCTACCTATTATGTAGGCGATCGACTTTTAGATGTCCAAACGGCCTTACGCGCTGGAATCGGGTCTATTAACCTAGTAGTTGATACGATTGAAAAAAATCAAAAAATTATCTGCTTGTCCGATATTCTAGGCCTTTTTTAAGGAAAGGTTAAGGAAAACTCGTTATAATCAATACATTCTTTTTCATATATCTCCTGAAAGAAGCCGGTCTCAAGAAGATGGGCTTCTTTCTTTGTCATTGTGATATAATAACGACATGACAATGACACGAAATCAAATCCTTCATTCTCTTGCCAGTGACAAGGACATTCAAACGATTTTGAAGATACTTCAAGAACTAGATTTAAAAGACTCTTGGCTCTGTGCGGGGGTTGTCCGCAACTTTATCTGGAATATTTTATCAGACAAACCAGGTTTTGATTGGCAAACAGATGTAGACATTATTTTCTACGACCAGAAGTTGACATGGGAAGATACGAATATTATAGAAGAAAAACTGAAAGAGTCTTACCCTGACTATCGCTGGGAGGTGAGAAATCAGGTATATATGCATCGCTATAATCCCAATACACAACCTTACACGAGTTCTCGAGATGCCATGTCTAGATACCCTGAAACTTGTACAGCTATTGGTCTTCGATTGGATGCTCTTGGTCAATTAGAACTCTTTTGTCCCTATGGTCTAGATAGTATCCGCTCTTTTGAAATCCGTCCGACGCCTACTTTTAAAGAAGATCAAGAACAGCTGGCTATTTACAAAAGAAGGTTGGCTAAGAAGGACTGGTTTATCAAGTGGCCACAACTCTCTATCTACTGTGAATAGTGAAGGGATCTGTTAATTTGAGCAGGTCCTTTCTTTTTTTTTTTGAAAAAATTATTCAAAATCCTTGCAATGGTGGCTCTCATTTGTTATACTACTACGGTGCCGTAAAAATACGGCTTTAGCTTTGATGCAAGAGGTTGCGACACGCTCGGTTGCATTGCCACGCAACTGCCTGTTGGTTTTCTTGCGGAGCTAGCCTATTATCTTAAATAGACGAAAAGGAGAATAAGATGGCAAACAAAAAAATCCGCATCCGCTTGAAAGCGTACGAGCACCGTACACTTGATACAGCTGCTGCTAAAATCGTAGAAACTGCAACGCGCACAGGTGCGACAGTTGCTGGACCAGTTCCACTTCCAACTGACCGCAGTCTTTACACAATCATTCGTGCGACTCACAAGTACAAAGACTCTCGTGAGCAATTCGAAATGCGTACACACAAACGCCTTGTTGATATCATCAACCCAACTCAAAAAACAGTTGACGCTTTGATGAAATTGGACTTGCCAAGTGGTGTTAACGTAGAAATCAAATTGTAAGATTTGATACGGAGCACAAAAAACGCTCCTTAAAAACTTTTTTGAGCACAAAAACGCTCATAAAAAACTTTTAAAATTATTAAGAAAAGGAAATATTTTCTCATGACAAAAGGAATCTTAGGGAAAAAAGTGGGAATGACTCAAATCTTCACTGAAGCTGGTGAATTTATCCCTGTAACTGTCATCGAAGCAACTCCAAACGTTGTGCTTCAAGTGAAAACTCTTGAAACAGACGGATATGAAGCTGTTCAAGTTGGTTTCGACGACAAACGCGAAGTATTGAGTAACAAACCTGCCAAAGGCCATGTAGCAAAAGCTAACACAGCTCCTAAGCGCTTCATTCGTGAATTTAAAAACATTGAAGGCTTGGAAGTTGGTGCAGAAATCACTGTAGATACATTCGTAGCCGGAGATGTTGTGGATGTAACGGGTACCTCAAAAGGTAAAGGTTTCCAAGGTGTTATAAAACGCCATGGTCAATCACGTGGTCCTATGGCTCACGGTTCTCGTTACCACCGTCGTCCAGGGTCAATGGGACCTGTTGCTCCTAACCGCGTTTTCAAAAACAAACGCTTGGCAGGGCGCATGGGTGGTAACCGTGTAACAGTTCAAAACCTTGAAGTGGTACAAGTTGTTCCAGAAAAGGACGTTATCCTTATCAAAGGTAACGTACCAGGTGCTAAGAAATCTCTTATCACTATCAAGACAGCAGTTAAAGCTGCTAAATAATAAGGAAAGGGGAAATCAGTCGAAATGGCAAATGTAACATTATTTGATCAAACCGGTAAAGAAGCTGGTGAAGTTGTTTTGAACGACGCAGTATTCGCTATCGAGCCTAACCAAGCTGTTGTTTTCGATGTCATCATCAGTCAATGCGCTAGTCTTCGTCAAGGTACTCATGCAGTTAAAAACCGCTCAGCAGTACGTGGCGGTGGACGCAAACCATGGCGTCAAAAAGGAACTGGACGTGCGCGTCAAGGTTCTATTCGCTCACCACAATGGCGTGGCGGTGGTGTAGTCTTCGGACCAACTCCACGTTCATACGCTTACAAACTTCCACAAAAAGTTCGTCGTTTAGCACTTAAATCTGTTTACTCAGAAAAAGTTGCTGACAACAAATTTGTAGCTGTTAACTCTCTTGAATTTGCAGCTCCAAAAACTGCTGAATTTGCAAAAGTTCTTGCAGCCTTGAGCATTGATTCAAAAGTCCTTGTTATTCTTGATGAAGACAACGAATTTGCAGCTCTTTCAGCTCGTAACCTTCCAAACGTGAAAGTTGCAACTGCTGAAACTGCAAGTGTACTGGACATCACAAGCGCAGACAAACTTCTTGTAACTCAAGCAGCTATCTCTAAGATCGAGGAGGTTCTTGCATAATGAATTTGTATGATGTTATCAAAAAACCTGTAATCACAGAAAGCTCAATGGGCCAACTTGAAGCAGGCAAATATGTATTTGAAGTGGATACTCGTGCACACAAACTCCTCATCAAACAAGCTGTTGAAGCAGCTTTTGAAGGCGTTAAAGTAGCTAACGTAAACACAATCAATGTGAAACCTAAAACAAAACGTGTTGGACGTTATGTAGGTCGCACAAACAAAGTTAAAAAAGCTATCATTACTCTTACAGCTGATTCTAAAGCAATCGAGTTGTTTGCAGCTGAAGCTGAATAATCAAAGGAGGAATTAACGTGGGTATTAAAGTTTATAAACCAACGACAAATGGCCGTCGTAACATGACTTCTTTGGATTTCGCTGAAATCACAACAAGCACACCTGAGAAATCATTGCTTGTTTCTTTGAAGAAAACAGCAGGCCGTAATAACAATGGTCGTATCACAGTTCGTCACCACGGTGGTGGACACAAACGTCACTACCGTTTGATCGACTTCAAACGGAACAAAGACGGTATCGAAGCGGTTGTTAAGACTGTTGAGTATGATCCAAACCGTACAGCTAACATCGCTCTTGTTCATTATACTGACGGTGTGAAAGCGTACATCCTTGCTCCAAAAGGTCTTGAAGTTGGGCAACGTATCATCTCAGGTCCAGATGCTGACATCAAAGTCGGTAACGCACTTCCATTGGCGAACATTCCAGTTGGTACTGTTGTACACAACATCGAATTGAAACCAGGTCGTGGTGGTGAGTTAGTTCGTGCTGCTGGTGCATCTGCACAAGTACTTGGTCAAGAAGGTAAATATGTTCTTGTTCGTCTTCAATCTGGCGAAGTTCGTATGATCTTGGCATCTTGTCGTGCAACTATCGGTACTGTAGGTAACGAACAACATGGATTGGTGAACCTTGGTAAAGCAGGACGTAGCCGTTGGAAAGGTATCCGCCCAACAGTTCGTGGTTCTGTAATGAACCCTAACGATCACCCACACGGTGGTGGTGAAGGTAAAGCACCAGTTGGACGTAAAGCGCCATCTACTCCTTGGGGTAAACCAGCGCTTGGTCTTAAAACTCGTAACAAGAAGGCTAAATCAGACAAACTTATCGTTCGTCGTCGCAACCAAAAATAAGGTTAAATTAGCCTCTTAACATCCGCCAACTCGGTAGCTAGTTTGACTAGCAAGCCGTTGTGGTACATACTTTAAAGGAGAAAACTACAAAATGGGACGTAGTCTTAAAAAAGGACCTTTCGTCGATGAGCATTTGATGAAAAAAGTTGAAGCTCAAGCAAATGACGAAAAGAAAAAAGTAATCAAAACTTGGTCACGTCGTTCAACGATTTTCCCAAGTTTCATCGGCTATACAATCGCAGTTTATGATGGACGTAAACATGTTCCTGTTTACATCCAAGAAGACATGGTAGGTCACAAACTTGGTGAATTCGCACCAACACGTACTTACAAAGGTCACGCTGCAGACGACAAGAAAACACGTAGAAAGTAATAGGAGGACAACACAATGGCAGAAATTACTTCAGCTAAAGCAGTTGCTCGCACAGTACGTGTTTCACCTCGTAAATCACGTCTTGTCTTGGATAATATCCGTGGCAAAAGTGTAGCAGATGCAATCGCAATTTTAAAATTCACTCCAAACAAAGCAGCTGGGATCATCGAAAAAGTCTTGATGTCAGCAGTAGCTAACGCTGAAAACAACTTTGGTTTGGAAAAAGCTAACTTGGTAGTTAGCGAAGCTTTCGCAAACGAAGGACCAACTCTTAAACGTTTCCGTCCTCGTGCAAAAGGTTCAGCTTCACCAATCAACAAACGCACAGCTCACATCACTGTAGTTGTGGCAGAAAATTAAGGAGGTAAAAACGTGGGACAAAAAGTACATCCAATTGGTATGCGTGTCGGCATCATCCGTGATTGGGATGCCAAATGGTATGCTGAAAAAGAATACGCGGATTACCTTCATGAAGATCTTGCAATCCGTAACTTTATCAAAAAAGAATTGGCTGACGCAGCGATTTCTACTATTGAAATCGAACGTGCAGTAAATAAAGTGATCGTAAGTGTGCACACAGCTAAACCTGGTATGGTTATCGGTAAAGCTGGTTCAAATGTTGACGCACTTCGCGCACAATTGAACAAATTGACTGGAAAACAAGTACACATCAACATCATCGAAATCAAATCTCCAGATTTGGACGCTCACCTTGTTGGTGAATCAATTGCTCGTCAATTGGAGCAACGTGTTGCTTTCCGTCGTGCTCAAAAACAAGCCATCCAACGTGCAATGCGCGCTGGTGCTAAAGGTATCAAAACACAGGTTTCTGGCCGTTTGAACGGTGCAGATATCGCCCGTGCTGAAGGTTACTCAGAAGGAACTGTTCCTCTTCATACCCTTCGTGCTGATATCGACTATGCTTGGGAAGAAGCTTTGACAACATACGGTAAACTCGGCGTTAAAGTTTGGATCTACCGTGGTGAAGTTCTCCCAGCTCGTAAAGACGCTAAAGGAGGCAAATAACAAATGTTAGTACCTAAACGTGTGAAACACCGTCGCGAATTCCGCGGAAAAATGCGCGGTGAAGCTAAAGGTGGTAAAGAAGTATCATTTGGTGAATATGGCCTTCAAGCTACTACTAGCTCATGGATTACAAACCGTCAAATCGAAGCAGCTCGTATCGCGATGACTCGTTATATGAAACGTGGTGGTAAAGTTTGGATTAAAATCTTCCCTCACAAATCATATACTGCGAAAGCTATCGGTGTTCGTATGGGTTCTGGTAAAGGTGCTCCAGAAGGTTGGGTATCACCAGTTAAACGTGGCAAAGTAATGTTTGAAGTTGCAGGCGTTTCTGAAGAAATCGCACGCGAAGCATTCCGTCTTGCTGGCCACAAATTACCAGTCAAAGTTAAATTCGTAAAACGTGAAGCAGAATAAGGAGAAGACATGAAACTTCAAGAAATTAAAGATTTTGTTAAAGAACTTCGTGGCCTTTCTCAAGAAGAACTTGCTAAGAAGGAAAACGAGTTGAAGAAAGAACTCTTCGATCTTCGTTTCCAAGCTGCTGCTGGTCAACTTGAGCAAACTGCTCGTTTGAACGAAGTTAAAAAGCAAATTGCACGTATCAAAACAGTGCAATCTGAAAACAAATAATAGACTAGGGAAGGAGAATTTCAATGGAACGCAATAATCGTAAAGTCCTTCTTGGACGTGTAGTGTCTGACAAAATGGACAAAACAATCACAGTTGTAGTTGAAACGAAACGTAATCACCCAGTCTATGGTAAACGTATCAACTACTCTAAAAAATACAAAGCACATGATGAAAACAATACTGCCAAAGAAGGCGATATCGTTCGTATCATGGAAACTCGTCCACTTTCAGCTACAAAACGTTTCCGTCTTGTAGAGGTTGTGGAAGAAGCAGTTGTCATTTAATCAAACTGAAAGGAGAAAACGAATATGATTCAAACAGAAACTCGTTTGAAAGTTGCTGACAACAGTGGCGCACGTGAAATCTTGACAATCAAAGTTCTTGGTGGTTCAGGACGTAAATTTGCAAACATCGGTGATGTGATCGTTGCTTCAGTAAAACAAGCTACTCCTGGTGGTGCGGTTAAAAAAGGTGACGTTGTTAAAGCAGTTATCGTTCGTACTAAAACAGGTGCTCGTCGCGCTGATGGTTCTTACATCAAATTTGACGAAAATGCAGCAGTTATCATCCGTGAAGACAAAAACCCTCGCGGAACTCGTATCTTTGGCCCAGTGGCACGCGAATTGCGTGACGGCGGTTTCATGAAAATCGTTTCATTGGCACCAGAAGTACTTTAATGAACACAAACTAAGTCCCCTGCATTCCTGATGCAGGGTGCCCATTCGGGCGTAAGAATTATAGGAGAAAAAAATGTTTGTAAAAAAAGGCGACAAAGTTCGCGTAATCGCTGGTAAGGACAAAGGCGTTGAAGCTGTAGTCGTAACAGCACTTCCAAAAGCTAACAAAGTGGTTGTTGAAGGTGTAAATATCATCAAGAAACACCAAAAGCCAAACAACGAAAACCCTCAAGGTGCTATCGTTGAAAAAGAAGCTCCACTCCATGTATCAAACGTTCAAGTTCTTGATAAAAATGGTATTGCGGGCCGTGTTGGTTACAAACTTGTAGACGGCAAAAAAGTTCGCTACAACAAAAAATCAGGCGAAGTGCTTGATTAATCACGAAGGAAAGGAGAAGTATAATGGCAAATCGTTTAAAAGAAAAATATCTTAATGAAGTAGTTCCTTCTTTGACAGAACAATTCAACTACTCATCAGTTATGGCTGTACCAAAAGTTGATAAGATTGTTTTGAACATGGGTGTTGGTGACGCTGTTTCTAACGCCAAAAACCTTGAGAAAGCTGCTGAAGAATTGGCACTTATCTCAGGTCAAAAACCACTTATCACAAAAGCTAAGAAATCTATCGCCGGCTTCCGTCTTCGTGAAGGGGTAGCGATTGGTGCGAAGGTCACTCTTCGTGGCGAACGTATGTATGAATTCTTGGACAAATTGGTTTCAGTATCACTTCCTCGTGTACGTGACTTCCACGGTGTTCCAACAAAGTCATTTGACGGACGTGGTAACTACACACTTGGTGTGAAAGAGCAATTGATCTTCCCAGAAATCAGCTTCGATGACGTTGATAAAACTCGTGGTATGGATATTGTTATCGTTACAACTGCTAACACTGACGAAGAATCACGTGCTTTGCTTGCTGGCCTTGGAATGCCGTTTGCGAAATAAGAGGGAGAGAATAAATGGCTAAAAAATCTATGATTGCTAAAAACAAACGCCCAGCTAAGTTCTCGACACAAGCTTATACACGTTGTGAGAAATGTGGACGTCCACACTCAGTATACCGCAAATTCAAACTTTGCCGTGTATGCTTCCGCGACTTGGCTTACCTTGGACAAATCCCAGGCGTAACAAAAGCATCTTGGTAATTTGATGATGCATCAGCATTAAACTAGCAAAGTCTAACTTTGCACTGCCCATAGGGCAACATTAACTAGCAAGTGATTTGATCAAACTGCTAGTAAGAGGAGAAATAAACAATGGTTATGACTGACCCAATTGCAGACTTTTTAACACGTATTCGTAACGCTAACCAAGTGAAACACGAAGTACTTGAAGTACCTGCATCAAACATCAAAAAAGGGATTGCTACAATCCTTAAAAACGAAGGTTTTGTAAAAAACGTTGAATTCATCGAAGATGACAAACAAGGTATTATCCGTGTGTTCTTGAAATACGGAACAAACGGTGAGCGTGTTATCACCAACTTGAAGCGTATCTCAAAACCAGGTCTTCGTGTTTATTCAAAACGCGATGATATTCCTAAAGTTCTTAATGGACTCGGAATCGCTATTATCTCTACATCTGAAGGTCTCTTGACAGACAAAGAAGCTCGTCAAAAGAACCTTGGTGGTGAGGTTATCGCATACGTTTGGTAATTTTGTGCCTTCCAATTCCGTTATGTGTCGGTCTTAGGAGGTTTTGTCGTACGCCAGTATAGCCTACTTCCTTCTGCCTAGACACATCTAGGACTAGAAACCTACAAAATGCACAAACACACTCATTTGAACACGGGCTAAAGCCGGTATGAAAAAGATAAACGTTCCTAGAAGCTAAAGCTTCTTCGTCAAGTTTCCTATTTTCACTTTGGCTTTTATACGCCCTTTGTATCATGAGTTACCCCGTGAAAACTGGTCGTTTATCGGCCTGACAATTTAACAGGAGAAAAATAAATATGTCACGTATTGGTAATAAGGTGATTACTTTGCCTGCTGGTGTTGAGATTTCTCAAAACAACGGCGTGGTGACTGTAAAAGGCTCTAAGGGTGAACTCACTCGTGAATTCCCTACAACTATCGAAATCCGTGTGGAAGGTGCAGAAGTAACGCTTCACCGTCCAAACGATTCAAAAGAAATGAAGACTATCCACGGGACTAGCCGTGCTAACCTTAACAACATGGTTGTTGGTGTTTCTGAAGGCTTCAAAAAAGAACTTGAAATGCGTGGTGTCGGTTACCGTGCTCAATTGGCTGGTAACAAATTGACACTTGCAGTTGGTAAATCACACCCGGATGAAGTGATTGCGCCAGAAGGCATTACATTTGAAGTGCCATCACCAACACTTATCCATGTGTCTGGTGTTAACAAAGAGGTTGTTGGTCAAACAGCAGCTTACATCCGTAGCCTTCGTGCTCCTGAACCATATAAAGGTAAAGGTATCCGCTATGTTGGTGAATTTGTTCGCCGCAAAGAAGGTAAAACTGGTAAATAATAGGTTCTGGCAGACCTTGCTTTGCCACTTCCAATTATTTCTAAAAACAACTCGTCTCATAGAGACATACTAATCATTAAGAGGTGAAAATTGTGATTTCAAAACCAGATAAAAACAAAGTCCGCCAAAAACGCCATCGTCGCGTTCGCGGAAAACTCTCTGGAACTGCTGCTCGCCCACGTTTGAACATTTTCCGTTCTAATACAGGCATCTACGCTCAAGTGATTGATGACGTAGCGGGTGTAACGCTCGCAAGCGCTTCTACTCTTGATAAAGAAGTTTCAAAAGGAACTAAGTCAGAACAAGCCGTTGTTGTAGGTAAACTCGTTGCTGAACGCGCAGTCGCTAAAGGTATTTCTGAAGTGGTCTTTGACCGCGGTGGATATCTCTATCACGGACGTGTGAAAGCTTTGGCTGACGCAGCTCGTGAAAACGGATTGAAATTCTAATAGGGGGACACTAAGAAATGGCATTTAAAGATAACGCAGTTGAAATTGAAGAACGCGTAGTAGCCATCAACCGTGTTACAAAAGTTGTTAAAGGTGGACGTCGTCTTCGCTTTGCAGCTCTTGTGGTTGTTGGTGACCGTAACGGACGTGTAGGTTTTGGTACTGGTAAAGCTCAAGAAGTACCAGAAGCTATCCGTAAAGCAGTTGAAGCTGCTAAGAAAAACATGATCGAAGTACCAATGGTTGGTACAACAATTCCTCACGAAGTTCTTTCAGAATTCGGTGGAGCAAAAGTATTGTTGAAACCAGCTGTTGAAGGTTCTGGAGTTGCTGCTGGTGGTGCAGTTCGTGCCGTCATCGAATTGGCAGGTGTTGCAGATATTACATCTAAATCACTTGGTTCAAACACTCCAATCAACATCGTTCGTGCAACAGTTGAAGGCTTGAAACAATTAAAACGTGCTGAAGAAGTTGCCGCGCTTCGTGGTATCTCTGTTTCAGATTTGGCTTAAGAAAGGGGAACTCATGGCTCAAATTAAAATTACTTTGACGAAGTCTCCAATCGGCCGTATTCCATCACAACGTAAAACTGTTGTGGCACTTGGTCTTGGCAAGTTGAATTCTTCAGTCGTTAAAGAAGACAATCCAGCTATCTTGGGAATGGTGAACGCTATTTCTCACTTGGTAACTGTTGAAGAAGTTAAGTAAATAAAAGATAAAACGGGCTTAAGTCGCATGGAAATATCCTTGCGACTTAAAGTCAATCGTATAGGCGAGTTTTTCAGCTGAGGCCTTACCCAGTTGAAAGGCGCTAGCATTTTACAAATAAGGAGAAATAAATAATGAAACTTCATGAATTACAACCTGCAGAAGGTTCACGTAAAGTTCGCAACCGTGTAGGTCGTGGTAGCTCATCAGGTAATGGTAAAACATCTGGTCGTGGTCAAAAAGGTCAAAAAGCTCGTAGTGGCGGTGGTGTACGTCTCGGTTTCGAGGGTGGACAAACTCCATTGTTCCGTCGTATTCCAAAACGTGGTTTCACAAACATCAATGCGAAAGAATATGCTGTTGTGAATCTTGATCAATTGAACATCTTCGAAGATGGCACTGAAGTAACTCCAGTAGTTCTTAAAGAAGCTGGTATTGTTCGTGCAGAAAAATCAGGTGTTAAAATCCTTGGTAACGGGGAATTGACGAAGAAATTGACAGTGAAAGCTGCTAAATTCTCTAAAACAGCTGAAGAAGCAATCACTTCAAAGGGTGGTTCTGTAGAAGTCATCTAAGGGGTGGCCGCCTATGTTTTTCAAACTATTAAGAGATGCTTTAAAAGTTAAAAATGTAAGAAGTAAAATTTTCTTCACTATTTTTATACTTTTCGTTTTCCGAGTTGGAACTCACATTACAGTGCCTGGTGTCAACGCTAAAAGTTTAGAAGCTCTTTCTAATCTTCCATTCTTAAATATGTTGAGTTTGGTATCTGGTAATGCCCTCAAAAACTTCTCGGTCTTTGCTCTTGGGGTTAGCCCATACATCACCGCATCCATCATTGTACAACTTTTACAAATGGATATCTTGCCAAAATTCGTTGAATGGGGCAAGCAAGGTGAAGTTGGTCGTCGTAAATTAAACCAAGCGACGCGTTACATATCTCTAGTTTTAGCCTTTGTTCAATCAATCGGTATCACTGCTGGTTTGAACGCCTTATCGGGTGCTCAACTAACCACCATGACACTCAACTGGCAGGCTTATGTCATGATTGGTTCTATCCTGACTACAGGTTCTATGATTGTAACCTGGTTGGGTGAGCAAATTACGGATAAGGGCTACGGCAATGGAACCTCTATGATTATCTTTGCAGGGATTATTTCTTCTCTGCCAACGACAATTTCTGAAATTTACGAAGACCGCTTTGTTAATATTGCTGCTAGTCGTATAACAGAATCTATTATTTTTGTCCTTATCCTTGTGATAGCAGTCTTGGCCATTGTTTACTTTACGACATTTGTCCAACAGGCTGAATATAAAATTCCTATTCAATATACGAAACGCGCACAAGGGGCTCCTTCTAGCTCATATCTACCGCTGAAATTAAATCCAGCTGGTGTCATTCCTGTCATCTTTGCCGGATCGATTACAGCAATTCCAACTTCCATCGTACAATTCTTTGCAAGTCAAAATCAGAGCTATTCTTGGTTAACAACGCTTCAGGAATTCTTTGACTATACATCAGTAAAAGGTATGATTGTGTATGCTTTGTTGATCATTCTCTTTACCTTCTTCTATACTTTTGTGCAAGTAAATCCTGAAAAGACTGCTGAAAATCTTCAAAAGAGTGGTGCCTATATCCATGGTGTTCGCCCAGGTAATGGGACAGAAGTTTACTTCTCAAAACTCTTGAAGCGTTTGGCAACTGTTGGTGCACTTTTCCTTGGATTTGTTGCTCTATTACCAATTCTTGCTCAGAATCTTTTAGGACTTTCTTCTAACATTTCATTCCTCGGTACTAGTTTGATTATCATTATCATGACTAGTCTTGAAGGGATCAAACAGTTGGAAGGTTATCTCTTGAAGAGGAAATATGTTGGTTTTATGGACATTACAGAATAGAATACAGGTTGACGTTGTCAACCTTCTATTTTGTTTTTAGATAAGTTTGTCAGACGGGTAAACTTATGTGAAAGCAAAAGCAAAACTACAACTAATAAACTGAAAAACAAGTGGCATTGTTTAGAATCTTTAAAGGAGTTATCATGAATCTTTTGATTATGGGTTTGCCGGGTGCCGGAAAAGGTACACAGGCAGCAAAAATTGTTGAGAAATTTGGTGTAGCCCACATTTCTACTGGTGATATGTTCCGAGCAGCTATGGCGAATCAGACTGATATGGGGCTTTTGGCCAAATCTTATATTGATAAAGGGGATCTCGTTCCTGACGAAGTTACTAATGGTATCGTTAAAGAACGGTTGGGACAAGCTGATATAAAAGAAAAAGGATTCCTTTTAGACGGCTATCCACGCACTATTGAACAAGCTCATGCTCTGGATGCAGCCCTTGCTGATCTTGGAATTCAATTGCAAGGTGTTATCAATATCGAAATTGATTCATCTAAACTCTTGGAACGCTTGAGTGGTCGGATTATCCATAAAGAAACTGGCGAAACCTTCCACAAGGTTTTCAACCCACCGGCAGCTGGATACAACGAAAATGATTATTATCAACGCGAAGATGACAAACCAGAATCTGTCAAACGTCGCTTGGAAGTGAACATGGCACAAGGTGATCCGATTATTGCTCACTACCGTGAAAAAGGATTGGTCCATGATATTGAAGGCGATCAGGACATTGAAATAGTCTTTTCTGATATTGATAAAGTTTTATCAAATCTAGTGTAATTCAATTGATTTGGCTTGCATTTTCAAATAGAAAGTGATAAAATAGCCTAGTCTGACTTATAATTGTTACCTCTGTGTTCAGAGGGCATCAAATCGAAATTTAGAGGGGGAAACTTTTGCATGGCAAAAGAAGATGTGATTGAAATTGAAGGCAAGGTAGTTGATACCATGCCAAATGCTATGTTTACTGTTGAGTTGGAAAATGGCCACCAAGTTTTGGCAACTGTATCCGGTAAAATCCGTAAAAACTACATCCGTATTTTGGTCGGTGACCGTGTTACTGTCGAACTTAGTCCATATGATTTGACACGTGGACGTATCACATACCGCTTTAAATAATCGAAATACTTGGAGGGATTAAACATGAAAGTAAGACCATCGGTCAAACCTATTTGCGAATACTGTAAAGTAATTCGTCGTCATGGTCGTGTTATGGTTATTTGCCCAGCAAATCCAAAACACAAACAACGTCAAGGTTAATAATAGAAAGGAGAACAAATGGCTCGTATTGGTGGAGTAGATATTCCAAATGATAAACGTGTAGTGATTTCATTGACTTACGTGTACGGTATCGGTCTCGCAACATCTAAAAAAATTCTTGCTGCTGCAGGTATTTCAGAAGATATCCGCGTGAAGGACCTTACATCTGATCAAGAAGATGCAATCCGTCGCGAAGTAGATACTATCAAAGTCGAAGGTGATCTTCGTCGTGAAGTTAACCTCAACATCAAACGTTTGATGGAAATCGGTTCATACCGTGGTATCCGTCACCGTCGTGGACTTCCTGTCCGTGGACAAAACACTAAAAACAATGCTCGCACTCGTAAAGGTAAAGCTGTTGCGATTGCTGGTAAGAAAAAATAAAATAGGAGGTAGAAAAATTGGCTAAACCAACACGTAAACGTCGTGTGAAAAAGAATATCGAATCTGGTATTGCACATATTCACGCAACATTTAACAACACTATTGTTATGATTACTGATGTGCATGGTAATGCTCTTGCTTGGTCTTCAGCTGGTGCTCTTGGTTTCAAAGGTTCTCGTAAATCTACACCATTCGCTGCACAAATGGCTTCAGAAGCAGCTGCTAAATCTGCACAAGAACACGGTCTTAAAACAGTTGAAGTTACAGTAAAAGGCCCAGGTTCAGGTCGTGAGTCTGCTATCCGCGCTCTTGCTGCCACTGGTCTTGAAGTAACAGCAATTCGTGATGTGACTCCTGTACCACACAATGGTGCTCGTCCTCCAAAACGTCGCCGTGTATAATCATACAAACGATACACAGCTTTTCGTTTAGAGGGAGTAAGAAATGATTGAGTTTGAAAAACCAACTATAACAAAAATTGATGAAAATAAAGATTACGGAAGATTTGTTGTTGAACCTCTCGAACGTGGTTACGGCACAACTCTTGGTAATTCGCTTCGTCGTGTACTTCTTGCATCACTACCAGGTGCTGCAGTAACAGCAATTAAGATTGACGGTGTTCTCCACGAATTTGATACTATTCCAGGTGTCCGTGAAGATGTTATGCAAATTATTTTGAACATTAAAGGCATCGCAGTAAAATCTTATGTTAAAGACGAAAAGACAATTGAACTTGATGTAGTAGGACCAGCAGAAGTAACTGCAGGGGACATTCTGACAGACAGCGACATTGAAATTGTAAACCCTGACCATTATCTTTTTACCCTCGGTGAAGGTGCAAGCTTTAAAGCGATACTGACTGTTAATACAGGTCGTGGCTATGTACCAGCTGAAGGAAACAAAAAAGATGAAGCTCCAGTGGGTACATTGGCAGTAGATTCTATCTACACGCCAGTTGTAAAAGTCAACTATCAAGTTGAACCAGCTCGCGTTGGTAGCAACGATGGATTTGACAAATTGACACTTGAAATCATGACTAACGGCACGACTATTCCTGAAGACGCACTTGGTCTTTCAGCGCGTATTCTGATGGAACATCTAGGTCTCTTCACAGATCTTACAGATATTGCTAAATCAGCAGAAGTAATGAAAGAAACCGAACCAGCTTCAGACGATAGAATGTTGGATCGTACAATCGAAGAATTGGATTTATCTGTTCGTTCATACAATTGTTTGAAACGCGCAGGAATCAATACTGTCTTTGATTTAACTGAGAAAACTGAGCCTGAAATGATGAAAGTTCGAAATCTTGGACGTAAGAGTTTAGAAGAAGTTAAAATTAAATTGACTGATCTTGGTCTAGGATTAAAAAAAGATAAATAATATAGGAGGAACTAATGGCATACCGTAAACTAGGACGCACTAGCTCACAACGTAAAGCAATGTTGCGCGATTTGACTACTGACCTTTTGATCAACGAATCAATCGTTACAACTGAAGCTCGTGCTAAAGAAATCCGTAAAACAGTTGAAAAAATGATTACACTTGGTAAACGTGGCGATTTACACGCACGTCGTCAAGCTGCTGCATATGTTCGTAACGAAATTGCATCTGAAAACTTTGATGAAGCAACTGATAAATATACATCAACAACTGCTCTTCAAAAATTATTCTCAGAAATTGCACCTCGTTATGCAGAACGCAATGGTGGATACACTCGTATTCTTAAGACTGAACCACGTCGTGGTGACGCTGCACCAATGGCGATTATCGAACTTGTATAAAATCATCAATTTTGTTGAGTGTTATGATGATGGAATCTATTCAGATTCTTAGTCTAGCTCTGGTCTACCGCCGATTTAATCGGCGGTAACACTCATCATCATAATGAAAAAACGTAACGCTTGTTTACGAAATAATTTCAAAATAGAAATTATTTCGTAAGCAGGCGTTTTTCACATGCCAAAAATGTCCTTTCTGAAAGACCTGTATTCAGCTATACTCGTTTAAAGAAAAGGAGAACGTTATGAGATTTGAAGAAGTTTACCGTAGTGTCCAAGGGATTGTACATAAAACGCGTCGGGAATACTACATAAAACTATGGGACAAAAGTGATTGGGACCAAGAGGGGATGATTATCTTGCATCAGTTGCTCCAACAGGAACCTGGTATCGAAAAAGAAGCCATTCGCCTCTATACCTACTTCAAGGTGAAGTTCCGTAACTATGTCAAGGATAAAGAAAAGGAGAACGTTATGAGATTTGAAGAAGTTTACCGTAGTGTCCAAGGGATTGTACATAAAACGCGTCGGGAATACTACATAAAACTATGGGACAAAAGTGATTGGGACCAAGAGGGGATGATTATCTTGCATCAGTTGCTCCAACAGGAACCTGGTATCGAAAAAGAAGCCATTCGCCTCTATACCTACTTCAAGGTGAAGTTCCGTAACTATGTCAAGGATAAAGTCCGCCGCCAAGAAAGCCAAAAGCGTAAGTTTGATCGTATGAACCACGAAGACATCACTGAACTTAGTCACCTAGTCGCTGAAGATGGTCTTCTCAGTGATGAAAAAGTCCTCTTGCAGGATATGCTAGAAAGTTATCGTAACACCTTAGGGCCATCGGACCAGATCAAATACCAGTCACTCATTAGCGGACAACGTTTCAAAGGTCGCAGTAAAATGCTTCAGGAATTGAAAGTCCACCTCTCGGATTTTCAAGATTAAGAGCTGGGGGGGAGTAGCTCCCTCCCCAGTCTTAAAAAAACCAAATATATTTTAAAAAAGACCCGCGTTGTAAAATGAAGTGCAACAAAAAAGACATGTTCGTCTGATATACTAGAATTCCCCAACTCAGTATAGAAAGCAGATGAACATGTCCAACACTCATTCTACCAAAAAATCAACCTATTCTCATCTCTCAGCCTCGGAACGTGGCGAAATGGCTGCTTATCTTAAAATGGGAAAGAAACCGGCTGAAATCGCTCGTCTTCTAGGTCGTCACCGGTCGACAATCAGTCGAGAAATCAAACGTGGTTCGGTGGATCAGGTACAGGATAAGAATGGGAAACGTACCTATTTCAGTGCCTATTTCGCTGATAGCGGACAGCGTGTCTATGAATCCAATCGTCAAAAGTGCTCTTATCTCAAGTTGAATGACTGCTCCGCTAAATTCATTGAGCAATTAGGATATGCCTTGAAAGCTAAAATTCGTCTCCATAGCGTAGATAGTTTCGTTCAGACTTATAAAGCAAATCATCCTGAGGAGGTTGTTCCCTCTACCAAAACCATTTATCGCTATATCAAAGAGGGGCTGTTAGTTATAAAACCAATCGATTTACCTAAGATGGTCAGTATCAGGAAACGTTCTAAGCCAGTCATTAAGACGAATAAGAAAACTTTAGGTCAGTCTATCGAAGAACGTCCTGAGTGTATCAATGACCGTTCTGAATTTGGTCATTGGGAGATTGACTTGGTTCTTGGAAAGAAAACCAAAGGTGAAGCTGTTGTTTTGACTTTGGTAGAGCGCCAGACACGCTATGCACTAGGAGTTAAGCTAGAAGACAAACAGTCCCATACCATTAATTGTGCTGTCAAACAACTTACAAGTCAGTATCCTATTGCATCCATTACAGCTGATAATGGTTCTGAATTTAGTTTACTCTCAGACTTGGAAGCTGTTGATGTTTACTTTGCACATCCATATTCTTCACATGAGAGAGGTACAAATGAGAACTTCAATGGTCTCCTCAGAGAATATATCCCTAAAGGAAACTCTTTTAATTCACTAACCTCTGAAGAACTTGACAACTATATCACAGCCATCAATGAGCGCCCGAGACGACTTCTTCAATACCAATCTTCAAAATTCCTATTTGGGATAGCCCAAATAGCTTAACCTCTGGATCTCTAGTTATCAATCAACTTGTTGCACTTGACTTGACAACATGCGAA
>NZ_CTEN01000007.1 GCF_001375655.1 Streptococcus varani | reverse complement strand
TACGGAAAATCGATGTCGAACCCGTTTTTGGCCGATTGAAGAGTGTTTTTGGCGTGCGCAGGGTTCATGTCAGAGGCAATCAAGCCGTCCAAACGGAGATCGGCTTCCTATTCATGAGCATGAATCTCACAAAATTGGCTAAGAATCTCGACCCTAAAAATTCAAATACTCAAAAACCACACAGTGATTTTTTCATCTTGATTGTTTTCAAGACTGAAATCTCTGTGTGGTTTTATTTGAAGCTACTTTTTGCCCAGCCTCTTTCTATGTACTATATATATTATTAGCAATACACCGTTAATGATTCAATCTTGTCAATCTAGACTACTTCAATATAGTGCTGAGACAGTATCAAATCATCAGTGATTTCCTGACCTTGAAAAGGTGCCTCACTCCATGGTCTTCCTTTTCAATACGTAATATCCACTAGCTGGCTTGCAGTCTTAGATCCGTAGTTCTCGATAGTTTGTTTGATGGATTCCAAAATAGCTTTGCTATCATCTGCTTGTAGTATCTTGGCAAGTGCCATCGGCAGAGTGATTTCGTCTAAGATAACTTTTTTGCTGTTGGTCTCGATTTCATCTCGTCCATGAACTTTGTATGCATCATAAACTTCAGGAATCAGTGGTCCATACTGCATAGCAATTATTTGTTCATCAAAGAGAGCTTTCTTAGTCTTGACCAAGTAATCTGCATAAACCAAATATATCATTTTTTGAAGTTTCAGATTTGACATAGGCTGTACAGCAAGGAGGTATTTTGAAATATCTAATACTGTAATTTTCTTATCTAGAGCAATTTCTTCCAAAAAGTCTTCAAAACTGTCATAGAGTTCAAAAGAAGCAAAGAAACTACCTTTTTCAACTACGCTTGCCCAGTCTTTTGATTCTGTTGAAAGCTTATGAATAGCAAAATTTGGCTTGCCTAACCTTTCTTTTGTTAAGGCTCTTAGTTCCTGCAAATAATTCTGGCTAATTTCTTCAGCTGCATAATGCCAAGCTATTTGTTTACCAAGTCAGTATGAACTGGCTATAAAAATAATGTGACGAATCATTTCTTACTCCTCTCTATAATGATATCGTAAAATGTAAAAAAAGAGTGACACCCTAAGGCACCACTCCTTTCAAGCAATCAAGTTGCTTTGTTAACTATATAGTAGCAAACAATTGCACCAAATTCAAGTTGTTACTTATCCAAACCAACTAATTTCCTTTGTTTGCGGTTAGCTTCTTCTGCAACCCATTTGAGGACAAGCTTATTTTCCCGGATGGTGCCTTCGTTGAACATTTTGGAAAGACTTCCATCATATTTATCTATGGTAGCTTTAGCATCTTCAAATTTAATCATGTATCTTTTCCTCCAATTCTTCACGGCTATACATCTGAGGAAGAATCAAATCAAGACTGTCTACATCAAATTGAATATCTGAAATATTATTTTGATAGTCTTTTTGGACAATGTGGAGACTGATTTGATTTCCTAGCTGATTTTTTAATTCGCTAATATTCTTGCGAGACTGAAAATAGGCATTGATAAAGGTTTCTTTTGGTACATGCCTTCCTTGCTTTCGCTCACGTTCCTTGGTAAAGTCCCAAGCAATCAATGGATCTTGATAGACATAATAGATTGATACCTGATAATCCCGATTTATAGATCGCTCAACATTCTTTTTGGCTTTGCCAATAGCAAAGGGTCCGTCTAGGATAAAAGAATAAGATTTTTTCAGAACTTCAGTAAAACAAAAATCTACTAGATAGGCTGCACCTCTCTGAAAGAGGCTGGAATTTTTCCCATTATAGTCAGGAAATTGACTCCGAAAATAATCCGCATCAATCACAACCAAGTTAGACATAACTGCCGTTAAAGCTTCAGCAACCTCAGTCTTTCCCGCTCCAAGACTTCCAGCCATGAAAACAGCATCCTTATTTTGATTCAATTCCTTATTTTTTAAAATTGAGTTTAAAAACTCTCTTTTATGAACTTTTGCATATTCTAATGACTTATCTTCCATATTGATTCCTCACCACATTATAGCATAAGCAAGGAATTATTTCATCCTAGCTACTTCCTCCCTCTCAATGGCTCAATGACTTCTTCAATTAGTTTGGTGTAGTCTTCTTTGATGGCTTTTTTGTACTTGAGGACGTTGAGGGCATCTCGGACGTCGGCTTTGTAGTCCTTGTATCGCTGACTCTTGCTGAGCTGGCTTTCACCAAGTTGCTTGTCATGTCCTTGGCGGTAGTTTTTGACCAGGTACATGAGCTCATCATAACCCATATACCATTTCTTGGCCATAGTTTGGACTTGATGCTCGATAACAGCTTCAATCATCTGATCCAGGATGTGGGTGATGGATTGGCCACGATAGCTTTCTGGGTCCATCTGGATTTGCAACCAGAGGTCCGCAATGATTTGTGCCAAACCTTGATTGGTCTTGCCTAAATTGGCTATGTAAGCATCAATGGCTTCGATATCTTTTTGACTGAGTTCCTTGGTCTGGTCGTCTGCCTGTGGTATAAAGGCCTGGATGAGGGAAATGATGTACTCGTAGTTGATTTCATCAAGATGGACTGATTCCAGCTCGTACATGATATCCAGTGGCTCATCGTCCGTATCATCATCTTCTCTACGTCGTTTGATTTCTGCAATGATATTTTGATAAGTCCCCATGTAGTTTTCAAGGATTTCTTCTGTCAAACCTGCTTGTGCAAACACTTCTTCTTGATTGTACTCAGAATAGACTTGGATGGAGGCAAAATACTTGTCAAACTCTTGGTAAACTTTGGCAAACTTTTTAAGGAGTTCTATATTAGCACTTTCAATATCTATGCCAACATCCACCTGGTCAGAGATTTGATCCTGAAGCTGAGCCAAACTCATGTCGAAGTTGGCTTTTTCTTCCGGCCATTCAGGTGCCAAAACAAAGTTCTCTCCTCCATTAGAATAAAGTCGTAGAGCATTATCTACTGCTTCTTTGAAGGTATGAGGCACTTGGAAGGTGATAACCTGTCCGTACTTTTTGCCTTTGTCAAAAACCCTGTTGGTTCGACTAAAGGCTTGAATCAAGTCCTGCGGTTGCATGGGTTTGCGGTCGATAAAGAGGGTTGAGAGGCAAGGTGCGTCAAAGCCAGTTAGAAGTCGGTTGACAACGATGACTAAATCCAGTTGTTCAGCTCTAAAGAGGTACTTGTCTTTCTTACGAGCCAGACGATTATTCACGTCAGTATTAAAGCTCCGCAAGTCACCTATGGTGTAATGAGTACCAAACTCCTGGTTGTAGTCATCTATGGAGGTTTTCATCTTGTCTTGGTTTAAGGTTGAATCTTCTTCGTTTTCCGTTACCGAATAGGTAATAGTGAACTTAGGAAAGTCCGGCAAGACCTGTTTGACACGTTCAGAAATCGTAACCCTTGTTTCGCCATTCTTGACACGTTTTAATAGCTCGTAGTATTTCTGAGCCATGGCGATGGATTTCACGGTTAAAATCGCATTGTAAGTCTTGCCGACCCCATTTTGAAAACCTAGTTGTCCACGAGATTGATTCAGGATGGCATCAAGGACTTCTAGCATATGTTCTTCAGATTCATACACTTCATCTGGAATGTCTTTTTCGTTGAGTTCAGACTTGCTGATGATAGTACTCTTGTACTCAACCCGAAAACCACGGACGGCATTATCATGGATAGCTTCTTTGACGGTGTACTCATGAAGTTTTTCACCGTACTGTTGAGCTGTTGTCTGTGCCAAATTCCCCACTTGTTTGCGTTTGTTTTCCGCAAAGATTGGCGTTCCTGTGAAGCCATACCAGAGCGAATGAACAAAGAAGCGCGAAATCGTTTGTTGAGCGAGAGGTGTGACAGCACGGTGACACTCATCTACAACAAAGGCAACATTAAGCTGACTGATTTTAGGGAACTCTCTTTGGTACTTCCCTTCTTCAATCTTACGCATCATGGTAGAGATTTTCTGGATAGTAGTCACCACAACTCGTTTATCATCGCCATAGAGACTCTTAACTAGTTGATGCGTATCATCTGTCTCATCGATGTCAATGACGTCATTGGCTGCGTAGGATAAAAAGCTTGAGGTAGTTTGTTGGTCCAAATCTCGTCTATCGACAACGAAGATAGTTTTGGCAATAGCAGGTATCTGGAGAAGATTTCTAGCTACTTTGTAGGATGTAAGGGTCTTCCCTGAACCAGTTGTATGCCAGACATAACCGGATTGGCGACGGTGACTGGCAGCCTGTACTGCCTCGATAGCATGAACTTGATAAGGACGAAGCAAAATCAAGGCTTTCTTATCATCATCAATGACCGAATATTGCATGACCATCTGGTGGGCCCGAGGAATGGACAAGACTTGTTCTGCAAAAGCAAAGAGATCAACTACTGGTCTATTGTTCTCGTCTACCCACTTGGTCAGAAACTGGTCATTGATCTTGTTCTCTTTCGCTGCTGCGATGTATCTGGTTTCAGTGGCGTTTGAGACAACAAACATCTGTAAGCTCGAATAGATACCGTGAAAAAGGCCTTCTCTATCGTACTTTTTGATTTGATGAAAAGCATCCATAAATGGGTGTTGGCGACTTTTTAGCTCAATATGAATCATTGGCAGGCCATTAATCAGCAACGTCACATCTAGCCTGCGGTCTTGATTGGCAGATTTGGTCTTGTCACGTTCGACTTGATTGACAATTTCATAAGATGATTTTCCGCCCGCAACATTGTCCCGCCAAATAACAGACAACCGAATGGTACCAAGACTAGCATCTTCTCGCTGTACCTGGACCTTAGCAACGCCATTTTCACCTGCCAACCATTTAGAAGCTTCAAAGTAATTAACAAAGTTGAGTTGGTTTTTAATCTGAGCTTTTTCTTGATTGGTTAGCAACTGCCCATCAAGGACATGGACATTGTTTTGCTCCAGTTTAGAAAAGAAATTATCCCAAAGGGCATCTTCCCTTTTGAGGTCTTTTCGATAAGTCCACTGGCTTTCTCCTGATGTCAGCTGATCAATCAACTGCTCTTCAATGGCCAATTCTCCTGTATATTTCATAGGCTCTTCCTGTTCTATCAATACTGCTTCTATTATAGCATAGAAAGACTGGAGAAAATTATCCGAAAGTAAAAAATCCTCCCTTAATTAGGAGGAAGTTTTTCTAATCAAACTCATAGAGCTGCGGGTACTTGTGGCACTCTGGATTTTTTGGATGGCAGACTTGGCGGCCAAAGTAAATCATGGCTTGGTGGGCGGAAAGCCAGAGTTCGGGTGGTAGGACTTCCATCACGCGCTTTTCCGTCTCCAGTGGAGTAGCTGATTTTTTGACAATATCATGATGCTTACAGATACGCCCGACATGGGTATCTACTGCAAAGGCTGGGATGCCAAAGCCCACGCTGAGGACCACATTAGCTGTCTTGCGCCCCACACCAGATAGGGCTTCGAGTTCTTCTCTGGTTTGTGGGACTACTCCATTATGGCGATCTAGCAATTGTTGGGCGCACTCTTTGAGGAACTTGGCCTTGTTGCGGTAGAGGCCTAGGCGAGAGATATGCTTTGAAATCTCGCTCACATCTGCTTCCGCCATGGCTTGAGGCGTTGGGAAGGCAGCAAATAGGCCTGGTGTCGCTTTATTAACCGCCGCATCGGTCGTTTGAGCCGAAAGTAGGACCGCACAAACTAGTTCAAAATGATTGCGGAAATCCAGACTAGGCTGAGCATCTGGATAGAGGGCGATAATTTCTTCTAAAACTTTACGTGCACGTTTTTTTGATAATACCATTTTTCAATTCTTTCTTTGTTATGTCTCTATTGTATCATGTAGCAGATTGATTCATCATCAGAATGTCTAAAGAATTTTAAGCTTCCAAAATCTGACGAATTTGGTGAATATCTGAAACTGGAACAGCAACATAAATCGAATCTCCAAGATGTAGTTGGCTATTCCCTTTGACAACTTTATTTTTACCGTGGTGGATCTGACTGGTAATTAAACAATTCTCTGGAAGCTGCAAATCACTGACAAAACGATTAGCCAAGTGTTCCGAAACAACTACTTCGATTAGAGTCATATCAGAAGTAGCTTTAAGTTCATCAGGCAAGATCTTTTCCAGCATAACTTCGTAGATTGGAGCCCCACCAAGCAAATCCATAACAACATAGGAGCTGATTGCAACCAGTCCAATGACCATCAACTGCCGCATATCACCAACCATTTCCGTTACCAGAATCATGGATGTTAAAGGGGCTTTTGAAATAGCCGCAAAGAATCCTGTCATTCCCAGTACAAGAAACATAGTTATTTGCTCTTGTTCAATCAAACCAACCGATAATGCCATAGTACCAACTAACATGCCCAAGATGCTACCTAAGCTTAAGATTGGGAGAAAAATACCTCCCGGCAAACCAGAACCATAAGAAATCATACTCCAAATAAATCGAATTATCAGAAAGAGAAATAAGTGATTTAAACTTGGTTGGGTATGTGGCAACTCTAAAATCAGATGATGTCCACCACCCAGTAGTCCAGGCATATAATAACCAATCGGAAGTATAAAGAAAAAAGCAAGGCTACTAAAATAAGGGGCTGGAATTGGTATAAAACGAATAATAAAATGATAGAACTCCTGAATATTGAGAATTACAACTTCATAAAAGTATCCAGCCAAACCTAGAAGAATTCCTAAAATAATGTAAATCCAGTATTGGGTAAGTTTCAATAAAGTCATTTCTCCAGGCATTTGAAGAACTGGAGTTAGGCCAAAAACGTTGAGAGAGATAAAATTTGCTGTAATACTGGCCACCAAGGCTGAAACCCATACCAAGCGCGAAAAATGGTGATACACTTCTTCAACTACGAACAAAAGACCTGCAATAGGGGCATTAAAGGCAGCTGCCAAACCTGCTGCTCCACTAGCGATAAGACTTCTTTCTTCCATCTTACTAGCTTTGAGACTTTTGGCTATCCCTTTTGCTGTAACTGCACCTAACTGTATACTTGGTCCCTCACGACCAAGCATAAGACCGGATGCAATTGAAAGGCTACCACCAATGAACTTCCGCCAGAGAACTGACCACCAGTTTAGTTGCAAAATACCCTTCAATTCAGCTTCAACATGAGGAATCCCCGACCCTTTCGTATGTGGTTCGGCTATTATCATTTTTCCAACCACAAAGATAATGAGTATGTAAAATAGAATGAGCAGGAGGAGATAATACGGCTGGTCATGTGATATCACATATGCAAGACCTACAAGTTTAAAAATTTTCTCAATTACCAGACGGAAGGCCACAACAACCAAACCAACTAATACGCCAACTAAATTGCCACGAAAAACAGCATAGAGAATTGACTGAGAAATAAATTTTACTTCCTTGTGATGATTTTCCATTTACAAATACCCTCTCAAAAGTGAATAAATTTCTGCGAAAAATGGGCAAGAATAGTCCGGCCCATTTTATCTTTTTGCATGTTATTTCCGATACATTTTAAACTGTAAGTAAAGATCATTGTAGAGACCCAGGGTTTCAGCACCTAGGTTTTCATAAACTTCCAATGAATCGACCGTTTTTTCTGATGGGTAAAAAGCTTCATCATTTTTAATTTCATCAGGTAAGATAGCTTTAGCCTTGCTATTTGGTGTTGAATAACCAACATACTCAGCATTTCGCAAAGCACTTTCTGGTCGCAACATAAAGTTGATAAAAGCATAGGCACCATCAATATTTTTGGCCGTTTTTGGAATCACCATATTGTCAAACCAAAGATTAGATCCCTTAGATGGGACAACATAGTGTAGATTTTCATTACCATCTAGCATTTCTGCGGCCTCACCTGAATAACTAACCGCAATAGCGGCTGCATCCTGGATCATATAGCCTTTGATTTCATCTGAAACGATAGCCTTGATATTAGGAGTTAATTGATAAATATAATCAGCTGCTTCTTCTAAGTGATTCTTGTCTTTTGAGTTCAAACTGTAACCCAAAGCTTGCAGACCAATTCCTAGTCCTTCACGAGCGCCATCTACCAGCATAATACTGTCTTTATACTCAGACGACCAAAGGTCTTCCCACTCACTTGGAGCGTGCTCAATCATTGTTTCATTGTAGACAATCCCCAAAGTACCCCAGAAATAAGGAATGGAGTATTGGTTTCCTTTATCAAAACTTAGATTTAAGAAATGCGGGTCAATGTTTTCAAGTCCCACAATCTTGTTATGATCCAACTTGTTCAACATATCTTCTTCCATCATCTTGGAAATCATGTATTCTGATGGAACGGCCAAATCATAAGTGGTCCCACCTTGCTTTATCTTGGTATACATGGCCTCATTGGAATCAAATGTCTGATAATCGACTTGAATGCCTGTCTCAGCTGTAAATTCTTTGAGTAAATCAGGATCAATATAGTCACCCCAGTTATAAATAACTAGTTTATCAGTCGTCCCCTGTGTGTTTTTCTTATCCAATCGACTAGTAATTCCCCACAAGATCAGAATGATGAGCAAAATTCCTATAAAAAATGAATAGAGTCTTTTCATGCTTTCTCCTCCTTCTCACGTGAAATGAAATAGTAACCGACAACTAAGAGGATACTGAAAAGGAAGACCAGAGCAGATAAAGCATTGATTTCCAGAGAGATTCCGCGACGAGCACGTGAATAGATTTCGACAGAGAGGTTAGAATAGCCATTACCTGTTACGAAGAAAGTAACAGCAAAGTCATCCAATGAATAAGTAAAGGCCATGAAATAACCTGCGATGATAGCTGGAGTCAGGTAAGGCAGCATGATTTCCTTCAGCATTTGTGACTGACTGGCTCCTAAGTCGTAGGCAGCTGAAATCATGTCGGCATTCATTTCTTTGAGGCGGGGTAAAACCATCAAAACGACAATTGGAATGGAAAAGGCAACATGACTGAGTAAAACAGAGGCAAATCCCAACTCAAAACCAATTTTTGTAAAGAGAATAAGAAAACTAGCTCCAATCATGACATCTGGTGCTACCATAAGGATATTATTGATAGATAAGAGGGCGTTTTGATATTTTGCTCTCGATTGGTAGATATAAATGGCACCAAAGGTTCCAATAACCGTCGCAATCAGGGAGCTAAGAAATGCTAGGAGAAACGTTTGGGCCAGGATCTGCATGAGGCGGCCATCTCCTAACATGGTCGAGAAATGCTCCAGAGTAAACCCTGTGAACTTATTCATATCTCCGCCTTCATTGAAAGCATAGAATATGAGGTAAAAAATAGGTAGATAGAGTACTAGAAAGGCAATAGCTAGATAAATTTTTGCAAATTTTTTCACGACTTCTTCCTCTCTTTCGTCAGCCACATAACTGCCAACATGGCAATAATGAGGACTACTCCGATAGTGGACCCCATTCCCCAATTTTGTGTTGTAAGGAAATGTTGCTCAATAGCTGTTCCCAAAGTAATGACTCGGTTACCACCGATTAAGCGGGTCAACATGAAGAGACTGAGACTGGGAATGAAGACTGCCTGAACACCACTTCGAACCCCATTCATAGAAAGCGGGAAAATAACTTTTGTAAATGTCTGCCAAGGACTAGCCCCCAAATCACGGCTAGCATGCATCAAATTAGGATCCAAGTCATCCAGCACATTGAAAATCGGTAAAATCATAAAAGGAATTTCAATATAGCTTGCCACCGCAATAAATGAGAAGTCTGTAAAGAGAATTTGCTGAGCTCCGATACCAAAGAAAGACAAAAATTGATTAATGGAACCGTGTTGACCAAAAATCCCTATAAATGCATAGGCCTTAAGTAAGAGATTGACCCAAGTCGGCAAGATAATGAGCATGAGCCAGAGTTGCTTATGTTTGAGCTGAGTAAGAAATAGAGCTGCTGGATAGGAAAAAAGTAGAGTGACTAGTGTAATAATACCTGCATAAAGAATGGAATTTAGGCTCATTCTCAAGTAGGTCATATTTGGTGAGTTGAAATAAGTCTGGTAGTTACCAAGGGTAAAGTCATTCTGGATGTTAAAGAAGGATTGGTAGACAATCAAGACAACCGGTGCCAAGACAAAGAGCATAACCCAGAGCATGTAAGGAGCCATAAAAAGTCTAGAGGTTTTCTTCATTTCTTTCCTCCTCAATGGCATTGATCAACCCATCTTCGACTTCTTCTACCTCCACATACTCTTCAATCCGGGCATCAAATTCCTCCTCTGTCTCATTGAGACGCATGATATGGATATCTTCTGGTTGGAAGTCTAAACCAATGATCTCTCCCTCGATAGCCTTACGAGTGGAATGAATCATCCACTCATTGCCTAATTCATCATAGGCGATAATTTCATAATGAACACCGCGGAAGAGTTGCGTATCGACTTTAACTTGCAGTTTTCCTTCTTCTGGGAGAGTAATCTGCAAGTCTTCGGGACGAATGACCACTTCAATTTGTTCATTGGGGCGCATCCCGCCATCAACCGCTTCAAAACGTTTGCCGTTGAATTCGACTAGGTAGTCTTCAATCATGGTACCAGGTAGGATATTGGATTCTCCAATAAAGGTGGCAACAAAGTGATTAATTGGCTCATCATAGATATCTACTGGTGTACCAGATTGGACAATTTCCCCTTCGTTCATGACAAAAATCCAGTCGGACATGGCCAAAGCTTCTTCTTGATCATGGGTCACAAAGACAAAAGTGATGCCTAAACCTTGTTGCAATTCACGCAATTCATATTGCATTTCGGTCCGTAATTTCAAATCTAAGGCTGAGAGTGGTTCATCTAGCAAAACTACACGCGGCTGATTGATAATGGCGCGAGCAATGGCTACACGCTGACGCTGACCACCAGATAGTTTTTGAATGGAACGATTTTCAAATCCTTCTAGACGAACCATTTTTAGAGCATCCGTCACACGTTGCTTGATTTCCTTCTTATCAATCTTTTTTAATTTAAGTGGAAAAGCAACATTTTCAGCTACGGTCATATGCGGAAAAAGTGCATAGGACTGAAAGACTGTGTGAACATCGCGTTTGTTGGTTGGTATATCATTGATTCGTTGCCCATCCAAGAAAATATCTCCTGAAGACGCATCCAAAAGACCGGCAATAATGTTCAAAATGGTTGACTTACCAGATCCAGATGCACCTAAAAGTGTATAAAATTTTCCTTCTTCTAGTTCGAAGTTGATATTCTTTAAAACTGTTGTACCGTTGTCTTCAAAAACCTTAGATACATCCTTAAATTCGATAATTGGTTTTTTCAATTCTCATAAATTCCTTCTTTGACAAAAATTACAGATTAGGGTTCTGTTAGACCCTGAATTTCTTAAAACAAGATACAAGCTGAACTGGCTTGTATCCCTTTCTTATATTATAAGGTATCCCCTAAGATGCGAACTTCACGTTCTAGCAGAATACCAGATGATTTTTTAACTTCCTCAACGACATAATCAATCAGATTTTCATAATCACTTGCAGTTCCATTATCGATATTGATCATGAAGCCAGCATGTTTTTCAGAAACTTCAACTCCACCAAGACGATAACCTTTAAGACCTGCATCCATAATCAATTGACCTGCAAAATGACCCAGGGGACGTTTAAAAACAGAACCACAAGACGGGTATTCCAAGGGTTGTTTGAGCTGACGCAAGTGAGTCAAACGATTCATTTCCTGCTTGATTGTTAAATGGTTGCCAGGTTTAAGAGCAAACTTAGCAGATAGGACAATGGCTCCATTTTCCTGTAGGATGGACGAACGATAACCGAAGCGTAGTTCCCTATTATCCAGTGTCACCACATAGCCAGTCGGTGTCATAATTTGAGCAGATACCAATATATGGGCAATTTCTCCACCGTAAGCGCCGGCATTCATATAAACTGCTCCACCAACACTTCCAGGAATACCGGAAGCAAACTCAAACCCTGTCAATGAATGGAAGAGAGCGATACCGGTTGTTTCAATCAAGTTAGCACCAGCTTCTGCCTCAATGGTGTAGCCTGAAACTGTCACTGATTTGAGCTTATCCATTCGGATAACAAAGCCTCTAATACCGCCATCACGAACAATGATATTGCTGGAGTTCCCCAATACCATCCAGTCAATTCCTTCCCGATTAGCAAACTCGACAATACGAACGAGCTCGTAACGATTGCGCGGGAAAGCTAGATAACCAACTGCTCCACCAACTTTGGTATAGGTATATTCTTTTAATGGCTCATTGAAACGGATATCAATCCCATCCAGTTCTTGCCTTATTTTTTCTTTCATTATGCTTCTCATTTCAAAATATAAAATACAAGCTATTATATCAGATTTTCAATATTTTTACCAGAGATTGTAAATGGAAAATTACTTGATTGCAAGAAAACATCTCCTGATATTACAGAAGATGCCTATCTTTATTTTTGGACAAAAATACCACGTGTATCTACTCTTAAGGGACAAATCTGTCCATCAAAATTCTTCTCTTGCAATTTTGTGACCATTTCATCCAGCTTATTATGCGGTAAGAGTGTCATAACAGTCGGTCCTGCACCAGAAAGATAGGTGGCATAGGCTCCGACTTCCTTGGCCAATTGCTTAATAGGATAGAATTCCTGGACAAGTTTTTGGCGGAATTGTTCATGGAAGATATCAGATTCAATAGCCTTACCTGCTGTTAGCATATCTCCCTTCATGAGAGCTGCGATGGCTACATTAGCGATGGAACTGGCCGCAACAGCTTTCTTATAAGACAACTGATTTGGCAAAACACCTCGACTATCACTGGTTCTGAGTTGGTAATTTGGGATAAAGGCTAGAAAGGCTACATCAGGAAAATCTGTCACAATAGCAGACACTTCTTTATTGACATAACTCGCAATCACTAGATTACCAAAGATGGCTGGAGCTACATTATCAGGATGACCTTCAAAAACAGTAGCAAATTTTAGTTTTTCTTCATTCGATAGTTTGAGATTTCCCAATTGATTCGCCAACTCAATACCGGCTACAATAACAGAACTAGATGATCCAAGTCCGCGAGCAAGAGGCACATCAGAATCCATTTTCAGTCGATGTGGTTGTAAGTCTTTACATACTTTTAAAGCTGTTTTTATAAGCAGATTGCGTTCATCTTTTGGAACAAATTCTAAATCATGTTCAATCACCCATTTGTCCGATTCTTCAAGAACCTCAATGGTCAAATATCTCGAAAGTGCTACGCCAACCGAATCAAATCCAGGTCCAATATTGGCTGATGTTGCAGGAACAATAATTTTCATCTTAGTCCCCCAAAACTTTAAAGATATTCATCACTTGAAATTCATGAGCTGCTTCTAGTTGCTTGCTTATATTTTCAAGTTGTGTCTTGCTCATTGAATGAGTGACGATGACCAACCGAGCTTCTTTCTCATCAGATGGTTGTTGTAAGATTTGCTTGAAAGAAATAGCTTGCTCATTAAAAATTTCAGCCAAACGCAGCATTTTTCCTTGAACATCTGGTGTTAAAATGGAGAAATAATAATCACTCTTGACATCTTCTGCTGTTGCCAACTGCAATGGTCGAGTAAATTCATTAAAGTCTTTTCCAATTGTTTTGTCTTTCAGGCGACGCACAATGCGGATGATATCTGCAGTCACGCTAGCAGCTGTCGGTTTTTGTCCAGCACCTGGTCCGTAAAACATTGATTGACCAATACCGATGGACTCGACAAAGACAGCATTCATTACCCCATTGACACTAGCAAGCGGATGATTTTTTGGTAAAAAAGTTGGTGAAACTTCAGCAGAAATACCTGATGCAGTTTCTTGGATGTCCCCCACCAATTTGATCACATAACCCAATTCTTGAGCTACCGTAACATCTTCAGGTGTAATACTCGAAATTCCTTTATGACTGACTTGGTCAAAATCAATAGTCATCCCAAAGGCAAACTGACTGAGGATAACGGCTTTATAGGCTGCATCAATCCCTTCAACATCGTTCGTTGGGTCACTTTCAGCATAACCTAGTTCTTGAGCTGTTTGAAGAGCTTTTTCATAAGTCCACCCCTCATCAACCATTTTGGTCATCATGAAGTTAGAAGTACCATTAAGGACACCTAATACACGAGTAATTTTATCTGAAGCAAATGAATTTGCTAAGGTCCGTAAGATAGGAATCCCACCTGCTACCGCTGCTTCATAATAGAGAGCAACACCATTTTCCTTTGCAATAGCACCTAGCTCTCGACCATGAATAGCCAAGAGATCTTTATTAGCAGTCACCACGTGTTTTTTAGCTTGAAGAGCACGTGTGATAAAGGTTTTGGCAGGCTCAATTCGACCCATTAGCTCAACGACAATGACAATTTCATTATCTGAAAGAATGTCATCGATACTAGTAACATAATGATACTTATGTCCAGCTGCCAATAAGCGTTCCTTCTCCGCATCATCCTTAACTAAAACCTTTGCTACTTGAATATCATCTTGTGCAGCTTGTTTGATTTTCTCAGCGTTTTCTGTCAATAAAAATGGTACACCGCTTGCTACCGTACCAAATCCTAATAATCCAATCTTGACTGTCATAATGACTCCTTTTTATAACAATTTTTTCTATTATAACAAATTTTCTAATTTTATTCCAAAGAATCTTATGGTATAATGAGAAGACTATACAAAAATATAAAGCAATCAAAACTGTTTCTCAGTATTGAAGCAAGGAGGAAATGATGGCTGCTGCTCATCGTAAAGGAAAGAAAAATAAAAATGAGTTGGCTTTACTTGGGCTGACACTATTAATGTTCATCTTGCTCGTTTTGGGTGTCCTCTATACTCAAAGTGAAACTTTTCTCAATAGACATATAGAAAGTGGTCAATCCACATCAAAACCCAAAAAAGTAAACCAAGATTCTCCTCATTCTTCAGAAACAACAGAAGCTCAACAAACAAATACTCCTGCTCAAAAGGATGATATCGTTTGGGAACACCAATCCCAGCCAGTTAAGTTACCTATCCTGATGTATCACGCTATCCATGTAATGGGGGCTGGTGAGGAAGGAAACTACAATTTGATTGTTGATCCAACTACATTTGAAAGTCATCTAAAAGCTTTGCAAGATGCAGGCTACTACGCAGTTTCTCCTGAAGAAGCCTATAAGATTTTGACTGAAAATGTCTTACCACAAGGTAAAAAAGTTATCTGGCTAACCTTCGACGATAGTCTATGGGATTTCTATGATATTGCCTATCCACTACTTAAACAATATCATATGAAAGCAACCAACAATGTGATTACTGGTACGGTTGGAAATGAAGCCAACTTATCGCTTGACGAAATGAAAGAGATGAAAGAAAACGGTATTTCTCTCCAGGGTCATACTGTCACTCATCCAGCTCTTGGAAATACTGATCCAACTGTTCAGAATTCTGAGTTAGCTGATTCTAAGACTTATCTGGACAGTAATTTGGGTCAAGATACCATCTCTTTTGCCTATCCTTCTGGAAGTTATACTGATGAAACAATTGCCATTGCTGAGCGTAATAATTTTAAGATGGCATTAACAACAAATGAAGGTTTGGCATCCGCAGCTAATGGCCTGCTATCCCTCAATCGTGTGCGTATCCTACCAACTACAACTGCTGAACTTCTCTTACAAACTATCGCAACTCAATAATCAGAAAAAACGGAGGATGTTATCTTCCGTTTTTGATTTTATTTTTCAATAATAAGCAGATCTATTTCATAAAAAACCAAGGTATTTCTGAAGCATGAGAGATAAGATAGTGATACTAATCCAGCAAAGGAAACCTAAAAAGAGGGCCATCCGTCCATTTTTGATCAAAGAAAATAAATTTGTTCTTAAACCAATGGCAAACATCGCCATGGTAATAAAGAATTTTGAAAGTGTTTTTGGAAAAAGGAAAAGATGACTGGATAATCCTAAATTAGTCCAAATTGTTGTTAAAAAACTTGCGAAAATGAAAAATAGAATAAATGTCGGAAATACACTTTTAATTGAAAACTTGCCTTGCTTTTCTTTTTTTGCCTTGAGAACAGAGAGTCCCATGGTTATAGGAATAATGGCTAAAGTTCTTGTCAATTTAACCGTGACTGCTGTGTCCAAAGTTTGACTGCCCAATTGGTATAGATTATCCCAAGTTGATGCTGCGGCCGTAACCGATGAAGTATCATTGATAGCAGTCCCTGCAAATAAGCCAAAAGCATGACCCGATTGACTTGAAAAACCCAATACCTGACCCAAGCTTGGAAAGATAAGAGCTGCTACTAAGTTAAAGAAGAAAATAACTGAAATAGCTTGGGCTACTTCTTCTTCTTCTGCCTCAATAACTGGTGCAGTTGCTGCGATAGCTGAACCTCCACAAATGGAGGAACCAACGCCTACTAATGTTGCAATATTGCTTTTTATACCGAAGTATTTGTGCCCCATATAAGCAACTAGTAGAGCGATTGAAATTGTTGAGAGAATAATGGGAAGAGATTGCTTACCAGTTTCCCAAACAACTCCAAGATTTAATCCAAATCCCAGTAAGATAACCGCATACTGTAAGACTTTCTTAGATGTAAAGGTCAAACCTGCATCCAAATGACTGGTATCTTTTATAATGATTCCTAGAAATATTCCAATGACAAGGGCAAGAACAGGACCTCCAATTATCGGAAATAATTGACCCAAGAATTGACTCACCAATGCAATACCGAAACAAAATCCGATACCTGGAGTAAACTTTTTCAACCATGATAACATTCGACTTCTCCTTTGTATTCTTTATCATTATACTCTTTTTTCTAAAATTTTAAAGATGAAAAAAAACCCATATGAAGAGCATCATATGAGATTTTATCAGTTCAAGAAAAGAAAGCTATTTTATTTGTCTTTTTTTCAAATAAGCTGCCATTCCCAATCCACTAGCTCCGAGTAGGGACCAAATGGCACCTACACTTTCACCTGTTGCCGGAAGAATTTTCTTCTTATTTTTTGGTGCTGAGCTACTTGTTGGTAATTCTGTTGTCGAGCCCGGTGGTGTATTTTGACCAGGTTTAGTAACTGCTTTAGTACCCACATGGATAACTTCTGTAATCGGCTCTAGTAAGACAGTTCTGCTAATTTCATTACCATTTGCATCTTTAACAATCAATGCTTTACCATTCACACCTTTTGTCACCACTTCTTCACTACCGAGAGGTAAGTTAGCATCATCAATACGACGACTTTCAAATGGAATAATCACCTCTTCTTCCGTTCTTTGTTCGGCAGCAATTTGTTCAGCTGATTTATAAGTCTTCACTCCATTAATGCTAGCAGCAACAGGCTTACCAGCTTCTTCCAGACTTTTAATATAGGAAACAAAAACTTCTGTATCTGGAGAAATAGCTCCTAAGAAACGTCCGCCAGTCAAGGCTGAGAAGCTATCCCCGCCACCATAGAGGAAGTCATTGATGACCACTGTATAGTTTGCATTTGGATCAATTTCAGTGCCATCTTCTTTATAAGCTTTATATACCTTATAAGCTTGGTCTGAATTGGTATTTTCAGTAGCTGAATTTGCAAAATCAGTATAGACATATTTTAGTCCTGACATTTGCAAAAAATACTTTTCAGATTCATCATACTGTTGGTTGAGAGTGTCATAGATTTGTTGACCACTCAACTCAACTACCTGAAGGATATTACCAAATGGTTGCACAGCCTGAGCAGCTCCCCAAGTGATTGAAAAGTCATCCTTAACAAGTAAGTCTGAGCGAATCCCTCCATTATTAGTAATCGCAAAATCAGCATTATAGCCTTCTTTACGGGCAATCTCTAACTGAGCCTTGGTAATTAGATTACCAAGAGGACTTTCTTTAAATTCGTTAACCTCACGTGTGATAGTATCAGCAGAAACTGCAGTACCAATTTTTGCCTCAGTAACAGTAGCTACAATGCTATCAGCCTCATTAACAATGGCTTGGACATTCGTATCTTTTTCCACACCAGGTGCAGTTGCTACAATTGTTGCAGACGGAGCTTCCACAAAGTCTTGTGTTGCAGTATCTAGGATACCGCGGACATCTGAATATGCTCTTCCTTGAGAAAGAGATTGAACAACTCGTGTATGACCATATAGTCCATTCGCATACGTATGACTGTGTCCCGTGAACATTAAGTCTACAGAGTTTTCAGGATCAATACTTGCTACTTTTGATAAAATATCAGCAGCCTGACCACCTACAACTCCTCCAGGGCTTATGGCAGAAACATGAGAAAGGACAACAATGGCATTAACACCTTGCTGACGCAATTGTTTGGCATAATAAGCAATGGTTTCTGCTTCATCTAAGAAATTGTAGCCTTCATGATGTTGCTTCAAAACCAAACTCGGAACTTCTGTAGTCAGAATTCCAATAAAGCCAACCTTAACACTTTGACCATTTACATTAATTGATTCGACTTCATAGGGTTTAAAACCATATGGAATAGCACCCGTAGCTTTATCAACTACGTTAGCAATAACTATCTTTTGAGTGGAAGCTTCTCTAGGATAAGTATCAACAATACTATAGAACTTCCCTGCAGTTGGTGCCTGACCTGTTATAATTCGGTTAAACTCATCTAACCCCTCATCAAATTCATGATTGCCTAGCGTCCCATAATCAAAGTCCATAGCATTCAGTACACGAATTGTTGGCTCATCTTGCAAAAGGCCTGAGTTTGCTGGACTCGCTCCAACCATGTCTCCAGACTGTACACGAAGACTATGACCATTTGAATTCGTGCTCAGAAAATCACTTTCTGCATTTTTTAGATAGGTTGATAAAACCGCAGCTGAACCAGCTCCGGAAATCCTTCCCTCAGGCATGTTTGCTGAGCCAGTCGTATTCAAAGCACCGTGAAAATCATTAATCCCTAAAAATTGAATGGGAACTTGATCAGCAGATACAACACTAGTGAGCAAAGCGCTTGAAACTAAGCCAGTTAGAACACTAGATTTCAACCAAAACTTTTTCTTCATATTATCCTCCTAATTGGATTTAAAAACTACCTCTCTAGTTTACCTGATTTTGTAACCGATTTCAATAGTTGACCTTATTTCCAATCGAGTAGAGACTAATTCCTAGCCCCTCTCACACCACCGTGCGTGCCGTTCGGCACACGGCGGTTCAACTAACTTTTAACGCATGTCGTTCAAGATAATAATCTAGGCATGAAACCAGTCCACGTTTAGCGAGGACTGGTTTTGATATAGCTCGTTTTAGAATTGACTTTTGTAACCGATTTCAATAGTTGACCTTATTTCCAATCGAGTAGAGACTAATTCCTAGCCCCTCTCACACCACCGTGCGTGCCGTTCGGCACACGGCGGTTCAACTAACTTTTAACGCATGTCGTTCAAGATAATAATCTAGGCATGAAACCAGTCCACGTTTAGCGAGGACTGGTTTTGATATAGCTGAATTGACTTTTGTGCCACTAATTGATAGTGGTCACCCCAGCCAGATACCTTATCAGCTATCCATTTGGGAGTCCCTAGTTTAAGTAGTCCCCAAAGTCGCCTTGACTTCTTCTTCCATTGTTTCCAAATAATAACTCTAATTCGTGTCCTCAATCGTTTATCAATTTCTCCCATGACTGACTTCATGTTAGTCAATGCGAAGTAGTTTATCCATCCGCGAATAAGCCAGTTGAGTTTCTCAATACGGCTACCCAAGTCAGTGCTCCATTTGCGTGTTGTGAGCTTCCTAAGTTTCCTCTTGAAACTCTGGATACTCTCTTGATGTGGACGACTTTTCCACCCTTCAGCTGATTTCCAGAATCCGAATCCAAGGTACTTCAGTTGACTCGGTCTGGTAATCTTAGTCTTGGTCATATTGACTTTCAATCCCAGTCGCTTCTTAATGAATCGGCTAACTTAATACATGATACGTTTGGCAGATGCTTCGCTCCCAACTGTGATGACACAGTCATCTGCGTACCGGACGAAACGAAGCCCTCGATTTTCCAATTCCTTGTCCAGCTCATTGAGCGTGATATTGGACAGGAGGGGAGATAGATTCCCACCTTGTGGTGTTCCCACCAGCGTTTTATGGCGCTGTCCATTGATAACTACACCCGAATGAAGATACCTACGAATCAGAGACTCTGTATCTCCATCTTGGATAATGTTATGGACAAGAGACATCAATCTATCTTGGGGAACTGTGTCGAAGAATTTCTCAAGGTCAATGTCCACAATCCACTCATAGCCATCATTAAGGTATTCTAGTAACTTGATGATGGCTTTTTCGCATGACCGTTTCGGTCTAAACCCATAGCTCGTTTCGGAGAAATGAGGTTCACACAGAGGGCTGATAACTTGGACGATGGCCTGTTGAATCATTCTGTCCATTACTGTTGGGATGCCAAGCTGGCGGACTCCTCCATTGGGCTTTGGGATTTCAACGCGTAGGACTGGTTGAGGTTTGTATTTTCTCTGTTTTATCAACTCTTTGGTTGGTCGCCAATATTGGCGGAGATATTCATCCATTTGGTCAATGGTAATGCCATCAATTCCAGCTGAACCCTTGTTGACTTTCACTTGATTGTAGGCTTCCACCATGTTGGAGCGAGATAGAATAGTATCTAGTAACTGTGACATGTGCGTATTCCTTTCTTGTTTCGGTGTCTGAGGGACATCTTATATTGGTGAACCTTCCTCTAGTCAATACATGACCGCATCCAGTTCTATCAGACCGCTAGTTTTACAGACACAAGTGAAGTAGGATTACTTCGGTTAATTGTTAAGCCCTTCGCTCCACTTCCATTACAGAAGCTTCGTGACTACTATGGCTTCGGCTGACTTCTCATGATTCGTTGTTACTACGTCTAGGACGCTCATGAGACCTCACGGGATAAGTCGTACATCTTTCCTCGTTTACTCCTATTTGGACTTTAGAGTTTTCAGCCCCCTCATCCGCTATATACGCCTTAATATCACGTTTCTGTTCGTAGAGCCACGATTTCGCTATCCCTTCCTCTCCCCGCTACCTCGCGATAGTCAGGCTTGGGAGTCGCTATTGGGTTCACCGGTAGAGGGTGCCCACGGAGGACTTGCGCCTCAGATGTACGACATGCCCGTCGTACTGAAAAAAAGAAGGCCTTAGCCTCCTCTACAATCATTGTATTAGCGAGTTTGTTCAAAATGAAGATGAACAATGATTTTATCTCCATAACCATTTCTTTCCAAATCACGTTGCAAACGATAAGAAATATAATGCTCAGCAATGCTGATATAACCTGCGTCTAATAAGCGATGCTCCACTTGTGATTGAACCATGCTAATCGTTGGGCGCTCAGTATGAGCTTCTTCCAAATCTAAAACAACTTTCTTTGTAACCTGAGCTAGATTTTGTCTCCAAGTATCATCGATGACAAAGACCGTTTGAGCAGCTTTGATAATTGCTTGATAGATTTTTTCTGGATCAAATTCAACAACTTCACCACTACGTTTAATTACTTGCATATTTGTACCTCCTCACATTTCACAAACCATTCATAGACAGTGTTCCAGTAACGTTTTGATAAAGACTATTCAGTCTTTTCTTCTTACTCTTATTATCTAGGTATATAGAGCTTTTGTCAAGTTTTTAATTCTATATGGTATAATTATTCTTAGATTTTATTAAAGGAGAAAAAGATGACAAATGCCATGCCAAAACGTCAAGATGTTGATGTTCAAGAAACCTGGGATACTTCCCTTATTTACAAAGATCCAAGTGAATACCGTCAAGCCTTAGTAGCCTATAAGGAACAGATCCTGCAGTTCGAAGCAGCGTTCAAAGGAAAGCTGACAGATTGCTCAAAGATTACTACTGCCCTAAAAGCATACGAAGAAATTCTTATTCTTGTCAGTCGTTTGAGTCACTATGCTTTCTTAAATTTAGATGTAGACAGGATGAATGCGGAATTAGCTTCCATGGCCAATGAGTACGAGCTAGCCATGGCCGCCACTGCTCCCAAGTTGTCTTTCTTGGAAACTGAACTAGGACTTCAGAAAGAAGAACTCCTCAAACAGGTCATTGCAAAACAACCACAATGGACATCCTTTTTAGAAAATATTATCCGCCAGAAACCACATCAACTGACTCCAGATCAAGAAGAGCTTCTAGCAAACTTTGGTCCTACTTTCCAACAGCCTTATAATAGTTACATTACGACAAAATTTGAAGACATGACATTTTCAGATTTTGAGGCCAATGAGCAGACCTATAAGAATTCCTATGTCCTTTTTGAGAACGACTACGAAATTAGCCATGATACAGCCCTTCGTCGTCAATCTGCCAAGAGCTTCTATCAGACCCTTCGTGCTTACAAGAACACAACGGCTGCAACCTATCTAGCCCATATTAAAAATGAACAAATTGAGGCTAAATTACGTGGTTTTGACTCAACCATTGATTTTCTTCTCTTTAAACAAAATGTTTCACGTGACCTCTTCGACCGTCAAATCGATGTCATCATGGAAGAGTTAGCTCCTCATATGCGTCGCTTTGTAAAACTCATGGCCAAATCACATGGCTTGGATAAAATCACACATGGAGACTTGAAAATTAGCCTGCCATCTGTTTTCAATAAGCGTATCACCCCTGATGAGTCCAAAAAATTCTTGATTGACTGCCTAGGAATGTTGGGCGAAGAGTATGTCAACATGATTGAAGAATCTTTTGAAAAGCGCTGGATAGACTTTGCACAAAATGAAGGAAAGGCAACCGGTGGATATTGTGCTACTCTCTATGATGGTCCTTCTTATATCTTACTTTCATGGACTGGTCTTATGAACGAAGTTCTAGTCTTGGCTCATGAACTGGGACATGCCGGCCATTTCCAACTGGCTAAAAAGCAAAGTATTCTTAACTATGAGCCATCACTCTACTTTATCGAAGCACCCTCCACTGCTAATGAAGTCTTGACCTGTAACACCCTTCTCAAGCAATCGGATGACGATCAATTCAAGGCTTATTTGATTAGTGAATTGATTTCACGTACTTACTTCCACAATATGGTGACCCATCTCTTGGAAGCGGCCTTCCAACGCGAAGTCTACACTCGCCTCGACAGGGATGAATACCTCAACGGAGATATCCTTTGTGAGATCAAACTTGCTATTCTCAAAGAATTTTGGGGTGAAGAATTTGAAATAGGTGAGGATGCTGGTCTCATTTGGATTCGTCAGCCGCATTACTATATCGGACTTTATCCTTATACCTATTCTGCCGGCTTAACTATCGGTACTGCTATGGCCAAAGAATTGGAAGAAAATCCAGATGAAGTTGTAGAAAAATGGCTTGAAACCCTTTCTCTTGGGGCTAGTCTATCTGCTCAAGACTTAGCTAAACATGCTGGAGTGGATGTGTCAACAGATAAACCACTCAAGGATACCATCACTTATGTTGGTTCGCTTGTTGACCAGTTGGAAGCATTAATTTAATATTCTTTGAAAATCAGAATCATAAAGAGGCTGAAATAGAAACTTCAGAATACAGTAAAAGGCATAGAATCACGTTCTCAAAAACGTTGAACTATGCCTTTTGTATTATATTTTTTTCAAATGACTGATTGGAATGTGATACTGAAAGAGTCTGAGTGGTTCCAGTCTTTTCTTTTTTATATATCGCGTCTAAAATGGCAGCTTATTCCTTGACTTGCGTCAAACCAAGATGGTGCTTCGTGATGAAAGACAAATCCCTCTTTCTCATAAAAAGGAATGCCAATAGGATTTCCCTTCGCAGCTGCTACCCATTGTTCTGAACAAGCATAGGTTTCTTTTTGGAAATCGGTCATCGTTTCTAGTAAGACATGACCGATACCCTTTCGTTGCGCTGTCAAATCAACATAGAAAACATAGACCTGAGCCTTATTTTCCTCATCGACACCGCCTCCAATGCAGCCTAGCACACGCCCGTCATCTTCAGCTAACCAGTAACCATGAAAGGATTTGTCAGTTGTTTGCAGTTCTTTACGCAGCGGCTCTTCTGTATAGAAGGCTTCAATGACCCGTTCAATATATTCTGGGCTAGACATTCCCTTATAAACCGTTCGATAATTTTCAGAACAGAAACGAGCGATATCTTGCCAATCTTCATCTTTTCCTTTGCGAATGACTACCATGATTTCCACCTTTAATAATCCGGACGAATGACTACCATGATTTCCACCTTTAATAATCCGGACGAATGACACCTGTGACTGTTTGACGTGTCGCTTCAATATCTTCTTCTAAGACAACTTTGATAATCCGTTTTGCTTCTTCAGATGTACAGGATACCAATGGCAAGCGCAATGGCCCCACTTCATAACCAAGATGATTGAGAACGGCTTTTACAGGTGCCGGACTTACTACTGAGAAGAGAGCATGAACTTTAGCTAAGTATTGGCGCTGGATTTTAGCAGCTTTTTTGATGTCGCTTGCCTTGATAGCTTGAATCATATCAAAGATTTCATTGCCACAGACATGAGATGCTACGCTGATAACACCATCCGCTCCTAAGTTCATAGCATGGAAAGCTTCGCCATCCTCACCCGTGAAAATGAGGAAATCCTCAGGCTTATGTTCAATCAAGTATGCCATATTATCCAATGTTGTACATTCTTTGACTCCAATAATATTGGGATGTTCTGCCAAGCGAAGCATAGTATCAGGAGCTACTTCCACCACTACACGACCAGGGATATTATAGATGATAATGGGCAAGTCAGATGCATCTGCAATGGCCTTAAAATGCTGGTAGAGTCCTTCTTGATTCGGCTTGTTGTAATAGGGAACGATGGCTAAACCAGCTGCAAAACCACCAAATTCAGCTACTTCCTTAGCAAATTCAACAGAATCTCGAGTGTCATTTGTACCAATACCAGCAATCAAAGGAACACGACCTTGAACTATCTTTTGTACAGCCGCAAAGAGTTCTAATTCCTCTTCGTGGGTTAAAGTCGGACTTTCTGCCGTTGTTCCAGCTAGTAAGATTCCTTCTGTGTGTTGGTCTAGTAAATCTTCAATCAGCTTTGGCAGAGCATCAAAGTTGATGGAGCCGTCATCATGAAAGGGAGTCACCAAGGCTGTGATGATGTGAGTATTTCTCAATTGTTCGATAGACATAGAGGGACCTTTCTTATTTTTCACGGTTGAACTGCCAATTGAATAGCAGACAAAGCAGAGTTCCTAAGATACTGATAGCAAATATATCTATCCATTGAAGAGGCTGATTTAACCAGTAACTTTTTAATAGAAAAAAACAAAAAGTAGATAAAAATAGAAAGCCAAAGATAAGGACAAGTTTTTTAACCATACTGGGCTCCATTTTCTAAAATAGCAAGACCATTAAAGAATTTATTTCAATTCAAATTTCATCTCTGTAGTTGGATGAACTAAACCACGCTCATGAAGACTTTCTGCGATTTGAACAGAGTTCCATGCAGCTCCTTTTAAAAGGTTATCAGAAACTACCCACATGTGAATCCCATTTTCCTTATCCAGATCTTTTCGGATACGGCCAACAAAGGTATCACGACTACCAACCGCATTAACAGCTTGTGGATATATTTGGTGAGCAACATCATCTTCAAGAACAGCACCAGGGAAGTTTGCGATAGCTTTCTTAACAGCTGTGATATCAGCTATCTCTTTGGTTTCAATATACACAGACTCAGAGTGACCTGACAATACAGGAATACGGACACAGGTTGCTGAAACTGCAATAGCATCATCTTCCATGATTTTCTTGGTTTCTTTGGTCATTTTCATCTCTTCATAAGTGTAGTCATTATCCGTAAAAACATCAATCTGTGGAAGAGCATTAAATGCAATAGGATAGTGCTTCTTATCGCCACCTGACGGCAAAATTTTCGCTTCAAGGTCCTTTGGATTAAGACCATCATTCAAGACAGCACGAAGTTGTTCTTGAGTTTCCATGATGGCTCCGACACCCGCACCTGATACTGCCTGGTAGGTAGATACGATGATACGCTTCAAGCCCCATTGCTGACGGATCGGCTCCAATGCCACCATCATTTGGATAGTAGAGCAGTTTGGACAAGCGATGATTCCCTTATGATTATCTAGCGCATGTGCATTGACTTCTGGGACAACCAATGGAGCATCTGGATGCTGACGAAAATGAGAAGTATTGTCCACCACTACTGCGCCAGCTTTGACCGCATAAGGAGCATACTTGGCTGATGTTGAACCACCGGCTGAAAAGAGGGCAATGTCTACTCCATCAAAGGCCGTTTCAGTTGTTTCTTCGATAATGATATCTTGTTCTTTGAACTGAAGAACTTTACCAGCAGAACGAGCGGAAGCCAAAAGTCTAATTTTACCAATTGGAAGAGTTGATTCTTCCAGCATTTTAATCATTTGAGCTCCAACCGCACCTGTAGCACCAACAACAGCAACTGTATATCCCATAATAACTCCCTTTAACAAAGAACTTCAGAAAGTGAAATACTTTGCTTGTTTCTAAAAATTTGTATTAGAGCTATTATACTATTTTATGGAAATCTTGTCAGCTGATTCTATAGTTTTTTTATGAAAAAATTGTGAAATTTCTTGCATGAAATCTAAAAATCCAGCTCTCAGGACAATGACTAGGTCTATTTATTCATTTTTGTCTTGGCTTAACAAATGCTGATAGGTCGAATCAATCAAAATAGCACCTAAAGGCGCTGTCACTACTATACCAATGACTGCTACAGATAAAATCAATTGACCTGATGGCAATCCTGCTGCCAGAGGAAGAGAACCAATAGCAGCCTGTACAGTTGCTTTGGGCAAATAGGCTATAACTATAAAAAGCTTTTCTTTTCTATTGAAATGAGCACCAGAAACACTAATCAGAACTCCAATGGAACGAATAGCTAGAGCTACTAAAATCATGAAAACTGCAGAAAGTCCTGCGTTGCCAAGATAGTCGATATCTACTGCTGCTCCAACTAAGACGAAAAGTAAGATTTCTGCTGCAATCCAGATATTTCCAAAAGACTTTCCTAAAAGTTTACTTTCTTCTTTTTGAGCTTTTACCTTAAAAGCAGTTGCCATAGTCATAACTGCTAATAAGCCAGAAAAAGCCATCTCTCCTTCTAACCAATTCTCCATGGCTACAAGAAGAAAGGATAGACTGGGGAGAAGAATCATTTTTTGAATCGGATGAAGAATCTTGACAGACTTGAATAAATGATAAGTCCCAAGTCCAAAAACAATCCCAAGAAGAACCCCAGACATGATAGAAAGGGGTATATTCAGAAAAGTGAAATAGTTTATTTTGGCTCCACCTGCCATAGATAAAAAACTGGTAAAAAGGACAATGACAACGATATCATCTAAAGAAGCTCCAGCCAAAATCAACTGTGGAATCGTTTTTTTCTTGCCATAGCCCTTATCGATAAGATCTACCATACGAGGAACCACAATCGCTGGCGAAACAGCTGCCATGACGGAACCCAAAAGTGCAGCATCCATTAGTGATAATCCTAATAGAAAAGGAGCAAAAATCATATATGCAAATAGTTCAAAAGAAGCTGGTAAGAAAGACATGAAGATTGCCGGACGCCCAACTTGTTTCAAATCCTTTATATCAATGGTCAAACCAGCCTTAATCAAGATAATAATGAGGGCTATTCGTCGAAAGGCTGCTGAATTATTCAGCAAACTGCTATCCAATAGATTCAATAAATGCGGCCCAATAATAATTCCAACTAGCAAAAAACCAATTATACGAGGAAGTTTTATTTTCTCAACTATAGACGCAAAGAAGAGTCCGCCTAAAAATACAAAAGCTAGAGAAGCTAGCATACATAATCTCCTTAATCATTCAAAATGTCAAAATGGAAAGAAAAAAGACTTCCATGACAGCATAAAAAGCGTCATAGAAGCCATCAGCGAAAAATCGCGGTTTAAATTCTTTACAGAAATTTAGGGAGTGCCTCATTCCCTTGATAAAATAATTATAGCAATTTTTGTTCTTTTGTCAATTTGATTTTAGAATGAAAAAACCTTCTCTCCGAAGAAAGAAGGTTCAGGGGCATGTTTCCATGAGATGAAAAGGTTCACACAAGTCATCAAGGTCCGCTCCTGCGTTAATGACCTCCCCAGCGTAAATTTGGTCCAAAGACCAAATCGACTCATCGCATAAAATAAGTATAGCACAGCTCTCTCTACTTGTAAAGGATAGACTTTGGGACATCCACTTCTTTGATCCTTTTTTCCATCCAAAGGATATCTCGCCACTGACCAAATTTATAACCAACTTTTTTGAAATGCCCAACCTTCTCATATCCACGCTTCTGATGAAAATGGACAGAAGCTTCGTTAGGAAGAGAGATGCAGGCCATAAAGTTTATAAAATTTCTCTTGGCTAGTTCTTTCTCTAAAGCATCATAGAGCATAGAACCGATTCCTGATTGCCTCAACTTTCCATCCACATAGATAGACAATTCAACCGTCCAATTATAGGCAGCACGTTCATAATAGGCATGTGCATAAGCGTATCCTAGAATCTTCCCGTCTTTTTCAGCTACCAGATAAGGGAATTTTTCTTGAATAGACTGAATACGCTTTTTGAATTCTTCTAAACTTGGCACCTCAGTCTCAAATGTAATCGCTGTTTCCTCTACATAAGGAGCATAAATAGCCAGGAATTGATCAGCATCTTCCACATTGGCTTGACGAATAATCATTTAATCCTCCAATAGTTGCCTGTCATAGATAGTGTAGTCACAGCGATAAATAATTAAACGTTTCCCATCAATCAATAATTCTGATGTTTTTGGTGCATCTGACGAATAAAGAGATACCTTGTCACCTGCGTATGTTGCTAAAGGGGTTCCATTTTGGGAACGAATCAGAACAACCTTAGCCTTCCCTGTAAAATCATTTTTTAGCTTAGAAACCATGCGATTGACCATAGGCAAATCACGGCTCTCTTCTTCAATATCAACAGTCTTTTGATACTTGGCAAAGAGATCTTCTAACCCCTTTTCAGAAGCAATTAAAGAAGATCCAACATGGTCCATTTCATAATTGCCAATCGTCACTTTGAGGACTCCAGAATCAGCCTTAGAATTTCCGTCCGCATCATAGCTATCAAATTCTTGGTTTCGCTCAATCGAAAGTGATTTTCCAGACATTTGATCGATTAGCTGTGAAGATTCATCAAAGGTTCGGACTGTCATATCTAATCCTATCCACTCTTCCTTAGTATTTTTCCACCAGTTTTGGATAGATTGACAACCAGTCATCAGAAAGACAGCCATGGTCACAAGAATCAATAATTTAAACTTTTTTCTTTTCATTTGAAAACTCCTTATTTCTCCATTATAACAAAATTTATGGAAGATAATTAAAAACAAGTCTAAACAGACTTGTCATTTTAGAATAATCCGACCGCATTCCCATCTGCATCGACATCCATATTGAGAGCTGCAGGTGCTTTTGGCAAACCTGGCATGGTCATGACGTCCCCGGTCAATGCTACAATGAAACCAGCACCTAGTTTAGGAACCAATTCGCGAATTGTCATTTCAAAGCCAGTTGGGGCACCTAAGAGACTTGGATCATCTGAGAAACTGTACTGTGTTTTAGCCATACAAATCGGTAACGTATCCCAGCCGTTTTGGATGATTTGTGCCATTTGACTTTTTGCTTTTTTCTCAAATACTACCTTGCTAGCACCATAGATTTCACGCGCAATTACAGAGATTTTTTCTTCGATAGATTGTTGATCTTGATAGAGCCGTTTGTAGTTTGCAGGCTTTTCTTCAATGGTAGCAACCACTGTCTCAGCCAATTCCACGCCTCCTTCTGCACCGTTGGCCCAAACACTAGCCAGTGCGACAGGAACTTGAATGCCTGCACAACATTCTTTCAAGGCAATAATTTCAGAATCCGTATCTGTTACAAATTCATTGATGGCAACGACAACTGGTATACCGTACTTGCGCATGTTTTCAACGTGACGCGCTAGATTGGCAAAACCACTTTGGACTGCTTGAACATTTTCTTGACCTAGAGCATCTTTGGCTACACCACCATTCATCTTCAGTGCGCGAATAGTTGCTACAATAACGATGGCATCCGGACACTTGGGAAGATTTGGCGTTTTGATATCAAGGAATTTTTCTGCACCAAGATCTGCACCGAAACCTGCTTCCGTCACCGTATAATCCGCTAATCGAAGCGCTGTTTTAGTTGCTAAAACCGAGTTACAACCATGGGCGATATTGGCAAATGGACCACCGTGAACGAAGGCAGGTGTTCCGTAAATGGTTTGTACCAGATTTGGCTTGATGGCATCTTTTAAGATAAGAGTCAAGGCCCCTTCCACCTTCAAATCACGGACATAGACAGGGCTTCTAGCATAGCGATAGCCGATGACAATATTGGCTAAACGTTCTTTCAGGTTAGTCAAGTCAGTTGCCAAGCAGAGAATGGCCATGATTTCGGACGCAACTGTGATATCAAAGCCGTCCTCACGTGGAATACCATTTAAAGGACCACCAAGTCCGATGGTAACATGACGAAGAGCACGGTCATTGAGATCAACAACCCGTTTCCAAATGATGCGGCGTGGATCAATCCCCAGTTCATTTCCTTGGTGCAAATGATTGTCAATCAAGGCTGAAAGAGCATTGTGAGCTGTCGTGATGGCATGCATATCCCCGGTGAAATGCAGGTTGATATCCTCCATTGGAAGAACTTGGGCATGACCCCCACCTGCTGCTCCTCCCTTGATCCCCATAACAGGGCCAAGAGATGGTTCACGCAGGGCAATCATGGTTTTCTTGCCAATTTTTGACAAAGCATCTGCCAATCCAATGGTAATAGTTGATTTGCCTTCACCAGCTGGAGTTGGATTAATGGCTGTTACTAAGATTAATTTCCCATTTGGATGATTTTCCAAGGATTGGATTTTTTCAGCTGTTAATTTTGCCTTGTATTTTCCATACAGTTCGATATCATCAAAGTCAATTCCCAAAGGTGCAATAATATCCGTAATCGGTTTTAATGCGACACCCTGTGCTATCTCAATGTCCGTTTTCATAAATCACCTCAAAAATTTCTTATCTTATTGTATCAAAGACAGAAAAAAATTGCACGTTAGTCTCCATACATTCAATAATAGTTCGTGATTTACGAATCCAAATCCTTTAGAAACTCTCATCCAGTGCGTGTACACAGGGTCACAAAAACTTTACGAAAGACTTATTTTCTAGTACAATGTTAGCATGAAAATTTTAATTACATCTGGTGGTACTAGGGAATCAATTGACCAAGTTCGATCCATTACCAACCACTCGACAGGACAATTGGGGAAACAGATAGCTGAACGTTTTTTATCAGCAGGCCATCAAGTAACTCTTGTCACCACCAAATCTTCCGTCAAACCAGCAGAGAAGCCCAATCTTACTATTATTGATATAACAAATGTAGAAAGTTTGAAAGAGGCCTTAGAGCCCTTAGTCAAAAGTCATGACGCCCTCATTCATAGTATGGCAGTTTCTGACTATACGCCCGTTTATATGACGGGTATTGATGAAGTCGCTCAAACTGCTAATATTTACGATTTACTAGCGAAGAAAAACACGGAAAGCAAGATTTCCTCTACAGATGATTACCAGGTCCTCTTTCTCAAGAAAACACCAAAAGTCATTTCACATGTCAAAGAATGGAATCCAGCTATTCAACTGATTGGTTTTAAACTATTGGTGGATGTGACGAAAGAGGAATTGTTCTCCGTGGCCCGTGCCAGCTTGAAAAAAAATCAGGCTGATTATATTCTTGCCAATGACCTACTGGATATCCGCGATGGAAAACACAAGGCATATCTAGTCAGCAAAGATGCTGAAATTCAAGTTGAAACCAAGGCGGACATTGCTCAACTCATTTTAAAAGTGGTAACTCAAGGAAAGGAATCCTAAGATGGCAAAGATTACTTTAGCTGTATCAGGCTCTATCTCAGTATACAAGGCTGCTGATTTGACCAGTCAATTAACCAAATTAGGCCACGATGTCACAGTTCTCATGACCAAGGCCGCAACAGACTTTGTCACTCCCTTGACCTTTCAAACTCTATCCAAAAATCTGGTCCACACAGACCTGATGCTGGAGGAAAATCCTGCTTCCATCAAGCATATTGATCTTGCCAAGGAAACGGACCTCCTCATCATCGCTCCTGCTTCTGCCAATACAATTGCTAAGTTAGCCAACGGTATGGCCGATAATATCTTGACAGCTATTGCCCTTGCCATTCCAGCAGGTGTCCCAAAATTGATTGCACCAGCTATGAATACAAATATGTATCTCAATCTTGCCACTCAGGATAATCTCGAAAAATTAAGCCGCTATGGTTACACTGAAATCAAACCACGTGAGGCTTTGTTAGCCTGCGGGGATTTTGGTACAGGTGCTCTAGCTGAAGTGGAGATTATTCTCAAAAAAGTTAAGGAGATTTTATGAAAAATACTCGCTCTAGCCAAGTTGCAACAGTGGCTATGTTCTTTGCAGCTATGTTGGTCATCCACCTTTTAACCTCTGTCCTCTTCAATATCCTACCATTTCCCATCAAGCCAACTATTGTTCATATTCCAGTTATCATTGCGTCCATCATTTATGGACCAAGAATTGGAGCAATGCTGGGTGGTCTCATGGGGGTTATCAGTATTGTTACAAATACAATTGTACTTTTGCCAACCAGCTATCTTTTCTCTCCTTTCGTAGAAAATGGGAATCTTTATTCTCTAGTGATTGCTATGCTTCCCCGCATCCTAATCGGAGTGACACCCTACTATGTTTACAAAATCATGAACAATAAACCTGGTCTGATTTTGGCAGGTGCTGTCGGTTCTATGACGAACACAGTATTTGTACTTAGTGGAATCTTCTTACTGTTTTCTTCTGTTTATAATGGAGATATCAAACTCATGCTAGCAGGTATTCTTGGCACAAATGCTATTGCAGAAATGATTATTTCAGCAACTTTAACCTTAGCCATTATTCCTGTTATGGAAAAACTAAAAAAATAAATTAAAATCTCACGCCAAGGCGTGATTTTTCTTTATGAAAATGATATAATGAAAACGGTTAATTAAATTTTAGGAGGGATCTGTCAATGACATATCAAGAAAAATACCAAGCCTGGCTAGACTATGCCAAACTCCCTGACTATCTTAGAGAAGACCTAGTCGCTATGGATGAAAAAACAAAAGAAGATGCCTTCTATACTAATTTGGAATTTGGAACAGCAGGTATGCGTGGTTATATCGGTGCTGGTACGAACCGTATTAATGTTTATGTCGTCCGTCAAGCAACAGAGGGACTTGCAAAACTAGTGGAATCAAAAGGTGAAGATGCTAAGAAACGCGGTGTCGCTATTGCTTACGATTCACGCCATTTTTCTCCTGAATTTGCCTTTGAATCAGCTCAAGTATTGGCTGCTCACGGTATCCAATCCTATGTATTTGAAAGCCTACGTCCAACACCGGAATTATCATTTGCTGTCCGTAAGTATCATGCTGTTGCTGGTATCATGATAACTGCCAGCCACAATCCAAAAGAATTCAATGGCTATAAGGTTTATGGTGAAGACGGTGGTCAAATGCCTCCTGGTGATGCGAATGCTCTGACTGATTATATTCGTGCCATCAAGGATCCATTTTCAATTGAATTAGCTGATTTGGAAGAAAGCAAGACTTCTGGTATCATCAAAGTGCTTGGCGAAGAAACAGATGTTCAGTATTTAGAAGAATTAAAAGATATCAACATCAACCCTGAGCTGATTAAAGAATTTGGTTCTGACATGAAGATTGTCTATACACCGCTTCATGGTACTGGGGAAATGTTGACCCGTCGCGCCTTGGCACAAGCTGGTTTCAATTCTGTAGAGATCGTGGAATCTCAAGCAACTGCTGATCCAGACTTCTCCACTGTTGCCTCTCCAAACCCAGAAAGTCAAGCTGCCTTTGCCTTGGCTGAGGAATTAGGACGGCAAGTTGAAGCTGATGTTCTTTTGGCAACTGACCCAGATGCCGACCGTGTCGGTGTTGAGGTTCGTCAAGCAGATGGTAGCTATTGGAACTTATCCGGTAATCAAATTGGTGCCCTTCTTGCCAAATATATCCTTGAAGCCCATAAACAAGCTGGCACTCTTCCAGCCAATGCTGCCCTCTGTAAGTCTATTGTATCAACTGAATTGGTCACTAAGATTGCTGAAAGCTACGGGGCAAGTATGTTTAATGTCTTGACTGGTTTCAAGTTTATTGCTGAAAAGATTCAAGAATTTGAAGATACCAATAACTTTACCTACATGTTTGGCTTTGAAGAAAGTTTCGGTTATCTTATCAAACCATTCGTTCGAGATAAGGATGCTATTCAAGCAGTCCTTCTGGTCGCTGAAATTGCTGCCTACTACCGCTCACGTGGTTTGACTTTGGCGGATGGTATCGATGAAATCTTTAAGGAATATGGCTACTTTGCCGAAAAGACCATCTCTGTCACACTTTCTGGTAAAGATGGTGCTGAACAAATCAAGTCTATCATGACTAAATTCCGTGACAATGCTCCAAAACAGTTCAATGCTACTGACATTTCACTCTTTGAAGACTTTGCCCTTCAAACGGCTACTGATTCAACTGGTAATGTATCCGTACTAACCACCCCACCAAGTGATGTACTCAAGTACACCCTTTCCGATGATTCATGGTTTGCCGTCCGTCCATCTGGAACAGAACCAAAAATCAAGTTCTACATCGCAACTGTTGGAGAAAGCCTCGCTGAAGCAGAAGAGAAAATCGCCAATATTGAAAAAGAAATTAATGAATTTGTTGGTTAAAAAAAATGGTCCGGGTGGACCATTTTTTCATGAGCCCAGAAATAGAAAAGCGATTTATGGTCCGGGTGGACCATTTTTTCATGAGCCCAGAAATAGAAAAGCGATTTATAGTCCTAATACGGTCTAACAACCTGCGCATGGATTTTGTTACAACCACTTACCTTGAAGATAAGGAGTAATAATACTCTTTGGAAATCAAAAACTATACTTTGTTAACGCTCCTTCCTTATCACTAGATATATGTGCGGCTAACTCAGAAATGAATACTTTAAATTTTACACATTCAAAAAGCCACCTGCTGTACTGAGCAGGTGGTTATTTACTATATAAAAGGAAAAGTCCAAGTACCACTGACAACATTGGTTTTTATCAAACCGAACTTTAAAATTCACTACCCTATCTATAAATTAGATACTTATTACGGATATTGTTCTTTTAACTTTAAACTTCACGTTCGTTAAAATTTCAACTACACTTTTATTATCAGCTCTTCCTCTCTCCTTAAGGCTCAACTGAAACTTTAACTTTTCATAAAGAATCGAGTCAGATAAAGGAAGATTTTAGAAATTGGATTAGCCTTATACTTTCCAACTGTTAGGGTAGCTAGGCTAATATGTAACATTAATCAATCTTAACAACATTTACTATCTCTAATTGTGATAGTAGAATCATTAGTGATGATACTGGACTTTTCCTTTGTTAGCAAGTTTTTGTAGGGATAACTTGAAACGAATATAATTATCAAATGTTCTTTCTTTTTCCTCAGAAAGAATGGAATTGCTCATTTGAGAGCTAAGAATTAAATTTACTATAATTACTTACAACAAACATGAGTCAGTTGACTCTACATAACTAAATAAATCTCTCGACTGGTTTAATTACGTTTCTTTTCCTTGATACTCCTTTCCTTGAAAGATCCTCTACAAAAATCATGCTTGAAAATGAGCTATGATTATGAACACTTAAGAGATTTAGTACTATTCCCCTTTACACTTTGAATTATAACACAAATATAAAACGCTTTCAAGAATTTATACTCAATTTTTTTAAAAATTTCAGTTTCCCGCGTTGTAAAATGAAGTGCAACAAAAAAGACATGTTCGTCTGATATACTAGAATTCCCCAACTCAGTATAGAAAGCAGATGAACATGTCCAACACTCATTCTACCAAAAAATCAACCTATTCTCATCTCTCAGCCTCGGAACGTGGCGAAATGGCTGCTTATCTTAAAATGGGAAAGAAACCGGCTGAAATCGCTCGTCTTCTAGGTCGTCACCGGTCGACAATCAGTCGAGAAATCAAACGTGGTTCGGTGGATCAGGTACAGGATAAGAATGGGAAACGTACCTATTTCAGTGCCTATTTCGCTGATAGCGGACAGCGTGTCTATGAATCCAATCGTCAAAAGTGCTCTTATCTCAAGTTGAATGACTGCTCCGCTAAATTCATTGAGCAATTAGGATATGCCTTGAAAGCTAAAATTCGTCTTCATAGCGTAGATAGTTTCGTTCAGACTTATAAAGCAAATCATCCTGAGGAGGTTGTTCCCTCTACCAAAACCATTTATCGCTATATCAAAGAGGGGCTGTTAGTTATAAAACCAATCGATTTACCTAAGATGGTCAGTATCAGGAAACGTTCTAAGCCAGTCATTAAGACGAATAAGAAAACTTTAGGTCAGTCTATCGAAGAACGTCCTGAGTGTATCAATGACCGTTCTGAATTTGGTCATTGGGAGATTGACTTGGTTCTTGGAAAGAAAACCAAAGGTGAAGCTGTTGTTTTGACTTTGGTAGAGCGCCAGACACGCTATGCACTAGGAGTTAAGCTAGAAGACAAACAGTCCCATACCATTAATTGTGCTGTCAAACAACTTACAAGTCAGTATCCTATTGCATCCATTACAGCTGATAATGGTTCTGAATTTAGTTTACTCTCAGACTTGGAAGCTGTTGATGTTTACTTTGCACATCCATATTCTTCACATGAGAGAGGTACAAATGAGAACTTCAATGGTCTCCTCAGAGAATATATCCCTAAAGGAAACTCTTTTAATTCACTAACCTCTGAAGAACTTGACAACTATATCACAGCCATCAATGAGCGCCCGAGACGACTTCTTCAATACCAATCTTCAAAATGAAGTGCAACAAAAAAGACATGTTCGTCTGATATACTAGAATTCCCCAACTCAGTATAGAAAGCAGATGAACATGTCCAACACTCATTCTACCAAAAAATCAACCTATTCTCATCTCTCAGCCTCGGAACGTGGCGAAATGGCTGCTTATCTTAAAATGGGAAAGAAACCGGCTGAAATCGCTCGTCTTCTAGGTCGTCACCGGTCGACAATCAGTCGAGAAATCAAACGTGGTTCGGTGGATCAGGTACAGGATAAGAATGGGAAACCAACCTCTTCCAGTGTCTATTTCGCTGATAGCGGACAGCGTGTCTATGAATCCAATCGTCAAAAGTGCTCTTATCTCAAGTTGAATGACTGCTCCGCTAAATTCATTGAGCAATTAGGATATGCCTTGAAAGCTAAAATTCGTCTTCATAGCGTAGATAGTTTCGTTCAGACTTATAAAGCAAATCATCCTGAGGAGGTTGTTCCCTCTACCAAAACCATTTATCGCTATATCAAAGAGGGGCTGTTAGTTATAAAACCAATCGATTTACCTAAGATGGTCAGTATCAGGAAACGTTCTAAGCCAGTCATTAAGACGAATAAGAAAACTTTAGGTCAGTCTATCGAAGAACGTCCTGAGTGTATCAATGACCGTTCTGAATTTGGTCATTGGGAGATTGACTTGGTTCTTGGAAAGAAAACCAAAGGTGAAGCTGTTGTTTTGACTTTGGTAGAGCGCCAGACACGCTATGCACTAGGAGTTAAGCTAGAAGACAAACAGTCCCATACCATTAATTGTGCTGTCAAACAACTTACAAGTCAGTATCCTATTGCATCCATTACAGCTGATAATGGTTCTGAATTTAGTTTACTCTCAGACTTGGAAGCTGTTGATGTTTACTTTGCACATCCATATTCTTCACATGAGAGAGGTACAAATGAGAACTTCAATGGTCTCCTCAGAGAATATATCCCTAAAGGAAACTCTTTTAATTCACTAACCTCTGAAGAACTTGACAACTATATCACAGCCATCAATGAGCGCCCGAGACGACTTCTTCAATACCAATCTTCAAAATTCCTATTTGGGATAGCCCAAATAGCTTAACCTCTGGATCTCTAGTTATCAATCAACTTGTTGCACTTGACTTGACAACATGCATCAATGAGCGCCCGAGACGACTTCTTCAATACCAATCTTCAAAATTCCTATTTGGGATAGCCCAAATAGCTTAACCTCTGGATCTCTAGTTATCAATCAACTTGTTGCACTTGACTTGACAACATGCGAAAATTTCAGTTTTAAAAAGAGGCTGGGAAAAAACTTAAAATTTAGACTTTCTATTAAAATTTTAATAACCAAAAATGGCTTAGAATTAACGTTTCTGACGACGTTATTCTAAGCCATTTCCCATTTTTTAACCTTCTTGCCCAGCCTCATTTTTAAACTTATTTTAATTTAATATGGTTTGAAAAGCCTCCCACATCTTCTGTTGCGGTTTGGCAAAGGGATAGAGATGAAAATCTTCTGGACAAACCCAAAGGATTTCTTTGTCAGCACAGGGACTGAAATCAGCTTCTTTTACAACTCCTTCAAGTAATTCAATCTGCCATTTACGATGGCTAAAAATATGTTGAACCATTGGGAAAGAGGATTCCTTCCATAAGACTTCAATACCATATTCCTTTTGAAAAAGTTCTTTTTTACTTTCGATAGGTAACTCTTCGGCCACTTCAAAGAGGTTGAGTTCAGATTTAGCAGGTTCACTCCTTTCTATTAAGGGAAAAGACCAAAAACCGGATAAGAGCCCCGCCTTTTGATTTTTTTCAATTAAAAATTGATTTTTTTCATTATGGATGACAAATCCTTGATAGAAAACAGGTAAAGGCTTTTTCTTTGCTGCCTTGATGGGATACTTATCCATGGTGCCATTGCGAAAAGCTGCGCTAAATTCTTTAACAGGACTATCTTCAGGTCTAGGATTAAGAGGTGATTCGATATCTGAACCTAGGTCCATAAGGGCTTGGTTAAAATCTCCTGGTCTTTCAGGGTCAATCAAAACCTCCATCATGGCCTGAAAGATCTTACGATTAGTTGGCAGTCCGATATCATAATCCACTTCAAAGAGACGACTAAGAACCCGCATGACATTGCCATCCACCGCTGGTTGTGCTAGGTGAAAAGCGATACTAGAAATGGCACCAGCAGTATAAGGACCAATCCCTTTCAAACTTAGAATTTCTTCATGTGTACGAGGAAACTGACCATTGAACTCACTGACCATCTGTTGAGCGGCTTTCTGCATATTACGGACGCGGGAATAATATCCCAGTCCCTCCCAGACTTTTAGGATGACGTCCTCTGGTGCTTGAGCCAAATCTTGAATAGTTGGCAAACGGTAGAGAAAACTTTCATAATATGGAATCACTGTATCAACACGAGTTTGCTGCAGCATGATTTCTGAAACCCAGATAGCATATGGATCACTCGTTCTTCTCCAAGGAAGGTCACGTTTGTTAGTATCATACCAATCTAGAAGAGCTTTTCTAAAGGCCACAATTTTTTCTTTCGGCCACATCTCAATACCATATTCTTTTAAATTTAACATGCTTCTAGTATAACAAAAAATAAAAAGAATGGCTGGTTTTCCAGCCAATTCTCATCACGATTCAATAGCAAACTTATGAAGCAAATTGGCTCTGCTGCATTTGATAATAAAAGCCTTTAGCCTGCATGAGTTGAGCATGGTTTCCTTGCTCAACGATTTTCCCATCCACCATGACCAAAATAATATCAGCTGATTGGATGGTTGACAAACGGTGGGCAATAACAAAACTGGTACGACCTCTCATCAGTTTTTCAAATGCTTCTTGAATCAGCAATTCGGTTCGCGTATCGATAGAAGATGTCGCCTCATCTAAAATCAGGATAGAGGGGATTTTGACAAAGATACGCGCAATGGCTAACAATTGCCGCTGGCCTTGTGATAATGAGTCACCAGCATCTGCCAAATAGGTATCATATCCATGTGGTAACTGTCGAATAAAGAAATCAGCATTGGCTGCTTTAGCTGCTTCTATGACCAATTCTCTTGTGGCATTAGGATAGCCATAGGCAATATTGTCATGGATAGTGGCTGATTTGAGCCAAGTTTCCTGCAAAACCATGCCAATGAGTTTTCTCAGCGAATCTCGACTGTAAGCTGTAATAGGCTGATCATCCAGTAAAATTTCTCCTTTATTGACAGGATAAAATCGCATAATCAAATTAATCAGCGTTGATTTTCCCGCACCTGTTGGACCAACGATGGCTACTTTCGAACCAGCTGGAACAGATAAATTGAGATCTTGAATCAGAGGTTTATCAGCTTGATAGGAAAAAGAAACATTCTTAAAATCAATTTTTCCAAGAACTTCTTCTGCCCTAAATGCTTCCAAACTTTCTTCGTAAATACTATCCTGATCCGAAATAGCGAAAAGTCTATCTGCACAGGCGATGGCACTCTGCAACTCAGACATTACCGAGGAGATATCATTAAAGGGTTTTGAATATTGACTAGCATAGTTGAGAAAAGTCGTTAGACTTCCAACCGTAAAAGTTCCTTGCATAATGCGAAGTGCTCCTAAGCCAGCCAAAAGCGCATAAATCAAGGCATTTATGAAGCGTGTTGTTGGATTAACAGTCGATGAAGCAAAAATAGCTGCTTGCGAATACCTGGCATAGTCACCGTTAACTGTCTTGAAATGATTTGCAAATTGATCTTGTGCATTGAAAGCCTGAACCAAGCCCAGCTGGCTGATACTTTCTTCCAATAAGGAAACTTGCTCTCCTCTAGCTTGGGTCTGTTCACGATAATAATGGTAAGACTTCTTGGCAATAAAACGAGCCAAAAATAGAGAAAGAGGAGTCAAGGAGACTACAAGCAACATCATGATCATATCCAAGTTTGCCATAGTAAACATCATGAAGAAGATGGTTAGAACCCCCAAGAAGAATTGATTGAAAACCATCAACAAACCATTGATTAATTGCTCCGAATCACTGGATATTCTGGCAACTAAGTCACCCAAAGATTGCCTATCTAAATACCCCAAGGGTAAATGATGAATCTTCTCAAAAATTCCTTGGCGTAATTCAGATACCATTTTATAGACCATTCGATTAGCTAGAATAGGCGATAACCACTGCAAGAGGGTATTGGCAAAGACGATAATGGCCATCTGTAGGAGTATCAACAAGAGATTAGAAGTCCTTCCCCCTTCCAGCCCAAAATCAACGGCTCTACCGATCAAAATTGGAAGATAGACTGTTAAAAATACTTGCAGAAAAATTATAATGATAAAAACAGTAATAAACCAGGGTTGCTGGATAGATAATAAAAATAATTTTTTGAAGGTGCCACTTCTTTTTTCTTTTGACTTCATGATGACACCTCCTGACTAGCTTGAGATTCTGCAATTTCTTGGTAGACAGAACAGGTCTCTAGTAAGTAATCATGACTCCCTAGACCAAACTGATGACCTTTATCTAGGACTAAAATCTGGTCAGCAAATTTAAGACTATTAGTGCGCTGAGAAATCATAATCAAGGTTTTGTCTGTCAATTGAGTCTGAATGGCATCTAAAAGTCTTCTTTCTGTCAAATAGTCCAAAGCAGATGTTGCATCATCCAAAATTAAAATTGGTCCAGGTTGTAAGAGGGCTCTAGCAATAGTTAAACGTTGGCGCTGTCCACCCGAAAAGTTACGTCCCATAGCTTCGACCGAACTCTCCAAACCATCCTTAGCCTCAAGAAAATCCTTGGCCTGGGCGATTTCTAAGGCCTGCCAGATCTCCTCGTCAGAAATCTCTTCTAGACCAAGACAAAGGTTAGAACGAACATTCCCTTTAAAAAGCTGAGCGTTTTGAGATACAAGACAGAATTGATTTCGCCATTCTTTGAGATTTCTTGGAGATTTACCATCTATAAAAACAGTCAGTTCTCCTGATTCTAAAGGATAAAATTTTAAAAAGAGATCAACCAAAGTTGTTTTTCCAGCTCCAGTACCACCAATAATTCCAAAAAAATCTCCTTTTTGAATAGAAAAATTCAATCCTGACAGGGCATTTTCCGCTGCATTCGGATAAGTAAAATCTAAATGTGCAACTTGAATGATATCAGACTTATGGTTTGCAGTTTTACTTGGTAATTCTGCATCAAGGTCCTCCGATTCCTGATTGAAAATTTCTTGAACACGCTTAGACGAGATAAAGGTCTGATTCATAGACATAGAAACCATGACCATCTTAACCAATTCAGCTAAAATCTGGAGAAGATAATTGATAAGAGCAATAAGCTGACCTTGTTCCAATAAACTTGAGCCAATCGCTATCTTTCCCTTATAAATCAAGAAGATTAAACTCAGATTAACAACCAAATAGGTCAAAGGAGTTAGCGAAACAGACCACAAACCCGCCTTAATTTGTTGTTTCAGGTAGCTTTCATTTTTAATTTTAAAATTTTGGATTTCACGTTCTTTTTGTCCGAAAGCGCGAATGACACGGACACCTAAAACATTTTCTCGAAAAATAGAAACCAATTGATCCAGTATCTTCCTCATGGAATCATATAATCTTGCTGAGACAAGGGCAATAATCGATACAATAATCAATAGAATGATTATCATCATTAAAAAAATAAGAGAAAGTCTGGGACTGATAGAGAAAGACATGATAAGTGCGCCAAATACTACAATAGGCGCTCTTAAAAAAAGTCTGAGAAAAATATTAATACCGTTTTGAATCTGCAAACAGTCACTAGACAATCGAGTCAGTAAACTGGAAGTTGACAATCTATCCCTCTTTGATTTCGGTAAAGAGAGCACTTTTTGATACAAATCTTGTGTCAAATCGCGAGTAAAACCTACTGCTGCCTTTGCCGAATAGTATTGAGCAGTGAGGGATACTAGACAACCAATCAAAGCAAGTCCAACCAATAATAAAACCATAGCAACCAAGTCTCCTTGATTGCCATGAGGAATGATTGAGTCAACGATAAAAGCGATGACTAAGGGGACAATTAGTTCAAAAATCGCTTCTAATAGTTTAAAAAACGGCCCTAGAATAGATTCTTTGAAATAGTCCCGAAAATAAGGAAAAAGCGAAGTCATCTTTACAAAGCATCCACTGCCTGAGCTGCAGTAATGATTCCTAGTTTGTAAACATCTTCAGAACTGCAACCACGAGAAAGGTCGTTAACCGGTTTGTTTAAACCTTGAAGGACTGGACCAACAGCTTCGTAACCACCCAAGCGCTCTGCAATCTTGTAAGCAATGTTCCCTGCTTCAATAGCTGGGAATACTAAGACATTAGCTTGTCCAGCTACCTTACTATCTGGTGCCTTCAGACGAGCAGTATTTGGCTCGATAGCCGCATCCATCTGCAACTCACCGTCAATCAAAAGATCTGGGCGTGCTTCTTGAGCAAGGCGTGTAGCTTCTACTACTTTATCAACATGTGGACCTGCACCTGAACCTTTCGTTGAGTAAGAAATCATTGCAATTTTTGGATCAATACCAAAGGTTTGAGCAGTTGCTGCAGACTGAATTGCAATTTCTGCCAACGCTTCTGCATCAGGATCGATGTTGATGGCACAGTCCCCAAAGATATATTTATGATCATCTTTTACCATCAAGAAAACACCCGAAGTCCGTTTCACACCTGGTTTTGTTTTAATGATTTGAAGAGCTGGACGAACAGTATCAGCGGTTGAGTGGATTGCTCCAGAAACCATACCTTCTGCCAAACCAAGTTGAACCAACATAACCCCAAAATAGTTGACGTTACGCAAGATTTCATCAGCTTGAGCCTCATCAACCTTACCTTTACGAAGAGCGACAAACTCCTGTTTCATATTGTCGAAGTTCGCATAGTTATTTGGGTCGATTACCGTAATTCCTGGGTCTGAAAAACCAAATTCTGTCAAAAGGTTATAAACCTTACCTGGTTCTCCCAAAATAATTGGCTCAGCCAAACCTTCAAATTTTAAACGAGCCGCAGCACGTACAACACGCTCGTCTGTTCCTTCTGGGAAGACAATACGGAGTTTTTTTCCTACAATTTTTTGTTTCATTTCACCGAATAAGCTACGAATTTCCATTATAAATCTCCTTTTTTTATTAAATTTTTTATTACAGCTTGAAAATCAGCTGGTAATGGACTAGTTAAGTTGAGTCGCTCCCCCAAAAAGGGATTGACAAATGATAAATTTTGGCAGTGGAGAGCTTGTCGCTCTATTCCATAATCTAAACTGCCCCCATACAAATCGTCTCCCAAAAGAGGAAAGCCGATATGAGAAAAATGTACTCGAATCTGATGGGTTCGGCCTGTATGAAGCTGGATATCCACCAAATGAATATTCCCCCAAGACTGAATAAGTTCATAAGAGGTGTGGGCGTACTTGCCTTTCTTAGTCACAATCCGCGTAATAATCGAATCCTCAGGACGACCAATTGGAGCAATAATATCACCCGATGGAGCAAGGTGCCCTGAACCATGAACCAAAGCATAGTACCGCTTCTGAATGGTCTTGGCTTGGAGTTGCTTATCCAATCGAGCATGTGCGTAACCGTGTTTAGCAAAAAGCATGAGACCAGATGTATCACGATCCAGACGAGTAACAATGTGAACCTGCTTATTTTCATAATCTTGCTTCAGGTAATAGCCTTTAACAAAATTTGCTATTGTTGAAGAATGGATAGCACTTGGAATAGAGGCAAAGCCAACCGGCTTGTTAATCACCAAGAAATGCTCATCTTCAAAAACAATATCTAAGGGATGTTCAACAGCAGCCAATTTCCCTGTTTCATCTACTTCACTGGGAATATCAATGACAAGGTGGTCTCCAATATCCAAGAGATAAATAGCATTCTGCGGAACACCATTGACCAAGATACCTCCACCTTTAAATTTTATTTTCGCAAGGAGGGTCTTTGAGATTTCATGTTTTTTTAGAAAGGTTTTGACCTTAACATGCTGATCTGCGATAAACTCAAATCGCATTACTCCACCTCTCCGATAAAGGCATCCTTGACGCGATTCCAAAAACTGGTATGACTTGGCGAAGCGAGGAAGTTTATCTTGCTACTATCAAGCTGGTATTCTATACGATCGATATTATCATAAACAAAAGTCCGATTATCTACCGAGATAGAATAACGGTCGTCGTGTTTGGGTTCAATCACAATCTTGTCCTTCTTGGGAACAACGATTGAAGAACCTAAAGTACGGTAAACACGGTTATTAAGACTAGCTACTTCCGCAATTTGTAACGCTTCAATAGTCGGATGCAAAACTGCTCCCCCCAAGGACTTATTATAAGCGGTTGAGCCAGTTGGTGTTGAAACCGAAATCCCATCGCCACGGAAGCGTTCGAAAGGGACATGATTAATGTGAATATCTGCCACCATAGTTCTGGATAGGCGCTTGATAGTAACCTCATTGAGAGCACGGGCAGTCACTTGTCTACCGTCCATCATCTTAACCTTGATATTTAGGATGGGATAAGAGACTTTGGCTCCCTTATCCAACTTCAAATTTTCGATTAATTTGTCCACTTCAAAATCACGGTAATCGGTGTAAAAACCTAAATGTCCTGTATGAATACCGACAAAGCGGACATGATCCAATATGGACTCATACTTATGAAAGGCTGACAGCAACATCCCATCCCCTCCTATGGAAATCACAACGTCGGGATTTTTAGGAGTTAGGATAAAATTGGCCTCTTTCAGCTTGCTCCACAATTCTTTTGACACTGCTTCACTCTTTGGATTGCGACTACTGAGCAATGCGATTTTTTTTCTATCTGTAATCTTCATCTGTATCATCGCTATTTCCAACGCCATCATTCAATTTGCGATTGGCTGGATCAAATAGAGCCTGTGCTTCTTGAATATCGTCGCGGATTTTTCGCATCTCCTCATCTAGCTGGTAAGCAATTTTTGCGGTAATTTCCAAGCGCTTCTTAATCTCTTCAGGAAAATTCCCCTTGTATTTGTAGTTGAGGGAATGCTCAATGGTTGCCCAAAAGTTCATTGATAACGTTCGAATCTGTATCTCAGCCAGAACTGTTTGATTCCCTTTAATTGTATCAACAGGGTACTCGACAACAACATGATAAGACCGATAGCCAGAAGCTTTCATATACTTGATGTAATCCCGTTCCTGAACAACCCGCATATCTTTGCGTTTCCGAATAGTCTCTAGAACCTCTTCAACGTCATCCACAAACTGGACCATGATCCGGATACCCGCAATGTCTTGCATATCCTGTGCCAAGTTCTCCAACTTGATATGACGTAAGGCCATTTTCTCGCATATCGATTCAATCGGTTTGACACGGCCAGTCACAAATTCGATTGGAGAATGTTGGTTTGCTTTTCGATACTGCTTTCGGACTCCCCGAAATTTGATTTTTAATTCTCCAACAGTTTGGATATAGGGGTCTAAGAATTCTTCCCAATTCATCTCCATTCAATCTCCCCTTTCTAATCAATTTTACTATTTTTAAAATAATTTTATTGTCAATTTCTTGTCAAAAACTATTTTTTTTTATAGAATAGCACAAAGATTATTATACCATATGAAAGGTTTTTACTCTAGTAAAAATGAACCAATTAGAAATCGAATACAAAACTCTCCTCAATAAGGCAGAGTATCTCCGATTGCTTGATACCTTTGATGGAATTGAGCCTCTGATACAGACCAATTATTACATTGATACGCCAAACTGGGATTTAAAAAAAGAACGGTTTTCTTTGCGTATCCGACTTTTACCGGATTCGGGAGAGTTGACCCTCAAATGCCCTCAAGACATCGGAAATATGGAATATAACCAGTTTTTCTCTTTAGAAGAAAGTCAAGCTCTACTAAATAACTTTCAACTTCCAGCGGGACATATCCGAGATTTGATTTGTGAAAAAGATGTTGCCATATCAGATTTAGCAATTTGGGGACACTTGACCACTAAACGCTTCGAAAAAGAAGTATCTTTCGGCCTTATGGCTCTCGATGAAAATGACTACAATGGACAAAAAGATTATGAATTAGAAGTCGAAGTTCAGGATGCCGAAGAAGGGAAAATTTCTTTTGATTTTTTCCTTAAAAAACATTCCATTAAATTCAAATACGCTAGCAGTAAAGTTGCCAGAACTGCAGCATCCCATCAATCAGCCAAATAAGAGCTGATTTTTTGCCTTGTTTGCTGAAAAAATATCATTTTTTTGGTAGAATATTACTAGTCAATAAAATATTCAACTAGCTTTTCAGGAAACTCTCCAGAACAAGCCCTACCTCTATGTACAAAAGGAGTCAATTAGAAATGGTGCAACCATACTCTGACAAACAAATTAAACTTTTTTCTTTAAATGGAAATCATGCTATTGCTGAAAAAATCTCTAAAGCAGCTGGAATTCCTCTAGGAAAAGTTTCATCCCGTCAATTCTCTGATGGTGAAATTCAAATCAATATTGAAGAAAGTGTCCGTGGAGTCGATGTCTACATCATCCAATCGACTAGTTTCCCAGTTAATGATCACCTATGGGAACTCCTCATTATGGTAGATGCATGTGTCCGTGCTAGTGCGAACTCAGTGACTGTAGTTATGCCATATTTCGGCTATGCTCGTCAAGACCGCACTGCTGCCCCTCGTGAACCAATTACGGCTAAATTGGTTGCCAATATGTTAGTGAAAGCTGGAGTTTCTCGAGTTGTGACACTTGATTTACATGCTGTTCAGGTTCAAGGATTCTTTGATATTCCAGTAGACAATCTCTTCACAGTTCCTCTTTTTGCTGAATACTATGCTAAAAAGGGACTTTGCGGTGAGAATGTGGTCATCGTCAGTCCGAAAAACTCTGGTATCAAGCGAGCACGTGGCTTAGCTGAATCACTCAACACACCAATTGCTATTATTGACTATGCACAGGATGATTCCGAACGATCAGAAGGTTATATTATCGGTGATGTTACTGGTAAAAAAGCCATCTTGATTGATGATATGTTAAACACAGGTCGGACTTTCTCAGAAGCAGCTAAAATTGTCAAAAAGAATGGTGCAACTGAGATCTATGCTGTTGCCAGTCATGGCCTCTTTGCAGGCATTGCTGCTGATTTGTTGGATGCAGTCCCAATCAAGGAAATCTTAGTCACTGATTCGGTCGCAAGCAAAGAAAGATTGCCTAAAAATATTACATTTGTATCTGCCAGTGAGTTGATTGCTGATGCGATTATCCGTATTCATGAACGCCGTCCGGTCAGTCCGCTCTTTGATGCAACTGTTGACCTGGATATCAAATAGGAGGCCTTATCTTGATTTATCTTGATAATGCAGCAACCACCGCCCTTTCAAAAAAAGCTCTTGAGAAACTGATTACTGTTTCTCAAGAAGTCTTTGGTAATCCATCAAGTATCCATTCATTTGGACGAAAAGCTAATCTGATTCTTCGCCAGGCCCGTCAAGAGATCGCTCAAGTTCTTCAAGTTCCCACAGATACCATCATCTTCACATCAGGTGGATCTGAAGCAGATAACTTAGCCATCAAAGGCTATGCCCTAGCTAATCAAAAGCGAGGAAAGCACCTAATTACCACTGCTATTGAACATCACGCCGTTCTTCATACCATGCAATACTTAGAAGAACGATTTGGATTTGACGTCACTTATCTTCAACCTATTGATCAGCAAATTACTGCTGAACAGGTAAAGGATGCTCTTCGAGAAGATACAATTCTTGTCAGTGTCATGTACGCCAATAATGAAACAGGCAACTTACTTCCTGTTCAAGAAATTGGGCAACTGTTGAAAGATCATCCTGCTGTTTTTCATGTAGATGCTGTCCAAGTAGCTGGCAAAGTCCCTCTCTATCCAGAAGATATGAATATTGACTTTTTGGCAGCTTCTGCTCATAAATTTCATGGACCTAAAGGAGTCGGTTTTCTATACAGTAAACAAGCAAGTTTTGACTCCCTTATCCATGGAGGAAAACAAGAAAGGCACCATCGAGCTGGCACAGAAAATCTTCCCGCCATCGCAGCAATGGCTACTGCCTTAGTTGAACAATTTAAATTTAAGACTCCCCATTTAGAACATGTTATTGGGCTTAGAAAGCAGTTTTTTGAGCAAATGGCCGGCATAGACTATTACCTCAACCAAGATGAAAATGCTCTAGCCCACATCATCAACATTGGTTTTCCAAATCAACTCAATGAACAATTATTGATGCAACTTGATTTGGCTGGCATTGCAGTATCCAGTGGGTCGGCCTGTACAGCAGGTGTCATTCAGAATAGCCATGTCTTAGAGGCTTTCTACGGAAAAAGGTCCCCTCGACTCAAAGAGTCTATTCGTATCAGCTTCTCAGAAACAAATACGAGTGAAGAAGTTACTAAACTCACGACCATATTAAAAGAAATTATTGGAGGTACCGCTACATGGCATTTGAAACAACAGTAGCACTTAAAGATTGCCGCTACTCTTATCAAATCAATCCATCCGTAAAAAAATTTACCCTACGTGACAATACTTTTGAAATGACTAAGTCAGGTAATTACCAACTTAGCCGAATTTTAGAAGAAGTCCCAAATTCTAACCAAGGTTTTTTGTTGAAAATTATTATCAACAGTGACCTCGATTCTTTCAAGATTAATATCACTGATCAATCTGGTTTACGCCTTGTGAATATTTTTAAAACAGATGGAAATAAGGTCATTCAAGAGAAGTTCTACTTCCTTATGGATAGCTTAGTTGACCGTGAAATTTTCACAAAAAAAGAAAAATAAATAGTTGATGCTATTCGTAAGAATTCCTATAAAACAAAGAAAAAACAAGGATCTTCCTTGTTTTTTTATATTTATCAAGCTTATTCTGTTGATTTTTTCACAAAGATAGAATACAATAGATTAAAGTAAATTTTTGCCTAAAGAAATGGAGAAAAGATTGTGAAAAACGATAAGAATGTAGCGATTCCACGTGCAACCGCTAAACGCCTTTCACTTTACTACCGTATTTTTAAACGTTTTAATCGTGAGAACATTGAAAAAGCCAGTTCCAAAGAAATTGCAGAGGCAATTGGGATCGATTCTGCTACTGTTCGTCGTGATTTCTCATACTTCGGTGAACTGGGACGACGTGGTTTTGGCTACGATGTCAAAAAACTGATGGACTTCTTTGCAGAAATCCTCAATGACAATTCCATTACAAATGTGATGCTGGTCGGAGTCGGAAATATGGGACGTGCCCTCCTTCACTACCGCTTCCACGAACGTAATAAAATGAAAATTGTCATGGCTTTTGAAGCAGATGACAACCCAGCCGTTGGGACTGTTGATCAAAATGTCCCAATTCATCCGATCTCTCAAATCGAAGAGAAAATCAAAGAAGCCAATGCACAGACAGCTATTTTAACTGTACCAAGTAGTGCTGCACAAAGTGTTGCGGATTCCTTGGTTAAGGCTGGTGTTAAAGGTATTCTCAGCTTCTCCCCAGTTAACCTCAGTGTTCCAAAAGATGTGGTTGTCCAATATGTTGATTTAACTAGTGAACTGCAAACCCTACTCTATTTTATGCGTAAAGGTTAGAAAAGTTCGCTTTCCTCACGAAAACTATAATAAGCAGATTGTCCAACAATTAAATGATCCAATAAGACGAGTCCTAGTGTTTCACAGGACTCTTTTAGTTTCTCCGTGAAAGCAATATCGTTACGACTAGGGTCAATGGAGCCTGATGGATGATTATGAACGATGATAATAGAGGTCGCCATGCATTTAACCGCATAATGTAATATTTCTCTGGGTTCTGCAATGCTACGATTGACAGAACCGATAAAAATAGTTTTTTGGGAAATAATCCGATTTTGAGTATCCAAATATAGGGCAACTAGATGTTCCTGCTTCTCTTGGCCAATGTCTGCCATCATTTTACGACCTAGTCGCTCACTTCCCAAGACACGCTCTTCTAAAAGTAATTCTGATTGATGGACTCGTTTGCCTAGTTCAATCATTGCCTTTATTTCAATCGCCTTAACACGACCAATTCCTGTCAAACTCTGCAACTCTTCAATTGATAACTCTCTCAAAGATGCCAGACTATCCAGTTTTTGCAATAGATGCTGAGAAAGTACTGTTACTGGTTCATTCTTGGTTCCAGTTCGGATTAGAATAGCCAATAGTTCCTGATTGCTCAGTTTTTCAGCCCCCACTGCTAGTAGACGTTCGCGTGGTAAAAGGGCCTCTTCTTTAAATTGTATAGTGTACATAGAATATCCTCCTACTAGATATATTCGCAAAAAGGAACTATGATAAAAAAATTTTGAAAGGGAATAGACAGATTATCTAGTATGAAGCCTTGTATCTAAAAATTTATAAAAAGTAATACTCTTTGAAAATCAACATTAGATTTTGTTAAAATTCCTCGCCTACCTTTTGGTATGCCTGCGTCACTTTACCTCATCTATTTTTGATTTTCTTTGAGTATAAGTTTATTAGAATCATTCCCCTTTTTCTTGAACTTAGATTTATCAAGGTTTAAGGATCACCTAAAAAGAAAAATCGCCACGGTCTGTAGCGATTTTTCCCTTTATGAGCCATCATTCAACGTCAAAGCGTTATAATAGTAGTGCAACTATAGCTATTAGCGAGGTCTCACATGAAAATTATAACACAACTCAACCTCTTTGAGGACCATGAAATGGGCGATCTAGAAAAAATTTTGACTGTTCTGGATGGTTTGCCAGAAACCAACCTCTTCCAGTGTCTGGAAGAAAGACGTCGTCATGGACGTCGAGATTACAGTGTTCAATCTTACTTCATCGCCTACGTGTCTAAATTTATTTTACAGCTGGAAACCGACCAACAATTGATACGGCATCTGAATATGAATAGTCAGCTTCGACAAATATGTGGATTTGAAACGCACGGTGTCAAATTAAAGAACGGAACAAGGAAACGGGTTCACGCTCCCTCCAAATCCATTACAATCCAACTTGGAATTACTTTAAAGAACTCATCAAGGAAGAATTACATAGCGAAGAAGGCTCTCGAATCTATGCCAAACGGAAAATCGATGTTGAACCCGTTTTTGGCCGATTAAAGAGTGTTTTTGGCGTGCGCAGGGTTCATGTCAGAGGCAATCGAGCCGTCCAAACGGAGGTTGGATTCCTCTTCATGAGTATGAATCTCACGAAATTGGCCAAGAATCTAGCCTCTAAAACTTCACATACTCAAAAACCACACAGTGATTTTTTCATCTTGATTGTTTTCAAGACAGAAATCACCGTGTGGTTTTATTTGAAGCTACTTTTTGCCCAGCCTCTTGTAAAGTTGTCATAGCTTTGTAGCACTTAAAAAAACCTACTGAATCAAAGAAAATACTTAGTTTTCTAAATCGATTTTTAACTCTACACTCAAAAAGTCTAAGAATAAATTTTCCTAGACTTTTACTTTTTTATAATTGAATTTGATTATAAGATTGTTCAAAATGCGCAAGAACATCTTCTGGAGCACCTTCAAATGGAATAGTCGATTCTAATTCACCAAAAACAATCGTCCGCATGGTGGCTTCGGCATCTTCACAGGTCACAAGTGTTATCTGGTTTTTACCAGGATAATCATCAATGACATCTACACGTTCCGGATTAAGAACTTCAACTTCTGTAATGACATATACATAGATATTCTCTTTATCCGTAACATAGATTTTCATCCCAGCTTTGGATTTCTCTAAAGGAGAAAATAGCGTTTCACTAGCTCCTGCTATACCAAAGACATGATGACTAGCTAAAGTATAATTGCCTTGACCCATGACTTGATCTTCCTTCATTGTACCCGCACCATACATGAGAGCTACATTTGACAATCCCTTAAAGATTGGCAAGTTAACACCAAGATCAGGAATGGCAATACCTCCAATAACTGGTAGTTGCTGAGCTTCCCATTGTGACTTTAAAACCGCTTCAGTCGAAATAGACTCGACCTGACCAAAATCAAAGGTTGTATCTACTTTTTTATTTTTTTCAATATCCTCTTTAGAAACATTGCTAATCTGGTACATATTTGAGTACCAAGCTATAATCATATTTCGGATTGATGTATTGAAAATCAATGCAAGAGAAATGACTATTAGCAGAAAAAACAAAAGGTTTCTAAAAATATGTCTCTTTTTTTTCTTAGGTTCTCTGTCTCTTTTCATAAAAATTACTCTGGAATGCTCACTTCTCCTTCTTCTTTCTCTTCTTCAGCTGCAACGAGGGCAAATGTTACAATTTTTGCCTCATCGTCCAAACGCATGACTTTGACACCCATGGTTGAACGTCCGGTTTGAGAAATATTTGAAACGTTAGTACGAATAACGACACCTGTATCCGTCATGACCATCATATCCTCATCACCTGACACTGTTACAAGACCTGCCAGCTGGCCATTCTTAGCTGCGACATTAAGGGTTTTGATTCCCTTACCACCACGGCCTTTCGTCGGATATTCAGAAGCCGATGTACGCTTACCAAACCCTTTTTCTGTCAAAACAAGGACTTCTTGGTCATCCGAAATAACTGTTGCACCAACAACACAGTCACCATCTCGAAGATTGACACCCCGCACACCTGTCGCAGTACGGCCCATATTTCGAACTACAGATTCCTTGAAGCGAACAGAGTAACCAAACTTGGTCCCCATGATAATATCCGATTCGCCATCTGTCAGGAAGACTGCAATCAGTTCATCCTCCTCTTTAAGATTAAGTGCCTTGAGACCGTTCTGGCGAATATTGCCAAACTCAGCTACACCAGTTCGCTTCACGACTCCTTGTCTTGTCGCAAAGAAGAGATAGTGTTGGTCATTTTTCTCACGGCCTACATTGATGATAGTTTGCACAAACTCATTGTCTTCCAGTTTGAGGAGGTTTACAATTGGCAAACCTTTTGCTGTACGGCCATATTCTGGAATTTCATAGGCTTTAAGTCGATAGACGCGCCCCTTATTAGTAAAGAAGAGGAGGCGGTCATGGGTTGAGGAAGACACCAAGTCTTTAACAAAATCGTCGTCCTTGACTCCTGTACCTTGAACACCACGTCCACCACGTTTTTGAGCACGGAACTCATCCTGTTCCAAACGTTTGATATATCCTTTGTTTGATAGCGTGATAAGAACATCTGATTCTTCAATCAAGTCTTCATCTTCAAGTGACAGCACTTCACCCACCATGAGTTCAGTACGACGTTTATCAGCATACTTGCGTTTTACTTCTGCCAATTCATCTTTCACAATTTGTACAACTCGTTCTGGCTTAGCCAAGATATCGGTTAGATCAGCAATCAAGGCAAGCAGTTCATCGTATTCCGATTGAATCTTGTCACGTTCCAAGCCAGTCAGACGACGCAGACGCATATCCAGGATAGCCTGACTTTGGCGCTCACTGAGTTCAAATTTGCGCATCAATTCTGCCTGGGCAATGGCGTCTGTCTCGGAATCACGAATTGTCTTGATGACCTCATCAATATGATCAAGAGCAATCAACAAACCTTCCAAGATGTGGGCTCTGCTCTCAGCTTTTTCTTTGTCAAACTGAGTCCGTCGAACCACCACTTCTTTTTGGTGTTCGATATAGGCTGACAAGATTTCTTTGACAGAAAGAATCTTGGGAACTCCTCCTTGAATCGCCAACATATTGAAACTAAAGTTTGATTGCAACTGGGTCAACTTGAAGAGATTATTTAAAATAACACTTGCCGATGCATCACGACGAACTTCAATAACAAAGCGGACACCTTCTCGGTTAGATTCATCACGAACAGCCGTAATGCCTTCAATGCGTTTCTCTTGGGCTAATCGAACGATATGATCATGTACTTTAGACTTGTTGACCATATATGGGAATTCAGTAACCACGATGCGTTCACGGCCATTCCCAAATTCTTCGATTTCTGTACGAGAGCGGAGAACAATGGAGCCTTTCCCAGTTTCATAAGCTCGATGGATGCCTGATTTCCCCATCACCAGAGCACCAGTTGGAAAATCTGGACCAGGCAATACTTCCATGATATCACGAGTAGTGACTTCAGGATTGTCCATGATTAAATTGACAGCATCAATGGTTTCTCCTAGATTGTGGGGAGGAATGTTTGTTGCCATACCGACAGCGATACCAGTTGTACCATTCACCAAAAGGTTAGGAAAACGAGCTGGTAACACTTCCGGCTCACGCTCACTAGCATCATAGTTATCAGCGAAATCAACCGTATTTTTGTTAATGTCACGCAACATTTCCAGTGCAATCTTGCTCATACGTGCTTCCGTATAACGCTGTGCAGCGGCACCATCCCCATCCATGGAACCAAAGTTTCCATGTCCATCAATGAGCATATGGCGGTAAGACCACCATTGAGCCATCCGAACCATGGCTTCATAAATAGCACTATCACCATGAGGATGATATTTACCCATAACATCACCGGTAATACGGGCAGACTTTTTATGAGCTTTGTCGGGCGTGATACCCAATTCATTCATACCGTACAAAATACGACGATGTACGGGCTTAAGACCATCTCGGACATCCGGAAGAGCCCGCGAGACAATAACACTCATGGCATAGTCAATGAAACTGGTTTTCATTTCAGTGGCTAAATTAATATCGACTAAGTTCTTATCTTGCACTTAACATGCCTCTTTCTTCTTCAAAATACTATTACTAGTATACCATAAAATGGCTAAATCATGCCGATTTTACTACATCTTAGCTTCCAATGTAAACATTTTCAAAGACTCGCCTTTACTTGAGAATGTCTTTAAAAAGTGCTACAATACTATATGGTTGGGACTAGTCCCAGAATAAATCTAAGGAGATGTTTAGCAATGACTGCAACAAAACAACACAAAAAAGTAATCCTTGTCGGTGATGGTGCCGTAGGTTCAGCTTACGCTTACGCCCTGGTCAACCAAGGTATTGGTCAAGAATTGGGTATCATTGATATCAATAAGGATCGCACTCAAGGTGATGCAGAAGATTTGAGCCATGCTCTAGCCTTTACTTCACCAAAGAAAATCTACTCTGCTAACTACTCAGATGCTCACGACGCTGATCTTGTTGTCTTGACTGCTGGCTTGCCACAAAAACCAGGTGAAACTCGCCTTGAATTGGTTGAAAAGAACCTTCGTATTAATCAACAAATTGTTACAGAAATCGTTTCTTCAGGTTTCGATGGTATCTTCCTAGTTGCTGCTAACCCTGTTGATATCTTGACCTACTCTACTTGGAAATTCTCAGGCTTCCCTAAAGAACGTGTCATCGGTTCTGGTACATCACTGGACACTGCTCGCTTCCGTCAAGCTTTGGCCGATAAGATTGGTATTGACGCTCGTTCTGTCCATGCTTATATCATGGGTGAACACGGTGATTCAGAATTTGCTGTGTGGTCACATGCCAACGTTGCTGGTGTTAAATTAGAGCAATGGTTGCAAGACAACCGTGATGTTGATGCACAAGGCCTTGTTGACCTTTTCATCTCTGTTCGTGATGCTGCTTACTCTATCATCAACAAGAAAGGTGCGACATACTACGGTATCGGTGTTGCGCTTGCTCGTATTACAAAAGCTATCTTTGACGATGAAAAGACTGTTCTCCCACTCTCCGTCTTCCAATACGGGCAGTACGAAGGTGTTGAAGATGTCTTTATCGGACAACCAGCTATCATCGGTGCACATGGTATCGTTCGTCCAGTAAATCTACCGCTCAACGATGCTGAATTGCAAAAGATGCAAGCTTCTGCTAAGCAATTAAAAGATATCATCGAAGATGCTTTTAAAAATCCAGAGATTGCTGCTGGTGTAAAACAATAATCGATCGAGTAGAGACTAATTCCTAGCCCCTCTCACACCACCGTGCGTGCCGTTCGGCACACGGCGGTTCAACTAACTTTTAACGCATGTCGTTCAAGATAATAATCTAGGCATGAAACCAGTCCACGT
>NZ_CTEN01000006.1 GCF_001375655.1 Streptococcus varani | reverse complement strand
AATAGGTTGATTTTTTGGTAGAATGAGTGTTGGACATGTTCATCTGCTTTCTATACTGAGTTGGGGAATTCTAGTATATCAGACGAACATGTCTTTTTTGTTGCACTTCATTTTACAACGCGGGAAAAAGTGAAGTTTTTCCTCAGAGGTTGAAATAGACTAATCTGTTGGCCTTCTTGAGGCAACTGTATTACTATATCAGATTCAACTACTCTTTGTCAAGAACCTGATATCATTTTTTTTATCTTTTTTAAAATATATTTGGTTTTTTTAAGACTGGGGAGGGAGCTACTCCCCCCCAGCTCTTAATCTTGAAAATCCGAGAGGTGGACTTTCAATTCCTGAAGCATTTTACTGCGACCTTTGAAACGTTGTCCGCTAATGAGTGACTGGTATTTGATCTGGTCCGATGGCCCTAAGGTGTTACGATAACTTTCTAGCATATCCTGCAAGAGGACTTTTTCATCACTGAGAAGACCATCTTCAGCGACTAGGTGACTAAGTTCAGTGATGTCTTCGTGGTTCATACGATCAAACTTACGCTTTTGGCTTTCTTGGCGGCGGACTTTATCCTTGACATAGTTACGGAACTTCACCTTGAAGTAGGTATAGAGGCGAATGGCTTCTTTTTCGATACCAGGTTCCTGTTGGAGCAACTGATGCAAGATAATCATCCCCTCTTGGTCCCAATCACTTTTGTCCCATAGTTTTATGTAGTATTCCCGACGCGTTTTATGTACAATCCCTTGGACACTACGGTAAACTTCTTCAAATCTCATAACGTTCTCCTTTTCTTTAAAATATATTTGGTTTTTTTAAGACTGGGGAGGGAGCTACTCCCCCCCAGCTCTTAATCTTGAAAATCCGAGAGGTGGACTTTCAATTCCTGAAGCATTTTACTGCGACCTTTGAAACGTTGTCCGCTAATGAGTGACTGGTATTTGATCTGGTCCGATGGCCCTAAGGTGTTACGATAACTTTCTAGCATATCCTGCAAGAGGACTTTTTCATCACTGAGAAGACCATCTTCAGCGACTAGGTGACTAAGTTCAGTGATGTCTTCGTGGTTCATACGATCAAACTTACGCTTTTGGCTTTCTTGGCGGCGGACTTTATCCTTGACATAGTTACGGAACTTCACCTTGAAGTAGGTATAGAGGCGAATGGCTTCTTTTTCGATACCAGGTTCCTGTTGGAGCAACTGATGCAAGATAATCATCCCCTCTTGGTCCCAATCACTTTTGTCCCATAGTTTTATGTAGTATTCCCGACGCGTTTTATGTACAATCCCTTGGACACTACGGTAAACTTCTTCAAATCTCATAACGTTCTCCTTTTCTTTAAACGAGTATAACTGAATACAGGTCTTTCAGAAAGGACATTTTTGGCATATGAAAAAGAACTCCATATTGAAGTTCTTTCTATATCGCATGTTGTCAAGTCAAGTGCAACAAGTTGATTGATAACTAGAGATCCAGAGGTTAAGCTATTTGGGCTATCCCAAATAGGAATTTTGAAGATTGGTATTGAAGAAGTCGTCTCGGGCGCTCATTGATGGCTGTGATATAGTTGTCAAGTTCTTCAGAGGTTAGTGAATTAAAAGAGTTTCCTTTAGGGATATATTCTCTGAGGAGACCATTGAAGTTCTCATTTGTACCTCTCTCATGTGAAGAATATGGATGTGCAAAGTAAACATCAACAGCTTCCAAGTCTGAGAGTAAACTAAATTCAGAACCATTATCAGCTGTAATGGATGCAATAGGATACTGACTTGTAAGTTGTTTGACAGCACAATTAATGGTATGGGACTGTTTGTCTTCTAGCTTAACTCCTAGTGCATAGCGTGTCTGGCGCTCTACCAAAGTCAAAACAACAGCTTCACCTTTGGTTTTCTTTCCAAGAACCAAGTCAATCTCCCAATGACCAAATTCAGAACGGTCATTGATACACTCAGGACGTTCTTCGATAGACTGACCTAAAGTTTTCTTATTCGTCTTAATGACTGGCTTAGAACGTTTCCTGATACTGACCATCTTAGGTAAATCGATTGGTTTTATAACTAACAGCCCCTCTTTGATATAGCGATAAATGGTTTTGGTAGAGGGAACAACCTCCTCAGGATGATTTGCTTTATAAGTCTGAACGAAACTATCTACGCTATGAAGACGAATTTTAGCTTTCAAGGCATATCCTAATTGCTCAATGAATTTAGCGGAGCAGTCATTCAACTTGAGATAAGAGCACTTTTGACGATTGGATTCATAGACACGCTGTCCGCTATCAGCGAAATAGGCACTGAAATAGGTACGTTTCCCATTCTTATCCTGTACCTGATCCACCGAACCACGTTTGATTCCTAGAAGACGAGCGATTTCAGCCGGTTTCTTTCCCATTTTAAGATAAGCAGCCATTTCGCCACGTTCCGAGGCTGAGAGATGAGAATAGGTTGATTTTTTGGTAGAATGAGTGTTGGACATGTTCATCTGCTTTCTATACTGAGTTGGGGAATTCTAGTATATCAGACGAACATGTCTTTTTTGTTGCACTTCATTTTACAACGCGGGGTTCTTTCTATATATATGTTTGATTATAAATAATCTTTCTTATATTGTTCAAGTTCTGCTTTATTACACCAGACATAGTGACCAGGTTTGATTTCAACCATTTCTGGTTTGTCAACACTATAGTCATGCTGATCTTGACTATAGACCACCAATTTCTTTTGGCGCTCCAAAATTGGATCTGGGATTGGAACAGCAGAAAGAAGGGAACGTGTATAGGGATGAATCGGATGCTTAAAGAGTTCTTCTGTCTCTGCAACCTCAACAATAATCCCCTTATGGATAACAGCAATGCGATCTGAAATGAAACGAACTACTGATAAATCATGGGCAATAAAGAGATAGGTGAGACCTAATTCTTTTTGCAGTTGTTTGAGTAGGTTCAAGACTTGGGCACGAACAGAAACATCCAAGGCAGAGATCGGTTCATCCGCGATAACCAATTCCGGATGCATCACCAAAGCACGGGCAATTCCGATACGTTGGCGTTGACCGCCGGAGAATTCATGTGGGAAACGAGTCAAGTGTTCTGCTAGCAAACCAACTTCTGTCATCATCTCACGAACTTTATTTTGTCGATCTTCTTCATTTTCATAAAGTTTGAAGTTATGAAGTCCTTCAGAAATAATGTAATCAACCGTTGCACGTTCATTCAAACTAGCAGCAGGATCCTGGAAGATCATTTGAATCTTACGAATTAATTCGCGAGATTTTTCACGTGAGATTTTACCATTGATTTTTTCTCCCTTATATAGGATATCTCCGGCACTTGTATCGTTGAGGCCAATGATGGCGCGACCAATGGTAGTCTTACCAGAACCAGATTCTCCTACAAGAGAGAAAGTCTCTCCTTTGTTAATAAAGAAATTAGCATTTTTAACGGCCACAAATTTCTTATGCCCTTCTCCGAAAGAAATTTCTAAATCTTTGATTTCAACTAATTTTTCAGTCATTTCTTCCTCCTAACTAATTTCTTCTACTGACATTTTAGCTTTGATTTTTTCATGTAAACCTTGGATAACTTCTGGTTTCTCCGCTTTTGGTGCTTCTGGATGCAAGAGCCAGGTTTTCGCCCAATGGACATCATTTACATGAATAATTGGTGGTGCTTCCTCAAAATCGATTTGCATCGCAAATTCAGAACGTGGTGCAAAGGCATCCCCAACTACCGGAGTAAAGAGAGATGGTGGAGTTCCAGGAATGGAGAAGAGTTCTCCACTAGCGTTTGCCAGTTGAGGAAGACTCGAGAGGAGACTCCAAGTATAGGGATGACGTGGATCGTAAAAGATGTCTTCAACGGTACCGAATTCAACAACTTCACCAGCATACATAACTGCGACTTTATCTGCGATACTTGCTACTACACCTAAGTCATGTGTGATAAAGATGGTAGTAAAGTTATACTCTTTTTGCAATTCCTTGAGCAAGTCCAAAATTTGTGCCTGAATCGTCACATCTAAGGCCGTTGTTGGCTCGTCACAAATCAGAACATCCGGACGACAAGCCAAGGCAATCGCGATAACAATCCGTTGACGCATTCCGCCCGAGTATTGGAAAGGATATTCATTGAAGCGTTTCTTAGCTTCTGGTATTCCAACTCTTTCCATATAATCAATAGCGAGACTTTTGGCTTCAGATGAAGAAACTCCTTGGTGCTTGACAATGACTTCCGTGATTTGACGGCCAATGGTCACCAAAGGATTTAAACTAGTCATCGGATCTTGGAAAATCGTTGCAATTCGCGCTCCACGGATTTTTTCCCACTCTTCATGGTTTTTGATATTTGTTAATTCTTGACCACGATAGGTGATGGTTCCCGAAGCAATTCTACCATTTTCTTCCAACATTCCTGTAAATGTTTTGGTTAGAACAGACTTACCAGAACCCGATTCTCCTACAATCGCTAGAACTTCTCCTTCAACCAAGTCCAGAGATACATTGCGAATAGCTGTTAAGACACGGTCACGAACATCAAATTCCACAACCACATCTTTTGCAGATAATATTACATTTTTATTTACTGTCATATTTTCTCCTTATCTGTGGGTACGTGGATCACTCGCATCGGACAAGTTTTGTCCTACGATGAAGAGTGAGAATGAGACGAGGACAAGTGCCGTCAAAGGAATCCAGAAAAGATAGGCATTTGTTGTTACATTTTGGGCATACTTGGAAATCAAACGACCAAGACTTGGAGTCGTTACCGGAAGTCCGATACCAAAGTAAGAAAGGAAAGCCTCAAAGGAAATGTAGGCAGGTAAGCTTTGAGACGCTTGGGTTACAATAACCGATACCAACTGTGGCAAGAGGTTTCTCACGACTAGTTTTCCTGTAGGAGTACCCAGTGTACGACTGGCCAAGTTGTATTCCAAGTCACGGTAGCGCATGATTTGAATACGAATAGAGTAAGCAACCCCAATCCAACCTGTAATACAGAAAGCTAAAATCAAATTCCAGAAACCTGAGCCAAGAGCGTAAGTGAGTACGATAACAACCAGGAGATAGGGGATATTGGAAATAATATTATACACTTCCATCATGATTTTATCAAAGGTCTTAGAAACACCCCAGAATCCACCAACTATAACACCAATGACTAGATTAATAACAGTGGCAATAAGGGAAATAAGAATGGAATTTCTTGCTCCGTACCAGACAAAATCGAAAAGTGATTGTCCATTGGCATCTGTACCGAACCAATACTTTGCATTAGGCCAGTTGTAGCGAGCAGAAAAATCATTGATTTTACTCACATCTCTAAAGTCATAGTTTGAAAAGATAGGATAGATGAAACTCATTAAGACAATTCCGATTAAAACTAGCAACATAAAAATAGTTGATCTTTTCTTAAAGAATTGACGAAAAACAGAATTCCAATACGAATAAGCTGGGGAGTCAATCGTTTCAGAGGCAAAGTCATCACGTTTGACAAATTGAAATTTACTTTTATCAATTGTTGACATTATTTACCTCCTTTAACGTCTAATTTAATACGAGGGTCCACAACCGTCATTAAGAGATCTCCCAAGAGAAGAGAGAAAATAGATAAGGCTGCAAAAATAAAGGTTAGAGCTACCACCATATTATTATTGCTTGCATTGATTGAATCAATTAGCATCTTACCCATACCTGGAAAGGCAAAGACAGATTCTGTGAAAGTCGCCCCCACAATAACTCCTAAAATAGATCCTGGAATGCTGGATACAACAGGAACCATCGCATTTCTAAAAATATGGGACCTTGAAATTTCAGATTCCGACAAACCTTTAGCCCGAGCAAAACGGACATAATCACTCGTTTGTAAATCAATGAAGTAACGACGAATCCAAATTGCTGTACCAGGAATGGTCATGAGTCCCAAGAGAACAGCAGGGAAGATGTATGACTTAGGATTCGATGCACCCAGAACAGGGAAAGTGTCCGGTAATCCGAATAGTTTTCCCAGTGCAAAACGGAAAATATAGATGAAAGCAATACTTGGCAAGGCCATCAAAAAACTCAAGAAGGCCGTATTCACTGTATCAAATAATCTATTTTTATATCTTGCCATCAAGATTCCCAATGGAATACCCAAAGCATAAGAAATTACTACGCTGATTAAACCGATAATCGAGGAGTTGACCAACATAGATGGATCCTGATAACGAGTCTTCGTTGCCGTATAAGCATCGCCCTCACCAAAATTGGCAATATCTTGGCGATCTGCTGAAGCTGGTGACTTATAAGTACGACTATAAATATCAATAGAAGATTTCTTAGTGTCTCCTGTCGGGAAAGTAACATCTGTAGAAAGAGCCTTTCCTTGTCCAGTTGTTAAAACATCAAGTACCGGAACATTGGCATACGTTGGGTAGGAAAGTCCCATATCAAGATTGATGAAATTCTGATGAATAAAAGGGAATTGTCCATTAAAATAGAGCAAGTACTTATGTTTTGTTCCTGAACCAACCAAAGAAAAACCTGCTGATGGATCATTTTCAAAACGTAAATAACGTTCTAGCTCTGGATTGGTCTCGTCTTTAATACGATTGGTATGGTCAACCTGAATGAGGTTACCATAAAAACCGAAAATCCGTTGGTAAATCGGAATTTCACGAGTCGCATAAAAAAGCTGGCTATCTTCAAACTGGTGAAGCGCCCATCCGTTCCCCATTTTTACAATATAATCTTCATATATTTTTTTGTTAGCAGCAGTTGAATCTTGGCTTGTTCCACCATTTGCTTCTCCAACAGCTTCTTGAAGCTGTTTAGAATTCATGTAGTCGATATAGCCCATCTTCTCATAAACCGTATTGACATAATCATCTTTGGCATCTGGGTTTTTTGCCACTTTTACGTATGTGGGATCTTTATCAAAAATCTTTCTTCTTGGTACCATAGTGTAAATAATCGTATAGATTAAGGTGGTTACCATAAAAAGAGAGAACAATGAACGTAAGATCCGCAGAAAAACATACTTCTTCATTCTAGTATTTCCTCTCCAAATCTCAAAAGAACTTTCTCTAAAACTCGTAGAGAAAGTCCTCTTGAAAAAGTTCCTTAAAAGTCCTTTATTTTTCTACATGGTCAGCAAGCTTCTTCTGTGCTTCTGCATTAGATTCCGCTTTTTCTTCCAACCATTTTTCACGTTTCTTGTAGACATCGTCAGCTTTATTAGTTTCAGTACCAACTTCCATATACTTGAAGTACATAGTTGAACCACCTTTGACACCAACATCAGATGTAGCAGCTGCATAAGGGACAACTTTAGATACGCTTGGGGTACCGCCTAAGGACATGTAAGGGATAACCAAGGCACTGTCTGTCAACCAAGCTTGAGCCGCTGCATATTTTTCATAGCGTTTAGCAACGTCCATTTTTTCATTTGCTGCTTCTTTTAGAAGGGCATCAAACTCATCCAAGCCAACGGCTTTAATAGATTCTTCGTCCTTAGCACTTATACCAAGTTTGTCAGTATTTGCACCACCTTGGATAGCGAATACATCTAAATAAGTTGATGGATCTTGGTAGTCAGGACCCCATCCAGAGTATGTGATATCATAATCATTTTGTTCTGGAGCTTCAGTGTAGAATGCGATGTTTGTAAAGGTATCTTGGTCAAGCATTTGCAGATCAATGACAACATTATCGCTACCAAGAGCCGCTTCGATAGACTGTTTCATTGAAGAAGCTTGTTGAACACTAACTTCATTTTCTTGAACGACTGGCATATCCAAGTGGATTGGGAATTCAACACCGTCAGCAGCTAGAGTTGCCTTAGCTTTTTCAAATTCCGCCTTAGCCTTTTCTACATTGTAAAGACCATTTTGTGCATCAGAGAAGTCAACATTTGCCCACTCATCACCATAGGAAACAACTTTGTCACTTACCAACTCACCAAATGATTTCTCACCGGCATTAACAAATGTTGGAGGGACCACCAAGTTACGCAATGATCTGTCAGCTGCATCTGCACCTACTGATTGAGCCAAGTAGTTCTGACGATCGAAAGCAAAGGTCAATGCCTGACGGAAGTCCTTGTTGCGCAAAGCTTTAAAGGTAGATGATTTTTGAGCATCAGTGGTTTTAGCTGTATGACCATAGTTGGTCCGTTTTGTATTGAAGACACGGTAGTAAACAGTAGCATCTTGCATGCTATAGGTAATGTTGTCGCCGTATTGTTTCTTGACGGAAGCATAACTTGATGAGTTCGGGAAGACACGGGCATTTGTATAGTTGCCATCTGTAAAGCCTTTAATCAAAGACTCCGGATCTTGTCCATCGTAGAAAGTCAGCTTCACGTTATCGATTTTAACGTTTTCTGCATCCCAGTAGTTTTCGTTTTTAGCATATTCAATCGATGATTTCGATGTCATAGAGCTAATAGTGTAAGCACCATTGTAGAGGATCCCACCTGGCTCCACTTTACCAAAATCTTTGCCTTTAGACTCTAAGAACTCCGCATTAACCGGCAACATAATTGACATAGTCAATTTAGAATTCCAGAATGGCTCTGGGTGAGTCAAGGTATATTGAACTGTATGATCATCCAGTGCTTTTACGCCTACAGTTCCGAAGTCTGTTGATTTACCAGTTACAAAATCATTCAAACCAGCAATAGAATCTTGAATAATGTAGAGACCTTCAGACTTAACTTCTACTGCGTGTTTGAGAGACGTTACAAAATCTTCCGCAGTGACATCAGCATATTCTTCACCATCAGCGGTATACCACTTAACGCCTTCACGAAGCTTGTAAGTATATGTCAAACCGTCTTTAGATACAGTCCAATCTTCCGCAAGAGATGGAATTAAATTCCCGTATGTATCATTTTCAAGAAGTCCGTCAACCATATTGGTCACGATATCAGATACTTGAGCACGGTTAAAAGCAATATAGTCCAAAGATGTTGGATCTTCGGTATAGACGTATGAATAAGTTGACGCCGCTCCTGAACCACCATTATTTGAAGCGTTTCCACAAGCTGCTAAAAAACTAGCCGAGAGTAGCGTTACACCGGCGATGGCTGCCAATTTTCTCTTTTGCATAGAGTTCTCCTCTGTATCTTATTGTTGAATTTTTAAAGAAACAATTCTTAAATTGTACATGTTCGATTATATCACGGTTTTTTTGAATTGTAAAGTAATTTTAGTATATTTGGAATTTTCTGATTATTCAACTTTGATCTCTTTGGCTTGAGAATCTGCAAAGCTTTTTGTGGTATAATTAGAAAACACGGTACGTTATTTAGGAGGATTTTTATGAAAAAGTTTCTGGTTATCGTCTTCACATGCCTTTATGGTCTTTATGCTTTTCCCAGATTAGCCCTAGCAGAAGATTTTTCTGTTTCTGCCAAACACGCTTTTGCAGTCGACGTCGCCAGCGGAAAGATTCTTTATGAAAAAGACGCTCAAACCCCTGCTTCTATTGGGTCTGTTACAAGTTTACTAACAGTTTATCTTGTTTTTGAAGCCATCGAAGAAGGACAACTTTCTATGGATAGTTTGATTTCTATCGGCGATTATCCTTATAGTTTAACTGGAACTGTCGTTAACAATATCAACTTAGATGCTAGATCTTATACGGTTGAGGACCTCCTCAAGGCAACTTTAATTTCTTCAGCAAACAGCTCAACTATTGCACTCGCAGAAGCTGTTGCTGGAAACGAACCTGCCTTTGTCGATAAAATGAAAGCCAAACTCGCTGAATGGGGAATTACTGATGCTAAGTTGGTCAATTCAAGCGGTTTAAATAACAGTTATCTCGGTGATAATCTCTACCCAAATTCAAGCAAAGAAGATGAGAATCAATTGTCTGCCATGGATGTAGCTGTCATTGCTCGTCGCTTAATCTTAGATTATCCCCAAGTATTGAAAATGACTTCGCAATACAGCTATAACTTCCAAGGATACACTTATACTTCTACTAACCAAATGTTGGCAGAGGGTACTTATAAATATCCTGGAGTCGATGGTTTAAAGACAGGAGCAGGGGAAAAATCAGGTACTTCTTTTGTGGCAACCATCCAACAAAATAATATGCGAATTTTGACTGTTGTTCTTGATGCAAACGATAGTCTAGAATATCCTGACAATCGTTTCTCAGCGACAAACGAATTAATTAAATACATTTATAATACATTCACACTAATTTCCTTGGTCGAGAAAGATGAAAGTTATCAATCTTCTAATATAGAAGTTTTCAATGGACAAACAAAAGAAGTCAAATCCGTTGCTGCTAAGGACTTAAATGCTATTGTTCGAAAGGGTGATCAACCCGCCATCTCAGCTAAATACAGTGCTAAAAAAGATACTTTGAATGCCCCTGTTCAAAAGGGACAAGTTCTCGGGACATTGACTTTAGTAGACAAAGACTTAATCGGAAAGGGTTACCTAGAAACACAACCCAGCGTTGATATGGTCACTGCCAAAGACATCTCAGCCGCTCCTTGGCCTGTCTCTTGGTGGAATCATTTTGTCCGCTATGTTAACGAAAAACTGTAAGAAGACTAGCGATGACTGAGCTTTCTTTTGATTGTAGGGTAAACCTATCCAATACGACAGAGAAAAAGCCTTTATTTCCCGGTTTTTCAATTCGATATTATACTCACAACAACTGACAAAACCTTCCGCACGAGCGAAAGGTTTTTCAATTTCCAAGATCCGTTGGAGTAATATTGGATTGGATCTAACCCAACGAATGAGGAAAATCAGAGAATTTCCTTATCTCCCGCTTCTATCTTGGTGGGAAAAGCCTTGCTTTTCCTAATGATATATCGAAATTTTGTAAATTTCGAATTCAGTCGGCAAAAAAGAGTCCCCCGACTCTTTTTTATCCGACTGAACCCTCCATCTCATAGGCGATCAAGCGGTTGAGCTCGACGGCATATTCCATTGGGAGTTCTTTGGTAAAGGGTTCGACAAAGCCCATGACAATCATCTCTGTTGCTTCTTGCTCTGAAAGACCACGGCTCATAAGGTAATAGAGTTGCTCTTCTGAGATTTTAGAGACTTTGGCTTCATGCTCCAAAGCTACTTGTGAGTTATGAATTTCATTAAAGGGAATGGTATCTGAACGAGAAATATCATCCATAAGAATGGTATCACACTCAATATGGCTGATGGATTTCTTAGAATTTTTGTTAAAGGTTACTTGACCTCGATAATTGACCTCTCCGCCGCCACGAGCAATCGATTTAGAGACGATAGAGGAGCTAGTATGGGGAGCATTGTGAATCATCTTGGCACCCGTATCCTGATGCTGACCTTTGTTAGCAAAGGCAATAGAAAGCATGGTTCCACGCGCACCTTCTCCCTCAAGATAGACGGCTGGATACTTCATAGTGGTGTGGGCTCCTAGGTTTCCATCAATCCACTCCACAGTGGCATTTTTCTCGGCACGCGCACGCTTGGTAACCAGGTTATAGACATTATCTGACCAGTTTTGAATGGTAGTATAACGCATATAGGCGTCATCATGGGCAATGATTTCGACAACAGCAGCATGGAGACTGGCTGTTGTGTAGGTCGGTGCAGTACAACCCTCTACATAGTGGATGCTGGCACCCTCGTCCACGATAATCAAGGTCCGCTCAAACTGACCAGTTCCTTCGTTATTGATACGGAAATAGGTTTGAAGTGGGATTTCACATTTGACACCTTTTGGCACATAGATAAAGGTCCCTCCAGACCAAACGGCAGAGTTGAGGGCAGCCAACTTATTATCTGTTGGTGGTACCAATTTGGCGAAGTACTTTTTGAAGAGTTCTGGGTGCTCACGTAGAGCAGAATCAGTATCTGTAAAGATGATACCCAACTTGTCGTATTCTTCTTTCATGTTGTGGTAGACTACTTCAGATTCATACTGAGCAGCAGCACCAGCTAGGTAAGCACGTTCTGCTTCTGGTATACCAATCCGTTCGAAGGTTTCCTTGATTTTATCTGGGACATCATCCCAACTACGAGCTGGTTTTTCAGAGGCTTTTTGGTAATAGATGATTTCATCGAAATCCAATTCAGACAAATCAGCACCCCAGGTTTGCATAGGCATTTTTTTGAATGCTTCATAGGATTTTAAGCGAAAATCCAACATCCATTCTGGTTCATCCTTGGCAGCAGACAACTCACGAATAACTTCTTCGCTAAGCCCCTTTCCTGTCGAATAGATGGGTTCTACATCATCATGAAAACCAAATTGGTATTCACCCAGATCAATAGCTGTTGGTTCTACAATTTCTTCTGACATATTATTCCTTTCATAAGATACTAAGGCGTTTAGCGACATACGGTAAAATAAGCGGTAAGTCAGAAATCTTTGATTTCGTTGACGCACCCTCGTCAGGACTACTAGAGCTCTCAATGTCTGCGAAGGCGAAGAGAGTTCAGACGTCCACGACGTTTTTAAGACGCAGATGTTTTCCACATCTAGGAAGACTTTGTCTTTTTACAAAGTGTCGTAGCCGGGTTCAATTCATAAGATACTGACCTAGTAATCAGTTTCTTTATTTTTGTTCTTGATGACGTTCAATCGCTTTCTTAAGAGCATTCCAGGAAAGGGTAGCACATTTGATGCGTTGAGGGAACTTGCCTACACCCGCTAATAGTGCGGCTTCCCCTAGACTTTCTTGCTCCTTTTCTTCATGACCTTGAATCATAGAAGAAAAAATGTTTGCCAAATCTTGCGCCTCATCCAAGGTTTTGCCAATAACGGCATCGGTCATCATGGAAGCTGAAGCGGTCGAGATGCTACATCCATCTCCGTCAAAAGCAATATCAGCAATTTTTCCTTGTTCATCAATTGAAATGGATAGTTTAATCACATCCCCACAGGTGGGATTATGCATCTCTAGCACTTCTACATTGTCCAACTTCCCACGGTGATGGGGATGTTTGGAATGGTCGGATATAACTGCCATATAGAGAGAGTCTAATTTAGAGAGTGCCATTGAAAAACTCCTTTGTTGCAAGGATAGCTTGGATTAACTTATCGCAATCTTCCTTACTATTATAAATATAAAAGCTGGCGCGAGCAGTTGATGCAACACCTAGATGTGCAATGAGCGGTTGGGCACAATGGTGACCAGCTCGAACGGCCACTCCTTGATAATCTAGGGCTGTGGCTACATCATGAGGATGCAAGTTATCTATATTGAAAGAAATGACACCTGTGCGTTTGGCCAAATCTTGACTGCCATAGATCGTCAAGCCTGGAATGTCTTGTAATTTCGGAAAGACATACTCCATCAATTCTAATTCATGGTCGGATATGGCATCCATACCAATCTCCGTCAAGTAATCAATGGCTGCACCTAGGCCAATTACGCCAGCAATATTGGGCGTACCAGCTTCAAATTTCCAAGGTAGTTCTTTCCAAGAGGCCGATTGTTGACGGACAAAGTCAATCATTTCTCCACCGAATTCGACAGGTGACATAATCTCTAGGATTTCCTCTTTACCATAGAGAACACCGACACCAGTTGGACCCATCATCTTGTGAGCTGAAAAGGCAAAGAAGTCCACATCCAAATCTTGAACGTCAATAACCATGTGAGGCGTTGACTGGGCACCGTCCACCACCATGTATGCACCAACTGCATGAGCTAGTTGAGCAATTTCTTTGATGGGATTGACCACACCTAGAACATTGGACACATGGGCCAAAGAAACAAAGCGAGTTTTTGGACCAATCAGGTCTCTGAGACCTTCCATGTCCAATTCTCCATCTTTGAGGTAAATATAATCCAGCTTGGCACCTGTTTTTCGACAGGCTTCTTGCCAAGGAATAATATTGGAATGGTGCTCCATGATGGAGATAATAACCTGATCCCCTGGTTTTAACATTTCCTCTGCAAAACGTGCCACCCAGTTTAGGCTGGTGGTTGTTCCTCTAGTAAAGAGAATCTCCTTGGTTGACTTGGCATGAATAAAATCCGCCACCTTCTGGCGCACTCCTTCATAAGCTGCGGTTGCTCGCTCTGCCAAGGTGTGTACACCACGGTGAACATTGGCATTATCCTTTTTGTAGTAGTGCTCGACCGCCTGTAAGACCTGCACTGGCTTTTGCGTTGTGGCCGCATTGTCCAGATAAACGAGAGGTTCATCATGAACTGTTTGTTTTAAAATCGGAAAATCTTGGATCAGTCTTTCAAAATCAATTTTTGTCATATTATCTCTTGCTCAATTGGTCTTCGATAACCTGGACCATCTCATCACGAACTTCTTTGACTGGAATCTCAGTAATAACCGACCCCAAGAAACCACGGATAACCAAGCGTTCAGCTGTAGCTCGGTCCAAACCACGACTCATCAAGTAGTACATATCTTCTGGATCTACCTGGCCGATGGACGCGGCATGACCTGCCGTGACTTCATTTTCATCAATAAGCAAAATAGGATTAGCATCTGAACGTGCCTTGTCCGATAACATAAGAACCCGACTTTCCTGCTGAGCATCGGCTCCCTTGGCACCGCGAATGATATGCCCGATACCATTAAAAGTGAGCGTTCCACGTTCTAAAATAACACCATGTTGAAGAATGTGGCCGACTGAATGCTGGCCATAGTTGGTCACTCGACTGTCAATCCCCTGAATCTGACATCCGCTGGATAAAGCGACAACTTTGAGGTCAGCATGACTACCATTCCCCATTAAATCGCTATCGAAATCGGCCACAACATTTCCCTGATTCATCACACCTAGTGCCCAGTCAATGCTGGCATCTTTTGATAGACGACCACGACGGCTCATATAAGTCGTCACGTGTTTGCCCAGGCGATCAATAGCTGAGAACTTGACCTGACTACCTTCTAGCGCCAATACTTCAACAGTGATATTAGCAGATACTTCCAGTTCACCATTTCCTAGGCTTTCAAAACGTTCTAAGTAGTTGATCTGGCTATTTTTACCAGCAATAATGAGGACACGTTTATTAAAAGGTACAGAGCTGGTTGCATCTTGGTAGTAGAGCCCCTCAATCGGTTGTTCTACAACGACATTATCTGGAACATATAGGACAGCGGTCGCATTAAAGTAAGCTGCATTGTAAGCTGCCAATTTGTCTTCATCAATTTTGAGGGCTGTTCCAAAATATTTTTTAATAACTTCTGGAATAACTTCTAAGGCCGAATAAAGGTCCGTGAAGACGACACCTTGTTCTACTAAATCAGCTGGTAGTTGCTCCAGAACAGTTTGTGTCCCAACTTGAACAAGCTTAGGGTTATTATCAAGGGCAGTAAAATCTGGAACATTGGCTAAGCCTTCATTTTCAGCAATAGTGCCATCGCCTAAGTTCCAACGATGCAACTTGACACGTTCAATAACTGGCAACTCTAGGCGATCAATCTGTTCGAAAGCTGACTGGCGTAAATCGGACAACCAAGCTGGTTCAGCATGTTCTAAAGAAAAATTTTGAATCTGTTCTTTGGTCATTTATTCTCTCTTTCTAAATAGCAAAAGTTGTACTAACAAATAGATAAAACTAAGGAAGAAGATAATACATCAATGAAAACAAACAGAATCCTAAGCTTCATGCAATTTGCTACAATGACAAAGATTAGGCTTCTTCTTGCTCTGAGTAGTCAATACCCAGTTCAGCTGCTAAATGAATGTAACCTTCTTTTTCAAGACGTTGAGCTAATTCAGGTCCACCCGAAGCCACTACACGACCTTCCATCATGACATGAACCACGTCAGGCGTGATATAGTTGAGGAGGCGTTGGTAGTGAGTGATAATCATAGCACCAAAACCTTGACCACGCATAGCATTGATCCCTTTAGAAACGACTTTGAGGGCATCAATATCCAAACCTGAATCAATCTCGTCCAAGATAGCAAAGGTCGGCTCAATCATCAGTAATTGCAAAATTTCATTGCGTTTTTTCTCACCACCAGAGAAACCTTCGTTCAGGTAACGCTCTGCCATTTCTTCCTTCATATTGAGGAGAGCCATTTTCTCATCTAACTTTTTAATAAATGGAAGAACAGCTATTTTCTCATTTTCTTCTTTGCCAGCATTCATGGCCGCACGTAGAAATTCAGCATTGGTAATTCCTGGGATTTCTGATGGGTATTGCATAGCCAAAAAGAGGCCCATGCGTGCACGCTCATCCACTTCTAATTCCAAGATGTTAACGCCATCAAAGAGAACCTCTCCTTGAGTTACTTCATAACTTGGATTTCCCATGATAGCTGCGGACAAAGTTGATTTCCCTGTCCCGTTTGGTCCCATAATAGCAGCAATTTCACCTGTTTTTAGAATCAAGTTGACACCTTTGAGGATTTCTTTTCCTTCAATCTCAACATGTAGGTCTTTAATTTCTAATACTGACATGACAAACTCCTTCTCAAGATATGTGTTTAAAATTTTATTTTGCTATTATATCAAATTTTCCCCCTTTTTTCTCCTCCGAGGTCTTGTAAAAGGAGGATCTATCCTATTTTTTAGGAGTAAAAAAGAGCTTCTCAGCTCTTTCCTATTTCTTATTTAGAATGTCGACTTTTCCATTTGGCGATGGCTTCCTGCCTGTAGGATGAATTCCCAATAAATTTAAGGGTATTTAGAAGGGGTGTTCGATTTTCTCCAAAAATGCCTATCATCTCACTAAGAATCAAGACTCCTAAAACCAAGGAAACCATGAGCAATACGCCACCAAAACGGCTGGATACATTCAGCAGGAGTGACGTTAAGGAGAAAATAAAGGAAATGGCGTAGATAACCAAGACTGTTCCTCGATGAGTCAGTCCCATTGAAAGAAGGCGATGATGGAGATGCATACGGTCCGCTTCATAAATCTTCTTTCCAGAAAGACTACGGCGAATGATAGCTACCACAGTATCTGTAATGGGGACACCCAAAATAACCATGGGAGTTACCACCGCAACAGCTGTTGAATTTTTCAACCCTTGTAGGGACAAAACCCCTATCATAAAACCAATAAAGAGGGCACCTGTATCACCTAAATAGATGATAGCCGGGTGATAATTATAGGGTAAAAAACCTGTAATAGAGACTGCCAAAATAAAGATTGTCAGGGGAAGAAAAATATTACTATCATGGAGAAAAAAGTAAGAGACCAAGCCCATTGTGGTTAAAGAGATGATAGACACCCCTGATACCAGACCATCTAAACCGTCGATTAGATTAACAGCATTGGTAATCGCCACTATCCAAAGGATGGTTAAAAAGAAGGAGAGCCATGTGGGGAAAGCCAATAGTGGCCCACCAAAAGGAATCTTAAAGTGATCAAACTTAAAGTCTGTCCAAATCCAGATAATACTTGCAGCCAGGAGAATCCCCATCAATTTAGGCAGGGGTTTCAATTCTTTGATATCATCAACCAAACCTGTGACAATGATAATGCCCCCGGCAATGACTAGGGGCAAAACGTAATGGAAATAAGCACCATTACCATTCAGGTGCTGGATGATACGTGGTAGTAATCCCAGAGTTGAGACAGTAAAAGCAAAAAAAACAGCTAAACCACCAGCCGTAGGCATGGGAACCTTGTTAATACGGCGGGCATTGGGATTGTCCACGGCACCTATTTTGAAGGATAAAAAACGAACAAGAGGGGTAGCTATTGCAGAAACAATGAGAGTTGAAATCAGGACGATGATATATTTCAATGCGAATGGTATCATGTCAAGTCAACCTTTCTCAGCTCCTCAACTGCATCTGTCGGCAAAATCAGTTTCCCATGTTCTTGAAGAACAGGACGACTGATAGCCGTATCATCTGCATGTTCCAACATGCGTGACAAAAGATAATCCGGATATTGCCTAGATCGGTTTTCGACATTAATGAGCACAGTCATAAAATAGCGAGAATCCATCTTATACAGTTCTGAAGTATCTACTTGAAAATCAATGGTCTTGGCAAAACGAACGGCTTGTCCCAGATCTTTAAAATCTAAAATATAGTAAATATATTTTTGTTCTTCATCATCTTCTTGATCTAACTCTTCTACCTCTTCTAGATGGCGAACAGCTGCTTGATCTCCCCTAGCCAAACTCTTATCACGGGTTGATTTTTCCAATGTTTTCAAAAACTCATCCGGTGTCATTTGCGAGATTTCTTCCAAGTTTGCAAAATCAGCCAAATCCTCAAAGTCCATATTGCGATCAATATCGGACTTGGTCACAAAAATATCCACCTTGTCTGGCTTAGGCGTCACACGAAAGCTCAACATTCCACTCTCACGGAAGGTAATCGGCAGATCTAATTCATCCAAAACGGCATAGAAAAAGTCTTCTGTCTTCTCTTGCGGAATCAGAAAATCTGCTAGTTCCATACCTCTTTCTTCTAAATCATCCATCTTGATGGTGATTTTCAGTGTTGAATCACTGATTTGTTTCATCTTCATAGCACTACCTCATACATTTGTCTATCCATTATACAGGAAAAGACACATTTTTACAAAGGAAAAGCCGGACAAGCCGACTTAACTACTACCATTTAAAAATTAGTTTAGCAAGATAATAAGCCATCAACACAGCGCCCAATCCGATACGGTATTTACCAAAAATCGTAAAGTCATGTTTTTTCACATAATCAGTCAGGAAACGAATAGCCAGGATAGAAACTCCAAAAGCTGTTACCATAGCCAGAATCAAGAGCAACCATTGTCCCCCTGTTACCGAAACCCCACTGGCTAGGATCTTAACTAACTTGAGGAAACTTGCTCCAAACATAATGGGAATTCCGAGGAAGAAGGTGAACTCAGTCGCCACTTGACGACTAGTTCCCAGCAAGATACCGCCCAAGATAGTGGCACCAGAACGGCTGGTCCCTGGAATCAGAGCCAAAACTTGGAAAAAACCGATGAAGAGAGCTGTCTTATAAGGTAAACGACTCAAACTAGAAACCGAAGGTTCTAAATTTTCATTTCGTTTCTCAACATAGAGAAAAGCAAAACCATAAGCAATGAGCATGAGAGCAACCGTGATAAAGTTATAAAAAGTTGCATCTAACCAGTCATCTAAAAAGAGCCCCAAAACTGCAGCTGGCAATGCCGCTACAAGCACTTTAGCCCAGAGTTGCCATGTCAATCGAACTTGTTTTTCGCTTTTGCCCCTTTGGAAAGGATTGAGCCTTTCAAAATAAATGACCATAACCGCTAGAATAGCCCCCAGCTGGATGACCACATTAAACATGGACATAAAATCATCACTGACATTGCTGAATTTAACAAACTCTTGTACCAAAATCAAGTGACCTGTACTAGAAATAGGCAACCACTCTGAAATTCCTTCGACAATTCCATAAAAAATGGCTTTTAAAATCTCTAAAATCATGATTTTCCCTCTCTTTCGCTTGTATTATTATATCACACTTCCTAATAATCATAGAAAAAAATTCAAGAGATTGAAATTTTTCAGAATTTTTTATACAATGTAACAAATACTTTTTAAATAGGAGAATTTATGAAAAAGAAATTTGGCCTGCTCATTTTGCTCTTCATGGCCTTTGTAAGTACAGGATTGAGCGTCAAAGCAGATGATTATCTCCGCGTCGGTATGGAAGCAGCCTACGCCCCATTTAACTGGACACAAGACGATGCTTCAAATGGAGCTGTACCAATTGAAGGAACTAGCCAATTTGCCAATGGATACGACGTTCAAATCGCTAAGAAAGTCGCAGCGGATATGGGCAAGGAGCTCTTGGTTGTCAAAACATCCTGGACTGGATTAATTCCAGCTTTAACTTCAGGGAAAATCGACATGATTGCCGCGGGAATGAGTCCTACGGCTGAACGTAAAAAAGAAATCGCCTTTTCAGACAGTTACTATACCAGCTACCCTGTACTGGTTGTTGCAGCAGATGGAGTTTATGCAGATGCTAAATCTATTAATGAGTTCAAAGGTGCGAAAGTCACTGCTCAACAAGGTGTTTGGCACGTTGACCTCTTGACTAAAATTCCGGATGCCGTTCCACAAACACCGATGGGTGACTTCTCTCAGATGCGTCAGGCACTCTCATCAGGTATCATTGATGCCTATATTTCCGAGCGTCCAGAAGCTATTACAGCTGAACAAGCAGATAAGAAATTCAAGATGATTGCTTTGGAAGAAGGATTTGAAGTCCCTGAGGAAAATGCTGCAACTGCTGTTGGACTTCGCAAAAATGATACAGAGACTTTAGAGAAAGTCAATGCTGTGTTGGCTACTATTACCAATGAAGACCAGGTAGCTCTCATGGATCAGATGATTGAAATCCAACCAGTTGAAAATGCTGATCAAGAAACACCTAGTTTCTTCCAGCAGATGCTTACTATTCTGACCAACAACTGGAAACAATTCTTACGCGGTACAGGAATCACTCTTCTTATTTCTATGGTTGGTACCATCACAGGACTTCTTATCGGACTCCTTATCGGGGTCTACCGTACTGCTCCAAAAGCTGCTAACAAAGGCCTTGCTATCCTTCAGAAAGTTTTTAGTTGGTTACTGTCAGCCTATATCGAAATCTTCCGCGGCACCCCTATGATTGTACAATCTATGGTTATCTACTACGGAACTGCCCAAGCATTTGGTCTTTCTCTTGACCGTACTCTAGCTGCCATCTTTATCGTTTCCATCAATACAGGCGCTTATATGAGTGAAATTGTTCGCGGGGGTATCTTCGCCGTTGATAAAGGACAATTTGAAGCAGCTACTGCTCTCGGATTTACTCATGGACAAACCATGCGTAAGATTGTTTTGCCACAGGTTATTCGCAATATTTTACCAGCAACTGGTAACGAATTTGTTATCAATATCAAGGATACTTCTGTATTGAACGTTATCTCTGTTGTCGAACTTTACTTCTCAGGAAATACAGTGGCAACTCAGACCTATCAATATTTCCAAACCTTTACCATTATCGCTATCATCTACTTCATACTCACCTTTACTGTGACTAGAATCCTCCGCTATGTGGAGAAACGTTTTGATGCCGATAACTACACCACTGGTGCTAATCAAATCCAAACGAAGGTGGTTAAATAATGTCACAAGCAATTTTAGAAATCAAGCATTTAAAGAAATCTTTCGGTGCCAATGAGGTCCTCAAGGATATTTCATTAGCCGTCCATAAAGGAGAGGTTATCTCCATCATTGGTTCATCCGGTTCTGGTAAATCAACCCTTTTACGTTCTATCAACCTTCTAGAAGAGCCTTCTGGCGGCCAAATCATTTTCCATGGTCAAGATGTTTTGGAAAAAGGTTATGATTTGAATACTTACCGAGAAAAATTAGGGATGGTTTTCCAATCCTTTAACCTATTTGAAAACCTCAATGTCCTGGAAAATGCCATTGTAGCCCAAACAACTGTCCTCAAGCGTTCTCGTACAGAAGCAGAGGAAATTGCAAAAGAAAATCTCAACAAGGTCGGTATGACGGAGCAGTATTGGCAAGCAAAACCAAAACAACTTTCCGGCGGTCAAAAACAACGGGTTGCTATCGCTCGTGCTCTCTCTGTCAATCCAGAAGCCATGCTCTTTGATGAGCCAACTTCTGCCCTGGACCCAGAAATGGTCGGTGAAGTTCTCAAGACAATGCAAGAGTTGGCTGAGACAGGATTGACCATGATTATCGTGACGCATGAAATGGAATTTGCGAAGGATGTTTCAGACCGTGTCATCTTCATGGACAAAGGTGTTATTGCCGAGCAAGGAACACCAGAAGAAATTTTTGAAGATCCCAAAGAAGAGCGGACAAAAGTTTTCTTACAACGTTTCCTAAAGTAAAAATAGAGAAATCTCCCAAGTTTATGGAACTGGGAGATTTTTTATAAGTTCATTTATCAAATGAATCCTTAAAGAATATCAAAGCAGGTAAGCTAAAGCGGTATAGACATCCTTGGTAGTAAGCAAGAAGCCTTAACAAAGCATCATCTTGATTGTCAAAGAGTATAAGTTAGACATTTTTTCCGCCCAAGCAACTTGATTCTCATGAAAATTTTCTTCTAACAAACTATAACTCTAAAAAATAGTTTCTCAATTACACAAGAAGAATCCCCAGTAAATTAAATGCATTTTTATTATAAATTTAGGGTCTTTTATCAACTTATCAAAGGAGACTTTTTACTCATTTATCTATTTTATTTCTTATCTACAAAGAAAAGTAAAAATAGGTAGGGTCGAGCGACGTAGATATCCTTAGCACTAGGAAAGGAACTTCTAAAAAATAGCTTTTTGATTATCAAAAAGTATGAAAATCCATCCTATCACTCATTATTATCTATTTTTAAACAGAAAACGCAACTCCTTCGAGCTGCGTTCATTGTTGAAATGAATACGATTATCCTTCGTATTTTTTATGATTTTTGTCGTAAAAATCAATCAAACCCAAAGCAGTCGCAAATGAGATATTATCAATCTTTGCTCTACCTTGTGCAAGGGCAATAACAGACATTTCGCGGGCATTTGTTTCTTTGCTGATACGGTATCCAGTGATTTTTTTATCACGGACCCAACCCACTACTGCTGCAACCTTTTCATAGCTTGTCATGAGGAACCCCTTTCTTTTAAACTATTTATCTTAGTAATTATAGTATAGCTTTTTTAGAATGTCAAGATACATCAAGCTATTTTTCGAACAAAATTGGACATTTTATTCAAAAAAGTCTATTTAGCCTTTAAGGCCGACAACATTTGACTTCTGATATCTTCAACTCCATTTGGTGAATTCGGCAGAAATAGAGTTTGATTCCCTGCTTGAGCAAACTGATTAAGGGTATCCAAATACTGGTTGGTCAAGAGGATAGCCATAATTTGTTCTTCGGACATGCCAATATTTGCTTCCTTGAGTTCTGCAATGGAGTCTGCCAGCCCATCCACAATGGCTTTACGTTGTTGAGCAATACCAACACCATGAAGTCGATCCTTTTCAGCTTCCGCTTCTGCAGCAGTAACAATCTTAATTTTATCTGCATTGGCCAATTCTTGAGCAGCTACACGTTTACGCTGTGCAGCATTAATTTCGTTCATGGATTGTTTCACTTCAGAATCTGGTTCCACTTTGGTAATCAGAGTTTTCACAATAATATAGCCATAAGTAGACATTTCTTCTGCTACTTGTCGTTGAACTTCTAAAGCAATTTCATCCTTTTTCTCGAAGAGTTCGTCCAAGGTCAACTTGGGTACTGAAGACCGCAGAGCATCCTCAATATAGGACTTGATTTGCTCTTCTGGTCGCATCAGTTTGTAATAAGCATCCATAACGTTTTGCTCGTTGACACGGTATTGAGTCGCAATGTTGAGGGTAACAAAAACATTATCATTTGTCTTGGTTTCCACAATCAACTCACTCTGAAGCAGGCGAAGTTGAATGCGGGCTGCAATTTTATCAATTCCAAATGGCATACGGACATGGATACCACTTGAGACGGTTGCTTGATATTTACCAAATCGCTCGACAATGACCACTGTCTGCTGCCTAACGACATAAAGTGTACTAGCGATAATAGCCACTGCTACAATGATCAAAAATAATGGAAAAATAAGATATACCATATAACACCACCTTTTCTAAAAAAATATTAAACCAACATTTGATAGAGAGAGTCATTCTCATGCAAGTTTACGTAGTTAGGGTCAAATGCTTCTAGGCGTGCAATGAAATCAGGGTAATCATTTTTATCACCTAGAGCAATACCAATCAATACAGGGCCAGTCCCTTTATTCGCACGCTTAATATACTCAAATCGTGTAATGTCATCCTGCTCTCCTAGAATATCATTTACAAATTCCCGAAGAGCACCTGGACGCTGTGGAAAATTAACAACGAAGTAATGCTTGACACCGGCATAAATGAGAGAACGTTCTTCCATTTCCGGCATGCGGTTAATATCATTGTTGCCCCCTGAAATGATACAACAAATTGTCTTGCCTTTAATCTGGTCTTTGATAACTTCTAGAGCAGCAATCGACGCTGCCCCAGCCGGTTCAGCTACAATTCCTTGTTTGGAATAAAGATCCAAAATCGTCTCGGAAATCCAACCTTCATCCACCCCAATCAACTGATCAACATATTTACGGGACACTTCATAAGTAGTTGTTCCAACCTTTTGAACAGCAATGCCATCTGCAAACTTATCAATATGATCCAGTTTGACAGGCCGGCCTTTATCAAAGGCTGCTTTCATAGACCGAGCTCCGCTAGCCTCTACACCTGTTACTTTAATTTCAGGTGCCCGATCTTTTAGGTAAGTTGAAACTCCAGCAATGAGTCCACCACCACCAACTGGAATAAGGAGTTGATCGAAGGCAATGCCTTGATGATCAGCTTGCTCTAAGATCTCAACCGCTACTGTACCCTGACCGGCTTGAACATCCTCGTCATCAAAGGGGTCAATAAAAGTCTTATTGCTTTCTGTGCTATAGTCCAAGGCTGCCCGTGCCGATTCATCAAAGGTATCACCCGTAAGGCGAATAGTGACCTGGTCCCCACCAAAAAACTTTACTTGGCTAATTTTTTGTTGAGGTGTCGTGACTGGCATGAAGATGGTTGCTGGAATTTTCATTTCATTACAGGTGTAGGCAACACCTTGAGCATGGTTACCAGCTGATGCACAAACAACTCCAACTACTTTTTCCTCTGCGGACAACTGGGAAATAGCATAATAAGCTCCACGAATTTTAAAGGAACGAACTCTTTGTTCATTCTCTCGTTTGGTATAGATTTCCGCCCCATATTTTTCTGACAAATATCGGTCATAGTGCAAAGATGTTTTGACGACCACATCTTTTAAGACCTGATAAGCTTCTTCGACATTTCTAGCTGAAAGCATGTTCTTAACCTCCTCGTTCATTACCAAATATGGTTCCATTTTATCACAAAGTCTTAAGCTCCGTGCAAGTTATAAGATAATTTCTCTATAAACTGACACAGATTTCAGCTCTTTTTTATTATAGCACCTGTCGAAAGTTTAAGCAAATAAATTATAGAAAGTCCTTACAATTTAATTTAACGGGCTCTATTCTTTGTGATTTTGATGCGAAAAAACGGGTTTCCCCGTTTTTCGATATTTTATTGGATTCAATTAATTATAGATTTTAAAGGAATCATCGTCGTTACGACCAACAAACGGCATGGCTTTGCGCAATTCTTCACCGACTTTTTCGATTTCAAGACCAGCTGCTGCATCACGGTAAGCTTGCATTTTCGGACGACCAGCCTTGTAGTCATTCACAAAGTCGTTTGCAAATTTACCAGATTGGATATCTGCCAAGACAGCCTTCATGTTTTCTTTCACTTGATCTGTGATAACACGAGGTCCGGATACATAATCACCATACTCGGCAGTATTTGAGATAGATTGGCGCATCTTCTTAAAGCCACCCTCATAAACCAAGTCAACGATGAGTTTCATTTCATGTAGTACTTCGAAGTAGGCCAATTCTGGTGCATAGCCAGCTTCTGTCAAGACTTCAAAACCAGCTTCCATGAGGGCAGTCAAACCACCACATAGTACAGCTTGCTCCCCAAAGAGATCTTCTTCTGTTTCTTCTTTGAAGCTTGTCTCCAAAAGACCTACGCGTGCTGAACCAACACCCTTGGCCCAGTCCATGGCAATATCTTTAGCATTACCCGTCGCATCTTGGTAAACTGCGTAAAGGGCTGGAACACCGAAGCCTTCTTCAAAGGTACGACGTACCAAGTGACCCGGTCCTTTCGGCGCACACATGAAGACATCTACATCTGCAGGAACCTTGATAAATTCAAAGTGAACATTGAATCCATGAGCAAAACCGAGGGCATTACCAGCTACTAAGTTTGGCGCGATTTCTTCATTGTAGAGGTCCGCTTGAATTTCATCTGGTGCCAAGACCATGATGACATCCGCCAATTTAGCAGCTTCTGCCACTTCATAAGTCTCAAAGCCATCTTCTTTCGCCTTGTCGAAGGATTTACCAGCACGCACACCGATGATGACATCGTGACCTGTATCACGTAAGTTTTGTGCATGAGCATGGCCTTGTGAACCATAACCAACTACTGCGATTTTCTTGCCATCAAGGGCTGGAACTTTTACATCTGCTTCATATTGCATTTTAACTGCCATTTTTTTCTCTTTTCTATATTATTCTTGATTGCTGAAGACACCTATAAGAATCAGTATCAGATAATGGGCGCAACACTCTTTATTGTTAAAGATTCTCAATCACGGCTAAAGCCAGTTGCTCCTGTACGAGCTAAGTTTTTAATGCCATAAGGCTGAACGACGCGAAGAAGAGCTTCAATTTTTGTTCCATCTCCTGTCATTTGCACGGTTATAGAATGAGGTGCTACATCGACCACACTCGCACGGAATGGTTGGATAATAGCTAAAATTTCAGCACGCTTATTTGCCGGTGCAGAAATCTTAACCAAGAGAACTTCTCTTTCCAAGTGTGGGATATCTGTGATGTCTTTGACGCGAACTACATCAATTAGTCGGTTGAGTTGCTTGGTGATTTGTTCTACCTCATCCAGCGTTTCCACCTCAATGATAACGGTCACCCGAGATATGCCAGCTACTTCTGTTGGACCCACTGAGATAGAATTAATATTGACCTGGCGACGGGATAGAACTCCGGTAAAACGGTTGAGAACTCCCGAAGAATCTCTCAATTTTGCTGTTAACATTCTACGCATTGAACTTCACCCCCAACATTTCATGATTGGCCTTTCCAGATGGCACCATAGGGAGTACATGCTCTCTATTTGAAATCGATACCTCAATCAACATAGGCTTATCTTCTAAGATCACTTGGAGGTCTTCCCTAATACTAGCTGGCTCTTCAAAAAGATAATGGGAAATCGAGTAGGCTTCTGCCAAGAGTTGGAAATTTGGCTCATCATCAAAGGTCGAGTGGCTGCGGTGTTCATTGTAGAAGGACTCCTGCCACTGACGAACCATTCCTAGGGAGTGGTTATTAAGAAGAACGACCTTGATTGGAATGCCGTAACCATTGAGAATGGCCAGCTCTTGATTGGTCATTTGGAAACCACCATCACCGACAAAGAGAATCACTTCCTTATCCGGATTAGCTAGTTTAGCTCCAATGGCAGCAGGAATTCCAAAGCCCATGGTTCCCATACCACCAGATGTAATTAACTGGCGCGCATTTTTGAAGGGATAATACTGAGCTGTCCACATTTGGTGCTGGCCAACATCTGTCACAATAATAGCTTGACCATCTGTCAATTGGCCAATGATTTCAATCACTTCCTGTGGTTTGACAAAATTTTTATCTTCATCATAAGCAAAAGGAGCCCGGCGCTTATTGTCTAAAACATGTGCCGTCCATTCCTTAAAGTCCGTTTCCACCTGATCAAAACGGAGTAGCATTTCCAAAGTTTTCTTTGCATCGCCGACGACTGGAATGTCTGTCTTAATTACCTTGCCAATCTCGGCAGGATCAACGTCGACATGAGCGACCGTCATATCGACGGCAAAACTGTTGACACGACCGGTCAAACGGTCATCAAAGCGAGCCCCAATATTGAGGATAAAATCTGCTTCTGTCAAAGCCATATTGGACGCATAGGATCCGTGCATGCCACCCATGCCCAGCGACAAGTCGTGTTCAATGGGCATGGCCCCCAGACCCAGCAAAGTTGAAACGACTGGAATCTGGTAGCGTTCTGCAAAGGCAATCAATTCTTGATTAGCATCGGCATAATTGATACCACCACCCGCTAGGAGAACAGGTTTTTTCGAAAGGGTCAATTGATGCAAAATCTTCTTAACTTGCAGACCATTTGGCTCGACTGTCGGTTGATAACTTGGTAAATGAACGGTCGGATCATGATGGGCTTCTACCATCCGTTCTTGAATATCTTTAGGAACATCGATGACTACAGGACCTGGACGTCCAGTCGTTGCAATATGAATGGCTTCTGTAATAATCCGAGGAATGTCTTCTGTGTGGCGAATCTGATAATTATACTTGGTAATCGGCGTTGTAATCCCGATGATATCGGCCTCCTGGAAGGCATCTTTCCCGATACCCGGAGTAGCTACTTGACCAGAGAAGACAAGGAGAGGAACACTATCGCCCATAGCATCTGCAATACCCGTGATTGCATTTGTCGCACCAGGCCCACTTGTAACCACGACCACGCCAATACGACCACTAGATTTAGCATACCCTTCGGCAGCATGGACGGCCCCTTGTTCATGACGAGCAAGGATGTGCCGTATATTCTTATAATGAAAGATAGCTTCATAAAGCGGCAAGACCGCTCCGCCGGGATAGCCAAAAATCGTTTCCACACCCAGCTTGGCAAGGGTATCCAAAATCAAGTATGACCCCGTTCGAGCGGTATCTAATTGTATTTGTTGCAAGAAAATTCCTCCCTTCTTTTCTCCTATACTTATCACACTTCAGTAACAAGGTAAATATCATAAAATTTTTATTTATCTACTATCATATCACAAATCAAATCAAAGTCAAAGGAATTTTCTGAAAATTCCTAATTTTCCACAATAAAGTCATTTTCAAGCAAAAATCCCGAACGTTCTGCATTTTACGAAGGATTAAATTCTTATGGCAACAGTATTTTTAAGGCATTCGCTTGATAAGATTGAATATTCAGAAATTACTAATTATTTAAATAATTTACTTTCTTAAACTGATTTTTATGCTATAATAATAGGAAGAATGAGACTGTTAGACCAAGAAAGGAAGCTCCCCATGACCAAAGAAGAAAATCTAAAAAAAATCAGACACCGCTCCGAAGTTTATGATAGCATGGTAAAATCTCCCAACCGTGCCATGCTTCGAGCCACTGGAATGACCGATGAGAACTTCGATCAACCCATTGTTGGGGTAATTTCCACCTGGGCTGAAAATACGCCTTGTAATATTCATCTCCATGATTTTGGTAAATTGGTCAAAGAAGGCGCTAAGGAAGCTGGTGCTTGGCCTGTTCAATTTGGTACCATCACGGTTGCTGATGGGATTTCCATGGGAACTCCCGGCATGCGTTTCTCCCTGACATCACGTGATATCATCGCGGATTCTATCGAAGCAGCCATGGGCGGTCATAACGTGGATGCCTTTGTGGCTATCGGAGGCTGTGATAAAAACATGCCTGGTTCCATGATGGCCATCGCCAATATGGATATCCCAGCCATCTTTGCTTACGGCGGGACCATCGCTCCGGGAAATCTTAATGGCAAAGACATTGACCTCGTTTCTGTCTTTGAAGGGATTGGTAAGTGGAACAATGGCGATATAACAGCCGAAGAGGTTCGAGAGATTGAATGCAATGCCTGCCCAGGACCTGGTGGTTGCGGTGGTATGTATACTGCCAATACCATGGCTACCGCTATCGAAGTTTTGGGTATGAGCTTACCAGGTTCTTCTTCTCATCCCGCTGAATCAGCTGAGAAAAAAGCAGATATCGAGGAAGCCGGACGCGCTGTTGTCCATATGCTCAAACTAGGTCTTAAGCCTTCTGACATCCTGACGCGCGAAGCCTTTGAAGATGCTATCACCGTTACCATGGCCTTGGGTGGCTCAACCAATGCGACCTTGCACCTCTTGGCAATGGCACACGCAGCGAATGTTGACTTGACCTTGGAAGATTTCAATGATTTCCAAGAAAAAGTTCCACACTTGGCAGACTTGAAACCATCTGGACAGTATGTCTTCCAAGATCTCTATGAAGTTGGTGGTGTCCCAGCAGTTATGAAATACCTCTTGGCCAACGGTTTCTTGCACGGAGACCGAATCACTTGTACTGGCAAAACAGTTGCTGAAAACTTGGCAGAATTTGACGATTTGAAGCCAGGACAAAAGGTCATCATGCCTTTGGATAATCCAAAACGTGCAGATGGTCCACTCATCATTCTCAAAGGTAACTTGGCACCGGATGGAGCAGTCGCTAAAGTTTCCGGTGTAAAAGTTCGTAAGCATACTGGTCCAGCCAAAGTCTTTGACTCTGAGGAAGAAGCTATCGAAGCGGTCCTTGCTGATGACATTGTAGACGGTGATGTCGTGGTGGTTCGCTATGTGGGGCCAAAAGGCGGTCCTGGTATGCCTGAGATGCTTTCCCTTTCTTCTATGATTGTCGGGAAAGGACAAGGCGATAAGGTAGCCCTTCTGACAGATGGTCGCTTCTCTGGTGGTACCTATGGCTTGGTGGTCGGACATATCGCTCCTGAAGCTCAAGACGGCGGACCCATTGCTTACCTACAAACTGGTGATAGGGTTACAGTCGATCAAGATACCAAGGAAATCACTATGCATGTATCGGACGAAGAAATTGAAGCCCGTAAGGAAACGACTGTTATTCCACCGCTGTATAGTCGTGGTGTCTTAGGTAAATACGCCCATACCGTTTCCTCTGCTTCCAAAGGTGCCGTAACAGACTTTTGGAATATGGACCGAAGCGGAAAATCTAAATAAGAGTAGAAAAATAGCTTAGAATCATCGTTTCTGATAACGTAATTCTAAGCTATTTTTAATTGTTTAGACCTTTTGCCCAATTGATAGTATAACCTATCAAGATTCATTCAAATGACTATCATCTATCATCTCTTGGGACTAATCCCTAAAGTAATGCGACCGACACGACTGATGCGGGTCATCTTCCATACGGGAGACCAAACCACCTCAACCTTAGCATCTTCGATCCCATCGATTTTCTTAAGAGCCGCCACCAAATCAATCGGCAAGGTTTCGGCACAACCACACCCTACATCGGTAAAGGTCATCACAACTGTGCAAAGGCCTTTTTCATCCAAATTGATCTCATAAACAAGACCTAAGTTATAAATGTCTAGTTCTAACTCCGGGTCATAGATAGACTCCAATGTCGCAACCAATTGATCCGATAAGGCAGCAGCACCTTTGTTGATTAAAATATCCTCTCTCATCCTATACCTCTCACACGTTTCTGATTGATCCGTTTATTATAGAAATATTTTATCACAAAATGCCAACATCTGCTCTATTATTTTTCTGAAAAAATAGCTTAAATAGTCTTAGCTGTACAATCTTTTCCTCCACCAATAGGGAATACATACTTGTGATTTTGGGTCAAACTATGGTAGAAACCTTGTCCATCATAAATTTGGAAGACCTGCATATCATGACTATCATTATCTTTATAAATGTGAGCATAATAAGGATTATCAGCAAAAACTTGCTTCAAATAATCATTTTCCACCGGCCGAGCCAAGCCTTTGATACGAATGACCTGGATCAAATAACCTTCTTCTGTCATAGCTGTCAAAGCTACTCGCTGGTCCGACATCAACTGTTGGTAAAAATGTGTATCAGGGCTGGTCATGAAAAAGATACCATCTTCTGTCGCAGCAGTAAGGTGAGCATGACGAGCATGGGGATTGCCATCTTTATCGACCGTCGCAAAGACCCCAACCTTCATATCTTCTAACAAGTGCATCAAATCTTTCAGTTCCATAGTGCGCCTCCTGAAATCGTTTTCTATTAGCTACAGTATAGCAAAAAAGATGGAACTTGTTAAGTAGAAATCAGAAATGAAGACAAAAGAAAAAGAGCCTCAACTCTTATTCTTTTGTCGCTTATGAGCTTGGATTACAGCCAATGCCCGTTTTCGAGTCTTAATGTTGGGACTCTTTAATTTACGATAAGCACTGGATAGGTCTAGTCTTTCTGCCATGTCTATCTCCTTTCTCTATCTAAGAAACTATTTTACACAAAATTAATTAACCAGTCAAGTAATTTTGATAAAAAAGCCTTTTATGTGGCCGTTGAGACTTAAAAAATGCTATTAGACCGATCTGTTCAAGCATATATAAAATAATACTAAAATTTGTTCCAATTTAAAGAAAGTGCTTTATAAGATGGATTAAGCAGACTTAAACTATGCTTTATCTTTATAATCTAGCTTTCAGGTGGCCACTCTTTTTCTATCTCTATATGTTACCGTACTTTGTTAGTTAGAACTTCTCCTATTCCCTATTTTATTTCTACATCAAAATTAAAAAATCGTAGCCCAAAAATGGATTACGATTTTTTTAGTTTCTATCTCAATGAATCGCCAGTAGGTTTCGTGAGTAAAACATCATACAATCCATATCTTTGCCAGGGTATCCTCATCTTAGTTCCGTCTGCCTTGTAAAGAATTGCCGTGTGACCCGTATCTAAACCTTTGAAATCAACAGTTTTATACTCAATCGGAGATCCTGGAGACCACCTGGGACCACAACAAGAACAATAGGATTTATACTCTGAATCTATAGCTAAGATTTCCTCTAGCTTAGCAACAGCATCCGATAATTGACAAGCTTGAATCACTACCTCCGAAGAAATATCTTCATTTTCAATCCAGTATCCTCCTGAGTTATTTTGACGAAACACAAGATATGAAAACTCTTGGTTCATTATCTCACTCTCCGATCTAACCATTCAGTATGTTCCTTCTCGTAAATCTTTATCCGACTTAACCAATCACCTCAAAATGCAATTGATTTTCAGATACACTGACCTCCATTTGGCTGTTCTTTTGAAGTTCTCCGGAGATAATCTTTTCTGCTAAGGGAGTCTGAATCAGTCGCATGATACCTCGGCGTATTGGTCTAGCGCCATTTTCAGGGTCGTAACAGACTTTTGCCAGATATCTGATTGCCTCTTCGGTGAAGCGAATTTGATACCCCTGCTCCTTGATATGATCAATCTCCTCCTCAACCAAAAGCCGTGTAATTTGCAGAACTTCCTCTTGGTCAAATGGTTCAAATGTCACAACCTCATCAATACGATTTAACAGTTCTGGACGGAAGAATTCCTGACAGGCCTCCAAGGTCTTCTGTCTGATAATTTCTGCATCTAACTCTGGATTTTGAACACGATTAAAACCAACCGCCTTATCCTTCCGAACAGCATTTGTGCCTAAATTTGATGTCAAAATAATGATAGTCTTGGTAAAATCAACCGTCATCCCCATTGAATCTGTCAATCGACCATCATCAAATACCTGCAGTAAGATATCAAAAATTTTCGGATGAGCTTTCTCGATTTCGTCAAATAAGATAACGGATGTCGGATTTTTTTGAACCGCATTCGTTAATTGACCACCCATACCAAATCCTACAAAACCTGGTGGAGACCCAATCAATTTCGCCACTTCATGCTCTTGTTGGTACTCAGACATGTCAAATCGAATCATATCATTCTTACTTCCAAACAACTCTTCTGCAAGCACCTTGGCAGTCTCTGTCTTACCTACACCTGTCGTTCCTAAAAACAAGAATACACCAATCGGCTTTTTGGGATTACTAAAGCCCTTCTTAGAGCGAATGACAGCATCAGCCACTGCGGATATAGCGTGACTTTGCCCAATAACTTTTTTGTTGAGATTCTCTTTTAAATGCAGTAACCTTGCGTTCTCCAAAGACATCCCCTTATCACCAACATACAGATCATACTCTTGAACTGTTTTACCTGACTTCTGCTCCACTGCTCGTTTAATATCTTCCGGTAAAATTTTCAAGGTATAGTTATCGCTACTGAGTTGGTTTCGGTCCTTCTGGAAAGATTGTTCAAGAACATCCATCTGATTCCTTAGACGTTCAACCTCATCTTCATTAAATGCGATAGCTTGGGCTAGCTTTAGTTCCTCACGTAATCTGTCCAATTTTTCTTGATACTTTGAGACCATCTCTACACTATGATTTGACTCAATCCGAACCAAGGCACCGGCATTGTCAAGGATTGTAAAAGCCGAATCTGGCAACTTGTCTCCCTCAAGATACTTTTTAGCCAGCCGAACTGCCAGCTCCAATGCAGCTTCACTATAATTTGCCTGATGGAATGTTTCATAAGCAGGGGCAATCGTCTTCACAATTTCAATCGCATCATCAACAGATGGCTCATCAATACTTATTGTTTCAAAACGACGGACCAAGGCTGTATCAGAAGCAATGTATAGACGCCACTCTGTCGGTGTAGTCGCACCGATTAAACGAAAATCGCCGCGGGCCATCAGAGGTTTAAAGGCATCTGTAATGCTTTTCACATTCCCAAGCATATGGACTTCATCAACAAAAAGAATGATATTCTTTTCCCGCTTCATCTCATCAATAAATCTCAAAATACCATTTTTAGAATCCTCACTAATAACAGACCACAAGTTATTCAAACTAAATTGCAAAATACGCTTGCCTGCTAGGGAAGGAACCTCTCCATTTACAATCTTAAGAGCTAAACCATCTACAATAGCAGATTTCCCGACACCTCCAGGACCAATGAGGGCCACATTGTTCTTATCCCGTCGCGTCAGTGCTATTTCCATCTGTCGGATTTCTTTTTCACGCCCCACGACCGCCATCAATTCTCCAGCACACGCTTGCTCCGTAATATCGGTCGCAATATCTTCCAAAATAGAATAATCTGGATTTTCAAGCTTAGATGTAAAACGTTTAGATTGAGCCTGTTTCGTTGCCAGTTCCTTGGCCGCCTTTCCATCCGAATACTCATAAGCAAGATTGTACCTTACCGGAAAACAATCCACTAGGTCCTCCCCAGAGAAGAAGCGGTCAAATAAAAGCATTTGCTTCTCAATGATATAAAAAGCATTACACTCCTCATCTTGAACAGAGCCTATGAGGAGCCAGTAGCTATCCAGCACACCATCTGGCGAGAGTTGAAGACGCATTTCTTCCGCAAAGTCAAAAATCCCTTTTACATTCTCAGAGATGGGAAAGTCACCAGCGTATTTTAAAAGTTCCCCGGTCGACTTCTCCTTAGCTAACTGAACAGGTTTGGTCTTTTTATACTCTCTTTTCTCATCCCTAATAAGACCCCGACTTCCAAAACTCTCCGGATCAATTTTCGATACAAAAGGTTTTCGGGTATGAACCCGCTCCCCTCCAGCAATTTCCTTTGACACCTTACTTCTCGTAATCGACGAACGCCCAAGGGCATGACCTGCACCCGTGTCAATGGTTGAAACAATGGACAACAAAATATCCTGAGACTCTATAACCTTGTAATCCTTTTGTTGCACTATCTCCTCTATCAGTTCCAAAGCAGTCTTCAACTCTCGACTGACCTGATAATTCAGCATGCCCGATTCTTTTTTCATAGAGATCTCCTTTTACAATTATTAGAGTACAAAAATCTGCAGATTAACATTTTCAACTTTTTTATCACTAAAGCTAGGCTAAATTATAAACCATCTCGAAAAACCTGTAAATAGCTAAAATGAAATTATTTTTTGATTATTTTTATATAGAGTTTTCTCCGAGATAGCACTGGAAAGGTTGTTGTGCTCTTGTAAACAATCTTTTTTGAACTTAGCAAAGATAAACTCACATAGATAATAATTAATCAATTTTAAAAATCCTCAAAATGACTTTTTATTTGGTCTATTAGCCTACCTCTAGAAAATGCATCCATATTGCCCCGAGACAACATTCCTCCATAAAATACTTTTATGGAATCTATTATATCCATAGTTTTAATACTATCACCGCACAACCATTTGGATACCTGGGCATTATTCACATATATAAATTTTATACTTTTCTTAGATTCTCTGAGTACTTTTATATGCAGTTTCAACATATCTCGACAGTACTCGGAGTAATTTGTCTCTTTGATTAATGGTAACATTTTCGATTTAGTCTCATGATAGTAAAACATATCCCCGATATAAAGTGTAAACCTACGATCCTTATGCTTATCGAATTCTAACTTTAACTTCTCTTTATAAATAGAAAGTTTATTTTTGTCAAATTCAGTATCAAGCTCATCCCAAGATTTATTACACCAGGGCCATTTAACATTATTACCTGTTATTTCTGACATCAACTTATAAATTGGGCGATAATAAGAGTTATAAACATGAGTAGTTTTGATATTATCCTGACTAAGACTATTTAGATTGAGTCTTTCTTCACTTTCGTGTTTAACAACATTCTCCCCTCCTGCAGGATTAAGTCCTATGACAAGAATACAATCTTCATTTGTATTTGATTCATTGAATTCAAACCCCAATTTACAAAGCCTTTTATCATTCCCTTCAATATTCAACCCAGTTAAAGTTCTTTCAATAAATTGATTATTTTTTGATAATTTCTTTCCGTACATCTGTTCACGCTCCACTCTTACTATTTTCTTGATACTGCTAAAAACTAGTTGTAACTTTTAGTGATCACAACCGTTCCATTGTTAAAAGTAAACTTTTATCCCTAGGAACCATTTATATTTAATTAATTATGATATAAATGGACTCCTACTATAAAAAAAATTCACTATTTATTTAGTAATTAATAACTCATTTCTTTTCTCCTATTCTATCTAGTAGTTTCAAATAATTGATATCGATAATCAAGAATAATCCTAATGACCTCTTCTTCAAAAGCTCTATAAATTCCTTCATCATCTCTCAATTTTTGTGCATCTAAACAAATGTCCGAACTAAACGATTTTTTCGCAGAGATTTTTTCATTTATCCCTTGTGAGCTTGTAAATTCTTTTACTATCTTGCCTCCGGAGGTGCCAGCCAAATATCCTTCAAGTCTATCTTCATCTGATGCATCATTAGAAAAGACTAAACTATAGCCACTTCCTCTCGTTAAACGAACAGATCTAAAAGCAGACTTATTTAATATATCCTTACCCAAAGAACCTTTTCGAATGTCTAACGGTTCTTTTCCAAATGATTCAGGATTATCAAGTGAGATGATGTCTTCTCCTCTTAAAGAATTATACAATTTACGGATCACATACTGCATATCTAAATTTGGACAACTTTCACTAATATCAGCATTTCCTGTTGAAACTATATTTGACAACTTAATACTACGGATCAAATCTCCCAACTCCTCCTCCGTCATTTTATTGTTTTTTTCAATATTTAATACTTCTTTTAGATACTGATAAAATCTTTTAAAACGCATCAAATCATTAGACAGCAGTGAGTTATCTTCATCTTTCTCCATCTTAAAATTATTTTCTAAAAGATTTATCAACTTATCGAAAGTAGGCTCGTACTCCCCTGCTTCACTACCCACTTCATAAGCACTCAAAAAACGATTGTATATTTGCTCAAATTCAAGTTGCCAACAGACTATCGCTAGAATTAGTTGCTTTTCCCTATTGTCTTTTGAATCCATACCATCTACTTCAAAAAGGAGGCTTGTTGAGTTTATTAGACGATTTATGCTTCTAGGATTTGTTCCAATCGATGATTTTATAAGATTAACTTCAATAGAAGCACTATCAGCTTCAGAACCAGTTCCATCAAACCCTAATTCTTTCAAAGAATCCTTGATATAACTATTAATGTTATAACTGGCGGTAGGCACTGTAAAAGGAACTTGAATAATTTTATCAAAAAAGGCTCGACCCTTATCCCTGTCAAAATCTTCACCGTACTTACTCTTAACGCCCCGAACAACCACATCATAGTCAATCGCTAAAACGAAAACACAACGTTCACAATCAAAAAACAATTTCAGGATTTCCAAGAGTTCAATTGCTCTTTCTGGAACTAGTCTGTCCAGGTCATCAATAAAAATAACAATACGATCATGTTTTCCTCTAGTGTTATTAATTATGTCATTAAATTCCTTTTTAAATTCTTTTATGGTTTTATTCCTATTTGATAAATATTCAAAATAACTAGAAATATCTTCCGAAATTTTTTCACCATTTATAACTGGAAGGTCGATATATTTTATGCCTTTTGATAATAGGTCCCATGATAAAAAGTTCCATCTTTTTTTCCTGTTGGCACTATTACCTCTTTGTTCTAACTTCTCAATAAATTCAATTATAAAAGATAGCCCCAACTCTTCCGACATATTGAACTGTGAATACTGCCAAGTATTAAAGAATATCGTCTTTATATCCTTACCTAACGCACTATTAACCTGTTTCATAATACTTGTCTTTCCACTTCCCCAATCCCCTTGAACAGCAATTGTCAACGGCGTGTCGCATTTTTCAATAAAACGTGCAAGGCCATTGACATATTTTTCTATACCAAGTAAATCTTTATCCGCGGGACGATCTGTTTTTGTAATAACCATGAGTAGTCTCCTTTTGATTGATATGCTTTGTTGATTTTTCACTCTTCATTATAAAACACCAAGTATTCATATTTTGATTATTTGGTGTTATTCCCAAATAATTTATCAAAAAAACTTGGCCTTGACCATAAGATCTCTATCAATGCCGTACTCCAGTTGATGTTTTTATAAAAGGCTTAGACAATGAGAAAATATCTCTGAAAGATTATGTTCTATTTTTTACAACCTTTATCCTAAGTGATAAAAAATCTGAAAACTATGCCCTGCATCGGAAAAATATCAACTTAGAAAAAGTGCAAATCGATTTGCGACATGCACTTGATAATTATAAGAACCTAAAAATACTAACGATAATAAGAAAACTATCTTCATAATACATCCATATCTCGTTGCTCTACTTACTGGATGGAAAATCCAACAACGTAAGAACCTGCGCAATTCAAGATTATGCAAATACCTGAACAATTTGGTATTTACCTGTATAGATACTAAGGATAATGTAAACAGTCCTCTATATGTTGATTGTTTGAAGAACAAAATGAAGTCAGCCAAATGTCGTCTTAAAGAGTTGACACACGCCACAAACTACGCCATACTGGGGCAACACTTGCTAAACAAACAGGAACATCCATAGAAGCCATTTCAGAATCCTCATATACAGCGATACCTTCACAACCAAAACTTATGTCAACACTTCAAACGTTGTACCAATGGCTGTTGGAGAAATTGCCTATCGCAATCTTAAAAAGTAATGGTGTGAATCTGGTGTGAACTTTCCATTTTTTGCACCAAAAAACACCCCCTGGTGTGAACCATGAAGTGTTGTAAATGCTGTATTGTAGCTGGTCCTTAACGTTTAGAGAACTGTCTAGCTTTACGAGCTTTCTTAAGACCTGGTTTGAACAACTTTTGTTTGAATAATTCTCAAAAAGTTTTAATACCAGCGTTTTCACGAGTTTTCAAAGTTCAATATTTCATCTAATTTGACCTAATTTTATTTGAATGGTGTGAATTTTACCCCTAAAATATCCGAATTGAGCTAAAAAATACTAATTGTTCACACCATTTAGATAAATTGGTTTCAAAACCATTTTTATCAATATCATATTAGATAACTAAATGATAAAATTATCCCCTCAAAATTTTTGTAGACAGATTTCTAAATTTTAAAAACCCATCAAATTTGAAATTCTGATGGGTTTTTATCATTATGTCTTAGTGTTAGCCTTATTCATGGGTTCATCTAGTTGTTCTCCAATTATACTTTCAAAGTCACTTGGTGAAATTAGCTGAGCTGGTGCTTGGGGAACCTGATATTCAGGTGCTGGCTGAGTAGCTATAACTGGTGGCGTTTGAGAAGCTACGATAGCAGCATTGACTAACTCAATTCTATCTTGAAGTTCCTCTCATTTTTTTATCACTCAAGCAATTAACAACATCTTGAGCCGACTGGATATTCTCAGAAACTTATGTATCAGCGTTTTCTTAGCAACACTAACTTATTACTTATTCACCAAACGTAAACAAGTTTTTGGCTCATACCCAAACTTACACACAACTACTTATAATAACAGTATTTATTAGACCCATATTATTAACATATTTTACTTATATACAAATAAATTATTCTATACGGTATCAAAAAAGGTATCAATAATAGTTTTGGAGCTTATAAAATAGAGAGGTCAAAAATGTTTTTTCTAACTATCTCTTTTTTCTAATTTTATATTTCCCTGAACAACATCAGGTAAATATTTTGATGTAATTTCATAAGTTATTGCTTCTGGAATATTTTTAAACATCAGTACAGATGGGAAAGCCATTGAAGAATTATGCTTTAAATACTTAATATGTAAGACTAGAACATCAAATTCTGCACTATCAAATACCTTATATGAAAACAGTGAATCTAATGAATCTAAGTAATTATTTTTATTCTCTTCATATTTATCAGATATACTCTTTTGAAAAAAAGGATTGGGACTTGGGATATTATTAAAATTTAGATGTTCTGTTTTAGAATAGCTATACTCACTTACTATTTCAGTTTCTTTTATTGAGAACACATAATCAGTAAAATTTATATCTATTAAATACTCAATGATATTTAAACCTGGAAAAGGGATTTCTTGGTGCTTTAACAAACATCCTTTAGGTACCTTTAATGTAACATCAATATCTTCATCATATTTCTTTCCTGAATTTGAAATCATAAATCTAACTTGCTCAATACCATCAATATATTGAAAGTAATCACAGTATTCAATATATTTTTTTACTTTGGTAAATAAATTTTTTATTGATTTGAAACGATTTTTTTCTAGTTCCGTACCTAAAAAAGATTTTCCTTTATTCCCAAAAGGTACATTAAAATTTACAACATAACTCTGCAGATTCCCTAAATTCCAGAAATCATCGTCTAATTCTATATTATTTTTTATTGCAAAATCATTTATAGTATTTTTCCAACTAACATCAATTTCTACATCAGTTATATTGCTCCGTAAACTTTTAACATTAATATTTAAACTTGAAAAATCAGGATTAACAGGCTTGTTTGATTTAACTACAGAATCACTCTCAACATTTCTTAATTCTTCATTACCTCTTTTAGGTAAAACACTATTTTCCAGGAATCTAATTTCATTAATAATCTCTTCTTTTTTTTTATCAATAAATTCTGATTCCAATAGCAGACTTTTTTTAGGTGTGAAAAATTTATCTGAAAAGGTATCAAAATCCTTTATTATCAAATTCGGTTGTAATTCTTCCTTTGATTCTTGGACTGTCCCAGATATCAAACTTAGAAAATACATTGCTAAATGATTTGAAAATTGACGTTGAAAATCATGTTCATCTTTAATTACCCCAAACACTCCCCTATCTTTATACTTTTCTTTGAAGTCAATTACTTTTTGATATTGTCCCATATCGACTTCTGATGGGTTTACGGGTGCATCTAAAAAATACATAAAAACTTGTTTATCAGCAGATAACATTTCTTCAATTTCTTCTTCTGTTCCAGAACCAAATTTATCAGTTGGTGTACCAAATCTGGTCCAAAATATTACAACTGCTGCATCACAACCTCTAACAAATTGCTTGTTTAACAATTCCTGTGGTCTATTTCCTGATTCTGGATAACTATCTGTAGACCAATGTTTTGTCACTACTTCAATATTATTTAATGCTCCAAATGCCCTGTTAAAATTTTCAACACTATCTTTTAATATTCCAAGGTAACTATTAACATCTCCGGGACAAGAGATTAGCAAATCATAAATTGTTATTCCTTCTCTAGGCATAAAATAAATCTCCTCCTGTTCATGCTTATTATTGTGAGATGAAGAACTATTAGTTAATCATCTTTGAGAGAGAAAATATAGCTATGTTCCTTTATTCTAGGATTCATTGTCTAATTCATCTGATAGCCATTCACTATTAAATGAGTATTGAGTATAATAGCACAAACTATTATACCATTACCTTCTTTTTAGGTGACAGAAAATCCAAAGCCTATTTTATCATTTCAACAATTGAAGAATGGCTTTTACTTTAAGTATCTGTTCTTCTTCTGATAAAATCGCTAATTTAGATAAAAGCTCATTCACAATATTATTTTCACTTATTTTTGGGAGTTCAAAAAAATCTAGATAATCTACTTGCAATGCATCTAGAATCTTTGATAGAGTCTCTAATCTGATTTTATAGCGACCATTCTCAAGCTTATTAATATATTTAGGGTCAAGCTCCGCTTTCAATGAAAGTTGTTCTTGGCTCAATTTATTTTTTAAGCGTAAATCTTTTATTCTGTTTATTGTAAAATCTGTTAATCTACTATTATCAACCATAAAATGTTCCTTTTAGCGATAGAATATCATCAATCAACAACACTTTAAACGCATAAAAAGGAACTTGGTTCCCTTTTATGAACTTTTGTGATATAATTATTTTTAAATGTAGGAGGTTTTCATGAAAGCACATAAATTTATAACAGCAAGTATAATATTACTTGCCTCTATCACTCTCTTAAGTGCCTGCTCTACTACAAATAAGCAGACTCAAACAGCACCGACAAAAGCGAATGCAACACAAAACTCGACAACAACTATCGGAGAATATATAGAAAACAGTACAAAGCCTGTTCCAGACTGAAGACAAAGTCCTCGGAATTAGGTTTCTAAGGGCTTTTCTTTGTGAATAGGAGTATAATTACAGTATCTAGTATGAGGAGGTTTGGCTATGCTTCATAAGGAAAAACCAGATTACAACCGCAATCAATATGGTTTCTATACACTGATGACCTTGTTCCAATTGATCATTTCCTTCGTCAAGTTGATGAGGTGATTGATTTTAACTTCATTTATGAGTTGGTAGAGGACACCTACTCAACCGATAATGGTCGTCCGAGTTTAGATCCTGTCATGCTGGTTAAAATCCCTCTTATTCAGTGCCTCTATGGTATTCGGTCCATGCGTCAAACTATCAAGGAAATCGAAGTCAATATGGCTTATCGCTGGTTTCTCGGTCTTACTCTCGATGACAGGGTCCCCCACTTCACTACTTATGGGAAGAATTACAGTCGAAGATTCCAAGAAAAAGAGCTCATCTCTGAGATTTTCTCTCGAATTCTCAATCAAGCCTTAAGAGCTGGTTTGATTGACCCTTCTGAAATTTTCGTGGATGGAACTCATATCAAAGCTGCGGCGAATAATCACAAGTACACCAAGCAATTAGTGGAACAACAAGCCAAGTTTATGAGTGACCAACTGGAACTTGAGATTGATTTAGATAGGAAAAAACAGGCAAAAGATTTTATCTACGATGAGTATTTCGACTGTTACCTTTGTCCAGAAAATCAAGAACTAACCTATCGAACAACAACCCGTGAGGGCTATCGTGAATACAAGAGTGATCCTAAAATTTGTGCACAATGTCCTTTACTATCTGTCTGTACAGAAAGCAGAAACCATCAGAAGGTTATAACACGTCATATATGGAAAGAGGCCCTTGAGATTTGTGAAGATATCCGACATCAAAAAGGAATGAAGGAGCTTTATCAGAAGCGTAAGGAAACGATTGAACGGCTCTTTGGAACAGCCAAAGAGTACCATAATTTGCGCTATACAAGAGAAAGAGGAAAGTCCAAAATGGAAGACAAGGTTGGACTGACTTTGGCATGTCTTAATATCAAAAAACTGGTGAAAATGATGGCTGGGAAGCCTTTTTATTTTGTCCAAATCTGTCAATTTTCACTACATTTCGCATCATTATTCCGAAAATACAAAAAAAGACAAACCTCAAAAATGAAGTTTGTCTACAATCTGAAACAGTACAAAGCCTGTTCTTTTCTTTGAAATCAGCGAAATTGATAAAGAGGCCAAAACCCACTCAATCTATCTATTTAAGAACGGTAAAATAAAAGAATATAGTCTTTCTATACCACTAGGAGAACTAGCAAAACTAGATACCGAGGAAACCATTGAATTACTCGACAATAAACAGTCTCAAAAACTACAAAAAAAATATGAAAGTCAGCTTAAAAGTTTAGAACGCGAAGAACCAATAAATGAGACAGATAGACAAACTTTAGAGTCAAGTATTGCTGAGTTAAAAGAATTCAAATCAACTATAGATTCTTTTGAGCTCAAATTTTTTCCCTATGAGATAAATTTAACGACAGATTCTTCTGGAAACACTACCTCAGCTGAAAAATTTGAATTCAAATCCGAACAAATGCGTATTGGTGCGATGGCTTATATAGAATCAGAATTGGGAGCACAAACAAGAACAACAAATTTTGAAGTGACTTCATACTCAGGAACATATCAAATATATGATACATCCTTTGCAACTTTCAACACTACATATATGCGTTCTCCAGCATATATAATTACCCCTATAAAAAACGAAATCTCATTTACTCTTGACCAACCAGATACAAAATTAAAAAATGTTAAAATAGAATGATTGTTGACCATAACTAAAAAGAAATTTTATGTTTAAATGTTACTATAGGAAAAGCCTTGTCAATTTCGACAAGGCTTTTTGTGTAATAATTTATTTGTAATTGAACCGTTGTAACCAACTGAGAACAAGAGCAATTATATTTCAAACCAATTATATTTTAATTTATCTAAATATGCAGTACTCCAATCCTCAAGTTTACAGGATTTCTTTTTAATTTTACTGGTTTCTTTTTGATAAGTTTCAAGTTGCTCAATATAAGACAAAGATACATTTAGTAACATTTTCTCTTTCTCCAATATATCTAAATCTAAATCCTGATTATCAATAAATATATCTAATTTACGAAGCTCTAAAAGATACTTTTGCTTTTTAACAGAGACAACATCATTTTTTATGATTTGTCTTACTCTATGTCCAAGTGAGCTCATTATAAACTCATCCTTGCCTCCTCTTTGATTTATAAGTTTTGTTAGAGCAGGAATTAAAAATTCATCCCAAAAATTATCCATATGTTTGGAAAGTTGTTTGAAAGATTTCAAGGAATAGAAAAAGCTCTTGATGTTTTCAGTAAACGATTCGTTTATTTCACAATAGATTTCATAAATCCTTAATTGCAGTAGACACTGTCTATCTTCACTTATGCGAATCTGGTCATCCACTTGTTTTTCATTACTTTCTAAAGAAAAATTAAATATAGTCCAATTCTCGGGATTAAAATTAAAATATGGATGGAAATCAATATCTGCTTTTTTCCAAAATCCCAATATTTGATTAACTTCTTGCATAAAATGATTATATTTAGTTATAAATTTATCTTGTTCCATTATATATCTATCTAAGTTCATTTGATTAAGCGTTTGTCTGTTATATCCCCTCTCAATTAACTCAGATTCAAATAACTCAAAAAAAGTTTCAGCTTTAGAATATGCCACACTATCGAGCAGTAACGTTTCAATAATATCAATTCCTTTTTTACTGTATAACATATCCATAATCATTTGTTGAAATAACAACGGTGAGAGCATTTCAAGTTCCCATTCATCTCCAAAAAGCATAGAACATTCACTGGAAAACCTCAAGTTAGTTTTTAATAAATTAATATAAGAAGGTGGTATTAAAAATGGATTTGGAGAACGACGATTGGGAAAAGCTTGATATTTATTATTCATTATTCTAGAAATTATAGCTGGATTTCCAAAATCTTCGTTTTCATCATAAGCAATATCTTCATTAGTCAAATTAAAGTATTGTTTCCTAATAGCTAGACGCTTTGAACAAATATAAAAAATTAAATCAGTTGTATTATAGTTCACACCACTCTGCCCTTATGTACTTTTTTAGTTAATTTTAACAAAAAATAGATATTTTGTACATAATAAACTTGTGATAGACTGAATAGTGTCAAATAGCGCTATAAGACAATACAAACAAAAAGGAGTTCTATAATGAACAATTTACGTCAATTTTTGAGTTTCAAACATCAAGAGTTTTTAGAAAAGAAAAAACTTTTCTTCTTAGCTGTCAAGCCGATAGCCAACGGAGATGGTGTGAAAGTAAGTGTACTTATTTTAGAAGATAAGACGACTTATCAGAATGAGAAAAATAATCTCGGTGAGCAACTTCTTGTCACAGTCGCAAATAAAACTGTAGATGATTTTATTAGTTTCAAACCTTTGCAAACTGAGTGCAAAGTGATAAATGTAGTCAAAGCCTCTATTTATGGTGATTATCAAAATCAACTGTCCATTCATGCGGATGTAGTTGCTGTAAATATTGAGGGTGAGAAGAAGTGAGAAGAGTAAGCGCTAGTTGGTCGTACCCATTTTGGGCAAGCTTATCATTTATAATTTGCTCGAGTATGTTGCTAGTTTTGATTTATAAGTATATAAATCCGATTTTTTTAAGTTGGTTTGGTAGAACTTATAATCTATACTTCTACACTCTTCTAGTTTTAGTAGGTTGCCTTTATATCTTCGGTTTATATAGACGTAATGTCTATATAAATCGTAATAAACTGAAGCAGTTCATTTTAATGAATCACTTATATGAAACAGAAAAAACTTATAATGGTAAAAAAGTAATAACTGATTCTTTAGAACTTGATTGGATTGATAATAAAGATTGTATAGTAATCCGAGCATATAAAACTGGAGATTTACTTGATGATATTGTCAGCGAAATAGGGGATAGACTTCAAGCGTTTCTTAAGTTAAAACTAATCAGAACGAAAGATGAAGCATTTCTAACTGACTATGTTTTTGAAGTCGTCTCAGATAAAAGACTATTCTTTTTTAACTCAGATGAGAAGAAGTATATCAATAATACAATGATTCAACTGACAGAAAAGATTCAATATGATGTTTCGAAAGTGAGTCATGGATTAACTGTCGGTTCAACTGGTTCTGGTAAGACTATGTTTATAAACTCTAAAATACTGGCTTATGCAAAGATGAAAGCAGATATATTCATTTGTGACCCTAAAAACGCAGATTTAAGTTTATTAAAATATGTTGAGGGCTTCCCACAATCTCACATTGGTGTATCACACGCACAAATTTGTAGAATTTTGCGATTAGTCAATGAGGAAATGGAACGACGGTATGAACAATATTTTTCGAATAAATTAGCTTTTGGGAAAACGTTTATTGATTTTGACTTATCTCCAGTTGTTATCTTTTTTGACGAAGTAACGGCATTTATGAAAACTGCTGATAAAAAAATGAGTTCAGAAGCAAAAGAATATCTCTACGCTCTGATAATGAAGGGCCGTCAAGTAGGTTGTTTTGCAGAGATAAGTATACAGAGACCGGATGCCGAATTTTTAGATGGAGCAATCCGTGACCAATTAGGATGTCGTGTTGCACTCGGGAAAATGTCAAAAGATGGCTATAGAATGATTTTCGATACGGCTGATTTTGAATATTATGATTCAGATACCATTGGTAGTGGTTATATTACAATCACCGGTCAAATTACTGAGCCAACCTATTTTGAAACTCCGTTTTTTAGTGATGATTTTGACTTTATTGAAGAATTAGAAGTTTATTATGCTGGGAACATCTTTGAAAGTGAAGAATAGGGATGCTCGGCTCGGAGAGCAAGAGCAAGTGGAACGCTCATCTTTCTTCACTTGAAAAGATATCCGCAAACAGAAGCGCGCTTCTGTTTGCTTTTACTTGATAAGCGTCAAACAATAGAGCAAAATAGGAGTTTTTATGTCTGAAATAGGTAATGAAGATATTGTAAAAGCCTATGTTTATGGTGATACGGTTGAATTGACTACTGCAAATGGTCAACAGAAACAAAAAATAAAAGTCATCAGCGGACGGCGTTATGTAAATCTTGAAACTGGTCAGATTCATGACATGGATATTTCGAATACCACACGATTTGATAATTTGAAAACGGTTAAGCAAACAATGAAGAAACTAAGGCGATTGGTTGCTCATAACTTTACTGGTGGTGTCAATCAACTTTGGATAACACTGACTTATAAAGTACATATAATAGACCCAGATATTGTTTATAAAGACTTCAAGATTTTTATTCGCCGTGTTCGTAAAATATATGGACATATTGAATATATTGCTGTGATTGAACCACAAGCAAGTGGACGGTGGCATCTGCATGTACTGATGAAAAGTGATTCACCTTTATTTATTCCGAATAGCGAATTGGCACATTTTTGGCGTAAAGGTTTTACAAAAACGAAACGTCTAAAAAGAGCGGATAAAATTGGAAATTATTTAATTGCTTATTTATCAAATCTTCAAATCAGTGATGAAGATTCAAATAGTAAAGCCACTGCCAAAGGTGCAAGACTTTATATGTATCCTAAAGGTATTCGAATTTATCGGACTAGTCGAGGGATTGAAAAACCACTAGAGCTTACTACAAAGAAAGGAGTAGTTATTGAAACTTTTAAAATTAATAGTCCACCAGATTTTTCTAGGACTACCACCCATGAAACCCACTATGGAATAAAAGAGTATACAACAGAGTTTTACGATAATATAAAAAGCCTGTCAGACACTTTTAGCGGAGAGACTGACAGACCTCAAGAGTAGTGAAAAAATCACTACTTCTATTTTAACATAGAATAGGAGTAATCCAAATGCAAGTAATTCTTCCTGATGAACAGATACATCAGATTCAGCTTTTGATTTCTGATTTAATCAAACAAGAAATTGAAAATCGTCTGAATAACAGCAACTTAGAGAGTCCATTTTTGAATAAACAGCAGACCTGTGACTATCTCGGCATTTCAAATAATACGTTAGATACTTGGATTAATAAGGGGCTGCCAATCATTCGAGTTGGAAAAACAGTTCGATTCGATAGGTTTGAACTCACTAAATGGATGCACAAACAATAGCAATTTTACCTTGGTTTGGTTATAATTAAGCCAAGGTATTTTTCTAGCTCAATTCACAAGGAGAATACTATGTCAATTACAAAAACAAAAAACGGAACTTATCGCCTTCGTGTTTATATCCCAGAAGAGGCTAAAACTTCACTGGGAATTGATAAGAAGGTGATTGAAAAACGTTTTAAATTAAGGAGCGATGCCAAAAAATATGAACTAGAGTTACAAAATAAAATCAATAGAATACTAAGCGGAGGTTCTGTTTCATCACTTGAAAAAACTGGCTCTATTCAATTCAAAGAATTTTACCAGCAAGTTTGGTGGGATTCCTATATTGCAGGACAAACAACCACAACAAATAGACCACCCTCTCAAGCAACAATTAGCGGTACTGAAATAGTGTTTAGAAAACATATCTTACCACTATTAGGAAACTACTCTATTGATTTTCTCAATCAAAACAAACAAGTGGTTTTGAATTTACTTACTCAAAAAGCTGAAGAGTATGCCAATTTCAAGGTAATCAGAAGCTATGTCAATTCTATCTTTGATTGGGCGGAGGAACTCGAATATATAGAGACCAACCGTATCTCTAAAACTATCAAGCGAATTAAAGCTACTAAGAAGATAAAATTGCAGGATGCTAAACGTGACGAGGATTTATATCTCACACAAGAAGAACTCCAAGCATGGTTCACCGCATTTGAAGAGGATTTAGAAAATGAAAAACTCTCGTTCAAAGACTATGTACTATTTTACACAACGTTTTTCTTGGGGGATAGAAAGTCTGAGAGTTATGGTCTCCAATGGAAACACATTAACCTAAAACATCAGGAAATTCAGCTAATACAGGCATTAGATAAATACAAGAATCCAAAATCTACAAAAGGAAATAAAAAGACTACTTTTGGAATTCCTGCTGAACTAACGGACTTATTAATTGCATGGAAAAAACAACAACGGTCAGAATTAGCTAAGTTCGGCATTATCCAATCTGATGAACAATATGTCTTCACCTACATCGACATGAAAGGTAACGTGAACAGCCCCCTACATGCAGATTACCTCAATAATAAGATGAAATCTGTTAAAAGGAGACACAAGGAACTGTCACACGCTACACCACACAAATTACGCCACACTGGAGCAACTCTTGCTAAGCAAGCAGGAACTTCATTAGAAGCCATTTCAGAGGCTCTCACACATAGTGATACCATCACAACTAAGACTTATGTCAACACTTCAAACGTCGTTCCAATGGCTGTTGGAGAAATTGCCTATCGCAATCTCAAAAAGTAATGGTGTGAATTTGGTGTGAAAAGTGGTGTGAATTTCGCTAAAAAACATCAAAAAAACACTCCATGGTGTGAACCATGAAGTGTTTGTAAATGCTGTATTGTAGCTGATTCTTAACGTTTTGAGAATTGTGAAGCTTTACGAGCTTTCTTGAGACCTGGTTTCTTACGCTCAACTTTACGTGAGTCACGTGTAAGGAGACCAGCGCGTTTCAATGAATCGCGGAAGTCTGGGTCTACTTGGAGAAGAGCGCGGGCGATACCGTGACGGATAGCGCCTGATTGACCACCGTATCCACCACCATTAACGTTTACGAAAACGTCATATGAACCTTGAGTTGATGTAACTGCGAAAGGTTGGTTGATAACAAGACGGAGGTCAGCGTGTGGGATGTACTCTTCTACATCTTTTTTGTTAACAGTAATTTTACCAGTACCTGGAACCAAACGAACGCGTGCAACAGCGTTTTTACGACGGCCAGTACCTGCATATTGTGCTTGTGCCATTATTTAATGCTCCTTTCTCTTAGATAAGTCCTGAGATATCAAGTACTTCTGGTTGTTGTGCAGCGTGTGTGTGCTCAGATCCAACAAATACTTTCAATTTCATGCCTTGTGCGCGTCCAAGAGTGTTGTGTGGAAGCATACCTTTAACTGATTTTTCGATCAAACGCACAGCGTTTTTAGAACGAAGCTCACCAGCAGAGATTTGTTTCAAACCACCTGGGTACATTGAGTGAGTGTAGTAGATTTTATCCGTTGCTTTTTTACCAGTTAACTTGATTTTTTCAGCATTGATAACAATTACAAAATCACCTGTATCAGTGTGTGGTGTGAAAGTTGGTTTGTTTTTTCCGCGAAGTACGCTAGCAACTACTGCAGAAAGACGACCAAGAGGTACATCAGTAGCGTCTACTACGTACCATTTGCGTTCAACTTGGCCAGTTTTAGCCATGAAAGTTGTTTTGTTCATGATTTCTCCTATACGAATTCGTAATATTTGTTTACAGGGTGGTGGGTGTTCCGTCCCACGCAAAGGTATTTGGAAGGTTCCGGGGCCTTTCAAATGGGGTAAACAATACCGTCTTCTATCATACCAAAAAAACAGGCCCACCGTCAAGCGATTCGAGCCTGTTTTTTATTTTTATTTTCTGTCAAAAGGCAGGGCCCTTAAGCTGATTTGGTGCAACTTGTGAGTAAATCGTTTTCTTGGAAAATGAACTGATTTGTAAAACAAAATCCTCATCACTCCCAGAATAGCTCATCCAAGGTCTTATCTAGAGCCTTACAAATAGCCAGACAGAGATTGATAGTTGGATTGTAGTCCCCTTTTTCTACTGCTGCGATGGTTTGTCTAGATACTCCGACCAAATCTGCTAGGGCTTGTTGTGACAAATCTTTTCCTGCACGCGCTGCTTTTAATTTGAGATTTTTCATTCCTCAACCTCGTGCTTGTCTTTCCAACTCTTATAGGCAGTTGTCAGTAAGACAAAACCAAACGTGATGATAAAGACAATTGGTACAGAATTTTTAAATGTCATATAGAGATGACCATTTTGGAAAAAATCCCCGTCCTGCCATTGATTAAGCACAATCGCTAATTGAAGCGTGGAGACTAAGAGAAACAAAACCACCATTCTTTTCTTTTTCCGAGCAGAAAAGTAGGCATCGTATAAGATACTAGAAACAGCAAAAACACCCGCAATTAGAAAGATGGTGACAACTCCGACGGAAGACAAGGACATAATCTTCATCAAACTATCTCCCTCAATAAATACAAAGATATTAAAAATTAAAGCAGCCCAAGCTGCATTTGCGTAGGATTTTTGGCGATAGAGAATCTGTCTTTCATCAAAGTCCTCATCCACTTGATGATCCGAGAAACGTTTTAAAAATATTAATACTGTGATGACCACTAAAACAAGTAAGATTTTTTGTAATAGACTAAACATAATATTCCCTCCTAACAAGAATCGTTGGTATTTCATTTTTCACCATCATCATACTCCTTCAATAGCAATTTGTCAACTATATTTTACAAAAAGTTATCTATATAACACAAAAACCATCCCAACTTGGAATGATTTTTTTCACTTAGACTAATGAAGTTCTTTTTCGATAGCTAAGACCACTATGGTATAGAGGCTAACACGGGTAGCAACAACCGGACCAAGTAGCATTATCAATAGCTAATCAACGTTTGAATATTCCTAGAGAATTTCTGACGGATTATGATTACTGAAATAAGCGACGAATGGTTCATTGAAACGAACCGATCTTGATCGGGCTGATTCTTGGTGTGTTGCCGGATTCCATAGCTTTCAAGAGAAGCTCAGCATCAGACGGGTTTCGCTACTTGTCATACACTACAACACCCAAACTAATATGAAGACCTAAAATATCACTTTCCTTTTCTTTAGTCCAATTTTCAGCCACATCAACTGTCGAATCCATCATTAATTTAAAAGCCATTATTTCTTTAAAGATTTAAATTTTTTCCAAACCGAACCCTATGACCTTCTATCAAGAAGCAAGTATAGCAGCTTGACTTCACAAATCTTTCATCAAATCTTGTAACGCTTCGTAATTGCCTTTTGTCCATGGATTCAGGCGGGGTGTATAGAGTTCTACTTGATCAACAAAGGAGTCGACCTCTTTCTTGACAGCAGAGACCCGTTTCTCCAACTCGCGGGCAGATACACGCAAAGCTCCCTGGGAGAAAACCACCCACTGCTCATTCAAGTCACTGGTCGCCACCGATACGGTCAAGCGGGAGGTGTTGAGTTCTGCACTCATCCGCTCAATATAAGAATCCGCTGTTTCCTCTTCCTCAGTGAAGATGACCGTGACATTGTATTGGTCATAACGCTGGCGCAAACCAGGCACATACTGGGCATCAAAGACACAGATGATTTCCATTTCTTCAAAAGAGGCGTAATTGGATAATTTGTTGAGCAAAATAGAGCGGGCTTCATCCAACTTCCCCTGGCGAAAGGCTTGTTTGGTAGACTGCCAAAAAGCAATCATGTTGTAGCCATCGACCAATAAAATCTTCTCTTTCATGATTGCCTTTCTTTTATCTGGACAGTTTACAATTTATTGCGAAAAACCTCGTACATGAGAACAGCAGCGGCCACACTGGCATTCAGACTTTGCACATGACCGTCCATGGGAATGGTGATCATCTCATCTACCTGTTTCTTGATATTGGTCGAGATACCCTTACCTTCATTTCCGATGATCAGAGCCAATTTACCAGATGTATTCCACTTATGAGAGGGGGTCCCGTTCATATCCGTGCCAAAAATCCAAAAACCATCTTCTTTGAGTTTGTCTAGGGTCTGGCTCAGGTTGGTCACTCGGGCAATAGGGACATGCTCCACCGCACCTGTTGAAGTTTTGGCCACGACAGGAGTCACACCAACTGCACGGTGCTTCGGAATGATGACGCCACACACCTTTGTCGCATCAGCCGTTCGCAAAATAGATCCGAGATTATGAGGGTCAGTTAAACCGTCCAAGATTAGAATGAGGGGATTGTCTTCCTGCTCTGCTTTTTCCAAAATAGCCTCAAACTCGGTATAGGCAAACTCAGAAACCCGCAGAACAAAACCTTGATGGACAGCACCGTCCGTCATATCCGACAAGGTCTTCTTTGGAGTCCATGAGATAGAAACCTTTTTGTCTGCTGCCAGGTCCTTGATTTTCTCCACATTTTTGCCACGAAGGTCATCCTGAATATAGAGTTTATTTCCTGTATTGGCCTGAATAGCCTCTGCTACCGCATGCACACCATATACAATATCTGTTGCAACTGATTTTTCTTTAATGTCTTTATTTTTCATAGTGCTATTATAGCATGAAAGAGAGGAAGTGTGGACTTTGATGGGCACTTTATGATCCAATAAATCATCCTAAGCAAGTAGGATTTCCATTTTTCTTTCTTCTAGAAAAAATATGTTACAATAGTCCCATCACTTACCGAAAAGAGTTCTCTATGCCTATTCTTGAACGGACCATTAAATTAATATTGGCCACTGTCTTGGCGATTTATTTAGCAGAGTTTCTAGGTTTGGCCTATGCCACCTCTGCTGGTATCATCGCTATCCTCAGTCTCTTAGATACCCGTAAATCTTCTCTCAAAATGGCCCAAAACCGCCTCTTCTCAACCTTTTTGGCTCTGGCCATTGCTTGGGGGATTTTTAGCCTGATAGGATTTGAGATATGGACCCTGGCACTCTATCTGCTTCTCTACGTTCCAACTGCCTATTATTTTAGGTGGGAAGCTGGTATCGCGCCTTCGACCGTCCTGGTCACCCATCTTCTTTTGGAAAAAAATACTAGTCTGGTCTTTTTAGGCAATGAAGTCGCTATTTTCTTGATTGGGGCTGGTTTAGCCTTAGTTTTTAACCTCTATATGCCCTCGCAAGAAGCAAAAATCCAAAGCTATCACCATCAAGTTAAGGATCTACTCCAACTCATTCTCCTGCGTTTCCAAGATTTCTTGCTCAAAGGGGATGGTCGCAACGAAGCCAGTCTCATCAATCAATTAGATGATTTATTGAGCCAAGCTCTTAAAGTTGTTTATCTGGACCGCCACAATCAAGTCTTTCATCAAACCAACTATCAAGTCCATTATTTTGAGATGCGTCGAGCACAAAACAAGGTTCTACGAAGAATGGCGAAACTCATCAACGCCTGCCAACTAGAAGCCAGGGAAAGCATCATCCTAGCTAGCCTCTTTGAACGGACTGCCCAGCAACTCAGTCGGGAAAATCCCGCCCTCGAATTACTAGATGATATCGCTCTTTTCCACCAGACCTTTCGGGAACGACCCCTGCCCCAGACACGTCAAGAGTTTGAAACAAGGGCAACACTCTTTCAACTCTTACAAGATATGGAAGAATTTATCCAACTTAAGGTCGATTTTTACCAAGAATATAAGGAAGAAATGTAAATAAAAGGAGCCTGAGATCAACTATCTCAAACTCCTTTTTCTTTTCCTGAAATGTGTGCAATACACCAATCGATTAAGATTTCAAGACGGTCTATTTGCTCTGTCATATGCAAGTAGCCCATGACCGCTTCAAAACCAGTTGACATCTTGTAGGTAACAATATCCGTATTCTTAGCCTTTGTATTGGAGTTGGCGTTACGACCACGCTTGTATATTTCCTGCTCTTTTTCTGTCAGAAAATTTTCTTCCAACATGAGATTGATCAGCATAGCCTGGGCCTTAGCCGATACATACTTAGTGGCTAGGCGATGCAGCTGGTTGGGTTTTGTCTGCCCTGTAAAAATCAGGTAGCGGCGGACATACATGGAGTAAACCGCATCCCCTTCAAAAGCTAAGGCAATACCATTGATCAGGTTGACATCCAACTTAGTCACGCGTCCACCTCACACCATCCTTGGTATCAAGGAGTTTGATGCCTTGAGCTGCTAATTCATCACGAATGCGGTCAGCTGTGGCAAAATCACGCGCGCTACGCGCAGCTTGACGCTCCTCAATCAACTTCTCAATATCCGCGTCCAGAACTTCTTCTTGGAAGACAATGCCAAAGACCCCTAGCACTTTAGCGAAATCAGCCTTAATTTGCTCATTGTAATTTCCTGAGTTGATCCACTTGGCCATGTCAAAGACAAGGGTAATACCATTAGCAGTATTGAAATCATCATCCATAGCACCTTCAAAATCAGATAAGAGTTCCTGCCATTTTCCTACTTCTACTTGGTCTGTGAACAGTTGATTGAAGGTGTTTTTCAGGTATTTGAGATTGGTTTGCGCGTCCTGAATGGCTTTCTCTGTGTAATTAAGAGGACGACGGTAATGTTGGGTTGCCAAGAAAAAGCGCAAGACTTGTCCATCAATCCGCTCCAACATATCGTGGGCTGTCACAAAATTCCCTAGAGATTTGGACATCTTTTCATTGTCAATGTTGAGCATAGCATTGTGCATCCAGTAGTTGGCAAAGGTACAACCTGTTTTGGCTTCTGATTGGGCGATTTCATTGGTATGATGGGGAAATTCTAAATCCGCACCACCGCCATGGATATCAATCGTTTGACCAAGGATTTCTGTCGCCATGACCGAGCACTCGATATGCCAACCTGGACGACCGGCTCCCCAAGGACTCTCCCAAGAAACTTCACCTGCTTTGGCAGATTTCCAGAGCGCAAAGTCAAAGGGATGTTCCTTGATGTCAGCTTCATTGTCCACACGGCCAGAAGCACCTACCTCTAAGTCAGCCAAGGTTTTATTGGCTAACTGGGCATAGTTCTTAGATTTTGCAACACGGAAATAAACATCCCCTGCCGCTTCATAGGCAAAACCCTTGTCAATCAAGGCTTGAACAAAATCGATAATTTCATCCATATAGTCAATCACACGAGGATTTTTACTAGCTGGTTTGACACCCAATTTTTGGACATCTTCTAAGAAAGCTGCGATGAACTTGTCCGAAAAGGCTTTTGTATCCATACCAGCCTCCGCCGCACCCTTGATAATTTTATCATCAACATCTGTAAAGTTGGAAATATAGGTCACGTCATAGCCCCGATACTCAAAATAACGGCGGATCGTATCAAAAGCTACTACACTGCGGGCATTCCCAATATGGATATAATTGTAAACCGTTGGTCCACAAACATACATCTTGACCTTGTTTTCCTCAATCGGCACAAAATCACGCAAGGTCCGGGTCATGGTATCGTAAATTTTAATCACTGCATCCTCTTTCTTTTCTAACTATCAATCTTTCTGCTAAACACCAACTCCGCAAACTGGCCAAACTGTCTGACTTGGTCCAGTTGATAAAATCTCAGGTATTCCTCTTGGGTAAAGAGCTTAATGCCTTTGCCCAGAATCACCGGAGCAATTTGGACAATGAGATGATCAAATAAATCCGCATCTAAAAGCGGAGCCACTAATGAATTGCCACCGACGACAAAAACATTCTTTGCTGGATCCAATTGACGGATGAACTCTACGACATCGCCAGAAATAGGTTGGTAGTTTTGAGCAGGGATCACCTCGTCATGGGTAAAGACATAGTTTTCCGTCGTAGCATAGAAGTCTTCCACTTCAGGCATCCCTTGAATTTCTTCAAAGGTCCGTTTGCCCATGATGGTCACATCCATCTCTTTATAAAAGTCTTCATAACCTGTATCCTCGATGGTTCCGACTTGGTGCAACCAATCAATCTTGTATTGACTATCTGCTAGATAGCCATCTAAGGTGATACAACCATAAAAGTATACTGCCATTTAGCGGTCCTTATCTTTCTGATACTGATTAACCCAGCTAGCTAGAGCTACCAATCCAAAGACTCCCCAAACGAAGGAAAAAATCCATCGACCTTGCCCGGCATAAAAGGCAGCGAGTACAATTCCTCCAAATAGTTGCAGAAGATAACCCCAGTATTTTTTTATATCAAGCATACTATCTCTCCTTTTCTTTTTGTGACATGTGCCAAAGATAACTACCTACGATAGCAGTGGCAAGACCAGTCACAAAAGCAGCCTCACTCTTTCCTTGGAAAAGGGTCGCTAGACAGGTCAAGGCTAAAAAGAGCCATACCAGACAGATAAACTTATTCTTTTCGTAAAAATCTAACATTCTTTCCCTTTACCCACTTCTCGGGCAATAGCTAGAGCCACATCAAAGAAAGTCATGACATCTGACGTGCGTTCTTCGTGGCGAGTATCCCACTCATTTTTATGGTGGTCTACGTAATCAGCCGTGTAAAAGAACTGGTAAACAGTAGCCTGTCTGAACTGAGCCCATGCCATGATGGCCGATGCTTCCATATCCACCACTGTCGCACCAGCTGCTAGGCGACGTTTGACCTTATCCGCTGTTTCCCGAAAGAAAGCATCTGTGGTCCAAGTCTTGGTCCGAATATGCTCAATACCGGCCTTTTCAAAGGCTGTTTCCATGGTTGAAAGCAGGTGTTCATCATAGGCCATTTCATCTGAAGCAGGTGCGTAATGATAGCTAGTCCCTTCATCACGCAAAGCAGAACTGGGCAAAATAATCTTATCTGCCTCAATGGATTTGTCCAAAACACCACAAGAGCCCAAAACAATAAAGTTTTTAAAGCCCATAACTTTCAATTCTTCCAGTTGGCCAACTGCCATGGGCGCACCGATTGGTGCTAACGTTACAGCCAATTTCTGTCCTTCGTTTTCCAAAATATACCAAGGATGTTTCCCATTCAAACTCTTGATATAACCACCCTCATAGACATCTCGCATCCACTTGACACGGTTGACAATTTCCCCATTGAAAGAAAAAATAAGGGTATCACAGATTTCACCAATCCCAGCAATAGCATCGCTAGCATGACTAGGCTCAATGACGGCTGGAACAGCTTCAAATTCATCTAATAACATAGGATAACTCCTTTTGCTCTTTACAAATGAGACGAATGATGGCTGCAATCCTTGAGTTTTTCCATTTTCGAAGTGTAGTAGAGGGTTTCTCTTTCTTCTTCAATCTGATGGATGACCAAATCGTCTTTCTTACCATGAATGCGGACTACTTTGGCTGGAATCCCAACCACTGTCACCTCTTCAGGTACATCCGAGACCACTACTGCTGCAGCACCGACTTTAGAGTAACGTCCTATTTCGATAGGCCCAATCACTTGGGCATGGGCAGAGATGAGAGCTCCCTCCCGTACAGTGGGATGGCGTTTCCCAGTATCTTTTCCTGTACCGCCAAGAGTAACACCATGATAAAGAAGAACTCCTTTTTCGATGACAGTGGTCTCCCCGATTACCAATCCAGCACCATGGTCAATGAAGACTCCAGCAGCTATCTCAGCACCTGGATGAATTTCAATTTGGGTCCAGAAACGCCAAAATTGACTGTGCATACGAGCCAAAAGCTTGAGATTATTTTTCCATAGGAAGTGTGAAATGCGATGCGCAGCTAAAGCCTTAACACCAGGGTAGGTCAAAAGTACCTCAGCACTGGTTCGTGCTGCTGGGTCATTTTCTTTGACGATGTTTATGGTTTCTTTCCACCAACCCATAGATTCCTCCTATTAGTGAGAAAACATCCGGGACAAGGTCGTCCTAGATGCTTCCATCTATATTACACAAAATTTTGTCTTAGACAGCTGCCTTCTAAGGTACAGATGCCATTCGCTTTTGGATCGTTAGTTGTACTCAAATGCTAGATCAACGAAATCCCTTTTAACAAAAGTTAGACTTCATTCATTTCTAAGCTAAAACGGGCTACTAAGTATTTTTAGCTGACTGATAGTCTATTTTTCTACCTTGTGGAATTTGAATTCCCCGAAAGATTTTTTATCTTTATTGTCATGCTTGTCGTGCTTGTCATACTTGTTGTGGTGCGGACGGCGTGGACGGTCAGAATGTTCTTTCTTTTCTTCTATTTCAAGACCTTCTGGACGAGGCAACAGTACTTTCATAGAAGCATCTACGCGACCTTTTTCATCAATCTTCATGACTTTAACATCGACTTCGTCCCCAATTTCAACCAGGTCTTCTACACGATTTGTCCGTGTCCATGCCATTTCAGAAATGTGAACCAAAGCATCTGTCTTTTCAAAGAGATTGACAAAGGCACCGAATTTTTCGATACGAACAACTTTGGCCTTATAGACTTCACCGACTTTAGCTTCACGCACCAAGTTTCCGATGATTTCTTTAGCACGGTTGATGGCATCTTGATCAGATGAGTAGATCGAAACATTTCCTTCGTCATCAATATCAATCTTAACGCCAGTTTCCGCGATAATTTTGTCAATTGTTTCGCCACCCTTACCGATAACCACCTTAATCTTATCCACATCAATCTTGATTGTGTCAATTTTTGGTGCAGTTGGAGCCAATTCAGGACGAGGTTCCGCAATGGTTGCTTCAATCAAGTCCAGGATTTCAAAACGAGCCTTCTTAGCTTGTGCCAAAGCTTCTTCCAAAATCTCAGGAGTGATCCCGGCAATCTTAATATCCATTTGAAGGGCTGTGATTCCCTCACGGGTACCAGCTACCTTAAAGTCCATATCGCCAAAGTGGTCTTCCAAACCTTGGATGTCTGTCAAAACAGTATAGTTTGTGCCGTCAGAAATCAGACCCATCGCAATGCCAGCTACTGGAGCTTTAATCGGCACACCACCAGCCATGAGAGCAAGCGTTCCTGCGCAGATAGAAGCCTGTGAAGAAGAACCATTTGATTCCAAGACTTCCGCTACCAAACGGATCGCATATGGGAAGTCTTCCAAACTTGGCAATACTTGCTCAAGAGCACGCTCACCTAAAGCACCGTGACCAATTTCACGACGACCTGGTGCACCATAACGACCCGTTGATCCAACAGAATATTGTGGGAAGTTATAGTGGTGCAGGAAGCGTTTTTTGTACTCATCATCCAAGCCATCGATAATTTGAGTTTCACCCATTGGTGCCAAGGTCAGAACAGAGAGAGCTTGAGTTTGCCCACGTGTGAAAAGACCTGAACCGTGTACTTGTGGCAAGAAGTCTACTTCGGCATCCAAGGCACGAATTTCATCAACCTTACGGCCATCCGGACGAACCTTGTCTTCTGTAATCAAACGGCGTACTTCTGCATGCTCCATTTGTTCCAAGATTTCAACCACATCACGCATGATACGGTCAAATTCTTCGTGGTCGGCATATCGCTCTTCGTAAGTTGCTTTCACCGCATCACGAACTGCATTGGTCGCATCTTCACGCGCCAATTTTTCTTCGACTTGGACAGCTTTTTGCAAATCGCCATTGTAAGCTGCGACGATTTCGGCCTGCAATTCCGGATCGACCTGAAGAAGCTCCACTTGAGCCTTTTCTTTACCAACTGCTGCGACGATTTGGTTTTGGAAATCCAAGAGCTCTTGAATAGCCGCATGTCCTTTGAGCAAAGCTTCCAAGAGGATCTCTTCTGACAATTCTTTGGCTCCAGATTCAACCATGTTGATGGCATCCTTATTACCAGCTACAATCAAATCAAGGTGGGAAGCTTCTTGCTGGGCTTGGTCAGGGTTGATGATCAGCTCACCATCCACATAACCTACTTGAACACCAGCGATAGGGCCTTCAAATGGAATGTCAGAAATAGCCAGGGCCAATGAGCTACCAAACATAGCTGCCATTGGGGCAGAGGCATTTTCATCGTAAGAAAGCACTGTGTTGATGACTTGAACTTCATTACGGAAGCCTTCCGCAAACATGGGACGAATCGGACGGTCAATGAGACGGGCTGTTAAAGTCGCGTCTGTTGAAGGACGACCTTCACGCTTGTGGAAACCACCTGGGAATTTACCCGCAGCATACATTTTTTCTTCGTAATTGACTTGCAAAGGGAAGAAGTCACCCGTTGCCATCTTTTTAGACATGGTAGCTGCCGTAAGGACCGTTGAGTCCCCATAACGTACGACAACAGCTCCATTGGCTTGCTTGGCAACTTGACCAGTTTCAACAACCAGTCTTTTGCCAGCGAAAATCGTTTCAAAAACTTGTTTTGACATGAATAGTTCTCCTGAAATATTAGTTTACGTGTTTTCTACAAAGATCAACCCAAGCTGTCTTGAACTCATCTTTGCACAAAACCACGTATCCTTATTATTTTATCATATTTTAGGCAGAAAGAAAGGCTGAAAAGTTGATTTTCACGCCGTACGCATGAAAAGTTTCCCTTAACCTTTTTGTGCCTAGAAACGATTTTTAAGAAGGTAGACAGTTCGTTTGATCATTAATTGGTCTCTACTTTCCAAATAACTGTGGTAAATAATCGTCCAAATGGACAGAAATATAGCGTTGTTTTCTACGATAACTCAGGTCCTTCTTAGGAAATTGAATAACCTTCAAGAAATAAAGACACAATTTTCGAATGGCGTTTAGATTGAAGGCTGCTCGCTTGTCTAAGGTCTGGTTGTGGTCTTCTCGGTAAACAACATCTAGTAACCAGTGCATGCTTTCTACTGACCAATGTCCTCTTACACAAGAGGCAAATGTTTCAACATCCTTTTTAGAACTGATAATAAAGTAACGAACTTCCTCTGTCAGCACACCATCCCTGTCAATAGTATTCTTAGTCATACCAATACCACTCAGTTTCTGCCAATGAGGATGCCTGTCTGACAACCATTTGACATCGTAAGAGACCCAGTATTCTCGAATTTCAATTTGACTCCGAGCTTTCTCCACCGTTTGGTAGTGTTGCCTCTTCTTCATCAGTCTTTCAAGCAATTGGACATCACTAAAATAGAGGGAGATGTCCTCAAATAAAGTCCCCTGATTCCCTTTGACCGCAAGGCAGTAGTTCCCCTTACCTTTGATAATCTCATCTACAATTTCTGTCTGAGTCCCCATAGCATCAATCGTGACAATCCCTTTTCGAATATCAATCATCCTTAGAAGGCGGGGAATCGCCGTGATCTCATTACTCTTCTCCTCAACCACAACCTGCCCTATACTAATCTGATGAGAGCCATCACCTGCCCTATACTAATCTGATGAGAGCCATCATAAGCCGTTACGATGTGATTAGGCTGTTGGTGCTTATTGCCGTTTCCTCGCATGGTTTTACCATCAATAGCTATTAATCGCTCTACGGATAGACAATCGGCAGATTGTTCAAACTCAACTTTTAGGTCGCTCAAAAATTGTGGATTAACCATACTCATAACTCGTTCTAAAGTGTCATGAGATGGACAGCCAACACTTAAATCCACATAGTCTCCTAAAAGTCCCTCATTCATTTCAATAAAATCTTCCATCTCCTTCCAGGTTTCAATACCAGCCAGTTGGCAAACGAAGACTAGAAATAGGATAGTGGATAAAGGGTAACGAATTTTCCAGCACTGACGTCCATCTAATTCATCACTATGCGCATCAATAGAAACAATAAAATCAATCATACTAGTCACCTCTATATCTAGTGTACTACTTTGATTGATTTTGTCATTATGTTTTTCGATTTCTGAAAACGAAATTTTCTTCATGCGTTTGGCGTGGTTGATTTTGACAAGAAATCTTGGCTATGGTAGACTAGAAAAAATTTTAGGAGGAAAAGCATGGACAAACTGACTTTAGTTGTGCCCAATATGGACTGGGAAAAGGAAATTTTGGCTTACAAGGAAGCTTTTCCCGACCAGCACTTATATGGTGGTTCCCGACTACAAGAGACACCCTCTCTTACCGACTGGCTCTTACATCTGGAGAAAACCTCCTCCTATCTAACTGTGGAGGAGGGGCGTTCCCCGTCTACTACTTTTCTCTGCATTCGAGAGAGTGACCAAACTATGATCGGCGTCTGCAATATCCGCCATGATCTCAAGCAAGATTTCCTCATGAACATCGCTGGCCATATCGGCTATTCTATCCACCCTAGTGAGCGACAAAAAGGCTATGCGACAGAGCAACTCCGCCTGGCTCTCTTGGAAGCAAAAAAATTGGGGATTGACCGTATTCTCGTCACTGCAGCTGATTGGAATCTTGCATCACAGAAAACCATCTTAGCCAATGGTGGCATTCTCGAAAATACCTATTATGATGAAAACGATAAGGAAACGATGTTGCGTTACTGGATTGACAACAACTAAGCCGAGCTGATCAATTGTCAACTCGGTTTTTCTTTTTTAAGAGAAAACATATCTAAAGGAATTCTACCAAAATATCCTGTTCATTCTCAAAGACTATAAACTTTGCCTTAGTTTTAGGGCTTTGAACCCACCAAAAAAAACACTTCCTTTTTCAGAAAGTGTTAGAAAATCATATATTAGTCAACATACATATCACTATTGCGGTTGAGCCAACTGTAAAGAAGCCCAATCACTAGACCACCACCCACATAATTCCCAAGACCTGAGAAGAGGAAGTTAGACAGTACTGACAAGAAGTTCATACCTTCTACCGGTCCACCGTTGACGAAAAAGGCTAATGAGAAAGAGACAAAGTTGGCGATAACGTGTTCAAATCCAAGGAAGGCAAAGATAAAGATAATGAAGACCATGGAGAAGACTTTACCAGCATCATCTTTCATCCGAAGCGTACAGAAAACAGCTGTATTAACAACAATATTGGCAAAAATTCCTTCGACAAACTGAGTCCACGGTGTCTTCGCGAGTTTTGCAGAAACGGCCTCAAAAAGATAATTATCCGCTGGTAGGTGATTAAAAGCATTGGTCTGTGCCATAAACCAAGAAAAGAAAACAGCCCCAACAAAGTTAAAGAAAATACAGATGGCTAGAATTTTAGCAGCTGTCAAAAAACGTAGTTTGTTGTTATAGACAGCACTGGTCATGTACATCATGTTAGAGGTGCCCAACTCTGCATTCATGTAAACAATCATGACCAAGGACCAGCTAAACATAAAGGCATAAAATAGTTTTCCTGCGTGGGGAACGATCGCATCTACGTACATGGAAATATAAAAAGCAATTCCTGTCCCTAAAGTCAAGAACATCGTCGCTAACATAGCACGTACAGCATATTTTTTATAACTGTTACGAGAAAGATTTTCCTTTTTTTCGATTGAATGGGCCAAACTTTCAATCAGGGCGCTGTTTGAAGCCTTAATTTTCATCTTATTTTACTCCTAAAATCCATAATTCATGGTATTATATCATATTTTTGAAAAAATTGAAGCAAATTTCAAAAACAATTTCAAAAGCAATTTCAAAAGCAGAAAACTGCTCTCCAAAAAAAGAGAGGCAGCTTTTATCTGACATTCACAAATCGTTAATTCTTTCTACCAAAGAAAAATTCTACAACAGCTATCACAATGATAGCACCGACAATCGAGGGAATCAATGCCATATCAGCAAGAGTCGGTCCCCAACTGCCTAACAAAGCTTGACCAATGGAGGAGCCAATCAGACCTGCAAATATTTTGAAAAAGCAGCCCATATTTTCTCCACGACTGGTGATAGCACCCGCTACTGCACCAATCAAGAGACCAACAAGCATAGACCAAATCATATTTTCCACCTCCTTTTTATGAGTATACCATACATCATTCGTTTTTTACAGTTGTCTCCATCTTAATCCGCATTTTCTTCAAAATCAAGCTGAGCACGATCGTTAAAATAATTGCGATAGGAGAAATAAGCAGCGATGACAGCTCCCAAACTGGTCGCTGATAAGAGCATGAACATGACCATAATCTGGTATTTGATAGCAAAAATAGGATTGACACCAGCAAAAATCAGTCCGGACATCATACCAGGTAGACTGACTAAACCGACAGTCTTAGCTGAATTGATGGTTGGTTGCATGGCGGTCCGGATGGATTGACGAACAATGGAGGCTGCAGCCAAGTTGACAGGAGCTCCCAAAGCTAATTTTTCCAAAACTTGCTGACGCTGATCGCGAAAAAGACTGTTCATCTCGCGGTAAGAAAGACCAATTGCAACCATACTATTGCTAGCAATCATACCAGTGATGGGGATGAGCTGAGAGGGGATAAATTTAATCGCTCCGGATAAAACTAAAACAGTCAGCGTCAAGCTGGTCGCTAGGAAAATAGCTAAAAAAGATTGGATAAACTTCTTCTTGCCATTTGGATTGCGCTTGTTGGCCTGACGACTGGCGTTGTAAATAATGATCATGACCATGGCTAAGGTCAAGATGACATGGTTCAAATCAAAAATATAATAAAGCAGGTAACCCACTACAGTCAATTGAATGACTGTGCGAATAACACTACCGATAATATCCTTGGTTAAACCAAGTTTTTGTTTGCTCGAGATAGTAATGGCCACAAAGACTAAACTTAAAGCAAGCGCCAAGGACCAATAGGAAACATCCACACTATTCATGCTCTAATCTCCCTTCAACAATTCTGATGAGATTCTTGGCCTGTTCCAACTCACTGGCATCATGGGTTACTTCAACCAAGGTCACTCCCTCTTGATTCAATTCTTTTAGAAAAGCACGTAATAAGCTCTTTGTTTTTTCATCCAAACCAGAACTAACCTCATCTAAGAGGAGCACTTGAGGTTCAAAGAGGAGGTTACGAACCAAGGCAACCCTCTGCTTTTCGCCACCAGATAAGTCCTTAATCGGTTTATCTAAAAACTCCGGACCCAAATTAAGCCGACTGAGAGCTTTCAAAACCTTATCTTGATCAAAAGCCAACTCTCTAATTTCAAAAGGAAAGACCATATTATCCCTTACGCTTTGTCCAAAAAGAACAGGCTGTTGGAAACAATAGGAAACCTGTCTACGATAAGGGATTGGATCTAGTTTAAGAACATCCTGCCCTTGAAAAAGCAAAGTCCCGTGATTGTGAGAAACAAGACCAGATAAAACCCTCAGTAAACTACTTTTACCAGAACCCGATGGCCCTGTAATGGTCAAGTGAGCGCCTTTTTCAATAGTGAGATTAATATTATCTAAAATTTTCTTATCAGGGCTGGATAAACCCACATTTTTCAATTCAAATTCTTTCATAAAATGATTATAACATGTAGAAAGAGGAAAGCAAAATGATTAGAACTATTATAATTAAGAAGTAAAATAGACTCTTGTACCCTTATCTATCCCTTCTAAAACAAACCCTAGACTTAAGTCCGCTGAAAAAGAAACCATGAAGTCTAGTAAAAGACTGTCACATTATCTGCAAACAATTGCGTCTATGTTCTGTTGCGTCTTACAGACCGACAGTCTCTAAGAGACAAAAAAACTCCCTAGAAATCTAGAGAGTAGCATTTTTTTCAGTCAACATCGCTGTAGGCAAGGCAGTTACATTTTGATGAATCTTGGGATGAAAAAAGCACCTCACTAGAGTGAAGCACCTTAACTATTTTAGCCAGTAAAACTGCGTTAGACAAGGAAGGGAAGCTGTAGAGTAGACTTCCTATTTGCCATTTATGTTCTGTTGCAACTTTGAGACAAAAAAACTCCCTAGAAATCTAGAGAGCAGCAATTTTTTCAGATAAAATCGCTTTAGACAAGGCAGTTACATTTTGATGAATCTTGGGATTAAAAAAAGAACCTCACTAGAGTGAAGTACTTTAATTATTTTAGCCAGTAAAACTGTGTTAGACAAGGAAGGAGAGCTGTAGATTAGACTGGAGTCTATCAAAGCGACCTGAGGCCGTATCACACAGTTTTAATGCTAAAATTAACGACGAAGACCAAGAGATTGGATCAAATCACGGTAACGGTTAACGTCTGTCTTACGCAAGTAAGCCAAGAGGTTACGACGGCGACCGATTTTCTTCATCAAACCACGGTAAGTAGCGTGGTCTTTTTTGTGTTCTTTGATATGGCCGTTGAGGTGGTTGATTTCCCAAGTAAGGACAGCAACTTGCACTTCTACTGAACCAGTATCACCTTCATGACGCGCATATTGTGCCATGATTTCATTTTTTTTCTCTTTTGAGATTGCCATGAGTATTTCTCCTTTGTATTTGAGCTGAATCCGAGTGGCAGGTTGGCATATCCTGTAACCAAGACTCGCTAGATCGTCCATTGGACTCCTACTAGTATATCAATCTTTGTTCACTTTGTCAACTACTTGGAGTCAAAACCACCCGTGAAAACGGGTGGCTTGTACACCGGCTATAAGCCGTTAGACTCCAGCAGCATCTAAAGACGCTCGCTGAACTTACGTTCAGGTTATGCTTTGATTACTTGACTAATGAGGCTGGGCAAAAAGTAGCTTCAAATAAAACCACACAGAGATTTCAGTCTTGAAAACAATCAAGATGAAAAAATCACTGTGTGGTTTTTGAGTATTTGAATTTTTAGGGTCGAGATTCTTAGTCAATTTTGTTAGATTCATGCTCATGAATAGGAAGCCGATCTCACG
>NZ_CTEN01000005.1 GCF_001375655.1 Streptococcus varani | reverse complement strand
GCTAGACAAGTTGATGATGTCTATACTCAGTTGATTGTCATGAAAGAAGCGATAGAGCAAGATACCAATGAAGTTATTAACAGGAAACTTGAACTTGGTAGATTGATTAACAAGCTGAAAAATCCGAAGCATAGGGCAGTATTAAGGATGACCTACATCAATAAAGGCACCGCTGATAGTGTTTGTTATGATTTGAAGATGAGCCGAACAACCTATTACAGGTTAAAAAATGAGGCTGTCTCAGCCTTAGAGGAAGTCATCTGATTTCATAGGGAGCGTTTGGGACTTTTTGGAACAGCACGGTTCTTAAATTCTGCTAGAATGGTAGTATCAAGAAATAAGGGTAAGGCACCTATCAAGTGTCTTGCCTTTTCTTTTGTCCAAACAAACAAGTATAGGAGGTTTAGGCTTGGGTAGAGCAAGAGACCCCAACCGAGACAAGGCATTTGAAATCTATTCAGAAAATAATGGAAACATTGAGCTGATTGAGATTGCTGAGCGTTTGGGTGTTTCAGCTGGCACTGTCCGAGGTTGGAAAAGTAAAGACAAATGGGAACCTAAAATAAAAGGAACGTTCCAAAAGAAAAATACGGAACGCTCCAAAAAACCAAGGGGAGCTCCAAAAGGAAATAAGAACGCTGTGGGTCATGGAGCCCCTAGAGGAAACGACAACGCTGTAAAGCATGGACTAAGGAGAAAATACCTCCCTAAGGGCATATCTGAGCTGATAGATGAAGTTGAGACAATGACCCCTATTGATATTCTTTGGGAAAATATCACGCTGACCTATGCTAATTTGTTACACGCTCAGCGTATTTTATTTGTCCAGGACATAGAGGACAGCGATACCTTAATCACAAGCGAGGGCAAAGCTGGTGTAGGCTATGAACATCATACGGCATGGGATAAACAAGGCAAGGCTCTAGCTGCAATAGCAAGGGCACAGTCAGAGCTTAAAAGCATGATTAAGACCTATGACGAGCTGACACGCTCACCGCTTGTCACAGAGGAGCAACGCCTGAGAATTGACAACCTCAAGGCACAACTTGGCTCAGATGATGAAGATGACACGATCATTACTGGATTTACATTTGATAGGAGTGAGTACAATGGCGATACTGAACCTAGCAAAGCTGATTAACCCAGTATTTGATGAAGTTCTCTACACACTCAAGAGCCACATAGTACTAAAAGGGGGGCGTGCCTCTACTAAGTCCTCTGTGGTATCCATTGACCTAGTGAATGACTTTATTAGTGACCCTCTAGGTAATGTGGTTGTTCTACGGAAAGTGGGTAAATACCTGAGAATGTCTGTCTATGAACAGATAAGATGGGCAATTTATGAGATGGGCTTGGCCAATCAGTTCAAGTTTGGCAAGTCACCGCTACAAATTACTCATAAAAAGACTGGTACAGCCTTTTACTTCTACGGCGTAGACGACCCCATGAAACTCAAGTCACAAAAGATAGCCAAAGGATATGTCATGTCTGTCTGGTTTGAGGAACTTGCAGAGTTTGCAGGTCGTGAGGACATTGATATTGTTGAGGATACCTTTATCCGTCAAGAGTTGCCGAATGGCAAACAGGTCAAGGTTTATTTTACATACAACCCGCCACGCAACCCTTATGATTGGATAAATGAGTGGGTAGCTGAGAAAGCTAGTGACCCAACCTACATGATACATCACAGCACCTATCTTGATGACAAGCTAGGTTTTTTATCTAAGCAGATGAAAGAGAAGATAGAAAGGTACAAGGAAACTGACCCTGACTATTACCGCTGGATGTACCTAGGCGAGGTCATAGGGCTTGGTAATCATGTCTACAACATGAATTACTTTAAGCCGCTTGAGAGCCTCCCTGATGACGATAGGCTTATCGGTATATCATTTGCCCTAGATACTGGACACCAACAATCAGCTACCGCCTGTGGGGCTTACGGATTGACTGCCAAGGGTAATGTTATCTTGCTTGATACGTTCTACTATAGCCCAGCTGGAAAGACGATTAAAAAGGCCCCTAGTGAGCTCTCTGTGATGATACATGACTTTATTGATAAGGTCATGAAGACTTACAGAGTGCCCAAGCTTAAGATGACTATTGATAGCGCTGAGGGTGCCTTGAGAAACCAATACTTTAAGGACTATGGCGAACGCTGGCACCCAGTAGCCAAAAAGAAAAATCAGACCATGATTGACATGGTTATCAGCTTACTAGCAGAGGGGCGTTTTTACTATCTTGACATTCCTGCTAACAGGATTTTTGTTGAAGAACACAAAATGTATCGCTATGATGACAAGTCCCTGAACACTGATGACCCTAAAGTTATCAAGGAAGATGACCACACGGTAGATGAGTTCAAGTACTTTGTCTTGGATAACGCTAGGGAGCTAGATTTGAAAGCCTAAAGGAGCTAACAATGGGAATAGTACAAACTATCAAGAATTTCTTTACAAGGAGTAAGTATGTGATGACCACACAAAACTTAACAAACATTACAGACCACCCCAAAATAGCGGTGTCAAGTGCTGAATATGACCGTATCAGAGAAAACCTCAAGTACTTTGCAGGGCGTTATCCACAGATTGAGTACAAGGACAGCAACGGCACAAAGCAAAAGCGGGATTTTAATCATTTACCGATTGGCAGAACAGCCTCTAAGAAGATTGCAAGCCTTGTATTCAATGAACAGGCTGAAATTAAGGTAGATGATGAAAGAGCTAATGAGTTCATTCAGCAACAGCTACAGAATGACCGTTTTATCAAGAACTTTGAGCGTTACTTAGAGAGTTGCTTGGCTCTTGGAGGGCTTGCCATGAGGCCATACGTTGATAAGGACAAGGTAAGAGTGGCATTTGTTCAAGCTCCTGTCTTTTTGCCTCTCCAGTCCAATACCCAAGATGTCTCTAGTGCCGCTATCATCACTAAGACCATCAAATCAGAGGGGAACAAGCACAAGTATTACACGCTGATTGAGTTGCACGAATGGGGCAAAGATGACAAGTACACGGTAACCAATGAGCTCTACAAGTCTGATAATCAGAATATTGTAGGGGCTAGAGTGCCTTTGTCAGAACTCTATGAGGAACTTGAGGAGGCGGCAGAACTTAACGGCTTGAGTCGTCCTCTGTTTACCTACTTAAAGACCCCAGGCATGAATAACAAAGATATTAACAGCCCGCTTGGTCTGTCCATTTTTGATAACGCTAAGACTACTATTGACTTCCTGAATACTACATATGATGAGTTTATGTGGGAGGTCAAAATGGGTCAGCGTAGGGTTGCAGTTCCTACTCAGATGATTAAGACAGAGTACAATCAGGACGGCGATAAGGTCACGGTCAAGCGTGAGTTTGAAACTGGTCACAATGTTTATGAGCAGTTCGATAGTGGCGATATAGACAAGGGTATAGGTATCACAGACCTCACTACACCTATCCGCTCTGATGACTACATCAAGGCTATTAACGAGGGGCTAGCTCTCTTTGAAATGCAGATAGGGGTATCAGCTGGCATGTTTACCTTTGACGGCAAGAGTATGAAGACAGCCACTGAGATTGTCTCAGAAAACTCTGACACATATCAAATGCGTAACAGTATTGTCAGCCTAGTTGAGCAAGCTCTGAAAGAGCTGATTATCTCCATGTTAGAGCTTGGCAAATCCTATCAGCTTTACAAAGGAACTATTCCTGATATGGACGCAATCAGTATTAACCTTGATGATGGTGTATTTACTGACCGTAACGCTGAGCTTGATTACTGGATTAAGGTAGTAAACGCTGGCTTTGGTACTGATGTCATGGCCATTGAGAAAGTACTCAACGTAACCCCTGAGAAAGCTAAGGACATCAAAGCTGAAATCAGTGGCAGTGCTATTGGTGAGGCAAGTAACAACAGGAGTGATGAAGATGTTGAAATATATGGTAATTGATAAGTTAAGGGACCTATTTGGACTAAACAGCCCATCTAGGCTAGTGATTGAGGGACTTGTAGAAGCTTATGAAAGAGAAGAAACCAATCAAGCTAAATGATGAGCAGTTAATGCTAGACGCTAGTCAGGTTGCAGACATCTATCATCAGCTAACCCTTGATTTATTTGACCAAGTTATAGACCGTATAAAAGAGCGTGGCTCAGCTAGTCTTGATGATAACCCTTATATTTGGCAACTTGAGAAGATGAATGAGATGGGGTTACTCAATAAGGATAACCTACAGCTTATCTCTGAACGCTCAGGCATTGCTGAGGAACAGCTTAGGCATGTTATCCAAAATGAGGGCTACAAAATCTACAAGGACACCAAACAGCAGCTTTTAGAGGCCACTGGTGGCGGTACATTTGTTAGTAACTCTCTTATTCAGAATAGCCTTGCAGCCTATGTAAATCAGACTATGGGCGATATCAACAACCTTATCAATACCACGCTACCAAAGAGCGTGATAGGAGCCTACCAATCAATCATTGAGGAGGCCACAGCAAAGGTTGTCACAGGTCTTGCTACATCAGATAAGGCTATTTCAGATACTGTCATGAAATGGGCTAAAAAGGGCTTTTACGGCTTTACAGACAGCCAAGGTAAGCACTGGAAAGCTGACACCTACGCTAGGCAAGTCATCAAGTCCACGGCTTGGCGGGTATATCGTGAGGTTAGAATGGCTCCAGCTGAGGAATTGGGAATAGATACCTACTACTACTCCAAGAAATCCACAGCAAGGGAAATGTGCGCCCCTCTACAACATCAGATAGTCACTACTGGAGTTGCAAGGACTGAAAAGGGAGAGCGTATACTTGCTTTGTCAGATTATGGCTACGGTACGGCTGGTGGGTGTCTGGGTATTAACTGTACCCATGAAATCACGCCCTTTGTGGTTGGTGTCAACTACAAGCCTGAGCTTGGCGAAGATGTCAAGGACTTAACACCTGAGCAAGCTATCGAAAATGCCAACGTACAGGCTAAACAGAGAGCCCTGGAGCGGTCTATCAGACAGTCTAAGGAGTTTCTCCACGTTGCAGAAAAACTAGGAGACCAAGAGCTCATAGACAAGTACAAGAGCAGGGTCAGGGTGCAACAGGGAGCTATGAGGGACTACCTCAGACAACACCCTTTTCTACACCGTGATTATGCTAGGGAGAAATACTACTACAATGATGATACGGTTAAAAAATTATACAAATCTATTGACAAGCGCTCTAAAAAAGAGTATTCTGAAATACTACAAAATTTGGGAAATAAAGCACCCAAGTCTTATAGTGATTTCCAAGCTCTGAGCCACTCTGAAAAAGAGTCTTTGAGGTATGATAATAGGATTGTCAATTATTTTAAGGGAGATATTCACGAGAAACTGTCTGAAAAACAGAAACAGCAGGCGGTGGAGGCTTACTTTAATTTCAAAAATGACGGTATAGTATTTGGAGACCATGCTATAGCACGCTACATAGAGCGTATGAGACGCAATGATGGTACATTTAGCTATAACTATGAAACCGTCAAAACAGCCTTTTCTCTACCTCCTAACTATGTATCAGAACAGAATGGTAGGCTTGCTAGATACTACAACGGCATTCTTTACATCACTGAACCTGATACAGATATTGTAGTGACTATGATGAAACGTAAAAAACTGAAAGGATTTAAGCCATTATGAAATACAGTCAGCGAGTATTAGACATGCTCAATCAAGCAGTCAGTGGTCAGATTGATAATTTTTGGGATTTTTCCTTTAAGTTTAATGCTCTTTTTGGAGAAGATGAGGAGTTTGCTGAGGCTTGGGATAATGAAAATCCTGAAATGTTTGACGCTCTCAATGATGTTGAATTGATGATGTTCCTAGAGGAACATGACCCAAGTGATAAGCAAGGATTTATCAACTTTTTAACGCCTTACTACGAAAAGGCAAAGCAATTAGTAAAACTTAGCGCTTAGTTAAACCTAGGCGCTTTTCTTATACCCAAAAATAGGAGGCAACCATGAACAAACGTATCAAAAAGAAACGTGAACTTGAGGACAAAGTCAAGTGGCTTGAGACTATGCTTGATTATGCTATTCATGAAATCATCAGGCAAGATAAAGAGCTTGAGGAGTTGAAACAGATTAACTCACGCAATGCTCAGGCTACTAATTCAAGATTTGATTATCTTGAGAAGAAAGTAGCTGACAAGGTATCTAAAAAATCTTGGTTTAGTCGCAAGTAAGGAGGCGGTCACTCATCTTGACTGGTAGGAAAGACTACTTTTACACCGTTTGGAAATCCAAGCGGTTTTTATTTTGCACTCTTAGTGTAGCGGTAGCACATCAAGCTCCAACCTTGATAGCGTGGGTTCAAATCCTACAGAGTGTGTTGTCTGACATGACGTAAACTGTCAAATTCTGCCCCTCGTGGCGTAAAACAAAGGAGTTAAGGTATGAGCCTTAAACGTGAGATGTTGGTGGACGCAGGTATCGAAGATAAAGCGGTGCTAGACAGTATCATGCAAGCGTACGGTGCAGGTATTGAAAATGCAAAGGCACAAGCTAAGTCTGAGTTACAGGCAGAAAACGACACCTTAAAACAACAACTTGAGCAACAAACCCAAGCTGTCAAGGAGTTACAGGAAAAAGAGGGAGCTAGTGAGGAAAGCAAGCAACAGCTAGCAGACCTACAAGCCCAATTTGACCAGTACAAGACTGACAATGAGGCAAAACTTGCCCAGGTAACAAAAACTAACGCTGTAGCACTTGCTTTGAAAGATGTGGGAGCTTACAACTCTGAGGACTTGATGAAGTTCATTGACCTAGACAAGATTGAGCTAGGAGAAGATGGGAAACCTATCTTAGATGACACTATCAATGCTCTCAAAGAGTCCAGCCCTTACTTATTCCAAGGTGAAGATGGACAGCCAAATCTCAATATCTCTGTACCAGGTAACCCATCAGCTGGGACTGGTGACGACAATCTGAGTGCAGAAGATAAAGCACTGTTTGCAGGCTTTGATAGCGTGTAAACCAAACAAAGAAAAGAGGTAATTTTACATGGTAGTAAACTATGCAGCTAAATTTGATAATAAAGTTGATGAGCGTTTTGCTAAAGAGGCTCTCTCTACTGGTATTATCAACCAAGATTTTGATTTCACAGGCGTTGACACAGTCAAGGTCTACTCAGTTCCAACATCAGTAATGAACGACTACAAGACAACTGGTCAAAACCGTTACGGTGAGGCTGAGGAACTTGGTAACACCGTTCAAACTATGGTACTCAAGAAAGACCGTTCTTTCACGTTTACCATTGACAAGAAATCTGAACAAGATACTAATGGTGTCATGGAGGCAGGTAAAGCTCTTGCACGTCAACTGTCAGAAGTTGTTATCCCTGAGGTCGATACCTACCGCTTTGCAACAATCGTAGCAGGTGCGGCTCCTGAACATGTTAAGACAGCGGCCATCACTAAAGATGACGCTTATGAGGCTGTCCTAGATGGTCAGGTAGCTCTTACAGACGCTTTTATTCCTGTAGCAGGTCGTGTCTTGCATGTGTCTCCTAAGTTCTATAAACTTATCAAACTTGACCCAACATTTGTGAAGAACTCTGACCTTGGCCAAGAAATCACTATTAAAGGTCAAGTAGGTATGATTGACGGCTTGCCAGTTGTCTTGACACCAACATCACGCTTGCCACAAAATGTAGAGTTCGTGATTGCTCACCCAGTGGCTACTACATCTCCTGTTAAGTTGGAAGATTACAAAATTCATGACAACCCACCAGGAATTAACGGTAAACTCGTTGAGGGTCGTATCCGTTATGACGCTTTTGTTCTTGACAACAAGAAAAAAGCTATCTACGTTCACAAATCAGCATAAGGGAGGCTAAGTAATGGCTAGAAAGAAAACTGAGGAAACCACAGAGGAAGTGGTGGAAAAGCAAGAAGTAACTGAGGAAACCACAGAGGAAGTGGTGGAAACAGTTTCTGTCAAAAAGCAAGATACGCTCAAGAAGTCAATCAGAAGACGGAGAGCGGCTTTTTAGTTTGAAATATGACGCTGAGTATATCTACTCATCATTTATGCAGGCTTACGGTCTTGATTTGATTGACGCTCAGAATACATTGCACTGGAAGAAATTTAATGCCCTACTCAATGGGCTACCTAGTGATACTAAGTTTGCTGAGGTGCTCAAAATACGTTCTTATAAGCCACAAAAAGGCGATAGTAAGAAGTATAAAGAGGGCATGAAACGACTAAAAAAAGAGTATGCACTACCTAAAGATTTTGACTACTAATCACAGAAAGGAGAGAAAACTATGGCAGATGGTTCAGTTACTATCAAGGTTGACCTAGACGGCTCTAGTGCCCAGTCTGGAGTTAGCAAACTAAAAACCTTGTTAGGTGGACTAGAAAGCACAGGTTCAAAGGTTGGGTCTGTTTTTAAGTCGGTTTTAGGGGCTAATTTGATTAGCTCTGCTCTCACTACTGGTATTGGTGTTGTTACTGGCGGTATCCGTGATATGGCCTCAGAGCTTACCAGCTCACAGAAAGCGTGGAAGACCTTTGAGGGAAACCTACAGGCTTTTGGACGCTCTCCTGAGGTTATTAAAGCGGCTAAGACTGAAATGCAAGACTTTGCCACTAAGACTATTTACTCAGCCTCTGACATGGCTAGCACCTACTCTCAACTTGACGCAGTAGGTACTAAGAATGTTGGTAGCTTAGTTAAGGCTTTTGGTGGTTTAGCAGCCTCAGCAGAAAATCCAGCCCAAGCCATGAAATCTTTATCCACTCAAGCAACACAGATGGCAAGTAAGCCTAAAGTTGCCTGGATGGACTTTAAGATTATGATGGAACAAGCGCCCGCTGGTATGGCGGCCGTCGCAAAAGAAATGGGTATGAGTACCGCTGAACTGGTTGCAGCTGTTCAAGATGGTCAAATCTCAACAGAGGCATTCTTTGACGCTATGAATAAGGCGGGTAACTCTGACGCTTTTCAAAAAATGGCTACTGAGTTCAAAACTTGGGACCAGGCAATAGATGGAGCTAAGGAAAGTCTGTCTAATAAGCTCATGCCTATGTTTGAACACCTCAACAAGTTTGGTATTAAGGCAATCAATGCCCTATCAGACGCTATGGAAAGTATAGACTTTAGCGGAATGGCTGACGGTCTAGGTAAGTTCCTTGAGGGTATCAACATTGAGGGGATTATCTCCAAAGTCAGCAGTACCATCTCTAATGTGATTTCAAAGGTTCAGACCTTTTGGTCTGCCTTTGCAGGAGCGCTCAAGAGTATTGCTGGTGCTATTGGACACGTTTGGAATAGTCTAACTGCCTCAGGAGTTCTTAATGTCTTAGCTAGTGTCCTAGGCAATGTGGTCAAGTGGCTTTCTCAGGCTGCAACCGTAGCGGCTAACTTTATCAGCTCACTACCTGCAGGAGCTATTCAGGCTATAGTTGGTGGCTTGGTTGGTTTAGTAGCTGGTTTTAAGGCCTTTAACTTTCTGAAATCCTTTAACCCGTTCAGTCTATTCAAAAAGAATGCGACAAGTGGGGTTAGTGGTGCTACATCAGTTGTTAGGTCAGCAAGTACAAGCGTTGTCTCAATTATCCGTAGCCTTGGCCAAAGTGTAGCAACTGCTGCTAGAGGAATTGGTCAAGGTGTAGGCGCTGCTTTTCGTGGTATTGGTCAAGGGTTGGCTATGGTTAATCCTGCAACCATTGCAGCTTTAGCAGTTCCAATCTTGGCACTTGGTGCAGCTTTTGCCTTAATGGGTATGCAGGGGCAGGGTATAGCTACAATTCTCCAAGGAGTAGGTAGTGTTATTGTCAGCGTTGGTACGGCTATAGGGACAATCCTTAACATGGCACTACAAGGCCTAGCTCAAGCGCTGGTTACTGTAGCTCCTGTGCTACCTATTGTAGCCTCATCTTTTGCTATGCTGTCACCACTTATCACAGCGGCTGGAACAGCAATAGCTACGGTAATCAGTGCATTTAGTAGCCTTGCTCCTGTGATAACCGCTCTAGGCTCTGCCCTAAGTCAGGTAATATCTGCTATCAGTTCTGGTATTGCCCAAATTGCTACGGCGGTGACCCCTATTGTCTCAATCATCTCTAATGCCTTTGTGCAGGTTGTGACAGTGGTATCACAGGCAATCGTCCAAATCATTCAGGCTTTAGCTCCATTTATTCCAGCTATAACCCAAATGGTCCAGGCAGTTGCCCCTGTACTCCAATCCTTAGTAGAGGCGTTTAATAACCTCATCAGTCAAATCAGTCCTATCATTGATAGTCTGACCCAATTACTTCAAACTTTCGGAGAACAGGTCAGCTCAATCCTAGAAAGTGCTGGTAGCGTGGTAGAGAGCTTTGGCTCTGCTATCCGCAATGTACTTGATGGGGTTGCTGGTATCTTTGAGAGTATGGGTAATGCGGCTAAAAACGCTGGACAAGGCGTGAAGTTGATGGCTCAAGGGGTCAAAATGTTAGTTGACCTAAAACTTGGTGACTTGGTTGGAACTTTAGCAGCTGTGGCAACTGGTTTAGCTGCTATTGCTGGCTCAGGTATTGCCTCAGCGGGTCCAGGTTTGCAACAAGCAGGAACTGGACTAAAACTCATTGCTACATCAGCTCAAACAGCAAGCGTTGCAATGCAGACACTGCCTAGTGTTTTCAGCACTCTTGGCTCAAGTATCGGAACTTTACCAGGAGTAATGACCACGGCAGGCTCTGCTATGAGAACCTTTGCTAGTGCTGTTATGACCTCTTTTGTAGGTCTAGCAGGCTCAACGGCTAGCATTTCAGCACTACAAAGCAGAATTACAGCCTTGTCAGCCTCAATGATGATGGCTCAAGCTGGAGCCTCTGCAATGTCAGCGGGTTTCTCAGCAGTATCTGCTGTACTTGGTGCTCTTGGTGGAGTGCTTGGTTCGGTACCAGCTAGATTTACGGCTATTACAGCCTCAGCAATGACAGCAAGAACATCAATCATGCAATTAGCCACATCAGCGCCAATGGTCGCCTCAGGTTTTGCTAATATCTCAAGTGCTGCAACCTCATCAATGAGTCAACTCAATTCTGCTGTACGCTCTGCTATGACACAAGCGGTATCAACTATGCGCTCTAGTATGCAACAGCTGGTATCTGTGGTAAGGCAATCAGCAAGTCAAATGACACAAGCAGGACGACAAGCTGGTAAAGGCGTGTCAGACGGAGTTACTAACGGTATCCGTGGCGGTATCGGTTCAGCAAGAGCTGCAATGTCAGCAATGGTAAACGCAATCCGCTCTACTGGTATGTCTGGAGCTGGTGCAATGCGTAGTGTAGGGGCTATGATTGGCCAAGGGTTAGCTCAAGGTATGTATTCAGCCCTTGGAGCCGTTACAGCTGCTGCTAATGCCCTAGTTGCACAAGCTGAAAGAGCAGCACAGGCTAAAGCTAAAATTCACTCACCATCACGACTATTCAGGGATAACGTAGGGCGCTATATTGCCCAAGGTATCGCTGTAGGTATTGAAAAGAATACCTCTGATGTGACTGATAGCCTAGCTTATGTGCAAAAAGAGATGTCCGCCTTTAAGTTTGGCGCTGAGGAACTATTAGGCCTCGGTAATGGTTCTCTATCTAGCCAATTCAAGCTCAAATCAATCACAGAACGTGCTGAAATGAGCCAAATTGAGGTAATTAGAGACCAAGCGGATAAAGCTCTTACCAAAGCTCTTGAAGTGGCTGAACAGGCTGTCAAGCGCCCTGTGAACATGGTGCTAGATGACGGTACTCTAGTCGCAAAAATCGGAGAGCCAATGACTAACTATCAGAACGACAAAATCAAAATAGATAACATGATGAGGGGGATTGTCTGATGAATAATGACACTATCACTATTAACGGATTTGACCTCTCTGAGGTTATCCGAATTATTGAAATTATCCGCCCTGTGGGTAATGAGCGTAGCATTGAAATCAATGACGCTCCACTCCTTGGAGTGAACTTACAAGAAGTAAGAACAGGGGCTAAGTTTATCAAGGTCAAATTTGCTATGCAAGAAAAAAATGGTATGACACTTGAAAAGGCCAAGCACACGCTGGCAGGGGTCTTTAATACCTCAGAGGCTGTCAAAATTATCATTTCTGATGAACCTGATAAGTATTACATGGGTCTTGTGACTGGCTCTGTGGCCATGGATAACGTGACACGTTGGTTGCAAAAAGGAGAGTTTGAGCTACTTATCCCTGATGGCGTGGCTCACAGCACCACCTACCGCAGGTTTGACATTGGGACGGTATCCTCTGACAAGGTTGTTTTCAACCTTGTCAATGATGGTAATGTACCAGCCTTTCCCATTATTACAGTCAAGAATAACGCTGAGAATGGTTATATTGGTTTGGTCAACACTAGCGGAGCTCTTGAAGTCGGAGACCGTGAGGAGGCTGATACAGAGCAAGTCAGACAATCAGAGCTACTCTTTGATTATCGAGACAGTAAAATCACAGCTGGTCTGAGTGCTGCAACTAAGAATGTTGCTATCTTAAATGACACTACGCAGAACCTCAAAGGAATTGTAGGTAGTGTGAACTGGCAAGGTCGCCCTCATTTGTTTCTACAGAACCCAGGAGGAACTACTGGAAACAATGCAGGGAGCTTAACTTGGAACATTCCAGCAGACAGCTCAGGCGCTACAGGCTCACTTAATGACTATATTTGGTGGCGACAAGTCTTTTGGCTTGGCGCTGCTAACCAATTTGGCTTTATCAAGTTGACCGTCTCTGATGAACAGGGGCGGTTTTTGTATGGTGTTGAGACATTCAAACGCTACAACGGTCTAGGTTGTGAGTATAACTTTATGGCTGCTGATGGTAAAGGGGGCTATAACATGCTCAAAAAGTGGACTTTTACAGGAACTCACTTAGACAGTCAAAACCCATTCAATGAGCCTAGAGGTTGGTCAGACCTCAAACGTAATGATGATAAAGTTACTGTTTTTTGGTGGGGGTCTTACAACACCTTTACCATTCCTGAAATCAAAGGGCGAAAATCAGCTAAAATCCATGTGGCGTTTGGTGCTCTAGGGAACAAACCTCTAGTAACCCGTATGTACTTGGATAGTATTTTCTATCGTAAGGATTTTGTAGCAGTCACTAAGGATATTCCTAACCGCTACCCTATCGGTTCAAATGTAGTGCTTAATAGCGAAAATGACACAGTAACCGTGGACGGTTTGGAGCGTATTGTGGATATTGTCCACGGTTCAACGTTCCTGACTATCCCACCTGGTAACAGTCAGCTAGAGGTTTACAGTTCAAGTTGGGTCAAAACTAAGCCCACAGTCAAGATAGAATTTGAAGAAAGGTACTTATAGCGTATGTTATTGACAATCCATGACGCAAGTTTGAGAAAAGTTGCTTTTATTGATAACGACAAGCAGGCTACGTTGAATTACTTTAACGATACCTGGACTAGGTACCTTGAAACAGGTTCTAGTACCTTTGATTTCACGGTATTCAAAAATGCTATCATCTCTGACACAGGGCGCAAACGTGCCTACAACTATCTGAATGAAAAAGCCTTTGTGTCTTTCCTGTACAAGGGCAAGACCTATCTGCACACAATCCGTAAAGTTGAGGAAAACGAGCAGATTATCAAGTGTTATGGTATCAACCTTAACCTTGAGCTTATCAATGAGTATGCTAATCCATACAAAGCGCCAAGAGCAATGACTTTCAAAGAATATTGTGACGCTATGGACTTGCTTAACTTTACATTCTTGAAAATTGGGGTCAATGAGGTTTCTACTCAGAAGATTTCTGCTGAGTGGGAGGGTACAGATACAAAGCTGAACCGTCTATTAAGTCTAGCTAATAAGTTTGGTGCTGAAATTGAATTTGATACCCACCTCAACGCTGATAGCTCTATCAAGTCCTTTGTGGTCAAAGTTTATCATGAAAACGACGACACTCACCAAGGTGTAGGGCGTGTTAGCCCTACTGTTTTGACCTATGGCAAGAACCTAAAAACCTTAACTAGGACAGTAGATAAAACCAATATTTACAATGCTGTAAGACCAACAGGGAGAACTGAGGACGGTAAAACTGTCACTATTTCTGGTCTTGGCGCTTGGTCTATCAAAAATGCCAATGGTGAACGTGAATTTTATCAAAGCGGAGAAATGCTATACGCTCCGTCATCTATGCAGATGTACCCAGCAGCATTCACAAGTAGTACCATGAATGACCAATGGATTAGAAAAGACATGACTGTTGAAAGTTCCAGTCCAGAGGTTATTCGTGCGGCTGCCTATCGTGAGTTGAAAAAGTACGCTTATCCAGCCGTAACTTATGAAGTGGAGGGCTTCACAGAGCTTGGCATTGGGGACACTGTCCAAGTCTATGATGACGGATTTAGCCCAGTACTCTTGCTTGAAATGAGGGTATCAGAGCAGACAATCAGCTTTACCAATCCAAAGAACAACAAGACCACTTTCTCAAATGCTAAGGCTCTTGAAAATCTTTTGTCAAACGGTATTCAGGAGCGTCTAGACCGTATGATAGAAGACGCTAAACCTTACACCGTGAAAGTCTCTACAGACAACGGTACAGCGTTTAAGAATGGGCAAGGTCAGTCAGTTGTGACCCCTACCTTGATGAAAGGTAACAGGGGCATCAATAGTGGCTGGCGTTGGGTTGTTGACGGTGAGATTAAGGCTACAAGCTCTACCTACATTGTCAAGGCGGCTGACATCAACCAGACAATGGTTTTGACAATCGCTGCATGGGTGGATAATCAGGAAGTAGCCTCTGAACAGGTTACTTTTATTAACACGATAGATGGCACAGCTGGTAGAGGGATTGCAAGTGTTGATACTTACTATTTGCTTACTGGTATGTCAGCGGGTGTGACCCACTCTGTAGCTGGTTGGACTCAAACAGTCCAGACCCCTACATCAAATCAACGTTTTGTCTGGTCTTATCGTGTAGAGAAGTACTCAGATGGTACATCTAGCACAGGAGAGCCTCATATCCTCTCTGTTTATGGAGAAAAAGGAGACCGTGGTGAGCGTGGTTTACAAGGTTTGCAAGGTATCCAAGGGGCTAAGGGTGACCAGGGTATCCCTGGTGATAGGGGAGCTGACGGAAGAACTCAGTACACCCATATTGCTTACGCTGATACTATCTCAGGCGGTGGATTTGACCAAACCAACGCAGACAAAGCCTATATAGGTGTCTATGTTGATTTTAACGCCACAGATAGTACCAATCCTGCTGATTACCGCTGGACTAAATGGAGAGGTACAGATGGTAAAAATGGTAAGGACGGCACTCAGGGAATACCAGGTAAACCAGGAGCGGACGGAAAAACGCCATACTTTCACAGGGCATGGGCTAACTCTGCTGATGGCCGTGACGGTTTCAGTACCTCAGATAGCAACAATAAACGTTATTTAGGTACATTAACCGATTTTGTTGAGGCAGACAGTCAAGACCACACTAAGTACAAGTGGACAGCTCTTTTTGATAATGTTCAGGTTGGGGGAGTGAACCTTTTACCTAATGCAGGTTTTTATAAAACCACTCCCACAGTAACAACCTTCACAGTTGGAGGCAAAACTCATAAAAATATCCTTATCAATAAATGGGAAAATCCATATAATGGGGGAATTTCAAATCCAACTAGTAATTACCATGCTTTTGTCAATGATACATTTTCCTCTGATGGTCCAGTAGTTGAATTTAACGAAAGTAACGGCTTACGAAATTGGAAAGCTATCAATGTTATCATCCCTAGTAAAGATTTAATGTCAGGTGCATATTATTTTTCCGCCGATTTATACGCAACAGGTACAGGTACTAAGATTTGGTTTGGTTTCTATTATTACAAAAGTGATGGTAGCCGAAATTTTCACTCAGGACAAACCACGGTAAATGTTTCTAGTACAGGTAGTTGGCAACGTTTAGGAGGCTCTATTAAATTAAACGTTGATGTTGATTTTAGTAGAGAAATCAGGTTCTATATTTACGGTTATAATTTCTCTACAAATTCAATACTGTACCTAAAGAAGCCTAAGTTAGAAAACGGGAATATTGGTACTGCATTTAGCTTAAATCCATCAGATGTAGACGAGGCTATAAATTCCAAGGCTGACCAAGTTCTCACTCAAGAGCAGTTGAACGCTCTGAATGAAAAAGCTAGTATTATCCAAGCTGAGCTAGAGGCTAAGGCTAGTGCTGATACATTGGACAACTGGATTAAGGCTTATCAGGACTTTGTCAAAGCTAATGACTCGGCTAGGGCACAGGCTGAAAAAGATTTAATTTCAGCTAGCCAACGTGTTTCTACCATTGCTAAAGACCTTGGAGAGCTCTCAGACCGCTGGAATTTCATTGATACTTACATGAGTTCATCAAATGAGGGCCTGGTCATTGGTAAGAATGATGGCAGTTCAAGCTTGATGTTTAACCCTAACGGTAGGATTTCCATGTACTCAGCAGGGGTAGAGGTTATGTATATCTCTCAAGGTGTTATCCACATTGAAAATGGTATTTTCTCAAAGACAATCCAAATTGGACGGTTCAGAGAAGAACAGTATCATCTCAACGCTGACATGAACGTTATTAGGTATGTAGGAGGATAAAATGGCTGAATTTTGGTCAAATAATGATAGAGGTTATCGTATCCGCCTATGGATAGACCAAACCTCTCAGAATATCGCAGGCAATAGTAGTCAGGTTAGGGTAAGGCTTGCCTTGCTGAATACGACTACTACCTTTGCAGAGTACAACTGTACCGCCTCAGCTACCGTCAACGGTCAGACACTGAGCTGGTCAGGTCGCCCCTCTATGCTTAGTTATAATCAGACAATCATGCTGATTGACAAAACTATCACAGTTGGGCACAATGCAGACGGTAAGAAATCATTTAGCTTGTCTGCTAGCTTTAGCGGTAGCGGTGGTTGGTCGCCTGGTACGCTCTCAATCGGTGGTAACTCATTCACACTTACCACTATCCCACGGTCAAGCTCTGTGAGTGTTGGCACTGGCGTTATTGGTAGTGCCGTTACTATCAACATCAGCCGTCAGAGTTCTAGCTTTAAGCACACTGTCCGCTATCACTGGGGTAGCAAACAAGGGACAATAGCAAGTAATGTAGATACCTCCACAACGTGGACTATCCCTCTTGATTTTGCTAATGATATTCCCAACTCAACCAGTGGGACAGGGATAATCTATGTCGATACCTACTCAGGTTCAACCAAGACAGGAACGCAGTCAACAACTCTAACGGCTAGCGTTCCAACCAACATGAAACCAACCTTTACAGGCGTTTCTTTATCTGATTTCAACACAGCAGCTCAAAACTTGGTATCTAGTACCACTACCTTTATTCAGATAGTATCTAATATTAAGGTTACATTTAACGGCGGTGCTGGCTCTTATGGCTCATCTATTACGGGCTATAAAGCTGAGATTGTGGGCAAGAACCAAACAACCAATGTGAATGGTGGCACCTTGGGAATTATGAACTACAACGGTGCTATCACAATCAGAGCAAGCGTCTCTGACAGTCGTGGGCGTTGGTCAGATACTAGAGATGTCTCAGTAACGGTTCTTGAGTACTTTGCACCAGCTCTGAGCTTTAGTATTGCTAGGACTGGCTCAACTTCCAGTACTTTTACCGTCACAAGAAATGCTAGAGTAGCACCTTTGGCGATTGGCGGTGCTCAAAAGAATATCATGACACTATCCTTTAAGGTTGCAAGGCTAGGAACAACAACCTACACGGCTGACACTGGGACAGCTGCTGGCTCATGGACTAGCTTATCTAGTCTGATTAACTCTCAAGCTAATCTCTCAGGTACCTATGCAGCTAATCAGTCATGGGTTGTTATTGGCACTCTTGCCGATAGATTTACTCAGACTGAGTTTGCAATAAATGTAGCGACGGAAAGCGTGGTTTTTTCCTATGACCGTTCTGGGGTGGGTGTCAATAAGATTAGAGAACGTGGAGCGTTAGATGTCAATGGAGATATTTACGCTAACGGAAATCCTATTCAGCAACATAAACTGACTGAAAACAACGGCAGGATTATAACGGTTAGCAATGCTAATCTAGTTACATCTGCTGGTTTTTATTACATGGTCGGTGCGAGAGAAAACAGTCCAGGTAATCAGTATGGTTATCTTACCGTTTGGTATAATTCAGATAACTTTATTTCTCAGATGTTCATGCCCTATAACTCAACTGATATTTATACACGAAGAATGACCAATGGAGCGTGGGGAAGTTGGTCACAGTTAGCGGTACAGAACACATCATCCTCTTTTTCGAGGTTAAACATTACAGATACAGCCACCTTTAACTTTACCATTATGTGGGGTGTTGGTATTAGTGCAATGAGAAAAGGGAACTTAGTAACCCTAACAGTTGATAGAGCTATCAAAAACATAAATTCAACAGTCGAATATGGTTTGATGAGTGAGACTATACCAGCAGGATATAGGCCAATCAAAGAGGCACATCTTATCATCCAAGCTAACTCGGGTCCAACTATATCTGGTACATCAGTTGTCCATCTAGCCCCTGATGGACAAATCAGGCTGACTAACAATATCACAGGTAACAAGGTATGGACTGGTACTATTACCTATGTTACCAATGACCCTTATCCATAGAAAGGAAATGCTATGAAATTTGAATATGGTTCAAAATCACAAGAATATGACGCTAGTGGTTCAGCGTCCACCACCAAAGTTACGTTAATCAATGCAGATGGGGCAATAGTCCCTATTTTTTTATCTCCTGATAAGATTGCTTTATCCAATACGGAGCTTTTTGAACTTGCTCTTGAGGTTATCTATCAAGAGAATTTCCCACAGCGTGCTGAAAATGAGAAGTTCAATGAGATTGGTGCAAAAATCGCCAAGTATGATGAACTGATTGAGAAGTCACAAAAGGCAATTGAAGACTTGGAGCAAGCGACAAGAGAAGCTAAACAAGGAACTATCAAGAATGAGCAGGCAGTAAACAACGCTGTATCTGAACTGACAGAGCTTGTGATGGGGGTTCTTGCTAATTTTGCACCAGTCGATAATGTGGAGGAGGTAGAAGATGAAGGACCTACTGAGTAACCTTGTTTTAGGTACAGCTTTAATCAAGAAAGGAAATTTTACAATGAAATTCACTAAAAAACATCAAATCGTTAAATCATGGGTAGCCCTTGTTGTTGCTGGCACTTACACAGTTGAACAGGTACCAAAACTTTTCAACTTACGTGATGTAGTAATCGAGGTGTTATCAGAGCAGACCACTGAGCCAAAGGGGGAGTAATATTTGAGACCTGAATACCAAGCGCTGATTACTCTCGTAGGGTTCATCATTACAGTTTATGGCTTTTATAATGTGCTGAAAGCTAAAAGTATTGAGCAAGCTACAAAAATCAATACTCTTGAGCTTAAAATCTCATTTTTGGAGCAGACCATCAAAGACCATACACGGCGGCTAGATGACCATGATAAACAAAATCAGGCGTTAGTAGCTATGACTGAACAGATGAAGAACCTGACAGAAGATGTCAGAGAACTAAAAACAATGATTAAGGAAAGGAATTAAATTCATGAAACTTAATTGGAAACTACGCTTTAAGAACAAGGCGACTTTGACGGCCATTGTCGCAACAGCTCTTTTACTAGCCCAACAGCTAGGCTTGAAGTTGCCTGACAATATCAATGACGTAGCCAATACAGCTCTTACATTGCTTGTCTTGCTTGGAGTTGTGTCTGACCCTACTACAGCTGGGGTATCAGACTCAGACAGAGCAATGACCTACACTGAACCTAAATAGGAGGCATAGCATGAGGAAATTAGGGAAAATTATCTTGATAATTGCAGGGGTACTATCGCTAGTACCTCTTTCTTTTTTACTCCTCATGCTTTCCCCTTTTATTCAATTATTTCTAAAGGAGGAAGACAATGGCAGTAAATATTGAAGTATCTATTGCCTGGATGACATCACGAGCTGGAAAAGTGCCCTACTCAATGGGCTACAGAAACGGACCAGGTTCTTATGATTGCTCTAGCTCTGTTTACTATGCCTTGATGTCAGCTGGAGCAATTACAGCAGGCTGGGCAGTAAATACTGAGTATCAGCATGATTGGCTCATCAAGAATGGTTATAAGCTCATTGCAGAAAACAAAGACTGGGACGCTAAGCGTGGTGATGTCTTTATTTTCAAAGTTAGCCTGAATTAACCTAACGGGAAATCAAAAAAGCCTGTAAAATCAGGCTTTTCATTCGGTTAATTCCTGTTAATTCAGGTACTGAAAGGCGGTAGACGGATTTGAACCGACGATCAAGCTTTTGCAGAGCCGTGCCTTACCACTTGGCTATACCGCCATAACAAAAACTATTCTATCGTAAATTTGGCCGTTGGTCAAGTAGAAATTTTTTAGGCAGTATCTAAAAAGGTGCATTTTTTCTTTTTGTTCTCTTGGAAAAATAATGGTCAAAAAAAGCTAACAAACAGTAAGGACTGTCTGCTAGCTTCATTGTTAGTTACACAATGGTTATTTTAACCATTCATCTACCTTATTTGCATTTAATTCAATCCACTCTTTGGCAGCTTGACTTGGACTTTGTCCTTCTGAAATGGCTAACATGACGGATTGTAGGTCTGTTGGTGTCCATGAGAAGGCATTGATAATATCATAGGCTTCTTTATGGTCTGCTTCTAACCCTTTACGAGCGATGGTATGGATGGATTCCTCTCCACCGAAGATGTTGTTGGGATCATCCAAGAGCACTAAGTCATACTTAGCAAACATCCAGTGTGGCATCCAAGCAGTGATCACGATTTCTTCTCGGTTGCGCAAGGCCTGTTCCAGGGAAGTAATCATGGCACCTGTAGAAGAAGTAGTCAAGGTCCAGTTAGACAGGTTAGAGTAGCTGTCTAGGGCCTCTTCTGTTCTGGCCATAATCCCTGCACCGGGCTCAATTCCGATGATTTGTCGTTGAGCTTGGTTGTTCAATTCTGCAATGCTCTTGATATTCATATAAGCAGGAACAGCCAAACCAAGCTTTGTTCCGTCCATGTTTGAACCGAGGTCGTCTAAGTTATTGCTGTACTGGGCATATTGACCTTGGTGAGTGGTTGGGAGCCAAGCTGAAACGGAAGCATCGGCGTTCCCTTCAGCGACGGCTTTCCAAGCAACTGCGTTGTCCAAAGGTACCAAGGATACGTCATAACCTTGAGATTTGAGAACTTCTGCCAAAACATTGGTAGAGGCCACTTCAGAATCCCATTCCACATAAGCAAGAGTAATTTGATCCTTTTGCTCTGTTTGCGCTTGTAAGAACAAATTGGTAAAGCCTGTCAGTAGGAAAGAAACCAACAATACTGGAGCCAAGAATTTTCTCCACGGGCTCATTTTTTGCATCTGTTTCTTTGGTTTGTTGGCAAACTGCGTAAAGCGGTCAATAATAATCGCCAAGACAACCAGGGCTAAACCAGATACGAAACCAGCACCAATTTCGGCATGTTGGAGGGCTGATAAGACTCCGTTACCCAGTCCAGGGGCACCAATCATTGAGGCTGTAACCACCATAGATAAGGCCAACATGATGGTTTGATTGACACCGGCCATAATGGTATTTTTGGCTAAAGGAAGCTCAACCTTGATTAACTTTTGTTTGTCTGTCGAACCGAAGGACTCTGCAGCTTCAATTAATTCAGCTGGAATTTCACGAATCCCTAAGTTTGTAAAGCGTACGGTTGGTGGTAGGGCGAAAATAACAGAGGCGAAGACCCCAGGTACCATACCGATACCAAAGAAGGCAACCGCTGGAATCAGGTAAACGAAGGCTGGCATGGTCTGCATGAAGTCCAAGATTGGATTGATAATCTGCTTAGCACGCTCGCTTTTGGCCATCCAGATTCCTAAGGGCACTCCAATAATAATGGAGATGATACTGGCCAGAAGAACCAGGGTAAAGGTGTTAATCATTCCTGACCAGAGGCCTTGGTTATAGATATATAGTAGACCCAAGGCAGTCAGAATGGTAAAACTTTTCTTTTTCTCGGATATGATAAAGGCCAGTAAGGTGATGATGACCAATAAAATGAGTGGGTGGATAAAGGATAAAGTATCTGAGACAAAATCCATTATTGTACTTCCAGAGGATTGGACGGCTCTGAAAAACCCTGCTAAATTTTCGGTTACCCAATCGATCGATTTGTCGACAAGATTAGCAACCGGTAAACTGTTTTGTAAAAAATTTTCCACGTTTCTCTCCTATTCTGTTGATTCAATTCCTTGTTTGGTCAAGGCTTCGATGACACGCCCCTTGATTAAAACACCCACTAAGCGTTCTTGATCCAGGACGGCAATCGGTGCGCCTGAATCGTGAATAAGTGGAAGGATATCCTCTAACAAGGTATCTTTTTGAACCGTGCGAATACCTGTATCGATATAATCGACTAAACTATGCTGTCTCATATTGGCTTTAAAGGCTGCATCAGCAGTCAAAACGCCCAAGAGTTTACGTTGACGGTTGGTTGCCAGAAGCATACTCACTTCTTCGGTATCCATGCGTTTCAAGGCAACCTTAGGACCATCGATATCCACATTGGTCGTAATCGGTTTGATCATGATGTTTTGTGCTGTCAAGACCTTAGAACGATCGACATCTTCCACGAACTCGCTCACAAAATCATTGGCAGGATTGGTCAGAATTTCTTCACCGCTACCGATTTGGACAATTTTACCATCCTTCATCAAGGCAATACGGTCACCAATTCGAAGAGCTTCGTTTAAGTCATGTGTAATAAAGATAATGGTTTTATGAACTTTTTCCTGAAGGTCTAGCAATTCATCCTGCATTTCTTTACGAATCAATGGATCGAGGGCTGAAAAGGCCTCGTCCATGAGTAGAATATCAGGATTGTTGGCTAAGGCACGAGCCAATCCAACACGCTGTTGCATTCCGCCGGATAGTTGATCAGGATATTGGTCTTTAAAGGCCAAGAGAGAAGAGTTATCCAGAGCTTGTTCTGCCAATCTTTGGCGTTCAGCCTTTTCAATACCTCGTACTTCGAGGCCGTATTCTGTATTTTCAAGAATCGTTTTGTGAGGGAAGAGCCCAAACTTCTGGAAAACCATGTTAACAGAATGTCTTCTAATGTGTCGTAGTTCTTCCTTGTTCATCTTGGCGATGTCTTGGTTATCGATCAAGATGCTACCGTCTGTCGGATTGATGAGGCGGTTAATGAGACGAACTAAGGTTGACTTCCCACTACCAGAAAGACCCATAATCACAAAGATCTCTCCCTCTTTTACATCAAAACTAGCATCATAGACCCCGACGGTACAGCCAGTTTTTTCCAAAATCTCTGTTTTGCTTTTGCCGGCTTGCACCATTTCAAGTGCTTGTTTTCTTTTTTTACCAAATATCTTGGTAACATTTTTAACTTCTAATATCTTATCCATATTTCCTCCTTAAAAGTGAACACATTTTATTTTAACATATATGGTCACTTTAGAGAATTAAAAAGACGTAACAAATATTACGTCTTGTTTTCAGAAATGTTACAGAAAAAGGTTTTTCATTCTTGAATAGGTTAATTCATCTCCTACAAAGAAGATTCGGTCGCCTTTTTCGAGCATGGCATAGGGGCCAGGAGACAACATTAGTTCCTCTTGTCTTTCGATACCAATCAAGGTTGCACCTGTTTCCTGCCAGAGATTTAGCTCCTTTAACTGACGACCCAGATAGTCACTGTCTTGACTTAAGACCAACTGAAAAGGTTCAAAAGGGAAGCGATTGTTAATATCTCTTGTTTGAGCCAGGATGTTAGTGACCGTTTTTGAGATACCATCCAAATCCTTCTTTTGTTGGAGGATTTGGTCTTCCAATTCCTTTTTTAGTTCGAGTAGAGAGTTGGTTGCGTGGTATTTGCTCAGAAAGATTGCAGCATTTTCTCTAGATAGAACCCGTACTCCACTACCATGTTTTACTTCAACGATATCTAAATCGACCAGAATAGTGATGGCTTTGCGGGCTGTTTCAGGAGAAACATTAAAATTACTGGAGAGTGTGGTTCGAGATTTAATCTTCTCACCGATAGCGTATTTGCCCTCTACAATTTGTCTGGCTAGGGCTACTGCGACCTGCTGGTAGCGCGCTCCTTTTTGTGAAATCTTGTCCATTTAGTCTTTTACTACCTCCACCTCATCTTGGATTTGTTCATTGTTTGTATTGTTCTGCATCAATTTACTATCAATATATTGTTCAATGTACTGATAAAATTTTTGGTCGTCTACTCCTGAGGCAGCAACTTGGTTGATTTTTACCTGAAGAGATTCCAGTCCAAAGTCTTTTTGATTGGAGGTAATTTCCTCTATTTCTTCCTGAGAAAGTTCTTCTCCCATAATCGTTACTTCTAATAAGTTGGTTTTCTTATGATAAATCTTACTAAGGACCGTGTGTGTTGGAAACTGGTCTGTCACAAATTGACTCATCGCTTCCCGTTGCGTGTAATCAAGGACTAAGCTCCCTGCTGAGAAGATACTAGGGATGGTGAGAAGGACAAAGAGAGAGACGAAACCAATTTTCATGCGAGAACTAATCTGGCTCAAATCAATGGAGGCATTTTTATGGCGCATCAAGTGAGAACCAATAAAGGTTACTAACATAATAAAGGCCGCATTGAGTAAAAAGAGATAGCTGGCACCGATGATGTATTGGAGATTACCATAAACAATTCCATAACCGACTGTACAAATGGGGGGCATAAGGGCTGTTGCGATAGCGACCCCAGGCACGATATTATTGGCCTCTTTCTTACGGGAACCGATGACACCAGCAATCCCCCCGGCGATAGCAATCATGACATCCCATATATTTGGAGAAGTTCTGGCAATCAACTCCGCACTGGCAAGAGAGATAGGAGATAGATAAAAGTACACAATCGATACCAATAAGCTGATCCCAATCTCTGTGGTCAATAATCGAAATGATTTTTTGATGAGATGAAAATCATAAATAGAAAATCCCAAACCCATCCCCACAATCGGTAACATCAGGGGAGAGATCAGCATGGCTCCGATTAGCACGACTGAGTTATTTAAATTTAGACCAATGCAGGCTATGAAAATAGCACACATCAAAATAACCAGGTCTCTTTTTTCTAGTTTTGTGTCGGATAAAATTTTATCTCGAAACTCTAAGGTTGAATAAAAAGGTCTTGCATCCATTCAAATGAACTCCAATCTCATTTAATACCTTTAGCAAGGCTATAACGGTTTAAAAATTATAAAAAGCTTTCTGACATTATAACATGAAAGAAAAAAATTGACAGCTTTATCGTGGCGTGGTGCTTTAGTCATTTAGGCAGTAAATACTTCCGAAATACCAATGATGCAAAAGCAGTAGCAATCGAGTTGTTTAAATATTAGCAGAAACGGGGGAGTAAAAATGAATAATATGCAAAAAATTAATTAAGAACAGGAGGGGAAGAGGGATAAATTTAAATGTAAAAAGAGATATATTTTATTGCATGCAGGCAATGATTTTTCTTGTGGGATTTCACTTTTTGGAATCAAATTTTTAGATCGGTAAAGACTCCCTCTTTACAAGCTAGGTCTGCTTCAAAAGCTTATGCTAGAAAAAATATTCTAAAAATGGTATAATAACCATATATCACATTTTAGAAGGAGAAATTGTTTGAAAAAAGTTTACCAGAAATCACTAGAAGAAGTCTATCAGAATCTTGGTTCTTCGGAACAAGGTTTAGATGATCGCGCCGTTAAAGAGAGACAAGAAAAATATGGACTTAATGAGTTGGTCGAATCAGAGGGTCTGACACCTTGGCAAATTCTTTGGCATAATATCAATAATATCATTGTCTATCTGTTGACAGCTGTTAGTATTATCTCTCTTTTTATGAATGAATACGTTGAGGCAATGGCAGTTTTTGTCGCTCTTCTTATTGCAGTTCTAACAGGCTTCTTTGTTGAGATGAAAGCACAAGCTTCTGTGAACGCCTTGCAGAACATGATTTTTACCACCATGAAAGTGCGTCGGAACGGTGATTTAAAAGAAATCATGTCCTCAGAAATCGTACCTGGTGATATCATCGTTTTAGAGGAAGGGGATGCCATCGCAGCGGATGCCCGTCTTATTTCAGCTACAAACTTTGCAGTTATCGAAGCTGCTCTGACCGGTGAGTCAGAAGCTGTTGAGAAGAGTCCTACTGATGATTTTGACCAAGATCTGGCCATCGGAGACCGGACCAATATGGTCTTCTCTGGTACAGCGGTTGCTAGGGGTAATGCTCTGGCCCTTGTTACTGGAACAGGTATGGAAACAGAAGTTGGTCAGATTTCAGCTCTTATTGATAACGGACAAGTTTCGTCATCACCTTTAGATATTGAATTGAAGAAACTGGGAAGAATCCTGATCTTCGTAGCCTTTCTAGCGGCCTTGATTGTTGTCTTGGTTGGCTTTATGACAGGACAAGATTTGATTCATGTTGCCCATATTGCGATTATTTTAGCCGTTGCCGCTATTCCAGAGGCCTTGCCGGCTGTATCGACCATCACTCTTTCCCGTGGGATGAAAATCATGTCCGATCACAAGGCCTTGGTTAAGAGTTTGTCCGCAGTAGAGACCCTGGGGTCAACTACCGTCATTGCCAGTGATAAGACAGGTACCTTGACGGAAAACCAGATGACAGCAGAAATGGTCTACTTACCTGAGGATCAAGTGGTGGCGATTTCAGGAACAGGTTACCAGCCAGAAGGTGACTTTACCATTGATGGCGAAAAACAGGACAGTGATTTCCAATTAACCCTGGACCAACCTAGCGAGCATGACGCCCTTACTCGCTTTGTCTTAAATGGACTCTTGGCTTCCAATGCTCAGTTGCGCCAAGCGGATGAACAGAGTGAAGACAATGACAAGGTTGAGTATGAAATCATTGGTGACCCAACAGAGGGAGCCTTGGTTGTACTGGCTGCTAAAGCCGGTTTAACAAGACCAGTAATCGATCAGAGTCAGTGGGAAAAAGTTGCTGAAGTTCCATTTAGTTCAGAGAAAAAATACATGGTTGTCCATTATGAAGGTCCACAGAATCGTGTGATTGTAAAAGGGGCACCAGATGTCTTAATGAGAATGTTTGTGTCTGACAAGCAAGAAGAAAACTACTGGTCAGATCAGAACGAAGAAATTGCTGGTAAAGGGATGCGGGTCTTGGCAGTAGCCTCCCTTGACCTAGATGCATCACAATCTGTTCAAGGTGATTTGGATGACTTTGTGTCGAGCCACAAAGAGAACTTTGTTTTAGATGGTTTGGTTGGTATTGTTGACCCACCAAGACAAGATGTCAAAGAAGCTGTTCGTTTAACTCAGGGAGCAGGTATTCAGGTTAAGATGATTACAGGTGACCATCCTAAGACGGCCTCTATCATCGCCCAACAAATTGGTATTGAAAATGCCGAGAACACTATGACTGGTTTAGAAATTGACAAAGCTGTCAATCAACCAGATTTTGCTGAAAAAGTACAAGAAACAGCGGTATTTGCGCGTGTTTCTCCTGAAAATAAACTACAAATTGTCCAAGCCTTACAGGGTCAAGATGAGGTAGTTGCCATGACAGGAGATGGTGTCAATGACGCTCCAGCCTTAAATGGTGCTGAAATTGGTGTTGCCATGGGAATTCGTGGTACGGAAGTAGCTAAAGAATCATCGGATATGATTTTGACAGATGACCGTTTCTCAACCATTGTTGACGCTGTCGAAATCGGTCGAATCATTTTCGCCAATATCAAAAAATATGTAGCTTTCCTCTTCTCATGTAATATGGTTGAAATTTTGACCGTTTTGATGACTTTCGTCTTCATTTTACCGATGCCTATCCAAGCTTTGCATATCCTCTTCTTGAACTTGGTCATTGATATTGGCCCAGCCTTGGCCCTAGCCTTTGAAAGTTCGGAAGAAGACATTATGAACAAGCCTCCTCGCGATGCCAAGGGCGGACTTGTTAGCAAGAAATTCCTCAGCCAAATTATCGTAAACGGTGCCTTGATTGCCATTGCCAGCTTTATTGTCTTTAATATCGCCTACACGAATGAAGCAAGTTTAGAATACGCTCAAACAGCAACCTTTACCTTTATGGCTATGGCACAATTGTTCCACGTCTTTAATATCCGGAAAGAAAAAGGTTTTGGGATTGATAAGAGTCTCTTCCAAAATAAGATTTTGCTCCTGGCTCTAGCTATTTCCTTTACTTTCCAGTTAGCTGTCGTCTATCTTCCGTTTTGGAATAATATTTTGGACACACAACCATTAACTGCCTTCACATGGGGTTATATGACCATTGCATTGTTGATTACCACTGCCTTGGTCTATGTTTCTAACAAACTGATGCGTCGTTATTTTAACTAAGAAGCAAGGGGAATTTCCAAGAACCTAGCAGATTTCTTTGTTACTAATAAATGAGACAAATAGAAGTAGTTCCTTACAATAAGGGCTGCTTCTTTGTTTTACAGGGTTGCTTAGTCAGACTCTTTGAAAATCAGAATGTGACATTCCTATCTACTACCAAGTATGCTAGCCCATCTATTTTGATTTCCCTTAAGTAGAATGGCTATTTCCAGTAACTTTGACCTTCGAATCCTCTCATTAGAAGATGAAAGTTTGGAGGAAACTGCTCTTGTCGCATATTATTTACCGCTGGCTTGAAAAAATCATCAAATGACTTGTAAAAGGGATGAATTTTTGTTATACTATTTAAGTTGTGAAAACAACAAATACTCATTTCAAATCCATTGTGGGGCTGTTGCCTACGGGTTGCTTTGCAAGTTGAAGTTTGGAAGAGGAAAAAACAAAAAGGAGAAATACTCATGGCAGTAATTTCAATGAAACAACTTCTTGAGGCGGGTGTGCACTTTGGTCACCAAACTCGTCGCTGGAACCCTAAGATGGCGAAATACATCTTCACAGAGCGTAACGGTATCCACGTCATCGACCTTCAACAAACTGTAAAATTGGCTGACCAAGCTTACGACTTTATTCGTGATGCAGCAGCTAACGAAGCGGTTATCTTGTTTGTAGGTACGAAAAAACAAGCTGCTGAGGCTGTTAAAGACGAAGCTATCCGCGCTGGTCAATACTTCATCAACCACCGTTGGTTGGGTGGTACTCTTACTAACTGGGGTACAATCCAAAAACGTATCGCTCGTTTGAAAGAAATCAAACGCATGGAAGAAGAAGGAACTTTCGAAGTTCTTCCTAAGAAAGAAGTTGCCTTGTTGAACAAACAACGCGCTCGTCTTGAAAAATTCTTGGGCGGTATCGAAGACATGCCACGCATCCCAGACGTAATGTACGTTGTTGACCCACATAAAGAGCAAATCGCTGTTAAAGAAGCTAAAAAATTGGGCATCCCAGTTGTAGCGATGGTTGACACAAACACTGATCCAGATGACATCGATGTGATCATCCCAGCTAACGATGACGCTATCCGCGCTGTTAAATTGATTACAGCTAAAATGGCTGACGCTATCATCGAAGGCAACCAAGGTGAAGATAACGTTGCAGCTGTAGAAGCTGAAATGGCTGAAGAAGCAGCATCAACTGAATCAATCGAAGAATTGGTTGAAGTTGTCGAAGGTAAATAATAAGTAACTAAGGACGGTAAAAAATCCAATTGAAAATAGGAAACTGACACCGTGTGCTTGCACACAAGGAAGTTTATCTTTTTCAGCAGGATTTTAGTCCGAGTACAATTTATAAGTAACTAAGAGCGCCCAAAGGCAACAGGATTTTAGGAGCTTGACAGCAAATCCTGATTTGCTAGACAAGCTATCTAAATCCCGAAGCCTTTAGCTCGTGTACAATTACAAGTAACTAAGAGCTCATTGCTCACTTACAATTTAAAAAACACCTAAGGGGCGGGGCTGAGCCCTGCCCCTTATTTTATAGAAAAGATCAGGCGACTGGTCAAAAAATTTTGGAGGAAAAACTCATGGCAGAAATTACAGCAAAACTTGTTAAAGAATTGCGTGAAAAATCAGGTGCTGGCGTTATGGACGCTAAGAAAGCCTTGGTTGAAACTGACGGTGACATCGAAAAGGCGATTGAATTACTTCGCGAAAAAGGTATGGCTAAGGCAGCTAAAAAAGCTGACCGCGTTGCTGCAGAAGGCTTGACTGGTGTCTATGTAAATGGTAACGTAGCTGCGGTAGTTGAAGTAAACGCCGAAACAGACTTTGTTGCGAAAAACGCTCAATTTGTTGATTTGGTAAACCAAACAGCTAAAGTCATTGCAGAAGGTAAACCAGCTAACAACGAAGAGGCACTTGCTTTGACAATGCCTTCAGGTGAAACTTTGGAAGCAGCTTATGTCAATGCAACTGCAACTATCGGTGAGAAAATTTCATTCCGTCGATTTGCTTTGATCGAAAAAGCAGATGATCAACATTTTGGTGCTTACCAACATAACGGCGGTCGTATTGGTGTTATCTCTGTTGTTGAAGGTGGCGATGATGCCCTTGCGAAACAAGTATCTATGCATATTGCAGCCATGAAACCAACCGTTCTTTCATACACTGAATTGAACGAACAGTTTGTTAAAGATGAATTGGCTCAACTCAACCATGCTATCGAGCAAGACAATGAATCGCGTGCAATGGTTGATAAACCAGCTCTTCCATTCTTGGAATACGGTTCAAAAGCTCAATTGACTCCTGAAATCATCGCAGCAGCTGAAGAAAATATCAAAGCTGAATTGGCGGCAGAAGGTAAACCAGAAAAAATCTGGGATAAAATTCTTCCAGGTAAAATGGATCGCTTCATGCTTGACAATACTAAAGTTGACCAAGCTTACACTCTTCTTGCACAAGTGTACATCATGGACGATAGCAAAACAGTTGAAGCTTACCTTGATAGCGTAAACGCTAAAGCTATTGAATTCGCTCGTTTTGAAGTTGGTGAAGGTATCGAGAAGAAAGCTAATGACTTCGAATCAGAAGTAGCTGCTACAATGGCAGCAGCTTTGAACAACTAAATAACTAAAAAGAAAATCGTAGACAGTACGATTTTCTTTTTATGACATCCTCCAATAAAGGAAATAACATGAAACAAATAAAGGGGCTGAAAATTGCCTTACTCTCTACTTCGCTTTTTATTATGTCGCACCTAGCGATTGCACCAGCTATACCTGATCTCTATACATTTTATCATGCTAAAGATCCATCAATTACCCTTGTTTCTGTAGAAACATTGGTCACTATTCCAGCGATGATGATTCTATTGGCTGTTATTTTTAGTAATCTACTAATTGCTAAGATTGGCAAGAAAAAAACAGTTGAACTGGGCTTGTCATTGATTTTTTTATCTGGACTTCTATCCTTTTTTGCGACAAATTTTCAACTAGTCTTTATTGGTCGCTTACTTTTGGGTTTTGGGATTGGAATTTACAACCCTTTATCCATTAGCATGATTAGTGATTATTTCGACAAAGAGAGTCGTTCAGCAATGATTGGTATGCGGACAGCTACTCTCAATATTGGTAAGACCCTAACAACGTTTTTAGTAGGTTATGCTTTGCTATTAGGAACCCGATATATTTTCTTAATTTATATACTCGTTTTACCAGTCTTATTTCTCTTTCATTATTTTGTGATAGATATACCCGTTCAAGAAAAGCGTCTAACAAAAGTAGTTGTCTTCGATCAAGAAGCGGTTCTATGGATGCTCATTACCCTCTTGATTGGGATTGCCTATATTGGTGCAACCATTAAAATCCCAACGTTACTGGTCAATCATTATGCCTATAATCAGTTTGATGCCAGCCGTCTTTTAGTAGTTTTAGCCTTTAGCGGTATTCTTCTGGGGCTTGTCTTTGGAACCATTAGTAAAGTGATGAAAAGTTACACCTTGCCCCTCATGTTGCTTTTGATGGCTCTTGGGAATCTTCTCTTTGTTTTTGGGAATCATCTTCCATTATTTTATCTTGGAGCCATACTCATTGGAGCTAGTTTTGTAGGAGGAATGTCGGCTATTTTTGATGGGATGGCTATCCATTATCCCAAAGAACAGTTGACATTCGTGACCAGTATGGCGATTACAGCTGGTAATATTGGTGTCATTGTATCGCCCCTCATCCTAACCAAGCTGGTTGCTCGACTCTCTTGGGAAATGTTTGTTACTCCTTTTTACATTACAGCTGGTGCCATGTTCTTAAGTTTAGTCTTCTTTCTGTTTTTAAGGAAAAAGGAGATATCCTAAAGTATTTGATAAGATAAAAAATGACTGATTGGAGGCTTCATTCATCAGTCATTTTTACTTGAATTTGCTTTTAAAACGATTTTTATTCTGTAATAAAATTTTGGATTTCCTCTTCTGTCATCGATGAGTCGCAACGAACAGCAACACCATCTGCCTTAGCCTGCAGGAAACCAGGAACAGTTGGCACACCATAATCTTGGCGAAGCTGGGCGACTTCTTGAGCAGAGTAGGCTGGGTTTTGCGTATGGAGGAAGTAAACGGTCCACTTTTCCCGCTTCGCAAGTGCTGCCAATTTCGGAGCAAAGAGACGACAGTAAGGACAAGACTCTCTCCCTAAAAATAGGATAGCTCCGTCTTTGGTCTCCAAAAGTCGACGGGCTTCTTTAGGTGAAACCGCCTGAAAGTATTGGATATCCTCTTCAAACGTATTCTTAAAAAACATATTTTCTCCTTGCTTATTAGATAGTGTTAGTATAATGATTTTCTCTTTTAAAAGCAAGCATTTGCTCAGTTTGCTAGATGGCAATTTCTTGTAAAATACCCCTTGGAATGCTATAATAGTCAATAATAGTCAGTAAGAAAGGGATGCTAATATGGTCATGAAAAATACTTCCGATTATATTGAAGAACATATCAAATCCATTCTAGAAAGAGTTAGTGTGGCAGAGCTCAAACGTTCAGAGTTAGCCAGTCGGTTTGAAGTGGTACCTAGTCAGATTAACTATGTCATTAAGACACGGTTTACAGCCAGTCGTGGCTATATTGTAGAGAGTAAACGTGGTGGTGGTGGCTACATCCGTATCGGTCGCATCACCTTCTCAGATAAGCATGAGCTGATCTATGATCTTTTGCAAAATATGGGAGAAGAATTATCTTGGCCAGTTTATTCGGATATTTTACAGCTCCTTTTTGATGAGAACTTAATGACAGAAAGAGAAGGCAATTTGACCCTGGCAATGGGAACGGATGATAGTTTGGGTGCAGATGCCAACAGGATTCGAGCTCGTATGATGAGACAGATTTTGAGAAGATTAGACAGAAAAGAGGACTAGAATGAAATTTTCCAGCGGATTAAGTCGGGTATTTGAGGATGCTAAACTGATTGCCCAACGTTATGACTGCCCTTATTTGGAAAGCTGGCATATTCTGCTTTCCTTTGTTGTCAACCATGACACAGTTGCAGGCTCGGCTTTGATGGAGTTTCCGGCAGATATTGATGATTTTGAGCAAGCTACGTTTGCTGTTACCGAACGCGAATACCGTGAGGAAATACAGCTAACAACTATTTTACCTGCCTCAAAACGCTTGTTGGAAGTTGAAGAAATGGCAGAGAAGATTGCTGATATTACTAAGTCTAAGAGTCTTGGAACAGAGCATGTCTTTTTAGCCATGTTGTTAGATCGTCGCTCAGTAGCCGCTCAGATTTTGGATAAGGTTGGTTTTCGTTTAGAGGGTTCAGAAGATAGTTTACGATACATCGATGTTCGCAAGAGTTTGGAGGTCAAGGCTGGATTTTCTAAGGAAGAATTAAAAGCTGTTCGAAACTTGCTTAAGGGGAATGCTGGGAAAAGTCCATCCATGGCTAGTATGATGGGAGGCATGCCTCAAGCTCAGAGTGGTGGTTTGGAGGACTATTCTAGAGACTTAACGGCTCAAGCTAGATCTGGACTCTTGGAACCGGTCATCGGTCGAGAGAAAGAAATTTCCCGTATGGTTCAGATTATTTCCCGTAAAACAAAAAACAATCCTGTTCTGGTTGGAGATGCGGGTGTTGGGAAGACTGCCCTTGCTCTCGGGCTGGCACAAAGGGTTGCTGCAGGTCAGGTTCCAGCTAGTTTAGCTGGTATGCGTGTTTTGGAACTGGATTTGATGAGTGTGGTAGCGGGTACTCGCTTTCGTGGTGATTTTGAAGAACGGATGAATAATATCATCAATGATATTGAAGAAGATGGGCAGGTTATCCTTTTTATTGATGAACTGCATACGATAATGGGTTCAGGCTCTGGTATTGATTCGACCATGGACGCGGCAAATATTTTGAAGCCGGCTCTTTCCCGAGGGAGTCTCCATATGGTGGGCGCAACGACACAAGAAGAATACCAAAAGCATATTGAAAAAGACGCAGCCCTTGTTCGTCGTTTTGCAAAGGTAACAATCGAAGAGCCTAATGTAGAGGATTCTATTGCTATCTTGCGTGGCCTGAAAGCTGCTTATGAACAATACCACCGAGTGACCATTTCTGATGAGGCTATTGTGACGGCAGTGACCTATGCCAAGCGTTACCTGACGAGCAAAAATTTACCAGATTCCGCTATTGATTTATTGGATGAAGCCAGTGCCACTGTGCAGAATGCTTCAAAAGTAGCGGTGAAAGAAGAAAAAGATCGGTTAGAAGAAGCGCTTCTGAACAAACAGTACAAAAAATTGGGAGAGTTGATTCGCCAGTCTGAGGATGAGCAAGATGAGACACCTGCTTATCCCCTCAAGGTGACATCAGATGCTATTCTAGATACTCTTAGTCGTTTATCCGGTATACCTCTTACCAAGCTGACCAAGACAGACGCCAAGAAGTATCTCAATCTAGAAGCTGACTTGCATAAACGAGTCATTGGACAAAATGAGGCTATCTCAGCTGTTAGCAGGGCTATTCGCCGTAATCAGTCTGGCATTCGCACTGGCAAACGGCCTATCGGATCCTTCATGTTCTTGGGTCCGACGGGTGTCGGAAAGACCGAGTTAGCGAAGGCCTTGGCTCAAGTTCTCTTTGATGATGAGTCAGCTCTCATTCGTTTTGATATGTCTGAGTATATGGAAAAATTTGCAGCTATTCGCCTCAATGGCGCCCCTCCAGGCTATGTGGGTTATGAAGAGGGTGGTGAGCTGACAGAAAAAGTCCGAAACAAACCCTACTCTGTTCTTCTCTTTGATGAGGTGGAAAAAGCCCATCCAGATATTTTCAATGTTCTCTTGCAGGTTTTAGACGACGGGGTGTTAACGGATAGTAAAGGACGTAAAATCGACTTCTCCAATACCCTCATTATCATGACGTCTAACTTGGGGGCGACCGCTTTACGAGACGATAAGACCGTTGGCTTTGGAGCTCTTGATGTTTCTCGTAGTCAGGAACATGTGGAAAAGCGCATCTTAGAGGAGTTGAAAAAAGCTTACCGTCCTGAATTTATTAATCGTATTGATGAGAAGGTTGTCTTCCATAGTTTGTCTAACGAAGACATGCAGGAAGTTGTCAAGGTTATGATCAAACCACTCTTAGCCATTATGGCTGAGAAAGGAATGAATCTGAAGTTTCAAGCTTCGGCCCTCAAACTTTTGGCCAAGGAAGGATATGATCCCGATATGGGGGCTAGACCGTTGTGTAGGTTGATTCAGACTAAGGTAGAGGATCGCTTGGCAGAAATGCTCTTGCGTCAGGAAATCCAAGCTGGTCAGATCTTGAAAATTGGAGTGTCTGCTGGTCAACTCAAATTTACGGTGGAGGACAAGACATGATACAGTTACTTAAAATTGGTTTAGAGAGCGTGGAGGACTTAAGGGACATTTCTTGTGAGACCTACTATGATACCTTTAAGGATTCTATTGTGAATCCGGACGATATGGATAATTTTTTAAGGGATGCCTACAGTCTTGAGACCTTGAGTCAGGAATTGGAAAATCCAGAATCCGAATTTTTCTTTCTCTATGCTGATAAACGTTTGGTGGGCTATCTCAAACTCAATGTAGGTGCTGCTCAAACGGAAGCGGATGTCGCGGAAAATACCTTGGAAATTCAACGGATTTATGTTCGACCTAGTGAGAAACGTCAGGGATTTGGCACCATCCTCATGGATTTTGCCATGAAACACGCCAAGGAAGCTGGCTATGACTCGGTTTGGCTGGGTGTCTGGGAGCATAATGATGCAGCGCAGGCCTTCTATAAAGAACACGGTTTCATCCGCGTAGGAGAACATGTCTACTGGACAGGCAATCAAGCGGATACCGACCATATTTTATTGAAAGAAATTTAAGGATTTGTCTTTTTCAAATCCTTTTTTACTTGTTTGACTGAACATAGAGCTGAACATAGAACTGAACATAGAAGATAAAGTTTCAAAGCACTTATTGAAAACGCCTTCAAAATGTGATAAAATAATAGATAGGAGGACTATATGAAAAAAATTTTATTTATTTGTTTAACTATTTTAAGTATTGTTTCTTTAATAGGAATAAATGCGAAAGCAGATGATTTTGAAACAGATAAAATAGTTTTAAAAGATTTAGCTGAAAGTTTCTTGCTGGTAGATGATGGGGAAATACCTGCAGACGTAATTCCGCCATCAGACACTTTTCCCAATATACCGGTAGATGCTTCAGATATTGAACCATCCACAATTTTTGGAAGAGATGATAGAGTTAATGTATATGATACTAATAGGGATCCATATCGGAAAGTAGTCTTTATAATCTCGTATTTTAAGAATGGGACTCCTAACGGTGGTACTGGCGTTCTTGTTGCACCCAATAAAGTTTTAACAGCTGCTCATATTATCAGAAAAACAGATACAAATGAATGGGCTGAGTATGTTGCAGTTTTTCCTGGTAGAAACAGAGATTATTATCCATATGGAGGTTTAACTGGAACAAATTTCCATGTTTTTTCAAGCTATAAAAACAATACTGCCAGTAGTTATACTAATGAAAAAATGAATGATGATTTAGCCGTGGTTTCTTTGCCGTACTCGTTTCCTTCAAGTGTAGGTTTTTTACCAATTGTAAATAATGTTCAAGCACAACAACGAGTAGCAACGATAGGTTATCCAGGGAGTGATAGAATAGAAGATGTCGGCAAAATTGGTGGTATGTATGTTGTTTCTGGACCAATCATGAATATAGAAGATAAAATAATTCGATACCAAATGGATACTACACCAGGTCACAGTGGGGGTCCTGTTTTAAATAACAGTAACCAGATTGTTGCAATTAATGTTGCCGAGAATCAGAGTCGCAATATTGCTCGTCGTTTAAATAATGAGGGGATTTCATTAGTCAATGCAGGACTTCAGAATGCTACTTCAGGTAATGGTATTTCAAATCTCATAGCGACACATCGACTATATAATATTGGAGAGAAATATCATTTTTATACTTCAGGTTCTAATGAAAAAGATGCATTGGTGCGAATGGGTTGGAAATATGAAGGCATTGCGTGGAGAACCGATACCGGCGGTGCCTCAGTCTATCGTTTGTATAATTCAGGTACTCGTCGACACCTATATACAACGAGCTTAAATGAAAAAGACACTTTGGTAATCCGAGGTTGGAACTATGAAGGAATTGTTTGGAATTCAATGGGTAATAAAAATGTTTATCGCTTATATAATTCAGTTCTAAAAGTTCATCTATATACTATGGATGAAAATGAAAAAAATGTTTTATCAACACGTGGTTGGAACTATGAAGGTATTGCTTGGAAAGTAGAATAGGAGAGATTATGAAGAAAATTTCTGTTATAACAATTATCCTATCGGTAATTACTTTAATATTTGTAAGTTCAATGAAAGTTAAAGCCGAGGAAACAAATTATTATACATATAACAATGGGGTGGCTTATCTGGATGAAAAGACTGTACCTCAAAGTAAAATTGCAATTGCAAGTACCGGTCAAATCATCCCTCTTCAAGATAGTATCATCCGGGATTCTCGCTATGCTTTCATTTATAAAGTTTCTGATAGTTCGATTCTAACTGTAGATGCGAAAGGGAATTGGCAAGCATTAAAACCGGGAGTTGTTACGTTAACCATTCGAGTCCCTGAAAGAGATGAGGTGGTCGACTTTGAAGAAGAGTTGAACAATTTAGGGGTTTCTAGAGCTTCAGTCGAACCAACGGTTGCATATGCACCTAAGGTATTCACTATAAACGTGTTAGCTAATCAGCTACATCCGGTTTATCGTCTCTATCAATCCGGTCTTAAGACACATATTTATACGAGCGATGGAAATGAAAGGGATACTTTAATGACTCGTGGGTGGAATTTTGAGGGGACAGCTTGGTCAACTCGATCTGTGGGGGGTCAAAGTATTTACCGACTCTATCATCCGGGATTAAAAGTTCACCATTATACGATGGATACTAATGAATATAATGTGTTGGGAGAAAGAGGTTGGAATCAAGAAGGGATAGCTTATCAATCTACTGGAACTAAACCTATCTATCGACTGTATAATAATGGAGTAAAAAAACACCTTTACACAATGGATGAAAATGAAAAAAATGTGTTGTCGAATCGTGGTTGGAAATATGAAGGAATTGCCTGGATGGTTGAGTAGAATAGTCTGTGGCATCCATATTTCTACTGTATAGGAAATCAAGCAGATACCGACCATATCTTACTGAAAGAAATTTAAAATACCGAATTTAAGAGCTGGGGAAACCCAGCTTTTTAAATCGAGTGCTTGTAATCGCTTCCAACATATGGTATAATGAGTTACTAAAGAAAAGGAGGACAAGGCTATGTCTGATAAATTAGATACAAAAGTAGATCAACTCAAAGGTTCTGTAAAAGAGGGTTTTGGTAAGTTGACGGGTGATAAGGAAATTGAAACTGAAGGTATGACTGAAAAATTGGCTGCAAAGGCGAAGGAAGTTGTACAAGATGTAAAAGACAGCGTCGAAGAACTTGTTGACGGAGTCAAACATTCTTTTGACAAGGATGAATAAAAAGAAAAAGAGGTGATCCCAGTGGAACGCCTCTTTTGTGATGTGTTGGTGATTATGTAATATCTTGACTTGAAGTGATTTTTAATCTTGAATCTTTTTCAACTATCTGAAAATCATAGTAAAACCATAGATGGTCGGGAGTTGTTTTCTTGATAATATCTGCAAAGAAAAATTTTCTTTCGGGTTGGCTTTGAAAGAAGAAAGATATAGAATAGTCTCTTTCATAATTGGATGAAAAAATATAGACTGTTTGATTTTCATTAGGCAATATTTTTTCAACTTTTTCTACTTCAAAGTCGCCAATTTGATAACAGAGATCATGTATGACTTGAGGAGTTTTATTCTCAATTTTTATATATATGCCAGATGGATCAAGGCCAAAGTACATAAGTAGTTTCCTGTATAAATTTCCCTTATCTAGTCTTTTGTGGCACTATAAAGTTTTTTACTAGCCTTTACTTTCTACTGTTTCGTAAGTGAAAACCCAAAGTCATGATAATTTTGATAATCTACTTGTTCGATTGTTGGTCCAGTAGCAGCAATAGGCATGTACTGACCGTTTTCAATTTTGAAGCTAGGTTGGATAACAAACATTCCTCCCATATTAGTGACTCCTGGAAGAAGCGCTGCAATATCTCCAGTATTTCCAATAATAAAGTATGTATTTGAGGCAATTGTTTTTAGTTCAGTAATCGTAGCAGTGTAATTGGTTTTAGTATCGACACCATCCACTCCCCCGAAAACAAAGTGATTGTAGGTTTTCATTTGACCGTCTGCTGTGATGGTAACAGAAACTTCAGGAGCAAGGGGACTAGTTCCTGACCAGGTTCCAACTACTTCAGCAGGGATACTTGAAGCAGTGGAAGGCTGTTCTGCATAGAAAGCGACACCCTCCTGTTTCCATCCACGGTTAGCTAGGACTTTATACTCGTTACTGTCTTTAGTATATAGGTGTATTTGGAGACCGGGATGATAGAGCCTGTATAGACCAGTATCAGCCAGTGCTGATTTTCCAAATGCTAGGCAAGAGAGTAAAAGAGTATAGATGGAAACTGCAAAAAATATGTTCTTTTTCAAATTGAAAACCCCTTCCTTATTTTTAATTTTATTATAGTTCTCTGCTGATAGAAAGTCAATTGTTCTATTAAGTCTATTCTTAAATCTCGCTTCATAAGCAGAAAAAGATTATTTGGGATAATTTGCTTCATCCCTTTTGATTTTCTTAGAAAAAAATACTCTTAGAAACGTTATTAAAACAAGGTTTCTAAGAGTATTCTTTGTTAATAATTCGCTCTCAAATTTTAAACTTATCTGCCGTTTAGAAGGTTTGTCCACATTCTGAAAGACCGTTTTGGTCTTTTTGTTTTCTTAGCGTTGCAAGGCTTGTTCAAAGAGAGCTTCGACTTCTGCAATTGTCTCTGCCTTAGCAACGGCTCCACGAATCTTAGCGGCTCCGGCTGTTCCACGGAGGTAGTGGGGAGCTAGGCCACGGAATTCACGAACAGCGACACTTTCACCTTTGAGATTGGACAGGCGGGTCAGGTGGTCATGGGCGACCTTGAGTTTATCCGCAAAGGTCAGATCGGGTAAGATTTGGCCTGTTTCTAGGTAGTGGTTGATTTGGTTAAAGATATAGGGATTGCCCATGGCGGTACGGCCGACCATGACTGCATCAGCGCCAACTTCTTCGATACGGTGACGAGCATCTTCTACCTTGCGGATATCTCCGTTAGCGATAAAAGGAATTTTTGTCAGGGAAGCAGCGACCCGTTTCAATGTATCGGTGTCCACTGTTCCAGTATACATTTGCTCGCGAGTGCGACCATGCATAGCCAGGGCAGCGACGCCTCCAGCTTCAGCGGCGAGGGCGTTTTCCACAGCTAGATCTGTATTGTTCCAACCAGTTCGCATTTTAACGGTCAGTGGAAGATCGAGAACAGAGGTCACTTCCTTGATGATGTGGTAAATCTTATCTGGGTCTTTGAGCCACTTGGCACCAGCTTCGTTCTTGATGACCTTGTTTACCGGACAACCCATATTGATGTCGACAATATCGGCCTTGGTATTTTTTTGAATGAAGTCCGCAGCCCGCTTGAGACCTTCAGCATCTCCTCCGAAGAGTTGGATGGACATGGGGAATTCATTTTCCTCGATATGCAGCATGTGCAAGGTTTTTTCATTATTATAAAGCAGGCCCTTTTCGGAAATCATTTCCATGACCACCAAGCCGGCCCCCATTTCTTTTGCAATGGTCCGAAAGGCTGAGTTGGTAACACCTGCCATGGGAGCTAGGACGGTGCGATTGGGGATTTCGATATCACCAATCATAAAAGGGGTATTAAGATTTGTCACGAATGAGTTCCTCCAATTTTTCAGGTGTAAAGTGGTAGTGTTTGCGGCAAAATTGGCAGGTAATGTCGCAACCGTGGTCTTCGGTTATCATCTCTTGGATATCGGATGCAGGAAGACCAGCCAGGGCATCTAAGAAACGTCTTTCCGAACAATCGCAGTTGAAACTGAGTGGCTCTTCAGATAGAATCTTATAGTTGTCTGGTCCGTAAATAGCCTCCAAAAGAGCTTCCATATGAGATGGAGATGCTAAAAGGCTGGAAATTGAGGGCATGGTTTGAATACGTTTTTCAAAGCGAGAAATTTCTTCCTCTGATGCTCCTGGTAAAACCTGCACCATGAAGCCACCTGCAACCTTGACCTTGTCCTCTTGATCCAGTAGGACATTGAGGCCGACTGCTGATGGGGTTTGTTGGCTTTCAGTCAGGTAGTAAGCTAAATCTTCTCCGATTTCCCCTGAGATGAGTGGAGTGGTAGAGTTGTAAGGATGGCCGATACCGTAGTCGGTAATCACGAGGAACTGTCCTTGGCCGACAAGGGGACCAACGATAACATCTCCGGTGGCTGTTTTTTTATAGTCCAAGTCAGGATTTTGAATGTATCCCTTGACTTGCCCCTTATTATTAGCTACAGAAATAATGGCTCCAGTTGCTCCATCTGCTAATATTTTTAGGGTGATTTTGGTATCGCCCTTTTCATTGGCAGCTAAGATCTGATTGGCAATGAAGGTACGCCCCAAAGCAACAGTGGAGGAGGCCATGCTGTCATGTTTTTCTTGAGCAGTCCGGATAGTCTCCGTACTATCCAAGACAAAGGCACGAAAATGCCCGTTTTCTGATATTGTTTTGGTAATTTTATCCATAGTGTTTCTATTTTAACACAAAAAAGAAGACAAGTAATGAGAAACTGCTTGTCTTTCTTCTATATTCTTTAGCAAATTCCTTGTAAGAGGATTATTTACCGAGACTATCGGTTACATCTTCGCGTTCAACCTTTTCTTGAACCTGACGGCCTTCATTTAATAAAGCATCAACGATTTTCTTGTCACGAAGTTTGATGGAATCATTGATCGTTTCGGCAGATTTCACAATTGTCGCTTCTAATTGAGCTCTTTGTTGGCGCCCTCCTTCGATGGCGGCAATGATGCCATTGTTTTGAGCCACCAAGCTTTCAGCAAGAGCTGTCACGGACTGGACAGAAACAGTTGGACTTTGGGCAGTTCGCTCAAGGGCCGGGATAGCTTCCTTGCTGGTTTCAGCCAACATTTGCAAAGCGGCATTATTGGCATTGACGATGGCGTCGGCTGTGACACCTGATTTGACAGATTGTTGCAGCATACCCAACTGAGCGATGGATAATTTCATAGTTGGGATGGTATTACGGCGGAGCATGCCCAGCTTTTGCCTCATATCTGAGGAGACCTTGACCATATTGCGCATCTGTGGTGTCGTTGCCCAAGCGACATAGAGGCGACTGACATACTCGGTATGTTGTTGCTCCAAGGTATTGATAACCTCAGTCATGCGGGCCAAATCAGATGACTTGCTGTGGTATTCTGGCGTTTGACTGTCTAACAGAGCCAACTCCGCTTGAATCTTACTGGCACGTGAAGCGGATTCTTGCTGGCTAGCTTCAATAAAAGCGATAACGCCGACTAGGTTTTCGACAGATTTGGTGTTTTCTTCAATCAGCATCTCGGCAGATACAATATTGCGGGCCAAAACTTCCTCTTGGACAACAACGCTAGCGGCCATGCCATCCATTTTCTGCTCCACATTTTTGAGTCGAAGTAAAATTCTTGAAGAGTGTTTCCTGTTTGCTTGAATAGTTTTTGCAAGAAGTTTGGTTTCTTTTCGAGTTCAGCGGGTGTTGCGTCCTTATACTTAGTTACAAAACCATGCAATTCACGATTGGCATTTGCAAGAAGTTCATCCACTTGAGGAATTTCTAGTTTTTTCTGTTCCGCTAAGATGTGGTTAACCGTTGTGTTAACGTCCTCTACGGCAGAAGTTCCAAAATCTAAGAGAGCATTTTGGTCGTTCAGGAAGTTATCAACCAGGGCTGGCGCTTTTGCAGAGATGGCAGTCTGTTGTTCTGCTGATAATTTTTCAAAGAAATTTAGTTGGCCTGTACTAGAATTAGCTTCGGCTTTAATGATTTCAGTTGTTTTATCTGTTTTTGTAATTGCATTAGTTGCAATTTTATCGATATCAAAGTTAAATGTATCAGACATGGTTCTCTCCTTTGTGTCTCTTTAGTATATATCGGAAGAATTGGGGGCGTCTTTTTGGTTTGATTGGCGTGCATTCATCATACGTAGACTAATTTCAAAGTCCTGTAGCTGACTTTCATTTAGTTTGCGTAGGGTCTCATCCAGATCTAAATCGAATTGAAGCAGGGCTTCTTTTGCTTGTTTTAGTCGCTCTTCTGCATTGTAGTAGTCCTTTGGGGATGCCTTGATTTTTAGATAACCATCTAAAATATCTCGAAATCGCTTCATGCTGATGCTATGTAAGGCTTCCAGTTCGGAAGGGTTATCCGTTTCTTTAATTTTTTCCAAAATCTGGCTGTGATCATTTTGGATATTACGATAGGGTTGGATAATCTCTGGTGCCATCCGCAAGATGATTTCCTCTTCACTGCTGGCTGGCTGACTATCTGGAGAAATACGGAGTTTTTTCAACTCGGTTTGAATGGCAGAAGTTTGACTATTGATCTTTTGCGAAATTCTATTGAAGTCTTGGAAATCAATATACTTTTGGATAGAGTAGACCACATAAGAATAAGAATGGAGTTTTTGCAGCATGTTTTTAGCAGAAACTTCAAATTTCAAGTAGTTTTGCTGGTCCAGTAGTTGTCCCAAAGTTTGCATTTCTTGTGCTGATGATTGAAGATTGGACTCCAGAAGTAAAAGTTGGTTATGGGCCAATTTTTTCTGCTTGCGGGATTTTTGCGTGATTAAATAATAAGTTCCAAGACCGATACCTCCCATGATAAGGAGAGGGAGTAAGTTGGAAATGAGAAAAAAGAAGAATATCAGACCGAAAATAGCCATGACACCCGTATTTTGTTTGTTTTTTGAATAGTAAGGTTTTCTAGCCATTATTGCCACATCTTTCTATCATCATACTAGATTCATTGTACAGAAAAAAAGCTAGACTGACAAGAGTTTGCCATGATTTATCGTTTGAACTTTCAGATGTACTGTAAATAAATGGGCAAAAATATAAAAGTTACAAAAATATTTCTTATGTTACAAAAAAGTTACAAAATATTACATAGTGACTTTACAATGGAAACAAAAACTGTTAAAATGATGGTGAAGAAAAAAGAAGAAATTTGCTTGTTCATCTTGCTAATTAAGGAGGAAAGAATGATGAAAATTTCTAAAATGAAGATAGTGATAGCCATTTCGCTACTTGCTTTTTTGCTGTTTCCTCTAGGAAATGTATTGGCAGAAGATGCGACTACTGCAAGTACCATTCTGATAACTTCAGAAGAACCAACACTAGCACCAACAGTGGATGTATCCAGTACAGAAGCAGTGACTACAAGCCAAGAGCCAAAGGCTAGTACAACGGTTGCAACAACATCTCAAGAACCTCTAACCACTGCAGTACCCATTACAAGTACCGTAGAAAACCCCTCTAATCCAACAACTTATGTAGAGCCGAATCTAGTGGCCAATGATCCATCTAAAGTTATCCCTTTCTTGCCAGACTTGGTAGGTACTTGGGTCAATAACCAAAATGGAGTGACGATTACCATTGTCATCCGAGCGGATGGTTCAGGAACTACAACCATCGATACCCACGATCAATGGAAACCATCCACAACAGTTTTTAAAATTGAGCAATTAGAAGTGGTTTCTGCTAGTCTCTACCGTTATGTCGGTGGAAATAATTGGGGGAATATCGGCTATAATGGATTAGGTGGTTGGGGAGTTAAGTATGACTTTGGTTTCAACTATCAGGATGGCAAACTCCAAACGGTATTTTGGGGAGCTGCTATTACGGATGATATAAATTACTCTGATTTGCATTATGGAGGAGACTTTAGTAAGACAGTTGAGCAAGCAGCAACTCCATCAGTAGAACCCTTGAGCCATCAGATACAAAGTCAAAGGGTGAAGCCTATCCTACCAAAGACTGGGGAAACAAGTTCTAATTTGTTTGCAGTACTTGGATTTGGACTTTTGGGAGGGATTATCTTCTTCATTTTTAAGAATCGAAAAAAATAGACTATACAAAAACCGGCTCTTTGTCAACTGTAGTGGGTTGCTGAAAAGTCATAACCTGGAGAGGACCAACTTGGTTCTCTTCTTTTTGATGTTCAAAGCGATGAGAATTCTTAATTTAAAGTTGTCAAAGTTCCGGAAACCAAAGGCATTACGCTTAATGACTTTGATGAGGTTGTTAGTAGCGTCTAGTTTGGCGTTTGAATAGGGGAGTTCTAATGCGTTAATGATCTTGTCCTTATCCTTCAAAAAGGTTTTAAAAATAGTTTGAAAGATGGGATTTACGCTGGGAAGCAGCTCCTCAATGAGGTCAAAGAAATGTTCAGCTTGCTTCTTTTGAAAATGAAAAAGCAATAGTTGGTAAAGTTCATAGTGTTCTCGAAGTTCCTGGGAGTAAGAAAGTAGTTTTTTAAGAATCTCTTTGTTGGTCAAATGCATCCGAAAAGTAGGGCGATAAAAGCGTTTATCGTTGAGTTTACGGCTATCCTGTTGAATGAGTTTCCAGTAACGCTTGAAAGCTTTGTATTCATAAGATTTTCTGTCAAACTGATTCATGACTTGAATGCGCAGACGGTTCATGGCCCGACTCATATGTTGGACGATATGAAAGCGATCGAGGACAATTTTAGCGTTTGGAAATAATTTTTTAGCGATGTCATAGTAGGGACTAAACATGTCCATAGTGATGACTTTGACGCGGTTTCTCACCTGTCTGGAGTAGCGGAGGAAGTAATTGCGAATGGTTGCCTGTGTTCTGCCATCAAGGATTGCCAGAATGTTTTTCGAGTCGAAATCCTGAGCGATGAAACTCATCTTGCCTTTCTTGAAGCTGTACTCATCCCAGCTCATATTGGTTGGGAGCCAGGTTAAGTCAGTCTTGAATTGGAACTCCTTGAGTTTGCGAATGACTGTTGAAGTGGATACGGCCAAGCATTCAGCGATGTCTGTCATAGAACCTTTCTCAATCAGCTTTTGAGCAATCTTATGGTTAACAATAGCTGGTATTTGATGATTCTTCTTGACCAGAGAAGTCTCAGCTACCGCCATTTTTCCGCAATCTTGACAGCGGAAACGACGTTTTCTTAATCGAATCAAGGTCTTATAACCAGCACATTCCAGATAGGGGATTTTAGATTCTTTTTGGAGGTCATATTTAGCCATCTGACCATGGCAGTTATGGCACTTAGGAGCCGGATAGTCAAGTTTAGCGATAACCTCCTTATGAGTTCCAGCGTCCACATAATCTGAAATGGTGATATTAGGGTCTTTTATTCCAAGTAAGTTTGTGATAAAATCAAATTGTTCCATATGAGTCTTTCTAAAATGATGGTTTTGTCGCTTTTCATTATAGGTCATATGGGACTTTTTGTATACACTCAAAAAGGCTCCATAACCTCCATAGTGGTCTTACCCACTACAGAAATTATAGAGCCATTTTTTACTTGTTTGACTGAACATGGAATATAAGCTTTTAGGAATCATTCCCCTTTTTCTTGAACTTAGATTTATCAAGGTTTAAGGATCACCTAAAAAGAAAAATCGCCACGGTCTGTAGCGATTTTTCCCTTTATGAGCCATCATTCAACGTCAAAGCGTTATAATAGTAGTGCAACTATAGCTATTAGCGAGGTCTCACATGAAAATTGTTCCATATGAGTCTTTCTAAAATGATGGTTTTGTCGCTTTTCATTATAGGTCATATGGGACTTTTTGTATACACTCAAAAAGGCTCCATAACCTCCATAGTGGTCTTACCCACTACAGAAATTATAGAGCCCAAAAACCGCCAACCGGCGGTTTTTTCGTGTAGGCAGATTAAGTCAACTCAGGGAAGAGTTTCTGCAAAATCTTCTTTGTAATGATTTGGCCTGGGCCTTGATGGCAATAGGTGTGCATATACATAGACGGATTGAAATTAAGTTCAATACAGGTCGAAGCTGGATGTTCTTTTGTCGAAACAACGGATGTATCTGGAATAATCAGATCCACCCCGCAGACCCAAGCTCCCATGGTAGAAGCCATATCGGCCGCCAATTTCTTGAAGGAATCATCCATAATCTCAGTCACATCAATGGAGTCGCCACCAGTGGAGATATTGGAGTTGCCTCGCAAATCAGCTTTGACGCCAGTTGCTAAAATGGTGTCAGGCGTGTAGCCCTGTTGCTCTAGCATGAGTAGTTCGATCTTACCTAAGTTGATGATTTCAAGTGGGGAACGGTGATCGCGACCACGAAGTGGATTCTGGTTTTTTATGTCGACCAATTCTTGAATAGTATGAACTCCATCCCCAACCACATTGGCTGCAAGACGTAGGAGAACGGCTTCGCATTGGCCATCTAGGACAAAGAAACGATATTCGGTTCCTGGGATGAATTCCTCCACAAGAACATCAGAATCTTCAGCAAAAGCGATATCCAAAGCCTTTTTATAATCGGCTAGGCTAGTCCCTTCTTGAAAAATAGAGATTCCCAAACCAAAATTGGTTGATTTTGGCTTGACCACGATGGCTTTATCTGCAATTTGTCCGAAGTAACGGAGGGCATCCGATTGACTAGAAAATTCGCTACCAGCTGGAACTGGGAAACCTGCTTCATGCAAAATCTTCTTGGTTACCGTCTTATTGGCCATAGCTAAGGGAACTACGTACTTATCCTTTGCAGTCATGTTGCCATTTTTCACCAATTCAACATGGTCCTTATACCAGAGCTTAATAAACTGATCATTTTCGTCTAAAATCTCTACCTTCAGCCCCATTTGAATGGCATCAAAAAGCACCATCTGGGTTGATAATTCCATGTTTTCATAGCCTTTTAGGGCATAAGGTGCAGACCAGGCATAGTCATGAAAGACCTTTCCTTGCTGACGACCAAAATCCTCTAAGGAATCATTGTCAATGTGAGTCAACAGTTGAGCACCCAGAGTTAGGCTAGGATCTGCACTGGCTTTTTTAACTGTTTCAAGTAACTGAGCATACTCGGGTCCCAAATCAAAGTGAGTAATCACTTCTTTCATAGCTATCAAAATGCTTTGAATATCAGCTTCTTTCGGTAGGGCCTCCAGTGGATGGCTGAGAGCGATTTGATTGTTGAGATGATTAGCTTGGGCCAGATGAGTGTCTACATCTGTCAAAGAGTCCATCCAAAGAAGGGATAAGATAAAGAGATGCACTGTATCCAGCGTTTCTTGGTTGATTCCTAGAGGGTTAAAAGGGTTGAGGTCAAAGCAACGGAATTCCAAATAAGAAATCCCGTGTGTCAGATAATCACGATTATACTGGCTCCCACGTAGGCGAATTGCAGAATAAAATTCTTTTTCCGCAGACAATTTGCCAGTTGCGACAGCATCTTCTAAATTTGTCACATAGGTGTCTAGGTCAGCAAAAGAAACTGTGACATCCTCTTTGTTCACATAGCCGTACGGGCTGTTACGGAAGGAACGAACAGGAGTAGTAGGATCATCTTTTAGGAAGCCCTCTTCTGCTAAGGGGCTGGCCCCGTATAAATAAGTCAAAAACCAGCGGTAGTTGAGGAAGTTTTGTGCTATTTTTAGATAGAGGTCATTTTTGAAGGTAACAAAGTTAGCGTAACCACTGATTTCAAAGAGTGCCTGGGTCAAATCCTTCCCCAATTCAAAATTGTAATGAATGCCACTCATAGATTGGAGAAGTTTGCCGTATCGTTGCCCCAAACCTACTCGATACTGGTATTCATAGGGATTGTCCAGGGCTGCGATTTGGATTTCCTCCTCTGTGACTTGTGGTGGCATGGAAAGTGGCCAAAGATACTCTGTTTTATCCATAGAACGACTGGCTACATCCGTAATAGCTCCCAAAATCCGTAAAGCCTCACGAGTTGAATGGCTAATCGGCGTGATGAGCTCTATTTGGGGTTCGCTGTAGTCTGTTTGAATATAAGGGTGAAAGGAGCGATTGCCCAAGCTTTTTGGGTGTGGACTCTGAGCCAAACGGTCTTTATCGTTGATTCGTAAGGCTTCTCGTTCGATACCAAAGGTAGCTTGTAAAATAGGAAAGGTTCTATCTGCTTTTTTTAGTAAATTGGATACTGTCATTTTCTCGCCTCAAATTTAATATTATCTTCATTTTAAACCCTTTCCAAGGCAAAAACAAATTTTTGCTACTTAGGAAAAACTTCTTTTTTCTGAACCTATCGGATAAAATTCGGGAAAAGCTTATTAACCGAAGTATCTATTTGATAATATTCGGTTTTTCTTTTTGAATAGTCTTATCTTGAAAAAAAGTTCGCTTTTTAGTATAATGAGATGTAAACGAGACTCGTGGGTGAGATTCCCACCATCAGTTGACGTTAGGTCTGAAAGGAATGGAAGTCTAGTAAGAGCACTGTAAAGTGTTTTCATTTTGAGGCTTCTAGGTATCTTATCTTATGACATCAGTAGTAGTTGTTGGCACCCAATGGGGTGACGAGGGCAAAGGTAAAATCACAGATTTCTTATCTGCGAATGCAGAAGTGATTGCTCGATATCAAGGTGGGGACAATGCTGGTCACACCATTGTTATTGATGGTAAAAAATTCAAATTGCACCTGATTCCATCCGGTATTTTCTTCCCAGAAAAAATTTCTGTCATCGGAAACGGTGTCGTTGTCAATCCAAAATCCTTGGTTAAGGAATTAGCTTATCTTCAAGATGAGGGTGTTTCAACAGAGAGCTTGCGTATTTCTGACCGTGCCCATGTTATCTTGCCGTATCATATCAAATTGGACCAACTGCAAGAAGAATCAAAGGGTGAAAATAAAATTGGTACGACCAACAAGGGTATCGGCCCAGCTTATATGGACAAGGCTGCACGTGTAGGGATTCGAATTGCCGATCTTTTGGATAAAGACATTTTCGCAGAACGTTTGCGGATTAACTTGGAAGATAAAAATCGTCAATTCACTAAACTTTACGACTCGACAGAGCTCTCTTTTGACTCTATTTTTGAAGAATACTATGGATATGGTCAGCAAATTAAGAAGTATGTAACAGATACATCTGTTATTTTGAACGATGCTTTGGATGCTGGTAAGCGTGTCCTTTTTGAAGGGGCACAAGGGGTCATGTTGGACATTGACCAAGGTACCTATCCATACGTTACTTCTTCCAACCCAGTTGCAGGTGGTGTGACCATTGGTTCAGGTGTGGGTCCAAGTAAAATTGATAAGGTTGTTGGGGTATGTAAGGCTTACACTAGTCGTGTTGGTGATGGTCCTTTCCCTACAGAACTCTTTGATGAAGTGGGTGAGCGTATCCGTGAGATTGGTCACGAGTATGGGACAACAACTGGTCGTCCACGCCGTGTTGGTTGGTTTGACTCAGTTGTCATGCGCCATAGCCGCCGTGTATCTGGCATCACAAATCTCTCTCTCAATTCCATAGATGTCCTCTCAGGTTTGGACACAGTTAAAATCTGTGTAGCCTATGATTTGGATGGTGAGCGTATTGACCATTATCCAGCAAGTCTAGAGCAACTCAAACGTTGTAAGCCAATCTATGAAGAATTACCAGGTTGGGAAGAAGACATCACGGGCGTGCGTAGCCTGGATGAATTACCTGAAAATGCTCGTAACTACGTTCGCCGAGTCGGTGAATTAGTGGGTGTTCGTATCTCGACCTTCTCAGTTGGTCCAGGTCGTGAACAAACCAATATCCTGGAATCAGTTTGGGGAACGATTTAAGCAATTATATTTAAGCGATGATAAGGAGGAGCTTTGACTCCTCTTTTATAGTCGAATGAATGAACTTTTGGACTAGGAATAGATTGTTTGAGGTTGGAAATAGAAGGAACTAAGTTTCTCTCAACCAGAGTAAGGCCTGTCGATAGTGATATCATATCAACCGTCATTCAACCGACTATACTTTTTTTGAATGAGGCTGTACTCTCCCCTTTTCTTTACTGGTATTTTTTGATATAATAGGTGCTATTAAATGAATGAGGAGTTAATTATGGGACAATTTATTTTTCCAGTTTTGATGTTGGGGATGTTGGGTTGGATGTTCTTTTCTCAAAGAAAACAACAACAAAGCCGTGCTAATACACTCAACCAAATCAAAAAAGGGGATGAAATCGTAACAATTGGTGGATTGTACGGTATCGTAGACGAAATCAATGATCAGAAAGTCGTTCTGGATATTGATGGTATCTACTTAACTTTTGATCGTGCAGCCATTCGTAATCGCGTGACAGAAGCTGCGGTGACGCCAGAGGTAGAAACAATTGTTGAAGAATCAACTGAAAAGAGCGAAAGCGCCATTGAAGAATAACATCGGTTATTCTTTTTTCAGTACGACGGGCATGTCGTACATCTGAGGTGCAAGTCCTCCGTGGGCACCCGCTACCGGTGAACCCAATAGCGACTCCCAAGCCTGACTATCGCGAGGTAGCGGGGAGAGGAAGGGATAGCGAAATCGTGGCTCTACGAACAGAAACGTGATATGAGTTCCATCCACGAAAATTTCAGAAGGGTCAATCAAACCAGCTCTTAAGGCTTGATTGAGAATTCGAGAGAAAATCTCAGAGATGAGCTCTTTTTCTTGGAATCTTCGACTGTAATTCTTCCCATAAGTAGTGAAGTGGGGGACCCTGTCATCGAGAGTAAGACCGAGAAACCAACGATAAGCCATATTGACTTCGATTTCCTTGATAGTTTGACGCATGGACCGAATACCATAGAGGCACTGAATAAGAGGGATTTTAACCAGCATGACAGGATCTAAACTCGGACGACCATTATCGGTTGAGTAGGTGTCCTCTACCAACTCATAAATGAAGTTAAAATCAATCACCTCATCAACTTGACGAAGGAAATGATCAATTGGAACAAGGTCATCAGTGTATAGAAACCATATTGATTGCGGTTGTAATCTGGTTTTTCCTTATGAAGCATAGCCAAACCTCCTCATACTAGATACTTTAATTATACTCCTATTCACAAAGAAAAGCCCTTAGAAACCTAATTCCAAGGACTTTGTCTTCAGTCTGAGACTCGGTTTAACCGAGTCTTTTTGTTTGGAATAACGATATTGGGGAGAAATGAGCATAATTTTTGCTGGTTACACTAATTAGTGATACCATGATTATAAATCAGAAGTAAACGAGGAATCAAGTATGGTCGAATTAGGTATTTCAACTTTTGGTGAAACGACACCTTTAGAAAAAACTGGTCAAACCTATAGTCATGAAGAACGGATCCGTCAATTAGTCAAGGAAATCGAATTGGCGGATCAAGTCGGATTAGATGTCTACGGCATTGGTGAACACCACAGGGAAGATTTTGCGGTTTCTGCGCCCGAGATTGTTTTAGCAGCTGGAGCTGTTAAGACCAAAAAGATTAAGTTGACATCAGCTGTCTCTATCCTTTCTTCCATGGATCCGGTTCGTCTCTATCAACAGTATGCCACTATTGATGCCCTTTCTAATGGCCGTGCAGAAATTATGGCTGGTCGTGGCTCTTTCACAGAATCCTTCCCATTATTTGGCTATGATTTAGCAGATTATGAAGAACTCTTTGATGAAAAATTAGATATGCTCTTGCAGATTAAAGAAAATACCAACTTGACTTGGCAAGGGAAACATACTCAAACTGTGATTAATAAACCTGTTTACCCTCGAGCTGTTCAAGAAGATGTTCCGATCTGGGTTGCAACTGGTGGTCATGTCGAGTCAACAGTCAAAATTGCTCAATTGGGTTTGCCAATTGTTTATGCTGTAATTGGTACTACGCCGAAGAACTTCAAGCCACTGGCTGATGCTTATCGAAAGATTGCAACCAACGAAGGGCATCCAGCCAGTCGTATCAAGGTAGCAGCACATTCCTGGGGGTGGATTGGCGATAATCATGAACAGGCTATCCAAGATTATTTTTACCCTAATAAACAAACAGTAGATAATATTGCAAAAGATCGTCCACATTGGCGTGAGATGACCAAAGAAGATTATCTCCATTCACTTTCAGATCAAGGAGCAACGATAGTTGGAAATGCGGAGTATGTAGCCAAAAAAATTATCAATACCGTTGAAGTTATGGATTTGGATCGATTTTTCCTCCATCTACCAGTTGGTTCTTTGCCCCATGAGGATGTCCTACGTGCCATTGAACTTTATGGAAAAGAAGTTGCCCCGCGTGTTCATGAGTATTTTCAGAAGAAAGAAAAAGTCTGAGGGAATCTCAGCTTTTTTGTATTCTTTATTCTAAAGTCTTTGGAATTATCTCCAGAATGGTTTCCGAACCAGGTTCTTGTAAGGTCTCAGATTCCTCTTCCTTAGAAGATTTAAAAAGACGTCCGTAAATATGAATCATGAAATCAGCCAGCTCGTTAATATTAGCAATATCAGGATGAAAAGCGATGTATTTGGTCACTGTAAGAGCATTGGCAGCGTAGAGATTAATAGCCAGTTCTTCTGGAATCTCACTCAGTGATGACTCGCTGTTGGCAAGTAAAACTTGATATTTTTCATGCAAAATTTGCCGCATATTAGCCTCAAAATCTGCGTTTGGTAAGTGGATAGTTGTCAGAGCCTGAATAACTTTACTATACTGAACGGTAGCCTGGTAATCTCGAATTAGGTTGGCATGAAGATTCATTTTGTCGTCAGATAAAAAAGCATTGACGGTAGTTTCTTGAGCAATTTGACTATAAAAAGCAACTGTGCTTTGAAGCAAATCGTTTTTGTCGTTATAGTGATTATAGAATGTGGATCGACCGACCTTAGCTTTTTTGCACAGGTCCTGTATGGTAATCTTGGCAAAGTCTTTTTCCAACAATAAATGGAGAAGGGCTTCTTTTAATAGAATTCGGCTTTTTTCAATTTTAATCTTTTTCTTCATCATCTTCTTTCTCTATAGAAATATATTTGTAATAAATACAGAATCTCCTTAGATTCCTAATCGCTTGTGTGAAACTAGATAAGTGGTATATAGTAGATAAAAAATAAGGTAGATTTGTAAGTATAGTAACAATATTATATCAAATTATTTTATTTCTTTCAGTAATTTTCTGAAAATATATCTATAGAACTAGAGCATGTATGGTCTTTGGTATTTAGATTATTGACGTTGTAATGGTTAAGATTTTCAAGGAGTTGAAAGGGTGATAAGGATAGTCGAATGCACAAACTTTAAGATAAGGAATATAAGGTGCAGGCAGCTCAAACAGTCTGGGGATAGACTGTTTGAGGTGGGAAATAAAAACTGATAATAATCAGTTTACCTTACAGTCTGGTAATCGACTGTTTGAAGTTGGAAATATAGTCAAATGAATTAGCTTTAGGACTAGGAACTGAGGTTCAGGCTGTACTGGAGTACGGCAAGCCGATAGTGACAACGTATTAAAGTTAATTCAAAAGACTATAGAAGGAACTAAGTTTCACTCCACTGGAGTAGTGCCTGCCGATAGTGACAGGGTATCAACGGTCATTCGAATGATGATATAAAGAAATCACCTACGATATTCCTAGTAGGCGATCTATTTTTTATAAATTCGATATAACGTGAAAGTGTCACTCCATCAAGAGATTTGTTTCGATTAACTATTTGACTTTCTTTACAGGTCTGATGTATTTCCAAAAACGTTCGCAGTCGTGATAAAAGTAAAAAACTCTACCTTGCGTCAGATCAAGTTCATAGCCACTTTCTGCATAGTTAAATTCCTTCATAGCCTTTTCAATCGTAGCTTCAACTGTCTGATTTTCGGTTTCAAAATCGAAGGTTCCATGTTCAAAAACGATATATTCGCCCTCAGGAACATCCATTACTTGCATCTGTGGCGGTATTTCTACAGTATAGTCTTGTGGCAAACGAATGCCGTATGCTTCTGCAAGTGGAATCCCCCAACTGCATATTCTTCCCTCTGGCTCGTTGATAAATGCCATAAGCTGAACACTCCCTACGTTAGAATCGCTTCCACCTTCATCATCCAGCTTACCTTTAATGCCGTCTAATAGACCGCAAATCGTTTGTGAGTCTTGTCCGGGAATGATGCTCTGTTTTTGCCAAAAATCAAAATACCCGACACTCTCATAATTCCGAATATGCAAGAATTTGTGAGCCGGAATCGTTACGAAATAACTTTTGATGGTTTCTGCACTCTGTGCCATACCAGTTCCTCCTATGCCTAATAAATAGCAGTCAAAGGGTTTGACGGTTGTTCGCAAGACAACCGGGAACTTATTCACTCGGTAGTCACTAGGAGTAAGGCCATAGGCTTCTTTAAATGCACGAGTAAATGCTTCGTGAGACGAAAAACCATACCTTATCGCAATCTCTAAAATGCCTTCTTCAGTTTCTCGAAGATCTTTGAGTGCAAAAACAAGCCGTCTGCCACGAAGAAAATCTCGTAATTGCATACCGGATATTTCCTTGAATTTTCTTGATAGGTAGTATTCTGAATATCCAATCGATTTTGCAAGATTTGAAAGCGTAAGTGCATCATCATTTTGTTCCTTAATATTGCGATCAATTTCAAAAATAAGATTTTGAATATTTTCTTGCCATGTAACCATAGTCAGCCCTCCTTTGATTGGTATATTTATTATACATACTAGGAAACTCTTTCGCTTGATTTTGCTTGCACACTTGTTACTTTATCCCAAAAACTATTCCATCTTTCTTATGGAAATTCAAATTTCACATTATTAATTAGGATTTGATGGAGATACTCTTTTTATTAAAGTAAATGAAGTTACAATGAATGTAAAAAGTCTAGAAGATTCAAAATCATAAGATTGGTGAAGGTAAGAAGTGTCAATTAATTCAAAATAAAACCCTGTAATTCTGTCAACAAGATTACAAGGGATTATTTTTTGTTTACAAATTCTTCATGGTAGGGAAAAGCAATACATCGCGGATGGTGGTTGTATCTGTTAAGAGCATAACCAAGCGGTCAATACCGATTCCAAGTCCACCTGTTGGTGGCATACCATATTCAAGAGCTTCGATGAAATCATAATCAATGCCGGTTGCTTCATCATCTCCCAATTCTTGTGCTTGTGCTTGTGCTTGGAAGCGAGACAATTGATCGATAGGATCATTAAGTTCTGTAAAGGCATTGGCGTATTCTTTGGTCATGATGAAGAGCTCAAAGCGGTCTGTGAAACGTTGGTCCTCATCATTTTTCTTAGCCAATGGTGAGACTTCTACTGGATGCCCATAAACAAAAGTTGGTTGCAAGAGGGTTTCTTCTACAAATTCTTCAAAGAAGGCATTGATGATATGGCCAACAGAAGTGTAGTGTTTTTCCAGTGGAACTTTCTTTTCTTTAGCCAAAGCCACGGCTTCTTCAAGACTCATTTGGGTCCAGAAATCAATGCCAGTAATTTCCTTGATGGCATCAACCATATGGACGCGTTTGAAAGGTTCGTGAATGGCGATTTCCACACCCTGGTAGTTGATTGGGCCATTTCCCTTAACAGAAGCAGCGGCATGTTGGATGATACCTTCTGTCAAATCCATGATATCTTGGAAATCAGCATAGGCTTGGTAGGCTTCGATAGAAGTGAACTCAGGGTTGTGAGTAGCATCCATCCCTTCATTACGGAAGATACGACCGATTTCATAGACACGTTCCATTCCACCTACAATCAAGCGTTTCAAGTGCAACTCAGTAGCGATACGAAGGACCATCACAATGCCTTGGGCATTGTGATGGGTAATGAATGGACGAGCGGCAGCACCACCAGCTTCATTATGAAGAACAGGGGTTTCGACTTCCAAGAAATCAAGTCCATCCATATAGCGACGGATTTCTGAAATGATTTTAGAGCGAGTGACAAAGCGGTCGAAACTTTCAGAATTGGAAATCAGGTCTAAATAGCGTTTGCGGTAGATGGTTTCCACATCGGTTAAACCATGGAATTTTTCAGGAAGGGGACGAAGGGCTTTGGACAAGTGGGTTAATTTAGTCGCCTTGATAGACAACTCTCCCATATCAGTCCGCATAATTTCACCTTCTACACCAAAAAAGTCACCGAGGTCAGCTTTTTTAAAGAGTTCATAGTTTTCATCGCCGACAGAATCCTTACGAACATAGATTTGGATTTGGCCTTGGCGGTCTTGAATATGGGCAAAGCCGGCCTTCCCTTTTCCGCGTTTGGTCATGAGACGACCAGCAATAATGGCTGTTTCAGCCAAATCATGTAAGTCTTCTTTGGACTTATCTGCATATTTTTCTTTTAATTGTCCAGAGTTTTCTGTGCGTTCAAATCGTTTTCCAAAAGGATCAATGCCTTGAGCAGCAAGGTCAGCCATTTTTTCGCGACGGACCAGTTCTTGATCATTTAATTCTTCAATGTGATGATGATTAGACATAAAAATTTTCATTCCTCCAAAGTCTGCTAGACCTATTTTATCACAGATGGTTGAAAAAATCAGCAATCTTAGCATAAGAATAGAAAAAAATGATAGTCTGTTTTTCAACGGAACTATCACCTTTTTCTTATTGACATAAGTCAGCAAAGCTAGCTTTTACAAAGTCTGCTAAGACTTGACTCTTGATGCGAATGGAACGGCCAACTTCCCCAGCTGAGACAATCATATGACCTTTGTCCAAAGCCGACTGGTCAATATAAATAGGATAATTATGTCTTTGACGGATGCCAATAGGGTTGTTGGCGCCGTGTACATAGCCGGTTGTTTTTTCTAAATCTTTTTGGGCAATCATGGACACTTTTTTATTGCCAGAAATCTTAGCTAATTTTTTCTCAGATAGTTGCTGGCTAATGGGTAAGATACCAATGACTGGACCGGTCTTATCGCCCATTAAGGCCAAGGTTTTATAGATATCTTCCTTTTTGATATCGTCAGGTAAGTCGCCTGTTAGGGCATTGAGGCTAAGCGAGTCATGATCGATCATGGCCTTATCTAAGATTTGATCAACCAAGGTTTTCTTGATTTTAGCTTTCTTACTCATTTGTATTTTTCCTCAAGCTTACTCATCCACAGTCCCAACCAGATACCAAGGACAAAGAGAAGAAGAGCTGAGATCCAGGTAAAGATACCTGCACCAGCATAAGAGATGGCTTCCTCACTGCTAGCATTTGGCAAAAGGATGAGAATGGTAGAGGAAAGAACGATTCCGATGATAAAATGATAGACACGTGAATGGTAGTGCTCTAAAGCATAGTCCATTGCTTTTGAAAAGGACAGCATTGCAATAAGTCCACCGATGGCAATGGGCAAAAATGTCCCCATCAAGTCTAGACTTTTAAACCCAGTCAACATTGGTGAATAGAGACCTAAAATTAATAATAAATTAGAAGGACTGAGTCCCGGTACCAAGATCCCCAAAGCAATGAGAGCTCCAGCTAAAACAAACCCTGCGAAGCCAGCTGGAATCGTTCCGACTAGTTGATTCAAAAAATAGAGAAGTAGTCCCGAGACGATAAAGGTCCCAAATAACCAAGTAAGATCGATAGCATTTCGAGATGATTTCCGGGTTGATTCTTTCACTAGACTAGGGATAGTTCCAATGATAGCGCCCGCAAATCCCCAAAGGACAGGCACTTGATAGTGCTGTAAGAGAAATTCCACTGGAAAGGAGAAGAGAGCTATCCCTAAGATTCCACCGATTCCAACAGGAATAAAGAAGAGAACATTTTCAATAAAGTTTTCACGAATATGGGCCAAGAAGCGGATGATGCGTTCATAAATACCTAGAATAGCAGCTAAGACCCCTCCTGATACACCAGGTAAAATAAATCCAAGGGCGATAATCATTCCCTTGATGATTCTTGCAATCCAAGAAGTCATAAGTTCCTCCAAAAAAATGTGATGCCATCATTATATCATTTTTTCAGAGGATAACAAAGATGACAAGTAATGGAGAAAAACGAACATCAAAAAGCCATCTCTTAGCATGAAGAGATGACCTCTAGGAGTGACCGATTAATCTGGAACGGTAAAGAGTTTTTGGTAGACTTCATTTGGATCTTTAAGGGTTGTAATGATGTTCAAATCCAAGGCATGCTTAAAGCCATTGAGGCGACCTTGAGAAGTATATTGGTGCAAATCATAGTTTAAATCGGTATTTGGAGCAGCATTGTAGTAGCCCGAATCTGTACCATAGGTAGGGATCCAAATAGCATCAAAATTATCAGCAGAGATGCTATGCTCGTCCATAAAGTAGGTGCCGATATAGAGCCCGATATTTTTAGCACCTAAAGAAGACAATTTGGCACGAAAAGCTTCGACACCTGCATTCATGTCTTCCATCGTTTTTTCCTCTACATCCAACCAATAGAAAGTTGGTTGGTATTTATAGGAGGCTTCGTAAAAACTAACCGCTTCCTCTTCCATTGATTTGATACTGTTGCCCGTCACATAAGCATAGACTGCCACAGGTATATTTCTAGCTTTGAATTCTTGGATATGAGTTTTGTAAGATTTATCCAAACCATTTTTATAAGAGGCAGCATTGTCTTTCTTGGTATGCGAACCGCTCTGGACACGAACAATAGCACCGGAAATATTTTGGGAAAGGGTATCGTAATCAATTTCGGAAGGTAGTTGCCAGCCGGAAACATCGATGATAGGCTTCATTTCTAAAGCATTATCAATATGATAGGTACTAGGACTAGCGGTTGAAGGAGGAGGTGTGGAAGGACTATTGGTTTCTGTAGTAGATGGATCTGTGCTTCCATTTGTAGCTTCTTGGGTCAAACCTCTTGTGAACAGGATTAGGCTAACAAATAAGAAGAAGAAAGCAAAGACAAATACAGGTTTTAATTTCTTTCTCATCGAAACTATTTTAACTTAATTCATAAAATATATCAAAGGAATTGTATGCAGATATTTCTTGACAGAAAAAATAGAATAAGATAGAGTAGAATAGTGGTGAATTTACAGAAAGGTACTTGCTATATGACAGCTAAAAGAATGAGTCGCATTGCCATTCTGGCAGCTCTCTGTATTGCTTTGCGATTAGGTTTTGCCTACTTCCCGAATATCAAACCGGTGACTGCTTTTTTTCTTGTTAGCCTCATTTATTTGGACTTAAAAGATAGTATCTTAGTCATGGCTCTGACCATGTTGGGCTCCAGTCTAATTTTTGGATTTAGCCTGGTAGTAGTTTGGCAGATTTTCAGTTTTGCGATGATTATGCTAATCTGGTACTATATCCTTCTACCTCTGACCAGAAGGCTAAAGAAAGCTATCGTTTTTCAAAGTATAGTGGCTGGCCTCATAACCTTTACCTATGGATTTTGGATTAGTATTCCAATTGCCTATCAATTCGGGGCCAATCTCTATATTTATTGGTTGAATGGTTTTTTTTTTGATTTACTTCATGCTATCTCAACGGCTCTCTTTTACCCCATTATTGATCAATTATTTAGGAGATTTTATTATGATGAAAAAACTATTAGTAGCTCTGACTAGTCTTTTGACAATCCTGGTCTTAACAGCTTGTCAAACTAGCACAAAACCTACTGAAAATTCAGCAGATATGGTATCTGTTACCCTCAGTGTAGTTCTTGAGAAGGATACCCTTAGCAAGGAAGATAGTTTTAAGGAGGGAACTACAGTCCTTGATGCCTTGAAAGCAAACCATAAGGTCGAAATAGATGCTGGTATGGTAACCTCTATTGACGGAGTTAGCCAGGATGCCTCCAAAAATACCTATTGGATGTATACGATTAACGGAGAGTTAGCGCCAAAAGGCGTAGAAGAAATGACTCTTTCACAAGGTGACAAGATTGAATTTTACTTAGAAAAATTTGAATAGCAAGAGTTGGATAGTTTTTCTATCCCTCTTTTTTTCTTTTACTATAATGGTCTCGAATCATTCCCCTTTTTCTTGAACTTAGATTTATCAAGGTTTAAGGATCACCTAAAAAGAAAAATCGCCACGGTCTGTAGCGATTTTTCCCTTTATGAGCCATCATTCAACGTCAAAGCGTTATAATAAGCGATCTGATCTGGATGCCGATTTCACTTGTAAAGAAAGACATGGTAAAAATGGGTACGTGAAAAAAGAAAATTACTATGGATTTCGCTGTCATCTCATCGTGGATGCCCATTACGAACTCCCGATTGCCTGGGAAGTGACACCTGCTTCAAAGGGGGAACAGACTGTCGCTAAGAAGATGATTAGTCACCTAAGTGAGAAGGTTTTAGACAGAGCTCAGTATCTGATGGCAGATCGCGGTTACAGCGGTGAACCGCTTCAACACCTCTTAGAGGATGCGGATATTCTCCCTATTATTGATGCACCTCATCGATGGAAAGAGGAGGAAACACGACAATATTTAGATACTGATATTGTCTATAACCAGTCAGGTCAAGTCTTCTGGGTAGATGATCAATGTGAAGAAATAGAGTTATTGTATAAAGGTTATGATAAATCCTGTGATAGTCTGCGTTATGGCTTTCACCCACAATACCAAGATGATCGGATTTTTCGCTTGAAAAGGAGTTTTGAACCCATTATTTTTAACAAAGTTGGACGAGCTAGTCAGAAATTTAAGCGACAGTACAAGAAGAGAACTTCTGTGGAGCGGGTTAACGGAAGATTGGACAGGGATTTTCGTTTTGAGAATCATACCATTCGAGGCCTGAAGAAGATGAGGTTAGCTATCAGTATGAGTTTTCTTGTCATGATTGGCTTTGCCCTGGCAAAGTTGAAGACTGGAAACCAAGCGCATCTGGCGAGTTGGGTTGTTTAAAAAATCCCTCCACTTACAAGGGCCAAGTGCGCCCTTTTTTCAAGATTAGCTTTGAAATGACTAGTCAAGGTTAGAAAAATACCATTCTGCGGACAAGTTCACTCTCCATTCTTTTTAAAAATATACGAAATTATGAGAAAAAGGCAACAAGGGGAATGGTTCGGTCTCTTTTAGTCTTCGTCCAGATGGAGATTTTATGGTATAATAGTAATAATATTCTAAAAATTATCGTGACTGCCCCAAAATAGGTCTTAACATAAGCCTTTTGAACAGTTACCAGGAGAAAAAATGAAGATTGCTAAAAGGCATTTTTTAAATTATTCAATACTCATACCTTATCTCATGTTATCCATTATTGGTTTGATTATTGTCTATTCAACAACCTCAGCTCTCCAAATCCAAAGTGGTGGAAATCCTTTTCGCTCGGTAATGAATCAAGCTCTTTTTTGGCTGATCAGTTTAATTGGGATTTTCCTTATCTACCGTATGCGACTCAGTTTTCTTAGGAAGAGCTCAGTTGTTAACATTGTCATTCTCATTGAAATTGGTCTCTTGATTTTGTCCCGTTTTTTTACTCAAGTCAATGGAGCCCATGGTTGGATTCGCTTTGGTGGGATTAGCTTGCAACCGGCTGAGTATCTCAAACTCATCATCATTTGGTTTTTGGCCCAAAAATTTGATATGATTCAGTCTGATATTGGAACCTATGACTATCAGGCTTTAACTAAGGGAAGATGGATGCCCAACCGACTCAATGACTGGCGGATCATTAGTATGGTCTTTCTTATTTTGGTAGCAACACTGCCAGATTTGGGAAATGCAACCATTGTTGCCCTCATTATTGTCATTATGCTCTCTGTTAGCGGCATCGGCTATCGCTGGTTTTCAACGGCCTTGATCGCAATCGTTTCGGCCTCAACTCTGCTTTTAGGTTCGATTTGGCTGATTGGTGTGGATGTGGTAGCAAAGATTCCCATTTTTGGTTATATCGCTAAGCGCTTCTCGGCTTTCTTTAATCCCTTTAAAGATGCGACGGATGCCGGCTTGCAGCTGGCCAATTCCTATTATGCTATGAGCAATGGTGGCTGGTTAGGACTTGGCTTAGGAAACTCCATTGAGAAAAAGGGATACTTACCAGAGGCTCACACAGACTTTGCCTTTTCTATTGTGATTGAGGAATTGGGTTTAGTAGGAGCTAGCTTGATTTTAGCCATTCTATTCTTTCTTATTTTACGAATTATTGTGGTTGGTATTCGTGCACGAGATCCTTTCAATTCTATGATGTCCTTAGGTATTGCAGGTATGCTCCTGGTTCAAGCCTTTGTCAATATTGGTGGGATTTCAGGATTGATTCCAGCCACAGGAGTAACTTTCCCCTTCCTGTCGCAGGGAGGCAGTAGTCTCTTAATTATTTCCGTCGGTATTGCCTTTGTTCTTAATATTGATGCCCACGAGCGTCGCCTTCTTTTAGAAAAAGAAATTGAAGAAACCTTCCATTAGCATGATCTTGATCTAGCAAATATAGAGAGGAAACTATATGTCTATTCAAAAACTCGAAAACTACAATAACAAAGATGCTATCCAAGAAGAAGTGAGGATTTTAACAGATACACTGGAAGATGTGGCACGCCAACTGATTCCAGGTGAGACCTTTGATAAAATTCTTGCTTTAGCTGATTTATCCATTGAAGACAATTATCATGAATTGTTAACGATTATTGCTACCCTGACCAATGATGAACTGGCTGTTATTTCTCGTTATTTTGCAGTTCTTCCACTCTTGATTAATATCTCGGAGGATGTTGATTTAGCGTATGAAATTAACTACAAAAACAATGCTGGTGAAGATTATCTCGGGAAATTATCTTCTACCATTGATTTAGTAGCTAGTCGTGAGGATGCGGCTGAAATCTTAGAGCACTTAAATGTGGTACCTGTTCTGACAGCCCATCCAACTCAGGTTCAACGTCAGTCTATGTTAGAGTTGACTCACAAGATTCACAATCTTCTTCGTCGCTATAGAGATGTTAAATTAGGTCTCATGAACAGAGACAAGTGGTTAGATGAACTACGTTGTTACATTGAAATCATTATGCAAACCGAGATGATTCGGGAGCGAAAACTAAAGGTCAGCAATGAGATTAGCAACGTCATGAACTACTATGAAAGTTCTTTCATCAAAGCGGTGACTAAATTGCAATCCGAGTACAAACGCTTGGCATCTGAGAGAGGGATTGATCTTCAACATCCGCTGCCGATTACAATGGGTATGTGGATTGGGGGCGACCGTGATGGGAATCCATTTGTTACTGCAGATACCCTTAAATTATCAGCATTTACCCAAGCTGAAGTTATCATGAATTATTATGACGAAAAATTGGACAGTCTGTACCGGACCTTTTCACTGTCAACTGCTATTGTTGATGTCAGTTCAGAGGTATTGGTTTTAGCTGATTTGTCAGAAGATAGCTCAGTCTATCGCGAACATGAACCCTATCGTCGTGCTTTCCATTTCATCAGGATGAAGTTGGAAAACACCAAGCAATACTTGATTGAAGATAAAAAATTAGAACCTCGCTATGCCAATGTCAAGGAGTTCCAGTCAGATCTCTTAGCCATCAAATCCTCCCTTGAAGAAAACAAATCAACGGCTCTTATAAAGGGTGAATTTACGGAATTGCTGGAAGCTATTGAAGCTTTTGGTTTTTACCTTGCTAGTATCGATATGCGTCAAGACTCCAGTATTCACGAAGCAAGTGTTGCAGAGTTGTTGGCGACAGCTCAAGTGGTAGAAGATTACAGTAAGCTGTCGGAAGAGGCTAAGTGTTACGTCCTCCTTAAGCAATTGCAGGAAGATCCACGTATCTTATCTGCAACCCATGCTCCCAAATCTGAGCAATTGCAAAAAGAATTGGCTATTTTCCAAGCAGCTCGTGAACTCAAGGACAAATTGGGTGAAGAAGTCATCAAGCAACACATTATTTCTCACTCAGAAAGTGTATCGGACTTGCTGGAGTTGGCAGTTCTCCTCAAAGAGGTAGGGCTTGTTGACACAGAAACAGCCCGGGTGCAAATTGTTCCTCTCTTTGAAACCATCGAAGATTTGGACAATGCATCAGACATTATGCGACGCTATTTGAACCTGGATTTAACTAAGAAATGGATTGCTGGCAATCGGAACTATCAAGAAATCATGTTGGGGTATTCAGATTCCAATAAGGATGGGGGCTATCTGTCATCCGGTTGGACTCTCTACAAGGCTCAAAATGAATTGACAAAAATTGGAGAAGAATTTGGTATTAAAATTACCTTCTTCCATGGTCGAGGGGGGACAGTAGGCCGTGGAGGGGGCCCATCTTATGATGCTATTACTTCACAACCTTTCGGTTCCATCAAAGACCGCATCCGCTTGACTGAACAAGGTGAAGTCATTGGTAATAAATACGGAAATGTTGATGCTGCTTACTATAATTTGGAGATGCTGGTTTCAGCAACACTTGATCGCATGGTCACTCAGATGATTACAGATCCTGAAGAAATCATCAATTACCGTGCAACGATGGATGATATTGTAAGCCATTCCTATGATATCTATCGGGATTTGGTTTTCAAACACCCTCATTTCTACGACTATTTCTTTGCTGCTAGCCCGATTCGTGAGGTATCTAGCCTTAATATTGGATCTCGCCCTGCAGCTCGTAAAACCATTACGGAAATCTCAGGACTCCGTGCCATTCCTTGGGTCTTCTCATGGTCTCAAAACCGGATTATGTTACCAGGTTGGTATGGGGTGGGTTCGAGCTTCAAAGGCTTTATCGATCAAGCACCGGAAAATCTGGAGAAACTACAGACCATGTATGAAAACTGGCCATTCTTCCGTTCGCTTCTCTCTAATGTAGATATGGTCCTATCTAAATCTAATATGAACATCGCCTTTGAATATGCTAAGATGGTTGAAGATGATGATGTTCGCGATGTTTTCAATATCATCTTGGATGAGTGGCAGTTGACCAAGAATATCATTCTACAAATTGAAAATCAAACGGAACTTTTGGCTGAATTACCATCATTGAAAGCCAGTCTTCATTATCGTTTGCCCTATTTCAATGTGCTTAACTATATCCAAATCGAACTGATCAATCGTCTCAGAAAAGGCGAATTGAGCGCGGATCAAGAGAACTTGATTCATATTACTATCAATGGTATTGCAACAGGTTTGCGTAATTCAGGTTGATCATCTTCAAAAAAACTTGGGACTATCCTAAGTTTTTTTCTTTATCTGTAACCAAAGTCTTTGTTTATTCGTTATACTAGTGAAAGAAGGAGAGGTGAGGCCATGAGGCTGGACCAATATGAAAAAGAATTGGTTGCCATTGCGGAAGAAATTGACTACTATCTCATGAAATCTGGCGCCAGTAAAGAAGATAGTTACGATGTCACACAAGATGTTCTGGTTAAAATATTGGAGAGCAACTTGGTTCTCCCGCTGGAAAAAATCAGGGCCTGGATGTATCGGGTAGCTGTTCGAACCTATATCGATACCTATCGGAGGGAGAAACGCTATCGAGAAATTCTGCAGAGGGAATTTTTTCGACAAGAGCTGACACGCTATGACCAAGACAATGGAAGCGAACTCTATGACCTTGTTTTAGAGTTGGCTACTTCCTATCGACTGGTAATCGATCTCTATTACTTTCAAGGATTCTCTGTAAAGGAAATCAGCCATATCCTAGGTTACTCGCAAGCCAAGGTTAAAGTCACTCTTATGCGGGGCCGCAATAAACTAAAAATAATGATAAAAGAAAGAGGGTTAAGCCATGAAGAACTTATCTAGTTTTGAACAAATCGCCAAGAAAAATAAGCGCAAACATGGATTGAAATTGGTTGTAGGTAGTTGCCTGTTGGCACTAATTGCAATAGCAGGAATTTACTACTCCTTGGAAAAGTTAGCCAGCAAGAACGCAGAAAAAGCGATGGAACATTACATGAGGCTATCTGAAATTGCTTATCCCAATATTGACTATATTTCTTGGGGCTATCAGGCGACATCTCATTTTTCAGGAAATTTTTACTCCAATCGGGTTAAGGATATTGACGGTATCATGGTTCCTTTCGAAAAATATACTGGAAACTACTCGCTTCTATTAACTTATCCCTTGAATCAGGATGAGCATTTAAAATCAGGAGATGGAGGAAAATCAGACTATACTTATGGAGGGGTACAAAAAATCCCGATTTTCTATAATAAAAATGCTAAAGAGCCAGTCTACTTAAAATCAACTCATGATTTGGACTTTATTCCTCAGATGTCAGGGCAGGCAGTAGAAGTAGCGATAACATTCGATAAGCCCTATACTTTGGCTGAAATTGAGAAAAAAGTACCTGATAATCTAAAACTCAATTGGATTTGGATTGGTCAGGATAATGAGGTAGATTTTAGTCGTGATTTAGCCAATCAGTTCGGATTTAGGCCCTATTTTGATAGAGGATTAGAAGCTGAAGAGCAAGCAGCACTTAATAAAGAGATAGAGGAAACTATGCACAATGATCCTCAAGCAGATATCTCTGCTATATATGAAAAATATAAAAAGAAAATCCAAGTGAATCCGCTAGAAGGAATGCAAAATAGTTTTAGTGTTTTCCAAGATAACCTAAAGAAATTCTTAGCAGCTGGTTATGGTTTTACCTCTACAACAGGAGCAGATGGAAAAACTTATTCAACCGATCAGTACCTCAAAGATTATTTGGAGGCTAATCAAGATCCAAAAACGGCTACATTCGCCGGGGTCATCCTAACCGGCCGTGCAGAAAATTTTGCACAATTGGAAAATGCGGACTGGATTTATGCTTCTAATATCGGACAGAGCGTCCAAATTCAACCATATCATCAACTAGAAAAGTAAGATTCTAAAGGAAAAGACACAAAACACTTGCAATTTCGCTGTAATTTGATAGAATGGTAAGGTAAAGTTAGACCGTATTGCCTACTGTCTATCTATAAAATATATTTTATTGGAGGCTTTTCCTAAAATGGCAAAAGAAAAATACGATCGTAGTAAACCACACGTTAACATTGGTACAATCGGACACGTTGACCATGGTAAAACTACTTTGACTGCAGCTATCACTACTGTATTGGCACGTCGCTTGCCTTCATCAGTAAACCAACCTAAAGACTATGCGTCTATCGATGCTGCTCCAGAAGAACGCGAACGCGGTATCACTATCAATACTGCACACGTTGAGTACGAAACTGAAGCTCGTCACTATGCGCATATCGACGCTCCAGGACACGCGGACTACGTTAAAAACATGATCACTGGTGCTGCCCAAATGGACGGTGCGATCCTCGTTGTAGCGTCAACTGATGGACCAATGCCACAAACTCGTGAGCACATCCTTCTTTCACGTCAGGTTGGTGTTAAACACCTTATCGTCTTCATGAACAAGATTGACTTGGTTGACGATGAAGAGTTGCTTGAATTGGTTGAAATGGAAATCCGTGACCTCTTGTCAGAATATGACTTCCCAGGTGATGATCTTCCAGTTATCCAAGGTTCAGCACTTAAAGCCCTTGAAGGTGATACTAAGTATGAAGATATCGTTATGGAGTTGATGGCGACTGTTGATGAGTACATCCCAGAACCAGAACGCGATACTGACAAACCATTGCTTCTTCCAGTCGAGGACGTATTCTCAATCACTGGTCGTGGTACTGTTGCTTCAGGTCGTATCGACCGTGGTACTGTTCGTGTCAATGACGAAATCGAAATCGTTGGTATCAAAGAAGAGAAGAAAAAAGCTATCGTTACTGGTGTAGAAATGTTCCGTAAACAGCTTGACGAAGGTCTTGCAGGGGACAACGTTGGTATCCTTCTCCGTGGTGTACAACGTGATGAAATCGAACGTGGACAAGTTATCTCTAAACCAGGTTCAATCAACCCACACACTAAATTTAAAGGTGAAGTTTATATCCTTTCTAAAGAAGAGGGTGGACGTCACACTCCATTCTTCGACAACTACCGTCCACAGTTCTACTTCCGTACAACTGACGTAACTGGTTCAATCAAATTGCCAGCAGGTACTGAAATGGTTATGCCTGGTGATAACGTTACTATCGACGTTGAATTGATCCACCCAATCGCCGTTGAACAAGGTACTACTTTCTCTATCCGTGAAGGTGGACGTACTGTTGGTTCAGGTATCGTTACTGAAATCGAAGCTTAATTCGATTACGTTCCCAGAAATAACAATTTGAGTCAGACAACTTGAAATTGCAACCCGCTAGTTTAGGCTAGTGGGTTTTTCTGTGTAGTTCCAACAAATCTAGGCTCTTTGTCAACTGTAGTGGGTTGCTGAAAAGTCATAACCTGGAGAGGACCAACTTGGTTCTCTTCTTTTTGATGTTCAAAGCGATGAGAATTCTTAATTTAAAGTTGTCAAAGTTCCGGAAACCAAAGGCATTACGCTTAATGACTTTGATGAGGTTGTTAGTAGCGTCTAGTTTGGCGTTTGAATAGGGGAGTTCTAATGCGTTAATGATCTTGTCCTTATCCTTCAAAAAGGTTTTAAAAATAGTTTGAAAGATGGGATTTACGCTGGGAAGCAGCTCCTCAATGAGGTCAAAGAAATGTTCAGCTTGCTTCTTTTGAAAATGAAAAAGCAATAGTTGGTAAAGTTCATAGTGTTCTCGAAGTTCCTGCGAGTAAGAAAGTAGTTTTTTAAGAATCTCTTTGTTGGTTAAATGCATCCGAAAAGTAGGGCGATAAAAGCGTTTATCGCTGAGTTTACTTCTATCAATTAGTGGCACAAAAGTCAATTCAGCTATATCAAAACCAGTCCTCGCTAAACGTGGACTGGTTTCATGCCTAGATTATTATCTTGAACGACATGCGTTAAAAGTTAGTTGAACCGCCGTGTGCCGAACGGCACGCACGGTGGTGTGAGAGGGGCTAGGAATTAGTCTCTACTCGATTTCAAAAAGGAGAAGAATCATGAAATATAAGGATTTGTTAGAATCAGGGGAAGTCGTCTATCTGGAAAATGCTCGCTTCAAACATTTCAAGAATCCGGTGACATCTGAGCGGTACTTTTCCAATTATATCAGTTATAAAACAATGCCCAGTTTAACTGAGTTAGAAGATGATTTGTCTTACCTGGCTCATGAACAAGAGAGATATTCCAGTGATTTTTCCTTTCTCTTTTTCGCAGAAAACCAAGATTTTTCAAGGGACATCGCGTCTTACCTAGACAGTCAAGGGTTTATCTGCTCCAAACATCTGATTTTTACTAATTTGGTGGAGCATTTACACTTACAAACCCGTGATTTGGGACGGATCCGCATTGTTCACTTGGATGAAGTTTATCTAGAAGCTTACTTACAGGTTGAATACCGGTCTCATCTGAAATATGGAAAAAAATATGCGGACCAGATGTTAACAGACAATCGAGCTCATTGTCTGAGTAATGGATCTAAGATTTATCTGGCTATGGATGGGGAAAATATTATCGGTTCTGTAGCGGCCTGGTTATTTGAGGGCTATGTCGAAGTGGATAACTACCATGTGGATCCTAGCTATCAAGGTCGAGGGATTGGAAGTGCTCTGCAATTAGCAGCTCATGAAGGACAGAACAAGGTTATTCTCATTGCGGAAGAGGAAAACCGAGCTATGTATCAACACCAGGGCTACAAGGAAGTTGCCTGGTATTGGACTGCCCTACGTAGTGACAATCCCAATCGTTAGAGAGAATAAAATTCCAGAAATAGCAATCTTCATAAGCTTTTAGGAATCATTCCCCTTTTTCTTGAACTTAGATTTATCAAGGTTTAAGGATCACCTAAAAAGAAAAATCGCCACGGTCTGTAGCGATTTTTCCCTTTATGAGCCATCATTCAACGTCAAAGCGTTATAATAGTAGTGCAACTATAGCTATTAGCGAGGTCTCACATGAAAATTATAACACAACTCAACCTCTTTGAGGACCATGAAATGGGCGATCTAGAAAAAATTTTGACTGTTCTGGATGGTTTGCCAGAAACCAACCTCTTCCAGTGTCTGGAAGATGAGGTTAGCTATCAGTATGAGTTTTCTTGTCATGATTGGCTTTGCCCTGGCAAAGTTGAAGACTGGAAACCAAGCGCATCTGGCGAGTTGGGTTGTTTAAAAAATCCCTCCACTTACAAGGGCCAAGTGCGCCCTTTTTTCAAGATTAGCTTTGAAATGACTAGTCAAGGTTAGAAAAATACCATTCTGCGGACAAGTTCACTCTCCATTCTTTTTAAAAATATACGAAATTATGAGAAAAAGGCAACAAGGGGAATGGTTCTTTAGACATTTTGCTTCTCCTAAAATTGTGTTATAATAGACTGATTATACAACGAGGGAAAAAGTATGTTTACCTTTAATTTTAGAAAAAGAAACAATAACGATTTAGTTTTGGAAATTCCCAAGCATATTGCTATTATTATGGATGGGAATGGTCGTTGGGCTAAAAAACGATTGCAACCACGGATTATGGGGCATAAGGCAGGAATGGATGCTCTGCAAGATGTCACCAAGGCGGCTTCTGATATGGGTGTTAAGGTCTTAACCGTCTATGCTTTTTCGACCGAGAATTGGACTAGACCGGAGAAGGAAGTCAAGTTCATCATGAATTTGCCGGTTGAATTTTACGATAAGTATGTTCCGGATTTGCATGCCAATAATGTTCGGATCCAGATGATTGGGGATCACTCTCGTCTGCCAGAAGCAACCAAGACAGCCCTTTATAATGCTGAAAGAAAAACAAGGAATAATACTGGTTTGATTCTCAATTTTGCTCTTAATTATGGAGGTCGGGATGAAATTACTAATGCAGTCCGGGCTATTGTTCAGGATGCTTTGGATGCTAAATTTAATCCTGGTGATATCAATGAGAAAGTGATTGCGGATTACCTTTATACAGGCAGGTTACCTTTTAAGTTGCGAGATCCTGATTTGGTTATCCGAACCAGTGGAGAACAACGGCTCAGTAATTTTTTACCCTGGCAGTCAGCTTATAGTGAACTGTATTTCACAAATGTAGCTTGGCCAGATTTTGATGAAAAAGAATTGCAAAAGGCAATTGAAGTATACAACAAGCGTCACAGGCGTTTTGGTGGTATCTAAGGAGAGAGATGAAATGAACAGAGATTTACAAAAAAGGGTGATTTTCGGAGCCCTAGCTTTAGCGGTCTTCATTCCGCTCTTGATAATAGGCGGTGTAGCTTTCCAGCTCTTTATCGGTTTTTTAGCCATGGTTGCTACGGCTGAATTGTTGAAAATGAACCGTCTGTCACCTAGTTCCATTGAGGGTATTTTGGCCATGCTGGCAGCTCTTGTGTTGACCTTGCCACTGGAAACTTATCTACCATTTTTACCGTTAGATGGAAACTATATCGCTTTTGCGATTGTTGTCTTCTTTATGATGGGGGCTATTGTCTTCAACGTCGGTCAGTATTCCTATTCTGAGGTGGTCTTTCCTATCGCTTCTAGTTTTTATGTGGGGATTGGTTTCCACAACTTGGTAGGAGCTCGTATGGATAGTATCAATAAAGTACTTTTTGCTCTTTTCATAGTTTGGGCCACGGATACAGGGGCTTATATGATTGGTCGTCAGATTGGTCGCAAGAAATTGATGCCTAAAGTTTCGCCCAATAAGACAGTTGAAGGTTTCCTGGGTGGGATTTTGTCAGCTGTTCTTGTTGCGGCTCTTTACATGCTGATTGACAGACAACTAACAACTGGCTATTCCTTCTTTGTTACTTTAGGACTGGTTGCTATCTTCTCTGTTTTTGCCCAATTTGGGGATCTGGTAGAGAGTGCCATCAAGCGCCATTTTGGTGTTAAGGATTCTGGGAAACTCATTCCAGGACACGGTGGGATTTTGGATCGTTTTGACAGTATGATTTTTGTTTTCCCGATCATGCATTTCTTTGGTCTATTTTAAGGAGAGTCTATGCAGGGAATGATTGCTTTTATTTTTATATTTGGTGTCATCGTGGTGGTACACGAGTTTGGACATTTCTATTTCGCTAAAAAGGCTGGTATCTTAGTTCGGGAGTTTGCCATCGGAATGGGACCGAAAATTTTTGCTCATATTGGTAAGGATGGAACGGCTTATACGATTCGCATGCTTCCTCTGGGCGGTTATGTGCGCATGGCTGGTTGGGGTGAGGACAAGACCGAAATCAAGACGGGGTCACCTGTTTCCCTGTCTCTCAACCAAGAGGGCTTGGTTAGTCGGATTAATTTGTCTGAAAAAGTTTTGGACAGTGCCAGTCTACCGATGAATGTGACGACCTTTGATGTTGAAGAAAGATTAGAAATTACGGGGCTAGTTCTGGATGAATCCAAAACCTTCCAGGTGGATCATGATGCCACCATTGTTGAGGAGGATGGGACAGAAGTGAGGATTGCACCTTTAGATGTTCAGTATCAAAATGCTAGCATTTGGGGTCGCCTAATGACCAACTTCGCGGGTCCTCTCAATAACTTTATTCTAGGGGTCTTGACCTTTATTCTCTTGTTTTTCCTCCAGGGAGGGGTGCCGGATGCAACCACTAATCAAGTGACGGTTGCTGATGGTGGTGCTCTTGATCTGGCTGGAGTCAAAACGGGAGCAAGGATTCTGGAAATCAATGGTCAGGAAGTGACGGATTACCAAGAGATTTCTGCTATGATTGCCAAGGTCAATGAAGATGCCCAACAAGCGCCTGTATTGAATCTTGTGGTAGAGCAGGGTGGTAAAAAAGAAAATCTCACAGTCTCCACAATAGAAGACCAGGGCTATTATCGAATCGGTGTGTCTCCATTTCTTAAGACAGGTGTTGTGGAAATCATCATCGGTGGTTTCAAAGAAACAGGGCGTACTGCCCTCATGATTGTCACTGCCCTCAAGAATCTCATTGCTAGCTTCGATGTCAAACAGCTAGGTGGACCAGTTGCTATCTACAATGTCAGTTCACAAGCAGCCGAGGGTGGGATATTACCTGTCCTCAATCTTCTAGCGATGCTGTCTATCAATCTAGGAATCTTTAACCTGATTCCTATACCGGCTTTGGATGGGGGAAAAATTCTTATCAATCTTATTGAGGCTATCCGCCGCAAACCTCTCAAGCAGGAAATAGAGTCCTATATTACCCTAGTGGGTGTGGCAATTATGTTGGTTCTCATGTTGGTAGTGACCTGGAACGACATTATGCGCGTTTTCTTTTAACATAAAACATTGAAATTGAAAGGAAAGTGTTCTTCTAAATCAAGGGATTTGGAATTGAACACGGGCGGAAGTCTTTGTAAAAAAGATAAATCGAGAATGTTTGAAGACATTCTTTCGATTTCCTGTTTTTACGTTGACTTCTTACGCCCTTTGTATCTTAATTTATGAAACAATCTAAAATGATGATTCCGACGCTTCGTGAGATGCCGTCGGATGCTCAAGTTATCAGTCATGCTCTGATGGTACGGGCTGGTTATGTTCGCCAGGTTTCAGCTGGGATCTATAGTTACCTTCCACTTGCTAACCGTGTCATTGAAAAAGCAAAAAATATCATGCGCCAAGAGTTTGATAAGATTGGTGCGGTAGAATTTTTGGCTCCAGCTCTCTTGTCAGCAGATATCTGGCGTGAATCTGGTCGTTACGATACCTATGGTGACGATCTATATAAACTGAAAAACCGGGAAGGTTCTGACTTTATCTTAGGTCCAACCCATGAAGAAACCGTGACGCTTTTGGCGCGGGATGCGGTCAAGTCTTACAAGCAATTGCCACTCAATATCTACCAAATCCAACCGAAGTACCGGGATGAAAAACGTCCTCGGAATGGTCTCTTGCGTGGTCGCGAATTCATCATGAAAGATGGCTATAGCTTCCATGCTAATTATGACAGTTTGGATGAAACTTACGATGACTACAAGTCGGCTTATGAAGCGATTTTCACTCGTGCTGGTTTGGACTTCAAGGCCATCATCGGTGATGGTGGCGCCATGGGGGGCAAAGATAGTCAAGAATTTATGGCCATTACACCGGATCGCACAGACTTGGATCGCTGGTTGGTATTGGACAAGTCTGTCGGCTCGCTGGATGAAATTCCAGAATCAGTCTTGGCAGAAATCAAGGCTGAACTAGCTACATGGATGGTATCTGGTGAGGATACCATTGCCTACTCAAGTGAATCTGACTATGCTGCCAATTTGGAAATGGCGACCAATTACTTTAGACCGTCTGAAAAAGTCTTGGCTGAGGAAGAGTTGGTCAAGGTTGAAACACCTGACTGCAAGTCCATTGATGATGTGGTTGCTTTCTTGAAAGTAGAAGAAGAACAAACGATAAAAACCATGGTCTTCAAAGCAGATGGTGAGCTGGTCGTAGCTCTTCTAGTCGGTAATGACCAAGTTAACGATGTCAAACTAAAAAATTATCTAGCGGCTGACTTTTTGGATGTGGCGGACGAAGCGGAAGTTGTGGCAAACTTTGGAGCTTCTTTTGGTTCTCTAGGTCCAGTTGGTTTGCCTGAGACTGTCAAAATCATCGCTGACCGTAAGGTTGAGGATGTGAAAAATGCGGTTGTTGGTGCAAATGAAGATGGTTTCCATTACACAGGTGCCAATGCAGGTCGCGATTTCCAAATAACAGAGTATGTGGATATTCGTGAAGTGAAAGAGGGCGAAGTATCTCCCGATGGTAAAGGTGTTTTGAACTTTGCGCGTGGTATCGAGATTGGTCATATCTTCAAATTGGGGATACGCTATTCAGATAGTATGAATGCCAATGTCTTGGATGAAAATGGTCGCAGTGTTCCCATTATCATGGGTTGCTACGGTATCGGTGTGAGCCGTCTCTTGTCATCTGTCTTGGAACAGCATGCCCGTCTCTTTGTCAACAAGACACCAAAAGGAGATTTCCGCTATGCTTGGGGTATCAACTTCCCTAAAGAATTAGCGCCGTATGATGTGCACTTGATTCCAGTCAATGTCAAAGATGAAGAAGCGATGGCCTTGACAGATCAGATTGAATCTAGCCTGACGGGTGCTGGTTATGAAGTGTTAACAGATGACCGCAATGAACGGGTCGGTGTCAAATTCTCAGACAGCGACTTGATTGGCTTGCCGATTCGCATCACCGTCGGTAAAAAAGCAACTGAAGGTATCGTCGAAGTCAAAATTAAGGGGACTGGAGATACTCTTGAAATCCATGTCGACCAGCTTTTAGAGACTCTGGCAATCTTAAGTCAAGATATGTAAAGTGACATCCATTAAAATCAAAAAAATAAAAGAAGTCCTTTCGTTCTAAGAAGGGTCTTCTTTATTATCGAAAATGGCCAGTGAATATGATAGAATAGAAATACTGTAACTCGGAACAAAATACGCCTACATGTTTCTGCGAAAAGATAAAGATTTCCTTGATGCTTGCCATCTGCCTTATCTTTCCTGTCTTGACTTGATAGTGCTTAGTAACGTATGATTGGGAGCCTGTATGTTAGATAAATTTCAGCTTTTACTTGAACAGATTGGAATGCCAGAGGAACTGCGAAACTCTCCGGCTTTTTCAGCTGGAACAATTGAGAAGGTCTTGGTTCATAAGGTTAGTAAGATTTGGGAGTTTACCTTCCGTTTGCCTCAGGTGCTGGAAATCAGCCATTATCAACTACTCAAAGCCCGGCTCCATCATGAATTTGCCAAAACGGGCAACCAGGCTCGCTTCCAGTTGCTCACAGATCATCAAGACTTGAGTCAAGATTTGATGGAGTATTATTATCGCCAAGCCTTTGAAGAAGATCTTTGTCAGAGTGCTGGTTTTAAGTCCCTCTTTCAAGATTTGAAAGTATTCTTTGAGGAAGGTCAATTGTGGATTGAAGGTCCTCGGAGTGTGGATACCCCACATTTTCGGAAAAACCACCTGCCGAATCTTATCGAACAATTGGAACGCTTTGGTCTTGGACAACTGACGGTGGACATTCGGGTCTGCCAAGAGATGACTCAGCAGCAAGAAGATGTCTTCCACGCGCAGAATCAGGAAATCTATGAAAAAGCGAATCAAGAAAACCTAGTGGCACTGGAGCAGCTGGCCCAAATGGCTCCACCACCAGTTGCAGATACAACCCCAGCCGGAGGAAACTTTCAGGAATTTAAGAAGAAAAAACCGGCCAGGACTTCGTTGGAAAAAGAACCAATCACCCCAATGGTTGAAGTGGAAACCGAAGAAAACCGTCTGGTCTTTGAAGGTTTGGTCTTTGAAGTGGAACAAAGAACGACCAGGACTGGTCGGGTTATCATCAATTTCAAGATGACCGACTACACCTCTTCTTTTAAGATGCAGAAATGGGCCAAGGATGAAGAAGATGCCCAAAAGTACGACATGATTAAAAAAGGCAATTGGCTGCGCGTGCGTGGGAATATCGAAACCAATATGTATACCCGCGACTTGACCATGAATGTCCAAGATGTTCAGGAGGTCAAGAAGGACATTCGTAAGGATCTCATGCCAGAAGACCAGAAACGCATCGAGTTCCATGCCCATACCAATATGTCCACCATGGATGCCTTGACAACGGTCGAAGACTTGATTGCTCGTGCAGCTGCATGGGGCCATCCGGCCATTGCCATTACAGATCATGCCAATGTCCAGTCTTTCCCACATGGCTATCATGCTGCCAAAAAAGCCGGCATCAAGGCAATCTTTGGCTTAGAAGCCAATATCGTTGAGGATTCCATTCCAATTACCTTTAACGAAGTTTCTCTGGAATTACGTGATGGAACCTATGTGGTCTTTGACGTAGAGACGACAGGACTTTCAGCTGAACACAATGATTTGATTCAAATTGCGGCTTCCAAGATGGAAAAGGGCAATATTATTGAGCAGTTTGATGAATTTATTGATCCGGGGCATCCTTTGTCTGCCTTTACTACAGAATTGACTGGGATTACCGATAATCATGTCAAAGGCTCAAAACCGCTTCTCCAGGTCTTGCAAGAATTCCAGGCATTTTGTAAAGATTCTGTTTTGGTTGCCCACAATGCCAGCTTTGATATCGGTTTTATGAATGCCAATTATGAACGCAAGGGGCTGCCTTTAATTGACCAGCCGGTTATCGATACCCTTGAATTTGCCCGCAATCTCTACCCAGAATACAAACGCCATGGTTTAGGTCCTCTGACCAAACGTTTCCAAGTTGCTCTGGAACACCATCATATGGCTAACTACGATGCCGAAGCCACTGGTCGTCTCCTCTTCATCTTTATCAATGATGTTAAGGAGAAGCATGGCATTACCAATCTGGCTGAATTGAACACGCGCCTGGTGCGAGAGGATTCCTACAAGAAAGCTCGTGTCAAACACGCTACTATCTATGTGACCAACCAAGTGGGCTTGAAAAACATCTTCAAACTGGTCTCGCTGTCCAATGTTCAATACTTTGAGGGCGTGGCTCGTATTCCTAAAACTGTCCTCAACCAACATAGGGAAGGCTTGATTGTGGGAACGGCTTGTTCAGATGGAGAAGTCTTTGATACCCTAAATTCGCATGGTATGGAAGCGGCTCTGGAAGTGGTTGATTACTATGACTTTATCGAAGTGATGCCACCAGCCCTTTATGCTCCCCTTATAGCTCGTGATTTGATCAAGGATGAGGAGGCGGTTCGTCAAATCATCCGAGACCTGATTGAACTGGGACAAAGAAGCCAGAAACCAGTTATCGCGACTGGAAATGTCCATTACTTGGATCCTGAAGAAGAAATTTATCGCGAGATCATCGTACGGGCTCTTGGCCAAGGATCCATGATTAACTGGACCATCGGATCTGGTGAGGATGCCCAACCGGCCCCTCTGCCCAAGGCTCATTTCCGCACCACCAATGAAATGCTGGATGAATTCAGCTTTTTGGGAGAAGAGTTGGCACGTCAGATTGTTATCAGCAATCCAAACCAGCTCTTAGACCGGTTTGAGGATGTGGAAGTGGTTAAGAAAGACCTCTACACTCCCTATATCGAAAGAGCCGAGGAGAAGGTCGCTGAAATGACCTATGAAAAGGCCTTTGAAATTTATGGTAATCCCTTGCCAGATATTATCGACCAACGAATTGAGAAAGAGTTGTCCTCTATTTTGGGGAATGGATTCGCTGTGATTTACCTAGCCTCTCAGATGCTGGTGCACCGCTCCAATGAACGGGGTTACTTAGTTGGCTCGCGGGGATCTGTTGGTTCTTCCTTCGTGGCAACCATGATTGGGATTACCGAGGTCAATCCCATGCCGGCCCACTATGTCTGTCCCAACTGTCAGCATTCGGAATTTATCTTAGATGGTTCCTATGCTTCTGGTTTTGATATGCCAGATAAGGACTGCGAAAAATGTGGGACCACGTACGCCAAAGATGGACAAGATATTCCGTTTGAGACCTTCCTTGGTTTTGACGGAGATAAGGTACCTGATATTGATTTGAATTTCTCGGGAGATGACCAACCCAAGGCCCACTTAGATGTCAGAAATATTTTCGGGGAAGAATATGCCTTTCGTGCAGGTACCGTAGGTACAGTTGCGGCTAAAACAGCCTATGGATTTGTTCGTGGTTATGAGCGCGATTATGGTAAGTTTTATAAGGATGTTGAGGTGGAACGCTTGGCTGCTGGAGCGGCTGGTGTGAAGCGGACAACCGGTCAGCACCCGGGAGGTATCGTTGTTATTCCAGATTATATGGATGTCTACGACTTTACTCCTGTCCAATACCCAGCCGATGACAATCAAGCTGCTTGGCAGACCACTCACTTTAACTTCCATGATATCGACGAAAATATCCTCAAACTCGATGTCCTAGGACATGATGACCCGACCATGGTGCGGAAACTTCAAGATTTGTCAGGAATTGATCCCAATACCATTCCTGCAGATGACCCAGGGGTTATGGCACTTTTCTCTGGGACGGAAATCCTAGGAGTAACACCTGAACAGATTGGTACAGCAACAGGCATGCTGGGGATTCCAGAGTTTGGGACCAACTTTGTTCGGGGCATGGTAGAAGAAACCCATCCGACCACCTTCTCTGAACTCCTCCAGCTGTCCGGCCTTTCTCATGGTACTGACGTTTGGTTGGGTAACGCTCAAGATTTGATTAAGGCAGGGATTGCCGATTTGTCAACAGTAATTGGTTGTCGGGATGACATCATGGTTTATCTCATGCATGCTGGCTTAGAGCCCAAGATGGCCTTTACCATCATGGAACGGGTGCGTAAGGGACTCTGGCTTAAGATTTCTGAAGAGGAAAGAAATGGCTATATCGATGCCATGAAAGCCAACAATGTTCCTGATTGGTATATCGAGTCCTGTGGAAAAATCAAGTATATGTTCCCTAAAGCCCATGCAGCGGCCTATGTTATGATGGCCTTGCGCGTGGCCTACTTTAAGGTTCATCATCCCCTTTATTACTACTGTGCTTACTTCTCGATCCGGGCTAAGGCCTTTGATTTAGCGGTCATGTCTGGCGGTCTAGACAAGGTCAAAGCCAAGATGAAGGATATCGAAGTCAAGCGCAAGAACAATGAAGCCTCCAATGTTGAAAATGATCTCTATACCACACTGGAGATTGTCAATGAAATGCTGGAACGTGGCTTCAAGTTTGGTAAACTGGATCTTTATAAGAGTGATGCTGTTGAGTTCCTGATTGAAGAAGATACCCTCATTCCACCATTTTTAGCCATGGATGGACTGGGTGAGAACGTTGCTAAGCAAGTTGTAGCAGCGCGCCAGGAAGGGGAATTTCTCTCCAAAACAGAACTTCGTAAACGGGGAGGACTGTCCTCGACTCTGGTTGAAAAGATGGATGATATGGGAATTCTTGGAAAAATGCCAGAAGATAACCAACTCAGCCTCTTTGATGACCTATTCTAAAAAGAGAAAGCAGGAAGATTGCTCATGGGCAATCTTTTTTGCTGGCTTTTATAGTTGAGTGAATTAACTTTTAGACTAGAAATTGAGACACAGGCTGCTCAAACAGTCTAAGAATAGACTGTTTGAGGCGGGAAATAAGAACTGACGATAGTCAGTTCACCTTACAGTCTGGGAATAGACTGGCAATAGAAGAGACTAAGTTTCTTTCAACTAGAGTACGGCAAGTAGAAAATGACGACGTGTCAAACATACTCATTCATTCAACAATAGTAGAGCGAATAAAAATAGATGAGGCAAAGTGATGCCATACCTAGTGCTAGGCAAGGAGCTTTAAGAAATTCTCATCTTGATTCTCAAAGAGGAGTAGTTGTGAAAAGGATGTTGGGATTTTTATGTCTAGTTCATTTATGGTACAATAGAAGTAATGAGTTCAAATAATTGAACATGATTAGGCCAAGGCATAAAAAGAGAAAGATGGACTAGATTTTAAGTCATCTTGCCCAATTTTCTATTTTGTGTCCCTATGCCTGTCTATCTTATTTTAAAGGAGTTTCACATGGTTTTACCGAATTTTAAAGAAAATCTTGCCAAGTATGCCCACCTTTTGGTGAAACGAGGCATCAACGTTCAACCAGGTCACACGGTGACCATTCGTATTGCTGTAGACCAAGCTGAATTTGCCCGTCTTTTGGTCAAGGAAGCCTATGCCCTTGGTGCGGTTGAGGTTATTATGAGCTGGGATGATGACATCATCTCACGTGAGCGTTTCATCCATACACCGATTGAGCGTTTGGAAAATGTTCCAACTTACAAGGTAGAAGAAATGAACTATGTCTTGGAAAATAAGGCTAGTCGTTTGGTCATCTTGTCTGATGATCCGGATGCTCTTGGTGGTGTAGATCCTGAGAAATTATCTCGGACAGCGCGTGGTGTGGCTCAAGCCCTTCAACCACTTCGCCTAGCTAGTCAAGCCAACAAAATTAGTTGGACACTAGGTGCCGCTTCAAGTCCTGCCTGGGCAAAGAAAGTCTTCCCAGATGCTGCTAGTGAAGAAGAAGCAGTAGACTTACTTTGGGATCAAATCTTCAAGACCTGCCGTGTTTATGAAGAAGATCCAGTTCAAGCTTGGATTGACCACGAAGCTCGCTTGGACGAAAAAGCAAAAGTTTTAAATGAAGCTCAATTTAGCAAGCTTCACTACCGTGCACCGGGTACTGACTTGATTTTGGGGATGCCAAAAAATCATCTCTGGGAATCAGCTGGATCCATCAATGCTCAAGGAGAGCACTTTGTGGCCAATATGCCGACGGAGGAAGTTTTCACAGCTCCGGACTACCGCGTGGCAGATGGCTATGTGACCTCTACAAAACCACTTAGCTACAATGGCAATATTATCGAGGGGATCAAAGTAACCTTTAAAGATGGAGAAATTACGGAAGTATCCGCAGAGAAGGGCGATGAAGTGATCAAACGTTTGGTCTTTGATAACAAGGGTGGTCGCGGTCTTGGAGAAGTAGCCTTGGTGCCAGATAAGAGTCCTATCTCACAATCAAACATCACTTTCTTCACGACTCTCTTTGATGAAAATGCTTCTAACCACTTGGCCATCGGTGCAGCCTATGCCTTCTCAATCGAAGGTGGTACAGAAATGTCACAAGAAGAATTAGAAGCAGCAGGTCTCAATCGTTCAGATGTTCACGTGGATTTCATGATTGGCTCTAGTCAAATGGATATCGATGGAATCACTGAAGACGGTAGAGCTGTTCCAATCTTCCGCCAAGGAGACTGGGCAATTTAACGTCAATTGATATTTCTCTCAGTTTCTATCCTTGCTACTAGGTAAGTCTGTCACGACTATTCTTGATTGTATCATTTAAAGGATAAGAGAGACTGGGTAAAAAATCAGAACATAGGAAAAGGTATAGAGTCCCCGATGAAAAATGGGGATTCTATACCTTTTTTGGAGTCTTCGTACTCTAGAACTATAGATTGTCATACTCTTTGAAAATCAACATTAGATGAGTTAAAACTCCTTGTCTACTTTTGATTTTAGTTGAGTATCCATTTTAAAAAAGAGAGGCTGGGAATTAAATTTTCCCTGCCTCTCTTTTATTTGTAAGTATTGTTTATTCTTTAGCAAGCATAGGTAGACTCATATTTGACCATGCATCCTTTCTCTTAGAGAGGACTATTCAATAATTAACATTCCATCTTTAACTGCCAGTGGATGTTCGGGGTCGATACGGTCGTAGAACATGATGCCGTTGATATGGTCGATTTCATGTTGGATGACAATGGCGTTAAAGCCTTTGAGTTTGATGCGTTGTTTTTCACCAGTTTTATCAGTATATTCCACGGTGATGCGAGCGTGGCGGACAACGTAGCCTTGAACTTCACGATCGACAGACAGGCAACCTTCTCCTCCTTCGATAGCCGCCTCTTGAACCGAATGTGAGACGATGCGGGGGTTGAACATGATTTCTTGTAAGGCATAGGCTTCTTTTGGTGGATTGCCTTCTTCATCTTCTGGATTTGGAACCAATGCGGCGATGATGCGGCGACTAATATCCAACTGAGGAGCCGCTAAACCAACACCGCCACGCAATTTCATCTTTTCAGCCATAACAGGGTCTTGAGAATGTTTCAAGAATTGCAACATTTTTTCTCCCAAAATAATATCTTGGTCAGAAAGCGGTAATGCAACTTCTTGGGCGTTGAGCCGGAGAGTTGGGTGCCCTTCGCGGATAATATCATCCATATTAATGAGATGACTAGCCTTGGTCAGTTTTTCAATTGCAGACATAATGTTCTCTTTCTATTTTCAGTATTAGTAGTATACCATGAATCAGCCTTTTTTTAAACACCTAGATCACGGGCGAATCCGTAGTTTCTCCAAGGTCTTACGCTGGAGAATATGATAGTTTTTCCCCTCTTTTGCAATGGTTTTTTCTTCTAAAAAATCCTTAATGGTTCGCAGTAGATGGCGATAACTGGTGCCAAAAGAATCGGCCAGTAGATGGAGCTCTAATTGGAATTTTCCCTCATTTTCAATGGATAAAATGTGAGTGGCCAGTCTTTCTTTAACAGAATAACCAATATTGGAGGCTGCCTGGATATTTTGGAGATAGAGGCTAGTAGCTAGCCCTTTCCCAACCTTATAGAGGAAAGTGGCATCTTTCAGTAGTTGTTGGCGATTATGAAGCGGTAACTGAACGACCCAGACTTTTTCTAAGGCGATAACCGAAGAAACAATTCGCTGACCAGTCAATAATTCAATATCACCGATTAAGTTGGGTGAGCTAGAGATGTCGAGGATATAATCTTTCCCATTAAAGAGTTTGCGAACAATCTTAACCTTTCCTGTGACAACTAGCGAAAGAGCGGTCAAATGATCTTCTTGATGGCAGATAGCTTGACCTGCTTGGTAGGTAACCAATCGTAGTTGAGAGTGGTAGGATTTTGGGAAAACCTGGTGAATTTGAGGGGAATCCAGGAATTTTTGCAGTTCGAGAGAGTTTTTAATGATTTCCATGTTTTCTTATGTGACATTTGTCCTATTTATTTGCTTTGCTATCTATTATACTAGATGAGGTAAAAAATGAAAACTAAGGTGTATTATGAAACATATTATTGAAAAAATCAGTGTCTTGTCTCTTTCTCTGATGCTGGTATCGACCTTTGCAGTCTCTCCTGCAATCCCACAAATGATTGAGCATTTTGGTCAACAAGGTTATTCAGCTTCTCAGGTTGAATCTCTCATCACCATCACCTCACTTTTTATTATGGTGACTCTTTTAGCTAACCCAATCGTTATTCGTTTTCTTTCGGAGAGAGCCATTGTTATTCTTGGTCTTAGTCTCATGGCCTTGGGTGGTGCCATGCCCTTTCTTTTCCCGCACTATTATTTGGTTATGCTATCGCGGATTCTCCTTGGTTTAGGGATTGGACTGATCAATGCTCGAGCCATCAATATTGTGGGTCTTTTGTATAAAGGAAAAGAACAGACTCAGATGATGGGCTTGCGTTCTTCTTTTGAAGTTTTGGGCAGTGCCAGTTTGACCATTTTAGTCGGTTGGCTGAGCACTTTTGGCTGGCAAGCGGCTTTTCTGGCCTATCTATTTGCCTTGGTGATTCTTTGTTTATTTGTCTGTTTTGTTCCCAAACAAGAAGTAGTTCAGCATGAAAACTCTACTGAAAAACCGAAGTTAACCAAAGAGTTGCTAAAAATGGGTCTGAGTCTGGCATTCTTTGCTTTCTTTGTCATTAATGTCAATACCTTTATTACCATGCGGATTCCACAAATTGTCACTGCTAGTGGTATGGGGACGGCTATCCAAGCCAGCTGGATTCTAGGTTCTATGCAGGTCATGGGGATTCTAGCAGGTACCGTTTTTGGTTTTTTGGTTGGACGTCTGAAAGAGTGGCTCTTACCTTTCGGTTATTTGATTTTTGGCTTTTCTGTGCTCATTGTCGCTTTTTCGACCAACCTTTGGATTCTCGGTTTTGGTGCAATGATTTCTGGCTTCTTTTACAGTGTCATTTTGGCCATTGTTTTTAGTCGGACAGCTGAAAGAACGCCACATTCATTATTGACTCTCCTTATGACCATTGTCCTGATGGGATGCAATATTGGAGGGGCATCCGCATCCCTTCTACCAACATTCCTGGAGAAACTCAATCCAACCCAGTCAGGAGCATTTGGAATCTATGCTTTGGGCTGCCTCCTAGTCAGCTCAGTATTGGCGTTTCAACAATTAAAAACAAAAAAATCAATTTAAGTTTTTTACGCATGTTGTCAAGTCAAGTGCAACAAGTTGATTGATAACTAGAGATCCAGAGGTTAAGCTATTTGGGCTATCCCAAATAGGAATTTTGAAGATTGGTATTGAAGAAGTCGTCTCGGGCGCTCATTGATGGCTGTGATATAGTTGTCAAGTTCTTCAGAGGTTAGTGAATTAAAAGAGTTTCCTTTAGGGATATATTCTCTGAGGAGACCATTGAAGTTCTCATTTGTACCTCTCTCATGTGAAGAATATGGATGTGCAAAGTAAACATCAACAGCTTCCAAGTCTGAGAGTAAACTAAATTCAGAACCATTATCAGCTGTAATGGATGCAATAGGATACTGACTTGTAAGTTGTTTGACAGCACAATTAATGGTATGGGACTGTTTGTCTTCTAGCTTAACTCCTAGTGCATAGCGTGTCTGGCGGTCTAGACAAGGTCAAAACAACAGCTTCACCTTTGGTTTTCTTTCCAAGAACCAAGTCAATCTCCCAATGACCAAATTCAGAACGGTCATTGATACACTCAGGACGTTCTTCGATAGACTGACCTAAAGTTTTCTTATTCGTCTTAATGACTGGCTTAGAACGTTTCCTGATACTGACCATCTTAGGTAAATCGATTGGTTTTATAACTAACAGCCCCTCTTTGATATAGCGATAAATGGTTTTGGTAGAGGGAACAACCTCCTCAGGATGATTTGCTTTATAAGTCTGAACGAAACTATCTACGCTATGAAGACGAATTTTAGCTTTCAAGGCATATCCTAATTGCTCAATGAATTTAGCGGAGCAGTCATTCAACTTGAGATAAGAGCACTTTTGACGATTGGATTCATAGACACGCTGTCCGCTATCAGCGAAATAGGCACTGAAATAGGTACGTTTCCCATTCTTATCCTGTACCTGATCCACCGAACCACGTTTGATTTCTCGACTGATTGTCGACCGGTGACGACCTAGAAGACGAGCGATTTCAGCCGGTTTCTTTCCCATTTTAAGATAAGCAGCCATTTCGCCACGTTCCGAGGCTGAGAGATGAGAATAGGTTGATTTTTTGGTAGAATGAGTGTTGGACATGTTCATCTGCTTTCTATACTGAGTTGGGGAATTCTAGTATATCAGACGAACATGTCTTTTTTGTTGCACTTCATTTTACAACGCGGGTTTAAGTTTTTTATAAGTTTTCTTTTAGAATTCTTTAAGGAGTCGCTGGTATACTTTAACTATCCTAGCAATAGCACGCCAAACGCATGAAGAAAATTTCGTTTTCAGAAATCGAAAAACATAATGACAAAATCAATCAAAGTAGTACACTATAGATAGAGGTGACTAGTATGATTGATTTTATTGTTTCTATTGATGCGCATAGTGATGAATTAGATGGACGTCAGTGCTGGAAAATTCGTTACCCTTTATCCACTATCCTATTTCTAGTCTTCGTTTGCCAACTGGCTGGTATTGAAACCTGGAAGGAGATGGAAGATTTTATTGAAATGAATGAGGGACTTTTAGGAGACTATGTGGATTTAAGTGTTGGCTGTCCATCTCATGACACCCTAGAGCGAGTTATGAGTATGGTTAATCCACAATTTTTGAGCGACCTAAAAGTTGAGTTTGAACAATCTGCCGATTGTCTATCCGTAGAGCGATTAATAGCTATTGATGGTAAAACCATGCGAGGAAACGGCAATAAGCACCAACAGCCTAATCACATCGTAACGGCTTATGATGGTTCTCATCAGATTAGTATAGGGCAGGTTTGCGTTGATGAAAAGAGTAATGAAATCACAGCGATTCCCCGCCTTCTAAGGATGATTGATATTCGAAAAGGGATTGTTACGATTGACGCCATGGGCACTCAGACAGAAATTGTAGATGAGATTATCAAAGGTAAGGGGGATTACTGCCTTGCGGTCAAAGGGAATCAGGGGACTTTATTTGAGGACATCTCCCTCTATTTTAGTGATGTCCAATTGCTTGAAAGACTGATGAAGAAGAGGCAACACTACCAAACGGTGGAGAAAGCTCGGAGCCAAATTGAAATTCGAGAATACTGGGTCTCTTACGATGTCAAATGGTTGTCAGACAGGCATCCTCATTGGCAGAAACTGAGTGGTATTGGTATGACTAAGAATACTATTGACAGGGATGGTGTTCTGACAGTGGAAGTTCGCTACTTTATTATCAGTTTTAAAAAGGATGTTGAAACATTTGCCTCTTGTGTAAGAGGACATTGGTCAGTAGAAAGCATGCACTGGTTACTAGATGTTGTTTACCGAGAAGACCACAACCAGACCTTAGACAAGCGAGCAGCCTTCAATCTAAACGCCATTCGAAAATTGTGTCTTTATTTCTTGAAGGTTATTCAATTTCCTAAGAAGGATCTCAGTTATCGCAGAAAACAACGCTATATTTCTGTCCATTTGAATGATTATTTACCACAGTTATTTGGAAAGTAGGGACCAATTAATGATCAAACGAACTTTCTACCTTCTTAAAAATCGTTTCTAGGCACAAAAAGGTTAAGGGAAACTTTTCATGCGTACGGCGTGTAGCAATAGGAACAAAACTTTTCTTTTTCAAAAGTTTTTGTTATAATGTATATGAAGTTATGTGAGTTTATCGGCTTTTTTGTCGGTGAACTCTTTTTTTGTTTTACTATTTTCCGATATTTTCCGTTAGTTTTTGGGTTTTGGTCGGGGAAATAGTGGGGATGCTTTTAACGGATTCTGGTCAAGAACATGTCAGTGGTTGCTTCTGCAAGTTCATCCTCAACTTGGTTGTAGCGGTCAGTCATATAGATTTTTGTATGACCAAGAGCCTGACTAAGTTGCTCCATTGGAACACCAGCGATAATACTTTGAGTGGTGAAAAAATGTCTCATCATGTGTGGGGTGACATAGATGCCAATTGCTTCACTAACTAGACCAAATTGCTTATTCATCTGATTAGGATTTATGAGAAGCCCCTTCTCATTGATACTGAGATAGTCTTTTTTCTGTTCTTTGATAATACCGAGATTTCTCTAAAATCAGTCTTCTCCAATACTGCTTGCATATTATATTCCTTTCTTAAAGTGCTAAATTATAGAATTCTTCAAAAACCCTAACTTCGTCAGTTGTGGTTTTTAATTTTCCACCGGCGTAAAACTACCGATAATTTCACCAATAATACGGAAGTCGCTGTATTTATTAGATATAGCGTTTCATATCTTAAATAATATTTGCTAAATTATAGAATTCTTCAATAACCATAACTTCGTCAGCAAGCGAGGTCAGTTCGTACTTTTCCATAAAATAAGTATAATTAAAATTTTCTAAGTCATCCCATAAAGATAATTCTTCTTTTAAGAGATGGTGGATCATACATCTATCAGCTTGTAGCTCTGATTTTTCTTTATTTAGCTTATAATAGCTCGCAGTATGCTCCCTATGTCCTAATTCATGATAGATGACTTTATCTTTGTGGATTCCATAAAGTTTTGAGTTAATAGAGATAGCATTGAATTGCGGATTATAAAATCCATTTCTCTCAATGACATCCCCCTCAAAATAGCATATTGATATTCCGTGCGACTTGCATAATTCCTCTGCTGACATAACATTATCCTACTTTTTCATTTTTAATTGAGCTTCGAAGACATCTGCTAAATAATTAATTTCATCCTCTGTTAGAGGTTTTCCATCAAAAGCCATTGAACCAGCTACGGCTTTTCTTAAGTCAATGGTATTATTATCTTTATCAGATGCAATCTTTGGATTGTCTGTTCTGCCTAGCAGGTAGTCTGTTGAGACGTGGAAGTAGTCGGCGATTTCTGCGATACGTTCAGCATTTGGCTTCTTATTCTTAAGACCGTACAAAGTATTTTTACCTAGACCTAACTTTTCTTCAAGGTCATTGAGGGACATACCTTGTTTTTTCGCTAATTGTTTAATAATTTCAAATGTTGGAAACATTGATATATCAACCTTTCTAAACATTACGAAAAAGTATTTTAAAAAAACAGCTAAAAATCACTTGACTTTATTTCGCTCATAGTTTAAAATAATTCTTGTAAGGTTAAAGAGTTAGTGAAACGACCAGTTAAAACTAATTCAAAAAATAAAAGCATTGGCGTGCGACTTCATTGATTGAACTTGTGTTTTATCAAGTGTTTTCTTTATGGCTTCATTCTAAACTATTGGCTAAAATATGTCAAGAGATTTAACTAACTTTTTAACCTGTTATTTTCAAAACCTTTGACAACTGATAGAAGCGTTTTTTATTTTTCGGAAAGAAAGGAGAGTATATGAGCCGACAACATCAAAAATGGGTTGAACTGGTCAAGTTGAAATTAGACGAAAAAGATTGGTCGAAAAGTGACTTGGCTCAAGTAGTAGGAGTTACACCAGTCATGATTACGCGGTTGATTAACGATGGACACGGTAGCGATGACTTGAAACTTCGGGTTTCGCGAAAGCTCGGCATCCGTGAGCCGTGGGAAGATTTTGAATGCAATTAATCCATCCCCAACGGACATCATCTCCGTGCGGTTGAAGACAGATAGAAAGGAGGAGAGAGATATAAATATAAGACGATCGACCAACGCTAAGAAGAAAATTTTTGCGCTAGTAACGTTATACAATTTATGGTCTGTAATATTTGTTTTT
>NZ_CTEN01000004.1 GCF_001375655.1 Streptococcus varani | reverse complement strand
ACAACACGTTTACTTCTAAAGATACCTGGACCATTCTTCTCTTATGAGGAAAAGACAATCAGAGTGTCTATGGCATTTGATGAAGTAGTAAGTATTCTGAACCGCTACTAAACAAAAAAGCCAAGGCACTCTCTGCCTCAGCTAATAGTTATATCGCAATTACTATTATACCACAAAGGAGACAGAGAGTGAACAAGGCTAAAAAGCTCTTGAATGAGTTACAAAATCTTGATATGGACATTCAAAGCCGTATAGATGAAATCAATGAGCTTGAGGCAGGTTTGCTCTCAAGCCCCAAATGGAAGACTGACAAGGTCCAGGGCGGTCAAGCTAGACAAGTTGATGATGTCTATACTCAGTTGATTGTCATGAAAGAAGCGATAGAGCAAGATACCAATGAAGTTATTAACAGGAAACTTGAACTTGGTAGATTGATTAACAAGCTGAAAAATCCGAGAAGCAGGTCTGTTCTTAGAATGACATACATTACCAAGATGTACGTTGATGAAATTTGTGATAAGCTAGTTATCAGCAAAAGCTCTTATTACAACATGCGTAAGGCAGCTATTGAGGAGCTAAGTTTGGTTTTAGAGCATTTGGAATAATTTGGAACGCTCTAAAAAACGTTGTGTAATCTTGGTGTGCACTGTAATCATATTCTGCTAGAATGGTAGTATCAAGAAATAAGGGTAAGGCACCTATCAAGTGTCTTGCCTTTTTATGTACGAGGTATTAGATGGCAGAGCTAAGAGCAGATAAATCAGGACCACATCGTGTAGCATTTGAAAAGAATAAGCGCAGATTATTAAAGACCGACCAACTGTGCGGTATCTGTGGCAAGCCAGTTGATAAGTCGTTGAAGTATCCGCATCCACTAAGCGCAGCAATAGATCATATAGTTCCTATTTCAAAAGGTGGACATCCATCATCGATGGACAATCTTCAGCTGACACATTGGCAATGCAACCGTCAGAAGTCTGACAAGCTTTACTCAGGTCCCAAGCAAGAACCGAAGACGATTGGCAATAGAAATCTTCCACAAACTCGAGACTGGTCATCTTACGCATTTAAATAACAATGTTGACTATTTATATTAAAAAGAGTTAAACGAGCTGAGAAGAGCTAACAGGGGGCATATAGCCCCACCCATCTCACTGGCCGAGCTTCACGCCGTCACTGTACATTTTTCCACACGTTAGCATTTAGAAATGAGTAACAATGAATAAACTATGTATAATTTGTAAAAAATCATTTAAAGCAGTATCTAATAGATCTGTCTATTGTAGCGATAAATGCCGAAAAGACAGTAAAAGAGAGAAGCAACGTGTCTTGATGAAGCAAAAGCGTAAAGAGGAGCGTGAGGAAAAAGTGAAAGTTCCAAATGCTAACAAAAAACCTCAAAATAGGCCAAAGAAAATCAAAAATTTAGTGCAGCACTACAAAAAGATGAAAAAGGATATTTTGGCTAATGAAAAAGAATTTGGTTTTGTCGGCAGATATATCATAGAAGGTGTAGAAGTGCACGAAGAAAACTTTGAACAGCTAGTAACGGAAAAAATAAAGGAGCGTAAAGAAGAATGAATTATATGGGAATCGGCTATCTGAGTAGGAAACTCAGTATGTACAAGCTAGGTGTCGAGAAGCGCTATAGATATTACTCGATGGACGATAAAGACAACGTTAGAAGTATCGTTACTCCAGACTCAGTTAAACAGATGTACCGGTCGGTACTAGAATGGACCGCTAAAGGTGTTGACTCGTTAGCTGACAGGATTATCTTTAGAGAGTTTGCGGATGATGATTTCAATGCAACCGAAATTTTTCAAGCTAATAATCCTGATATATTTTTTGATACGGCAATTCAATCAGCGTTAATCGCATCGTGTTGCTTTATCTATATCATGCCAGGTACTGATGACAGCCTACCTAAAATGCAAGTCATCGAAGCGAGCAAAGCTACTGGTATATTAGACCCAACAACTTTTTTATTAACCGAGGGTTATGCGGTTTTGGAAACAGACCAAAATAACAATCCTACTTTAGAGGCTTACTTTACCAGAGATGCCATTTGGTATTATCCCAAAAGTGGTGAACCGTATTTTATTGATAATCCAACAGGGCAACCTCTTTTAGTACCTATCATACATAGACCAGATGCAGTTAGACCATTTGGTCGTAGTCGCATAACTAAAGCTGGCATGTATCATCAGAAAGCTGCTAAAAGAACATTGGAACGTGCGGAAGTCACAGCTGAGTTCTACAGCTTTCCTCAAAAGTATGTTTTGGGATTAGACCCGGAAGCTGATTCGCTGGAAACGTGGAAAGCAACAGTTTCTACTATGCTAGCTATTGCCAAAGACGAGGACAATGATAGACCAACTGTAGGCCAATTCACAACAGCGAGTATGGCTCCATTCATGGATCATTTGAAAATGTACGCCTCACTATTTGCTGGCGGTTCAGGCTTAACATTAGATGACCTTGGATTTCCAAGTGATAATCCATCATCAGTAGAAGCAATCAAAGCAGCTCATGAAAATTTACGTTCAGCAGGTCGAAAAGCGCAACGGTCATTTGCATCAGGTCTTCTGAACGTGGCATATGTTGCAGTCTGTCTTCGTGATGGATTTCCATATAGCCGAAATCTATTTATGAATACTAAAATTAAGTGGGAACCATTATTCGAAGCTGATGCTGCTATGATGTCTCTTGTTGGAGACGGAGCTATCAAACTAAATCAAGCAATTCCTGGCTTTATCGATAAAGAAGTTGTCTACGATTGGACTGGCATTAAAGGTGGGGGAAGTGACGCTCAAACTGTTGTTGAAACTAATCAGGAAAATGATAAGCAAGCCAATAGAATCATCTCAACATATGAAGTTACTTCTTTGCTTGAAAAATATCAAAAAGGAGTTGTTTCAAAAGAAAATGGAGTAAAGTTACTTGTTTCAATGGGTTATAGCAGAACAGAAGCATCACAGATGCTTGAAACCACAGAAATTAAAGTAGAGGAATGATATGAATGATGACATCTTACCAAGCTTACTAAAAGAGGTCGAGGATAAGTTTGAGGCTAGCTATGGTAAAAGCGATATTATTAACTCTGCATTTTCTGAACTGAAAAATAAAAAAGCAACATATGCTACTGCAAATGAATTCGCAATTGAGGTCGGAAACATCTTAGCAGAAGCCCTTGGTTCATCTGTGACGGGCGATAAATTGCCAGACGGTAAAATGTATTACAATATCGGTCAACGTTTGCTGAATGATGTGCTAGGTAGGAATCACGAGCTTGTTAGCAACTATGCTGGACAGGTGCAATTGGAATTAAACAAACAAGCAAATGTTGGACTAAAAGTTCAGATACCGGATATCAATCAAGATAGGATTGATGGATTTGTCAATAGGCTATCATCTGAAGAAGATTTTGACAAGGTTGCCTGGCTTTTGAAAGAACCGATTGTTAATTTTACTCAGTCAATCGTTGATGATAGCATTAGAGTCAATGCTGATTTTCACGCTAAGGCTGGAATGACACCAACCATTGAGCGTATATCAACGGGTAAGTGTTGTGATTGGTGCAATCGCCTCGCTGGTAAGTATATTTACCACGAAGAGCCACCAAATTTTTATCGTAGGCACCAGCACTGTCAATGTATTATTGACTATCACCCTAAAAATGGCAAGCGTCAGAATTCATGGTCTAAAAAATGGTCAAAAGAAACTACTGATGTGTTGGAAAAGCGCAAACAGATGAATATTGACATCAGGGATAACAATCGCAAGTCTGACATCAAAGAATATAAGGAAATAGTATCTGTTTTGGGTACAAAGGCTCCTGTTTCACTAGCTAAATTCCAAGACTTGAAGTATAATGATGGTGAAAGATATGATCAGTTAAAGGATAAAACTCATATTCAGAAGATGTTCGATTCAGGAAAATGGCTAGACAGGATTAATCCTGAAAAGCAGGCCCGTCATATTCAATCGACTACTGGGGATGGTAAAAGTTATTTCTTTGATGAAGTTGAGCCGGAGGGACTCTATAATAAATATAAACAGACTTCTAAATTTAGACGTAACAGGGGGAAAAATGAGGGAAATTACGAACTTATTGACTTGTCTAGTGATGATAAGTTAGGAAGGGATGTTTATACAGGTAAATATATCAACGGTTTTACTATTCATTACAGTAAAACTGGCGCGCATTTAATCCCAACATATCACAGGAAGGAGAATGGTGATGGAACTTAAAAAGTATCATATGGAAGATGTTGCACTGGTAGATGTTGACAACGATACATTCGTGGGAACCGCCTATTTTTGTGATAAAGATGACTATGAAACAGAGGAAGATAGCTTAGAAATGTTTATTGATGGCGAAATTACTGTTTTTTATCAGTCAGAAATCCAGTCTATCGAGGCGATTTGATGGCTAAAGATGATTATCATGTGATTGTGTATCAGATTTTAGCCTACCTCTATAACTGTTTGAAGAAGGGACTTGATGTTGATACTAAGCATTTGCAACCTCAAGGGAAATTATTTAATATCAATTCGATTTACTGGAGGTTTATCTTATTTAACCTGATGAATGATGGCTATATCGACGGTATTACGCTGACGAAGGTTTGGGGTGAGAAATACCCTCAGGTTGATGACTTGGAGAATATCGGCATTACGCCAGCAGGAATCCAATTTTTGACAGATAATAGTTTTATGGAAAAAGCCAAGGAACTATTGAAAGATACCAAGTCGATTATTCCATTCATCTAAGCATTCGAGAAATCGAGTGCTTTTCTTATGCTTAAAAAGAACGGAGTGCAGTCCAAAATCTTGACAGCAGGAAAGACTACTTGAAATTACTCAAAAATACTTAAAACCGTGTCGAATCCGAGGCGGTTTTCTTTATGCCCTATCGTATGGCTATAAACTAGGTGATGACGATTGAAAGGAAACAGTATGGTTACTAAGATTAAAACAAAACTTGGCAATCAGCGACCTACTCAATCGGTAAATTTACATTATTCTATTTCTTTAGCTCAAGAAGCGATTGATTATTACCAAAAAACTGGACTCAAGTGCTATCCATGGCAGATCTATTTAATCATGCCAATCATGGCTGTAGATGATGACCGTGTTTGGGTGCATCAAAAGTATGGCTATGCTATCCCTCGTCGGAATGGTAAAACCGAAATAATCTATATGCTAGAATTATGGGCCTTACACAACGGACTTAAAATCTTGCATACTGCTCATAGAGTTAGTACCTCGCATTCGTCATTTGAAAAACTAAAAAAATATCTTGAAATGTCTGGTTATGTTGATGGCGAAGATTTTACATCGAACAGAACCAAAGGTCAAGAAAGGATTGAGTTTAAATCAAGTGGAGCAGTTATCCAATGGAGAACAAGAACATCATCTGGTGGTCTTGGAGAGGGATTTGACCTACTTGTCATCGACGAAGCGCAGGAATATACCGCAGAGCAAGAATCAGCTCTTAAATATACGGTAACTGACAGTGATAACCCTATGACAATAATGTGTGGAACTCCTCCGACAATGGTATCAACTGGTACTGTATTCGAGGCATACCGCAAAAACGTCTTGGCTGGAAAAATTAAGTATTCTGGTTGGGCAGAGTGGTCTGTTAATGAAATGTTACCGGTCCATGATGTGGCAGCTTGGTATCTAACTAATCCATCGATGGGATTTCACTTAAACGAGCGGAAAATCGAAGCTGAGCTTGGTGAAGATGAAATTGACCATAACATTCAGCGTCTCGGTTATTGGCCAACATTCAACCAGAAATCAGTTATCTCGGAAAAAGAATGGCTTAAGCTCAAAATTGAGCAAATGCCAGAATTTGCGAGTAAACTTTTTGTTGGAATTAAGTTTGGTCAAGATGGTAACAATGTTTCTATGTCTATTTCGGCAAGAACCACGGAAAAAAAGATATTTACTGAGGCCATTGACTGCATATCAGTCAGAAACGGCACACAGTGGATTATTAATTTTTTGAAGTCAGCCGATATAGCAAAAGTAGTGGTCGATGGCGCAAGCGGTCAAGAATTGCTTGCGCAGGAAATGAGGGAGAATAAGCTAAAAGCTCCAATCTTGCCGAAAGTGTCTGAAATCATCACTGCTAACATGATGTGGGAACAAGGGATTATGCAAGAGACAATTTGTCATAGTGACCAACCCTCACTAACCGCAGTTGTAACTAACTGTGATAAGCGACAGATTGGCTCTAACGGTGGATTTGGTTATAAATCACTTTATGATGACAGAGATATTAGTTTAATGGATAGTGCCTTGCTTGCGCACTGGATTTGTTCAACGACAAAACCGAAGAGAAAGCAAAGAATCAGTTATTAAAATTGCATCTCAAAATTGAGGTGTTTTTTTGATGAAAAATTACCGAACTGCCGGGAAAGCAGGAGAAAGGACGTTAATATGTCAGATTTTAAAGCAATCACTACACAAGAGGAATTGGAATCAATTGTTAAAGCTCGTGTTGCTCGAGAGCGTGAGAAATTTAGCGATTATGACCAATTAAAAACTAAAGTAGCTGATTTTGAAGCAAAAGAAGCAAATTATCAATCAACTATTGAATCACTTAAAACCGAGAAAACGGAATTAAGCGGTCAGATTGATACTTTAAATGGCGAACTTAAGCAAACAAAGGTGCAGTCATTACGTCAACGCATGGCCACAGAATATGGCCTGCCACTTGATTTAGCAGACCGGTTACAAGGTGAAGATGAGGACTCTTTGAAAGCAGATGCAGAGAGCTTATCAGCAGTTATTAAACCACCACAACCTACGCCACCTGCTAAATCAAATGAACCAACTATTTCTGACTCAAAAGAAGTAGCACTAAAAGAAGTTGTTAGAAATTTAACCAATAAAGGAGATTAATACATATGGCTAACACATTAAAACAAGGAACATTATTCCCAGCAACACTTATCCCTGAACTTATTTCTAAAGTAAAAGGTCACTCTGTACTTGCTAAATTATCTGATCAAACCCCAATTCCGTTTAACGGAACAGAGCAATTTATCTTTAACCTAGACGGAAACGCTCAAATTGTTGGTGAAGGCGAACAAAAACAAGCTGGAGGTGCTACTTTAACTTCTAAAGTCATTAAACCTCTTAAATTTGTGTATCAAGCTCGCATTACCAATGAGTTTATGTATGCCTCTGATGAAAAGAAAATCAACTATCTTCAAACATTCGCCGATGGATTTGCCAAAAAAATTGCAGAAGCTTTTGATATCGCTGCCATTCACGGCCTCGAACCAAAAGCATTAACAGATGCATCATTTCGTGGGACTAACTCATTTGACGGAGTGATTGACGGCAATATAGTTACTTACGAGGAAGCAACGATTGATAATAACATTGAAGCCGCTGTTCAGGCTATCCGTGCGAAAGGTGGAGATGTAACAGGCCTCGCTCTCTCGCCAACCGCAGGAGGTGCTTTAGGTAAGCTTAAAGATGCGAATCGATCACACATTTTTCCGGAATTTCGTTTTGGACAAAATCCGGATTCATTTTATGGTATGAAATCAGATATCAATAAGACGTTACTGACTTCTGGTGGAACTGCGGAAAAAGACCATGTGATTGTCGGTGATTTTCAAAACATGTTTAAATGGGGTTACGCCGAAAACATTCCTATGGAAGTAATTGAGTATGGCGATCCAGATGGTGCAGGGAGAGATCTTAAAGCTTATAACGAAGTTTGTCTTCGTGCGGAAGCTTTTATTGGCTGGGGAATTTTGGACAAGGATGCGTTTGCTCGCGTCAAGGAGGCTTGATATGTCAATCTATAAGGATTCTAAAACAGGTGCTATCTTAGTAACAGATAGCGAGCTTGGTGGAGACTGGGAAGTTGTTGAGCCTGAAAAAAAGAAAAAAACGATAAAGAAGAAAGATGAGGTTGAGTAGCCTCTGGAAAGAGGGTTGTAATGGACAATTTTGCAACCACAGTCGATATTATTCTTCTTTGGAGGAAATTATCGACTGATGAACTAAAACGTGCAGAGGCACTCTTAGGAGTTGTCTCTGATACGTTACGTGTTGAAGCTAGCAAAGTTGGCAAGGATTTAGATGCTATGATAGTGTCTAATCCTGCGTTTGCTACTGTGGCTAAATCTGTGACAGTTGATATTGTCGCTAGAACATTGATGACCTCGACTCAAGGGGAGCCAATGACACAAGAGAGTCAATCAGCGCTTGGCTATACATGGTCAGGCTCTTATTTGGTCCCTGGCGGTGGATTATTTATCAAAGACAACGAGCTGAAACGACTCGGACTTAAAAAACAACGATATGGAGGGATTGAATTGTATGGGGAAGTTAAAGGGAATAACAATTACTTTGATTGATAAGGTAGTTGAAGGGAAAGACCCTTTTGGGAATCCTATCAAAGTAGATTTTGATATTGAAGTTGAAAACGTCCTTGTAGCTCCCGCAACAAGTGATGACATAACGAATCAGCTAAGCCTAACTGGCAAAAAAGCTGTTTACACCTTAGGCATACCTAAAGGCGATACTCATGACTGGAGAGATAAAGAAGTTCGCTTCTTTGGCCAAAAATTTAAAACATTTGGTTTACCACTTGAAGGGATTGAAGAGCTTATTCCGCTCGAATGGAATAAGAAAGTGATGGTAGAGCGATATGAGTAATTTTAAATTTGAGTTAAATGAGTCAGCTGTTGCTGAATTGATGAAATCATCTGAAATGCAAGAAGTCTTGACTGGTGAAGCAAGTAAAATCAAAGATAGGTGCGGAGATGGATACGAACAGGACATCTACGTCGGTAAGAATCGGGCCAATGCTATGGTTAGCGCCAAAACTCATAAAGCTAAAAAAGACAACTTAGAAAATAATACTCTGTTAAAGGCGGTGAGATGATTGATTGAAGTAATTATCAAAAAACATCTAGACGAGCACTTGGATGTCCCGTCTTTTTTTGAGCATCAGGCAAAGGAGCCTGAACGGTTCGTTATTTTAGAAAAGACTAGTGGAACTAAACGGAATCATTTATTAAGCGCCACTTTTGCTTTTCAAAGTTATGCTGAATCGTTGTACGAGGCTGCTTTGCTAAATGAAAAAGTAAAGCAGGTAGTCGAGCAACTGGATGGATTGCCACAAGTTTCAGGTGTACATCTTAATGCAGACTATAACTTTACAGATATAGCTACTAAGCGCTATCGCTATCAGGCTGTATTTGATATTAATTATTATTAAAGGAGATAGTCATGGGAAAAAATGACAATAAACATGTAACCTCTGCAAAACCTAAAGCCGGTGGAGCGATTTACTCGGCACCACTTGGTACAACTTTGCCAACAGATGCCGCCACTGGACTTGATGCCAAGTTTAAAAATTTAGGTTACGTATCTGAAGATGGCGTTACAAATGAAGATACGCGGTCATCAAAAAATATTAAAGCTTGGGGTGGGGATATTGTTGGGGCTGTTCAGACGGAAAAGGAAGATAAGTTTACTTATAAGCTGATTGAATCACTAAATGTAGAGGTTCTCAAAGAAGTTTATGGGGCTAAAAACGTAACGGGAGATCTTGACACTGGTATCCATATTAAATCTAACTCAATCGAGTTAGAAGCGCATGCTATCGTGATTGACATGATTATGGGCGGTGGAATTCTAAAACGTATTGTGCTGCCAAATGCAAAGGTAAATGAAGTATCTGAAATTAAGTATGTAGATGGTGAGGTTGTCGGTTATGAAACTAAGTTAAAATGTTTTCCGGACGAAAACGGAGATACTCATCATGAGTATCTCGTGAAACCAAAAGTTACAAGAGAGGAAGATTAATGGAAATTTTAAAAGGAAAAACAAAATCAGGATTTGAATACGAAATCCCTAAAAAACGTTTGCAGAATTTTGAGCTTGTTGAAGCTATCGCTGAAGAAGAGACGGATCCAACGGCTGTTGTTAAAGTTGTTCATTTGCTGCTAGATGATAAAGTTGCTGCTTTAAAAGAACACGTCCGAGACAAGGATGGCATTGTTGCCGTTGAAGCTATTGGAAACGAACTTAAAGATATTTTCGAAAGCCAAAAAGATTTAAAAAACTAGCATTCCTCGCTCAGATGATAGCAAAAGATGATGATGCGTTAACTTGTGATTTAACTGAAACCTATGGCATATATGATTACAGACAGCTACCTGCTTATCAGGTTGCTGTTTTCGCTGTCGGTTTGAGGTCTAATTCTCGGATAAAATTGTCTTTATCTGGAGAAAGAGAGTCAATAGATACGATTTTGCTAGCTGGTATTTACGATAATACTAATTTGCTATTTTGGTCAAAAACCAAGGATGGTCAAGATGGAGCAAACAAACCAAAATCAATAGTTGAAGCTATATCTGGATCTAAATCACAAAAATCTAATGATGTCATCTCGTTTGTATCTGGCGAGGATTTTGAAAATGCACGCAAACAATTACTAGGGGGTGATAGCTAATGGCAAGTACTGAAATTGGTAAAGCGTATGTGCAGATTGTGCCATCTGCCCGTGGAATAAGACACTCAATCTCAAAGCAACTCGATCCCGAAGCAAGGTCGGCTGGTTTGAGCGCAGGCTCGCTCATTGGTGGTAATCTCGTTAAAATGATTAGCGGTGTGGTTGCAGCGGCTGGAATCGGAAAGATGATTTCATCATCCTTGTCAGCTGGTGCCGACCTGCAACAATCCTTTGGCGGAATTGATACCCTCTACAAAGGTGCGGAACAGTCTGTAAAGGAATTTGCCAAAGAAGCCTATAAAGCTGGGATATCTGCAAATACTTATGCTGAACAAGCGGTGTCTATGGGGGCCTCACTAAAACAATCCCTTGGAGGTGATGCTGTTGCGGCTGCCAAGGCTGCTAACATGGCAATCATGGATATGGCCGACAACTCGGCTAAGATGGGTACTGATATCACATCAATCCAAATGGCTTACCAGGGATTTGCTAAGCAAAACTATACAATGCTTGATAACCTAAAACTTGGGTACGGCGGCACAAAAGAAGAGATGAAGCGTCTTTTATCAGACGCTGAAAAGTTACCTGCCGCTATGGGTAAGAAGTTTGATTTGAGTAATTATGCTGATGTTGTTGAGGCTATCCATTTGGTACAGGATAATATGGGTATAGCTGGGGTAGCTGCTGAAGAAGCAAGAACTACCTATTCTGGTTCCTTAGCTGCCATGAAGTCCTCGTTTACAAATGTACTAGCAGGTTTATCACTAGGAGATGATATAAGACCAGCTTTACAGGGATTAGCCCAGACAACTTCTAACTTTTTGTTTGGCAACTTTATTCCAATGGTGGCAAATATCTTCAAAGGATTGCCATCAGCGATTGCTACTTTTATTGGAGCAGCAGCTCCTATTATTACCAGTCAATTCCAAGAACTGATGAGTAGCCTCGGTATTAGCATTGATTTAAGCCCTATTGTTGCTAAATTTGCGCGGATTGGCCAAAATTTACAACCTATTTTTGATGGTTTAAAAACAGGTTTTGGACAGTTGCCATCATTTTTTACTAGTATTGGTAGTGCAGTTGCACCAGTAATAGATACTATTATCAGCGGATTAGCTAGATTAGATTTCAGTGGTTTTGAGTCTCTTATCTCAGCAATCTTACCAGCATTACAAGCTGGTTTTTCTAATTTCGCATCAATAGTCGGACCAGCAATTTCGGGAGTTGTCGACTCGTTTGTGGGTATGTGGAATGCGGCGCAGCCATTAATCTCAATACTAAGTGACGCCTTGATGCCAGTATTTCAAATTTTAGGTTCTTTCTTGGGCGGAGTTGTAAAAGGCGCTCTCACGGGCGTTAGCTTTGCATTTGATGCGATTAAAACAGCTATAGAATGGTTGACTCCTATTATTGATTTATTAGTGCAAGGACTTAATTTTATCCAACCCGTTCTCAGTGTCATTGCAGAGTGGATAGGTGTCGCCATCGGAATGTTCGGCAATCTAGGAACAGCTGGACAGGGTTTGAGCGCTTTTATCAAGAGTGCTTGGACTAACATTCAGACTGCAATTTCAACTGCTGGAACAATCATATCTACGGTTATTGACTACATAAAATTAGCATTCAGTGGTGCCGGTTCTGCAGTCGGCGTCCTAAAAAACATTTTCTCATTAGCCTGGATGGCAATAGGGGATGCTATTAATGTAGCTAAAAGTGTCATAAGTTCTGTTATTAACGCTATAAAATCAGCTTTCAGTAGCTTTAGCAGTCTGGTCTCTAGTGTTGGTTCAGCAGTAAACGGAGTCATTGGTTCAATTTCAAGTACAATTAGAGGATTGGCTAACATTGATATTTCAGGCGCTGGAGCAGCAATTATGGACGGTTTCTTAAATGGTTTGAAATCAGCTTGGGGAGCTGTAACAGATTTTGTTGGTGGTATCGCCAGTTGGATTGCAGAACATAAGGGTCCTATCTCATACGATAGGATTTTGCTAAAACCTGCTGGTAAAGCAATTATGTCTGGATTTAACACTAGCCTAATGTCCGGTTTCAAAGAAGTTAAATCGAACGTATCTAGTATGGCTGATGATCTTGCAGGTACTATGACAGGTAAAGGTTTATCTCTTGGAATTGACGTTGCACCTAATGTTACAGCTAATGATTTATTATCAAGCAACGGTAGTGCAAAAGCTGCCACTAGTTCAACCACAAATGAGTTATCACAATTCTTTATTAAGGTACTTGCATTATTACAAGATATTCTTGATAAAGATACAGATGTCTATCTTGACAAAGAAAAAGTAAGTGCTATTTTATACGAGGAATTCGCCAAAGTTATGGCTAGAGAGGAGACAGTGTGATACCTAAAGTTATTATTGATGGCTTCGATACCTCGATAATTCCTAATTGTGTTTTGACTGATTTTGATGAGGGGGATATTTTATCCCTACGATTCTCAGAAAATGAAGTTTATCGGATGAATGGAATAAACAGGGTATTAGAATCATATAATGAGTCGAAATTTACTCTAGTGTGGCATTTAATTAGTTTTGATGATGCAGTGAACCTAGCTAATCGTTTAGACGGTCTTGGGAAAACTATTGAATTCTGGCATATTCCGAATTCTTTTTATTATTACGATTGCCTATCAGTCAAAATCAATGCAGTAACCATTAATTCGTGGAAGGTGATACTCAAATTTGCTTTACATCCATTCAGATATGCCAAAGGTATTTCCGATATAACAATTGTAGGTAACGGTAGCATTAACAACAAAGGGAATGTTTTTAGCGAACCTAAAATTGTCGTTGAGGGCACTGGTAAGTCTACACTTACCATCGGAAAACAAGTCATGGAATTAAATTTATCTGGCAAAGCTGTAATCGAATGTAAGCATGGACATCAATGTATTTACGATGCCGGTGGACGTGTCAAAAACTCAATCAGAACAAGAGGAAGTTTTTTTGAGATACAACCCGGTACGCAAGGTATTGCTTTAGGCAGGGGTATTACTAAAGTAATCATTAGTCCGAAGTGGAGGTACAAGATTTGATCTCAATCAAAGATAATAATATACCTCTTGTGGCAGCCTTCGATGACGAGATCAGCCAAGAAGCAAACAGTGATTACAAATTAAGTTTTAAATACCCTGCTAAGCACGAGTATCGCTCTTTGATAAAAAAGGGATTAATTTTGGAAGCTGATGACCTACACGGAACTCAACTTTTTAGAATTTTTGAAATCACTAAACGTCATGGTTATATTAATGTTTATGCTAATCAAGTTGCCGACGACTTAAACGGTTATGCGATTAACTCTATCAGTGTTGACAGGGCGCTAGGCATGACTGTAATGAGCGAGCTTTCGAGTAGTATTAAACGAGAACATCCATTTAGCTTTTTTAGTGATATAGATGAGCGACATACCTTTAATCAATCAGATGTGTCTGCCATGGAAGCACTCAGCAACGGTAAACACTCAATAATGGGCCAGTGGGGCGGCGAGCTTGTACGTGATAAGTATCAGGTTAACCTGTTAAAAAAATCAGGCAAAGACACCGAAACTTTATTTATGTACAAGAAAAACCTCAAATCTTATGAAGAAACAGACACCATAAAAGGGCTTGTCTCTATCTTGCATTTGGTTGCTGAAGTTGAAGAAGATACCCCTAGCCATGATGAATCGCCGAACAGGAAGACAATTAGGGTAACTGTCGAGAGTAGGATAAAAGATATTCACCCTGTGATTATTGAAAAAAACCTCAAAGTGAGTGATCAAGACGTTAAAACAGAAGAGGACTTGCTAGAATACGGCAAGAAATATTTTGAAAAAACTCTTTGTGATATACCCGGTAATAGCTTGAAAATTGATGTTACTGGTAATTACGAGGGGAGTGTCAAATTATTTGATACAGCTATCGTCTTCCATGAAGATTATGAGCGGGATTTGCGAATGCAAATTACAGGATATAAATTTGGTCCGATAGCTAATAAGCTAAAAACAATCAGTTTTGGAGAAGTTAAAACCAATTTAGTAAAACAAATCAGCAATCAAATTGATAGTAAAGTGGCCGAAGCAGCTACTCGACATGATGCAGCCTTTGAAACTAAGCTACAAAAGCAAATGGATAATGCTAATCGTATTTTTGAAGCAAAAGAAAGAAAAATCCAGCAAGAAATTGAAGATGGCATTGAAGTAGCTAAAGCCAAAGTAGAAGTCGTCAAATCAGAACTGACCAGTCGCTTGGATAATCAGCTATTACCAGTCGCCAGTGAAGCTAAAGGGCTAGCTTTGAAAGCACAGGCTGCTTTAGTTCAATCACAGGCAGAACTTCAAGGACTTACAAGAGAACTAACCGATCATAGGCGATCAGTTTTAGCCCAAATCGCTCAAGCTAAAGCACAAGCTCTTAGCCAAGGTCAAAAACAAGCTGCCTTAATCACAAAAGTTGAAAATGATGTGTCAGGTCTAACCATAACCCTTCAAAATCTCAAGGTAGGTGGACGTAATCTTATAGCTGGAACTGATGAGACAACAATTCATCAGTCCAGTAACGAATTCTTACGAACCCCATATGACCTAGCACCTATTTTTGATAAGCAAGGACTTATGGAGTATACCTTGAGTTTTGATTTCAAAAGTCCTAAAGCAGGCAGCGTACATGTCTATATGCAAAACGGTTCAGGAGCTAAATATGCTTTTAAAAAACATCACACTATTGATGCGACGACAGACTGGCAACGGTATCATCTGACAGTGGACCCAAAGCTTGTGCGAGAAGATTTAGCTGAAAGTTATCTTGCTTTCTATGGAACTTACGGTACTGGAGTTATTCCTCATGTCCGAAAGGTCAAGCTTGAAACAGGGACTATCCCTACGGATTACTCTCGAGCAGAGGATGATTATAGAACTGACCTAGCCACTTTTAAGCAGACTGTTCATCAAGAGCTAGCTACTTTTAACCGGCTAACAGAGACTGTCAAGGGTAGGATTGATCAGGTTGAAAGCCAGAGTGAACAAACTGCTGCGGGCTTTAAAACCTCACTGAAAGCCCTTGAGACATACACTGCTTTAGAACCAACTAGAGCCAGTCGTTATTTTGAAGCCAGCAAAACGGAAACGGCAAGGCAGCTCACAGCCCTAAGGACAGAAGTTAGTGGATCTTATGTGGCTAAGTCGACCTATGAGGAGAATGCAAGGGGCGTCACAAGACGCTTTGAAAGTCTCTCGTCGGGTGGTCAGAATTATGCCTTAGCGACGGAAAAAGATGTCTATGTGACGGTCTCGTCCGATGGTCTTTTTGACCTTTATGACTTTGGTGCCACTTTGGCCGTGAAAGGTGTTTCGGTTGGCGATACAGTGGCCCTTGCCTTTAATTATTTCACCACTAATAAAACAGCCTTTGGCTCTTATGAGATTGAACTACACGGTCACAGTGGTAAGATTCAAAGGCTTGGCGAGGTAGAGCGAACGGTCTTAGACCGTGGGACTCATCAGGTCAGCTTTGTCGCAACCTATGCAAATTACTTAGGCACATCTCTTAAGATACGCTTTACAGGTAGTCAGCTAACCTTTCGTGTGACTAAGCTGCGACTGACAAAAGGCTCTATCGCAGCCGATTGGAGTCCAGCTCCAGATGATATAAAGGCCTACTCGGACCAAAAGCTGACACAATTTCGTTCGCAGTTTGAACAGACTTCTAATGAGATAAAAGCAAATGTAGAAAGTCTAAGTAACCAGACGCTCAAAAAAGCCGATGTGAGCATCACTTCTGATGGTATTGTCCTCAAGGCTGGTAAGAGCACTGGTGATATGGCAAGAGCTATTGGCTCCTCCTTTGCAGTAACCCCTGATGCTATAAGGATCTTTAGTAATCTGATAAAGGTTAGCGGGAACATGTTGGTTGATGGCTCTATCACAAGTCGAAAGTTAGTGACTGGTGCTGTAGAGACTGGTCATATTAAGGCGGGGGCTATTACAGGATTCCTCTTATCCGCAGAAGCTGTGAGCGCTAAGCACGTTAAGGTTGATCAAGCCCTCTTTACTAAGCTCTTTGCCAATGAAGCTTATGTGAGACAGCTCTTTGCCAAAACAGCCTTTATCACACAGGTTCAAGCTGTGGACATCTCAGCGAATCGGGTTAAAGGCGGTCTGTTAGCCGCTATTAATGGGGCTACAAAATTCAATCTCAATACAGGAGCCTTGGATTTCTACACGGACAGCCCAGCACTTCGTAGGGTCTTATCAGGCTATCCAACACAATTTATCCGGTTTACAACAGGTACTTCCAATGGTAAGAAGACCGGGGTCACCATTATCGGTTCTAATCGTAATGGAACGGAATCCTCTAATGATGGTGGCTTTGTAGGTGTTCGTTGTTGGAATGGTAATAACATAGACCAGATTGATATCGTTGGTGATGTCGTACGTTTAGCTTCATCTGCCTTTGACAACTCTGATGGTTGGTCTGTAAAGACTTTACCGGGGAAACTAGAGATCGATGCTCATCGCTCTAGTGATCGCCCTAGTTCAAAACTGAACATTGGCGACGTTAACTTGTTCCGAACTGCCACGAACTACACTAGCTTAAAGGACATTCTTCAACAGTTCAATATTAATTTCAAACATTTAGCCAACATCACCGGTCGTGGTGATGTTATTTCGACTTGGGAGACTATCAAATAGGAGAATACCATGGAATTACACTTACAAAATAAAGATTTAAAAGCGCTTATCAATGTCCTTGAGACTATCACGGTAAGGAACATGCCAGCCAACCGAGGTAGAGCCAAGTTGCTTATGCATGCGACTAAAAAGTTCGAGGAGTATGGGCAAGATGAGCTTGATATTATTAAGAAGTTCGCAGAGACAGACGCAGATGGGGAACTCCTTGTCAATGCATCAGGACACTTTGTTCCCAAAACCGATGCGGATATGACACTTGTTAACACTTTAGTAACAGAGTTATCCGCAGAACCAGTTGTGTTTAGTGCTGGGGAGTATGAGAAGCGCTATGAGGATTTCTTGACTTATTTATCCAGCTGCGAAGATAACTTTGACGCAGAAGCTGTGATGGTGATTGATACCATCCTAGACCAATTTGAAGGAGCCAGTAAATGACATTAGTAGTTAAAAAAACGACACGCTTAGTTGGGGAATTAACCGTTGATGGCACTGTTGTAAAGACCATCACTGTTGAGTTAGATGACAAAGCTATGCCTACCGTAACGGAATGGACCAATGATGAAGCGCTCTATGCGGCTCACCGCAAAGAGATGCGCAAACAGAAAAAAGAATTTGATGATAAGCGTTTTGCCCTTGAGGATGCCATCCTAGCAGAGCTAGAAGAAAGCGAAGATTGAGGTAGACTATGACGGTTGAACAAGCTGAAAGAATAGCTCAATCTCAATTTGTGTGGGCTATTCTCTTTATCTTGCTTTTTATGATTGTGGTTGGATACCTAGTGCGAACGTCTGATAAGCGTGAGAAAAAGCTAATGGATTTCCAGGATCAATCAAAAGCAGAATCCAACAAACGTGAAGAGTGGCTAAAGGGACACTTAGATAAAAATACAGAACAGTTACAGGACATTTCTCAGACCATTGGTGTGGTCCAAAAGGAGATGTCTTATATGAGCGACCGCATTGGTCGTCTAGAAAAACAGGAGACTTAAAACATGATTAATTGGACAGTAAGAGTTAAAAACAAAGCTTTTTGGACTGCGATTATCCCGGCAGTTTTATTAGTGACGCAAGCGGTAGCGAATGTGTTTGGTTACACGCTTGATTTAGGGGATTTAGGCAATAAGTTACTTGTGGTTGTCAATAGTGTCTTTGCAGTGCTCGTTATTACAGGCATTGTCACAGATCCAACGACTAACGGTGTATCAGATAGTGAACAAGCATTGAATTACACTGAACCTAAATAAGTCTAGCAATATGAAGAACATAGGAAAGGTATTTCTTGTGATGGTACTGGTAGTTTTGTCAGTACCTTTTCTTTTTCTTTTATTTTTTTTAGACCCATTTTTTGAACTATTTTACAAGGAGGAAGACAAATGACAATCAATACTGAGCAAGCTATTGCATGGATGTCAGCACAAGCTGGAAAAGTGACCTATTCAATGAACTACCGTGATGGCCCTACCAGCTATGACTGTTCCAGCTCAGTCTATTATGCTCTCAGGTCAGCTGGCGCTAGTTCGGCTGGGTGGGCGGTCAATACTGAGTATATGCACGACTGGTTGATTCAAAACGGCTATGAGCTTATTGCTGAGAACGTGGACTGGGAAGCAAAACGAAACGATATTGCTATTTGGGGAGAAAGAGGATACTCAAGTGGAGCTGGGGGTCATGTTGTAATGTTCATAGATGCAGACAATATTATTCACTGTAACTGGGCACGCAACGGCATTACAATTGATAACTACAATGCCACGGCTGCTGCAAGTGGCTGGATGTATTGCTACGTTTACCGATTGGCTAATCAATCCTCTACCTCAACAGCTGGAAAAAGCCTTGATACCTTGGTTAAAGAAACCTTGGCAGGTGTTTACGGTAACGGAGATACCCGCAAGGCAGCTCTTGGCAATCAATATGAGGCTGTCATGGCAGTCATCAATGGCAAGGCTACGGCTAATCAAAAGACTGTTGACCAACTGGCTCAGGAGGTAATTGCTGGCAAACATGGCAACGGTGAAGCTCGTAAGAAGTCACTTGGTAGTCAATATGAGGCTGTCCAAAAACGTGTCACTGAATTGCTTCAAAAACAGTCCTCTGAGCCGTCTAAGAGTTCAGAGGTAAAACAGTCCACGGAAACCAAAACAAGCCAAACTGAGCCAGCTGAGAAAGCCACAGTAAGCAAAGAAGAGGGTGACCTCTCTTTCAATGGGGCTATCTTAAAAAAAGCGGTTCTGGATAAGATTCTGGCCAACTGTAAAAAGCATGACATCCTTCCAAGCTATGCTTTGACCATTTTACACTATGAAGGTCTTTGGGGCACTTCAGCAGTTGGGAAGGCTGATACTAACTGGGGCGGCATGACCTGGACAGGTCAAGGCAACCGTCCAAGCGGTGTCACTGTCACACAAGGTTCCGCACGTCCTTCAAATGAGGGCGGTCACTATATGCACTATGCCACAGTTGACGACTTTCTGACAGATTGGTTCTATCTGCTAAGAGCTGGTGGCTCTTACAAAGTATCGGGAGCTAAGACCTTCAGTGAGGCTGTCAAGGGCATGTTCAAAGTCGGTGGTGCTGTCTATGATTATGCTACAAGCGGTTTTGATAGCTATATTGTCGGAGCTTCAAGCCGTTTGAAAGCCATTGAGGCTGAAAATGGCTCACTAGCTAAGTTTGATGTTGCTACCGTCGATAATGTCGGTAGCACAGATAAGATTGAGGTCAATATTGAGGGGATTGAAATTTCAATCAATGGCGTAACCTATGAACTGACTAAAAAGCCAGTTTAGTTTAGAAATACGATAAGACAAAATAAGCCCTCAGCAATCGCTGGGGGCTTTTTTTCTGTTATAATGGACTTTAGTTTTTTAGACTATTATAGTATTCAGTTATTTTGATAACCTTATCAAAAGACATGCCACCAATATCAGTCCGCCCCTTGACATAGTTTGCCAAAGTTTGCTCTGAGATTCCTGTGACCTGTGCTATTTGATAACGTGAGTGGCTTTGGATGAAATTCATCATTTCTGCCTCAGACAATACTTCAATCATAGATACTCCTTATTTGAAAACCAACCAGAGTATCAATGCAATAAGCAATGACCACACCAAGAAGGCTTTCCAGTCAAAATCATGTTTGTTTACTTTGTATTTTACTTTCATAGCATTTTTTGATAATATTTAAGTACACCCCCGAAGGGGTGGATAGTGATTTCTCACTATCCAATTTCGAAGTGCCATTCAAGTGTTAGGATGATAAGGTTAAGTTTGACGACCACCTTATTGTTCTTTATCTTGATTGGCTTTTTTAAGTACCTAAACATTTTTTACTCCTTTCTGTTAGTTTCCTTGTCTAAGGTAACCTCCCCTTACCTTATGTCTATATTATACTATTATTTTTAATAGTAGTCGAGCGATTTGATAAAGTTTTTTTGATTTTTTTGAAAAAAAGAGACCTTGTCCAGAAGGTCGGTGAATTGGAGGGGACAGCCCTCACAAACGTTGATTTAATAAGGTTTCAAATTACCTTTTTCTAAATCTCCTGAAAGCACCTGTTTCAAAGCGAAGCGGGTGTTTTCTTTTGTGCCAACTATTTACTTTATCTAAATAATTGAAGAAGATGAAATGTGGATGTAGCACAGAAACTAAAGTATGACCGGACTTAAGCAAGTTGAATCCAATGCAATGAACCATCTGTTTTTCAACGAAGATAAGCTATTTCTGAAACTAATTTATCCCCAGCAAAGATAGGCTTGACTCTTAGACCTAGCCTTTTATGGAAAAGTGAAACAGGATAGCCTAGCAGCAATAGAAATAGTATTTTACGGGTATTTGTGTTAGAATAAACTGATTATTGAATTGGGAGAGATTTGTGGCGGTTGAACAATATATGCCGGATTTTGCGGTGGAAAGAGCTTATGATGTGACCCTTGCTTCTTTGCAAAAAGAAAAAATCAAGGCGGTTTTTGTAGATTTGGACAATACCCTCATTGCCTGGAACAATCCAGACGGGACACCAGAAATGCGCCAATGGTTGCATGATTTACAGGATGCGGGCATTCGAGTAGTTGTGGTGTCCAATAATAAGTATGATCGTGTCAAAAGAGCTGTTGAAAAATTTGGCATTGATTTTGAATCACGTTCTATGAAGCCATTTACTTTAGGAATTGATCGGGCACTGAAACGTTTTAATATCAAAAAAAATGAAGTCATTATGATTGGTGATCAGCTCATGACTGACATCCGTGCGGCTCACCGTGCGGGTATTCGTTCTGTTCTGGTCAAACCCATGATTCAGTCTGACTCTTGGGAAACTCAATTTAATCGTTGGCGGGAACGTCGTATGATGAAAAAAATAGTGGCCAAATATGGACCTATTGACTATAAAAAGGAAATCTAATGGAAGAATTATTTTGTATCGGCTGTGGTGCGGCTATCCAAACTACAGATAAAGAAGAGGTCGGGTATACACCTCAATCAGCCTTAGATAAGGGGTTGGAGACTGGTCAGGTTTATTGCCAGCGTTGTTTCAGGCTACGTCATTACAATGAAATTTCAGATGTCAACATTTCAGATGATGATTTCATCAAACTCTTGCATGAAGTGGGGGAAAGTGATGCCTTAGTTGTCAATGTAATTGATATTTTTGATTTCAATGGCTCTGTCATCCCAGGGCTCTCTCGTTTTGTTTCTGGGAATGACGTCCTCATGGTAGGCAATAAAAAGGATATTTTGCCAAAATCTGTTAAAGATAGCAAGGTCACCCAGTGGCTTACTGAGCGAGCACATGAAGTGGGACTACGACCTGTCGATGTGGTTTTGACGTCTGCTCAAAACAAACAGGCCATCAAGGACTTGATCGATAAGATTGAAAGCTATCGCAAGGGTAGAAATGTTTATGTAGTAGGTGTCACCAACGTAGGGAAATCCACTCTTATCAATGCCATTATCCAGGAAATTACAGGTGATAAGGATGTCATCACAACCTCCCGTTTCCCTGGCACAACTCTGGATAAGATTGAGATTCCGTTGGATGATGGCTCTTATATGTTTGATACACCGGGGATTATTCATCGCCATCAGATGGCGCATTATCTGACGGCTAAAAACCTCAAGTATATCAGTCCTAAGAAAGAAATCAAGCCTAAAACTTACCAGCTCAACCCAGAACAAACCCTTTTCTTGGCTGGATTGGGACGCTTCGACTTCATGGAAGGAGAGCGTCAAGGCTTCACAGCTTTCTTTGAAAATACCTTGGATCTGCACCGAACAAAATTAGCTGGAGCAGATGACTTTTACCAAAAACATGCCGGAAGTCTCTTGGTACCACCATCCAGCAAGGAAATGGCTGATTTTCCAGAGTTAGTCCGACATGAATTTATGATCAAGGAAAAGACAGACGTAGTCTTCTCGGGCCTCGGTTGGATTCGCGTCAATGAAAAAGCTAAAATTGCTGCATGGGCACCCAAGGGGGTGGATGTGGTGCTTCGCAAAGCCATCATTTAAGGCTAATTTCTAGCTATTCGTTGTCAGCTCGACTAGATGAACTTCGGTTGTACACTGACGTCCGTCAGTTCTTATTTACAAGCTTCGAAGGTTCCCCAAACCTTCGAAGCTATCCGCGTCTTCGTTTCCTAGACTAGCTAAAAATTATCGCTTAAATAACTTTTAACGTTGGATTTTTCAGTTTTATCATCATCGGGTCGCCTTGCCTACCACTAGGTATGTCTGCGGCTCGCTGCCTCGTAATAGAAGCAAACTAAAATCCTTGTCAATTAAAACGAACAATCTAAATTTCAAAGAAAGGAAGTTCAGATCAGTTAAAATGCTGATTTGAACAGGGGCTCAGAGTAGTGTGAAAAAACAGGCTTCCTAGAAAATCAGGATTTTCTGTCAGTCTCTTTTTTCACTTTATCCTTGACGCCCTTTGTACAATAAACTATGCTAACATCAAAACAACGTGCTTTTTTGAATAGCCAGGCTCATTCACTCAAGCCAATCATTCAAATTGGAAAAAACGGTCTCAATGACCAAATCAAAACATCTGTTCGCCAGGCCTTGGATGCGCGTGAGCTCATCAAGGTCACTCTCTTGCAAAATACAGATGAAGACATCCATGAAGTTGCTGAAATCTTGGAAGAAGAAATCGGTGTGGATACGGTCCAAAAAATCGGTCGTATCCTCATTCTCTACAAAGTTTCTGCCAAAAAAGAAAACCGTAAATTATCTGTCAAAGTCAAAGCAATATAGAAACAAATAAAAAATAGTCTTTTGAGGACTATTTTTTATTTACTGATGAGAAGAGGATAGAGGTAAGAAAGGATTGTAAAGCTTATCAGGGCGTAAAAGACACCGATGCGGATGGCTTGAATGGGTTTGTAGAGACGGATTAGAGTCAGCAAGCACCAGACCAGCAGTACGAGAATAAACCAAGCTGATAGCAAGCGCAGCGGCGTTGGTCCGTAAAGAAAAATATAAATGCCAAAGAGTTTCCAAGCAGCAAGGAGAGCGAGGAGACTAGCAAAGATGAAGAGGAGAGTCGTTACTAAGCGCGTTCCTTTTTGGTTCCACGGTGCTTCTTTAGAAAGCAAGTAGAAAGCTCCTAGGACAGCAAAGTTGAGAAGGGATACCTGAACCAGCTGCCAAAATCCTGAAACCGCAACATTGGAAGCATCTTGTGCTGAAATACGACTAACAGCTGTTCCACTAGAGACAAGAGTGTTCAGTTCAGACAAACCTGTCAGGAAAAAAAGAGTATAGATAATACAGAGGCTACCGATGATGATATAGACTGTGTAACTTGGGAAGACTCGAAATGGCTGGATTTTCTTTTGGAAAAGCTGGTAAGTGAAAGAGTGAGATTTTTTTGCTAAGAGGCTCCCAATCACCAGTCCATATAGATAAAGGCTAATCGGGATAGCGAGTATGGAATAAATATAGATTTGTTCCAAGTTGATAGTGCTATAAAAATAAGTAGAAAGGTTTTGTAGAAAGACTCCGAAACTAGAAGTTAAAGAGGCAAATTTTTCTGAAACTTGCCTCAATTGTGACCAAACAAAGAGGACCAAAAGACCAGCTGTCGCTAGAGAAATGGAAATAAAAAGGAGATGTTTAGTCTTTCTTGAGTTAGTTAAATTTTGCTTCTCCTGATTTTTTGAAGAATCTTTTTGAAATAAAACTTGAAGTCCTGAAAGAAAGTGTCTAAAAGGAAGAATGAAGAAGGCGCTGATGCCATCAAACCAAATTAAGATACCTAGTCTACCTTGGCTAAGCCAACCCGTACGAGATAGGATATAAAAACCAAAGGAAAGATGTAGGACTAGAAATTGGAAAAATTCTAACTGAAGATGGAAACCCCAGATACTTAATGCCAAAGATTGAGATAAAGTCAGACCCAGAAAGATACGTGATTCTAATCGATTGCCACCAGTTTTTTCCAATTCTTTAAAAGGTGACTGTAGTTTTTGAGCTAAAAATTCTGGAAGCGCTAAGAGACTGAGAGCTACCGGGAAAAAATAGACTGTTTGTCCATCAAAAAATGCAAGGACATAAAAATAAGCAGTAATGAAAAAGAGGATAGTGGAGAGTTTAAAGCAGTGCAATTGAGAGCTTTTTAAGTTACTAAAGACACTTGAATTTTCAGGTAGAAAATCAAGTGACAGGGGAGATTCTTGGTTATCTTGTGATGTCATTTCCATATTATTCTTTCTCACTTTCATCTGGAATGTATTCTAGGATATCTCCTGGTTGGCAACCCAATTCACGACAAAGAGCGTTGAGGGTCGAAAAACGGATAGCTTTAGCCTTATTATTTTTTAGGATAGAAAGATTGGCAGGTGTTAAATCAATTAATTCTGCTAGACGGCCGGCACTGATGCGTTTTTGGGCCATGACAAGGTCTAAATTTATTTGAATCATATACCCCTCCTTAAATGGTGTAGTCGACTTGCTCTTGCAATTCAATAGCTTTGCCAAAAGCATTGCGAATGACACGGATAATCAAGGTCAAGAGACTGCAAGAAACAGCAATCAGCAGCATGGGAAGGTAGGCCGTTAAACCAAGAAAAAGAGAAATCAAAGCGACAAGTCCCACTTCCCAGCCCAGATAGCGGAGGTATTGCACGTTTTGAGCGATGAAGACCTGACCTTCTCCGATACGAGTGAGAAGCTGGTAGAGATGGATGATGCATGCTAGTGCCAGACAGCCAAGTAGATAACCGCTTCCTAGCAAAATCCCAAAGCGAAGAGTTCCTTCAAAGAATGGAGAAGGGAATTCAACGACTTGTGTAACAATCCAAGAACCAATACCCATAAGAGCCATGGAAGTTAGAAATAGGATAATCAGGCTAATCTTTGTTAATTTAATGCTTATATCTTCTCTTGTTGTGTTTTGATTCTTTGTCATAAGGATCTCCATTAATTTTTAAAATTCTTAAGAGTAAGATAACATATTATTTATTGATAATCAATAAAAAACTATCAAAAATCGATAAAAATTTATCGAAAAATAATAGAAACTTATTTTCCTCGCTCGTTTTTTTAACAAATCGAACTTCTTCACGCCAAACGCATGAAGAAAATTTCGTTTTCAGAAATCGAAAAACATAATGACAAAATCAATCAAAGTAGTACACTAGATATAGAGGTGACTAGTATGATTGATTTTATTGTTTCTATTGATGCGCATAGTGATGAATTAGATGGACGTCAGTGCTGGAAAATTCGTTACCCCTTATCCACTATCCTATTTCTAGTCTTCGTCTGCCAACTGGCTGGTATTGAAAGCTGGAAGGAGATGGAAGATTTTATTGAAATGAATGAGGGACTTTTAGGAGACTATGTGGATTTAAGTGTTGGCTGTCCATCTCATGACACCCTAGAGCGAGTTATGAGTATGGTTAATCCACAATTTTTGAGCGACCTAAAAGTTGAGTTTGAACAATCTGCCGATTGTTTATCCGTAGAGTGATTAATAGCTATTGATGGTAAAACCATGCGAGGAAACGGCAATAAGCACCAACAGCCTAATCACATCGTAACGGCTTATGATGGCTCTCATCAGATTAGTATAGGGCAGGTTTGCGTTGATGAAAAGAGTAATGAAATCACAGCGATTCCCCGCCTTCTAAGGATGATTGATATTCGAAAAGGGATTGTCACGATTGATGCTATGGGGACTCAGACAGAAATTGTAGATGAGATTATCAAAGGTAAGGGGAACTACTGCCTTGCGGTCAAAGGGAATCAGGGGACTTTATTTGAGGACATCTCCCTCTATTTTAGTGATGTCCAATTGCTTGAAAGACTGATGAAGAAGAGGCAACACTACCAAACGGTGGAGAAAGCTCGGAGTCAAATTGAAATTCGAGAATACTGGGTCTCTTACGATGTCAAATGGTTGTCAGACAGGCATCCTCATTGGCAGAAACTGAGTGGTATTGGTATGACTAAGAATACTATTGACAGGGATGGTGTGCTGACAGAGGAAGTTCGTTACTTTATTATCAGTTTTAAAAAGGATGTTGAAACATTTGCCTCTTGTGTAAGAGGACATTGGTCAGTAGAAAGCATGCACTGGTTACTAGATGTTGTTTACCGAGAAGACCACAACCAGACCTTAGACAAGCGAGCAGCCTTCAATCTAAACGCCATTCGAAAATTGTGTCTTTATTTCTTGAAGGTTATTCAATTTCCTAAGAAGGACCTGAGTTATCGTAGAAAACAACGCTATATTTCTGTCCATTTGAATGATTATTTACCACAGTTATTTGGAAAGTAGGGACCAATTAATGATCAAACGAACTTTCTACCTTTTAAAAATCGTTTCTAGGCACAAAAAGGCTAAGGGAAACTTTTCATGCGTACGGCGTGGAACTTCTTTGGGAAGTCTTTCTCTTTCCCTCTATTTATGCTATAATGAAGTTTGACATTATACGAGGAGAAGCCTATGGCCATTGAACTCTTAACCCCCTTTACCAAGGTGGAATTAGAACCCTTAGCAGAAAAAACGGATCGCAAGCAGGTTGGGATTTTAGGTGGAAATTTCAATCCTGTTCACAATGCCCATCTGATTGTGGCGGATCAGGTTCGCCAACAGCTTAATTTGGATGAAGTCTTACTGATGCCCGAATTCCTACCGCCACATGTGGATAAGAAGGAAACCATCGATGAATTTCACCGCCTCAATATGCTCAAGATGGCCATCGCAGGCATTGATGGACTAGGCATTGAGACCATCGAGTTGGAACGCCGTGGCATCAGTTATACCTATGATACTATGAAGCTTTTGATTGAGAAAAATCCAGATACGGATTACTTCTTCATCATCGGGGCCGACATGGTCGATTACCTGCCAAAGTGGTACAAGATTGATGAGTTGGTGCAGATGGTCCAGTTTGTCGGCGTGCAACGACCACGCTACAAGGCAGGAACTTCTTACCCTATCATCTGGGTGGATGTCCCTCTCATGGATATCTCCTCCAGCATGGTTCGCGACTTCATCAAACAAGGTCGCACGCCAAACTTCCTCCTCCCCCACGAGGTCCTAGACTACATCGAGGAAAAAGGACTCTACCTATGAACTACCGCGACTACCTAGACTTTTCTCGTGAAGAACTCTTGGAAAAAGTGGCGTCTTCCATGTCTGAAAAACGATTCCGCCACGTCTTGCGAGTGGAGCGAGCCGCACTGGAACTAGCTGAGCGCTATGACTGCGACGCCACCAAGGCTAGCCTAGCTGCTCTCCTGCACGATGTTGCCAAAGAAGTAGAGGATGCAGTCTTTCTAAGACTCATTGACCAAGAAAAGCTAGACCCAGATCTAAAAAAATGGGGCAACAACATCTGGCATGGGGTGGTTGGTGCCTACCTGATTTCGTCAGAGTTCGGACTCCAGGACCAAGAAATTTTGCAGGCCATTCAACGCCACACCGTAGGAAGTGCAGACATGACCGTGTTGGATGAAGTTCTCTACGTGGCTGATTATATCGAGCCTGGTCGAGATTTTCCCGGTGTTGACAAAGCAAGAAGTATAGCCAAAGAATCGCTAGACAAGGCAGTAGCCTTTGAAACTGCCCAAACCGTAGCTCACTTGGCCAAGAAAGCTATTCCCATCTACCCACAGACCATTGAAACTTATAATGCTTATGTGGGGTATTTGAAAAACTAGAGATAGCTTGTTAGAAACCAATCCCAAGTGGAAACATTAGAAAGAAGATGAAGAGGATAAAATGAAAGAACTTGAATTAGTAGAATTAGCCGTAAAGGCTGCTGATGATAAACGTGCGGAGGATATTGTCGTCCTTGATTTGGCTGGTCTGACTAGCCTGACAGACTACTTTGTTATTTTGAATGCAGGAAATGTCCGTCAGTTGGATGCCATCGCTGATAGCATCCGTGAAAAAGTAGCAGAAAGCGGACAAAGAGTGGCTCATTTGGAAGGTGATGCCAATAGTGGCTGGATCTTGATTGACTTAGGTGGTGTCATCGTCCACGCCTTTTCTGAAGAAGAACGCCACCATTACAACCTAGAAAAACTCTGGCACGAAGCGCCGCTTGTGGATGTTTCTGCTTACCTAGCCTAAACAGACAGTCGTGAGACTGTTTTCTTTATGAGAGACAGAAAAAATGATTAAAAACTATGAGAAATTTGCATCGGTTTATGATGCCATCATGGATGACTTGCTCTATGATAAGTGGACGGATTTTTCCCTTCACCATTTGCCCAAAAAGAAAGATGCCAAACTCTTGGAGCTGGCCTGTGGTACGGGTATTCAGTCTATCCGATTTAAGCAGGCTGGCTTTGATGTGACAGGCCTTGATTTGAGTCAAGATATGCTGGATATAGCAACCAAACGGGCCAAGTCAGCCAATCTGTCTATTCCCTTTGTTCAAGGAAATATGCTGGATTTGTCATCAATCGGGACTTTTGATTATGTGACCTGTTATTCCGATTCTATCTGTTACATGCAGGATGAGGTCGAAGTAGGAGATGTTTTCAAACAGGTCTATGACCACCTCAATGAGGGCGGCGTTTTCATCTTTGATGCCCACTCGACTTATCAGATTGATGAAGTTTTTCCGGGCTACTCGCACCATGAAAATGCGGAAGATTTCGCCATGGTTTGGGACTCTTTTGAGGACGAAGCGCCTCACTCCATTGTCCACGAACTAACCTTTTTTATTCAAGATGAAGATGGACGCTTCACTCGATATGATGAAGTTCACGAAGAACGCACTTACGAAATCCTGACCTACGATATTTTGTTGGAACAAGCCGGCTTCAAAAACTTCAAAGTCTATTCCGATTTTGAAGATAAAGAGCCAGGGGAAGAAAGCAAACGATGGTTCTTTGTGTGTGAGAAGTAAGAGCCTAACTAGACTTCACCAGGAGGGTAAAATGTCAATTTTAGGAAAACCGAAATACACTTTTGAAGATTGCTTGGAATTCAAAAACCAGTACATGCCAGAAGCCAAAAGAGGCCAGGTCCAGATTGTTGATGCATGGGGGACTTTTGGACAGACAAACCAGCCCTCTTACGACATTTACGTCCCAGAAGAAAACTGCCTATACAAACATATAGTAGAAGAAGCATGCAGACTTGTTGAAGGTAATGACAAGCATAGAAAAATAAGATAAAATAGAAGAAAAATGAAATGGAGTTAATATAATGAATTCTTCCTTCCTTCCTTCCTTCCTTATTAGCTGACATTTGTCAAGTCTTTTTTGCTATAAATTTAGAAATTCCTGGTAATTTTTTGCCAGGTTTTTTGCGTATTTTCAGCTTTGAATTCGGAGGTGAAAATCATGGCTAAGTTAGATATTGTTTCTATTGAAGATAAGACTAGACAATTAGTGGAAAAATTAGAACAATCTAGTTTTTTCTATGAGTTTCTATCCCTCTATGATTTTCCAAAATCGACTTTGACTAGACTTCGTAAGGACAGTGGTCAAGAAATAAAAAACAAGGTCTTATTTGAAGTTGTTTTAAAAGGTCAATCTACAGTTGCGAAAGTAGTTGATTTAGAAATGACTTTGGCAAATAAGAAGTCAAAACCTCGGTTTATTATTGTTACAGATTTTGATCATTTTTCAGCTAAAGATTTGCAGACAACTGATACTTTACATATTTCACTTTCTGAACTGCCAGTTTATGTTGACTTTTTCTTACCATGGAACGGCATAGAGAAGGTTGACTATGCTAAGGAAAATCCAGCTGATATCAAGGCTGCTGAGCGTTTTACGCGACTCTATGATGAACTACGCCAGATTAATCAGTTCGAAGACCAAACGACTCAAGAAAAAGAATTCAATCTCTTTTTAATTCGGATACTTTTCCTTCTTTTCGCAGAAGATACTGAAATTATGCCAAAAGGGATTTTGACAAATACCATTAAAACACGTTCTGCCGTTGATGGTTCAGACTTGAATACTCTCTTTAATCGTATTTTTGCTAGCTTGGATATTGCAAATCGTGCCAGCCAAGAGAGATGGCTACAAGACTTTCCTTATGTCAATGGGAAACTCTTCACTCAAGCACATACAGCACTAGTTTTTGACCAAAAGACAAGAAAACTGATTATTGAAGCTGGTGAGTTGCTGAATTGGGACGAAATCAATCCAGATATTTTGGGATCTATGATCCAAACAGTAGCCAACAAAGAACAACGCTCTTCGTCTGGGATGCACTATACCAGTGTAGAAAACATTATGAAGTTGATCAAGCCTATCTTTTTAGATGGTCTTGAATCGGAATATCAAGATCTCATTAATAAAATCAATGAGAATGAGGATAAAGAAATCACGGACCGTACCCGGCGTGACAATAGGGCAAGCTACCTACAACAATTGGAAGACTTGCATAATCGCTTGGCAAAAATCAAATTTTTTGACCCAGCATGTGGGTCAGGTAATTTTCTAATTATTACCTATAAAGAGATTCGTCGTCTAGAAATTAAAATGCTCAAAAGTATGCGTGAGTTAAGACAAGACGGAACAATCGATTTCTTTGAAAGGTCTAAAATTAGTCTTAATCATTTCTATGGAATCGAGTTGGATGATTTTGCTCATGAGGTAGCTAGACTATCACTTTGGATTGCTGAATATCAGATGAATCTGGAAGCTCAAAAAGAAATCAATCTCCAATCAGCCTTTCTGCCTTTGCGAGATGCGGGAAATATTATTCAAGGAAACGCCTTGCACCTTGACTGGAATCAAGTATTACCACATAGCAAGGAAGATGAGATATACCTGATAGGAAATCCTCCTTATATTGGTGCCAAACTACAAAATACTGAGCAGAAAGAAGATTTGAAATTAACTATCGGTGAGAAACTCAAGTATAAGAAAATGGACTATATTGCCGGTTGGTTCTACAAGGGAGTTAATTTCATAAACACTGCTAATAGTAAATTAGCTTTTGTAACCACTAATTCAATTTTCCAAGGGGAACAAGTTGCTTTTGTTTGGCAACCTCTGCTAGGTAAAATGACAATTGATTTTGCTTACACATCATTTAAGTGGGGAAATTCTGCTGCAAACAATGCGGGTGTTACCGTAGCCATCGTAGGACTTTCAAATCCAAACAATTCTAAATCAGAGAAATATATTTTTGATGAAAATCTTCATCGGTCAGTTGTGAACCATATCAATCCCTATCTGGCAAGTGAGGAGGATATTATTGTAGAGAGTGTTAATACTCCATTGAATAATCTTCCGAAAATGGTTTTTGGCAGTATGCCTCGTGATGGTGGGTATTTGATTATTCCAACACTTGAAGAGAGAAATAAAATCATTGAAAATAATCCAGAGCTTGAAAAATCCATAAAGAAATACATTGGTAGTGAGGAGTTTATTAAGGACAAACCACGCTATGTCTTTTGGCTAGGAGAAGAGGAGTACCGTCAGGTTAGAGAGTATCCAGAAATCAAAAAGCGGATAGAAGCAGTTAAAGCAAATCGACTTTCCAGTCCGGCATCTTCGACGCAAGAAGCTGCAAAGACACCTTATGCCTTTGTCCAAAAAGGTGAGTGGGTAGACGCCTACTCTACTTTCAAATCTTCTGGTCAGGAAGAATTTTTACAACTCTTAGTACCGGCAGTTTCTTCTGAAAGTCGAGAATATGTTCCTATGGGATTTGTAGGAGAGGATACAATTGTATCTAATCGATGCTACGTTGTTTATAACTCTCCGATTTGGTTGCTTGGTTTACTTCAATCAAAACTGCACATGGTTTGGTTGGCGGCAATAGGGGGGAAATTGGAAACACGTTACTCATATTCTTCAGGCGTTGTTTACAACACATTCCCAGTTCCAGACCTTTCTACCAAGCGAAAAAATAGGATTGAAGAGGCAGTTTTTGACATCTTGGATTTGCGAGAAGAGTTGGGTGGTACTCTAGCAGAGCTTTATCATCGTGATACCATGCCAGATAGTCTAAGAGAAGCTCACAGAAAATTAGATGAGTTGGTGGAACGTGCTTACAAGGAAACGCCATTTACATCTGATGAGGAACGACTGAGTCACCTCTTGAAACGCTATAAGGAGATGACAAGATGAAGAGTTTAGATAACGCAACTTTATCATTTATTTCTGGCAAGGTAGCAGAGGTATTTTCTGGTTCGGATATTTCAAGTCTTGCGGGTGAATATTGTGTTATTTCAGGGATTTCAGGTGGTTATCGACCACAAGGAAGGTATGAATCTAAGCAAAATTTTGTTCAACGTATTTTTGCTAACTTAGAGGATTCCTATCAAGTGGGGCTTATTCAGTATTTTGTAAATCAATCTCCGAGTCTTCAATCTGACATGACAGTTCAGCAATTATTAGCAAGACTATCACAAGAGTTTGATATTCTACCAAAAACATTGCAAGAGCAGGAACGTACCAAAGAGATAGAGGTTTTACTTGGTTCCTATCCAGGGTCTCTGGATTTATGGAATAGAGTGATGGCTTGCAGACAAAGCCACCAATACAGAGAATGTCTAGATAATGCTAGATTATGTCTGGAATTATTGCTCAAGAATATTCTTTCAAATAATAAATCCATCGAAAATCAGAAGACAGAATTTTGTACTTGGCTAGGGACAAAGTCCGTACCAAATGAAGTCGTTAATATGATTTGGAAAAGTATTGATGACTATGCTAGAATTCAAAATCAACATGCTAAACATGCTTTGTCAGAGAAACTTTTACCTATTGAAGTTGACTTTATTCTTGATGAAACCTATACCATCATCAAATACTTGACGAATAAATCAAAGGAGCTACCACATGAGTAAAATTTTTGAAATTTCCTATGGGCAAAAGCAAACTTCTGTTAATACGAATGAACTGGGGATGAGGGATATGCAAGCTAGAGTATATGCTACAAGAAAAGCTCAGCATCTCTTGGTTAAGGCTCCGCCTGCTTCTGGAAAGTCTAGAGCTCTCATGTTTGTAGCCTTGGATAAGCTGAAGAATCAAGGGCTGAAGAAAGCTATTATTGCCGTTCCAGAAAAATCAATTGGGAAGTCATTTCGCTCAACAAATTTATCAGAGTTTGGCTACTATTGGAATTGGACTGTTAAGGATGAGAATAACTTGACGACTTCTGGCACTGCAAAAAGTAAAGTTCAGACCTTTATTGATTTTATGAAATCGGAAGATCCGACTGATGATGTCCTCATTGCCACTCATGCTACCCTGCGTTTTGCCTCAGAGCAGTTGGATGCCAGCGACTTTGATGATTGTCTTCTTGCCATTGATGAGTTTCATCATGTATCGCAAGATGATAATTCTGTACTTGGTGCCGCTTTGCGAGATGTTTTAAAACATTCTACTGCCCATGTCTTTGCGATGACAGGTTCTTATTTCCGTGGAGATTCTGTACCAATCTTAGATACTGCTGATGAACAGCTCTTCGAACGTGTAACCTATACCTATTATGAACAACTGGAGGGCTATCGCTATCTTAAATCCTTTGCAATGAAGTACAAATTTTATCAAGGAAATTATACAGAAGCTTTAGAGCATGTGTTGCCAGAATTTATAGATAAGAAAACCATTATTCATATCCCAAATGTTAATTCAGGTGAATCAACAAAAGATAAATATGGTGAAGTAGATAAAATCTTAGATGCCATGGGAACCTATCTTGAAAAAGATGAACATGGTATTATCTACCTCAAAACAGCGACTGGGCGCATCCTAAAAATTGCTGATTTAGTAACAGAGGATGGACGAGATAGTGTTGCAACTTATCTATCCAAGATGGATAAGGTTGAAGATTTAGACATGATTATTGCTCTTGGTATGGCAAAGGAAGGGTTTGACTGGCCTTTTGCAGAATATTCCTTGACGATTGGCTATCGTTCCAGTTTGACAGAAATTGTTCAGATTATCGGGCGAGTTACGAGGGATAGTTTTAATAAAACTGAGGCAGTTTTTACAAACTTAATTGCAGAGCCTGATGCTGAAAGTGATGAAGTTCAATTTTCCGTTAATAATATCATGAAAGCTATCACAGCTAGTCTTCTTATGGAGAACGTTCTCTCACCATCATTTAAGTTTAAAAGTAAAGACAGGGATGACCAAAAGGCTAACGGTGCAGATATTTTTATCAAGGGGCTCAAAAAACCTTCCACGGAACGTACCAAACAAATCATTGAGCAAGATATGATAGAACTTAAAGCCTCTATTCTCCAGGATGAAGTCGTACAATCGGCTATTTCTGCAGGAGCAGATAGCAAAGTGATCAATAAACAATTGATTCCTCGTGTTATCACTACTATCTATCCAGATTTAAGTCAGGAAGAAGTTGAGGAAGTTCGTCAACACACCCTGGCTGATTTTAATCTGTCAAATGCAAAACGAGATCCAGAGAATAATCAATTACTAAAAATGGCAGATAAGTTTGTAAACATTGATGATCTTTCCATTGATCTAATTGATAAAGTCAATCCCTTCCAAGCAGCTTATGAAGTCATTTCTCGAGATGTTGACACTAGAACCTTGCAATTGATTGCTCGAGTTTTTGATGCAAGAAAGTTTGAATTTACAAATGATGAACTGCGAATGCTCTATCCTAAAATAAAAGAATTCCAAGCAGAACATGGTAGAGCTCCCAAGAAAGATGCCAAAGATTTGGAGGAACAACGTCTTTATTACGCATTAGCAAGGCTAGATGAATTGAGACGGGAGAGAAATAAATGATTGAAAACTTTGCTACCTTAGAAGATATTTTTGCAGACAGCCTATTTGATGGTTTAGTGGAGAGCATTCGCCCCAAAGAGGTTAAGAAATTAGATCCAGATATCGAAAGATTTCAAGAAATCATCGAATGGATTGAACAAAATGGTGAAGAACCAAGACAATCACGTGTTATGAAAGAACGAAAACTTTATTCTCGGCTGAAGGGACTCCGAGCAAATTCTGAAACTTGGGATAAGTATAGAGCCTATGACAAATTTAACTTGTTAGGAGGGGTCAGTCATGAATGATGAGTTAGAAGATATTTTATCTGATGATAGTTTGTTTGAGGACTTTTCTTTAGATGATAGCCTATTTAACACTAGCAGATACCAGAGAACGGTTAGTGTAAAGACAAAATCTCATCAAAGAAAGTCTATGGGAAGTCACTTTGATAGATATAGGAATCTTTTTATCCAAGTAAGGGATGACATTACCAATGGAAATCGTCAGATTCGTAAAATATCAGATGTAGAAATCAGTCAAAATAGCCCTATCAAACAAGATAACTTCTACATTGACAACGGAGTTTTACTTTATGTGGATAGAATTTACAATCCTGAAACAGGTCAAGAAGTTTCTGAAAGTACAGACCGTAAGTATAAAGTTCACACAGTCTATGAAAATGGCACGGAAAATCATATCTGGCTCTTAAGTCTGGTATCTTCACTCTATGATAAAAAACGAAATGGTCGCTTAGTGACGGAACGGATTGAAAATATAGATATTATGGGAGAAAAACGGATAACGACAGGCTATATTTATGTTCTTAAATATGCTGGGACGGATGAGCGATTTTTGAAAATGGATAATCTCTACAAGATTGGATACGCGAAAAATATAAAGCAACGGCTGTCGAATACAGTGAACGAGTCAACCTATCTTTACGCACCAGTTCGCTTGATTACTAGCTTTGAAATCCAAAATTTAGAGGCCAGAAAGGTTGAACTATACCTTCACCATGCTTTAGAAAATCATCGCGTAATGCTTTCCCTCACATCACCAAGTGGACGAGAAATCACGATCAATGAATGGTTCGCTGTCCGTATGGATGAAGTGACAGAATTAGTGCAGAAGTTGGTGTTTGATTTGCAAGCTGGTATGTAGTGATGATTTATCTCCCAGTGACCCCAAAAGAGTGATAAATCAGAATGAGATTACAGTAAAAACCGTAATTTGGAGCCAGTAAAGGTTTAGAATTGCGGTCTTATTGTATATTTTTATAGGGAAACCATCAAATAATACTCTTTGAAAAACAACATTAAATTTTGTTAAACTTCTTGCTTATCACCAGATATGGCTGTGTCGCTTTGCCGCATCTATTTTTGATTTTCTTTGAGTATAAATAAACAATGCTACCAAGTTGTTTTTCCCCTGCTCTCAAGCATGGTATAATAGTATAGAATAGAAGAAAATATGTGGGAGCTTAACATGACAATCACGGGCATCATTGCTGAATTTAATCCCTTTCACAATGGGCACAAGTATCTGCTGGACCAGATTGAGGGCCTGAAAATTGTGGCTATATCTGGCAATTTTGTCCAGCGGGGGGAACCTGCCATTATTGATAAATGGACACGGGCTCAGATGGCTCTGGAAAGCGGAGCTGATTTAGTAGTCGAGTTACCTTTTTTAGTGGCGGTCCAGTCGGCCGATTATTTTGCCCAAGGAGCAGTAGATATCCTGGCCAAACTCGGGATTGAAGAGCTATCCTTTGGCACAGAAGAAGTGCTGGATTACCAGCGTTTAGCAGACATTTATGGAGAAAAATCTCTTCAAATGACGGCCTATTTGGCGGAATTGCCAGAGGACTTGACCTATCCCCAGAAGACCCAAGCTATGTGGGAGAAATTTACTGGGATCCAGTTCTCGGGTGCTACGCCTAACCATATTCTGGGATTGGCCTACGCAAAGGCCTGCTCTGGAAAAAAGATCAAACTCAAGTCCATCAAACGTCAGGGTGCTGGTTATCATTCGGATTGTAAGTCAGAGAATGTCGCTTCGGCAACGGCAATTCGAACTCATATCACAGATACCAATTTTGTGGAAAAATCTATGCCACAGGCTGGATTACTGATGTCTTCTCCGCAAGTTTCCTGGGATGATTATTTTGGATTGCTAAAGTACCAAATCCTAACCAATCAAAATTTGACAAGCATCTTTCAGGTCAATGATGAAATCGCAAGCCGTCTCAAAGAAGCAATCAAATCTGCCCAGTCAGTCGATGAGTTAGTGGAAAAAGTAGCCACCAAACGCTACACCAAGGCGCGTGTTCGCCGCATATTGACTTACATTTTAGTACAGGCAGTGGAAAAACCATTACCAGAAAGTATACATGTTCTTGGATTTAGTAAAAAGGGGCAAGAATATCTCAGAACTATTAAAAAATCAGTGGATATTGTCAGCCGCATTGGAGCTGAACCATGGGATAGCTTGACCCAACAAGCAGACACGGTTTATCAACTTGGAAATAGCCAGATGAAAGAACAGACATGGGGCAAGATCCCTGTAAGGCTGGATTAGTATTTGTAGATTTTTGACATCCCTTTCAATATTTTCTACAATAGATATAGAAAAAGAAGTTGAGCGCCAACTCAACTCCCCCCTAGGGAAACGTCTTTAGTTTTTGGGTTTCCCCCACAAACGGTCTCCCAGACTGTTTGAGCCTTCGGAACTCCGACGTGAGGAGGTCGAAACGATATTTTTCGACTGATAAGCTAGTGCAGTGAGTAGCTAAGTGTCATAGCAGTTGGCGTCATGACCTACCTCATTGCTATAAGTCACAAAAATAATAGAGAAATAGAATTTTTATTCGCAAACATTAAAAATATGGTAAAATAAGGCCATAGATAGGAGGACATGGTTATGATGAGTAACTTTCACTATCGTTACCGCAAGAGTGCTTTTTTGTGGCGCTTCATTTTTGGCTTGGTTTATGTTGGTTTTATTCTTTTTTGGATGCGAATGGCTTGGTCAATGATGGGCAATTTTTCTCACATAGGCAATGAAACATCTACTGGTATTTTCACTCCAATGAGGGGGATGTTTACCATCATTCCATTGATACTGCTTGCTGTGGGACTCTATATTGCTTTTACTTCCCTTTTTAAGGTTTTGTCAACCAGTGCAGTTATTGCTGGTGATGATCAGGGGTTGACAATCAAAGGTACTTGGTTTAAGAAATATCATTTTGCTTGGTCAGATTTGGAATATGTCAGATATGAACAACAGACGCGTTTCTATCAAAATACCAACAATATGGCAACTGGTTCCTACTTACAGGAGTATCTCATGGTCAAACCAAAAGTTGGTCGGACTGTCTCTGTCAATATTTCTCAGCTAGACGGTTCGGTAGATGATATTCTTTCAGATATCCGCCGAATAGCTCCAATTCTTGAAATTAAAGGATTTTCACAATAGAACCTCACAAGAGGTTTTTTCTTTTTTAAAACAAACCCCTTGACTCTAACGTAACGTTATAGTGTATACTAAATTTGAGATGAAGTCATACTAGTGAACAGTCATCTCAAGAGAGGAAAATCATGCGCACTATAAAAGAAATGAGTCGATTGTCAGGGCTGAGTGTTCGAACACTTCATTATTATGATGAGATTGGCTTGCTCAAGCCGACGCTAGTAGGGGAAAATGGCTACCGCTTCTATGATGATGAAGTTTTACCCAGATTACAAGAGATATTGCTTTTTCGTGAGCTGGAATTTCCACTCAAGGACATTCAAAAAATACTAGAGGCTTCGCATTATAAGCGCTATGCTGCGTTAGGAGATCAAATCAAACTCTTAGAAATCAAGAAAGCGCGCTTGGAAGAGGTGATTATCCATGCCAAGTCTTTAAAAGAAGGAGGAAAAACGATGTCACATTTTACTGCTTATGACGAATCGGAAGTGAAGACATTCCAGAAGGAAGTTAAGGAACGCTGGGGAAACACGGCTGCTTATCAATCTTATGAACAGAAGTCATCAGATGTGGATGCTGAACTTGTCTCCCAAGAAATGCATCAACTTATGACAGATTTTGGTCTATTGAAAGATTTACCAGTGGACGACCAAGTTGTGCAGGTTCAGGTCAAAAAATTACAAGATTACATCACAGATCATTTCTATCCATGTACGAATGAGATTTTAGCTGGTCTTGGTCAAATGTACGTGGAAGATGAACGATTCAAGAAGAATATTGATAGTTCGGGCGGTCAAGGAACTGCAAGCTTTATTAGCTCTGCTATTTCTCATTATTGCAAATAAGAAAAGAGTCTGGGACAAAAAATTTCATTTAAGAAATTCTGGATCTACAAATTCTATAAATTAGCATAATAAACTAAAAAGCTAACAAGACTAGTTTTCTGTAACCCAGAATCCCATCTTGTTCGCTTTTTCTATATGAGGTTCGTCTTTTGTTCCAATCTCTTTACTTTATTCTGTAATCTTTTCTCCCAAATAGTCTGCGATGGTAGCGACGTCTTTATCCCCACGGCCAGACAGGTTGATGATAATGATTTGTTTCTTGTCCATGCCTGGAGCCTGCTTGATAGCCTGGGCAATGGCGTGGGAGCTTTCAATGGCTGGGATGATACCTTCCTTTTTAGATAGGAGAAGGAGGGCTTGGACAGCCTCATCGTCGGTGGCTGCCACATAGGTTACTCGGCCAGAGTCTTTGAGAAAGGCATGCTCTGGACCAACACCTGGGTAGTCCAGCCCGGCTGAAATAGAGTAAACGGGTGATACGCTACCATCTTCTTCAAATAGAGAAATGGTTTTCATGCCGTCAATAATGCCAACGGTCCCCTTGGTCATGGTAGCAGCATGTTTGTTTGTATTGATCCCGTGGCCAGCAGCTTCAACGCCAATTAGTTGAACTTCCTTATCGTTAACATATTGCGAGAAGGCTCCGATAGCATTAGAACCGCCGCCGACACAGGCGATAACGGTATCTGGCAGTAGGCCTTCTTTTTTAAGGATTTGCCTGCGAGACTCCACACTGATGATTTTTTGGAACTCATGAACAATGGTTGGATAAGGATGTGGACCGACAGCCGAACCCAGTACATAGAAAGCATCTAAATCACTCATCCATGCAGCAAAGGCAGCGTCAACAGCTTCCTTAAGAGTAGCTGTTCCTTCCGTTACAGAGTGAACACGGGCCCCCATCATTTCCATGCGGAAGACATTGAGGTGTTGGCGTTTGACATCTTCAGCGCCCATGTAAACATCACATTCCATGCCAAATTTGGCAGCGGCAGCAGCAGTCGCTACACCGTGTTGACCCGCTCCAGTTTCTGCGATGACACGGGTTTTACCCATACGTTTGGCTAAAAGGATTTGTCCCAAGACATTGTTAAGTTTATGAGAATCCAGGTGATTGAGGTCCTCGCGTTTGAGATAAATTTTCGCTCCACCAAGATGCTTGGTTAAGCTCTCAGCGTAGTAGAGTGGGGTTTCTCGTCCAGAATAGTCATGAAGGTAAAAATTCAATTCCTTCAAAAAATCAGGATCATTGCGATACTGTTCAAATGTTGATTCCAATTCATCCAGCAAAGCTTGAATATCTTCTGGTACAAAACTTCCACCAAATTGGCCGAAATAACCTTTTTATTTGAAAAAAACAGTAAAAAGCGCAAAAAATCACTTCCTATGCTATACTGTAATTGAAATTTTTTAAGTTTTGGTGTTAGAACTGTTGCCTCAGTCCTAACGCCTTTTCTTTTTGATAAGGTTGATGGGTTAAGAGTAGTTTGTATATGGTTCTAAGGATTTTATGTGCACAGGCAATAACAGCTTTCATCTTGCTTCCTCTTTGGGAAATTCTATTGTATAAGGATGAAAATGCTGGGTCTTTGGAGTGTGCCGCAATGAGTCCAGACATGGTCAAGGCCTGTTTGATATAGCGATTTCCTTGTGTGATATGCGAGGATTTTTTAATCCCAGCACTTTCATAGGAACCAGGACAAAGTCCCGCCCAAGAAGCTAAGTGTCCATCTGTTTCAAAACTATCTACGTTTGGTCCAATTTCAGCTAAAACAGTGGCTGCACAGGCTTCACTCACACCAGGAATGGTTTGGAGTAATCGATTTTCTTCAGGGAAACTCCTTTGCGATGTAAGTCTGTATTTCGCTGGTCAATTTATCCATAAGTTCTTGATACATCCGATATTCTTCCAAACTCTGATTCAATAACAGCTTTCATCTTGCTTCCTCTTTGGGAAATTCTATTGTATAAGGATGAAAATGCTGGGTCTTTGGAGTGTGCCGCAATGAGTCCAGACATGGTCAAGGCCTGTTTGATATAGCGATTTCCTTGTGTGATATGCGAGGATTTTTTAATCCCAGCACTTTCATAGGAACCAGGACAAAGTCCCGCCCAAGAAGCTAAGTGTCCATCTGTTTCAAAACTATCTACGTTTGGTCCAATTTCAGCTAAAACAGTGGCTGCACAGGCTTCACTCACACCAGGAATGGTTTGGAGTAATCGATTTTCTTCAGGGAAACTCCTTTGCGATGTAAGTCTGTATTTCGCTGGTCAATTTATCCATAAGTTCTTGATACATCCGATATTCTTCCAAACTCTGATTCAATAGAAAACGATCTTCCAGTGATAACTTCCCATTCATGGCCTCAACTAGTTCCTCAGGACTCGCTTTAACATGCTTGTGAAGGCAAGCTGATACACTATCACAGTCAATGACTTCCCCGTTAATAAAGAGTGTTAGAAGGGATTGGCCTGTCTTGGAGAAGATATCAGAAAGATAGCTGGTTAGTTTAATGTTGGCACGCTGTAAGAGATTATGAATTTCGTTTTTGACTTGTGTTTGACGCTGTTTATAAGAACGTAGCCGACGAGTGAGTAAACGCAATTGCATGACCTCGGGACTGGGAATATAAGATAGCGAAATGAGACCACACCGACCCAGTTGAGCGATCCACTCTGCATCTTTCACATCCGTTTTTCGACCAGGAACATTTTTGATGTGTTGTGGATTAGCTAGAACAAGGACTAAATCGGAATCAGAGAAAATATTAAAAAGAGGGAGCCAATATTGGCCAGTAGACTCAAAGAAGACATGGGTCACACGGTTTTCCTCTAGCCAGGCTAGAGCATTTTGAAGGGCGACTGTCGTTGTCCCGAATTTCTTCTGAATTTTCTTAGGTTTGTTGGTATCTAGTGGACCATCTAGGATACAACAAACAATGGATTTTTGGTGGACATCAATACCGCAGCAGGTTTCAATCATGACTTCCATACGAAAAGCCTCCTATTCTAATCTTGAACAATGGAATAAGAGGCTTCTTGTAATTTTATTTTCACGCTCCAGGCGTATTCGAGTTATCTCATGACTCTTATTCATCCAGTTTTCTGTACAGGCTAGGCAAAGCCCTATTAAAGACCACGGATTTGTATTGTTCATCTCTATTATATGTCGAAAATCTTTTTCTGTCATGAGTTAGCAGGTGAAAACTGCTTAGAGTTTTCTGTAGACATACGATTTCTCCATTTTCTATTTTTTATGTATTGTATTTCGTGTAAGAGTTCAAATTTTCATCAGTCGCCATCGTTTGGTATTTGTTTTTTTCATGATTAATCCTTTTCGCCATAAGAAAAACCCTCGCAAAGATATCTTTGCGAGGGCGTCTAAATGCATTAGCGCGGTACCACCTCAATTAACGGGGAAAATAGAATAGACCCGTCATCTCATTCTCCTCAAACAAGGAGTTGCACGGTAAGGGGTGCACACCTGAAGCTTATAACTTCGCTTCACTCTGTCTCATCAGTCCAATTTCGCAAGTTCATGCTACTCGTTCGCAATCACCACGAGCTCCCTGAAAACAATTCCTTGTTACTTTTCTGATTGAATATAGTATATAGTGGAGCGTTTTCTTTGTCAAGAGAAAGAATCGATTTTTCAGAAAATTTTGTAAATAGTTCGGTTTTTCCTTAAAAATATTATTTTAAAAAGTCAAAAAAGGTCAAACTTTCCTCTTGACCTTTCCTGACCAAAGGTGTATAATACAGACATGAGGATTTGGAAATCCTTGTAATGGTCAGACTAAGGAGGATGACAACATGTTTTATTTTTTTGAATCATTGGTCAAAGATGGTTAGATTCCGCGGTCGGAACCAGAACCTATCTTGAAAGTCCAGTAGATTTTATTTTTTAGGTAAAAGGTCAGTTTTGGTTAAAATGAAATCACAGCCAAAAGGCCATCAAGAAAAGAGGTATATTATGAACAACAACTTTAACAACATGGATGATATTTTCAACCAACTCATGGGCAATATGGGTGGTTTCAACACAGAGCGTCGCCGATACAGCATCAATGGCCGAGAGGTGACGCCGGAAGAATTTGCTTACTACCGTCAGACAGGTCAGCTTCCTGCTGGACCTGAAGCACAAACTCAGGCTCCTCAAGGTCAAGCTGGTCCAGCCAAACAAGATGGCATCTTGGCTAAGCTTGGTACTAACCTAACGGACCAAGCTCGTCAGGGTAAGTTGGATCCGGTTATCGGACGCAACAAGGAAATCCAAGAAACAGCTGAAATCTTGGCTCGCCGTACCAAGAACAATCCGGTCCTGGTTGGGGATGCTGGGGTTGGTAAAACGGCCGTGGTAGAAGGTTTGGCTCAGGCTATCGTCAACGGTGATGTGCCAGCTGCTATCAAGAACAAGGAATTGATTTCCATCGACATCTCTGGCTTGGAAGCAGGTACTCAGTACCGCGGAGCCTTTGAAGAAAATGTCCAAAACTTGATTCAGGAAGTCCAAGATGCAGGGAATGTTATCCTCTTCTTCGACGAAATTCATCAGATTTTGGGGGCAGGCTCAACAGGTGGGGATTCCGGATCAAAAGGCTTGGCCGATATTCTCAAACCGGCACTTTCTCGTGGAGACTTGACTCTTATCGGGGCAACAACTCAGGATGAATACCGCAACACCATCATGAAAAATGCAGCCTTGGCTCGCCGTTTCAACGAGGTCAAGGTCAATGCTCCGTCGCCTGAGGATACTTTGGCCATTCTCAAGGGCATCAAGCCCCTCTATGAGGCTCACCACAATATCGTCTTGCCGGATGATATTCTCAAGGCTGCGGTGGATTACTCTGTTCAGTACATTCCGCAAAGAAGTCTTCCTGATAAGGCTATTGACTTGGTGGATATGACAGCTGCCCACTTGGCGGCTCAACATCCTGTGACCGATATCAAAGCTTTGGAGTTTGAAATGGCACAAGCTCGTCAGCTGCAACAAGCAGCGGCAGAGAAAGAGGACTATGAAACAGCCCTCAATGAAAAGGTCCGCATTGACAAGTTGCAAGAAATGATTGACAACCATACAGAAGGTCAAAAAGCAGTTGCCCATGTCAATGATGTAGCTGAAGCGGTGGAACGCATGACCGGTATCCCTGTTTCGCAAATGGGAGCATCCGATATTGAACGCCTCAAAGGCATGAAGGAGCGTTTAGAAGCCAATGTCATCGGTCAAGATGATGCGGTAGAAGCCGTATCCAAAGCTATCCGCCGCAATCGTGCTGGTTTTGATGAAGGTAACCGCCCAATCGGTAGCTTCCTCTTCGTTGGTCCAACCGGGGTTGGTAAGACTGAGTTGGCTAAGCAATTGGCTGTCGATATGTTCGGCAACAAAGATGCCATCATCCGCTTGGACATGTCTGAGTATAGCGACCGGACTGCCGTTTCTAAGTTGATTGGGACAACAGCTGGTTATGTGGGCTACGATGACAACTCCAATACTTTGACAGAGCGTGTTCGCCGCAATCCTTACTCTATCGTTCTCTTGGACGAAATTGAAAAGGCTGATCCGCAAGTTATCACACTTCTCCTTCAAGTCTTGGATGACGGTCACTTGACAGATGGTCAGGGTAACACCGTCAACTTCAAGAATACGGTCATCATCGCAACGTCTAACACAGGCTTTGGCCATGGTAGCCATGAAGAAGAGGAAGAAATGGACATCATGGATCGCATTGCACCATACTTCCGCCCAGAATTCCTCAACCGTTTCAACGCGGTTATCGAGTTCAAGCATTTGACCAAGGAAAATCTCTTGGAAATCGTGGACCTCATGTTGGCTCAGGTTAACAAGACTTTGGCTAAGAAGGACATTCATCTAGAAGTAACTCCGGCAGCTAAAGATTTGCTCATGGAGACAGGTTACGACAAGGCTATGGGAGCTCGTCCTCTCCGCCGTGTCATCGAGGGCCAAATCCGTGATAAAGTGACTGATTTCTACTTGGAAAATATTGATGTCAAGAACTTAAAAGCGGATGTAGTAGATGGGGACATCGTCATCTCTCAAGCTTAATCAAAAAGAGACTGTGAACAAGAAATTCGCAGTCTTTTTTCTGTTTACAAGCCATGGCTTCTATGATAGACTGGGCAAGAAAGTCTTTAGGAGAGAAAATATGATCAAGCCCATTATGAAAGAAGTCCTCTTTCTGCAAGGAAAATCGCAAGAAGCCACCAAGGCTGATGTATCTATCGGCCAAGATTTACAGGATACTTTGCTGGCTCATAGGGATGCCTGTGTCGGTATGGCAGCCAATATGATTGGAATCAAAAAACGCATCATTATTGTTAATATGGGATTTGCCAATCTAGTTCTCTACAATCCTGTCCTCATCAGCAAATCTGGTCCCTATGCAACAGAAGAATCTTGCCTGTCCTTGCTGGGGAGCCGACCAACCACCCGCTATGAGGAAATCGTGGTGACTTTCCGCAATCAAAACTGGCAGGAGCAGACCATGACCTTTACCGGCTTCACGGCTCAGATTGTCCAACACGAACTGGATCATTTGGAAGGAATTGTCATTTAATAGTTTGAAAAAAAATAATACCATGATTTCTTGCCTTACCTTTGTTGATTTCAGTTCTATCCAAGTCTTCCCTGCTAGTCTGTATCGATTTTCTCTGACCAGAAGACAAAGAGATTGAAAAAGGAATTCTGCAGAAATATTAAAAAATGATTGATAAGAAAAAGGCTTAGGAGCTCCCTTTCGGATGACGAAACTCCTAGGCCTTTATTTGATGATAGTTTTTTGAAGGATCATACTCGTTGAAAATCAGAATGATAGTTTGTTGAAATTCTTTAACTACTTCTAGGTATATCTGCGTAGCTTTGCCTCATCTATTTTTGATTTTTCTTGAGCGAACGTTCATTCAGTTGAATTAGTTATTTTCAGACTTTTTAGAGAAGAAAATGAGGCTTGAGATTACTAATAGAAGAAAGCCGATTAGGCTTGCAAGCAATCCTTTGTGTTCCCCTGTTTGTGGAAGAACTTTTTTATTTTCTTGACCTGGATGGTTGGCTACTTGAGTGGATGGTTTGGTTTCTTTTTGAGAATCAGCAGACTCGTGTTCCCCTTTTTTAGTCATTTCTGAACTAGTCGTTTCAGTGCTAACACTAGTTGGAAGCTCTTCATTATTAGAAGGGGTTTCAGTTTCTTCTGGCTGTTTAGGAGCAGTTTTGATCTGTTCAGAAGAAAGTGCAACACTAAGGCTGTTTCCTGGTGTAATGGTATCCATCTTAATGCCATTTACAAAAATAGTATAAAATGTTCCTTCCATTAAGTTGTCACTGAAAACAACTTTGCCTTTCTCGTCAGAGTTCATTTCTGCAACTTTCTGACCAAGTGTGTTAAATAAAGTAACAGTTTGCCCACTGATTCCTTCAGCTTCCTCGTTTACGACATAAATAGTAGCTGGAATTTTTGTAAAGATAGGAAGTTTGCTTCCGGTTCCTGAGACATAAAAGGCTGTAGCCTTGCTTTGTCCATCTTTATCTGTCCGCATGGTGTAACCTTGAGCTTTTCCATCGATAGAAACACTAATGTTTCTTGCTAAAGGTAGTTCTGCAAAGACAACCTGACCATTGCTGTCGCTTTGTCCTGTTTTTAAGACTTCTTCCTTACCATCTGTAATATCAGATAAGCTTACATTTTTGCCTTCTATAACTTTCCCATCTTCTCCCAAGATAGTAACAGTAAAGGAGAAATGACCAGGAATAGTTGCTTTACTTGGAGTAATTGGTGTAGCAGGAGCTGGTGTGCTAGCGGAAAGGTCGATAGCTACTCTTACATTGATACCTGGTATGGTTTCACCCATCTTTTTATCATCAATATAAAAGACGTAGAAAGTCCCATCTAAAAGATTTTTTGTAAAACGAGCCATTCCAGCTTCATCACTCAAAACCCTATCAATGATATTTCCTGCACGATCTTTGAGGACAACTTCTTTATTTGCGACGGGTTCTGCATCTTGATTGGAAACAGCAACCACTAATGGTTTCGTCGAATAGCTAGGTGTTCCAGTTCCGATACCGTCTGCTGTAAAACTTGCTGCTAATGTTGAGTTAGCTTGACTAGTTCGGAAGGTATATCCTTTTTCCTTTCCGTCAACTGAGACACTAATATTTCGATTTAAAGGTAAGTTTGTAAAGAGAGCTTTCCCTTGTTCATTGGATGAGAGCGTCTTAATCTCTTTTGGTGTTCCATCAGTGATATCGGTTAGGACTACTGATTTTCCGGCTAAAGTAGCTCCTTTGCTATCAATAATGGTTGCAGTGAAACTGAAGTTTTCTGCAGATAGGATAGATACAGGATTTGTATCAAGGCTTTCAGCTTCAACAGAAATGGCTGCTTGGCTGTTTAGTAATGCCATGCTTGATACTGTTACAAGCATGACCATGCTCTTTGACAAAGTAAATCTTTTTTTCATGATTCCTCCAAATCGTTAACCAGTTAAGTAAACGGAAATTTTTTAAGACCGGACCGGTCAGATAAAATCATACCACCAAATAATTAACCAGTCAAGTATTTTTTGAGAAAATCATTCTTTTTTACTCTTTCTTTTGTTTTTATAACATGATTGCGGCTATATTATGGAGTATATGGATGGCCATGACTAGCTCCAAACGCTTGGTTTTGTAATAAACCAGCGAGAAAATAAGACCCATTCCTCCATAAATGCCCCAACTGATAAGGTTGGTTGGCATGTGCATGGCACCGAAAATAAAACTACTAACCGCAACTCCGATTAGGGCATGTTTTTCAAAAAGAAAACCGATGATACCAGCCCGGAAGATCCATTCTTCCATAATAGGGCCGCAGATGGCAATGAGAATAAAGAAAATTGGAAAGCTAAATCCACCAAAGATCTCATTGAGGGCAGCATCATTGGCGGTGGAATGAATCTGCATTTGCTGCAAAAGATAGAGCCCTAGGCGGGCGTAAGAGGTAGTCACTGCTGCAAGTATTAAGGATAAGGCAGTATCTTTGAGAGACCACTTGGTCCACTTTGGCAAGGGGATTTGAATAATTTTGGCAAAAAACCAAACTAGATAGACCGATAGAAGGGCACTGAGAGTGACGAGTAGTTGAAGCCAGAGATTAGGCTGGTAGGCTTGTCCTTGCATTTGACTTGGGATCATGGTAAAGGCAATAACCAGACTAGACATTTGTGACGTCATAAAAAGCAGAAGGAGCCAGAGGCTTTTGCCAAAAGTTTTCATAGATCAATTTCTTTCATTGGAATATAGCCTGATTATAAGGATTTTTCAAGCGGAAAGCAAGGGTCAGCCAATCTTTCACGCCAAACGCATGAAGAAATTTATGTTTTCAGATAGCGTATTTTCATAAGGAAGCAGTTATAAATTATAAAATTTATGCTATAGTCAAGCTGAAAACGAGGATTTGACTATGTCGAAATGAAAAACGTTGAAATTTTTTTGAAAAAATGGGTGTAACTTGAAAATGGTTACACCCATTTTCTTCAGTACGACGGGCATGTCGTACATCTGAGGTGCAAGTCCTCCGTGGGCACCCTCTACCGGTGAACCCAATAGCGACTCCCAAGCCTGACTATCGCGAGGTAGCGGGGAGAGGAAGGGATAGCGAAATCGTGGCTCTACGAACAGAAACGTGATATTAAGGCGTATATAGCGGATGAGGGGGCTGAAAAAGCCATCATCAAGTTACTAGAATACCTTAATGATGGCTATGAGTGGATTGTGGACATTGACCTTGAGAAATTCTTCGACACAGTTCCCCAAGATAGATTGATGTCTCTTGTCCATAACATTATCCAAGATGGAGATACAGAGTCTCTGATTCGTAGGTATCTTCATTCGGGTGTAGTTATCAATGGACAGCGCCATAAAACGCTGGTGGGAACACCACAAGGTGGGAATCTATCTCCCCTCCTGTCCAATATCACGCTCAATGAGCTGGACAAGGAATTGGAAAATCGAGGGCTTCGTTTCGTCCGGTACGCAGATGACTGTGTCATCACAGTTGGGAGCGAAGCATCTGCCAAACGTATCATGTATTAAGTTAGCCGATTCATTAAGAAGCGACTGGGATTGAAAGTCAATATGACCAAGACTAAGATTACCAGACCGAGTCAACTGAAGTACCTTGGATTCGGATTCTGGAAATCAGCTGAAGGGTGGAAAAGTCGTCCACATCAAGAGAGTATCCAGAGTTTCAAGAGGAAACTTAGGAAGCTCACAACACGCAAATGGAGCACTGACTTGGGTAGCCGTATTGAGAAACTCAACTGGCTTATTCGCGGATGGATAAACTACTTCGCATTGACTAACATGAAGTCAGTCATGGGAGAAATTGATAAACGATTGAGGACACGAATTAGAGTTATTATTTGGAAACAATGGAAGAAGAAGTCAAGGCGACTTTGGGGACTACTTAAACTAGGGACTCCCAAATGGATAGCTGATAAGGTATCTGGCTGGGGTGACCACTATCAATTAGTGGCACAAAAGTCAATTCAGCTATATCAAAACCAGTCCTCGCTAAACGTGGACTGGTTTCATGCCTAGATTATTATCTTGAACGACATGCGTTAAAAGTTAGTTGAACCGCCGTGTGCCGAACGGCACGCACGGTGGTGTGAGAGGGGCTAGGAATTAGTCTCTACTCGATTGCGTACGGCGTGGCCAATCTTTCTTTTCGTCTTCTCAAAAAAAGCAGATTATGGTATAATGTTACAGTTATCAGGAAATAGAGCTTATTTCCAAAAAGCCATCATCAAGTTACTAGAATACCTTAATGATGGCTATGAGTGGATTGTGGACATTGACCTTGAGAAATTCTTCGACACAGTTCCCCAAGATAGATTGATGTCTCTTGTCCATAACATTATCCAAGATGGAGATACAGAGTCTCTGATTCGTAGGTATCTTCATTCGGGTGTAGTTATCAATGGACAGCGCCATAAAACGCTGGTGGGAACACCACAAGGTGGGAATCTATCTCCCCTCCTGTCCAATATCACGCTCAATGAGCTGGACAAGGAATTGGAAAATCGAGGGCTTCGTTTCGTCCGGTACGCAGATGACTGTGTCATCACAGTTGGGAGCGAAGTATCTGCCAAACGTATCATGTATTCAGTTAGCCGATTCATTGAGAAGCGACTGGGATTGAAAGTCAATATGACCAAGACTAAGATTACCAGACCGAGTCAACTGAAGTACCTTGGATTCGGATTCTGGAAATCAGCTGAAGGTTGGAAAAGTCGTCCACATCAAGAGAGTATCCAGAGTTTCAAGAGGAAACTTAGGAAGCTCACAACACGCAAATGGAGCACTGACTTGGGTAGCCGTATTGAGAAACTCAACTGGCTTATTCGCGGATGGATAAACTACTTCGCATTGACTAACATGAAGTCAGTCATGGGAGAAATTGATAAACGATTGAGGACACGAATTAGAGTTATTATTTGGAAACAATGGAAGAAGAAGTCAAGGCGACTTTGGGGACTACTTAAACTAGGGACTCCCAAATGGATAGCTGATAAGGTATCTGGCTGGGGTGACCACTATCAATTAGTGGCACAAAAGTCAATTCAGCTATATCAAAACCAGTCCTCGCTAAACGTGGACTGGTTTCATGCCTAGATTATTATCTTGAACGACATGCGTTAAAAGTTAGTTGAACCGCCGTGTGCCGAACGGCACGCACGGTGGTGTGAGAGGGGCTAGGAATTAGTCTCTACTCGATTGCGTACGGCGTGGCCAATCTTTCTTTTCGTCTTCTCAAAAAAAGCAGATTATGGTATAATGTTACAGTTATCAGGAAATAGAGCTTATTTCCAAAAAGAAAAAAGTGAGATGCTCTGTCATCTTAGAATAAGGAGAATTCCCATGGGACGTAAATGGGCCAATATTGTTGCGAAAAAGACTGCTAAAGACGGTGCTAACTCAAAAGTGTTTGCCAAGTTTGGTGTTGAAATCTATGTTGCTGCTAAAAAAGGGGATCCAGACCCAGAAACCAACTCTTCACTGAAATTCGTTATCGATCGTGCCAAGCAAGCACAGGTTCCAAAACATATCATTGATAAGGCCATTGATAAGGCTAAGGGAAATACGGATGAGACTTTCGTAGAAGGTCGTTACGAAGGTTTCGGGCCAAATGGCTCTATGATTATCGTGGATACCCTTACTTCAAATGTCAACCGTACTGCAGCCAATGTTCGTACTGCTTTTGGTAAAAATGGCGGAAATATGGGAGCAAGTGGCTCTGTTTCTTTCATGTTTGATAAAAAGGGCGTTGCTGTTTTTGCTGGCGATGATGCCGATAGCATCTTTGAGCAACTCTTGGAAGCAGATGTTGAAGTGGAAGATGTAGAAGCAGAAGATGGTACTATCACTGTTTATACTGCACCAACGGATCTCCACAAAGCTATTCTAGCCTTGAAAGAAGCAGGCATTGCAGAATTCCAAGTCACAGAATTAGAAATGATTCCTCAATCAGAAGTTGTTTTGACAGGTGATGAATTGGTCACCTTTGAAAAACTTTACGATGCCCTCGAAGATGATGAAGATATTCAAAAAATCTACACTAACGTAGAAGGCTTCTAAGAATGACGACCAGCCGAAAGGTTGGTTTTTGTGTTTCTAGTGGAAAGTAGACATATATAGAAATGTTTTCATGGTCATTTAAATGAATATTGATACATCGTCATTTTCTTCTTGCCGTACTTTAGTAGAGCCTATGTATTAATATCTATTCTAAACGTTAATTCATTCGACGTTATTATGGGAAGAAAACTAGAAATAAATGGAGAAAAACGACGCAGCCCTACCTAGTAGGAAGCTGTAATAGAGTATCTTTATTTTTTAAAGAATATTAGTATTTATCGGAGAGGAAGATTATGAGAGTAGGTAAAATAAAACCAAGTGACAATGCTACTGTTGCCAACATGATTCGTTCGGTTTTGGAAAGTTATGGCTTGGATAAGCCTGGTACAGCATATTTTGACCCTCAATTGGATGAGTTGAGTTCCTACTATGCTGGTTTAGCTAGATCAGCCTATTATGTCTTAGAAGATGGTGGTCAAATTCTTGGAGTCGGTGGTTTTGGACCCGTTACAGAGGAGATATGTGAATTGCAAAAGCTCTATCTCCATGCTTCTTATCGTGGACAAGGCTTATCACGTCGAATCCTTGAGCGAATTTTTCAAGATGCCAAGAGTGCTGGCTATCAAAAGATTTACTTAGAAACTACTAAAGAACTAGAGGAGGCCGTCAAGGTTTATGAGCATTTTGGCTTTCATTCTTTGCCCCAACCCTTAGACAATCAAGCAGGACATACTGCCATGGATATATGGATGATAAAGGATTTATCAGAAGTTTAAGGTTGTTGATTTTGTGTTTATCAAGAGTCATAAGAGACTCTTTCTGAAAGTTCGTTTTTCTGGAATCTATGATTTCAATTTCGAACATCCGATATACCAAATAAATAAGCGAACAGGTTCGATTTCTAAAGCATAGAAAAGGAAAGGTGTTCGCTTTTGATTTTTGAAGCGAGCTTTTTCTGAATGACATTAGCAATGTTTTCAGATTTTCTTTCCTTTCCATAAAAATTTTTTAAGTCTATTTAAAATTTTTATATTGGGCAAGCGAATCAATTCTTGTTATCATTAGGGAGAATATTTTAGAAGGAGTTTGATATGAAAAAGAAACTTTTTAGTGGTCTTTTGGCAGCAGTTGCTGTTTTAACCCTAGCAGCTTGTGGAACTAAGGAAGCCACAAATACTTCCAAGGCCGATCCTGAAACCTTTACATACGCTATCGATGGGGACCCAAGTTCAACCAACCCAATCAACACCAGTGACCGTTGGGGCTTGACCCTGACCAATATCCTCTACTCGCCACTTATCCGCGTGGAGCCAGATGGAACTTATGTCAACGAACTAGCAGAAAGCTACGAAATCGCTGAAGATGGCCTGAGCATCACTGTCAAACTGCGTCAGGATGTCAAATGGTCTGATGGTGAGGACTTCAATGCTGACGATGTTCTCTTTACTTACGCTCAAAAGGTCAAAAAGGAAAATGGAAATGCAGCCAGCCTCCATATTAATGACAAACCCGTGCAACTTGAAAAAGAAGACGACTACACAGTGAAATTTATCCTGCCAGCAGTTAGTGCACCAGCTCTGGATAATATCGTAACAGAAACCTACATCATACCGGAACACATCTATAAGGATGAGCCTGATTTCTCTGTTAGTCAATTGGAAAATACACCTGTTGGAACAGGACCATATAAGTTTGTAGAGTACAAACATGGTCAGTACATCAAGTTGGAAGCCAATGAAAACTACTACAAGGGTGAACCTGAAATTGATCATTTGGTTCTTCGCATCATAACAAGTGCAGATACCCGTAAGGTTGCTTTGCAGACAGGTGAAGTGGATGCCTCCTTTGTTCTCCCATCTGAGATTGCAGACTTAGATAGTAAGACTATCACAACTCATGCCTATACCGAAAATCGTGTCGGCTACCTTGGTCTCAACACTACGACATCAGAATTGTCCGATGTCCGTGTCCGTCAGGCCCTTCTCTTTGCTCTCAATAAAGATGAGATGAACCAGGCAGCCTACCTGGATAAAGAATATTATGAGACACCTGTTTCATTCTTACCAGTAGCGAATCCATTTGCGACTGAAAAAGTTGAAAAATATGAGCAAAATGTTGAGAAAGCCAAGTCTCTCCTAGCAGAAGCTGGTGTTAGCAACCTTAGATTGAACTTAGGCTTCAATTCATCCGATCCAGCGCAAACCTTACAAGCTACCTTGATTCAGGAACAACTGGCTCAAGTAGGTGTGACCGTTGAGTTAGCTGGTGGAGATTCAACAGCCCTCTTTACAGAGCTTCGTAAAGAAGGTTCAGTAGCCTACAACCTCTTCTTAGGTGGCTATATTATGGGAAATGACCCTGACCAATATGCTCGTCTCTTCAAAGGCGGCGGTGCCTCTAACTACTTCAAGCTCAATGATGCTACCATTAATGGTCTATTTGACAAAGGAGCAGTAGAGCTAGATAAGGCTAAGCGTGATGTCATCTATGATGATTTACAAGCGGAATTGGCAAACTTAGCGGCGATTTATCCAATCGTGGACAACAAAAAAATCTTGGCTGTTAACAACCGTATTGAGGGTGTAGAAGAGGCTGGATTGGTCCCAATCTATACCTTTGAAGATCCATCACAATTAAAGATTAGGCCTTAAGACAAAAATCAGTCTATGAGACAGTGATTTTCTTGTTCCAACGGCCTAAATGTTATAGAGATAAGAGTCTGGAATACATTATTGTCCCAGACTCTTATCCGCGTTTTTAGGAGTCCTATGCTTACATACATTCTCAAACGAATGGCTCAGGCTATTCCTCTCTTACTAGTGATTTCCTTTCTTGTTTTCTCGCTGATATATGTGGCGCCTTTTGATGTCATTGATTCATTGACCACGCCCAATATGACTGCCGAACAAGTTGAGATTTTAAGACAACAAAATGGATTGGATCAACCCTTTTTGATCCAGTACTTTATCTGGTTAAAGAATATTCTATCAGGCAATCTTGGTAATTCCCTCTCATCCCACCATGGGATTGCAGGCGATTTAGCAGAAAAAATTCCCAATACCCTATCCTTGGTTCTTCCAGCTTATGTGACGGCCCTCCTTTTAGCGGTTGCCCTTGGCCTTCTTTCAGCTGCTAATCGCGGTAAATGGTTGGACCGAGCTATTGATGGTTTTGCTTCTCTAGGGATTGCGGTGCCGTCATTCTGGTTTGCTATGATTTTGATTTATTTCTTCGGTTACCGCCTAGAACTCTTTCCTTTTATAGGGATGCACACACTGGGTAAAGAAGGTGATTTTGGGGACTATCTCTCTCATCTGGTACTTCCCTATCTGACGCTAGTGATGGTCTTTATGCCAGATTTACTACGCTACATTCGGGCTTCGGCTATCGTGGAGGTAGACAAGGATTATGTGACAGTTCAAGAGGCTTTTCAGGCCAGTAAGAAAGAGATTTTTGGCAAACATATCGTCCGCAATGTGCTCATTCCTATCGTCACTCAAATCGGCTTGGCACTGCCTATGTTGGTAACCGGAGCCTTGATTACAGAAACGATTTTTTCCTGGCCAGGAGTTGGTCCCTATTTAACGACGGCAACGAGGTCTTTGGATTATCCTGTTATCATGGCAGTTATGCTCTTTTCAGCAACTCTGGTTATTTTAGGAAATCTCTTGTCAGATATTCTCTATTCCATCGTCGATCCACGCATTACAAGAGGAGGTGACAGCTAATGTTTTTCAAACAATTTAAAACTCAGATCTTGTCGTCGCCGCTTTATCTGTTTTCTGTGTTCTTTTTGCTCTTCTTGGTTCTCTTGTCCATCAGTCTGCCTCTTTTTCCCCTGAATCCTACTAGTACAAATATCACTCAGATGAATCAAGCACCTAGCCTGGACTATTTATTTGGAACGGACAATATGGGACGGGATTATTTGGCGCGTGTTCTCTACGGAGGGCGAATCTCTCTTTTGGTCGGTGTTTTGGCTATGCTGGCCTCCGTTTTAATTGGTACTTTGGTGGGCATTACAGCTGGTTATTTTGGTGGCTGGGTGGATAGTGTTTTGATGAGGACAGTGGATGTTCTCTCCTCTATCCCTTGGCTAGTGTTGGTTATCGTTCTCTCTGTCTTCCTAAAACCAGGCTTAACGACCATTATCATTGTTATTGGTGGCTTCTCTTGGATGCGAATTTCTAGATTGATTCGAGGAGAAACGCTCTCTGCTAAGACCCATGATTATGTCAATTATGCCCGCTTTATCGGAGTTCAGCCTTTGACCATTATCAGACGGCATATTCTGCCCTCTATTCTACCTACCTTGATTGTGGCAGCTTCCAGCAGTATTTCCTCGGCCATTATGACAGAATCTGCTCTCTCTTTCTTGGGCATAGGGATCCAACAGCCTCAGGCTTCCTGGGGCAGTCTCTTGCAAAATGCCCAATCTACCCTACAGTCTGCCCCTTACATGGCTATTCTACCGGGACTCTTTATTCTCTTGACCATTTATTCTTTCAATAATGTCGGAGATTTAATCCGGGATAGTTTACAGAAAGAGGTGATTTGATGAGCCATTCCATCCATTTAGAAAATCTGACGATTTCCTATCCTAAGGGAAAAGAAATCCAAACCTTGGTGTCCAATGTTTCCATCTCGGTTGCCAAAGGAAAAATCCTTGGCATCGTTGGTGAATCAGGGAGTGGGAAAAGTCTGACCGTCAAGTCACTCATGGGCATTCAGCCCAAAAATCTGGAGGCTAGCTATGATCGTTTAGATTTTGAAGGGCATCCAGTTAGCGATTTTGCTCATTTGCCTATGGCTATGATTTTCCAAGATCCCATGACCTCTCTAAACCCTTTGCGAAAGATTGGTTATCATTTGGAAGAAATTATTGAACGCTTTAGTCCAGAACTTTCTAAAAATCAAGGCAAGGAAAAAATGCTGGATATTCTTACTAAGGTTGGTATAGCCAATCCAGCTCAGCGTTTGAACCAATATCCTTTCGAATTTTCAGGGGGGATGCGGCAGCGGATTTTGATTGCTATGGCTTTATTGGCAGAGCCACGTGTTTTGATTGCGGATGAGCCAACAACTGCCTTGGATGTGACCATTCAGGCTCAAATTTTGGCCCTGATTAAAGAATTGCAAGAAAGTTTAGACTTGACGGTTATTATCGTTAGCCATGACTTTGGTGTTATCGCAGGTCTCTGTGATCAAGTCAAGGTCATGAGGTCTGGTCAAGTGGTAGAAGAAGGAAACGTAGAGGAAATCTTTGAAAATCCACAACATCCCTATACTCAGCAACTACTCCAAGCGGCCCGTCTGGATGTGGAAGAGACTCCACAAATGAAGGCAACTCATTATCCGAATGGTTCTTTTATAGCCATTTCAGAAACGCACTTTGTCAGAGGGGAGGATTAGCCCATGTCCAAACAGGCACTTATTTCTGTGAAAGATCTTCAGAAAGTATACAGCAAGAAAACTATTTTTGGCAAAGAACACCGGCATCTAGCAGTAGATGGTGTCAATCTCACTCTCTATAAGGGGGAAACTCTAGGTCTGGTCGGTGAATCTGGCAGTGGGAAATCGACCTTGGCTAAACTGATTTTAGGTCTAGAAAAACCCAGTCAGGGTCAAATCGATTATGAGGGTTTATCTCAAACAGAACTAGATAATCAGGCCTTGCAAATCATTTATCAGGATCCTTTCTCTGCTCTCAATCCCTATCTTTCTGCCCTAGAATTAGTCAAAGAACCGCTGTACAAGTTGTCTAAAGTGGAAGCAGAGAAGATGGCCTTAGCCCTTCTAGAGCGTGTTGGAATTACAGGTGAAGCGGTCCACAAGCGGCCCAAGTCATTTTCTGGTGGACAACGTCAGCGAATCGGTATTGCCCGAGCGATTGTTTCCCGTCCTCAGTTTGTAGTGTGTGATGAGCCGACCTCGGCTTTGGATGTATCCATCCAGGCGCAAATCTTAAAACTCTTGTCAGAATTGCAGGATGAGTTTGACCTGTCTTATCTCTTTATTTCTCATGATTTAACGGTAGTTAGGCACTTCGCCCATCGTATCGCTGTCCTCTACAAGGGAGCTCTGGTTGAGTTGGCACCTGCAGATCAACTTTTTGCCAGTCCAAAGCATCCCTATACCCAGTACTTGCTTTCAGCTAATTTACCTCTTTCACCAGCTCAAGCTAGGAAACAACTAGAGGAAATTTCTACGAAAATCACAGATTTTAAATTATCCGAAGATGACCAATGGGTAGAGGTTGATACTCAACATTTTGTTAGACAAACCAAGCAATAGTCCCTGTGGCTATTGTTTTTTCTTCTTTAAAAATCTTTATGGACACTTAAATTTTATATATTAGACAGGAAAAAACGGGCGTGTTATGATAATATAGTCGAATGAATTAAGTTTTGGACTAGGAACTGAGACGCAGGCTGCTCCAACAGTCTGGGAATAGACTGTTGGAGGTTGGAAATAGAAGGAACTAAGTTCCTCTCAACTAGAGTACGGCAAACTGATAGTGACAACGTATCAAGCTAATTCAAATGACTATAAAAATGAATGAGAGGAGATACAGAGATGGCAAAGGTAATTGTCGGAATTACAGGAAACGAAAAAGAAATGCCAGCCATGTCTGGTATCCAGTATGTAGCTGTAGCTAAGGATCTTTCTGAAGGAGTCAAGCAGGCTGGTGGTCTTCCTATCGTTATCCCCATCGGTCAGCCAGAAATGGCCAAGGATTATGTATATGTGGTGGATAAACTGATTCTCTCTGGTGGACAAAATGTGGACCCTCGCTTTTATGGTCAGGAAAAAGAAATTGAGAGTGATGATTATTCCTTGGCTCGTGATGAATTCGAGTTGGCCCTGATTAAAGAAGCTCTTCGTCAAAAGAAACCAATTTTTGCAGTATGTCGTGGTATGCAATTGGTCAATGTCGCTTTGGGTGGCAGTTTGCACCAATCGATTCAAGATCACTGGCAAGAAGATGTTCTAGGGACCTCTCATCAGATTGACATAAAACCCAACAGTCGCGTTAGTCAACTCTTTCAAGTTGGGACCCAGATCAACTCTTTCCATCGCCAGTCCATTAAGGAATTGGCAGCAGATTTGGTAGCAACGGCTCATGACCCTCGCGATGGTACCATTGAAGCTTATGAAAGTAAAGGACAGCATGCTATTCTCGGCATTCAATGGCACCCAGAATTTCTAGCAAAAAATTGTTCTAGTAACCAACGACTCTTTGATTACTTAGTTAAAACTCTATAATACTAGCCAGTAATGGCTGGTTTTCTTTTGATCAAAAAGAGTTATAGCTAAAAACTATAACTGATACAAAAAGGTCATAAAAATTTTTTAAGTAGCACTTAAAAAATCTCTACTAGTCAATTCATAACTCCTATGTTAAGATAAGAACAGTTAAATATGAGCGAGTGAAAAACGAACTCAAGAAATGGAGATTAACTTATGAACTTTAAAAAACTATTTGGATTTGCAACTGTAGCAGCATTATCTGTGGTGACTTTAGCAGCTTGTGCCCCATCATCTGGTTCAAAAACAGATGAAAATACCCTTAAGGTCGGAATCATGACACGTACAGATGCGACGGAGCCACTTTGGGAAAAGGTTAGTGACTTGGCAGAAAAAGATGGTTTGAAATTAGATTTTGTTGAATTTACAGACTACTCACAGCCAAATAAAGCCCTTGCCAATGGTGAAATCGATGTCAACGCTTTCCAACATTACAATTTCCTTAATAACTGGAATTCAGAAAATAAGGGAGATTTGGTGGCAGCAGCAGATACCCTCATTAGCCCACTTCGTATCTTCTCAGGTTTGGATGGCGAAAAGGTGAAATACAAAACTATTTCAGAATTACCAGATGGTGCAGTAATCTCTGTGCCAAATGATCCAACCAACGAAAGCCGTGCCCTCTACCTTCTTCAAACTGCTGGTTTGATCAAGTTGAATGTATCGGGAGAAGAGTTAGCGACAATCGTCAATATTTCTGAGAATCCAAAGAAATTGGATATTAAGGAATTGGATGCTAGCCAAACAGCTGCAACCCGCACATCAGTAGATGCAGCCATCATTAACAACAACTATGCTGTAGATGCAGGTGTTGACTATGCGACTGTTCTCTTTAAAGAAGAAATCACACCAGAATCAAAACAATGGGTTAACGTGATTGCAGCTCAAAAAGACTGGGAAAAATCAGATAAAGCGGATGCAATCAAGACCTTGATTAAAGCTTACCAAACAGAAGAAGTAGCTAAAATTCTTAGCGATTCCTCAAACGGTATTGACGTACCAGCTTGGGAAGCTGCTCCGTCAACAAATTAATCTTAGATAATCGTCTTTGACAGAATAAGAAACAAATATGGGCGTGTGCAAGCAAGCCGTATTTGTGTTTTAAGGGAGAAAGAGATGCAGGAAGCACGACAAAGATTAGAAAGCGATCCATTGGTTCAGCATTATATTCAGGTCTTGAAAAAACTAATTGCCTATAAGAGTATTTTTGCTCAAGAGACGGGTTTAACTGAAACAGCTCATTACCTGAAAGGAATTTTTCAGGCAGCCGGAGCCCAGGTTATTCTAGATACAAGTTACAGAGCTCCCTTCCTTGTTGCAAAATTCATGAGTAAGAAGGCGGATGCTAAGAGCTTGATTTTCTACAACCACTACGATGTGCAACCGGCTGATGAAGATCAAATCTGGACAACTGAGCCTTTTGACTTGGATATTCGAGATGGATTTATGTATGGTAGAGGCGTCGATGATGATAAGGGTCATATTACTGCCCGTCTAACAGCTATCCAAAAGTACCTAGAACATCAAGCTGAATTGCCCGTCAATATCCTCTTCATCATTGAAGGAGCAGAAGAATCAGCTTCGGTTGATTTGGAGAAGTACCTTGCAAAATACCAAGATAAGTTGCGTGGGGCGGATCTTTTGGTATGGGAACAAGGAATTTTTAATAAAGATGGGCAGATGGAAATCTCCGGTGGTACCAAAGGGATCCTCACCTTTGACGCCTTTGTTAAAAGTGCAGATGTTGATATTCATTCAAAATTTGGCGGTATTATCGATAGTAGTTCCTGGTATCTGATCAATGCTCTCTCTAGTCTACGCGATCAATCTGGTAAGATATTGGTAGAGGGCATCTACGAAGATATTTTTCCAGCAAGTGAACACGAGATGGACTTGGTACGCAAATATGCTCAAGTAGAGCAAGATGATTTAGAAAAAATCTATGATTTGCAACTGCCCCTCTTGACCAAGCGGCAAGACGAACTGTTGAGAACTCTTTTTTTCGAACCCTCTCTTTCTATTCAAGGAATCAAGACGGGGTATCAAGGTCAAGGAGTCAAAACGATCTTGCCAGCAGAAGCTTCCGCTAAATTAGAAGTGAGGCTTGTGCCAGGTATGCATCCGCAAAAAGTCTTTCAACAGATCCAAGCCCAACTGATTAGAAATGGTTTTGAAAAGGTTGATTTGGTTTATACCTTGGGAGAGGAAGGCTATCGCAGTGATATGACTGCACCGGGTATTCTCAAGGTCATTGACATTGCGGAGAATTTTTCAGATAATGGAGTAGCGGTCTTGCCAACAACAGCCGGAACTGGTCCTATGCATCAGGTCTTCCATGCCTTGCAAGTACCTATTGCAGCCTTTGGGATTGGTCATCCAAACAGTCGTGATCATGGTGGGGATGAAAACGTGAAAGTGACAGATTATTTGACCCATATAGAAATGATAGAGGAGTTAATCAGAAGTTATGAGTGAAACCATTATTCAACTAGAAAATATTGATATTACCTTTCACCAGAAAAAACGAGTTATTGAAGCTGTTAAAGATGTTTCAGTGACCATCAAGAAAGGGGATATCTATGGAATCGTAGGTTATTCGGGTGCCGGTAAGTCGACGTTGGTCCGTGTTATTAACCTCCTTCAGATTCCGACTGCGGGTAAAATCACCATCGGTGATCAAGTAACCTATGCAGATGGTCGGGTGCAACTAAATCCTGCTGCCCTTCGTCAGAAACGCCAGAAAATCGGGATGATTTTCCAGCACTTCAACCTTATGGCTCAAAAAACCGCTCGTCAAAATGTAGCTTTTGCTCTCAGACATTCTGATTTGAGCAAAGCAGAGCGTCGGACCAAGGTGGAAGAATTGTTGGAGTTGGTTGGTTTGGCTGATCGTGCGGACAACTATCCTGCGCAGCTCTCTGGGGGGCAAAAACAGCGTGTAGCCATTGCCCGTGCTCTTGCAAATGATCCAGAAATCCTTATTTCAGATGAATCAACTTCGGCTTTGGATCCAAAGACAACCAAGCAAATCTTAGCCCTCTTACAGGACCTCAATCGTAAGTTGGGACTAACGGTGGTCATGATTACCCATGAAATGCAGATTGTCAAGGATATCTGTAACCGAGTGGCGGTCATGCAAAATGGTGAGTTGATTGAAGAGGGTTCTGTCTTGGAAATTTTCTCTCACCCTAAACAAGCCTTGACACAAGAATTTATCAAAACTGCAACAGGAATTGACGAGGCGATGGTCAAGATTGAAAAACAAGATATCGTAGAAGATATGGCGGCAAATTCAATCCTGGCTCAACTCAAATATGCTGGTCATACAACGGATGAGCCGATTTTGAACGATATCTATAAGCGATTTGAAGTCACAGCCAACATTTTATATGGCAATATTGAGATTTTAGATGATACCCCTGTTGGTGAATTAGTGGTTGTCTTATCAGGCCAGCCAGAAGCTCTGGAGTCAGCTCAACAAGCAATCATTGAAGCTGGTGTCGAATTAACAGTATTGAAAAGAGGTGCCTAGATGAGTAATTGGCTTCAAACAAATTTACCCAATGTTTATAAGATTGGTCTGACGGGACCAAATGGTTGGTTAGCAGCGACCTATACAACTCTTTATATGACTATTTGGGCTTTCTTAATTGGTGGCTTTATTGGTCTCTTAACTGGCCTTTTCCTAGTCTTAACAGCTCCCGGTGGTGTCTTGGAAAACAGAGTTGTGTTCCATATTTTAGATAAGATTACCTCTGTTTTCCGGGCTGTACCCTTTATTATCTTACTCTTTATTTTAGCTCCAGTAACCTTCCTCTTGATCAAAACGAACCTTGGTCCGACGGCAGCTATTGTCCCACTTTCGGTTGCAACCTTCGCCTTCTTTACTCGTCAGGTTCAGGTCGTTTTATCCGAGTTAGATCGTGGTGTGATTGAAGCAGCACAAGCTTCTGGGGCAACCAGTTTTGACTTGATTAAGGTCTACCTCAGTGAAGGTTTGCCAGACCTTATCCGCGTTTCTACGGTGACCCTTATTTCTCTTGTGGGAGAAACAGCCATGGCCGGTGCTATCGGTGGTGGCGGTATTGGGAATGTAGCCATCTCCTACGGATACAATCGCTTCAACCATGATGTGACTTGGACAGCAACGTTACTCATTCTTCTAATGATTTTTAGTATTCAATTATTGGGTGATCTTCTCACACGTAAGGTTAGCCATCGCTAAATCTTTGAAGCAAGCCAGTAAAACCAAGCGATTGAGCTTGGTTTTTGTTATACTAAAATAGAAGGAAAAAGTGTTTTCTTGCCTGATATAGAAAAGAGGAATATCTATGAGAACCTATCAAATGAATAACGGCCTAACCATTCCTGCTGTGGGTTTTGGTACCTACCTTTCTAAAGACGGAGATGAGGTTTACAATGCAGTGCGCAAAGCTTTAGATGCTGGCTATCGCCATATTGATACAGCTGCCTTTTATGAAAACGAGGAAACGATTGGACGCGCCATCAAAGATTCTGGTGTCCCTCGTGAGGAACTCTTCATTACCACTAAACTCTGGAATGATGCTCATGGCTATGAGGAAGCAAAAGCAGCTTTTAAGGCATCCATGGACCGTCTCCAGTTAGACTACCTGGACCTTTACTTGATTCACTGGCCAAATCCAGTTAGTGTTCGCGATCGTTGGCAGTCCGCTAATGCTCAAACATGGATAGCTATGGAAGAATTGGTTGAAGCAGGCCAAATTCGAACAATCGGATTGAGTAATTTTATGGTCCATCATCTGGAAGAATTGCTCAAAACGGCAAAGATTGTCCCGGCTATTAATCAACTTCGTTTGGCACCAGGGGTGTATCAGGCAGAGATTGTTAATTATTGTAAGGAAAAGGGAATTATTCTCCAAGCTTGGAGTCCACTGGGGCGCGGTGAACTCTTTTCCCATCCAACTATGTTGATGATGGCCAAAAAATACGGAAAAACAGTTGCTCAAATTGCTTTAGCCTGGTCTTGGTCCCAGGGCTTCTTACCTTTGCCAAAATCAGTTACTCCAAGTCGCATCGTTGAAAATTTGGATTTTCAAGATATAGAACTCTCTAATGACGACATAGCGACAATTACAGCTATCGAAGTAGTGACAGGAGCAAAAAATCCTGATGAAATCGATTTTTAAAATGAATACTTTTTGCTTCTTGTTCTTCCCGTAAAGTGGAATAAAAAGCTGTATAGGGCTTATATTCAATGAAAGTTAGTAAATTGAATTTCTATCACCTCAAATCTTGCTTTGGTAGAAAAACTGGACAGAGTAGGGAGATTCTGCTATAATACATTTCAAGAAAGAAAGTCTTATCGAGCAATTCTCAAGCGAGCCTGTGGTAGTGAAAGTCAGGTGAAGGAAAGATAAAGATTGGCACTTTCGGAATGAATCTGAAATAAAATGAAGTAATAAATTAGGGTGGAACCGCGTCTCAACGCCCCTATGCCAGTGGTATAGGAGTGTTGAGAGTGGGGCCATTTTTCGTTATCTAGAAAAGAGATGAGATGTTTACTTTAGAAAATATTATAGATGCCCATGCTCAGTTTACTGGGCCAGATTTTCCAAAATTGATTGTCCGATTTAAGGAGATAGGCATGGTGAAAAATCACGTGGATATCTTAGCTGGACAAGTGATCTATAGAGACAAAACAGACTCTGTTATTGTCAATCAAGGCTATCAGGTCAAGGGTACCTTAGCCGATTTGGTTGAGCTTAAGCAAGCTAAAAATGATTTACAAACTCATCAGGCTGGTCAGACAGATTTTCCAACTTTCTGTGAAGATATGGCAAAATCTGGAATTGTTGGCTGGGTGATTGACTTAGAGGAGATGACTTGCTCATATTTGAACAAGGATGAGCAGGCGGTCCTAGTGGAGAATATCCCCACAGTTTAATAAAATAATTACTAATAATAAAAAATAGGAGTCATTTATGTCCAATAAAAAATTAACATTTCAAGAAATTATCTTGACCTTACAACAATACTGGAATGACCAAGGTTGTATGCTCATGCAGGCCTATGACAACGAAAAGGGTGCGGGAACCATGTCACCCTATACCTTCCTTCGGGCCATCGGTCCTGAGCCATGGAATGCGGCTTATGTAGAACCATCGCGTCGTCCAGCTGATGGTCGTTACGGTGAAAATCCAAACCGTCTGTATCAACACCACCAGTTTCAAGTGGTTATGAAACCATCTCCAAGCAATATTCAAGAACTCTATCTTGAATCACTTGAAAAATTGGGTATCAACCCATTGGAACACGACATCCGTTTCGTTGAAGATAACTGGGAAAATCCATCAACTGGATCAGCTGGTCTTGGTTGGGAAGTGTGGCTGGATGGGATGGAAATCACTCAGTTCACTTACTTTCAACAGGTTGGTGGCTTGGCAACAGGTCCTGTAACAGCTGAGGTAACCTATGGTTTGGAACGGTTAGCATCTTATATCCAAGAAGTAGATTCTGTCTATGATATTGAGTGGGCCCCAGGTGTCAAGTACGGAGAAATCTTCCTACAACCTGAATACGAGCACTCAAAATACTCATTTGAAATTTCAGATCAAGTCATGCTTTTGGAAAACTTTGAGAAATTTGAAAAAGAAGCAGCGCGTGCCTTGGAAGAAGGCTTGGTTCACCCAGCCTATGACTATGTTCTTAAATGTTCCCATACCTTCAACTTGCTGGACGCTCGTGGAGCGGTTTCTGTAACAGAGCGCGCAGGTTATATTGCCCGCATCCGTAACCTAGCCCGTGTCGTAGCTAAAACCTTCGTCGCAGAACGCAAAAAACTCGGTTACCCATTGCTGGATGAGGCGACACGAGCAAAACTTTTGCTAGGGGATGGGGAATAGATGGCGATAACATGTGTCCTAAATGAATCTATTTATTATATGAAAATTCAATTATCTATGGAATACATTCAAGAGATGGATAATGACTGCCTGAAGGAAATAGTACGAGCTTGGATAAATGAAACTTTATCCATGAATCTAGATATTGGGTGGGAAGCTAATCCAGGTGATGAAAGCAAAGAATTATTATGTTCTTTGAAAGAGAGCACAGATCTAGACAAAATTAATAGAGTTATACAGAATACAGTAGTGTTTCAGCCAATTCAAATTTCGGGGAAAAGAAGCGACGGCAAACATATTGTACGCCATTATAATGTTAATAGTATTGAACTAATTAATCGAGGAAAATAAAACATGACAAAAAATTTATTAGTAGAACTTGGTCTGGAAGAGCTACCAGCTTATGTAGTCACTCCAAGTGAACAACAATTGGGCGAGAAAATGGTTAGTTTTCTAACTGACAATCGCCTCTCGTTTGACAGTATCCAAACCTTCTCAACCCCTCGTCGTTTGGCGGTTCGAGTGACAGGTTTGGCAGATGCGCAGACAGATTTGACAGAGGATTTCAAAGGCCCAGCGAAGAAAATCGCCTTGGATGCAGAGGGGAATTTCTCAAAAGCAGCTCAAGGTTTCGTTCGTGGCAAAGGTTTGACAGTTGAAGATATCGAATTCCGCGAAATCAAAGGCGAAGAGTATGTTTATGTGACCAAACACGAAGCAGGTAAAGCTGCTGAAGAAGTTTTGGTCGGCCTCCCTCAGGTTCTTTCTAGCATGACTTTCCCAGTCAGCATGTATTGGGCAGGAAACAGCTTTGAGTATATCCGTCCTGTACACACCTTGACAGTCCTTTTGGATAACCAAGCTCTTGAATTGAATTTCTTGGATATCACCTCAGGTCGCATCAGTCGCGGTCACCGTTTCCTTGGTCAAGAAACGCAGATTGCATCCGCTGATTCTTACGAGGAAGACCTTCGTAAGGTATTTGTATTGGCAGATGCTAAAGAGCGTGAAAATCTCATTGTAGAGCAAATCAAGGCTATCGAAGCAGAGAAAAATGTTTCGGTCGAAATCGATTCTGACCTCCTAAACGAAGTACTCAACTTGGTGGAGTATCCGACTGCTTTCATGGGTTCCTTTGATGCCAAATACTTGGCGGTTCCAGAAGAAGTATTGGTCACTTCTATGAAAGCCCACCAACGTTACTTCGTGGTCCGTGACCAGGATGGCAAACTCTTACCAAACTTCATCTCTGTCCGTAATGGTAACGCAGAACATATTGAAAATGTTATCAAAGGGAATGAGAAAGTCTTGGTTGCTCGTCTGGAAGATGGAGAATTCTTCTGGCGTGAAGACCAGAAACTAAAGATTGAAGACTTGGTTGCCAAGCTTTCAAATGTCACTTTCCATGAAAAAATTGGTTCTTTGGCAGAACATATGAACCGCACGCAAGTAATTGCGGCTTCGCTAGCAGCGCAAGTTGACCTATCAGCCGAAGAAGTAGCGGCTCTTGATCGTGCAGCTCAAATCTATAAGTTTGACCTCTTGACTGGTATGGTAGGTGAATTTGACGAATTGCAAGGGATCATGGGGGAAAAATATGCCCTGCTTGCAGGCGAACAAAAAGCCGTAGCCGCAGCGATTCGTGAGCATTACTTGCCAAATGCTGCTGAAGGTGCTCTTCCTGAAACCAAGGTTGGTGCTCTTCTAGCTCTCTCTGATAAGTTGGACACCCTTCTTTCCTTCTTCTCAGTCGGCTTAATTCCGTCAGGTTCAAATGATCCTTATGCCCTTCGCCGTGCCACTCAGGGGATTGTCCGTATCTTGGATGCCTTTGGTTGGGCTATTCCGATGGATGAGTTGGTAGATAGTCTCTATGCTCTGAACTTTGACAGTTTGACCTATGACAACAAGGCAGATGTCCTGAACTTCATACGTGCTCGTGTGGAAAAAATGATGGGCAATCAGATTCCAAAAGACATCCGTGATGCTGTTCTAGCCGGTTCAACCTTTGTTGTGCCAGAAATGTTAGCAGCAGCCCAAGCCTTGGTAGAAGCTAGCAAAGAAGACAACTACAAGTCAGCGGTTGAGTCCTTGTCACGCGTCTTTAACCTAGCTGAAAAAGCTGAAGCAACTGTCGTTGTGGATGCTACTCTCTTTGAAAACGAGCAAGAAAAAGCCTTGGCATCTGCTATTGAAGCCTTGAGTTTGACAGCTGATGTGACAGCGAATATCGCAGCTCTCTTTGCCCTTAGTTCGGTGATCAATGACTTCTTTGATAATACCATGGTTATGGCAGAAGATGCCGCGGTTAAACATAACCGCCTAGCTCTCTTGGCTGGTTTGGTGGTAAAAGCTAAAGCAGTCGCAGTCTTCAATCAATTGAACACCAAATAAATTTTTCAATTGGGAAAAATAATGACTTTGTGTTGAGTTAAGAGAAGTTTTTCAGTCAGGTGCTATCTATTTCGGAATTTTTGAAATTGCGATTCCAAAAATTAGTCATGGTCGCCTTAAGAAGTGCTGATATCCGTACCACCTAGAAAAGTATCTAAAAAAGTAAAAATGAAAGGAACTGGCATGCACCCTAATAAAATTGCTCGGATTAATGAGTTGGCCAAAAAGAAAAAAACAGTTGGATTGACTGGACCTGAAAAAGTTGAACAGGCCGAACTTCGTAAAGAGTATATCGAAGGCTATAAACGTTCCCTCCGACATCATATCGCTGGAATCAAACTCGTTGATGAAGAAGGCAACGATGTCACACCAGAAAAAATTCGCCAAGTTCAAAGGGAACAAGGGCTTCATGGTAGAAGTCTGGACGATCCAGAATCTTAATAAAATATCTTGTTCAAATATGAACACATGAAATCAGACTTTTTCCTAAAAGATGACCTCATGTGTTTTTTTATTTAATCCTAAAAATAGTTTTGCAACATCTTTATGAGAGAAAATAGAACTTGTTGCAAGAAGATGTTATTTTCAGGATTAATTTTTAAAGATAAAATGAAAGCGTAATCATAAATGCGCTAGAAAGGAGAAGGATGTTATTAAATAAACGTCAGAAGGATATTCTTCAAATACTTGAGAATGCCAAGAATTTTGTAACAGTCGAATCTATCGCACTTTCTTGCGGACTTTCCAGACGTACTATCTACACGGAATTAAATGTGATTGCAGACTATCTACAAAGTCTTGGTAATAGTTTGGAAAAGAAGAGGGGAGTTGGAGTTCAACTTGTAAAGTCAGGTCAAAATACCTTTGGGAGAACTAAAAAAGATCTGGATTTGGATAGAAATGTTGTTCTAGAGCGCCGTTTGAAAATTATGAGTTACTTACTTTTTGAAGAAAAAGCTTTAACCTACCAATCTTTGTCAGACCAATTTTTAGTTAGTAAGACTTCTATTGCCAAAGATTTTGAGTTCATAACCTCTGTTTTAACCGAGGATAGGGAGATAAACTTAGTTGGAGAACGTTATGGAACTCGTTTAGCAGGGTCAGAAGTTGGATTTCAAAAAGCTATGTTGCGTTTTAATCGCTTTATCATGGACCATGTTGAAATTTACTCAAAAGAAATGATGCCCCATCATCTAGATATACTTTCTCGTTATTATGGAGATGAAATTGTCAAGACTTGTCAGAATATCTTTTACACGTATATCAGAGAAAATATTTCTGTAATTACTGACCATTATGTCCAAAATCTTCTCAGTAGTCTAATTGTTCTAGTCTATCGTTGTGCCAAGGGATACCATCATAAGCAGAGACCGAAAAGTTCCGAAAAGTTCTTTGAGGAAAGTTCTATTAAGATTCTTGAGAAAGTGAATCTACGCCTAGGGATTTTATTTTCCACAGCAGATAACTTGTATTTTTCAAGACAACTTGTATTAAACCGATTTGAGAAAGGGGAGAATCAGGCTTCCTTTGATGATTTTACTAAAAAATTATTGGTCGGTATGTCGCAAAGTCTAAAGGTATCCTTTCTTCAAGACAGCAAGTTAAAGCAACAATTAGCAGAGCATATTCCAGCCATGCTCTATCGATTACAGGCCAATGTCATAGTTGAAAATCCTTTCACAGATCAGATCAAAAGGGAATTTGCTTTGATTTTTAATCTGCTTTCCCTGCTTATTGTAGAGATTGAGAAGAACTATCAGGTTATTTTTAATGAGAATGAAATTGCTTTTTTGACCATTTATTTTCAATCCGCAATTGAGAGGGCAAAAATTAATAAACGTATTCTAGTCGTTTGCCAGATGGGTGTTGCCACATCAGAACTGCTTGTTAACCGTATCAAACAAGCTCTACCTTCTCTTGATACCCTAGAGCTATCATCAGTTGCTGAGCTAGAATATATGGATATTGATAAGTTTGACTTCATTATTTCGACAGTTCACTTAAATATTCCAAACAAGGATATTGTGCTGGTTTCTCCGTTTTTAACGGAAAAAGACATGGAAAATATCAAGATAGCTGGTTATAAACCTAGCATTATTTCAAATACCAAGACAGCGACAAAATGTCATCATCTCTACAATTTTTTGACAGAAGAGGAAATGATACTTAATGCAGCGTTTCCTGACAAGAAAAGCTTTTTCAAGGAGTTTGGTCGAGAATTAGTTGAGAGGGGAATTGTTAAACCGGCTTTTATCGATGATTTATTTCATCGTGAAAATCTAGGGGCAACTGATTTGCCCGTGGGAGTTGCTATTCCTCACGGAAATCCGCAAAATAGTCTGAAGTCAAAAATATTTTTGATAAAAAATAGTAAAAAAATCAAATGGGGTGATTATTTTGTAGATTTGATTTTTGTCATTTGCATTAGTACGGAAGATAGGCTTCGTAGCAAAGGGCTATTGTCAGATATTTACAATATTATTGATTGTCCTCAGTATTTACAGCTAATTCGGAAAGAGAAATCCGCATCAAATGTTTTAAATAAACTTTATGGAGGAAATGCCAATGGGTGAACACCAAATATCAATAGACGTCATCTCAAAAAATCTCATCTTTCTAGACAAAGATTTCAATAGTCGAAATCAGGTTTTAGAACATATTGCTCTAGAAGCTTTGAAGAATGAGTATATCACTAATAAAGAAGATTTTTTACAGGCAATTTTAGCGAGAGAGGAAGAAATTTCAACTGCCATTGGCTATTTGATTGCTATCCCTCACGGAAAAACAGATGCTGCAAAAAGGCCTTTTATAGCTTTTATGCGCTTAAATAAGGAAATTGCTTGGGAGGCGAACCAAGACGAACCAGTCAAATTAATCTTCTTGATTGGCGTTCCCGAATCAGAGTATGTAAAACTCCATTTGAAGTTTATTTCTCAACTTAGTAAAAAATTACTGGACGAAGATTTTAGGAATAAATTATTGAAGCAAGCGGATACTGAAAATGTCTATCAACAATTAACATCTATTGAAATATAAGGAGGAATCTTATGAAAATTGTTGCTGTAACAGCCTGTCCGACAGGTGTCGCTCATACATATATGGCGCAGGAGGCTATCGAAAAAGAATGCCGCAAGCGTGGTTATGAAGTCAAGGTTGAAACTCAGGGAAGCATGGGAATCGAAAATGAACTAGAGCAGCAAGAAGTAGATGCTGCTGACCTGGTTATACTTGCTGTTGCCATTGGTATTGATGGTGAGGAACGCTTCGAAGAAAAAGAGGATAATGGAAAAGTTCTCCATGTAGATCCTAGTCAGGTCATCAAACATCCTGCTGAAATTATTGACGCGGCAGAAAAACTATAACCGTCTACTATATTCAATTTTTATTGAAAGGGAAAAATATGAAACAGGAAAACAAAGTTTTTAAGGACTTGCAAAAAGCTTTCAACACAGGTGTATCATACATGCTACCTTCGGTTGTTGTTGGTGGGGTATTTATCGCTCTGGCTCTTTCAACCGGTAACGCGGGTGATGGTGGTATGGAGGTAACTAGCCAATTCATGCAGAATTTACTTGATCTTGGGATTGCTGGTTTTTCTATGATGATTCCGATTTTATCGGGTTATATCGCTTATTCTATTGCGGGGAAGCCAGGTATTGCACCAGCCATGATTCTTGGTTATGTTGCCAATAATCCAATCGGTGAAGGTCAAGTTAAAACGGGATTCTTAGGAGCCATGCTTTTGGGTGTTGTTGCAGGTTACTTTGTAAAATGGTGTAAGACTTGGAAGGTCAATAATACAATACGAACTATTATGCCGATCCTGATTGTACCAGTACTGACTACTTTTGTCTTAGGGATGTTTTATATCTATATCATTTCTGCCCCGATTGGTGCAGCTATGGATTGGTTGGTAGCGACACTTGGTGAATTACAGGGTGGCAGTGCAATTGTCCTCGGTCTGATAATCGGTGCTATGACAGCAATTGATATGGGAGGACCTATTAATAAAACAGCCACAGCCTTCACTCTGGCTTTGATGGCAGAAGGCGTTTATGCTCCAAATGGTGCCCACCGTATTGCAGTTGCCATTCCACCATTGGCTATGGCTATCTCAACCTTGATTGATCGGAAGAAATACAATCAAGAAGATCGTGACTTGGGGATGTCAGCTCTTTTTATGGGCCTCATTGGAATTACGGAAGGAGCTATTCCATTTGCTGTAAAAGATATGAAGCGTGTTTTACCAGCCATTATCGTCGGAAGTGCTGTTGGTGGTGCCCTTGGGATGATGAATAATGTTGAAGCTCTCGTACCACATGGCGGTCTTATCATCTTGCCTGTTGTAAATGGGAAACTTTGGTATGTTATTGCCATGTTTATCGGGACGTTTGTATCCGTAGCCATGCTCCACTTTACAAAACCCAATCTTGATGAATCAGAATTATAAGGAGAAGGAAGAAAATTATGAGTAAATTACCAATTAAAAAAACCCCGCGTTGTAAAATGAAGTGCAACAAAAAAGACATGTTCGTCTGATATACTAGAATTCCCCAACTCAGTATAGAAAGCAGATGAACATGTCCAACACTCATTCTACCAAAAAATCAACCTATTCTCATCTCTCAGCCTCGGAACGTGGCGAAATGGCTGCTTATCTTAAAATGGGAAAGAAACCGGCTGAAATCGCTCGTCTTCTAGGTCGTCACCGGTCGACAATCAGTCGAGAAATCAAACGTGGTTCGGTGGATCAGGTACAGGATAAGAATGGGAAACGTACCTATTTCAGTGCCTATTTCGCTGATAGCGGACAGCGTGTCTATGAATCCAATCGTCAAAAGTGCTCTTATCTCAAGTTGAATGACTGCTCCGCTAAATTCATTGAGCAATTAGGATATGCCTTGAAAGCTAAAATTCGTCTTCATAGCGTAGATAGTTTCGTTCAGACTTATAAAGCAAATCATCCTGAGGAGGTTGTTCCCTCTACCAAAACCATTTATCGCTATATCAAAGAGGGGCTGTTAGTTATAAAACCAATCGATTTACCTAAGATGGTCAGTATCCTATTGCATCCATTACAGCTGATAATGGTTCTGAATTTAGTTTACTCTCAGACTTGGAAGCTGTTGATGTTTACTTTGCACATCCATATTCTTCACATGAGAGAGGTACAAATGAGAACTTCAATGGTCTCCTCAGAGAATATATCCCTAAAGGAAACTCTTTTAATTCACTAACCTCTGAAGAACTTGACAACTATATCACAGCCATCAATGAGCGCCCGAGACGACTTCTTCAATACCAATCTTCAAAATTCCTATTTGGGATAGCCCAAATAGCTTAACCTCTGGATCTCTAGTTATCAATCAACTTGTTGCACTTGACTTGACAACATGCGCAATTAAAAAAACTGTTCAAGGACTATTAAAACTTCAGGAAACTGGTGAAAGTGCTACAATCCTTGGGATTGGACCAATGTCAAAAAATTGTGTCCAAGCTACTTTGGAACTTTCCAAAGAAGATGACTATCCAGTTATGTTCATAGCTAGCCGGAATCAGGTTGACCTAGACGAGCTAGGAGGGGGCTATGTCAATGGTTGGAATCAGTTTAGCTTTGCTGAGGCTGTAGAAGAAGTAGCAAAAAAAATTGGCTATGACAATCTATATTATCTTTGCCGAGATCATGGGGGGCCTTGGCAACGTGATAAGGAACGCAACGATCATTTGCCAACTGAAGAAGCTATGAAACTGGGACAACTATCCTATATCGGTGATATTGAAGCTGGCTTCGATCTGCTCATGATTGATCCTACGAAAGATCCATTTGAAGTTGGAAAAGTCATTCCACTAGATGTAGTCCTAGAAAGAACTGTTGAACTGATTGATTTCTGTGAAAGAGAACGTAAGGCCCGAAATTTGCCAGAAATTGGCTATGAAGTGGGCACAGAAGAAACCAACGGTGGACTCACTTCTACCGAAACCTATGAGAATTTCATTCTTGGACTTCAAGAAGAACTTGGAAGACGAAACCTACCAATGCCAACCTTTATTGTTGGTCAAACAGGGACCTTGACCCGAAAAACAGAACAAGTTGGTCATTTCAATTTTAAAAACGCCTTTGAATTATCCCAAATGGCTAAGCGATATGGTGTTGGTCTCAAAGAACACAATGGTGATTATCTGGACGATGTTACCTTACTAGAACATATTCCATCTCGTATCACAGCAACAAACGTGGCACCTCAATACGGTACAGAAGAAACTCGTGCATATCTGAATCTTGCTAAGGTCGAGGCAAAATTGGTTGAGTACGGTCTTGTTGCGGAAGCCTCTAAAGTAGCTGAAACTCTTCTAATCAAAGCTATCGAAAGCGAACGTTGGAGAAAATGGATGGTTGGAGAACAAAAAGATTTGACAGTTGAGCAAATTTTGTCTGGCGATAAGAAACTTCAAGAAGAAATATTAGATATCGCTGGTCACTATACCTTCAACGATGATACTGTCAAAACTGAAATCGAAAAGCTTTATGCTAATCTATCAGCACATGATATTGATGGGCAACGTTATGTTATTGACCATATTAAGCGCCCTATTCGTGATTATGCAGAATGCTACAATCTCAAAGGTGTAACAAGCCGGATTAAACAAGTGCTTGGATAAAAAAATGTAGGCTCCATTATTTTAATGAATCAGAGATCTAATTTGATTCCAGTGAATTTTTTACGATTAACTCACTCTTTCCAAATTTTTTGAAGAAGACTTCCTATTTCTGAGATATGGAAGATACCAGTTCCTATCAATTCAAGGAAGCACTCAATTGGCCCAATAAGTAAAAACAAAGAAATAGTTTATATCTGGACGATCCAGAATCTTAATATAGTCTTTTGAATTAACTTCAATACGTTGTCACTATCGGCTTGCCGTACTCCAGTTGAGAGAAACTTAGTTTCTTTTATTTCGGACCTCCAACAGTCTGTCCTCAGACTGTAAGGTGAGAGGCTGGGCAAAAAGTAGCTTCAAATAAAACCACACAGAGATTTCAGTCTTGAAAACAATCAAGATGAAAAAATCACTGTGTGGTTTTTGAGTATTTGAATTTTTAGGGTCGAGATTCTTAGCCAATTTTGTGAGATTCATGCTCATGAATAGGAAGCCGATCTCCGTTTGGACGGCTTGATTGCCTCTGACATGAACCATTTTGCGACCAGAAAAGACCTGACGAGCGTAGGCGAAGAGCGTCATCTTCATGAGCATAGCCGGATGGAAGGCAGGACGGCCAGTGTGTGATTTATCTTCCAATAAAACATGATTAGGGATACTGTCCACAAAAAGACTGATCAATCTAACCTCGTGATTCATAGGAATATTGTAGGCAAGATTTAGTTCCAAACTCAACTGATTTGTGTTATACTCTTTATACATAGTCATGGCTTTCTAGTTGTTTTGTGGTTATTATAATTATAAACCATGGCATATAAAAACGGGCATCTCCAACTGCGGAAATGCTCGTTTTTTATATTCTGAAGCTGGTTTTTGCCCAGCCTCTTTTATTTCCAAGCTCAAACAGTCTATTCCCAGACTATTTGAGTTGCCTGCACCGCAGTTCCTAGTCCAAAAGCTCATTCATTTGACTATAAAAAAAAGGAAATTTCTCATTTCAATCGAGAAATTTCCTTTTTCTTATGGTTAAACAGGGCTGACATAAATTTGTTTGGCAATGCTTGTTGGGATAGCCAAACGGTTGCCGGGGTAGACCAATGTATGAGTTCCTGCAAATGAATCAATCTGGCTAATTTCAACCGTCATTCCAATAGCCAAACCATTTTTTTCTAAATAGTTCAATAAATCAAAGTCATCGTGAACACGGTTGATCATATAGAAACCAATTTCTTCAATATGGGCCAAAGATTGGTGATACAATTCCACCAGTAATTCACCTCTCTTGGGAATAGTTCCACCGTGAGGGCAAAAAGAAGGGAATCCCAGAGATTCTTCTAGACGATTGATAAAAAATGTTGAAACAGTATGTTCCAAAATTTCAGCTTCTTCATGAACTTCCTCAATGTTGTATTGTAGTTTTTGCATGAGAAAGATTTCGATTAAACGATGTTTGCGATAAAGTTCGGATACGAGCGATAAGCCTTCTCTAGTGACTTGATAACCCAAATCCTTGTCTTTTATAATTAAATTTTCTGCTATTAATTTCTTAATCATTTCGGAAGCTGAGGGAGCGGATACGCCCATCCGTTCAGCAATACGCTTATTGCTGATCTTATCTTCAGTTTCTCCGATTTCATAAATCATCTTGAGATAATCTTCTTTATTTGGTGTCATGTTCAACCTCCGTATACTTTATTATATCAAAAAATAGAAAAGCTTGACATCATTCTATACTATGTTATACTAATTATAAAGTTAGGTTCCCCTAATTTTATAATTAATTAAAACTAAGGAGTTGATTCTATGAAAAAAACACTACAGCTAATCGGACTTTTTTGCCTTGTTGGCCTTCTTGGAGCTTGTTCAAGTAGTAAAACTGAGGATAAAGAAAAATTGAGCGTTGTCGTCACAAACTCAATTTTGGCGGATATGACCAAAAATATTGCCAGAGATAAAATCAATCTACATAGCATCGTACCCATCGGTCAAGATCCCCATGAATATGAACCATTACCGGAAGATGTGGAAAAAACGAGCAAAGCAGATCTCATTTTCTATAATGGGATTAATCTGGAAAATGGCGGAAACGCCTGGTTTACGAAATTAGTAAAGAATGCTAAGAAAGAAGAAAATAAAGATTACTTTGCAGCTAGTAATGGTGTTGAGGTGATTTATTTAGAAGGGGAAAGTGAAAAAGGAAAGGAAGATCCTCATGCTTGGCTTAATCTTGAAAACGGAATGATTTATGCCCAAAATATTGCTAAAGAATTAATGGCAAAGGATCCAAAAAATGAAGCCTTTTACCAAAAAAATCTAGATGAATATATCAAAAAATTATCTGCTTTGGATATGGAAGCAAAATCAAAATTTGACGCTATTCCAAGTCATAAAAAGCTTATCGTAACCAGTGAGGGCTGTTTCAAATATTTCTCAAAAGCCTATGATATTCCATCAGCCTATATTTGGGAAATCAACACGGAAGAAGAAGGGACTCCTCAACAAACAACTTCCTTGGTGGAGAAGCTCAAGGCTGGACCAAGACCGTCAGCTCTTTTTGTAGAGTCCAGTGTGGACGATCGGCCTATGAAAACGATCTCACGAGAGACAGGAATCAACATTTACTCTCAGCTCTTTACCGACTCAATTTCTAGAGAAGGAGAAGAAGGTGATAGTTACTATGCAATGATGAAATGGAATTTGGATAAGATAGCGGAAGGTTTGGGACAATAGAAACTGACTGGGAGGAATTATGATTACAACAAAAGATTTATCTGTCAGATATGAAGCGGAACAGTTTGCACTAGAAAAGGTTTCAGTGACAATTGATCATGGAAACATAGTCGGGATTATTGGGCCAAATGGAGCAGGGAAGTCGTCATTCATGAAGGCTATCCTTGGCTTGATTTCTTACGACGGACAGGTTTTATTAGATAAGGAAAAAGGGGATAAATCTCAAACTTCGATTGCTTATGTTGAACAAAAAAGTCACATTGATTACAATTTTCCAATCACTGTAAGAGAATGTGTTTCTTTGGGACTCTATAAGAAAGTGGGTCTCTTTCGTAGGTTGACAAAAGATGATTGGAGTAAAGTTGATGCTGTTTTAGATCAAGTTGGTTTACTGACTTTTAAAGATCGGTCAATCAAGACCTTGTCGGGAGGACAGTTTCAACGGATGTTAGTGGCCAGATGTCTGGTTCAAGATGCCCAGACAATCTTTCTGGACGAACCATTCATTGGAATTGATTTGGTTAGCGAAAACATCATAATGGATATTCTAAAAAGTTTGCGCAATCAAGGGAGAACTATTTTAGTCGTTCACCATGATTTGAGTAAGGTTGAAGGCTATTTCGACATGTTATTACTATTAAATAAAAAAATGATTGCCTATGGCAATGTTGATGATGTCTTCCATGCAAAATTCCTAAAGCAAGCTTATGGGGATAGAATTTTTATAGAGAAAGGAGATGATGACTAGTGATGAAATTTATTGACGGACTGATGCAGTACCATTTCTTACAAAATGCCCTAATTACGGCAGTTGTCATTGGTATTGTTTCCGGTGCAGTAGGCTGTTTTATCATCTTACGGTCTATGTCTCTCATGGGGGACGCAATTTCTCATGCTGTTTTACCAGGGGTTGCACTTTCCTTTATTTTAGGAATTAACTTTTTTGTTGGAGCTATCGTTTTTGGTTTACTGGCTTCCTTCATTATTACCTTTATTAAGGAAAACAGCGTGGTTAAAGGAGATACTGCTATTGGCATTACTTTTTCTAGTTTTTTAGCTTTAGGGATTATCCTCATAGGTTTAGCAAATAGTTCGACAGATCTTTTCCACATTCTTTTTGGGAATATTTTAGCTGTTCAAGATAGTGATAAATGGATTACTATCGGGGTATCAACTCTTGTGTTTGCCTTGATTATCCTTTTCTTTAAAGAGCTCTTGCTGACCTCATTTGATCCGGTTCTAGCTAAGTCTATGGGTATGGATGTTAGTTTTTATCACTACCTACTAATGGGGATTTTGACCTTGGTTTCTGTAACAGCTATGCAAAGTGTGGGAACCATTTTGATTGTAGCCATGTTAATCACTCCGGCAGCAACGGCCTATCTCTTTGCTTCTAGTTTAAAGAATATGATTTGCTTGGCTTCGGGGCTGGGTGCCTTCACATCAGTATTGGGACTTTTTTTAGGCTATACCTTTAACATCGCTGCGGGGTCTAGCATTGTACTGACCTCGACAATCATCTTTTTTATCTCCTTTTTCTTATCTTCCAAACAAATCATTCCCCAAAAACATTTCCGCAAAAAAACGCTTTGATCTCAAGGATCGAAGCGTTTTAGATTTTATTTGTGTATTCTTCAAAATGATCAACGGTTTGGTTGTCTGTTACTGCGACAATCAATTCATCCTCATTGAAAATATAGTCTGGTGTCAGCTGGACTTCCAAGACATTATTGTATTTGCTGCGGTAGCCAATGATGTTCATCATATAATTTTGACGCAATTTTAATTCACCAAGACTTTTACCAATCCATTTTACAGGGGGATTAAATTCGATGATAGAAACATATTCATCTAATTCAATGACGTGAGTTGTATCATCATGCAGCAGATGTTTTGCCAAAGAGATACCGGTCTCCCTTTCAGGGGAGATAACCCGGTCAGCTCCAATTTTGAGCAAAACCTCACGAGTTGTTTTACTTTTGGCCTTAGCAACTACTTTAGGGATGCCCAAAGATTTGCAGTGAAGAACAGCTAAGACACTGGCTTCCAGATTGCTACCCGTTGCTACTACAACTGTATCACAGGTATCTATGCCAGCGGCTCGTAAGAGGTCCTTGTCTGAAATATCACCGACGACACCTCTGGTTAGAATAGATTCTAGCTGATTGATTTGGCTGTCGTGGTCATCCACTGCGATGATATTACAATCATATTTGCAAAGTGTTTTTGCTATACTAGTTCCGAAAACACCCAGACCTAGAATTCCAATAGTATGTTTTTGCATAATGAAAAGATTCTCCTTGAAGAAAAAGGGAAAGAATTCCCAGAGGATTACCTGCTTTTTTTGACTAAACAATCAAAGAGGATTTAGCGTATTGGAGGTTGGCAGTTTTACTAGCCCTTTTAGAGGATAAACTCATGAGAATGGACATGGGACCAATTCTGCCAAAGAACATAAGAGCCATGATAATGAATTGGCCAGCTTGTGTCAGGCTTGGCGTTAGATTAGCTGTCACACCAACGGTTGCAAGAGCGGACATCACCTCAAAAATAAGGAAGAGAAGTGGTTTGTCAGAGTCGGTAACAGAGATACTAAAGAGGCCTAAAAGGAAGGTGGACAAAAAGACAATAAAGACAGCAATGGCTTTACGGATGGTCAAGGTATCGATGGTTCTGTGTTTGAAATTGGTGTAAGGAAGTCCCAGGACTTCACTGCGAGCGTAGACCAAGAGGACCAAAAAAGCAGTGATTTTAATACCACCAGCTGTACCACCAGGGGCACCCCCAAGCATCATTTGAAAGGCATAGAGTAAGAGACTGATGGGTCTAGCTTGAGTATAATCGATAGTCGCAAAACCAGCTGTTCTCATAGTCACCGTTTGGAAAAAACTGGCAAGAACTTTATGACCAAGAGAGAAAGTTCCAATTGTGTTCGGATTGTTGTACTCTGTCATCAGGGTCAAAAGAGTTCCTAAAGCCAAGATAGTTGCGGTTAATCCTAGAACGACTTTAGTATGGAAACTGAATTTACGAACATGATTTTTCTTTTTAACCTGTGTCTGTAAATCAAACCAGACTGAGAAACCAAGTCCGCCCATGATAATCAGACTGGCGATGATAAGATTAATATAAGGATTTTTAACAAAATAAACTAAACTACTAGCGCCCATATTGTCAAAACCTGCGTTACAAAAAGCTGAAATAGCTAAGAAGATAGAGGTAAAGACCCCTTTTGCCCAACCAAATTTTGGAACAAAATAGATAGCCAAGAGCAGTGCCCCCATGCCTTCGATAGCAAAGGTAAAGCGAAAGACAGAGAGAATAAAACCGTGAAAGTCTTTGGTATCATCGCGACTAAAACTTTCTTGCAAGGTCGTAAGGTTGATAAAACTCAATTTGCGTTTGGCCTGAAGGGCGATCATTCCGATAAAGCTAAGAAGGCTGAGCCCACCGATTTGCATGAGAATCATACAAATAATCTGACCGAAAGCAGTGAAGCTACTTGCAACCGGTTGGGTAAAGAGGCCTGTCACACAAACCATAGAAACAGCCGTAAAGAGGTTATCCCAGTAGCTTGCTTGGGAGTTGGCTAGCTGTGAAATAGGAAGACTCAATAAAATCGATCCTGTAAGAATAACAGCAGCAAAACTGACGATGATTCGCTCGGTAGGGGTTAATGAAATCCTAAAAAAAGACATAAGCCTCTCTTTTCTCTAATGAAATATGAAGATATTGTAACACATTTTAGCAAAAAAGAAAGGGAAAGTTAACCCTCCCTAGTGATTGATATGTGTATCTGGGCAAAATACCTTATTTATGGGCTTCTTTTTCTGGTGTTTGATAGCTAGATAAAATGACCTGGCTATTAAGGGAAAAGCGGAGCAAATCAGAAGGATAAGGCAGATAAAGAGAAGATGGCACCCTCCTGTCCAGCCTCCAACATGAATGTGTTTTATTGGCGAGCTTTATTCACAACCTGTATACAAACTCCGAACATTAAGCCATTGAATACCCCAAAAAGAATGGTCTTAATGGCAAATAATCCAGCTGGATAAGATAGTTGAAGGAGCAATGGACCAAAGAGCCACATGCTTATTCCAAATAAAAGACCAGATTTCAGTCCAACATGTTGCAATTGTTTTTTCTCTTTCTCATCTAATTCCTCCACATCAATTGCTTGAACCACATCAAAACCTTGGTTGGCGGCGACGATGAAATAAAGAAGCAATCCGATAAAGGTGAGGGCCAAAGGATAAATTGTTGCTACAATCTCAGGGTGTTTTTGGCCAAGAATATAAGCCACTAAGTTTCCAAAAATTAAAATAGTTGTCAACCATACGTAACAGATGTTTCCTACGCGGTCAATCTGTTGGCGACGGTATTCATCCAAGGGACCGGTAATACCGTAAAATCGTTTCAAGAGTTTATCTGTAAAAGATTCTTTATTCATGAGATTCGTTCTCTTTCTGTTTTAATCCATAGTAGATTAGGACAATATAGACAATCAAGATAAAACCAGCTCCAATAAGAAGACCGATATAAGTGCGTGGATTAGTGAGGGCTGTCATCAAGGTCACTTCGTCTAGGACAGTCTGGCTAAAGAGAGACCAGATAAACATAAAGATGGACCAGATGAGGACAAATTTGAAAGGGGAGTGACGGACTTTTGTGACCTGTTCGGTAGATAATTCTTCCAAGTCGAAGTCGTAAACGCCAGCTTTTCTCAACTGATGGTGCAAAATAGAGTAGAGGATGAAACTGTATAAAAAGATAGATAGAGGAGCGACCCAAGCAGTAGTTTCCGGATAACGATAGCCAAAGATGAGGCTAACTGCAACGATTAGTCCATTACCGAGGAAGAAGGGAGGGAAAAACATCATGGCTATCTTACCAATGATGGCTTGTTTGTATTCGTCAAATGGCCCGGTCACGCCATAAAAGGTTTTGAGATAGTGTTGGTAACATTTTTTAAGCTTCATAGTGATTCTCCTTTTTTTTATTCCAAAATAGGCTATTCAAATCTGTATTGAGAGCAAGAGCTAGATTGATACACAGATCCAACGAAGGATTGTATTTATCATTTTCTATCATATTGATGGTTTGTCTGGAAACGCCGATTTCCTTGGCTAGAGCTAGTTGAGACTTTCCAGACTGCTGTCGAAATTCTTTTACTTGGTTCATTTGCAAATCTTCCTGGAGGGTGTCGTATATATTTTACATCTTTAATATAAAATAAAACTAGAAATATGTCAATTATATATGACATATTTCTAGAAAATATTTTCCCTGATCGATTTTAAGCTTGATTTTGGACAATATGGTATAATAAGAAGATATGACAAATGAATTTAATCATACAACGGTTCTCTTGCATGAGACAGTTGATTTATTAGATGTAAAACCAAACGGAATTTATGTAGATGCTACCTTGGGTGGTGCGGGGCATTCCTCTTATTTACTTTCTAAGTTGAGCGAGGAAGGCCATTTATATTGTTTTGACCAGGATCAAAAGGCCATTGATAATGCCCAGATTCGTCTCAAGGACTATATTGAAAGAGGAATGGTCACCTTCATAAAAGATAATTTCCGTCATCTTAAGTCCAACTTAGAAGCGCTGGGCGTTGACAAGATTGACGGTATCCTCTATGATTTGGGCGTGTCCAGTCCTCAATTAGATGAGCGGGAACGTGGTTTTTCTTATAAGCAAGATGCGGCCCTGGATATGCGGATGAACCAAGAGGCTAGTCTAACGGCTTATGATGTGGTCAATACTTACGATTTTCATGATTTGGTGCGGATTTTCTTCAAATATGGGGAAGATAAGTTTTCGAAACAAATTGCTCGAAAGATCGAGCAGGTCCGTCAAATCAAACCTATTGAAACCACAACAGAACTAGCAGAAATTATCAAGTCAGCAAAACCTGCTAAGGAACTCAAGAAAAAAGGCCATCCGGCCAAGCAGATTTTCCAAGCGATTCGAATTGAAGTGAATGATGAACTAGGTGCTGCGGATGAATCAATTGAGCAAGCCATTGATTTGTTGGCCATAGGCGGTCGCATCTCTGTCATTACTTTTCATTCATTGGAAGATCGACTGACCAAGCAAGTCTTCAAGGAAGCTAGCACCGTTTATGTACCAAAGGGTTTGCCCTTTATTCCTGATGATATGAAAGCACCTTTGGAGTTAGTCAATCGCAAACCTATCTTACCAAGTCAGGAAGAATTATTAGCCAACAATCGAGCACATTCTGCCAAGTTGCGCGTTGCTAAAAAAGTCCACCAATCCTAATTAGAGGGGGAATGTTCCCTAAATATAGAAAGTTAAGACATGCTAGAAGATAAACAGAGAGATTTGACCATGCGGGTCATTGAAGATAAAATTAAGACCTTTACACGAGTGGAAAAGGCTTTTTATGGTAGTATTGTTATCTCAGGTTTGATTTTGGCCATAGGGATTGTTTTTATGCAGACCAAGCTCTTGCAAGTACAATCAGATATGGCTGCAACAAATCAGGAAATTAGTGTCAAGTTACTAGAAATTGAAGATGCCAAACAAGCGGTCAATGATTTGGCTCGAAAGGCTCGTCTTCTTGAAATTGCTGAAAAAGAGGGTTTGACCTTTAACAATAACAATATTGGAGTAGCAGAATAACATGCCCGGAAAAAAGAAACAATTTTTAAGATATGTCTTGAAAAATCGTGCCATACCGAGCCAGAATCGTAGAAGAGTAGGGCAGAGCCTGATTTTGCTTAGTGTCTTTATCTTCTTTATTTTTCTTATCAACTTTGCCATCATTATTGGAACAGATAGAAAATTTGGTGTTAATTTATCGGAGGCCGCAAAGCGAGTCTATCAACAAGAGGTGACAGTTCAGGCCAAACGTGGAACGATTTATGATCGAACAGGCTATCCTATCGCTCAAGACTCGACTACATACACCGTTTACGCTATTATTGATAAGGAATATCTATCCGCGCAAAAAGAGATTCTCTATGTTGAGGAGAGTCAATTTGACAAGGTAGCAGATATCTTCCATGAGTTTTTAGGCATGGAAAAAGACTATGTTCTCAATCAACTTAGAATGCCAAATGTCAACCAAACCTATTTTGGTGTACGTGGTAAAAACATTACCTATGGAACGATGTCAGCTATTTCAGAAGCTGCTAAAGCCGCCAATATTAAAGGGATTTCCTTTTCAACTAGCCCGGGGCGCCTCTATACAAACGGTATTTTTGCTAGTCATTTTATCGGTCTAGCTCAGCTAAAGGATAATGACGATGGTAGTCAAAGTCTGCATGGGAATACGGGAGTGGAAGCAGCTCTAAACTCGATTTTATCGGGTCAAGATGGAAAAATTATTTACGAAAAAGATAGTTATGGGCGGATTATTCCAGGAACAGAGACTATTCAAACGGAACCGGTTGATGGCAAGGATGTTTATACCACCCTGTCGGCCGATTTGCAGCGTTCTTTGGAAAATAATATGGAAGTCTTTTATTCTCAGAAAACAAAGGGTGTTTACGCTAATGCTACCCTTATTTCTGCCAAAACTGGAGAAATTCTAGCAACAACACAAAGGCCAACTTTTGATCCAGATACCAAAGAGGGTATCAACAAGGAAATGGATTGGCAGGCCACTCTTTATCAAGGTCACTTTGAGCCAGGTTCAACCATGAAAGTTATGACACTGGCAGCTGCCATTGATAACAAGACTTTCAATCCCAATGAGTATTACACCAATAATACCTATCAATTAGCAGATGCTAAAATTAACGACTGGACAGTCAATGCTGGTCGAGACCCTGAAACCTTGACTTTTGCGAATGGTTTTGCCCTATCCAGTAACGTCGGTATGACCATGTTGGAGCAACGAATGGGCGATGCCAAATGGCTTAGTTATCTCAGTAAGTTCCGCTTCGGCTATCCAACGCGTTTTGGAATGAATAGTGAGACGGGTGGGATTTTCCCTGCTGATAATATTGTGACCATTGCCATGTCTTCCTTCGGCCAAGGTATTTCGGTAACCAATACCCAGATGTTGCGATCTTTCACAGCTATTGGAAATCACGGAGTTATGTTGCAACCCAAATTTATCTCTGGAATTTACGATGCCAATACAGAATCAGCTCGTGTCTCTCAACCGGAAATTATGGGGAAACCTGTTTCTGCGGACGCAGCTGACCAGACCTTAAACTATATGGTAACAGTTGGAACGGATCCTCGATATGGAACTCTCTATTCAAAAGATAGTGGACCAGTTATTCAAGTAGATGGCTACAATGTGGCAGTCAAATCTGGGACAGCTGAAATTGCTAAAGCACCTGAAGATGGGGGTGGCTATATGGAGGGTGCCAACGACACCATCAACTCAGTAGTAGCCATGATTCCTGCTGAAGATCCTGAATTTATCATGTATGTAACCGTTCAACAACCTCAAGAATGGAGTTTTCTTGCCTGGCAAGATATTGTCAATCCTGTATTAAAAGAAGCGATGGTTCTTAAGGATAGTTTAAATCTGACGGGCGTATCTCCAGTCTTGGCAAATGTGACCGCTGAGACAGAATACAAACTTCCGAATATTATGGATGAAAATCCAGGTCTGATAGCAGATGAACTGCGACGCAACTTGGTCCAGCCTGTTATACTTGGAAATGGTTCAAAAATTAAAAAAGTTTCTAGAGAAATAGGTTCTAATGTACGGGCAAATCAGCAAATCTTACTATTGACGGATAGTTTTGAAGAAGTTCCGGATATGTATGGTTGGACCAAATCCAACCTTGAAAAATTTGCGGATTGGACCAATATAGAGATTGAAATGGATGGTGATGGGAACAAGGTTGTTGACCAAAGCATTGCCATGGGAACTAGTCTGAAAGAGACAAAAAAAATTACAATTACACTAGGAGAATAAGATGCAATCTGCTATTCTAGCAGGAGCTGTTTCCTTTATCGGAACAGTTCTGTTGATTCCAGTTTTTATTAAATTCTATCAGGCCAAGCGAATTGAAGGCCAACAAATGCATGAAGATGTCAAACAACATCAGTTTAAGGCTGGGACTCCGACAATGGGGGGGACAGTTTTTCTACTTGTTTCGATAGTGGTCAGCTTCATTTCGGCCCTTCTTTTGGACCAATTGTCTGCTGGTATATTGGGGATTCTCTTTATTTTAGCCCTCTACGGAGCGGTTGGATTTTTAGATGATTTCTTGAAAATTTTTCGAAAGATTAATGAAGGTCTCAATCCCAGACAAAAAATGCTTTTACAAATTGTAGGCGGACTAGTTTTTTACTTTGTCCATGCCGAGTCAACGGGTAATGGTAATCTAAATGTTTTCGGCTTCGAGGTTCATCTCGGATTTGCGTATATTTTCTTTGTTCTCTTTTGGTTGGTTGGTTTTTCCAATGCAGTCAATCTGACAGATGGCATTGATGGGTTGGCATCTATTTCAGTGGCAATCAGCTTAGTAGCCTATTCAATCATCGCTGCTGTGCAGAATCAGTTTGATATTCTTCTGGTTTGCGTGACCATGATTGGTGGCCTTCTTGGTTTCTTTGTCTACAATCGAAAACCTGCCAAGATTTTTATGGGAGATGTGGGTTCTCTTGCTCTTGGTGGCATGTTAGCTACTATCTCGATTGCTCTTCATCAGGAATGGACTCTCCTCTTCATTGGATTAGTTTATGTATTGGAGACGACATCTGTTCTGTTACAGGTTTCTTATTTCCGCTATACCAAGAAAAAATTGGGAGAGGGTCGTCGTATTTTTCGTATGACTCCTTTCCATCATCATTTGGAATTGGGTGGCTTGTCTGGTAATGGCAAAAACTGGAGCGAATGGCGCGTGGATGCTTTTCTCTGGGGACTTGGTTTGATCATGTCCTGCCTAGTCTTGGCTTCTCTCTACCTATAAAATAGGGCAGCAAGAAATTGCTGTCTTTTTAGATGAGAAATGAAGTGCAGGAGGAGCATTGTTTATCATTTTTTGTTATAATGGAATGTACTAGAAAAAAGAGGAAACTATGAAATTTACAGAATTTACCCTAAAAGAATTTATTCAGAAAGCCTTGGCAGATATTAACTTTGTAAGGGCTACAGAGGTTCAGGAAAAATTGATTCCCATTGTTCTTTCAGGTCGCGATCTGGTAGGTGAATCAAAGACTGGTTCGGGCAAGACTCATACCTTCTTGATACCAATTTTTCAGAAGTTGAATGAAAGTTCAGATCAGGTTCAGGCGGTCATTACCGCACCATCTCGTGAATTAGCAACACAAATTTATCAAGCAGCTCGTCAAATAGCAGAGCATTCGGAAGTAGAGATTCGCCTTGCCAACTATGTAGGTGGGACCGATAAAGCTCGCCAAATCGATAAACTTCAGTCTAAGCAACCTCACATTGTGATTGGGACACCAGGACGTATTTATGATTTGGTTAAATCAGGAGACTTGGCCATTCATAAAGCTGGCATTTTTGTAATTGATGAGGCGGACATGACCTTGGACATGGGATTCTTAGAAACAGTGGATCGCATTGCCTCAAGCTTACCAAAAAATCTTCAATTTATGGTTTTCTCTGCAACCATTCCGCAAAAGTTACAGCCATTTTTGAAGAAATACCTGACTAACCCTATCATCGAGCAAATCAAGACACAGACCGTTATTTCAGATACCATTGAAAATTGGTTGATTTCGACCAAAGGTCGCGATAAAAATGCACAAATTTTAGAGATGACCAAGCTCATGCAACCTTACTTGGCCATGATTTTTGTCAATACTAAAACGCGTGCAGATGAGTTGCATTCTTACTTGACTGCAAACGGTTTGCGAGTTGCCAAGATTCATGGGGATATTCCACCGCGGGAACGCAAACGCATCATGAATCAGGTTAAAAACTTGGACTTCGAATACATTGTGGCAACGGATTTGGCTGCGCGTGGCATTGATATTGAAGGTGTTAGCCATGTCATCAATGATGCTATTCCACAGGATCTTTCCTTCTTTGTTCACCGTGTTGGTCGAACAGGACGTAATGGTTTGGGTGGGACAGCTATCACTCTGTACCAACCTAGCGATGATGCAGACATTCGTGAGTTGGAAAAACTCAACATTAAGTTTCTTCCGAAAGAAATGAAAAATGGAGAGTTTAAGGATACTTATGACCGTGATCGTCGTGTCAATCGGGAAAAGTCCCATGAAAAATTGGATTTGGAAATGATTGGTTTGGTCAAGAAGAAAAAGAAAAAAATTAAGCCTGGTTACAAGAAAAAAATTAAGTGGGCTGTTGACGAAAAACGCCGCATGACCAAACGAGTTGAAAACAGAGCTAAGGGGCGTGCGGAACGCAAAGCCAAACGCCAAGATTTTTAAAGCTTCAAGAAAAGTAGGAGGGGAAATTGAATTCTTTTCCTCTCTTTTCACACTAAAAACAAATGCGACTCTATCTATTATTTTGTAGATAGACTGAACTAGAAATTAGGAAGTCAGATGTTACAGACCATACTAAGCCTCTATCTTCAAAGTCTTCTCTTTTCAGCTATTGCAATAGTTATGACAAGCTTGATATGGTTTGTCTTTAGAGCCAGCAAGGGTCTAGATAGGACGCTTGATGAAAGAAAAGATTTTTTATATGACCTGCTCATTATCAATGTTATGACCATTCCCATTTTTGCCTTTGGAATCATTGGTATCCTCTTGATGGTGAAAGCATGGTAGCGTTTTTTGTAAAAATATAAACCAGTACGACTGGTTACTATTCGAGGGAGAAAAATAGAATGTACGATACACTCATTGTTGGCTCTGGTCCAGCTGGTATGACAGCGGCTCTCTATGCAGCCCGCAGTAACCTCAAAGTTGGGCTTTTGGAAGGCGGAATTTACGGTGGCCAGATGAACAACACAGCTGATATTGAAAATTATCCAGGATATGAATTGATTTCGGGTCCTGATTTGGCCGAAAAAATGTACCAACCATTGGAAAAATTTGGTGTTGAACACCTTTTTGGCCAAGCAGTGGATGTCCAAGTGGATGGTCGAATTAAAAAAGTCATCACGGAAGAAGAGGTTTTTGAAACAAAATCTCTCATCCTTGCTATGGGTGCTCAACACCGTCCACTGGAAGTGCCAGGTGAAGCCGAGTACAACAGTCGTGGTGTTTCCTACTGTGCGGTTTGTGATGGAGCTTTTTTCCGCGGCCAGGATCTGCTAGTGGTTGGTGGTGGTGACTCGGCAGTTGAGGAAGCTATTTTCTTGACTCAATTTGCTAAAACTGTAACTATTGTTCACCGTCGCGATGAGTTGCGTGCTCAGAAAATTATCCAAGATAGAGCTTTTGCTAATGAAAAAATTAAGTTTATCTGGGACTCGGTTGTAACAGAAATCAAAGGGGATGAGCGTAAGGTTCAGACTGTAGAGATTAAAAATGTCAAGACAGGCGAGATTTCAGAGCAGGCTTTTGGTGGAGTCTTCATCTATGTTGGATTAGATCCAATGTCCCAATCTGTTGTACAACTTGGTATCACAGATGAACAAGGTTGGATTGTGACAAATGAAGCGATGGAAACCAGTCAGCCTGGTATCTTTGCGATTGGTGATATTCGTCAAAAACAACTTCGTCAAATTACGACAGCAGTGGGTGATGGAGCAACCGCTGGTCAACAAGCTTATCACTATATTACCGAGTTGGAGGGATAGGATGACACAATTTCATATTTATGATCTAAAGAAAAATCCTGAAGGTCTTCATTTCGAGGAAAGTTTAGACTTAAAAGCTGAACTAATGGAACGAAATGCAGAAATTTTGGATTTATCTCCTGTAGATGTCGTTGGCGAAATTCGCTTTGAGGCCGGTTTTTATTTCTTAAATTATCAACTCTCTTATCAGATAAGTATGGCCTCCAGTCGTTCAATGACCCCAGTTCAATGGGCAGAATCCTATCCGGTCATGGAACTCTTTGTGGAAAACCAAGCCCTCCTTAAGGAAAAAGACTTGATAGATGAGGATTTAGTTCTCATCATCGAAGGAGATAGTATCGTTTTGGAGGATAGCATAGCGGATAATATCCTTCTCAATTTGCCTGCTAAGGTACTCACTCCAGAAGAAGCAGCAGGACAAAATATGCCATCTGGTGAAAACTGGACCGTCATGACAGAAGAAGATTTCCAAGCCCAAATGCAAGAGGAGAAAGAAGCAAATTCACCTTTTGCTCAATTAACTGGGCTATTTGACCAAGAATGAAATTGACAGAAAATTTGCAAAATCTTATTATACCGTGTATAATGAGGTAGATACGAGTAGGAAAGAGTAAGGGATTGCTACGATTTCTTTCTTGTTTTAATTGAACACGACCTAGGAGTTGTGCAAAAAAGATAATTTCTTCTAGAGCTTTTTCTGCTCTTCGTCAAAATTCCTATTTTTGCTCTACTCCTTACGGTCTTTGTATCTTATTTTTTTAATTGAACACGGCTACGACTCTTTGCAAATAGACAAAGCTTTCCTAGATGCTTTGCATCTTCGTCAACTTTTCTAATTTGCTGTGAATCGCTAACGCCTTTGTATCTTACTTAATTGAACACGACCTAGGAGTTGTGCAAAAAAGATAATTTCTTCTAGAGCTTTTTCTGCTCTTCGTCAAAATTCCTATTTTTGCTCTACTCCTTACGGTCTTTGTATCTTATTTTTTAACTGAACACGGCTACGACTCTTTGCAAATAGATAAAGCTTTCCTAGATGCCTTGCATCTTCGTCGACTTTTCTAATTTGCTGTGAATCGCTAACGCCTTTGTATCTTATTTTTAGGAGAAAAATCATGACTCAAGCTAATTTTGGTGTTGTTGGTATGGCCGTTATGGGTCGTAACCTTGCCCTTAACGTAGAATCACGTGGCTATACGGTAGCTATTTATAACCGTTCAGCAGACAAGACAGAAGATGTTGTTGCAAGCAACCCAAGTAAAAACTTGGTACCAAGCTACGATGTAGAAAGTTTTGTCAAATCCATTCAAACACCTCGTCGTATTATGTTGATGGTGCAAGCAGGACCTGGTACAGATGCTACTATCCAAGCGCTTTTGCCGCATTTGGATAAAGGCGATATCTTAATTGACGGCGGGAACACTTATTTTGAAGATACGATCCGTCGTTCAAAAGAGTTGGCTAATTCAGGGATTAACTTCATCGGTACAGGTGTGTCTGGTGGTGAAAAAGGAGCCCTTGAAGGGCCCTCTATCATGCCTGGTGGGCAAAAAGAGGCCTATGACTTGGTTGCGGATGTTTTGGAAGAGATTTCAGCTAAAGCTCCTCAGGATGGCAAGCCATGTGTCACTTATATCGGTCCAGATGGAGCAGGTCACTACGTGAAAATGGTTCACAATGGTATCGAGTACGGGGATATGCAATTGATTGCGGAGTCTTACGATTTGATGCAAAATCTTCTTGGTTTGGATGCTGCTGAAATGGCTGAAATCTTCACAGAATGGAATGCGGGTGAATTGGATAGCTACCTCATCCAAATTACAGCGGATATCTTGACGCGTAAAGACGATGAAGGTCAAGATGGTCCAATCGTAGACTACATCTTGGATGCTGCCGGTAACAAGGGGACTGGTAAATGGACCAGTCAAAATGCCCTTGATTTGGGTGTGCCATTGTCCCTCATTACAGAGTCTGTATTTGCTCGTTATATCTCCACTTATAAAGAAGAACGTGTGCATGCCAGCAAGATCTTACCTGGTGTAGACTACAAATATGAAGGCGATAAAGCGGAATTGATTGAAAAAATCCGTCAGGCCCTTTATTTCTCAAAAATTATTTCATATGCACAAGGTTTTGCTCAATTGCGTGTGGCTTCAAAAGAAAACAACTGGAACTTACCGTTTGCAGACATCGCTTCCATCTGGCGTGATGGCTGTATCATCCGTTCACAGTTCTTACAAAAGATTACGGATGCTTATAACCGCGAAGCTGACTTAGCGAACTTACTTCTTGATGAGTACTTCTTGGATGTAACAACCAAATACCAACAAGCGGTTCGTGATATCGTAACCATTGCCGTTCAAGCCGGTGTTCCTGCACCAACCTTCTCAGCGGCCATCACCTACTATGACAGCTACCGTTCAGCAGATCTCCCAGCCAATTTGATTCAAGCGCAACGTGACTACTTCGGTGCTCATACATACCAACGTAAAGACAAAGAAGGTACATTCCATTATTCATGGTATGACGAAAAATAAGCTATGGCTAAAAAGATTTTAATAGCAGGGAAAGAGCGTAATTTATCGCACTTTGTTTCTATGGAATTGCAGAAATATGACTATCTTGTTGATTATGCCTCCAATGGACAAGAAGCACTTTCTCTAGCTCAGGAAACAGATTTCGATTTACTACTTGTCAGTTATCAATTGGCTGATATGACTAGCACGGATTTGGCAAAAGATCTTCATCGTTTCAAACCAGCAGTTGTTATGATTGTTGTCGTTGAAAGTGATGAGGCTAAAAAATATGGTCAAGAAATTGAAAAATATGCTGTTTTCTATACCATCAAGCCTTTTGTTATTTCTGATTTGGTTGAGCAGGTCAATACCATTTTTCGTGGACGTGATTTCATTGATGAAAACTGTCAGCAAGTAAAACTTCATGCAGCTTATCGTGATTTGAAAATTGATTTTCAAAATCGAACGGTTCACCGTGGTCAGGAGTTAGTTGCTTTGACTCGGCGAGAATATGATCTTCTTGCCAACTTGATGGAAAGTCAAGAAACCATGACTCGTGAACAACTCTTGGAGCGAGTTTGGAAATATGAATCTGCGACGGAAACGAATGTTGTAGATGTTTATATCCGCTACCTAAGGGGTAAATTGGATGTGCCTGGTCAAGAGTCCTATATCCGTACAGTCCGTGGGATAGGTTACGCTATGCGAGATTAATAAAAGTAAAAAGTCTGGGACTTGTGAATACCCAGGCTTTTTACTTTTATGGCTTGAGCAGTTAGAAAAAGTTGAATGGCAATCTTGGATGAACTATCTTTCTCAACTTTTTCTAATTTTATTCTAGTTTTGTTTTAAGACTTTTGCTGATAGATAAGGTATACTAAGATAGTAAGCTAGTTTATGAAAGGGAAAATATATGAAAAATGCCATGAAAGAAAAAATGTTTTTGATTGCTTTTGCAGCTTTTGTATTATTAGTAGTTTTGAATTTTAACGATATTTATGGCCTCGTTGAGATTCTGTTAGCTTCTATGAATTCGCTTTTCATCGGTGCAATTTTAGCTTTTGTTCTTAATGTACCTATGAAAAAACTAGAGGAGTTGATTGCTAAAGTTCATTTCTTAGAGAAAATGAAACGCTCTTTGTCCCTAGCTGGAGTCTTGGTCGGCTTTTTCCTCATTGTGACAGGGGTGGTCATGATTATCTTACCAACTTTAAGCACGACCATTTCGCAAATTGTAACAGTTGCAAATGAAGCAGTGCCTAAGTTACTGGATAGTCTTCATGATAGTGGTTTCTTATCTGATAAATGGTCTGAACAGATTACAGATTATATTTCCCGTTTTACAGATTGGAGCAATCTTTCCTCTTATGCAACGGGTTTTCTCTCCGGTTTAGTAACTAATGTTGGAGGAATTTTCTCCAATGCTCTAACAGTTATCATGGCATTTTTCTTTACATTAGCAATTCTTACTAGTAAGGAACATTTGCAAAGCATGACTCTGAAATTTCTCTATGCTCTCTTTCCTGAAAAGTTTGTCAAAAATGTTACTTATGTTGGTGAAGTTATACTAGATACATATGATAAGTTTTTAATGAGCCAAATTGTAGAGGCTGTCATCATCGGTATGCTTATCTTTGTTTCCTACAGTCTTTTTGGTCTTCCCTTCGGAGCTATGGCTGGGATTCTAGCGGGTGTTCTTTCGTTTGTCCCTTATATTGGTCCCTTGGCGGCCTGTCTTATTAGTGCTCTTTTTATTTCCGTACAAAGTCCTCTTCAAGGACTAGGTTCTATTGTCTTATTTCAAGTCCTTCAGTTGATTGAAGGAAATATCATCTATCCTCGTGTAGTGGGACAATCGGTTGGTTTGCCTATTCTTTTCACTCTGGCAGCTGCTCTTATAGGCGGGAACCTCTTTGGGCTTTTGGGAATGGTCTTTTTTACACCAATTTTTGCAGTCATTTATCGCTTGGTCAGAGAGTGGACTTACCGTCGCTTGGACGAGAAATCTATCCAAGTTGATATAGAGTGAGAATGAAGAAGTCAGATTGAAAAAGAAAAAATGAGAAAAGTCTGGTTTTTCCAGTCTTTCTTTTCAGTACGACGGGCATGTCGTACATCTGAGGTGCAAGTCCTCCGTGGGCACCCGCTACCGGTGAACCCAATAGCGACTCCCAAGCCTGACTATCGCGAGGTAGCGGGGAGAGGAAGGGATAGCGAAATCGTGGCTCTACGAACAGAAACATGATATTAAGGCGTATATAGCGGATGAGGGGGCTGAAAACTCTAAAGTCCAAACAGGTAGTCGTAACCTATATGCGTAAATCACGAGAGTAATTGAAGTGGAGCGAAGGGCTTAACAATTAACCGAAGTAATCCTACTTCACTTGTGTCTGTAAAACTAGCGGTCTGATAGAACTGGATGCGGTCATGTATTGACTAGAGGAAGGTTCACCAATATAAGATGTCCCTCAGACACCGAAACAAGAAAGGAATACGCACATGTCACAGTTACTAGATACTATTCTATCTCGCTCCAACATGGTGGAAGCCTACAATCAAGTGAAAGTCAACAAGGGTTCAGCTGGAATTGATGGCATCCCAACAGTAATGGACAGAATGATTCAACAGGCCATCGTCCAAGTTATCAGCCCTCTGTGTGAACCTCATTTCTCCGAAACGAGCTATGGGTTTAGACCGAAACGGTCATGCGAAAAAGCCATCATCAAGTTACTAGAATACCTTAATGATGGCTATGAGTGGATTGTGGACATTGACCTTGAGAAATTCTTCGACACAGTTCCCCAAGATAGATTGATGTCTCTTGTCCATAACATTATCCAAGATGGAGATACAGAGTCTCTGATTCGTAGGTATCTTCATTCGGGTGTAGTTATCAATGGACAGCGCCATAAAACGCTGGTGGGAACACCACAAGGTGGGAATCTATCTCCCCTCCTGTCCAATATCACGCTCAATGAGCTGGACAAGGAATTGGAAAATCGAGGGCTTCGTTTCGTCCGGTACGCAGATGACTGTGTCATCACAGTTGGGAGCGAAGTATCTGCCAAACGTATCATGTATTCAGTTAGCCGATTCATTGAGAAGCGACTGGGATTGAAAGTCAATATGACCAAGACTAAGATTACCAGACCGAGTCAACTGAAGTACCTTGGATTCGGATTCTGGAAATCAGCTGAAGGTTGGAAAAGTCGTCCACATCAAGAGAGTATCCAGAGTTTCAAGAGGAAACTTAGGAAGCTCACAACACGCAAATGGAGCACTGACTTGGGTAGCCGTATTGAGAAACTCAACTGGCTTATTCGCGGATGGATAAACTACTTCGCATTGACTAACATGAAGTCAGTCATGGGAGAAATTGATAAACGATTGAGGACACGAATTAGAGTTATTATTTGGAAACAATGGAAGAAGAAGTCAAGGCGACTTTGGGGACTACTTAAACTAGGGACTCCCAAATGGATAGCTGATAAGGTATCTGGCTGGGGTGACCACTATCAATTAGTGGCACAAAAGTCAATTCTAAAACGAGCTATATCAAAACCAGTCCTCGCTAAACGTGGACTGGTTTCATGCCTAGATTATTATCTTGAACGACATGCGTTAAAAGTTAGTTGAACCGCCGTGTGCCGAACGGCACGCACGGTGGTGTGAGAGGGGCTAGGAATTAGTCTCTACTCGATTGCACGCCAAACGCATGAAGAAAATTTCGTTTTCAGAAATCGAAAAACATAATGACAAAATCAATCAAAGTAGTACACTATAGATAGAGGTGACTAGTATGATTGATTTTATTGTTTACCGAGAAGACCACAACCAGACCTTAGACAAGCGAGCAGCCTTCAATCTAAACGCCATTCGAAAATTGTGTCTTTATTTCTTGAAGGTTATTCAATTTCCTAAGAAGGATCTCAGTTATCGCAGAAAACAACGCTATATTTCTGTCCATTTGAATGATTATTTACCACAGTTATTTGGAAAGTAGGGACCAATTAATGATCAAACGAACTTTCTACCTTCTTAAAAATCGTTTCTAGGCACAAAAAGGTTAAGGGAAACTTTTCATGCGTACGGCGTGACTCGATTGAAGGCATTCTTTCATTCTAGTCCAATTTATGGTACAATGAGGTGATAATGATAAAATGGGGGAGATAAGATGCGTTGCCCGAAATGTAATAGTTTGAAATCCAGCGTTGTGGACAGCCGACAAGCCGAAGATGGCAATACCATCCGTCGCAGAAGAGAGTGTGAAAATTGCCATTTTCGCTTTACAACTTATGAGCGTCTAGAAGAAAAAACCCTCGTTGTGGTCAAAAAAGATGGAACGCGGGAACAATTTTCGCGTGAGAAAATCTTTAATGGCATCATTCGTTCGGCACAAAAACGTCCTGTTACCAGTGCAGAAATTGATGAAGTTGTTAACCGCATTGAGCAAAGAGTAAGAGCTCAAAGTGACAGTGAGATTGAAAGTGATGTCATTGGTAATCTGGTTATGGAAGAATTGATGGATTTAGACGAAATTACCTATGTTCGTTTTGCATCTGTTTACCGTTCCTTCAAGGATGTCAGTGAGATCGAAAACCTCCTCAAGCAGATCACAAAAAGTGATCGTCAGAAGAAATAAAGATGATTATGAGACCTAACCACACCTATTCTTTTGTGGGTAAGCTAGCAATTTGGCCGGACTCGGTCAGTCTGAGTACTTGTTATCAGCCCATTATCGGCTTGCAGGCTTTCGCCCTCTATCACTACCTTTGTGTAAGCAATGACCAGGGTTTTGGTCGCTATCGATTTAGTCAAATTTTAAACCATCTCAATTTTGGTACTCAGGCTCTAGAACAAGCTTTTGACCTTCTGACTGCCATGAAACTTCTGTCCATTTACCAAAAAGATGAGGAGTTCATCTTAGTATTACAAGCACCTCTGTCAAAACAAGAATTTTTAAACAATGAGCTCTATCGTGCTCTTTTGGTCAAAAAAATCGGAGAGTCAGCTGTGGAGCAGATGAAGATTAACCTGCCAAATCCAGAAAAGAATATCTCCAAGCCTTTTTCTGAAGTTTTCCAAATGGATGGTCAAATTGATCCTCTTAAGAATATAGTCCATCGCTTTGATTTGGGTGCTTTTAAGCAAACCATGGCCCGCAACCATCTCCTGTTTCAGGATGAAGAGACGGACATCATTGGATTGTATCATTTGGCGGAACAAGAGAACTGGACTTGGATGGATGCCTATCAAGTGGCTCGTCAAACGGCTGTTAATCACAAAATTTCACTCAAACGGATGCAGGAAAAAGTTCTTTCTGAACAGAAACAAGAGAGAACAAAAGGGCCGTTTTCTGCAAGCGAAGAAGCCATTATTCGTGAGAGTAAGTCCTTGCTTCCCTTAGATTTTTTGACAGCTATCAAGAGCAGTAAGAAAGCTGCAGTGATTGCTTCTGAGAAGAAATGTCTGACGGAATTAGCTAATCTAGGCTTGTTGAATGAAGTCATCAACATTATTGTTCTCTATACCTTTAATAAAGTTGACTCAGCTAATCTTAATGAAAAGTACGCTCTCAAGCTAGGGAATGATTTTTCTTACAAGGAAATCAGAACTGCTGAATCAGCGATCGAAGCCCTACGAGATAGGTCTAAACCCGGGGCTAAAAAGGAAAATACCAATCAAACATCGAATGTCCCAAGCTGGAGTCAAGAAGAAGTAGATACCAAACAGACTGAAGCCGGTCAAGCAAAGTTAGCCGCTCTTTATCGTGAGTTAGAAGAAATGGAAAGTAAAGGAGGGAATGCATGAAATCTGTTCAAGAAAAATTAGAAAAAAATTCACATCGTGGTCAGTCCTATGAAGAACTTGTCGCAAGTATTTTACAGGATAAAGATGTAGCTGATTTCATCAAGGAGAACCATCTGAGTCAAGATGAAATCAACCGTTCTATTTCCAAATTCTATGAGTTTATTAACGAGCGGAAACATTTTTTGGATGGAGATTCAACCTACATTGCAAAAGGTTACCAACCAGTTCTCATTATGAATGAAGGTTATGCAGATGTTTCCTATTTAGAAACAGAAGAATTGGTAGAAATTCGCAAACTAGAAAGTATAAAAAATAGGATCCAACTGATTAACATGCCTAATGTGTTGCGCAATATTACGGTATCTGATATTGATCGCAGCGATGAGAATCGTGTTGAGGTTATGTTGGCCATTACCGATTTTGTGAAGAGGGTTGAGGAGAAACCAAAAGGTATCTATCTCTATGGGCAATTCGGAATTGGTAAGAGTTACCTGATGGCCTATCTCGCTAATCTACTGTCAAAGACCTGTCTATTGTCTACCACCATGATCCATTATCCAACCTTTGTTGTGGATATAAAAAATGCTATCAAAGATGGTTCAGTTAAAGAGAGAATTGATGCGGTTAAAATGTCGCAAGTTTTGGTATTAGATGATATTGGAGCTGAGCAACATAGTCCCTGGGTCCGTGATGATGTTTTGCAGGTCATTCTTCAGTACCGTATGCAAGAAGACTTACCTACATTTTTCACCTCAAACTTTTCACTTAAAGAGTTGGAACGTCATTTTGCATCTGGAAAAACGGGTGACGAAACCTGGCAGGCAAAGAGAGTCATGGAAAGGATTCGCTATTTAGCCAATGAGATGTTTTTGAAAGGAGTCAACCGCCGATGAATGAAAGCATTAAACTGATGATGGCTCATTCTTCTGTTCGCCGTTTCAAAGATGAAAGTATTCCGGATGAAGACCTGCAAAAAATTTTAGAAGCAGCTGGTGCAGCTTCCTCTTGGAAAAATTTCCAATCCTACTCCATCATCGTGGTACGGTCGGAGGAGAAAAAGAGAGCTCTCTGCGAGTTGACCCCTCAGCCAGCTATTATACAGGCTGATACCATTTTACTTTTTGTGGGAGATCACAACCGAGCGAGCAAGGCAGCAGAACTTCATAGTGCGACCTTTGATGCAAAAGGTACGGAAAATCTTCTTATTTCATCCGTGGATGCTGCTCTTGCTGGTCAAAATGCCATGCTGGCAGCGGAAAGTTTGGGTTATGGCGGAGTTTTCATCGGTATGATTCGTCATTCGGCTCTAGCGGTAGCGGAAATATTCAACTTGCCTGATTACACTTATCCAGTTTTCTGTATTGCCTTGGGTGTTCCCAATCAGAACTTCCCGGTCAAACCGCGCCTAGCCCTAGATACTTTTGTTTTTCAGGAAGAATACAAGGAGCAGACGGTAGACACTATTGAAGCTCACGATGCGATTCAAACAGAGTATGCAGGCGCTCGTCAGACAGAACTCTGGTCTGAACGTCTAGTAAACCAATTCAAAGAAACTGAACAACCTGAAACCAAGGCTGTTCTCGAAAAAAATAAATTACTTTAGAAACGAAAAGAGGAGGCCTCATGGCTTTACCAACCATCGCCATCGTGGGACGTCCCAACGTTGGAAAATCAACACTATTTAATCGAATTGCAGGAGAACGGATTTCCATTGTCGAAGATGTCGAAGGCGTAACCCGTGATCGCATCTACGCAACAGCCGACTGGCTCAACCGTAAATTCTCTATCATTGATACGGGTGGTATCGATGATGTAGACGCCCCTTTCATGACCCAAATTAAGCATCAGGCTGAAATTGCCATGGATGAGGCAGATGTCATTGTTTTTGTTGTATCTGGAAAAGAAGGGATTACGGATGCGGATGAATATGTTGCTCGCATTCTTTACAAGACCCATAAACCAGTTATTTTAGCTGTCAACAAAGTAGACAATCCAGAGATGCGAAATGAAATCTATGATTTCTATGCTCTTGGCTTGGGAGATCCTTACCCCGTTTCATCTGTTCACGGTATCGGTACGGGTGATGTCTTAGATGCCATTGTCGAAAAACTTCCGACAGAAGTAGAGCCTGAAAACGAAGATGTCATTCGCTTCAGTCTTATCGGCCGTCCAAATGTTGGGAAGTCCAGTCTAATCAATGCGATTTTGGGTGAGGACCGAGTCATTGCTAGCCCAGTTGCTGGAACGACTCGAGATGCGATTGACACTCATTTTACTGACAGCGAAGGCCAAGAATTTACCATGATTGATACGGCAGGTATGCGGAAGTCTGGTAAGGTCTATGAAAACACAGAGAAATACTCTGTTATGCGTGCCATGCGTGCCATTGATCGCTCAGATGTTGTCCTCATGGTCGTCAATGCTGAAGAAGGCATTCGCGAATATGACAAGCGGATTGCTGGTTTTGCCCATGAAGCGGGTAAAGGAATCATCATTGTTGTCAACAAATGGGATACTTTGGAAAAAGATAACCATACTATGAAGAACTGGGAAGAGGACATTCGTGACCAGTTCCAATATTTGGCTTATGCACCGATCGTCTTTGTATCTGCCTTGACCAAACAGCGCCTGCATAAGTTACCGGACATGATCAAACAGATCAGTCAAAGTCAAAATACCCGTATCCCATCAGCTGTTCTGAACGATGTCATCATGGATGCCATTGCCATTAACCCAACACCAACAGATAAGGGCAGACGTCTTAAAATCTTCTATGCAACCCAGGTTGCGACCAAGCCACCAACATTTGTGGTCTTTGTCAATGAAGAAGAACTCATGCATTTCTCCTACCTGCGTTTCTTGGAAAACCAAATCCGAAAAGCCTTTGTCTTTGAAGGGACACCAATTCATCTGATTGCACGTAAGAGAAAATAAAATTTAAATAAAAGAATAGAACCTCTCTTTTTGATGTGAGGTTCTTTTTGTTTCTTGGTAAGTGTGCTATAATGAAAGGATGAATTGAAAAGGGTATGAATTGAAAAATGAGTAGAATGATGCCGGGCCGTGTACGCCAAGAAGGAATTGAATATTATGAAAAAGGCCAATTATCCCTTGAAAAAGTAGACGGTCAAAAACTTTTTTTGCGAATTGCAGGAGAGGATTTTTACTACCATTTGGACGGACAGGATTTGTCCTGTACTTGTTCTCTTTTTTCTCAAAAAGACTATTGCCAACATCTAGCAGCAACGGAGTACTTTCTCAAGAACGACTCTTCTGTTAAGGAGATGATTGAGCAAGTCCAGAAAGAGAGTCAAAAAGAAGAGGAAAGAGAACGTCACAATTACTTTGGTGGCCTCTTTTTGGATAAGATTTTGGGGTCACTAGAGCCCAAACTAGTTAAGTACCGACTGGTGGCCGAAGGTTCTTTAGGAGCTTATGATAAGCAAATTGACTGGACCTTGAAAATCAGCCGTATACCGGATCAACGTAGCTATGTTATCCGTGATATTGGAGCTTTTCTAAAAATTTTGGATCATGGTGGACACTATCAGATTGGAAAAAATTATTACGAACCACTTTCCTTTGAGGAGTTTGATAGAGCCAGTCAAGATTTGATTGAATTTCTATGGCAGCTGATTCCAGAAAAAAACTTAGTGGCTAGTGATGTTTTAGTCAATTTTGGCCGTAGTTTACGCCTTCCACTGGCCTATTTTGAGGAAGGATTGGAACTTTTACAAGGACTCTCCTCCTTTCAATTTTCTCACGGAGTTAGTGTTTACTCGAATGTTTTTGTATTGCCTTATGATGCAAATTTAGGTCTTTTTCATTTTGAACTAAAGGCTCATACCCACATGCTGGAGCTTCTCATTAAGGAAAGACCGATTCAAGACTTGATGCAAGGTCGCTACCTCATAATAGACAACAGTCTTTATTATTTAAACCGCCAAGAAAGGGCCTTACTTGCCTCTCTAAAAAGTCTTATTGTTGCGGATGATGGCCTTAAAAAAATCCAGGTTGATTATCAGGATCAGGAAAAGTTAGCTTTGGTGCTTGAAGATCTACAATTGCTTGGCAAGGTTATTGCTCCTAAGAAATTCAGAATTCACAATTTTCAAGCTGCCTTTTATTTATCAAAAGTGGATCAACTCTTATATTTAGAAACCACCCTCGATTTTGCAGGTATCTTAGTCAAGAGTCAAGAAGATTTAGAAGAGCTTCCTTTTCTACCCAATTATCATCATCTGCAAAGAATAGTTGCAACTATTGAAAATTTGGGGTTCAGAGGAAAATTCCATGCCCAACGTGAAGTCTTACAAGCAAAAGATCTCTATCAGTTCTTTACGGATGGCTTGAGTAATCTGCGAACTTTAGGAGTCTTGACTCTGGCACAGGAAGTAGAAGATTTGCTAGTGGAGGACGCTCCTCAAATCTCAGTGTCTACATCAGGCTCTCTTCTGGATATCTCCTTTGATTTTTCGGGTATTGCAGTAGATGAGATCCAGGCAGCAACACAGGCCCTTTTGAACCAAGAAGCCTACTTTACTAGTAAAACGGGCCATCTGCTTGTTTTTGATGAAGAGACGAAGAAAATCAGCCAGACCTTGCAGTTCTTGCGAGCTCGCCATGCGTCTGGTGGCCATCTGACCCTCAACAAATTAGCTGGCTATCAGTTGGCTCAGACTCTTGAAAATCGTCATCAAGTCCACTTGTCTACAGATTTTCAAGAATTAGCTCATGATTTGGCTCATCCTGAATCGTATCCACTTTCCAAGTTGAACCTTCAAGCGGATTTGCGAACCTATCAAACAGAGGGTGTCAAGTGGTTATCCATGCTTGATAAATATGGTTTTGGTGGAATTTTAGCAGATGATATGGGCTTAGGGAAAACTTTGCAAACCATTGCCTTTCTCAGTCAGCAAATTAAAAAAGATTCTCGCGTGCTCATCTTAGCACCTGCCAGTCTGATTTATAACTGGCAAGAAGAGTTCCATCGCTTCGCCCCTCAATTGGATGTTGCTGTAGTCTATGGCCACAAGTTAGAGAGAGATGCTATTTTAGCAAAGGACCATCAGGTACTTGTGACCAGCTATGCCTCTTTTCGACAAGATATTGAGACTTATCAAGCCAATAAACATTACGATTACTTGATTTTAGATGAAGCTCAAGTCATGAAAAACTCTCAGACCAAAATTGCTCAACACTTACGAGACTTTGAGGTCGGGAATTGTTTTGCTCTGTCGGGCACGCCGATTGAAAATAATCTAGCTGAAATCTGGTCTATTTTTCAGATTGTTCTACCCGGTCTATTGCCCAATAGGGTGGACTTTAGTAAATTATCAGCCTCACAGGTAGCGCGTATCATAAAACCGTTTGTCCTCCGCCGGAAAAAAGAGGATGTCTTGCTGGAATTGCCTGATTTGATTGAGGTGAATGTTCTCAATGAATTGACAGATAGCCAGAAGGCAATATATCTGGCTCAATTGCAGCAGATGCAGGCCAGTATCGTTGGTGCCAGTTTAGCGGAAATCAATCGTCGCAAAATTGAAATTCTTTCTGGTATAACGAGACTCCGGCAAATTTGTGACACGCCCAAACTCTTTATGGATGATTATCAAGGTGATAGTGGAAAACTAGACAGCCTTCGTGACCTCCTAGTCCAACTAAAGGAGGGCAATCACCGTGTCCTAATCTTTTCTCAGTTTAGGGATATGTTGGAAATCATTGAGTCTGACTTGACTAGATTAGGTTTGTCTAGTTACAAATTGACCGGCTCAACACCAGCTGGCCAAAGGCAAACCATGACCCGAGCCTTTAATGCGGGGAGTCGAGATGTCTTCCTTATTTCCCTCAAGGCTGGAGGAGTGGGATTGAATCTCACAGGAGCAGATACCGTTATCTTAGTGGATCTTTGGTGGAATCCAGCTGTTGAAGCTCAGGCTATCAGTCGGGCCCATCGCATGGGACAAACGGAAAAAGTTGAGTTTTATCGACTGATTACCAGAGGAACCATTGAAGAGAAAATTCAGGCTCTACAGGAGACCAAGAAAAATTTGGTCACAGCTGTTCTAGATGGCAATGAGAGTCGAGCAAGTATGACTGCCCAAGAAATTAGGGAGATTTTGGGGATTTCCTAAACAAGTAGAGGCTAAAATAAGCTAAATATGCTATAATAATTTCTTGAAAGGAATTCCTATGAGAAGAACAGTATTTCCAATAGTTGCAGATGATGAGCCAATCTTAGAACCAAGTCCCCAGATGTCCCTCTATGATGAATCAGATCTCATTAGCAACATCAAAGGTCATTACCAAGAAAAAGAATACGATTGGCAGGAAGAGCCAAGGCCTAGAAGACAGGAAAGTCATGTGGAGAGAGATATCCCTGAAGATCTTTTGCCTCCTCTTTTTCATGCTGAGCCGAGTCCCTATTCAAGGCGTGACCGAATGCAAAAAACAATTCGACCGGCTGTCCTAGATGCCCACCATCCAGACCATAAGACTCAAGGACAATTAGCTAGGGAGCAAGCTCGTGAAGATTTAAAGAAAAAACGTTCCGCAGCTTATCTTAAGGATGAAAAACCAACCTTACATAGTCAGGTGATCAAAGCAGAACCCACAGCCCATTTGGTTAAAAAACGTAATGAGCACTTGACTCAATTAGCAGACCGTTTACGCCAAACGACCTATATTTTAGCAGATATGCCTGCTGTTTATTCACTCGATAAAGAAGATCGTGGGAAAGAAGTTAATCAGCGCAAGAATTCTTATGATTTCTTGAAAAAAAGCCAAATATATAATTACCCTGAGCGAAAAATCAATCAGGAACGCCGCATGGCGCAAGAATTGAATTTGACGCATATGGAAGAGGAAGTATAATCTAATGACAAAAACCTATCATTTTATCGGGATTAAGGGTTCAGGAATGAGTGCCCTTGCCCTCATGTTGCATCAAATGGGCCACAAGGTTCAAGGGAGTGATGTCGACAAATATTATTTCACCCAACGTGGTTTAGAGCAAGCAGGAATTGATGTTTTACCATTTGATGAGAAAAATATCACATCAGATGTGGAGTTGATTGCGGGTAACGCCTTTCGTCCAGATAATAATGTTGAAATTGCCTATGCGGATAAATTAGGTCTAACCTACAAGCGTTACCACGAATTCCTTGGTGATTTCATGCGTCAATTCACTAGTTTTGGTGTTGCCGGTGCCCATGGGAAGACATCTACTACAGGTCTCTTTGCTCATGTTATGAGCCATATTACAGACACTTCATTTTTGATTGGGGATGGTACAGGCCGTGGTTCTGCCAATGCCCAGAATTTCGTCTTTGAATCTGATGAATATGAACGTCATTTCAAACCCTATTATCCAGAGTATAGCATCATTACTAATATTGATTTTGACCACCCGGACTACTTTACTAGTTTGGAAGATGTCTTCAATGCTTTTAATGACTATGCCAAACAGGTTAAAAAAGCTCTTTTCGTCTATGGAGAAGATGAGCAATTGCGTCGGATTACTGCCAATGCCCCTATTTACTACTATGGTTTTGAAGAAAATGATGACTTTATCGCTTATGACTTAAAACCATCGACGACAGGTTCCCAATTTAAAGTTCGTCACGGTCAAGAAGAACTTGGTCAGTTCCAAATTCCAACCTTTGGAAAACACAATATCCTGAATGCGACAGCAGTTATTGCCAATCTTTATGTAGCTGGTTTTGACTTGGCTTTAGTAGCAGAACACTTCCCAACTTTTGCTGGTGTAAAACGTCGTTTCACGGAGAAAGTGGTTAATGAGACCGTTATCATTGATGACTTTGCTCATCACCCAACGGAGATTATTGCAACAATCGATGCAGCTCGTCAGAAGTATCCAAGTAAGGAAATTGTAGCTGTTTTCCAACCTCATACCTTTACACGAACCATTGCCCTCTTGGATGAATTTGCCCAGGCGCTTAATGATGCAGATGCAGTTTATCTAGCTCAAATTTACGGTTCTGCGCGTGAAGTGGACAAGGGAGAAGTTAAGGTTGAAGATTTAGCAGCTAAAATCAGCAAAAAAGGCGGTTTAGTTACTGTTGAAAATACTTCACCACTCTTAGATCATGAAAATGCTGTATATGTCTTCATGGGAGCAGGCGATATTCAATCTTATGAATATTCCTTCGAAAAACTCCTATCCAACCTATCTAGGAATGTCCAATAATGTAAAAATAAATCGGCAGATTCAGTCTGCTGATTTGTCTTTTTTTACCAAAGGGAATTTTCAGGAAAAAGTGCTCTAAGAGGCCTATAAATGGGGAAATTCTTGCTTTTAAAAGACATTTAAGATATAATATCAAGTAATTGTGTGAAAGGAGTTTCATTAGGTGGACGAGTTAGAACCAAAAGACACACAAACCCCTAGTTTTCGAGAACGGATGCTTCGCGCCTTAGAAGAAGGAAAATTGAGCCCTGCTGATGAGGAAGTATATGAAAAAGCTTCTGAGAAAAATGAAGTCAAACATATTGAAGCCAAGTCGAAGCTAGAATGGACCATGCCCACTATTGGTTCTATACAAGAATTGGGAGATACGCTTGTTACTCCAGCAGTGGATAAACTAAAAAAATCGTTAGAACAGGAGGATCCAGATGTGAGAAAGCGTAGAAATCGTCATCGTATCAAGCAAGAGACAGCAGCTAAACGCATTGCAACAGTGGTTGTGGTCATTGCTCTACTGGCTTTAGCTATTACAGGTTACACCGGTTACTCCTATGTTAAATCTAGTTTAGATCCAATCAATCCAAGTGCTAAAGAAATTGTGCAGGTTGAAATTCCGCAAGGTTCGACAACCAAAGAAATTGGAAATATTCTGGTTGAGAACAAATTAATTAAGAATGCATCTATCTTTAACTATTATTCAAAATTGAAAAGTTACAATAATTTTCAAAGTGGTTTCTATAATCTGAACCAATCCATGTCTGTAGATGATTTGGCTAAGGCTCTTCAAGAAAGCGGGACACCTGCCCCAGTTGAACCGATTGCTGGGAAAGTTCTCATTATTGAAGGATATACTGTAGACCAGATTGCCAAGGCAGTTACCGATAATGTTAATACCAAAGATAAAGATGATCAAACTGGATTTTCTTCAGATGAGTTTTTAGCGGTTCTTAAAAATCCTGATTTTATCAATAAGATGAAAGGCAAATATCCTAACTTGCTAGCTAGCTTGCCTGCAGCCGACAGTGGTGTCAAATACCAACTGGAAGGTTATCTTTTCCCTGCAACCTATGATTATAGCAAAGGAACCAGTATGGAAGAGTTGGTTGAGAAAATGCTTGCTGCTACGGATGCCAATCTTCAACCCTATTATGGTGTTTTGGCAACCAAGGGATTAAATGTTAACCAGCTATTAACGATAGCTTCTCTTGTTGAAAAAGAAGGTTCAACAGACGTAGATCGAAGAAATATTTCCAGTGTCTTCTACAACCGTTTGGCTATTGATATGCCCCTTCAATCTAATATTGCTATTCTCTATGCCATGGGTAAGTTAGGAGAAAAGACAACCTTAGCAGAGGATGCAGGGATTGACACGAACATCAATTCCCCTTATAATATTTATGTCCATCCCGGATTAATGCCAGGACCGGTTGCCAGTCCAAGTTTGTCGGCTATTGATGCAACAGTCAACCCAAGCAAGACAGAATATTATTATTTTGTGGCTGATGTTACAACTGGAACAGTGTATTATTCCGCTAACATTGAAGAACATAATAAAAATGTCGAAGAACATGTTAACAGTAAGTTAAGATAGTCTTTTTAACCTAAAATTATGTGGTGCCAACCGCATAATTTTGTTTTAGTATAAATGAAAAAAGAAATGAGAAAGAATAATGGCAGAAAAAACATATCCAATGACAATTGAAGAAAAAGAAAAATTGGAGAAAGAATTAGAAGAATTAAAATTAGTTCGTCGTCCAGAAATTGTTGAGCGTATTAAAATCGCTCGATCATATGGAGATCTCTCTGAAAATAGTGAGTATGAAGCGGCGAAAGATGAGCAAGCCTTTGTTGAAGGTCAAATCTCTAGTATCGAAACAAAGATTCGTTATGCCGAAATTGTCAATAGCGATTCAGTAGCAAAAGACGAGGTAGCCATTGGTAAAACAGTAACTATTCAAGAAGTAGGCGAAAGCGATGAAGAAGTCTATCAAATCGTTGGTTCCGCGGGTGCAGATGCTTTTTCTAATAAAGTTTCGAATGAAAGCCCAATTGGTCAGGCCTTGATTGGAAAGAAAAAAGGAGCAACTGTTACAGTCAAGACTCCTGCAGGTAGTTACGATATCAAGATTTTGAAAGTTGAAAAAACAAAATAAGGTAACAAGCACCAGGGGTGCTTGTTGCTTTTCCGTACGACGGGCATGTCGTACATCTGAGGCGCAAGTCCTCCGTGGGCACCCTCTACCGGTGAACCCAATAGCGACTCCCAAGCCTGACTATTGCGAGGTAGCGGGGAGAGGAAGGGATAGCGAAATCGTGGCTCTACGAACAGAAACGTGATATTAAGGCGTATATAGCGGATGAGGGGGCTGAAAACTCTAAAGTCCAAATAGGTAGTCGTAACCTATATGCGTAAATCACGAGAGTAAACGGTCATGCGAAAAAAGCCATCATCAAGTTACTAGAATACCTTAATGATGGCTATGAGTGGATTGTGGACATTGACCTTGAGAAATTCTTCGACACAGTTCCCCAAGATAGATTGATGTCTCTTGTCCATAACATTATCCAAGATGGAGATACAGAGTCTCTGATTCGTAGGTATCTTCATTCGGGTGTAGTTATCAATGGACAGCGCCATAAAACGCTGGTGGGAACACCACAAGGTGGGAATCTATCTCCCCTCCTGTCCAATATCACGCTCAATGAGCTGGACAAGGAATTGGAAAATCGAGGGCTTCGTTTCGTCCGGTACGCAGATGACTGTGTCATCACAGTTGGGAGCGAAGTATCTGCCAAACGTATCATGTATTCAGTTAGCCGATTCATTGAGAAGCGACTGGGATTGAAAGTCAATATGACCAAGACTAAGATTACCAGACCGAGTCAACTGAAGTACCTTGGATTCGGATTCTGGAAATCAGCTGAAGGTTGGAAAAGTCGTCCACATCAAGAGAGTATCCAGAGTTTCAAGAGGAAACTTAGGAAGCTCACAACACGCAAATGGAGCACTGACTTGGGTAGCCGTATTGAGAAACTCAACTGGCTTATTCGCGGATGGATAAACTACTTCGCATTGACTAACATGAAGTCAGTCATGGGAGAAATTGATAAACGATTGAGGACACGAATTAGAGTTATTATTTGGAAACAATGGAAGAAGAAGTCAAGGCGACTTTGGGGACTACTTAAACTAGGGACTCCCAAATGGATAGCTGATAAGGTATCTGGCTGGGGTGACCACTATCAATTAGTGGCACAAAAGTCAATTCAGCTATATCAAAACCAGTCCTCGCTAAACGTGGACTGGTTTCATGCCTAGATTATTATCTTGAACGACATGCGTTAAAAGTTAGTTGAACCGCCGTGTGCCGAACGGCACGCACGGTGGTGTGAGAGGGGCTAGGAATTAGTCTCTACTCGATTTATCAAGAGTATTTAAGAGAGATACAAAAGTCAATTCTAAAACGAGCTATATCAAAACCAGTCCTCGCTAAACGTGGACTGGTTTCATGCCTAGATTATTATCTTGAACGACATGCGTTAAAAGTTAGTTGAACCGCCGTGTGCCGAACGGCACGCACGGTGGTGTGAGAGGGGCTAGGAATTAGTCTCTACTCGATTTATCAAGAGTATTTAAGAGAGATACAAAGGAGAAGTAATGAAGAACAGGATTTACCAAAGTCTGCTCTGTCTCATTTTATTGGGAAATCTTGGGGGAGTATCTGTTACAGCGCTAGAATCTAATACTTACGGACAAGCTAATTTTTCAGAGACAAGCCTCTCTACTGATAGTGAAAAATTGGTCGATGGAACTAGTTCATCGCTGGATTCAACTATAGATTTAGAAAGTCAAGTTACGCCTGATTCTCAACCAATAAAAGAAGGGATTATCCAGTCAGATGATCAAGTTTTAATAAGAAATACTACAGTGGATCCCTATCGTAAGATTGTCTCTCTAGAATCTTATTTTCCAATTGGTTCAGGTTTTGGAACAGGTGTTATGATTGGTCCGGACCTAGTTTTGACAGCTGCTCATAATGTTTATGATGTCAAGAGAGGACAGTGGGTTCAAGGAGTTCAAGTGGTTCCTGCACGAGATGGTCAGAACTATCCCTATGGTAGTTACCAAGCTAGTCAGGTCTTTATCCTAAAAGGCTATAAAGATGAAGTGACAGGAAATTCAGCATCTTTTGATATGGCCCTTATCAAATTGTCTCAAAAAGTTGATAGTCGAGTTGGCTATCTAGAAGTCTCAACTCAGCAAGATCCTGGTCAACGTATTCAAATTGCTGGTTATCCTGCAACCACATTTGAGAAAATTGGTTTCATGTATGGCATGTTTGGAGAAATTTCCGGTATAGATGGGGATTTAATTAATTACCAAATCGATACAGAATCTGGACAAAGTGGATCTCCTGTGCTCAATGAAGCCAATCAAATCATCGCAATTCATATTTTAGGTTTTGTTAACAGTCAACAGGAATATATTCATAATGCAGCTCGACGTGTGCAAGAAGATAGTTTAGATATGATTGCCTTTGCCAAGGGAGAACAGGTAGCAAATGATGCTGTCGATAGCCATTGGCTCCTAGAAAATCCTGTTTATCGTCTTTATCATGCAGGGGTTAAACGTCACCTCTATACACAGGATGAAAATGAAATCAATGTTCTGAAATTTCGAGGTTGGCAATTTGAAGGAAAAGCTTTTGCGACTGCTGAACAAGGAAATCCTGTTTATCGTCTATACAGTCCAGTTACCAAGGAACATCTCTATACAACCAATCAGGCTGAGAGGGATGTTTTGGCCACGAGTGGTTGGAACAGTGAAGGGACAGCTTGGTATTCATATGGAGAGAGGCCGGTCTATCGCCTTTACCACACTGGTTTAAAAGTGCATTTGTATACAAGCGATCCCGGAGAGAGAGGCTTTTTGATAAATAATGGGTGGAATGATGAAGGTATTTCTTTTTATGCTTTGTAAGAGCCAACTTAAGCCACTTCACTTATCAAAATTTACTGAAAAGCTATAAGCTGGAGAGAACCAAATTTGGTCCTCTCTTTTTAGGTATTTAAGTGTCTACTTGAAAAAGGCATTCCTCACTATAGTTCAAAAGGATCGATCTTTTTGAAAATCATGATTAAAAGTATCCTTCTTTATGAGATAGATGAAGTGGCAGTCCCTAGAACTGTCATTCGGAAGTGCAATTGGAGGCAGAAGTAGAAAATTTGAAAGATTTCTTGATGATTCTTCATGCTCTCTAGATAATGAAGTTATTTTTCGAAAATTTTTAGTGGCACTGTCTGCTAATAGGTATCTTTTTTCTTTACTCAGACCATTTCAATCAATTCCCAAATCCTGATAATAAAAATGTGCTGAATAAATCCAAGAGCCTCGACGCTTTTAGGAGGACTTTTATTAGACTATCCTATTTGCTTGAGGTATTTTAGGGAGCTAAATTACTTTTTTACTACCCAAGTAGGATGAAAATACATTAAAATTTGGTACAATAGATAGGAAAGTTGGAAAGGATGAGTTGAATGCGGAAAGTACAGTTTTTTATACTGATTGAAACAATCATTTTTATGATGGCTTTCTTTGATATTTTGGCCAATGAGGGAGCAAGGGCTATCCTTCTTTTCTCAGTGATCCTCCTCTTAATTCGACACTTGATAGGTAGCAAAGAGATTGATTTTCTCTTAATTAGTGCGGGTAGTCTCTTTTTCCTTGTCTTCATGCTCAATCCTTACTTTATTTTGGGGATGCTTTTGATTTCCGTTTATATGATTGTTAACTTCTTTTCTCGCTATGAAAAGAAGAATCAATATACCCATATCATTCTGGATGATCAACCATTGGAAGCTCAAAAAGAAAAATCACAATGGTTTGGTAACCAAATTCATGGCAAAGACCAGTATGGTTTTGAAGATATTAATATTATCCGTCTTTTTGGGAACGATATTATTGATTTGGACGAGGGTGTTTTAGTTGGTCGAGACAATATTGTTGTTATCCGAAAGACCTTTGGCCGTACCAAGATTGTCGTGCCAATTGATGTCGAAGTTTCACTCTCAGCGTCCAGTCTCTATGGCCGTGTTCAGTTTTTAAATCTTTCTTTCTGGGATCTACGAAATGAAAGTTTTTCCCTCTCTAGCCCAGGGTATAAGGAATCTCATAAGCGTGTTAAGATTGTCGTCAACTGCCTCTTCGGTGATGTGGAGGTGATTCGCGTATGATAAAAAAAAGTACGGTATTCCTCTTGGTCTGGTATGCGGCTATCATGGTATTTGTCGTTTTATCTGCCATCCTACCTCTCTTTAATTATTCCATCTTAGATCTTTCACTTTGGATTTCAACGGAGCAGTTGATTTTTACCCTTGTTTTACTGATTGTTATTCTAACCTTCTTTCTTATTGTCTTGGTCCAAACCTCCAATATTTTGGCGACTCAAGGTATTAGGCAAAATTTACGTCTTATTTTGCAAAATAAAAGTATCCGAGCAACAGCTGATGAGGACCAACTCTTATTACAGCTTTCAAAAAAAGTGACCAGTTTGACTAGACAAGTCCAAATGATTGATAATCAAGATTTGGTTAAACGCGAAGAAATTGTGGAAGACGAACGAAGACGAATTGCTAGAGATTTGCATGATACAGTCAGTCAAGAATTATTTGCGACTAGTATGATTTTGTCTGGCTTAACCAGTAATTTATCGTCCATTTCATCAGATAATATGAACCATCAGTTGCAGACGGTTAAGCAAATGATTGAAACCGCTCAACGTGATTTGCGGATTCTTCTTTTGCATTTGCGACCGAGTGAACTGGATGGTAAGAGCTTAGTAGAAGGTTTTGATTTGATTTTGAAAGAGGTCAGTGACAAAAGTTCTATTGAGGTCCAATTCAAACATGAAGTTAAGCTTCTACCTAAGTTAGTAGAAGAACACCTTTTTCGGATCGCCCAAGAAATTATTAGCAATACCCTCCGCCACGCTCACGCCAAACACTTGGATATTTATCTGATTCAATCGGATAGTGAATTGCAACTGAAGATGGTAGATGATGGAGTTGGTTTTGTGAACAATGATCAGCAAAATATCAGTTATGGTCTTGGGAATATCCAAGAGCGTGTAGAAGATATGGCTGGTACGATAAAAATTCGGACGGCTCCAAATAAAGGTGTGGCTATCGACATTCGTATACCCTTGTTGAATGACACGGATTAAAAAGATAGAAGGAAACGATAATGACTAAAGTTAAAGTAAAAGTAATGCTAGTGGATGACCACGAGATGGTTCGCTTGGGATTAAAGAGTTTTTTGAATTTGCACGAGGATATTGAGGTTATCGCTGAAGCAGATGATGGCCAGGAAGGTCTTGAGAAGGCTCTTGCCATTAAACCTGATGTTATCGTCATGGACTTGGTCATGCCAAAAATGACAGGTGTAGAAGCGACCTTAGCTATCCTCAAAGAATGGAAGGAAGCTAAGATTGTTATTCTAACCTCTTATTTGGATAATGAAAAAATTTATCCAGTTTTGGAAGCTGGAGCCAAAGGCTATATGTTGAAAACATCTAGTGCTGAAGAAATTTTGGCGGCCATCCGTAAGGTGGCTAAAGGTTATTTAGCTATTGAAACAGAAGTTGAGAAAAAAGTTGAAGACTACCGCAACAATCCTGCCCTTCATGAAGACTTAACGGCACGTGAACGTGATATTTTAGCTCTCTTGGCCAAAGGTTATGATAACCAACGAATCGCAGATGAATCGTTTATTTCTCTTAAAACAGTTAAAACGCACGTTTCCAATATCCTTTCTAAATTACAGGTCAGCGACCGTACTCAAGCGGTTGTTTATGCCTTTCAACATGGGCTGGTAGCACAGGAAGAGGAATAGTGGTATAATAATAAAGATTGACACATAAAATAATGTCTCAAAGGTTGATAACTCAGCCAAGGATAAAAGAGTTAGGAGAAGTATGGACGCAAAAACGAAATACAAAGCAAAAAAAATCAAAGCAGTCTTCTTTGATATTGATGATACTCTCAGAATTAAGGACACTGGTTTTATGCCAGACTCCATTAAAAAAGTTTTTTCAGCCTTGAAGGCAAAGGGAATTGTAACTGGACTGGCTTCTGGTCGTGCGCTTTACGGTGTTGTTCCTGAAATTCGAGCGCTAGAGCCGGACTATTATGTGACCATTAATGGTGCATATGTAGTTGATAAGAAAGGCCAAGAAATTTATACAGACGCTCTACCCAAGGAAGTCATTGAAAAGTATGTGACCTGGTGTCGTCAAGTGGACATCGAATTTGGTTTTGCTGGTGGACAGAAACCAGCTGTTTCAAAACGAGATGATCTAGTAGATAATGCCATCGGCCCAGTATATGGCCAAGTGGATGTGGATCCAGATTTTTATAAACATTCATCTGTTTATCATATGTGGACATTTGAAGATCAAGGTGATGTTCTGCAGTTATCAGATGACTTGCTGAAAGATGTTCGACTAGTGCGTTGGCATGAAAACTCTTCCGATGTCATTAAGAATGGGATTTCGAAAGCTTCTGGTCTTGCACATGTTTTAGAAAAATTGAATCTGAAACCAGAAAATCTTCTTGTCTTTGGCGATGGTCCAAATGACATGGAACTTTTCGATTATGCTGGACTTTCTGTAGCTATGGGAGTATCAGATCCTGAACTACAGAAAAAAGCAGATTTTATTACAAAAACAGAAGAAGATGGCATTTTGTATGCCTTGGAGGAATTAGGTTTGGTAGAAAAAGAATTACATTTCCCGCAAATGGATTTGACGGCAGTTCAAGGTCCGATCGCAACGATTAAAACAAATCATGGAGATATGAAGATTAAACTCTTTCCTGAGCATGCTCCTAAAACTGTCGCAAACTTTGTGGCTTTATCGAAAGATGGCTACTATGATGGCGTGATTTTCCATCGTATTATTAAAGATTTCATGATCCAAGGTGGGGATCCAACTGGTACTGGCATGGGTGGTAGCTCTATCTACGGAGATAAATTCGAAGATGAGTTTTCTATGGAAGTCTTTAATCTTCGCGGAGCCCTTTCCATGGCTAACGCTGGCCCTAATACCAATGGCAGCCAATTTTTCATCGTTCAAAATAGCAAGTTGCCATATGCTGCTAAGGAATTGGAACGCGGAGGTTGGCCAGCTCCTATTGCAACTCTCTATGCTGAAAAAGGTGGGACACCTCATCTTGACCAACGTCATACAGTATTCGGTCAGCTGATGGATGAGGCTTCGTTCCAAATTTTGGATGCTATTTCTGCGGTTGAAACAGGTGCTCAGGACAAACCAGTTGAAGATGTTGTTATCATCGGTGTTGAAATTGAGGACTAAGTCAAGATGAAAATCGGAGATAAAATCCAAGGTCTCATCACAGGTATTCAACCTTATGGAGCATTCGTTGACTTGGAAAATCAGACACGAGGTTTGATCCATATTTCAGAAATTAAAACTGGTTTTGTAGACAATATCCATGATGTTCTCAAGGTGGGTCAAAAAGTTCTGGTCCAGGTAGTGGATTATGACGAATTTTCAGGAAAAGCTAGTCTCTCCCTGCGCACCTTAGAAGAAGAAAAACAATCTATTCCACGTCGTCACCGCTATACCAATGAACGCAATAAAATAGGCTTTGCACCTTTTGTCCAACAACTACCCATTTGGATAAAGGAATCAAAAGAATTTCTACAAGAAAAAAAAGAAGAGTCTGAGACAAAATAGTTCTCACACTCTTCTTTTTTAGAATAATATTCTAACTCTGAAGGGCTTAGAAGTTGTGCAATAGAATTGTTGCTTAGACTCTTTGAAAATCAACATTACAGTCAGGGGAGTGACTGTTGAAGGCGGGAAAAAAGAACTGTCGACAGTCAGCTCACCTTACAGTCTGGGGATAAACAGTTGGAGGTCCGAAATAAAAGAAACTAAGTTTCTCTCAACTGGAGTACGGCAAGCTAATAGTGACGATGTATCAAAGCAAATTCAAAAGACTATACGTTGTTAAAGTTCCTGGTCTACCATAGGCATGCCTGCTTTACTGCTTCTATCGTTGGTTTTCTTTGTGTATGTGGCATACAAAAGAGGCTCTCCAATTTTTCGGAGAGCCTTATTTTATAGTATTTATTCAAAATCATAGAGTGCTGTGGACAGGTAACGCTCACCATTGTCTGGCAAAATGGCCAATACTTTTTTGCCAGCTCCCAATTCTTTAGCTACCTCAATTGCTTCATGGATGGCTGCCCCTGAAGAAATCCCTACCAAGAAACCTTCTTTAGCACCGATGCTACGTCCTGTTAAAATAGCATCGTCACTGCTTACTCGAACAATTCCATCATACGATTTTGTATCCAAGGTTTCAGGAATAAAACCTGCTGAGATTCCTTGAATTTTATGAGGGCCAGGTTTCTCACCAGAAAGAATAGCAGACTCATCAGCTTCTACCGCATAGATTTTTATCGCTGAATTTGCTTTTTTCAATGTATGAGAAACTCCTGAGACAGTTCCGCCTGTTCCAACACCCGAAACAAAAGCATCCAAGCCAGTTGGACCAAAGGCATTCACAATTTCTACACCAGTTGTTGATTCATGAATAGCTGGATTGGCAGGATTGTTAAATTGGAGTGGCAAGAAAGCGCCTCTCTCAGCCACAATCTCTTCTGCCTTGGCAATGGCCCCCTTCATCCCTTCTGAACCAGGTGTCAATACTAACTCTGCTCCATAGGCTTGAATAATTTTACGACGTTCGATGGACATAGTTTCTGGCATAACAATGATGACCTTATAGCCCTTAGCTGAGCCAACCCATGCCAAGCCGATTCCAGTATTTCCGCTGGTTGGCTCCACAATGGTGTCACCTGGCTTAATAGTACCAGCCGCTTCAGCCGCTTCAATCATAGCCAAGGCAATCCTGTCTTTGACAGACGAACCAGGGTTGAATGCTTCTAACTTCACATAAACGTCAGCAGCTCCCTCAGGTACAATTCGGTTTAATTTGACGATAGGCGTATTTCCAACCAATTCAGTAATATTTTGATAAATGGCCATGAGGCACCTCCATGTTTTCTTTCTATTAGTATAACGCGCAGCCTCTCCTTTGTAAAATATATAAAACCTATCGAAACGATAGGCTTTTTTAATGCAAATTCAACTCAATTATGCGTACATCAGACTGCTTAGCCGTTACCTTGCCACTGTAATAGTCCTCCAAATCCTGTAGTAGACGGTTAACATTTTCCTTATCAGCATAGATGTTGGTCATTATGTCAGCTAAAAACTCAGTACCATATTCTTCCAAGTCATGTTTGCTGCGCCAGTTGGCAAATTCCTGATACTGAGCGTAGGACAGTTTGACAGAAATGCCTTGCTGTTCCTTGACCAATAATTTGCCAATTTCTTCTATGGCGTGAGCGACACTACCGGCATAAGCACGAATCAGACCGCCAGCCCCCAATTTGATTCCACCAAAATAGCGGGTGACGACTGCGACAGTATCAGTTAAGTTGTGATTTTCCAAAACAGTCAACATAGGAACACCAGCAGTACCAGAAGGTTCACCATCATCGGATGACCGTTTGATTTCAGAGTTTTCGCCCAAAATAAAAGCAGAACAGTTGTGGTTGGCTTTGTAATGCTCCTTTTTGATAGAATTGATAAAGTTTCTAGCTTCCTCTTCGGTTTTTACGCGCTTGAGATGGCAGATAAAGCGAGATTTTTTGATTTCTTGTTCGACGATTCCGTCTTCTTTTATGGTAACAAATTCTTTCATAGCTTGATTCTACTAATTTTTTGCTAACCTAGCAAGTTTTTACGAATAAATAAGTGATGAATGATTTAGATAACTATTATGGAAGAAGCTTTACGAAGTATCAATTAAGTCAAGAAGAACGTCAATTAGCAACAGTTCTTCCTATTAAAACGAAAAAAGCCTGTCCTCGATGTGCCAGCAACTATTCCGAAGAGCATCAATTACCAAATGGTTCTTTCTATTGTAGGGCATGCATTCTTCTGGGGCGGGTTCGATCAGATGAGGGCATGTATTATTTCCCTCAAAAGGGCTTTCCGCAGCAACAGTCTCTCAAGTGGCAAGGACAACTGACACCCTTTCAAGAAAAAATCTCACAAGCCCTTTATCAGGCTGTCGATGATCGAAAACCGAGTTTGGTCCATGCGGTAACAGGCGCTGGGAAAACAGAGATGATCTATGCTGTGGTCGCTAAGGTAATTGATGCAGGAGGTTCGGTTTGTATTGCGACTCCACGAATCGATGTCTGTATTGAATTGCACAAGCGCCTCATCCATGATTTTGCTTGTCCGATAGCCCTCTTGCATGGCGAATCAGAAGCCTATTTCAGGACACCTTTAGTGATTGCCACCACTCATCAGTTACTAAAATTTTACAGAGCTTTTGACCTACTTATCATAGATGAAGTGGATGCTTTTCCTTATGCAGATAACCCCATGCTTTATCATGCGGTAGAGCAATCTACGAAAGAAGATGGTCTGCAGCTTTTTTTGACAGCTACCTCTACGGATGAATTAGACAAAAAAGTCAAAAGAGGAGAATTACAACGATTAAGTTTGCCAAGACGTTTCCATGGCAATCCCCTGGTTGTACCTCAAAAAATTTGGTTGCAGGGATTTGACAAACAGTTGGCAAAGAATCAATTGCCAAAAGCATTTAAAAATCGAATAGCAGAGCAAAGAAAAACAGGGTATCCGCTCTTGTTATTCGCACCTGAAATTAAAACAGGGCAAAAACTCACAGCAGTTCTTGAAAAACTGTTCCCCCATGAGAAGATTGGTTTTGTCTCCAGTCAAATAGAAAATAGACTTGAAGTTGTTCAAGGATTTCGTGATAAAGAGATTACAATTCTAGTTTCTACTACTATATTAGAACGGGGAGTCACATTTCCTTGTGTGGATGTTATGGTAGTTCAGGCCAATCATCGACTTTATACGAGTTCCTCTCTTGTACAGATTGGAGGTCGAGTAGGACGCAGCATGGATCGTCCGACAGGAGATTTACTCTTCTTTATAGAAGGGACTAATCGTGCCATAGAAAAGGCTATTGCAGAAATAAAAGATATGAACAAGGAGGCAGGCTATGAATAAGTGTTTACTGTGCCAGGAAGCAAGCCAAGAAAAACAACTTTTTACAGAAATTTTTCTTATTAGATAAAGAAAGACAAGTCTTTGTCAATACTGTCAGTCACAATTTGAACCAATATCTGATGGCGTTTGTCCATTTTGTTGCAAAAAAATTCAAGAAGAAAACTGTTCAGACTGTGCTTACTGGAGAAAGAAAGGGAAAGAAACAGATCATCTAGCACTCTATCATTACAATGAGAAAATGATGGATTATTTTAGTCAATATAAGTTTTATGGCGACTATTGTTTAAGGAAAGTTTTTGCTAAAGATGTTAGACTAGCTTTACTGGAATATAAGAATTATATCGTTGTTCCAATACCTATTAGCGATAAGAGGTATGAGGAGCGTGGCTTTAACCAAGTCACAGGTATTTTGGAAGCAGCAAGTGTGGACTATCAGCCTATTTTGAAGAAACATCATGCTCAGAAACAATCTGAAAAAAGTAGAAAGGATCGACTAAGAACCATCCAATCTTTCTATATTGAAGAAAAAAATCTTGTCCCAGAAAAAATAATTTTAGTTGATGATATTTATACCACAGGAGCCACAATTCAGCTTGCTAAAGCGCTTTTAATGAAAAATGGTGCGAAAACAATCAAGACTTTTTCAATTCCAAGGTGAGAAAACGGTTGCAAAAAAAGTTTTAAATGGTATAATAATAGTGAACAAAGGCGAAAGCCAAGAAAGAGGTACTTATTATGATTAAATTTAGTATTCGTGGAGAAAACCTCGAAGTGACTGATGCTCTCCGTTCTTATGTTGAAGATAAGGTTACCAAGATTGAAAAATACTTTAATGAAGAACAAGAACTGAATGCAAAAGTAAACTTGAAAGTCTATCGTGAAAAAACCGCAAAAGTTGAAGTAACTATTCCTTTGGGTTCTATAACACTCCGTGCAGAAGATGTTTCTCAAGATATGTATGGCTCCATTGACTTAGTCGTAGACAAGATTGAACGCCAAATTCGACGCAACAAAACCAAAATTGAAAAGAAACACCGTCAAAAAGTTCCGGTTGGACAAATCTTCACAGCTGACTTAGTAGAAGAAGTTGAAGAGGAAGTAAAAGTAGTTCGTACAAAACAAGTTGATTTAAAACCAATGGATTTGGAAGAAGCTGTTCTTCAATTGGAACTCCTTGGCCATGACTTCTTTATCTACACAGATGCTAAAGACGGAACCACAAATGTGCTTTATAAACGTGAAGAGGGTGACCTTGGCTTGTTAGAAGTTCGTTAGTATGCTAAAGAGAGGAATTTCCTCTCTTTTTATCTGACCTAAAATATATTTTCTTTTTAAAAACTAATAATAAGAAGATAAAACTAAAAAGAAGCTGCAACCAAATATATTGCCAAATTTCAAGTCCAAGTTAGCCAGTCTTTAAAAACTCTCTAGGAGATTTGTAGTTTAATATTTTCTTGGGATAATTATTTATCCAATTTTCAATGAATGCGACCTGTTTTAGGGTCGTTTTCTTTGTTCCTTTTGGTAACCATCTTCTGATAAGTCTGTTGTGGTTCTCATTCGTTCCTCTTTCCCAAGAAGCGTAGGGATGTGCGTAGTAGATGTTTTCTTCAGGAAACACTAATGACAATCTATTAAACTCTGTACCATTATCTGCAGTAATAGAGTAAATCGTATCTTTCTCTAATATACTTTCTAAGGCCTGATTCACCAATCGGGCAGATTTATCCGGAATGAGTCTGATGATCTGATGACGACTACGACGGTCTGTTAGTGTCAGTAGACATTCGTTTTTAGCTCTTGTCAGAATGACAGTATCAATTTCATAATGCCCATTTTCAAGTCTACGATTGATAGCATCAGGTCGTTCTTCAATGGATTGACCAACAGGTTTAAAACGTGGACTAGCCTTCTTTCGTTTTCCTCTCTTTTTCCTTGGATACAACATCCAATCAGAATCAATGCCAAGGTGTCCTTGATGAATCCAGTAATAGATAGTTGAGATAGGAACAGCTACACCTTTTGTTTTTACCATCATTTCTGGAGAGAAGTTCTGTTTCATATAATGTAGGATTTTATCTTTCGTATCTTTATCCAAACCGACAGAACGAACAGATTTCCTCCTTTTCATCTCGTAGCTATCTTGAGCGTAGTCCGCTTGATAAACCATTTCAAATTTACCTCTACGAATTTGTTGTCTGACAAGTCCACGCTTGACTTCGTTATGAATGGTTTGAGGTGCTTTCCCTAACAAGCCAGCAATGGTTCTATTAGACTTCCCTTCTGATTTCCATTTCTCGATGAAGTATCGCTCAGCTATTGTCAAATGTTTTCCTTTTGGGGTATAATGTTCTTGCATCTCAAAGTGTCCTATCTTGTGTTTGTGGTGAACTACAAGTATATCTCTTTGAGATTTTTTTTCATACCCTCAGCTGTTGATGTTTACTTTGCACATCCATATTCTTCACATGAGAGAGGTACAAATGAGAACTTCAATGGTCTCCTCAGAGAATATATCCCTAAAGGAAACTCTTTTAATTCACTAACCTCTGAAGAACTTGACAACTATATCACAGCCATCAATGAGCGCCCGAGACGACTTCTTCAATACCAATCTTCAAAATTCCTATTTGGGATAGCCCAAATAGCTTAACCTCTGGATCTCTAGTTATCAATCAACTTGTTGCACTTGACTTGACAACATGCGGTCAAAATTTTGCTTAAAAAAATCATAAAAAAATAGCCGTTATGCTTGATTTGAGCTGATTTTGTGTTATACTATTCATGTAATATTCATTTATTTAAATCAAACCTGTTGTGATTTAAGTGAATGAGTTTTCATTCACCATACTGTTTGCTGAGCTTGACTCCGGGCAGTATGGCATTTTTTTTGTCACATTCACCGAATAGTATGGAGCAACTGATGAATATTGAAGAATTATCCTACCAAGAAGAAAAATCTCGCAACCACGTGGTCTTATTTGAACCACAAATTCCACAGAATACGGGCAACATTGCTCGTACGTGTGCTGCAACAAATGCTCCGCTCCATATCATCAAGCCTATGGGCTTTCCGATTGATGATCGTAAGATGAAGCGGGCTGGATTGGATTATTGGGATAAGTTGGACGTTCGTTTTTATGAGAATCTAAATGAGTTTATAGAAAAAGTACAAAATGCTTGTGTGCATCTAGTTTCAAAATTTGCTGAAGAGACCTATTCAGATGTAAAATATGATGATGACAAGCTTCACTATTTCATCTTTGGTCGTGAGGATACGGGTTTACCAGAAGAGTTTATGCGGCAGTATGCGGATAAAGCTATCCGTATTCCGATGAATGATCAACATGTCCGTAGCCTCAATGTTTCCAATACAGTTTGTATGGTCATCTATGAAGCTCTACGCCAGCAGAATTTTTCTGGTTTGGAACGTGTTCATACCTATGAGACAGATAAACTCAAGTTAATGTGAAAAGAGTAACAAAAACAGCCTTTTAGCCTTGCAATTGCAAGGTTTTTTTGTTATGATAGAGGTGTCTTCAGGGCAGGGTGAGATTCCCGACCGGCGGTGATAAAGGAGACTTTTTTTCTCTAAAACGAGGCAGCGAGTTGTAGGCTATACTAGAGTATGCCAAGACGAGCTAAGGAAGTGACAGAAAAAAAGAGATTCTTTGAAGTCCGCGAGCGAAAGCTGATGTGGTGCAATTCCACAACCGACAGTAAAGTCTGGATGGGAGGAGACGAAGGGGTTTTTATGCTTTTTTAGCTGCATCTAAATACTCTTTGGGACTCTTTCAATTGTAAAAATTGGAGGAATTTTTTTATGTCGCAGACAAACAATAACACACGTAAGATGGCTTACATTGCCATTCTTTCAGCTATTTCATTCTTATTAATGTATGTGCAGTTTCAAATCTTACCAGGTGCAGATTTCCTTAAACTGGATTTTTCTATCCTACCAATCTTGATTGGTTTAGTGATTTTGGACTTAAAGAGTGCATTTTCAATTCTTTTGATTCGCTCACTTTTGCAAGTACTTCTCAATAATAATGGAGCATCTACTATGATTGGGATGCCCATGAATATCATCGCCTACGCCTTCTTTATCTTGGCCTTGGCTGTTATTTGGAAGAAAAATAAAAATTTTAAAAACTATATTTTAGCAAGCTTGCTGGGTACAATTAGCTTAACTTTAGGGATGTTAGTACTCAACTATGTTTACGCCATGCCGATGTATGCAAGTTTCGCTAATTTTGATGTTGGTAAACTACTAGGTGTAGGCAATTATCTTTTTGGTATGGTCTTACCATTTAATTTCATACAAGGGATCATTTTTTCGATTGTTTTCTACTTTGTCTATGTTGGAATGAAGCCTGTTTTAAAGAAATTTCAATAAAAATATGCTATGCTAGAAACATGAAAAATTCATTGAAACACTATAAAAATGCTTCTTATGCAGCCCTCTTTTTTGTTATGTTAGGCTATGTTGTTAAGTTCTATCCGGATTATCTGGTAGGATTTGATCGTACTATCCAGATGGCTATTCGAGGAAACTTGCCACAAATGGGCACTAGTTTCTGGACAACAGTGACCAAGTTGGGAAATGTCGTCTCCATTTTTGGCTTCGTCTTTGTTCTTGCAGTCTTTTTCTATTGGAAGAGATGGAAGGCAGAAAGCTACTTTTTGGTGGGAAGTCTTATCTTGATGGCTGGAGTTTCGTCAGCCCTGAAGTTCCTCTATCAAAGACCGAGACCGACCATTGAATGGCTTATTGATACGGTTGGCTATTCCTACCCAAGCTGGCACACCGCTTCAACCATGCTAGTTGCTGGTGTACTAGTGATTGTCCTCAATCAACGCTGTCAGAACAAATGGCTCAAATATCTTGGACAGGCTCTTCTTGTGATCATAGCTATATTGGTTGCTCTATCTCGTGTTTATATAGGAGTTCACTTCCCAACAGATATTATTGGTGGTTGGCTACTGGCTTTAGCTCTCTTATTTGGACTTTATCCAACTTATGACCGTTATCGTTTTACTTGGCGTTTTCAAAGCAAACAAAAATAAACTCTTTCTTGACCACCTATGATTTAAAGATAAGTTAGAAAATGGAAAGTAAAAGCAACCAATATTTTCTGAGAATCAACGCTATTGATATTAAAACTCCTTTACTATCAATAGATATGTATGCCTTGCTTTGCTTCCGTTATTTCTGATTTTTTTGAATATAAGTTAGCTGATTAGAAAAAACACATTTGAGCCATGTACTCAAATGTGTTTTTTTCTATTCAGTTGTGGAAGTTTCTTCTGTATTTTGTGCAACATTTTTGACCGGTCGTTCTTTAGCTAGGCTCAAAGCATCTTGAATAGCTTGGGTATAAATCGTACCACCTTGGATTTCGGTATCACGGTTACCACCAAAATGGATGTAATCGCTACCTTCCCAGATTTGTGGATTACTTTTAGAAGCTTGGTTCCAATCGGCAACTGTAATGAAATCATAGGTTTTAGCTAATTTATAGACATATTGGGCATGTTTTTCAGCAATAGGATCATCATAGTAAGCTGAATTTCCATCATAAGGAGTGAGTAGAATGAGATGATGGCCATTTGGAAGGTCGTTGACAATCTTATTCAACTCTCCTTCATAATTTGGAATAGGGTTGACACCTGTGGCAATAACCACATCTTTCATCAAGGTACCGCTCTGGATGTTTGCTAACATAAGTTCATGAGCCTGTTGTGTGTTTCGGCTACCTTGTGCATCTATATAAGCTTCGGGCATTGCTGCCTGTAACTGAGGTGTCGCACGAAGTGTAACGGAATCACCAATGATTGTGACTCCTTCCTGAACCTCAAATGAGGAAGCTTTTCCTTTTTCAGCAAAGGATTTGGTCTGGTGCAGGCGAGTATCAGCTTGCTGAAGTCCTTTGACCAACAAATCGGTTTCAAATGCTCCTATTTTGGGAGCAAAGAGGGTGATGCCGAGTGTCACTAATGCTAGGATAAGTCCAATTCCAGCAACCCAATTTTTATAGGGTTTTAGCGAAATAATTTTGCCAAATAATTTGCCATCTCTTCCAGCTAGATAAGGTTCGAAGATATAAAAAGAGAAGCTTGCTAAAAGAAGTGAGAGAAGGCTGGTTAAAAGAATACCAATGAGATTACCAAAAAGCTGACTAAAGACAATATAGAGAGGCCAGTGAAAGAGATAGATTCCATAGGAAATATTGGAAATAAAGCCGATGAAGGCAGGCTCCTCTTTTTCTGGTAGACGCTCATGCAAGATGCGACAAACTACAATCAATGTAGCTGTTGCTAGACTAGAGAGTAAGAATCCAAAGAGGTAAGTCCAGATGCTAGTAAACTTAAAGAAAAAGAGAAGTACTAGCATGATGGTGGAGGCACCAGCACCAGATAGAATCAGCTTTTTCATTGGGACTCTTGAGCTGAGACGCTTGAAGGCTGGAGTTGTAGTTTGAATGCCAAGAAGGGTAGCTAGGAGAGCTCCGATAAAGAAAGGGAAAATGTGGGTCCAACTCGAGAAGTAGATTCTGGAAAACTCATCCACAAAGAAGCTAGAAATAAACATGGATAGGAAGCTTAAGACTGCGATAAGCCCGGAAGTGAGAAAGATAAACCCTTTTAGGTGTCCAATTTTCTTTGCTTTGCTCGCCATAAAACGAACAGCCAAAATCCAAAGAATGTAGAAATGGATTTCGATAGCTAGTGCCCATGTGTGAACAAAAAGATGTGGCGTGAACTGGTTTTCATAAGATCCACCAGATAATATTTCAAAATAATTGGTAACGAAACCTAAAGCGGCAGCGATTTGATTGCCGATATTGGCTATAAAATCATTGCGAATGAGAAGAGCCAGTGGTGTAGCTAGAAGAATCATCAAAACCAAAGGCGGGAAAATCCGATAGAAACGTTTTCTGAAAAAAGAAGTGATGTCAATCGATTCGTTTTTCGCATACTCGTCAATAAGATTGGCGGTCATCAGATAACCTGATAAGGTAAAGAAAAGGTCCACCCCAAGGAAGCCACCAGGAAAGTATTTTACGAAAAAGTGATAAAGTAGTACCCAAATTAGGCCCGTTGTACGAATAAAAGAAAACCATCTAATCTTCATGTTGATAAATCCCCTGTTTAAATCTTCCTTCATAGACAGTTTTCGTCTGAGTTGTTAGCTTGCCTTGCCCTTCGGCTTGTCCTTTTTTAAATTCTCCAACATAGGTCCAACCGTCTTTAGCTGTGAATTTACCTTTCCCATCGAAAATCCCGTTTTTGAAGTCGCCTTCATAGCTATCTCCATTGGCAAAAGTTACTTTCCCTTGACCGTTTAGCTTGTTGGCCTGTACAGTTCCTTGGTAGGAGATCTTTCCTCCATCAAAGGTCAGTTTCTTTTGAAGCGGAATCCGTCCTATAAATAGGGTCAGGGTGCACAAAATAATCAACCCCAAGCTGGCCCACTCGGCATTTTTCCGAGTCAGATGAGGCTTAATTTTGTCAAAAAAATCGTTAAAGTTCACTGCAATCTTTTTCATCTTTTTATCTCTTTCATGAAGTTATTACTATTCTATCATTTTATAAGGATTTCTACAAAAAGATTTGGTCATCTTTTCAAGTCTTCTAACCATTGCTGACAACCTTTTTCTACCCTCTGGTAAGTTTCTTCAAAACGTCCAGTAAAGTAGGGATCAGCAACACCAGTCTGGTCAAAAAGTTTAATCTTGGCTCTACAATCAGTGGGAGCTATCTTTAGCATATCATGAACATTCTCTTGGTCCATGCCAATTAAATAGTCAAATTCATCAAAATCGGACTTGGTTAATTGAGTAGAACGTTTTCTTTTATCATAAGAGATGTCGTGGTCTTGAAAGATCTTCAGGGTCCCGCTATGGATAGGATTCCCGTGTTCCCAACTAGAAGTAGCTCGACTCTCTACATGTATTTGATTGGTCAAAGATTTCATGACAAATTCAGCCATGGGACTTCGACAAATATTTCCTAAACAAACAAAGGCAATTTTTTTCATCTTATTTTTCTCCCGTTTCCTTATATATCCTATTATACAACAGCTAGATAGGGACTTCAAACGAAATGAGAGAAAATGCCAATTTTTCTGAAACACAAGAGGATAGTCATCTACTAGGTTAATCAACGAAGATTTGTTATAATGAGTCCAAATAGAAGGAGGTTTTATCATGGATATTCAAGCCTATCAAAAATGGGTTAGCGATTTTTATAAAAAAAGAAATTGGTACCAGTATGATTCCTTTGTTCGTAGCAATTTCTTGATGGAGGAGGTAGGAGAGTTAGCCCAATCTATCCGTAAAAGGGAAATAGGGCGTGATCGACCAGATGAGGATGTGACCTCTGATATTGAAAATATAGCAGCTATCAAGGAAGAATTAGGAGATGTTTTGGACAATATTTTTATTCTTGCTGATAAGTATGAGATTTCTTTGGAAGAGATTATGGAGGCTCATAAGGAAAAGTTGGAAAGGAGATTTGCGGAATGAATATAGCTATTTTCTGTGGAGCTAATCTGGGAGTAGATGCCCTTTATAAAGAAAAGTCAATAGAGCTGGTGGACTGGATGGCCTCTCAAGAACATGATTTGGTGTTTGGTGGTGGGAAGGTTGGTCTGATGGGTGTCGTCGCTGATTGCATGATTGCTCAAGGTCGTAAGACTATTGGTGTTATTCCAAGTTTTCTTAAAGAGCTAGAAATTGCACATGAGGGTCTGAATCAATTGATAGTAGTTGAAGATATGCACCAAAGAAAGGCTAAGATGATGGACTTGAGTCAGGTCTTTATTGCTTTGCCTGGTGGTCCTGGTACTTTGGAAGAAATCGCGGAGGTTATCTCTTGGGTCAGAGTGGGTCAGTGCCAAGGTTCATGTATCCTCTATAATATTAATGGATATTGGGATTGCTTAAAAATGATGTTTGACCAGATGGTGGATCAAGGTTTCTTGACCAAGCAAGACAGAGGGAAAATCCTCTTTTCAGATGATATAGATGAGATTTCTTGCTTTATTCAAAATGATTAGGCACCGAAACTGAAAGGATACAATTAAAAACCAGACTCCACTTGAAAGGACCCTGGTTTTTATAGTTTATTTAAAGGTATAGTCTTTGAGGATTTCGATACTATCAATGGTAATATTGCTGGTAGGTTTGTCGCTACTATCCGTTTGACTACTTGCGATCTTATCAACAACATCCATACCTTCGGTTACCTGACCGAAGACAGTATATCCGCCATCTAAGCTAGGATTTCCACCATTTTTGTAGGCTTCAATGATCTTACTTGGTGTCTTTGCACTGCTGAGTTGGCCAGAGGCGTCAGCTGGATTTTGGTTGATAAAGAATTGGCTGCCATTGGTGTTGGCTCCCGCGTTCGCCATAGCCAGGGCCCCACGAATGTTGTAGAGGAAAGCAGATGGTTCATTTTTAAACCCTCTTCCGGCATCAATTTTATCGTCTTTACCAGCCCATATAGATTGGCCACCAGTTCCTTTTCCATCTGGATCACCACCTTGGATCATAAAACCATTGATCACACGATGGAAGATGATTCCATTGTAGTAGCCTTCCTTAGCGTGGGTCAAGAAGTTTTCAACAGCCAGAGGAGCCTCTTCTGGGAAAAGTTTGAGAGTAATGTCCCCAAGATTTGTCTTCAATTTTACGGCTGCTTCATTGTCCGCAATTTCTGTTGATAATTGTGGGAAGTTGGCATTTGGATTGTTAATGGCATAGGCCAAATCTTTAGCATATTTGCTGACAGTATCGGTCTCCAAAGTTTGAGCAGGTGTCTCAGAGGAGTTTGCCGGTACCTCTTTTTTTGAAGAACAAGCCGCCAAAAGTAAACTTGAAGCTAAAGTTAAGTAAAGAAACTTTTTCATAATAAACCTTTCTAAAAATGTCTGTAATAAGCGATAAGAATTGCATTACTGATAAATGTTGTAATTTTAGTTCCATGCAAGGAATGTTTCTGCGCTTGCAAATTTCCTTTTGCTCCAATAGACAAGGGAATCTCTTAAGCTGGTAAACTATAACAAGTATAGTTCTTTTCTTTGATGAAAAATAGACTAGCACTCCTCGTAATCAACATTATATCACAAAATTTTAAACTGTGATATACTAGTTTAATCAGAAAGAAGAGAGTGAATTTTTATGGCACTATATGATGATTATGAAGTCAAACCTTATATTTCACCAGATCGTGATTTGGAAACAGAAGATTTTAAACCCGTTCCTAGAAAAAATATGGAACTCTTAGGCAAGGGATTACTGGCTGGAGATATTATCTTACTTTGGCGGATTCGTTTTGGTACCTTTACCAATGACACAGTTTATAGTAAATATTTCGAGTATTCTTATGGAATTGATGGACCAACACACATGCAATCCTTGCTTGCTAAAGGATACGCGTTTGAAGAGTCTGCCTTTGATTCCTTGGACCATATTGCTGCTGGCCTAAAGAAAAAAATATTAAAAACAAAAGATGTTAAGGGTTTGTCAAAAATGAAAGCAGCAGACTTAGATCAAGCCTTAAAAGATCATTTTTCTGAAGAAGAATTAGGAAGTTTCTTTGTGGTTCGTGGATACGCATTGACAGAAAAAGGAAGCAAAGCCATTGATGATAACCCCCAGGTTATTGATCGTCATCCTAAAAAGAAATTTTAAAGTGATAATGAAAAATGGTATGAAAAGTAGCAGATGCAAACCGAATGGAGCATCTGCTTTTTTGCTGAAAAATAGGTAGCTTTGTGGTAGAATGAAATGATATTGCTTAAAATGAGGGAATTATGTCTAAAATGATAAAAAAAGGGAAGTCAACTCGCCGCCCAACTAAGGCGGAATTGGCTCAAAGAAAGAAAATCAAGTCTATTCTGATCCGACTTGTTCTGATTCTGTTGTTAGTTTTTGCAGCAACTAGGATGGGAGTATTGGGTGTAACGGCCTATAATCTCTTGCGATTGCTCTTTGGTTCGGCCACCTACCTTTTGATGGCTGGATTGCTTATGGCCATTCTTTTTTGGAATAAGATTACCAAGCATGAAGGTATCATCTCTGGCTTTCTTCTCTGTTTTGCAGGTGTTCTGCTAGAATTTCAAGCCTATTTGGATTTGCATTATAAGGGTAGCCAACTTCTCCAACATACGGTTCAATTGGCCTTTAATGAAATGAAACTCATGCAAGTTAAGGAGTTTTTGGGCGCTGGAGCTCTGGGTGGCGTTCTTTATATGCCAATTTCTTTCCTGTTTGCCAACATTGGCACCTTTTTTATAGGAGCTCTGCTGATTTCCTTTGGTCTCTTTTTCATGAGTCCTTGGACAGTTTATGATTTAGCCGACGGTTTTGCCTATCTGAGAGAAAGACACAAGGAAAAATCGGCTATTCGTGCTGAAAAAAGAGCTATTAAAGAGGCTGAAAAAGCTGAAAGAAATGCACTCAGAGAAGCTCAACGTTTGGAAGAAGAATTGGCTTTTGAAGCTGAACTAGAGTCTCAAAGACAGGCTCGTTTGCTGGAAGAACTAGATAATAAGGTTGATTTGGAGACAGGGGAAATTCTTGACGTTGAACCTGCAATTGAGGAGCATGCTCTCCCACTCTCCATTAAGGCTCAGCTCAGTTCAGAGATCTTGCCGGAAGATGAATTTCCCATCCATTTGGCTCAGGAAGAAATTCTTGCTCAAGAAGGCGATCAAGAAGAAGCACAGGTCCTTGAAGATGTTGTTATCGACTTCAAGCCAAAGCATGGCCTAGCCTATAAATTACCAACGGTTGATTTGTTGGCTCCCATTAAGGTTAAGAGCCAATCTAATGAAAAGAAAATTGTCCGAGAAAATATCCGAGTATTGGAGGAGACCTTTGCTAGCTTTGGTATTAAGGTAGCGGTGGAGCGAGCTGAAATTGGTCCATCTGTTACCAAGTATGAAGTCAAACCAGCTGTCGGTGTCCGTGTCAATCGAATTTCCAACCTAGCCGATGACTTAGCCCTGGCCTTAGCTGCCAAGGACGTCCGAATCGAAGCACCTATCCCGGGGAAATCTTTGGTGGGTATAGAAGTGCCTAATTCGGAAGTGGCGATGGTACCTTTCCGTGAGCTCTGGGAGCAGTCAAAAACAGATTCTGGTAAACTGTTGGATATTCCTCTTGGGAAGGCTGTCAATGGCTCTGTTCGCTCCTTTGATTTGACAAAGATGCCCCACTTATTGGTGGCTGGTTCGACCGGTTCTGGTAAATCGGTGGCCGTTAATGGTATCATTGCTTCTATCCTCATGAAGGCTGGACCGGATCAGGTCAAGTTTATGATGATTGATCCAAAGATGGTTGAATTATCAGTTTACAACGATATCCCTCACCTCTTGATTCCTGTTGTGACAAATCCTCGCAAGGCTGCGCGCGCTCTTCAAAAAGTCGTAGACGAAATGGAAAAACGCTATGAACTTTTCAGCCATCTTGGAGTCCGCAATCTAGAGGGATATAATGATAAGGTAGCTGAGTTCAACAAGCAATCGCAGGAAAAACAAATTCCTTTACCACTGATTGTGGTTATTGTGGATGAGTTGGCTGACCTGATGATGGTGGCTAGTAAGGAAGTGGAAGATGCGATCATCCGACTGGGACAAAAAGCACGGGCAGCTGGTATTCATATGATTTTGGCTACACAGCGGCCGTCTGTAGATGTTATTTCTGGTCTTATCAAGGCCAATGTTCCATCCCGTGTTGCCTTTGCTGTATCCAGTGGAACCGATAGTCGGACCATTTTGGACGTCAATGGGGCTGAAAAACTACTGGGACGAGGAGATATGCTCTTTAGTCCAATTGGGGAAAGTCACCCAGTTCGATTGCAAGGTTCTTTCATCTCGGATGGAGATGTAGAGGCTATTGTAAACTTTATTAAAAATCAAGCAGATGTTGAATACGATGAAAACTTTGATCCTGGTGAAGTATCGGATGGAGATTTTGATTCAGGTTCAGGAACTTCTAGTGATGATGGTTCTGATCCCCTCTTTGAGGAGGCACGGGCCCTGGTTTTAGAAACTCAGAAGGCTTCAGCTTCTATGATTCAACGGCGCCTCTCAGTTGGATTTAACCGGGCAACTCGTCTCATGGAAGAACTAGAAGCAGCAGGCGTCATCGGTCCAGCCGAAGGGACCAAGCCACGTAAAGTATTGGAGACTCAGTAAGATGAAATTAGATACCGTTCACCATATCGCCATCATCGGGCGAAACTACGAAAAAACGAGAGAGTTTTATGTTGATAAATTAGGTTTTCATCCACTTGACGAACATATCCGTCCAGAAAAAAAGGACATCCTTTTCAATGTCCAAAAAGGCCATCTGATCTTAGAAATTTTTATTAAAGAAGATGCACCGCTACGACCTGCCTATCCCCATCCAGAACATACAGGTCTACGCCACCTGGCTTTTAAAGTGGAAGATGTGGAAGCCTGCTTGGCTGAGTTTGACCAACTGGCCATCCCTCATCAAGGCTTGCGAGTAGATGATTTTGATGGGAAGAAGATGGCTTTCTTCTTTGATCCAGACGGTCTACCTCTGGAAATTCATGAATGACGGTAAGCCAAAAGAAATAGTCCGGGAGACACTTTCTTCATGAGTTTTGAGATTAGAGAGAAAATCGATAGATTAAGAAATCAATTTTTCAGACTTCGGAGAAAAAATGCTCTTTTCTTTATTTACAGTTTCAAGTCTCCAAATCTGAGAGATGTGGAAGCTTAAGTGGCTAAGGATATCAAAAAAAGACTCAGTTCATCTGGGTCTTTTTGCTAATTTTTTATAAGGAAAAGAGATATGGTCATAGCCAGGTAGATAAGAAAAGTAAGGAGAAAACCAGCTCGCCAGAATAATTTGAAAAAGCGACCATAGGTAAAATCTCTTTTTTTCCACAGAAAAAGGGAGGCAATAACGATAGCTAGGATAGAGAGAGCCAAGATTAAGTGTGGAAGAAAACTATGGTAATAAGCCTTGTCCGTAATCAAATAAAATTCTACAGCAAACAAAGGAAAGGCGATGTCAGCAAAGTTCCAGCCTCTTTTTTGTAACTTGAGCAATTTTACCAAAAGAATGGAAATGATTAGGTTTAAGAGGATAAATAATAGAGATGCAAATTTCAAGAATGTCATAGCTTTATTCTATAAGAAAAAAGAGAAAAAGTAAACATTTAGCTTGCATTTTCTTGGTTTTCGTGTATAATAAAAAGGTATGTGTAAATCACATATTTGTGGGAGGTAAAAATCTGAAATTACCGCCAAAACCACAATAGGAGGATTTTATATCATGGCTAAAAAAGTCGAAAAACTTGTAAAACTTCAGATTCCTGCAGGTAAAGCTACTCCAGCTCCGCCAGTTGGTCCAGCTCTTGGTCAAGCAGGTGTCAATATCATGGGATTCACAAAAGAGTTTAACGCTCGTACAGCTGATCAAGCTGGTATGATCATCCCAGTTGTTATCTCTGTGTATGAAGATAAATCATTCACTTTCATCACAAAAACACCACCAGCTGCTGTTCTTTTGAAAAAAGCTGCAGGTGTTGAAAAAGGATCAGGCACACCAAACAAAACAAAAGTTGCAACAGTTACTCGTGCACAAGTACAAGAAATTGCTGAAACTAAAATGCCAGATTTGAACGCTGCAGATCTTGAAGCTGCAATGCGTATGATCGAAGGTACTGCTCGTTCTATGGGATTCACTGTAGCTGACTAATCAGCTGGGATTCCATGACCCGCTCACTTCATCATTAACTGAGTGACGTGGGAGATGAAAATCGATTTAACCACATTACAAGGAGAAAATTAACATGGCTAAAAAAGGCAAACAATTACGTGCTGCTCTTGAGAAAATCGACAGCACAAAAGCCTACAGCGTAGAAGAAGCTGTAGCACTTGCACAAGAAACTAACTTTGCAAAATTCGATGCAACTGTAGAAGTTGCTTACAACTTGAACATTGACGTTCGTAAAGCTGACCAACAAATCCGTGGTGCAATGGTATTGCCAAACGGTACTGGTAAAACTTCACGCGTTTTGGTTTTTGCACGTGGTGCTAAAGCTGAAGAAGCAAAAGCTGCTGGTGCAGATTTTGTTGGTGAAGATGACTTGGTTGCTAAAATCAATGGCGGTTGGTTGGACTTTGACGTCGTTATCGCGACTCCAGATATGATGGCACTTGTTGGTCGTCTTGGTCGTGTGCTTGGCCCTCGTAACCTCATGCCAAACCCTAAAACTGGTACAGTAACTATGGATGTTACCAAAGCAGTTGAAGAGTCTAAAGGTGGTAAAATTACTTACCGTGCGGATAAAGCAGGTATCGTACAAGCTATCATTGGTAAAGTTTCATTTGAAGCTGACAAGCTGGTCGAAAACTTCAAAGCTTTCCACGATGTAATGGCTAAAGCTAAACCAGCTACAGCTAAAGGGACTTATATGACTTCTGTAACCATCACTACTACACAAGGTGTTGGTATCAAAGTTGATCCTAATTCACTTTAATAAAAAAATAAAAACATGGCCTTGGTCATGTTTTTATTTTTCTTAAGACTGAAAAACTGTCAAATGCCTCTGACTCAAAAAATGTTTTGGTTTTACAAGTTTCTTGGAAAAGTTTATAATGAGAATTCAGAATAGAAAAAATGAAAGAGAAGATCATGTCAGAAAATAAGCAGCAAAGCCACCAGCAGGAAACCATGGTACGTGGCATGGCCTGGTTGACAGCTGGGAACTTTATCAGTCGTTTGCTAGGTATCATCTATGTTATCCCTTGGTTTATCTGGATGGGAGAACATCGTTTCGAGGCCAATGCCCTCTTTAATATGGGCTATCAGGTTTATGCTACCTTCTTATTGATTTCAACTGTTGGCTTGCCAACGGCAATGGCAAAACAAATCGCTAAGTACAATGCCTTGGATAGACAGGATGTATCCTACTATTTAGTTAGAGAATTTTTCAAACTCATGTTGGTCTTGGGGCTAGTCTTTGCTGGATTCATGTACCTTTTTTCTCCCATCTTAGCGGATATGTCTGGTTCAAAGGAACTACTGACACCGGTTATGTATAGTCTGGTGCCACCTATCCTCATCTTCCCAGCTATGAGTATCATGCGAGGCTTTTTCCAGGGCCACAATAATATGAAACCCTATGCTATCAGCCAAATAGCTGAGCAAATTGCTCGTGTTATCTGGATCTGGGGAGCAACATTTTTTATCATGAAAATGGGCTCGGGAGATTATCTAAAAGCAGTGGTGCAATCGACCTTTGGTGCTTTTGTCGGAATGATTGCTAGCATCGCTGTTCTGATTTTTGCCTTACAAAAAGGTTCTTATATCCGTCGCGTCCTCAAAAAACCGGATTCAGTTATCTCCATTGACCTCAAGGCTTTGATTATTGAAACGATAAAGGAAGCCATCCCATTGATTGTTATCGGGTCAGCTATCCAACTCTATCAGTTTGTAGATCAAATCACCTTTGTTAACTTTATGGAAACCATCACTAGTTACACAAATAAAGAACTTTTGGTGGATTACTCTTACATGATTTCCAATCCAAGTAAGATTACGATGGTTATTATCGGGGTGGCGGGTTCCATTGGTAGTGTGGCCATCCCAATGATTACAGAGTCTTTTGTTAAGAAGGATATCAAGGGGACATCCAATCTGATTACAGATAATATTCGGATGTTGTCCATTGTTATCATCCCAGCTATCGTTGGCACAATTATCATGGCAAAACCTCTCTATGTGGTCTTTTATGGGGCATCAGAGTCAGCAGCAATCGGTCTTTTCAGAGCTAATTTGCTTCTTATTTTATTCCAAGGACTTTATACGCTCTTTGGCGTCGTCATTCAAGGGGTTTTTGAAAATCGCAAGGGAATTATCTTCTTTCTCACAGGTTTAGCGGTGAAAATTATCCTACATTTTCCCTTTATTTATTTATTCCATGCCTACGGCCCGCTTTTGTCGACTGCTTTTGGCCTCTTTGTGTCCAATGCCTTGATTTTCCGTCGAGTAGATAAGGTCATCGGTATTAATAAAATTGCTGTCAAGAAAAATGTTGTTGGGATTAGTATTCTTTCCCTCATGATGGGACTTGTCGTTTTTGTTCTAGAAATTGGTCTGAGTCAACTTCTTCCGCCTGTTGGTCGAATCGCCAGTGTGCTTCATCTCTTAACAGTTGGTTCAGTCGGTGTCTTCATCTATGCTTACTTGACTCTTAAGACCCGTCAGTTGGATAAACTGATTGGGGCAAAAGCGGATGCCTTGAGACGGAAACTTCATATATCGTAAGAGAAACCTGGAAACAGGTTTTTTTGATAGGAATCATTCCCCTTTTTCTTGAACTTAGATTTATCAAGGTTTAAGGATCACCTAAAAAGAAAAATCGCCACGGTCTGTAGCGATTTTTCCCTTTATGAGCCATCATTCAACGTCAAAGCGTTATAATAGTAGTGCAAACTATAGCTATTAGCGAGGTCTCACATGAAAATTATAACACAACTCAACCTCTTTGAGGACCATGAAATGGGTGATTTAGAAAAAATTTTGACTGTTCTGGATGGTTTGCCAGAAACCAACCTCTTCCAGTGTCTGGAAGAAAGACGTCGTCATGGACGTCGAGATTACAGTGTTCAATCTTACTTCATCGCCTACGTGTCTAAATTTATTTTACAGCTGGAAACCGACCAACAATTGATACGGCATCTGAATATGAATAGTCAGCTTCGACAAATATGTGGATTTGAAACGCACGGTGTCAAATTAAAGAACGGAACAAGGAAACGGGTTCACGCTCCCTCCAAATCGGCCTTTTCACGTTTTATTCAAGATTTGGTAGAACTCTGTCCCGATGTTGAGTACTGGGTTCAGTCAGGAGTTTCAGGCCTCTATGAGCTCCTTCCTGATTTCGGTAAGGAGCTGACTTTAGATGGGAAACTAATTGAAAGTTATGCGACTCCTTATGGTCAGAAAAAGAAAAAATTTTGACTGTTCTGGATGGTTTGCCAGAAACCAACCTCTTCCAGTGTCTGGAAGAAAGACGTCGTCATGGACGTCGAGATTATAGTGTTCAATCTTACTTCATCGCCTACGTGTCTAAATTTATTTTACAGCTGGAAACCGACCAACAATTGATTCGGCATCTGAATATGAATAGTCAGCTTCGACAAATATGTGGATTTGAAACGCACGGTGTCAAATTAAAGAACGGAACAAGGAAACTGGTTCACGCTCCCTCCAAATCGGCCTTTTCACGTTTTATTCAAGATTTGGTAGAACTCTGTCCCGATGTTGAGTACTGGGTTCAGTCAGGAGTTTCAGGCCTCTATGAGCTCCTTCCTGATTTCGGTAAGGAACTGGCTTTAGATGGGAAACTAATTGAAAGTTATGCGACTCCTTATGGTCAGAAAAAGAAAAAAGATAAGCGATCTGATCTGGATGCCGATTTCACTTGTAAAGAAAGACATGGTAAAAATGGGTACGTGAAAAAAGAAAATTACTATGGATTTCGCTGTCATCTCATCGTGGATGCCCATTACGAACTCCCGATTACCTGGGAAGTGACACCTGCTTCAAAGGGGGAACAGACTGTCGCTAAGAAGATGATTAGTCACCTAAGTGAGAAAGTTTTAGACAGAGCTCAGTATCTGATGGCAGATCGCGGTTACAGCGGTGAACCGCTTCAACACCTCTTAGAGGATGCGGATATTCTCCCTATTATTGATGCACCTCATCGATGGAAAGAGGAGGAAACACGACAATATTTAGATACTGATATTGTCTATAACCAGTCAGGTCAAGTCTTCTGGGTAGATGATCAATGTGAAGAAATAGAGTTATTGTATAACGCCTTTTTTCAAGATTAGCTTTGAAATGACTAGTCAAGGTTAGAAAAATACCATTCTGCGGACAAGTCCACTCTCCATTCTTTTTAAAAATATACGAAATTATGAGAAAAAGGCAACAAGGGGAATGGTTTGATAGAGATAATACTATTTAAAAATTAGATTTTATGGTAGAATAATAAGGATTAAAAATAGGAGTAAGAGGGAACGATGAAACCAAAATACGAACGTATTCTCATTAAATTGTCTGGAGAAGCACTTGCAGGTGACAAAGGTACGGGTATCGATTTAGCGACTGTTCAAGCAATGGCAAAGGAAATTGCGGAAGTACATGATTCAGGTATCCAAATCGCCTTGGTTATTGGTGGTGGCAACCTCTGGCGTGGAGAACCCGCAGCAGCAGCAGGTATGGACCGTGTACAAGCTGACTACACCGGTATGTTGGGGACAGTTATGAACGCTTTGGTCATGGCCGATAGTTTGCAACAATATGGTGTGGATACTCGTGTCCAAACAGCCATCCCAATGCAAAATGTGGCAGAGCCTTATATTCGTGGTCGTGCCCTTCGCCATTTGGAAAAAAATCGTATTGTCATCTTCGGAGCGGGTATCGGCTCCCCTTACTTCTCAACCGATACAACAGCTGCTCTTCGTGCTGCAGAAATCGCAGCGGATGCTATTCTTATGGCAAAGAATGGTGTGGATGGTATTTATAATGCTGATCCAAATAAGGATGCGAATGCCGTTAAATTTGATGAACTGACTCACCGTGAAGTCATTCACCGTGGTCTCAAAATTATGGATGCGACTGCATCAACTATTTCTATGGATAACGATATCGACTTGGTTGTTTTCAATATGAATGAGCCAGGTAATATCAAGCGCGTTGTTTTTGGTGAACCAATTGGAACAACTGTTTCCAACAAGGAAGAAAAATAAGGAGATTTTATGACTAAAGAAATCATAGCAAAAGCTAAAGAACGTATGGCTCACTCGCATCAAAGTTTGGCTCGTGAGTTTGGTAATATCCGTGCAGGTCGTGCCAATGCTAGTCTTTTGGACCGTATCTCAGTTGATTACTATGGGGCTCCAACGCCATTGAATCAGCTTGCTGGTATCACAGTACCTGAAGCACGTGTTCTCTTGATTACGCCCTTTGATAAGTCCATCTTGAAAGACATCGAACGTGCCCTCAACGCATCTGACCTTGGTTTGACACCACAATCCGATGGTGTTGTTATCCGTTTGGTTATCCCTGCCCTGACGGAAGAAACGCGGAAGAGTTTAGCTAAAGAAGTGAAAAAAGTAGGTGAGAACTCAAAAATAGCTATCCGTAATATTCGTCGTGATGCTATGGATGAAGCTAAGAAAGCTGAAAAAGCGAAAGAGATTACTGAAGATGAGTTGAAAGGTCTAGAGAAGGATATCCAAAAAGTAACGGATGATGCCATCAAGACCATCGACCAAATGACAGCAGAAAAAGAAAAAGAATTGCTTGCAGTTTAAGCCCTCTTTTTCCAACTATTAGTCTTATAGAGTCTGAGACAATTATCGTTTCAGACTCATTTTGGACTCAAAAAAGAGTGGATGACGGACATCTGAATTTAGGGATCTTCATGCGAAAAGGGTCTAGTAGATTTTTAAAGTGGGAACTCAATGAAATGATATATTTCTCATGTAAGATAGGAACTGGATTTTCCAACCGGCCATTTCTTCCTTGGTTTCAGTTCGTGAGGAAAGAGTTTCTATGCTCTTTTAGAAAGAAATAATATGAATACAGTACTTGCAACTTTTGTTACTGGTTTGGTAACAGATGAAAATAAGGATTTTTACTTTGTACAAAAGGATGGTCAGACCTTTGCTTTGGCAAAAGAAGAAGGGGACCATGCTTTGGGGCAGTCAGTGACAGGTTTTTCCTATACTGATATGAAACAACGTTTGCGGTTGACCACGAAAGAAGTGACCGTCAGTCGTACCAACTTTGGCTGGGGTCGGGTTACGGAGGTCCGCAAGGACTTGGGTGTTTTTTTGGATACGGGGCTTCCTGATAAAGAGGTAGTAGTTTCACTAGATATATTGCCTGAAATAAAGGAATTGTGGCCTAAAAAAGGGGATCAACTCTATGTCAAATACTATGTTGACAAGAAAGACCGCATATGGGCTTCCCTTGCTTTCCCAGAAGATTTTCAAAAAATGGCCGGACCTGGCTATGACAACATGCAGAACCAAGAGCTACGCGCCATCGTATACCGTCTCAAACTTAACGGCACCCATGTTTACTTACCAGATAACAATATGCTCGGTTTTATCCATCCAAGTGAACGGTATACGGAGCCGCGTTTGGGTCAAGAGTTGAAAGTCCGTGTTATTGGCTACCGTCAGATAGATCGTACCCTCAACCTTTCCCTCAAACCGCGTTCCTTTGAAATGTTGGAAAATGATGCTCAGATGATTGTGACCTATCTAGAAGCAAATGGTGGTTTCATGACGCTTAATGATAAATCATCGCCGGATGATATCAAGGCAACATTTGGGATTTCAAAAGGACAATTTAAAAAAGCGCTGGGCGGTCTTATGAAAGCTAAGAAAATCAAGCAAGATGCAATCGGAATTGAGTTGATCAACTAAGAAAAACAAGTGAGATGCCTTGTTTTAGATGCTAATAATTGGTCCGTTTTGACAGGTCTATTATCACAAGGAACATATAGTTAAGAGATGATTTCTACCAGTGAGAAGTCTTCTAGCTAGTAAAGCAAAGGATTGATTGCTTGATTTTAATTGACCGGAGCTACCTTTCTCTCTTATCTAGAATGGTAGATTGATAAGGGATGCATTTTGATATAGAAAGACATTACAAAATCTCAGACTTTCTGAGATTTTTTTGCTACAATAAGAACATTATGAGAAGGCGGTAGACCGATGAGAAAATCCTTTTATACATGGTTAATGACCCAACGAAACCCAAAATCCAATGAACCACTGGCGATTCTAGCAGATTTAGCCTTTGATGATTCAACTTTTCCAAAACACACAGACTCCTTTGATGAAGTCAGTCGTTATTTGGAAGACGCGGCCAGTTTTTCTTTCAATCTTGGTCAATTTGATCGTATTTGGGAACAATATTTGACCCATTAGAAACTCTTTGATACCTCAAATGTAAAGTCAAAGAAAATCACTGTTTGGGTGTTTTTTTCTTTTTGGCCGTGCAACTGTTATCTAAGACCAACATAGGGGTAATAGAATCGACATGGGATTGCAATACTTACTTGTTATAGTAAAAACTAATTAGTATCACTTGAAATGGCGATTTTTTTTTATGGAGTCAAAGTGCTTTACTGATTGAGGAAATGGTGTTACTCTTTTCTTAGTTAGAAAATGCAGCTTATCTAATGGGGATAAAATGATTAGATAGAAAGAGATTCATCATTTGTTAAGCTTATCAATTGAAATAAAGGAGAATAAAATGAACAATAAAAAAGCAAAAAAATATGCAGCCTTGAGAGATGAACAATTCTCTCTCTTTGAAAATTATGCTCGTCAGAATGGCATTAATAGTAAATTCCTTATGGTTTTTACATGGCTTTATAAAAATCCGCAAGGTTTGACACAGGAGTTTCTTTGTAGGAAGACCTATTCCAGTAAGCAGGTGATTCAATCCATTGTTAAAAATCATATGAGAAAAGGTTGGTTTTATCTAGAAACTATTTCAAATGATAAACGGAAAAAATTGGTCATGATGACTGATTTGGGTAAGAAAGAATTAGCAGCTTTGATAGAGCCTCTCAATGCTTATGAAGCTCAGGCAATGGCAAGTTTGACTTCGGACCAGCAAAAGGCCTTAGTAGAGGCTACACAGATTTTTTCAAATTCGCTAAAAGAACTTTTAGACAGTCACCAGGTAAACTAAGATGCTAGAGGCTATTGGCAGCTACCTTGCTGAAAATGGAGAATCTTATTGGGGATATGTTGGACAACACTTGCTCTTAAGTAGTCAGGCTTTGTTTTTGGCTATTCTGATTGGATTACCCCTTGGCTATCTATCTTATAAAAATCAGACAATCAAACAAATTGCGGTTCTCTTGACTCAGGGTCTAAGGGTTATCCCCAGTCTGGGTGTACTCTTTATTCTCATTCCCCTTATCGGTGTGGGACATTTTCCAGCTCTCATTGCTCTCCTTATTTTAGCTCTCCCACCGATTTTGCTCCACACAATTGTTGGATTTTCAGAAGTATCGGCTTCACTAATTGAAACAGGTTTGGGAATGGGGATGACCAAGAGGCAGTTGCTTGGAAAAGTGACATTTCCCTTAGCCCTTCCACATGTTCTCAATGGAATCAAGTTGGCCCTCATTGAAATTATCGCCTCTGCCACTTTAGCAACTTATATCGGAGCTGGTGGACTTGGAACCTTGATTTTCACAGGTTTGGGTCTCTATCGTTATGACCTTTTACTTCTAGGTGGTGGCTCGGTAGCCGCCCTGTCTTTTATCAGCATGCTGATTTTTGATGGCTTAATCAAGCATTTATCTAGTCAAGGTCGTCCATCAAGGGAGAAAGAAAAAATGAAGAAAAGAAAGTTAATTTTAGGCGGGGCGTTGGCAATTATCCTCATGGGTCTGGTTGGTTTCATTTGGACGGGTCTTAATAGTAGAAGTAGGTTTAAGACAGCTGATACTGCCATTCGTGTGGGATCTAAGGACTTTACAGAAAACTTAATTGTGGCTGAAATCTATGCCTTGGCTTTGGAAAACAATGGTTATCATGTGGAACGTAAGTCCAATATTTCTAGCTCCCTTGTTCACAATGCTATTCTCAATAAAGAAATTGATCTTTATCCTGAGTATACAGGAACGGGACTGCTTTCCATTCTTAAGGAAAAGATGGAAACTGATCCTAATAAAGTCTACGAAATTGTCAAATCTGGTTATGAAAGAGAATTTAACTTGACTTGGTTGGATTATGCGGCAGCGAATGATAGTCAAGGCTTGGTTATTCGAACTCAGCTAGCTGAGAAACTAGGTATTGAAACAATTTCCGACTTGCAAAAGCATGCTAATCAGGTCCGGTTTGCTTCTCAGGGTGAGTTTGACCAACGAGAAGATGGTCTTCCTGGCTTAGAAAAAGTCTATGGTACTTTCGACTGGAAATCCACCAAAGTTTATGATAACAGTCTCAAATATTCTCTTTTAGAAAATGATGAAGCAGACGTAACACCTGCCTATACAACAGAAGGACAGCTAGTTAATAGGCAACAATTTACTCTGTTGGAGGATGACAAAGCCTTTTGGCCACCCTATAATCTAGCTCCAGTCGTTCGAAATGAGATTCTGGAAGAAAATCCTGAAATGGCTGCTCTTCTCAACCAAGTTTCAAAAAACTTAAATACTCAAACAGTGACCCAGCTCAATGCCAAGGTTGATGTTGAGGGAGAGGATTATCGTGCAGTAGCAGAAGAATACTATGAGAAAATAAAGGACAAATAGTCTCTTTCACTCTCTTTAAAGTTAAAGGAGACACTATGACAAAAAACATGATTCAATTCGACCATGTCTCTAAAATTTATCAAGATAAGGCGGTGGTGGATGATATTTCTTTGACCATTCAAGAAGGAGAATTGATCACTATTTTAGGAACTTCTGGTTCCGGTAAAACCACTACTCTCAAGATGATGAATCGCTTGGTTGAAGCGACTTCTGGAAAGATTTATTTTAATGGACAAGACATTGCGGACTTGGATGCTGTTGCTCTTCGGCGCCAAATCGGTTATGTAGTGCAGGAAATAGGCTTATTTCCTCATATGACAGTGGCTGAAAATATGGCCATAGTTCCGAAACTCTTAAATTGGGATCAGAAAAAGATTGATCAGCGGATCTTAGAACTTATGGACTTGATTCAGCTAGGTGCAGAGGATTTTTCCCATCGTTATCCAAGTGAGTTGTCCGGTGGACAACAACAGCGGATTGGAGTAGCAAGGGCTTTAGCTGCTAACCCCAATATCATGCTTTTTGATGAGCCGTTTGGGGCCATTGATGCTATTACTCGTGGTGCTTTGCAAGACCAACTTCTAGCGATTCACCAGAAACTCCGTGATAAGACTTTTGTCTTTATTACCCACGATATTTATGAAGCTTTTAAGTTAGGAACACGTGTCTTAATTATGGATGAGGGAAAAATTGCTCAGTTTGATACTCCAGAAAAAATCATGGCAAAACCTAAGAATGACTTCGTAAAAAAATTGATTGAAACGGCTCGTGACCAGCAAACTCTGTGGGGGGCTGTCCATGCTTGACTATTTACGAACTTCTTCGGATTATTTGTTTCAAGCACTCATGGAACATGTAGAAATATCCGGCTTAGCTATGGTTTTTGCTTTAATCTTTGCTAGTATTAGTGCTGTATTTCTGCTTTTTCATGAAGAGATTCGACAGGCTTCGGTCTATCTTTTGTCTCTACTTTATGCAGTGCCCTCCTTCGCCCTCTTTGCCCTTCTTATTCCTTTGACAGGCCTAGGGAGGACAACAGCTATTATTGTTTTGGTTCTTTATGCCCAATACAGCCTGGTTCGGACCTTTTTGGAAGGTTTTTTGCAGGTGGACTCCGCTATCATTGAGGCAGCGAGAGGGATGGGAATGACTGATTGGCAAGTATTTTTAAAGATTCAGTTGCCTTTGGCTAAGTCTTCTGTCTTTGCAGGTTTGCGTCTGGCTTCCTCTTCTATTATCGCTATTGCGACCATTGCTTCTACCATAAATGCTGGTGGTTTGGGGACTATTCTCTTTGATGGACTTCGTACCATGAGTATGACAAAACTGGTCTGGGGAATTTTTTTGACAGTTGGACTCAGTTTATTGTTCAACCTCATCCTTTACCTGATAGAAGAATTGTTGAAAGAGGATAAGCTAGTTGCTAGGTAATTTTTATATTCAGGAATCACGCGGTGCGTGATTTTTTTCTTGTAATAGGCTATAATAAAACTATTGAAACGAAAGAAAGAGGAACTCTATTTGCAAGAGTATTCTGTTGAAATAAGCTTACAACATCCTGATGATGTCCTTTCCCTTTTTGGTTCCAATGAAAGACATTTGCGTCTGATTGAGGAAAATATTGGGGTTGTTATTCATGCTCGGACCGAGCGGGTGCAAATTTTAGGTGATGATAAAGAAAGTGTAGAAGTAGCTCGCTTGACTATTCAAGCCCTTTTGGTCTTGGTTGGTCGTGGGATGGTGGTCAATACTTCAGATGTGGTAACAGCTCTGTCTATGGCTCAGAATGGAACCATTGACAAGTTTGTTGCTCTCTACGAAGAAGAAATCATCAAAGATAACTTTGGTAAAGCTATCCGTGTCAAAACGCTGGGTCAAAAAGTCTATGTGGACAGTGTCAAGAATCATGATGTGGTCTTTGGGATTGGTCCAGCAGGGACCGGTAAGACTTTCCTGGCTGTGACACTTGCGGTGACGGCTCTCAAACGAGGTCAGGTTAAGCGGATTATCCTCACTCGACCAGCGGTGGAAGCAGGAGAAAGTCTTGGTTTCTTACCAGGCGATCTCAAGGAGAAGGTGGACCCATACTTGCGTCCAGTTTATGATGCTCTCTACCAGATTTTGGGTAAGGAACAAACCACTCGACTTATGGAGCGTGAAATCATAGAAATTGCGCCGCTAGCTTACATGCGTGGTCGCACTTTGGAGGATGCCTTTGTTATCTTAGATGAGGCACAAAATACAACCATCATGCAGATGAAGATGTTCTTGACGCGTCTGGGCTTCAATTCTAAAATGATTGTCAATGGTGATATTAGCCAGATTGACCTACCGCGCAATGTCAAATCAGGTCTGATTGATGCCAAAGAGAAATTGCAAAAAATCCAGCAAATTGATTTTGTCTATCTGTCAGCTAAGGATGTGGTCCGTCATCCAGTAGTCGCTGAGATTATCAATGCCTATGAGAAAGAAGAAAACTAGCTCTGGTTCAGGGCTCTTTTTGTAGTTTTTTTAGATAGAGTTGCTTTAGATAAAGTCGAATGAATTAGTATATTTAGACTAGGAATGGAGATACAGGAGGCTAGGCAAAAAGTTCAGATCTCTAAGGTAGAATTCGGTATAATACCGAAACCTAGAAATTGGGACATGAGAAGAACTCTTTTGATTTGTCGAGTGCTGTCCACTCCTAAGTAGAAAACGAGGACGTATCAAATGACCATAATAGGAGAAAAGAGATGTTTGCCTTAACTGAATCGCAGTTGGATCATGCCCGGATCCTGACAAGAGAGGATATACCACTAGTCCTAAAATTATATGAGTCTAATCCCTTGTACTTCTACTATTGTCCACCTACTCCTAGCGGAGTCGAGGTGTGGGAAGATATGACTCGTCTACCTCCAGGGAAAAGTTCGGAAGACAAATTTTTCCTTGGTTTTTGGAAAGGAAGAGACCTGGTAGCGGTCATGGATTTTGTATATGGCTACCCAGATAAGGAGACTGTCTTTATTGGTTTGTTTATGGTAGACAGTTCCTGGCAAGATCGAGGAGTGGGAAGTCGTCTCATCGTGGATAGTTTGACCTTCTTTTCTAAGAAATATCATAAGGTTCGCTTGGCCTGTGTGAAGGGGAACCCGCAGTCAGAGAATTTCTGGAAAAAACAGGGCTTTTTGCTAACAGGAGAAGAGGGTCAGGAGTCAACGTATTCTGTTTATTTAATGGAAAAATTCCTGAAATGAAAACATTATTTTCAGGAATTGATGAAAGTCTATGAATATTCTGTAAATGCTTTCAATCAATCTGAAGATATGCTAAAATGTTGATAATAGATTAACGTTGGGGAGGCTTTTATGGCAGATTTGGCTAAATTGCAAAATGGTTCAGACATTCGGGGAATTGCGATTGCAACGGATGAATGGCAAGTAAATTTGACAGCAGAGGCAGTCAAACGCATCACATCTGGGATCATCAAATGGTTGCGTCAATCGAATGAAGAGGAGTATCAGGCTGGCCGCTTACGAATCGGGATTGGCCGTGACAGTCGGCTGAGTGGGCCAGATCTAGTTGACAATATGGTGAAGCAAGCACTGGCAGAGGGAGTTGAAGTTCTTGACTTTGGTCTGGCAACAACACCAGCCATGTTTATGGCAACTCAGTATGAGGAATTTGTCTGCCATGCTGGTATCATGATTACAGCTAGTCACCTGCCTTATTATTTCAACGGCATCAAGATTTTTAGTCAAAAAGGCGGAGCTGAGCATGAAGATATTGATTATATCTTAGCTCATACGGAAGCCAATTCAAATGAGAAAAAAGGCTCGGTAACGACTGCTGATATCCTCACTCCTTATTCGGCGGACTTGGTTGAGAAAATTCGTCAAGGATCAGGAGTGGACAGTGATAAGCCACTTGCAGGCATGAAAATCATTGTTGATGCTGGAAATGGAGCTGGTGGCTTCTTTGCAGATTCTGTCCTGGAAGTGCTTGGAGCAGATACGTCAGGGTCTCAATTTTTGGAACCAGATGGTAGCTTTCCAAATCATATTCCAAATCCTGACAATAAAGAAGCTATGGCCAGCATCCAGTCAGCTGTTTTAGAACATAAAGCAGATATGGGGATTATCTTTGACACGGATGTGGATCGCTCTGCAGTCGTGACCAGTAAGGGCGAGATCCTGAACCGCAATAACTTGATCGCCATCCTTAGCCAAATTGTATTGGCAGAGCATTCTGGCACCAGTATCGTGACCAATTCACCGACATCCGATCATCTTAAGGATTTCATTGAGAAATTGGGAGGTCAGCAGATTCGCTATATTTCAGGTTACCGAAATGTCATTAATCGAGCTATTGCTGCCAATGAGGCTGGTGTAGATTGTCAGTTGGCCATTGAAACCAGTGGGCATGCAGCCTTCAAGGAAAATTATTTCTTGGATGATGGAACCTATGCAGTAGCTAAAATTCTCATGCTTTTGCCACAATTGACTCAAAAAGGCCAAAAAGTGGATGATTTGATTGCAGATTTGAAACAACCCGTGGAAACGCAGGAAGTGCGCTTTAAATTAGAAACGGAAGAATTTAAGGCACTGGGGCGTCAGGTCATTGCTGACTTGGAAGATTATTCAGTGACAGGTTGGACCTTTAATCCAGAAAATGAAGAAGGCATCCGTTTTATTCTCTCTGAACCTTTTGGTAAAGGTTGGTTCTTATTGCGTCTTAGCCTCCATGAACCGTTGCTTGTCTTGCAAGTGGAAAATGACCAAGCAGGACTTATACCAGCTGTCCTCAAGGAAATTAAGACCTTTCTTGACTCTTATCCTGAGGTCAACCAGACGAAATTATTAGAATTAGTGTAAGAAAAAAAGAAGCAATTGAGGTTGCTTCTTTTCAGTTGTTGACGATTAAATCAATTCCAAAATATCCAAATACTCTCTTCCCAGTCCTTCCGCAACCGGTTGGTTGGTGATGTTTCCTTTGTAGGTTGTAACACCTTGAAGCAGGCCTTTGTCTTCTTGGATAGCTTTCTTGAAGCCTTTCTTAGCCAAGTTAAGGATATAAGGGAGAGTGACATTGGTTAGGGCCAAAGTTGATGTACGAGCTACAGCACCAGGGATGTTGGCAACGGCATAGTGCAGAACACCATACTTCTCATAGACAGGTTGATCATGAGTGGTCACCTTATCAGCAGTAGCGATGACACCACCTTGGTCTACTGCCACGTCTACGATAACCGAGCCAGGGCGCATAGATTTCACCATTTCATCTGTTACTAATTTCGGTGCTTTCGCGCCTGGAATGAGAACGGCACCGATGACCAAGTCTGCATCCTTGACAGCTTCAGCGATATTAAAAGGATTGGACATGAGAGTTTGGATTTGATTGCCAAAGATGTCTTCCAATTCAGCCAAACGCTTGGCTGAAATATCTAGGATGGTTACTTTTGCACCGAAACCAAGTGCAACACGCGCAGCCTGTGTTCCAACGACTCCTCCACCGATAATTGTGATATGCCCTTTTTCTACACCTGGTACACCTCCTAGGAGAACACCAGATCCACCTTCTTGTTTGGTTAAGAAGTGAGCCCCAATCTGCACAGACATACGACCAGCTACCTCACTCATCGGAATTAGCAATGACAGTTGGCCAAATGGATTGCGAACAGTTTCATAGGCGATACCTGTTGTTTTTGCTGTCAACATAGCCTCTGCCAATTCTGGAGCTGGAGCCATGTGCAAATAAGTAAAGAGAAGGAGATCATCCCGTAAGTAGCTATATTCAGCTGCCAAAGGCTCCTTCACCTTGACTACCATTTTCGCTGCCCAAGCTTCTGAAGCAGTCGCAACGATTTGAGCCCCTTGCTGACTATAATCAGCATCTGTAAAACCAGAACCGAGTCCTGCATTCGTTTCCACAAGGACGGTATGCTCCTCCTGTACAAGGGCATAGACACCTGCTGGTGTCATGCCAACACGATTCTCGTGGTTCTTAATTTCTTTTGGAATTCCAATAATCATGGAGTCACCTCGACTTTCTATATCTTATATTTTAAAGAAAATGGAATAACAATGCAAGTCAGGGCCTGAAAAACATGCTTTTCAGTAGTTTTACTTGAGAAAAAACCGTTGACAAATACGAATGATATGGTACAATAATATGGTATTGCTGGTTTAGCTCAGTCGGTAGAGCGCATCCATGGTAAGGATGAGGTCGCCGGTTCGATCCCGGCAACTAGCATATCATAACTCTAAAACCCTTGTCATTCAAGGGTTTTTGTTATCGTTGCCCCAAATCTGCTCGTTCAGATTTTTTTCTTTGTAAAATAACTTGACATGAAAGCGTTTTGTGTTAAAATAGACAATAGAAATAACCATTGAACAGGGGCTTTGCCTTTGTATCTTAAAGAAAGGAGAACTGAATAATGAACATGACATTTTTTGTATGCCGTCCATTTATGAATAATCTCCTTTCTAAGAAGCTCCATTAGTCATTTTTTCTGTTTGCTAAAATGAATCAATCAAGCCCATAGTGAGGAGTAGGAACACTATGGGCTTTTTGCGTGCTTTTGAGAGGTAATGAGGAGAGAAAGAGGATTATTTTGTTTAAACTTGTTTTAGATTATGTGAGAAAGAATAAGTGGGTTTATTTGCTGGTAGCAGTGACCCTTATTATCTACGACGCTACCTTGGTCATTCCGACTCAGGTGGTGCAGCGCTTGGTGGATGCTATTACCAAGCAAACCTTAACGGAAAAAGGATTGTTGGCAACGGTTGGATTTTTAGTCCTGGCAACCGTCATCAACTATGGTTCAGCCTTTATTTGGCATTTGAAATTGTTCCAGCAGTCCATTCATTTTAAATTTGATATGCAACAGCGGGCCTTTCATAAGTTAGTCGCTATGCGGACGCCTTTTTATGAGAAATTCCGCTCTGGTGATATGATGACGCGTTTTTCGACAGATGTGGAAATGCTGCAAGACATGGTAGGCTATGGTCTGATGATTATCCTCTATGCAGGCGGTATGATTGCCTTTGTCATCCCAGTCATGTTTCTGATTTCATGGCAAATTGCCCTTTTGGGGATGGTACCTATTGTTCTTATGACCTACGGAACCTATCGGATTTCCCAACCCATGGAAAATATGATTGACGAGGCGCGTGATGCGATTTCGGAACTTAGTAATGAGGTTTTGGAGACGGTGGAAGGGATTCGAGTGACACGCGCTTATAGCAAAAAAGCCAATCAGTCCAGTCGTTTTGCCCAAAAAACAGCTGCTCTAGCAGATCGCTGGAATGCTATTGCTCGTTACCGGGCACTCTATATGCCCATGTATGGGGTGATGCTGGGGCTCAGTACGGTCTTGATTTTGGGGTCGGGTGTTTATTTCATGAAGGCTGGGCAAGTGACCTTGGGGCAGGTGGTCGCCCTGCAACTCTATGTGGTTTCCTTGGTGGAACCCTTTGCCATGCTTTCAGATTTTATCTTGGTCTATCAAACCGGAAAAACTTCCTTTGGGAAACTCCAAGAATTGATTGAAACGGGAGATGATTTGGAAGAAGATGGGAAAATAGAGATTGACCATCTGGAGGATATCTGCCTGAAAGATTATCATTTCGCCTATTCTCAGGCTTCCAAGAAGAGTTTGGAAGGGATTCGTCTGCATCTGACATCCGGTCAGACCCTAGGCATTGTCGGCAAGACTGGTTCTGGGAAGACCAGCTTGATTCGTCAATTTTTGCGCCAATATCCGGTTGGAGAAGGTATTTTTACTATCAATGGATTGCCAGTGACAGCCTATTCTCGTAAATCCCTAGAGGCTTTGATTGGCTATGTGCCACAAGAGCATATCCTTTTTTCACGGACTGTTTGGGAGAATATCGCCATGGGGAAAGTGGATGCCAGTAAGGATGAGATTCATCAGGCGATTGCAACAGCTGCCTTTGAAGAGGATTTGGAGCGGATGTCTGATGGGATAGAAACCACTATTGGCGAGCGTGGAGTGTCTATTTCAGGTGGCCAGAAGCAGCGGATTTCCATTGCGCGTGCCTTTATTGGGGAGCCTGAACTCTTGATTTTAGATGATTCCTTATCGGCTGTCGATGCTAGAACCGAGCGTCAGATTATTCAAAATATCCAAGCGGAGCGAGCAGGGAAAAGCAATATTATCATTACCCATCGTTTGTCTGCAGTGAACCATGCGGATTGGGTCTTGGTACTAGATGACGGTCGAATCGTCGAGGAAGGGACACCCGATCAATTGCTGGCTCAGGAGGGCTGGTACTACGAACAATATCAACGGCAACAAGCCCAAGGAGAGGAGGAATAAGATGCACCTTATTTTATCGTTATTAAAAGAACTAAAGCATGCTAAGGGCATTTTTATAGCCGGCCTATCCCTTCTCTTGCTTGCAACAGCAGGAGGTCAGCTGGCTCCCTTACTGTTAAAAAATATAATTGACCAAGATTTGACAGGCCTATCCAATGGCTTGGTCTTGCATCATGCTGATTTTCTGAGAAAACTAGCTATTTATATGGGGCTCTTGGTCTTTGCGGGACTCTTTCGCTATGGTTCCTTTCGTGTCCTCATTGCTTGTGCTAATCAGGTGGTCACCAATCTGCGTAATCGCGCCTATGAGGTCATGCAACGTCTGCCGATTTCCTATTTTGATGACAAGCCAGCTGGGAAGATTGCGACCCGAATTGTCAACGACACAGAAACCTTGCGCAATCAGTTTTACAATACTCTCCTGTCACAGATTGTCATTACTCTGATTCAAGTGGTCTTCATCTATGGGGTGCTGATGACCTTGGATGTGAAGGTTGGTCTGATCTTGCTCTTGCTCATGCCGATTTTCTATGGTCTTCAGGTTCTGTATAAAAAAGCTACCGATAAGCCTATGAAGGACTTTTATGATGCCAGAAGTGATGTCAATACCTTGGTCAATGAGACCATGAGTGGGGCGAGTATTATCCAACTTTACCATCAGGAAGAAGGGGTGTTGAAGAACTTTGATCAGGTAGCGGGTAAGATGCGTGCCGCAGATGATCGGGTTGTCTTGGTCGACTCGATTGCTTCCTGGACTTTGACGGAGCTCTTGAAATATACAGTCATTGCAGGAATTTTGACCTTTATCGGCTACCAATTTCTGGGTGGCAATCTAGCTGTAACAGCTGGCCAGCTTTTTATCTATATCAATTATATCACCACGCTGTTTGACTTACTGGGCATGTTGGTACGACAGCTACCGAACATTCAGCGGTCTTTAGCGACAGGTCGGAGATTGATGGAGTTGCTCAATGAAGAGCAGGAAGTCGATGCGGATGCAGCATTGGAAGTGACAGATGGAGTGGTTGAATTTGACGACGTTAGTTTTGGCTATGATGGTGAACATCAGGTTCTGAAACATATTTCCATTCATGCCAATCACGGAGAAACAGTAGCCTTGGTTGGGCATACGGGTTCAGGAAAATCTTCCATTATGAACTTGCTCTATCGCTTTTATGATCCTCAAGAAGGCCAGATTACCATCGATGGTCAGAAGATTTCGGACTTTTCTCGAGAAAGCATTCGCAGTCAGATGGGGATTGTTCTTCAAGACCCGTATCTTTTCACAGGCACAATTGCCTCTAACGTAACTATGGATAAGGATGATTATTCGGATGAAGAGGTTGTCCAGGCACTAGAAAAAGTTGGTGCTGGGGCTATGTTGGCACGTTTGGACAAGGGGATTTATGAGCCAGTTGTGGAAAAAGGCTCTGCCTTCTCAAGTGGAGAAAGACAGCTCATCGCCTTTGCGAGAACCCTGATTGCCAATCCTAAGATTCTCATTTTGGACGAGGCAACTTCTCACATTGATACGGAAACAGAAGAAATTATCCAAAAAGCTATGGAAGTGGTCAAGAAAGGACGAACCACCTTTATCATTGCCCACCGACTCTCTACCATCCAAAATGCAGATCAGATTTTGGTACTGGATGCGGGTCAAATCATCGAACGCGGCAATCATGACCAACTCATGCGATTAGGCGGCCGCTATGCAGAAATGCAAAAGATTCAGCAGAAGGTGTAATGCAGGAACTCCCGGGGGAACTCGGGAGTTTTTTAGCACTTACGCAACCTATGTTCCTTATTGTCTTTAGCCGTTACGAACTTGAAAATAACAATTAGGATACAATGAGATTCAAAGAAAACGAAAAAGACAGTCACTTGAATAAAGTTTGATAGATTGTCACTATCGGCAGGCTCTAGTCTAGTTGGGAGAAGCTTGGTTCCTTCTATTTCCAAGTTCAAACAATCTATTCGCAGACGGTTTAAGCTGCCTGAACCTTTGCATCTAGTCTTAAACATACTAATTCATTCCACTATAAAAAGAAAAAGGAATAATCATAGTTTTATAGATGTCATAATTTTCACAGAGTATGAGCCCAGTACTTACTTGGATTATTTTACTCCTCCGGACCATAATTCGCTTCTTCGTTTTCAAGCTCATGAAAAATGGTCTCCCGGAGCCGATTCGCTTCTTCGTTTTCAAGCTCATGAAAAAATGGTCCCCCGGACCATGATTCGCTTCTTCGTTTCCAAGCTCATGAAAAAATGGTCCCCCGGACCATAATTCGCTTCTTCGTTTTCAAGCTCATGAAAAAATGGTCCCCCGGAGCCAATTCGCTTCTTCGATTTCAAGCTTATGAAAAAATGGTCCCCCGGACCATGATTCGCTTCTTCGTTTCCAAGCTCATGAAAAAATGGTCCCCCGGACCATGATTCGCTTCTTCGTTCTCAAGCTCATGAAAAAATGGTCCCCCGGACCATGATTCGCTTCTTCGTTCTCAAGCTCATGAAAAAATGGTCCCCCGGACCATTTTTTTATGCTACAATAGTTTCATGAAAGCCATTATTTTTGATTTAGATGATACTCTTTACAATCAGATTCAGCCATTTGAGCGGGCGGTCAGACAATTTTTGGAAATTCCTGACGAGCTCATGGAGCCTCTTTATATTGCTTTTCGCTATCGAGCTGATGAGGTCTTTGAAGAATCGGTTTCCGGAGAGATGTCTATGAAAGACATGTACACTTATCGAATGAAGGCAGCTTTTGCGGATATAGGGATGAGGGTTTCAAGTGAGACCGCTCTTGAGATTCAGCAAGTCTATGCCTACAATCAGGGACATTTGGAACTGACAGAAGGCGCTCAGGAACTCTTTGCTTTTTGCAAAGAAAAGAATCTCAAAATCGGACTAATTACAAATGGTCCTCATTTGCATCAGCTCAAAAAGATTCAATCTCTAAAATTAAGTCGATGGATTCCTGAAAATTTGATTATCATTTCTGGTCAAGTTGGCATCACTAAGCCTAATATAGAGATTTTCAGACTCATGGAAGGTCGTCTGCACTTGCCGCCTGAGAACGTGGTATATGTTGGTGATTCCTATGAAAATGATGTTATCGGAGCTAAGGCAGCAGGTTGGAAAGTCATCTGGTACAATCATCGTGAGCGGCTAGTCGAAAATCAGGTTTTAACTCCAGATAAAACTGTCAAAGATCTAGCATCCATCAAAGAATGGATTGTGTCTGAATTTTTAGAATAGAAGCTCATATCTAGTATGGATAGTCTCTGAATAATCAATAAGGAGGAAAAGATGGACCAAGCATTGAATAAAAGCAGTATCGAAAAAGAGTTGGAAGCGACCTTATTAGCTGGTCGTCTGCTTATGGAGAGTGGGGCTGAAATTTACCGCATTGAGGAAACCATGTTTCATATCGCTCGAGCTTTCGGATTAGCAAAGTTTGAAGTCTTTGTAATTAGCCGTGGGATTTTTGCATCGGCCTTGAATCAGAATGGTTTTTCAGAAGCTAAAGTTAATACAACTAAAGAAACCTTTGTTAATCTTCGCAAGTTAGAAGAAATCAATCGACTTTCTCGTCGTCTTTCTGCTGAAAAAAATATGTCGGCGGATGATCTTATTGAAGACTTGAATGCTATAGATAATAAAAATGACTACGCAGCCTTGCCTAGACTGTTCGCTTATTTTCTTGGTGCAGGCTCTTTTGCTTTCGCCTTAGGGAGTAGTTGGCAAGACTCTCTGGTATCTGCTGTCACGGGTTTGCTTATTGGAGTCAGTCTACACTTTGTCCATCGGTTCATTAAAACAGATTTGATTCTGACGATTATTGGTAGTATTGTTGCAACCTTATCTGTCAATCTCATGCATTTAGTGGGAATCGGGGAATACCGAGGTCTGATTATTTTAGGAGCTCTCATGGTTCTGGTCCCAGGTGCCTTTTTTGTCAATTCTATACGAGAATTTTCTCAAAATAACTATGCGACAGGCCTATCCTTGATGGTATCTGCTCTCTTAACCTGTATTTCCATTTCAGTTGGAGTAGCAGCAACTATTGAAGCTCTGCCCTTTGCAGACCAGATGACCGGTGTCTTTTCAGTTTCAGCTCCTACAATTGGGATCCTCCTCCAGCGATCACTCATGGCGGGCATAGGAACCATTTCTTTTTCTCTGCTCTACTCAACACCCAAACGTTTCTTTTTAGATTTAGGCTTACTGGGTGGTACTACTTGGATGCTCTATCTCTTATTGCTGGACTGGAGTCATTTTGATGTCGTGGCTATTTTTTTATCTAGTTTACTAGTCATTTTTAGTTCCCGTTTCTTGGCAGTTAAACGAAAATCACCAGCCTCTATCTTTCTATCAACGAGTATGTTTCCCCTTATTCCTGGCATCAGTTTCTACAGAGCAGTCTATTTTCTATTAACGGGGTCGAATGACTTGGCTATGGAATACTTGCGAACCTCTTTTGTAACGGCTTTTACAATTGCCCTAGCCATCATCATTGTGCAACAATTTCCCATGAAATTGTTTCCAAGAAAATCATAAACCAAGGTCAGTAAAGTTGGTTTTTTCTAAAGCTTGCTGTTTCTTGTTGAGCTCTAAAGAATAGAAATTAAAAATAGCGTCAAGGAGATAGGAGTCCTTGACTTTTTTAACTTTCCTTTAGTTTTTATGATATAATGAGGTCAGAGTATGTTAGTGAAAGAAGAACGGAACAATGTATGTAGAAATGGTGGATGAAACTGGTCAAGTTTCTCCAGAAATGATGAAGCAAACCCAAGATTTACTAGATTTTGCAGCAGAAAAATTGGGTAAGGAAAAAAAAGAAATGGCTGTGACCTTTGTGACCAATGAACGCAGTCATCAATTGAATTTGCAGTATCGGGAGACTGACCGTCCTACAGATGTTATCAGCTTAGAGTACAAGCCAGAAATGCCTTTTTATTTTGATGAGGAAGATTTGGTAGAAAATCCAGAGCTGATAGAGATGCTGGATGAATTTGACAGTTTCATCGGTGAGCTTTTCATCTCAGTAGATAAAGCTCGCGAGCAAGCAGAAGATTATGGCCACTCCTTTGAGCGGGAGATGGGCTTCCTAGCAGTACACGGCTTTCTTCACATCAATGGCTACGATCACTATAGCCCAGAGGAAGAAAAAGAAATGTTCACCTTACAGGAAGAGATTTTGACAACTTATGGACTTAAGAGACAATAACCCACAGAAGAAGTGGAAAAACAGAGATTTGGTCACCAGCATGGAGTTTGCCATCACCGGTGTACTGACAGCCTTTAAGGAAGAACGCAACATGCGTAAGCACATGGTTTCAGCTATTTTAGCTATGCTTACCGGACTGATTTTTCAAATCTCTGCTATTGAATGGCTCTTCCTACTCCTGGCCATCTTTTTGGTCGTCATCTTTGAGATTGTCAACTCCGCCATTGAAAATGTAGTGGATTTGGCCAGTGGCTATCACTTTTCTATGTTGGCAAAAAATGCAAAAGACATGGCGGCAGGTGCCGTCCTAGTAGCCTCCGGCTATGCCGTCTTGACTGGCTTGATTATCTTTATTCCAAAGATTTGGCAATTCATTCTAAAATAAAAACAGTAAAAATTGAAAGGGAAGATAGTGAGCTTGCAGTAACAAGACAAGTTTCCTATCATAGAAACATATGACATTTAAATCGGGCTTCGTAGCCATCTTAGGTCGACCAAATGTTGGGAAATCAACATTTTTAAATTATGTAATGGGGCAAAAAATTGCCATCATGTCGGACAAGGCACAAACTACCCGTAATAAAATTATGGGCATCTACACGACAGAGGCAGAACAGATTGTGTTTATTGATACACCTGGTATCCATAAACCCAAAACAGCCCTGGGCGATTATATGGTAGAATCAGCTTATTCCACTTTGCGAGAAGTTGATACAGTACTTTTCATGGTTCCTGCCGACGAAAAACGTGGCAAGGGTGATGATATGATTATTGAACGCCTGAAATCAGCTAAGATTCCAGTTATTTTAGTGGTCAATAAAATTGACAAGGTTCACCCTGACCAACTCTTGGAACAAATTGACGATTTCCGAGGTCAGATGGACTTTAAAGAAATTGTCCCGATATCTGCTACTCAAGGCAATAATGTTAATCGCCTCATGGAGTTGATCAAGGAAAACTTGGAAGAAGGTTTCCAATATTTCCCAGATGACCAGATCACCGACCATCCAGAACGCTTCTTGGTATCCGAGATGATCCGGGAGAAAATCCTCAAGTTGACGGAACAAGAAGTACCCCATTCTGTTGCGGTAGTCGTTGAATCTATGAAACGCGATGAGGAAAGTGATAAGGTCCATATCCGTGCCACTATCATGGTGGAGCGCGATAGCCAAAAAGGCATTATCATCGGTAAACAAGGCGCCATGCTCAAGAAAATTGGAAAAATGGCCCGAAGGGATATCGAGATTATGCTAGGCGATAAAGTCTACCTTGAAACCTGGGTCAAAGTCAAGAAAAAATGGCGCGACAAAAAGCTGGACTTGGCTGACTTTGGCTATAATCCTAAAGAGTATTAAAAATACCTTGATTAAGGTTAGAGGAGGTTATCATCTGACCTTTTTCTTATAGATTTAAAGCTCCCACTTGATAAAAAGCGAGAAATGCAATGGAACTACTTTCCGTTAAAGAATACGGTCAAACCAATACTCAAACCATTCTCTTTTTGCATGCTACTGGTTCCAGCAGTCACATGTGGCAGCACCATATCCGGGCGCTTCAAAGTGATTTTCACTGTATCACAGTTGATTTGCCTGGTCATGGTGACAGTTATGGTCTTGAGTGGACATCATTTGATGATGTGGCCGATTTGCTGGTTCAAATCATTAAGAGCAAGGTGCACGGCAAACCCCATCTTGTAGGACTCTCTTTGGGCGCTTCCCTTATTCTCAAACTCTTGGAGAAGCATAGTCAACTGATAGATAGGGTGATTGTGGATGGAGCCAGCCACCAGCCTATTAAAGGCTATCGCAAAATTATCATTGGTGTCTATCTTGCCTCCCTTTTTAAAAACAGCAAAATGGTTACCAATATGATGGTCAAAATGATGAAAGCAGATGGAGGTCCTCAAGAAGATTATGAGCTCTTCATAAGGGATATGAAAGGCACGACCAGAAAATCTTTTAGAAGAGCCATGTCTCAGGCTATTAGGCTTAGGATAGAAGGAAGTTTTGACAATCCAGTCTTCTTTGTTTCTGGCCAAAAGGAATCAGAAGAAATCCATCAATCACATCGGTTTCTGGTTCAGAAAAACTCGTTTTCAGAGTTTGGAGTCTATCCAAAAAAGGGTCATGCTTGGCTTTTCAGCGATGTGCAAACTCATATTCAATTGGTAAGGTACTTTTTTCAGGGGGCCACATTCCCAGAAAGATTACAGCGATTAATGTAAAATAGTAGGCTTAATCGATTGATTACAAAAAAAGAAAGGTATTTGATTCATGGACTATATTTCCTACATCCGATCTAAAGTCGGGCAGGATAAGGTTATCCTGAATTTTTCAGGTGGTATATTGGCTGACAGTGAGGGAAAAATTCTTCTCCAACTCAGAGGCGATAAGAAAACCTGGGCTATCCCAGGTGGGGCTATGGAACTGGGAGAATCTTCGGTCGATACTTGCAAACGGGAATTTTTTGAGGAAACGGGTATTCAAGTAGAGCCTCTTCGTTTTCTCAATCTCTACAGTAATTTTGAAGAAATCTATCCAAATGGAGACAAGGTTCAAACCATTGTATTTCTCTATGAGGTCAAGGCTGTTGGTAATATTAAGATTGCCGACTTCAAGAATGAAGAAACGCTGAAATTAGGTTTTTGCTCTCAAGAAGAAATTACTCAACTAGATTCAGTCTCCACCAAACATCGCCTTATGTTGGAGGAATACTTTGCCAATCAGTTTGAGATGGGGAGATAGGTAAAGATATGAAGCTTATTTTGATGAGACATGGAGAAACTGATTGGAATGTTGAAAGAAGGATCCAAGGTAGTCAAGATATCGCATTGAATCATAATGGGATTGGGCAAGCTGAGGATGTAGTGGAGCGGCTAATGAAAGATTTTCGGATTACAAAAATTTATTCGAGTGATTTGGTTAGAGCAGTTCAAACAGCAGAGACTATTAATTTACAATTAAATGTTCAAATAATTAAAACATCTAAATTAAGAGAAATAAACTTTGGAGAGTGGGAAGGGAAAACTTGGACGGAAGTTTCAAAAGAGTATGGTACAGAATTTACGGAATGGAAATTAAATAGAAGATATGCAGTACCGCCAAACGGTGAAAGTTACCAAAGTTTACTTGAGAGAACCATTGAAGTTTTAGCGGAGATTACTGGGACTGAAGAAGGAACTAGCGAAGTTTTGATAGTGACACATGGTGCTAATATTATGGTTTTAAAGTCTGCCCTGAATGGTACTGATTTTTCAAAGATGACCAAATATAAAGAAGGGAATGCGTCGTTCACAGTTTTTGATGATAAAGACATTGAAGATATGATTTCCTTATTAACTGTGTAGAAGAATTACGCAACTATCCGCAAATTTTTTGGGGGTGCAATGAAGCACCTAGTTGAACTGGGTAAGTTAATGGAACTTGCCAGATGATTGTTTCAGAAAAAGTCGTTCTTCTCTAAGTTTTTTGTCACCTTCGTCAATGATAAAATAAGTTAGAAAGGAATTGCGAAAGGGTTGTAATTGAACCCGAGCGGAAAAGCTAGTGAAAAAGATGCCGATACTAGAAAATCAGGATTTTCTGTCTCGATCCTATTTTCAAAAAATAATTAGAAAGGATAAGGATGAGTTCGTGTTTGCTTTGAACACGGACTAAAGGCTCTATAAAATAGATAGGTCATTTCAGAAATCAGGATTTCTGATGACCTCCTCATATTGAAAAAATAAGTAGAAAGGAAAAGAGAAAGGGTTATAATTGAACCCGATCGGAAAAGCTAGTGAAAAAGATGCCTGAATTGCCTGAAGTGGAGACGGTGCGGCGTGGATTGGAGCGTTTGGTGGTTGGAAAGACTATTCAAGCGGTAGATGTGCGCGTGCCTAAGATGGTTAAAACAGATAGTGAGACCTTTGCTTTGGACCTAATGGGTTTGACCATCGAGGCTATTCGTCGTCGTGGGAAATACTTGATTTTTGATTTCGGGAAGCAAATTCTTATTTCTCATCTGAGAATGGAGGGTAAGTATCTGCTTTTCTTAGATGAGGTTCCACAAAACAAGCATTTTCATTTTTTCTTTAACTTGGATGATGGATCGACCTTAGTGTATCAGGATGTCCGCAAGTTTGGCACCTTTGAACTGTTGGCCAAATCAGCAGAAGAGACTTATTTCATATCCAAAAAAATAGGACCTGAGCCGACCAAAGAAGACTTCAAATTAGCCCCATTTGAGCGTTCGGTTCTCTTGTCTAAAAAATTCATTAAGCCCCTCTTATTAGAGCAAAAGTTAGTTGCTGGTCTCGGAAACATCTATGTGGATGAAGTGCTATGGGCCGCTAAGGTACATCCTGAGCGAGTCGCTAGCTCACTCAAAAAAGCTGAAATCAAGCGTCTTCGTGATGAGACGATTCGTATCTTGCAACTGGGGATTGAAAAAGGTGGCTCCACCATCCGCACCTATCGCAACGCCCTAGGCTTAGATGGTAGCATGCAAGATTACTTGCAGGTATATGGTAAAGCTGGATTTACTTGTTCCCGTTGTGGAGCTCTTATAAAGAAGATTCAAGTAGGAGGAAGGGGCAGTCATTTCTGTCCTAAGTGTCAAAAAAGATGACAAAAATAATTGGAATTACAGGTGGTATTGCCTCTGGGAAGTCAACAGTTGTTGAGGAAATCCGTCGGTCAGGCTACAAGGTCATTGACGCAGATGCAGTGGTTCATGATTTGCAGGCCAAGGGTGGTAAACTCTATCAGGCTTTGGTTGGCTGGTTCGGTCAGGATATTTTGATGGCAGATGGTCAGTTGGACAGAATCAAACTTTCACAAGAAATTTTTTCTAGTTCTGAAAATTTGGCTAAATCTGCTGATTTGCAGAATCAAATCATCCGGCAAGAATTAGCTGAACAACGGGATTGTTTGGCGGAGACAGAAGAAGTCTTTTTCATGGACATTCCACTCTTAATTGAACTGGATTATCAGGCTTGGTTTGACCAAATTTGGTTAGTTTATGTGGACGAGGATACCCAAATCAAACGCCTTATGGAACGAAATGGATACAACTTGGATCAGGCTCATGCTCGAATTGCTACTCAAATGCCTTTTCCTGAAAAGAAAAAATATGCTAGCTTAGTTTTGGACAACAATGGAAGTCTCGAAGACTTAAAAAAACAAGTCCATACAGCTTTACAAAAAGTATAAGTAAGGAGAAAATACCGTTTTTCTCCTCCTTTTGTGTTATACTATTCACAGATATGTAGGAAAGAAGATGATTGTATTACTGGTAGAATAGATTGGAAACAAAATTTGAGAGTTGCCTGGTTGGGCAACTTTTTGACGGGTGCCTCTTTTTCTCTAGTTATGCCCTTTATGTCCCTTTATGTGGAAGAATTGGGTGTGAGAGGGACAGATATTGAATTTTACGCTGGCCTTGCTGTATCCGTCACAGCCTTAGCTTCGGCTATCATGTCTCCTATATGGGGCAATTTGGCGGATCGTTACGGCAATAAACCCATGATGGTTCGGGCATCAGCTTTTATGCTTTTTACCATGGGTGGTTTAGCCTTCGTACCAAACATTAGCTGGCTCTTGCTTTTACGCTTATTAACTGGGATTTTTGCGGGCTATATCCCAAATTCAACGGCTTTGATTGCTAGTCAAGTTCCCCGTCATCGGGCTGGTTACGCTCTGGGAACACTCTCGACAGGTCTAGTCTCTGGAAATCTTATGGGCCCTCTCTTTGGAGGATTCTTGGCAGACAGCTTTGGTATGCGAAATGTCTTTCTCATTGTTGGGTGTCTCTTATTTGTATTGACGATTTTAACCATCTTTTTGGTTAGGGAGGAATTTACCCCCATTGAGGTTGGTCAAGAAGTACCCATGAAGGATATACTGGCTCGGATCAGAGATCGAAAAGTTTTGTTGGGCCTCTTTGTAACGAGCATGATTATTCAGGCTTCTGCTCAATCCATTCTTCCTATTATGGCTCTTTACATTCGTCATTTGGGGCAGACAGATAATCTGATGTTTGTCGCAGGTATCATCACCTCAGCTATGGGGATTTCCTCTATTCTCAGTTCAGGTTTTTTGGGTAAACTCGGTGATCGCCTTGGTAATCATAGACTTTTACTCTTAGCTTTGTTCTACAGTTTTATCATGTACTTCCTTTCTGCACATGCCCAAACTCCATTCCAGCTAGGCTTGATTCGTTTCCTCTATGGCTTTGGAACTGGTGCATTGTTGCCGTCTATCAATTCTCTCTTGACAAAGTTGACACCCAGAGAAGGAATAGCCCGGATTTTTTCCTATAATCAGACCTTTACTTACATGGGAAGTGTCTTAGGACCGCTCTTGGGTTCTAGTGTAGCAGCCTACCTAGGATATCGTTGGGTCTTTTATGTTACATCAGGACTAGTTTTCATCAATTTTATCTGGTCTATGATTATTTTTAGAAATTATGTGAAAGTTAAGGAAATCGCGTGAGAGTCAAAATCAATTTGCAGTGCTCCCAGTGTGGAAGCAAAAACTATCTGACCAGCAAGAACAGTAAGACTCATCCAGACAAGATTGAGGTCCTGAAATATTGCCCTAAAGAAAGAAAAGTAACCCTTCATATTGAAAGCAAATAAAGTTTGTGGTATACTGATATGAGTTATCAAAGAAAGTGAAAGAAAAATGTATCAAGTTCTATTAACAAGCCTATTAATTTTATCAGTCATCCTTGTTGTAGTGATTTTCATGCAACCAGCAAAAAACCAATCCAGCAATGTTTTTGATGCGGCAGGCTCAGGTGCCTTATTTGAACGCACAAAAGCACGTGGCTTTGAAGCAGTTATGCAACGTTTGACCGGCATCTTGGTCTTCGCATGGTTAGTGATTGCATTTGCCTTAGTCATTATTTCAAGTAGATAAACAGTGGGCTGAGACTTGTTCTTGGCTCTTTTTTATAGTAAAGGAAAATATGAAAAACGAAATTAAAAATGTATTAGAAAGCACCGGTCCACTCCCAATGGATCAATTGGCAGATCGCCTTGGTTTCTTAAAAGCAAAAGATTTTACCAGTCTGGTAAAAGTCATTTCCAAGATGGAAAGTCACAAAGAATTAATTTTCACGCGTGATGGTAAGGTTGATTTGCCACCCAAAAAAGAAAAAAACAGTCCTACCATAAAGGGTATTTTTCGTGCCCATAAAAATGGTTTTGGTTTTGTCACAGTCGATGCAGAAGAGGATGATCTCTTTGTCGGTCGCAATGATGTCAACCACGCCATTGAAGGAGATACGGTAGAAGTCACCATCAAAAAGGTGGCGGACCGTATGAAGGGAACGGCTGCAGAAGCCAAGGTGATTGATATCTTGGAGCATGCCCTGAAAACAGCGGTCGGTCTTCTTATCTTGGATGAAGAAAAACCAAAATATGCAGGTTACATCAAGTCAAAAAATCAGAAAATCAGCCAGCCCATCTATGTCAAAAAATCGCCATTGGTCTTGACTGGAACAGAAATCATCAAGGTGGATATCGAGAAATACCCAAGTAAAAAGCATGATTTCTTTGTGGCAACTCTGCGAGAAGTGGTTGGTCACAAAGATGATGCTGGTATCGATGTCCTGGAAGTCTTGGAATCCATGGATATTGTCTCTGAATTTCCAGAGGCAGTTTTGGCAGAGGCCAATCGTGTACCTGAAGTTCCATCTGAAGAAGACATGCAGGGGCGTCTGGATTTGCGTCAAGAAATCACCTTCACCATTGATGGGGCGGATGCCAAGGACTTGGATGATGCTGTTCACATCAAGCAATTGAAAAATGGGAACATAGAGTTGGGTGTCCATATCGCAGACGTATCCTACTATGTAAGAGAGAGTTCTGCCTTGGACAAAGAAGCCCTTAGCCGTGGAACCTCTGTCTATGTAACAGATCGTGTGGTGCCCATGTTGCCAGAACGCTTATCAAACGGTATTTGTTCTCTGAATCCAAATGTGGACCGTCTGACTCAGTCAGCCATCATGGAGATTGACCAAAAAGGGCGCGTGGTTAAGTCTTGGATTGGTCAATCTGTCATCAAGACCACCTTCCGCATGACCTACTCGGATGTCAATGACATGTTGGCGGGAGATAGTGAGAAGATTGCTGACTTCAAGGCAATCATGCCCAGTGTTGAATTGATGGCGAAACTCCATGCCACTTTGGAATCCATGCGGATTCGTCGCGGGGCCCTTAATTTTGATACCAGTGAAGCCAAAATTTTGGTCAATAAGGATGGTCTACCAGTGGATATCGTCCTGCGTCAGCGGGGGATTGCTGAGCGGATGATTGAGTCCTTTATGTTAGCAGCCAACGAGACAGTTGCAGAACACTTTGCCAAGTTGGAATTGCCTTTTATCTACCGGATCCATGAAGAACCAAAATCGGAGAAACTCCAGAAATTTATCGATTACGCAACTAGTTTTGGTTTGACCGTTTATGGAACGGCGAATTCGATTAGCCAAGAGGCACTACAAGACCTGATGGAGCGAGTTAAGGATGAACCTTATGCGGAAGTCCTCAGCATGATGCTCTTGCGCTCTATGCAACAGGCGCGATATTCGGAGCACAATCATGGCCACTATGGACTGGGTGCGGAGTTCTATACTCACTTTACCAGTCCGATCCGCCGTTATCCAGACCTTCTGGTCCACCGTATGGTCCGCGAATATGGCAACAAGACAGATGAGAAAGTAGCACATTTCGAGAGTGTCATTCCAGAGATTGCCAAGCAAACATCTAGCCTAGAACGGCGAGCGATCGAGGCCGAACGTGAAGTCGAGTCTATGAAAAAAGCCGAGTTCATGCAGGAATTTGTTGGAGAAGAGTTCGACGGCGTGGTCTCAAGTGTGGTCAAATTTGGACTTTTTGTTGAATTGCCAAATACAGTCGAAGGTCTCATCCATATTACCAACCTACCTGAGTTTTTCCACTATAATGAGCGGACCCTCAGTCTGCATGGGGAAAAATCTGGTTTGGTCTTCCGTGTCGGACAGTCAATTCGTATCAAACTCATGCGTTCAGATAAGATGACTGGGGAGATTGACTTTGCCCATGTAGCATCGGATGTCGATATTTTGGAAAAGCCCATTAAAGGCGAGAAAAACGACAATTTCCGCAGAAATCGGAAATCTTCTGATGATAAGAAGTCTGGATTTACCAGAAAGACGGACAAGAAAACGTCATCTGGCAAGTCGGATAAGAAAAAAGCATTTTACAAGGAAGTAGCCAAAAAAGGAGGCAAGAATGGCAAAGGGCGAAGGACAAGTCGTCGCGCAAAATAAAAAAGCACGTCATGATTACAGTATTGTAGATACAGTAGAGGCAGGCTTGGTCTTGACAGGAACAGAAATCAAGTCGGTTCGTGCAGCCAGAATCAATCTCAAAGATGGTTTTGCTCAGATTAAAAAAGGCGAGGCTTGGTTGGTCAACGTTCATATCGCTCCCTATGATGAGGGCAATATCTGGAACCAAGACCCAACAAGGACAAGAAAACTCTTGTTGCGCAAGAAACAGATTGCTCAACTAGAGGGAGAAGTCAAGGGAACAGGGATGACCCTAGTTCCCCTCAAGGTCTATATCAAGGACGGCTTTGCCAAGGTCTTGATTGGTCTTGCCAAAGGGAAGCACGACTATGACAAACGGGAGTCGATCAAACGGCGCGAGCAAGAGCGTGACCTCAAACGGACCATTAAATCGATGAATAGTCGCTGAGATTTCAGCTATGTAAATGCAAAAAAGGTTGAGAATATCTCAGCCTTTTTGTCTACCGTCAGTATTTAACTATTTGTTTACTTATCTAAATAAATACCATCCAGATAAAAGTGTACTTATTTTCTAATAGATTTATAAAAATTATTTCAAAGATAATTTAGAACTTGCTTAGTAGCTTTCAAAGTGCTAGACTGACACTGTATATTTCATAATTGTAGGAATATTCACCTTACAATCTTAGTGGTGATGAGAAAATTGGGGTAGAAAAGATGCAAGAAGATGTGTTAACAGATGTTTATAACTTGATTTTAAATATTGAAACATCAGAAGACGAGAGGTGACTACTGGTTGATTTTAAGAATGAAGTAGAAAAGGGCGGTGATTTTGAGCGGTCCCTTCAAACTTTGGCAGAGCATTTACGGCAAGAAGCTGTGAAAAATATCAATCACAAGAAAACATTGAGCAAAGAAGTTGGCGATTTCTACAAGAAAATCATGTCAACAGGCCTCTTTGAGAAAAATCTTGCAGCGGGTTTGATAGCCTATGGTGTTATCAGGTAAATCGATAAAAGATTAGGAAACAGGGTTTTTGCTCTACTTATGTAGAGATACTAAGGGAAACCATTTTGGGTTTAAATTTGGAGGAAAAGATGAAAGCATATTACAAGGGCGAAGTGGCTGATGTCTGGGAAATTGGCAAGGATAAGCCACAACCAGATTGGGTGAAAGAAGCATTTCAAAAAAATTATATATCTTGGTTAGATGAACATGTCCGCATTCTAATGACTGGGTTAAATCCGTCTCTCTCAGCAAATTTAAAGATTGGGGCAACAGGAACTGCTGGTGGAGGATTTGCTGGATATGGCATGTATGTTCTGGGCTATCCTGGGGATTATTTAGATAGGACCAACCACCAAGTTGTCTCCTCTAAGAGATTTCAGAGAGACTATGAAATTGTTCAAATTAAGTGAGTGTTTGCTTTGTGACTACTTTTGATGAGGAAAATAATGAAGAATCAAAAACAGGTGATTCATCAATGTAAGAAATTTAGTATTATGATGACCTTTCTAGCTCTACTCTTTTTCTTTGGAGCGCAACGGTATGAGAGTATGTTTTTCAGCTTTGGATTAATGGTCTTAACTCTTATTCATATGTTCTACCTTATCTTAGTTTATTATCTGATTAAAATCAATCAGCTTTCTTTTCAGATTTTCCAGCAAAAAAAGATTGCTGAGCTAATTTTGGCTTCCATAGCTGTCTTCGTGACAGTTTTGGCCTTTCTTACGGAAGGACTGGACGGGAACTTATTTCTTATGCTGGCAAATAGTGTCCTTCTTTTTTTTATCCGGCTGGTATTTCTTATGACTAAATCAGATCCACAATAAACGAAAAACCAACCCCACGACGTGGGCTGGTTTTTCAGGAGATTTATGAAAAATTTTAGGATACACTTATAGTATAAAGGATTTTTCAGCGTTTGCATCAGTCTTGGGACCTATTTTATAAAATTTACAAAAATAAGGAGATATGATATGATGAAGGGAAAATGGAGGCAATTATGGGCATTCGATTAGCAACAGTGGCAGATATTCCTACTCTCAACCAACTTTTACAGGAAATTTTACTGGTTCATCATAAAGCCAGACCAGATATTTTTAGACCAGCAGGTCAGAAGTTTTCTTCGGTAGATTTAGCAGAGATGATGGAAAATCCTGAAACTCCAATCTATGTTTATGAAAAAGAGGGACAGGTCTTAGGTCATATGTTCTGTCAGAAGACCCAGACTCACAGTTCTCTGCTTGAACCATTTAAAAATTTCTTTATCGAGGATCTCTGTGTGGCGGAAAAAGCGCGTGGTCAGAAAATTGGTCAAAAACTCTATGACTTCGCAGTAGAACTAGCCAAGAAAGAAGGCTGCCATAACCTGACACTGGATGTCTGGGATGACAATCAAGCAGCAAAAGCCTTCTATGAAAAACAGGGTTTGCAAGCGCAAAAGACCAGGATGGAATTAAGATTAGACTAAAAGAGAGGCAATCGCCTCTTTTATTGTTCTCTCAATTTAGCTAACAAATGCTGTGCTGTTTCTAGATTGGTGTATTTTTCCTGGCGCAGTTGTTGGGCAATCGGATCCACTTCCGATTCGTTGGCACCTGCTAGGATGGCTAGAGATTTGGCATGGAGTTTCATATGTCCTTGTTGGATGCCGCTTGTGACCAAAGCTCTAAGGGCGGCAAAATTCTGACAGAGACCAGTGGCTACCACTAAGCTGGCTAGAGTTCGTGCATTGGGATGACCGAGTAGGTCAAAGGCTACTTGGACTTTTGGGTTGAGTCCGATAGAGCCGCCGACTGTGGCGATCGGCATAGGGAGGGTCATTTCTCCAATCAAGTACTCGTCTTCTATCTGCCAAGAAGTGAGACCGCGGTATTGCCCATCTTTAGCAGCATAGGCATGGGCCCCGGCTTCAACAGCTCGCCAGTCATTACCAGTTGCAAGAGCTAGGGCATCAATACCATTCAAGATACCCTTGTTATGGGTTGTTGCCCGATAGATATCTACTTGAGCGAATTGACTCGCCAGAGCGATTTTTTCGGCAGTTTCTTGAGCAATAGCAGAGCTAGTTTCCAGGCTTGAGATGGCTATTTTACAGCGGGCTGTAACCAAAGATTCGCTGGCATAGTTGGAAAGAATGGCCATGAGGGATTTACCCTTGCTGATTGCTTCCAGATAATCCGCGATACCTTCTAACATAGTATTGAGAATATTGGCACCCATAGCTTCTTGCACATCAACAGACAGATAGACGATCAGAAATTGGTCCTTGATTTCTGTTCGTACTTTTCTAGCACCTCCACCTCGTTTGACAATAGAGGGATGCGCTTGATTGGCTAGCGCTAGTATGGTATCAGTTTCTTGCATGATTTTTTCTTGTGCCAGTGCAACATCTGCTAGATCATAGAGGGCGACTTGGCCAATCATGAGACGTTCCTTGATTTCTGAGGTAAAACCACCTGAACGCCCGATGAATTTAGCAGCAAAGGAGCAGGCAGCTACAACAGAAGGCTCCTCAGTGACCATAGGCAAACTATATTCGTTTCCGTCCAGCCAAAACTCTGGTACCACAGAGAAAGGAAGGGAAAAGGTACCAAGATGATTTTCTGCCATCTTGCCAGCGATGGCTTCTGGCACATTTTGGTCTTGAAGAAGAATTTTGACCATTTCTGGATGCAAATTTCGTTCTTTCTTTAGAAGTTCAATCCGTTCCTGACGCGTTTTTTTATAAAAGCCTGAAAATGTTGACATGGGACCTCCTATTGATATGAAAAAATCAGTTGACGTCTGCCAACTGATAGCCCTTTGGCCGCTTTAGTTTTTGCGATAAATGCGTTTGAAATCTTGGATATCAATGAGTGCAAAAGCTGCGTCATCTTTTGGCAAGTCGATAGCATTACCTTTTTCGTCCGTCTGGATTTCTTCAAAGAAGATTTTTTCATAGTCTTGGACGGATAGAGGAGTCCGTTGCTTGAGCTTTTCGAGACGATCCGTTTGCAGATGTTCTTTATACCCTGGGACCAAGCGACCAGAGAAAATCTCACAGACCGCACCACTTCCATAACTATAAAAGAGGATGTCATCTCCCGCCTCTATCGTTTGGCTATTTTCAAGAAGTGAGAGCAAAGAGAGGAAAATGGAGCCGGTATAGATATTGCCGACCAGTTTATTATAAACAATGGCTTCTTGGAAACGCTCGGATAAGCGATTTAGGGTTTCTTCATCTTCTGTAGTTAGAGCCTGTATACCTTTCAAGCCTTGTTTTGAGAAAGGAATATGAAGGCAAACTGCTGCAAAATCAGCGAGTTCCTTACCCGTTCTTTTCTTGTATTGATCAAAAGTCGTGGTCAAACAATCTGTATATTGCTCGGTCGAAAACTTACCATCTACGCGTGGATACTTGTCATCATTTGGACGCCAGAAGTCCATGATATCTCGGGTTTGACAAACATTGTCGTCTTGCAAAATCATAATAGCTGGATCAGCTGTCACCAACATAGCAATGGCACCTGCCCCCTGAGTCGGCTCACCGGCAGAAGCGATTCCGTATTTGGCGATATCGCTAGCAATGACCAAGACCTTGGAATTTGGGTGCTGGGCAATATGGCTCATAGCCAGAACTAGACCAGCAGTAGCACCGTAGCAGGCTTCCTTGATTTCGATAGAGCGGGCAAAGGGATTGAGATCCAGTAAACCGTGAATAAAGACAGATGCAGCCTTGCTTTGGTCAATACTAGACTCTGTTCCCACAATCACCATATCTATTTCAGCCTTATCTTCTTCAGATAAAATAGCTTGTGCTGCTTGAGCGCCCAGTGTCACGATATCTTGAGTCACAGGTGATACGGCCATTTGGCTTTGAAGTAAGCCGAGTTTAAATTTATTAGGGTCAATATTTCGAGCCTGGGCCAAATCTGCTAAGTCTAGGACATAGTTTGGGGCCGAAAAGCCAATTTTATCAATACCGATGTTCATATGTAATCCTTTTATATAAAATGCAAAGGCGCATGCAAGATATCTGGTGACGGTCGCCTCGTACCATATCACCAGGGTAAAACTGACTCACTTGATTGTAAAAATAGTTTTAAAATGCAGAGAGAAAGACTGTCAAGTAGTCAGCTGTAACAAAATCTTTCAAGATGAAAGCCATTATCTTTTTTTAGAGCAACTTCTAGTAAAGTCCACTCCAAAAATCTAAGGGTTAAAGTCTTTTTTATTGTTTGGCATTCGAAACAATCATGCTGATGCCTTGTCCCCCTCCGATACAGAGTGAGCAGAGCCCCAGTTGACCGTTTCTCTTTTTTAATTCCTGCACCAAGCTGACTAAGATGCGGGCACCGCTGGCACCGATGGGATGACCTAGGGCAATAGCACCGCCGTTGACATTGACTTTCTCTGGGTCAATGCCTAGTTCAGATAGGACAGGAATGGACTGAGCTGCGAAGGCCTCGTTGATTTCAAAAAGATCTATATCAGCAATAGATTTATCAATTTTTGCCAAGGCTTTTTGAGAAGCTGAAATGGGTCCTAATCCCATAAAGGCTGGGTCAAGCCCCGAACTCGCATACCCTTCGATATAGGCTAGAGGGGTTAGGCCAAGTTCTTGCACCTTTTCTTCAGACATCAGAACTAAAACAGCACAACCGTCGTTAATGCCAGAGGCATTGCCAGCAGTAACCGTTCCATCCTTCTTAAAGGCTGGGCGAAGTCCAGCTAATTTTTCAAGAGAAGTTTGGCGAGGATATTCGTCTGTATCAAAAACGAGCTCGTTGCGACCAATTTTGACAGGAATAGGGACAATTTCATCCACAAAGCGACCTTCTTCGATGGCAGCAAGTGCTTTTTCCTGACTGGAGAGAGCATAGGCATCTTGTTCCTGACGGGTTAGTTGGTACTTTTCAGCAATATTTTCGGCGGTAATACCCATATGTTGATCAGAAAAAGCATCTGTTAAGCCATCTCTTAAGATGCTATCCTCAAGGGAAATACCTCCTAATTTTTTACCGAACCGACTTTCTTTTGATAAATAAGGAGCTTGGCTCATGATTTCGATACCACCAGCTACGACAATGTCTTGATCACCAACTAAAATGGATTGAGCAGCCAGTTGGACAGCCTTGAGTCCTGAACCACAAACCTTGTTGACCACGAAAGCAGAAGAAGTTTCAGGAATACCGGCTTGGATAGCAATTTGGCGGGCAATATTTTGACCTTGTCCTGCAGCTAAGACATTTCCTAAAATTACCTCTTCTACCAAATTGGGAGAAATACTCGCTTTTCTTAGAGCGTAAGTCAAAACGTGAGAACCCAAGTCAGCTATTTTGATATCTTTTAGACTTCCGCCAAAACTACCGATGGCAGAGCGGTAGGCAGAGACTATTGCAACTTTTTTCATGTCAATTTTTAAATCTTTCTTAAAAGTGATTGATTTCAACCTTATCATTATACCATTTTTATAGTAAAAAATGAGAAAATAGTCTCGGTCTGGGGTCTGATTTTCTGTGCATTGTCATGAAAACGCACACAGAATAGAGTAAGACTAGCTTTTTTTACCGTTTTTGGGTAAAATAGTGTTTGTAAGTAAATATTTATAAAGAGGAGTTTTACAATGGTAAAATTGGTTTTTGCTCGCCACGGTGAGTCAGAATGGAATAAAGCCAACCTTTTCACTGGTTGGGCCGATGTTGATTTGTCAGAAAAAGGGACTCAACAAGCAATCGATGCAGGTAAATTAATCAAAGAAGCTGGAATTAAGTTTGACAAAGCTTATACTTCAGTATTGACTCGTGCTATCAAAACAACAAACTTGGCATTGGAATCTTCCAATCAACTTTGGGTACCAGTTGAAAAATCATGGCGTTTGAACGAGCGTCACTATGGTGGTTTGACAGGTAAAGACAAAGCTGAGGCAGCTGCGGAATTTGGTGATGAACAAGTTCACATCTGGCGTCGATCATATGATACATTGCCACCAGAGATGGCTGAAGATGATCAGTATTCTGCTCATACAGACCGTCGTTATGCTCATCTTGATCACTCTGTGATTCCAAATGCAGAGAACTTGAAAGTTACTTTGGAACGCGCTCTTCCTTTCTGGGAAGATAAAATCGGTCCAGACTTGGTGGACGGTAAAGACGTTTTCGTTGGTGCACATGGTAACTCAATCCGTGCTCTTGTAAAACACATCAAAGGCTTGTCAGATGATGAAATCATGGATGTGGAAATTCCAAACTTCCCACCACTTGTTTTCGAATTTGACGAAAAATTAAATGTAACTGCTGAGTACTACCTCGGTGGAGAGTAGTCCAATAGTCCAGCGGACTATTGGAGGCCTCGAGTTGGAAATAAAAAACGAGAGGTAATAGAGCTAGGCAAGTCCTAGCTTTTTTGGTCCAGTAGACGTTTTTTTCATGAGTCCGAAAATAGGAAAACAACTGTTGTTTACTAGACACTCTAGATCCTTGAGTTTGTAATCAAAAACGAGGGATAGAAAGAAGTTACATAAATTGGAGGTTTCTTTCTTTTATCTCCTCTTTTGTTTGTGATATACTTAGACTATCAAGTTCAAGGAGAATAGATATATGGCCAGTTTAAAAATGTTGCATGCCTGTTTGCGAGTTGAAAATTTGCAAGCTTCGCAGAAGTTTTATGAAGAGGCTTTTGGTTTTAAAGTAACTCGTCAGAAGGACTATCCAGAACATAAGTTTACCTTGGTTTATTTGGCCCTTCCTGGTGATGAGTTCGAGATTGAGTTGACCTACAACTATGATCACGGTCCCTATGTCGTGGGCGATGGCTTTTCACATTTGGCTCTCTCTTCTGATGATTTAGAAGGGGACAATGCTAAACATAAGGCTATGGGTTACAAAACAACGGATTTATCTGGTTTACCAGGTAATCCAGGACATTATTATTTTGTAACGGATCCAGACGGATACCGTGTTGAAGTTATTCGAGCTGACTAAAATCCATTTAAAAAAAGGTTGCGAAATCGCTTCCTTTTTTATTGTTCAGAAATACACAAACTTTTCCAAAAAATATTCTCCTTTCAATTGACAGCTTCCTATAAATATACTAGTATAGTCTGAGATAAAGAAAGAATGAGTAGAATGAATGAAGAAAACCCTCTTAATATTGCTAAATGTGGTCCTAGTTGCTTTGATTGGTGTATCCAGTTTTTATTTATATCACGTTCTTCAAAATAGAGAAATTACTAATTTCATCAAAAACAAAGAAGCAGAAGGCAATCGCAAAGAAAATCAGGATATACAGATTGGAAACATTGGCTATTACCATATCACAGCCTATTTTCCTAAAGATTCTGAAGGAAATCGTATTGCAGCTGTAGAAAATTTAATTAACCAAAAAGTGAAAAAAGATTTTGGACAAGAAAAAGCTCTTGGAAATATCCATGAATTAATCTTTATATCTAGTTCTGATAGCTCCACCAATATTCCAAATGTCAGAAAAACGGAGGTTAGCACGGACGCCTACAAAGTATCCGGTCTTAAAATTTCTCATTTAAAAAAGGGAACTTCTCAATCTATTCTTTTAAATGCAAGCAATCAGCGCTTTAGTCTGGCAGATTTATTAACAAATTTAGATAAGGCAAGACATGTTTTGTCAGAGCACTTCAAAAATGAACTCAAAGCTAAAGGAATTTCTGATGATCAGATTGCACAGTATGTGTTGGCTTTTGAAACAGTAGATTTGCAGTCACTTGATTTTACCTATGAGGCTGGTAGAGTAATTTTGCATTTGCCAGAAGGAGAACTGGGGATGACGGACTTATCTGTGGAAATTGCTCACTTATTTGATTTTGTCAATACACAATACTTAATGGAAAGTGATATCCAGGCTTATGAGGCCTATCAAGCAGAGAAAGCCCGCCAAGCTGCACAGAATATGGTGGCTCTGACCTTTGATGATGGTCCCAATCCTAAAACGACTCCACAGGTCCTTGATACCTTAAAGAAATATCATGCCAAAGCAACCTTCTTTATTTTGGGTCAAAATATTGCTGGGAATGAAGAGCTTATCAAGCGGATGGTAGCAGAAGGTCATCAGGTTGCCAATCATTCATGGAGTCATCCTAACTTCGTTAATCTTTCTCCAGAACAGGTCAAACATGAGGTAGAACAAACTCAATCGGCTCTTGAACAAATTACAGGCCATAGACCGCTAATGGTTCGCCCACCTTATGGTTCTGTCAATAAGGCAGTTATGGGAGCTATGGGATTACCAGCCATGTATTGGTCAGTTGATAGTCTAGACTGGAAAAGTAGAAATGCCACTGCAATCCTTGGTGTCATCAAAGCCAATACCCGTCCAGGGTCTATCATACTCATGCACGACATCCATCAACCAACTGCAGATTCTTTAGAGTCAGTTTTGCAGTACTTGCAAGAAAAAGGAATGTCCACAGGCACTCTGTCAGACATGTTAGGGACTAATCTAAATCCTCAAATGATCTACTATGATAGAGATACTGCTAGACCAGCTCAATAATGAAGGTTGATTGTTAGATAAGACCATAAAACAATAAAAGGTTTAGAGTCACCGTCATGAGAACGGAGCTTCTAAACCTTTTTCTTATCACAAATCTATAGACTAATTACCAAGAATTACTTTCTTGTACTCTTTGAGAATCAAAACTATGTTTTTTAAAAGCATTTTACCTATCACTAGATATTTCTCCGTCCTTTTGACTGATTGGCTTTAGATTTTCGTTGAGTATTCGTTTGCTATTAAACTTTATAGAGTTGTTGGTTTTTAAGGATTACTTCTGTAACAGAAGCATATTTTTTCAAAGTCTTTAAGTCCATAGGATTGGAGATAAGGGTAATAACCAGTCCATCTTTGCCCATTCGTCCTGTTCGACCAGCTCGATGGGTATAAGCTTCTTTGTCACGCGGCAATTCAAAATTGAGGACACATTCCAGATTATCAATATCAATACCACGAGCTACTAAATCGGTAGCCAGAAGTAGGGCAAGCTCCTTATTTTTAAAGCGGTCAATGATAACCTTACGAAATTTGACATTGACATCAGATGCTAAGGAGACGACGTTTGATTGATTGTAGGTCAACTTATCCTCACTAGCTCCCAAGTCCGATAAGCTATTGAAGAAGGTCAAGGCACGGAAATCTGGAATGTTGGAAAACTTCCGAAGTAAATCGATTCGGTCACGCTTATCAACCATCAGATAGCAGTGCTGAATATTGTCCAGAGTTTGATCGGTCAAATCAATGGTTTCAAGATCCTCCGCTATTTTTTCCAGATCGAACTTAGCAGTGGCACTCATATAGACTAGCTGATGGTCACGTGGGACGTGATGGATAATCTTGTCCACAAAATGATACTGAGAATCACTGAATAGTTCATCAAATTCATCGAGAATGATGGTATTGACATTCATCATTTTGATTTTTTTCAGTTTAATGAGTTCAAAAATTCGTCCAGGAGTTCCAATAAGGATTTCTGGACCTTTTTTCAAGCGTTCAACTTGGCGTTTTTGACTAGAACCAGAGAGGAAGAGCTGAGTATTCAAACCCAGTGGTTCCGCCCAAGTCTTGCAGACTTCGAAAATCTGGCCAGCTAATTCTGTATTGGGAGATAGAATCAGCAATTGCTGTGATTTTTTGGGGGTCAATTTTAAGAGGCTTGGCCAGAGATAGGCTAAAGTCTTGCCAGTTCCTGTTGGACTGATTCCTAGGAGATTTCGACCCTTGGAAATCGGTTCAAAAGCTTGCTCTTGAATAGGTGTTGCTTGAGAGAAGCCGAGGGATTCAAGCTGGTCTTGCCAACTTTTTGGGAAATTTTGGTACATGTTTGCTTCCTTTGCAGAAATTATGAATTTTTTACTTGCTTTTTAATCATCCATCTTTGATTATAGCATATTTCATGGTAAAATGGTTGAAGTACGAAAGAGGAGAATTCAATGACAAAAAAACCAATCATTATTGGCGTAACTGGTGGTTCAGGTGGCGGAAAAACAAGTGTTTCTCGTGCGATTTTAGACAGTTTCCCTGATGCCCGTATTTCTATGATTGAACACGATTCCTATTATAAAAATCAGGATAATCTTACTTTTGAAGAACGAGTTTTGACCAACTATGATCATCCTTTAGCCTTTGATACAGACTTGATGATTTATCACTTAAGTGAGCTCTTAGCAGGTCGTTCGGTTGACATTCCTATCTATGATTATACTCAGCATACCCGTAGCCATAAGACCTATCATCAGGAACCTCAGGATGTTTTTATTGTAGAGGGCATTTTGGTTTTGGAAGATAAACGCTTGCGAGACTTGATGGATATCAAGCTTTTTGTGGATACAGACGACGACATTCGCATTATCCGACGGATTAAACGCGATATGGAAGAACGTGGGCGTAGTTTGGATAGCATTATCGAACAATATACTTCAGTTGTCAAACCCATGTATCACCAATTTATCGAGCCAACGAAACGCTACGCGGACATTGTCATTCCAGAAGGTGTTTCTAATGTTGTCGCCATTGATCTGATCAATACAAAAGTAGAGAGTATTTTAAGAGAGAGAAGCTAATATGCCAAAACAAAGAATCTTACCTCATATTATTTTAGGTGTACTTGCTGCCAGTGAAGATCGCCTTTCGGGAAAACAAATTACAGACTATGTATACCGTGAAATCGGAGAATTTTGGCAAGTAGCCCATAGTCAGGTTTATCCCGAACTCAAACGTATGGTAAAAGAAGGCCTGATTGAGCAATATGCAGTAGCGGGCAATGATAAGGAAAAACATTATGCCATGACTAAGGCAGGTCAAGACAAGTTGGAAGACTGGTTGACGGTTCCAAGTGAAGAAACACCACAGCAGAAAGATATTTTTTCCTTGAAAATGTTCTTTATCCGCACCATGGATGATGAGCGCATTGTGGATCATTTGCGTGGACAAATCAAACTCTTGGAAAAACACTTGCAACACCTGATCAATCGCAAGGAAAGCCTCTTTACTCCCGATTATATTGCCAATAATTATGGTCATTACTTGGTCTTGGAACGAGCTATCGCTCGCAATACCGCACAATTAGATTGGCTTCATACTACTTTAGCAAATCATAAAGATTGATGAGGATCAATCTTTTTTTGAAATAAATTATCAGACAATTAAAACAATACAGAAAATTCTTGACAATTTAAAATAAATACGCTAAACTATATCTATTCACATTTCAAAGGAGTTCCCTATGTCACAGGTTACAAAACAAAACGTGTTATTGCGACCCAAGGGCTAGTGCAGATTTGCATTAGTCCTGTTTGGCTGACCAAGCGGGAAGAAAGACATCTCGCTGGTTAAAGTGGGGTGTTTTATTTTACAGTTTTTAGTGAGGAGTGTTTATGCGTACAGTTGAATTTTTAGATACAAGCCTTCGTGATGGGGAACAGACACCAGGGGTTAATTTTTCCATTAAAGAAAAAGTAGCCATTGCCAAACAGCTGGAGAAATGGGGGATTTCAGCCATTGAAGCTGGTTTTCCAGCTGCCAGTCCGGATTCATTTGCAGCCGTCCAAGCGATTGCTAAAGCTATGACCAAGACAGCTGTGACAGGCTTGGCGCGCTCGGTTAAGGAAGATATCGATGCTTGCTATCAAGCCTTAAAAGATGCCAAGTATCCGCAAATCCATGTCTTTATCGCAACCAGCCCAATCCACCGAGAGTTCAAGCTCCAAAAAAGTAAAGAAGAAATTTTGCTTGCAATTAAGGAGCATGTCGCTTATGCTAGAAGTAAATTTGAAGTGGTCGAATTTTCACCAGAGGATGCGACTAGGACAGAGTTGGACTTTCTTTTGGAAGTGGTACAGACTGCTGTCGACGCAGGAGCCAGCTACATCAACATCCCTGATACCGTTGGATTTACGACACCGGATGAGTATGGTTCTATCTTCAAGTATTTGATTGAACATGTCAAAACAGACCGAGACATTCGTTACAGCCCACATTGCCACAATGATTTAGGCATGGCAGTTGCCAATACTCTTTCTGCCATTAAAAATGGTGCGGGACGGGTCGAAGGAACCATCAACGGTATCGGAGAACGAGCTGGAAATGCAGCCTTGGAGGAAGTAGCGGTTGCCCTCACTATTCGCCAGGAATTTTATCAGGTGGAGAGCCCCATCCTCCTTAAGGAAACCATTAACACTTCTGAGATGGTTTCACGATTCTCTGGCTTACCCTTGCCAAAAAACAAGGCAATTGTCGGTGGGAATGCCTTCTCCCATGAGTCCGGTATCCATCAGGATGGGGTCCTTAAAAATCCCCTTACCTATGAAATCATCACGCCTGAACTGGTGGGTGTCCGGTCTAATTCGCTGCCTCTTGGTAAACTATCAGGTCGCCATGCCTTTCTTGAAAAACTGAAAGAATTGCAGCTGGACTTTGATGAGTCAGAAATCCAGACACTCTTTACCAAGTTCAAGAATCTAGCAGATAAAAAACATGATATTACGGATGCGGACATTCGTGCCCTTGTCGCTGGAACTACCGTCGAAAATGTAGAAGGATTCCACTTTGGCAATCTTAAGTTGAGTTCAAATGCAGACGAGACCGTTACAACTACTGTAAGCATGGTCAACCAAGATGGGGAAGTGGTGGATTTGATGGCTCATGGGCAAGGATCTGTTGAGGCTATCTTTAATGCCATTGATACCTTCTTCCATCAGTCGGTGCAGTTGGATAGCTTTAATATTGATGCCGTTACAGAAGGAATCGATGCCCAAGCCTCTGTCAATGTTACTGTAGAAAATGTGGATACTGAAACGGTTTTCAACGCAACCGGTATCGACTTTGATGTTCTCAAAGCAGCTGCTATTGCCTATATCAATGCCAATATCATGGTACAAAAAGAAAATGAAGGCCAGCTTGCTCGACTGTCCGAAAAAGATAGTCCCAAATAAGAAAGTTTTGCACATATGACAAAAAAAATTGTAGCTCTGGCTGGTGATGGCATCGGGCCAGAAATTATGGCAGCTAGCCTACAAGTTCTAGCAGCGGTGGCTGAAAAGCATGGTTTTGACTATCAAGTAGAAGAAAAAGCCTTCGGTGGTGCAGGGATTGATGCCCTAGGTCATCCCCTACCTGCGGATACCCTTGCAGCAGCTAAGGAGGCAGATGCCATTTTGTTGGCAGCTATCGGCGGTCCCCAGTATGACAAGGCAACTGTTCGCCCGGAAGAGGGGCTATTAGCTCTGCGAAAAGAACTAGGTCTCTTTGCCAATATTCGTCCTGTCCGGATTTTTGATGCCTTGAAGCATCTCTCTCCCCTGAAAGCAGAGCGGATTGCTGGGGTAGATTTTGTTGTGGTTCGTGAATTGACAGGTGGCATCTACTTTGGTGACCATATTTTGGAAGAAAGGTCTGCACGGGATACCAATGCCTATTCGGCTGAGGAAATCGACCGCATCGTTCGGAAAGCTTTTGACATTGCTAAAGGCCGTAGGAAATTAGTGACCAGCATTGACAAGCAAAATGTCCTAGCAACTTCCAAACTCTGGCGAACAGTAGCGGATCAGGTGGCCAAAGATTACCCAGATGTGACCTTGGAGCATCAATTGGTAGATAGTGCGGCTATGCTCATGATCACCAAGCCGGCCCACTTTGATGTCATCGTAACGGAAAATCTTTTTGGGGATATCTTATCGGATGAAGCCAGTGTCTTACCTGGTAGTTTAGGTGTCATGCCATCGGCTTCTCACTCTGTCAATGGTCCCAGTCTCTACGAGCCCATCCATGGATCAGCACCAGATATTGCTGGAAAGGGAATCGCCAATCCCATCAGTATGATTTTATCAGTGGCTATGATGTTGCGGGAGTCCTTTGACATGGTAGAGGCGGCAGAACAAATAGAAAGAGCTGTTGAGAGGACCTTGCAAGCTTCTATTTTAACAGCTGATTTAGGAGGAAAAGCTTCAACGCAGGAGATGACGGAAGCTATTATGAATTACTTATGAATATACAACAACTATTGACCCTTGCTATTTTGATTTGGAACTTCATTGTTTTCATCGTTTATGGTTTGGATAAGGGCAAAGCCCAGAAGGGCCATTATCGGATTCCTGAGAAAGTTCTTTTAAGTTTGACTCTTTGTTTGGGAGGTTTGGGTGCAGCTTTTGGAGGATATTTCTTTCATCATAAAACCAGAAAATGGCTATTTAAATTAACTTGGATGCTTGGAAGCATCATCAATGCAGGAGTATTTTACTGGATTTGGAGGTAACCGATGGCTGGACAATCCATTTTTGATAAACTTTGGGATCGTCATGTTGTGACGGGGCAGGAAGGCAAGCCCCAACTCATGTATGTGGATCAACATTATATCCATGAGGTGACTAGCCCTCAGGCCTTTCAAGGGCTCAGAGAGAAGAAGCGCCAACTTCGTAGACCAGAATTAACCTATGGGACCTATGACCACAACGTCCCAACGGTTAATATTTATGATATTCGGGATGTCATTTCCAAGGCTCAAATGGACAAATTGGCTGAAAATCTGCAAGAGTTTGGGATTGAACATGCAGCCCACGGTTCAGAAAATCAGGGCATTGTTCATATGATTGGTCCTGAGACTGGACGGACTCAGCCTGGCAAATTCATCGTTTGTGGGGATAGTCACACGGCTACTCACGGTGCATTTGGGGCGCTGGCTTTCGGGATTGGAACGTCTGAAGTGGAGCATGTTTTTGCCACCCAGACCATTTGGCAGGTCAAGCCCAAAAAACTCTTGGTTCGCTTTCTTGGTCAGGCTCCAAAGGGGATTTATGCTAAGGATTATATCCTAGCTCTCATTGCTAAACATGGAGTAGCTTTGGGAGTGGGTTATGCAGTTGAGTTTGCTGGAGAAGCGGTCGATGCACTATCCATGGAAGAACGCATGACCATCTGTAACATGTCTATTGAATTTGGTTCTAAAATTGGCATGATGAATCCGGATCAAAAAACCTTTGACTATTTGAAAGATAAGGCCTATGTACCAAAAGATTTTGAAGCGGCAGTAGCTGATTGGAAGACCTTGGTTTCAGATGAGGATGCCCAATATGACAAAATCATTAGTCTTGATGTGTCGCATTTGGCACCTATGGTGACCTGGGGGACCAATCCATCTATGGGAGTATCTTTTGACGAGTCTTTTCCAGCCATTGGGGATATGAACGACGAGAGAGCCTATGCTTATATGGGGTTAGAGCCGGGTCAAAAGGCTTCTGATATCGAGCTGGGTTATATTTTTATCGGTTCCTGTACCAATGCTCGACTGAGCGATTTGGCCTTGGCAGCCAAATTTGTGGAAGGCAAGAACATTGCTCCCAATCTGACAGCTATTGTGGTACCAGGCTCTCGTCCAGTTAAGCGGGCTGCTGAAAACTTAGGTTTGGATAAGATTTTCATGGATGCTGGCTTTGAGTGGCGGGATCCAGGTTGCTCTATGTGTCTGGGCATGAATCCAGATAAGGTGCCGGATGGGGTCCATTGTGCCTCGACCAGTAATCGAAATTTTGAGGATCGCCAAGGTTTTGGTGCGAAGACCCATCTTTGTAGTCCAGCCATGGCAGCGGCAGCAGCTATTCATGGTCGCTTTGTCGACGTCCGAAAAGAGTTAGAAGGGATGGGATAGATATGGAAGCATTCACTAGTTACAAAGGAACCACCGTTCCTCTCATGAATGACAATATCGATACGGACCAGATTTTGCCCAAGCAGTTCTTGAAACTCATTGATAAAAAAGGGTTTGGCAAGTATCTCATGTATGCCTGGCGCTACTTGGACCACCTCTACACGGAAAATCCTGACTTTATCTTCAACAAGGAGGAGTATTGTAAGGCTAGCATCTTGATTACAGGTGATAATTTCGGAGCGGGTTCTTCACGGGAACATGCGGCTTGGGCGCTGGCTGACTATGGTTTTAAGGTGGTGATTGCAGGTTCTTTCGGAGATATTCATTACAATAATGAGCTCAATAACGGCATGCTACCCATTGTTCAACCCAGAGAGGTTCGGGAAAAATTAGCTCAGCTATATCCGACTGATGATATAATAGTGGATTTGCCCAATCAGAAAATCATTTCTCCAGTCGGAACCTTTGATTTTGAGATTGATGGTGAATGGAAACACAAGCTCATCAATGGTTTGGATGACATTGGGATTACCCTTCAATATGAAGACTTGATTGCAGCATATGAAAAAAACCGCCCAGCTTACTGGCAAACATAGGATCGAATCGGAAGTCTCTCTGGCTTTCGGTTTTTTCTGTATTTTATGCTATAATGGTATCTATGACACATTCCGAAAAAATATCACATTATCAATTACTCATTGCTCAAATCGACGCCCTTCTGGAGGGAGAAAGCAATGCCTTAGCTAACCTTTCAAACGCTTCAGCCTTGCTCAATCAGGCTCTACCCAATTCGGTTTTTACAGGATTTTACCTCTTTGATGGAACTGAATTGATTTTGGGCCCTTTTCAAGGTGGCGTTTCCTGTGTCCATATCGCCCTTGGTAAGGGAGTTTGTGGGGAATCAGCCCAAACGCAGAAAACGATTATTGTAGACGATGTGACCAGTCATGCCAACTACATTTCTTGTGATGCGGCAGCCATGTCTGAGATTGTTCTTCCCATGGTGAAAAATGGGCAACTCTTGGGTGTTTTGGACTTGGATTCACACCTAAAAGCAGATTATGATGCCATTGACCAAGAATATTTGGAAAAATTTGTCGCTATTTTAGTGGAAAAAACGGACTGGAATTTTGCTATGTTTGGAGAGAAAAACTAATGTACCAAGCCCTTTATCGCAAGTATCGGAGCCAAACCTTTGAAGAAATGGTGGGGCAAGAAGTGGTGGCGACCACTCTGCGCCAGGCTATTGAACAAGGGAAAATCAGCCATGCCTATCTTTTTTCTGGACCTCGTGGAACAGGAAAAACTTCTGCAGCGAAGATTTTTGCCAAGGCGATGAACTGTCCCAATCAGGTTGCTGGAGAGCCCTGCAATGACTGTTATATTTGTCAGGCCATTACAGAAGGTAGCTTGGAAGATGTGATTGAGATTGATGCGGCCTCTAATAATGGTGTGGATGAGATCCGCGACATTCGTGACAAATCCACCTATGCACCAAGTCTAGCTCAGTACAAGGTCTACATTATTGACGAGGTCCATATGTTATCCATGGGTGCCTTTAATGCTCTACTCAAGACCTTGGAGGAACCAAGTGAAAATGTGGTCTTTATTCTAGCAACGACAGAGTTGCACAAGATTCCAGCTACTATCCTCTCACGTGTCCAACGCTTTGAATTTAAGTCTATCAAAGTGGTAGATATTGAACGTCACCTCATGACTATCTTGGATAAGGAAGGGATTACTTACGATAGTCAAGCCATCAGTATGATTGCCCGTCGGGCAGAAGGTGGGATGCGGGATGCCTTGTCTATCTTGGACCAAGCCATTAGTCTTAGTTCGGACCAGGCAGTTAGTTTGGAAATCGCAGAGGAAATCACAGGCTCGATTAGCCTAAGAGCCTTGGATGATTATCTAGCTCATATTCGTCAAGGTCACGTTACAGAGGCTCTCAACCAGCTGCAAATTATCTTTGACAATGGCAAGAGCATGAACCGTTTTGCGACAGACCTGCTTCATTACCTCAGGGATTTGCTGATTGTGCAGACAGGTGGGGAGAATACCCATAACAGTGCAGGATTTGAAGACAATCTAGCCTTCTCACGTGAGCAGATTTTTGCTATGATTGAGCGGGTGACAAATGGATTGCAGGATATCAAAGCCAGTCCACAACCTAAAATCTATGCTGAAATGATGACCATTCGCCTAGCCGATGCACCAGAAAGTCCATCTGGCTCTAGCAGCATTCCTGCTAATCTTCTAGCAGAAATGGCCCAGTTGAAGACCCAAGTGGCCCAACTTCAGGAACAGGTTGCCAACACTCCCGCTAAACCTTTTGAAGCCAAGGCGGTATCCCGCCAGCCACAACAGCCTAAGAAATATCGTTTGGACACCAACCGGGTTCATGGCATTCTCCAAGAAGCTATGGAAAATCCAAACCAGGCAAGGGAAAATCTGACGCGCCTACAAAACGCTTGGAGTGAAGTCATTGAAAGTCTATCAGGTGCTGATAAAGCCCTGCTCAGTGGTTCTCAACCGGTTGCCGCCAATGAAAATCATGCTATTTTGGCTTTTGATTCGCCCTTTAATGCAGAGCAAACCATGAAACGGGAAAATCTGAATCTCATGTTTGGCAATATTCTCAGCCAGGCAGCTGGATTTTCACCACAAATTTTAGCCATTGCCCAAGAGGACTGGATGCATATTCGAGCAGAATTTTCTGCCAAAGCACGAGGCCCCAAGGAAGAAGACTCAGTAGTCGAAGCCAGTCCTACCAAGGAAATTCCTGACGCATTTCAATTTTTAGCAGAGGATGCGACCATTCTGGATGATTAAAGAAAAGCAAAAATCAGCCCACCAGCTGATTTTTTGTTATACTAGACGTATGAGAATACCAGAATTTGTTTTTCTAGCCTTGATGACATCTTTATCCACCTATTGGATGAACCAATCCTTCTTGACGGGTTCCTATTTTTGGGCGGGTGTATTTGCCTTCATTGTTCTTCGCAATCTCTATTTTTCCTACAAAGTCAGTCGATTCATTCGAGTGGTTGAAACCATCACCAAGAAGAAAGGCTGATTTCGCCACTGTTGAGTGTTTTTTCCTGACCGTCTTCTAGTTTGACCACCAGATGCCCTACATCGGTAATTCGGATGGCTAGACCACTATATACTTTTTCCTGTCGAACAAAGCTCACTTGTTTTCCCAAAACTAGTGAGTTTTCTTTGTAGATAGCCATTAATTCATCTTCAGAAGTTTCAAAGAAATTTTTCCAAACGCCTCTGATCAATTCTTGGCGAGTGAGTTTGGGATTTTCTTCGAAAAGATTCCCTGCTTTCCCTGCTAGTTCCTTAGGAAAACCTGGTAGGTGGAAGTTGATGCCGACTCCAATGATGACATCAGTGACTGTCTGAGCCTCCATAGAGGAAATCGCCTCCGTCAAAACACCCGCAATTTTTTTCCCATTTAGATAGATATCATTGACCCACTTGATTTGAACCGGAAGTTGGGTCAATTCCTGCATGGTCTTGACAATCGCCGCTGCCATCAGAATGGTATAGGGTTTGAACGCAGTCAGGGCAACATGTGGAGCCAGATGTAAGCTCATGTAGATACCACCTGTCTTGGAAGCAAAAAATGGCTTGCCGTAGCGTCCCTTGGCCGCTTGCTGATGAGGAGCTAAATAGAGAGCAGGACTGGGATGATTGTGGTCAATCCCCATCTTTGCATCCATCTGGGTAGACTGGCTTTCTTCGTGGAAAAAGACAGGCATATCTAAGTCCTGGCTGAGCTGGCTGGGAACCAGTAAATCGCCCTCAATCAATTTATAACCAAGGTGTCTGGCTGAATCAATGACTAGTCCTTTTTTCTCTAAAGTCTGTATTCCTTTCCAGATAGAGGTACGAGACAAATTCAATTGACTGGCCAGGTCTTCACCACTCAGGTAGTCTCCTTTTTCCAGAAGGCTGTAATAGATTTTTTCGTAGGTTTTCATAGGTCTATTATAGCAAAATTCCCCTTAGAAATGGTAGAATAGGAACTGATAGAAAATGGAAGAAGGCAAACATCAGACTAAGGAGAAGAAATGATCAATTTCGCTTTATCCTGACTCGGGCCCGAGCATTTTCATAAAGGAGGAAACATGAATACACTTGATTACATCATCAAATTAACCAATACACCATCCCCAACTGGATTTACAAGAGAGATTATGGACTATGTCCAACAGGAAGTTCAGTCTTTTGGCTATCAAACCACTATGACACCAAAGGGTGGCGTCATGGTGAGCGTTTCTGGTGCAAATAATTCTAAGCACCGTATGGTGACGGCGCACTTAGATACTCTGGGTGCCATGGTTCGGGCCATTAAAGCGGATGGTCGTATCAAGATGGATTTAGTCGGTGGTTTTGGCTACCCATCCATTGAAGGGGAAAATTGCCAGGTACATGTGGCGAAAAATGGAAAGACCTATACAGGGACTATCCTCATGCACCAGACATCTGTTCATGTCTATAAGGATGCGAGCACCGCTGAACGTAACCAGACCAATATGGAAATCCGCCTGGATGAAAAAGTTAAATCAGCCGAAGAGACAAAGGCCTTAGGCATCCAAGTCGGAGATTTTATCTCCTTTGAACCACGTACTACTGTGACAGAGTCTGGCTTTATAAAGAGTCGTCATTTGGATGATAAGGTGTCAGCTGCCATCCTGATTAAGCTCCTTAAAAGCTATAAGGAAGAAAATATTGACTTACCCTATACCACCCACTTTTATTTCTCGAATAATGAAGAAATTGGCTACGGTGCCAACTCTAGCATTCCCAGTCAGGTTGTCGAATATCTGGCAGTGGATATGGGTGCCATGGGCGATGATCAAGAGACGGATGAATATACGGTTTCTATCTGTGTCAAGGATGCTTCAGGACCTTACCATTACCAACTGCGCCAACACATGGTAGACTTGGCTGAAAAGCATGCCATTCCTTACAAACTAGATATTTATCCCTACTATGGTAGCGATGCCTCCGCTGCCATGCATGCAGGAGCAGATGTTCGTCATGCTCTTCTCGGTGCGGGTATTGAGTCCAGTCATTCCTATGAACGCACCCACATGGACTCAGTTGTAGCCACTGAGAAAATGGTAGATACCTACTTAAAATCAGAGATGCTTGAGTAAAGCAAGTTTATAACTCCCCGAAAATCAGGGAGTTTTTTTTGCAGAAAAAACTCCAGAAATCATTTCTAGAGCTTTTTTTCAACTTATTTTAAGAACTTCTACATTCAAGACAAAGCATATGTGTTAAGTAGTTGTAATTTTTCCATTTATACTTGCTTGGAGAGGAAAGATGTGCCTTTGAACTTTTTTCAGTTTCGGATAAGAATGCAGACAGATTGATTGATTACTGATGGAGCTAAATGTTGGCATATCTTTGGCTAGCAAGAGAATGTCACCAGAGATCAATCTTTTGTTACTGTATTCAGGACGAGTCCTAATATACTGCTTCCTAAATATTAGCTGAGAAGGTATCGCCATGGCGGATATCACCGTATTGGAAACCACGCATGAACCAGCTTTGCCGTTGTTCGGATGTTCCGTGAGTAAAGCTATCAGGCATTACTTGACCATAAGCAGCCTCTTGTAGGGTATCGTCTCCGACTGCATGTGCGGCATTCATGGCTTCTTCAATATCACCAGCTTCCAACAAGTTCTGTCCCTCTACATGCTTGGCCCAAGCCCCAGCGTAGTAGTCTGCTTGCAATTCCAAACGAACAGTGAGTGCATTGGCTGCTTTTTCAGATATGGATTGGCGTTTTTGATTGAAAGACTTCATTGTACCCAGTTCATTTTGAACATGGTGACCAACCTCATGAGCAATAACATAAGCCATAGCGAAGTCGCCGGCCGCCTTGTATTTATTCGTCAATTCTTGATAGAAAGTCAAGTCGATATAGACCTTGCTATCGCCTGGACAGTAGAAAGGACCTGCACTTGCTGAACCTACTCCACAACCACCAGTCTGTGTTTGTCGATCATAAATAACAAGTTTGGGTGGATTGTAAACGAGTCCTTCTTTTTTAAATTCTTGGGTCCAAAATTCTTCAGTGGAAGCAAAGACTTTACTGATGAAAATAGCATCCTCATCTGAAACTTCTGAGGGGGTATAAGTATTCTCATAGGCTGTTTGAGAACTATTGAGTCCAATTAAATCGCCAATATTTCCTCCACCTGCAAAGAGACCAAAGAGAATGATAGCAATAATGAACCATTTTCCCTTACCTCTAGAGAAGAGTAGCTGGAGCAAGAGACCACCCATGCCTGAGTCACCATAAGAGCTACCACCGAAAGAAGGTCCTGATTGACCACGGCGATCTTCAACACGATTGCTTTGTTTTAAATCATCAATTTTCATAGTTGAACCTGACTTTCTATTTCTTCCTCTATTATAATAGAAGAAGCAGGAAAAAGAAAGAAGGATTGCTTATATTTCTTAAATTTTATAGTGAGAAATAGAGGTTTATCTTTTTTTATAGGCAGAGAAATTGTATAATAATCAAAAAGGACTATGAGAGGTAGATTATGTCAAAAAATCGTTTAGCCTGGGATGAATATTTTGCGGCCCAAGCCTTACTGATTGCTAATCGAGCAACTTGTAAAAGAGCTAAGGTGGGTGTAGTGCTAGTGAAGGATAATAAGGTTATTGCGACGGGTTATAATGGATCGGTGTCAGGAACGGAGCATTGTCTAGATCAAGAATGCCTCATGGTAGATGGACACTGTGTGAGAACCATCCATGCCGAGGTCAATGCCATACTGCAAGGTGCTGAACGGGGTATCTCTAAAGGATTTACAGCCTATGTGACACATTTTCCTTGCCTCAATTGCTCCAAACAACTACTTCAGGTTGGATGCAAGCGGGTTGTCTATATCAATGAATATCGTATGGACGATTATGCTAAGTATCTCTATGATGTCAAAGAATGTGAGTTAGTCCATCTTCCTCTGGAAAAAGTCAAACAGGCTATTTTGGATGCGGAATTTATTTAATACTCAATGAAAGTCATCAGCTTAAGAATTATTTCTGATGATTGCATAGAAAAAGAACTAGGTTAGTCTTCTGTTGGACAGAAGCTAACCTAGTTCTCTTTTTTATCCTATAAACTCATTTAATGTTGATTTTCAAAGAGTATTAGTAGCGTGGACGCGCAAATCCTCGAATATTGCCATGGCCAACTCGGTATTTTCTACGGACGACTTGATTGTTTCCATTTCCCTCGATGGTATAGATATAACCAGCATCAACGTACTCCACAATACCAATGTGATCAGCAAAGCCGTCGTTGGGTTGGACGATGGAATCCCAATTGAAGGTAATGATATCTCCCTGCTTTGGTGTAATGTTCCCATCCTCAATCCAGATACCGAGTGTTTTGAAAATTTGAATATGGCGTTCCACCCCAACTTCGCGACCAATCAATACACTGAGTCCAGCTCTTTGGAAGATAGTTGTGATGAAAAGATCACACCAATCGTCACTATAACTAGCCAGATAACCAACGGGTCTAGGAGTGATGCTATTATAATCGTCTACAAGTTTTCTGTGTTCTGGACTGCCGCCAACAACTCCTATCATATCAGAAGCAAGTCGGAGGACCTTTGGTAGATTTCCAATTGGTCCTTGGAGATAATAACTACCAAGATTAAAACCAGTGACGCTGCCATCAAGATAGGTAATATAGGCATGAACTGTATAATTCCCTGTTTGGAAATAATGACGAGAAACATTAATCGTCGTATTTGTCAGACTGTCCGTCGGCGTAGTGACATACCAAGAAAGATTGCTCTGGTTACTTTCTGACCAAGCCGCTATGCGAATTTCTTTAATTTTCTTGGAATTGAGGGGTTCATTGACGGCGACATTAAGAATTCCTTGCTGAGGACTGACTGATAAGACATTGACAGTCGTTGACTCAAGTGCTGAAATGGTTTCAATGGCAAAACCGGACTGACCAAGGTAATTCGGTTGATTCTGAGTACCACCATAGAGATGGGCATTATATTGACCTTTTTCAAAGTTATGATTTTTAAGTGGAACAACTACTTGGTAGCTTCCATTTTCCTGTCTGATAGCATCATACCAAGTTAAATCGTCTTGACCTTTTGAGCTGGTCCATACGGCTAATTGGAGCTTTTCTACCTTAGAATCGATATTTGAAATAGTGAAGATTTGTTGATTATTTTGGCTCTTTGTCAACTGTAGTGGGTTGCTGAAAAGTCATAACCTGGAGAGGACCAACTTGGTTCTCTTCTTTTTGATGTTCAAAGCGATGAGAATTCTTAATTTAAAGTTGTCAAAGTTCCGGAAACCAAAGGCATTACGCTTAATGACTTTGATGAGGTTGTTAGTAGCGTCTAGTTTGGCGTTTGAATAGGGGAGTTCTAATGCGTTAATGATCTTGTCCTTATCCTTCAAAAAGGTTTTAAAAATAGTTTGAAAGATGGGATTTACGCTGGGAAGCAGCTCCTCAATGAGGTCAAAGAAATGTTCAGCTTGCTTCTTTTGAAAATGAAAAAGCAATAGTTGGTAAAGTTCATAGTGTTCTCGAAGTTCCTGCGAGTAAGAAAGTAGTTTTTTAAGAATCTCTTTGTTGGTTAAATGCATCCGAAAAGTAGGGCGATAAAAGCGTTTATCGCTGAGTTTACTTCTATCCTGTTGAATGAGTTTCCAGTAGCTTTTTAGCGCCTTGTATTCATGAGATTTTCTGTCAAACTGCTTCATGATTTGGATGCGCAGATGGTTCATGGCCCGACTCATATGTTGGACGATATGAAAGCGATCGAGGACAATTTTAGCGTTTGGAAATAATTTTTTAGCGATATCGTAGTAAGGACTAAACATGTCCATAGTGATGACTTTGACTCGGTTTCTCACCTGTCTGGAATAGCGGAGGAAGTGATTGCGAATGGTCGTTTGTGTTCGTCCATCTAGAATAGCTAAGATAGTAAGCGATGAGAATTCTTAATTTAAAGTTGTCAAAGTTCCGGAAACCAAAGGCATTACGCTTAATGACTTTGATGAGGTTGTTAGTAGCGTCTAGTTTGGCGTTTGAATAGGGGAGTTCTAATGCGTTAATGATCTTGTCCTTATCCTTCAAAAAGGTTTTAAAAATAGTTTGAAAGATGGGATTTACGCTGGGAAGCAGCTCCTCAATGAGGTCAAAGAAATGTTCAGCTTGCTTCTTTTGAAAATGAAAAAGCAATAGTTGGTAAAGTTCATAGTGTTCTCGAAGTTCCTGCGAGTAAGAAAGTAGTTTTTTAAGAATCTCTTTGTTGGTTAAATGCATCCGAAAAGTAGGGCGATAAAAGCGTTTATCGCTGAGTTTACGGCTATCCTGTTGAATGAGTTTCCAGTAGCTTTTTAGCGCCTTGTATTCATGAGATTTTCTGTCAAACTGCTTCATGATTTGGATGCGCAGATGGTTCATGGCCCGACTCATATGTTGGACGATATGAAAGCGATCGAGGACAATTTTAGCGTTTGGAAATAATTTTTTAGCGATATCGTAGTAAGGACTAAACATGTCCATAGTGATGACTTTGACTCGGTTTCTCACCTGTCTGGAATAGCGGAGGAAGTGATTGCGAATGGTCGTTTGTGTTCGTCCATCTAGAATAGCTAAGATAGTAAGCGAGTCAAAATCTTGTGCGATGAAGCTCATTTTGCCCTTCTTGAAACTATATTCATCCCAGCTCATGTGAGCTGGGAGCCAAGTTAGGTCAGTCTTGAATTGGAACTCCTTGAGTTTGCGAATGACTGTTGAAGTGGATACGGCCAAGCATTCAGCGATGTCTGTCATAGAAGCTTTCTCAATCAGCTTTTGAGCAATCTTATGGTTAACAATAGCTGGTATTTGATGATTCTTCTTGACCAGAGAAGTTTCTGCGACAGCTATTTTTCCGCAATCCTGACAACGAAAACGACGTTTCCTTAAACGAATTAAGGTCTTATATCCAGCACATTCCAGATAGGGGATTTTAGATTCTTTTTGGAGGTCATATTTAGCCATCTGACCATGACAGTTGTGGCATTTAGGAGCCGGATAGTCAAGTTTAGCGATGACTTCTTTATGAGTTCCAGCGTCCACATAATCTGAAATGGTGATATTAGGGTCTTTTATTCCAAGTAAGTTTGTGATAAAATCAAATTGTTCCATATGAGTCTTTCTAAAATGATGGTTTTGTCGCTTTTCATTATAGGTCATATGGGACTTTTTGTATACACTCAAAAAGGCTCCATAACCTCCATAGTGGTCTTACCCACTACAGAAATTATAGAGCCATTATTTTCTGTCGACTTAGAGTTGATGATTGCTTTCTGCTGATTGAGTATGACAGTGGTTTCGGTAACTCCAAACATCTGACCGTTTGACAAGCGATAGTAGCTGTGGATTTTATACGGTCCATAACTATTTTTATGTTGAGAAATTTGAACGGTGGTCTTATAAGTACCATCCGCTTGTTTATCCGCTTTATACCATTTTATATCGTCCTGACCATTTTCCTCGGTCCAAATTGGGAGATAAACTTGATCAATCGCTAGTGCAGCAGAAACATCACTGAGGACCACCTCAAAACTTCCTAACTGTGAACTTTGCTTCTGAATGTTGAGTTTACCACTCGGTTTTGGGAAATCTATGTTTGTTTTGGTAGAGGAAACACCAACGGTTTGTCCGTTTTCTTGCTCATAGTATAGATGTACATGATAATTGCCGAAATAGGATTTATGGTCTTTAACAAAAACGCGTAATTGATAGTTACCATCTGCTTGTTTATCAGCTCTATACCATTTTATATCATCTTGCCCATTTTCTTCCGACCAAATCGGGACTTTAACGGTTTTTACACCTGCTGGACTGGAAACATTAGAAATGATGACATCGAAGTAATCATTTTGGCTATTTTCTTTGCGTTCAATCCGTAATTCTCCACTTGGTTTTGGAATGATTACATTTGTGCTAGTAGCTAAGATACCGATTGTCTTGCCATCACTCTGCTGATAATAAAGGTGAATATTGTATTTGCCAGTTGAAAAATTGTGCTGGCTTACCTTAACGCTGACTTTGTAAGTTCCATCTGCTTGTTTTTCAGCCCGATACCATCTGATATCATCCTGTCCCTTATCTTCTGACCAAACCGGAACTTGTACGGATTGAATTCCAGATTTTGGTACGTTGGCAATGGTGATATCAAAATCACCGTTTTGACCTAGGGATTGACTGGAAAGACTTGCTTGAAGACTTGTGTTCTCTTCTTTTTTGTTTGCAGGACTTTGTGGAGTCTCTGTGCTTGTTTCTGCTCTAGTGCTTGATGCTTCTTCATTACTGGTAGAGGCAGGACTAGTAGTTTCAGCTGAAGTTGTCGTATTTTCAAGAGTGTTTTGGACCGTTGAAGTCAGATCCTCAATAATACTTGTTTGATTTGAGATTTCTCCATCCACTTGCTCGCTAGAAAAACTGCCTTGATCTTGACTATCTAAAGACAGATTTTTAAATTGAAAGACTTCTTTCAGTTTTGTTTCTAAAAGAATGTCTAAAGTGTCTTGTGGAGAAACTTGATCAACCGGAAGTCTTAGTTCATAGAGACCGCTGGCAACCTCAGTAAGATTTAGGTTTTTCTGATGGCCACTTTGATTTAAGTGTGCTGAGATTTTTTCAGTACTTAATTGACTATCAGGTTGGAAATGAAGAACCATTTCTTCTTTATCCAAATGTGTGTGGTATTCTGCCTTGATATTGGTATTCTCAGAGGCAGTGATGGTAGGACTAGTTTGACTAGGTGTTTCCGCAAAAACTAGGCTGACCCCTTGCATATCCATCCATAGAAGAGTGAGGATGGTAAGAAGGTTTAGCATTCGTTTCAATTTCATATTTTTCTCCTAATTTCTAAAAATACATACCTTTACATTTTAACATTTTTGGGATAGAAAAATCATCTATTTCTTATGATGATTTATAAAAAATAGTTCTCATACTTTGTGAAAATCAAATCCTTACTTCTTTGCCTTCCCATGATGAACTTTGGATGTGACCTGTCTGATGTCGGAGTTTATTGCTAGCCTCCAATAGTCTTTCATCAGACTCTTGAATCTATCTCTGCTTTGCTCACCTATCCATCTTTTGATTTCCTTTGATCACCAGCTGAATGAATTGAAGTAAGTAGCTATTCCTGTTTTTTATTTTTAGTAACTTATGGTACAATGAAGGAGTTATTGAGTCCCGATAAGACAATCTGGCTTGTTAGTAACTGGCTATTCGTCGTTAGCTCATCTTGATATATTCTAGTATTATCTGCGATTTCGCTGCCTCGACTAGCAAGCTACTACCAGCGCCATCTCCAATCCCTGGAGGTGTGGATTGGTACTTTGTAACTCACTAGAAATGTCTGCTACTGAAAGCAGCTAGTAACTCTCTTACCGAAAGGCTAGTTTCTATCTGTAGAGATATTTCATGAAATAGAATTCCAACATTTTGACACAATAGGGTGTTAAAATATACTTTTAAAAATGGGGGGACATTTTTATGTCAGAACGTAAACTTTTCACGTCTGAATCGGTTTCGGAGGGACATCCGGATAAGATTGCAGACCAGATTTCCGATGCCATCTTGGATGCTATTTTAGCCCAAGATCCGGATGCACACGTGGCAGCTGAAACGGCTGTCTATACGGGTTCGGTCCATGTTTTTGGAGAGATATCTACCAATGCTTATGTGGACATCAACCGCGTGGTTCGCGATACTATTGCTGAAATTGGCTATACTAAAGGTGAATACGGTTTTGCCGCTGAGTCAGTAGGAGTTCATCCGTCGCTAGTAGAGCAATCGCCAGATATCGCTCAAGGGGTCAATGAATCGCTTGAAGTGCGTGACCATGGTGATACGGATCCACTTGATTTGATTGGTGCAGGGGACCAGGGACTTATGTTCGGTTTTGCGATTGATGAAACGCCAGAACTCATGCCTTTACCAGTATCGCTTTCTCATAAATTGGTGAAAAAATTGGCAGATTTGCGGAAGTCAGGAGCTATTTCTTACCTACGCCCAGATGCTAAATCTCAGGTAACAGTCGAATATGATGAAAATGACAAACCTACGCGTGTAGATACAGTGGTTATCTCCACTCAACATGACCCAGATGTGACCAACGAACAAATTCACAAAGATGTCATTGAACAGATTATTAAAACGGTTATTCCAGAAAAGTATCTAGATGACAAAACCAAGTTCTTTATCAATCCGACGGGTCGCTTTGTTATCGGTGGACCTCAAGGGGATTCTGGCTTGACGGGACGTAAGATTATTGTGGATACCTACGGAGGTTATTCTCGTCACGGTGGCGGTGCCTTCTCCGGTAAGGACGCTACTAAGGTGGACCGTTCGGCTTCTTACGCCGCTCGTTACATCGCTAAAAATATTGTGGCAGCAGGCTTTGCAAGCAAGGCAGAAGTGCAGTTGGCCTATGCCATCGGTGTGGCTCATCCTGTTTCTGTCCGTGTGGATACTTTTGGCACCAACACAGTAGCCGAAAGTAAGATTGAAACTGCAGTTCGCAACATCTTTGATTTGCGCCCAGCAGGAATCATCCAAATGCTTGACCTCAAACGTCCGATTTATCGTCAAACAGCAGCCTATGGGCACATGGGCCGTACCGATATCGACCTGCCTTGGGAAAAATTGGATAAGGTTGAGGAACTGAAAAAAGTACTTTCTTAATCTCGAATGTCAGCATATCTATGGTATGTTGTCATTTTTTGCATGCAGAAAATGACCCCATTAACTTTGTCTAAAAATTCTAGGACAAGTTCAAGTCGTTTTTGATATACTTTTGATAAGAGATGAAGAAAGGAACTGAACCCGAAGGGAAAGCTTGGAATTTAGATAACTTACCTACGAAATCAGGATTTCATCTTGAGTTCCTAACATTCATTTTCCTTTCTCGGTGTTCTTGGTATCTTAATGAATGATGCATCAATTTAACCAAACCATGAAATACTTAGAAACTGTGCTGGATACGGAAATTGATTCCAAGAAAGTTCAGCAGTTATCAGGCTATTCCTATGCCATGTTTAGCCTGCTCTTTTCAATCTTAGCTGACATGAGTTTGGCAGAGTACCTGAGAAATCGCAGGTTAACGCAAGCTGTTGATGACTTGAAAGCAACTTCTGATAAAATGATCGACATAGCTCTGAAATATGGCTATGATTCAGCGGATGCCTTTGGTGCAGCTTTCAAGAAATTTCATGGTACTACCCCTTCGCAAGTACGCTCTGGAAGTGCCTATAAGGTCTTCCCATCGGTCCAATTATCGCTTAAAATAACAGGAGGAAAAGATATGGCTATCAAGATTGAAAAGAAAGATGCCTTGGTTGTAGCAGGTGTCTTGCTAGAAGAAATTGACAACAGTCTCTGCTCCTCTGCCTGGGATCAGCTTTTTGAGAAAACTTCTTTTGAGAGTTTGGAAAGTCTGGGGAATGGCCAATCTTTTGGAGTCTGCACATCTGGCAAAGAAGCTCATCTCATCAACTACATGGCTGGATATGATGTGACCGACCAGAAAAAAGCCAAAGACTTGGGGCTATCTATCATGGAAATTGAACCAGCTGAATACGCCATTATTCCAGTCAAAGGTCCGATTCCCGGCTCCATCCACAAAGCTTGGAAGTATGTCTTGGAAGTCTTCTTCCCAGAAACCGGCTATAGCCATTCTGGTGCTCCAGATTTTGAGGTTTATTCAGAAGATGATATGTATGCTGATGACTACGAAATGGAACTTTGGGTGCCGATTAGCAAACTGGTTATTAGAAATTTCTAAACTAAATCACAATTTAAAGAAATGTGTATTCAGTACAAAGGAGAATAAAAGATGGATAAAACAATTAAAACCGAATTAGGAAATATTCAAAAAGTTAAGGTAGAAAAGATGTACTTTCTATATACGGAAGTTGCCAATGACCCAGAAAGCCAGCAGGCGGCATGGCCTCAGTTTGAAGCTAGTTTCCCATCCCTAACCGGACGAAAAATGTTTGGTTTGGATTATGATGACCGCAAAGCATACCGAGTTTGTTCGCTTGTCTTGGATCAAGATGAAGGGGAAACTTACGGACTGGATCAATTCGAGTTTGAAGGTGGAGATTACATGAGGCTACGTCTTAACTTTGAACCACCAAAACTTTACGAAATGATAGGACCAGCTTATGGTCTTCTCATTGGACAATACGAAGATAGCATTGACTGGTCCCTTCCCTTCATAGAACAGTATAAAGCACACAATATTTTAGATATTATGGTACCTGTAAAGGGTGAAGAATAACAAACTGTTCAATATTAGGCAGGTATTGCAAAATAAAAAAGGTTTGAGGAAGTCCTCAAACTTTTTTTATTAATGTGCTTGTTCATCTTTAGCAACAACATCTTGGAAGAGGCTGTTGTAGTTGTCTTCGTCTTCTTGGTTGTCACGGACAACTTTTGAAACGGTGAAAGATGATGAGATGAGGCCTACAGAACCCATCAAGTAGTAGCCCTTAACCATCAAATGTAGAGACCAATTAAAATCAAGGCTACGAAGAAGATAAATGAGCCCCAAGCCATCATGGTAAATGCAGGTGTGTTACGGTAGATTTTCTTTTTAACTTTGTTCATTTGAGAACTTCTATTTCATTTTATTTTTATGCTAATATATCATACTGAACACCTGTTAACAAGTCATTATTCATCAAAAAATGTTACATCGGAATAGTTGCTAAGAAAAAAAATTTAAAAAAACACTATTTAATTTCAAGAAAAAAATCTGTCAGTTCTTCCTGATGCATTTGTGGAATTTTTTACAATGAAGACTACTAGCTATTTTTTGTCCAATATGATACAATGAGCTGTATGCCTTAATGGCTAAAATGAGAAAGAGAAACCTTTGTATGAGAAAAATTGTCATTAATGGTGGCCGATCGTTAGCTGGTAAAGTCACGGTCAGTGGGGCTAAAAATTCAGTTGTTGCCCTGATTCCAGCCATTATCCTAGCGGATGGTATCGTTACACTTGATGGGGTACCAGCCATTTCAGACGTCGATAGTTTGATTGATATTATGGAAACGATGGGAGCAAAAGTCCGTCGAACTGGGGATAGTCTTGAAATCGACCCACGTGGTGTTAAAGATATGCCCATGCCTTTTGGGAAGATTAACAGTCTTCGCGCTTCTTATTATTTCTATGGTTCTCTCTTAGGTCGTTATGGTCAGGCTATCGTTGGCCTGCCTGGTGGTTGTGATTTGGGTCCTCGTCCCATTGACCTACATATCAAAGCCTTTGAAGCCATGGGAGCGAGTATGACCTATGAAGGGTCAAATATGCACTTAGTGGCGAATGAAAAGAAAATGCACGGTGCTCACATCTTTATGGATACAGTAAGTGTCGGAGCAACCATCAATACCATGTTTGCGGCTGTTAAGGCAAAGGGGCGTACGGTCATTGAAAATGCGGCGCGTGAGCCAGAAATCATTGATGTAGCAACTCTGCTCAATAATATGGGAGCCCATGTTCGTGGGGCTGGTACGGATGTGATTACCATTGATGGAGTGGAACAACTTCATGGAACACGTCACCAAGTCATTCCTGACCGAATTGAAGCGGGAACTTACATTGCCCTTGCAGCAGCTGTCGGTCAAGGTATTCAGATTGATAATGTTCTCTATGAACACTTGGAATCTTACATTGCAAAGTTGGAAGAGATGGGGGTTCGTATGACTATCTCAGAGGATTCAATCTTTGTTGAAAAACAAGATAGACTGAAAGCAGTCTCTGTAAAAACATCTCCTTATCCAGGTTTAGCGACCGACCTCCAACAACCCTTGACGCCACTTTTGCTGATGGCTGAAGGAAGTGGTCGTATCATTGATACAATCTATGAAAAACGAGTGGGTCATGTAGCAGAATTGGCTAGAATGGGTGCTCATATCACAACACGTAGCAATTATATTGCTTACACGGGTCCAAATAAGTTGACTGGGGCAGTTGTTAAAGCCACCGATTTGCGTGGTGGTGCAGCCATGGTCATCGCTGGTCTTATGGCTGAGGGCCAAACTGAAATTACTAATATTGAATTTATTCTCCGTGGCTATTCCAACATCATTGAAAAATTAAGAGAATTGGGTGCAGATATTCAGTTGATGGAAGACTAAGTCATGCAAACTTGGGTGAGAACATTCCGGTCTTTCTGGACATTCTCACTCTTTTTTCATAAAGGAAAACAATGACTATTTGGACCAAACTGGCTGCTTTTGCCTATCTGGAGACAGAAAACCTGCTTTTGAGACCTTTTTCCTATAATGATGGTCAAGCTTTTTATAGGATTGTCTCCCATCCTGAAAACCTCAGTTTTATTTTTCCCTTTAAAGCTAAGAAAGAGGAAGCGCTAGACTTGATGGTGGAGATGTTTCTCAAAAATCCGCTGGGAAAATGGGCCATCGAAGACAAGGTCAATCACCAATTGATTGGGGCAATTAGCTTTGAAAACTGGCAGGAACAAAAAAACCAGGTTGAACTGGGTTATTTCATTCGAAAAGACTATTGGGGCCAAGGATTAGCTACAGAGGCTGTCAAAAACATTACTTGGCTAGGTCTTTACCAAATGGGATTGAGTCGTATCTCCATTATCGCTCATCTTGAAAATAGGGCTAGTCAACGGGTAGCAGAAAAATCAGATTATGTCCTTTTGAAGCAGTATAAAGGAAGTGATCGGTATAGCCACCAGATGCGGCAATACCGACACTACTATGTGACCAAACAAATGTTAAAAGAAGTAGAAAGAGAAAAGAGAAAGAATGATTACCATTAAATCACAAAGAGAAATCGAAGCTATGGATCGTGCGGGGGATTTCCTAGCTAGCATCCATATTGGACTCCGTGACATGATTAAACCAGGTATGGACATGTGGGAAGTTGAAGAATATGTTCGCAAGCGTTGTAAGGAGGAGAATGTTCTTCCGCTTCAAATTGGTGTAGATGGTCATCTGATGGATTATCCCTATGCAACTTGTTGTGGTCTCAATGATGAAGTAGCTCACGCCTTTCCACGGCACTATCTCCTCAAAGAAGGTGATTTGCTCAAGGTAGACATGGTTTTAAGTGAGCCTCTGGACAAATCAGTCCTTGATGTTTCAAAGCTTGATTTCAATAACATTGAACTCATGAAAAAATATACGGTTGATTATACAGGTGGTTTGGCAGATTCTTGCTGGGCTTATGCAGTTGGTCAGGTCTCACAAGAAGTGACGGATCTCATGAACGTCACTAAGGAATGCCTCTATGTCGGTATCCAGCAAGCTCAAGTTGGTAACCGTATCGGGGACATTGGTGCTGCTATCCAAGAATATGCTGAAAAGCGTGGCTACGGCGTGGTTCGTGATTTAGTGGGTCACGGAGTTGGGCCAACTATGCATGAAGAGCCAATGGTGCCACATTTTGGTCGTGCAGGTCGCGGTCTCCGTCTCAAAGAGGGCATGGTCTTGACTATTGAGCCAATGATCAACACTGGTACTTGGGAAATTGATACCGATCTAAAAACTGGCTGGGCCCATAAAACCCTCGACGGTGGTCTCTCTTGCCAATACGAACACCAATTTGTGATTACCAAGGACGGTCCACGGATTTTGACAAGCCAAGGTGAAGAGGGCTCTTACTAAAAATATCAGGAAATGTGAAATGAAAAAGAAATTAACTCTCTCTCAATGCAGGGAATTTGTAAAAAAGTTCCTTGCTTTGTACAAATCAGCAGAGCTAAATATTACTAGCGTAGCCGTAGCTTATTATATTTTGGTTTCCATTTTTCCAATGTTGCTGCTTTTAGCCAATCTATTGCCCTATTTTCAATTTGACATTGATCAAATTCTAAGTCTTTTGAAAGATTTCCTACCAAGTCAACTCTATCCAACTGTTGCTAGTATGGTTTCTGCTATATTGACCAAACCTTCTAATACTTGGTTGGGAATTTCGATAGCGACGACTTTATGGTCTATTTCAGCCAGTATGTCAGTTCTTCAAATAGCGGTAAATAAAGCTTATGGAGTCTTGGAACATAGAGATTTTATCATCAGTCGTATTGTAGGGATTTTTTTGGGAATTGGTTTACAAGTCATTATTACAGTAGGAGTATTAGCCATTACTTTTGGAAAAACTCTGCTACTGACCCTAGGACATTTTCTAGATTTTGATCATGGCTTTTTTGAAAATTTGGCCAATCAAACAGTCCCTATGGTTTATGTCCTCCTTTTCTTGGGTCTAATGATGCTTTACTATTTCTTGCCAAATGTTAGAATTCGCAAAATAAAGTTTGTATTACCAGGAGCACTTTTTGTCATTGTCGTCATGAGCACAGTTGGTCGTTTCTTTGCCTTATATGTTGAATCTTATGCTGCTCGGTGGATGGATTTTCGTCTGGTGACCTTTATTATCATATTAGTTTTGATGTTGTGGTTTGTCTTTATGGCCAATATTTTAATAACGGGAGCAGTCTTAAATGCTACCTATCAAAGTATGGTCGTTGAGGAATTTAGCACCCGACCAGGCGACATTGGAGCAGTCTTGGATCGTATCAAGACACGCTTTAAAAATTTAAATACAAAGGATGATGACGAAAATAAATCGGAATCTGACTAGCATCATTGATGAGCAAGCTTTCGGGCTTGTTTTTTATTTTAACTTGAAAAAGATAGGAATAAGGATTAAAATAAAAGAATAGAAGAATACTCTATGAAAATCAAAACCTTACTTCCATGCCTTGATCTGATGAAATTTGAATGTGAACTGTTATACTCTTTGAATAGCAAAAGGATAGTTTGTTAAAGGTTCTTTACTAGCACTAGGTATGTCTGCGTTGCTTTGCCTCCTCTATTTTTGGCTTTCTTTGAGCAATAGTGGCAGTTTTTATTTCTATTTTCCAAGAGTTTATCTAGACTCTTGGCCCTATCTCTGGTTCGGTCTCCTAGTCATCTTTTGATTTTCCATCTGATTTATCGCATGAATGAAAGGAATATTATGAACGTAATTGTTGATGAAAATTTTTGGCAGGTTTTTCCAGAAGCCCAGATTTCGATTTTGGTTGTTAAAGGGTTGAATAATGAAGTGGATGAGAGTAAGGATCCTTATTTTCAGAAATTATTAAATCAGGCCAGCAAAAAAGCTTTAGATTATTTACCGGATGATTCTTTTACACAAAATGAGGTCATTCAGGAATGGCGTCAGGCTTTTACCAAATTTAAAACTAAAAAAGGAGCTCGTTCGTCTATTGAAGCTATGCTCAAGCGAGTTAGCCAAGGTCGTGAATTCAGACCAATTAATCCGCTAGTTGACCTCTACAACAGTATTTCTCTCTCCTATGCCTTACCTTGTGGTGGTGAAGATTTGAATACGATTCAGGGAGACTTGCATCTTGGTAAGGCCAAGGGTGGAGAAGCCTTTTTCCCACTGGGAGCAGAAGAGGACTCACCAGCTTTACCTGAGGAAATCATTTATTATGATCAAGCAGGAGTAGTTTACCGAAACCTGAACTGGAGAGAAGCGCAGCGGACCATGTTGACAGAAGAAACCAAAGATGCTATTTTGGTCATTGAAGCTATCAATTCCGCTCAGAAAGAACGAGCTCTTCAGGCGGCACAAGCCTTGCAAGAGCTTATTCAAGACTATTTTGGAGTGACAGGGCAGGTGACTCACTTATCTGTTAATCAGCCCACTCTTACAGTATAAAAAAGAGCCTGAGAACCAACTCAAATGGTTAGGTGAAATACCTAACTCTTGGAGAGCGCGTTCAAATCAGGCTTTTTTATTTTTTTTGAAAATGGAGTCAGAACTACCCATTTTCCTGACTTTATGCTATACTAGTCAACGTTGTGAAAACTTATACTCTTTGAAAATCAACATTAGATGAGTTAAACCTCCTTGCCTACCACTAGGTATATCTGCGTCGCCTTGCCTCATCTATTTTTAATCTTCTTTGAGTATTAAAAAGTAGGAACAACCCTTGGCGCTTCTTCCCTTTAGCCAAGCATATTACAAGCGGTTTATCCGCCAAAGGAGAATTATATGAATACAAAAAAATGGACAGTCTTGGATCTGGTCCAAATTGCTTTGGTTGCGGCCATTTATGTAGTCCTAACCATTACCCCACCTCTTAACGCTATTTCCTATGGAGCTTATCAATTCCGAATCGCTGAGATGATGAATTTTCTAGCTTTTTATAATCGTAAGTATATCATCGGTGTGACGATTGGTTGTATGATTGCTAATTTGATTGGATTTGGTTGGATTGATGTTTTTGTTGGTGGTAGCTCGACCTTAATTTTTGTTAGTTTAGGTGTTTATTTCTTTGATAAATACAAGGAAGAACGGATTTTAGGTGGTCTTTTCAATAAGGCATTTTTCTACTTTTCAGTTTTCTTTTCACTGAGTATGTTTACCATTGCCTTAGAATTGCATCTTCTCTACCAATTGCCATTTTTCTTGACATGGTTTACAACGGGTATAGGCGAATTCGCCTCACTTCTAGTTGGAGCCGTCTTAATCGAACGGATTGCTAAACAGATTGATTTTACCAAATAGTTTGATTGTAGTGTGCCATAGAAGATTAGTATATAACCATATTGCATCAATAATTTTATTGAATGAGAGAAAACTTGAGCCTTTGCTCAGGTTCTTTTTTGTTGTCGAGTATGAAATTGAGGCTGGTTAAAAAGTCCAGAAAGCAAAAAGAGATAGAATCACTTTGTCAAATATGTTGGTTCTATCTCTTTTTAGAGTATTCAATTGTAAAAGGGGGCTGGGATTTGAGTTTTTCTCAGCCTCATTTTTTTTATGATTCAGTCTTCCAAGCTACACTGAGAATCTGTGCTTTTCTTAGCTCTAGAGGTGTGATTTCTGGGGAATCTTCCTCTAGGAGGTTGATGACCTGAGCTTGGTGGTTTGGAATGGTGACTCTACAGTCACAAGCTTCTTCGTTAGAGAAGTTGTAAAAGCGTGTCACGAGGGCGTTATCTTTAGTCCGGCGTTTGCAGGCTGTCAAAGCTACTTGGTCAGCTAGTTTATTGAGGAAGATATGGCTAGGCTTGACTTGCCCAGAATGAACTGTGGTCTGCTGATAAAGAAGAGGAACTTGCCCTTCTTGTGCTTGCCAGTAGCTAGCAAAGCGTGTCTCTTTGCTCATGCTTTCAAAGCTGAAGTGGACGGTCTGTTGTCCAAGACACTGGGCCTCTGGTGTTGGGAAGTAACCCCAGTCTCCGAGTTCGCCGATACTGCGCAAGAGTGTAATAGCGATGGTGTTGGTCTCTGGAAGAATTTCGTACTCATTGAGGCCGTAATTACCAATAGTGACTCCGTCTTGACCATCAAAGAGACTGACAAAGCATTCCTGGTGTTGCGGATTGCTTGGATTTTTCCAGAACTGTTTATTGACCTGATTTGGTCGTTTGACCGTTTCAAAAATGCTATCGGCATAATGATGATCAGTGGTGAGTGGAGTTGGGAATAGGACACGGAGTCGGTGGTTTTTCATCTGGTTGTCAAAGCTGGTGGTGAATTGAAGACGTGGGTTATTCTTCTCCATTCGAATCCGGGTTTTGATGGTGAAGGGAGCTTTTTTATCAGAACGTCCAGCTTGTCGTTCGGTGATATCGATGACCGTTTCCATCTCGGTTTGAAGGAGGGCATCTGCAGATGTCGGAATCTCAAATGTATGAATGAGATCAATTTCTGCCAATTGAGCAGTATTGGTCACCACTTCTTGTTTGAACTGGCCGTGATGAGCAAAATATGGGATGTCCCCTTGCGGTTGGCGGAAGATATATTCATTGCCAATATCTCCGCAATCTTCGTATTGTAAGCAATTGAAGAAATCCTGATGGCTACTCTTATCATGAATGTTCAAGAGCCCCTCAGATGTGATACAAACCCTTATGAAATCATTTTCTAAGTAGTTATTATCTGGATTAAAAAGCAAATTTTCTTCGTTTGTGAGGCCTTCTATGCCTGTTCCTTCTTGGAGTGCCAAGATTTTCCAGGAGAGGCCTTCTAAGTCGATAGGGAGACGGACCTGAACCTTGATAGCGAAATAGGCTTCGCGGAAGGTTCTTTCTGGCAAGTCATAATCAAAGCTGATATCTGTGCCTAAGATTTGAATATCTGGAAGGATGTGACCAGCATCATCAATCACCTGAAAGTTCGGTTTATAGGTTTCTAGATAGTCTTTAGCCTCTTGATAAACTTCTTTTGGGAAACGTTGGCCAAAGGGGAATTTTTTCCAAATCAGTTCAATATCAGTGACAGTTTTTTTTTCGTGCCCACTGGTATTGAGTAGGAAGAAGGGGCAAGTGTTTTCTGGAAATCTAGAAGTGTCAAGGGAATCAGCGATTTGTTTGAGGGCGCGCTCGGCTACAAATTGTCCCACCTCGTAGGCCTTCTCGAAACGTGGCATCATTTCTTGGTGGACGCTGTCCACACTGCAACCACAGATGGAATCATGGGGATGATTTTGTAGCAAGGTTTTCCAAGCATAGCGGAGTTCTTCGTGAGGGTATTTCCCTGTCAGGTCATAGGCTATACTGGCGAGGGGTTCTGCAATATTTTCCAATTGGCGAGAAACTCGGGTGTTGGCTTGTTTGAGATAAATTCTTGAGGATGCGGTGTTGGCTAAGGTATACCAGCCATCTGTTTCTTGACTAGTGATTTCACCATGAACAGTTGATAATTCCTCTGGTAAGTCTAATTTTAGATCCTCTAGGTAGTCTTCGAAGCAAGAGTGAATAAATTCATAATCTGGATAGAGTTGATTGGCTAATGCAATAGCCTTTGCAACATCCAGTTGAACGGGCTGATGGTCTACTCCGTTCATTATTAGGAGGTGTCTCGTTGATGCAAAGCGTTCGGCATCCGCTAGTTTCTTGTCCCAGAAGGTACGCGCTTCGCTTTCTTCTGTTGGAATTTCATTGCCATTGCTGTACCAGTTGGCAAAGAGAAGGCCGAGGATTTGGCTATCATCTGGCCCTTTCCAGGCCATTTCAGAGAATTGCGAACTGTATTTTTCGCTGCTATCAACTTGGTTGTTAAAGCCAGTTGGACGAATGCCACGTCCAAAGGCGGCGGCTTCAAGTCCAGCACCTTTCATTAGTTGAGGGGTTTGCCCCATATTACCAAAGGTATCTGGGAAGTAGCCTAGGGGAACAGATGCTCCCCAACGATCACAGTCTTCTTTACCAATCAACATATTGCGGACATTGGATTCACTGCTGATGAGGAAATCATCCTGTAGGATATAGAAGGGACCGATTCGGAGCTTACCATCTTTGATGGCTTGGCGGACTTCAGGTTCGCGCTCAGGTTTGACTTGAAGGTAATCGTCAAGGATGATCGTCTGTCCATCTAGGTGAAAACTATGAAATTCTGGATCTTTTTTAAAGAGATCAAGGAGGTCATCCATGAGTTGGATGAGGCGCATGTGGAGTTGCTCATAGGCCATGTACCATTCTCGGTCCCAGTGACTATGGGAGATAATGTGGACTTTCTTTTTTGTCATGTTCTGTTCTTTCTATGCTTGAATCTGGTAGCCGAGGTAATCGAGAAGGAGTTCGCAAAACATCATGTTGGCCCAAGAGAACCATTCACGAGTATATTGGCTTGGATCATCTACATCAAAGCCTTCGTGCATGAGATGGGTACCAGCATCTGTTGCAACGAGTAGATTGAGCATATCTTCCTTGTCTTTCTTTTCAAGCGCGGTCAGTCCTTGAAGAGCCAGGGCTATATGCCAGATGTAATTTTCAGGAGTATGTGAAGAACCGATTCCAGAGGCAGCCTTTCCTTGGTAATAGTAAGGATTTTCAGAGCTTAAAATAGTCTGGCGGGTAGCGAGGTAGATAGGGTCATCTTTTTGGCAAAAACCAAGATAAGGAGCCGCTAAGAGACTAGGGATATTGGCATCATCCATGATGGATGAATTTCCAAAACCATCTACTTCATAGGCATAGATGGTTTTCCCTTTGCCATTTGTAACAAGAGCGTGGTTGGCAATCCCTCTTTTAATATCTGCTTTCAGGCGAGCAGCTTTATTGGCAGTAGTGCTATCTTTGAAGAGCTCTGTATAGAGGGTTTCCACGTAAGAAAGAGCGACTACGGCAAACATATTTGAAGGGATGAGATAACCATATTGGCAGGCATCATCACTTGGTCTGAACCCTGACCAAGTCATGCCTGTAACAGCAACAGGAGTCCCTTTTCCGTTGTGCGTTAGGGTATCTTCTTTGCGCCAGGTATCGCGTTCAAAGGTATAAGGAGACTGATTGTGGTCTTGCTCTGTGGTCCAGAGGTCCAAAATCAGTTGAACACCCTTGTGGAAGTCGTCATTGAAATGGTCAGTACTGCCTGTTTCTTGATAGAGGAGATAGGCCAGTTGTACCGGATAACAAAGTGAATCAATCTCATATTTTCTCTCCCAAATCCAAGGGTTCATTTGAGTGTGGTCTGTCTGGTGTCCCTTGCCGTTTTCTTCTTCATTGAAGGCATTGGCATAGGGATCAATGCAGATATAGCGAAATTGTCGCTTGATGAGACCGCTGATAATCTGGTTAATCTCTGGATCTTCTTTGGCTAAAAAGAGATAGGGTTTCATCTGAGCGGTGGAATCGCGTAACCACATGGCAGGGATATCTCCTGTCAGAAGAAAGCTAGTACCATCCTCATAGGTTTTGAGGGTAGTTTCTAGGGTATTAGCAAAACTAGTTCTAAAGTTCAAGGCCCAATCAGAGTGTTGGTCACCACAGGCTTTTTCAATCTTGTCCATAAATTGTAGAACGCTAGCTGGGATAGGTCTCTTCATAAAAATCCTCCAAATGATATATCTTTTTATTTCTTGAGTTCATTATAAGAGATTAAAAAGAATTTGTCTAGCACTTTTGTAAGGGTTTACAACTCTTTTTTAAGATGGTATACTGGAAACAGGAGAAACAGGAGAAACAGGAGAAACAGGAGAAACAGGAGAAACAGATGGGACCATTACTATATAAAAAGATATATCATTTTATCAAAGAACAAATTGATTCAGGTCAATTAAAGCTAGGAGACCGCTTGCCAACAGAAAAAGAGCTGTCAGAAGAATTTGGGGTTAGCCGCATTACCTCTAAGAGAGCTCTGGCAGAACTTGAGCAAGAGGGATTGGTAGTTAGAACTCGCGGCAAGGGAAGCTTTGTAGCAGAAAAATCTGTGACCGTGAGTAGCAACAAGCGAGATATCCTCTTGATTTTGCCCTTTGATTCGGACTACGAATTGGGGGATTATGCCAGGGGAATCATGACAGTTCTGGCAGAAAAGGGTTACCGCTTGATGGTGCAGTTAGCCAGTGCAGTTGTAGCTACGGACTTGTCCCAATATGCTGGTGTCATCTATTATCCAGAGGATGTCAACCACAGCATTGATTTTCTCTTCTACTGTGATTATCACCAGATTCCTTTGGTACTTCTAGACAAGCAAGTGGACCTCTTTTCTTTCCCTACTGTGGTCGCAGACAATAAGGGTGGAGCTTATGAACTAACCCAGCACTTGATGCAGCAAGCTTGTCAGGAGATTTTATTTATCGCGACAGAGAGTTTTGGAGAGGTTTCTTCTGTACGGGATCGTTACCTGGGTTATTTGGCAGCTATGGCAGAGATGCAGCGTTCAGGGAGCTATTTTTCAAAAGAAAACTCAGAAGATTCGATTGCTTACCTGGATAGATTAGTGGAGCACCTATTAGCCAATGGAGAGCAGAAAACAGGTCTGGTGGTTGAAAATGACTGGTTGGCCATTCAATTACTACAAAGGGTTCTTCAAGCAGGCTTATCAGTGCCAGACCAGGTCGCTATTGTGGGCTTTGATAATAGTCAGGCTTCGCGTTTGATTACTCCTAATCTGACAACAGCCGCCCAAGGATTTTATATGATGGGACAAGAAGCAGCAACATTATTAGTAGTTCAAATGGAAGAGCCTGATAAGCCGGTGCATTCGCAGCAAATACCTGTTCAAATCTTCATCAGAGAAAGTAGTCAATTATAGAAAGATCAATTAGAAATGGAGAATATCATGGATATTTACCAAGCATTGAGAGACTATCAAGAAGTTATCACTAGAGGAGACTATCTGGTCTTAAAAGCACCTGTAAGAACTCGTTTTGTAGGTCGATTCTTTCGCTTTGAGAATCAAGAGGCTATGAAAGCTAATTTGGCTAAAGCTCCCCAGTTCCAGTGGTCAGAAGAGGAAGACGTATCCTTAATCATCAAACATCACTTTAATAGAAAACTGGGGCAGGATGCCTTTACATTGGAGGTGACGAGTCAAGGAGAGATCATCATCGAGAGTCAGAATTTACGAGGTTTTGGCTATGCCCAAGAAGCTCTTGAAAAAATCATGACTGTCCAGAGAGATCGTCTGTATCTTCCGATTGTTTCTGTTAAACATTGCCCTTCTTTTGAGATGCGGGGAATTATCGAAGGTTTTTATGGAAAGCCATGGACCAGAGAAGAACGGATGGATTGTCTACATTTTATTGCTGACAAGGGAATGAATACCTACATGTATGCTCCTAAGGATGACGATTATCAGCGTAGGAATTGGCGGGAATTGTATCCAGAGGATTGGATGGACTATTTTAAGGAATTGGCCCAGGTTTCGCGAGAGCGTCACTTGGATTTTTGGTACATGATTAGTCCTGGTTTGGATTTTGATTATACCAAGGAAGAGGATTACGAGCTTCTTTACCGTAAGTTGCAGCAGTTGCTGGACTTGGGCATCTGTCATTTCGGCCTCCTCTTAGACGATATCGATTACCACATTATGGGGGCTGTGGAGAGACGCTTTGGAAAGACTGCCTATGCTCAAGCCCATTTGGCGACGGCTATTTATGATTTTCTTGGTCAGCAGCATGCCAATCCTGAACTGGTAGTTTGTCCAACGGAGTATGATAACCATCATGATTCCCTTTATTTGGCTGAATTATCTGAAGCTATTCCTAAGGAAGTGGCCTTCTTTTGGACAGGACCTAGCACCCTTGCTAGTCAAATTGCCCAGTCAGATATCGAGACCATGGCAGCTATTTACAAACGGCCGATGATTATTTGGGACAATATTCCGGTCAATGATTACCAGAAGGATCCAGAACGACTCTTTTTGACACCTTTTGCCAACCGTTCCCCTTTTCTTAGCCAGCCAGACTATCAGGTCAAAGGAATTGTTTCCAATCCGATGATTAGCTGGGAATTGTCCAAGTTGACCCTGACAGACATGAGTCGCTATCTCTGGGATGCCAAGCGCTATCAACCAAGCATGTCTTGGAAAGAAACCTTGAAGGATTATGCAGGCAGTGAAGAAATGGCCGAACTTCTCGGTCGTTTTGCCTGGTATAATGGCAACCGTCATCTGCACCGAGATATTCCTTTTGAGGTAGAAGAGGCCTTGGTCAATAAAGATACTGAAAAACTATCTACTTGGATGGCCGATTTGGCTGAGTTGATTGATTGTTTGCAAGGATTTGACAATCCACGCTTCCAAGAAGCTATGGCTCCTTGGTTTGAGCGGGCGAAAGCTGATCAGGCGCTCTGGCAAGCTATTCTAGACGGAAATCCAAAAGCGGTGGAACTCTATCAAAATCTTCAAGAGGGTCAGCCGAGAATTGGCACCAATATCCCTAGTCATTACTACCGTCTTCATTGCAGCCAAGAAGTGACGGATTTATCTGGTTTCGGTCAGGTATCGGAAGCTAGAGCTGAGGATTACGCTTGAAGGACTATCCAAATAAGAAATAAAGAGTGATTGGATACGTAGAGGTATTTCAGGGATTTTCTTTCGATCCCTGAAGTCTGAATTGAGAAACATATAGTCGAATGAATTAACTTTTGGATTAGGAATTAAGACGCAGGTTGTACTAGAGTAGGGCAAGTAGAAAATGACGACGTATCAAACATACATTCAAATGACTATAATTTTTATAAAAACATACCCCAGTTAGTTTTATGGCTAACTGGGGTTTTATAGGTAATAAGAGAAATAGCCTCAGCTGGTCAGAGAATAAGGCAGGTCTTTTTGAGAATAAGTTTTCAGAGGAGGGACTAGTCCTAGCTGAAAATCTAGTTGGCATCCTTTGATTAGATCTTCATGATGAAGGTATAGCTTACTGTAAGGCTTTTTATTGAAGTGAACTTCTTTGACAAACTGGTATTGGGGAAGATTTCCTTTACAGTTTATCTGTATAGACTTTCCTTCGGGAAGTTGAATCTGTGCCCGATCTAAATTTGGAATGCCAATCAGGTATTGGCCACTTCCTGGGGTAACGGGATAAATGCCTAGGCTGTTGAGAATGAACCAGGAGCTCATGCTACCATTATCCTCATCTCCTGGGTAAGCCTGATTGGTAAAGGCATGACTGATAAGGTTTTTGAGAATCAACTGGCTCCAATGTGGTTGTCCTATATAGTGATAGAGATAAGGTAAGTGGAAACTAGGTTGATTTGAGATGGCAATTTGGCCAAAGTCTAGAGCGGCCATTTCACTCATTTCATGGATCTCAAAACCGTAGCCTCCAACAGTGAAGCGAGGTTCTTGATTGCAAAGCTCTTCCAAGTGTTGGGCAAATACTTCCCTGCCACCAATCAAGCGGACGTAACCGAGAATATCGTGATAGAAGGCCAAGCTATTCTGGTAAGCGGAGCCTTCTGTATAGTCTTGCCCCCAGCTCATTGGATCAAAGTCAGCTCGAAACTGCCCCATTTCATCCTTGCTTCTCAAGAAAGCAGAATTGGTGTCAACGAGATTACGGTAGTTGAGGGAACGATGTTGATAGCATGATGCAGTGTCTTCTAGCCCAAGAGTTGTAGCTACCTGACTGATACAGAAATCGCTGTAGGCATAATCTTGGGTTTGGTTGACACTCTCGTGGAAATGGTTGGGAATGTAGCCTAATTTTTGGTAGACCTGACTGCCTTGACGGCCGTACTTGTTATCTGAACTTTCTGTATCAGCAGTTTTTATCATGGCCTCTAGAAAGGCAGGCATCAAATCAGGTCGGATTTTCTTGACAGCAGCGTCTGCAATGATGGCATCTACTAGTGTTCCGGGCATCATCCCTCTTTCATCAGGAGATAACCACTTGGGAAGAAATCCCGTATCCTGATAGGCCGACAAGAGTCCTTCTAGAATATCTCCATAAACTTCTGGAGCTATCAGGGAGAGAAGGGGATAGACTGATTTGTAGGTATCCCAGAAACCGTTGTTGGTATAGTATTTTCCTGAGACAACTTGACGACTCCTCGTATTGTAATGAATGGGCTCTTGATTCTCATCTAGTTCATACCATCTTTGTGGGAAAAGAAGGGCCCGATAAAAGTGTTGGTAGAAGTTTTTGCTCTTTTGAAAATCCTTGTCTTCAACTTGGATACGGTTGAGATAAGTATTCCAGGACTGACGACTCTTGGCTAAGCTTTCTTCAAAAGTTTTTGGAAATTCCCTTTGCCAGTTGAGCAAAGCCTGCTGGGAGCTTATAAAGGAAGTGGAAGCCATGATTTCTAAGTCCTTAACGTCATCGCCAAACTGAAAATAGGTAAAAGAAGTCTTGGTTTGATCATCTAGAGACTTGTTTTCTAAAGCTTCTCCCATCAATTTTTGCTGGACAGGTTGGCTAAATTCTAGATGGACAAAGAGCGTGAGATCTTTATCCTGACACTCTGAAACATTCTGAACTTGACCCACAGCAGTCTTGCCATCAGCTGAAAATTGCCAGACTGCCTGACCGGGATTATGAATAATGAGCCCAGCGCTACCATTTTCAAAGCATATATGACAGGAAAAAGTGTAGATGGAAGCCGTGACCTTGGTCAAAATTCGGTGTCGCTGGCTAAAGACTTCTATGAGGTGAGGTTGAAAGCGGGCCTCACTTGGTCGGTAAGAACTGGTGTTATGGAAAACATCCCCCTTGGTAACCGGTCCTGAGACTGGCAAAAGGCTAAAGGTGGAAAAATCTCCCACCCATGGGCTAGGTTGGTGGGTTAGGCGAATTCCTGCAAAGGTAGGGTCATCGGGATGAAACCACCAGGAACCTCTGCTCTGACTGGTCTCGACACTGAGATAGTTCATCCCAAAGGGGACCCCTGTTAGAGGGAGACAGTTGCCTTGAGAGAAGTGGTATTGGTTAGCTGTTCCAAATCGAGTATCGATAAAGTCCAATCTATCCATGATCTTCTCCTGATGACCCTTGTAAGAAGTCAATGTAAGCACCTAATAGATTGGCCTCGTTTTTAAATTGACAAATAGCTAATTTAGGTCTAAGATTAGAAATTTGAACCGCTTCATAAAGTTTATCCAACTCAGCTTCAACGGCTGTCAAGAGAAAATCGGCCTGGGAGACTCCTCCGCCAATCAAGATCATTTCAGGGTCAAAGGCATGCTGGATATTAAAGATCCCAATGGCCAGATTTTGGAGGAAGACTTGTTTTTCCTCCTGAGCTAGAGAGTCTCCTTGATCAGCTAAATCTAAGACTTCTTTGCCAGAATATTTTTTGCCAGTTGGCTGTTTATGGTTATAGCGACTGGCCATATTGACTACAGTGCCTAATTGACTAAAAATTTGATAATCACTATTCATAATCATAAAGCCAAATTCACCACCAAAAAGATGAGCGCCATGGTAAATTTTCCCGTCAATAACGAGGCTGCCACCGACTCCTGTTCCCAAGGCCAGAAGGACGAGACTGCTGGCTTTTTTTCCGGCTCCCAAAGCTGACTCGGCCAAAGCAGCACAGTTCGCATCGTTTTCTATAGAGATAGGATATCCCAGTTTTTTTTCGAGCTCGGCTTGAATGGGAAAGTTGTGGATATAAGGTAGGGCGCTAGCACCTTCAATGATGCCGGTTTGTTTATTAACAGCACCAGGTGAGCTGATGCCAATACCTTTGAAATGAGCAGGTTCATAGTAAGCAACTTGTTCTTCTAAAATTCTATAGAAGTCATCCAAGTTATCAGGGGTAGGCAGATTGGATTGTTGACTGAGTTGACCATCTTTACAAATGGCAAACTTGATGGAACTACCACCAATATCAATACATAAAAGTTTCATAGAAAAACTCCTTTGTCATTTATTTGTAAATTTCTTAACCATAGTATGCCAAAAAAACCAAGATATGAAAAGGCTTTCTTTCTCATTTCTATACTTTGTACAACGATACCTATAATTTGTTTTATTAGACCTATAATTTGTTGATTGTTCCCTATCCCTAAGACTGATATACTAAAACCATCAAACACTGATAAAACAAGAGGAGGTTTTGGGAAATGTCTTATAAGACCAAGAAAAAGAATTCCTTTTGGAGAAACCTAGTGAAATATAGGGCTTTGCTACTGATGGTATTGCCAGGGTTTGTCTGGTTTATCTTTTTCTTCTATATTCCAGTATTAGCCAATGTAGTTGCCTTCAAAGACTTTCATTATTCCGCCGGTGGATTTTTAGAAAGTTTGAAAGAGAGTGCCTGGGTTGGTCTCGATAACTTTAAATATCTCTTTGCCTCCAAGGATGCCTGGTTAATCACACGAAATACCATTGCTTATAATTTGATTTTCCTACTTTTTAATGTTTTCTTTGCTATTGCTTTTGCTATCATCATGAGTGAGCTTCGTAACAAGAAAACTGTTAAGGTCTACCATACCATGTCCCTCTTACCCTACTTCCTGTCATGGGTAGTAATTGAATACTTTTTGTCGGCCTTTTTAAATACTGATAAAGGTGTTATTAATCAGCTTTTGATTGGAAATGGTGCAGAGCCTATCAAATGGTATTCAAACCCTACTTGGTGGCCATTGATATTACTTTTTATGAGTATTTGGAAGGGATTAGGCTACAATAGTATTATTTACTATGCTTCTGTCAAAGGGATCTCAGATACTTACTATGAGGCAGCAATGGTGGATGGGGCTAGCAAGTGGCAGCAGATAAAAAATATTACCATTCCACAGCTCTTACCCATGATGTCTATTTTATTGATTATCAACATAGGAAATATCTTCAAATCAGACTTTGGACTCTTTTATGTCCTTCCTAAAAACTCTGGTTCTCTCTATGAGGTAACCAGTGTATTGGATACCTATGTCTATAATTCTTTGACAGCTACAGGCGATATTGGGATGGCATCAGCAGCCAGTCTTTATCAATCTGTGGTAGGAACCTGTATCCTCTTACTGACAAATGCAATTGTACGTCGGATGGATCCAGATGCAGCACTTTTTTAGGAGGGGAAGATGAAAAAGAAAAAAGTTGGAAAAATAAACGTCAGAACCTTTGACAAAAAGACCAATGCTATCTTTAATATTCTGATTGCTCTCTTTTCTATATCTTGTGTCATTCCTTTCATATTTGTTATTATCATTTCTCTTACAGACGAAAACTATCTCGTCAATCATGGATACAGTTTTTTCCCGAAATTATGGTCTAATCAAGCTTATGAGTATATATTTCAAGGTGTGATGGCTCAAAAGATTTTTCGTTCTTTTGGAGTATCTGTCTTTATCACTTTATTGGGAACCTTTATTAACACCACCATGACCTCGACATATGCTTATGCAATCTCTAGACCGTATTTTCCCTATAGACGTTTCTTTACGGTCTATGCTCTCATTACTATGTTGTTTGCACCAGGTATGGTAGCTAATTACCTAGTAGTCAGCAATTTACTGCAATTAAAGGACACGGTTTGGGCCTTGATTTTGCCCATGGCTTTGGGACCATTTGGGATTTTAGTAATGCGGACTTTCTTTAAGAAGACGGTTCCAGATAGTATTATTGAGTCAGCTCGAATGGATGGGGCAAGTGAGTTTATGATTTTTATGAAAATCGTGCTTCCCTTGGCTGTTCCAGGTATTGCAACAATCAGTCTCTTTTCAGCCCTTACCTATTGGAATGATTGGTTCAATGCTTTACTCTACGTACAGAGTGAGAATCTCTATCCTATGCAATACTTGCTGATGAAGATTCAGAGCAATATTCAGGCCTTAGCCCAAAATGCGGGTATGAGCGCTCAAATGTCAGATAGTTTGGCTTCTCTACCAAGAGAATCTGTTCGCATGGCCATTGTCGTTATTGCGACACTACCAATTGCCTTAACCTATCCATTTTTCCAAAAATATTTCGTTGGCGGATTAACGATTGGTGGGGTCAAGGAATAAATTTTCGTCTCGTATAAACTAAGTAGACGATGCTTCATTAATATGTCTTTAATTAAAAAGAAAAAAATATAGGAGGCTACACTTATGAAAAAGTGGCAAAAATACTTATGCTTCGCCGGAGCTAGCTTAGCGCTTGTTAGCTTGGCAGCATGTGGAAGCAAGTCATCTTCTGAAGGAGAAGATGTCAAGTTGTTGATGTACCAAGTTGGGGAAAAACCAGATAACTTTGATAAGTTGATGGAGATTGCCAATGCTCGCATCAAAGAAAAAACGGGAGCAACCCTTGATCTTCAATACATTGGTTGGGGAGATTGGGATGATAAGATGAGTACCATTATCGCATCTGGTGAAAATTATGATATTGCCTTTGCCAATAATTATGTTGTCAATTCACAAAAAGGTGCTTTTGCAGATTTAACAGAATTGATGCCGAAATATGCTAAAGAAACCTATGATAACTTGAACCCAGCCTACATCAAGGGGAATACCATCAATGGAAAACTTTATGCTTTCCCGGTAGATGCGAATGTTTATGCCCAACAGATGCTCTCCTTCAATATGGACTTGGTTAAAAAGTATGGATTGGATATTTCAGGGATTAGTTCTTATGCCGATGCTGAAAAAGTTTTGACAGAATTTCACGAGAAAGAACCAAATACAGCAGCCTTTGGCATTGGCCAAGTATTTAGCATGTCTGGTGATTACGATTATCCATTGACAAAGAATCAACCTTTTGCAGTGAAAATTGAGGAAGGAAAACCAACTATTATTAACCAGTACGAAGATGAAACCTTCAAAGAAAATCTTCGTCTGATGCACAAATGGTATCAAAAAGGGCTGATTCCATCAGATGCAGCAACCAATACTGAAGGCTACCCATTAGATGGGAATACTTGGTTCATGCGTGAAGAAACCCAAGGTCCTATGGACTACGGCGATACCATTTTGACAAATGCAGCTGGCAAAGAAATTGTTTCTCGTCCATTGACAAAACCTCTAAAAACAACTTCACAAGTGCAAATGGCAAACTTTGTAGTATCCAATAGCTCAAAAAACAAAGAAAAAGCTGTTGAAGTTCTTGCGCTCTTGAATACAGATCCAGAGCTTCTGAATGGTCTTGTTTATGGTGTTGAAGGCGAAGCATGGGAAAAAGTTGGCGATACCAAAATCAAATTTTTAGATGGTTACCAACCTAAGATGCATATGAGTGCTTGGAACACTGGGAATAATAAAATTCTTTACACCCAAGAATCCATCACAGATGAGATGATTGCAGCGCGTGATAAATCTATTGAAGAATCAAAAGAATCTCCAATCCTCGGTTTCACTGTAGAAACGAAAGAAATTAAAACAGAATTGTCAAACATTGCAAATGTCATGAACCGTTATAAAGCAAGTATTAATACAGGTACTGTAGATCCTGATGAAGCTCTTCCGAAATTAATTTCAGATTTGAAAGATGCTGGCTGGGATAAAGTTCAAAAAGAAGTTCAAATGCAATTGGATGAATTTGTTGCTAATAAAAAATAGCAAAATGCTATCTGTCTCAGATTTGGAGTCGCCAAAGATAAATCTGATTCTTAAAATCAATTGATAGATACAGGTAGAAAGTAGTCTGAGGCAGTTGGCTGCCTCAGACTTTTTTAATCTAAAATAGCGATTTCATAAATGATTTTAATTGTGGTATAGTAGTATTTTAAAGGGTAAAAATCAATCTATGGATGAAGTTAGAAGTCCAAAAATAAGATAAGAGGGAATAGTTTTAATGTCAGGAGTTGAAAAAACTTGTTTTGCCATGTGGAAGATGATTCAGTTGACCTTGATTTTTCATTTATTCACTATCTGTGGTGCACTACTATTAGGTTTTGGACCCGCCTGGCAAACCATTGTTGCACTTAGTTTGGAAACCAATCAAGAAGAAAAGCACTATTCTCTAGCGCGTGCTTTTGAACTTTGGAAAAGCAACTTCATGGACGCAAATATCCGTTTTCTTTCTTGTGCTCTGGTCTTTGGGGCCTTGGGAATCAATTTGCATTTGGCCTTGCAATTTCAGTCTATTTTATGGCTTGTTCTTTCCTTTGTCATTATGCTCGTCATGCTTTGGATTATTTTTCTTTGGTTTTACATGAGTTTTTATGCGGCGACTTATGACATTACTCTGATAGATAATGCTAAATTGGCTTTTATGAGTATTTTTTTAAGTTTCAAACAATTTTTATTAACGGTTAGCGTTTTATTAGGTGTCTTTTTTGTGACTTGGCAATATAAGGGCTTATATTTGTTCTTAAGTTTTGGAGCCTTGGTATTTTTATTGGATAGAGTAACCAAACCCAACCGAGACCTAGTAGATGGAGCAATCAATGACTAGAGATTTCCTAAAGCGTATGTTTGTTGAACAGTTTAAGCGAGGCTTTTTGATTAACCGACTGATGAAGATTTACAGTATCTTCATTATTGCCTTGTTTAGTCTGAGTGCAGCGGGATTGAGTGCCTATTCGATTTACAACACGCAACAAGCCATTGAGCAACAGACTCAGATGAGATTAGAAGATACTCTGGCCAAATTGCAATCTCAAAATTATATTGCCCTACGAATATCGGATCAACTGGTGGGGAGAAGAGAGGACTACACGAATCTATACCAGTATATGATGTCAACTCCCAATCAGTATTTTTCTAGTATTATAGATGATTGGAGTCAGGGGAAGGATACATTTCTCTTTTCAGAACAAGTTAGAAGACTATTTGATCTGTATCCAGGCTTAAGTGGGGTTACCATTGTCTTGAATGATAGTCCCTCCTATTTACATGCCGATGAAAACATCAAGACAGGTCGTTTTTTCACAGGGAAACCAGAGAATTTAAAGGGAAATTATTTAGTTAGATTAATTCGACATCCTGAGTCTGGAGATATTACAGGAATCTTGTATCTGCATTTTGGCTACTCTAGTCCATCGCAGGGTGAGAAAGAAAATCGCTTAAATGTTTTTGCTTTTGACTATTACGGACGAGAACTTTTCCACCAAAGTGATAGGGCCGATACTAATTTAGAGAAGACCTTGAAAGAATCAATCCGATCCGACAAGGCCTCCCTCTTAGAAGACCTCAAAAAAAACTATAAGATTCAGTCAAGTCAGACAGGTGATTTAATCGCCTATGTAGCAGTAAAAAAATCCTACTTGATGGAGCAAGCGATTTATACCATCTTAATTTACTGGCTCATTTCCTTGCTATTGTCTCTTTTATTGCTCAAGTCTCTCTTTCGGATTTTTCGCAATTACATCCAACAAGTTTCTGAGATTACGACTAGTATTGAGGCTGTATCAGATGGAGATTTATCTCTGACCATTGATAATCAGCATATGGAATTAGAACTATACAATATATCTGAAGCCATCAACCAGATGATTGGCAATATCAATGCCTATATTCATGAAATATATGTATTAGAAGTGGAACAAAGAGATGCCCAAATGAGAGCTTTGCAATCTCAGATTAATCCACATTTCTTATACAATACTCTGGAATATATCCGAATGTATGCTATCAGTTGTCAGCAGGAAGAATTGGCCGATGTGATTTATGCCTTTGCATCACTGCTTCGTAACAATATCAGTCAGGATAAGGTGACGACTCTTAAAGAAGAATTAGCTTTCTGTGAAAAATATATTTACCTCTACCAGATGCGTTATCCAGATAGTTTTGCTTATCATATTCATGTTGATCCGCAAGTAAATGATATTGAGATTCCCAAATTTATTATCCAACCTTTAGTGGAAAACTACTTCATACACGGTATTGATTACACACGCTATGACAATGCACTTAGTATCAAAGTATTGGATGAAAAAGAGAGTATTCTGCTCCAAATATTGGATAACGGGAAAGGGATTAGTCTAGAGCGTATCGCGACTGTTCAAGAAGGCTTCCAATCGTCTCCATCTACAGATGAAATGGGAAATTCAATTGGTTTGCGAAATGTCTATTTGCGTCTTTTTCATCAGTTTCAGGATAGGGTTTCTTGGACCCTGAGTCAGTCGCCAAATGGTGGCTTCATGATTCAGATTAGAATTAGGAAGGAGTCTTAATGTACAAGGTGTTATTAGTTGATGATGAGTACATGATATTGCAGGGCTTAAAAATGATCATCGATTGGGAAAATTTGGGATTTGAAGTAGCAGCAACTGCTAAAACAGGTCAAGAGGCTCTTGAGTGTCTGTCCAAGCAAAAAATTGATGTGATGATTTCAGATGTCAATATGCCTGGTATGACAGGATTAGAGTTGATTGAGACTGCTAAAAAAGACTATCCTAATTTGCAAACTTTAATTTTATCGGGCTTTCAAGAGTTTTCTTATGTTAAAAAAGCTATAGAGTTAGAAGCTAAAGCCTATCTTTTAAAGCCAGTGGATAAGACAGAATTACAGGCTAAAATGAGGAATCATAAACAATCCTTGGACGCACAAAAAGCAGAATCTGTACGACAATCTTCATACCGAGAAAGTTTGGTTAGCTTATGGCTAGCCGATGAACTAAATGAGAAGGACTATCTTCAGTTGGTGGATGAAGCGGCCAAGAAAGATATTTCGGACTATACTGTTCTCTATCTGGAATGTAAAAACTGGTGCCAAGATTTAGAAGATTTTTTTGTAGCTTCCCAGCAACCATTTTGTATCCGGAGAGATGCAGAAAAAAAGAGTTACATAGCCATCTTATTGGGAGAAAGAAATCATATAAAAACTTTTGTATCTCATTTGCAAGAAGAGTTTGCAGAAGAAGTCAAGCAGACTATCTTGGGTGAGACCGTTACTGAGTGGGAGAATGTCTATGAAAGTTATCACCAGGTTCGAAGGAGTCTCTTCTACAATAGTGAAATTTCCTCAGCCACTATCAAATCGAATTCTAAAATTGAAATGCCTGAATCCCGCCTACAGTTTTTCTCCTTTAATAAAGCCTTGATGATCGGAGATGAGCCTACTATTATTTCCAAACTGGAAGAAATTTTTGAGGAAATGAAAGCCTTGAAATTTTCACCAGAAGATGTGAAACATGTTTCCTTTTTGCTCTTTTCTGACATATACCGTCAATTTCCTATTTTAGACCAACTGACCTACCAGGCCATGTTACATGCTATCCATGAAAGTCAATTTATTGATGAAATTTTATCTGAATTAAAGAAGGTTCTTCAGTTAACAAGTCGTAATCAGCATCCGCAAAAACGGTATTCAGATTTAGTTAGTCAGACCGTTCAGTGCATTCAAAAGCAATACAAGGAAGAATTAACTTTGAAAGTTGTTGCGGACCGCTTACATGTGAATGGAGTCTACCTAGGTCAGTGTTTCAAGCATGAGACTGAGAGGAGTTTTGCTCAATACCTAAACCAGGTTAGGATTCAGAAAGCGCAACAGCTATTGTTGTACAGCAGTTTAACCATCAATGAAATTGCTTATGATACAGGCTACAATACTAATCATTACTTTATCAAGATGTTTAAGAAGCTAAATGGACTTTCTCCTAAAGAATTTAGAGACCAATATAAGGACAAGTATCAAGCTATTGAGGTTGGCCAAGAATAGAGAGGTTACATCATGTCTTCAGACAAACTTAAATCTGATTCCAAATCCTTGGCATATCAAGTGCAATGGATAGATCAGGCTAAGCGTCAGCAAGATTTTTCAAAGGGCTGGCGCTTCTTGCTAGCCAATTTGGAACTGGCTCAGAAGCCAAGTTTTGACGATTCTGATTGGGAACAAATTTCTCTCCCTCATGATTTCAGTATCACTCAACCCTATACCGTCAATGGAGAAGCAGAAAGTGCTTATAAGTTAGGCGGAGTCGCTTGGTATCGGAAGTATTTTGCTCTGGATCCATCACTGCTTGGTCATAGGATATGGATTCATTTCGACGGTGCCTACATGGAGGCAGAAGTTTATATCAACGGGCAACTATTGGGCAGGCATTGCAATGGCTATCAATCTTTTACTTATGATTTATCGCATATGATCAACTTTGGCCAGGAAAACCTTCTGGCAGTTCGTCTGGAAAACAAAGTACCCAGTTCACGATGGTATTCTGGAAGTGGTCTTTATCGCGATGTTTCCATTTCTGTTCTGCCCGAGATCCATGTGGAAAGAGATCAAGTTCGTCTAAACCTTTCTCAGATAAATCACAGACTGGATATAGACTTTGGTTTGAGTCAGATTGTCGAGGCTAGTGAATATCAAGTAGGGATTAGTCTCTTGGAGCTAGCTCCTGATTTTCAGCCAGCAGCATGCATCTATCAGATGGCTCCAAAAGATTTGCCATCTTTACAAGAGTCAGAAGCTTATAAAGTAAGGGTTGATGCTGGGACTTTTAAGTTATGGAGTCCAGATTCCCCTCACCTCTATCAGCTGGAAATAGACCTCTATCACAAGAGAAAACTCAGTGACAAACTCAGCTTGGAAACAGGATTTCGCTATTACCATTTCGATCACCAGCATGGCTTATCCTTAAATGGACTGCCCTTTAAACTACAGGGAGTTTGTCTCCACCATGATCAGGGGAGCTTGGGAGCCTCAGCCTTTGAGGATGCTATTATTAGACAGTTGAGCCTGCTTAAAGATATGGGCGCAAATACCATTCGAGTAGCCCACAATCCCAGTGCAAGGAAGCTGAAAAAGTGGGCCAATCGATTGGGCTTGTTCTTAATCGAGGAAGCCTTTGACACATGGACCTATCCTAAAAATGGCAACCAACATGATTTTTCTTCCTTTTTTCATCAACCACTTGGTGGACAAAATGCTCGATTTCTCAAGAGAGCACTATCTGCTAAAATTAGTTGGGCTCAATACAGTATAGAATCTATGATCCTCTCTGGGATTCATAATCCTTCGGTTCTAATGTGGTCCATTGGCAATGAATTGATGGAAGGATTCTCTGCGGATGTTAGTCATTATCCAATGCTAGGTCGCCAAATCTGCGATTGGATTCTTGCTCTTGATCGGACACGCCCTATTACCTTTGGGGATAATAAGCTAAAGGATTCAAGTTTCTTATGGTTCAAGGAAATAGCAGAAATAGCAGAATACGTTACTTGTTTATCAGAAGTAGAGGGGCTTGTTGGTCTCAATTATGCCAAGGGAAGTGACTATGATCAGCTTCACCAGGATTACCCGGAATGGATTCTCTATGGTTCTGAAACCAGTTCAGCTATTAACAGTAGAGGTTGCTACCAGACAAGCAATCAAAATTGTGAATTGACCTCTTATGACCAATCGACAGTAGACTGGGGATCTTTGTCTAGCGAGAGCTGGTATGATGTCATCACAAGAGACTTTGTGGCTGGTGAATGTGTTTGGACAGGTTTTGACTATTTGGGTGAGCCTACACCTTGGAATAAAATCGATTCAGGAACGGCGACCAAGTGGCCCTCTCCCAAACATTCATATTTCGGAATCATGGATACCGCTGGCTTTGCCAAAGATCGCTATTATTTCTATCAAAGTCAATGGTCAAAAAAGAAAAATACTCTCCATCTCCTCCCGACTTGGCAAAAAGGAGGCATAGAATTGGATGAGGATGGATTGGTAGAAGTTGTTGTCTACAGCAATGCAGCCAGTGTAGCTTTGGTTTTTGAAAGTCCGGAAGGCCAGAAAGTAAACTATGGTCTCAAAAGTTTCACTCAGTACCGTACGCCAACAGGGCATTCTTACCAGCTTTATGAGGGAGAGGATGCTTCTGAAATTCCACACGAAAACCTCTACCTAAAGTGGTGGATTCCCTATCGAAAAGGGACTTTAAGGGCTCTAGCCTATGACGAAACTGGTAAGGTGATAAGTCAGACTAGTGGCCGAAAGCAGGTTCAGAACTATGGAAAGGTAGCCAGCCTGCATTGGGAACTATTTGAAAGTCCATTAGGCAGTCCGCGTAACTTATTGTTCGTGGAGTTGTCTCTTGTGGATGCTAAGGGAGAACTGGTAGCTAATAGCCACTCTCTAGTTCACATTCAAGTCAAAGGACAAGGAAAATTACTTACTCTGGATAATGGGAATCCCTGTGATCATAGATCATATGACCAAGCTAGTCGAAAAGCTTATAGAGGGAAATTACTGCTCATCATTGCTTCTGCCGGTCAAGCTGGTTCATTGGAGATAACAGCTAAAGTGCTAGGTTTAGCTACCGCTACTTACAAGTTGGAACTGTCTGAGCGAGCTGAAAATGTCAGATTGTTGACTTATAAAATGAGGAAATACCAATTTAGTATCGCCGAGAAAAATCAATCAAGCAGCCAACTTCTGCAGATACCTGGTCTTCCAATGGCAGTCTTTTGCTACAAAACCTCCTTGTCTATTCCACTCTTAATGGATAGTCCTACTCAAAATTTAATGGAAGGACAAGACGTTTTTCTTCCAGGCTGGATTCAGGCTAGGACCGCCGATGGATCTTTGATCTCCAAAGCATTGCCTGTATCATGGAATGTAGCCAACCCAATTTTTTCAAAGGCTGAAATAATCAAAGGGAAGACCACTTTCTTAGATAAAATGCTGGAATGTCAAGCTTTTCTCCAACCAATCAAGAAGAGTTTAAGGATTCATCAAGATATCAGCCTTGTTGCTCAAAAGCACGTAATGGCTCCAAGTGATGATAAAGTAGTATTTACCTTTAAATATGATACCATCCAAGCAATTGGAGTTATTAGTGTAGAATATCTCAATTTACCGTTGAAAGAAGTGACAATCAGTCTTTCCTATCGTAGCCACGTAGTCGGTCCAGTAAAGAACCGAACAGTCTTTCTGAATCAAGTTAATTCCAAAGAACAAGTTCATTTTTTTGATGAGACATTAGATGTGCTTCAATTAGAAGTCAAATTGGAAGCAAAGACAAAACAAAAAATCTTGCCAAAAAACTTCAAGATTGGACTATGGAACTTGATAGAAGAAGGCTAGCCGCATACTTTTAAAATCAGAATGATACTTTGTTAAAGCTCCTTGTCTACCACTAAGTAGGTATGCGTCGCTTTGCCCCATCTATTTTTAATTTTATTTGACTATCAGGAGAAGCAATAGAGAAAGACACCCTCTTCTTTGAAGTAGCATTGCCTACTGCAAAAAGCAGGGTCACTTTTTTTAGTCTATATCTGTATCTTTTATCGAAAAGATAGTCCTTGATTTCTACCAAGGATTGAAGATTTTTAAGCCAATCGGAATGCTGGTTATAAACTGGACAAGACATACCATCCTCAAGAATGATTAAGCTATCCCCATCCTCCAAATAGAGATAAACATTCCAAACCTGATTAGTACTTGTTTGAAAAAGTTGGATGCTCCCAGTAAGTTGTTTGTCTTCCCATTTTTCGATTGCAGTTAATGGCATCTTTCTCTTCCAATCATGACTATTTTCTTCTATTCCAACCAATTCGGCCTACACCGTCAAACCTGTCTTGTGATATAATATCTTCATGGAAAAAAAATATGAAAAAATTGCCCACGATTTGGGTGTTACTTTAAAACAAATTGATACAGTCTTAGCCTTGACAGCTGAAGGCAATACCATTCCCTTTATCGCTCGTTACCGCAAAGAAGCAACAGGAAATCTAGATGAAGTTCTGATTAAATCCATCATTGACCTGGACAAGTCCTTGACTGCTCTTGCTGATCGGAAAGAAGCCGTTTTAGCCAAAATCGAAGAACTAGGCAAGCTGACTCCGGAACTCCAACAAGCCATCCAAGAAGCTGAAAAGTTGGCGGATGTGGAAGAACTCTATCTCCCTTATAAGGAAAAACGCCGTACCAAGGCGACCATCGCCCGTGAAGCGGGGCTCTTCCCCTTCGCACGTCTTATCTTGCAGAATGTTGCTGACTTGGAAAAAGAGGCCGAAGCCTTTGTCTGTGAAGGTTTTGATACTCCAGTTGACTGCCTAGCAGGGGCAGTGGATATCTTGACAGAGGCTATCTCTGAAGATACCAAACTTCGGGCTTGGACTTATCAAGAAATCCTGCAGCATTCCGCTATCCTATCTAGTCTCAAGGACCCAGAAGCAGATGAGAAACTGGTTTTCCAAATCTACTATGATTTCTCAGAAAAAGTCGCTAAGATGCAAGGGTATCGGACTTTAGCCCTCAATCGTGGCGAGAAAATTGGGGCACTCAAGGTTGGTTTCGACCACAATATAGACAAGATGCTCCGTTTCTTTACCCTACGTTTTCCACAGAAGAATCAATATGTCGAAGAAGCGATTTCTCAGGCAGTTAAGAAAAAAATCCTCCCTGCTATGGAACGCCGTGTGCGGACTGAATTGACAGAGGCGGCAGAAGAAGGTGCCATTTCCCTTTTCTCAGAAAACCTGCGCAATCTTCTTTTGGTCCCACCTCTCAAAGGCAAGACGGTTCTTGGCTTTGACCCGGCCTTTCGTACAGGAGCAAAATTAGCAGTAGTAGATGCAACTGGAAAATTCTTGACAACTCAGGTCATCTACCCAGTTAAACCAGCACACGCAGCGCAAATCGCTCAAGCTAAAAAAGACTTGGCAGACTTATTGGGTCAATTTGAGGTAGAAATCATCGCCATCGGAAATGGAACGGCCAGCCGTGAATCTGAAAGTTTTGTAGCGGAAATCTTGCAGGATTTCCCTGCTATCAGCTATGTGATTGTCAATGAAAGCGGAGCCTCTGTTTACTCTGCGTCTGAATTAGCCCGACATGAATTTCCTGAATTAACCGTTGAAAAACGGTCTGCTATTTCCATCGCTCGTCGCTTGCAAGATCCGCTGGCTGAATTGGTCAAAATCGATCCAAAATCCATCGGTGTTGGTCAATACCAGCATGATGTCAACCAGAAGAAACTCTCAGAAGGCTTGGACTTCGTTGTTGATACCGTAGTCAATCAGGTCGGCGTCAATGTCAACACGGCCAGCTCAGCTTTGCTGTCTCATATCGCAGGTCTCAATAAAACTATTTCTGAGAATATTGTTACATACCGGGAAGAAAATGGGGCTCTCAAAACTCGGGCGCAATTGAAGAAGGTGCCGCGTTTGGGAGACAAGGCCTTTGAACAGGCTGCTGGCTTCCTCCGCATTCCAAATGGGGAGAATTTCTTAGATAATACCGGTGTTCACCCAGAATCCTATGCCGCTGTGCAGGAACTCTTTAGCCTGCTTGAAATCACAGAATTAGATGCGTCTGCACAGGCCAGTCTAAAAGCAGTAAATATAACTCAAACTGCTGAAAGATTAGGGCTTGGTAAAGAAACCCTCAAGGATATCATTGCTGACTTACTCAAACCTGGTCGCGATCTTCGGGATGATTTTGCAGCACCTGTCCTTCGCCAAGATGTCTTGGACTTCAAGGACCTACAAATTGGGCAGAAATTAGAAGGCGTAGTCCGCAACGTGGTTGATTTTGGAGCCTTTGTGGATATCGGTATTCATGAAGATGGCCTTATTCATATTTCAAACATGAGCAAGAACTTCATCAAGCACCCAAGCCAAGTTGTTTCAGTAGGAGACTTGGTGACAGTCTGGGTCCATAAATTGGATACAGCGCGCGAGAAAGTCAATCTCAGTCTGGTGGCTCCTCGTGAATCTAACTGATTACGTCAAGCAAGTTTCGCTAGATGATTTTGGAAAAGCGTTCAGACATGAAGCCAAGTGGAATGCTCGGCTTCGCAGCACAGGTGGCCGCTTCTTTCCCAAGGATGGTCACTTGGATTTTAACCCCAAGATGTTGGAAGTTCATGGTTTAGAGGTATTTCGCAAGATTGTCCGACATGAACTTTGCCATTACCATCTCTTTTTTGAAAAAAAGGGTTACAAGCATGCTGATAGAGATTTTAAAATCTTATTGCACCAAGTGGACGGCTTACGCTTTGCGCCGAAATTAGCTGAAAGACCTGTTTCTCTCCATCAGTATCGTTGCCAAAATTGTGGACAAGACTACCAACGAAAACGCAAGGTAGATACGAAGAAATACCGCTGTGGTAAGTGTCACGGTTACCTCATTTATAGACAATAAGCAAATCAGTCCTTGGGCTGATTTCTTTTTGTAAAAAAATGGTATACTAGTGATAAATAGAGGTGAGACCATGCTAGCAGAACATCAAAAACGATTATTAGAATTATATGAAAAAGGTGTCCTGACCAAAGAAGAAGCCAGGTCATGTTTTATGGAGCTGGAAGATGAGGTGGATTTTCTTTTTGAGGAAGAAAAATCACGCTTGGCCTTTACATTGCCTAGTTTAAAAGTTTTTTCTTCATCAAAATTAAAACAGGACTTTCATTTCTCGGACATCGAGTCTATGAATATCAGTCTGACAGAAGGAAAAATTATTTTCCAAAAAAGCAAAGAAGACCAAATTCATTTTTGTCTCTCTTATCCCCAACAGGCTCAAGATACTCTTCTCCCGCAGATTTACCTTGAAAAGAAATCCTTGCACTTTCATTCTAAGATTCCTTGTCAAATGATTGTTTCCTTGCCGGATCAGTGGATGTCTGTTTTAGATTTGGGAATTGGTTGTGCGGATGCTCGACTAGATTTTCTACCATTTGAAGATATTTCTATCCATAGTCACTCGGATAAAAAACAGCAGGATATTCGAGTCAGACCTTGTCAAGCGATTTCTCAGCATCTTCACTTAGAACTAAGACAAGCTCCTATTTATATGATTGTTTCTAAGGAACAAGGCCTAAGAGGCCGTTTTGAAAGTAGTCAAGGTATGGTACAAATTAATAGGAAGAAGCAAACGAGTCCCTATATCTGCGAAAAGACGGGAGAAAAGATGGTTTATCTGCAAGTGCAAACAGAATCGAGTCCTCTCATTATGAAAGGAATAAAAAATGTACGGATTTTATAAATTAAGAAGAAATCGTCTCTTGACAGGCACACTAGCTGGTCTTGCGGACAAGTTCAAATGGGATGTTTGGCTGGTGAGAGCTATCTTTTTAGCCATTGTTCTGCTCACGAAAATTGCTTGGTTGGCCATGATACTCTATGGGGTGGCATCTATCTATCTCCCTATCAAGGAGGAAGTGGATGCGGAACGCTATGGCACTGGTCCTCGTAAACGAAAAGATGCTGAGAAAGCCAATGGTGGAGGCTTCTTTTGATAGAGGCAAACTGAATAACAGGAGAAAGCGAGTCATCGCTTTTTTAGTGTCTAAAAATGAAAATAACGCTTTCTTATGATATAATAATACTATTAGAAAGAATGAGGACAATCAATGACTGTTTATGTTAAAGATTTAATCAAACATGTCCGAGTGACCTGTGTCTATAGTACAAGTGAACTCTTGGATAAGGAAATTACCACATCGGATATTTCACGTCCTGGTTTGGAAATGACCGGTTATTTTGACTATTATTCACCAGAACGCATCCAGTTGATTGGGATGAAGGAATGGACCTATGTCAAGGCTATGACTCCCCACAATCGCTATCAGATTTTCCTACAAATGTTTCAACCAGAAACGCCCGTTATTATTGTGTCACGGGGCTTAGAAATACCTGAAGAAATGCTACAAGCTGCTAAGGAAAATGGAATTGCCATTTTTCAAAGCAAATCCCCAACAAGTCGTATTTCAGGAGAATTATCTTCCTACCTTGATTCTCGCTTGGCAAAACGAACAACCGTTCACGGTGTTCTCATGGATGTCTATGGTATGGGTGTGCTGATCCAAGGAGATTCCGGCATTGGTAAGAGCGAGACTGGATTGGAACTAGTTAAACGTGGCCACCGTATCGTTGCGGATGATCGAGTGGATGTTTATCCTAAGGATGATGTGACTCTTTGGGGAGAGCCCGCAGAAATTCTCCGTCATCTCTTAGAAATCCGAGGAGTTGGCATCATTGATATTATGAGCCTCTACGGTGCTAGTGCAGTTAAAGAATCATCTCAAGTGGAGTTGGCTATTTACCTAGAAAATTTTGAAAAAGGGAAGGCTTTTGATCGCTTGGGGAATGGTGGTGAAACCATTGAAATAGGTGGTATTGAATTGCCTCAAGTTCGTATTCCTGTTACAACAGGACGAAACATCTCCGTTGTTATTGAAGCTGCAGCTATGAACTACCGCGCCAAACAGATGGGGTATGATGCGACCAAGAGTTTTGAAGATCGATTGGCCAAGCTGATTGAGAGCAATAAAGAAATGGAGGAGACTGAATGATTGATCCAATAGCCCTCCAATTTGGGCCTATTGAAATCCGTTGGTATGCTTTGATGATTATTTCAGGTCTTCTCTTGGCGGTTTATCTATCCGCAAAAGAAGCACCACGCAAAAAGATTCGTTCAGATGATGTCTATGATTTCATTCTCTATGCCTTTCCTTTAGCTATCATCGGTGCCAGAATTTATTATGTTATTTTCTCTTGGTACCAGTATAAGAATGGCAGCTTTATGAACATGATTGCTATTTGGAACGGTGGTATTGCAATTTATGGAGGATTGATTGCGGGTTTTCTCTTCTTGATTTTCTTCACAAGACATCGTTTTATTGAAACATGGGACTTTTTAGATATTGCTGCACCGTCTGTTATGATTGCACAATCGATTGGGCGATGGGGAAATTTCTTTAACCAGGAAGCCTATGGTGGAAAAGTAGGTAATCTTGATTTTCTACCAGGATTTATCCGAGATCAAATGTATATTGATGGAGCTTATCGACAACCGACTTTTCTCTATGAATCAGTATGGAACTTGATTGGATTTGCTCTGATTCTTCTTCTACGTAGGAAGCCCAAACTTCTCAAACAAGGAGAAATTACTTTATTCTATATAGTCTGGTATGGTCTTGGACGCTTTTTCATCGAAGGAATGCGGACAGATAGCCTCTTCTTGGCAGGTCTTCGTGTTTCTCAATGGTTGTCCCTCGTCTTAGTAATTACCGGTTTTGTGCTCTTTCTTTTCCGTAGGAAAAAACAAGACCTTGCTTATTATCAATCTTAAATAAGGAGATTTTTATATGACACTTGAAACCTTTCTCGTCATCATGGCAATAGCGATTGTGTCCCTAGTAGCAGCTATTATCGCTGTTTTGGTGAAATTACTTCCGGTTGTTGATGAAGCGAAAAAAACGATTAATGTTTTGACTAGTGATGTCAATGTGACCCTCTATCAAGCTAATGAACTGTTGGCAAAGACAAATATTTTAGTGGAAGACGTAAATGGTAAGGTAACGACTTTAAACCCTCTCTTTACAGCTGTAGCAGATTTGTCAACTTCAGTATCTGACCTTAACCACTCCGCACGTGATTTAACCGTCAAGGCTAAGTCAGGCGTTAAACATACTGCCAAGGCTGGTGGTGTCTTGACAACCCTTAATTTGTTCTCATCCATTTTAGGCAAAGGAAAGAAAGGAGCATAAGATGGCAAAAAAAATTGGTGTAGTTACTAGTGTTATACTTGGTTTAGCAGGAGGTGCGGCAGCAGCAGCTTTCTTGGCAACTGAATCTGGTAAAAAAGTGAAGAAACAAGTGACAGACTTTGTAAAAGATTACCAAGAAAATCACGACGAAATCAATAATGATTTGGTCAACAAAGCACATGACTTGAAAGATCAGGCTGTCGATCGATTCGAAGATGTGAAAGGTCAATTCGAGTCAGGTGAGTTGACCATCGAAGATCTGATCCAATCAGGTAAGGAAAAGGTCCAAGATTTAACAGATCAAATCAAAGATAAGTTGGCGGAAGTTAAATCAGCTGAAGAAGAAACGACTATTATTGATATTCCCGAAGAGGATGTAGTTGTCCAAGAGGATATTGAAATCGATTTGTAATACTTGATAAAAACAGCAGATTTGATGACAAAGTTGCGGATAGCCAAAAGTCAATCAAGATAAGTCTAGGTCTGTTTTAGATTTTTGAAAAGAAAAATAAACCCTTGTCTATTGGAAAGACGGGGGCTTATTTTTTGTATGTATTTGCTTACACAAACAAAGAATAAAAACGCCTATTTAGAGCGTTTTTTAAGTTTCATTCTCATGTATTGCTTACGAAGAGCAATTTGAATCACTCTTAGGGCTAAAAAGCCAGTCGCAATACCCAAGACAAATGCTAGGAAAGCAGGGAAATTCACAGATAGGTAGACATAAGTCGCCATAACAGTGATAATACTGAAAATCGCTAGATTAATAAAAAATAGCAAGTCTCTTAGACGATTTTCATAGGGTTTTCGTGTTTGATATTCTTGATAACGGACCTGTTGCTCTTTCGGGAATTGTTCTTCATACAGGAATTGGTCAGGCCGTTCTTGTCTAAGTGCCATACGGTCTCCTTCTTCTACAAATCAGCATATCATATTTATAATGATAAAGTGTAACAGAAATGTTACAATAAGATTACAAACCACATTAGAAAAGTCAGAACATTAAAATTGACACAAGACCTTATCAAAGGTACTGGAATTTGTTATAATTATCTTTATGGAAAAAATAATCATTACAGCAACTGCTGAAAGTCTTGAACAGGTCAAGCAACTCTTGGATGCAGGTGTTGATCGTATCTATGTCGGTGAAGAGAATTATGGTTTGCGCTTGCCCAAGGCCTTTTCTTACGATGAATTGAGAGAAATAGCAAAACTTGTCCATGGTGCAGGTAAGGAATTAACTGTAGCTGCTAATGCCCTCATGCATCAGGACATGATGGATGCTATTAAGCCCTTTATGGACTTGATGCAGGAAATCATGGTGGACTATCTGGTTGTAGGTGATGCTGGTCTTTTTTATATTAACAAACGAGATGGCTACAACTTTAACTTGATTTACGATACATCTGTTTTTGTAACCTCCAGTCGCCAGATTAACTTCTGGAAGAATCATGGGGCGGTAGAGGCGGTTTTAGCCCGAGAAATTCCTTCTGAGGAACTTTTTGATATTTCTGAGAACTTAGAAATTCCAGGAGAAATCCTCGTTTATGGAGCTTCGGTTATCCATCATTCTAAACGAAGCCTTTTGCAAAATTATTTTAATTTTACACAGTCAAAAGAGAATGATAAGTCAAAAGAACGTGGCCTCTTCTTAGCTGAACCGAGCGATCCAGACAGTCATTACTCTATTTTTGAAGACAAGCATGGAACTCATATTTTCATCAACAATGACATTGATATGATGACTAAATTGATGGAACTGAATGAGCATGGTTACCATAACTGGAAACTAGATGGTGTTTTCTGCCCAGGTCAGAATTTTGTTGAAATTGTAAGGATATTTATCAAGGCTCGTGATTTACTTGAAAAAGGTCAATTTAGCTATGATCAGGCCTTCTTATTTGATGAAGAGATTCGTAAATTTCATCCACAGGAACGTGGCTTGGATACAGGTTTTTATGAATTTGATCGCAATAAAGTGAAATAATTTTCTATCCTATCAGAAACGAATAGTATAGACTACAATGTCTTGGTTGCCTTGAAATTTGAAATTAATGACTGTTCTTTATTTTGTAATTGAATTCCTATATGTGGAGCGAGAATATAAATAAATGTTCATTTTCGCCATCTTGGCAAGCCTATTGCAGTCAGACTGAAGTCTGATTCTGTCACGAAAAATCCTAAGGGACATTTTCTAGTTATTATACTAGATCTTAACGATTAAAATAGTCCTCTTATTATTAAGCAAATATTCCATCCTTTCCAAATGGAATAATTATCAAACTTTTATCTTGTAAATAGAAGGAAAAATCATGTCAAAAATATTAAAACGCCCTGAGGTTTTATCTCCTGCAGGGACTCTAGAAAAACTCAAGGTGGCCATCGACTACGGTGCAGATGCGGTCTTCGTTGGGGGTCAGGCCTACGGTTTACGTAGCCGAGCGGGCAATTTCTCCATGGAGCAGATGCGTGAGGGGATTGAGTATGCTCATGCGCGTGGCGCTAAGGTTTACGTGGCGGCCAACATGGTGACTCATGAGGGAAACGAAGAAGGAGCAGGTGCTTGGTTCCGAGAGTTACGGGATATGGGGTTGGATGCGGTTATCGTATCAGATCCGGCTCTTATTGTCATCTGTGCTAGTGAAGCACCAGGCTTAGAAATTCACCTATCAACTCAGGCTTCTTCAACGAACTATGAATCTTTTGAGTTCTGGAAAGAACTAGGCCTGACTCGCGTCGTCTTAGCTCGGGAAGTAAACATGGCAGAATTAGCTGAAATTCGGAAAAGAACCAGCGTTGAAATTGAGGCCTTTGTCCATGGAGCTATGTGTATTTCCTACTCAGGGCGTTGTGTGCTTTCTAACCACATGAGCAAACGAGATGCCAACAGGGGAGGTTGTTCACAGTCTTGTCGTTGGAAATACGATCTCTATGATTTGCCATTTGGACAAGAGCGTCGGAGCATCAAAGGTCAGATTCCAGAAGAATTCTCTATGTCAGCGGTGGATATGTGCATGATTGATCATATTCCAGAAATGATTGAAAATGGTGTAGATAGCTTAAAAATTGAAGGGCGTATGAAGTCAGTTCACTATGTTTCAACGGTGACCAACTGTTATAAGGCAGCAGTCGATGCTTACTTGGAAAGTCCTGAAAAATTTGAAGCCATTAAAGAGGATTTAATTGATGAGATGTGGAAAGTAGCCCAGCGCGAACTAGCTACTGGATTCTATTATCAAGCACCGAGTGAAAACGAGCAACTCTTTGGTGCTAGACGTAAGATTCCTCAATATAAGTTTATCGGTGAAGTAGTCGCCTTTGATGAGAGTAAAATGACGGCAACCATTCGTCAGCGCAATGTCATCAATGAGGGAGACGAGGTCGAGTTTTACGGACCCGGTTTCCGTCACTTTAAAACAAGGATTCAGGATTTAAAAGATTCAGATGGCTTGCCCATTGAGCGCGCCAATAAGCCGATGGAACTCTTAACAATCAAACTTCCTCAAGTCGTTTATCCTGGTGACATGATTCGCTCTTGCCAGTCTGGACTGATCAATCTTTATAAAGAGGATGGTGCTTCTGTCACTGTTCGAGCATAAAAAGATTTATTTCGAAATTAAATAATATTAAAAAAGAAAACTTTAATTATCGAATAAACAGATAACTATTACGAAAATAGATGAAGAAAGTAATATGTTGAGTCAGATAAAAATATAATGACAAAATCAATCAAAATAGTACTCTTTAGATAGGGATAACTACAATGATTGATTTTATTTTATCTTACCCGTGGTGCTAGTTAATTTTATAGTATGCAAAAAAGCTCATTTGGTCTAAACTGTAAGTGACGAAACATACAGGAGGTAATCCAAATGAGCCACTTAAAGTATACCGCTAAATCTCATCATTTGCAATGGAGTTTACACCAATTATCACAAATTTGCCATCACTTTTATCAAAACTATTGTCCAGACTCCTTTAAACATCGGCGCAATGTTGGATTGGCCAAGATTTCAGATGTATCGCTCTTAGTTTTGCTCTTACTGCAAGCTGAGCTAGGTATCACCTCGCAAAGACATTTTTACAAAATTTGTCGCCTCTTTCCTTGTGGTAGATTACTAGAAAGAAGTCGATTTAATAGACGGTCGAGACAGTTAGTTTGGTTAGTTCAACTTGTCCGAAAAGCCATGAATGATAGGATTAATCCCGATGACATTGCTATCATAGATAGCTTCCCATTGCCACTTTGCCAACCTGTCCGCAATCAGAGAGCAAGTATTTTTAAAGGTAAGGCAGATATCGGCTACAATGCCTCTAAACATCTATGGTTTTATGGCTTTAAGGTCCATATGTTAGTAACCTTATCCGGCTACATTCTAAACTATGTTGTGACAGCTGCCTCTGTTCATGATATCAGAGCTGTTCGTGACTTGATATCAGGGTGCCAACAGTCTGTTATTCTAGCTGACTTAGGCTACTTAAGCCATGAGCTTAAAGCCAATTTGGCGCAAGAAGGGTATGTCTTATGGACGCCTTTACGTCAAAACATGGTTGGAGCTAGGCGACATAATCATTGGAAATTGATGGCGATGAGACGAACCATTGAAACACGATTTTCTGAGCTGGCCAGACTATTCGATATAGAACACACATTGGCAAGAGGGCTAACTGGATTACAGTTAAGACTGGAACAAATCGTGCTTGCCTATAATTTAAGTTATTTTGAATTTAACTAGCACCACGGGTTTTATCTTATATTATCATACTTATTAACGCTCATAGATTATTGAGTTAGATGATAATTCATCTTATGAAATCTATTACTGCTTTTCCTCTTATTTGTTTATCAATTAGCTGTTGTTCAAATTTGGAAATAAACGAAGTTTTTTTGAGGTAAATTAATTTTTTGGAGGAATATACGTAAATTTTAGTCTTGTTTGCTTCTCAAATAATACACTAGAGTATATTTTTAGGGTAGAAAATCTCTAACTTTTAATCTTTGTTTAAAAATAGAACTCTGTTATCGCATGAGAGAAGTCCTTTTTATATCTTTTAGATAATTTATTTGCCTTAACTATTTCGAGATAAAGTATAGAAGATAGGTATGTGGACATTTTCTTTCAAAAATTTTGAAGTTATAAAATATCAAGAGAAAGAAATTTCATGTTTACAACGTAGATTTTCAAGAATTTTAGCACAAAGATTTTCATTTATGATATGATAATACAAAAAGGAAAACGTGTTCAAAACTTATTGAGAAACTCGTAGTTATTAATTTGTTAGGTTATTATAGGTTAATCTAGTTGTCATTTCATAAAAAATCGTATTATAGTTAGACTTATTTTAGTGGATTAAGAAAGTTTTCTGGGATTCTATTTGATTATAGATATTAATGATTACTATTGACATAAACTTTGCATAGGGAGTGAAGAGGATGAAAAAAATAATGTTTGTTGGATCTGTTGGGGTAGGTAAAACCACCCTGACACAACGTTTGAAGGGGATAGATGTTTCCTACTTTAAGACACAGGCAGTTGAGTTTTATGATTCTATTATTGATACGCCAGGAGAATTTCTTCAGCATAGACGCTTTTATAATGCCCTTACAGTTACAGCGGCTGAGGCTGATGTTATTGGTCTTTTAGTTGAGGCGACCAATCGGATGCAAACATTTCCTCAAGGATTTTCTACTCTATTTAACAAGCCTGTTATTGGAGTTATTACCAAGGTTGATTTGATTGATGATAGAGAGAGTCTTGAGAATGCCCGAAAACAACTTATATTAGCAGGTGCTAGTCAGATTTTCGAAGTGTCTTTAACTGAACAAACTGGAGTTGAGGAAATTAAGACCTTTCTTTCTATTGATTGTGATGTAGTTAAGGAGGAAGTAGATGGCAGTTGAACATGGTGGTAATATGCTCAGTCTAGCTCGAGAATTTGGTTTTCGGACAGAAGACTGTTTAGATTTTAGTGCCAATATTAATCCACTTGGCTTGTCTGAACGTGCTAGAGAATGTATTCTCCAAAATCTTGATGCTATTCTTCACTATCCGGATGTTAATTACAGGACGGCAAGATCGTACTTAGCTGCCTATCATGGAGTAAATGAAGAGCAGATTCTTTTATCAAATGGAGCGGTTGAACTCTTTTATGACTTGGCAAGACAAATAAAGCCACCTAAAGTTCTTCTTTTAAGTCCAACTTTTATGGAATATGAGAGAGCATTTTCCTTAGAGGGAACTACCTTTTTTTATCATGTTTTGAAAGGGCCGGAGTTCAGGTGGAGTTTAGAGTCTATAAAATCGGACTTGGCTCTGCTTTCTGCCGGAGATATGGTACTTATCTGCAATCCTAACAACCCAACCGGAAGTCTTGTAACAGGATTAGAACTCAAAAAGTTGGCCCAGTTATTGCAACAAAGAAATATTGGGCTAATTGTAGATGAAGCTTTCGTAGACTTTACTAAAAATGAAGCAACTTATACTCTAATTTCATACCTCAAGGATTTACCTAATGCCATAGTGGTGCGTTCTTTGACAAAATTTTATGCCTTACCAGGTTTGCGACTAGGCTATCTGGTGACTAAAAATGAACAACTTATTAGAGGTATAGAGGGTTTTAAACCACCGTGGACAGTAAATGCACTTTCTGATGCTTTAGTGCCAGTCATTTTAGAAGATAAGGCTTACAAGGATGCTACTTTTTCCTGGTTAAAAGCAGAGCAGAAATTCTTATATAGTGGTCTCAAAGAATTATCAGAGCTAGACGTAACTGTTCCTAGTGCTAATTATATTTTTTTTGAATATAAAGGAGAAATAGACCTTAGAGCTGCTTTAAGACAAAAAAAAATTTTTATACGCTCTTGCTCAAATTATCATCATTTAACAGACAAATACTATCGGATTGCTATCAGAAATCGTACTGAGAACCAAAGGTTACTAAAGGTTCTGAAGGAGCTGTTGGTTTAGGGCACTATATTTAGAATTCTAGAATAATAAATTCTTAATTGATAAAAGAGTACTGATAAAAATTTACCAGAAGAGGAAGCTTATTTTTTATGTTAGTAGAACTCTTCTTTATTTTCCATTTAGAAGCACTTGACGAAAGCGTTTACTTAAGATATACTATTTATATTAATATAAAACAAAGGCAATGGCGCCCAGTGTTCGCAAAGGAGCGAAAGTTCAGAACGTTGGTTTAACTATGCCTTTTTTGTTGTTTTGTTCAAATAAAAATATAAGTTCTCTATTAGTTATTTTGCTACACCATTATTTTCTTTTTGGACTTTCATACTTAGATAGTTAAAAGGTTTAGCTGATATGGAAATTTTTCTCATATTTAATTTTTGAGAATGCGAGATAAGTAGATTGGCTTCAGTCCTATAGACGCTCTAGATCTCTCTATTCAGAGTAAGTATGTATAGGTTCAGCCAACATTTATCTCTTTTAGAGATAGATGTGAATAAGGAAGTGCATATATAAGATAAGAAGCTCATTATGCTTGAAGAAGAATAGAAAAAGTTAATCGGAGTATAGGATGAAATATCTTTAAATGAAGTTAATCAAGTTACAGGCTATGCTTTTGGTTTTAATAGTGTGATAAAAATAAACTGTTTGGAGGTTAGAGCGTGGAGAGATGTATAAAGACCTCGTGTCCAGGTTCTTGTGGTGAATTATTTCAGGGTGTATTGAATGGGGAGGAGTTTATCTTATCTTATGGGATAGACTTGAGGAGTTGGGCGATTCTCAGTGAAGGAGGACAATTTCCTGTGGTACCTAGAGGCCAAAAGGTTCAGGAGGTTTTAAATCTCCTTCCCTTTAGTTTATTTGGTATACTGTGGCAAGGAAGTCAGTTGCCAATTGGGAAAGGATTTTCTAGCAGTACTACTGATATGCTTGTAAGTCTTGGTTTAGCTTATAGTTCGGCAGGAAAGAATTTACTTCTGGAAGACTTAACAGCCATGTGTACAAAAATTGAGGCGACTGATTCTGTAGCTTTTGGCCATTGGACAGTTATTAATCCCTTGACAGGTAGAGTTTTATTTACGACTCAGTGGAAACCTAATCTATATGTCTATGTTCTAGAACCTAATCACACACAGATGACTTCGCAACTGCCTAGAATGACAGAATCACCACATTATCCACAAAAAACTTCTGCTCTTCTCTTTGGGGACTTTGTTTTGGCTTGTGAAAAGGAGGATTTGGTGGCTATAGGGGAAATAGCCACTCGTAGTTCTCGCTTGAATAATAAGAGATTACCCAAGCCCTATCTGGAAGATATTATTCAATTAGCTGAAAAATATTCTTTTTTAGGAGTAAATATTGCTCATAGTGGAACAGTGGTAGGCATTTTATTGAAAGAAGAAGATTTATTGAGTTTGTCCGCTTTTGAGGATAACATGTTAAGTCATGATTTAAGCAACTACTATCAAAAACGTTATCTTCGAAAAATAATTTTTGAAGGAGTACAGATAGAAGTAGAGGAATGTAATGAATGAATTAGAAAATATACTTGCTAATATAAAAGCTCTAGACTTAAATCTTATCCATGAGGGAAAAGCCTACTGTGACAATTTAGCTAAGCCGCCTGGTGCTTTAGGAAAAATGGAAACTATTTATGCTAGGCTTTATGCTATGTTTAATGGGAGAATAAACCTTAGTAAAAAGGTAGTCATGGTTTACGTTGCAGATAATGGGGTAGTTGCTGAAGGTATTTCAGCTAATCCTCAAGAAACTACTGCGATCGTTGCACGAAATATGTTACAAGGTAAGACCGGTCTATGTGTTATTTCTAAGTATAAGGGATCGGTTGTAAAAGTTATTGATATTGGTTGTTTGCAAGACTTTAGCAATCGTTCATTTGAGAAAATTCGAAAGGGGACAGGAAATATTTTAGTTGAGCCAGCAGTTAGTAGAGAAGAAGCAATTGCTGCAATATTGTTAGGCTATAGAAGGACACTTGAACTTATTAAAGAAGGCTATACTTTATTTGGGACTGGAGAGATGGGGATTGGAAATACCACAACTTCTGCTGCAGTTATTTCAGCTGTTCTAAGTATTAGTCCTCAAGAAGCTACTGGCTATGGAGCAGGTCTTACAGATCGGATGAAGGCGCATAAAGTATCGGTAGTACAAAGGGCCATATCATATCATGCTCCCTTTGAGGATATCTTAGATTTAGTAGCAAAGCTAGGTGGACTAGATATTTTGGGTATGGTAGGTACTCATCTAGCTTGCGCTTTGCATCAGCTTCCCTGTACGGTTGATGGAGTCATCTCTATTACAGGGTTATTGGTGGCTAGTCAACTTTGTCCGAATGTACTAGACTATGCCTTTGCATCACACATGTCTATGGAACCCGGTTATAAAAAGGTTTGTCAATTTTTAAATCTTAGTCCAATGCTCTTAATGGACATGCGATTGGGAGAGGGGTCAGGTTGTCCATTAGCCTTCTCTCTTATGGAAACTGCAGTATATACATTGGAACACATGCCTACTTATTCTCAGGGTAAATTGAACCGTGAGGATTACGTTGACATCCGTAAAAATTAAACAAAAAGAAAGGAAAAAACGATGCAACTCTATACAAGAACAGGAGATAAAGGATTAACAAAATTAGTTGGTGGTCAAAGTATTGCGAAAGATTCGGAACGTGTCAATGCATATGGAACCTTGGATGAATTAAATTCTTGGATTGGATATACTGTCAGCAAGATGGCTGATGGTGATGGATTTAAAGCGGAACTTTTGCAGCTACAACATTACCTCTTTGATTGTGGGTCAGATTTATCTACACCTCGAGGTATTTACCCTTATAAAGTTGATAAGAAATTAGTTGAGTGGATTGAGGAAAGAATTGATACTTATGCTGATATTCCACCAGCTTTAGAAACCTTTATCCTTCCTGGGGGGGATGAAATTGCATCTATGATTCATGTTGCTAGAACTATTGCTCGTAGGGCAGAGAGACATATTGTTGGAACAATGTGGACAACAGAAATTAATGACCAAGTCTTGATTTTTGTGAATCGTCTATCTGACTATTTTTTTGCTTTGGCTAGAGTATTGAACCACAAGAATCAAGGTTTTGATATTGCTTATGAGAGAAGTGCTAAAGTATTTCATAATATTACCAAGGCAGATATAGAACATTGGGCTAATAAAAAAATTAGAGCACAAATTGAAACCACTTTCAAAAAAACATTGACATGATTTCGAATCTTTAATATAATAACAAGTGTGATAAGAATCATATTCAGTACAATGGCGTGCTTAAAACAATTGAATAAGAGAGCAACGGTGCTACAAAAAATACTTTATTTTTTGTAGCACTTTTTTCTTTATCAAAAATAGGGGAAAAAATGAAACAATTCATGATAGCTGGTGTTTCCAGTGGGGTTGGTAAGACAAGTATTACTTTGGGAATTATACAAGCTCTAACCCGGATGGGCTATAGGGTTCAACCTTATAAGGTAGGACCAGACTATATTGATACTGCATATCATGGAAGGATTGCCAATCGTAAGTCTCGTAACTTGGATAGTTTTATGATTCCAAATGAAGATGCTCTAGCTTGGTCTTTTTGCAAGTGGCATCAAAATGTTGACATTGCCGTTGTTGAGGGTGTTATGGGGCTTTTTGATGGTTTAGGAACAGATAAGGATTGTGCTTCATCTGCTGATATTGCTAAAAAATTAGGAATTCCTGTTATCTTGGTCGTTGATGGGCGAGCAACATCGACCTCTGCTGCAGCAATTGTTCATGGCTTTTCCAGTTTCGATCCGAATTTAGAATTGGTTGGGGTACTTATTAATCGTGTTGCTTCGGAGAATCATTTTCAATTAATCAAAGGTTCGATTGAACGGTATACAGATATTCCTGTTTTGGGTTATCTAACTAAGGACACAAGAGTGGAACTTCCATCTCGTCATTTGGGTTTGATTCCAGATGTTGAAATGGAACAATTGGATAAGCAGTTATTGCGATTGGGCGAAATGGTTCAGAAGACCATTGATTTTGACCGACTTTTAGAACTTGTTGAAAAGACAGAGCAGGAGTTGAGAAATCCGTTTTCGAAACAAAATTTCTCTCAACTTACCTTGGCGTATGCTCTGGACGATGCCTTCCACTTTTATTACGAAGACAATTTAGATTTATTAAAGGATTGGGGAGTAACTCTTGTCCCTTTTAGTCCTTTAAATGATCAGGAGCTTCCAGAAGCAGATGCTTATTATTTTGGTGGAGGGTTTCCAGAGGTATTTGCTCGTGATTTAGCTGCTAATAAAAGTTTCAGAGCATCGGTGCTCTGGGCTCATCAATATGATAAGCCCATTTATGCTGAGTGTGGAGGACTCATGTATCTTGGTCAGGAGTTGGAAACGGATGAAGGAGTTTTCGAGATGGCTGGTGTTTTTAAGGGGAGAAGTCGAATGACAGACCGCTTAAAACATTTCGGCTACTGTCAGGCAACTAGTCAAGAGCCAAGCATATTTGGACCATCAGGAACTTCAATTCGGGGACATGAATTTCATCATTCAGTTTTTGAAACAAATGAGAGACCGATTTTTATTATGAAAAAAATCCGTGACGGAGAAGTAGTTTCAAGCTGGGAAGGCGGCTATCAAAAAGGAAAAACCTTGGCTTCTTATCTTCATGTTCATTTTTATCAAAACCAAGAGCTCTTGAAGCATTGGTTGGAGGAAATTAGGGGATACTAGAATGATTTTATTAGCGATAATGTTAGCCTTACTTTTGGACTGGTTATTGGGAGATCCTTATGAGTGGCCTCATCCTGTGAAATGGATTGGGAATCTGATTGGTTTCCAAATGAAATTTCAGGAAAAGATTAAGTTGCCTGCCTTTTTATTTGGTGGTTTATTATGGTTAGTAACTGTTGGATTGACTACTTTAACATCTTTTGGCATTTTATGGCTAAGCAATCTCGTATCCCCCTTACTCTATTGGGGACTTTGGATCTATCTGGCTTATGCTAGTTTGGCCACAAGAAGTTTAGCCTATGAGGCTATAAAAGTCTATAAAACTCTAAAAAATGGTGACTTAGAAGAGGCTCGTTATCAGGTCAGCATGATTGTGGGGCGAGATACTAGTCAATTGACTAGAGAGGAAATCAGCAAGGCTACTATTGAAACCGTAGCTGAGAATACTAGTGATGGTGTCATCGGGCCCTTACTCTTTCTTTTTCTTGGTGGACCAGTTCTAGCTTGGACCTATAAGGCCATAAATACTTTGGATTCTATGGTGGGTTATAAAACTGAAAAGTATCGTAAGATTGGCTTTGTTTCAGCCAAGATGGATGACCTTGTAAATATCCTCCCTGCCCGCGTCACCTGGATTTGTTTAGTCTTAGCAAGTCGTGTTTTGCAACTCGATAGTCAGAAAGCCTTGAAGGTTGGGTTTAGAGATCGTTATCAGCATACCAGTCCAAATAGTGCATTTTCAGAAGCGGTTGTAGCAGGTGCTCTGGGGATCCAACTAGGAGGGCCACATGTTTACCATGGGGAATGGATTGAAAAACAGACTATTGGTGACTTGAAACGGCAGGTTGAAATAGATGATATTTTAAAGACGATTGACCTCCTCTATATCGGAACTAGTTTAGCTTTTTTAATCTTAGCAATAGGATATCTATCAATATCACTTTTTTAGGAGTAAACGATGTCATATATTCAGAATCCTTCCTCGATTGAGGAAACAAGTTTTAAATTAATTCAAGCCATTATTGATGAGGAGTTTGGAGGCAGAACCTTTGGGTCTGAAATAGAAGAGTCTATTATAAAAAGAGCTATCCATACCTCGGGAGATTTTGACTATCTTGATAATATGGTTTTTACTCATGGAGTAACAAACAAAATTCAAGGGGTTTTGAAAAACCAAGGGACTCTAATTTTAGATTCAAACATTTCCCTACAAGGAATTAACAAAAGGGTCCTAGATCAGATGAACGTAAGTTACAAATGTCTTATTGACAATGATGAAGTCAGGAATCTAGCTAAGGAAAAAGGAATTACTAGAGCTATGGCAGCAGTTGAAGTAGCAGCTAGAATTTCAGGGCCTAAGCTCTTTGCTTTTGGAGGAGCACCGACTGCTCTATCCTACCTGTTAGAACTTTTTAAGAGTGGTCTCATAAAAGCTGATGCGGTAATTGGACTTCCGGTAGGTTTTATCAATGTAGAAGAATCCAAGGAAGAACTTCTTAGCTCTTCACTTCCTGCTCTAGTAAGTCGAGGAAGAAAAGGGGGGAGTACCATTGTTGTCTCAACTATCAATGCGATTATCTACCAGATGAAACATGTTGTAACAGAGGATTATATTCGTTATGCTACACCTGATAATAAGAAGGAGAGAAGATGACTTATATTACCCAATCTCACAAGATTGAATTGGCATCTTATGAGAAAATAAGAAAAATTATTGAGGCAGAGCATAGCCAGTTTATCTTTCAAAATTCAATGGAAGAGGCCGTCTTAAAACGAGTTATTTTTACCAGTGCCGATTTTGATTATCTTTACAATATTAAATTTTCTAATCAGGTAATCAAAAGTATTATCGATGTTATCAAACAGAAGGGGACTATATTTACAGATACAAATATGGTTTTGGCGGGATTTAATAAAAAAATCCTCGACGAGTTTGGTGTTTCTTACCGTTGTCTTGTCAATGAACCAGAAATTTTCCAAGTTGCTAAGGAAAGAGGGATCACTCGTTCGATGGCTGCTGTTGAATATGCTGCTAAGTTAGCTGGTCCCAAACTCTTCGTTTTTGGCAATGCACCTACTTCTATTTTCAAGGTGATGGAAATGGTTGAGGCTGATCAGCTTAAAGCGGACGCTGTCATTGGTGTTCCAGTTGGCTTTGTCGGTGCCGCCGAAGCCAAGCTTCAACTCCATGAAAGTAATATTCCTTCAATAGCTTCTCTAGGCCGTAAGGGTGGTAGCACCATAGCTGCAGCTATAGTCAATGCAATTCTCTATCAACTGCATGAGAATACCCCTGATTACCAGCGTTGTCTGATTTAATGGAGGGATATCTATGGAAGATTTTGCTTATGTCAATGGGAAGAAATTAAAAAAGGGTTACACGACAGGTACATGTGCTCAGGCAGCTACTATTGCAGCAATAACTATGCTTCTTAACCAAGAGGTGGAGGAGCGAGTAACTGTTCAGACAGCATCAGGAGTTCATCTCAACCTCGAGGTCATTGATCCGTCTTTTTCTGAGAAAAAAGCTAGCGCTGCTATTCGAAAGGATGGTGGCGATGATGCAGATGCCACTCATGGTCTTTTGATTTATTCAACGGTGACGCTTTTAGAAAATCAGTCAGAGATTGAGATTGATGGTGGTCAAGGAGTTGGAAGAGTAACTGAAAAGGGATTAGCCAATGCTGTCGGTATGGCTGCTATCAATCCGACTCCTAGAAGAATGATAGAAGAATCTGTTCGTACTTTAATAGGTCCTGATTGCGGAGCTAAAGTCATTATTTCGGTTCCTAAAGGAGAAGAAATTGCTAAAGCTACCTACAATTCACGCCTAGGTATTTTGGGAGGGATATCTATTCTAGGAACCACAGGGATTGTTAATCCTATGTCTGAAGATAGTTGGAAAGCGGCTATTACAGTTGAGCTTAACATGCTTTATCAACAAGGACGAAGGTCTGTTATATTGGCACCTGGAAATTATGGGGAAGCCTTTGCTATTGAAAAATTAGGGATCGCAAAGGCACACATTGTCAATATGAGTAATTTTGTCGGACATGTGCTTAAAGAAGTCCAGAGAATAGGTTTTAACAGAATCTTAATTGTGGGGCACATTGGAAAACTAGTCAAAGTGGCAGCAGGAACCATGTCTACTCACAGCAAGGATTCTGACGGTCGTATCGAAACACTTGTTGCTAATTTAGCATTAATGGGGGCACCGCTTGAATTGCTTAGAGAGGTAGCAACTTGTGTCACAACTGAAGGAGCAGCAGTTCCTATTAAAGAATATGGTTATGAAGGAGTATATCATATTTTAGCAAATAAAATTAAGATTAGAACAGAACGTATTCTGAAATTTCGAAAACCAGAAGTGACAATTGAAGTAGTATTATTTGGTTCACAAGATGGCTTTTTGGCCTCTACTAAGTCTTTGGAGGAGATTGAGGAGGAATGGTCATGATTACAGTCATCGGCATTGGGCCAGGGAATCCTCAGTTTTGCTTAGTTGGTCAGGAGAAATTCTATAAAGAAGCAGATGTCATTTTGGGTAGTTCTAGGCACTTAGAAGTTATAGCTGATAAGTTACAAGGAAAAGGAGTTGTAGCTCCTAAGAAATTAAAAGACTTGGAAGAGTTATTGCTCACTTATCCTGAGACGACAAATCTAGTTTACCTGGTTTCTGGAGATCCTCTCATTTATGGTTTGGGCAAATGGTTGACAGAAAGGTTTCCAGGACGGATTAAGTTAGTTCCTGGAATATCCTCTATGCAGTATTTAGCAAGTAAGGTATGTCTACCAATGAACGATGCCTACCTAACTAGTAGTCATGCTAAGGAACCAAATTTCGAGTTGATTATGAGTCTGTCCAAGGTTTTTTGTGTGACAGACAATAAGGTAGGACCATATCAAATTGCTCAAGAAGTAGTGAAAAGAGGTCTTAAGAAAACTTTGATTATTGGTGAAAATTTAAGTTACGACAATGAAAAAATAAGCATCATGGCAGCGGACCAAGTCCTTGACCGTGATTATGATATGAATGTGGTGGTTATTGTAGATGAGAGATGATCTTTTTAATAGGACCAAGGTTCCCATGACCAAGGAAGAGGTCAGAGCAATTAGCTTGGACAAACTAGATTTGCAGCAAGCTAAACGTTTTTTGGATGTGGGTGCAGGTACAGGTAGTGTGAGTATTCAGGCTGCCTTGACTCATCCGAATTTAGAAGTGGTCGCTATTGAACAAAAATTAGAAGCAATAGCTTTATCTCAAGAAAATATAAATCACTTTGGCTGTAAGAACATTACTCTTCATGAAGGAGTGGCCCCAATCCATTTAGAAGGTAAATTTGATGCTGTTTTCGTTGGAGGTACAGGAGGTAATATGAGGGAAATTTTTGACTGGTGTCAGGGTTTATTAAATCCAGCTGGTCGTCTGGTTTTGAATTTTATCCTTTTAGAAAATGCTCTTGAGGCTTCTCAAATCTGTGAAGAAATGGGATGGAAAAACATTGAAATAGTAACTATTCAGGCCAGTCGTTGGACTGCTTTAGGTAAGGGACACTATTTCAAACCACAGAACGCAACTATTATCATATCGTGTCAAAAAAGAAGTGAGGGATAAATATATGGCAAAGGTACATTTTGTCGGAGCAGGTCCAGGTGATGTTGATTTAATTACTCTAAAGGGTTATAAGCTGCTCTCAGAAGCAGATGTGGTTATCTATGCAGGTTCCCTGGTTAATCCAGCACTGCTGAAGTACTGTAAGGAGGGAGCTGAAATTCATGATAGTGCTAAGATGCACTTGACAGAAATTGTGGACGTTATGGAGATCAGTGTCAAGTCAGGTAAGGAAGTTATTCGTTTGCAGACGGGAGATTTCTCCATCTATGGATCAATTCGAGAACAGATTGAAGAAATGAAGAAACGGGAGATTGACTTCGATTGCATCCCGGGTGTCAGTTCTTTCCTAGGTGCTGCATCAAGCATTGGTGCTGAATACACTGTTCCGGAAGTTTCTCAAAGTGTAATTATTACTCGCATGGCTGGTCGGACCCCAGTTCCTGACCGCGAATCCTTGAGAAGTTATGCACAACATCAGACGTCAATGGCAATTTTCCTTTCTGTTCAAGGGATTGATAAGGTAGTGGAAGAGTTAGTGGCTGGTGGTTATCCAGTGAAAACTCCAGCAGCCGTTATTTATAAGGCAACCTGGCCTGAAGAGAAAAAAGTTTTTGGTACCTTGGAGACTATTGCCTCTAAGGTTGTTGAGGCTGGAATCAGAAAGACCGCTCTTATCTTAGTAGGTGATTTCCTTGGTCAAGAGTTCTATTACTCTAAACTCTACCATGAGGACTTTACCCATGAGTTTAGAGCTGGAAAAAGTAGCCATGCAGACTAGGATAACTTGTGCTATTGTAGCACTGACACCGACTGGACTAGAGACAGCTCTGCGAGTAAAGGAGGCTTTTGATAGGCCTAGTCAGATATACACCTTGCCCAAGTTAGCAAAGGAGCCTGTATGTCCTCTAATAGGTTCACCTAAGAAGGCCATAGCAGAAATTTTTCAGCAAGTTGAGGTTTTAATTTGTATCATGGCAACAGGTATAGTGGTCAGATCTTTAGCATCCGTTATTGCAGATAAGGCAACAGACCCAGCAGTATTGGTCATGGATGAAAAAGCTAGAAATATTATCAGCCTCCTGAGTGGTCATTTAGGAGGTGCTAATCAGTTAACCCAGCAATTGGCTATCAGTTTAAAGTCTAATCCTGTAATTACAACGGCTACGGATGTTCAAGATGTTGTGGCTTTAGATAACCTTGCTAAATCCGTCAATGGCTGGACAGATGACTTGAGACCTAGTATTAAAATTTTCAATTCCTATTTGGCACAGAAAAAGCCGGTCTATTTCTTTCAGGAAAAGGAATGGGTAACAGATACTCGAGGTCTAATTATCCTCAATAAGGAGGAATTGGAAGATATATTAAAGGGAGATCTACCTCTAATTATCCTTCAAACAAAAGATTTAGAACGAGCAAGACCACATCAAGTCCTCATCAAACCTAAACCATACATCCTTGGTGTAGGTGCTAGAAAAAACGTTTCAGCTCAGGTTTTTAGAGAAGGTTTTGAACTTTTCTGTCAGAGAGTAAGCATCCTTCCTGAAGAAATTGCAAAAGTGGTTAGTATCGATGTTAAGAAGGAGGAGCAAGCAATTTTGTCCCTAGTTGAAGAGTTATCTTGTTCTTTTGAAACCTTCAGTAAAGAGGAGTTATCAACTGTGGCAGATAAATATCCGCAGTCAGAATTTGTGAAAAAGATGGTTGGAGTCGGTAGTGTGGCTCTGGCTTCAGCTGATCTAGCCAGTGAAGGTCAGGTTATTAGTGACCGCTTCGCTAGAGATGGTTGTACATATGCTCTAGCGAAAGTGAAGATAGGTAGATAAAGAATTCAAATAAGGAGAAATCTATGTTATATGTTATCGGTTTAGGTCCAGGCGGAGAGGCGCTCATGTCTCAAGAAGCATTAGCTGCCATTGAGGATTGTGATATTGTGGTTGGTTACTCAACCTATATGCGTTTGATTAAGGACTTAGTAAAGGATAAAGAACATTTTGCAACAGGGATGCGTCAGGAGATTGATCGTTGCCAGAAGGCTATTGATGTGGCTATCGAGACAGGGAAAAATGTTGGTGTAATTTCTAGTGGGGATGCGGGTGTGTATGGTATGGCTGGTCTTATTTTGGAGTTGCTAGGAGACCGTGCTGATTTAGAAGTTAAAGTTATTCCTGGCATTACTGCTAGTTTGGGAGCAGCAGCTATAATGGGTGCTCCATTGATGAATGACTTTTGTCATATCAGTCTTAGTGACTTGATGACACCAATGCCAATTATTGAAAAAAGACTGCTGGCTGCAGCTGAAGGAGATTTTGTGATTTGTCTCTACAATCCTCGTAGTAAGGGTCGTCCAAATCATTTATCTAAGGCTCTTTCAATCATCTCTCAGTACAAGTCAGGAGATACTATTGTGGGTATCGGTAAGGATATCGGTCGTAAGAAAGAGAAGTATATCTTGACAACGATTAAAGATTTAGATGAGACCCTGGTAGATATGACGACTATTGTTATCATCGGTAACAAAGAAACATATGTTAAGAATAACCGTATGATTACACCCCGAGGCTATAGTCTATGATGAAGCTATTGTTAGGAGGTACATCAGATAGCACTGCTATTCTGAAACTCTTAAAAGAGTTGAATATTCCAGTGACAAGTTCAGTTGTGACTGACTATGGTCGCCATCTGGCTAGTCAGTTTGGGCAAGCCGTCATTCAAGGACGGATGTCTGCTGAGGATATGGCAAACTTTATCAAGTGTAATCATGTCGATGAAATCATTGATGCGACACATCCTTTTGCGAATTTAGTTTCTTTGGAGGCTATAAAAGCGGCTGAAATGGAAAATATTTCCTATATGCGTTACGAGCGTCCTTCGACTACTGATTTGACTGACGCTCTTGTAGTTCATTCGACTGAGGAGGCTATTAAACTCATTTTGAGAAAAGAGTATAAGAGTATCTATTTGGGAACAGGTAGTAAGACACTTCCACTTTTTGTAGAGAGCCTTCCAGGTGTCAGAATTGTGGCTAGGGTCTTGCCTACCTCGGATGTGGTTCTGGCCTGTGAAAAAATAGGCTTGGTGGCTGATCAGATCGATGCTATAAAAGCACCTTTTTCTAAGAAATGCAATAAGGAACTGATTCTAAGGTCTAAGGCACAAGTTTTTGTAACTAAAGAAAGTGGAAGTGTAGGGGGCATCAGAGAGAAGATAGAGGCCTGTCAGGAACTAGAAATAGACTGTATTGTCATTTCTAGACCAGAAATTAACTATCCTCAAATGGTTTCATCCATAAAGGATTTGAAGAAATACTTGTGCAATTGAAAGGGATTGATATGGTAGGTTTTGTAAGTCTTCTAGGGGCTGGCCCTGGAGACAGTGAACTCATTACTGTCAAAGGAGTTCGTCGTCTGAAAGAGGCTGAAGTTTTGGTTTATGACAGACTTGTTAACTATGAACTTTTTAAATATGTTTCACCAACTTGTGAAATGATTGATGTTGGTAAAAAGCCTGGTCAAGACTCTATTAGCCAGGAGGAGATTGAGGATATTTTAATTGATAAAGCCCAATCAGGTTGTAAAGTTGTTAGATTAAAAAGTGGAGACCCTTACGTTTTTGGACGAGGCGGAGAGGAGGCTCAGAGTCTTTTAGCTACTGGCATTCCATTTGAGGTGGTCCCTGGACTAAGCTCAGCTTTGGCAGGTCCAAGTTACGCAGGTGTTCCTCTAACCTTTAGAGATGTAGCAACAAGCTTCCATGTTTTTACTGGTCATTTGATGGATGAAAAAGAGAGTCTAAATTGGGAGGCGATTAGCCAGATAAAAGGTACTCTGGTATTTCTAATGGGCATGAAAAACTTATCAGCTATCTGTAGAGAATTGATGGATAGAGGCTACTCAGAAAAGACTCCGGTTGCCATTATTGAATGGGCGACCCACCCTCAACAACGCTCTATTGATGGTAAGTTAGAGAATATTTGTGACTTGGTTGCAGAAAATGGTTTCAAAGCGCCATCCATTATTGTCATTGGCGATGTGGTCTCCTTCAGGAAAGAGCTAAATTTTCATGAGAGGTTACCACTTAGAGGCAAAAAGATTCTGGTTCAAGAGACAGAAACAGGACGTCTACCACATCTATTGAGAGATACCGGAGCCGATATTCTAACTTTCCCAGCTAGGACCAAACTGTTACCAAATGAAATGATATTACCAGACTTATCTAAATTGACAGGTCTCATCTTTGCAGATAGTAATAGCTGGTCTAGTTTCTTGAATGAACTAAAAAGACGTGGTCAAGATATTAGAGAATTGAGCCATCTTAAGCTAGTTGCACTAGGACATCATGCGGTTAAAAAATTAGAAAAAACAGGTATGATTATTTTCGACCAAGAATTATCTAGTGATTATACTGAACTGGTCACTCGCTTAGCAGCTGATGAGGGGACTTGGTTGGTATTAGGTCCTGATTATCGTAAAGAAGAACTAGAAACAGCCTTCCCGTATCCATTACAAGTTACTCACAGTATGGACTTTGACCAGAGATTTGAGTTGGGCTGGAAGGGATGCGATGTGGTTTGTCTGCCGAATTCTTTATCAGCAAGTCATTTTGTGGCTTGGTCAGATAAGATTGATGACAACTTGACTGAACTTCCGATTATTGTGATGGGAGCAAGTACTCGTAAAGTTTTGGAGACGTCAGCTTTTACTAATATCATCGAAACAGATGATTTGACTCTTTTATCTATGAGAGATAAAGCTTGTCAGATTTTTGGGAGATAGGAAATGACAAAAGCTATATTAGTAGTATCTTTTGGGACAACTTACCCGAAAACAAGAGAAAAAACAATTGAAGCTTGTGAGAAAGCAATTCAGGCAGAATATCCTGAATTACCAGTTTACCGTGCCTTTACCTCAAATGTGGTAATTCGACGCATTCGGGAAAATGAAGGATTGGAAGTACCAACTGTCTTTGAAGTCTTAGACCAGATGAAATCTGAAGGGATCCGTCAGGTTTATATCCAACCTTTACATATTATTCAAGGAAGTGAGTACGATAAAATACTTACACAACTGGAGACATATCGTTCTTATTTTGAATCAATCAAAATTGGAAAACCTCTCCTTCATCGAATGGAGGATTATGAGTCTGTCATAGAGACTCTGATTAAGTATTATGGTTCTTATGGAGAAAACACTGCTACTGTTTTGATGGGACATGGGACCCAGCATCAGTCTTTTATTGCTTATGCTGCATTAGATCACATGTTACAAGAATCAAGAGTCTTTCTAGGTTGTGTAGAATCCTATCCACCTGTGGAAAAAATTGAGAGACGCCTTAACCATAGAGGAATTAAGGAGATACATCTGGCTCCCTTTATGTTAGTAGCAGGTGATCATGCCACTAATGATCTTATTTCTGAAGAGGAAGATTCGTGGTCTACCTTCTTTAGAAATAAAGGATACAAGGTGCATTATCATTTGATAGGATTAGGGGAATTTAAGGAAATCAGAGAATTATATATTCAGCATTTGAGAGAAATCATGGATTAGGAGGAACTTATGGCAATTTTTTATGGTATTGGCATCGGTCCGGGTGATAGTGAATTAGTAACAGTTAAAGGAAGCAGACTCTTGCAAGAGTTGGATATCCTTTACACACCAGAGGCAAAAAAACATGCTAAAAGTCTAGCTTTAGCTATATCAGAACCTTACTTGTCCAAAGATTTACAAATCAAACAAAGACATTTTCCGATGGTTGTAGACAGAGAAAGCAAGGAAGAAAAGTGGAAGGATATTGCTAATGAAATCATTTCTGATGTTCAACATGGATACAACGTTGGCTTTATTACGTTGGGTGATCCAATGGTTTACAGCACTTACAGTTACCTCATTGAATTAATTGGTAGCCAGATCGATACTCAGACAATTCCAGGTATTACCTCTTACAATAGCATGGCAGCAAGTCTCGGAATACCTCTGGTTATGGACGAAGAATCCTTTGCGGTTCTGCCGGCGACAGCGGAGCAGGACAAGTTAGAAGCAGCTCTCCAGATTCATGAAACCCTGGTTATTATGAAGGTTGCTAATCACCTAGATGTCATTCTACCTCTACTTGCAAAATATGACTTATTAGATAAAACATATCTGGTTAGTAAGGCTTCCACCCAAGAGCAGACTATTTGCCATGGCTTGACTGGCTTATCAAGTAATGAGAAGCTCTCTTATTTCACGACGATGCTTGTTAAAAAATAAAAGATATCACATCACAATTTATTTTTTTAAAAGCTCACTAAGTTTAATATACTAACTTTGGATTTAATAATTTCATGTGTTTAATAGTAGTAGTTTATTTTTTGCTAGTCTGTGACGATACTCTATTATCTCATTATTTAGTTTTTACTAATATTTTGTAGAGATATTAATCATTTTTTAAAAAGGAGACAAACTTATGAAAAAAGTTTCTTTGGTCATTTTGACCCTTTTATTTCTTGTTCTTTTTACAGTAAAACCTGTACACGCAATGCATATTATGGAAGGATATTTACCTCCTGAAAGCGCCCTGCTTTGGTTTGTTCTCTTTGTTCCATTCTTTATTTATGGTTTATATCAACTAAAGAAGACTATTGCAGAAGATCCTAGCAGCAAGGTTTGGTTGGCTTTATCAGGTGCCTTTGTATTTATTCTATCTGCATTAAAGATTCCTTCTGTAACAGGGTCAACTTCTCATCCAACTGGAGTAGGCTTTGGTACTGCCATGTTTGGTCCAAGTGTAATGGTTGTTTTGGGAACTATTTGCTTACTATTCCAAGCTTTATTCTTAGCTCATGGTGGATTGACAACGCTAGGAGCTAATGGATTCTCAATGGCTGTGGTAGGTCCATTTGTTGGTTATTTTGTTTATAAGATAGCTTTAGGATTAAAAATTAATAAGAAGGTAGCAATTTTCTTGTGTGCTTTTATTGCTGATTTAGCAACTTATTTAACAACATCATTGCAGTTGGCTCTAGCCTTCCCAGATGCTGAAAGTGGAGTTCTAGGAGCAACTATAAAATTCATGGGTGTGTTTATGACAACACAAATTCCAATTGCCATTATTGAAGGTTTATTGTCTGTTGTAATTTATAATCTTGTTGTTTCGAGTAACAAAGAAAAAGTGGGAGTATTTGAAGCATGAAAAACGTAACAAAACAAAATATTATTTTAATGTTTGCTTGTGTATTAATAGCAGTTGCTGCACTATTTCTAGCACCAAGTAATTCAGAATTTGGTGGCTCTGATGGTGGAGCTGAAGCTACAATTACTGAGGTGCGTCCAGATTATCAACCATGGTTTTCGCCTCTATATGAACCAGCTAGTGGCGAAATTGAGAGTTTATTGTTCACCTTGCAAGGAAGTATTGGTGTAGGAATTATCACCTACATCATTGGCTACCACAGAGGTAAGAAAAATGTTAGTAATTGATAAGTATGCCTATAATAATCGCATACTTAATATCCCTCCTTTAAAAAAATTTTTGTTCTATCTAGTCTTGATGTCTCTGTCATTTTCTAGCGGAATAAGGATTCAAATTATGTTTATCTTATTGCTGAGCCCATTAATTTGTTATGTGGCCCATTTGAAGTGGAAGACCTATCTTAAATGGCTTTTACTTCCATTGCCATTTATTATTATTAGTTTAATTACTATGATGGTAAGTTATACGGAATTTAACTCGACAAATGTCTTGCTTCACGTTCCGTTCTTTAACGGATACCTAGTGATTACTCAGCAGGGATTAGAAGCAACAGAACGGGTATTCTTCAGAAGTTATTCTTGTTTAACTGCGACCTATTTCTTTGTTTTAACGGTTCCTTTTAAGCAAATGCTAACGCTCTTTAAGCGACTCCATCTTCCCAAAGAACTGTTAGAAATCATGGTGCTCATGTATCGTTTTATCTTTATCTTCTTGCAAGAATTTATTGTGATGAGAGATACCTTGGATTTGAAATTTTCCTTTGGTTCTTTTAGGCAAAGTTACAAATCTATGGGGCTTTTAGCAAGTCAATTGTTCACTAAACTATTGATTGCTAATCGTCATATGACGGAGATGTTAGAGCTTCGTTTTGATGAATGAAAAAAGCATTGTCTTCGCTACTCAGTCAAAGGTTAATCGGTAAAAAAATTGAATCCGAGACGGAATATGGTGAACGTTTATTAAGTTAGTAGTTTACTCGGAAAATGTGAAATGGAGATGCAATGTTAAAGATAGAAAATATTTCTTATAGTTATGACTCCTCATTTGGTCAGGTTCTTGATGATGTTACCATGGATTTTGAAAAGGGGCAGGTCATTGGTGTTTTGGGAGCTAATGGTTCTGGAAAATCAACACTGATGAAGGTAATTATGGGGTTATACCGTCCCCAATCAGGACAAGTGATTTATAATGGATCTCCGATTCGGTTAACTAAAAAGGATTTGTATACTTACCGTCAAGAGGTGGGAATTGTTTTTCAAGATCCTGAGCAACAACTCTTTTACTCTGTGGTAGAAGATGATATTGCTCTTGCTTTAAAGAATCTTAATTACTCCGCTGAAAAAATCACAGAAAGGGTTGACGATGCTCTTCGGGATATGCATATTGAACACCTGAGGTGTAAGCCAATTCATTATCTCAGTTTTGGCCAGAAAAAAAAGGTTGCTATTGCAGGGGTTTTGGCGTTGAGGCCTAAATATCTATTGCTGGATGAACCTACTGCAGGATTAGACCCTCGTGGGCGTGATCACATGCTCTATCTAATGAAAAAGTTGGCTGCCTCAGGTACAAAAATAATTTTGACTAGCCATGACATGGATTTGATGTATGAGTGTTGTGACTATGCTTATGTTCTAAACAAGGGAATAGTAGAGTTAGAAGGGGAACCAGGAGAAGTTTTTTTGAATAAAGATATTCTCCTAGCTGCTCGTCTCAGTCTTCCATGGCTAGTCAAGCATTATTTGGTTACAGGAGAACCTTTAGCTAAAACTGAAAGAGAATTTTTTGAAAGGGTAAGTGAGGATTATGGCGAAATCATTAATGGTCCAAGGGACTGCCTCTGATGCAGGTAAAAGCATAATAGTTGCTGGTCTTTGCAGAATTTTTAAACAAGATGGTTTAAGAGTTGTTCCCTTTAAATCGCAAAATATGGCTCTTAATTCTTTTATCACAAAAAAAGGGTATGAAATGGGGAGAGCTCAAGTCTTTCAAGCGGAGGCTGCCCAGGTTGAGCCAGATGTTCGCATGAATCCAGTCCTTCTAAAACCTACGTCAGATAAGAAGTCTCAGGTAATTTTCATGGGTGAGGTCCTGACTGACATGGATGCAATAGACTATCATGAGTTTAAGCAGGAACTTTTGCCTAAAATAAAGGATGTATATCAAGAACTGTATAATGAAAATGATATCGTTGTTCTTGAGGGGGCAGGAAGTCCAGCGGAAATAAATCTTAATGACCGTGATATCGTCAATATGGGAATGGCTAGACTCGTAGATGCTCCAGTCGTTCTGGTCGCGGATATTGATAAGGGTGGTGTTTTTGCTTCCATTTATGGTACTATTAAATTAATCCCAGAAGAGGATAGAGTACGTATAAAGGGAGTCATTATCAATAAATTTAGAGGTGATGTCGCTCTACTTCAATCAGGCATTGACATGATTGAGGACTTAACACAGGTACCAGTTTTAGGTGTTGTTCCCTATGCTCAGTTGGATATTGATAGTGAAGATAGCGTGAGCCTCGTTCAGAAAAGTCGTCGTTTTAATCGAGAAAAAGATTTGGATGTGGCTGTAGTTAGTCTTAAGCGCATGTCGAATTTCACGGATTTTCATAGTTTAGAAATTCAACCAGATGTCTCCCTTCGCTATGTGATGAAGGGCGATGCTATTGGTAACCCCGATCTTCTTATCCTACCAGGTAGCAAAAATACTATCGAGGATATGCTCTATATTAGAGAATCTGGATTAGAAGAACAACTTCAGCAGTGCTTGGAACAGGGAACACGAATTTTTGGTATTTGTGGAGGTTATCAGATTTTGGGTAAGTACTTGGAAGATCCGTTTGGTGTGGAATCCTCTCTCAAAGAGTTAGATGGACTTGGTTTTCTAGATATACGAACCACGTTTCAGTCCACTAAACGTACTACTCAGGTAAAAGCAGAGCGCGAAGGTCAAATGCTTGAGGGATACGAGATTCATATGGGAGAAACCATTCTTGGTTCGGAAATGACTCCGTTTTCGAAGATTCTTTTGGAAAATGGAAGAGTTACTGAACGAGCTGATGGAGCAATTGGCTACGGAGGTCAGGTTCAGGGAACCTACCTTCATGGTATCTTTGATAATATGGCATGGACCAGAATGTATCTTAATGAGATTCGTCTAGATAAAGGGCTTGAGCCGATTCAAGAAGAATTAGAGAGTCTAGAAACCTTTAAGAATAAAGAGTATGATAAGTTGGCAGATATCTTAAGGAAAAGTATTGATATTGATGCAATTTATCAAATCATGACCGGTAAATCAGGAGGCTAATTGATGCGCATATACACAAAATATGGAGATTCGGGCTATACAAGACTCTATGGGGGCGACCGAGTCTCAAAGACTCATAAAAGGGTTGAAGCTTATGGAACAATGGACGAACTTTGCTCACTCCTAGGTAGAATTATTGCTGAGATGAGGGATTATCCTGAATTGTCAGATTTTCTAAGTGAATGTGAAGAAATTCAGCAACATCTTTTTGATTGTGGAAGTGACTTGGCAACACCGAGAGAATTAAGACCCTACAAGCAAGAGCAATCTAATATTGATTGGTTGGAGGTGCTATTGGATTCTTATATGGATCAACCTCCTAAAATAGAAAACTTTATCATTCCAGGAGGACATTTGATTGCCAGTTCTCTTCACCAGGCAAGGACTGTTACTCGTCGTTTAGAACGCCGCATGGTAGCCTTGATAGAAGATGATGAGGCAGTTAATCCTCTAGGATTAGTTTACATCAACCGTTTATCAGACTATTTTTTTGTTCTGGCTCGTTTGGTAAATTTTAAATTAGGCGTATCTGATACAATTTACAAACGTAGTCGTAAAATTTTTCGTGAGAAGAAATAGGAGAAGTATCATGTATCCAGTCATGATAAATATTAAAGATAAGAGGGTTGTTATGATTGGTGGAGGAAGGGTAGCCTTGAGGAAACTTAAAACTCTCTTAAAAGAGGGGGCAAGAGTTACTGTGATTAGCCCAGAGATTCATCCAGGTATTCCAATTGAAGAGATTGAATGGCTTTCTAGACCCTATCAAAAAGGTGACTTGGAGGGAGCTAAGCTAGTTCTTACCTGTACAGATGACCAAGATGTCAACAATCAAGTCATGGCAGATGCTGTTCCCAGTCAGCTAGTTAATAATACTGGTGATAAGTATTATTCAGATTTTTATAATGTTGCCATAGCTCAGGCTAGTGATTTTTCTGTAATGATTTCAACCAATGGTCTTTCGGCAGTTAGAGCCAAAGAGGTTCGTAGTAAATTAGAAAAATTTTTAGAACTTTTATAAAGAGGCAAAAATATGTATCTATTGTATGTCGGATTAACCTATAAAACTAGCCCTTTTTCATTGATTGAGAAGATTCATTTTTCAGACCAGGAGATGCCTAGCGCTCTAAAAACATTGAAGGCGGAGAAGAGCGTTTTGGAGAGCGTTATTATTTCGACCTGCAATCGCACAGAGCTCTATCTGGTTGTGGATCAGCTCCACACAGGTCGATATTATGCGAGACATTTTCTAGCCAATTGGTTCTCGATTGAAGTGAGTGCTTTAGATCCTTATCTTATTATGAAAGAGGAGGACGAGGTTTTAGAACACCTACTCCGCCTCTCCTTAGGATTAGAATCAAAAATTTTAGGAGAAACCCAGGTGCTAGGACAGCTTAAGAGAGGGTTTCAGAAGGCACAAGAGTTGGGAACTACTGGAGCTATCCTAAATGAAGTATCGAGGCAGGTTATTACATTTGCCAAGCGCATGCATGGTCAGTATCAAATCAATGCTCGTCCTATTTCAATTGGTTTGACTGCAATTCAAATTTTGGAGAGCAAAGGTTTTTCATATGAAGGTAAAACTATTGCTGTTATCGGACTCGGAGAAATTGGCCAACTTGTCGCTAAGTATGGACTCCAAAGACCGTTTGAAAAGATTCTACTACTCAATAGAACTATGGAAAAAGGCAGATTCTTTCTAGGTGATAATCGAGTTTCTATCCATGGTTGGGATGCTTTAGACGAAGTTATAGCACAGGCAGATGTGGTATTTTCAGCTGTTAAGGTGGAGGAATATATTATTTTCCCTCACATGTTAAAAGAAGATGCTATTGTGTTTGATCTCTGCTTGCCAAGAACAGTTCATCCTAAAAAGGGACTATGTCTTTACACCATTGAAAATTTGACCAATCAATTGGATCAATTTCATGCTGAAAGAAACGCCATTGCTGAGAAATTAATCGTCGAAATTAAAGAGGAATTGGTTCGATTTTATGAATGGCGTCAGCAGCTGGGCATTGTTCATCTGATAAAAGAAATTCGAGAAAAAGCCTTAGAAATGCAAGTTAACTCTTTATCAAGCCTCAAACGAAAATTGCCTGATTTGACATTAAGGGAAGAGAAATTGATTGCCAAGCATATGAAAGGTATTATTAACCAGCTAATAAAAGAGCCTATTTTACAGGTTAAGGAGCTATCAATCGGTGATAATGCATCCTATGATATTGCTCTTTTTAGCAAGATTTTTAACCTTGGACAGGAAGAAAACAAGGATGACTAAACATTTCCGATAATACTGATAAGGAGATAAACAATGACAGTTATTAAGGTGGGAACAAGGCAGAGTAAACTTGCCATGACGCAGACTAGGCAAGTAATCAGCCGACTGAGAGAGCTCAATCCAGATGTAATATTCGAATTAGTCACCTATAAGACGACTGGAGATCACTTAGTCAATGTCAGTCTAGATAAAATTGGAGGAAAGGGGGTCTTTGTTAAAGATATAGAGAGAGCTCTTTTATCTGAAGAAATAGATATGGCTGTCCATAGTTTAAAAGATGTACCTGCTATATTAGCCGAAGGCTGTACGATTGGAGCTATTCCTAAACGTCAAGATGTTCGGGATTGCCTCATTTTACGGGAATCGGGTTTCAGCTTTGAAACCCTGAAGCCTGGATCAGTGATTGGGACCAGTAGTCAACGTCGAAAAGCTCAACTTCAGGAAAAAAGGCCCGATTTGATCTTTAAACCTATTCGAGGGAATATTGATACCCGAATTGGAAAACTAGAAAAGGGTGAATTCGACGCTATTGTTCTAGCAATGGCTGGGCTCAATCGTATGGGGTGGACAAATAAGGATAACTTGAACCTTGAAGTACTTTCTTTAGAAACCTGTTTACCAGCCATTTCTCAGGGAGCTCTTTGTCTTGAGTGTCGTAAAAATGATAGAGAAGTTTTAGAGCGTATCTCAAAAATCAATGATGTTGAGACATCCTCGGCAGTAGCTGTGGAACGGAAGGTTCTTTCTCTGATGAATGCTGACTGTACCTTTCCTATTGCAGCTCTTGCCCAGCTTTCACCAGAGGGTTACCAGCTAGAAGTGATGTTGGCAGATTCTTATAATAAGTGTCACCGTGTCAGCTCATCTGGTTCTGATGGAGCACTCTTGGCTCAGGAAACTGTTAGTAAATTGATGGCAGAAGGTGTGGTGGGAATTAGATGACCGTAAAGGTAATTAATACCCGAGAGATTCCTCTTACTGAGAATCTTGCTGATAAGTTGATTAGTGCTGGTTTTGAAAGCGTTCATCTGCCGTTGATTAAGCATGAAGCAAAAAAAATACCTGAAGGAGCTATAGATTTTTTGAATGAGGCTGATTGGATATTTTTAACCAGTGCAGTCGCAGTTAATTTTTTTAAGCCCTTTCTACCAAGTAGGCCGATTAAATTAGCAACTATAGGTCCTCAGACCAGCTATTCTTTACGTGAGCATGGTTTTGATATAAATTTAGAGGCAAGTAGTTATTATGGTTCAGATTTAGTCAAGGAATGGTTGGATTTGGGTTTCGAGAAGCAGAAGATTCTTTTGCCACAGAGCAGTCTAGCTAATCCAAAATTAGCCCAAACCTTGCTTCAAACTGGTCATGAGGTTTTTGAATGGTTTCTCTATGATACAGTTCCAAATATGGAAGTAGCAGAAGAATTTTTAGTCTATCTATCTGAAGAGAGGGTAGTTTGGACTTTCGCAAGTCCTTCTGCTTGGAAAAGTTTTGAAGAGCGAGTTAAGGCTCTTCCTAAAGACCATTTGATTGTTGCCATCGGTCAAACTACGGCTAGGTCTATTAGACGGTCAGGTTATCAGGTTGATCTAGTACCAGAAAAGCCATCATTTAGCGAAATGGTGACTATGATTATTGAGAAAGTTGGAAAGAAAAATGATATTTAAACGGCATCGACGATTGAGAGGATCAGATGCTCTCAGAGATCTTGTGAGAGAAACCTACTTGCAAACTAGCGATTTGATTTATCCACTTTTTATTAAGGAAGATATTGAGGAGAAACAAGAAGTGACGTCCATGCCGGGTGTCTATCAGTTTCCTCTAAATCTACTTTTAATAGAAGTGGAAGAAATTGTTAACCTTGGTATTAAAAGCGTGATTCTCTTCGGTATTCCTAAGGAAAAGGATGAGATTGGAAGTCAGGCTTCTGATGTTCAAGGGATTGTTCAAAGGGCTATTCGTTTGATAAAAGAAGCCTATCCCCAATTGCTTGTTATTGCTGATACTTGCCTTTGTGAATTTACCAGTCATGGTCACTGCGGTCTATTGAAGAGCGACCAGGTGGATAACGACAGTTCCCTTGCTCGCTTGGCAGAGGTGGCAGTTAGTCAGGCAAGAGCAGGCGCAGATATTATAGCTCCTTCTAACGCTATGGATGGTTTTGTTTATGTTATTCGCCAGGCGCTTGATGAGGCTGGATTTCAAAATATTCCTATCATGTCTTACGCCATTAAGTTTGCCTCTAGTTTCTATGGTCCCTTTAGAGATGCGGGTGAAAGTGCACCAGCTTTTGGCAACCGAAAAACCTACCAAATGGATCCAGCCAATCGTTTAGAGGCTTTGAGAGAGGCTCGGAGCGATGAAGAAGAAGGCGCCGACTTTCTTATGGTTAAGCCAGCATTAGCTTTCTTAGATATTATCCGTGACTTACGTGGGCAAACCCAGTTACCAATAGTGGCCTATAACGTCAGTGGTGAGTATGCCATGATTAAGGCGGCTAGTCAACAAGGTTGGATTGATGAAAAATCAGTTGTTCTGGAAACCCTTCTCGGGATAAAGCGAGCAGGTGCAGACCTTATCATCACTTATTTTGCCAAGGACTTGGTCCGTTATTTGAAAGAAGAGGAGTAAAGTAGTGATCAGAAGAGAACAATCAGAATTAGCTTTTACTCAAGCTCAGCAGGTCTTTCCTGGTGGTGTTAATAGTCCAGTTCGTGCCTTTAAAGCAGTTGGAGGTACCCCTGTCTTTATTGACTCTGCTAAGGGAGCTTATCTCTACGATGTAGATGGGAATGCCTATATCGATTATGTTCTTTCTTGGGGGCCTATGATTTTAGGACATGCCAATGATCAGGTGGTTTCTGCAGTACAAAAATCGCTGTATAAGGGAACCAGTTATGGTGCCCCAAGTCCCCTGGAAACAAAATTAGGTAAACTGCTTCAGGAGCGAATTCCCCAACTGGAAAAGATACGTATGGTTAATTCAGGAACAGAAGCAACGATGAGTGCCATTCGATTGGCTCGTGGAGTGACCGGCCGTGATAAGATTATAAAATTCATTGGCTGCTATCATGGTCATAGCGATTCATTTTTGGTCCAAGCAGGGTCTGGTGTGGCAACCTTTGGCCTCCCCAACTCACCTGGTGTTACTCAGGGAACTGCCCAAGACACGCTAACTCTTCCCTATAATGATATCGACAGTCTTAGAGCTTGTTTTGACAAAGAAGGATCAAACATCGCTGGGGTTATTATTGAGGCAGTTGCTGGAAATATGGGACTCATCAAGGCAGAACAGGGTTTTATTGATGAGATTCGTCATCTGACTAAGATGTATGGTTCTCTTTTTATTGTTGATGAGGTTATGACTGGCTTTCGTGTTAATTATACTGGAGCAGTTGGGCTCTATAATCTTGATGCCGACTTGATTTGTTTTGGTAAAGTTGTTGGCGGAGGATTTCCGATGGCATTATTTGGAGGAAAGAAAAAGTACATGGATATAGTTACTCCTTCGGGTACGGTGTATCAAGCAGGGACACTGTCTGGTAATCCGATTGCTATGGTGGCGGGCTATGAAACGGTTAAAAATTTGACACCGTCTGTCTTCGATAAGATGACCAGATTGACTGATCGGCTTTGTGAAGGTTTAAAAAAGGTAGCCCTTGAACACAATGTTCCATTACAAGTCGTGCATGTAGGTACTATGTTTAGTTTCTTTTTCAATAACAAAAGCGTTCGTAACTTTGAGGATTCCAAGGCTAGTGATCAGGAAAGATTTGCTCAGGTTTATCGTACCTTGCTAGAAAAAGGGATTTATCTTGCACCTTCTCAATATGAGTCGAATTTCATGTCTGCAGCCCATACTGAGACTGAAATTGATAAAACTATTACCGCTTTTGATCAAGTATTGGGAGAAATCTATGGCTAATATAATCTTAGTCACTGGTGGAGCTAGAAGTGGAAAGTCCCAGTTTGCTGAAGATTTAATGAAGAATCATAAAAAGGTTTGCTATATTGCGACTGGTCTTAGTCGTGAAGAAGACTCTGACTGGCAAGAAAGGGTTAGACTACACAAAAAACGTAGACCTGCAACTTGGGATACTCGTGAGCAGTACCTAGGTATTGGAGACTGGTTGCAGGACCAATCATATGGCGCCTACTTGCTAGACTGTGCTAGCATGCTGACGACGAATGTCCTTTTTCAAAGGGTAGCTGAAGTCTATCCCAGCAAACTATCCCTGTCAGATGATAATTTTTTGACAAAGACAGAGCAGTCTATGATTAGCCAGAAGGTTATGGCTGAGTGGGAAGATATTTTGACCACTCTGGCCCTAAAAGACACTACCTTTTACATCGTTACTAATGAGGTGGGTCTAGGAATCGTTCCAGAAACTCGATTAGGATCATATTTCCGAGACCTCTTAGGTAATGTTAATCAAAGACTAGCAAAGGAGGCAAGTGAGGTCTATCTTGTTATTTGTGGCCTCGCGCAGAGATTAAAATGATAAAAGCTCTGATTATTTACACCCAATTTTTTAGTCGTATTTCAATAAATAAGGAAGTTGATATCTCCTATGTTCGCAAAGGAATTCCATTGCTTAGTTTATTTGGTCTTCTTTTAGGTAGCATTACTGGCCTTTTCTATTATTTGGTTCAGTTAGTTTTACCGGGTATTCTAGCTTGGGTTCTTAGCTTTCTTTTTGATGTCCTCCTAACGGGGGGCTTTCACCTAGATGGCTTAGCTGACATGGCTGACGGTCTTTTTTCTTCTCGGAGGAAGGAGCGTATGTTAGAGATTATGAAGGATAGCAGGATTGGTAGTAATGGTGTCCTAGCATTAATCTTCTATTACAGTGTCATGTTAGCAGCTTACCCCTATCTTCCAGAGCCACGCTGGTTCCTTGTTATTGCGCTCTCTATGATTGGTAAAGCAGGTCTTGCCTTACAACTTTATCAGATGCGCTATGCCAGAGCTGGCGGAGGATCCGGTCAGTTTTTTACAGGGGCTAGATTCATTGATATCGTCCTTGCACAGCTCTTGCCGATTGGTCTCCTCTGGTATTTTTTTGGGAATGTAGGACTATTAGCCTATCTTTTAGTATTTTTAGGGGCTTTAGGTTATCGCCACTTTGTTTACCAAAAAATAGATGGTCATACAGGTGATACATTGGGAGCATTTGTGGAAATTGCTCAAATGTTAATGGTGTTGGGGTTATTACTATGAAAATTTACTTAATACGCCATGGGGAAACAGATCTTAATAAGGCAAGATGTTTTTATGGTAGCCTGAATGTTCCTATTAATGAAACAGGGCACAGACAGGCTTACCATGTTGCTAGGTTAATGAAAAAGCATAAACTGAATACAGTATATACCAGTTGCCATCTGCGGACTCATATGACAGCAGAACTTATTTTTGGCGCTGATCAAGTTCTTAATAAATTATCTGATTTTGATGAAAGAGGATTTGGAGATTGGGAAGGTTTAGATGCTGATAAAATTCAAGAACAGTTTACAGAAATGTGGGAAGCTTGGCTAGCAGCTCCCTTTGAGGTTACTCCACCAGGTGCAGAGCCTTTTGTAGCCTTTCAGAAGCGGGTTTGGAAGCAAACCGATAATCTCATTAAGGCTGGTAAAGACTTTGCTCTAGTTGCCCATTTAGGTGTTCTAAGACTAATTTATCAGCGATTAGTTGATGTTGGTGCCCTTTTTTGGGATATTGATTTCCCTCAAGGGACAGTTACTATATTTGAAGGAAATCTCCTTGAAGGCTTTACTGTAAGTCTTCTTAGATGATTATAATGACATTTGAAATCTTGCAAGATAGGAGTACAAATGATGACCAAATATATAAATGACGTAGTCAGTTTAACAGACCGTTTAATGCTTAAAAATCGCGTTGTGTTAGCACCCATCACACTGAGTGTATGCCAGCCTGGTGGCTATGTTTCTGAAGATGATATATCTTTTTATAAGAGGAGGGCTTGTTCTGTCGGCCTTGTTATTACTGGATCTGCCTATATTCATCCACAGGGGCAAGCTTTTGCGAATAGCTACAGCGTTGCAGAAGATGACAAAATCCAGGGGCTCTCTAGTTTGGCTAAGACTATTCAAGAGCAAGGAGCGAAAGCAATATTGCAACTTTATCACGGAGGCCGTATGGTTCCTCCTCATTTGATTGAAGGGCTCCCCGTAGCTCCCAGTGCTGTTAAAGGGAATCATGGATCGGTTATTGTTCCCCGTCCTTTGAAATCCTTAGAAGTTGATGATCTACTTAAACAATTCTTGGATGCTATTCGTAGGGCGGAGGCGGCGGGTTTTGATGGAGTTGAACTTCATGGAGCTAATACGTATCTTATTCAGCAATTTTTTTCTCCCCATTCCAATATTCGTCAAGATAAGTGGGGTGGAAGTTTTAATAATAGACTGCGCTTCCCTAAAACTCTACTCAAAAGGGCTAAACAGTTGGTTAAGCTAGAGTTTAACCGTCCTTTTGTTATTGGTTACCGTTTTTCTCCAGAAGAAATTGAAGAGACCGGTATTACCTTATGGGATAGTTTGCAACTGATTGAACAGCTCATTCAACAAGGAGTTGACTACCTTCATATCTCATCCAGCGATGTCTGGAGGAGTTCTCTTCGAGACCAAGAAGCGAAAAGTCCAATCATTAAGCAAATTATCAGTAAAATAAAAGGTCGAGTCCCCTTGATAGCTAGCGGAAACATCCATACCATTCAGGATGTGGAAAAAATTCTATCTGCTGATATTCCTCTATTTTCTGTTGGAAAAGCTTTGCTTCTAGATCCGGATTGGACACAGAAGATAGCAGAAGATCATGAAGAAACAATCATCAGGAAGTATCAGGATAGGCTACAAGAACAAATTGAATTGCCAATAGACTTTGTTAATTCTTTGAGATCTTATCTTGAAGAAGATGCTTAAAGGAAACAATAAAAAAGAGCTCTAGCGAGAACTCAATAGAAGTTTGGGGAAAATCTGTGAAAAAATGCTTTGAAACTAGGAAACTCTATTTTGGATTTCCTGTATTTTTATTGGGCTATAAAGATGATGTCCATGGCTACAATATTTCTACTTCAAGTTCGGTCTATTCACTAGGTAGTATGCTGGTTATGGCTATGAGAACAAAAAGTAATGCCATTACTGAAATCAGCAAATACAGGCAGTTTACAGTCAATGTTCCTGAACAAGAATTGACTAAAGAAGTTGAATTAGCAGGATTTAATAGCAGAAAAGATAAATTTGCCATTACTGGTTTAACTTATAGCCCTGCTTTGACGATAGATGCACCTATGGTTAATGAGTGTCCAGTTGTCATTGAATGTGAAGTTGTTGATATGGTTCCATGTGGAGCTTTGACCAATGTAATAGCAAAAATAACTAGTCGTTCGGTCGAAGAGGAACTCCTTGATGAGAAGGGTGTTTTCAATACTATGAGATTTTCTCCCATCAGCTATATGGGAGATGGCTCAAAGCGTTCTTATCGATATTTTAATCAAGAAGAAGTTAAAATGGGATCAATCATATATGATTTAAGAAAAAATGAATAAAAGGTACTTAGCAAAATATAGCATCAAACCAAAAAAAGCTATATCTTCAGTCTCATAGAAAAAAATAAGAAGAAGTGTATGTAGCGTGACTTTAAATATTTTTTTAATGATATCCTCTTTGTTAGATTAAAATGAAGTAAAAATTCTACATTTCATATGTTTTGCTTACATCACTATTTCAGTTAATTGTAATTATAGCTATAGAATAAGAAAACGAACATTTCCAAATGCGGAAATGCTCGTTTTTTGTATCGAAGCTAGGTTCTAATCAGCTTCATTCATCTTTAATAAAAGAAAGCTCTTATATACATCATTGTATGGTAGAGGTTAAGCATCTTTGGTTAACAGTAGCTTTCCAAATTATCGGCTCTGCTTCGTTGCAGAAAGATAAGCGTAGCTCATCTTTAGAAAATGGAACGTACTTAAACGTAGAGCCAATAATGGAAAAGCTAAAGCAAATTCCAATATGACATCATCGCCTTACATCGAGACGTGAAATCTACTAAAATTCAAGAATAAAGACCTGACTTAAAGGTAAGACCTAATTACAGTGGCGGGACCGCGTTGGATTTGCACCAAACTTCCATATTCTTAAAAGTACTAAAATCTATTTCCTAGCAAGAACATTGTAGCATTTTAGTTTTTCTTTGACAACAAAAATGAATTACTTTCTGATTCAAGTTTATAAATTGATTGATAATTTTTATGGATGAGATAGAAATAGGTTTTTAATTATTTAATTTGTAAAATTAAATAAGACAACATGCGGAAATTAAATAAGACATAAAAAACCAAAATAAAAACCAAAAAATATGTTACTATTTAAATGTTTTATATTGCCATAAGAACGCTTTCATGATATAATTCAAAAGTAAGTACAAAGGCGTACAAACCAAAATAGCACTGTAGCTGTATGAAAAACTAATTCCTGCCGTTTTAGTCTTTTTTCATGCAGTTTTTCTGTGCTTCTAAATCTCAATAAGAAAGGAGAAATAATGTACAAAATTTTTTATAAGACGGAATTGTTTATTGGCGAAGGTGCCTTGGAACAGTTGCGAATTTTTAAGGATGAACGGATTTTAGTTGTAGCTGATCCCTTTTTGAAGACGTCCGGTCAGTTAGCAGATATCACTAGCTTTTTGGATGCTAGCAATGAATTGGTTATCTTTACAGATATTGCACCAGATCCACCTATTGAAACAGTCGTTGCCGGCATAAGTAGTGCAGAAGCTAAACCTGTTAGTATTGTATTGTCAATTGGTGGAGGCTCTGCGATTGATGCTGCTAAGGCAATTTATTATTTTGGAAAGAAAGAGGGGGTCTTTTCAGAGGCTGTTCTTGTAGCTATTCCAACAACGAGTGGTACTGGATCAGAAGTAACGGATTTTGCTGTTATTACGGATAATGAGCTTGGGACTAAATATCCTTTGGTATCTAAGGAGATTCTTCCGGATATTGCTATTTTAGATGCAAATCTAGTTTTATCTTTGCCAGCTAATATCACAGCTGATACAGGAATGGATGTATTAACTCATGCTATTGAAGCTTATGTTTCAACCGAAGCTACAGATTTTTCGGATGCATTGGCTGAAAAAGCTATCAGATTAGTTTTTGAGTATTTACCAAAAACTTATCGTGATGGCAAAGATATTCAAGCACGTGAAAAGATGCACGTGGCTTCTACACTAGCAGGAATGGCTTTTAATACAGCCTACTTGGGATTAAATCATGGTATGGCTCACGCGGCAGGCGCGAAATTCCATATTCCACATGGACGCTTAAATAGCATTCTTATGCCTCATATTATACAGTATAATGCCAATCATACTGATAAGGGTCGTCAACGCTTAAACTTAGAGATAGCAGGTCGTTATCAAGCAATTGCTAAGCATCTAGGTTGTTCGGCTACCAACCCTGCTATAGGGGTTAAGCAGTTGATTAATGAAATCAAGAAACTTCAAAGACAATTAAACCTTCCAACAAGTCTTAGGGAATATGGTATAAAATCATCTGATTTCCAAGAGCATAAAGAAGAAGTAGCAATGGCTGCTCTTAATGATAAATGTACTGCGACTAATCCAAGAACCCCTACAGTACAAGAAATTTTAAAAGTTTTAGAAAAAACTTATTAGGTTTATGGTATAATATAATAAACATGATTGTACCAAAGCTTCTAAAGTAATTTGAAGGAATCAATTATGGAAGAAAAACAACGAATGATACAGGAATATGTGCCCGGGAAACAAGTAACCCTAGCACACCTAATCGCAAATCCAGATTCAGTTATCTATGAAAAATTGGGATTAATGGTTGAGCAAACAGGAGCAATTGGTATTTTAACTATTACTCCAAGTGAGGCTGCTATTATAGCTGTTGATATTGCAACAAAATCAGCAGGAGTACAGATTGGTTTCATAGATCGTTTTAGTGGATCGGTAGTGATGACAGGGGATGTGTCATCTGTAGATACTGCTTTGACTGCGGTTTTACAGGGTTTAGAGAACATTTTAGGCTTCTCTAGTACTGTTGTGACACGAACCTAAATAAATTGGACCGGTAGGGGAGAGAGAATGAAGGGGAGAATACTGATTGCAGATGATGATCCTATTGTAAGATTGGATATTGCAACTATTCTGGAAGCTGCAAATTACGAAGTCGTTGCAGAAACTTCGGATGGATTTGAAGCTATTGAATATTGTCAAAAACATCACCCAGATCTTGTTGTTATGGATATCAAGATGCCCTTGCTAGATGGCTTGGCAGCTAGTAAAAAAATTCTTGATGATAATTTAGCTTATGGAGTTATTCTTTTGTCAGCTTACAGTGACGAAACTAGGGTACAAAAAGCTAAGATATACGGAGCTAGCGCTTATCTCGTTAAACCGTTAGATGCCAAGTCTCTAATACCCATGGTCGAAGTTTGTCTTGAAAAAAGTCGTCAACTGCAGCAACTTACTAATGAAATTAACAAACTTTCAAAGAAGATTGATGATCGTATTATTATTGAAAAAGCTAAAGGTCTCTTAATGCTTCGAGATTGTATGTCCGAATCTGAAGCATTTAAGCGAATTCGTACAATCAGCATGCAGAAACGTGTTTCCATGGTCGAAATTGCAAAGTTACTTGTTTTAAATGATGACTACTAAGAAATATATTAGGGACCTATGTCTCTTACATACAGATTTAAGTCTTGAAGACATTGACTTTATAGAACTCAAAGCTGAAGAGCTGGAACTAAGTTGCCAATACAGTGAAGAGGATGTTTTTATTGATATATTGAATACTTATTCCGACCAAGCAACTGTTATCTATCATAAGAAACCAGACTCAATAGATAGCCTCTACGAGAAGGATGTTGTTGGAGATACGGCTTATCTTCGAAATGAGCCTGGGGTCTTAAGGACTTTACAGACAGGTGTTCCGACGGTAGGACTCTCAGCTATTTCGCAAGAGGGAGTTTTGATTCAGCAAAAGGTTTTTCCTATCTTTAGAGAAAATAGGGTCATTGCTTGTCTTATTATTGAAAATAAATCTTCTCATTCAAATCTTCTTTATTTTTCTCTAAAAAAAGCTGAGGATGGAGAGTATGAGTTGGCAGATATATTCAAGGAATCGTATCTGCAACAGTTCTCATATTTAAAGTATTTATCCGACGGGATACTTGTCTTTGATCAGAAAGGATATCTTCTCTACTGTAATCAGGAAGCTGAATCTATTTACAGGGAAAAATTAGCCTATATGGATCCGCTTATTGGGATGCATTATGACAATCTTGTTTTAGGAAATATCAGCCTGGATGATATTATTAAAGAGAGTGACAATTTTACAAAACCATGCTCACAGTCTCGAGAAGTTAGATATTGTAATTATCATTTTCAGATTACAAGATATGTTGTCCCAGAAGCACAGGTAATGGTTTCCCACTATAAGGATGTTACGAGCCCAAAAGAAATTGAGAAGAAGCTCTTTTTGATGGAAACAACTTTGCGTGAGATGAATCATCGAGTGAAAAATAATTTACAGACCTTAGTATCTCTTTTGAGGATACAAGGGCAGCGTAGTCAATCTCTAGAAGCCAAGAAAATCTGTCAAGAAAGTGTAGATAGGGTTTTGTCCATTTCTATGGTTCATGAGCTACTGTCAACAGAAAATAGAGATAACATTTCTTTAAAAGAATTGCTACAGGGTGTGGTCTATACGGTCCAAGAATGTTTCTCAGAACGTGAAGATATTTGTTTGACAACAGATATTAATTTAGATATTAGCTTAGATAGTAGTAGAGCAACGGCTCTAGCATTTGTGCTCAATGAACTTCTACATAATAGCTACGAGCATGCTTTTCAAAAAAAATTGCCTAAAAAGCCTGAAATCTATTTACAACTTCTTATATTAAATGGTATAATAACATTACACGTTTCAGATAATGGAAACGGTTACAGATGGAATGATGATCATTCGAATCATTTAGGTTTGGTAATTGTAGAAAGGTTTGTTAAAAGTAGCTTGAAGGGAAAGATTAGAGTTGACTCTTTAAGTTCCGGGACACGTACAACAATTACTTTTAAATATTAACTTAATATTAGCAGGCAAACAATGATGTAGGCCTAGAAGCAACGACGCTTAGAGTATACGGATAAGAATTTTATTCGTATTACTTTGAGCGTCTTTTTTTGGAGGTTTTTGGAGTGACAGATAAGATTCTTAGCGTAGGTATCGATATTGGAACAGCTACAACTCAACTTGTCCTGTCGGAGTTGACTATCGAAAATACAGCCTCTATTTTTTCAATTCCTCGTGTTTCAATTACATATAAACGAGTTCTTTATAAGAGTGAGATTATTTTCACTCCCATTTCAGATCAATTATTGATTGAAGTTGAAAAAATAAAAGAGTTCGTTGTTAGGGAGTATAGGCGAGCTGGAATTGAGAAAAATGATATCCAGATGGGGGCTGTTATTATAACTGGTGAAACTGCTCGTAAAGAGAATGCAAGTCAGGTCTTACAAGCTCTTAGTGGTTTTGCAGGAGACTTCGTAGTAGCAACAGCAGGGCCTGATTTGGAGAGTATTATTGCAGGAAAGGGAGCAAATAGCCACCTATATTCACAAGATAATCACACATCGGTTGCAAATATAGATATTGGTGGAGGGACTTCAAATATTGCTGTCTTTAGAGAGGGTGATTTGATAGATACGGCTTGCTTTGATATAGGTGGGCGATTGATAAAGTTGGATTCACAGAATCTTAGAGTGACTTATATTGCACCAAAATTAAAAGAGATCATCTCTGATTTAGGCCTTTCCTTAAGAGTTGGAGAAATTGCAAATCGCTCAGAACTTGATCGGATCATAAAAGAGTTGGTCGGAGTTTTAGAGGAAGCAGTTGGGATTGATGGAAGTAGCTCTTATTATAAACTACTTCAAACCAATCATGGTTTGAAAGCAATAGAGGGTATCCGATGTGTATCCTTTTCAGGAGGTGTTGCAGATGCCGTTGGAGAAGAACTTCAGACGGCTAATGAATTCCAATTTGGAGATATTGGAATATTACTAGGTAGAGCCTTGCGACAGTCACGAATTTTTGAACAGAAAAAGGTAATTGAATCAGCTGAAACGATTCGTGCAACTGTTGTAGGAGCGGGAAGTCACACGACAGACGTTAGTGGTAGTACGATTACTTATATTTCAAAAATCTTACCTATAAAAAATGTGCCAGTACTTAAACTAGCTCAATCAGATGAAAGAGAAGATAAAGAAACTTTAGAAACAATTATTAGAGATAAGATTTCTTGGTTTACTCTGGAAAATGAGATACAGCAAGTTGCTTTAGCAATAAATGGAGACAAAAATCCTACTTTTGCAAGACTCACTTCTATTGCAGAGGCTATTGTGGTTGGCATGAAAGATAGCATAGATAAGAATATCCCACTAGTTGTAGTTGTTAGGGAAGATATGGCTAAGGCCCTGGGGCAATGCCTATATACTTTATTACCTAGGGAGTATCCCTTTGTTTGTATCGATTCTGTAGATGTCCAAAATGGAGACTATATCGATATTGGTAAACCGGTTGTTGCTGGATCAGTGTTGCCGGTAGTTGTTAAGACTTTGGTCTTTAATTAAAGTAAAAAATGTCAGGAGGACATATTAAATGATTTTGAAAACAAAATTGTTTGGTAGAGTGTATGCATTTGGCTCAGTCAAAGAAGTTTTGGCCAAAGCGAATGAATATAAGTCTGGAGATCAATTGGCAGGCGTCGCTGCCGAGTCAGCTGAAGAGCGAGTAGCTGCTAAGGTTGTTTTGGCTCAATTGAAGTTATCAGACTTGTTTAATAATCCAGTCGTGCCTTATGAAGAAGATGAGGTTACGCGCATTATTATTGATGATGTTAATTTAAGAACCTATGAAAAAATCAAAAATTGGACAGTTCAAGAACTCAGAGAGTGGATTTTGGATAATAAGACAACAAACATTGATATTCAATGGATTTCTAGAGGATTAACGTCTGAAATGGTTGCAGCTGTTGCTAAGTTAATGACGAACTTGGATCTTATTGTAGGGGCTCAAAAGATTACCATTACAAAAACAGCTAATACTACAATTGGTGTTCCAGGAACTTTTTCATCTCGTTTGCAACCTAACCATACGACAGATGATCCAGATGGTATTATGGCTTCAACTATGGAAGGTTTTGCTTATGGATGTGGGGATGCTCTTCTTGGTTTAAACCCCGTTGATGATTCTGTTGAAAGTACAAAACGAATTCTTCATAAATTTAATGATTTTATCGAAGAATACAAAATTCCAACTCAGCACTGTGTTTTAGCTCACGTAACTACTCAGATTGAAGCTATGAATCAAGGCGCACCAACTGGTTTGGTATTTCAATCTATTGCTGGTTCTCAAAAAGGGAATGAAGCCTTTGGTTTTGATGCAAAAATTCTTCAAGAAGCTTGGGATACAGCATTGAAAGTAGGTACAGCAGCAGGGCCTAACGTTATGTATTTTGAAACAGGTCAAGGTTCTGAATTATCGTCAGAAGCGCATCATGGTGCCGACCAAGTGACAATGGAAGCTCGTTGCTACGGATTTGCTAAGCGTTTTGATCCCTTCTTGGTTAATACAGTAGTTGGCTTTATTGGACCAGAATATCTTTATGATTCTAAACAAGTTATCAGAGCTGGTCTTGAAGACCATTTCATGGGTAAGCTCACAGGTATATCTATGGGATGTGATATCTGCTATACAAACCATATGAAAGCAGATCAAAATGATGCTGAGAATCTTCTTGTCTTGCTCGGGACAGCTAATGTTAACTATATCATGGCAATCCCACATGGAGATGATATCATGCTTAATTATCAGACAACTGGCTATCATGAAACAGCTACAATGCGTGACCTACTTGGAAAACGTCCAATCAAAGAGTTTGAGGAGTGGATGGAAAAAATGGGTCTTATGGAGAACGGCCATCTAACAGCAATTGGTGGTGATGGCTCTGTCTTTATGAAAACCAATTAATTTAGGAGGTTCATTGACGTGGATGAAATGCAATTAAAAGAATTAATTCGCTCATACTTGAGTGAAATGGAAAAACCAGTTCAATCTGACGTAGTGGTGACAGCAGATTCTAGTACAGAATCTGTATCATCAGAGGTTAATGAGTCAAAAAGTACAATTGGTTCGAAGTTAATACCTAATCCGGCATCAACAATTATTGAAGACGGGATTATTCCAGATATTACAGAAGTGAATATTCAGGAACAATTTTTGATTCCCAATGCTATTAACGAAGAAGCATATCGGAAAATTAAAAAATTTACCCCTGCTCGTTTGGGTCTTTGGAGAGCTGGTAACCGTTATTTGACACAAACTGTTTTACGATTCCGAGCAGACCATGCTACTGCCCAAGATGCGGTATTCTCTTATGTCTCTGAAGATTTTATCAAGGAAATGGAATTCATTCCTGTTCAAACTTGTGCTTCTACAAAAGATGAATATTTGACTAGACCTGACTTGGGGAGAATTTTTTCTACTGAAACTCAGAAGTTTATTAAAGAAAACTGCAAGCCAAATCAAAAAGTACAAATTGTTGTTGGTGATGGATTGAGTTCTTCAGCTATTGAAGCTAATACTAAGGATTTCTTACCTGCACTTAAACAAGGATTGAAGATGTTTGGATTAGACTATTCTGAGATACTATTTATCAAACATGCTCGCGTTGCAGCGATGGACCAAATTGCAGAATTAACAGGTGCCGAAGTTATCTGTATGATTGTTGGGGAGCGTCCTGGTTTAGTAACAGCAGAATCAATGAGTGCTTATTTGGCTTATCGACCAACAGTTGGGATGCCTGAGTCGAAGAGAACTGTGGTATCCAACATTCAAAAAGGTGGAACTCCTGCCGTGGAGGCTGGCGCTTATGTGGCAGAAATTATCAAGAAAATTCTTGATCACAAAAAATCCGGAGTAGAACTCAAATAAATGTAGGAGGAAATTATTTTGAAAAATGAACGCTTAGGTGCAAGTGTACTCAGTGCTCTTGTTATTTCAAATATTGATGCTGGATTAGCAGCTTCGCTTGAATTGAAGCCTCATCACAAAAGTTTAGGAATTGTTACATCAGATTGTGATGATGTAACTTATGTCGCTTTAGATGAAGCAACCAAAAAAGTAGATGTTGATGTCGTTTATGCTCGAAGTATGTATGCTGGAGCAGGCAATGCTTCTACTAAACTTGCTGGTGAAGTTATAGGAATTATCGCAGGTCCGACACCAGAAGAGGTTAGAAGTGGCTTAGATGTCGTAGTCTATGAAATTGAAAATGGAGCAAGTTTTTTCAGTGCGAATGAAGACAACACAGTTCCTTACTTTGCTCATTGTATTTCACGTGCAGGTAGTTACTTATCTGCAGGAGCAAATGCAGAAGAAGGAACTGCGATTGCATACTTAATTGCTCCTCCAGCAGAGGCAATGGTAGGCTTAGATGCAGCTTTGAAAGCTGCTGATGTTAGTATTGGTGCCTTTTATGGACCACCAAGTGAAACAAACTTTGCTGGCGGTCTACTTGTAGGTTCACAATCAGCCTGTCGAGCAGCTTGTGATGCTTTTGCACGAACGATTGAATCAATTGCCAGCAATCCAATTAGCTATTGATAGGAGTTAATTTATGGCAATTAAAGCACTAGGGTTAATTGAAGTAAAAGGCTATCTAGGCGCGATAGTTGCAGCAGATGTGGCACTCAAATCAGCTAATGTCTCACTTGTCAATATTGAAACAGTAAAAGCAGGACTAAATACAGTTCAATTAACAGGAGATGTTGGTGCAGTTAAATCCGCAGTTGATGCGGCTATTATTGCGATAGGAGACAAATCTTATTATCGTGCTAGTCACGTAATACCACGTTTGGATGGCCAAGTCAATGCTTTGCTTGCTTCTAAAAAGGCCGAGCCAGGAATATCGAAACTCTTGACACAAATTGAGGAAGAAACTGAAGAGAATAATGAGATTCATCAAGATGACATTTCATTATTAAGTGGCATACATGAAGTTATTCCATTTAAAGAAGGGCAATTCCCTGTTTCATCAGAATTGATTGGTCCAAATAAAGATCAAGAGAACGTTAATCAGCTGGTTGATAATTCCGTATTAGACTCTGTCAAGGAACCGAGACCTAAATATATTAGGAAAGATTTGGAAGTATTGAAAGTTGTAGAATTACGAAAAATCGCTTATAAGGAAGATGGAATAATATTGTCTAAAAAAGAAATAAAATTTGCTAATAAGGAAAAGTTATTAAATGCATTAACTAAGTTAGCAGGGAAGGAGTAAAGCATGTTTTTAGAAGACAAGGATCTAGTTTCAATACAAGAGGTCCGCAATCTTGTCAGACGGGCAAGCATTGCACAAAAACAATTGGCAGATATGAGTCAGGAACAAATTGACACCATTGTAAAAGTTGTTGCAAAAGCCTGTTATGATGAGAGAGAACGTTTGGCTAAAATGGCTGTTGAGGAAACAGGATTTGGTCGTTGGGAGGACAAGGTTCTTAAGAATGCAATCGCTTCTAAAGGAATTTTAGAAGAAATTAAGGATATGAGAACCGTTGGTATTCTCAGCGAAGATCCTATTAAAAAAATTACCGAGATTGCTGTTCCTGTAGGGGTAGTGGCTGGACTTATTCCTTCAACAAATCCGACATCAACAGTTATGTATAAGGCTTTGATTGCTTTGAAAGCAGGGAATAGTATTGTATTTTCTCCACATCCGAACGCTCTCAAATGTATAATTGCTACGGTTGAGGTTATTAAAAAGGCTGCAGAGAAAGCTGGTTGTCCAGAAGATTCTGTCAGCGTTATCACAAGACCTTCTATTCCTGCAACGAATGAGTTGATGAGGCATCCTTCAACGAATTTAATTCTGGCAACTGGTGGCACTGCTATGGTAAAAGCAGCCTATTCGTCAGGAACACCTGCAATTGGTGTTGGACCTGGAAATGGTCCAGCTTTTATCGAACGCACCGCAGATATTGCGAAGGCTGTTAGATACATTTTAGAATCTAAGACCTTTGATAACGGTGTTATTTGTGCTTCTGAACAATCTATTATTGTTGAAGAAGAGATGAAGGAAAAAGTAGTAGCAGAATTTAAAAAGCAAGGTGCTTACTTCGTACCTGATGAAGACGCTACAAAGCTTGGTAAATTTATTATTCAACCAAATGGAGCCATGAATCCCAAAATGGTCGGAAAAACTGCTGAAGTTATTGCAGAATTGGCAGGGATTTCAGTTCCAAAAGGAACGCGTGTTCTGATTGCCAAAGAGACAGGAGTTGGTAAAGACCATCCTTACTCAATGGAAAAATTGGCACCTGTATTAGGTTTTTATACTGTGAAAGGTTGGGAAGAAGCTTGTAAATTGAGTATGAAGATCCTTCATCATGAGGGAGCTGGTCATACAATGGTTATTCATACACAAGATGAGGCTGTTATTAGAGAGTTTGCTCTTAAAAAGCCAGTATCTAGGCTTTTAATTAATACACCAGCTGCGCAAGGTGGTGTTGGGGCGACAACTGGTCTATTCCCAGCCTATACTCTAGGATGTGGTGCTGTCGGAGGTAGTGCAACTTCTGATAACGTTAGTCCTATGAACCTTTTGAATGTTCGAAGAGTAGCCTATGGGACAACAGAGTTTTGTGACTTAAAAAAAGTAGAAGGTCAAGGCTGTGTGAAACCAGAAGAAGAACTTGGGTTGTCAGGTTTAGATGAAGAACAATTGCTCAACCTTCTAGTCCAACGTGTACTAGACAAAATTAAATAAGATACAAATTATAAATAAATGGAGGAAAACACATGATAGGCGGAAATGCATTAGGAATGGTTGAAACCAAAGGTTTAGTGGCAGCAATTGAAGCAGCAGATGCAATGGTTAAAGCTGCAAATGTTAACCTTGTTGGTAAAGAACAAGTTGGTGGAGGATTAGTGACAATTCTAGTTCGTGGTGATGTTGGTGCTGTTAAAGCAGCAGTTGATGCTGGAGCAGCAGCAGCAGAGAATGTTGGAGAACTTATTTCAGTTCACGTAATCCCGCGTCCTCATTCTGAGGTTGAGGTAGTCTTACCTAAAACTGAAAAAGAATAATTTAGTATTGTAAATTAATTTTTAAAAATTTGGAGGAAAAACAAATGGCAAATGCAAATGCATTAGGAATGATTGAAACTCGTGGTCTTGTTGGTGCAATTGAAGCAGCAGATGCAATGGTTAAAGCTGCAAATGTGACATTGATTGGCAAGGAACAAGTTGGTGGAGGATTGGTAACTGTTCTGGTTCGTGGAGATGTCGGTGCTGTTAAAGCAGCGACAGATGCAGGAGCAGCAGCAGCAGAAAATGTTGGAGAATTAGTTTCTGTCCATGTTATTCCACGCCCACATACTGAAGTTGAAGTTATTTTACCTAAGTAAACTTAAGAATGAAATATTTCAATCACACGCGGGAGGATTTTCCTCTCGCGTGTAATTGAAACTTCAGTAGAAGGATGTGATGATATGACAGTTCTTACAGAAGCAAAGATTAGAAAGTTGTTTAAAGAGGCTGTCATTGCTGAAAATGGCACCCTTGAATTATCAAATGGAGATCGATTGACTCCTTCAGCGAGAAGCTTTCTAAACGATCACCATATTAAGGTTATATCTAACTCATCTAACTTTCCTAGTACAGATATTTTGTTTGCGAAAAAGGAGTTTGTAGTAATAGATAAGCTAGAGAATTCAGCTGTATATCCTTTGCTGTCTCAACTAACTAAGCTATACCCTTATTTCTTGAAATCACAAAGAATTCTGCATGTTAGCTTTCAATCAGATAAGTGTCGACAGTTAGAGAGTTATCTTAGAGTTTTGGAACAAGTAGTTGGCCATCGCCTTTTAGATGATATATCAAAATATGATGCCACCCTACCAACTAGCCAGGAGCTTCATGTTATACGTATCAGTGAGCAATTAGATCAAGAGTCAGTTATGATAGCTTATGATGCAGCTGATTGGAAGTTGTCTTGTTATGAGCTCTATATTGAACTTAGTATTTTAAGAAAAGAATTGGAATATAAGTCTGATTTAGGGCGTGATAGTTTTAGTTTACAGGTTAGTCACTTGCTAAAAGCACTTGAAGTTTTAATCTGGCTTCTTGTTAGTGAGTAGGAGGATGAAATGTCATTAGAAGATTTAGTTGATAAAATTATTGAAAAAGTTCAGGCTGAATTGGATCAAAGTTTTGAAGTTGAAGCAAGTGGTCGTCATATTCACTTATGTCAAAAAGATTTAGAACTATTATTTGGCCCAGATTATCAGCTGACAAAGGCTAAAGATTTATCTCAGCCATTTCAGTTTGCTTGCAAGGAGCGTTTAACTATTGTTGGTCCTAAGGGCAGTTTTCAAGGAGTTATCATACTTGGACCCGTAAGATCTGAAACTCAAGTAGAAATCTCTCTTACGGATTGTCTCCAATTAGGTATAAATGCCCCGATCAGAGAAAGTGGAGATACGCAAGGTTCCCCCGGGATTGTCTTAGTTAATGGTAATAAATCCGTTGCTTTAGACAAAGGAGTTATTGTTGCTAAGCGTCATGTTCATATGACACCGGAAGATGCTCAAAGATCAAATGTAGTTAATCATGAGATTGTGCAAGTCAAGGTTGAAGGCGAAAGACCATTAATTTTTGATGATGTAGTAATTCGTGTCAATCCTCACTTTGCTACCTATATGCATATTGATTATGATGAGGCTAACGCTTGTGGCTTTAGAAAAGGCATGCGCGGACATATCATTAAGAAATAGGCATTTAGAAAGGTTGGATAGAGATGGAAAATATTGATGTACTTGTTCAACTGCTTACTGATAGGGTGCTTGATAGTCTTGAATTAAGGACAACTGGTGAGGAGATATATTTTCTCGGTTGTGACAGCACTAAAACGTTTCTTCAAGATCAGGGATATCAGTTGACAATTATACCTTCACAAGCTAAGACTTTTGTTTTAGAAGAAATTTCTTTGAATTCGATTTTGAGAATAGCAAACTTATCTCCTATAGGGAGTTTGGAAGAGGCGATTTTTAAGGGACTATTTGAAGGAAAGACGGTTTTAGTTGCAGATAGGATATTTGACATAGCCAAGTATAATGATGCTGCCAAGAGTGCTTTTCTTCGCAAGATTTCTCAACAAAAAGATGTTTTAGAAAGTTATGGTTTTACTTTCTATAAAGAGGGACAGCTCGCAAGATGTCTTGGTCCATCACCAAGTCGAGTTGGAAACTCACTTATAGAGAATCAGACAAATTTAACTCGAAAGATGGGAAAGATACTAATCACAGAAGCTAAATTGCAAGAAAAAGGACTTAGTGAAGGCGATAGCTTCAAGATAGAAGCAAATATGATTGTGACTGCTTTGGCAAAGGATTACCTAAAGCGTCACAAGATTAATATTTTGTAGAGGAGGAAACTATGTTTGTTGGAATAGTGAGAGGAAGTTTATGGGCTACTAGAAAAGATGAAAAACTTAATGGTTTGAAATTTTTAGTGGTGGAGAAACAACTGAATGAACATCAAACAGCTCCTTCTGTTGTAATTGCTGCAGATTGCATCGGTGCTGGCGAAGGCGACCAAGTCCTTGTTACGACAGGAAGCTCAGCTCGTGTTAGTCTCAAGAAGAATGATATTCCGGTTGATATGGTAGTTGTTGCAATAATTGATAAAGTTGATTATTCGCTTGATTAAACCATTTCAAACAGAAAGGAAAAATGATGAGTATTAATGAGATTATTATTTATATTATGGTTATATTTATGGTCATTGGTGCTGTAGATAAATGTATTGGTGGCAAATTAGGCTTAAGTGAAAAATTCGAAGAAGGAATTATGGCTATGGGGGCCCTTGCTTTATCTATGGCAGGTATTATGGTAGTAGCTCCAATTTTGGCAGATGTTCTTAAGCCTATAGTTGTTCCTCTTTATGGTATGGTAGGTGCAGATCCTTCTATTTTTGCTACAACATTTATCGCTAATGATATGGGTGGTGCTCCTTTAGCATTAAGTTTGGCCCAAGATCCTATCGTTGGTAATTTTGCAGCCTATGTTTTAGGATCTATGATGGGTCCAACAATTGTTTTTACGATTCCTGTTGCTTTAGGGATTATTGAAAAAGAAGATAGACCTTTGTTGGCTAAAGGAATACTTTATGGTCTAGTAACAGTACCAATTGGTTGTCTGGTTGGAGGTATTTTAGTACCAGGCTTACCATTTGTAACTCTCCTGGTTAATCTTATTCCTATAGTTATTGTAGCAGGCTTAATTTTCTTAGGTTTGGTTTTGATACCAGACGGTATGATTAAAGGATTTGAAATCTTTGGACAAATTATTGTTTTTCTTGCTACTATGGGGCTAGCTTTCGGAGCAGCTCAGTTATTGACACAAAATGAGTGGCTGCTAAGCCTATATCCTAATGGTGCGGACCTTCTTATGGAAGCTTTCGGTGTTGTAGGTTCTATCGCAGTAACGCTTGCAGGAGCTTTTGGTTTAGTTGCAGTCTTTACAAAATTGGCTAATAAACCACTTTCTGCAGTTGGTAAATCATTGGGAATGAATGAGGTTGGTGCGGCAGGGCTAGTAGCTTCTTTGGCAAATAATATTGCCATGTTCCAGATGTTAAAAGATATGGATCAACGGGGTAAAATTATCAATGTCGCTTTTGCGGTATCTGCTTCTTTTGTTATCGGTGACCATCTTGGTTTTACAGCTGGTCAAAATCCAAACATGATTGCTCCTATGATGGTTGGTAAGATTGTTGGAGGAATTACTGCGGTGATTCTTGCCTTTGTTTTAACTAAAAAGGAAGGAAGTAAGAATTAATGTCTGATATTAATCGTTCAGAATTAGAGTCGTTAATTAAGAAATTACTTTTAGAGGAGTTAATGACTAAGGACTCATGCAAATCAGTTAGTCGTTCAGGGGTAATCTCTTTAGCTTTGCCTAAATTTGATGTTAGACCTGAGGATCGTCTTGATACAGGCAATCCATCTGATAAAGTGTATACACGTGATTTGCTAACTTTGGAAGAAAGTCCTCGTTTAGGTTTAGGGCTCATGACAATGGAAAATACAACATTCTCATGGCATTTAGATTATGATGAGATTGATTATGTTATTGAAGGTCGTCTGGATATTTTAGTCGGAGATGATGTCATGTCTGCTGGTCCTGGAGAGATTCTCTTTATTCCAAAAGGAAGTGACATTAAGTTCTCAGTTAAAGATAATGCACGATTTATCTATGTAACTTATCCTGCGGACTGGCAAAATCAATAGTTATCCGAATTTAGAATTTACTAAATATAGTAAGAATAAAAAATATTTTTTTATCTATAATAAACTAGTGTCAGTGCAGAAAAAAATGTATTTCTGCATTCTGATATGGTTATCTCTAGATCTTTGTTAACTAGCTGGGTTTATAAAAGTTAGACCTTAGAGAGGACCAAACTGGTTCTCTTTTTATAGTTTAGTAGAATAAGTATGCGGGTTTTCAAAATTTTCAAAGTTTCTAAGTCTGAATGCTTCTCACGTAATTTTTTATACTACCTTAAGTTTGTCAAAGGAATATACTATATAAAAACAATAGATTTTTAGTAAGTATCAACACTAAAACTAGTTTCTATCTAAAAGCCCCCTATTCTATATTTGAACAATACAATAGGGGGCTTTTAATAATTTTATTTAACATTCAAGGCGTATCCAAGTTATCTCATAACTGTTCTTTATCTGTCACTCTATAAAAGGTAGGTAAGGTCTTGTCTCAAATATTGATTTATAATGTTCACTTGTATTATAAGCTAAATAATCTTTTGGTATAATTAATTAGCAAGCTGATTTGCTTAGATATGTTTATATATTTATTAATTATAGTAGGTAAATATAATTGTCATCAATTTAGTTTTTGATAATCGTTTAGAAGGTTTTCGATAAAAAATTATAAGCAGAGTTTTGTATGATACTGCATATATTCGTTTTAGCTTATTAGATTATTTTTCTTATATTTTTTTTGCGTTACCCGAATTCCTTCTGGAACTAAGGAGATTTTTTGAATCGTTCGGAATCGAATGATAGCCGTTATATTCTTGCGAAAATTCTTGACGATCAGTTGTTTGTGTCGGTCATCCCATTTGACAATTTCACCTGTGATACTTTTTTGTTTAGAGTAGATGACATGGACGGCAGCTTTTTTATGGAGAGCTAAATGGATACTATTCAAAATCTCTGCCTGTTCTAGCTCCTCATCTGAGGATGGCTTAACAAGGGTATTTCCTAAAAAGACATTTAATCGATCAACTAACAGTTGGGTGAACTTTTTCATGGAAATTTCCTCTCATACTTGATACAATTATAGTAACTAATTTTTGACAAAAAAACAAGCACTTGCGAATAAATAAGTAGGAGGAATTATGGCAGAATTTACTTTTGAAATCGAAGAACAACTTTTGGTCCTATCAGAGAATGAAAAAGGCTGGACCAAGGAACTCAACCGTGTCTCCTTTAATGGGGCACCGGCAAAATATGATATCCGTACTTGGAGCCCAGATCACACTAAGATGGGCAAGGGAATTACTCTTTCTAATGAAGAATTTCAAGTTCTTTTAGATGCGTTTACCAACAAATAAGAGGCTTTATTGAAAGAAAGTCTCTTTTTTGAGTACTGGTCGCAAGCTCTTGACCACTAGAATGATGAAGAGTATTTGAAGCAGACTAGTCATGATGAAAGGTGTAATGGTCCAGGCCAAAGTGTCTGACCACGAAGCTTGTGTGAAGAATTTAAAATAGATTGCCCCACTTAGTAAAAGCAATGTGATACCAAGACTATTGGCAACAAAGAGTCTTAAAAAAGAAGACCGTGAATTTGTTAATCTACCGGTTACAAATCCGTAGAGGATAAATCCCCAAAGAAATCCGCCTGTCGCTCCGAAAAGAGCTTGGAAACCACTGCTACCACCAGCAAATACCGGAAGACCGATTGCCCCTAGTAAGAGATAGAAAATGACACTCAAACTGGCCTCTTTTAATTTGTAAAGACTAGCAATCAAACCGACTGCTGTAGTCTGTAAGGTAAAAGGAACAGGACCTGCTGGAATAATGATTTGCGAAAGAACAGCAATCAAGGCAGCACCGATAGCTATGTAGCTTAGAGATCGTGTTGAAGTTTGTGTCATGTTTTGTTACCCTCTTTTTAAAAATAAGTTAACTATACTATAATACCCCCTGACTCATAAGTCAAGAAATCTCTATCCGTTGTAACAATTCGGGTTCTTACTTTAAAAAATTTTATCGGATAAAGGGAAATAAAAAAGGAAAAATTATGAAGATTCTACTATTAGGTGATAGCCTCTTTGCTAGATATGAAGGTCTAGAAGAACCTCATATCAATTTTTCTCTCAAAAAAATTTTATCTGGTGTAAAGATTCAAAATTTAGCTCAATCTGGTGATAATAGTTTTGACTTATTAGAAAAGCTGCAGAAGAAGCAGATTTCTGGAGCGAATTTGGTCTTTGTTTGGATTGGAGCCAACGACTTAGCCACTCATAAGCAGGTTTTTCTTGGTGAATTTCAAGACAATTTAAGAAATATTGCTAAGCTATTATTAAAACAGTATAATTCAAGTCAAATTATCTTTCTTGGCCCGGCTCCAGTAGATGAAAGCAAACAGGTAACGAGAACAAATCGTCTAGTAAACTATTACAGTGAAATTATTGAAAAAGTTGCCAAAGAATTTAGTTTCGATTTCATCTCCATGCAAGAAGTTTTTAGACAAAGCTCCTATCCGGTCGAGCAGATCTTAAAAGGACTCCAAGATGATGGCTTGCATTTTGGTAGCTTGGGTTATGAAGTGCTAGCAAAAGCTCTTACAAAAAAGATAAAAACCAAGTTTTAGCTTGGCTTTTTCTGTTTAATTTAATGCTTGTATATCCAGAATATTTGACGGTTGTCTAAGGAGCGATGAAAGCAGGAACTGTTTGTTGAAAAATTGTCTGTGATAACTCTCTCCAATAAAGAATCAGCTACTATTTTAAAATTCTTTATCTCATGGTTACAAACTCTTCAGATCCAGTTGGGTGGATAGCTACGGTAGCGTCAAAGTCTTCTTTAGTTGCTCCCATTTTCATAGCGACTGCGAAGCCTTGAATCATTTCATCCACTCCATAACCAATACCATGTAGTCCAACGATATGCTCTTTTGAACCTGCGGTAATGAGTTTGAACTTAGCCATTTGGCGGTGATTATCCATAGCAGTATACATAGAGGTGAAAGCAGAGGTGTAGATTTTAATGTTTTCTTGTCCGTATTCTTTGATAGCTTCAGCTTCAGTTAAACCAACTGTTCCAATAGCTGGATGTGAAAAGATAACAGTCGGAACCATCTGAAAGTCCATTTTAGCATTTGTTTTACCATTGAAAAGTCGTTCTGATAAGAGTCGCCCAGTCTTAATAGCAACTGGAGTTAACTCGATTTTACCAGTTACGTCACCAAGGGCGTAGATACTTGGAACATTAGTTTCTTGGTACTCGGTGACAGCGATATAGCCATCCTCAGTAAGTTTGATACCAGCAGCTTCGAGATTGAGTTGATCAATATTTGGTCGGCGTCCAATAGCCCAAAGAACCTTTTCTGCTCTATGTGTGCTTCCATCCTCAAAGGTCACTTCTAGCAGGCCATCGTCTAACTTTTCTAACTTAAGAGGAATTTTATAGGTGTGAAGTTGCAGCCCTGTCTTTTCCATTTCCTCTACTAAAGACTGAACGATATAGGGATCAAAACTACGAAGTGGAGCTTCTTTGCGAACAAAGAGATCCGTTTTGACTCCTAGATGGTGCATGAGACCAGCTATTTCCACGGAGATGTAGCCGGCTCCAATAACGGCTAGAGAATTAGGGAGCTCATCCCATTCAAAAATATCATCGGAGACAACTCCATATTCTTTACCTGGTATGTTTGGTATATCGGGACGTGCCCCGCTTGCGATAAGAATCCGATCAGCGGAAATCAATTCACCATTGACTTCGACAGTGTGGGCATCAACAAACTTAGCATAACCTTCAATCAATTGGACATGATTGCGCTTGAAAGAAGTGTCATAGGATGAACGAGAACGTTCAATATAGGCATCTCTATTTTTTTTGAGAATAGAGAAGTCGAAGTGGACATTTTGGGCATTGAAACCGTATTCTGGTCCGTACGTGTGAATAGCTTCAGCGATATTGGCTCCATACCACATAATCTTTTTGGGAACGCAACCTATATTTACACAAGTTCCACCTAAAAGATTGCCTTCAATGACAGCGACCTTTGCCCCATGTTCACCAGCTCGGTTCATTGTTGCAATGCCTCCGGAACCACCGCCAATTGAGATCATATCAAATTTTTTCATCTAATTTCCTCCTATAATTTGTTCCTTATTGATTCTGCTTTCTTTCATTCTAGCTTTTTTTATTTCTTCCTGCAAAAATTTGCTACGATAGCTCTTTCTTACAAAACTGTAAGGGCAGTATTTCGATATTTTTTGTAAAATAGTATCATAAAACACTTGATTTTTTAAATGTGTTTGTGTATTATATAAATAATACAAGTAATTGTTTTTAAAAACATAAAACTTGCTAAAGGAGAATCATATCATGTTTAAAACAAAAAAAGCAAAGATTGCTTTATTTTCAGGCTTGGGTCTAGTTGCAGTGGCTGTGATTGCCGGTGCCATGCTCTTAGTAAATGGTGGGGGCGGAAAATCAGCGACCGATTCAGCTGAAGGAAAACTCTACTATACTACAGTCAATGAAGGGTCCATCGCCTCTACTACTCTTCTAGCTGGAACGGTAGAAGCAGCTGATGAACAATATATTTATTATGATGCGACCAAAGGTAATATCTCTGAAATCAAAGTAAAGGTGGGGGATCAGGTAGCAGCTGGTCAAGCCTTGGTTCAATACGATACAGGTGAATTGCAAGCCAATTTAGATATGGCAGTCCGTTCACGAGATAAAATCGGTCGTCAAATTTATGACTTACGAACCAATGGTCAGACTGTTGAATTGTCAGGGGATGATTCTGTCGATAACAAAACAGTTTCTTCAGCACAGCGATCTGTAGATTTGCAACTTCAAGATTTGAACGATGCTTATGCAGATGCGCAAACCAATATTGACAAAGCTCAAGCTGCTCTCAACGAAACGACCGTACTCAGCAATGTTGCTGGTACAGTTGTGGAAATAAATAAATCAGTTTCAAAATCGAATGCTAGCAGTCAAACAGTTGTTCATATTGTCAATCAAGGTAGCTTGCAAGTTGTCGGAACGCTGTCAGAATATGACCTAGCCAATATGGCTGTTGATCAAGAAGTTAAATTGACTTCAAAAGTTTATCCAGATCAATCTTGGGCTGGTAAGATTACCTACATCTCTAACTATCCAGAAGCAAATGGAGCAGCTAGCCCAAGTGCAGCTGGATCTAGCTCGTCTTCCAATGCAAAATATCCATTCAAAATTGCGCTTACCAGTGAAGTTGGACCACTTAAGCAAGGTTTTTCAGTCAATATTGAAGTCATCAACAACAAAAAATCTATTCTAGTTCCAGTAACTGCTGTAGTAACTAAAGACGATAAGCAGTATGTTTGGACCATGGTTGATGGAAAAGCTAAGCGTGTAGAAGTGACCTTAGGAGGTGCAGATGCAGTTCATCAGGAAGTTACTTCAGGTTTAGTGGCTGGCGACCAAGTTATTTCAAATCCAAGTGCTGATTTGGAGGATGGAAAAGAGGTGAAAGCTGTTGAAGAAACAACTGATCAAGCTAAGTAACATTAATAAGAGCTATAAAAATGGAGATCAGGAACTACGCGTTCTCAAGGATATTCATTTAGAAGTTGAAGAAGGGGAGTTTGTGGCTATCATGGGGCCATCAGGGTCTGGGAAGTCTACGCTCATGAATATTATCGGTTTACTTGACCGCTCTAGTTCTGGAGAATATATTCTAGAAGACACGGAAGTAAGCCATCTTTCTGAGAAGAAGCTAGCTAAAGTTCGGAACCATCAAATTGGTTTTGTCTTCCAACAATTCTTTCTTCTTTCAAAACTAAATGCCCTACAAAATGTTGAATTACCTCTCATATATGCTGGCGTAGCATCCAGCAAACGTCAAGAATTATCCAAGCAATTTTTGGAAAAAGTTGAATTGACTGAGCGGATGCACCACCTTCCATCAGAATTATCCGGCGGTCAGAAACAACGTGTAGCCATTGCTCGAGCCTTGGTCAATGACCCTTCAATTATCCTTGCCGATGAACCAACTGGTGCCTTGGATACTAAGACAGGGAATCAAATCATGGAACTCTTGACAGCCTTACATCGCGAAGGAAGAACCATTATCATGGTTACCCATGAGCCAGAGATTGCAGAATATGCCAACCGGAAAATTGTTTTACGTGATGGTGTTATCACTGAAGATCATCGCAAGGAGGTCTATTAATGGAAAATTGGAAATTTGCCCTTAAATCCATCCTTGCCCATAAGATGCGTTCGCTGTTAACCATGCTAGGTATCATTATTGGGGTATCAGCTGTTGTAGTAATCGTTGCTCTAGGAAGTGGGATGAAACAAAGTGTTGAAAACTCATTGGGTGGCGATAAAAAAGATGTAGAAGTTTATTTCTCCACAACACAAAGTGAGCAAGTCGGAGATGGCATGATGTCGGGGATGGTCTACGAAGAAATTTCCCAAGAAGCTGAACCGACCCTGACAGATAATATTCTTAATGGCCTCTTAAGCATTGATGGTGTTGATAACTTTTACACGACCAATCAATCCATCGCTGAGATTAATTTTGGTAAGCATAAAGCTGAAAATGTCAATATTACGGGTGCCAGCAGAACTTTTTTTGATGTTAAAAAATTTGAAATAATTGCCGGTCGTAAGTTCTCCCTTAATGACTATAGTAAATTTGCCCGCATTATCATGTTAGACAAAAAGTTAGCAGAAAAACTTTTTGGTGATGCTAAAACGGCACTTAACCAGACAGTTAGTGTGAAAAATAAATCTTATCTAGTTGTTGGTGTTTATGAAGATCCTAATGCCGGGACTGCAATGTATGGGATGAAATCCGGTGGGAATGCCATCATGACCAATACTCAAATCTCTGCTGAAGAAGGCGTCAAAGAAAATGGCATGGTTTATGTTCATGTGAAAGATGTTTCTCGTTCTAGCGAGGTAGGTCAGGCCGCCGCAGATTATTTGACAAAAGCAACTGGTTTAAAGACAGCTAGCTATCAAATTTTTGATATGTCTAAAATATTAGAGGAAATCAATCAAACGATGGGCGGCGTGACCATGTTCATCGGTGCTGTTGCAGGGATTTCGCTTCTAGTTGGTGGTATTGGTGTCATGAATATTATGCTGGTATCGGTTACTGAGCGTACTCGTGAAATTGGTTTGCGTAAGGCCCTTGGAGCCACTCGGAGTAATATTCTCAATCAATTCTTGATTGAAGCTATAGTATTAACAACCCTAGGAGGTCTGATTGGTTTAGGCCTAGCCCAACTTCTAGTCTTTGTAGTCAATATTTTGAAACCACTCGGTTCGGATATAACAGCCGTTATTTCTGCTCCGGTTGTGCTTGGTAGCCTAGCCTTTTCAGCGGCAGTCGGTATCGTCTTTGGTGTCTTACCGGCCAATAAGGCGTCTAAACTGGACCCAATTGAAGCTCTCCGTTACGAATAATTAGCTATTTCTTTTAAGGAGCTCTCTTATGAAACGATTCTTATTAATTGTCAGCATCTTATCTACTTGCTTCTTGCTGACTGCTTGCAAACTGCAATCGGTTGATGAGTTAAACTCTCCATCCACTCAGTCCATAGTGGTATATGATGCTGCCGACAAGTAAGTCATGACTCTTCATGATCAAGCTATAGTTGAAAAATTTTCTGAATATGCTAGTCAAGATTCCGTAGATGTAGATAGTGTAGAACTCTTTGATCAAGTCCCTGAAGATGCCCAATTAGCCTATCGTTTTGTTCTCAAAGAGAAATCAAATCAAGAAATTAACATGAAAATTTTTGCCAATTATGACTATTTATTGATTGAAGCCTTACCTATTTTAGGTGATCTTCGACTCAAATTGACAAAGGAAGAAGCAGATTGGTTTAGGAATCCTGAAGATTAGTAATTCCTTAAAAAGACTCGGTTTAACCGAGTCTCAGATTGTAGACAAACTTCATTTTTGGGCTCTTTGTCAACTGTAGTGGGTTGCTGAAAAGTCATAACCTGGAGAGGACCAACTTGGTTCTCTTCTTTTTGATGTTCAAAGCGATGAGAATTCTTAATTTAAAGTTGTCAAAGTTCCGGAAACCAAAGGCATTACGCTTAATGACTTTGATGAGGTTGTTAGTAGCGTCTAGTTTGGCGTTTGAATAGGGGAGTTCTAATGCGTTAATGATCTTGTCCTTATCCTTCAAAAAGGTTTTAAAAATAGTTTGAAAGATGGGATTTACGCTGGGAAGCAGCTCCTCAATGAGGTCAAAGAAATGTTCAGCTTGCTTCTTTTGAAAATGAAAAAGCAATAGTTGGTAAAGTTCATAGTGTTCTCGAAGTTCCTGCGAGTAAGAAAGTAGTTTTTTAAGAATCTCTTTGTTGGTTAAATGCATCCGAAAAGTAGGGCGATAAAAGCGTTTATCGCTGAGTTTACGGCTATCCTGTTGAATGAGTTTCCAGTAGCTTTTTAGCGCCTTGTATTCATGAGATTTTCTGTCAAAAAAATGTTCAGCTTGCTTCTTTTGAAAATGAAAAAGCAATAGTTGGTAAAGTTCATAGTGTTCTCGAAGTTCCTGCGAGTAAGAAAGTAGTTTTTTAAGAATCTCTTTGTTGGTTAAATGCATCCGAAAAGTAGGGCGATAAAAGCGTTTATCGCTGAGTTTACGGCTATCCTGTTGAATGAGTTTCCAGTAGCTTTTTAGCGCCTTGTATTCATGAGATTTTCTGTCAAACTGCTTCATGATTTGGATGCGCAGATGGTTCATGGCCCGACTCATATGTTGGACGATATGAAAGCGATCGAGGACAATTTTAGCGTTTGGAAATAATTTTTTAGCGATATCGTAGTAAGGACTAAACATGTCCATAGTGATGACTTTGACTCGGTTTCTCACCTGTCTGGAATAGCGGAGGAAGTGATTGCGAATGGTCGTTTGTGTTCGTCCATCTAGAATAGCTAAGATAGTAAGCGAGTCAAAATCTTGTGCGATGAAGCTCATTTTGCCCTTCTTGAAACTATATTCATCCCAGCTCATGTGAGCTGGGAGCCAAGTTAGGTCAGTCTTGAATTGGAACTCCTTGAGTTTGCGAATGACTGTTGAAGTGGATACGGCCAAGCATTCAGCGATGTCTGTCATAGAAGCTTTCTCAATCAGCTTTTGAGCAATCTTATGGTTAACAATAGCTGGTATTTGATGATTCTTCTTGACCAGAGAAGTTTCTGCGACAGCTATTTTTCCGCAATCCTGACAACGAAAACGACGTTTCCTTAAACGAATTAAGGTCTTATATCCAGCACATTCCAGATAGGGGATTTTAGATTCTTTTTGGAGGTCATATTTAGCCATCTGACCATGACAGTTGTGGCATTTAGGAGCCGGATAGTCAAGTTTAGCGATGACTTCTTTATGAGTTCCAGCGTCCACATAATCTGAAATGGTGATATTAGGGTCTTTTATTCCAAGTAAGTTTGTGATAAAATCAAATTGTTCCATATGAGTCTTTCTAAAATGATGGTTTTGTCGCTTTTCATTATAGGTCATATGGGACTTTTTGTATACACTCAAAAAGGCTTAAGAACATGCTTGAAAAATGCTCTTAAGCCTTTTATTTATCTTTCACTTGCCAAATACTTTCTGCCAAAATCCTTTTTTGGGTTCCTTGCTTTCTTCCTTATTTTCTGTGATTCTTTGAGGAAATTGTTCTTCCAATGTGATGTTCATAAGATCTACCGCGTGGTCTGTATGAAAGACAAGAGCAAAGGGGCTATCTGCCGATTTCTCATCTACAATCGTAGTTATTAAGTGTAAATCTTGAGCTTCCTTCATGAGAGATATTTGAAGAGAATCGGATAAGTTTGGAGAAATTTTTAGAAAGACTTGTGCATATTTTTTACTTAATTCCTGGCAAATAGGAGAAAAATTATTTTGAAATTCCTTTGAAAGAGCTTGGGAGGAGGAGATGGTTAGCAGAACACGTTCTCGAAAGGTCCCCATATAAAGTCTTTGTTGGTCTGGGTCTAGACGGCTTTCACCACTGGCTTTTTGTAAAATAGTTTTTTGTAAATCAGTCATACTTGCATTGTACCATAATTATTTGGAAAGCTACTAGTGGCAAACGTTTTCATGGACCTCTAGTGTATTTTTCCTTGAAAAAAAGGCATTTTTACAGTATGATAGTAATGTAATAAATAAAAACTCAAAGGAGAGTAATAACATGTCAATTATTACTGACGTTTACGCTCGCGAAGTCCTTGACTCACGCGGTAACCCAACACTTGAAGTAGAAGTTTACACTGAATCTGGTGCTTTCGGCCGTGGTATGGTTCCATCAGGAGCATCTACAGGTGAGCACGAAGCAGTAGAACTTCGCGATGGTGACAAATCTCGTTACCTTGGTCTTGGTACACAAAAAGCTGTTGACAATGTAAATAACATTATCGCTGAAGCAATCATCGGTTTTGATGTAACTCAACAACAAGCTATCGACCGTGCTATGATCGAATTGGACGGAACTCCTAATAAAGGTAAATTAGGTGCAAACGCAATTCTTGGTGTATCGATCGCTGTTGCTCGTGCAGCTGCTGATTTCCTTGAAGTGCCACTTTACACTTACCTTGGCGGATTCAACACTAAACTTCTTCCAACTCCAATGATGAACATCATCAACGGTGGTTCTCACTCAGACGCACCAATCGCTTTCCAAGAATTCATGATCTTGCCAGTTGGCGCGCCAACTTTCAAAGAAGGTCTTCGTTGGGGTGCTGAAGTCTTCCACGCTTTGAAGAAAATTCTTAAATCACGTGGTTTGGTAACAGCTGTTGGTGACGAAGGTGGTTTCGCTCCTAAGTTCGAAGGAACTGAAGATGGTGTTGAAACAATCATCGCTGCTATCGAAGCTGCTGGTTACGAAGCTGGCGAAAACGGCATCATGATTGGTTTTGACTGTGCTTCATCAGAATTCTACGACAAAGAACGTAAAGTATACGACTACACTAAATTTGAAGGTGAAGGTGCTGCTGTACGTACTTCTGCAGAGCAAATTGACTACCTTGAAGAGTTGGTTAACAAATACCCAATCGTTACTATCGAAGATGGTATGGATGAAAATGACTGGGATGGTTGGAAAGCTCTTACTGAACGTCTTGGTAAAAAAGTTCAGTTGGTTGGTGACGACTTCTTCGTTACAAACACTGACTACCTTGCACGTGGTATCAAAGAAAACGCTGCTAACTCAATCTTGATCAAAGTAAACCAAATCGGTACTCTTACTGAAACTTTTGAAGCTATTGAAATGGCTAAAGAAGCTGGCTACACTGCAGTTGTATCACACCGTTCAGGTGAAACAGAAGATTCAACAATCGCGGACATTGCAGTTGCAACAAACGCTGGTCAAATCAAGACAGGTTCATTGTCACGTACTGACCGTATCGCTAAATATAACCAATTGCTTCGTATTGAAGATCAACTTGGTGAAGTTGCAGTCTACAAAGGCTTGCAAGCATTCTACAACTTGAAAAAATAATCTAATTCTAGATTAAAGGTGTAAAAACCTTGATTCATAGCACTTTAGGAGTCTATCCTAGAGTGCTTTTTATTGTTGTTTTAATTTGGGTAATAAAAATGGTTGAAGAAATTGTCTAAAATAGACTTTTTCTTCAACCTGAAAGAGTTCGAGTAGATTCGTATCTTATTCTCCCTTAACAGCTGGAGAAGCGGTATCTTCTTCAAACCATTTTTCTGAGATTTCTTGGAATTTACCATCTTTGTAAAGTTTTTTGAACCCTTGATTGATATTCTTCACTAGGGTTACATCTGATTTTCTGGCACCAACTGCGAAGTCACCACTTTCTAAATCAGCTAAAATGACGTGGTAATTTTCAGTTTCATCTTTCTGAGCCAAGTAGTAGTTAGCATAGACCTTATCCACCAAAAGGGCATCGATACGGTTGTTTTCCAAGTCGATAAAGGCTTGGGTAAAGGTAGGGTATTGTGCAGCATCTTTGTCTTTTACGATATCCTTGAGTACTTTGGGATTACTAATAAATGCTTCATAACCAGATGAAGCTGCTTGTGCCCCGATAATTTTACCAGTCATGTCCGAAAGTTTAGTAATACCAGAATCCTTCTTGACGATTAAAACTTCTTCGGTTTCCATATAGACATCTGAGAAGAGCACTTTTTGTTTGCGTTCTTCTGTTACGGAGTAGCCGTTCCAGATTAAATCGATTGTTCCGTTATCTAATTCGGCTTCTTTCATTGACCAGGTAATCGGTTTCCAGTCCACCTCAATCCCATATTCTGCAAAGACTGCATTAGCTAGATCAATATCAAAACCAATATTTTCTCCTTGCTCATTTTTGAAGCCCATTGGAACAAAAGTGTTGTCAAAACCGATAGTAATTTTCTTATTTTTCTCATAGTTTTCCCATTGATCTGAATTGGCTTCCTTATTCGTCTTAGCACAAGCTGCAAGAAGAAAAGTAACAAAGACGAGGGAAAGAGTTAGAAAAATCTTTTTCATTAATTTCATTTAGAATCTCCTTTTATTTTGGATTGATCTTGATAATTTGATCGGATATATTTTCTGCAAAGTTCAAATCATGGGTAACGATAATCTGTGTGATACCAGCTTCCTTGTTTTGGAGGATTAATTTCTCAACTTCTTGTCGGAGGGCTACATCAAGAGCAGAAGTGGGTTCATCATAACCAATAATTTGTGGGTCAATCATCATAGCACGAGCTAAGGCTACACGTTGCTTTTGCCCACCTGAAAGAGAGTAGGGATAGGCATCTGCAAAACCAGCTAGTCCCAGACGTTCCAAGAGATTTAAGGCCTTTTCTTGAGCTTGTGTTTTACTCATGTTGAGAGTCTTGGTTGGGGAGAGGATGAGATTATCCATAACAGATAAGTGAGGAAAGAGTTGGAAATCTTGGAAAACAAAACCGAGAAGGTTTGCATCCTCCAAGTGGTTTATGGAAACAGATTCACCATTATAAATGATCTCACCGCTATCTAATTTTTCAAGTCCAGCCAACATCCGTAGGAGGGTCGTTTTTCCTCCTCCGGAAGGTCCAACAAGAGAAAGTGTTTTTCCTGCCTCAACTGCTAGGTTGAAATTGTCGAAAATCTGCTTATTTCCAAAGCGTTTTGAAATATTTATTAATTCTAACATGGGCACCTCTTACTTGTAGTAGTTAAATTTCTTTTCAACTTGTTTCGATAGAACTGTTACTACACCAATCAAAAGCAAGTAAATGGCTCCAGCGAAGAACATTGGGATCAGACTAGCATCACGGTTTGAGGCAATCTGGCTCTCTTGCAGCAAGTCAGCGATTCCCAACACATAAACCAGAGATGAATCCTTAACGAGGTTAATCACTTCATTAAAAACGCTTGGGAGGACAATCTTAAAGACTTGAGGCAAAATGATGTAGCGAATGGTCTGTAATTGCGTCATCTTCAGTACTTTTGCTGCTTCATATTGGCCAGTCGGGATTGCTTCGATACCTCCCCGGAAAATCTCTGCGAAATAAGCTGCATAATTCAGTGTGAAAGCAATGATTGCTGCCGGCATTCGTTCTAAGGAAATTCCAACTCTAGGTAATACATAGTAGAGGAAAATCAATTGAAGAAGGAGAGGCGTCCCCCTCATAATCAAAACATAAAGATTTATCAGCCATTGAAGAGGTTTGAATTTGACTTGCATCAAAAAGGCTAAAATAGCTCCGAAAGGAATAGAAAGTAACAAAACAATAAAGAAAACCTGAAGAGTTACGAGGCTTCCGTTTAGTAAACTAGGCAAAACCTGTGAAATATAATCCATACTATCTCCTAAAATTCGATAATCATTAAAAATTATACCAAATTTTTAAAATAAATGGGAGTAATTAGGAGGAAATATTCAAAACATTCGCATTTTTATAGAGAATTTTATGGAGATTGAGGATTATGGTATAATAGTTAGGTATTTGAAAAGATAAATAAAATTTAATAGAAAAGGATGAGACAATGGAAGAAATTTTAATTCAAATTATTAATAATAAAGATTACGAGATGTTAAATCATATTCTGGAGGAACATTTCCCTGTGGATATTGCTTTGGGACTGGAAACATTGAATGATGAAACGGTGCTTAATCAGTTTTTAGAGATGGCCAAAAATGATCTTCTGAGTGAAGTGTTAAGAGAATCAGAGCCGACATTGCAACGGACCATGATCCAAAATCTCTCTTTTCAGAGAGCGACCGAACTCTTTAATCTCATGCCAAATGATGATGTAGTTGATATTCTTGGTTCGCTTCAAGTTGATTTGCGCAAGCAATACCTCAGCTTGATGAAGAATGATAATCGTGAAGACCTACAGATGATGCTGGCCTACGACGCTCATAGCGCCGGTGGTTTGATGACCACTGAGTTTATTACTATTCCTCAAGATTTGACAGTTTCACAAACCCTTGAGAAACTGAGAGAAATTTCTCCTAATACAGAAGTCATTGATACACTCTTTATCACAGATAAAACGTCTTCACTAGTTGGCTGGATTGATATACGAGATCTTTTTATTCATGATTCTCAAGCATTTTTAAATGATTTTATGAGTCATCAGGTAGTCGCTGTTCAGCCAGAAACAGATCAGGAAGAAGTAGCACAGCTTTTTGCCAAATATGATTTATCCATGGTTCCTGTTGTTAACCATCGTCAGGTTATTTTGGGAATCATCACAGTAGATGATATTATTGATGTTTTGCAAGAAGAATATCAAGAAGACATGTTGCGGATGGGGGGCGTCCAAGAAACAGAGGCTATCGGAGCACCCTTTGTAGATTCTCTACGTAAACGACTACCTGGGCTATTGGTCAACCTTGCGACAGCTTTTATCGTTTCAGCTACGGTAGCAGCCTTTGATCACGTCATCGTACAAGTTGTTGCCTTAGCAGCAATCAGTCCTTTTATCACCGGAATCAGTGGTAATTCTGCTGAGCAGACACTGGCCTTAGTTATTCAAGGTATTGCCCTTGGTAAATTAAATTTAAAAGATGATAAGAAATTGGTGTTAGGTGAAGTTAAGGTCGCCGCTGTCAACGGCTTGTTAACAGGACTGGTGGCAGCAACAGCCATGTTCCTGTTCTATCAAAATTTCTATCTCTCTCTAGTTGTCGTTCTCTCTATGATGATTAACTTGTGTATTGGCGCCTTGTTTGGTTTCTTTGTTCCACTCATCCTCAAAGCCTTAAAGCAAGATCCTGCTCTGGCTTCGTCGATTTTCATCCACACAGCAACAGACACCTTTGGTTATTTTGCCTTTCTTGGTTTAGCTCAAGTTTTCTTGCCGCTTATTCTGTAAGGAGCTAGGTAGAGAAATAGTAGATTGTAAATATGAAAAGACAGTTGAGAATGAGTACTCTTTGAGTATCCATCTCAACTGTCTTTTATTGGCTATTCTCTTTGAAAATCAATAGAGGTATTATCTTATCTATTTTACTTTTCTTTGAGTGTTATTTTCCATCAAATAATCCTTTTACTTTTTGGAGGACACCGTCAAGACCGCCAGCTCCATCAAGAAGTCCTTTAGCCTTATCAAAATAATCACCAAGATTATCTTTGTTTTCTTCAAGGAATTTTTGAGCAGCAGAGAAATCTTGTTTTTCGATCATTTTTTTAATTTGGTCGAAGAGTTCATTTGGGTTCATTAGCTGATACCCCTTTCTATTTGATCATTTAAATTAAACCATAAGATTAGAAAAAATAAAAGTTTCTAGCTTAAAAGAGGACGCATACTGCTTCTGGTACTTGGAAGTCCTGATTCACTGCTCTTAACTTGCCACTTTCACTTTCACGGGCAAAAACAGAAATATTATCAGAATCCTGGTGAGCAACTATGAGGAATTCGTTATCCGGTGAAAGGATGAAGTCACGTGGTGTATTTCCCAGACTGGATACAATTTCAACTAATTCAAGACTGGCATCACCTAAGATTTTAAAGACTGCAATGGAATCATGTCCACGATTAGAAGTGTAAAGGAATTTACCATCACTTGAGACACGGATAGCAGCAGTACCATTAAAGCCAGTATGGTCATTTGGCAAGGTAGAGATAGTTTGCATAAGCTCAAATTGTCCCAAACCATCATAGATTAAAACTTCGACAGTAGAGTTTAGTTCGCACATGAGGTAGGCGATTTTAGCTGTTGGATGAAAAGCCAAGTGACGAGGGCCGGCACCTGCTGCGGATTGGTATACAGAAAGTGGCTCCAATTGACCATCAACATCTACCTTGTAAGAAAATACCTTATCACAGCCTAAATCACAAGATACCAGATACTTATCCGGTGTTAGATCTGCATAGTGAGCGTGGGCAGAAGTTTGATTTTCATGAGGACCAGTACCAACATGACTTACTTTGTCAGCTAAAGCAAGACTTCCATCTGCTTGCCGTTTATATACAAGTACTTGTCCCTTATGGTAGTTTGCCCCGTAGACGAGTCCGCGCTCTTCATCAACCGACACATAACAAAGTGGAGCACCTTCTTCCACAACATGGTTGAGGAGTTTCCCCTTAGCACTATAGGCTGCAATACCACCACCTGCTTCAGTTGCCCCAACAGCATAGAGTGAACCATCCTGAGCAAAAGCCAAATAAGTAGGATTGTTTTCTTTTACAAGAACTTCTAAATTGCTGAGTTTGCCTGTTTGATCATCAAAGTCTGCGGAATAGATTCCTTCTGATTTGCGTTTCGTATAAGTACCAAAGTAAATTTTCATGGAGTTTACCTCTTTTTTATATTTTGTCCATTATACCATAAAATGTGTAAAAGTTATCATTTTTAGTAAGGGCTTTCCTGTAAAAAATCACGCAAATAGACAAGAAAATGATACAATAGAAGAAAATGTTGAGTGAGGTTTCCTATGCAAGAGAGAAGGCACAAGTTTTTCAATTCTTGGTTCTATAATTGGTTTATAAATAATCAGGCTGTTGCTTTTTTATTGGTGATTCTATTGGTTTTGGTCAACCTATTCTTATTTACCAAGGTGGGGTATGTGGTTAAACCGATTGTTAGTTTTCTAGGGGTTGTTCTACTGCCTATGATATTGACAGGTCTGCTCTATTATTTGTTAAATCCAATCGTCAATTGGTTAGAAAGACTCAAAGTATCTCGAACAATTGCTATTTCTATCGTTTTTGTTTTTATCGTCTTTCTCTTGGTATGGGGACTAGCAGTTGCTATTCCTAACATACAAGAGCAGATTGTTTCCTTTGCCAGAAATGTTCCAAATTATATTCAAAATATTGAAGAGCAAGTAACGACTTTATTGGAGGACGATCGTTTTGCTCAATTTCGTCCAGCAGTCATCGATGTGATGGAACGCTTAAATGAGCAAGCTATTTCCTTTGCTCAGAATCTCTCTTCTAGCGCGGTTGGTTGGGCAAGTGGTTTTATTTCAACAGCTTCTCAAATTTTAGTTGCGGTACTGATTATGCCCTTTATCCTCTTTTATTTGTTGAGAGATGGGAAAGATTTGAAAGGTCATATTACCAAGAACCTGCCAACAAGCTGGCGCCAACCCGTCGGAACAGTTTTGACGGATATGAATAATCAACTATCCAATTATGTACGAGGTCAAGTGACAGTAGCCATTATAGTTGCCCTTATGTTCTCCATTTTCTTCTCTATTATTGGGCTTTCTTATCCGGTTACTCTTGGAATTTTAGCAGGATTTTTAAACTTGATCCCTTATTTAGGTTCGTTCTTAGCTATGATTCCTGCTGTAATCTTGGGTTTAGTGGCTGGTCCCCTTATGTTGGTTAAGGTATTGATTGTCTTTATGGTTGAACAAACCATTGAAGGACGATTTGTTACTCCACTCATCATCGGCAGTTCGCTCAATATCCATCCTATCACTATACTTTTTATACTCCTAACATCTGGCCAAATGTATGGAGTTCTAGGCGTGCTTTTGGGAATTCCGATTTATGCCTCTATCAAGGTGGTTGTAAAGGCGATTTTTGAGTGGTATAAGCAGTATAGTGGTCTTTATGAAGAAAGTAATTTGACAAATAATGATAAAACTGAGGTAGTAAGTGAATAAGAGTGAAAAAATGCTCTATACTCTAGAGCAACAAGATTTGGAAGCCGCTCAGGCTTATTTTGAGGAGGCCTTGCTTGAGGATGATGAGGAAACTCTCTATGATTTAGGCACTTATCTAGAATCGATTGGTTTTTACCCGCAGGCAAAAGAAATCTATCTTCAACTGGTAGAAGATTTTCCAGAACTTTATCTGAATTTGGCTCAGATTGCTAACGAGGATGGAGCCATTGAAGAAGCCTTTGCTTATCTGGAGAATATTTCTAAGAGCAGTCCCTATTATGTTGAAGCCTTGTTAGTAAAGGCAGATCTTTATCAGTCAGAAGGTTTAGCAGATGTGGCTCGTGAAAAACTGCTGGAAGCGACCAGTTTGGCTGAGGACCCTATTTTAACCTTTGGTTTGGCTGAGTTAGATATGGAATTAGGCAATTTCAAGGAAGCTATTCAGGGATATGTACAGTTGGACAATCGTGAAATCTATGATATGGTTGGTGTATCAACTTATCAGCGTATTGGACTTGCCTATGCTAGTCTAGGAAAATTTGAAGTTGCTATTGAGTTCTTGGAAAAAGCGGTGGAGCTGGAGTATGATGACCAGACTGTTTATGAATTGGCAACGCTCTTGTATGATCAAGAAGAATGTCAAAAGGCCAATCTTTACTTCAAACAGTTGGATACCATCAATCCTGATTTTGAAGGCTATGAATATGCCTATGCCCAATCGCTTCATGCTGAGCATAAACTAGATGAGGCCCTCGCTATGGTTGAGAAAGGCCTTGTTAAGAATGAATTTGATTCCGTTCTCTTGCTCTTAGCTTCCCAGTATGCCTATGAAAATCACGACAATCAAGCTGCCGAAGACTATCTCCTCAAGGCCAAAGAAGATGCAGATGATATGGATGAAATCATTCTGCGCTTGACCAATCTATATCTGGAACAAGAACGTTTTGATGCTGTTGTGGCTCTTGCATCGGACGACCTAGATAATGTCTTAGCCCGCTGGAATATTGCTAAGGCCTATCAAGCTCTGGAGGAGGATGAGAAGGCCCTGGACTTGTTTGATGAGTTGAAAGTTGAACTAGCTGATAATCCAGAGTTTCTGGCTGATTATGTCCAGGCATTGAAGCAGGAAGGATCCATTTCTGAGGCTAGAGAATGGGCTCATCGCTATCTACATTTGGTACCAGATGATATTGCTATGCAAGAATTTTACAATCAAGAAGATTAGGAATATGGAAGCAAATAAATTATTTCAATACAATACTCTGGGAGCTCTGATGGCCGGTCTATATGAGGGTTCTCTGACCATTGGCGAATTACTGCAGCATGGTGATTTGGGAATTGGAACCCTAGACGCCATCGATGGTGAATTGATCATTCTGGATGGAAAAGCTTACCAAGCTAAGGGATCTGGCAAAGAACCAGAAGTGATCGAAGTCAGTTCAGATGTCAAGGTTCCCTATGCAGCTGTCATCTTTCATCAGGCTGAAGTCATCTTTAAACAACGCTTTGAGATGACCCATAAGGAATTGCAGGCTAGAATTGAATCGTATTATGACGGAGAAAATCTTTTTCGTTCCATTAAGATTCATGGGCACTTTGCTCAAATGCATGTCCGTATGATACCAAAATCAAGCTCGGATCGAAAGTTTGCGGATGTCGCTAGCCATCAACCGGAGTTTACGAGAGAAAATATTACTGGGACCATCCTTGGTTTTTGGACACCTGAAATTTTCCACGGTGTCAGTGTAGCCGGCTACCATCTCCACTTTATTTCAGATGATCATCGTTTCGGTGGCCATGTCCTAGACTATGTCATCACACAAGGAACGGTAGAAGTGGGAGCGGTCGATCAATTAGATCAACGCTTTCCAGTTCAATATCTTCTCTTACCTCTTTGCCAAATTCAATGCCAAAGAAGTAAGAGAAGATATTGATAAGGCAGAATAGCATGAAAATGAATATACTTGATATTCAACTTAGTCAATTGTTTTTGTCTGAAAAGAAAATAAAATTGCTGAAGGAGTGGATGGAAATGGCAAATGTAGAAATATTTCCTCCAGTTCCGATAAAGAAAATAGGGAACCGAATATTTTTTACGGATGGACATACGAGAGCTTATTTAGCATATGTATTAGGTTGGCAAGAACTCCCAGTTATATGGGATGAAGATGAGTTAGATTGGGAGGCATATCTATTTTGTGTCAAGACAGCGGAAGAAAGAGATATTTGGACCGTAGTTGACTTAGCAGAGCGTATCTTATCGGGAAAAGACTACTAGGAAAAATGGCTTGATTGGTGTCAAGAAGTCTTTAAATACTAACAAGTAATAAAAAAATCCATGAATTAGATTTTCATGGATTTTATTTTTTCTTCGCTCGGTGTGACCCGTAGTGTTTTTTGTCCCCTATAGGTAACAAAGCCTGGTTTCCCACCTGTCGGTTTGTGGAGTTTCTTGGCTTCAATCATGTCGACTGGAACCAGATTTGAGTGGCGAGATTTGGAGAAGTAGGCAGCTAGTTCAGCGGCGTCCGTTTTGACTTCGTCGGATGGATCCAAATTATCCGTAATGATCACATGGCTGCCCGGAATGTCCTTGGCATGGAACCATAGTTCACCTTTTTTAGCTATCTTAAAGGACAGTTGATCATTTTGCAGATTATTTTTTCCAACTAAAATGATTGTTTTACCATCTCTAGCCTGGTAAGCTTCTGGTTTTTGACGCTTGGCTATCTTTTCACGATGGCGGCGTTTCAAATATCCTGTCTCAATCAGCTCCTCACGAATCTCATCAATTTCCGCTAGACTTGCTTGGTTAAGCAGAGTTTCAACGCTTTCCAAATAATGAATAGTCGCTTTTGTTTCTTCTAGCAAATTCGTCAAATGTTTGACAGCTTCCTTTAGTTTCTGGTACTTCTTAAAATAACGTTGCGCATTTTGGCTAGGAGTGACCGTCACATCTAAGCTGATATCGATCGTTTGGCCAGTATAGTAATTGTCCAAGGTGACACTTGGGAGATTATTGGGCACTTGATGGAGATAGGTCGTCAGCAACTCTCCTTTTTGACGAAAGTCTTCCGCATTCTCAGTAGCTACTCGTTCCTCTTCTTGTTTGACCAATTTTTTCCGATTTTTCTCCAATTCGCCGGAAACACGTTTGATCAATTCATTGGCTTGTTGCGCAACGCGGTCCCGTTCAGCCTTATCTTGATAGTAATAGTCCAAAAGTTCAGAAAGACTATCAAAACTTCTAGAACTATCAGAAAACGCCACGGCAGAAAAAGATTTTTCTGTCAAAGATGCTTGACAGGCTTGTTTAAAAAATCTTTGAAAATGCTTGAGTTTGTCCGAACCCAATTGTGAAGAAAGTTCGGTTGCTGTGTCTCTCCCCAATCCTTGAAAGAGGATCTGCAAATTTTTAGGACTTAACTCTTCAGTGTTCAATAGTTCGAAGAGTTTTTCTTCCTTTATGCTAAAGGGATTTCTAGCCTCTGACTGAGGTGGATAGATGTAGGTTGAACCGGGCAAGATTGTCCGATAAGAATTTTGTGAAAAACCGACATGTTTGATGGCTTCAATAATCCTATTTTCACTTTTATCAACCAAAATAATATTGCTATGTTTTCCCATGATTTCAACGACGAGAGTAGCTTGGATCTGATCCCCAATCTCATCTTTGTTGGATACGGCAATTTCCAAAATCCGGTCATTCTCTATTTGTTTCAGTGATTCAATTTTGGCACCTTGCAAATATTTTCGGAGAATCATGGTAAAGGTATTGGGCGTTTTTGGATTGGTAAATTCTGTCTGGGTAAGCTGAATGCGTCCAAATACCGAATGAGCAGAAATCAAGAGTTTTTGGCTCTGACCTTGGCTTCGGATGTTCAGAACTAATTCCTGTTCAAAGGGTTGGTTGATTTTTTGGATCCGGCCTCCCAGAAATTTTTCCTGTAATTCAGCCGTTATATGGTGTAAAAAAAATCCATCGAAGGACATGTTTTTTCCTCAGTTTCTATTAGTTTTTCTATTATACCATAAGTAGTGGCAAGCTAAAGTATTTGGAGTAAGGGATTTTGTTAGGACCAGCTTGTTGCTAATAGAAAATTCTTGACGCATTTTATTAGAATGATTATAATTAAGATAAGAAATTTAAAGGAGGATAAGACAATGACTTTTGATACTAGTGATAAAGGTAAAGAACCTTTGGTAATCGATATGGAGGGTGTGACCCTTGAAAATAGTAATTATCGGACAACACTATGGACTGGAGATAAAATTCAATTGACAGTGATGTCTATCGAGCCTGGTGATGATATCGGCTTGGAAACGCACCATGGCATTGAGCAGTTCTTACGTATTGAATCAGGAAAAGGCCTTTGCCAAATGGGACCAAGTGAAGATAATTTAAACTTTGAAGTGGAAGTTTCTGCTGATCATGCTATCTTTGTTCCTGCTGATACTTGGCATAATGTTACCAATACTGGTGATGAACCATTGAAACTTTATACCATCTATGGGGGACCAGACCATGTTTTTGGAACTCTTCATCCCACTCATGATGACGCCCGCAATGATCCAAACGAACACTAATACTCTTTGAAAAACAAAAGGATATTTTGGTAAAGCTCTTTGTTGCTCATTAGGCCTGCCTACGTTGCTTTGTCTCATCTATTTTTGACTTTCTTTCAGTATCAGGCCTTTCGTGTGCTAAGAAAAAGTTTTAAAAAAAACGCTTGCACAACTTCAGTAAAAGTGCTAAAATGAAGTTAGAAAATAAGTTTAATTGAATAAGAACAAGCGGTAAATCGTGAGATTTATGCAGCCGGGTCTCCAAGCGTGGAGACAGCAGACCACAATGTCTAGATGTTAGAGTGCGTGCCTGTGAGACAGTACAATTACTGTCCATAGGTATACACTTTTTTATATATCAACATAAAGTGATGTCGCTGATCTATTTCTCCTACAAACCTTTTTCAATTGACTATAGTTGGTTTTGCCAATAACTCAACCAGCTATCAATTTTCGTTTTTCAGATAAAAATAGTTCAGAATTATAATTATGGAGGATATCTTTATGTTTCATTATATTAAAACCCAACGGACGGCACAATTTGTTATTTTAGGAACTATTTCCCTCCTGATAGGGATGGTTACGCAATCTCAATCACCACTCGTGGGAAGAATATTCCTTTATTTGGCTATTTTCTTCTTAGGCTACTATGCTACCAAAAAAGCGATTCGTGAAACGCTTGAAAACAAATCCCCCAATGTGGACTTGCTGATGATATTGGCTGCTCTTGGTGCCATGGTCATTCAGGAGGAAAGTGAAGGAGCTATTCTGCTCTTTATCTTTGCGACCGCTGAGGTTTTGGAAGCCTATGCGACAGAAAAATCGACCAAGGCTATTTCTAGTCTTATGTCACAAGTTCCAGATACCGCTCAACTCCTAAAAGCTGATGGGCAAACAGTAGAAGTAGCAACCAGCCAACTCAAGGTGGGAGATACTATTTTAGTAGCAAAAGGAAACCAGATTCCAATTGATAGTCAAGCACTGAATCCGACAACCGTCAATGAAATGGCTTTGACGGGAGAAGCTGTCCCAGTTGAGAAGAAAATGGGAGCTGAGGTTTTTGCAGGTACCCTCAATGAAGGTGGAGCCGTTACTCTCAAAGTAAGCAAGACCAGTGATGAGACAGTTTTTTCAAATATCATCCGCATGGTGGAACAAGCTCAAACTCAACCATCAAAAATTGGAGCTGCTATCGACCGTTTTGAACGCTTCTATGTCATCGGAGTTTTCTTGGCGGTCCCTCTATTTATTGCTGCTCTCTATTATCTGCAAGGTTTAGGATTTCATCAAGCCTTTTATCGTGGAATGGTTTTGCTGACAGTTGCTAGCCCTTGTGCTTTGGTTGCTTCTGTGACACCTGCTACCCTTAGTGCTATCAGTAAAGGTGCTCGAATTGGCGTTCTGATCAAAGGTGGTACGGCTTTGGAAAACTTGGCCTCTATTAATTTAATTTACTCCGATAAAACTGGAACCTTGACCTATGGTAACTTTGAAGTTCTAGATTTCTACTTACCTGACCGTCTCTTACCAATAGTCATTGCTATGGAACAAGGATCTCATCATCCCATTGCCCAAGCCATTGTCAAACATTTCTCGACTGTGGATTTATCACAAGTACCAGCTAATTTGGTCGTTGAAGAAGAATCTGGTATGGGTTTAATTTGTGACAATATTCGAGTTGGTAAGCCAGCTGCTTTTGCTGATTATAAGGATCCATATGCCTATGCTCATGGTTTGACCAAAGGACAAACGACAGTGATTGTAGCTGAGGATGATACCGTAATTGGTTATCTGACCTTAGCCGACCAAGTTCGTCCAGAATCTGCACAAGCTGTCCATGATTTCCAAAAAGCGGGTGTTGAGGTAGTGATGTTGACTGGGGATAATGAAGCAGTAGCAGAAAGGATTGCAAAAGAAGTAGGAGTGACGGATTACCGTGCCAATTGCCTACCGCAAGACAAAATTCAGGATGTCCAAATGAGCCAGACTGCCGGCAAGCAAGTTGCCATGATTGGAGATGGGATCAATGATGCTCCAGCCCTTGCCAATGCTCATGTTGGTATCGCTATGGGATCAGGTTCAGCCATTGCTATGGAGTCAGCTGATTTGGTCATGGTACAAAATAACTTTGCCAAACTTTTTCAGGTTTACATGCATAGCCAAAAACTCAATCGAATTATCTGGCAAAATCTTTTCTTCTCGATTGCCGTCATTATTGTTTTGATTACGTTGAATATGTTTGGCTTTCTGGATTTGACAAAGGGGGTTATCTTCCATGAAACCTCCACTATCTTAGTCATTCTTAACGGTCTACGATTGCTTAAATAGTGAAGTTTTAGCAATGAAAAAACCTTCATTAATAAAAAATCAGTAATGGAAAAAAGATAAATTGTGAGAAAATTTTAAAAATTTCTTGCAATTTCTGAAAAATCATGTATAATAAAGAAAATAAAACAAGGAGGAAATGAAGATGGCATACACTCAACCACTTACAAATTGGCAAAACTGGCGTAGGTAAAGTTGTGTTTATGTTTGTGCATAGATACGACTTTTGGAGTACTTCTAAAAAGTATCTATGCGCTAGTCTTCATCTATCTAATAGGGGCGCGTAGTAGGATATCTTACCTTACTGGGCGCTTTTTCTTTTTAGTTGGCTCTTGATTCTATTCTTTAAACAAAGTAAATATTAGGAGAAATGTTATGAAAAATAAAAGTTTAATCGGAACACTTATCGCTCTTGCTCTTTTGGTTATTGGAGTCCTCTTCGTTACTAACCGCGAAGAGAAGACAAGTACTGGTGAAAAAGAAGTTGTGAAAATTGGTATCCTACAATTTGTCACCCATGATGCCTTGGATGAAATAGAAAAAGGGATTGAAGATGGTTTGGCAGATGCAGGTTACGAAGGGAGCAATGTAGAGTTAACAGTTCTCAATGCAGAGGCGGATCAGAGTAAGATTCAAACCATGAGTAAAAAATTGGTCAATGATGGTAACGATATTCTTATTGGGATTGCGACACCAGCAGCTCAAGGATTGGCATCCGCGACAAGCGATATCCCAGTCGTAATGGGTGCTATTTCAGACCCAGTCGGTGCAAAATTGGTGAAAAACTTAGAACAACCGGAAGGAAATGTGACAGGTGTCTCTAACCATATCCCGCTTGCTCAAACGGTTGACTTGATTAGAACCATTACACCAACTGCAAAAACAATCGGTGTCCTCTATGCCAGCAGCGAAGACAATTCTGTATCACAAGTCAAGGAATTTACTGATTTTGCTGAAAAAGCTGGTTTGACAGTTTTTGAGTACGCGGTTCCATCGACAAATGAAATCACAACGACCATGTCTGTCATGACAGGAAAAGTGGATGCAGTTTTTGTACCACAGGATAATACAATCGCATCAGCTTTCCCAACAGTAGTATCAGCAACCAATACTGCAAAACTTCCTGTTTATTCAAGTGTTGATACTATGGTCAAACAAGGATCGATTGCTTCCGTTGCCCAAAGCCAATATGGGTTAGGTCTCGAAACAGCAAAAGTCGCTCTTAAAATCCTAGCAGGTAAAAAAGTGTCGGAAGTTCCAGTTAATATTGTCGATACAGGCAAACCAACACTTAATTTGAAAGCGGCCAAAGAACTAGGGATTACGATTCCTGACAGCCTATTAGAAGAAGCAGATGTAGCTGTCAAGGCTGATGAATAGAAAGATAGAAAAATATGATTATCTCATCCATATCACAAGGGCTCTTGTGGGGGATTCTCGGTTTGGGAATCTACCTAACCTTCCGAATTCTTAATTTTCCAGATATGACAACAGAAGGCTCCTTTCCTCTAGGAGGAGCAGTTGCTGTTACCATGATGAATATGGGAGTTCATCCCCTATTGGCCACATTATGCGGCGCTTTGTCTGGTTGTTTGGCAGGACTGATTACTGGACTCCTCTATACCAAGGGGAAAATCCCAACTATTTTAGCCGGTATTTTGGTGATGACATCTTCTAACTCCCTCATGCTCATGATTATGGGACGTGCCAACTTAGGTTTATTAGATACACAAAGACTTCAAGATTTACTGCCTTTCTCAACCGTTACGAATTTACTCCTCGTTGGTCTTCTGGCAGTTGTCAGTGTCATTGGGGCTCTGATTTATTTTCTTTACACCAAGTTGGGGCAAGCCTATATCGCAACAGGGGATAACCGAGATATGGCCAAGAGTTTTGGGATCAATACGGACCGAATGGAAGTGATGGGTCTAGTGGTTTCCAATGGCCTCATCGCACTAGCGGGAGCTCTTGTCAGCCAACAAGATGGTTATGCGGATGTATCAAAAGGGATTGGGGTCATTGTCATCGGACTAGCCTCCATCATTATCGGTGAGGTACTCTACTCAACTGGCTTAACGCTTTTGGAGCGTTTGATTGCTATCGTAGTCGGATCTATTTTCTATCAGTTCCTCATTACGGCGGTCATTGCCCTTGGTTTTAATACCAACTACCTCAAACTCTTCTCAGCTATTGTATTGGCTACTTGCCTTATGGTGCCAGTTTTGAAAAAGAAATTCTTCAAGGGGGTGACACTTTCACGATGAAAAAAATTGTTGAATTAAAAAATGCCTCCGTCCAAGTCAATAATGGCTTTGATGAAATAAAAACAATCTTAGATGAGGTTAATTTGGAGATTTACGAGCATGATTTTTTGACCATTCTCGGTGGAAATGGTGCTGGTAAATCAACCCTCTTCAATGTGATTGCAGGAACACTCATGTTGACTTCAGGTTCGATTTCAATCCTTGGTGAGGATGTGACCAATCTACCAGCAGAAAAACGTGCGAAATACCTGTCCCGCGTCTTCCAAGATCCGAAAATGGGAACGGCGCCTCGCATGACTGTAGCAGAAAATCTTCTTATTGCGAAATATCGTGGTGAGAAAAGACGGTTTTCTCCAAGAAAAATTCTTGCCCATAAAGAGGAATTTTCTCAACTATTGACCAAGATAGGAAATGGGTTGGAGAGGCATTTAGATACGCCTACGGGTCTATTATCGGGTGGCCAGCGTCAGGCACTTAGCTTGCTCATGGCAACGCTCAAACGGCCAGAGCTCTTGCTCTTGGATGAGCATACGGCTGCATTGGATCCTAAGACTAGCCTGTCGCTGATGAGATTGACGGATGAATTTGTCACAGGAGATTCTTTAACAGCCCTTATGATTACCCATCATATGGAAGATGCCCTAAAACATGGTAATCGCCTCATTGTTATGAAGGACGGAAAAATTGTCAAGGACGTCAACCATGATGAAAAATCTAAAATGGAAATCGCTGATTACTATCAGTTTTTCGAATAAGCTTAAGCCTAGGTAACAACTTAATTTAAAACTTCCTATCAAAATAAAAACAACTAAAATGGCATAGAGTAAACGTTTCTGATGACGTAATTCTAGGCCATTTTCTATTTTAAGACTTTTTACCCAGCCCCTTCATTTTCGCATTCTTTTGGAAAAAATGATATAATATCTCTGATATACAGGGCAACCTGTAATACTCAGAGAAAATCAACAATAGATGAAACAAAGTGACGCAGACCTATCTAGTAGTAGGTAAGGAACTTTAGCCATCTATTGTTGATTGTCAAAGAGTATAAAACAGTAATTCGACTTGCCAACCCACATCGATGGATGTAATGGAATGGATCGGTAAACTGGTATACAATTTAATTTTTTAGCTTAATCTAGTGATGTTCTTGGAGAGATAGTCTTAAAGGAAGTTTCCTCGTGTCATTTCTAGGAGGCTGTCTCTTACATCAACAAAGAAGACCGCTGAAACATTTTTGAGATTACCATGTCGACCCTTCTTTTCACTTAAATCATCTTTTGGGACGCAAGGACCGTTTGTATGAAAATAAATAATAAAGAGGATTTATATCATGAGTGATATTAAAATCATGGCCTTAGGCGGTGTCAGAGAGAATGGTAAAAATCTCTATATCGCTGAGGTTAATGACAGTATTTTTGTTCTGGATGTTGGCTTAAAATATCCAGAAAATGAACAGTTGGGTGTGGACGTGATCGTTCCAAATTTTGATTATTTAGTGGAAAATAAAGACCGGGTTGCAGGTGTCTTCTTGACACATGGACATGCGGATGCTATTGGAGCCCTTCCTTATCTGTTGGAGAAGGTAAAAGTACCGGTATTTGGTTCACATTTAACCATTGAATTGGCCAAGTTGGTGGTCAAAAATTATGGAGCTACTAAGAAGTTTAAGGACTTTCATATTATCAATGCCAGAACAGAAATTGATTTTGGGGATGCAGTTATTTCTTTCTTTAAGACAACCCACTCGATTCCTGAAAGTTTGGGAATTGTTGTCAAAACAGACGAGGGCAATATCGTCTACACAGGCGATTTCAAGTTTGATCAAGCGGCAGCCCCTTATTACAAATCTGATTTTAGCCGTTTGGCAGAATTGGGCCAAGAAGGTGTCTTGGCACTCTTATCTGATTCTGCAAATGCGGATAGCCAGATTCAGGTGGCAAGCATGCACCAAGAATCAGAAGAGATCCTCAATACCATTGCGGATTGGGATGGTCGTGTGATTGTGGCAGCTGTAGCCAGCAATATCATTCGTATCCAACAAATTTTTGATGCTGCTGATGCGACCGGTCGTCGGGTTGTTCTAACAGGTCATGATGTGGAAAATATTGTTCGCACAGCGATTTCTTTGAAGAAATTACGTTTGGCAAGCGAGCACATTCTCATCAAGCCTAAGGAAATGAACAAGTACCAAGATAATGAGTTAATTATTCTGGAGACTGGCCGCATGGGTGAGCCTCTCAATGGTTTGCGTAAGATGTCTATCGGCCGTCATCGTTATGTTGAAATCAAGGATGGTGATTTGGTCTACATCGTGACAACACCAACGGTTTCTAAGGAAGCGGTCGTTGCTAAGGTAGAAAACATGATCTACCAAGCGGGCGGAGTTGTCAAAACCATTGCTAAGGATTTGAGAGTTTCTGGACATGCCAATGCGCGTGATTTGCAACTCATGCTTAATATTCTTAAACCAAAATATCTCTTCCCGATCCAAGGAGAATACCGTCAACTTGATGCTCATGCTAAAGCAGCCCTAGAAATCGGATTTTTCCCAGAAAACATTCTTATTGTGAAACGTGGGGATGTCATGGCGTATGAAGATGGCGAATTTGTCCATAATGGTGCCGTCTCAGCTGGGGATGTCATGATTGATGGAAATGCCATCGGTGATGTGGGTAATATTGTCCTACGCGACCGTAAGATTCTATCTGAAGATGGTATCTTTATCGTTGCTATTACGGTTAGTCGCAAGGAAAAGAAAATTATCTCCAAGGCTAAGGTCAATACGCGTGGCTTTATCTATGTTAAAAAGAGCAAGGATATCTTAAGAGAATCGGCTGATTTGGTCAATGCCAGTGTGGAGAAATACTTTACCAAGGATAGCTTTGATTGGGGAGAACTCAAGAGTGCAGTTCGCGATGATTTGTCCAAGTACCTCTTTGAACAAACCAAACGTCGCCCAGCCATCCTTCCTGTTATCATGGAAGTAAGATAGAGATCAGTTAGTGAGCTAGGAAACTAGCTCTTTTCTAAAATAGAAGAGGAGAAAGGCATCATATGGCAACCTTTGAAATAGAATATTTTTCTGAAAGTTTAGATATGGCTCGTCATGTCAGCGTGATTTACCCAGATGCAGCGGACGTAGCGCCTGACTTAGTAGATTGTACAGATATTCCGGTTCTTTACCTCCTACATGGGATGAATGGCAATGAAAATTCTTGGCGGAAACGAACAGCTATTGAGCGCTTAATCCGTCATACCAACCTCATTGTTATCATGCCCAATACGGATTTAGCTTGGTATACCAATACGACTTATGGCCTTAATTACTACGACGCTATTGCCAAAGAATTACCTAAGGTTATGCAGCGTTTTTTCCCAAATATGAGTCGAAAAAGAGAGAAGACTTTCATAGCAGGGCTTTCTATGGGAGGTTATGGAGCCTTTAAAATCGGCCTCTCTACAAATGAGTATGCCTATGTTGGAGCCTTTTCAGGGGCTCTGGGGATTGGTATGGACTTGGATGAATTGGAGAAGAATGTTGATAAGAAACCAGCTTATTGGCAAGGTATTTTTGGTGACTTGACAAGAGAGAACCTGAAGAAACATATCATGACGACGTTTGCCAAAGAACACGATAAAAAATCCCAGTTCTATACTTGGTGTGGGAAGGAAGATTTCCTCTTTGGTAGCAATCAAAAAGCAGTCAAGGCACTAGAAGATATGGGCTTGAACCTAGAAAGCACGGTCAGCCATGGCACACACGATTGGTATTATTGGGAACAACAATTGCAAGTTTTCTTGAAGAAATTACCGATTGACTATGAGGAAGAAGAACGTTTGACTTAAGTCATTATTTTATGCGGAAGTAGGGAATTTTCTCTGCTTTTTTGTTACAATAGAAACATGATTATACTTAGTGGAAATAAGATTGAGCGCTCTTTTTCAGGGGATGTGCTCTTTGATAATATTACTATTCAGGTGGATGAAAGGGATCGCATTGCTCTAGTAGGGCGAAATGGTGCCGGTAAATCCACTCTTTTAAAAATTTTAGTCGGCGAAGAAGCACCTACATCAGGTCAAGTCAATACCAAACGCGACTTGACCTTGTCCTATCTGGCTCAGGATTCTCGCTTTCAATCAGAAAGAACCATTTTTGATGAGATGCTGCATGTCTTCGATGATTTACGGACCACAGAAAAAAATCTGCGGACGATGGAGTTGCAGATGGCAGATTTGACTGGGGATGATTTTGACAAACTGATGGCGGATTACGACCGTCAATCGGAAGATTTTCGTGCGCGTGGCGGTTTCACCTACGAGTCGGATATCAAGGCTATCCTCAATGGTTTTCAGTTTGATCAGTCCATGTGGGACATGAAGATTGCTGAATTGTCAGGTGGGCAAAATACGCGCTTAGCCTTAGCCAAAATGCTCTTGGAAAAACCCGAATTACTAGTCTTAGACGAACCAACTAACCACCTAGATATTGAAACCATCGCCTGGTTAGAAAATTACTTGGTCAACTACCAAGGGGCACTCATTATCGTCAGCCATGACCGCTATTTCTTGGACAAGGTGGCGACGGTCACCCTTGATTTGACCACGCATTCTTTGGATCGCTATGTAGGCAATTACTCTAAGTTCATGGACCTCAAGGTTGAGAAGTTAGCTACTGAAGAAAAGAACTTCGAAAAGCAGCAGAAGGAAATTGCCAAGTTAGAAGACTTTGTTCAACGCAATATTGTCAGGGCATCGACTACCAAGCGGGCTCAAGCCCGGCGTAAGCAGTTGGAAAAAATGGAGCGACTAGATAAACCTCAAGCTGGAAATAAATCAGCTAACATGACTTTTCAAGCAGAGAAAGTTTCGGGCAATGTGGTTTTGACGGTATCAGATGCGGCTATTGGTTACGATGGGGAAGTCTTATCTGAGCCGATTTCTTTAGATGTGAAAAAATTTGATGCGATTGCCATTGTCGGACCCAATGGAATAGGGAAGACAACCTTCCTCAAATCAGTTGTTGGCCTACTTCCTTTCATCAAGGGTTCTTCCATTTACGGTGCTAATGTGGAGCCGGGTTACTACGATCAAACTCAGTCCAATCTGACTCGGACAAATAGTGTTCTAGATGAACTTTGGAATGCCTTTCCGACTACGCCTGAAGTTGAAATCCGCAATCGACTGGGAGCCTTCCTCTTCTCAGGAGATGATGTCAAAAAGTCTGTTGCTATGCTTTCCGGTGGTGAAAAAGCACGTTTACTTCTAGCAAAACTGTCCATGCAACACGATAATTTTCTGATACTGGATGAGCCGACCAACCACTTGGATATCGATAGCAAGGAAGTTCTGGAAAATGCCCTTATCGACTTTGATGGAACCTTGCTCTTTGTCAGTCATGACCGCTATTTTATCAACCGAGTGGCAACAAAGGTTTTAGAAATTTCAGAAACAGGTTCTACCCTATACCTAGGTGATTATGATTATTACTTAGAGAAAAAGGCCGAGCTGGAAGAGTTGCAAGAAGCAAAACAAGATCAAGCAATCTTGTCAGATACCTCCGCTTCTGAATGGGACGCTAGTGATTACCAAAAGCAGAAAGAAAATCAGAAAGAAATCCGCAAAATCACTCGCCGCATCCAACAAATCGAGGACAGGCTTGACATTATTGAAGCTAGAGAAGCTGAAATTGCTGAGGCCATGGAAGAGACCAACGATGCTGTAGAGTTGCTTGAATTGCAAGCTGAACTGGATAAGATCACTCAGGAGCAAGACCAACTCATGCAAGAATGGGAAGAGCTGAGTCAAGAACTGGAGTAAAAGGAAGCTGAGGAGCTTCTTTTTATTGTTTACTGAAAAGTTTTGGTATATAATGAAGAAAAGGAGGTTCTTATGCCTAAAAAATCAAGTAAAAATGCCATCAAAAAATCCTCTGGGAAAATGGGGAAACTCTTTGGTGCAGCGAATCTTTTTTTAGGAGTTATTCCTGATACGGTGGAGATTGTTGGAAAAATAACAGACAAGGCGGCCCCTATTGTTGATAAACATTTGGAAAGGCAGCATAGTTATAAAAAAAGTTTGGTTGCGATTCCTAACTTAATGGATGTGGAGGCATCACAAGCCAAGCAACATTTAGAAAAATTAGGTTTACAGGTTATCTTGCTCTTAGCCAAACCGCATAAAAAATATGTCAAAGCCAATGCTGGAGAAGTGGTTGCCATGATGCCTCGCTCTGGCAAAGTTCCACCAGGAACTCTTGTCAAAGTCTACTATGTGGATGACTGGGTCATTGCAGAAAGCAAGAAAGAAATGGCTTTGCCAGATGTGACAGGTTTACCGCTTTTGCAAGCTCGTCAAGTCCTTGAGGAACTTGGCTACTTGGTCACCACATTTCCAGTCAAACCTCGTTCCCAATATGCTAATAGAACTGTTGATCAAGTTATTTCCATGTCTCCCAATCCACACTTGCCCTTGAATGCTGTCAAAAAAGGGGCCGTTGTTAAATTGGTTTATCTGGATGCAGCCACTAAAGAAGCTAGTGGCATCTTGCAAAAAGCAGAAGAAGAAAAAAAAGCGGCTAACAGCCAACGCTTCAAAGATGGTCTACAAAAAATCCAAACGATTTTGCCAATCAAAAAGAACTAGTTGCCCTAGTTCTTTTTATTCTTCTTCTAAAATAGCTTTGCTCTTAACATCCGCATATTCTTCAGGTTTTTCTTTACTGAGAATGGCGTCATAGGTTGGCATGGCAATGTCCTGTCCATATTTTTTACGTAAGGCAGTTGTCACTAAACGGTAGGCTAAATTGGTATTGCGTGATAGGATCGGACCGTGGAAGTAGCTAGCAAAGGTATTTTTATAATGCATGCCTTCAACGCCATCTTCTTTATTGTTTCCATTTCCGTAGACCACTTGACCAAGTGGTTTTTGGTTTTCCGCTAGGAAAGTGCGACCTTGATGATTTTCAAAACCATAGTAAGTTTCACCAAATTCCTGGTTGTGAATTTTGATATCGCCAATGTAGCGGTTATTGGACTGATTGAGGGTATAGTGTCCTAAAATACCTAGGCCGTCAATCTTTCGGCCACCTGCTTCGATGTAGTATTGACCCAAGAGTTGAAAGCCACCACAGATAGCTAGAAAAACACCATCATTTTCAATGAAATCAGCTAGACTTTCCTTTTTAGAGGGAAGATCTTTTGATAAAATAGCTTGTTCAAAATCTTGACCACCACCAAAGAAGGCAATATCATAAAAATCTGGATCAAAGTTATCTTCCATGGAAACAATGTCGACTTGAACCTTGGCACCGCATTTCTCAGCCACATACTTAAGCATGAGAATATTGCCATTGTCACCATAAGTGTTCATCAAATCTCCATAGAGATGAGCGATGTTGAGATCGTAGGAGTAGTCTTTCTCAGGACTTTTTAGAGATGTATAAACCATTATTTCATCTCCTTTCCGACAGCATTTCTTTGGGCAAGGAGGTCACGCAACTCTAGCATAGCAGTATAGGTTGCGAGGATGTAAGCCTGTTGACTCTCTTGTTTTTCAATAGCTTGCATGAGACTATCTAGGCTATCGACTTGCTCTATATTTTCTTCGTCAAAGCCAGTTACACGCAGACGGCGTGCTATTTCAGAGGCACGCACACCACCAGCAAAGATTTGAGTGATATCCATGTGATGAATCTGCTCGAAATCCGCATCCCAAATCCAGCTGGTATCAATCCCATCTGCATAGTTGGCATTGAGGAGGACGGAGAGGGAGAAGTCAAACGGAGCTAATTTCATCATTTCGATAGCTTGAGTGGCACCGACTGGATTTTTAATCAAGACCAAAGTACAGTCTTTATCCCCAATTTTAAAGGTTTCCTGACGACCAAAGACTGCCTTGCTCTTGTCAAAACCTGCTTTTATAATCTGAGGGTCAATACCAAAAAATTCTGCTACACTAACCGCAGCTAAGGCGTTGTAAATATTGTAGAGTCCCCCGATATTGATTTTATAATCTTGACCATCGATAACAAAGCTAGAATCTTTGTGACTGATACTGGTCAATTGCGTCAAAGCATAATCCAGTTGAGGACGATTGAAATCACAATTGAGACAGACATAAGAGCCTAGGTTTGCATAGGTGTTCATCTTGTAACGCAAGATGTGATGGCAGTCGGGGCAGAGAATACCTTCCGTGTTGTAGTGGGCTAACTGGGGCTGACCTTCTTCAGTTGCAAAACCGTAATATTTGATGGGATTGATAGTCTTTGTTGAATTGAAGAGTGGACTATCGCCATTGGCTAAGATAGTAGCTTCAGGAGCCTTTGCAGCACCATCCAGGATCATTTGATAAGTAGTATAAATTTCTCCATAGCGGTCCATCTGATCTCGGAAGATATTGGTAAAAACAATGAGACTTGGTTTAACATATTCTGTTACACGAGTCAAACTAGCTTCATCGATTTCCAAAACAGCAAATTTTCTTCCTTTTTTATTTTTCTTGGAAGAAAGGAAAGTAGTTGTAATACCGGTAATCATGTTAGCACCGCTGGTGTTGGTAGTAACTTGGCCAAAAGCTTCTTGAAGAATACCAACAATCAGGGCAGTAGTCAAGGTTTTCCCGTTGGTTCCTGTTACCACGATAATCTCATAATTTCTTGCTAACTGATCTAAAATCTTTTTATCAAATTGAAGGGCAATTTTTCCGGGCAGCGTGCTTCCGCGTCCCATTTTACTAAGAAAAAAGTGGGCAGATTTACCTGCAAGAATACCCAATGCTGTGTTTATTTTCATAGAAGTATTGTATCACAAAGGAAAGGCTTTTTCTATTATAGAAGTTGCCTAGGAGAAGAAAAAAATATAGGAAGTATGGTATAATAGGTTGATACTGTGTAAGAACAATAATTGTATGAGGAATCTATGTTAAATTTAAATCAACTACTTGATCCGCAATATTGGTCTAGCTTGCTTGCAAGTCCATGGACAGCTATTGTCCATCTGATTGATATTACCTTAGTCATTTATATTACCTATAACTTGAGTAAGTCCCTAGCGGGAACAAAGATTATGACCTTAATTAAGGGAGTCTTTCTCTTCGTTCTGGCTCAAATTGCTGCCAGCTTACTGGGACTCCAAACCATTTCTTGGTTGATCAACCAAATCATGTCCTATGCTGTAATTGCAGGAGTTGTGATTTTTGCTCCTGAATTTCGTGCTATGTTAGAAAAGATGGGGAGAACCACTCAAATTTTCTCTGGGCCAGCTTTGAGTTCCGAAGAAGCGCTTATTCAATCTTTAATTAAATCTGTCAAGTATATGGGTCCACGTAAAATTGGTGCCCTAGTGGCCATCGAACGGGCCAGAACTTTACATGAATACCGAGCAACTGGTATTTCCTTGAACGCCGATGTATCTGGGGAATTGTTGATCAATATCTTCATTCCCAATACTCCTCTTCATGACGGCGCAGTTATAATTAAAGAAAACAAAGTTGCAGTAGCATCTGCTTACTTACCACTATCTGATAGCGCTGGTATTTCTAAAGAATTTGGGACACGGCATCGGGCTGCAATAGGATTGTCAGAGGTTTCGGATGCTCTGGTTTTCGTTGTTTCGGAAGAAACTGGAAGCATCTCGATTGCAGTAAATGGTAATTTTCGTCATGATTTAAGTCTTGAAGAATTTGAAGTCAGTCTTCGTTCTCATTTGATTTCTGAACACACAAGACCAGCTTCTTGGTGGAAACGGTTAGGAGGTCAAAGATAATGAATGATAAATTTAAGATGATTGGCCAACTGGCAGCTTCGATTTTAATTGCTTTTACTCTTTTCTTTTATGCAACAACAACCAACTATAAAAATTCTATAAATACAGGCCAATCTCAGCCGAGAGAAACCTACACGCATACCATTAATAATGTTCCAATCACTATAGAATATGATAGTGAAAAATATTTCATCTCAGGCTTTGCTTCAACCGTAACGGTAGATTTGATTGGTTCCAACCGTCTGATTTTACAAAGAGAGACCGATAAAGAAACTCGAAGTTTTCAAATCAAGGCTGATTTGAGAGATTTCGAAGTGGGGACTCACATGGTTAAGTTGCAAGTTTTAGATCTTCCAACAGGTGTGAATGCTAACTTGACGCCAGTCAATTTGTCTGTTAAAATTGGCAAGCGTGCTAGTAAGAACTTTACTGTCGAAGGACATATTTATGACAACCAATTGGCCCTTGGGTACTCAGTTTCTAAAGTTACGGTCGGTACGACAAACGTTAAAGTAACAAGTGATGAGGAAACTCTTTCTCGGGTTGATCGAGTTGAAGCGGTCGTTACAGATGTAGCTGATTTATCTCAAAATTACACGGGTACAGCAACTCTGCAAGCGGTAGATGCTCAGGGCCAAATTTTGCCAGTCGTTTTCTCACAGGAAGTGACAAGCATTCAAGCAACAATTACTAAGAATAAGGAATAAAAGGATTAGAAAAATGGGAAAATACTTTGGTACAGATGGTGTTCGTGGTGAGGCCAATCTAGAATTGACACCGGAATTGGCCTTTAAGTTAGGTCGCTTTGGTGGCTATGTCTTAAGCCAACACGAGACGGAAACTCCTAGCGTTTTCGTAGCTCGCGACACACGTATCTCTGGACAAATGTTAGAATCAGCCTTAGTCGCGGGTCTCTTGTCAGTAGGTATCCATGTTTATAAACTGGGTGTACTTGCAACACCTGGAGTGGCTCATTTGGTTCGTACGGAAAAGGCTAGTGCTGGTGTCATGATTTCGGCTAGCCATAATCCAGCTCAGGACAATGGGATTAAGTTTTTCGGAAATGATGGCTTCAAATTGGATGATGCTGTCGAAGCCGAAATTGAAGCACTTCTAGATGCAAGTGAGGACACACTTCCTCGTCCATCTGCCCAAGGTCTTGGTGATGTTATGGATTATCCTGAAGGCATTCGGAAATACCAAGAGTATCTAGTGTCAACAGGACATTCCTTAGATGGTATGAAAGTTGCTCTTGATACAGCAAATGGGGCTGCTGCAGCATCAGCTCGTCAAATTTTTGCTGATTTAGATGCCCAATTGGCTGTCATGGCAGAAAGTCCAGATGGTCTGAATATCAATGATGGTGTTGGTTCAACCCATCCAGAAGGTCTGCAAGAATTAGTGAAAGAAACTGGTAGTCAAATTGGGTTAGCTTTTGATGGAGATAGTGACCGCTTGATTGCAGTTGATGAAAATGGTGAGTTGGTCGATGGAGACCGTATTATGTACATCATCGGTAAATACTTGTCCGATAGAGGTCTGTTGGCTCAAAATACTATTGTTACAACTGTTATGTCCAACTTAGGATTCCATAAGGCTTTGGATCGTGAAGGCATCAATAAGGCTGTCACTGCAGTTGGAGACCGCTATGTGGTAGAAGAAATGCGCAAGTCAGGGTTCAACCTAGGTGGTGAGCAATCAGGTCATCTCATTCTCATGGATTACAATACAACAGGTGATGGTCAGTTGACTGCTGTACAGTTAACTAAGATCATGAAAGAAACGGGCAAGAACTTGTCAGAATTGGCTGCCGAGGTAACTATCTATCCTCAAAAATTGGTCAATATCCGTGTTGAAAATGCCATGAAAGATAAGGCCATGGAAGTACCTGCAATCGCAGCTATCATCGAGAAGATGGAAGCTGAAATGGCTGGGAATGGACGGATTCTTGTCAGAGCATCTGGTACGGAACCACTCTTGCGTGTAATGGCAGAAGCTCCAACTGACCAAGAAGTGGATTATTATGTAGATACCATTGCTGATGTCGTTCGTGCTGAGATTGGCTTGGACTAATTAAATACAAAGCAAAGTAGTCTGAGGTGTTCTGTCTCAGGCTCTTGTTTGGTATTTATAGTCTTTTGAATTAACTTTAATACGATGTCACTATCGGCTTGCCGTACTCCACAGTACAGCCTGCACCTCAGTTCCTAGTCCTAAAGCTAATTCATTTGACTATACAACAAAGATAGATGGCTAAAACTAGGAGAAAAGTGTGAGTATTTTAGAAGTTAAAAATTTAACCCATGGCTTTGGGGAACGAGCAATTTTTGAAGATGTCTCTTTCCGCCTGCTCAAGGGCGAACATATTGGCTTGGTCGGAGCTAATGGTGAAGGAAAATCAACCTTCATGTCGATTGTTACCGGAAAGCTTCTTCCTGATGAAGGGAAGGTGGAGTGGTCTCGTTATGTGACAGCTGGCTACTTAGACCAGCATGCTGTCCTAGAGAAAGGATCGTCTGTTCGAGATGTCTTACGAACGGCTTTTGATGAACTCTTCAAGACAGAAGAGCGGATTAATGAGATTTACATGCATATGGCGGATGAAGGGGCTGATATAGATGCTCTCATGGAAGAGGTCGGTGAACTCCAGGACCGCTTGGAGTCTCGTGATTTCTATATCTTAGATGCTAAGATTGATGAAGTAGCCCGTGCCTTGGGTGTTATGGACTATGGTATGGATACAGATGTGACCGATTTATCTGGTGGCCAGCGGACCAAGATTCTTTTGGCCAAGCTCTTACTGGAAAAACCAGACATTCTCTTGCTGGATGAGCCGACCAACTATCTGGATGCGGAGCACATTGATTGGCTCAAGCGTTACCTGCAAAATTATGAAAATGCCTTTGTTCTGATTTCTCATGATATTCCTTTCTTAAATGATGTTATCAATATCGTCTATCATGTGGAAAATCAAAATCTAACTCGTTATTCAGGCAACTACTACCAGTTCCAAGAAGTGCATGCCATGAAGAAATCTCAATTGGAGGCGGCTTATGAGCGCCAACAGAAGGAAATTGCTGATTTGCAGGATTTTGTAAACCGCAACAAGGCCCGTGTTGCTACGCGAAATATGGCCATGTCCCGACAGAAGAAGCTAGACAAGATGGATATCATCGAACTTCAATCCGAAAAACCAAAACCTTCCTTTGATTTTAAGATGGCTCGGACACCTAGTCGTTTTATCTTCCAAGCCAAGGACTTGGAAATCGGTTATGATCGTGTCTTGACTAGAACTCCCTTGAACTTGACCTTTGAGCGCAATAAAAAAGTTGCTATCGTTGGTGCTAATGGTATCGGGAAATCCACTTTGCTCAAGAGTCTCTTGGGTCTTATCCCAGCCCTTGGTGGTCAAGTGGAACGGGGTGAATATTTGGAACTTGGCTACTTTGAACAAGAGGTACCTGGAGGAAATCGTCAATCCCCTCTTGAAGCTGTTTGGGATGCCTTTCCAGCCCTTAACCAAGCTGAAGTTCGTGCAGCTCTTGCCCGTTGTGGTTTGACTTCTAAGCATATTGAAAGTCAAATTCAGGTTCTTTCTGGTGGTGAACAAGCCAAGGTTCGTTTCTGTTTGCTGATGAACCGTGAAAATAACGTGCTGATCCTAGATGAGCCGACCAACCATTTGGATGTAGATGCCAAGGATGAGCTCAAACGGTCCCTCCAAGCCTACAAAGGATCTATTCTCATGGTCTGCCACGAACCAGATTTCTATGAAGGATGGGTGGATGATGTCTGGGATTTTAATGATTTTTAAAAATATAGTCATTTGAATTAGCTTTGATACCTTGTCACTATCGGTTTGCCGTACTCCAGTTGAGAGAAACTTAGTTTCTTTTATTTTCAACCTCAAACAGTCTATTCTCAGACTGTAGGGTAAACTGACTTTCATCAGTTCTTATTTCCCGCCTCCAACAGTCACTCCCCTGACTATTTGAGCTAACTGCACCTCAGTTCCTAGTCTTAAAGCTAATTCGTTCGAATATAGTGGATAAAAGTTGCTCTCGGGCAGCTTTTTTATGTTTGAAAGAGCTTACATCGTGTGTTACAATATTCTTAAAAGAAGATAAGAAGGAGCTAACTCATGAGAAATAGTAATATTTATAGAATACTTATTTTAATTGCATCATTTATTTTTTTGACAGCTTGTCAAATAAGCAAGGTTGATACAGACAAGGCTGAAAATTATAAAACTGACTATGTTGGTGATAACAATAAGGTAGCAAAAATTGCTAGTTTACAGGAATATCCTAAGGGTTACAGTTATGATCATATTGAAATACAATCAGATCAAGAAACTTATTCATTGACTGTTTATTTAAATGTAGAGAAAGAGTCAGATTCCATTAAGATTGATTTAGAACCTATTGGAAAATCCATTTTTAATTTAATTGGCAATCTAAAAACTCTTAATTTTGTTAATGCAAAAACTGGTTATGAGATTGCTAGCTTTAATCGTTAAAGGATTTTTTTGAAATTAAAAAGTTTTGTACACTTTGCTATTATTAAAGTCTTAACCAGTAATGTCTGTCAAGAGGATGACTGGACTGAAGGTGCAGAGTCTTTGACAATCAACAGAATACACTGGTAAAGTTTCTGGCCAACCACTCAGTAAGTCTGTGTCGCTTTGCCTCATCTGTTTTTGATTTTATTTGGTTAAAGAGAAGGAGGATTTTTAAATTGAATCACGTGATAGAAGCTTTAAAAAATGAACTAAGAGATAGTCAAGAAGTCAAGGGAGATTGGCAGATTCCATACCGGAATCTAATGAGGGAGTTGTTTCGACAAGATTGCTTATTTATTGCCTTATCTAAGGAAGACTACAAGCCTGATAGCAAAAGCAGTACACCTCTTATCTCAACGAAAGATTTTAATGGTCTGCCTGCACTCTATATTTTTAGTGATAGGAGTCTTGCCTCAAATTGGATGGCTCACTATAAGCACTTTACTGAAGACGAGTCTTATGGCTTGATTGGTACAATAAGGAAAGAAAATCAGTTTTCCTCTCTGTTTCAACTAGCTCAATTGATGGGAGCTGAGAAAATCATGCTAGATGAAGGAGCTTCTTTTGTTGGTATGGATTTAAAATATTTCATCGAAGTCAATGCTATTGATAAGGATTCTATAGGAATGCCTGTTGATCAGAAGCAAGTTCAAGATATTCTCAATCAAAATGACCAAATAAATATAACTCTGCCTTTGATTTCTGCCCTACCGATAGCTGCCAATCAAGACCAATTACCTCTTGAGGGCCAATCAAAGAAAGAAAAAAGTTTCTTTAAAAAGCTATTTGGCAAGTAAATCAGTTATTGTCTGACTCTTTTTACCAATAATATTAGAAAGCCAAAATCAAGGGGATCTCTAAAGGAGATTTAGCTGATTGCCTATCTTGAAAATACTTCTTAGCTATGGTAAAATCGCTTTAGCGTAAGAAAGGAGGCATTCTATATAAAAAGTCAATAGGAAATTCTAAAAAATAAAAAAACACCCTCACTGCGATAAACTTGATAACCAAGTTAGACAATCGTCTGGAGGATGCACCTATCATTTTACTACTTTTAGTCTAAAAGCTCAATTTTAGACACGCAAAAAATCTTGCCCTTGAGCAAGTTTTAAAAATAATTCTTGATTTTATAGTTTTTACCTTAGTTTAGCCTCGTCAAAGGTTTGCTTGGTTTTGAGCAGATGGTAAATAATACGAGTCAATTTTTTGGCGACATGTGTTACAGCTACGTTGTAGTGCTTACCTTGGCTTATTTTCAATCTTAAATAGGCTTTAAAATGCGGAGAATAAATCGAGATGAGTTTAGCAGCTTGTATTAGAGCATATCTCAGATAAGACGAGCCTCGCTTTACCATATGGCCAGTATTATCCATTTGTCCTGATTGGTAAATAGCAGGATCTAATCCTGCGAAAGCTTGAAGTTGATTTGGATTTTTGAAGTTATTAATAGTCTTAATTTCAGCTAGAATCATAGCACCAAGGCGGCTTCCGATTCCAGGAATAGAGGTGATGGGAGACTCTAATTCAGCCATCAAGAGATTCATTTCTTCTTGAACTTGGTTAATCTGTTTATCGTAGTGTTTAATGGTTTCAATTAATTGTACTAGTTCTAAGGATAAAGCAGGTGAAGCATTACCAATAGTCTGTTTGGCTGCTTCTTGTATTTGATGAGCCTTATCAGCGGTTAGACGTTTAATTTTAAGTAATGATGAGAAGTGAGCACGAGCTAACTTTTGTGGAGAAGGATAATTGGTTAGTAAGTTATAGATAAACTGATTATGAAGATTACTAACAATTCCGTGGAGTTCAGGGAAAATAATATCAAGCAATCTGATGTATAAGTTCTTGCATTTGGATCGTGACTGGATTAAACGATTTTGATAGCGTGTGAGCTCTTTTAACTCATCCATTAATTTGTCTGTTTGATAATATTCAGGCGTGATATCAGACCGTAGTTTACGAGCAATTAAAAGAGCATCTTTCCTATCAGTCTTAGTTTTTCTGAGAGACTGTGATTTGGCAAATTCCTTGATAATAAGAGGATTATAAGCGAAAACAGTATATCCCAACTCTCTTAAGAAAGCAATGATGTTATAGCTATAATGTCCTGTACTTTCAAGTGCTATCTGGACATCTTTTGTGATAGGAGAGAGCTGTTTTAGTTTGAGTTTAAGCTGATGAAAGCCTTGATAAGAATTGGCAAATCTGTAGTTAATTATTATTGTTTCTCCAGTTTCATCAATGCAAGCTAAATCGTGTTTATTTTTGGCAATATCGATACCAACATAAAGCATAAGTTTCTTATTCCTTTCAAAGTGAATAGTAGCTGTTGTTCGTTCCACGCACTCTTTGTCTTGTATCCTTACATAAGATAAAACGTCAAAGCGATTGGAAATGATTACTAATCCACAGCGCTGAACTAAGTATAAAACAAATCTAAAAAATAATTAAGAAAGGGTTTATACTGGCGGGAGCTACCCGCTAATATAAATATAAGGATAGAATATGAAAAATAAGAAAAGAAGAGGTTATTCTCGCTCTTAACCTCGCTGAGGAATGATGACTGATTATGTTCGAGAAAATCAAAAACGGTGGAACAGAGTGGCAAAAAATGGCATCCTCTATACTGTTCCCATTAGCCATGAAGAATTACTGGATTGTAAAAAGAGGGAATTAACGGTCTTTTTGACGCATGGAAAGCCTGTGCCATCGACTTGGTTTGATAAGGCACCGGGTAAGAAAATACTAGGTTTGGCGTGCGGCGGCGGACAGCAAGGTCCCCAGTTTGCGCTCAAAGGTTTCGATACAACCATTATGGATTTTTCCGAGGAGCAACTAGCCTCTGATCGCTTAGTAGCTGAACGGGAGGATTTGACTATTGAGACTGTCTTGGCCGATATGACCCAGCCCTTTCCTTTTGAAGATGAGACTTTTGACATCGTTTTTTGTCCGGTATCCAATGTCTATATAGAAAATCTGAAAAATATGTGGCAGGAATCCTATCGTATCTTGAAAAAAGGCGGCCTCCTCATGGTAGGTTACATGAATCCGTGGATTTACATGTATGATGGCGACGCTGTTTGGGACAGGCCAGATCAAGCTTTGGAATTGAAGTACGCTCTTCCGTACAACTCGCGTCAGTTAGAAGCAGATGGATTGATTCAGATTGATCCAGAATACGGCTATGAATTTAGTCATACTTTAGAGGAACAGATTGCGGGTCAATTAAAGGCAGGTTTTGCTATGATTGATTTTTATGAAGCCAAGGATGAAGGAAATCGTCTGTCTCAATATGGCAGCGACTATTTGGCAAATCTATCCATTAAACTATAAGTGAGGAAGGTCCCAAATGGGGCTTTTCTTTTCCTCATTTTACTGAAAAATCACGTTCTTTATGGTAGAATGATGGTAGATTATTGTGAAATGAGGAAGAGTATGACAATTAATTTTAAAGCAGAAGTTGAAAAACGCAAAGATGCTATGATGGCTGATTTGTTTAGCCTTTTGGAGATAAACTCTGAACGTTATGACAGTTTAGCGGATAAGGAACATCCCTTTGGACCTGGTCCTGTTAAGGCTCTGGAAAAGTTCTTGGAAATTGCAGAGCGGGACGGCTATGAAACAACCAATGTTGATAACTATGCAGGTCATTTCACCTTTGGACAAGGGGAAGAAGAACTGGGCATTTTTGCCCACTTGGATGTCGTTCCTGCTGGATCAGGTTGGCATACAGATCCTTACAAGCCTGAAATCATTGACGGCAAACTCTATGCGCGTGGTGCCTCAGATGATAAGGGACCAACTGTTGCCTGCTATTATGGTTTAAAAATTATCAAGGAATTGGGACTCCCAGTTTCCAAGCGTGTTCGTTTTGTGGCGGGGACCGATGAAGAGTCTGGTTGGGCGGATATGGACTATTATTTTGCCCACGTTGGTTTACCAAAACCAGATTTCGGATTCTCACCAGATGCAGAATTCCCTATTATTAATGGGGAAAAAGGCAATATTACGGAGTACTTGCACTTTGATGGCGAAAATGATGGCGACTTTGTTCTTCATAGTTTGTCAGGTGGACTGCGTGTCAATATGGTGCCGGAATCTGGCAAAGCTGTCTTTTCTGGGAATCTTAGCCTAGCTGACTTGCAGGAAAGATTAGAAGCTTTTACAGCTGAAAATCCTGTCACTGCACATTTGACAGAAGAAAATGGCCATTTTCATTTGCAAGTTATTGGCAAATCTGCCCACGGTGCTAGCCCGGCATCGGGCATCAACGGCGTGACATATTTGGCTAATTTCCTGTCTCAATTTGACTTTGCTGGCAATGCCAAAAACTACCTTCATATTGCAGGTAAAGTCATCCATAAAGACCATTTGGCAGCAGCAACAGGCGCAGCTTATGTAGATGAAAAAATGGGTGAATTGACCATGAATGCAGGTGTCTTCAGTTTTGATAAAGCCTCATCGGACAATACTATTGCCCTTAATTTCCGCTTCCCTCAAGGAACAGATGAGCACAAAATTAAGGCAGTCTTGGAAACATTGCCAGGTGTACGCGAAGTCAGTCTCAGTGCCCACATGCATATACCACACTATACACCGATGGAAGATGAGCTGGTCTCAAAACTCTTAGCAGTTTACGAAAAACAAACCGGTCTCAAAGGGTATGAACAAATCATCGGTGGTGGGACATTTGGTCGCCTGCTCAAACGTGGCGTAGCCTTTGGGGCTATGTTCCCAGGTTATACAGACACCATGCACCAGGCCAATGAATTTGCGGATGTGGAAGACCTCTTCCGTGCAGCAGCCATTTATGCAGAAGGTATTTATGAGTTGATTAAATAAGCTTTCAAGTGAGGACAGACTCATGGAATTATTTGACAAGGTAGCAGAAACCTTAGCCCAACTAGAGATTGAGTATGAACTGGTAGAGCATGAACCAGCCCTGACCACAGAGCAGGCGGATAGCTTTATCGAAGGCGTTGAGGGCGTGCGGACCAAGACCATGTTCTTGACCAATAAGAAGAAAACCCAGTACTATCTTCTCATCATGGACGATCAAAAAATGCTGGATATGGAGCGCTTTAAGGATTTGGTAGTAGCCAATCGCATCCGCATGGCCTCATCTGATAGTCTCTTTGAGAAAATGCAACTGCCACCAGGAGTCGTGTCTCCATTTGGTCTTCTCAACAATCCTGAAAAGGATATCTTGGTTTATTTTGACAAGGAAATTATGGAAGAGGATCGAATGAGCTTCCATCCCAATACCAATGAAAAAACTGTTTTCCTTAAAACAGCTGATTTGCTTCGCTTCTTAGACGGAATTGGCTTCACCTATGAAATCTTAGATTTATAAATTGAAAAGGTTGGAATTTTCCAGCCTTTTTTAGTAAAAGAGCAGGCGTAGCAGATTTCTGACAAATACTTTGAAACGTGATACCATATAGTCACGATTTTAAGGGAGGTAAATTTCTTATGGGAAAATATGATGTGATTGTCCTTGGATTTGGAAAGGCAGGCAAAACCTTAGCTGCCAAGCTATCCATGATGGGCAAGAAAGTGGCGATTGTTGAGGAAAGTAAAGCCATGTATGGTGGTACCTGTATCAATATCGGCTGTATCCCAACGAAGACGCTCCTAGTGGCTGTTGAGAAAGGCATGGATTTTGCGGCTGCCATGGCCCAAAAAGAGACGGTTGTTGGTCGACTCCGTGGGAAAAACCAGATGCTCATGGAAAATGCGGGTGTCACCCTCATTAATGGGTCTGGTCGCTTTGTTGCAGACAAAGAGATTCAAGTAACTGCGGGAGAGGATGTGTTAGACCTCACGGCAGACCTTATCGTAATCAATACAGGTGCGGTTTCAAACGTTTTGCAGATTCCTGGTTTGTTAGAAACGAAGAATGTTTTTGATAGCACAGGGATTCAACAGCTCACTGAAAAACCAGCCCGCCTGGGTATTATTGGTGGAGGAAACATCGGTCTGGAATTTGCAGGAATTTACAATCAAATGGGCAGTCAAGTGACAGTCTTTGAAGCTGCAGATAAGATTTTAGGTCGCTATGAGCTAGAAGTTTCAGAGATGGCACAGAGATATATGGAAGAAGATGGTATAGCCTTTCTTCTATCAAGCAAGATTGAACAAGTCAGCAACCAAGACGAGCAAGTAGTGGTGCGTGCTTCAGGAACTGACTATATCTTTGATGCAGTCCTTTATGCGACGGGTCGCAAGCCAAACACAGCGACTCTTGGTTTGGAAGATACAGGGATTAAGGTAACAGAACGTGGGGCTATCCAAGTCGATGACTACTGTGAAACAAGTGTTGCAGGTGTCTATGCAGTCGGTGATGTGAACGGAGGTCCACAGTTTACCTATGCCTCTCTAGATGATTTCCGTATTGTCTTTGGGAAGTTGACGGGTAATGACGATTACAATCTTCAAAAACGTACGAGTTTGGCAACGACAACCTTCCTCGAACCTGCCCTTTCACAGGTTGGATTAACAGAAGAAGAAGCCAAGACCGCAGGTTACAACTACAAGGCAGCCAGCCTTCCTGTTGCCAATATGCCACGCGCTCATGTTAATAATGATCTTCGTGGTCTTTATAAGGTCATCGTAGATCTGGATAGTCAGCTAATCCTCGGAGCCACCCTCTATGGAGCAGGTTCTCAAGAAAATATCAACCTCATCAAGATGGCTATGGACAACAAAATTCCATATACTTACATCAAAAACCAAATTTTCACCCATCCAACCATGGCTGAGAATTTGAATGATGTCTTTAATTTTTAACTCAAAAAGGATTGCCTCCACATCTCTGGAAGGTCAATCCTTTTTTTATATCCGTATTTATTTCCCCAAACAAAATTGGCTGAAGAGTTGGGTGATAAGTTCATCTGGTGCAGCATCCCCAGTGATTTCGCCTAAAATGTGCCAAGCACGTGTCATGTCAACTTGAAGTAAGTCAACTGGCATTCCCATTTCCAGACCCTCATTAACAGCTTGCAAAGCTTGAACAGCCTGTTCAATCAGTGAGATATGACGAGCATTGGAGAGGTAGGTAGCATCCTGTTCAACAATGCCAGCATTGTCAAAGAAGAGTTGGTTGATGCGTTCTTCAATCTGGTTAATATTTTGGCCCTCTAAGACCGATATACGAATGGCATCTTCTGGCAGTTGGTCGGCCTCTATTTTTTCAGGGAGGTCTGTCTTATTAAGTAGGATAATCCGATTGCTGGATTCAGATAATTCCAATAGGATGCGGTCTTGTTTGGTCAGATTTTCAGAAGCATTGAGAACGAGGAGGATCAAATCAGCTTCTTCTAAGGCTTTGCGACTACGTTCCACGCCGATTCTTTCGACAATATCCTCTGTTTCTCGGATACCCGCCGTATCGATTAATTTAAGAGGAACCCCCTTGATATTGACATATTCTTCGATAACATCGCGCGTAGTGCCTGCAATATCGGTTACGATTGCTTTTTCTTCGCGAAGAAGTTTGTTAAGGAGGCTAGACTTTCCAACATTTGGTCGGCCAATAATGGCAGTGGACAAGCCTTCGCGTAGGATTTTGCCACGACGGGCTGTCGCCAGTAGATTTTCAAAAAGTTTTTGGAATTCTAGTGTTTTTTCGCGCATGAGAGAAGTGGTCATTTCTTCCACATCATCGTATTCAGGATAGTCGATGTTCACTTCCACCTGAGCCAGTGTGTTGAGGATTTCCTGCCGTGTATTATCAATTAAGTTTTTCAGCGATCCATCTAACTGTTTGACAGCGATGTTCATAGCTTTATCGGTTTTGGCACGGATAACATCCATAACAGCTTCAGCCTGAGTCAAGTCCACACGACCATTGAGAAAGGCCCTCTTGGTAAATTCACCGGGCTCAGCCATTCGAGCTCCTTGACGGATAATCAGTTGCAATATTTCGTTGGTAACTGCGATACCGCCGTGAGTATTGATCTCGATGACATCTTCACGGGTAAAGGTCCGTGGTGCCCGCATGACCCCAATCATGACTTCATCTAAAATCTCATTTTTTTCTGGATCAAAAATATGACCATAGTTGAGCGTATGCGAACCGACTGTCTCCAATTTTTTTCCTTTAAAGATGCCTTGAGCGATAGCGACAGCATCTGTACCTGAGATACGAACGATGCCGATAGCCCCCTCACCCAGTGGAGTAGCAATGGCAGTGATAGTATCAAATTCCTTTGTAATCATTTGTGTCCTCATTTATTGTTTAAAATGTCTCTAATTTCTTGTAAATATTATTATACCATTTTTAAGTCAGATAGGCTTTTGATGAATACGCAAGCTCCCTGCTAAGAAAGGGGAAAAATCAAACACTAGAGCTAAAATATGGTACAATGGTAAGGTCAGACTGAGTAGTCGTTGAAGCCCTATGGAGGATCAAATGGAAAATTTACAGAAAAAACTGTTGTCGGATTTTGGTATCGATTTTACAGATTTAGAATTATTAAAAACGGCCTTTACCCACACTTCTTTTGCCAATGAGCACCGCCTTCTAAAAATTTCACACAATGAACGCCTGGAATTCTTAGGAGACGCTGTTCTTCAATTAGTCATCTCAAAATATCTTTATCAGAAATACCCTCATTTTCCAGAGGGAGAAATGTCCAAATTGCGCTCCAGCTTTGTTCGTGAAGAATCTTTAGCTGGTTTTGCTAGGAGATGTGGTTTTGATGCCTATATGCTTTTAGGTAAAGGGGAAGAAAAATCTGGTGGTCGCAATCGGGATACCATCCTTGGCGACGCCTTTGAAGCCTTTTTGGGAGCACTTCTCTTGGATAAAGGAGAAAAGGCTGTTGAAACATTTCTCTATCAGGTTATGATTCCCTTGTTGGAAGTGGGGAAATTTGAACGTGTAACGGATTATAAGACTAGTCTGCAAGAAATATTGCAGGTGAATGGTGAAATCGAAATCCTTTATCAGGTTGTGGATGAAACAGGTCCAGCTCATGATAAGACCTTTACCGTTCAAGTAAAAGCCAACCAAAAAATAATTGGACTAGGGACAGGGCGTTCCAAAAAATTAGCAGAGCAGGCTGCAGCCAAGAATGCCTTGGAGGCCGAAGGATAAGCATGTATTTAAAATCGATTGAAATGCAAGGGTTTAAGTCCTTTGCGGATAAAACAAAAGTAGTCTTTGATCAGGGAGTGACCGCAGTTGTGGGTCCAAATGGTTCGGGCAAATCGAATATCACAGAAAGCCTGCGTTGGGCCTTGGGAGAATCATCTGCCAAAAGTTTACGTGGTGGTAAGATGCCAGATGTTATCTTCGCTGGAACTGAAAAACGCAAACCCCTCAATTTTGCTTCGGTTGTTGTAACCTTAGACAATAGCCATGGTTTTATTGCTGATCGAGCCAAAGAAATCACCGTTGCCCGCCATATTTATCGCTCTGGTGATAGCGAATACCTGATTGATGGGAAGAAGGTCCGTCTTCGTGATGTCCATGATCTTTTTATGGATACTGGTCTAGGTAGGGATTCTTTTTCGATTATTTCCCAAGGTCGAGTTGAAGAAATCTTTAATTCAAAACCTGAAGAACGCCGGTCTATTTTTGAAGAAGCGGCAGGAGTGCTCAAGTACAAGACCCGTAAAAAGGAAACCGAAAGCAAGCTCGCTCAAACCCAAGATAACTTAGACCGTCTGGAAGATATCATCTATGAGTTGGACAACCAAATCAAGCCCTTGGAAAAGCAGGCTCAAGTTGCCCAGCAATTCCTCGAATTGGACGAAAACCGTCAGCAACTCTACCTCAGTGTCTTAGTGGCACAGATTGAGCAGGGGCGTCAGATTCTAAATGATAAGGAAGAGGACCTGAATCAAGTTAAGGCGGATTTAACCTCTTATTATGAGCAACGCGATCGGTTAGAATTGGAACATCAAGGGCTTAAACAAGAACGGCACAAATTAAGTGAGACTCTTGAAAAAGAACAGGCTCTTCTCCTAGATGTGACCCGTCTAATCAGTGAATTAGAACGCAAGCAAGCCCTTCATGAGTTGGAATCTAGCCAGAACCAATCCAGCAAGCAAGAAGCTCAGGATAGACTTTTGAAACAAGAGGTTAGCTTAAGCGAAAATAGTGCTAATTTGGTCTTGAGTCAAGAGAAATTAGCAGCATTGCTAGCCCGCTTAGCAGAATTAAGCCCTGCTATTGCTGAAACCAAAGAAGGAATTGCTCGTTTTTCTGAAGATCCGGATCAAGTCATTGAAAGTCTTCGTGAATCTTATGTCCGTCTTATGCAAACGGAGGCGGAAAAATCAAACCAATTGACCAAATTGGAGCAGGAATGGGACCATCATATCCGCCAATCAGAAAGTAAGGCCAAAGAAATTGAAAAATTGGAGTCTGATAAGCTTGAAACAGAAAAAGATTTAGCCGCTAGCCAGGCAAAATTGTCAGAAGCAGAAGGTCAGCTTAGGGGGCTCTTAGATGACTACAAGACTTCCCAATCCGATCTTAATCAGGCTCAAGAGGCCTATCAACTGCAACAAAATAAGATGTTCGATCTCTTGGATGCCATTAAGGAGAAAAAGGCTCGCCAAAATAGCTTGGAATCCATCATGAAAAACCATTCCAATTTTTATGCGGGTGTCAAGGCTGTGTTGCAAAATGCCAGTCAGATTGGTGGGGTAGTTGGTGCAGTCAGTGAGCATGTCACTTTTGATGCTCAATACCAAACAGCCATGGAAATTTCTCTGGGAGCTGCCAGTCAACATGTGATCGTTGAAGATGAAAGCCAGGCTAAAGCGGCCATTGCCTACCTCAAGAAAAACCGTCAAGGTCGGGCTACCTTCCTGCCTTTAACCACCATCAAACCCCGTCAGTTAGCGGGACACCATCAGTCTCAATTAGAAGCAAGTACCGGTTTTCTTGGAAGAGCCGACCAACTGGTTTCCTATGATAGCCATCTGTCTGCTATTTTCCAAAATCTGCTTGGTGCAACGGCTATCTTTGATAACTTAGACCATGCCAACCAAGCAGCCCGTGCCACACGTTTTCAGGTACGCATAGTTACACTGGATGGTTCGGAGATTCGTCCTGGAGGGTCCTTTGCCGGTGGTGCCAACCGCAATAACAATTCTCTTTTCATTAAACCTGAATTGGATGTCCTTGTGGCTGAAATCAAGGACTTATCAGTTGCTTTACAAGAAGAGGAAACCAAGGTAGCCAAGGCCAAGGAAGCCCTCGAAACAAGCCGTTCTCAATTGGAGAAAATCAAGACAGATGGAGAAAATGCCCGTCTGACTGAGCAGAAAATCCGCCTACAAACAGAACAATTGGAAGAACGTCTGGCAGACTTGACTCAGCTTTATGACCTACAAATTGGTCTGATACATCAAGACAAATTATCTGAACTAGAAGAGACCATCTCAGGTCTCAAAAGTGACATAGCTGCTTTTGAGGACAAAAAAGTAGAAATCAATCAACAGATTGAAGAGGTCAAAACCAATCGAAATGCAATTCAGGAGCAACTTCAAACCTTACAAGGTAAATTATCCGATTTGACGCTGGAACAGACTCAAGTAACTAGTGAGATTCGATTTGAAGAATCAACCATTGAGCGATTGGAAGAAGATGCAAATCGTATCTCAAAAGAAATACAATTGCTTCAAGAAATCATTGATGAAAAGAATATTGCTTTGGATGATGCCAGTCTGGATGTCTTGGTGGAGCAAGTAGAGGCTGCGAATCTTAGAAAAACGCAGACAGATCAAGCGATAATTCGTCTTAAGTTTGCCTTGGAAGATGTAGAAGGTCAGTTTGAAGACTTGGAAGGTCGTCTGGAGACGGCCCGCATCAAAAACGAAGATTTGATTCGACGTCAAGCCAAGTTAGAGGCAGACGTGGAACAAGCAGGCTCCAAACTTCGAAACCTACTACTCAGTTTGACAGAGAATTACAAAATTAGTTTTGAAGAGGCCCAAAAACAAGCCCGAGTCTTAGAAGATTTGGCCCAGGCTGAGAAGATGCTCAAAAACTTGGAGGGGGCCATCCGTGCCCTTGGGCCTGTCAATTTAGATGCGATTGAGCAGTATAAGGAAGTACATGAACGCTTACTTTTCCTCAATAGCCAACGGGATGATGTCCTTTCTGCTCGTGATTTGCTTTTGGCAACCATTCATGAAATGGACGATGAAGTGAAAGAGCGCTTTAAGGTAACTTTTGAAGCTATTAGAGAATCTTTCCAGATGACTTTCAAGCAGATGTTTGGTGGTGGTTCGGCAGATTTAATTTTGACTGGTCCAGATTTATTGACAGCGGGTGTAGAGATTTCTGTTCAGCCTCCGGGTAAGAAGATTCAATCTCTCAACCTCATGTCAGGTGGGGAGAAAGCTCTTTCTGCCCTCGCTCTTCTCTTCTCCATTATTCGTGTGAAGACGATTCCATTTGTCATCTTAGACGAGGTTGAAGCGGCACTGGATGAGGCCAATGTCAAACGTTTTGGGGATTACCTCAATCGCTTTGATAAATCCAGCCAGTTTATCGTTGTTACCCACCGTAAGGGAACCATGTCAGCTGCCGATGCGATTTATGGAGTTACCATGCAGGAATCAGGTGTTTCGAAAATCGTCTCAGTCAAATTGAAAGATATAGAAAGGATGTAAGATGGCCATTAGAAAATTATTTGTAACGGATTTAGACGGAACCTTTCTCCGTTATGATCATCATTATGATCGAGTTGCTTTGCAAGAAATTTTGAAGCAGTTCAAAGAAAAAGGTTATCTCTTTGTAGCAGCAAGTGGTCGTTCACTTCTTAGTCTAAAAAAACTTTTTCAAGGATTGGAAGAGGATATGGCTTTCTTAGCTGAAAATGGGAGCCTCTTATCCTACCAAGGCCAGATGATTTTTGAAGACAAGCCCATTACTTCACATGTCTACCTGCCATTGATTGAAGCCATCAAAATGGGGCCATTTTCATCTACAAATCAAATCCTCTTATCTGCTAAATCAGGTGCCTATGTTTTGAATGAAGTTGAAGAAAACTATTTCAAGCATATTGAAGGTTATTATCCTAATTTAAGTAGGGTCGAAGATTTTTCGAATATCACTGAAGAAATCATAAAATTGGTAGTAACTTTTCCTGAAGAAGACCTGGATGCAGCTAACAGATGGCTCAATGAGCACTTTGAGGGAATCAGTTCAGTCACCACTGGTTTTGATTCCGTAGACATCATCATGTCGGACATTCATAAAGCAGTTGCCCTCTCCAAACTCTGTGATCATTTTGGTCTGAGTCATCAAGATGTCATCGCTTTTGGTGACAATCAGAACGATAAGGAAATGTTAGAATTTGCTGGGACCGCAGTGGCTACGGAAAATGCACGTGATTCTATCAAAGCAATAGCTGATCAAGTTATTGGACCATGTCAGGATGATGCCGTTATAAAATATATTCAAGACTATTTAAAAAAATAAAAAAAAATAAAAAGGAAATCCCTATGAACGGAATCTCATGGGGATTTTTTGAATGTTTTCAAGTGTCCCCTAAAGAATAGAGTAGAATGTCATTCTATGGTATAATAGTCAATAGTTATGTTAGAGACTAGATGGTCTAATTTAGCCTTTACAAAGGAGTATGGATAATGGCAATTAAATTGATCGCAACAGATATGGATGGCACTTTTTTGGACAAAAATAGCCAATTCGATGCAGAGCGCCTAAAGAATCTATTAGAGATGGCAGCAGAAAAAGGGATTTATTTTGTAGTGGCTAGTGGCCGTGCAGTTCAATCTTTAAAGAGCTTGTTTGCAGAGTTTAAAGACCAAGTGATTTTTCTTGGTGAAAATGGTTCTGAGGTGGAGTATCGTGGCAAAACTCTTTATGAAGAACTGATGCCCAAGGAACTCTACCTTGAAATTCTTGAAAAAATAAAGAAGAGTCATTTCAAAAATGCTGATACTGTTCACCTATCGGGTAAAAACGCAGCATATATGCTTTCATCTATTGATGATGAATACCGAGCATTTTTAGAGCATTATTATCCAACCATTGTCGAAGTAGAAAATTTTGAGTCTATTGAAGATGAAATTTTCAAGCTCGGTGCAAATTTCGCTGCAGATCAAGTCTTTGAAGCTAGTCAATGGTTGACCCAAGAAATCGAGGATGTGGTTTCGATGACTAGCGGTTACGAATGTCTAGATGTTATGTTGGACCATGTCAATAAGGGGACTGGTCTCAGTCATCTCTGCGAAGTCCTAGGAATTTCTGCATCCGAAGTAATTGCTTTTGGTGATAACTATAATGATGAGCACATGCTTCATTTCGCGGGGACTGCCGTTGCTCCTGAAAATGCAGTTCCAGAAATTAAAGAACTTGCTAACCTTATTATTGCTGACCACGATACGGGTTCAGTGATGGCCTATATGGAGGAAATTGTATGTCAATCAAATTAATCGCCCTCGACTTAGATGGTACACTTCTAAATGGGAAAAAAGAGATTTCTGAAGTCAATAAAAAAGCCTTGCAAGAGGCACGTCAACAAGGTGTAAAAGTTGTCATTACTACAGGTCGACCCTTACCTGCTGTTGAAGCATTCTTAAGAGAACTGGACCTCATGCATCCAGATGAATATTCCATTACCTTCAATGGGGGTTTAGTTCAAACTAATGATGGAGGCATTCTGGATCACATTGGTTTTGGCATGGATGAAGTGGAAAAACTTTATAAAATAACGAGAGAACTTAATTTGCCCTTAGATATTGTGCATGGTGGAGATGTCTATGTTATTCCATCAGCCCTTGAATCACTTTATCCAAAACTGAATGTTGTTCTTAACTACATTCCAACCAAGTATGAAGATTTACCCAAAGATATAGAGTACAATAAGGCTGTCACTGCATGTGATGTAGAGTACTTAGATGAGCAAATTGCAAAAATTCCAGCGGAATTGCAAGAGCAATTTGAAATTTTTAAGTCCCGGGATGTTTTGTTGGAGTGGTCTCCAAAAGGTGTTCACAAGTCAGAAGGTCTTGCTAAATTGATCAAGCATTTAGATATCCAACAGACAGAGGTTATGGCATGTGGTGATGAAGAGAATGATCTCTCCATGATTGAATGGGCTGGCCTGGGAGTCTGCATGGCCAATGGTTCAGACCCAGTCAAGGCAGTTGCCAATGTTGTGACACCAATGACAAATGAAGAAGATGCGGTTGCTTGGGCAATCCGTAAATACGTATTAAGTGAGGACTAAGATGGCATTATTTGATCGATTATTTGGAACAAAGCCTGATGAAGCAGTTGACCAAAGTGTTCTTTTTGAACAAGGAGAAGAGGATGCAGCGATTGATCCTGAATGGGATCGATTATCACAAGATGCAATATTGGAAGAGGATGAAAAGGAAGCAGGTAAAGTAGTCAGCTCCATGCTAGAGAAGCCAGAGCAGGAGGCACAAAAACAGCGGACCATGGATATTATGGAACGTTATTATGCTGAGAAAGCAGCTCTGGCGGCTCGTGTTAAAGAGGCGCAAGAAAGTGGACAGGATATCTCAATTCAGACTAAAGAAGTAGTTGAGTCTGTCTCTACAGAAGAACCAGTTCTTCCTCAAGAAAGTGAGCAAGAAAAATATGAGCGTAGTCTGGAGAAAACCCGCAAAGGTTTTGGAGAACGACTCAATGAATTTTTTGCCAATTTCCGCTCAGTGGATGAAGATTTTTTCGAAGAATTAGAAGAACTACTCATTCTTTCGGATGTAGGTGTTCAGGTGGCGTCTACTTTGACAGAAGATTTGCGCTATGAAGCTAAACTGCAAAAAGCCAAGAAAGCTTCTGATTTGCAGCGAGTTATTTTAGAAAAATTGGTCAATATTTACGAGAAGGATGGCCGATTTAACGAAGAAATCAATATGCAAGCAGGCTTGACTGTTATGCTCTTTGTGGGTGTCAATGGTGTTGGGAAAACGACTTCTATCGGTAAGTTAGCCTACAAGTATAGACAGGCCGGTAAGAAAGTGATGTTGGTAGCAGCAGATACTTTCCGTGCGGGTGCCGTTGCTCAATTGGCTGAGTGGGGTCGTCGTGTTGAAGTGCCTGTTGTCATGGGGCCTGAAAAGTCGGATCCGGCTAGTGTGGTCTTTGACGGTATGGAAAAAGCCCTAGCTGAAAATGTTGATATCCTCATGATTGATACTGCTGGCCGACTTCAAAACAAGGACAACCTCATGGCCGAATTAGAGAAAATTGGCCGCATCGTTAAGCGCGTGTTACCTGATGCACCACACGAAACCCTCTTAGCAGTTGATGCTTCAACGGGGCAAAATGCTTTGGTGCAAGCCAAGGAATTCTCAAAAATTACGCCACTAACTGGTCTTGTCTTGACAAAAATTGACGGAACAGCCCGAGGTGGCGTAGTTCTAGCCATTCGTCAGGAATTAGATATTCCCGTTAAATTCATCGGCTTCGGTGAGAAAATTGATGATATTGGTGAATTCTCTTCTGAGGAGTTTATGCGTGGACTTTTAGAAGGATTGATATAAGAGAAAGAAGCAGATGCTTCTTTTTTATTGTCATTTGAATGAACTCTGATACGTCGTCATTTTCTACTTGCCGTACTCTAGTTGAGAGGAACATCGTTCCTTCTATTTCCAACCTCAAACAGTCTATTCTCAGACTGTTTGAGCAATCTGCGTCTCAATTCCTAGTCCAAAAGTTATTTCATTCGCCTATATATTCTATGAAGATCAGAACCATACTTTCTTATCTCACATTCATAAGCTTCAAGTAGATGAGACATAGCTGTGTAGACATCCAAGTGGTAGGCAAGGGGCTTTTGCAAAGTATAGTTTTGATTTTTAAAGAGTGGTTGTTTTATTTAGTTTTTTATGGCCTGATCTTGATAAATTTTCTTTGATTACTTTATGGGTTTGAAATCAAAAAAACACCGATAAACTTAATCGATGCTTCTTGGTTACTATTACCTTAAAGTAATCCACGTTCACGGTACCAGATATCTGGTTTCCAATGCCACTCAGTATCATAGCTTTCAAGTAAGTCAAAAATAGCTTGAGGTCCCATGCTACCAGCTGGATAGCTATGAAGAGGGGACTCATTGTTGGCCCATACACGGACAATCTGGTCAATCAGGCTCCAGCTAGCTTTTACTTCATCCCAGTGACTAAAGTTGGTCGAATCACCATTCAAGACATCAAAGAAGAGTTTCTCATAAGCTTCTGGTGAATTTCCAAGAGCAGCTGCACTATGGCGCCAACTCAATTTAGCTGGTGTTAGAGAGAAGGTTGAACCAACTTCTTTACCATTGATAAAAAGGGAGAAGCCCTCTGTTGGTTGGATATAGATGGTTAAGACATTTTGTTCAGAATGTTGACCAAAGATATCTTCTGCTTTCTTGAAGGTGATGGTCACACGAGTTCCTTTTTCTGTTAGGCGTTTTCCAGTACGGAAGAAGAAAGGAACATCGCGGAAACGATCCGTTTCAACAAAGAAGACACCGCCAGCAAACGTTTCTGTTTGAGAATTTTCTGCGATATTTGGCTCGTCCAGATAGGCAGGATAACTTTGCCCATCAATATTTCCAGATCCATATTGGCCACGAACGAAGTTACGCTTAATTTCCTCATCATTTTGTTGTTTGAGGTTTTGGAAAACCTTAATTTTCTCAGCACGGACATCACATTCATTGAAACTAGCTGGCTTGTCCATGGCTAAAATAGATAAGACCTGAAGCGCATGGTTTTGAATCATATCTTTGAGGGCACCTGAATGGTCGTAGTAACCACCACGATCCTCGACACCAATTGATTCAGCGAAGCTAATTTGAACGTTATCGATGAAATCGCGGTTCCAAATGTTCTCAAAGATAATATTGGCAAAACGAACTGCAAAAATATTTTGGACCATTTCTTTCCCTAAGTAATGGTCAATACGATAGATTTGGTCTTCCTTAAAGGTCTGAGCCAATTCTTCGTTGAGTTTTTCGGCTGTTTCCAGACTAGTTCCAAAAGGTTTTTCAATAATGAGACGCTCAAAACCAGTACCATCTACAATTTCTTCAGATTTGAGATGCTTAGCAATGGTGCCGAAAAATTCAGGAGCCATAGATAAGAAGAAAACCTTATTGTTTTCCGTCTGATATTTTTTGCCCAATTCCTCTTGAAGATTGCGAAGAGCAAGATAATGGTCTGTATCGTTGACGTCGTGACTCTGATAGTAAAAATGACTGGCAAATTCGTGAGCTTGACGAGCATTGTCTGGAAGTTTGCCTAATGATTCGATGACCGTTGATTCAAAAAATTCTTTTGTCCAAGGACGACGTGCTGTTCCAATAACGGCAAAGTTTTCAGCCAGATGACCAGCCTTATAAAGTCTGAAAAGTGAGGGATAGAGTTTGCGCTTGGCGAGGTCGCCACTTGCACCAAAAATAGTAAATAAGACAGGTGATGACATAGTTTTTTCCATTCTTTTCTAATATTCTTGTATTATAGCATAAATTTTCAGAAAATTCACGTTTTCTTATTTAAAAGCTAGAAAACGCGGTAAACATAAGGATTTGTAGGCATTTTAATTTTCTGAAATTCTTCTAATTGTAGGTTAGGCAAGGATTGCTTTAATGAATTGTGATAGCTCATTTGAATTGTCCCCCTAGCTTTGACCCAAGTATCATTAGGAAAATGATCTGTTTGACCACTTGAAAGTAAACCATAGACTCCAGAGTCTGCAATACAATGGATAATGCCGAAGCGAAAAATAAATTGCTGGTTGGGATTATCTGGATCATTGTAGACAAAACCAGTTAATTCTACAGTTTTTCCTGAAAAATCATCAGGATAGTCATAAATAGCTTCCATAACAGCCATGAAATTTTCAGTTGTAATGGTAATGGTATCTTCTTTAAGATATTTTTCAGCCACATCCCGCATTTCTTGTTGGTATGCTGCTTTTGTAAAGAAAGAAGAAGTGTCTGGCTTTAAATACTGGACAGTTGTTCCTTCTTGTTCTTGAACACTTGTATCAACACCAGCCGCAAGTGGGAAATGATAGCCTTTGGCAGCAACTGTTGTAGCATCTAAAGTAACAGTTGGAAAGAACCAAGCTACTATCAGAGGGATAATAAGAAAAATAAAACTCGCTGCTTTTGCAGACCTGGACCTCAAGTGACTATGTACTTGCATCTCCTTCATCCAAACAATTAACTGTGTAAGAGCCAAAATAAAGGTCAGAATCATTGATAAAAAGGCTAAATAAGAATAGTGGAGGTTGATATATTGGTCTAATTTACCAGATACATAGAGATACATTGTCATTTCAAAGTAGCCGAGCAAAATTAAAAATCGAATCAAGATAGCCCTCCTAACGTGAGACAATAAGCCAGTATGACAAGTGTAATCAGACTGATGAATTGAAGAATAAATTTATTCGTAAAATGATGTTTCATCATGAGTAGATTCTTCATATCAATCATGGGACCGATAACTAAGAAAGCCATTACGGGAGCAAAACCAAAACTGGAAAGAAGGGAGGAGCCGATGAAAGCATCGGCTTCTGAACACAAGGAGAGTAAGAAAGCCAACAGCATCATCAACAAAATAGCAGTGAAAGAATTGTGACTAATTCGCGTCAAAATATAAGTTGGAACATATACTTGCACCAAACTAGCAATGAAACAGCCAAATACGAGATAACGTCCAGTATCAAAAAATTCATCAACAGATTGAACGAGAGCCGCTCCTACTTTTTTCCAGCCATCTTGATTGTTAAGTTCATGATGGTGGTGGTGTTCGTTTCCATGAGGTTGACTTTTTAAAATCGGTCCACTGCTTATAAATCCCCAAAAAATTCCTAATACAAGGGCTACCAATACGGAACCCAAGGCGCGAAAAAGAGCAAAACGGATGGAGTTTCCAAAAGCTGTATAGGTTGCGAAAAGGACGATGGGGTTAATGACAGGAGCCGTCGCCATAAAGGGAATGGCTGTATAACTTGGAACTTGTTTTTCTAGAAAACGATGGACAATCGGCACAATCCCGCATTCGCAAGAAGGGAAAAGAAAACCGATGAATGTTCCAAATAAAATACGTAATATCTTATTTTTCGGCAAGAAGACATGAACCCTGTCAGGAGAAATATAGACCTCAATAAAACCAGAAATGATGGATCCAATGAGAACGAAAGGAAGTGCCTCAATCATAATTGACAAAAAGATGGCTCCCATCTGTAAGATGGAAGTCGGTAAATGTTGAAAGACAGCCATTTTTACTTCACATCACTCGGTGTTGCGTCTTCCTCATCAGGTGGAAATTCAACAGAATCCAAATTATCAAAGGATGCAAATTCTTCAAACATCTTTTCTAAATCATCTTGTTTTTTAAACGTAATTGCCATAAGGACCTCCCAAAAATTCTTTCTTTTATTATACTCTTTCTAATCAAAAAATTCTTCTTTTTACCTTGATGTCCTCTGGAAAATAAGAGAGTAACCTTTCATTTTGCCAGTGAATAATGATATAATAGAGGCATGAAAAATAGAATGAATGAACTGGTTGAATTACTAAATCGCTACGCAGAAGAATACTACCAATTAGATAAACCCAGCATATCAGATGCACAATACGATACTCTTTATCGAGAATTAGTGATGCTAGAGTCTGAACATCCAGAGCTTACTTTGCCAAATAGTCCGAGTCACCGTGTGGGTGGCAAAATCTTAGATGGTTTTGAAAAATATCGTCACACTTATCCTCTCTATAGTTTGCAGGATGGCTTTTCCTTGGAAGAATTGCAAGCCTTTGATGAGCGGATTCGCAAAGAATTCCCTCAGGTTACCTATATTTGTGAATTAAAGATTGATGGTTTATCGGTTTCCTTAACCTACGAAGCAGGGCAGCTAGTTGTAGGTGCCACTCGTGGAGATGGTAGTATCGGGGAAAATATCACAGAAAATCTGAAGAGAGTTCAAGACATTCCCCTAACTCTGACGCAAGCACGAGATGTGACGGTTCGTGGGGAGTGTTACATGCCAAAAACGTCCTTTCATCGTGTCAATATAGATCGCCAGGAAAAGGGTGAGGCTGAATTTGCCAATCCTAGAAATGCAGCTGCGGGAACTCTTCGCCAATTAGATACAGCCATTGTTGCTTCACGTGGTTTAGCAACCTTTCTCTATCAGGAAGCGAGTCCAACTGACATGACCAGCCAGTCGCAAGTCTTGTTGGAATTGGATAAAATGGGTTTTAGCACCAATCGTGACTATTATTTAGCTTCCTCTATTTCAGAAGTTTGGGATTTTATTGAAAAGATTGCAGAGAAACGCAGTCACTTACCTTATGAAATTGATGGTATAGTGGTCAAAGTGAATGATTTAGCCATTCAAGAGGAGCTAGGCTTCACGGTTAAGGCTCCACGATGGGCCATTGCCTACAAGTTTCCAGCCGAGGAAAAAGAAGCTGAAATCTTATCTGTTGATTGGACGGTTGGACGGACAGGAGTAGTGACACCAACTGCTAATTTGACACCAGTTCGCTTAGCTGGCACAACTGTCAGCCGTGCTACTCTGCATAATGTGGATTACATAGCGGATAAAGATATCCGGATTGGAGACACCGTCATTGTTTATAAAGCTGGGGATATTATACCAGCTGTTCTACGTGTGGTGGAAAGTAAGCGGGCTAGTCAGGAAGTGATGGCGATTCCGACCCTATGTCCAAGTTGCCAAAGTCCATTGATGCACTACGAGGATGAGGTGGCGTTGCGCTGTATCAATCCTCACTGCCCCTCACAAATTATGAACCGCTTAGAACATTTTGCCAGTCGAGACGCGATGAATATCGCAGGGTTAGGTAGTTCTATCGTTATTAAGCTTTTCAAGACAGGTTTGGTCAAGGATGTGGCCGATATCTACCGATTGACGACTGAGAACCTTTTGCAACTGGAAGGCTTCAAGGAAAAATCGGCTCAAAAACTTTATCAAGCCATTCAATCATCCAAAAATAATTCAGCTGAGAAGTTATTATTTGGTCTTGGGATCCGCCATGTAGGTAGCAAGGCCAGTAAAATCCTCGTCACAAAATTTGGTCATTTAGAAGCTTTGGCACAAGCGCAAGTTGAGGATATTGCCGAAATTGAAGGATTGGGTCAAGTTATTGCTCAATCACTGGTATCTTATTTTACTAGCCAAGGGGCCAAAGAGTTGCTTGTCGAATTAAAAGAAGCAGGCGTCAATTTGGCTTATAAAGGACAAGTCGCCATCACAGATGGTTTACTATCGGGTATGACAGTTGTATTGACAGGGAAATTAGAACGCTTAAAACGCAGTGAGGCCAAAGCTAAATTAGAAAGTTTAGGAGCTAATGTTGTTGGATCCGTCTCTAAAAAAACAGATCTAGTGGTAGCAGGAGTCGATGCCGGTAGTAAGTTAACGAAGGCACAGGAGCTAGACATTGAAGTGAAAGATGAGGCCTGGCTAGAAAGTTTATAGGGGGTAATATGGAAAAAAGAAAACGTGCCAGATTGATCTATAATCCGACATCTGGACAAGAAATCATGAAAAGAAATGTAGCAGAAGTTTTAAATATCTTAGAAAGTTATGGCTATGAGACTTCAGCTTTTCAGACCACTCCAGCAAAAGACTCTGCCAAAGATGAGGCGACTCGTGCAGCTAAGGCAGGTTTTAACCTAATTATCGCTGCAGGTGGCGATGGCACCATCAATGAAGTGGTTAATGGGATTGCACCCTTGAAAAAGCGGCCCAAAATGGCCATTATTCCAACTGGTACGACCAATGATTATGCTCGTGCTCTCAAGGTACCACGTGGTAATCCCGTCGAAGCCGCAAAGTTGATTGGGAAAAATCAGACTATTCTCATGGATATTGGCATGGCCAAAACAAAGAAGGATGGCCAGGATTTCCAGACTTATTTCATTAATATTGCAGCAGCTGGAACACTGACTGAGTTGACATACAGTGTTCCCAGTCAACTCAAGACTACCTTTGGTTATTTGGCCTATGTCGTCAAAGGGGCCGAACTCTTACCTCAAGTAAAATTCAGACCAGTTCGTGTCAAACATGATAAGGGAGTCTTTGAAGGCAAGGTATCCATGATCTTCGTAGCTCTCACCAATTCTATTGGAGGTTTTGAGCAGATTGTACCAGATGCTAAGCTGGATGACGGTAGGTTTACCCTCATTATGGTCAAGACAGGAAATCTTTTTGAAATCCTTCATCTCCTTCGACTTGTTTTGGATGGCGGCAAGCATATAGAGCACAAGCATGTTGAATACATAAAGACTAAAAAGATAAAGATCGAGGCTGGTGAAGGCAGCTCTGAACGACTGCTGCTCAATCTAGATGGAGAGTATGGAGGAGATGCACCCGTTAAATTGAGCAACCTAGCCAATCATATCGAATTCTTTGCGGATACGGATAAGATTTCAAGTCATGCCATTACCATTGATACAGACGCTCTTCGTTTGGAAGAAATGGCCAAATTATTTGCAGAAGAAGTGACTCACTTAGAGGATAGTATATAAATAGGAAGAAAGGTTGAAAATGACCTTTTTTCTTTGTTCGGCTTAGTCTTTTAAAACGTTTCCATTTCTGAAAATTTCTTGACAAAAGCATATTTTAGGAGTATGCTTACAAAGTATAAAAACATTAAAGGAGAATCATTATGGATTTGTCAGCATTGGCACTAGGACTTGCGACTTTGGGTGTCAGTATCGGTGAAGGAATTCTTGTTGCTGCTTACCTTAACGGAACAGCCCGTCAACCTGAATTGCAGAGCAAATTGATGTCTGGTGTATTTTTGGGCGTAGCTTTTATTGAAGGTACTTTCTTCGTAACTTTGGCTATGACTTTCTTGTTCCGCGGCTAAAATCACAGGTAAAATATAGAAAAGGGGGAACCTTCCTTGGAAGAAAGTATAAATCCAACCCTAACCCTTGGTCCGGTTACCTTTGATTTGACCATGGTATTGGTCTCTGTCATCACTATTTCAGTCATTTTTATTTTGGTTTTTTGGGCTAGTCGCAAAATGCAACTCAAGCCTACTGGCAAACAAAATGTCTTGGAATATGTCTACGAAATGACCGTGAATTTTACCAAAGGGAATTTAGGAAATGAAGAATCCAAACGGTATAATTTATTTTTCTTTATAGCCTTTACCTTCTTGGTGGTTGCTAATAACTTAGGTTTAATGACAAAAATTGAGACATCGGATGGTTTAAATCTTTGGACTTCTCCAACAGCTAATATGGCTTATGACCTTGGTTTAGCAACGGTTGCTACAGTATTTGTTCATATTGAAGGCATTCGACGTCGTGGCTTTGGAGCATACCTCAAAGCTTTTGTGACGCCACTCGCCATGACACCTATGAATATTTTAGAAGAAGTGACAAATTTGGCTTCCTTAGGCTTACGTCTATACGGAAATATTTTTGCAGGTGAGGTTTTGGTAGGCTTGTTGCTAAAATTAGCCCATTCCAGTGCCTTTGCACTTCCGATAGCCTTTGGACTAAATGTTTTATGGACTGGTTTCTCAGTTTTTATCTCATGTTTACAAGGTTATGTATTTGTCATGTTGGTGTCCATGTATTTAAATAAAAAAATAAGTGGCGGACACTAAGAGGAAAGGAAAAGAATATTCATGATTACAGTATTGAATACAAGTTCAACTATTATAGGTAACTTTATTCTTGTTACGGCATCCTTTTTGACCTTGATTATCCTCATCCGCGTTTTTGCCTGGAAGAATCTGACAGGAATTTTTGAGCAGCGTGCTGAGAAAATTGCAGGGGAAATTGATGAAGCTGAAGAAAAAAATCAAACAGCGGCAGCCCTAGTCAAACAACGACAACTCGAATTGGACCAAGGTCGTATTGAAGGCAAAAAGATTGTCCAAGATGCTGTTGCTAGAGCTAAAGTTGAAAAAAAACATATTATTGATCAAGCAGCTGTTGAAGCACAAGGCATGAAAGATAAAGCTAAGTTGGAAATACAAGCTGAAAGACGTGAAGCACAAGAAAACCTGAAAATTCAAGTTGCGAGTCTTGCGGTTGATATAGCTGGAAAAATTATTTTAGAGGATTTGGATCAAGCGGCTCACAGTGCCTTAATCGATCGTTATATTGATAGATTAGGAGAGAAATGATGGGTGTAAGGGAAGCAAACATTGTTCATAAATATGCCTATAATTTTGTAGAAAGTATCTCTTATCGAGATGATATTTGGCGTGTTTATGATGAAGTGAGTCGTATTGTGTCTATTATTCACAATACGAAACTCAATCGTATCCTTCAGTCTCCTACAACCTCTAAACAAGATAAGGAATCATTTCTTCGTAATTTACGTCAATCAGAATATCGTTTTGTAAACGACCTAATCGAAAGATTAATTCAAGACGAAAATTACGATTTGGTTTTGCCGACTTTGGAAGATGTTCTTTTAAAAATCAGCAAAAGCCAAAATGAGTATGACATGGTCGTGACTTCTTTCCAAGCTTTGACAGAGCAACAGAAAGAACGCATAACCGCTATTGCTCAGGAACGATTTTCGGTAAAAATACACAATGTTATCGAAGAGATTGATAAAGAAATACTTGGTGGATTTATTGTTAACGTCAACCATCGAGTGATTGATACTAGTGTTCGTACTCAACTAGGAGACATTAGAAAAAAGCTATAAATTAGAAAGTGGTGTTCTTTTGGTCATCAATACACAAGAAATTAGTGATTTACTAAAACAACAAATTGACGACTACCAACCAGACTTTGACTATACGGAGACAGGAGTTGTGACCTATATCGGTGATGGTATTGCCCGTGCACAAGGTTTGGACAATGCCATGAGTGGGGAACTCCTCATTTTTGAAAATGGTACCATTGGTATGGCTCAAAACTTGGAGACCACTGATGTTGGTATTATTATTCTGGGTCAATTCTCGGATATCCGCGAGGGTTCTGTTGTTCGTAGAACTGGTAAAATCATGGAAGTTCCTGTTGGACCTGCCTTGATTGGTCGTGTTATCAATCCCCTTGGGCAAGCGGTTGATGGTTTGGGTGAAATTCAAACCTATAAAACTCGTCCAATCGAGTATCCGGCTCCAGGTGTTATGCAGCGGAAATCAGTTAATCAACCGTTACAAACAGGACTGAAAGCCATTGATGCTTTGGTACCGATTGGTCGTGGGCAACGCGAACTAATTATTGGAGATCGTCAGACTGGTAAGACTTCAGTGGCTATCGATACTATTCTGAATCAAAAAGGTCAAGATATGATTTGTATCTATGTAGCTATTGGGCAAAAAGAATCAACTGTTCGGTCACAAGTTGAAACCTTGCGTCAATATGGTGCTCTAGATTATACTATCGTTGTAACGGCTTCCGCATCCCAACCTTCCCCATTGCTCTTCCTAGCACCTTACGCTGGAGTAGCTATGGCAGAAGAGTTCATGTATGAGGGCAAACATGTCCTTATCGTTTATGATGATTTATCAAAACAAGCAGTAGCTTACCGCGAGCTTTCCTTGCTCCTTCGTCGACCACCAGGTCGGGAAGCTTATCCGGGGGATGTTTTCTATTTGCACTCTCGTCTTTTGGAGCGTTCTGCAAAGGTTTCTGATGAATTAGGTGGTGGCTCTATTACAGCCCTTCCATTTATCGAAACACAGGCTGGAGATATTTCAGCTTATATTGCAACCAACGTAATTTCTATTACAGATGGACAGATTTTCCTCAAGGATGATCTCTTCAACTCTGGTATTCGACCTGCTATTGATGCCGGTTCTTCCGTATCGCGGGTTGGTGGTTCTGCTCAAATTAAGGCTATGAAGAAAGTAGCGGGTACACTTCGTATCGACTTAGCTTCTTATCGAGAGTTGGAAGCCTTCACTCAGTTTGGTTCTGATTTGGACGCAGCCACTCAAGCAAAACTCAATCGAGGTCGTCGGACAGTTGAGGTCCTTAAACAGCCTCTGCATAAGCCACTACCAGTTGAAAAACAAGTTCTGATTCTTTATGCTCTCACTAATGGTTATTTGGATACAGTTCCAATTGAAGACATTTTGGCATTTGAAGAAGACTTGTATGCTTATTTTGATATCAACCATGATTCTCTTCTCGATGTTATTCGAACAACAAAAGATTTACCTGATACTGACCTCTTGAATGATGCCATTCAAGAATTCAAAAATCAGTCTGTTTACAAATAGATAGAGGAGTAGGATATGGCAGGTTCTCTAAACGAAATCAAAAATAAAATTGCATCGACCAAGAAAACCAGTCAAATCACAAGTGCCATGCACATGGTTTCTGCGGCAAAACTAGCCAAGTCAGAACAGGCTGCCAAATCATTCGATCTTTATGCTGCAAAGGTACGTCAGATTACGACAGATCTTTTGCGGGCAGAGCTGATGAATGATGGAGCGACAAATCCCATGTTGATTCGCCGCGAGGTTAAAAAGACAGGCTATATCGTTATCACTTCTGACAGTGGTCTTAAAGGTGCCTATAATTCAACAATTCTAAAAGCTGTCATGGGTATGATTGAACAAGATCACGATGGTAAGGATGAATATGAAATCATTGCCATAGGTGGCATGGGAGCTGATTTCTTTCGCGTCCGTGGCATGGCTCCTATTTTTGAATTGCGTGGGATTGCCGTTCATCCAAGTTTTGACGAGGTTCAGAAAATTATTTCAAAATCAGTTGAAATGTACAAGAATGAGATATTTGATGAACTCTATGTTTGTTACAACCATCATATCAATTCTTTGACCAGTCAGGTTCGTGTACAACAGATGTTGCCAATCGAGGACTTGGACCACAATGAAGTTGATGGTTATACAGCTAGTTTTGAAATGGAACCTAGTCGCGATGCGATCCTTGCTCAATTGATTCCGCAGTATGCCGAGTCTATGATTTATGGGGCCATTCTTGATGCAAAAACTGCTGAAAGCGCGGCGGGTATGACAGCCATGCAGACAGCAACTGACAATGCGAAAAATGTTATTACAGATTTAACAATCCAATACAACAGAGCCCGTCAGGCTGCTATTACTCAGGAAATTACTGAGATTGTAGCTGGTGCCTCTGCCTTGGAATAATATTAAGATAGACAAATCTAATCAATCATTCTATGAAGAAGTTGGATTTGCATTCTTAAAGAGAGGAAAAGAGATGAGTTCAGGTAAAATCACTCAGGTTGTAGGACCAGTTGTTGACGTAGCATTTGCTATCGATGAAAAACTTCCTGAGATTAACAATGCACTTGTCGTTTATAAAAACGACCAATCAAAACAGAAGGTCGTGCTAGAAGTTGCTCTAGAATTAGGAAATGGTGTGGTTCGCACGATTGCTATGGAGTCTACTGATGGCTTGACTCGTGGATTGGAGGTGTTGGATACCGGAAAACCAATTTCTGTTCCAGTTGGGAAAGAAACACTGGGTCGGGTCTTCAATGTCTTAGGTGAGACCATTGACTTGGAGGAACCCTTTGCAGATGATGCAGAGCGTGAACCAATCCATAAAAAAGCTCCAACTTTTGATGAATTATCCACTTCCACTGAAATTTTGGAAACAGGAATTAAGGTTATCGATTTGTTAGCCCCTTATCTGAAAGGTGGTAAGGTTGGTCTCTTTGGTGGTGCCGGTGTCGGTAAAACCGTTTTGATTCAAGAGCTAATTCACAATATTGCCCAAGAACATGGTGGGATTTCCGTATTTACTGGTGTTGGAGAGCGAACGCGTGAGGGGAACGATCTTTATTGGGAAATGAAAGACTCAGGCGTTATTGAGAAAACTGCCATGGTCTTTGGTCAAATGAACGAGCCACCAGGTGCTCGGATACGGGTTGCTTTAACTGGCTTGACATTAGCCGAATACTTCCGTGATGTAGAAGGTCAGGATGTATTGCTCTTTATCGACAATATTTTCCGTTTCACTCAAGCAGGTTCTGAAGTTTCAGCTCTTTTAGGTCGCATGCCATCTGCCGTTGGCTATCAGCCAACCTTGGCAACTGAAATGGGACAATTGCAAGAGCGGATAACATCTACCAAGAAAGGTTCTGTTACCTCAATCCAAGCTATTTACGTGCCTGCAGATGACTATACTGACCCTGCACCAGCAACAGCTTTCGCTCACTTAGATTCGACAACCAACTTGGAACGTAAGTTGACTCAGCTAGGTATTTATCCTGCGGTAGATCCTTTGGCTTCTAGCTCGCGGGCCTTAGCTCCTGAAATTGTTGGTGAAGACCATTATGCAGTAGCAATGGAAGTAAAACGGGTACTTCAACGCTACCAAGAGTTGCAAGATATTATTGCTATCTTGGGAATGGATGAACTTTCTGATGAAGAAAAAACATTGGTTGGACGGGCGCGCCGTATCCAATTCTTCCTTTCGCAAAACTTCAACGTAGCAGAGCAATTTACTGGTTTACCAGGTTCTTATGTGCCAGTTGCTGATACAGTGAAAGGTTTCAAGGAAATACTGGATGGCAAACATGATAGAATACCAGAAGATGCTTTCCGAAATGTTGGTTCTATTGAAGATGTATTGGCTAAATCTGCTAAAATGGGATTCTAGAGGTATAGTATGGACTTTATGACAGTACAAATCGTGACACCAGACGGTATCCGTTATGACCACCATGCTGCCTTTATTCTTGTCAAAACAACTGAAGGTGAACTGGGAGTTTACCCTGGACATATTGACCTGATTGCGGTGCTTGAAATTGGTGAAATCAAGGTGCGTCGTGTCGATGATGAAAACCACGTTGACTGGATTGCCGTCAATGGTGGCATTATCGAAATTTCTAAAAATAAGATAAATATCATTTCGGACTCAGCAGAACGCGAGCGGGATATTGATGTCAGTCGAGCGGAGAGGGCTAAACTTCGTGCCGAACGCGAAATGGAAGAAGCCCAACATGCGCGTAATGCTGATTTGGAAAGACGAGCAAGTATTGCACTTCAACGGGCCATCAACCGTATCCGTGTTGGTAATCATTAAAGATAAACTACTCAAATCTACTTTGGGTGGTTTTTTTCGTTGCTGACAATCAATGAAATCGAATACAAAAACCGAACATTCGGAAAGAAAAATATGGTATAATAGTTTTAGATTAATCTCAAGGAATAAAGGAGAAAACTATGTCAACATTTAATCGTGTTCACTTGGTAGTATTAGATTCAGTAGGAATCGGTGCAGCACCTGATGCCAATTATTTTGTGAATGCTAGCGTGCCAGACGGGGCTTCAGATACCCTAGGTCATATTTCTAAAACAGTTGGACTAGATGTGCCTAATATGGCCAAATTGGGTCTAGGTAACATTCCCCGTGAGTCAGCTTTGAAGACGGTCCCCGCAGAATCAAATCCAATTGGCTATGCAACCAAGTTAGAGGAAGTATCCCTTGGTAAAGATACTATGACTGGTCATTGGGAAATCATGGGTCTCAATATCACAGAACCGTTTGATACTTTCTGGGAAGGATTTCCTGAAGAGATTTTGACAAAGATTGAAGAGTTTTCTGGTCGTAAAATTATCCGGGAGGCCAATAAACCTTATTCGGGTACAGCGGTCATTGATGATTTTGGTCCTCGTCAAATGGAAACAGGTGAGTTGATTGTCTACACATCAGCCGACCCTGTACTACAAATCGCAGCTCACGAAGAGATTATTCCGCTAGAGGAACTTTACCGTATTTGTGAGTTTGCTCGTTCGATTACCTTAGAACGCCCAGCTCTCCTTGGCCGGATTATCGCACGTCCATATGTTGGTGAAGCAGGGAACTTCTCACGGACAGCTAACCGTCATGACTATGCTTTATCCCCTTTCCAAGATACCGTTCTCAATAAATTGGTGGATGCAGGTGTTCCAACCTATTCTGTTGGTAAAATTAGTGATATTTTCAACGGTTCAGGTATTAGCAATGATATGGGACATACTAAGGACAATAGTCATGGGGTCGACAAGCTCCTTGAGACATTGGCGCTTCCTGAATTTACAAAAGGCTTCTCCTTTACCAATTTGGTAGATTTTGATGCGGTCTATGGTCATCGTCGCAACCCAGCTGGTTATCGTGATTGTCTCCATGAATTTGATGCTCGTTTGCCAGAAATCATGAATGCCATGAAAGAAGCTGATCTGCTCTTGATTACAGCTGATCATGGAAACGACCCAACCTATGCTGGAACAGATCATACTCGTGAGTATGTGCCTCTCTTGGCTTACTCAGCATCCTTCAAAGGCAATGGCCTGCTTCCAGTAGGTCACTTTGCAGATATTTCAGCGACAATTGCGGAAAACTTCGGTGTGGAGAAATCTATGATTGGGGAATCCTTCTTAGCTGATTTGGTATAAGAGATGGAAAACTTTAGGGTTTACTACCATCCTGCTTGCAGCAAGTGTAAAAAACTGAGGGTTCTCTTGGCCAGTCAAGATATATATGTTGATTGGATTAACTATTTGGAAACTCCCTTAAGAGCTGAAGAATTATTAAAACTCATAGAAAAGATGCAAGTAAAACCATCTCAAGTCATTCGGATGTCAGAAGAAGAACGACTCAGTTTGTCAGAGGAAGAAGTCTTTGATTTATTAGTTGCTCAACCAGAATTGCTGAACAGACCAATTGTGGAGCAAGATGATAGTGCTTTTCTCTGTCGTCCTTTAGAAGTGATAAAAGAAAAAATGCCAGCATATGACTGGTCAGAATATTTGTAAAAAGGAGACAATATGTCATTACTAGAAAAAATTAATGAAACAAAAGTTTTTTTAGAAGAAAAAGGAATGCTCAAACCAGAATTTGGTCTCATTTTAGGATCAGGTCTTGGTGAGTTGGCAGATGAGATTGACAATGCTATTGTCTTAGATTATGCAGCTATTCCAAACTGGGGTCAATCAACTGTTGTTGGTCATGCTGGCAAGTTAGTCTATGGCGATTTGGCTGGGCGCAAAGTATTGGCTTTGCAAGGTCGTTTTCATTTCTACGAGGGAAATCCAATGAATACGGTAACCTTCCCTGCACGTGTCATGAAGGCCTTGGGATGCCAAGGGGTTATCGTGACCAATGCAGCAGGTGGTATTGGCTACGGTCCAGGAACCCTCATGGCTATTTCTGATCACATCAATATGACAGGTCAAAATCCACTCATTGGTGAAAACTTGGAAGAATTTGGTCCGCGTTTCCCTGACATGTCAGATGCATACACTGCAGCTTACCGTGAGAAAGCTCATGCAGTAGCAGATAAGATGGGCATCAAATTGGAAGAGGGTGTCTACCTTGGTGTGACAGGTCCGACTTACGAAACACCAGCAGAAATCCGTGCTTTCAAAACAATGGGGGCTCATGCAGTTGGTATGTCAACAGTTCCTGAAGTGATCGTAGCAGCTCATTCAGGGATGAAAGTCTTGGGGATTTCAGCCATTACAAACTTCGCAGCTGGATTCCAATCAGAGCTCAACCACGAAGAAGTGGTGGAAGTCACTCAACAAATCAAAGGGAACTTTAAAGAGTTTATCAAACAAACTTTAGAAGTTTTGTAAGATGAGTATGAAGGCAAAAAAACTCTATATTTGTGTGATTCTACTCAGTTTTCTACTGGCAGTTTTGCTCTATGCAAACAAGCAAGTTTTTTGGGCAGTTTTCACTATGACATCTGGCCTTAGTTTTGCACGTTTTGCGATTCAAGAACACAAAAAATCAAAAGGATAAGAAGAAAAGGTCGTCTGTCTATCAGAAAACTGAATACGGTCGGAAAACCTTCCATTCTATTCTAAAAAATCTAAAACTAAAGAAAGGACAGAGTCGAGTTCACACACTTGAACTCAGGCTAGAGACTTCTGACTTTCACAAAATTAATTCAAGGAAAGGTAAGGTTGAGATTGTATTCATGTAAGTGAATACGGTCGGAAAGTTCGGAAAAAAGATGCTCTGTCTTGCAAATCAGGATTTGCAGTCAGATCCCTATTTTTCTATCACTTTCTGTTCGACCTTTATATCATCATTTATGTCTATCCATATTTCTGCTAAACCAGGCGAAATCGCCGATAAAATCTTGCTTCCAGGAGATCCTCTCCGTGCTAAATTCATCGCGGAGAATTTTCTAGAAGATGCTGTTTGTTTCAATGAAGTTCGTAATATGTTTGGTTATACTGGTACTTACAAGGGTCACCGTGTATCTGTTATGGGAACAGGGATGGGAATGCCCTCTATTTCAATCTATGCACATGAGCTGATTAATGAATATGGTGTCAAAAAACTAATTCGTGTCGGTACAGCTGGTGCGCTTGATGAAAATGTTCATGTCCGTGATTTGGTCTTGGCACAAGGTGCTGCAACGAACTCTAAGATGATCAATATTGATTGGCCAGAATACGATTTTCCTCAAATTGCAAACTTCGAACTCTTGGATAAGGCTTATCATATTGCTAAAGAAATGGACATTCCGACTCATGTAGGCAATGTTTTGTCATCAGATGTTTTCTATTCTCAAAAACTCTTTAGCCGGAACTTAGAGCTTGGTAAACACGGAGTGAAAGCTGTGGAAATGGAAGCAGCAGCTCTGTATTATCTAGGTGCTAAATTCGGTGTTCAAACCTTAGCAATTATGACAATTTCGGATCATCTCCTTCGTCCAGAAGAAGATACAAGCTCAGAAGAACGTCAAACATCTTTTACAGATATGATGAAAGTTGGCCTTGAAACGCTTATCGCAGAGTGATTTTCTAAAAAAATCGTAAAAAACGAATGTTATCTTAGGTAGAACGTTTTCATGGTCTAAAGCATTTCTAAAAACCAAAAAGTAGGGTATAATGGAAAAGTTAGTGTTCGTAGAACGCAGAAATATCCCTTTTTAAAAGGACTTAGGAGACCATCAAATGATTAATTTGCAAAACTTTGTTCAAACTATGTATGCCAAATGTATCGAAGATTGTTCAGATCAAGAACTTTACTATGCTTTGCTGGCATTTACGAAACAAAGGAGTGAAGCACAGTGTACCAACGATCAAAAGAAAAAAGTTTACTACATTTCAGCTGAGTTTTTAATTGGTAAACTCTTATCCAATAACTTGATCAACCTTGGACTCTATGACGAAGTGAAGGAACAGTTGGTAGCTGCAGGCAAAGATTTGATTGCCATTGAAGAGATGGAAATGGAACCCTCTCTTGGTAATGGTGGTTTGGGCCGTCTAGCAGCTTGTTTCTTAGATTCTATTGCTAGTCTGGGTCTGAATGGTGATGGGGTAGGTTTAAATTATCATTTTGGACTTTTCCGTCAAATTTTTGAATACCACCAACAGCGTGCGGTGCCCAATAACTGGATTACTCCACGATCATGGTTATCTGAATCTCCTATTTCTTATCAGGTTCAATTTGCAGGTTTCTCATTGACATCAAAACTCTATGATATCGATGTGCCTGGTTACAAGACGGAGCGTAAAAATCGTTTGCGTCTCTTTGATGTGGCCAGTGTCGATGAAAATATTGTTTATGATGGAATTGATTTTGACCAAGAGGATATTTTCCGTAATTTGACTCTCTTCCTTTACCCGGATGATTCAAAAGACCAAGGAAAGATTTTGCGTATCTTCCAACAATATTTCATGGTTTCCAATGCAGCTCAACTCTTAATCGATGAAGCCATTGCTAAAGGATCCAATCTTCATGATTTGGCAGACTATGCAGTAGTACAAATCAATGATACTCACCCATCCTTGGTGATTCCTGAATTGATTCGCCTTTTGGAATTGCGTGGTATTGCCTTTGATGAAGCTGTTGCTATTGTCAAAAGTATGACGGCCTATACCAACCATACCATCTTGTCAGAAGCCCTTGAAAAATGGCCTCTTGATTTCTTAAACATGGTTGTGCCACACTTGGTTCCCTTTATTGAGGAGTTGGACCGCCGGGCTAAGGCCATAAAAGATGATGAATCGGTCAATATTATTGATAACCATGGTCGTGTTCACATGGCTCATATGGACATTCATTATGGTTATTCTATCAATGGTGTTGCGGCACTCCATACTGAAATCCTCAAATCATCCGAACTGAAGCCTTTTTATGACCTCTATCCTGAGAAATTCAACAATAAGACAAATGGGATAACTTTCCGCCGCTGGCTTATGCACGCTAATCCAAGTTTAGCAAGCTATTTGGATGATTTACTAGGACATGGTTACCATCATGATGCTGCTGAATTAGAAAAATTCTTGGACTTCAAAGAGGATAAGAACATCAAAGCTAAGTTGGAGGATATCAAGCAGCACAACAAGCGGAAATTGCAACGCCATCTTGCGAAAAGTCAAGGTGTCGCCGTCAACCCAGACGCTATCTTCGATGTCCAAATCAAACGGATCCACGAATACAAACGCCAACAAATGAATGTGCTTTATGTCATTCACAAATATCTGGATATTAAGGCTGGAAACATTCCGGCCCGTCCATTGACTGTTTTCTTTGGCGGAAAAGCAGCGCCTGCTTATACCATCGCCCAAGATATCATTCATTTGATCTTGGTACTTTCCCAAGTCATTCAAAATGATCCTGAAGTTGCTCCGCATTTGCAAGTGGTTATGATTGAAAACTACAATGTGACCGAAGCAAGTTTCATTATTCCGGCAGCAGATATTTCAGAGCAAATCTCTCTGGCTTCCAAAGAGGCATCTGGTACTGGTAATATGAAATTTATGCTAAATGGAGCGCTGACTCTTGGAACAGATGATGGTGCCAATGTGGAAATTCATGAATTGGTTGGTAATGAAAATATCTACATTTTTGGGGAAGATAGCCAAACGGTGATTGACCATTATGCCAATGGAACCTATCGTCCCTCTAGCTTCTATGAGCGCGACGGCATTCGTCCCTTGATTGACTTTATCACTAGTGATGTCGTGCGTCAGTTTGGCGGAATTGATGAGCGCCTCTGGCGTTTGCAGGAGAATCTCAAATACAATGACCATTTTATGACCCTTCTTGATCTAGAAGCATACATTCAAACCAAGGAACAAATGTTGACTGATTACGAAGATCGCGATAGCTGGTTAGAAAAAGTCATTGTAAACATTGCCAAGGCAGGTTTCTTCTCAAGTGACCGAACCATTTCTCAATACAACGAGGATATTTGGCACCTTTCTACAAAATAAGTCAGAAAAGCGTGGAGGAATCCAGGCTTTTCCTTTTATGGCTCTTTGTCAACTGTAGTGGGTTGCTGAAAAGTCATAACCTGGAGAGGACCAACTTGGTTCTCTTCTTTTTGATGTTCAAAGCGATGAGAATTCTTAATTTAAAGTTGTCAAAGTTCCGGAAACCAAAGGCATTACGCTTAATGACTTTGATGAGGTTGTTAGTAGCGTCTAGTTTGGCGTTTGAATAGGGGAGTTCTAATGCGTTAATGATCTTGTCCTTATCCTTCAAAAAGGTTTTAAAAATAGTTTGAAAGATGGGATTTACGCTGGGAAGCAGCTCCTCAATGAGGTCAAAGAAATGTTCAGCTTGCTTCTTTTGAAAATGAAAAAGCAATAGTTGGTAAAGTTCATAGTGTTCTCGAAGTTCCTGCGAGTAAGAAAGTAGTTTTTTAAGAATCTCTTTGTTGGTTAAATGCATCCGAAAAGTAGGGCGATAAAAGCGTTTATCGCTGAGTTTACGGCTATCCTGTTGAATGAGTTTCCAGTAGCTTTTTAGCGCCTTGTATTCATGAGATTTTCTGTCAAACTGCTTCATGATTTGGATGCGCAGATGGTTCATGGCCCGACTCATATGTTGGACGATATGAAAGCGATCGAGGACAATTTTAGCGTTTGGAAATAATTTTTTAGCGATATCGTAGTAAGGACTAAACATGTCCATAGTGATGACTTTGACTCGGTTTCTCACCTGTCTGGAATAGCGGAGGAAGTGATTGCGAATGGTCGTTTGTGTTCGTCCATCTAGAATAGCTAAGATAGTAAGCGAGTCAAAATCTTGTGCGATGAAGCTCATTTTGCCCTTCTTGAAACTATATTCATCCCAGCTCATGTGAGCTGGGAGCCAAGTTAGGTCAGTCTTGAATTGGAACTCCTTGAGTTTGCGAATGACTGTTGAAGTGGATACGGCCAAGCATTCAGCGATGTCTGTCATAGAAGCTTTCTCAATCAGCTTTTGAGCAATCTTATGGTTAACAATAGCTGGTATTTGATGATTCTTCTTGACCAGAGAAGTTTCTGCGACAGCTATTTTTCCGCAATCCTGACAACGAAAACGACGTTTCCTTAAACGAATTAAGGTCTTATATCCAGCACATTCCAGATAGGGGATTTTAGATTCTTTTTGGAGGTCATATTTAGCCATCTGACCATGACAGTTGTGGCATTTAGGAGCCGGATAGTCAAGTTTAGCGATGACTTCTTTATGAGTTCCAGCGTCCACATAATCTGAAATGGTGATATTAGGGTCTTTTATTCCAAGTAAGTTTGTGATAAAATCAAATTGTTCCATATGAGTCTTTCTAAAATGATGGTTTTGTCGCTTTTCATTATAGGTCATATGGGACTTTTTGTATACACTCAAAAAGGCTCCATAACCTCCATAGTGGTCTTACCCACTACAGAAATTATAGAGCCCCTTTTATCAGAATCTCTCTGAAAATAGGAGAGTATGCTATAATAGTTTTATGAAAAACAGACCGACTTCAGCGTATATTCACATTCCATTTTGTACCCAGATTTGTTACTATTGTGACTTTTCCAAGGTCTTTATAAAAAATCAACCAGTTGATGAGTACCTAGAGGCGCTAATGGCAGAGGTAAGGCATTATGACCTACCTGCCCTCAAAACCCTCTATATTGGTGGGGGAACGCCCTCTGCCTTATCGGCCCAACAACTGGACTATTTGTTGACACATTTGGAAAAGGAATTGGATTTATCTCAACTAGAAGAATTTACCATTGAAGCCAATCCAGGAGATTTGACTCCAGATAAGATTCAAGTTTTGAAACAATCAAAGTGCAACCGGGTTTCTCTGGGCGTGCAGACCTTTGACAATAAAATGCTCAAACGCATTGGTCGTAGCCACAATGAAGGTCAGATTTATGAGACGATTGATAGTCTTAAGGCAGCTGATTTTCATAATATCTCCATCGATTTGATCTATGCTTTGCCAGGTCAGACCATGGAGCAGGTAGTGGATAATGTTGCCAAGGCCTTGGCTTTGGAGATTCCTCATATGAGTTTGTATAGTCTGATTTTGGAGAATCACACCGTCTTTATGAACCGTCAGAAACGGGGCCGACTCCATCTTCCAAACGAAGATGTCGAATCGGATATGTTTGACTATATCCTATCAGAATTGGAAGAGAACGGTTTTGAGCATTATGAGATTTCTAACTTTACCAAGCCTGGTTTTGAAAGCCGCCACAATCTCATGTACTGGGACAATGCAGAATACTATGGCTTGGGGGCAGGGGCCTCTGGATATCTCAACGGCATGCGTTACCGCAACCGTGGTCCCATTCAGCACTATCTCAAATCCATTCGAGAAAAAGGCCATTCTCGCCTTCATGAAGAAATCTTGAGCAAGAAAGAACAGATGGAAGAGGAAATGTTTCTTGGCTTGAGAAAGAAATCAGGCATTTCCATTCATAGATTTCAAGAAAAATTTGACCTATCCTTTCAAGATTACTATGGCCCTGCTGTAGAACAATTAGTGGCTGAAGGACTTCTACAAGTTCAAGGCGATCAAGTCCGTATGACCAAGCAAGGTCTCTTCTTAGGGGATACCGTTGCCGAACGCTTTATTTTAGAGGAGGAGTAATATGGGGTTACAATACGAAGAGCAGTTTACGATTCCATTTGCTTTGACAGATGTTAAGCAAGAAATCATCATTTCGCAGTTTCTTTCTTATTGCCTAGGATTGTCAGGGAGACAATCTGAAAGTCTAGGGAGAGGCGACTTGGACGTCTTTGAACACTATGGCTTGGTCTGGGTTGTGACAGATTATGAACTCAACATTTTCCGTCTGCCAACCTACAATGAGACAGTCCGTATCGTGACAGAAGCTGTCTCTTATAATAAATTCTTTTGCTACCGCATGTTTTATGTGTATGATCAGGTAGGAAATCTCCTCATGGATATCCTCAGCTATTTTGTTCTGATTGATTTCAAGGATCGCAAAGTAGTGCCAGTTCCCGATGACTTGATTGCTCCCTATCAGTCTGAAAAGGTCAAAAAAATTCAGCGAGCACCCCGCTATCATGTGCTGGAAAATCCTGATAGCAAGGATTACCGCATTCGCTACTTTGATATTGATATGAATGGTCATGTCAACAATAGCAAGTATTTGGAATGGATGTATGATGCTCTTGACTATGAGTTTCTTTTGAATCATCGTCCAAACCATATTCAGCTAAAGTATGTCAAGGAAGTATCACCAGGTGGTATGATTTCTTCAAAAGTGGAATTACATGATGGAAACAGTCAGCATGAAATCTGGTCAGATGGCTCGGTCCATGCCCAGGCTATTATCAAATGGGAGAAGCGAGATGGACAATGAGGATAAGTGGTTGGAATGGGCAGTTCGCCTGCAAGCAATCGCCCAAACGGGCCTAGCTTACACGAAGGATGTCTTTGACAAAGAACGTTTTGAAGAAATCCGCCAAATCGCAGCAGAAATGCTTGTAATTCCCTCGGGGCTTCCCTTGGAAAAAGTCGAGGATTTGTTCTGCAACGAATCAGGGTATCAGACTCCTAAAATCGACACCAGAGCCGCTATTTTTAAGGAAGAGAAGATTCTACTCGTTCAAGAAAGCGATGGCCGCTGGGCTCTGCCAGGCGGCTGGTGCGATGTCGACCAATCTGTTATGGACAATACGATTAAGGAAGTTAAGGAAGAGGCAGGCTTGGATGCGCGTGCGGAGAGGGTTATCGCCATTTTAGACAAGGCTAAAAATAATCCCGCACAATCTGCTCATCATGTGACCAAGATTTTTATCTTGTGTACTAGTTTGGGCGGGAAGTTTGCAGCAAACTCAGAAACCATTGCCTGTGATTACTTTGGATTGGATGAATTACCAGTCCTATCAGAAGGAAAAACGACTGCCAAGCAGATAGCCATGTGTTTTGAAGCAGCAACAGATCCGCACTGGCAAACCAGATTTGATTAATTCTCTGCGAAACTGACAAGCACCCCTCATTGATTTGTTAGTTTAATCTGTCAGACATGGCCTGGTCTGGTATTGATATTGATTGAAGAAAAGGAGAAAAAGTGACGTATTCAGGATATTTAATTGATTTAGATGGTACGATTTATAAAGGAAAAGAGCGGATTCCGGCTGGAGAGCGTTTTGTAGCTCAACTTCAGGAACGCAAGATTCCTCATCTCTTTGTGACCAACAATACCACGCGGACACCTAAGGAAGTTCAGAATATGCTGGTAGAGAATTTTGATATTCAAACGCCTCTGGACACTATTTATACAGCTTCTTTAGCAACTGTAGATTATATGAATGATATCGGTCGCGAAAAGACTGTTTATGTCATCGGTGAGCATGGTCTTAAATCAGCCATCGCAGCAGCTGGTTATGTGGAAGATTCGGAAAATCCAGCATACGTGGTTGTCGGCCTTGATTGGAATGTGGATTATGAAAAATTGTCGACTGCTACCCTAGCGATTGAAAAGGGGGCTGTCTTCATTGGAACCAATCCAGACCTGAATATCCCAACCGAACGCGGCCTTTTGCCTGGAGCAGGCTCTTTACTGGCCCTTCTTGAAGCAGCAACGCGTGTCCAACCACATATTGTCGGAAAGCCACAGGCCTATATTATGAATAAGGCTTTGTCGCATTTAGGGACCAAATTAGAAGAAACCATCATGGTGGGGGATAATTATCTGACCGATATCCGAGCTGGAATTGACAATGGATTTCCGACCCTTTTAGTTCTGACTGGCTTTACCAAAGAAGAAGTGGCCACCCTTCCCATTGCTCCCACTCATATCTTAAAGAGCCTTGATGAATGGAGTTTCGATGAAAACTAAGTTTCAACATTTTTCAAGTGTTCTGACAATTTTGTCGGCGGCCATTTTGCTAACGATTTATCTGGCCTGGATTTTCTATCCATTGGAAATCAAGTTTCTGGACTTGGAAAAGGTCGTCTATATGAAAGCTGAGGAGATTCTCTATAATTACAATATTCTGCTGAATTATTTAACCAATCCATTTCAGCAGGTCCTGGATATGCCAAGCTTTTCTTCGTCTCCAGATGGACTCCATCACTTTCAGCAAGTTAAGTGGATTTTTCACCTGGTACAAGCTCTCTTTCTGTTCAGTCTACCAGGCAGTATTGCATTCTTTAAAGGAGTGTTGCAAAAAGGTTATGGTGATCTGTATCGAAAAACCTATATTTGGATGGCAATTATCCCTCTATTACTCGGTGCGATTGGACTTTTAATCGGTTTTAATGCTTTCTTTACCCTCTTTCATCAGATTCTCTTTGTTGGAGACTCTACCTGGCTCTTTAATCCCAATACAGATCCTGTTATTTATATTCTGCCAGAAATCTTTTTCTTACATTGCTTTGTCTTATTCTTTCTACTCTATGAAGCATTCACTAATTTGGTCTTGCTTTACATCCGTAAGAAGAGGAAGAAAAGAAATTTTGTAAATCAATGAAAATGATTGACAGAGTTTGAGAATAATAGTATAATATTCTAGACTTTGAAATTGAGGGGAGTGAAAAAAAATGTCAAAAACAGTAGTACGCAAGAATGAATCACTTGATGATGCTCTTCGCCGTTTCAAACGTGCGGTTACCAAAGCTGGTACACTTCAAGAAACACGTAAACGTGAATTCTATGAAAAACCATCTGTAAAACGTAAACGCAAATCAGAAGCAGCTCGTAAGCGTAAAAAATTCTAATAGAATATAAAAAACAGCTGCAAAGCTGTTTTTTGTTATCTAATCTATGCTTGATAAGGAGAATAACATGAGTATCTTAGTAACAGGTGGATGTGGCTATATCGGTAGCCATACGGTTGTTGAATTGTTAAACTTAGGCAAGGAAGTTGTTATTGTGGACGATCTGTCTAATGCTAGTGCAAAAGTAGTGGATCGCATCGAAGAGATTACAGGAAAACGACCTAGCTTCTACCAACAAGATGTGGTAGACAAAGATGGACTTCGTAGTATTTTCAAAAAAGAACAGATTGAAGCATCCATCCATTTTGCAGCCTTTAAAGCCGTTGGTGAATCTGTCCAAAAACCAGGGGCCTATTATGAGAACAATATCATGTCCATTCTTTCTTTGGTCGAAGTGATGGCTGAGTTTGATGTCAAGAAAATTGTTTTTTCTTCTAGCGCAACAGTCTATGGTAGTCTCAATCCTTCACCTTATAAAGAAGACATGCCTGTCGGAGTGCCAACCAGTCCTTATGGACAAACGAAGGTCATGTGCGAGCAAATTTTAAGAGATATTTATATTTCTGATAATAATTGGTCCATCTCTCTTCTTCGCTATTTCAATCCGATTGGAGCTCATGAGTCTGGTTTGATTGGAGAAGATCCATCCGGAATCCCAAACAATCTGATGCCTTTTATTGCACAAGTCGCAGTGGGCAAACGAGAATTTCTCAACATCTTTGGTGATGATTATGAAACTCAAGATGGTACCTGTGTGAGAGACTATATCCACGTAGTTGATTTGGCGAAGGGCCATGTCAAAGCCTTGGATAAACTAAATCAAGCTCCTGATGTTTATACTTATAATCTCGGTTCTGGACAAGGAACAAGCGTTCTTGAATTGGTTCATACATTTGTGGCAGTGACTGGAGTTGACATCCCTTATAAAATGGCACCACGACGTGCAGGTGATCTAGCCTCCTTCTATGCTAATGCAGATAAGGCCTTGGCTGACTTGAACTGGAAAACGGAAAAATCGATTGAAGATATGTGCCGGGACACATGGAACTGGCAATCAAAAAATCCAAATGGTTATGAAAACCAATAAAAGTAATAGTGAAATAAAAAATTTCGGGAACGAATTGTTTCCGAAATTCTTTTCTTTTAGGCTCTTTGAAAATCAACATTAGATTTTGTTAAAGCTCCTTGCCTACCGCTGGTTATGTCTAATTCGTTTTGCCTCATCTATAGTCATTTGAATTAGTATGTTTGATACGTCGTCATTTTCTACATGCCGTAGTCTAATACAATCTGGGTCTCAATTCCTAGTCCAAAAGTTCTTCATTTGACTATATTTTTGATTTTCTTTGCGTATGAGCTAATCAAAAAATAAAATCTATTCGAAAGATAGACAAACCTCATCGTTACACTCAAACCTAAAATAATCAGCTTTGGATTTGCAAGCATACTTAGCTCTTAGAAATATTGGTATGATAGTATAGTCTTTTCTTTTGAAGCAAAGAAAAAAAGATTGAAGAAATTATCCAAAACGGACTTTTTCTTCAATCTGAACAGACAAAGTCTGTTTTATCCATGATTACTTATTTTTCAACAAGTCGCGGATTTCTACTAGCAATTCTTCGGAAGTTGGTCCTACAAGAGCTTCTTCTTCAACTGGTTTTTTCATTGCTTTTTCAGCAGCTTTCACTACGAAGAAGAGAGAAGTACCAACAATCAAGAAGTTGATAATAGCGCTTAGGAAACTTCCATAAGCAACGCCATTCCAAGTAAGTTCGGAAATACGCTCAACACCGGCTGCTTTTAAAGCTGGGTTCAAAATGAGAGGAGTGATGATATCATCAACCAATGATTTGATGATGGCCCCAAAAGCTCCACCGAGAATAACTGCGACAGCGAGGTCGAGTACATTACCTTTAAACAAAAATGCTTTTAAATCTTTCAACATATCCTAAATATGTCCTTTCATAATTTATTACTCTAATATTATATATTAATGCATAGAAATTTCAAGTAAAAGCTCTTGAAAATTTACATTTGTCTCTTTTTATTATAAAATAGAGAATGGTATTATGTGCTTATAGTCAGCATTCTAGATAGAAGATAGTATTGTTTTACCTTTGAAATGTTTGGTGAAAGGAGAGAGAATAGATGATTTCAAAAGAGAAAATTGATGAGATTAAAGCATCTGTTAATATTGTTGATATTATCGGTGAATCGGTTGCTCTAACGAAGGCTGGACGAAATTACCTAGGCCTCTGCCCTTTTCATGGTGAGAAGACACCATCCTTCAATGTTGTCGAAGATAAACAATTTTATCATTGTTTTGGTTGTGGAAAATCAGGCGATGTTTTTAAGTTTGTTGAAGAAACGCGAGGTGTTCCCTTTGCTGAAAGTGTGCAGATTGTAGCAGAGAAAGCTGGCTTTCAACTGGATATTCCTCTTTCGAATAGACAGGTAGAAAAGACCAATCATCCTCACCAAGTTCTCTATGATATTCATACAGAAGCTAATAAATTTTACCATGCGCTCCTTATGACAACCAAGATGGGGGAAGCAGCAAGGAACTATCTCTATCAGCGTGGTCTCGATGATCAGGTCATCAAATATTTTCAAATTGGCCTAGCCCCTCAGGAAGCAAATTATCTTTATCAGCATTTATCTAAGAAATTTTCTGAAGCAGACTTGCTTAATTCAGGTCTCTTTAATACCGGAAATGCAAATACTATCTACGATGCTTTTCAGGGAAGGATTATTTTCCCTTTGACAGATGAGTATGGTCGTGTTGTAGCTTTTTCAGGCCGGATTTGGACCGAGTCTGATTTGGCAAATAAACAAGTAGCCAAATATAAAAATAGTCGTGGGACAGCAATCTTTAACAAGAGTTATGAACTCTATCATTTGGATAAGGCCAAACCAGTTATTAAGAAGCAGCGGGAAGTTTATCTAATGGAGGGCTTCATGGATGTCATCGCTGCTTACCGGGCCGGTATTGAAAATGCAGTCGCCTCTATGGGAACAGCTTTGACCGGTGAGCATGTTCGACACCTAGCTAAGTATTGTAAAAAACTTGTCTTGACCTATGATGGCGATAAGGCTGGGCAAGCCGCGACAGCCAAGGCCTTGGAAGAATTGAAAGATTTCAATGTTGAAATAGTTTTTCTCCCGGACAACATGGATCCTGATGACTATATTGCTCAGCATTCGGAAGAAGCCCTTGTCAATATATTGACTAAATCAAGATTGACTGGTGTTGAATTCCTCATTCAATACTTGAAACCTGAGAATCCAGACAACTTGCAGATGCAGATTGATTTTCTAGAAAAAATTGCTCCCATTATCTCTCAAACATCATCCATCACTGCCCAAAATTCTTATATTTACAAGGTGGCAGATATGTTGGCTGATTTTGATTACCAGCAGGTTGAAGAGGTTGTTAATCGAGCCCGCATCTCCAGTCGTCAACAGAGACAAGAATCGAATCAGATTCCACAGGAGCAACATTTTGAACCACCTAGGCAAGAGGTCATCCCTCAGCAAGCTAGGATTACCAACCTGATTCGGACTGAGAATCATCTCCTTGCTCGAATGTTAGAACATGCTTATATATTAAACGACTATCGATTGCGAGAGGATTTTTATTTTATCACACCCGAACTACAGGTCCTCTTTGACATTCTCAAAACCAATGGAGAAATAACTTCCTATGATTTAGCCGGATTAGATGAATTTGTTCAGCGAGCCTGGTATCGTGTTTTGGAGGAAAAATTACCCCAAGAAATTGGTACAAATGAAATTGAAGAGTTGGAAAGCAATCGTTATCGCGAACAAATAAAAAGAGACAATCGAATGAAGTTGAAAACTGTTCGTGAACAATCTCATGTTGGAAATGATGACCAAGCCCTTGATGAGTTAACAAAACTCATTGCACAAAAAAGAAATATGGAGTAACTATGGCAGTGAAAAAAGCAGAAAAAAAGACTGAAGTAACTACGTTTGATGTCCAAGTGGCAGATTTTATCCGTAACCACAAGAAGGAAGGCGTTGCTACTGATGATGAAATCAATGATCAATTAGCTATTCCATTTACCTTAGATGCAGATGGAATGGATGATTTGCTGCAACGGATTCAAGATGCGGGTATTTCTATCGTAGACAAGGATGGTAATCCATCCTCAAAAGTCATGCAAGTCGAAGAGGACAAAGAATTGACGGATGAAGAGTTACTTGGAAGCAATTCTGCCAAGGTTAACGATCCTGTCCGCATGTATCTGAAAGAAATTGGTGTGGTGCCACTCTTGACCAATGAGGAAGAGCAAGAATTGGCACTAGCAGTCGAAGCTGGTGATGTAGAAGCTAAGCAATGCTTGGCAGAAGCCAACTTGCGTTTGGTAGTCTCTATTGCCAAACGTTATGTAGGTCGCGGCATGCAGTTCTTGGACTTGATCCAAGAAGGAAACATGGGACTTATGAAGGCTGTTGATAAATTTGACTACTCAAAAGGTTTCAAATTTTCAACTTACGCGACTTGGTGGATTCGTCAGGCCATCACTCGTGCCATCGCCGACCAAGCCCGTACCATCCGTATTCCAGTTCACATGGTTGAAACCATCAATAAATTGGTTCGTGAACAACGTAATCTCTTGCAAGAGTTGGGACAAGATCCGACTCCAGAGCAAATTGCAGAACGGATGGATATGACACCGGATAAAGTTCGTGAAATCCTCAAGATTGCACAAGAGCCAGTTTCATTGGAAACTCCTATCGGTGAAGAAGATGATAGCCATTTAGGTGATTTTATCGAAGATGAAGTCATTGAAAATCCGGTCGATTACACAACACGCGTAGTCCTTCGTGAACAATTGGATGAAGTCTTGGATACGCTGACTGACCGTGAAGAAAATGTTCTTCGCCTACGTTTTGGCTTGGATGACGGTAAGATGCGTACGCTAGAAGATGTGGGTAAAGTCTTTAATGTGACCCGCGAACGTATCCGCCAAATCGAGGCTAAAGCCCTCCGCAAACTCCGCCACCCATCCCGCAGCAAACCGTTGAAAGATTTTATGGAGGATTGAGATACCACTGACGTGGTATCTCAACGCCTGCCTTGAAATAAAAGAGCAGGCAAAGGAACTCGAGAGCGAGGATACAACTGTCGTGGTATCTCAACGACCGCCCGAAAATGAAGAATTGGCCTTATTTTAACCCGAGCCTAGAAACTCGAGAGCGAGGTTGTTCTGGGAGACAAAATCAACTGCTCGCTAAAAATTCAAAACGAGCGAAAACCTAGGGATAGGCTTTATCAGCCGGTGGCTTAAAATAGAGACTCACCGAAAGTCTTAGCGAACGTTTTTAACACCTGCCCGGAAATGAGAGCACGGCCTTATTTTAACTCAAAGACTTGCAGATTAATTCCAAAATCTTAATTTTTTAAAGAACTATGTTAGCATAGAAATACTAGAAGAGGGGAGTAGAAATGTACACAGAAGAAGAAGTGAAGGGAGTTCAAGAGCGAATCTTCAGTGCTCTTGAAGAAGTAATTGACCCCGAATTGGGTATTGATATTATCAACCTTGGTCTCATTTATGAAATTCGTTTTATCGAAGGAAAAGCTGAGATTGACATGACATTAACAACGATGGGCTGTCCTCTAGCTGATTTGATTACTGATCAAATTCATGATGTTTTGAACAGTATTCCAGAAGTTAAAGAAGTAGATGTTAAATTAGTTTGGTCGCCAGCTTGGACGGTTCAAAAAATGAGTCGCTATGCACGGATTGCATTGGGGATAAAATAAAAATTACTTTGAGTTTTGTTTTATTCTTTCAGGATAAGAAAATTAAATAATAATCTCAATTACGAGAAGGATAGATATTAAAATGCCAGAAATTTGGGATGCCTACGATAGAGATAGAAATCTTCTTGTCGGAAAGACGATCTGTCGTGACACTTTTTCAACCGATGATGATTATCATTTGGTTGTTCATATCCTGGTCTTACATGAGGAAGACCAAAGTGTCCTCTTTATGAGACGGAGTCCCAATAAAGAATCTTTCCCCCAATATTTTGAGGCTACAGCTGGTGGGTCTGCCTTGCAAGGAGAAAACTCTGACCAGGCTATTTTGCGTGAATTAAGAGAAGAGACTGGCTTGACACTGAGCAAAATCAAGCTTTACTACCAGACGACAGAAGATGAGCATCAGATGCATCTGGATAAATTCATTGGTTGGACCAGACAAGATAAGGAACGGGTCTCTTATCAAGAGGGTGAAACAGTTGACCATGTTTGGGTAAAACCTGAGAATTTACAAAATTTTTTAGAAAAAGAAAAAATAGTTCCATCTCAAGTCACGGAACTAAAAATTCTCTTTCATCTGGATGATAAATGAGAAAAAGTGATTAGGTTTTAATACTTCCTAATCACTTTTTTTATTTTTGAAAGATTTGTTGAATCAAATGCCCACCATAAATCCAGAAGTAACTGTAGGCAATGATGGAGATTGGTCTACAGATAAGAATGATAGCGATGAATCTTCTGTAAGATATGCTAGTTAGGCCAGTAATCATAACCATGACATCGGCTGGTGAAATGGGTGACAGCATACACAGGATAAAGAAAATCTCATAACCACGCTTATCGTCAATCTTACTTTCATACTTATCGAAGGTATCTTCCTTCATAAAAAGAAGACAAAACTTCTTGCCATAGGTCCTGGATAACCAAAAGAGGATGATTGATCCGATAATAATACCAACATAATTGACGATAAACCCCCAAAGACTCCCAAAAACGAGAAAGCCAACAACTGTTGTTACCCCTCCAGGAATGACAGGGAAAACAACTTGGATAATTTGGATGAGGATATAGTAAAGACTACCAAGGGAGCCTTGCTTTTCTAAAAACTCTTTCAAGACATTTTGATCATTAAGAATACCAATCTTATAGAGCCAAATCAGCAAAAAGAAGGTAGCAATAATAATCAAAACACTCAGAATTTGAATTGTTTTTTGCCAAAATTTATACATAAGTTAATTGTACCATATAAAGAGAATTTTTCTGATTTTAATGTCGATTGAAAAATTATTTTGCCTTTTCTAAAATATTTTGATATAATATGCTTCGTAACGAAATTAGGGGTCGTTACGGATTCGACAGGCATTATGAGGCTTGTTCTGCAACTCGAATGGCGGCGTAACCGCTCAGTTTAAATATAACTGCAAAAAATACAAACTCTTACGCTTTAGCTGCCTAAAAAACAGCGGGTGTGACCAATCTCAAATTGCTTGTGTTTGTGCATTGGTCTTAAAATAGCAAGCTACGGCAAGAGTCTGTCAGGAACTTTTGCAAGAGATCAACTGACTCGTAAGATTTGGGCCTGAGTTATGTGTCAAAGTCTTGTTAAATCAATACATAACCTATAGTTGTAGACGAATAAGTTAGCAGATGTTTGGACGTGGGTTCGACTCCCACCGGCTCCATAATTTTATTTGGAAGATTACTCAAGTGGCTTAAGAGGCCGTGTTGGAAACGCGGTAGGCGTGTAACAGCGTGCGTGGGTTCGAATCCCATGTCTTCCGTAAAGTCAAAGCATTGGAAACGATGCTTTTTTCTTTTTTAAAAAGGTGGCCCTTCGGCCACCGAATTATAGAGATTATTGAAGGTTTAATTTTTTAGTCATAATAAAATGTGTTCCAAAATAGAAGCCAATGGCTAAGAGGATATTGACACCGATAAAGAATGGGTTTGGTGCAATGGAAATATTTGTTTCTGAGTAAGTATAAACGGTTGCTAAACCAGAGAGATACTGGATAATTCCAACTACGAATTGCAGGCCAATAAAGAAAGCGATGGCTAAGAGGATACGATGATCTCTGAAAAGTTGTCCTAAAGAAATAGCGAAATACCCAACCAAAATACTCATGGTAGTGGAAACAAAATTTGAGAAAAGGTAAGTAATCATTTCAAAGATAGGGAAGTTGTTCATATTAGGAAGAGAAACTAAAAATGATCTCATGAACTCATTTAAAGCTTGAGTATCTGATGATAAACTTAGTAAACCAATGAGGATAAGACCAAGCAAAACTGTCAAAGTAGCCAAAAAATACCAGATAAGAGCAGCAACCAATTTACTAAGTATTAACTGATGGCTAGAAATAGGAAGTGTCATAGTCAAATAGCCCTGCCTACCATAAACATTACTATAAAAGCGACTGACTACTAGGAAAAATGTTGCAAACATGAGGCTGACAATGAGCACTACAAAAGCAATAATCATGAAAACAAAAAATACAGTTTCAGGACCAGATCCTGTCATTACAGAATCGCTACTCGTTTGTGCCAAATCTCTTTGAATCATCGCTCTGACCCAGAAACCAAGGATCACGGATAGAAGTCCTGCAATAGCATAAAGACTAAGATACCACTTACCGGGTGCTTTAAACTCGTATTTTAATAATTTTCCAAACATATTATTATCTCCTTCCTCAACTAGGCCTTGAATTCATCTCGGAAGAGCTGATCAATTGAAAGGCCACTTTCGATACGTAAATCATCCACATTTCCTTGACGAACAACACTGCCATTTTTTAGGAAAATGACCTCATCAAGAATTTGTTCTACATCTGAAATCAAATGGGTTGATAGAAGGACAGAAGCAGTTGGAGAATAGTTGTTCACGATCGTTCTGAGAATATAGTCACGAGCCGCAGGGTCGACACCGCCGATTGGTTCATCCAAGATGTAGAGTTGAGCCTGACGACTCATTACCAAGATCAATTGTACTTTTTCTTTATTTCCTTTTGAAAGATGGCGCATACGACTAGTCGGGTCGATTTTTAAATCTTCTAAGAGATGTTGAGCACGTTGGCTATCAAAGTCAGCATAAAAATCTTTAAAGAAAGCAAGGGCATCCAAAACTTTCATATTCTCATCCAAATAAGTTGTATCCGGCAAGTAAGAAACAACTTGTTTGGTTTCAGGAGAAGGCATGCGCCCATTGATAAGGATTTGTCCGTATTCTGGCTGTAAAAGCCCATTCAAGAGTTTGATAAGGGTTGTTTTACCGGAACCGTTTGGTCCAAGTAAACCATAAATTTTCCCAGCTTCTAAGGTCAAATTAATATTATTGAGGGCAACTAAACCGCTATAGGATTTTGAAAGCTGCTGGATTTCTACAAGATTAAATTGTTTGTTCATGTTTTTCTCCATTCAGATATCTATCCAACTGATTAACCAAATCTACTTTTTCAAAACCAAGATCCAGCATATTGGACACGAAATTACTTAATTCCTTTTGTGCTAGTTCGACACGAGTTTGATTGATGAGATTTGAATTGTCTGTCACGAAACGTCCAGTTGTCCGAACAGAGTAAACAAATCCTTCCGTTTCCAAATCCGATAGAGCACGCTGTACTGTGTTGGGGTTGACGCCAGCTGTTTCAGCTAAATCCCGAACAGTAGGTAGTTTATCACCAGATTTCAGTTGTTTGGTTACAATCTGTAACTTAATAGCACTGCTTATCTGAATATAGATAGGAATGTTATTGTCAAATTTCCAAGCCATATTTTCACCTTTCTTATACTTTAATACAGAAGGATTAAAAATCACTACAATAAAACTGTATATTTGTATTAACTACATAATACACTATATTTGGGGAAAATGCAAGTATTTTAGCTGATTTTTTTGTATAATAGAAAAAGAAAGAAAAAGGATCAAAAATTCTTAATGAAAAGGAGCTTATCATGCTGGCACAATTAGATACTAAGACTGTCTATACCTTTATGGACAGCATTCTGACTATTGATAAATACGTGGCACGTGGTAAGGAGTTGGGTTATACTTACCTAGGTATTATGGACCAGAATAATCTTTACGCAGCTTACTCTTTTATGGAAGCCTGTCATAAAGCTGGTATCCGTCCTTTAATCGGATGTGAATTAGACCTTGAATACAAACAAATTCCAATAAGAATTCAGCTTTTAGCTCTCAATAGTAAGGGTTATCAGCATTTGATGAAGATTTCGACAGCGCGGATGATGGGGCAAAAAGATTTTGATTCCATTCGGCAGTATTTGACTGATGTTGCTCTTATTCTTCCAGCTGAAGAAGAAAGTGCAGACCTAGATTTAGGTATCAAATATTATATTGGAGTTAGTCCAAAGACCAGTCCTCAAGATTTTGCACAACCCATACTTCCAATCTATACAGTTCGTTATTTTCAAGAAGAGGATGTAGAGACGATTCAAGTCTTGCACGCTATTCGGGACAATCTCGCTCTGAATCAAGTTGGAGATATTCCTTCTCATCAAGAACTGATTTCACCAAATCATCAAGAAGCCCTCTTTGCAGATAAATTTCCCCAAGCTATTGATAACCTCGAGAAACTGGTTTCGGATATCCATTATGACTTGGATAGGGAACTGAAATTGCCTCGCTTTAATCGAGAAAGAGTGGCGTGCGAGGAATTAAGAGAAAGAGCTCAAGAAGGCTTACGCATCAAAGGTTTAGGGAGTTCAGTCTATCAGGAGAGATTAGACAAAGAATTATCCATCATTCACCAGATGGGCTTTGATGATTATTTCCTTATCGTTTGGGATTTGCTGCGCTTTGGTCGCAGTCAGGGTTACTACATGGGGATGGGACGCGGCTCAGCAGTTGGAAGTTTAGTTGCTTATGCGCTTCAAATTACAGGTATTGATCCAGTCAAGCATGATCTTCTCTTTGAACGCTTCCTTAATGAAGAACGCTTCAGCATGCCGGATATTGATATCGACATTCCAGATATTTACCGGCCAGAATTTCTTCGCTACGTGCAAAAGCGCTATGGCAGTATGCACACAGCCCAAATTGTTACCTACTCAACATTTGGTGCCAGACAGGCTATTCGGGATGTTTTCAAACGATTTGGAACACCAGAGTACGAGTTAAGTAATATCACAAAAAAGATTTCCTTCCGCGATAGTTTGACCTCAGCTTATGAGCGAAGTGCTTCCTTTCGCCAACTCATGAATTCGAAGCTAGAGTATCAAAAGGCCTACGCTCTGGCTAAAGCCATCGAGGGCCAACCGAGACAGACGTCTATCCATGCAGCTGGTGTGGTGATGAGCGACAATGATTTGACCGATGTCATTCCTCTCAAACAAGGGGAAGATATGCTGATTACCCAGTATGATGCTCACGCTGTTGAAGCCAATGGTTTGCTAAAAATGGACTTTTTGGGTTTACGAAATCTGACGTTTGCCCAAAAGATGAAAGAAGCAGTAGCTGAAAAATATGGTATCCAAATAGATATTGAAAAGATTGACTTAGAGGATAAGGAGACGCTTGAACTTTTTGCAGCTGGTCAAACAAAAGGAATCTTTCAGTTTGAACAACCTGGAGCGATTAGTCTGCTGAAACGAGTGAAGCCGACTCGCTTTGAAGATTTAGTAGCGACGACTAGTCTCAATCGACCTGGTGCTAGTGATTATGCTGATAACTTCGTCAAGCGTAAACATGGACAAGAAGCAATTGATTTGTTGGATGCATCCATTGCGTCGATTTTGCAACCGACCTATGGTATCATGCTCTACCAAGAGCAAGTCATGCAGATTGCTCAGGTCTATGCAGGTTTTACTCTTGGTAAAGCCGACTTGCTAAGGCGAGCCATGTCCAAGAAGGATGCAGGGCAAATGCAACAGATGGAGGCTGCTTTCCTTACGGGTGCATCACAATTGGGACACGTAGAGGAGAAAGCAAGACGTATCTTTGCGATGATGGCTAAATTCGCTGGTTATGGGTTTAACCGTAGTCATGCCTATGCTTATTCAGCTCTGGCTTTCCAATTGGCTTTCTTTAAGACGCACTATCCAGACGTCTTCTTTGATATCATGCTTAATTATTCAAGCAGTGATTACATCACAGATGCTCTGCAATTTGACTTTGAGGTTGCCAAACTTAGCATCAATAATATTCCTTATCATGATCGTTTTGATAAAAAACAGATTTTTATGGGATTAAAGAATATCAAAGGTTTTCCGAGAGATTTTTCCTTTTGGATCCTCGAAAATAGACCCTTTAAGAGTGTAGAAGATTTTATTCTAAAGTTGCCTAGTCAGTATAAAAAAGCGGAAACTTTAACTCCGCTCATACAGTTGGGACTTTTTGATTCTTTTGATAAAAATCGTCAAAAAATTATCCAAAATCTGGACAATCTCTTTGTCTTCGCAGATGCCTTCGGCTCTTTCTTCGCAGAAGAAGAGTATAGTTGGATGGAAGCAGAAGACTATTCAGATAGTGAAAAATATGAGTTGGAACAATCTATTATCGGTGTTGGAATTAGTCCACATCCTCTGATAAAAATTAGTAAGGACTCTAATCAAGACTTTACGGCAGTAGCTGATCTGTTGGATGGGCAAAAAGCAAGAGTCTTGGTACAAATACAGTCCATTCGCACGATTCGAACCAAGAAAACAGGGCAACAAATGGCTTTTCTTCAGGTGACAGACACTAAAAACAAATTGGATGTAACCCTTTTTCCGGATACTTATCGTCATTTTTCAGCACAACTCAAAGAGGGTTTGATTGTTTATATGACAGGTAAAATTCAAGAGCGGGATGGGCATTTGCAATTGCTCATGGACTCTATGGATAGCCCAAATTTAGAGAAGTTTTGGTTACTCTTAGAAAATAAGCAACATGATGATGAGATAGCTGCTATTTTACAGGCCTACCCGGGAAATATTCCAGTTGTTCTTCATTATCAAGATTCCAATAAAACGATTCAGGTACAAGGCTTATTTGTTGACAAATCTAGTCAATTACAAGTTGATTTACAGGAACTATCACTGAAAACGGTTTTTCGCTAAAAATGGTGAAAAACTCAAGCAACTTATGGGCTTATATGGTATAATAGTTAAGTTAAAATGAAAATAAAAGGAGTAGTATACGAATGAAACGTATTGCTGTTTTGACTAGTGGTGGTGACGCCCCTGGTATGAACGCTGCTGTTCGTGCAGTTGTCCGTAAAGCAATTTATGAAGGTATGGAAGTATACGGTATCAACCGTGGTTATGCGGGCATGGTTGATGGAGATATTTTCAAATTTGAAACCAAAGATGTAACCAATATCATGTCAAAAGGTGGTACATTCTTGCGTTCAGCTCGTTTCCCAGAATTTGCACAATTGGAAGGCCAATTAAAAGGGATTGAGCAGTTGAAAAAAAATGGTATCGAAGGTGTAGTAGTTATTGGTGGTGATGGATCCTACCACGGTGCTATGCGTTTGACCGAGCACGGCTTCCCAGCAGTGGGTGTTCCAGGAACAATTGACAACGATATCGTTGGAACGGACTTTACTATTGGTTTTGATACTGCGGTAAACACAGCAGTTGATGCCATCGATAAAATTTGTGATACATCTTATAGCCACAAACGTACATTTGTAGTTGAGGTTATGGGTCGTAATGCAGGTGATATCGCAGTTTGGTCTGGTCTTGCTACTGGTGCTGATCAAATTATTATTCCTGAGGAAGAGTTTGATATCAATCAAGTGGTTCAACGCAACATGGATGGTTATGAAAAACGTGGCAAGAGCCATGCCATTATCGTTCTTGCCGAAGGCGTTACAACCGCTGACAAGTTTGTTCAAATGATGAAAGAGGCTGGAGATACGAGTGATCTTCGTGCTACAAATCTTGGTCACATCCTTCGTGGAGGTAGCCCATCACCACGTGACCGCGTTCTTGCATCATGGATGGGTGCTCATGCGGTTGCTCTTCTTAAAGAAGGAAGAGGTGGTTTGGCCGTAGGTATTCAAAACGAAACCTTGGTTGAACATCCAATCCTTGGAACAGCTGAAGAAAATGCCTTGTTCAGTATTGCTGAAGATGGCAAAATCATCGTTAATAACCCACACAAAGCTCAACTTGAGCTTGCTAAACTTAGTCGCGAATTACGTCGCTAATTAGAAATAGATTTTAGGAGTAATTTTAAAATGTTTAAACGTGTTAAAATCGTTGCAACCCTCGGACCTGCGGTAGAATTCCGTGGTGGTAAGAAGTTCGGTGAAGATGGCTATTGGGGTGAGAGCCTCGATGTTGAAGCGTCTGCTGAAAAAATCGCTCAATTGATTACTGAAGGGGCTAATGTCTTTCGTTTCAACTTCTCACATGGTGACCATGCTGAGCAAGGTGCTCGTATGGCAACAGTCCGTCGTGCAGAAGAGATTGCAAATCAAAAAGTTGGTTTCCTTTTGGACACGAAAGGTCCAGAAATCCGTACGGAATTGTTTGCAGACGATGCAAAGGAATACTCATACAAAACTGGTGAAGTTATCCGTGTTGCTACTAAACAAGGGATTCAATCAACTCGTGAAGTGATTGCCTTGAACGTAGCGGGTGGATTGGATGTCTTTGATGATGTTGAAGTTGGTAAACAAGTTCTTATCGACGATGGTAAACTTGGTCTTCGTGTCCTCGAAAAAGACTATGACACACATGAATTCGTAGTTGTTGTTGAAAACGATGGTATCATTGCTAAACAAAAGGGTGTAAACATTCCTTACACTAAGATTCCTTTCCCAGCGCTTGCTGATCGTGATGATGCGGATATTCGATTTGGTTTGGAGCAAGGTCTTAATTTCATCGCCATTTCATTCGTACGTACAGCTAATGATGTTGAATCAGTGCGTAATATTTTACGTGAGACTGGTAATGAGCACGTACAACTTTTCTCTAAAATCGAAAACCAACAAGGTATCGACAATATTGATGAGATCATTGAAGCTTCAGACGGTATCATGATTGCCCGTGGTGACATGGGTATTGAAGTACCATTTGAGATGGTTCCAGTTTACCAAAAAATGATCATCACCAAAGTAAACGCAGTCGGTAAGGCAGTTATTACAGCAACAAATATGTTGGAAACTATGACTGATAAGCCACGTGCAACTCGTTCAGAAGTATCTGACGTTTTTAACGCTGTTATCGATGGTACTGATGCAACAATGCTTTCTGGTGAATCAGCTAACGGTAAATATCCAGTTGAATCTGTTCGTACAATGGCTACCATTGATAAAAACGCTCAATCACTCTTGAAAGAATATGGTCGTTTAGATGCTTCAACATTTGACCGTACTTCTAAGACAGAAGTTATCGCATCAGCAGTTAAAGATGCGACGAATTCAATGGACATTAAATTGGTTGTAACAGTTACGGAAACAGGCTTCTCAGCTCGCCAAATTTCTAAATACCGTCCAGACACTGATATCTTGGCCATTACTTTCACTGAGAAAGTTCAAAAGTCGCTTATGATCAATTGGGGTGTCATTCCAGTTGTGACTGAAAAACCAAAATCAACAGATGATATGTTTGAGTTGGCTGAAAAAGTTGCTCTTGAGCAAGGTCTTGTTCAACCAGGTGACAACATCGTTATCGTAGCGGGTGTTCCAGTTGGTGTATCTGGTTCGACTAACACAATGCGTGTTCGTACTGTAATGTAAAAATAAAAAAAATCGATTAGTCTGAGGACTCTTCGATTTTTTTTATGTATTGTTCTGGCGAATAGGGACTTGGATCAAAATTAAGATTTTGACCTAGCATTTCTTTTGTCAATTGCCAGCCGATGAAGGGACCAGATGTTAGTCCGGAAGAACCCAGGCCACTAGCCACCCAAATCTTAGGATTATCCTTCAAATTCCCATAAAAGGGCAGGAAATCTGAAGTGTAAGCTCTGGTTCCAACACGGACTTTTGAAATGGAGTAATTAGCTAAACTAGGTATAAGGGACGTAGCCGTTTCTTTCATCTTGGTAATGATAGCCTCATCTATACTCAAATCGAAGCCCTTTTTATTTTCATGACTGGCACCAATAACCAATTTTCCTTTCTCAAAGGGAAGAATATCGATTTCTCCGTGAAGCATACATCCCGGCCAATTATCTGTTTGAAAATCCGTTTGAACTTCGAAGAGTTGCCCCTTTTGTGGGCTAATATCAACCTGATATCCGAGAGGCCCAAGTAATTGAGGAAGCCAAGCGCCGGATGCTAGAATGATTTGATCATAATCGAGTTCCTGCTGATTCACTTGGACAGTTTCTTTTTTGGTTAGAGAGGCCTGCCCTTTAATAATAGTTCCACCATTTTTGACAAATTGATCTTGTAAAGCATCAAGAAGAGCTGCGCCATCCAGACGGCCTCCACCAGTAGCCAAAACAGCACCTTGATCGCCTTCGAGCTGGGGTATCAAATCATGAATTTCTTGGGATGGATAGAGGGATAAATCCCCCATCATCTCAGCATTTTTCTGTCTTTCTTTAGCAATATGATAGAGTTTTTCTACTAAACGAACTTTATTTTTGAAGACTAAGGTTCCTTTTTGTTGGTAAGGTAGATCTGATAGATTGGCTTTCTTTAAATCGTTCATTAATGTTTGATAGAAGCTGGCTCCCTGAGAGGTTAATCTGTACCAATCCATATTGCGTCTTTGAGAGAGCCAAGGACAGATAATGCCTGCTGCAGCACGCGTTGCTGTACCGTTGCCTGAATCGATCAAGGTAATATGGTCTTTGGATTCTCTGGAGAGGTAAAAGGCAGCAGTAGAACCGACAATGCCTCCACCAATAATGATAATTTCTTTTTTCATAGAGCTAGTATATCACAAATTAGATGGTTTCCATATCCTGGCTAAGATGGTAAAATAGGTATATGAATGATTTAGGAAGTGGAAAATGGAAGATGTAATGAATCCTTCTGTCCTAACCTTAGGACAAGGAGCTATAAAAATTTCAGCGGTAGGAGACAGTTTGACCTATGGCTATGGTTTGGAAAATCGTCAAGAACAAGCCTATCCCAGTATCCTTTTGGACTTGCTTGGCACACATTATCAGCTATCGAATTATGGCATGAGCGGTAGATCTTTGTTATCCACCTCTGATTATCCATATTTAAATGAAAAAAACGCTCAAGAGTCACTTAAAGCTGAAGCAGATATTGTTATTATCATGATTGGTAGTAACGATAGTCGAGCGGCATACTGGAACAAAGAACAGTTTATCAGAGAATACCGCAATTTGGTCAAAGCCTATCTCAAATTGGATAGTCAACCAGATGTTTTTTTGGTCTCTCCACCTTATGTTCCGACCAGTCGTTTCGGACTCAATAACGAGATTGTTAAAAATGATTTACCGGAGATTATTGCCTCTATTGCTACAGAATTGAATGTTCACTTCGTTAATCTTTATCCGATTACAGAAGGTCATATGGAATATTATAGTGATGGTCTGCACTTAACACCGCTAGGCAATCGTGTGATAGCCCAGGAAATATTGTCAGCCATCAAAGCGTAAGTGCTATTCTTTTTTTCATAAAATATGATATACTAATAATAGGGAGAATGAAGAATTTATGGTAAAAAGAGATTTATATAACTATCTTGGCTTAGCACTTTTAGTGATTCTAAGTGTGATTGCTTTACGAGTTTGGGTTTATGAACCCGTATCAATCAATGAACAGATGGCCAACCAATACCTAACTAAAAATGACTTGATTATTGCAGATAGAAATAAGCAGATTGAGTACGGGGATTTCGTCCTCTATAAGGTTGATGGTAAAAAGTATGTCGGTAGGGTTATTGCTATGGAAGGAGATAGTGTTACTTATCTCTATGACCTTCTTTATCGCAATGATGAGATTATCCATGAGACTTATCTAAACATTAAGGGACAACCTGAATATTACACAGAGGATATGACCATCGAAACATTAACACATGATAGGCATTCGGTAGTTCCTAAAAATTCTTACTTGATTTTAAATGATAAACGAACGGATAAGCGGGATAGTCGTCAATTTGGTTTAATTAGTCAAAAACAAATTATCGGATCTCTGACTTTCCGCATAACCCCTCTTGGTCAATTTGGATTTATTGAAAAAGGACTAGCTCAATAGAGTTAGTTTTTTTGATTTCACAAATAGACTATACCAATTTTTTTGTTGACTTTCTAAAATTGTTGAGATATACTGATTTTGTTAGTTTTTTTAAAATAAAATTAGACTATACCAATTTTATAAATAAAGGAACTCTACCAATTCGTAGAGGGTAACTGAAAATGTGTGGAATCGTTGGTGTCGTTGGGAATCGTAACGCAACAGATATCTTAATGCAAGGACTGGAAAAATTAGAGTACCGTGGTTATGATTCAGCCGGTATTTTTGTGACAACAGGGCAAAAAAATAGTTTGGTCAAATCAGTTGGACGGATTGCGGATCTTCACAGCAAATTAGCTTTGGATATTGCGGGCTCAACAGGTATTGGACATACACGTTGGGCAACTCATGGTAAACCAACTGTTGATAATGCTCATCCCCATCGCTCTCAAACAGAACGTTTTGTACTGGTCCACAATGGTGTCATCGAAAACTACCTACAGATGAAAGAAGACTATCTATCTGGTCATGATTTTAAAGGTCAAACGGATACAGAGATTGCTGTTCATTTGATTGGGAAATTTGTAGAAGAAGAGGGCATGGAAGTTTTTGATGCTTTCAAGAAAGCTCTGGATATCATCGAAGGATCCTATGCCTTTGCATTAATCGATGCGGAAGATGCGGATGTCATTTATGTTGCTAAAAACAAATCTCCGCTTTTGATTGGCTTAGGCGATGGTTACAATATGGTTTGTTCTGATGCCATGGCTATGATTCGAGAGACCAACCAATTCATGGAAATTCATGATAAAGAATTGGTTATTGTCAAGAAAGATTCTGTCCAAGTTCAAGATTACGATGGAAATATTTTAGAGCGTGGGGCTTACACAGCTGAATTAGATCTTTCTGATATTGGCAAAGGAACTTATCCGTTTTACATGCTCAAGGAAATTGATGAGCAACCAACGGTTATGCGTAAACTGATTTCAACTTATGCCGACCAAGATGGCAGCATGAAAGTTGATGGAGATATCATTAAAGCTGTTCAAGAAGCTGACCGTATCTATATCTTGGCTGCCGGAACTTCTTACAATGCCGGATTTGCTTCTAAGAACATGCTGGAAGCGTTGACGGATACACCCGTTGAGCTAGGTGTCGCTTCTGAGTGGGGCTACCACATGCCACTCCTTAGCAAGAAACCTCTCTTTATCCTATTGACTCAATCAGGTGAAACGGCAGATAGCCGTCAGGTCTTGGTAAAAGCCAACGAGATGGGTATTCCTAGCTTGACAATCACAAACGTACCTGGCTCGACCCTTTCGCGTGAAGCTACCTATACTATGTTGCTTCATGCAGGTCCTGAGATTGCGGTTGCATCAACCAAAGCCTATACGGCTCAGGTAGCTGCACTTGCTTTCCTCGCTAAAGCAGTTGGGGAAGCCAATGGTAAGAAAGAAGCAATTGACTTCGACTTGGTCCATGAGTTGTCAATCGTGGCTCAGTCCATTGAAGCAACTCTTTCTGAAAAAGATGCCATTGCTGAGAAAGTACAAAATCTCTTGTCTACAACGCGCAATGCTTTCTACATCGGTCGTGGAAATGATTACTATGTCACGATTGAGGCTGCTCTTAAATTGAAAGAAATTTCTTATATCCAATGTGAAGGTTTCGCAGCAGGGGAACTCAAGCACGGTACTATTTCTTTGATTGAAGATGGAACACCCGTTATCGCCCTCATTTCAGCTAATGAAGTGACTGCCGCTCACACACGTGGCAATATCGCAGAGGTTGTTTCTCGTGGAGCGCATATCTTGACGATTGTTGAGGAAGATTTGGCTCGTGATGGTGACGATATCATTGTCAATCAAGTTCACCCTTACCTATCAAGCATCTCCATGGTTATTCCGACGCAATTGATTGCTTACTATGCATCCCTTCAACGTGATTTGGATGTCGATAAACCGCGTAACTTGGCAAAAGCTGTTACAGTTGAATAAGCGAAAAGTCCCTGATGGGGCTTTTTAAGTTTGAGTTTGAGAAAAAGCAGAGATCGAATCGAGTAGATTTTTAATCTATTAACGAAAAATGAGTCTAGGTAAAAAGCCCAGATCTCTTTAATAATGTTTGTTATATGACCAAGACGCAGTAGCCAAGTGGAGATTCCTTCGCTTTTTTAGAGCTTGAACATTGACGCTGACCTTGTCAGCTCCATTTTCAGTACGACGGGCATGTCGTACATCTGAGGTGCAAGTCCTCCGTGGGCACCCGCTACCGGTGAACCCAATAGCGACTCCCAAGCCTGACTATCGCGAGGTAGCGGGGAGAGGAAGGGATAGCGAAATCGTGGCTCTACGAACAGAAACGTGATATTAAGGCGTATATAGCGGATGAGGGGGCTGAAAACTCTAAAGTCCAAATAGGTAGTCGTAACCTATATGCGTAAATCACGAGAGTAATTGAATACGGGCTAAGGTCGTTGTGAAAAAGAGAAAGTCTTCCTAGTTGCTTCTGCAACTTCGTCAGCTTTCCTATTTTCACTTCGACCTTTTAACGCCCTTAATATCTTACTGTAAACGAGGAAAGATGTACGACTTATCCCGTGAGGTCTCATGAGCGTCCTAGACGTAGTAACAACGAATCATGAGAAGTCAGCCGAAGCCATAGTAGTCACGAAGCTTCTGTAATGGAAGTGGAGCGAAGGGCTTAACAATTAACCGAAGTAATCCTACTTCACTTGTGTCTGTAAAACTAGCGGTCTGATAGAACTGGATGCGGTCATGTATTGACTAGAGGAAGGTTCACCAATATAAGATGTCCCTCAGACACCGAAACAAGAAAGGAATACGCACATGTCACAGTTACTAGATACTATTCTATCTCGCTCCAACATGGTGGAAGCCTACAATCAAGTGAAAGTCAACAAGGGTTCAGCTGGAATTGATGGCATTACCATTGACCAAATGGATGAATATCTCCGCCAATATTGGCGACCAACCAAAGAGTTGATAAAACAGAGAAAATACAAACCTCAACCAGTCCTACGCGTTGAAATCCCAAAGCCCAATGGAGGAGTCCGCCAGCTTGGCATCCCAACAGTAATGGACAGAATGATTCAACAGGCCATCGTCCAAGTTATCAGCCCTCTGTGTGAACCTCATTTCTCCGAAACGAGCTATGGGTTTAGACCGAAACGGTCATGCGAAAAAGCCATCATCAAGTTACTAGAATACCTTAATGATGGCTATGAGTGGATTGTGGACATTGACCTTGAGAAATTCTTCGACACAGTTCCCCAAGATAGATTGATGTCTCTTGTCCATAACATTATCCAAGATGGAGATACAGAGTCTCTGATTCGTAGGTATCTTCATTCGGGTGTAGTTATCAATGGACAGCGCCATAAAACGCTGGTGGGAACACCACAAGGTGGGAATCTATCTCCCCTCCTGTCCAATATCACGCTCAATGAGCTGGACAAGGAATTGGAAAATCGAGGGCTTCGTTTCGTCCGGTACGCAGATGACTGTGTCATCACAGTTGGGAGCGAAGCATCTGCCAAACGTATCATGTATTAAGTTAGCCGATTCATTAAGAAGCGACTGGGATTGAAAGTCAATATGACCAAGACTAAGATTACCAGACCGAGTCAACTGAAGTACCTTGGATTCGGATTCTGGAAATCAGCTGAAGGGTGGAAAAGTCGTCCACATCAAGAGAGTATCCAGAGTTTCAAGAGGAAACTTAGGAAGCTCACAACACGCAAATGGAGCACTGACTTGGGTAGCCGTATTGAGAAACTCAACTGGCTTATTCGCGGATGGATAAACTACTTCGCATTGACTAACATGAAGTCAGTCATGGGAGAAATTGATAAACGATTGAGGACACGAATTAGAGTTATTATTTGGAAACAATGGAAGAAGAAGTCAAGGCGACTTTGGGGACTACTTAAACTAGGGACTCCCAAATGGATAGCTGATAAGGTATCTGGCTGGGGTGACCACTATCAATTAGTGGCACAAAAGTCAATTCAGCTATATCAAAACCAGTCCTCGCTAAACGTGGACTGGTTTCATGCCTAGATTATTATCTTGAACGACATGCGTTAAAAGTTAGTTGAACCGCCGTGTGCCGAACGGCACGCACGGTGGTGTGAGAGGGGCTAGGAATTAGTCTCTACTCGATCACTCTAACAGTCTCCCAGACTATTAGAGCTCTAGGCTTGCGGGGGTGGGAGAAATTGATAAACGATTGAGGACACGAATTAGAGTTATTATTTGGAAACAATGGAAGAAGAAGTCAAGGCGACTTTGGGGACTACTTAAACTAGGGACTCCCAAATGGATAGCTGATAAGGTATCTGGCTGGGGTGACCACTATCAATTAGTGGCACAAAAGTCAATTCAGCTATATCAAAACCAGTCCTCGCTAAACGTGGACTGGTTTCATGCCTAGATTATTATCTTGAACGACATGCGTTAAAAGTTAGTTGAACCGCCGTGTGCCGAACGGCACGCACGGTGGTGTGAGAGGGGCTAGGAATTAGTCTCTACTCGATCACTCTAACAGTCTCCCAGACTATTAGAGCTCTAGGCTTGCGGGGGTGGGAGTGAAAGAGCCTGGGAAGAGGCATTTTCAGCCCGAACCTAGAAATTGGGACGTGAGAGGGACTATTTTTTCACTTGTCGTGTTCTGTCTCACTCCCATTCTTTAAGAAAAAATTTAGATTCTGGCACTACTATAGTTTTTTATTATTTGAGCATCCGTAAGTTTACTTTTAATCTTTCCGATTAAGTCACTTTCAAATAGTGTTCTAGAGAGTTAATTTAGATTTTTAAACTGTAATCTTTTGTCTTTTTTGTCATTTTCTTGTCACAAAAATTGTGACAAGGTTTTAGTTTTATTGACAGAGAGCTCATAGTACAATAGGCTTATCAAAAAAGAAGGAGAAGAAGAAAATGGATACACAATCTTCTTTGAAAGTAAGAGTACAAAAACTCGGTACTTCACTATCTAATATGGTTATGCCTAATATCGGGGCATTTATCGCTTGGGGTGTTTTGACCTCGCTTTTTATTCCAACTGGTTGGTTGCCAAATGCTACTCTTTCCCAGATTGTTGGTCCAGCAATCACTTACCTCTTGCCACTCTTGATTGGTTACACGGGTGGACATATGGTTCACGGCCAACGCGGAGCGGTTGTTGGTGCCATCGCTACATTTGGTGCTGTAGCTAGTTCATCAGTACCAACATTCGTCGAAGCAAATAATGGTGCAAGTGTACCTATGTTTATTGGTGCCATGATTATGGGTCCTCTTGGTGGATGGGTTATCAAGAAATTTGATCAAGCCTTCCAAGAAAAAATTCGTCCTGGTTTTGAAATGTTGGTCAACAATTTTTCAGCAGGTTTGATTGGCTTTGCTTTAGTTCTACTTGCGTTTTATGGAATTGGTCCTGTTGTGGCAAGTTTGACGGGTATTATCGGTAATGGTGTTCAGATAATTGTGGATGCTAAACTTTTGCCACTCGCTAATATCTTGGTTGAGCCTGCAAAGATTCTCTTCTTAAACAATGCCATCAACCACGGTATCTTCACGCCGCTTGGAGCAGAACAAGTAGCTGAAACTGGTAAATCAATTCTCTTCTTAATTGAAGCAAACCCTGGACCAGGTCTTGGTATCTTGGTAGCTTACGCTATGTTTGGTAAAGGTTCTGCTAAATCTTCATCTTGGGGGGCAATGGTGATCCATTTCCTTGGTGGTATTCATGAGATTTACTTCCCGTACGTAATGATGAAACCTATGCTCTTCCTTGCAGTTATCGCAGGTGGTGTATCAGGTACATTTGTAAATCAACTACTTGGATCAGGGTTGACTGGTGCAGCATCCCCGGGTTCAATCATTGCCATTCTAGGTATGACGGCTAAAGGCTCACATCTTTCCGTTATCCTTGGGGTATTAGCAGGTGCAACCGTTTCCTTCCTTGTTGCTTCCTTGATTCTTAAAGCAGATAAATCTGAAGGCGAGTCACTCGAGGATGCTCAAGCAGCTACAAAAGCGGCTAAAGCAACAGCTAAAGGTCAAACAGCTCCAGTATCTGCAACAATCTCTGCTGATTCTGTAAAACAAATTATCTTTGCTTGTGATGCAGGTATGGGTAGTTCAGCAATGGGTGCTTCACTCCTTCGTGATAAGGTGAAAAAAGCTGGTTTGAACATTCCTGTTACAAACAAAGCTATTTCCAACTTGACAGATGAGCCAAATACACTGATTGTGACTCAAGAAGAGCTAGCTGCTCGTGCAGCACAACGTACACCAAGTGCAGCTCATGTATCTGTTGATAATTTCTTGACATCACCAAAATATGATGAAATTATTGCTCAATTGGCAGGTGAAGCTTCCCCAAAGTCTGAACCAACTTCAGTTCAAACTCTAGCTGAAGTTGACATCAAGGAAGTGGAAGAAGTTGTCTTTGCCTATGGCAAAGCACAAGGTTCCGCTACAATGGGGCAAGAAACACTTCGTGCAATCTTCAAGAGTAAAAATATTGCAATTCCAGTTGCGACAGTAGCTTACGCTGATTTGAGCAAACACAATAACGAAACAAGTTTGCTTGTAACAACGATTGCTGAGAAGGCAGAAGTTGAGGCCGCTGCTCCTAATGCACAAGTCTTGATTGTGGATAGTCTAGTAACGACACCAGAATATGACAAGTTAGTTGCAAGACTGCACAAATAAGGTATAAAGTAGTATAATAAGATATGCTATTAACAAAACGTGAAGAACAATTAGTGAGAGCTTTCCTACAAGTAGGGAAGCTTTCCTTGAAAGAAATGGCAGATATTCTGCAGGTTTCATCACGAACGGTTTACCGAACACTTTCAGATTTGATGCTGACTTTGGAAAAAGATGGTATTGAACTTATCAAAGATGGTCGAAAATACTTTTTAAGTGGTGATTTGTCCATTTTGGAAGAATCTCAGTCAACGGATGAAGTATCAGCTAGCCATCGTCTGATTTTAACAGCCTATCAGCTTCTGACAAGTTCAACAACTATCATCAATGAAGAGTTACAGGAACAATTCTGGGTATCTAACGTAACCGTTATACAGGATGTTGCAGATATCGAAAGCCGGCTAAAAGAGTTTGATTTGACTATCCAACGCAAGCGTGGCTATCAAGTCACCGGTACACCTGCTCAAAAGCGACGTTTTCTTGCCATTCTTCTCAGCAATGCCATTTCTATTCAGGATTTTTGGAATGACCACTATCCTGAATTTCCTATATTAGAGAAAAAGCAGATTAGTTCAGCTCGTAGGATTTTTGAGGAACACCAACATCTCTTAGGAGAAGTGGATTCAAAACTCAGAGAATTTTTGATTATTTTGCTTGGATTGGCTGACAATCAAGATGAACTACTTCCTGTTGTCAATGTTTCCAAAGAAGCACTGGATTTTTCAAAGCATGTCTTTGCGGATTTGGCTAAGGTATCTAAAAAGTTTTACAATTTACAAGAGATTATTTACTTTGCCAATATTTTGGATCAAGTCATCATCAAGCGACAAGAGATTCCTCTTTTTAGAGAAAAGTTTGATAGTGAGTTTTACTACTCTATCTCCCAAATGATTGATGCTGTTTCTCGTTTTACTAAAATTAACTTCTTTAAAGATAAGTTACTCTTTAAATTGCTTTTTAATCATGTGCGACTTAGCTTGGCTGTACCGATTCTCTTTCCAGAAAAGGCAAGCTCAAATGTGGCCTATTTAGCTGCTCAGCAAAATAAATTTTTGCACAGTATCGTCAGTCTTGTCATGCGAGATATTTTTCCTGCCTTTATTCAAAATGAGTTTGAATATGAGCTGGTGACGTTACACTTTGCATCTAGTTTGCGACGAAGTCCAGATATTTATCCCATTCGTTTATTACTAGTGACAGATGAACGACCGCTTACAACTAGTGTCCTCATCTCTAAAATTAAGAATATCGCCCCTTTTGTGGAGCTGATTGATGTCCAAAGTACAACTAACTTGTCCTTAGTAGATAGCAGTCAGTATGATTATTGTTTAACAACGAAACCAATCCCTAAAAAAGAAATTGATCTGATTTCTACCTTTCCCAACACCCAAGAAATTCTGGATTTGCAGGAAAAACTTCAGTTGATTCAGGAAAATCGTACGGTTGCGGAACGGCATGAATTGCAGACTAAAGCTACCTATGATTTACAAAAGTATCTAGAGGCTAGTAGCCAGATTTTACGGAATTTTGAGCTAATATCTGTGGATAATCCACTTTCCTTTGATCAAACGGTAGGGCAAATCGTAGGGATTCTAAATTTTGTGACAGATGCGCCATACCTAACAGCCAAGTTACTATCTCGTTTTGAACTCAGTCCTTTGGCTATTCCAAATACTAATTTAGCCTTACTTCATACCCAATCTCACACAGTAAATGACAGCCATTTCTTGCTAGTAGAGTTGAAAAATACTGTATCGGCTCTTTCTATGAACCATCAAAATGAAGAAGTCAAACGCGTTTTGGTCATGTTAACGAAGCTCAATGAGCAAGATGAAATCCGAGATATGATGACAGCCATCAGTCAATCCATTATCGAGAATAATCTCTACACGGAGATTTATCGTACAGGTAATCAAGAAATTATCTACCAACTACTCAATACCATTTTTACTGAAAAAATTAAGAAATTGGAGAATTAAAATGGAATTTCAAAAAGAACTTATCAAATTAACTCAGGCCTTTGCTACCAAAGAAGAAGCCATCCGCTATTGTGGTCAACAGCTCTTCCAAGCAGGACACGTTAACGAAGCCTATATCGAGGCAATGGTCCAACGTAATGACGAACTATCTGTTTACATGGGGAACTTCATTGCCATTCCTCATGGTACAGACGCTGCTAAAAAAGAGGTGCTTTCGTCAGCTATTACCATTGTTCAAGTGCCAGCAGGTGTCAATTTTGGTACTGAGGACGATCCAAAGGTGGCTACTGTACTCTTCGGTATTGCTGGACTAGGAGATGATCATTTGGAAATTATCCAAAAAATTTCTATCTTCTGTGCAGATGTTGATAATGTGGTCAAATTAGCGGATGCAAGCTCAGCTGATGAAGTTGTCGCACTTTTAAACAGTGTAGACTAAAAAGCAAGAAAGGAAAGATCATGAAAAAAGCAGTTCACTTTGGTGCTGGCAATATCGGTCGCGGTTTTATCGGCGAAATTCTTTTTGAAAATGGCTTTGAAATTGCCTTTGTTGATGTCAATGAAACCATCATTGATGCCTTAAATGCATGTGGTTCTTATGAAATTGAAATCGCAGAAGATGGGCAACGTCGTATTCCAGTGTCAGGTGTACGTGGTATCAACAATGCCAAAAATCCGGAAGCAGTAGTAGCAGCTATTGCTGAAACGGATTTAGTAACGACGGCTATTGGTCCCAATATTTTGCCCTTTATCGCTCCCCTGATTGCTCAGGGTATTGAAGCTCGTCAAGCTGCTGAAAATAAAAATCCTCTTGATGTTCTGGCCTGCGAAAACATGATTGGTGGTTCTGAGTTCCTCTATGAAGAGGTTAAGAAACACTTGTCTGAAGCTGGTTTGGCTTTTGCTGAAGAATACATCGGTTTCCCAAATGCCGCAGTTGATCGTATCGTGCCAGCCCAAAGTCACGAAGATCCACTTTTTGTGGTCGTTGAACCCTTCAACGAGTGGGTTGTGGAAACACGTGGTATGAAAAATCCTGAACTTGTTTTGGACAAGGTTCACTATGAAGTAGAATTAGAGCCTTTCATTGAGCGTAAACTTTTTTCAGTAAACTCTGGTCATGCGACTTCAGCCTATACTGGTGCCTACTATGGGGCTAAAACTATTTTAGAAGCTCTACAGAATACCACAGTGAAAAATAACGTTGAAGCAGTTTTGGCAGAAATTCGTAGCCTCCTCATTGCTAAATGGGGCTTTGATGAGCAGGCTTTGGTAGATTACCATAAGGTTATCATCAGTCGCTTCGAGAATCCATTTATCGTGGATGATATTGCGCGTGTTGCTCGAACTCCTATTCGCAAACTTGGTTTTGATGAACGCTTCATTCGACCAATCCGTGAGTTGAAAGAGCGTGGCTTGTCCTACCAATACCTCCTGCAAACAGTTGCCTATGTCTTTACCTACAAGGATGAGACAGATGAGGAGTCTATGCAACTGCAAGCTCTTCTAGTAGAGAAATCACTAGAGGAAGTCGTTAAAGAAGTGACTGGTTTGAGGGATCAAGAATTGATTGCTGAAATTGTTGCTGCGGTTGAAGCGAACTAATACTCAAAGAAAATCAAAAATAGATGAGGCAAAGCGACGTTGACATACCTAGTGGTAGGCAAGGAGTTTTAACAAAATCTATTTTTGATTTTCAAAGAGTATAACGTCTTTAAAAACAAAGAAAAAACAGTTTGAGTGGATTCAAACTGTTTTTTCTTTGTTTTTTTCGGTAATTTGGTGGAAAACGACTTGCCAGTGTTCATGGCGTCGCCAGAGAGAAGTATGGACATAGTTGTCCATTTCAAAAGTAACCATCTTAGATTTTTGACTGATGGGAATCATCTGAAATTTTTTGAGATAAGAAGATTGTTCTTGGTGCGTGGCAAGTGTTTCTTCCCTATCTAGATAGTGTCCCTCGGCATCAATGAGTAAATAATTTTCTTCAAATAAGTCTTGGTAACCGATCTCATGCGATTGAATTTGCGATTCATAGCGGTAGAGCTTATCAAAGACATGTTCATAAATTTCGTCATGAGGAATATCGGATGGTTCTACATGGATATCTACATCAAAGACATTGTATTTGAGTTTAAGCAAGTTTTCGACATGTTCTGTGATCTCATGGCTTTCATAAACAGATAAATCTGGATTCATTTCAAGGACAATATCCAGATAGATATTGGACCCATAAGTTCGTCCGCGTTGTGATTTAACAGAGACAATTTTTGGTAATTTGAGGATATCCTCTTCGTATTGATGCAACAAGTCTTCATCAAAGCCATCTGACAGTGTAAAAAAGCTTTCCATAAAGATGTCATAGGCTGTTTTTAAAATCATAAAAGTGATGATAATAGCCGCAATTTTATCGATAATAGGAAATCTGAAAGCAGCTGCAAAGATGGCGATAGAAGTTCCGACAGAGGTCAGTGCATCAGACAAATTATCCTTGGCAGCAGCATACAAGGCACGAGAACGTACTTTTTTAGCAAGAAGACGATTATACTGATAGACAGCCAACATGATGATAGCTGAAACGATTCCTACCCAAGCACCGGTGATATCTACCTCAACCATCTCATTTGACATGAGCTTTTGAATAGTGCCATTGAGGACTTGAAGTCCGACAGCAAACATGATAAAGGATGTAATCAGGCTAGCTAAATCTTCAAATTTCCAGTGACCGAACTTGTGATCTTTATCAGCAGGCCTTTGAGCTAGCCGCAAGCCAATCAAGACAGTGACGTTTCCTGCGATATCTGAAATATTATTGAAGGCGTCTGCAGTCAACGCATCGGAATGAAAGATATTTCCTGCAGCCAATTTAAAACCGGATAAGAGGATATAAGCAGAAATGGAGAGGATAGCTCCGCGTTCTGCAATCTTCAAATTTTGTATCTGTCTTTCCATAAAGTCTCCTTGTAATTCTTTTCATTTTAACAAAAATGAGCAAGAATTTCAATGTAAGAAGAAAAACTATCTTGAACAGGTAAGCTCAAGACAGTTAATAATTTATAAAATAGTTAATGTTGAATCTTGGCAGGTAAAACGGATGACTGTGTTGCTTCTTTCCTGAACTGTATTGAAGTAGAAAGTATTGCTTGTTTTCTGACTTTGTCCAACCAAATCAGTCGCTAGGTTGACAGTTGAATCTTCAGCGGAAATCTGATAGTTGCTGACTTCTTGACGGTCCATCTCATGTGTCAGGTTAGAATCCTCAGCTTGGACATGCAGAGAGCTGATAATCTGGTTTCTATGAGAGGTTAATTTACAATCTTCTGCCTCAAGTTCCATTTTATCCAACTGGCAGGATAGAATAGATAGGTTACAATCCTCAGCGTTCATTGTTACTTGGCCTAGTTTACTGGAATCTAGTGAGAGGTTACAATTGTCCATCTGAAGCATAACATTTTTTATCTGCAAAGCAGTAAAAGAGAGATTGCAATCTTCTGAAGATAGACTCAAGTCATCTACTGTCAGTTTTTCAATATTCAAGTTGACGTCTTCTAGGTTTCCACATATTTCTAACAAAAAAGGATCTTGTGGAAGTTCTAAGTCTATTTTACGGATATAAAGCTTTTCATTAGAATAAAGACTTAGTTTTCCATCCTTAAACAGATAAGGCAAAGATTGGTTTTTGTCCGCTATATCAATCGTATACGTCAACCGAGCATGATTCAAAGGTGAGAGCTTGATGCTGAGATTATCATTTTCCAAATCTAAATGAATACGCGATAAATCTTCTAATGGTAGTGAAGTAACTTTGACAAATTGATCTGACTCTTGAACATTCACTGAAAAATTGAAGTTTTTGATAAAATTCTTTAAAAAATTTTTTTGAAAAGTCTCCTTAAAATGATTCTGAAAGTTTTGATGGAAATCCTTTTTAAACGCTTCTTTAAAGGTTTCTTTGTCAAACTCTTTCCTAAACTCTTCTTTAAATGTTTCCTGACCAAAATCAGAAGAGTAGGAGGTTTTGGTATCTGCTTGAGAAGTTTCTTCTTTCTCCATATTTTTTAGAATTTCTTGAGCGGCTTCCCATGGATCGCCTAACTCTGCAATGACTTTAGCATCATCGTCTTGTTCTTCAAAATATTCGGTGAAGTAATCAACGATATCGTTCAGTTCTTGCGGATTTAGTGAACTTAAATTTTCTTTTAAATCATTGAGATATTGGTCTCGTATCATTTGCGTAAGCTCCCTTCTATAATGCCATCGATCGTTTTTTTATAGGTCATCCATTCAGATTCTAGATACCTGATTTGCCCTTTACCTTGAGGAGTGATGGCGTAGTATTTGCGTTTTCTTCCCTGGTATTCCCGTGAATAGGTTGAGACAAAACCGGCAACCTGCAACTTTTTTAAAATGGGGTAGAGGGTTGATTCCTTGATATCAGCCGCTATTTTGATGGTCTGACTAATCTCATATCCGTAAGAATCTTCCTTTTCTAGGATGGACAAAATCAAAAACTCAATCAAAATAGAGGAAACAGGATAGTACATGATATTCCTCCTATGTATAATTTATTTATATATAAATTTTATACCTATGAAAGAAGATTGTCAAGCAAATATATAAAAAAATAATACATGTTAGAAATCGCTTACCGATATAGCTGATTTATGGTATAATGTAGGGGATTTCAGGAGGTTATGATGGGAAACATTATGGTTCGTGCGATTGGTTTTATTTCCATCATCGCTTTAGGTTATTTTTTGAAAATAAAAGGTGCCCTTAAAAAAGAGGATGCCAAAGTTTTGTCCACTATTGTAATGAATGTTACTCTCCCTTGTGCCCTTTTAAGTTCAGTATCGGCTATCAAGTTGGGGTCAAGTATTTTTATTCCTTTGGCTTTAGGACTTTTTATGAACCTCGTTATGGACTCTATTGGATATTGGGAGTCCAGAAATAAAGGTATGATTGCTAAAACTGTTGGTTTGGTTCAAATTTCTGGTTATAATATTGGAACCTTTACCCTCCCTTTTGTTCAAGCTTTTTTTCCAGCATCCTATTTAGTGCCGGTTATTCTCTTTGATACAAGTAATGCTCTCATGGTTCTTGGTGGGAATTTTACCATTGCGGCCAATCTCAATCGGAATAAAGAAGCCATGACAATTGGAGATATTATTCGCAATCTCTTTGGATCGGTTCCTTTCGCGGTTTATATTTTGGCTTTTACATTGGCTGCCATCGGGATTCAAATTCCTTCCTCAGTTTTATCGATTACATCTATTGCAGGAAATGCTAATCCTTTCATGGCTATGTTCATGTTGGGGATTATGATTGATTTCAAATTAGAAAGACAAGATATTTTTGATCTCTTTCGTTTGCTCGCTTTGCGTATCTTTGTAAGTGGGTTTGCAGCTCTTGTTTTTTATTTTGTCTTACCAGCTCCACTTATTGTTCGCCAAATGCTAGTCATTTGTGTATTTTCTCCTATTTCAGTAGTAGCACCGGTTTATGCTATGCGACTGGGGAGTAAAAGCTCACAACCAGCCAATCTCAATTCACTCAGTATTTTAACCAACCTTATTATCATGACCATTTTGGTCCTCATCTTTGCAAGCTAAATTTCTTATGAATGAACAGAGCTTGCCTCATTTTAGGAGTTATTTATGAAAATCAGAAAATATCTAATTTTAGGTGCCATTTCATCCATTCTACTTGCTCAAGTAAATGGAGCAAGACTTGTGCTTGCAGAGAATTTTCCTGAGCAACATGTTATTGTGGCAAAAAATCATCAAGAAATTTCAGGTCGTTATACTATTGGATTTGAAAATGAAGAAATGATTATTCGCTTTTTACCTCAAGTTCAGCAATTCGCTAATCAAAGTATTCAAGAAATTAATTTGAAAGTAGGAGTAGCATTTGATCAAAAAAAGGTATCCTTTAAGGAAGTTGAAGAAGGCTGGTTTGAAGCCAGGTTGGCTCAGAATTTTGTTCAAGATCAGGAACAATTAGCAATCGAAGTAAAAACAGACAAGCAAGAGAATTATATTTTTGAAAAGTTAGCCTATGAATGGCCAGCCCAAGAAGTGACAAGTACGGAGCTTTCACAAACAACTTTGGCTCCAATCACTTCAAGTGAAACAAGTGTGGCTACAAGCAGTTCAGAAATCACTAGTGGAAGTAACAGTGAGGTAAGAAGTCAAGAAACTCCTACGCCTAAGGAAGTAAGAGAAGCAGCTAGTCCCAGTGTCTCCTTGACGGCTCAAGAGGCCAATGGAAAGTTCGATGTTTTGGCCAGTAACCTGAGTCGTCCATCGGAAATTACAGCTGTTCGAGTCGCGATTTGGTCTGAAAAGAATGGTCAGGATGACTTAAAATGGTATCCGATGCCCCTTAGCAATAACTCTGGAAAACTGACAGTGGATATTAAAGACCACAGCAATCAGTCGGATAACTATATTGTTCATGTCTATGTATACTATAAAACAGGTGATAGTGTTGGTATTGATGCGGGAAATATTGCTATCGTAAAGCCTGCTGCTAAGAATCAGTTGACTGCTCGCTTCAGCTTAAAGGGGTTGGAAGTAAATCTTGTGTCGAATCAGGTTTCCGATTACCGTAAGGTCAGGTTTGCCATTTGGGGTGAAAAAAATGGTCAGGATGATTTGAAATGGTATTCTGCTTCAGCAAATGGCTCAATCAATTTGCCTTATACTAGTCTGGCTGGCCTTGATAACTATCAAGTTCATGCTTACATGGACGAAAATGGTAAGATGCTTGGTTTGACGACAACAAGTGTGAGAATGGAAATGCCAGCGGTAACCTCGAATGTTACTAAGATCTCTGAAGCTCAGTACAAGATTGAAGTGAAAAATGTTCCTGATTATGTGACCAGTCTTCAAATTCCGGTTTGGTCTGAAAATAAGGGTCAAGATGATATACGCTGGTATACTGCCAACAAACTATCCACTGGCAACTATGAACTAAAGATTCAACTTAGTAATCATAACTTTGATACAGGTAAGTATCAGGCCCATCTCTATGCCATGACCAATTTTGGCAAGAATATGATGGGTTTAGCAACAGTTAATAATTTTCAAGTGGATCCGCTCAGTTCACCGTCTGGCACCATTGCTATTACAAATGTCAATACCCAGCTTATGCGTTTTGATGTCATTGTATCAAATGTTGTTGCGCCAGGAGGACTTCAATCTGTTCAAGTGCCAGTTTGGTCAGAAGTCAATGGTCAAGATGATATCAGATGGTATAGAGCGGACAAACAAGCTGATGGTAATTTCAAAGTGATGGTCTCTATTTCCGATCATAACTATAGTTTTGGGCGTTACCATGCTCATGCATATTTACTTCTTGGCAATAGTCAAATGGTTGGGGTAGGAGCAAGTAGCCTTCAGATCGATCAACCGGTAAATGTTACTAAGATACAAGCTACTTATCAGGGAATGGGAAATTACAGTTTAATCATGAGTCCGGTTCTAACTACAGGGCGTCTCAAATTTGCGATTTGGTCAGAAGTCGGTGGTCAAGATGATATTCGTTGGTACGATGCTTACCGTCAACAAGGTGTTGTCTTTGCGGGAGGTTTTAATGCTCAAAATCATTCTGGAACAGGTCTTTACCATATTCACGCCTACGAGGAAGTCAATGGGCAGATGAGAGGACTGGGAACAACAACCATAAACGTTGCCAAATCTTACTATAATGCACCTTATTATTCACAGTTGGATCCAAGATGGAGTGGTATTCGTTATGGTGCATGGAACTTTGGACCGTCCGGCTGTGTTCCAACATCTATGGCCATGATTATTTCAGGTATAAGTGGCAGTACCGTATCGCCTGTTCAGGTTGCTAACTATCTGCACTACAATACTCTGGAATACAACCGAAATTTCTTTGGTACTAGTTCTCGTGGGATTGTCATGGCAGCAAGAAACTGGGGATATAGTGCTTCAGGTCTTAATTCCTATGGAGAATTGGAAACAGCTTTAAAACAGGGCTACTATGTCGCTGCAGGTGTTGGTCCGAGTCGATATGTCCTTTCAGGTGGCCATGAAATTGTCCTAAAAGGCTATCAGAATGGAATGACTTATGTGTTAGATCCATATAATCCAAACAATAATGGTTGGACAAGTTTAGCCTATATTTGGAGTATACCAAGTACTGACCCAATTGATAGAACTGAAGGGATGCCCTTTATTCGTATATCAGATTAATACTCAAAGAAAATTAAAAGTAAATCAGGCAAAACAAGTCAGGCAAAACAAGTCAGGCATATCTGGTTCTGGGCAAGAACTTTTAACAAAGTTTAATTTTAAGTATAAAAGAAAAGAGGCTAGGGAAAATATGAATCCCAGCCTCTCTTTTGAAAATTAAATACTTTAAAAGGTACCGGAAATACCTTATTAATTGCGTTGGTTCTTTATTTTTTTGTGAGTTTTGGTCTTTTTATCTAAACTCTTTTTACTTGATTTATCTTGCAGCCACTATTCCTAAAATAACATCAACAGCTTTTTCCATTGTTTGAAGACTGACAAATTCAAATCGGCCATGCATATTTTCTCCACCAGCAAAGAGGTTTGGAGTAGGAATGCCCATGAAAGATATTTTTGATCCATCTGTTCCACCGCGGATTGGCTCGATAATCGGCTGGATGTCCAAGTCTTCCATAACTTTTTTAGCAATTTCAATCGGAGTCATATCTTTCTCAATGATTTTTTTCATATTGTAGTACTGGTCATGGAGATGAACAATGACGCGTGCTGTATCAAAAGCAGCATTCATCGTATCTGCAATATTCAGAATCAATTGCTTGCGGGCTTGGAAGTCCTCATCTTCAAAATCACGCACGATATAACTAGCTTGAGCCTGGTCGACACTTCCTGAGAGATCCATCAAGTGGAAGAAACCTTGGTAAGCATCTGTTTTTTCAGGACGATCTGTTTCTGGAAGGGCATTGTGGAAATCAATTGCCAATTGAAAGGCGTTAATCATCTGATCCTTAGCTGAACCGGGATGGACATTACGGCCAAGGAAATCAATTTTGACACCAGCAGCACTGAAGGTTTCGTACTGGAGTTCACCAAGCGGGCCTCCATCAACGGTATAGGCAAAATCAACATCAAAGTCTTCTACATCAAACTTATCAGCCCCGACACCGATTTCTTCATCAGGACCAAAACCAACACGGATTTCACAGTGTTTGATTTCTGGATGAGAAACTAGATATTCCATGGCTGTCATGATTTCTGCAATCCCTGACTTGTCATCGGCACCCAAAAGGGTTGTTCCATCAGTTGTGATTAAGGTTTGCCCATGGTAGTTATCCAGTTGTGAGAAATCTTTTGGATCAAGGCTATAGCCAGAAGTCCCAAGAGAGATTGGAGAACCATCATAGTTTTCAATGATTTGAGGAGCTACGTCTTCAGCGTTAAAATCAGCTGTATCCATATGTGCAATAAAACCAATTTTACGCGTCAAACTGAGATCATTGGCAGGCAGAGTTCCAACAGCAAAACCGTTTGGTAAATAATGGACATCCTGTAAGCCAATTCGTTTCATCTCTGGTAAAAGGATATTTTCAGCAAATTCAACCTGATTTTGAGTGCTGGGTGTTGTAGTCGACTCTTCATCTGAACGCGTATTTTCTTTAACATAGACCAAGAAACGGTCCAAGAGTGTAGGGTATTTCATAATTCCTCCAATTAAATTTTATTTAAAATCCATTTGTCGATAGTAGCGGCAACGCCATCATCATTGTTGCTGAGAGTGATGTCCGATGCAAGAGCTTTTATATGATTAGGAGCATTATCCATGGCAATGGCTAATCCTGCGTATTCCAACATTTCGGAATCGTTATTCGCATCTCCAATAGCCATGACTTGATCAGCAGTTAATCCTAGTTTTTTGGTTAAGGACTCAAGAGCAGTAGCTTTGCTGACTCCTTTAGGCAGCATTTCATAAATGCTAGGTTGAGAAAGGACGGCATTAAAGCGTTGACTGAGTTCTTTGTCATTCTTCTCTAAAAATTCCGTAACCAATCTTGGATGACCAACAAACTTCGCCAGAAAAAATGGTTGAGGGTGAGTTTTTGTTGCTTCAAGATTGATTGTCCGAGGAATCAGAAAAATTTGACGGGTATCTTCAATAATATCTGGGTTGGCCTCTTGCTCAACCACATAGTAATGATCAATATCACAGAGAGTCAAGGGTAAGTCATATCCTAGAGAAAAGTTATTCAGATAATCAATATCATCTCTTGTCAGAGCCTTGTAATCAAGCAGAGACCAATCGCTAGTTTGATGGATAGCACAGCCATTATTAAGGATGACAAACTCATTTTCGGCATCCAGTCCCAATTCTTCAAAATAGGGCTTGACCCCACTCAAGATACGGCCCGTACAAAGAACTAACTTTATGCCCGCATCAACTGCCCGGTGAATCGCAGCAATATTGGCAGCACTTATTTTTTTCTGGTCATCAAGGAGGGTACCATCCATGTCCAGAGCTAGTAGTTTTATCATAAAAACCTCCTATTCGCACTATTTATAGTATAACATACTCATGACAATGCTTACAGAATGAGATGAACTTTTTACGCCAGTCTAATTTTTTGATATAATAATAAAGAAGAAATTGTTGGTAAGCAGGAGAGAAGTATGAATATTGACTTAGAAGATCTGGGAAAAAATTATAAACTCCGAATAGACTATGCAATTGGTGCATCTTTGTTAGATTCTTGGAATTTGCTTGCTAGTAATCAGGGTTTTGCCAAGTGCTTTCCCCAGTTGACATTAGAAGCTAAGAAGAATCCTCAACAACTCCTTTTTCAAGAAGGGGATTTTCGAGAAGAGATGGCCATCCTAGCCTACAAGAAGCAGGAAAAAATAGCTTATCAGTGGGATTCTGCAGTCGTCACCTTTACTTTCAAAGAAGTAGGCGAAACTGGTCATATTTTTTTTGAAGAAGTGATTCCAAAAGATTTCGGAAATGATTGGACCAATGCTCAGAAAGATATGACGGGCTGGCTGGTTCAAAACGAGACGCTGCTCGCTATCCTAAACGGAGATACCGAAATAGATGTCAACCTAGCCAGAGAAAAATGGCGGACCTTTGTGGCAGAGCAAGTAGAAGTAAAGTAAAAGAGGATCAAGATGAATCAAATAAAGTGCCCACATTGTGGGACCGCCTTTCAAGTCAATGAAACAGAATATAGCGAACTATTGAGCCAGGTCCGCACGGCGGAATTTGAAAATGAAATCCATGCTCGATTGAGCCAGGAGCTAGCCTTAGTGGAAGAAAAGGCTAAGAATGAACAACAAAAAGCTCTTGAGCAAAAAAACCTAGAAGTCCAGGCTCTCAAGAACCAGATCGAGCAGTTTGAAACTCAAAAAGAATTGGTTAAAAAGACCGCTGAGCAGGATATGTCTGCCCTTTTGACAGAAAGAGACAAGGAAGTCCAAACCCTTCAAAATCAACTGCAACAACTTCATCTAGAACACCAAAATGAGCTACAAGTGACTCTATCCCAACTTGAGAAAGAACGAGATGCTGTCAAAAATCAACTCTTGCTTCAAGAAAAGGAAAGCGAGTTAGCCTTATCGTCTGCCAGAAGTGATTTTGAAGTTCAGCTTAAAGCTGCCAATGAACAGGTAGAGTTCTATAAAAACTTCAAGGCCCAACAATCGACCAAGGCGATTGGAGAGAGTTTGGAAAATTATGCTGAAACCGAGTTTAATAAGGTTCGTTCTTATGCCTTTCCACGCGCTTCCTTTGCTAAGGATAACCAAGTTTCAGGATCTGGTTCTAAGGGAGATTTTATTTTTCGTGAAGCGGATGAATCGGGTGTCGAATTTATCTCCATTATGTTTGAAATGAAAAATGAAGCAGACACTACAAAAACGAAACACAAGAATTCAGACTTCTTCAAGGAGTTGGACAAGGACCGTCGTGAGAAAAAGTGTGAGTATGCCGTCCTAGTATCCATGCTGGAAGCAGACAACGAGTATTACAATACAGGGATTGTGGATGTGAGTCACGAATACGACAAGATGTATGTCATCCGTCCACAGTTTTTTATTCAATTAATTGGACTTCTTCGTAATGCTGCCCTTAACAGTCTCCACTACAAGCAGGAATTGGCTCTGATTCGTGAGCAGAACATTGACATCACGCATTTTGAAGAAGATTTGGAAATTTTCAAAAATGCTTTTGCCAAGAACTATAGCTCCGCTTCGAGCAACTTTAAGAAAGCCATCGATGAAATCGACAAGTCTATCAAACGCATGGAAGAAGTCAAACGCTTCCTCACTACAAGTGAAAACCAACTTCGTCTAGCCAACAACAAATTAGATGATGTTTCCGTTAAGAAACTAACTCGTAATAATTCTACTATGAAGGCTAAGTTTGACGAGTTGAAAAAACAGTAGGAATGTGATTGCATATGAAAACTAATCTTATCATCAGACCGTATCAAATAGAAGACTGCAAACACTTATGTCCATTGTATGCTCAATTAGGTTATCCAGTTTCAGTAAAGGGATTAGAACAACGCTTATCAAAGCTATTGACCCACGATGATTACCATTTTTGGATTGCTGCCATTGATGAATATCCAGTCGGGTTCATTGGTTTCGCAAGAATGTACATGTTTGAGGCAGACGAAGACTATATCCGCATTTTGGCTTTAGTGGTTGATAAGGATTACCGTAGAGAAGGGATTGCCGCAGTCTTGGTTGAAAAGATTAAACAATTTGCTAAAGAAAGTGGTGTCCAGTCACTTGCTCTTAATTCTGGCATCACAAATGAACGTGAATCTGCTCATCTTTTCTATCAAAATCAGGGATTTGAAAAAAGTAGTTTTGGCTTTAAATGCCGTCTATCCTCTCCTTAAAAAGTTTATGGTATAATAGCAGAATGTTAACAGGAATTATCAATTTGAAAAAAGAGGCTGGCATGACCAGTCATGATGCGGTTTTTAAACTGCGTAAGATTTTAAGAGAAAAAAAGATTGGTCACGGAGGGACGCTTGATCCAGATGTGACTGGTGTCTTGCCCATTGCAGTTGGAAAAGCTACTCGTATGATCGAATACATGCAGGAGGAAGGTAAAATCTACGAAGGGGAAATAACCCTCGGTTTCTCAACAACAACAGAAGATGCTAGTGGGGACCTTGTCGAAAAGACACCTGTCTCTACTGTTTTAACAGAAGAAATGGTAGATCAGGCTATGGCGACTTTCCTTGGCCAAATCGTACAAATTCCACCTATGTACTCAGCTGTAAAAGTTGATGGACGAAAACTGTATGAGTATGCGCGTGCGGGTCAGGAAGTGGACCGACCAAAACGGACCATTCAGATTGACTCTTTCGAGCGGACGAGTCCTCTATCCAGAAATGGTGAATTGGTTACCTTTACATTCCGTGTTCGTTGTGGTAAAGGAACCTATGTCCGTACTTTGTCAGTTGATTTAGGTGCCAAATTAGGCTATGCCAGTCATATGTCAAGACTAGAGCGCACAGGTTCTGCTGGTATGGAACTAAAAGATGCCTTGACTCTTTCTGAAATTGCTGACTTAGTAGAGAAAGAAGATTTCTCCTTTCTCCGTCCTATTGAGCAGGGAATTGGCGATTTACCAGTTGTTGAATTGAGTGCAGAGCAAGTGACAGAAGTAGGGTTTGGTAGACGCATCTCCTTAGATAGCGAAAAAGATTTAGTGGCTGGTTTTCAGGCCGACAAACTGATAGCTATTTTAGAAAAGAGAGATGCTCTTTACAAACCTCGAAAAGTAATGATTTAGGCTGACCTTTGGTCTGCCTTTTTAAAATCTAGCATCTTGCTATAATAGCTTGAAAAAGATATAATGAATTGTTATGGAAATTGTAAGAATTGAAGATAAGAAAAAGATAGAGTCAGATCAGGAAACTGTACTGGTTCTGGGCTATTTTGATGGAATCCACTTAGGGCATAAGGCACTTTTTGACAGGGCCAGAGCTATTGCGGATAAAAAAGGCTTGACCGTATCTGTTTTAACCTTCCCTGAAACACCTAAGTTGGCTTTTGTTCGTTTTCATTCAGATTTGCTTTTGCAACTGACCTGTCCTGAGAAACGCTTTTCCCTTATGGAAAAATACGGCGTTGATTATCTCTACATGACTGATTTTACTAGTTCTTTTGCCAAACAGACACCACAAGAATTTTTAACAAATTATGTTGAAACTTTGAATGCTCGTGTGCTTGTGACAGGTTTTGATTATCATTTTGGCAATAGTCGTGCAGATGTGACCGTTCTCGGAACTCTCTTTGATGGCCAAGTTGAGGTCATTGATGAAGTTCAGCTAGAGGGGGAAAAAATTTCATCCAGCCGCATTCGTGAGGCCATTCAAAAGGGTCAAGTAGCAGAAGCCAATCGCCTTTTGGGCTATGAATTTACAACAGAAGGTATCGTTGTTCATGGCGACGCTAGAGGTCGCACCATTGGTTATCCAACTGCAAATCTGGCACCGTTTGAACGGGTTCATCTACCAGGTGAAGGCGTCTATGTTGCGGATGTCCTCATTGCTGGTCAGCGCTATCGCTCAATGGCCAGCGTGGGTCGTAATGTCACTTTTGATGGAACAGAAATGCGGATTGAAGCTCATGTTTTTGATTTCAAAGAGGATATTTACGGGGAAAAAATAACAATTATTTGGCTGGATAAGATTCGGGATATGGTCAAATTTGATGGGATTGAAGCGCTCATGAAACAAATGCAGAGCGATGAGGAAATTTCTCTGAACTGGAAAAAAGAATAGGCACATAGACCGGCTTCAGGCTGGTCTTTTTTCCTTGAAAAAATTGTGCTATACTAAGAAAAATAGTGTGAGGAGATGAGATGATGGACTATCAGGAAAGTTTAGAGTGGATTCATAGTAAGTTGAAATTTGGCATCAAACCGGGAATAGAACGGGTCAAGTGGCTCTTACAAGAATTAGGCAATCCCCAAGATAAGGTAAAAGGTGTCCACATCGTTGGGACCAATGGCAAGGGATCAACGGTCAATTATTTACAAAATATATTCACAGCGGCTGGCTATGAGGTTGGTACTTTTACCTCCCCTTTTATCATGGATTTCCGGGAGCGTATCAGTCTAAACGGTCAGATGATTTCAAAGGAAGACCTGACAACTATGGTCAATCTGATTAAGCCAATTGTTGAGCGTTTACCGCTGGAGACTCCTTGGGAAGCAGCAACCGAGTTTGAAATTATAACGGTACTCATGTTCCTCTATTTTGGAGAGATTCATCCGGTTGATATTGCATTTGTCGAAGCGGGTATGGGTGGATTATATGATTCTACCAATGTTTTTCAACCTTTGGCAGTTATCTGCACCTCTATTGGTCTAGATCATCAAGCTTATTTGGGAGATACTCATGCGGCCATAGCAGAAAATAAAGCAGGGGTCCTAAAAAAGAGAACACCTCTTATTTATGCCAGCAATCGTGGAGATGTTTCACATGTTTTTGAGGAAAAGGTTCGTCAACTATCTGGCAAAAGCTATTTATTGGGTCGTGATTTCTTTTATAAAAATGTAGGAGATGATTTTAATTTTTATCTTGAACAGAAAGTACTAAAGTCGGTTTCACTTGCCATGCCAGGACAACACCAGAAGGACAATGCTAGCCTTGCTATCATGACAAGTCTCTTCTTAAAAAAAGATTTTCCAAACCTTACCGATAGTATCATACTTTCAGCACTTTCAAATAGTCGCTGGTTGGGGCGGACAGAGTTTATCAGACCAAATCTTATGATTGACGGAGCTCATAATAAGGAAAGTATCCAGGTTTTGGTGGATTTGCTGAAAAGTAAGTATGCAGATAAAAAGATTCAGATTCTTTTTGCAGCCATTTCAGGTAAACCGATTGATGCCATGTTGGAAATGCTAAATTCTTTTGCTGGTTTGACAGTAACGAGCTTTGATTACCCAACAGCCTTGGAGTTGAAAGACTATCCAGGTCGCTATAACCGAGTTCACTCTTGGCAAGATTGGCTGGAAACGGTAGACCAAGATAGCAGGAATTTGTATCTCGTAACTGGCTCTCTATACTTTATCTCTGATGTTCGACAGAGTTTGGTTGGGTCAACTGAAAAAAACAAGTAAAAATTATCGGCGCTGACCTTCGATTTTCCCTTGTAAACATCTTTAGACTGGTGTATAATATAGGAGAGAAAATTGTAGAAAGGTGAGCTTATGATTACATTATTTTTATCACCGAGCTGTACTAGCTGTCGAAAAGCCCGTGCTTGGTTGTCCAATCATCAAGTACCTTTTACAGAACATAATATTATGACAAGTCCTTTGACAGCTGACGAGTTGAAAAATATTTTAGCCCTGACAGAAAACGGAACAGATGATCTGATTTCGACACGTTCAAAGATTTTTCAAAAATTAAATGTTGATGTAGATGAATTGTCCATTTCTCAGCTAATCGATCTTATTGAGACCTATCCAAGTTTACTTCGTCGCCCTATTATTTTGGATAAGAAACGGATGCAAATTGGTTTCAACGAAGATGAAATTCGTGCTTTTTTGCCACGAAATTATCGCAAACAAGAGCTGAAGAATGCAACCTTGAGAGCAGAGATAGGATAGATTAGATATGAAAGAAAATTATTCATATCCACTTGATTTTACGTGGAGCACTGAGGAGATTTCCTCTGTGCTTTCTTTTTTAAATCTGGTGGAAAAAGCATATGAAGGTGGAGTGGAGGCCAGTATGTTATTGGACCGCTATGCAAAATTTAAAAAAGTTATCAGGAGTAAAGGTGAGGAACGACAAATCGATCGAGATTTTCAATCCGCTTCCGGTTACTCAACTTATCAAGCGGTAAAAGCTGCCCAGGAGAAACAGAAGGGAGTTGTTCGACTTGGAAGCTAAGTATACTTTTGCAAAGAAAATTGTGGCTGAGGCTGGGGAGTTCTTAAGGCAACATCTTCATGACAATCTTAAGATTCAAATCAAGTCCCACTTTACTGACTTGGTTACCCACTTGGATCAACAGGTAGAAGCAGATCTTAGCCAAAAGATAGTGGAAGTCTATCCTCAAGATAAGATTTTGGGTGAGGAGGGAACATCAGATGTTTCTATGACAGACGGAAACGTTTGGATTATTGATCCCATTGATGGAACGACAAATTTTATTGTACAGCAGGAAGATTTTGCGATTTTAATAGCATATTATGAAGAGGGATTGGGTCAGTTTGCCATCATTTATGATGTCATCAAAGATGAGATGATTCATGGCGGAGTTGATTTTCCTGTCTGTCTAAATGATGAAGTATTGCCTGCTTTCAAAGATAAAGAACTGGAGCAAGGACTAATCGGGCTTAATACGGGACTCTATGCTAAAAATGTTGATGGTTTAGCTAATTTAGCTAACCATACCCTAGGAACTCGCTCCTTTGGCAGTGCGGGAATTGGGTTTGCTAGAGTCCTTAAAGGACAGTTGCTTGCTCATGCATCCTATTTGTTTCCATGGGATTATGCAGCTGCTTGTATTCTCGGTCCATCTCTGGGTTACCAATTGATGACAACGGAAGGAAAAGAAGTATCCTTCCAAGGTCGTGAAATGGTGATTTTACTACCCAAAATGAAAGAAAAGGAAATCAGAAGTTTATTACGATGACACACTTATCGAGTGATTTTATTGAAAAATACACCAAATTGCTGGCTGCGGAGGCACCGGCATTTTTTGAGACTTTTAATGAAGAAGCTGTTTCTGCTTTTCGAGTCAATCCTCTTAAAGAATCCCAACAAATATTTCCAGATAAGATTCCAAATATGGACTGGTCCTATTATGGAAAAGTTTCTGGAAAATCGCCTGAACATGTGACTGGACTGGTCTATTCGCAGGAACCCGCTGCCCAGCTTGTCGGACAAGTTGCTAAGCCACAAAAAGGAATGAAAGTCTTAGATTTAGCTGCTGCACCTGGTGGCAAATCAACTCATTTGCTATCTTATCTTGAAAATACCGGGATTTTGGTCTCAAATGAAATTTCTAGCAAGCGATCGAAGATTTTAGTTGAGAATATTGAGCGTTTTGGAGCAAGGAATGTATTGGTTACTAATGAAACGGCTAATCGCTTAGCACAAGTCTTTCCAGCCTATTTTGACATGATTGTCTTGGATGCACCTTGTTCCGGAGAAGGAATGTTTCGCAAAGATCCTTCTGCCATGGACTACTGGGATAGTGACTATCCTACAAAATGTGCTACCTTGCAAAGAGAGATTCTTGAGTCTGCTATGCATATGTTAGCAGCAGGTGGTTACTTAGTTTATTCTACTTGTACGTGGTCCCCAGAAGAAAATGAAGAAATTGTTTCATGGCTTTTGGAAAACTATGATGTAGAACTTGTATCCATTGAGAAAATCAATGGCATGGTAGAAGGACTGACCTATCCTCAAACAGCTCGGATGTATCCACATCGTTTTAAAGGAGAAGGTCAGTTTGTTGCCAAGTTTCGATTCAATGGTGATCCTATAAGTAAGAGAGTAAAAAGTGGAAGATCTAATCTCACGAAAGAACAATCTCAACTCTGGCAGGCTTTTGCAAAAGAAAACCTAAAGGTTAACTTTACTGGCTTGCTCCAAGTTTTCGGCGACCAACTTTATCTGCTATCTGATGGTTTGCCTGACCTGTCTAAAGTAAGGATTGCTCGCAATGGTCTTCATCTGGGAGTTTTTAAAAAGAAACGATTTGAACCAAGTTATGCCCTTGGCCTAACTTTAACCAGTAAAGAAGTCCTTAGAAGAATCGACATTTCTGAGAAAGATTTTGTGGACTATGCTACTGGAAATACCCTTTCAGTTTCAAAAGAATTGCCCAAGGGTTGGTATCAAGTTGCCATAAAAGGAAATGGTTTAGGTTTTGCAAAAGTAGTGTCTGGAACCTTGAAAAATAACTTCCCAAAAGGGCTTCGTTTTCACTGATTTCTATAGAAGAAATAGTTTGCAAGATGATTTTATATATGTTATATTTGAAAGAGGTGGTTTTGGAGAAAATCATAGAATTGTAGGAAGATTTTCACTAGAAATTACCATTCATAAATTGAAAAGGAATATAATTATGAAGAAAAAGCATAAGCTTGGATTAGCTGCTCTGCTTTTAACAGCAGGTCTCACCTTATCCGCTTGTTCCTCTTGGATTATCCGTGGGGAGTCCATTACTGCAGTTGGCTCAACGGCTCTTCAACCTCTAGTTGAGGCTGCAGCTGATGAATTTGGTTCGACCAATATCGGTAAAACAATCAATGTTCAAGGTGGTGGTTCAGGTACTGGTCTGTCGCAAGTGCAATCTGGTGCTGTCCAAATCGGAAATAGTGATGTTTTTGCCGAGGAGAAAGAGGGGATTGATGCCTCACTGCTGGTTGATCATCAAGTTGCCGTTGCGGGGATGGCTGTCATTGTCAATAAGAAAGTCGATGTTGATAATCTGACAACAGATGAACTTCGGAAAATTTTTACTGGCGAAATCAAAAACTGGAAAGAGGTCGGAGGAAAAGATATAGAGATTTCTCTGATCAACCGGGCTGCTAGTTCAGGATCGCGCGCTACCTTTGATGGCATCATTATGAAAGGCGAGAAGGCTGCACAAAGCCCAGAACAGGACTCGAACGGTATGGTAAAGTCTATCGTTGCGCAGACACCTGGTGCTATTTCATACCTTGCTTTTGCTTACGTAGATGATTCCATCAAAACCATGAAACTGAATGGTTTTGAAGCAAGCCCAGAAAATGTGGCTACCAATGCTTGGCCAATTTGGGCTTATGAACATATGTATACAAAGGGTGAACCGACTGATTTAACCAAAGAATTTTTGGACTATATGTATTCAGATGAAGTTCAAAAAGGAATCGTTGTGACCATGGGTTACATCTCGATTCATGATATGAAAGTGGTTAAGAGTCCAGAAGGTGTTGTCACACCGATAGAGGAGTAATTATGAAAAAAGAAGAACTAGCTAAAAAATTATTATCTCCTTCTAAAAACTCTAAGTTGGAGAAATTTGGTAGAGTTTTAACCTTTCTTTGCCTAGCTTTAATCGTCTTTATTGTTGCCATGATATTGATTTTCGTTGCCCAACGTGGCCTCTCTACTTTCTTTGTAGATGGGATTAGTATCAAAGATTTTTTGTTCAATTCAAAATGGGAACCGTCTTCTAAGTCATTTGGAGCTCTTCCAATGATTGCCGGGTCTTTCATTGTAACGATTTTATCTGCCTTGATTGCCACTCCGGTGGCTATCGGAGCAGCAGTATTCATGACAGAAGTTTCACCGCGTTATGGTGCCAAGATTTTGCAGCCTGTTATCGAGCTTTTGACAGGGATTCCGTCCGTTGTGTATGGATTTATCGGTCTCCAAGTGATTGTGCCTCTGGTACGCTCAATTTTTGGTGGAACTGGATTTGGGATCTTATCTGGTGTTGCGGTTCTCTTTGTCATGATTTTACCGACTGTAACCTTCATGACAGTAGATAGTTTGAAAGCTGTGCCGCGTCATTACCGTGAAGCATCATTGGCTATGGGAGCGACTCGCTGGCAGACCATTTGGCGAGTAGTGCTCAACGCTGCTAAACCAGGTATTTTTACCGCAGTAATCTTCGGTATGGCTCGTGCCTTTGGTGAGGCCTTGGCGATTCAAATGGTCGTTGGTAACTCAGCAGTTATTCCGAATTCATTGACAACACCTGCCGCAACCTTGACATCGGTTTTGACCATGGGTATTGGTAATACGGTTATGGGAACAGTTCAAAATAACGTTCTCTGGTCATTGGCCCTAGTCTTATTGATTATGAGTTTAGGATTCAATATGTTGGTGAAATTCATTACGAGAGAGAGAAAGAGAAACTATGCACGCTAAAAAATTTGATAAGCTAGCAACCGGTATCCTTTATTCGATTGCAGGGGTTATCGTTACCATCCTGGCTTCTTTAATCCTCTATATCCTGTTACGCGGTTTGCCACATATTTCTTGGGACTTCCTGACTGGGAAATCCTCATCCTACAAAGCGGGTGGTGGTATCGGAATTCAACTCTATAATTCCTTTTTCCTATTGGTTGTGACACTGATTATTTCCATCCCTTTGTCGACTGGTGCTGGAATCTATTTGGCCGAATACGCTAAGAAGGGTCGTGTGACAAACTTCATCCGTACCTGTATTGAGATTCTGTCATCATTGCCATCGGTTGTCGTCGGTCTCTTTGGTTATTTGATTTTCGTTGTACAGTTCGAATATGGTTTCTCTATTCTTTCTGGTGCATTGGCTTTGACCGTTTTCAACTTACCACAGATGACTCGAAATGTGGAAGACAGTTTGAAACACGTCCATCATACGCAACGTGAGGCAGGTTTAGCACTGGGAATTTCACGTTGGGAAACGGTTCTTCACGTCGTTATTCCAGAAGCTCTTCCTGGTATTGTTACGGGTATCGTGCTTGCTTCAGGTCGTATCTTTGGTGAAGCGGCTGCTCTTATCTATACAGCAGGACAGTCTGCACCAGCACTCGATTGGTCCAACTGGAATCCACTCAGTGTTACTAGTCCAATCTCCATCTTCCGTCAGTCTGAAACCTTGGCTGTTCACATCTGGAAGGTCAACTCAGAGGGGACAATCCCTGATGGAACCCTAGTTTCTGCAGGTAGTGCAGCTGTACTTCTGATCTTTATCTTAATTTTCAACCTTGCAGCTCGTCGTATCGGTAAAGTACTGCATAAGAAATTGACATCTGCTCAATAAGCAGACTGCCAGTTTTTTTAAACAAAGAAATTGTAACTGAATAATATAGGAGAACACATGGCTGATTATAACTGGAATGAACGCCATATCATCACTTTCCCAAAAGAAGTTGTAGCCCTTGAAACCAAAGACCTACACGTTTACTATAGTCAAAAAGAGGCTATCAATGGGATTGATATGCAGTTCGAAAAGAACAAAATTACAGCCCTCATTGGTCCATCAGGTTGCGGAAAATCAACTTTTTTACGTAGCTTGAACCGAATGAATGATACCATTGATATCGCAAAAGTAACAGGAGAAATTCTTTACGAGGGAATTGATGTCAATGCACCTGAAATCAACGTTTATGAAATGCGAAAGCATATTGGCATGGTTTTCCAACGTCCCAATCCTTTCGCCAAATCGATTTATAACAATATTTCCTTTGCTTACGAGCGTGCGGGTGTAAAAGATAAAAAAGTGCTAGATGAGATTGTTGAGACCTCATTGAAACAAGCAGCTCTCTGGGATCAAGTGAAAGACGATCTTCATAAATCTGCTTTTACTCTCTCAGGTGGTCAGCAGCAACGTCTTTGTATTGCCCGTGCCATCTCTGTCAAACCAGATATCTTACTCATGGATGAGCCAGCTTCGGCCTTGGATCCAATTGCGACGATGCAACTGGAAGAAACCATGTTTGAACTCAAGAAAAACTACACCATTATCATTGTGACACACAATATGCAACAAGCAGCTCGTACTAGTGATTATACCGGCTTTTTCTACTTGGGTGACTTGATTGAGTACGATAAAACATCGGAAGTTTTCCAAAATGCAAAATGCCAGTCTACTAGTGATTACGTATCTGGAAGATTTGGATAGAAAGGAAGAACATGACACAACCTATTGTAGAAGTAAAAGATCTATCTGTTTATTACAACAAGAAAAAAGCACTCAAAAATGTGTCGCTTGATCTCTATCCAAAAGAAATTACAGCCTTGATTGGACCTTCTGGTTCTGGTAAATCAACTCTCTTGCGTTCGATTAACCGAATGGGAGACTTGAACCCTGAAGTAACCCTGACAGGTGCTATCACTTATAACGGTCATAATATCTATAGTCCACGGACAGATACAGTTGATTTGCGTAAGGAAATCGGTATGGTTTTTCAACAGCCTAACCCATTTCCGATGTCCATCTATGAAAATGTCGTCTATGGACTTCGTATTAACGGAATCAAGGACAAGCAAATTTTGGATGAAGCTGTGGAATCATCCTTAATTGGAGCTTCCATTTGGGACGAAGTCAAAGATCGATTGCATGATTCAGCTCTTGGACTGTCAGGTGGTCAGCAGCAGCGTGTCTGTGTGGCGCGCGTACTTGCAACTAAGCCAAAAATCATCCTTTTGGATGAACCAACATCAGCCTTGGATCCTATTTCTGCTGGTAAAATTGAGGACACACTCTATAATCTCAAGGATCAATATACTATGGTAGTCGTTACACGCTCGATGCAGCAAGCATCTCGTATTTCTGACAGAACTGGTTTCTTCCTTGATGGAGATTTGATTGAATACAATTATACTAAGGAAATGTTTATGAATCCAGTTCATAAAGAGACAGAAGATTATATTACAGGTAAATTTGGATAGGCTCAGGCTTTTTCAAAAAAGAAAAGAGGATATTATGTTACGCTCTCAATTTGAGGAAGAATTAGATAAATTGCATAACCAGTTTTACGCAATGGGAAATGAGGTTCTTGGACAAATCAATAAGACTGTCCGTGCATTCATCACTCACGATCGTGAATTGGCCAAAGAAATCATCGAAGCAGATACTAAAATCAATGAATTTGAATTAAAATTGGAAGAGAAATCACTCGAAATCATCGCTTTGCAGCAGCCAGTTTCATCAGACTTACGCCAAGTGATCACTGTTTTAAAAGCAACCAGTGATTTGGAGCGCATGGGGGATCATGCCGTATCCATCGCCGAGGCAACTATTCGTATGAAAGGTGAAGTACGCATTCCAGCAGTTGAAGCTGAAATCAATAAAATGGGGCGTCAAGTTCGTCATCTGGTTGAAGATGTTCTGGACCTTTACCTGCATGAAGGAAATAGCGATCAGGCCTATGATATTGCAGCTAAAGATGAATTAATCAACCAATTTTTTGATCAAATTCGTGAATTGACCACGGAAGAGGTTAAGAAACAACCTGATTCAATCGTGACAGCCCGTGATTATTTCCAAGTCATCTCATACTTGGAACGTATCGGTGATTATGCTAAAAATATCTGTGAGTGGGTAGTTTACCTCAACACAGGAAAAATTACAGAACTCTAATAAAATGGTCGTAAGGCCATTTTTTAGTTTGCCTTAAGCTAAGGGTGTTAAGATATTTTTATTAAATTCTGTGTATATTTCGTGGTATAATAACATAAAGAGGTGGAGTATGATAAAAATTTTATTGGTTGAAGATGATGTTAGTCTATCCAATTCAGTTTTTGACTTTTTGGATGATTTTGCGGATGTGATGCAAGTCTTTGATGGAGATGAAGGACTCTATGAAGCTGAATCTGGAGTTTATGATTTAATTCTGCTTGATCTCATGTTGCCTGAAAAAGATGGTTTCCAAGTTTTGAAGGAATTGAGAGAAAAGGGAATCACCACACCTGTTCTCATCATGACTGCCAAGGAAAGTTTACATGATAAAGGGCATGGTTTTGAATTAGGAGCAGATGATTATTTAACAAAACCATTTTACTTAGAAGAATTAAAAATGCGAATCCAAGCTTTGTTGAAACGTTCTGGTAAATTTAATGAGAACTTTCTCTCCTATGGCGAACTGACTGTTAATCTATCTACCAATCTTGTTACAGATGCTGGACAGGAATTGGAATTGTTTGGAAAAGAGTTCGATTTACTGGTCTATTTCTTGCAAAACCAAAATGTCATCCTTCCTAAAACCCAGATTTTTGATAGAATTTGGGGCTTTGATAGTGATACAACTATATCAGTTGTGGAAGTATATGTTTCAAAAATTCGTAAAAAATTGAAAGGAAGAGCATTTGCTGACAATCTTCAAACGATTCGTAGTGTCGGCTATATCCTAAAAAATGATCAGTAATATTAATCGAATTTATAAATCGGATAATTTCTCTTTTTTTATCCGCTATTTCGCTGTGTTTACTTTGATATTTGGTCTTATGACTATGATTATTTTCCAATTAATGCGGTCAACCATGTATCGGGCTTCAGATGAAAATTTTGAAGGTTTCTTGCATGAACCAAGTCTAATTGTCAGTTTTGCCATGGCGAGAGGGATTGCTTCAGATGCCGAAATTGTTTTGGAGCCAAGTTCACCAAATACTTCATCTGATAGCAATCAGTCATCTAATCAAACCTTCAAACCCTCAAAGCTACGGCTGAACACCAACTACCACGTTATTCTTTATGATAGCAAAGGAAACATTGTTAATAGTTTGGACCGTCTCTCTGGTATTGCTAGTATCCCACTTAAGACGGATAAATTGGAGCAAATTCTAGATAAAACTGTTACAACAGCTTTTGGACAGGATGAAAGTTATCGGATGATGACAGTAGATATCTCCGACGAAGTTAGTGTGAAAAATGCCAATGTGGATATTCAATATGCAAGTATTCTCTTCAATACGACTCAAATTCGAGATTCCTTATCTCAATATGAATCTACTGTTATTCTTGTCATGATTAGTTTCTGGTTGATTTCCATCTTAGCTAGTCTCTATTTGGCTCAAATTAGTTCACGACCACTCTTAATTAGTTATCAAAAGCAAAAAGATTTTGTTGAGAATGCTAGTCATGAATTACGAACCCCTTTGGCGGTCTTGCAAAATCGCTTAGAAAGTCTTTTCCGCAAACCTGAAGCAACTATTATGGAGTCTAGTGAAAATATCGCCTCATCTTTGGAAGAGGTAAGAAATATGCGAATGCTTACCTCAAATCTTATGGATCTTGCTAGACGAGATGATGGGATTAAAGTTGAAAATGTTGCTACTGAGCCTTGCTTTTTTGATTCTATTCTTGAAAACTTTACCATCATTGCAGAAGAAAATAATCGCAGTTTAATTGCAAAGAGTAACATCCAACAAACCATCTACACTGATAAAATATTGCTCAAACAAGTCATGACCATTCTCTTTGACAATGCAATCAAGTACACAGATCAAGAAGGAAAAATTCAGATGAATTTGGATATTCGTGATCGACATCTTATTTTTACTGTTGCGGACGATGGTCTGGGAATTAGTAGCGAAGACAAGAAAAAAATATTTGATCGTTTTTATCGTGTTGATAAAGCTAGAACGCGTCAAAAAGGTGGTTTTGGGTTAGGACTTTCCTTAGCAAAACAGATTTTAGATAGCATAAAGGGAAGTATAGTTGTTAAGAATAATCACCCTAAAGGAACGGTCTTTGAGGTTCGCTTACCCATTAAAAATAAATAATAAATGAGTTAATACTTTTTGAAAATCAAAAATAGATGAGTTAAAACACCTTGCCGATTACTTGGTCTGTCTGCGTCACTTTACTGCATCTATTTTTAATTTTCGTTGAGTATAAGTAAAAATTAGATTTCATAAAGAAAAAAACCAGCAAGTTCAGTTTTCTGTTATTCAGAACTCAATCTTGTTGGCTTTTTTTATTTAGTTTTGTATAGAATCTATTGAGCAATAGTCATTTCATTTAAAAATCTGATTTATCAACCCTTTTGAATCCTACTCTTGGAAGCTAGACAGTCTCGTTATAAATCTTTTCTTGCTGATAAATCTCTATGTGGTGAAGGTAAACATTAATCTCTTTTTGAGATTTTAAGAGAATAGTTTTGTCTTGGTATTTTTGGCAGATTTCTTTGAACATTTTTTGTCTTTTGGGCTGGCGAGAAGTAAAGAGAGTAAATTTGATAAAGGCCCAGTCCAGTTTTTCATGACAGCCTTCAGGAGCAGAAGGTCTGATTTTTCCTCGAAAACGTAGATATCGTTTGAGAATCCTCCCAAAAGAAGCCCATCTGGGGAAGTTGAGAAAGATAATCTGATCTGCCAATTCCAACCTTTTTTCAAATAAATAGCGACTATAGACTCCATCCATGATCCATTCCTGATTCGATAGGAGAAAGTCCTCCAATGTTTTTACAAACTCTTTCTCAGGTCTTGGTTGCCAATTTGGTTCAAAAAAGATTTGGTCTAAATGAAGTTTTGGAATCTTATAGTAGTCGGATAAGTATTGCGTTAAGGTTGATTTTCCACTGCCAGAATAGCCGATAACCAAGATTTTCATGATGTTCCCCATATCTTTCAGAGAAAGTAAAAACGACCAGATAGGTCGTTTTACTTAGCATATTTTCATTAAGCAAGTTTAGCTGAAAGACGAGCTTTGTCGCGGCTTGCTTTATTTTTATGAATCAAACCTTTTGTTTCTGCTTTATCGATAGCTGAGCTTGCAGCACGGTAAAGTTCTTCAGTAGGATTAGCTTCGAAAGCTTTGATTGCTGTACGCATAGCTGATTTTTGAGCTGAATTTTTCTCGTTTTGTTTAACGTTCAATTCAGCACGCTTGATAGCTGATTTAATATTTGCCAATGGTTTCACCTCCACCCTTTCTATACTAACCATACCATTATATCTGAAAATAGTATGTTTGACAAGAGAAATCTATTTTTTTAAGTAAATTTCATCGATTTCATGATTTTGACTCTTGTGTAAAATAATGTCAGCACGACTTCGAGTTGGTTCGATGTATTTTTCGAGATTAGCTAAGTTAATATTCTTCCAAGTATCTTGAGCCATTGCTAATACCTCGTTGAAGGGCATTTTTGTAAAACGGTGGTAATAGTTGTTTGGATCTTTTTCAGCCAGCTTGAGTAAGGTTTGAAATCTTTCCAAATACCAAGTTTCAATGTTTGCTACATCAGCATCCACATAGATAGATAAATCAAAATAATCACTGACATAGAGGCGCTGGTTCTGCGGGTTTTGAAAAACATTGATACCCTCGACAATGAGAAAGTCGGTTGGCTGAATGATAACTTTTTTATTAGAGATGATATCATAGATTTCATGCGAATATACTGGAATTTCAAATTCTTCACTGTTTTTGATGGAGTCGAGGAAGTTTAGTAGCAATTCCATATCATAGGATTCTGGAAATCCTTTGCGGTCTAAAATTTTCTTTTCTTCCAATATTTTGTTGGGATAAAGAAAACCATCTGTTGTTACCATTTCCACTGTCGACCATTTGAAGCGACGAGAAAGAAGTGTTTGTAATAAGCGACTAGTTGTTGATTTGCCAACGGCGACACTCCCTGAAATGCCGATGATAAATGGCCTTGATCGAATCTTTTTCTGAAGAAAAATACTCTTAAAAAAAGATAAGTCGTCACTAGCTTTTTTATAGATAGAAATCAGATTAATTAAAGGAAGATAGATATCCAATACCTCCTTTAGATTAATCTTATCGTTCAAACTCTTGATAGAATTAAGTTCCTCTTGAGTCAAAGGAACAGTGGTATCCCGATGTAATTTTTGCCAGGTTTGTCGGTTAATTTTTTCAAAATTTATAAATTCATGTTTCATAGCTATATTCTAGCATGTTTTTTCTTATTTGAGTAGGAAAAGAATAGTCTAATGAGGTTAATTTCCGTAAGTATAAGATATGAGATGGGGAACTTGTTTTCATATTCATTCACTTAAGTGAGATTGAAACGCATAATTAAAACTATTGAAAACGTTTTTTCATAATGGTATAATAAGAATATGACAAATATGTACTATGAGAAAAATCCCACTGCAAGTCATGACATTCATGAAGTCAAAGTCAACTTGTTGGGGATGTCCATGACTTTCCTGACAGATGCCGGTGTCTTTAGTAAAAAGATGGTTGATTATGGTAGTCAAGTTTTATTGAACACTCTGGACTTAGAATCAGGGAAAACACTCTTAGATGTGGGCTGTGGATATGGCCCTCTTGGTTTGACATTAGGAAAAGTTTTTGGAGTAGACTCAACCCTGATTGATATTAACAGTCGAGCGATTGATTTGGCAAAGAAAAATGCAGAGAAAAATCAAGTTCAAGCTCGCATTTACCAATCTAATATCTACGAAAATGTGGATGGGAAATTCGATTATATCATTTCTAATCCTCCGATTCGGGCGGGAAAAACGGTAGTACATGAAATAATTCAAGGAGCCTTTCATCATTTGGAGGATCAAGGGAGCTTGACCATTGTGATTCAGAAAAAACAAGGGGCACCAAGTGCTAAAGCGAAGATGGAAGCAGTCTTTGGAAATTGTCAAATTCTCAAGAAGGACAAGGGTTACTATATCCTTGAAAGCGTGAAAGAATGAGAGCAGTTGACCTTATTCAAAAAAAACGAGATGGTCTCGAATTGACCAAAACTGAAATTGAATGGCTAATCAAGGGCTACGTTGCAGGGACCGTTCCGGATTACCAAATGTCTGCTTTCGCCATGGCTATCTATTTTAAGGGCATGACAACCAGAGAAATTTCTGACTTAACCATGTCTATGGTAGCAACCGGTGAACAGATTGATTTGTCTGCCATTTCTGGTATTAAAGTTGACAAACATTCAACCGGCGGTGTGGGAGACAAGGTAACCTTGATCTTAGCGCCATTAGTGGCTAGCTTTGATGTACCAGTAGCAAAGATGAGTGGTCGTGGTTTGGGCCATACTGGTGGTACCTTGGACAAGCTAGAATCTATTAAGGGTTACCAAATCGAAATCGAGCAAGAGCAATTTATCCAGCAGGTTCAGGATATTGGTGTATCGGTTATTGGTCAGTCTGATAAATTAGTTATGGCGGACAAACTTCTTTATGCTCTGCGCGATGTGACAGCTACTGTTGACACGATTCCCCTCATTGCTAGTTCAGTTATGTCCAAGAAGATTGCTGCGGGAGCAGATGCTATCTTGCTTGATGTGACAGTTGGCGAGGGTGCCTTTATGAAAAACATAGAGGATGCTCGACAATTGGCTCAAACCATGGTGGACTTGGGCAAAGCCGTTGGTCGTAAGACTGTTGCTGTTTTGACAGACATGTCCCAACCGGTAGGAACCAGCATCGGTAATCGCTTAGAGATCTTAGAAGCTTTGGATATTTTACAAGGTAAAGGAAGCGGAGACGTCAGTCTCTTTATCTGTGAATTAGCACAGATTATGCTCTCTTTAGCCAATGTTGAAAAGTCTATTGAAGAGGTTCGAGCTCATTTAGAAAATGGATTAGCTCTCAAGAAATTTGAAGAAATGGTTGTTGCTCAGGGTGGTGACGTAGAAGATTTACATCGCTCCGTCAAGGTGGCCTATGAAGTTGATGTTTTTGCTGAAAAGACAGGCTATATTTCTGGTCTACCTGCTTTGGAATTTGGACTTTTTGCTATGAAATTAGGAGCTGGCCGAGCTGTTAAATCTGATGATTTAGATTATGAGTCCGGTATAGCGTTTGCTAAAAAAGTTGGACAATCAGTCGAAAAAGATGAAAAGATTGCGACAATCTACAGTAATATAGCCATTACAAATGATATGATCTCAGAGTTTCAGAGTCATATTATGATAGGCGATAGTGCAGTAGAGCCTAAAGAAATTTTAGAAATAATCTCATAACAAAAGGAGTGTAAAAAATGAAATTAAATAAGTATATTGACCATACTCTCTTGAAACAAGATGCTACAGAAGATCAAATTTTAAACTTGATTGAAGAAGCCAAGAAGTATGATTTTGCCAGCGTTTGTGTCAATCCAACCTGGGTATCCCTAGCGGCACGAGAACTTCATGGAACAGATGTCAAAGTTTGTACAGTAATTGGATTCCCTCTTGGAGCCAATACATCTGCTGTAAAAGCCTTTGAAACAAAAAACGCCATCGAAAACGGTGCCGATGAGATTGATATGGTCATTAATATCGGACGTTTGAAAGCTGGAGATAGTGACTTTGTAGAAGCTGACATTCATGCTGTTGTTAAAGCAAGTGGCGACAAACTAGTGAAAGTTATTATCGAAACCTGCCTTTTGACGGATGAGGAAAAGGTACACGCTTGTCAATTGGCTCAAAGAGCTGGAGCTGACTTTGTCAAAACATCTACTGGTTTTTCAACAGGTGGAGCCATTGTTTCTGATGTGGCACTTATGCGTCAAACCGTTGGTCCAGACATGGGTGTGAAAGCATCTGGAGGTGCTCGTTCAATTGAAGATGCCCTTGCATTCGTAGAAGCAGGAGCAACTCGTATCGGAGCTTCCTCAGGCGTTGCCATTATGGAAGGACAAAAAGCGGATGGCGGATACTAAATTAATTGAACAAGCAATTAAGGCTAGTCAATTTGCCTATGTTCCCTATTCCCATTTCCCAGTTGGAGCTGCATTAGTCACTGGTGACGGTCAAGTTTTCTCAGGTTGTAATATCGAGAATGCGGCCTACCCATTGACTAATTGTGCTGAACGTACAGCGATCTTCAAAGCTATTTCTGAAGGAGTTACAGACTTTAAAGAACTAGTCGTTTATGGAAAAACGGATAAGCCAATTTCTCCGTGTGGTGCTTGTCGCCAAGTTATGGCAGAATTTTTTGAGCAGGATTTACCAGTAACATTAGTTGCTAAAGATCAATCGACAGTCGTGATGACAGTCAAGGAATTGCTTCCATATTCTTTCACAGATTTAAATTAATTTGTGAATGCAGTCATCAGACTGGTTATTTCATACCGCAACACTTGTTGCAAGAATATTTTTAGGGAGGTTCAGAAATGAACAAGAAACTTGTTGGACTAGGTTTGGCCACAATCGCTGCATTATCACTTGCTGCTTGTGGAAGTCGCACGGCTAAGAAAGATGCAGGAGCAGCTGAAGGTGCTTCAGATATTAAAGCCGCAATCGTAACAGACATCGGTGGTGTTGACGATCGTTCTTTCAACCAATCTGCTTGGGAAGGCCTTCAAGAATGGGGTAAAGCAGCTGGTCATTCAAAAGGAAATGGCTTTGATTACTTCCAATCAGCATCAGAATCAGATTACATTACTAACCTTGATTCAGCAGTAGCTGGTGGCTATAATCTTGTATTTGGTATCGGTTTTGCTTTGGAATCTTCCATTGCTGAAGTTGCTCCAAACAACCCTGATACACACTACGTTATCATTGATAGTGTTGTTCCTGATCAAAAGAATGTAGTCAGCGTTGGTTTTGCTGACCATGAAGCTTCATATCTTGCAGGTGTTGCAGCTGCAAAAACTACTAAGACTAAACAAGTTGGTTTTGTAGGTGGTATGAAAGGTGAAGTTATTGACCGTTTCGAAGCTGGTTTCGTAGCAGGTGTTAAATCTGTTGACCCATCAATCAAAATTGATATTCAATATGCAGGATCATTCGGTGATGCAGCTAAAGGTCAAACTATTGCAGCAGCTCAATATGCAGCTGGTGCTGATGTAATCTTCCACGCATCAGGTGGTACTGGTAACGGTGTATTTGCAGCGGCTAAAGCTGAAAATGAAACTAAGAATGAAGCAGATAAAGTTTGGGTAATTGGTGTTGACCGTGACCAATCAGCAGAAGGTAAATATACTTCTAAAGATGGTAAAGAATCAAACTTCGTATTGGCTTCAACTTTGAAAGAAGTTGGTTCAGCGGTTAAAGACATCACAGCTAAGGCTACAGATGGAGACTTCCCTGGTGGTGAAATCGTTCGCTACTCATTGAAGGATAAAGGTGTCGAATTGGCTGAAACTAATCTTTCTGATGATGCTTCAAAAGCTGTTGCAGATGCTAAACAAGCTATTCTTGACGGTAAAGTTGAAGTTCCAGAAAAACCTTAATGGTTCAACTAAAGAGAATCATATTCAGCATTCAAGAATAATTGCTGAAAAACTGAGAGATTTTCTCTCAGTAAAGCCTATCAAATCTTGATAGGTTTTACTGACAAAAAATGACAGTTTTGAAAGGAATAGATTATGACTATGGATTATGTCATCGAAATGCGAGACATAACAAAGAGATTTGGGGAGTTTGTTGCAAATGACCAGATCAATTTAAATGTCAAAAAAGGTGAAATTCATGCCTTGCTTGGAGAAAACGGTGCTGGTAAATCGACCCTTATGAACATGTTAGCTGGTCTTTTGGAACCTACAAGTGGTGAGATTTATATTAACGGTCAACCAGTTACTATTGAATCACCATCCAAAGCAGCACAACTTGGAATTGGGATGGTTCACCAGCACTTCATGTTGGTCGATGCCTTCACTGTTACAGAAAATATCATTCTGGGTAGTGAAACAACCAATGCGGCTGGTGTTATTGATTTGAAAAAAGCCACTGCAGAGATTACCGAACTATCTAAAAAGTATGGTTTAGATGTAAAACCTTCTGCTAAGGTTGCAGATATTTCTGTTGGCGCTCAACAACGGGCAGAAATTTTAAAGACCCTTTATCGTGGAGCAGATATTCTTATTTTTGATGAACCAACGGCTGTATTGACACCTGATGAAATTACTGAGCTTCTAAAAATTATGAAAGTACTGGTTTCTGAAGGGAAATCAATCATTCTTATCACCCATAAATTGGATGAAATTCGTGCGGTTGCAGATCGTGTAACGGTTATCCGTCGCGGTAAATCAATTGAGACAGTCGATGTAGCAGGTGCCACCAATGATGACTTGGCCGAGTGGATGGTTGGCCGCTCTGTTTCTTTCAAGACGGAAAAAATTGCAGCAAATCCAAAAGAAGTCGTCTTATCTATTGAAAACCTTGTCGTTAATGAAAACCGTGGAATTCCAGCGGTTAAGAACCTCTCATTAGAAGTTCGTGCTGGTGAGATTGTCGGTATTGCTGGTATTGATGGCAATGGCCAAAGTGAGTTGATTCAAGCGATTACTGGTTTACGAAAGGTTAAATCTGGTAAAATCACCATTAAGGGTGAAGATGTATCTCATTATTCGCCACGTAAAATTACTGAACTCAGTGTCGGACATGTTCCTGAAGATCGCCACCGTGATGGTATGATTTTGCAAATGACAGTTGCTGAAAACTTTGCTTTGCAGACTTACTATAAGGAACCTATTTCTAAAAATGGTATCCTGAACTATGCAAAGATTAATGAAAGAGCTCGTCAATTGATGGAAGAGTTTGACGTTCGTGGTGCGGGAGAGCTAATTCCTGGTAAATCACTTTCAGGAGGTAACCAGCAAAAAGCTGTTATTGCTCGTGAAATTGATCGAAATCCAGATTTATTAATTGTTAGTCAACCGACTCGTGGACTGGATGTTGGGGCCATCGAATATATCCGTAAACGTTTGATTGCAGAACGTGATAAAGGAAAAGCAGTGTTAGTAGTCAGCTTTGAATTGGATGAAATTCTGGATGTTTCTGACCGTATTGCTGTTATTCATGATGGATCTATCCACGGAATCGTTTTGCCAGCTGAGACAAGTAAGCAAGAACTTGGGAAACTCATGGCTGGTGGTCACCTCAAGTAAGAAAGGAAATCAACATGCTAAAAAAATATGAAAGTGTCATGATTCCCTTGATGGCAGTCTTAGCTGGCTTGCTGCTTGGGGCTATCATCATGCTCATCTTTGGTTATGATCCAATTTGGGGATATGAAGAACTCTTCTATACTGCCTTTGGTTCTATCAAAAATATTGGAGAAATTTTCCGTGCGGTTGCACCCCTAGTCTTTACGGCACTTGGTTTCGCAGTAGCTAGTCGTGCTGGATTTTTCAATATTGGTCTATCTGGTCAGGCACTTGTCGGCTGGGTATTTGCTGCTTGGTTTGCTCTTGCAAATCCTGATATGCCAAGACCTCTCTTGATTTTAGCGACCATCCTTGTTGCTATGTTGGCTGGTGGGATTGCTGGTGCTATTCCAGGATTCTTACGAGCTTTTCTTGGAACAAGTGAAGTCATCGTTACCATCATGATGAACTATATTCTCCTCTACTTTTCTAACTATATCATTCGAGATGTTTTTGCTCCTGAGCTGATGAAAAATACGGACTCAAGTATCAACGTTTCAGCAAATGCTTCTTATCAGACGGAGTGGTTGCGTGCATTGACAGACAACTCGCGTATGAATATTGGTATTTTCTTTGCCATTATTGCGGTTGCAGTCATCTGGTTCTTATTTGCAAAAACAACACTTGGGTTTGAAATTCGTGCAGCGGGTCTTAATCCCAATGCGGCGGATTATGCAGGTATGAGCACAAAGCGTACCATTGTTTTATCAATGGTCATATCTGGTGCTTTGGCTGGACTTGGTGGAGCAGTACAAGGTTTGGGGACTTTCCAAAATGTCTACATCCAGTCTGCAAATCTGGATATTGGTTTTAACGGCTTATCCGTTGCCCTCCTAGCTTCTAATTCACCTCTGGGTATTCCATTTGCAGCCTTCCTGTTTGGATCGCTGTCTGTGGGTTCTTCTGGTATGGCTCGTGCCCAAATTCCACCTGAATTAGTCAACGTTGTAACTGCCTCCATCATCTTCTTTATTGGTGTTAAATTTATTTTTGAACAAGTATTAAGATCAAAACGTTTTGCGAAAGGAGGTAAGTAATATGAGCTTAAACTTATTAACTTTATTAATTTCGCAAATGCTTATTTACTCAGCACCTTTGATTTTTACTAGTCTTGGAGGGGTCTTCTCTGAGCGGGCTGGTATTGTTAACGTTGGTCTAGAAGGTACAATGGTTATTGGTGCTTTTGCTGGTGTTGTCTTCAATATCGAATTTGCAGAGCAGTTTGGTAGAATGACACCACTGATGGCTGTATTGGTTGGTGGACTGACAGGTGTTTTGTTCCAACTTATTCATGCGACAGCAACTATTATTTTCCGAGCAGATCATGTTGTATCTGGTACAGTACTTAACTTACTTGCACCTGCATTCTCAGTATTCTTGATCAAAGTTATTTATGGGAAAGGACAAACAGATCCTATCCGTCAATCCTTTGGAAAATTCTCATTCCCTGGCTTAGAAAGAATTCCAGTTCTTGGAGAACTCTTTTTCAAGAATACAAGTTTAATGGGTTATGTAGCCATTTTAACAGCTTTTATTGCTTGGTTTGTTCTTTACAAAACTCGCTTTGGGCTTCGGTTGCGTTCAGTGGGTGAACATCCACAAGCTGCTGATACACTTGGTATCAATGTTTATAAGATGCGTTTTGCTGGTGTTATGCTGGCTGGTTTCCTTGGAGGAGTCGGAGGAGCAGTTAGTGCACAATCTGTAAATATTAACTTCTCGGCTACCACTATTGTAGGTTCTGGTTTCATCTCCCTTGCTGCGGTCATCTTTGGTAAGTGGAATCCCCTTGGGGCAATGTTGGCCAGCCTATTCTTTGGTCTTTCTCAGAGTTTGGCAGTCATTGGTAGTCAGCTTCCAGGACTTCATAATGTCCCAACAGTTTATTTGCAAATGGCTCCATACCTAATTACAGTCATTGCCTTGGCAGCTTTCTTTGGTAAAGCAGTGGCGCCAAAAGCTGATGGTATCAATTATATTAAATCAAAATAAAAAGAATCGTCAGCGATTCTCACCTGGATTGAAGAAAATGTCTTTTATTATGGACAAAATCTTCAATCTTTTTTTGATAAAAAATGAACTCTTGGAAATATTTCTATAGTCGATTCGAGTATCTGCATTACTTGTGGTTAAAATCTACTCTTGATAGTCTTTTAAAATCAAACGCATGTTGTCAAGTCAAGTGCAACAAGTTGATTGATAACTAGAGATCCAGAGGTTAAGCTATTTGGGCTATCCCAAATAGGAATTTTGAAGATTGGTATTGAAGAAGTCGTCTCGGGCGCTCATTGATGGCTGTGATATAGTTGTCAAGTTCTTCAGAGGTTAGTGAATTAAAAGAGTTTCCTTTAGGGATATATTCTCTGAGGAGACCATTGAAGTTCTCATTTGTACCTCTCTCATGTGAAGAATATGGATGTGCAAAGTAAACATCAACAGCTTCCAAGTCTGAGAGTAAACTAAATTCAGAACCATTATCAGCTGTAATGGATGCAATAGGATACTGACTTGTAAGTTGTTTGACAGCACAATTAATGGTATGGGACTGTTTGTCTTCTAGCTTAACTCCTAGTGCATAGCGTGTCTGGCGCTCTACCAAAGTCAAAACAACAGCTTCACCTTTGGTTTTCTTTCCAAGAACCAAGTCAATCTCCCAATGACCAAATTCAGAACGGTCATTGATACACTCAGGACGTTCTTCGATAGACTGACCTAAAGTTTTCTTATTCGTCTTAATGACTGGCTTAGAACGTTTCCTGATACTGACCATCTTAGGTAAATCGATTGGTTTTATAACTAACAGCCCCTCTTTGATATAGCGATAAATGGTTTTGGTAGAGGGAACAACCTCCTCAGGATGATTTGCTTTATAAGTCTGAACGAATCATGAGAAGTCAGCCGAAGCCATAGTAGTCACGAAGCTTCTGTAATGGAAGTGGAGCGAAGGGCTTAACAATTAACCGAAGTAATCCTACTTCACTTGTGTCTGTAAAACTAGCGGTCTGATAGAACTGGATGCGGTCATGTATTGACTAGAGGAAGGTTCACCAATATAAGATGTCCCTCAGACACCGAAACAAGAAAGGAATACGCACATGTCACAGTTACTAGATACTATTCTATCTCGCTCCAACATGGTGGAAGCCTACAATCAAGTGAAAGCCAACAAAGGTTCAGCTGGAATTGATGGCATTACCATTGACCAAATGGATGAATATCTCCGCCAATATTGGGACCAACCAAAGAGTTGATAAAACAGAGAAAATACAAACCTCAACCAGTCCTACGCGTTGAAATCCCAAAGCCCAATGGAGGAGTCCGCCAGCTTGGCATCCCAACCGTAATGGACAGAATGATTCAATAGGCCATCGTCCAAGTTATCAGCCCTCTGTGTGAACCTCATTTCTCCGAAACGAGCTATGGGTTTAGACCGAAACGGTCATGCGAAAAAAGCCATCATCAAGTTATTAGAATACCTTAATGATGGCTATGAGTGGATTGTGGACATTGACCTTGAGAAATTCTTCGACACAGTTCCCCAAGATAGATTGATGTCTCTTGTCCATAACATTATCCAAGATGGAGATACAGAGTCTCTGATTCGTAGGTATCTTCATTCGGGTGTAGTTATCAATGGACAGCGCCATAAAACGCTGGTGGGAACACCACAAGGTGGGAATCTATCTCCCCTCCTGTCCAATATCACGCTCAATGAGCTGGACAAGGAATTGGAAAATCGAGGGCTTCGTTTCGTCCGGTACGCAGATGACTGTGTCATCACAGTTGGGAGCGAAGCATCTGCCAAACGTATCATGTATTAAGTTAGCCGATTCATTAAGAAGCGACTGGGATTGAAAGTCAATATGACCAAGACTAAGATTACCAGACCGAGTCAACTGAAGTACCTTGGATTCGGATTCTGGAAATCAGCTGAAGGGTGGAAAAGTCGTCCACATCAAGAGATTATCCAAGTTCAAGAAGAAACTTAGGAAGCTCACAACACGCAAATGGAGCACTGACTTGGGTAGCCGTATTGAGAAACTCAACTGGCTTATTCGCGGATGGATAAACTACTTCGCATTGACTAACATGAAGTCAGTCATGGGAGAAATTGATAAACGATTGAGGACACGAATTAGAGTTATTATTTGGAAACAATGGAAGAAGAAGTCAAGGCGACTTTGGGGACTACTTAAACTAGGGACTCCCAAATGGATAGCTGATAAGGTATCTGGCTGGGGTGACCACTATCAATTAGTGGCACAAAAGTCAATTCAGCTATATCAAAACCAGTCCTCGCTAAACGTGGACTGGTTTCATGCCTAGATTATTATCTTGAACGACATGCGTTAAAAGTTAGTTGAACCGCCGTGTGCCGAACGGCACGCACGGTGGTGTGAGAGGGGCTAGGAATTGCGG
>NZ_CTEN01000003.1 GCF_001375655.1 Streptococcus varani | reverse complement strand
TTTGGAGGATTACCCAAGTCCGGCTGAAGGGAACGGTCTTGAAAACCGTCAGGCGTGTAAAAGCGTGCGTGGGTTCGAATCCCACATCCTCCTTAAAATATTGTTAACGCGGGATGGAGCAGCTAGGTAGCTCGTCGGGCTCATAACCCGAAGGTCGTAGGTTCAAATCCTGCTCCCGCAATTAAATTATGGCTCGGTAGCTCAGTTGGTAGAGCAATGGATTGAAGCTCCATGTGTCGGCGGTTCGATTCCGTCTCGCGCCATTATTTTATATTTTGGAGAGATAGCGAAGTGGCTAAACGCGGCGGACTGTAAATCCGCTCCTTCGGGTTCGGGGGTTCGAATCCCTCTCTCTCCATATTACGGGCATAGTTTAAAGGTAGAACTAAGGTCTCCAAAACCTTCAGTGTGGGTTCGATTCCTACTGCCCGTGTCCAGAATATGGCGGTCGTGGTGAAGTGGTTAACACATCAGATTGTGGCTCTGACATTCGGGGGTTCGATTCCCCTCGATCGCCTATTTTTTGGGGTATAGCCAAGCGGTAAGGCAAGGGACTTTGACTCCCTCATGCGTTGGTTCGAATCCAGCTACCCCAGTTATAAATTTTTAAGCCGGCGTGGCGGAATTGGCAGACGCGCTGGACTCAAAATCCAGTGTCCTCACGGACGTGCCGGTTCGACCCCGGCCGCCGGTATATTGCTTAAAAGTTGAAAAGACAAGGTTTCTAAGCCTTGTCTTTTTTGTGTACGATGGTCATAAGTTGTAGATATCAAACGAAAGTCCTCCGTGGGTCCCTCCCCCCTTACCGGTGTTCCCAATCGCAACTCCTAAACTTAACTGTCGTTATGTAACTGTAGTGGGTTGATGAAACGTCTATATTCGTTATTAGAATTTGTAATTCACATATCCAATAATTTTTTATCTGAGTTAAGAGGTCTATAATGTTTGTTGAACAGTTCTTTTTTGGTTTTATATAGTTTTATAGATTGATTACTTCATCTGGATGAGCGATGGTTTCTTTACCATCACGATCAACGACTATTACGGAATGAGGATAAAATGGATCAAATTTGTAAGGGAAATCTACGGTAATCTTTTTAGGATATCCATTTTGAGAAAATGTGACAGACAGTAGGCCGTTTTTGTTTTTTAGATGAAAGTAGAGGATATGGTTTAAGGGAATGACACCTTTTAAATATTGGTCTATAAAGTACCAGAAACTGTCGATTACTTCTCCTGGTAGGGAGGTTACAATGCCAAAAGTGGCATACCTTCCTTTGGTATTGGTAAAGGCCATGTATTCTCCTTTTTCTTTCTAGGTATGAAAAAAGCCTGTTCAACAGGTTTTTTCTTTATGCAACTTTAACGATTTCTCAGTTCTAAATAGCGTTTGTACCAAATATTAACATAAGCTTGTGAGAAGGGACCACGTTGATGATTGATCCAATCAACAAGAATTTTGACATTTTCTTTAAGAATGTAATCAATATCAGCTGGATACTGCATCTGCTTGCGATGCTTTTCATACTCATCCACATCTAAGAGGCGTTTTTCTCCATCAGAGAAGACTTTGACATCTAAATCGTAGTCAATGTATTTAAGGGCTTCGCCGTCCAAAATATAGGGACTTGCTAGATTGCAGTAATAGGATGTTCCATTTTCACGAATCATCGCGATGATATTAAACCAGTATTTCTTATGAAAATAGACAATTGCTGGTTCTCGTGTGACCCAGCGGCGACCATCATTTTCTGTCACCAAGGTGTGGTTGTTGACGCCAATGATGGCATTTTCTGTTGTTTTTAGTACCATGGTATCACGCCAAGTTCGGTGTAATTCCCCGTCATGTTTATAACTTTGAATTGTAATAAAGTCGCCTTCTTTGGGCAATTTCACAATGTTACCATCTTTCTACAATTTAAGTTTAATCCAGATTATTATACCATATTTTTACTAGAATGGGGTGAATTTTATATGTAATCTCTAAGGGCGGACTTGATTTGGTCGTAATCATAGCCTTTTCTGGCTAAAGATTGGGTTAATCGCTGTTTCAATTCGTAGCCGTCATATTTTTTTGAATACTTTCTAAACTGTTTCTCTAGTTCCTTATAAATAAAGTCTTCTTCTTGTTCTTGGTCTGCTTGGAGTTCCAATGTTGAGATGGCTTGTTTGGCCTGATTATAGGAGAAGCCTTTGGTCATCAAATTATGGGTTACTTTGTCTTTGAGTGCTTTAAGAGGGAGTTTACTGTGGTATTTTTTAACGAGTTTTCTAGCAACTCGCTCAGCAATTTCTGTAAAGTCGTAGTTGGGGATCAGTTGGGCTAGTATACTTGTATCGATCCCTTTTTGACTTAGTTTTTGTTGAAGGACGAGAGGCCCCTTGTCACCTGATAGCTGGTTCTGTTCAATGAGGTTCTTCGCATAGTTTTGGTCGTTAATCCAATTATCTTTTTCTAGTTCTAAAAGGATTTGTGGGATGATTGTGGCTTCAATGTCATGTGAATGGAGGTAGTCACTGACTTCTTTTTTTGTTCGTTGTTTGAAAGAAAGATGATAAAGGGCTAAATTTTTTCCATAAGAAAATTGGGCAAATGTTTGGATTTCTTTTAATTCTTTTTCGGATATTTCCTTGTCTTTTGAGAGAAAGAAGCGGACGATGGTATCTTCTGTAATGTAGACTTTCTGGTCTGTATCTGTTTCAAGGAGGTAGAGTCTTTTTTTCTTTTCGAGTTTGGTGATTTTCATCAGTTTCTTTCTAGCCAAAGGCTTCGAAGGCAGCAACAATGGATAGGTGTTCCATATTTATCTGTTCTCTGCCGTAATAATCTAAAAATAGATCTCCATAGATGGGTGTGCCTAAATTATAGTTGAGGGACCAAATGACCCAGTATAGATCAATATGGCGGTCGCTGATGCCAGCTAGGCCCAAATCTATGAAAGATGAGAAGGTATGAGCATCTTTTAAAATAATATTTGGTAGACAGGCATCTCCATGGATAAGGGCATTGTTTGTAAGAAGATGGCCTTTTTCTTGTATGAGTTTGTATGCTTCTTCTTTGGTCGTGATGCCAAATTGTGGAAGGAGGGCTTTTTCATAAAAGAGACCTTTTTGGTAATTTTCTTGGGCTATTTTCCGATAATTTTCCAAGCGATCTTGAATGGGAAAATCCTTGGGAGTAAGGCTGTGGAGTTTTTTTAGAGCATTTGCCAGCGTAAAGCAGACTTCTTGGGGATTTTCTAAGAATGAAAGGGCAGAATAGCCATTGGCTTCTTTTGTAAGCAGATAATCCATATCGTCATAGGTCAGGTATTCTAAAACTGGGACTCCAAGATTTAATTCGTAAAAGTACCTTGCTAAGAGGTTTTCTTCTTGTAATTTAGTAGCTTGGTCTATTTTGAGGTAATAACCCCTGTCACTATAGAGGACGGTGGCTCCTGAGTGGGATGAGGAATCAGAGAGTTTTGAACCTTTTAGGTAGGGTTGTAATGGTTCTGGTAAATCAGATAGATTTGGAAAGGTATTGTTTTGAGGCATGAGCTGGGGTTCCTTTGTTTTTGGGAGTTCATCCTATATTTTAAAAATCTCTAGGAGCTTGGGGAAAGATTTCTATCTTAAATGTGTGATTTTCATAGGTTTATTATAACAGAAAATGGTAGAATAGAGGGAGATGATTCAGGAGGAAGTTGTGTAATGAGAGATAATATAGTGGATTTTAACCAATATTTAGAACCAAGAGAAGAAGAGGGCAGAGAGAGCTTTGGCAATGTGCTGGGACAGGAAGGTCCTTACCAGGATGTAAAACTGTTAGAGGCATTAGTGGCTGAAGAGCGACCTAAATGGCTTAGGACAGCTCGTGCGGGCTGGACCAATCGGGATGAGAAAACCTTTCTAGCTATTTATCGAGATTTAGCCGGACAGTACAAACTAACTGGTCGCTACCGTGAGGCGTTAGCTATTTTTCAGGAATTATACAGTCTAGATTATAACGACCAGCTGGATACTCGCTATGAGATATTGTCACTTTATGTGATTTTGTCTGATTTTCCGAAAGCCAAATCATTTTTCAATAGCCGAGAAGATTTCGGAGAAGATGGTGCAATGGTATTGCTTTATCTTGTTGCCGCTCTGATGGCTGGGGAAGAAGAGATTGCCGAGGACTTGTTTGAAGAACTTTTAGCTACCATTGATGGCTTTGAATATTTGGAGTACATCGAGATTTTCCTTTTGATGAGGTTCAACAGGTCGCTCTTCATTCGGCTTATATGCCAGAAACGGTGTCAGAAATCTATTGGGCATTTTTTGCAATTTTTCCAGTGACCTTGGTGGCGGGTCCCTATATTCAGGGATTTTTCAATTCTTTTATTGATATCGGTGAGATTTTTCGACAAATGGGGACTGTCTTGGTAAGCACTAGTTTGAAAGCTCAAGTAACAGACTATTTAAAGACAATTGGCATTACTACATTAGAGGAGCTGTCGCAGTTGACGGAGGAAGAATTTTTAGCCATTAAGGGTGTGGGTCCTAAGGTCTTAGACATGATCAAGAGGGAGGGAGCTGTTTTCAGACAGCCTGATTAAAATGAACTTGCGAGTAAAACAAAAAATTCCGCTGAAAATCAAGCGGATGGGGATTAATGGTGAGGGGATTGGTTTTTTCAAGAAGACATTGGTCTTTGTACCCGGTGCCCTCAAGGGAGAAGATGTTTTTTGCCAGATTACGGCTGTGAAACGAAATTTTGCAGAGGCGCGTTTGTTGGAGATCAATAAGGTTTCCAAGTTTCGTGTCGAGCCTGCTTGTGACATTTATGAGGCTTGTGGTGGCTGTCAAATCATGCACTTGCGCTATGATAAGCAGTTGGATTTTAAGGCGGATTTGTTGCGTCAGGCGCTCAAAAAATACCAACCTGCTAGTTTTGAGGAATATGATATTCGTCCAACCTTAGGAATGCCGGAACCCAGATATTATCGTGGGAAGCTTCAGTTTCAAACGCGGTCTTTTAAAGGCAAGGTTCAGGCGGGACTTTATGCGGAGGGTAGCCATCGTCTAGTGGCCATTAAGGAATGTTTGGTCCAGGATCAGACAACACAAGCTATCATCATTCAGGTTGCTGATTTGCTGACCAAGCATCAGATTCCCATTTATGATGAGCGTAAGATTCAAGGAGTTCGAACGGTTATGGTTCGTCGAGCTAGGGAAACTGGCCAGGTGCAGTTGATTTTTGTTACCTCTCGTCAGGTGAATTTAACGGGATTGATTAAGGAATTGGTGGCAGAATTTCCGGCTATTGTAACGGTGGCTCTCAATCATCACAAGTCCAAATCCAGTGAGATTTATGGAGAGAAGACGGAGATTATCTGGGGGCAAGAAAGCATTCGGGAATCGGTTTTGGGCTATGAATTTGACTTGTCACCTCGGGCTTTTTACCAATTAAATCCTGAGCAAACAGAGGTTTTGTATGGGGAAGCTGTCAAGGCACTGGATTTGGATGGATCAGAGCATCTCATTGATGCCTACTGTGGTGTGGGGACCATTGGGTTTGCTTTTGCTGGGAAGGTCCAGTCTGTAAGGGGGATGGATATTATCCCTGAAGCCATTGAAGATGCTAAGAAAAATGCTGCTAGGCTGGGTTTTGAAAATACTTACTATGAGGCAGGTAAGGCAGAAGAGATTATCCCTAAATGGTATGCCCAAGGTTATCGGGCAGATGCTTTGGTGGTCGATCCGCCACGTACTGGTTTGGATGATCGTCTGTTGGAGACAATTTTGAAATACCAGCCAGCTAAAATGGTTTATGTTTCTTGTAACGTATCAACTTTGGCGCGTGATTTGGTCAAATTGGCTAAGGTTTATAAGGTAGACTATATCCAAAGCGTGGATATGTTTCCTCATACTGCAAGGACCGAAGCGGTTGTGAAGTTGGTTAGGAGATCCTAAAAAGCATCGAATGATGAAAAAAATAAAAATGACTACAATTTCTGGTAATAACCAGTTTCCTCTTGCTTTCACTCCTCGAAAATAATATAATAACTTCAGGAAACGGATGGTGAAGAGTAGATGTTAGATTTAGCGAGTGAAAAGCCTTTGTATCTGCAGTTAGTAGACACTCTTGAAGAGGAAATTCGTGAGTCCATGCTAGCAAATGATAAGTTGTCTTCTGAACGAGAGTTGACTCAAATATATGGTGTTAGTCGAATTACGGTTCGTTTGGCTTTGCAAGAGTTGGAAAACCGTGGTTTGGTCTACAAAAAACATGGTAAGGGAACCTTTGTTTCCGAAATTGGGGATGCTGCGGTGGATTTGTCAACTGCTTATAGTTTCACAGAGCAAATGAAAAAACTGGGGAAGGTACCACAGACTAGCATTCTTTCCTTTAGTGTTATTGAGGCTCCAGAATCGATTGCACAGGAAATGCAGTTGTCAGCTGGGGAATTAATTTTTGAATTGGAGCGTTTGCGGTCTGCTAACGATATTCCTATGATGATTGAGCGGACGTACTTGCCTCATGATTTGTTTAAGGAATTATCCCAAGATATGCTGACTCATCGGTCTCTTTATGAACTTTTTCAGGATTATTTTTCTCAGACGGTGCGTCTGGCTGATGAGGAGTTTTATGCCAGCATTGCTTTAGATAATGAGGCGAAACTGCTTGATATCAGGAGTGGAGATCCTGTTCTTCATTTATTGCGAAAAACCTACAATACAAAGAATATTATGATCGAATATACTTTTTCGATTGCTAGAGCAGACCAGTTCCGCTATAAGATTACTCACCAGCGAAATGATTCATAAACAATAAAGAGAGTTCATTTGAGCTCTCTTTATTGTTTATTGACAGAAATTTCAAATTTGTAGTATTTCCAGTGTTTGTAACTTTCAACATACTCTAAAATTTCATTCGTACCATTTTTACTGGTTCTCTTAACTTGAAGAACAGTGGGCTCCTCAGGAGAAATCTGGAGTATCTCTGCGACTTCTTTTGGTGTTGGAAAACTGATTTGATTGGTTTCTAGGAAGGATTCCTCTGACATGTGAATATTGAAATCCAGTTTGAAACGTTGATAGATAGACTGGAAGTGTTCCAATGGTGCATCCGGTTGTTGGATGTAGCGGGCAGGGATATACGATTGTTGGTAGATATAATGGCTACCATCAACAGTGCGAACACGATTAATCTTATAGTAGAAACTATTCTTATCTAGTTCTAGCTTATCGAGGATAATCTGGTCGTTACCTTTCTCACAGGATAAGACAGTTACCTGATCGTGGTCCATTGAAAAAATTTCTATGTCGGAGAAGTTGACTAGTTTTCCTTTTCGCGATCTGGAAACAAAGGTTCCTTTACCTTGCTGACGAACCAAATAGCCATCTTTAACTAATTCGTTCATAGCACGAATTACGGTGATAGAACTGACTTTGTAAAGTTTAGTTAGTTCTGCCTCGGTATAGAACTTGTCGCCATTTTCAAACTTACCAGAAATAATCTGTTGCTTTAGTTCGTTTTGAACTAATTGGTATTTGGGTACTTTCATGTTGGCCTCCTTTCATAAGATGTTAGAGAGTTGTAACTCAAACTCAATTCAAATACGATGCTTTTGAGGCTGGGCAAAAGTCCAGACTTCTTTAATAATGTACGGTATATGACCAATATGCAGTAGCCTAGTGGAGATTCCTTCGCTTTTTTAAAGCGTGAACTATCCTAATAGGCTTGCGGAGTTAGGAGTGAAAGAGCCTGGGAAGAGGTTTTTTCACTCCACTCCCGAAAGGCTGGCAGGTAAAAACATAAACTTGTCAGATACTTCAGAGACAGTATATGAGTATCTCCATCATACATATGCCCAGTCAAAATATGTGGTAAGTCCAAACACTTTGAAGTTACAGATGCGCATATGTCCGATTGATTAGGATTTTTAAATCCAGATATCTAGGAGGCAAGAATGACGGTGATTACTTGTAAGCATGGCCATCTATCTGTTGGTATCAGTAATTAATGGCTTCATTTCTTGGGATTGGTTTTCTTTTTCTAAAGTTATTATACTAAATTAATCTTAAAAAAGAAAAGAAAAAAATAATTTTTTTTGCAAAATCACTGGACATAACCAGTAGACTATGTTAATATACTGATATAGAAAAGAAAACGGTTACACGGAGAAATGATATGACTGATTTTCAGATAAAAGATGACTTTTATTTAAATGGTGAAAAATTTAAAATTTTATCTGGGGCCATTCATTATTTCCGAGTGCACCCAGATGATTGGTATCATTCTTTATACAATTTGAAGGCGCTAGGTTTCAATACGGTTGAGACTTATATACCTTGGAACATGCATGAACCACAAAAGGGAACATTCAGGGATCAAGGGATTTTGGATGTTGAAAGATTCTTACAACTGGCTCAGGATCTAGGACTCTACGCGATCGTTCGACCGACTCCATACATTTGTGCAGAATGGGAGTGGGGTGGACTTCCGGCTTGGCTGATGACAGAGCAAGTAAGAGTTCGCTCCAGTGATCCTAGTTTTCTTAGACATCTTAATGATTACTTTGCCTTTCTGTTGCCAAAACTGGCTAAGCGACAGTTGTCGCAGGGTGGCAATATCCTCATGTTTCAAGTGGAAAATGAATATGGATCTTATGGACAGGAGAAAGCTTACTTACGAGCAGTTGCGGATCTGATGCGAAAACTTGGTCTCACAGTTCCCTTCTTTACGTCAGATGGTCCTTGGCGAGCTTGCTTGCGGGCAGGTAGCCTCATAGAAGATGACATTTTGGTAACTGGCAACTTCGGTTCCAAAGCCAAAGAGAATTTTGACCAGATGCAGGATTTCTTCGCTGAGTATGGAAAAAAATGGCCGCTCATGTGTATGGAATTTTGGGACGGTTGGTTCAACCGCTGGGGAGATGAAGTCATTCGTCGGGATCCTGAAGAGTTGGCTCAAGCAGTTATGGACTGTATCCAACTAGGTTCTATCAATCTCTACATGTTTCACGGCGGTACCAACTTTGGCTTTATGAATGGTTGTTCAGCGCGGGGTCAGCAAGACTTACCACAAGTGACTTCTTATGACTACGATGCTATCCTTGATGAAGCGGGTAATCCGACTAAGAAATTCTACTTGATTCAGGAAAAGATGAAAGCTGCTTATCCTGAGCGGGACTATGCAGAGCCACTGATCAAGCAAGCAAAAAAATATGCTGATATCTCTCTGACTGGTAAGGTTTCTTTATTCAACTGCTTAGAAGATTTATCTCAAAAAATATCTTCTTTCTATCCACTTAATATGGAAGAATTGGGACAAAGTACAGGTTACATCCTCTATCAGACTTTGTTGGAAAGAGATAAGGAAGAAGCAGAGCGTTTTCGGATCATTGATGGCCGGGACCGGATTCAAGTATATCGCGATAGGGAATGGGTAGCTACTCAGTACCAGGAAGATATTGGCGAAGATATCGCCTTGGAATTACCTGAGAGAGTATTCGAAATTTCGATTTTGGTCGAAAATATGGGCCGTGTCAACTACGGTCATAAATTGACAGCTCCGACTCAGTCCAAAGGACTTGGAAGAGGAGCGATGGCGGATCTTCATTTTATTGGAAATTGGGATATGTATCCATTAGATTTGGAACATATTGAGAATTTGGATTTTTCTAAGGGATGGGATCAAGGACAGCCAGCCTTTTATCGTTATCAATTGATGCTAGATGATCTAGCAGACACTTATCTAGATATGACAGGATTTGGAAAGGGTGTCGTTTTTGTCAACCAATACAACTTAGGTCGTTTTTGGAAGAAGGGGCCTCAACGTTCTCTCTATGTACCAAAGGGATACTTAAAGAAAGGAGAAAATGAAATAGTTGTCTTCGAAACAGAAGGCAGGTACATGGAAAAGTTGGCTTTTTCTCAGGAACACTTATATGAATTAATTAGCAGAGATTAAAGGAGAATAGATTATGGCAATTATCGCTACACGTATTGATGGTCGTTTGATCCATGGTCAAGTAGCAAACTTATGGACAGGAAAACTCAATATTTCACGTATCATGGTTATCGATGATGAGGTAGCTCAAAATGATATTGAAAAACAAGGTTTGAAATTGGCTTGCCCGCCAGGTGTTAAATTGAGTATCTTACCAGTTCAGAAAGCAGCTGAAAATATCTTGGCAGGAAAATATGATTCACAACGTCTCTTGATTGTGGCTCGTTATCCAGAACGGTTCCTTCGTTTGGTAGAGGCAGGAGTTCCACTGGCAGAAGTCAATGTAGGCAATATGTCTCAAACCCCAGAAACTCGTTCTGTTACTCGCTCAATCAATGTTGTTGATAAAGATATCGCGGATTTTGATGCTCTGAAAGCAAAAGGGGTTAAACTGATTGCTCAGATGGTACCAAATGATCCAGCCAAAGACTTTATGCCACTCTTGGATAAAGTTCGTTAATATAGGGAAAAATGTAGAAAAATTTATAGGAGGAACACTATTATGCAATGGTGGCAAATACTTTTACTTACGTTGTACTCATTCTATCAAATTTGTGATGAGTTAACGATCGTTTCTTCAGCTGGTTCTCCAGTATTCGCAGGTTTTATTACTGGTCTCATAATGGGAGACATTGGTACTGGCCTTCTCATTGGTGGTAGCTTGCAATTGATGGTACTGGGTGTTGGTACTTTCGGTGGGGCATCTCGTATTGACGCAACTTCAGGTGCGGTTCTTGCAACAGCTTTCTCTGTAGCGCAAGGGATTAAACCAGAAATCGCTGTAACAACTATTGCGGTACCCGTAGCAGCATTGCTTGTCTATACGGATATTCTTGGACGTTTTTCAACTACTTACTTTGCACACCGTGTGGATGCTGCAGTTGAACGCTTTGATTATAAAGGAATTGAACGCAATTATCTTTTAGGTGTACTTCCATGGGGACTTTCTCGTGCACTTCCAGTATTCCTAGCTTTGGCACTTGGTGGTGGATTTGTACAAACCTTGGTAGATGGAATTCAAGAATACCAATGGTTGGCTAATGGTTTGATTCTCGCTGGTCGTATGCTTCCAGGTCTCGGGTTTGCTATTTTGCTTCACTATCTACCAGTAAAACGCAATCTTCACTATTTAGCAGGTGGTTTTGCCTTAACAGCTATGTTATCTGTTCTTTATGCTAATGTAGGTGCTTTGGGTACAGCAGTTTCAGGAATCCTTCCAGAAGTAAACAAATTGCTCCCTGAAGATGCTCAACTTGCATTTGTGAACAACTTCAAAGGCTTATCTATGATTGGTATTTCTATCATCGGTATTTTGTTGGCAGTGCTTCACTATCAAAATGCTCGTAGAACAGTGGTGGCAGCACCAACAACTAATGTGGAAAGTGGGGAGATTGAAGATGACGAATTCTAATTACAAATTAACAAAAGAAGATTTTAAACAAATTAATAAGCGCAGCTTGTTCACTTTCCAATTGGGTTGGAATTATGAGCGGATGCAGGCATCTGGTTATCTTTATATGATTTTGCCTCAACTTCGTAAAATGTACGGAGATGGGACATCAGAATTGCAAAAAATGATGAAATTACACACTCAATTCTTCAATACATCACCGTTCTTCCATACAATCATTGCTGGTTTCGACCTTGCACTGGAAGAAAAAGAAGGTGTGGCATCAGCTGATGCGGTTACAGGTATTAAGACTGGTTTGATGGGACCATTTGCTCCTCTTGGAGATACCATCTTTGGTTCTCTTGTACCAGCAATCATGGGTACAGTGGCAGCAACAATGGCAACACAAGGTCAACCATGGGGGATTTTCCTTTGGATTGGTGTGGCTGTATTGTATGACATCTTCCGTTGGAAACAGTTGGAATTTGCTTACAAAGAAGGTGTGAAATTGATCACCACTATGCGTGATACTTTGACAGCCATTATTGATGCAGCTTCTGTTCTTGGAGTATTCATGATGGGTGCGCTTATCGCCACAATGATCAACTTTGATATTTCATGGGCTCCTAAAATTGGAGAAAAAGCGATTGAGATTCAAGATATCATGAATACGATCTTCCCACGTTTGGTACCAGCTATCTTTACAGGATTTGTCTTCTGGTTGTTGGGTCGCAAAGGTATGAACTCTACAAAAGCCATTATGATTATCATTGGTCTTGCCCTTGCTTTGTCAGCAGTTGGACACTTCTTCTTAGGTATGGCTTAGTATGGGAAAATCATTAATCTTAATCAGCCATGGCAACTTTTGTCAGGAGTTGAAAAAATCGACGGAAATGATCATGGGACCGCAAGAGCATATCCATACTGTGGCATTGCAACCTGAGGAAGGTCCTGAAGATTTCTTAGCCAAATTTCAGGCAGAAATTGCCGAATTGGAGGACTTTGTAGTCTTTGCTGACTTACTTGGAGGAACTCCTTGCAATGTTGTTTCTCGATTGATTTTAGAAGGCAAAGATATTCAACTCTATGCCGGCATGAACATGCCAATGGTCATCGGTTACCTGAATGGTGAGTTGATTGGAGAAGAAGTTAATTATGTCGAGTTTGGTGCTAGTAACATCCAACACATCAATGCTATGCTTGCTGCAAGCGATGATGATGAAGATGAGTGAAAACCTCCGGGGGAGGTTTTCAGCCCGAGCCTAGAAATGGGAAAGCGAGGAACCTCCGGGGGCTGAAACAGTCAGTGAATGGACTGTTTCAGCTGGTTACCTTGAATTTGGAGAGTGACCATACTCAGTCAGAGCCTAGAAACGGGAAAGTAACTATACTCGGTCCGAACTTGAATCGTTGATAAAACGAACAAAAATGTCTTTAAGTATCCTAAGAATGGCTGGGCCTAGGTCCTAGCCTTCTTTGGCTTTTTATACTCTTTGAACATCATATATAGTCAAATGAATTAGCTTTAGGACTAGGAACTGAGGCGCAGGCTGTACTGGAGTACGGCCAGCCGATAGTGACACTGTATTAAAGCTAATTCAAAAGACTATAGTAGGTTTTGTCATAGCTCCGTACTACCACTGGGTATGTCCGCGTTGCTTGGCATCATCTATTTTTGGTTGTCTTTGGGTATTTGAAAAATATGGAATGGAGTTTCTATGGCAAAGATAGCAGTTGATTCCTTTGGAAGTGAAAATGCTCAACTCTACACCTTGACAAATAGTAGAGGCATGCAGGTCAGTTTGACCAATTTCGGTGCTCGCTTGGTTGATATTTTATTGCCCATTGACGGTCAACTTCGTAATGTCAGTCTAGCGGCTAAGTCAGATAGAGAATATATGGAAAAAGATTCGTATGTTGGATCTACGGTTGCTCCAGTTGCAGGGCGAATATCCGGTGCAGCAACCCTTATTAAGGGAGAGACTGTCCACTTTACAGAAAATGAGCCAGGACGGACCTTGCATAGTGGGAACCATACTTCTAATGAACAATATTGGGAATCAGAAGTAGAGGAAGAAAACAATCGAGTGGTATTCAGTCTGGTCTTGCCAGATGGCTATAATGGATTTCCAGGAGCTGTTCAGGTTCAGGCGACTTATGAGTTGACCGAAAAGAATGAACTCAAGATAAATTACTGGGCTAAGTCAGAAAAAGATACTATTTTCAATCCAACCAATCATGTTTATTTCAATCTGTCAGGAGATTTCAATAGGACTGTAGCGGAACATATGATGAAAATCCAGGCTAGTCAATTCCTTCCTTTGGGAGAGGATAATATGCCCTTGGGTGAGTTTTGGCCTGTTGATGGCACAGCCTTTGACTTCCGTCAATTTGCTCCTTTGGGACAAGGTATGGATGGACAAGATCCACAGACCAAATTAGTCAATGGTTTTGATCATCCGTGGGTCTTGGAAGATACGGATATTCCGGTTGAAGTCATTAGTCCAGATGAAAAAGTTCGCCTCCTGATGCGGTCCAATCAACCAGCAGTGGTTATTTATACTTACAATCACGGACCAACTGATATGGCAGGGCGTCATACCGTCTTCTCATTAGAATGCCAAGGATTCCCAAATGCCTGCAATATTGAGAATTTTGGTTCAATTTTACTTGAAAAAGACCAAGAATTTGACAGTCACTTCTCTTATCAGTTTGAGTTTTGATGCTTAGGAAGAGTCGGTTTTTGCCAACTCCACGCCAAACGCATGAAGAAATTTATGTTTTCAGATAGCGTATTTTCATAAGGAAGCAGTTATAAATTATAAAATTTATGGTATAATCAAGCTGAAAACGAGGATTTGACCATGTCAAAATGAAAAATGTTGAAAATTTATTGAAAAAATGGGTGTAGCTTGAAAATGGTTACATCCATTTTCTTCATGCGTACGCCGTGTTACCAACTCTTTTTTGAATGTAAAAATAAGAGAATTATGGTAAAATAAGGAAAAGAAGATTGCAATGAGGAGGGACTTGGATGAATAAAATTAGAGATGCACTTGCTGTGACTGTTTTTATTTTTGGTCTTGCTAGTTTGTGGTTCTGGTTGACCCAAGGCAATCCCTGGGCTCATTTTCAGGAAAGTCTACTTGTTGCAACATTTATCGGACTTTGTTCTGTCCTTGGTGGAACAGTGACTAAGTGGTATTAAGATGAAGGAGACAAAAGTGACATACGAAGAGGAATTTTTAAGGGATTTTGAAGAGTGGGTCAAAACGCAAATGATGGTGAATGAGATGGCTATGAATGAAAGCCGTCGTGTCATTGAAGAGGACAAGGATGAGCGGGCAGCGGACGCTTACATTCGCTATGAGAGTAAGTTGGATGCCTATCAGTTTATGATGGGGAAATTTGCTAACTACAAGGCAGGGAAAAGTTTCCATGATCTGCCAGATGGTTTGTTTGGACAAAAACATTATTAAAATGATTGGAGTATAAGAATGGCAAAAAAGAAGGTTAATCGTAAGAAGCAATTAAGAAAGCAAGTTTTGGATTTGCGCAAGGCTGGTTTGTCTTTGACAAGTGCGGTGGTTGATAAGGCGCAAGAAGTCATAGGTAACGTAGTAGACGCTACTGAAAAAGTTGTCGATAACGTGGTGGAATCAACTGAAAATGTGGTTGAAACGATGACTGAGAAAGTCCAGAATGTGACAGAACAACTGAGTCATAAATCAAAAAAAGTAGAAGAGAAAGTGGAAGAAGCAGCTCCAGTCATAGAGAAAAAAGTTGCTGAAAAGAAAAAAGTGCTTGACGAGGCGCAACCAGTCTTAAAAGAACAAGCAAAAGAAGCTGTTGAAGAAAGTGTGGATCATTTTGATGCATTGGCAGCAGAGTTGGAAGGATTGGCGATGCCAAGGCTGGAAACCTTTTATGCAGAAGGCATCAGAGCTAAGAAAGACTTTAAAAAATGGACGGAAGAAGAGCTTCTATCCCTCAAAGGAATCGGTCCAGCAACGATAAAACAATTGAAAGAACTAGGAATCGCATTTAAAGACTAAAATAGTTTGCTTATGTCTAGGAAATCTGATAAAATAAGGACATTCAGAGGTATTTTGAGAACAACTTTTCACAGAAAGCGGTGGGGCTGAGAAATCCGCAAAAGTTGCAAAAGAGTTGCTGATGTTGATAAGATAATAAATATAATTAAGATGCGAGTATCAGCTGATACTCGAATTTGGGTGGTACCGCGGAAATCGTCATGAAATTCGTCCCTGTCTAGCGTAAGCTGGATGGGGATTTTTGGTTCTATTATAAAGATAGGGATGTACTGATTGGAGGTAGCTATATGAAGATTCTCGGAACATTTGAGAACAATATCTTACCTGACTTGGAAACGGAGCGATTGGTCTTGCGGCAACGTCTTTTATCTGATGCAGAGGATATATTTGCCTATGCCAAGTTGGCAGAAGTTAGCTATCCAGCAGGATTTCCACCCGTCAAAAGCTTGGAAGATGAGTTAGTCTACCTGAGAGATATCTATCCTGCCAACTTAGAACGACAAAGCCTTCCTTCAGGTTATGGCATCACTTTGAAAGGTGAGAATCGCATTATTGGTTCCGTTGATTTTAACAATCGCCATGCAGAAGATATTTTGGAAATTGGCTATCTCCTCCATCCAGATTACTGGGGTCAGGGAATTATGACTGAGGCGGTAGAAGCTCTTTTGGAAGTTGGTTTTGACCTTCTTCATCTTCATAAGATTGAACTAGCCTGCTTTGATTACAATTATGCTAGTTGTCGCATTGCAGAGAAATGTGGTTTCACCCTCGAAGCTAGTGTCCGTGACCGTAGGGATGCTCAAGACAATCGCTGTAGGGACTTACGCTATGGTCTACTCAGAAGTGAGTGGGAGGCGCTGCAATGAATATCATTATCATTGGTGCCCAAGCCTCAGGGAAAATGACAATTGGTCAAGAGCTTGAAAAACTGATACAAGCAACTTTGATCCATAATCATGAAACCATTGATTTTGTTTTGAAATTTATTCCAGATTTCACATCCGATATGGTGGAGTTGAACTCTAGAATTTGTTTTGATATCTACGATGTCTTCGCAAAATATGGGCGTGATTTAATCACGACTGCACTGGTTGATTTTAATGATTCAAATCAAGTCGGCTTTTTGGAGATCGTGCAAAATCTTTTTCATCAACACAAGCGAGAAGTTTTGTTTGTTGAGTTGGATGCCAGTTTGGAAGAGCGATTACGAAGAAATAAAACTGAGAATCGACTGAAACATAAGCCATTGAAGCGCCACATAGACATATCGGAATCAGAAATCTTGGATACAAGTGAGCGCTGCCGATATACAACAGATGAAATTCCAAGTTTTATTCAGCATTATTACAAAATCAACAATACTCATCTGTCTGCCGAAGAAGTTGCTGAGTTGATTTTCGAAAAAATAACAGAATTAGAGAAAAACTAGAAAGGACATATTATGTCAAAAGAACTTTCACCAAAATACAATCCAGCCGAGGTTGAGGCTGGGCGTTATGCTAAGTGGCTTGAAGCGGATGTCTTCAAACCATCAGGAGATGCGGAGGCTGAGCCGTATTCCATCGTGATTCCACCGCCAAACGTTACGGGGAAGCTTCACCTTGGTCACGCTTGGGACACGACCTTGCAGGATATCATCATCCGCCAAAAACGCATGCAGGGCTTTGATACCCTCTGGTTGCCAGGTATGGACCATGCTGGTATCGCCACTCAGGCCAAGGTTGAGGAGCGTTTGCGTGAGCAAGGCATCACTCGTTACGACTTGGGTCGTGAATCTTTCTTGACTAAGGTTTGGGAATGGAAAGATGAATATGCGGCTACTATCAAGGACCAGTGGGGCATGATGGGGCTTTCTGTCGATTATTCGCGTGAGCGTTTCACTCTTGACGAAGGGCTCTCAAAAGCGGTTCGTAAGGTCTTCGTGGACCTCTACAAAAAAGGATGGATCTACCGCGGTGAGTTCATCATCAACTGGGACCCAGCAGCTCGCACAGCCCTGTCTGATATCGAGGTGATTCACCAGGATGTCGAGGGTGCCTTCTACCACATGAACTACCTGTTGGAAGACGGTTCTGGTGCCCTTCAGGTGGCCACCACTCGTCCAGAAACCATGTTTGGTGACGTGGCGGTTGCGGTCAACCCTGAGGACCCACGCTACAAGGACCTGATCGGCAAGAACGTTATCCTGCCAATCGTAAACAAACTGATCCCTATCGTCGCAGACGAGCATGCGGACCCTGAGTTTGGTACGGGTGTGGTAAAAATTACGCCAGCCCATGATCCAAATGACTTTGAAGTCGGCCAACGCCACAACTTGCCACAAGTAAACGTCATGAACGACGATGGTACCATGAACGAGCTGGCTGGTGATTTTGTGGGTATGGACCGATTTGAGGCTCGTAAAGCCACAGTTGCCAAGCTGCAAGAATTGGGCCAACTGGTTGAAATTGAAAACCGTGTCCACTCAGTCGGTCACTCAGAGCGTACAGGTGTGCCAGTTGAGCCGCGTTTGTCAACACAGTGGTTCGTCAAGATGGATGAACTGGCTAAGCTTGCCATTGACAACCAAGGCACAGATGACAAGGTGGAGTTCTATCCACCACGCTTTAACGATACCTTCCTCCAATGGATGGAAAACGTTCATGATTGGGTAATCTCTCGCCAACTCTGGTGGGGACACCAAATCCCAGCTTGGTACAATGAAGCGGGCGAAATGTATGTCGGCGAAGAAGCACCAGAAGGCGATGGCTGGATTCAGGACGAAGATGTTCTCGATACCTGGTTCTCATCTGCCCTATGGCCATTCTCAACCATGGGTTGGCCAGATGAAAATGCGGCAGACTTCCAGCGTTACTTCCCAACTTCAACCTTGGTAACAGGTTACGATATCATCTTCTTCTGGGTATCTCGCATGATTTTCCAATCCCTTGAATTTACCGGTCGTCAGCCATTTAAAAACGTACTCATGCACGGTTTGATTCGTGCTGAGGACGGACGCAAGATGTCCAAGTCCTTGGGGAACGGTATCGACCCTATGGATGTCATTGAGAAATATGGTGCAGACGCTCTGCGCTGGTTCTTGTCTAACGGCTCTGCCCCAGGACAGGATGTCCGTTTCTCCTATGAAAAGATGGATGCCAGCTGGAACTTCATTAACAAGATTTGGAACATTTCACGCTACATCCTCATGAATAATGAGGGGCTGACCTTAGAGCAAGCGACGGCCAATGTGGACAAGGTGGCTGCTGGTCAGGCAGGTAACGTGACGGATAGTTGGATCCTCCACAACCTCAACGAGACCATCGCTAAGGTGACGGAAAACTTTGATAAGTTTGAGTTCGGTGTGGCGGGCCATATCCTTTACAACTTCATCTGGGAAGAGTTTGCTAACTGGTATGTGGAGCTGACCAAGGAAGTGCTGTACAGCGATAATGAAGAGGAAAAAGTCATGACACGCTCTGTTCTTCTCTATACCCTGGACAAGATTTTGCGCCTCCTCCACCCAATCATGCCATTCGTGACGGAAGAAATCTTCGGTCAGTACGCGCAAGGTTCAATCGTAACCGCGGACTATCCAAGAGTCAACCCTGCCTTTGAAAATGCCACAGCTCACGCTGGTGTGGAAAGCCTCAAAGACTTGATTCGTTCAGTACGTAATGCGCGTGCGGAAGTGAACGTTGCCCCATCTAAACCAATCACTATTTTGGTTAAGACAAGTGACGCTGAACTTGAAGCCTTCTTCAATGCCAACGTCAACTACATCAAACGTTTCACAAACCCAGAAACCCTTGAAATTAGCTCAGCCATCGCTACCCCAGAATTGGCTATGTCAGCCGTAATCACAGGCGCAGAGATCTTCTTGCCACTTGCAGACCTGCTCAATGTAGAAGAAGAATTGGCCCGCCTTGACAAAGAACTGGCCAAATGGCAAAAAGAACTAGACATGGTCGGCAAGAAATTGGGCAACGAACGCTTCGTCGCCAACGCCAAACCAGAAGTCGTGGCCAAAGAACAAGCCAAACAAGCCGATTACCAGGCTAAGTTTGATGCGACACAGGAGCGTATTGTGGAGATGCAGAAGTTAGTGAAGTAAGTTAATAGACATAAAAAGCCCAGCCTAAACGGTTGGGTTTTGTGTACGTGATTATTAGACGTTTTTTGATAGTTTGCCATCGACGAATTTTCAGAAGTTTGGTATAATTAGTTTGAGGTATTGTAATGAAAATTAATGCATTAGATTTATTTTGTGGCATTGGTGGACTAACCCATGGTATTCAAAACGCGGGAATAAATGTGGTTGCAGGCTTTGATTTTGAAGAGTCTTGCAGATTTGCCTATGAAACCAATAACCAAGCTATGTTTGTTCACAAAGATATAAAAGAATTAGTTAATGGAGAATTGGAGTCTTACTATCCAGAGGATACTGATATTAAAATTTTGATAGGTTGTACTCCATGTCAACCTTTCTCTTCATATTCTCGTAGATATAAGAACAGTAATGTTGGTGAAGGGAAATTAGACCTTTTAGATTATTTTGGAGAACAAATCAAAATAACAAAGCCCCAAATTGTTTCTATGGAAAATGTACCACAATTGGAGAAGGAAGAGATCTTTAGTAGATTCGTTAAATTACTTAAAAATGAGGGATATTATGTGACTTGGAAAATTGCATATGCACCAGCTTATGGTATTCCGCAGAGCAGAAAGCGTCTCTTATTGCTGGGTTCAAAGTTAGGAGAAATAGAATTTGAACCTGAACTTCCTGAGGAAGAATATCCAACAGTTAGGCAAGCAATTGGAGATTTACCAAAACTTGAAGCAGGGCAGCAAGATGTAAAAGATCCTCTTCATTCTGCAAGAAATTTAACTGATATTAATTTAAAAAGAATAAAGTCTTCGAAACCTGGTGGGACCTGGAGAGATTGGGATGAGAAACTATTACCAAATTGTTATAAAAAGAAAAGTGGTAAATCTTTTGGTTCCGTATATGGTAGACTAGAGTGGGATAAGCCATCTTCTACGATTACTACACAATTTCCTGGATATGGAAATGGTAGATTTGGGCATCCAGAACAAACTAGAGCGTTGAGCTTAAGAGAAGGAGCTATCTTACAAAGTTTCCCCAGAAACTATAGATTCGGAAAAGATTCAGAAAAGATTTCTAGTCAAAAAATTGCAATACAAATTGGAAATGCTGTACCACCTAAATTAGGAGAAGTTATCGGAAAAAGTATAATAAAACATTTGGAGAAAAAATATGATTAGCCAACTAAAATTATTTGAGGACGAAGAAAAAAAGCAAAAAATTCAGGAGCAGATTAATCAATTACAATATGAACTCAATTACGATACAAGAGATTATCCTATCAGTTTTATAGTAAATTTATATGATAATGAGAATGACATTTATGCACCAGAATATCAGAGGAAAGAACTATTGTGGACTTTAAACCAGAAATCAAGGTTTATAGAATCCCTGCTTTTAGATTATCCCATTCCATTGATATTTTTAGGTGACACTGATGATGGTAGTATGGAGATTGTTGATGGATTACAAAGGATATCTACTCTTTCTGCTTTTTTTGCTGGGGATTTAAAGCTAGTAGGTTTGAAGAAACTTACAGAACTCAATGGGTGTATATGTGATGAGATGCCAAATAATGAAATTAGGAGACTCAAAGCAAGGGCTTTAAGGGTAATTGTACTAAAACATAACACTCCTGCAGATGTTCGAAAAGAGTTATTTGATAGGTTAAATACAAGCTCACTAAAAGCAAATACAAGTGAAGTTAGAGCTGGTAGGGAAATTGATAACCTGTTAATGAATTTAATAAAAGAATTGGCAGAAGATGAATTGTTCAGAAGGAATACGAATCTTTCTCAGAACAGAATTAATAGAAAAGAAGATATTCGCATGTTGTCAAGTCAAGTGCAACAAGTTGATTGATAACTAGAGATCCAGAGGTTAAGCTATTTGGGCTATCCCAAATAGGAATTTTGAAGATTGGTATTGAAGAAGTCGTCTCGGGCGCTCATTTCGCATGTTGTCAAGTCAAGTGCAACAAGTTGATTGATAACTAGAGATCCAGAGGTTAAGCTATTTGGGCTATCCCAAATAGGAATTTTGAAGATTGGTATTGAAGAAGTCGTCTCGGGCGCTCATTGATGGCTGTGATATAGTTGTCAAGTTCTTCAGAGGTTAGTGAATTAAAAGAGTTTCCTTTAGGGATATATTCTCTGAGGAGACCATTGAAGTTCTCATTTGTACCTCTCTCATGTGAAGAATATGGATGTGCAAAGTAAACATCAACAGCTTCCAAGTCTGAGAGTAAACTAAATTCAGAACCATTATCAGCTGTAATGGATGCAATAGGATACTGACTTGTAAGTTGTTTGACAGCACAATTAATGGTATGGGACTGTTTGTCTTCTAGCTTAACTCCTAGTGCATAGCGTGTCTGGCGCTCTACTAAAGTCAAAACAACAGCTTCACCTTTGGTTTTCTTTCCAAGAACCAAGTCAATCTCCCAATGACCAAATTCAGAACGGTCATTGATACACTCAGGACGTTCTTCGATAGACTGACCTAAAGTTTTCTTATTCGTCTTAATGACTGGCTTAGAACGTTTCCTGATACTGACCATCTTAGGTAAATCGATTGGTTTTATAACTAACAGCCCCTCTTTGATATAGCGATAAATGGTTTTGGTAGAGGGAACAACCTCCTCAGGATGATTTGCTTTATAAGTCTGAACGAAACTATCTACGCTATGAAGACGAATTTTAGCTTTCAAGGCATATCCTAATTGCTCAATGAATTTAGCGGAGCAGTCATTCAACTTGAGATAAGAGCACTTTTGACGATTGGATTCATAGACACGCTGTCCGCTATCAGCGAAATAGGCACTGAAATAGGTACGTTTCCCATTCTTATCCTGTACCTGATCCACCGAACCACGTTTGATTTCTCGACTGATTGTCGACCGGTGACGACCTAGAAGACGAGCGATTTCAGCCGGTTTCTTTCCCATTTTAAGATGAATTGTTCAGAAGGAATACGAATCTTTCTCAGAACAGAATTAATAGAAAAGAAGATATTCGCATGTTGTCAAGTCAAGTGCAACAAGTTGATTGATAACTAGAGATCCAGAGGTTAAGCTATTTGGGCTATCCCAAATAGGAATTTTGAAGATTGGTATTGAAGAAGTCGTCTCGGGCGCTCATTGATGGCTGTGATATAGTTGTCAAGTTCTTCAGAGGTTAGTGAATTAAAAGAGTTTCCTTTAGGGATATATTCTCTGAGGAGACCATTGAAGTTCTCATTTGTACCTCTCTCATGTGAAGAATATGGATGTGCAAAGTAAACATCAACAGCTTCCAAGTCTGAGAGTAAACTAAATTCAGAACCATTATCAGCTGTAATGGATGCAATAGGATACTGACTTGTAAGTTGTTTGACAGCACAATTAATGGTATGGGACTGTTTGTCTTCTAGCTTAACTCCTAGTGCATAGCGTGTCTGGCGCTCTACCAAAGTCAAAACAACAGCTTCACCTTTGGTTTTCTTTCCAAGAACCAAGTCAATCTCCCAATGACCAAATTCAGAACGGTCATTGATACACTCAGGACGTTCTTCGATAGACTGACCTAAAGTTTTCTTATTCGTCTTAATGACTGGCTTAGAACGTTTCCTGATACTGACCATCTTAGGTAAATCGATTGGTTTTATAACTAACAGCCCCTCTTTGATATAGCGATAAATGGTTTTGGTAGAGGGAACAACCTCCTCAGGATGATTTGCTTTATAAGTCTGAACGAAACTATCTACGCTATGAAGACGAATTTTAGCTTTCAAGGCATATCCTAATTGCTCAATGAATTTAGCGGAGCAGTCATTCAACTTGAGATAAGAGCACTTTTGACGATTGGATTCATAGACACGCTGTCCGCTATCAGCGAAATAGGCACTGAAATAGGTACGTTTCCCATTCTTATCCTGTACCTGATCCACCGAACCACGTTTGATTTCTCGACTGATTGTCGACCGGTGACGACCTAGAAGACGAGCGATTTCAGCCGGTTTCTTTCCCATTTTAAGATAAGCAGCCATTTCGCCACGTTCCGAGGCTGAGAGATGAGAATAGGTTGATTTTTTGGTAGAATGAGTGTTGGACATGTTCATCTGCTTTCTATACTGAGTTGGGGAATTCTAGTATATCAGACGAACATGTCTTTTTTGTTGCACTTCATTTTACAACGCGGGAAAAGAAGATATTGAATTAGTTTCAAGATTTTTTGCCTATAGTAATAATTTAGATAGTTACAATGGCCAAGTTATGAATTTCGTTGACGACTTTGTTAGTGGATCTGCTACAGACTGGACACCCGATAAAGAGCTATTATTTAGAGCTGAATTTAATAAAACAATGGAATTTGTTGCTAAAAATTTTGAAAGAGGCTTTCAAAAAGAGGATCGCAATCAAACACCACGTGTTAGATTTGAAGCCATTTCAGTTGGAGTGAATCTTGCATTAAGGGTGAATCCTGAATTAACTGTTTCCAAAGAGCAAATCGTTAGATTGCTAGATAGTGATCAATTTCGAGAATGGACAACTTCTGATGCTGCAAACAATAGGATAAAAGTAGAAAAAAGGATATACGGTGTAAAGGATTATTTATTGAACGGAGTCTTAGATGAGTCTTGAGTATGATAGGTTGAAAAATGAAATTGATCGTTTTATACTTTTGATAGAGAGATACGAGAATGCTTTAATTGGGTTGCCATCTGCACTTGACGGTATCTTTAAAATAGTAAAAGCAAATGAAGACGAAGACTCTCTTGAACAGAGCGATTATAAATTAGAATTTAGAGATAGAGATGAGATTGAATCAATAATAAAAACGTTGAAATCAAATGCAATTTTAATGTTATATAATCTTGTTGAAGCGACCGTACGCACAACAATGTTTGCTTATTATACTATATTAAATAAGTAAAGACTTAAATTTTCAGAAACTATTGAATCAATACAAAGATTGTGGGTAAAGAATTACCTTGAAAAAGTGAAAAGCAATGAAATGAAACATGAGGTTTTTAAAATGATTCAAAACACATTGAACTCAGAGTATAAAATTGAAATCGAAAAAGAATCGTTCCATTTGTCCGGTAATGCTGATGTTCAAGAAATTAAAAATATTTTAAAAATACATGGTGTATCATACGATGATAATATTTTTGGAGATTATGGTGGGGCTTTACTTACCATTAAGACCCAACGTAACCGTTTAGCACATGGTAATGTGTCATTTGAAGAGAATGGCCGAGGTTTTTCTATTTCTCAAATTATTGGTTTCAAAGAAAAAACTTATGAATGTTTAGAATACTTCGTTTCTTTAGTAGAACAAGAATACTGTTAGTGTTTTAAAAAAATTTCTAATTTTGTAATTTTTTCAAAGTAAAAAAACGCAAAACAAACTTTTTGCATCATATACATGGGGATATTATTAGTAACTCGAATCCCCAGTCTAGGCAAATTTGTTCAAGTATCTGACGGATAGATAAGAAAAATAGAGATTCGCGCGAATCTCTATTTCTTTTGCAAACATTCAACTGCAGGGATATCAACGGGTGCCCAGTTTAGCTCCATTAGTCTCTCAACTGGCAACCATTTGGAATCTTGATGTTCCAGTAACACTAAATCACCTTCGATCAATCTTGAAAGATAGGTCTTCATGGTTACAATTCCAAACTCATACTCATAAGAGGCCTCATTGACATAGGATAAGACCTCAATCTTAGAATTGAATTCTTCCTGAATTTCTCTGACCAGGGCTTCTTCAGGTGTTTCACCCACTTCTAGTTTTCCACCTGGGAATTCCCAAAACCCTCCCAAACTTTTTCCTTCAGGACGTTGAGCACAGAAGATGAGCCCGTCCTTTTCAATAGCAGCAGCAACAACATTGATAACTTTTTTTGACATTTTTTTCTCCATTTACTTAAGAATATGATACCAGAATTTAGATGAAGTTGAAAGTTTCAATCGGCGTAACAAGAGTTTATTCATTGCTTTGCACTTGCTTACATTCAAACATGCTATAATAGTTTTATTGCTCGATGTGTTTGTATATAAAATGATTGTATTGAAATGGTTGGTATATCTATGAATGAAAAAGAGGGAATTGTTCCTTTTAAGGTTAAGCTTCGTAAGGAAATGTTGAGAGGTTTCCAAAAGACGGCTATTTTTATTGGTTTGAGTTATTTTGTGGTCTTGATTTTCTTTCTCTTGTTGGTACAGTTTCGTCAGTTGACAGAAGGACGCAATACTATCATTGCTTACTTTGATAAGATTGATCTGGAGACGGATCACATTTTTGAAAATCTGCAAGAGCACGGAGCTCTTGAGTTTTTAGATGGGACTTTAGAAGAGCGTGAAATGTTTCGGCAGGTCTATCAGGAAACGGGGAGTCTGCCTTTTCGTTCTGCCTTGTCGATTTATCAGCCAGATGGTACATTATTGCTATCAACTAGGTTGCCCAACCGTGATGGCTTGAGTGATGATTCTTATGTGAAGATTGCTATGAAAAACATTACTGGTCAGGCAGAGTATCGGATAACCAAAGATTATCAAGGCAATCGTTACCTGTTAAAGATAAAGCCTTTAGTAAATCATCAGAAGACGATGGGTTATTTGGTGCTCTATATAGATGGAAGTGACTTTGAAGCTAGTGTGCAAGCAGATTCGACCCAATACATCATTGCAGATAGCTATGAGAATCTTTTCAGCTCCAATAGTGTAAAATATGTTAATCAGGAGTTGAAGAAGGTTGATGAGCAGCTATTTTCGGATCTTCTTTCCTTGAGGGATGGGAAACTGTATTTGAACAATCAGTATCAATTGGGAAATCAATTAAACCTCTATTCCTATATTTCGGTCGTTCCTATTTCTTATCTAATGGTCGTGACTTGCTTATTTGTCATCTTTATTATGTTTATTTTAATCAGTTTGTCGGGTCAATTATCTAGGAGAATTGCCATTCACAGTAGTGATAGCATTGATGTACTAGTCTCTGATTTAGAGATGATTATGAGTGGATACAAGTCTGATTTGGGGGTCAATACTGATGATGAGTTTGGCTATTTGGCTAAGAAAATTAATGGCATGATTGACACACTGCAGCGCTTATTTTTCCAAACTTTAAAATCAGAAAAGGAAAAGGTGACTTTTCAACGGAAACTATTGGAGGCTCAATTCCATCCGCATTTTCTCTATAATTCCTTGGAATCCATCAAAATCTTGATGCACATTAATCCTCAAAAGGCAGAGCAAATGATTTTATCCCTTAATCGTGTATTGCGTTACAGCATTGCTTCTGAGCGAGAAAATGTTCAGTTGGAGCGGGATATGGACATTATTGATGATTACTTGACAGTTAATCAGATTCGTTTCGATTTGTTAGATTTCCAGATTCAATTTCCTCAAGAACTAGATCAGTTATTGGTCCCAAAACTCTTCTTACTCCCCTTGATAGAAAATTCTCTCAAGTATGGAATGGAGATTCGCCATGATCTAAAGGTGAGGGTGGATGTGAGCTGTGATGAGCAGATGATTTCGTTTTTGGTAATGGATAATGGACCTGGATTTAGCGCAGAGTTCCAGGAACGCTTTGCGGATTATGTGAAGGAAGGTCGCACAGAGCATGGTCTGGTCAATTCCTATAGTCGCTTGTCTATGATGTATCCAAGTAGCAAGATTCGGCTTTGTCAGGACGGTGAGATGCACGGAGTAGAGTTAAGGTTTGAAAGGAGACAGGCATGTTACGAATGATAATTGTGGAGGATGAGTCGCTGATTAGAGAATGGTTGACCAGTGCTGTGCAGTATAGTCAGCTAGGTATCTCTGTGATAGCCACTGCGAGAGATGGTGAGGAAGGTGCAGAACTGATTCGAAATCTGGAACCAGATATTGTTTTGACAGATATCATGATGCCTAAAAAAACGGCCTTTGATATGTTTGAAGAAACTAAGGATATTTCCTATGAAAAGGTGATTTTATCATCCTATAGTGATTTTCACCATGCCAAAAAAGCCATGAAATATGGAGTTTTCAATTTTTTAGAAAAGCCTTTAGATGTCGAAGAGTTACGGGATTCCTTGTGGCAAATTTGTCTTGATCTGAAAGAAGAACGTCGTTTGCGAACACAGGAGAGAGAAGCTGAAGCTTTTCCTAGTATTGAATTACCTACTATTCACCAGGAAAATTGGTCAGCTCTTTTGGTGGAATATGTCCATCAGAACTATAACAAGATGATTTCGACAGAAGAAATTGCCAAGAATTTTGGCTATAGTGAGAGTTATCTCTACAAAAAAATCAAGGAGGAGTTGGGGATTACTTTAAAAGATTACCTTAATCGTTACCGGATTAAGCGGTCGATTCAACTCCTAACTAGCCATGAAGATTTGAGAGTCTATGAGGTGGCAGAGGCTGTTGGGTTTTCTGACTATAACTATTTTGGGAAGGTCTTTCGAAAGTATACTGGTTTAACTTTTACGGAATTTAAAGAGAATTTTACTCATAGAGGATAGATTTTTTCTATAAATAAAGCGCTTTCTTTTGTAGAATAAAGTGAACAAAAAACAAAGGAGCATGACTATGCGTAAAAAAATTTTATCTCTATTATTGGCTTCAACTGCAGTGATTGGCTTGGCAGCCTGTGGTTCCAAGACAGAGGACAAGGCAGCTGATGGAGGCAGCGACAAACTGGTTGTTTATTCGCCAAACTCAGAAGGATTGATCAATGCGACTATCCCAGCCTTTGAAGAAAAATATGGAATCAAAGTTGAATTAATTCAAGCAGGTACAGGTGAACTCTTTAAGAAGGTAGAGAGTGAAGCCAGCAAACCAGTAGCAGATGTGATCTTTGGTGGATCTTATACACAGTATGCACAACATCCTGAATTGTTCGAAGAATATACAGCGAAAGAAAATGACCAAGTGATTGAAGACTACCAAAATACAACTGGTTATTCAACACCTTATACTTTGGATGGCTCCGTCATTATTGTCAATCCAGATTTGACCAAAGGCATGAACATCAAGGGCTACAAAGATTTGCTCAATCCAGAGTTGAAAGGTAAAATTGCAACTGCTGACCCTGCAAACTCCTCAAGTGCCTTTGCTCAATTGACCAATATGCTTTTGGCAAATGGAGGCTATGACAAGGATGCTTCATGGACTTATGTAAAGGATTTATTTACCCTTGTTGATGGGAAAATCAATTCTAGTTCATCAAGTGTCTACAAATCTGTTGCTGATGGAGAAATGGCAGTCGGTCTTTCTTATGAAGATCCTAGTGTCAAGTTGTTAAATGACGGTGCAAACATTCAAGTGATTTATCCTGAAGAAGGTTCAGTCTTCTTGCCAGCAAGTGCTGCTATTATCAAAGATGCACCAAATAAGTCAAATGCTGAAAAATTTATTGACTTCCTTGTATCAAAAGAAGCACAAGATGCACTTGGAACGGAAACAACCAACCGTCCAGTTCGTAAAGATGCAACTGTTAGCAAAAATATGAAGTCGCTTGATGATATCAAAACTATTGTGGAAGACTATGATTATGTCATCAAACACAAGGAAGAATTAGTGAAACATTACAGTGAAATCTTTGTAGATATTCAGTCAAAATAGGAGGCGGTTCAATGAGTCAAATTACCATTTCCAATGCCAAAAAAATCTATCATGATACTCCTGTGATTGAAAATCTCAATGTTACCATTCCAGACGGGACCTTGTTTACTCTTCTTGGCCCCTCTGGCTGTGGAAAAACAACGCTTCTAAGAATGATTGCAGGTTTCAACTCCATTGAAGGGGGTGACTTCTTCTTTGGAGAGAACCGTATCAATCAAATGGAACCAAGTAAGCGTAATATTGGTATGGTTTTCCAGAATTACGCTATTTTCCCACATTTGACAGTAAAAGAGAATGTAGCTTTCGGTTTGAAACAACGTAAACTGTCCAAGCAAGAATTGGAAGAACGAGTAGATAAATATCTCAAATTGATGCAAATTGATCAGTTTAGAGACCGCAAGCCAGAAAACTTGAGTGGTGGTCAGCAGCAACGGGTGGCTTTGGCACGTGCTCTGGCTATCAGCCCAGATGTCCTCTTGATGGATGAACCCCTGAGTAACTTAGATGCTAAATTGAGAATTGACATGCGTCAGGCCATCAAGGAAATTCAAAAAGAAGTTGGGATTACAACGGTTTATGTGACCCATGATCAGGAAGAAGCTATGGCTATTTCTGATCAGATTGCGGTGATGTATCTAGGCGAAATCCAGCAAATCGGCAAACCAAAAGAACTTTACCATCGTCCAAGCAATGAATTTGTAGCGACCTTTATCGGTCGAACCAATATGATTCCAGCACAACTCCTACATAAGGATGGTCAGGCTTATATTCGTTTGTCAGACGGTCATATGATTGCCTATCCAGCTCTCAATCATCTGGAAGATCAAGATGTTCGTATCAGTGTTCGTCCAGAAGAATTTGTCAGAAGTGTGGATGGGCCGATACAGGCAACGATCAAAGACTCTACTTACTTGGGTTTAAATACGGAATACATTGTAGAAACAGGATTTGCGGGGCGGATCCAGGTGACAGAGGAGTCAACCTTGGATGAGGATTTTGGTCCTGGTGACATAATCAGACTGGAGATCAACGCTCAAAAAATGAATGTTTTTTCAGCCGATGGTAAGGTGAATTTGTTGGAGGTGATTTAGATGAAAAAAAGCCTTCAACAAATGAATATTTGGCTCTTGTCATCAATTATCATATTCATTTCCTACATTTTATTTCTAATTTATCCTATCGTTACTATTCTCAAACAGGCTTTGTTTGTGGATGGGCATTTATCACTGGATAACTTTCTAACTTTCTTTTCGAAAGAATATTATTTTGAAACACTTTTCAATAGTTTTAAAGTTTCTGTAGTAGCAACTGTTTTATCTTTGGTCGTTGGGACCCTACTGGCTTATTGTTTCGCTATGTTCCGATTCAAGGGGAAAAAGGTTTTGCAGATTTTAGTCATCATTGCATCTATGTCTGCTCCTTTCGTTGGTGCTTATTCTTGGATTTTGCTTCTAGGACGTAATGGTGTCATCACCAAATGGCTCTCATCAGCATTGGGTTTTCCAAAATTGGATATTTATGGTTTTTCAGGAATTGTCTTGGTCTTTACCTTGCAGTTGTTTCCACTTGTCTTCTTGTATGTGAGCGGTGCTTTGAAAAGCATGGACAATTCACTGCTAGAGGCTGCGGAGAGTATGGGTGTCAAGGGAATCAAACGGTTGACTCATATTGTCTTGCCACTGTTGGTTCCGACATTGCTGGCTGCCGCTCTTCTCGTTTTCATGAGAGCATTCTCTGATTTCGGCACGCCTATGCTGATCGGGGAGGGCTATCGAACATTCCCAGTTCTGGTCTATTCTCAATTTATTAGTGAAGTCGGGGGTAATTCAGCCTTTGCATCGGCCTTGGCTATCATAGCCATCTCCATCGCCTTGATTATTTTCTTAATCCAAAAATATGTGGCTCAGAAGAATAGTTTCAGCATGAGTTCACTCCATTCTATTGAGCCAAAGGCTATTCATGGTTGGCAGAAATTCTTTATCTATCTAGGAGTATATGGTGTGATTGCCTTGTCTGTTTTGCCACAGACTTATCTGATTTACACGTCCTTCCTAAAAACATCAGGAATGATTTTTGTTCCAGGTTATTCATTAGATAGTTACCGTCAAGCCTTTGACCGGATGGGAACCAGTATTTTAAATACCTTGAGAATTCCACTGATGGCTTTGGTATTGGTCCTGATTTTTGCGACCTTTATTTCTTACTTGAGTGTTCGTAAACGCAATCCATTTACTTCTCTGATTGATAGCATGAGTATGATCCCTTATATCGTACCAGGGACAGTTTTGGGGATTGCCTTTATCACTGCCTTTAATACAGGTATCGGTGGTTCAGGGTTCTTAGCGATTATTGGGACATCTTTTGTTATGATTGTGTCCTTGTCTGTTCGTCGCTTGCCTTATACTATCCGTTCGTCGGTTGCTTCTTTGCATCAAATTTCACCAAGTATTGAAGAAGCAGCAGCCAGTTTGGGCAGTTCAAGACTCAATACTTTCGCAAAGATTACTATCCCAATGATGATGTCAGGGATTATTTCAGGAGCTATCCTATCATGGATTACTATGATTTCAGAGCTCTCAACTTCTATCTTGCTTTATAATGTCAACACAAAAACTATGACAGTAGCTATCTATACAGAGGTCCTGAGAGGCAACTACGGCATCGCAGCCGCGCTATCAACCCTCCTGACTGGCTTTACTGTTCTGTCACTCTTGCTTTTTATGAAAGTTTCTAAGAGTGATAGTATTTCTATGTAGATGAAGTCACAAGAAGTTTTCCGTTTGGAAGGCTTTTTGTATTTTGCTTAATAGCAGTCAAGCAGGCCCAGTTTTTCCATACAACAATTTACAAGAAAAAGAAAAGACAAACCATCAAAGTGAGAAGTGTTGTCTTCGTGCCAAAAAGGGTCCTGGTATTCAAGGTTTTTCATACTCTTTGAAAATCAACATTAGATGAGTTAAAACTCCTTGTCTACGACTAGGTATGAAGTATTAACTCATCATTTTTTAGTTTTCTTTGTCTATCAATTCTCCTGGATAGATTATGTTATTGAGCAAACAATCGAAATTGATTTTTCTTGAAGATAATAAACATCAAGGCTATTAACAAAAGCATGCTAACAAGGAGAAGAGCTTGAATGACTGGAGCTAAGTCAATTTGGTCCGAGTTGAGGCTAGCATTCTTGTAAATTCCCCAAAAGGCCCAGATAATCGAAAGTGGAAAGATGCTATTTTGATAAAAATAGGAGTAGGCTATTGTGAAAAGCAGGGCTATGAATAGAATGACGATAGTCCATATGGAAGCTGCGATACCAAATCCATTCCAATTTATTTTGACCAGCCAAGCAGAGACATTGACAAAAGTAGCGATCAAAACCCAGGCTGTGTAAATAGAGAAGCAGATATGTGCCAAGCTGGATTCTTTCTGCTTACCAAAATGTTCTCGTAAGCTTTTCAGTAGAAAGATCAGGCTAAATAGTAGAGCAAAAATCAATAAAGTTGAAAGACCGATTTGGTCATAAGAAAAAGCGACAATCCAAGCTCCATTTAAGAAAGAACTGAGAAGAAAATATGGACTGAACTTATGGACTAAGGAACTATAAACTCCATTTCTTAGTTTAAGAGCACATTGAACCAAGAGAGCTAAAATTAAGCTGTAAATAAGTCCCCAAATACTAAAAGTAAAACCTGCTGGGGTAATCAAAGTCGGATAGTGATCAGAAATGGCAGCTTGACTCATTCCATTAAAGAAACCACTGGCTCCAAGAAAATTGATGAGAATCATAGCACCAAAGGCTAGAAAGTCAACAATCAGTAGGGTTTTCAGTCTTTGTTCTTTCTTTGTCATAATAAATCTCCTTTCTTTTTAGTATACCACATTATTGTAGCAAAAGAACGAAAAAACCTCCATTTTTTAGTTTCTTATCAGATGGAGAACCCGCTCTTGTATATCTTTTGGGTTTTCAAGATAGAAATTAAAAACAAAAGAAAGACACAATTCTCTTATATGGTGAGAATTATGCCAACAAATCATTTGGTTTAACTGATTAAGGAGCTTTCTTGACCTCTTTCTTTTCCATATTTGGCAATCGGAGATGATACTTGATAACCGCTAGTCGGATGATTAAAAAGACAGTAAAAAGTCCTAGATAGACAGGGATATGGGGAAGGTGCCAGTCTACGACAAAGACATGGTAGAAGATTCCGGCTCCCAAGGCGAGGACTGCATAGACATCTTCTTTGAGAACAATGGGCGTTTCATTAACCAAAACATCCCTTAAAATTCCTCCACCAACTCCAGTTAGGGTCGCTAAGATGCCAGAAGTCATAGCATTTAGTTCAAGGTTTGTCCCCGCACTGGCCCCGATAAGGGAGAAAATAGCCAGTCCTATGGAATCGAAGACAAGATTTGTTTTTGTTAAGAAGTGAACCATCTGTTTTTCCCGAGGTGTGTCATTTTTCTTAATGCGGACAATGACATACATGATGAGGGCAACAGTAATCGATAAATAAATAGAAGAAGGATCTGTTAAGGCAGTGGGAACGTCCCCAATCATGGTATCTCGAATAATTCCACCACCAACCGCTGTGAGGATCCCCAGAAGCGTGATGCCAAAAATATCCAAGTTTTTTTTAAAACCCTTAACCACACCAGAAACAGCAAAAGCAATGGTGCCAATATAATTGCAGATCAATAAGAAAAGTTCAAAATCCATAAGGTCCTCCAGCCCCTATCTTAGCACAAAAATAATGAACTGACAATGGACAAAAACACTTTGTGAAAAAGAGAACATTGACCTGTGAACAAGACTAGAGATTGTGAAAAAAAGCACGTAAAACCCTGTGTTCAAGCCTGTCTTTCTAGAGAAGAAACCGGTTCAAATATTTGCTATTTGTGAAATTATATTCTATCATTATGAGTGAATTAGAATTATTTTGGAGGAATTATGGTATCTATCTCAAAAGAGCAACATTTGGATATGTTCTTGAAAATGCAACAAATCCGTGATGTGGACATGAAATTGAACAAATTGGTGCGTCGTGGTTTCGTACAAGGAATGACTCACTTCTCAGTTGGTGAAGAGGCTGCAGCAGTTGGTCCCATCGCCAGCTTGACTGATCAAGACATTATTTTTTCACACCACCGTGGGCACGGGCATGTTATCGCAAAGGGAATTGACATCAATGGTATGATGGCAGAACTTGCCGGTAAAGCAACAGGTACCTCAAAAGGTCGTGGTGGTTCTATGCACTTGGCCAATGTTGAAAAAGGAAACTTTGGATCAAACGGGATTGTCGGTGGTGGATACGCTCTTGCAGTTGGTGCTGCCTTGACACAAGATTACCTTGGAACTGATAACATTGTCATCGCCTTTTCAGGTGACTCAGCAACCAATGAGGGTTCTTTCCATGAGTCTATGAACTTGGCTGCTGTTTGGAACTTGCCAGTTATCTTCTTTATCACGAACAACCGTTACGGTATCTCAACAGATATCACTTACTCAACAAAAATTCCTCATCTTTATCACCGTGCAGCTGCTTACGGCATGCCAGGTCACTATGTGGAAGATGGAAATGATGTCATTGCTGTCTACGAAAAAATGCAAGAAGTCATCGAGTATGTGCGTGCAGGAAACGGACCAGCCCTTGTCGAAGTTGAATCTTATCGCTGGTTTGGTCATTCAACAGCTGATGCTGGTGTCTACCGTACCAAAGAAGAAGTGGCAGAATGGAAAGCCAAAGATCCACTTAAGAAATACCGTACTTACTTGACAGAAAACAAAATTGCAACAGATGAAGAATTGGATGCCATTGCAGCACAAGTTGCAGAACAAGTAGAAGACGCTGTGAAGTTTGCACAAGAAAGCCCAGACCCAGAAATCTCAGTAGCCTACGAAGACGTATTTGTAGATTAAAATAAGTTATGAAGACGTTAAGAAACCGAGAAAAAAATGGCGGTAAGTCCGCTGAAATTATCCAGTGGATGATTTCAGGTTGGAGATAACAGAAGTATCGCTTCTGTCAAAAATGATTTTGCAGACGCTTTTGACGAAATGAAACATTTCTTTATTTCCCACTTAGAACAGTCTATTCTTAGACTATTCTAACGTCAGGCTGACTAGAATTTTCATAGCTCAAAGAGCGAAGAAAGTTCAGACAGCTACGACGCACAGATCAATCGGTTTTAGTCTGAATACAATGACTACTGACACAGTGACATAATTTTTGATATAAACTAGGAGAATTAGTATAAATGGCTGAAACAAAACTAATGGCCTTGCGTGAAGCGATTAACTTGGCTCAAAGCGAGGAAATGCGTAAAGATGAAAAAGTCTTCCTCATGGGTGAAGACGTAGGTATCTACGGTGGTGACTTCGGTACTTCTGTAGGGATGTTGGAAGAATTTGGACCAAAACGCGTTCGCGACACTCCAATCTCTGAAGCAGCGATTGCTGGTTCGGCAGTAGGTGCAGCGCAAACAGGTCTTCGTCCAATCGTCGATTTGACGTTCATGGACTTCATCACCATCGCACTTGACGCTATCGTTAACCAAGCAGCTAAAACCAACTACATGTTTGGTGGTGGTTTGAAAACACCTGTAACCTTCCGCGTAGCTTCAGGTTCAGGTATCGGTTCTGCGGCACAGCACTCACAGTCACTTGAAGCTTGGGTAACACATATTCCAGGTATTAAAGTTGTTGCCCCAGGTACGGCTAACGAAGCAAAAGGTCTTTTGAAATCTTCTATCCTTGATAACAACCCGGTTATCTTCTTGGAGCCAAAAGCTCTTTATGGTAAAAAAGAAGAAGTCAATCAAGATCCTGATTTCTATATTCCACTTGGCAAAGGCGACATCAAACGCGAAGGTACAGATGTCACTATCGTATCCTATGGACGTATGTTGGAACGTGTTATCAAAGCTGCTGAAGAAGTGGCTGAAGAAGGCATCAGCGTTGAAGTTGTTGACCCACGTACCCTTATCCCATTGGATAAAGAAATGATCATCGAATCAGTGAAGAAAACTGGTAAATTAATTTTGGTCAATGATGCATATAAGACAGGTGGATTCATCGGTGAAATCGCAACGATGGTTGCAGAAAGCGAAGCCTTCGATTATCTAGATGCGCCAATCATCCGTGTTGCATCTGATGATGTACCTGTTCCTTACGCAAACATTCTTGAAAATGCAGTCCTTCCAAGTGTTGAGAAAATCAAGGCTGCAATCTATAAGCAAGTAAGCAAAGGTTAAGAAAAGCAAAGTGTTTACTTTCTAGATAAAGGATGGAGCACTCAAACCATAAAGCCCTTAGAAATCAGATATCCATCTGATTTTTAAGTGTTACTTGTTGAAAATGGAATGTAAGGTTGGAGCTATTCTAGCTTCAATCCGTAAGATTTGTAGAAAGGAATTGAACCCGTCCGGAAGACTCGGGAAAAAGATAAACTGTTTAGGAAATCAGGATTTCCTACAGTTTCCTTTTTTCAATCGTCTCCTGGTCGGACTTGGTATCTTAAATATGGCAGTTGAAATTATTATGCCTAAACTCGGTGTGGACATGCAAGAAGGTGAAATCATCGAGTGGAAAAAACAAGAAGGCGAATTCGTCAATGAAGGCGACGTTATCTTGGAAATGATGTCTGATAAAACCAGCATGGAATTAGAAGCTGAAGAGTCAGGTGTTCTCTTGAAAATCGTTCATGGGAATGGCGCAACTATTCCTGTAACAGAAGTGATTGCCTACCTCGGTGCAGAAGGTGAAACTGTTGAAGTTGGTAGTCAACCTGCTGCGGCTCCAGCACCAGCTGTCGAAGCAGCACCAGCACCGGTTGCTACAGCAAGTGCTCCAGTAGCAATCCCAGCAGCAAAACCACAAGGCGGTGGTAAAGTTCGTGCAACTCCAGCGGCTCGTAAAACAGCAGCTGATTTGGGCATCGACCTTGGTTTGGTGCCAGGTACAGGTGCAAATGGTCGTGTTCACAAGGCTGATGTCGAAGACTTCAAAGGCGCAGCTCCTAAAGCAACGCCATTGGCTCGTAAAATGGCAGCTGATTTGGGTATCGACTTGGCAACAGTTGTTGGTACAGGCGTTGCAGGTAAGATTGTTAAGGAAGATATTCTTGCCTTGACTGCACCAGCAGCACCGGTCGCTGAAGCAGCTCCTACTAAGGAAGTAGCACCGGCCAAAGAATTGCCAGAAGGCGTTGAAATCATCAAGATGAGCCCAATGCGTAAGGCAATCTCTAAAGGTATGGTTAACTCTTACTTGACTGCACCAACCTTTACGCTTAACTATGATATTGATATGACCAACTTGATGGCTCTTCGGAAACAAGTACTTGAGCCAATCATGAACAAAACAGGTCTCAAAGTAACCTTTACAGATTTGATTGGTTTGGCTGTAACGCGCACGCTTATGAAAGAAGAGCACCGTTACATGAACGCTTCCCTAATCAATGATGCACAAGAAATTGAACTCCATAAATTTGTCAACCTGGGTATTGCCGTAGGTTTGGATGAAGGTCTGGTTGTTCCAGTTGTTCACGGTGCAGATAAGATGAGCTTGTCAGACTTTGTGGTAGCTTCGAAAGATGTTATTAAGAAAGCACAATCTGGTAAACTCAAGGGTGCTGAAATGTCAGGCTCAACCTTCTCTATCACCAACTTGGGGATGTTTGGTACGAAAACTTTCAACCCAATCATCAACCAACCAAACTCAGCAATCCTTGGTGTAGCATCAACTGTACAAACACCAGTTGTCCTTGATGGAGAAATCAAAATTCGTCCAATCATGGCGCTTTGCTTGACCATTGACCACCGTATTATCGATGGTATGAATGGTGCTAAGTTCATGGTAGACCTCAAGAATTTGCTTGAAAATCCATTGGAATTGTTGATTTGATTTAGAGATTGAATAAACTGCTTTTTACAAAGGCGACGTAGTCGCTAGAACGCCCTCGTGAGGGCACAAAAAGCCAGCCAAAGGCTGGCCAGACTAGATATTTGTCGCCGTGGTGATAAGACTAATTACCACTAGTGATGATTAGTCGGGGGAGGTTTGGAGACTAGTGGCTCCAAACCAAGTCATGGAACCGTAGGTTCGCTGACGACCCCACCACTTAAGACAAATATCAATAAAAAAATCCTGAAAGGAAATAAAAATGGCTGTTGAAATTATTATGCCGAAACTTGGCGTTGATATGCAAGAAGGCGAAATCATCGAGTGGAAAAAACAAGAGGGCGATGTCGTTAATGAAGGCGATGTTATCTTGGAAATGATGTCTGATAAGACAAGCATGGAATTGGAAGCGGAAGATTCAGGTGTCCTCATCAAGATCGTTCGCGGTAATGGTGAAACCGTTCCTGTTACTGAAGTTATTGGTTACATCGGTGCGGAAGGCGAAGTAGTGGAAGAAGGTGCAGCACCAGCTGCGGCAGCGGTTGCGCAAGCAACTTCAGACCTTAAAGCTGCTGGTTTGGAAGTTCCTGCTGCCCCAGCTGCAGTGGCTCAAGCTCCAAAAGCTGAATTGGCTGCCGATGAGTATGACATGGTTGTTGTCGGTGGTGGACCTGCTGGTTACTATGCGGCTATCCGTGGTGCTCAATTGGGCGGTAAAATCGCTATCGTTGAAAAATCTGAGTTCGGTGGAACCTGTTTGAACGTGGGTTGTATCCCAACCAAGACATACTTGAAAAACGCTGAAATTCTTGAAGGTTTGAAGATTGCTGCTGGTCGTGGTATCAACTTGGCTTCAACAAACTACACAATCGACATGGATAAAACTGTCGATTTCAAGAACTCAGTTGTTAAGACTTTGACTGGTGGTGTTGCTGGTTTGCTCAAAGCCAACAAAGTAACCATCTTCAACGGTCTTGGTCAAGTGAATCCAGACAAGACAGTTACTATTGGTAGCCAAACAATCAAGGGTCGTTCTATCATCCTTGCAACAGGTTCTAAAGTTTCTCGTATCAACATTCCAGGTATCGAATCTAAACTTGTCTTGACCTCAGATGATATTCTTGATCTTCGTGAAATTCCTAAAACACTCACTGTTATGGGTGGTGGCGTTGTCGGTGTTGAACTTGGACTTGTTTGGGCATCATACGGTGTCGATGTAACAGTTGTCGAAATGGCTGACCGCATCATCCCAGGTATGGACCGTGAAGTTTCTGTTGAACTTCAAAAAGTTCTTGCGAAAAAAGGCATGAAATTCAAGACTTCAGTTGGTGTAACTGAAATCGTTGAAGCTAACAACCAATTGACAATCAAACTCAACGACGGTTCAGAAATCGTTTCTGAGAAAGCTCTCCTTTCAATCGGACGTGTGCCACAAATGGCTGGTCTTGAGAACCTTAACCTTGAAATGGATCGCGGACGTATCAAAGTCAACGCCTACCAAGAAACATCTATCCCAGGTATCTACGCACCAGGTGATGTCAACGGTACGAAGATGTTGGCTCATGCTGCTTACCGTATGGGTGAAGTGGCTGCTGAAAATGCGATCAACGGTAACCACCACAAAGCAAACCTTGAGTTCACTCCAGCTGCAGTATACACTCACCCAGAGATTGCCATGGTTGGTTTGACAGAAGAGCAAGCAATCGAGAAATATGGTAAAGCTAACGTCCTTGTAGGTCGCAACAGCTTCACTGGTAACGGTCGTGCCATCGCTTCAAACGAAGCACAAGGTTTCGTAAAAGTTATCGCTGATGCAAAATACCACGAGGTGCTGGGTGTCCACATCATCGGTCCAGTTGCTGCTGAAATGATCAACGAAGCTGCAACCATCATGGAATCTGAATTGACAGTTGACGACGTGGCAGCATCTATCCACGGTCACCCAACCTTCTCAGAGGTTATGTATGAAGCCTTCTTGGATGTACTTGGAGTGGCTATCCACAACCCACCAAAACGCAAATAAGGCTATTCTTATCTAACTGCTTAAGCAGTTGATAAGAAACGGCAAGCACCATGGTGTCTTGCCTAAGCCTTAAACTAGCAAAACGACATCGTTAATATCGAACGATGTCGTTTTTCGTCGTAATCTTAGCTATCACTATGGATTAAAATCCATGTACTAGCACGCCAGTCGCTATGGCGAACTGGCTAACTCTTAAACTAGAAACAACCCTTAAGTATGATCGACTTAAGGGTTGTTTTGTCGTACTCCTAGCATGGAGTTGTCAGCTTCAGCTTGCCTAACTTGAGTTATACCTGCACTTCGCTTCCTAGCTACAACCTGCTTCTTTTTGTTTTAAGAATATTCTAACGTAAGCTTGTTACCTTTGATTTAACAATATGGAGTCTTTCTATCAAAAGCTATCGAATGCCAATGTTAGAGTTCCAATAGATCATTAGGGATTTTTCCTGTCTGGCTATATTTAAAGGTATAAAAGCAGATTATAGTATCACTTTTTCGCATTTTTTCGCTAGGAAAGAAATTCCAATCTTCGTATAATAGTAGTAACAAATCTTTGAGGTGAATGTATGAGCAAAATTATTTTTCTAGATGTTGATGGTACCCTAGTTGACTATCATAATCGTATTCCAGAGTCAGCCATTGATGCTATTCGTAAAGCGAGAGCTAAGGGGCACTTGGTCTATGTTTCAACAGGGCGTAGTCGAGCAGAAATGCAAGCAGAACTCTGGGATATTGGTTTGGATGGGATGATCGGTGGCAACGGATCTTATGTGGAGCACCATGGTCAGGTTATCATGCACCAACTCATTTCGAAAGAAGATGCTGTCAAGGTTGTTGATTGGCTTGACAATCGTGGATTAGAGTATTATCTGGAAAGTAATAACGGTCTCTTTGCTAGCCAAGGTTTCCGTGATCGAGCACGAGAAACAATGAAATTATATGCTATGAACAAAGGCAAGTCTGCTGAGGAGGTAGCTGACCAAGAAGCAGAGGACATTTTGCATGGAATCGTTTATGGCGGAGAACTTTACTGTGATGATCTCAATAAAGTTAGCTTCATTCTACAATCTTATCAAGATCATTTGGATTCCAAAGAAGCTTTTCCGAACCTTGTTGCCAACACCTGGGGTGGTCGTGGGGAGACGGCACTTTTTGGTGATTTAGGTGTGAAAGATATTAATAAGGCTCATGCAATCGCTGTTCTCTTGCAACATCTTGGTGCTAAACAAGAAGATACCATCGCCTTTGGAGATGCAAAAATTGATATTCCTATGTTGGAATACTGTGCAGTTGGTGTTGCTATGGGCAATGGTGGTCCTGAAATTATGGCTATGGCTGATATGATAACTGACGATGTAGAGCATGATGGATTATACAATGCCTTCGAAAAACTAGGTCTTTTTAATTAGGACTTAGCTTATGAAGAAAAGTTTACAAGAACAACTGAGGAAAAAACTTCTTCGGTTTTTCTTTTTGCCCAAACAGCTAAGAAAACCAACATTTAAAACTTTTAAGTGAGTCGACTTAGAAGGCAACCGATTTTTTTAGAAACGCTTGCAAAAGAAAAGAGAATTTGTTAATATAGTCAGAAAGAGGATTGTTACTGGTAACAGGCAAAACCTAAACAGATAGGAACATGAGTGGCTTTTTTGGCATGCTGTTGCTATGTGTTTAGGTTATTTTTTTATAAAAAGTAACGAGGTTTGAAATGTTAAAAATCGATAGAGTTTATAATAACAATGTCGTTCAGGCTTATGATGCTGATGGCAAGGAGATGATTGTTATGGGCAGGGGTCTAGGCTTTCAAAAAAAGAATGGTGATAGCCTGAATCCTGAACAGATTGAAAAAACATTTGTCTTGCAAAATAATCTTCAGTCGACAGATGTTCATGAAATCCTAAAAACAGTCTCTCAGGAGGAGTTGATCCTTGTCAATCAGCTGATTCGCCGAGCTGAAGAAGTACTAGAGTCCACATTTGAACTCTCTCTGTATCTGGCTATTGGGGATCATTTACACTATACTCTGGAGAGAAATCGCCTTGGATTACCTTTACAAAACCCTCTTTCTTGGGAGATTCGTAAGTTTTATCCTAAAGAATATCAACTGGGTGTTGAGATGCTAAGCCTGGTTGAGGAAAAATTGGGACAAAAATTGGATATGGCTGAAGCTTCTTCAATTGCTCTTCATTTTGTTAACGCTCAGAAAAATGGTATGTTGGGTCAAGATACCTATACCATTTCTAAGATTGTGACGCAAATTATAGATATTGTCCGACTGCATTTTGGACATGATTTTGATGACAATGACATTAGCTATCATCGCTTTGTGACCCACGTACAATATTTTGCTCAGCGTGTGGTATCAGGTTTGGTTCAGGGAGTTAATGATGCATTTCTCTTTGAACAAGTTCAAAAAAATTACCCCCAAGCCTATGCTTGTACGCAAAAAATTCGTGCCTATGTAAGGGCAGCCTACGAATTTGAGATGAGTCTGGATGAGCAAGTTTATCTAACCATTCATATACAAAGATTAAAAGGTCATTAAAAAATTATAAAAACGCTTGCAAAGAGCGTTTTTTTATGTTAGTATGAAAGTGCAAAAGGATTGTTACTGGTTAGCAGGCAAAACCTAAATAGATACGAAGTAAGCAGAACCCATTATGATGTGTTCCCCTTATTTGGTATTTGTTTAGGTTTTTCTCTTTTTTCAGGAAAAATACTTTTCTAATAATTTCAAATTAGACTTGATCAACCTAATTTGATACAAATAATACTATTTAGGAGATTATCATGGCTAATAAATACACTGAATTAGTTACAGATATTTTGAACCACGTCGGTGGTAAAGAAAACATTATCTCGGTGAAACACTGTGTGACCCGACTTCGTTTTCAATTGCGAGATGAAGCAAAAGCGGATACAGATTACCTGACCCAACGTGATGGTGTCGTGACGGTTGTTAAGGCTGGAGGTCAATACCAAGTGGTTATTGGTAACCATGTGCCAGATGTATATGCAGAATTCCTAGCAGTTTCAGGTTTGGCAGGTGCTGGAAGCTTGGATATTGATGAGGGGGATGGACCAAAGGGAAACCTTTTTGATCGTTTTGTTGATTTGATTTCAGGCATCTTCCAACCATCTCTTGGGGCCTTGGCAGCTGCCGGTATCATCAAGGGTGTCGTTGCGATCATGGCCAACTTGTTCAAATTGAATGCAGACAATAGTGCTCTATATGTGATTTTAAACGCTGCTGGAGATGGATTTTTCCAATTCTTACCAATTGTTTTAGCCTATAATGCAGCTAATAAGTTCAAGATGAATCCATTTACAGCAATGGCAGTGGCCATGGCTTTGGTTTACCCAAGCCTTCCAGCAACTGTTGCCAAACTCAGTGAAACAGGTCTCAACCATGTTTTTGGTATTCCATTTGAATTGCCATCATCAGGTAGCTACCTCTCTTCAGTTATGCCAGTTCTTCTAGCCGTTTGGGTAGCGTCTCATATCGAAAAGGTCATGAAGAAAATCACACCAGATGTGGTCAAAGTCTTCGTTGTTCCATTTGTAACTATTATTTTAGCAGTTCCGGTAACTTTCTTGGCAGTAGGACCTTTGGCTAATATTGCCTCTGATATGTTGTCAAATACTTTTACATCCGTCATGAACTTTAGTCCTCTTCTGTACGGCATTCTTCTCGGTGCTTTATGGCAAGTTTTGGTTATGTTTGGTTTGCACTGGGCAATTGTTCCATTGGCTATTCTCCAATATTCACAAAATGGTTGGTCAACCATTTTGCTTCCAGCTTTGTTACCTAACTTCACTCAAACTGGAGTTTTGGCAGCGATTATGCTGAAAACCAAGGAAGAAAAAGTCAAGTCCATTGCAATGCCAGCTTTTATCTCTTCTATTTTTGGTGTGACTGAGCCAGCCATTTATGGCGTCACTCTTCCAATGAAAACTCCATTCTATATTTCATGTACGGTAGCAGCAGCTATCGGAGCGGGTCTATCATTCTTCCCAGATCTAAAAAACTATGCAATGGGTGCAATGGGGATTTTCGCATTCCCTGGTTATGTTAGTCCAGAAGCAGGTATGACTCCTATGTGGATTGTTATTGGTTTTGCAGCATTGGCAATCATCGCATCATTTGCTATTCAAATGATGGTCCCAGTTCCAACTCTTTATGCCAAAGCAAGTGAAGTGGCAGTAACTGAGGTACCTGTGACAGCCGTTCCAGAATTACAAGAAATCAAACAAGAAATTCTTGCTAGTCCAGTGACAGGTAAAGTAGTAACCCTTGCAGATGTAGCTGATGAAGTTTTTGCTTCGGGTGCAATGGGAAATGGCATCGCAGTTGAACCAAGTGAAGGCTTGGTATGTGCTCCAACCAATGCGGAAGTGACTCTTGTCTTCCCTACTGGTCATGCTATCGGTCTGACGACTGAGAATGGAGCTGAACTTCTCATCCATATCGGTATGGATACTGTATCGCTTGATGGTAAAGGTTTTGAAACCTTTGTCAAGGTTGGGGATAAAGTTACTGCAGGTCAAAAATTAGTTCAATTTGATATTGCAACTGTTCAAGCAGCTGGCTTACCAATTACAACTCCTATTATTGTGACAAATACGGCTGACTTTACAGATATCCTATTTACACAAGAAAGCCAAGTCAAGACCGGTGATTATCTCTTGACTGCTGTGAAATAAGCGCTACTCTATAATAGATAAGTCACTAATCAGGGGCTAGGGGATGTTCCCTAGTCCCTTTCTTTGTATTCTGTAAAGAAGAAAGGAGGTTTGGATCGTCAGTTGTTAGTATTCTCTTTGTTTATGGATGAAAGGATTCGAAAGAATGGAAAAGAAACTGATTAAATGGGTTGGCATATTCATGCTCCTGCTATTAACTGCTTGTGGCCAAACAAAACCTAAGGAGGAATCGGAAACCTTTAAGAAGGATGTAAATCAGACTATCACAAGTGGAAAAATCAAGGGAAACCTAGATAAAGAAAACGATGTTTTGGAATGGCTAGGTATACCGTATGCTGCAGCCCCAGTCGGTGAATTGAGATGGAAAGAGCCGCAAGCGGTCAAGGATTGGAAGGAAGTTCTTGATGCAACTAAAGCGGGTGAAAAATTTCTTCAGTTCTCAAATGGTGAAGTAGTTGGTTCAGAAGATGCACTTAATTTGGATGTGGTCCGTCCAGATACAAGCGAAGCAGGATTGCCGGTAGTGGTTTTCTTGCATGGTGGAAACAATCAGACAGGTCATGCTCAAGAAATCAAAGGAAATACTTTTGTCAAGGATATCAATGCTGTCTATGTATCCATCAATTATCGACTTGGAGCACTTGGGTTCAATCCTCTATCTGCTTTAAAGACTGGTACAGATCTGGAAAATTCGGGGAACTACAGCCTTTTGGATGTGGCGGCAGCTCTTGACTGGGTGCAAGACAATATAGAAGTTTTTGGTGGAGATAAGAACAATGTCACTTTGACGGGCTTCTCTGCTGGTGGTCGTGATGTCATGGCAACTCTAATCTCTCCTCTTTTTGAAGGCAAATACCACAAGGCCATTTCTTTTAGTGGCGGAATGACTCTGGCAGATGAAGCTGATAGTCAAAGCATATTTGCTAAAACATTGGCACCATTGGTCGTGGAAGATGGTAAAAAAGCTAATGAAGAAGAGGCAAAAGCATGGTTGCTAACCAGCTACAAAGAAGTTGAGGATTATCTCTATAACCTTTCAGCAGATCGGCTAGCTCCTCTCATGGGTAATGCCGGCATCCGTATATCAGTCTTCCCTCATTTCTATAAAGATGGAGTTGTCATTCCTAAAGAAGGTTTTGATACTAAAGAATACAATGATGTTCCGCTTCTTTTGATTACAGGAACCAATGAATTTTCCCTCTTCTCAGCCTTTGATAAACGGTTTGCAGCATCAGTTGGTGATGGCAGCCTGTATACAGATATTACGAAACTCAAAGAATTTAATTATGTGGAAAAAAATGGTAGCGAGCTCTATCGATTGGCCAATACCATGGAAAGTGCCCGTCTCATGGATGGCCTTTATAAATCTCCAATCTATATCAGCCAGATTTCTTTTGGTGATGATGCTAGCGTTACACCAAAAACAGCTGCCTTATTAGGGGCTTTCCACGGAATTTTTGAACCTCTCTTGCAAAAACCATCCAACTATGCGACCTTTATCGGAGAAGATTTTGAGTCAGAAGGGGCCAGAGCTCTTAGTGCTGACTTTAAAGCTTATCTAAAATCTTTTGTTGCGAATGGTGATCCAAATGCGGATTCATTGCCAGAATGGAAGGCTTATACTACGGATGGTCAAGATGTTTTAAGCATGAATGCGGATACTAAAGTTGCTAAAATCCATATGACAAGTGATAAGCAAGAGGCAAAGGATATCTTAAACCAAATGGAAATTGACGGAACTCTTTCAAAAGAAACCAAAGATGAACTCAACAAAACCGTCCTCAATGGTCGCTGGTTCAGTTCAGTTATTGATGAGAAATATGCAGAGTAAATAAATCTTAAATAAATCACTTAGCAAAAAGAGTCAGGCTTTTTCGCCTAACTCTTTCGCTCTTATTGGTTATGGTATTTCTGGTCGCTCTCAGGGATTCCTTCTTGGTCTGATAGGTAGCGTTCCGCTCGGACGCTTAAGCGATATTTCTCCCTCAGTTCTAAGATTTCTTGCATCATGGGTGAGGCATGGTGGATATCTAGAGCTTCTTGATTCTGCCAAGTATCAACTAGGAGGATGGTTTCAAGATCTGCCAAGGATTGGTAGTAGTCGTAAGCTAGATTTCCAGCTTGCTGACGAGTCTTACTGGCAATGCCTCTCTCCTCCATTTCTTGAGCGAAGAGTTTAGCAGCACCATTTTTTCCACTATAGTAGAGGTGCATAGTAATGGGCATGTGATTTCTCCTTTGCTAGTATTATAGTTTTAGTGGTCTGGCACCTAGGTAACTTTGTTCTTTGCGGAATTGCTTGCGGTAACGGCTGGGAGTCATGTGGTAATAGCGTTTGAATTGCCGATTAAAGTTGGATAGGTTGTTAAAACCGACATGATTGGAAATTTCTAAGACTGATTTGAGACTAGAGGTCAAGAGACTGCAAGCTTCTCTGAGGCGAACTTGGATGACAAATTCCATACAAGATGTGCCGGTTTGTTGTTTAAAAACCGACATAAAATGGGTCTTGCTATAGCCCATATAATCAGCCATGTCTTCAATGGTCAAGTTCTCCTGGTAATGCTGATGAATATGATCGATTAGACCTCTTAATTTCTCATTTTTTCGATAAAGATCATCGGTATTTTTCTTGACGATGTAGCCATATTGATAAAGAAGATAGAGCAAATCAAGGAGTCGACTTTTGAGTAGGAGTTCATAATAAGACTCTTGCTTACGAATAGTGTCAAAGATGGCAAAGATAGCTGTTTTGATTTTTTCATAGCCTTCCTCGTGAGGCTGAATCCGAGGAACTGTTTTTAAAATATCATTTTGTAGGGGCTGAAGGTAAAGCATAGAGGTTTGATCTAAGTTTGAAGCTCCCAACATGTCTAAATGATAAACCAAGCTATCAGTCACGTGCTCTACATCATCAATGGGATGGATAGAATGCATGGCGTTTGGACGAACCAAGATAATATCACCGGCCTGACTATCGAAATAGTTGTAATCGATATGGTATCGAGCAGAACCCTCATAGACATAATTAATTTCAAATTCGTTGTGCCAGTGGAAGAGAACATCAGGGATACCATTACGAACATGGGTGTGGTAATACTTAAAAGGCAAGAGGTGATTGTCGTAATCAATCTGATGCTGGAAAAACTGGTCTGTTAAATGTTGTTTCATAAGAACCTCTTTATCAGATGATAGTATCATTATACCATATTATTGGATAAGAAAAGGGCTTCTAATCCATTTATACTATATTTATATGAAAAAGACAAACAAAGCGAGGTTTGCTGATGAAAATTGAGCACATAGCTCTCTATGTAAGAGATTTAGAAGGAGCAAAAGCATTTTTTGAAGAATATTTTGCAGCTAGATCCAATCAACTCTACCACAATCCAAAAACTGGCTTTTCATCCTATTTCTTAACTTTCCAAGATGGGGCCAGATTAGAAATTATGAACAAGCCTAGCGTTGACCAATCTGATTTGCCAGTTGAGCGACTTGGTTTTATCCATTTAGCTTTCTCACTCGGTTCCAAAGAAAAAGTTGATCTCTTGACAGAGCGCATGAAAGCAGACGGTTATGAACTACTTTCTGGTCCCAGAACGACAGGAGATGGCTACTATGAATCTTGTCTGCTGGCTTTTGAGGGCAACATGATTGAATTAACCGTTTGATTCGGCAAATTTAAATTGAATAGAATAAAAGGAGTATTTCAAATGACACAATTTCCAAAGAATTTCCTCTGGGGTGGCGCGATTGCTGCCAACCAAGCTGAAGGTGCCTACAATGAAGATGGTCGCGGTCTAGTACAAACAGACGTAACCACAGGTGGTTCGGTGGATTCGCCACGTTACACTACCTACATCGACAAGGATGGCAAGCCGGGTAAATCTGGCGGTATGGGCCACCATGCTCGTATTCCAGAAGGAGCAACATACGCGGTCTTGGACGATTTCTATTATCCCAACCACAAGGCCGTTGATTTCTACCATCGTTACAAAGAAGATATCAAACTCTTTGCAGAAATGGGTTACTCCATCTTCCGTTTGTCTATTTCATGGGCCCGTATTTTCCCAAATGGGGATGATGCGCAGCCGAACCAAGCAGGCCTTGACTTTTACCGTGCTGTCTTTGAAGAATGCCGTAAGTACAACATTGAGCCCTTGGTATCGATCTGGCACTTTGATACACCTTTGAACCTCGAACAAAACTACGGTGGCTGGAAAAACCGTAAATTGGTTGATTTCTATGTCAAATATACAGAAGTCATCATGAACGAGTACAAGGATATGGTCAAATATTGGTTGACTTTTAATGAGATTAACAATACGACCATGTTCTTGGATATGATGGGCAACCAGGGTAGTGATGAGGAATTCCAAGAGGGTTACCAAATTCTGCACCACCAATTCTTAGCATCAGCAAGAACGGTTACTTTGGGTAAAAAAATCAATCCTAACTTTGTCTTTGGGAATATGATTTGTGGGATTACCTTCTATCCAGCAACCTGTGATCCAGCGGATATCTTGGCTGCGGAGCATAAGTGGCAGGCAGGAATCTACTACTGTGGTGACGTCCAAGTTAAGGGCGAGTATGGTAGTTATGCTAAACGCCTTTGGGATGCTCATAATGTAAAAGTGGAGATGGAAGAGGGGGACCTGGAAGAGCTCAAAGAGGGTAAAGTAGATATCTACACCTTCTCATACTACATGTCTAACAACGTGACCACGCATGAGATTACAGATAAGGTATCTGGTAACTTCTCAATGGGTGCCCGTAATCCTTACCTGACTTATTCTGATTGGGGTTGGGCGCACGATGCGACTGGTCTTCAGTACTATCTTGAGAAAATTTACGATCGTTACCAAGTACCGCTCATGGTGGTGGAAAATGGTCTTGGTGCCTTTGATACAGTAGAAGCGGATGGTTCGATCCATGATGATTACCGCATCGACTACCACCGCGAGCATGTCAAGGCTATGTCAGATGCAGTAGCTAACGGAGTTGACCTCATTGCGTACACGACTTGGGGTTGTATCGATATCGTATCAGCTGGTACGGGTGAAATGCGCAAACGCTATGGCTTCATCTACGTAGATATGGATGATGCTGGAAATGGTACGCTCGACCGTACACCAAAAGATTCCTTCTACTGGTACAAGAAAGTCATCGCAAGTAATGGCCAAGACATAGAATAAACTAAAGATTGCTAAAATTTATCAAGAATGACCTCACTCCAAATTTGGTCATTCTTTTTCGACTGTATGAGGAAAGAAGAGATGAGTATTAAATTAATCGCGTCAGATATGGATGGAACCTTTCTGGATGCCAATGGCAACTATAATCGGGAACAATTTGAAAAGATATTGACAGAATTACAGAAGCAAGAAATTCACTTTGTAGCAGCATCTGGCAATAACATGACGCGGCTCAATCGCATGTTTGCAGGTTTTGAAAAGGATGTGACCTTTGTGGCTGAAAATGGCGCTCATATCGTAGAAAATGGGCAAACCATTATCCACCATAGTTTACCCAAATTACAAGTCCAAGCCTTACTGACTTATTTTTCAGATAAATTACTAGACTACAGAGTGGTCATTTCTGGCATCAATGGAGCATATCGGCTGAAAAAAAGTAACTTTGATTTCCGACCTGGCTTCGGCATGATTGAAGAAAAGGAATATGAAGTTTTTATCAGTCATATCAAGCCAGTTGATGACTTCTCTCAGATTATTGAGCAGGAAGCTATTAGTAAGGTAACTATGATGGTTTTTGATGCTCATGAAGCGATTGCTCAAGATTTCAACCAAAACTTTCAAGGCGACCTAGTCGCTGTCGGAAGTGGCTATGGGGCAGTTGATTTCATTCAAAAAGGCATCCACAAGGCTTGGGGAATCGAACAGCTCATGGAGCGCTATGGGATTCAGGCCGATCAGGTTATGACCTTTGGTGATGGAGGCAACGATATCGAAATGTTGCAAATGACTCCGCATTCCTATGCTGTGGACAATGCTCCTGAAGCGGTTAAAGCAGCCGCCCAGCATGAGATTGGACATCATAAGGACAATGCTGTTATGGAAATTATTGAGGAGCTCCTACTGAAAATGTGAGGGAATGTTTCAATATAGAATGTAGAGGATAGATTGAACTGCAAGTAGATTACTTTGCAGTTTTTCTTTTTGCATTGGGAAAGCGTCAGCTCTCTAATAGAAAAGAGGAAAGTATCAGTTTTCCGTCAGAAAGCACCAGTTCTTTTGATGCTGTCATGTTAAAATAGAAACAATTATGACAGAAATAGAGGTAGCAAATGGCAGCACTGAATACGTTAGTACCAGTATTTTTTATGTTAGGACTGGGTTTTTTATCCAGAGTGAAAGCTTGGATTAGTCCAGAGCAAAAATCTGGCGCCAATACTATTGTTTTTTCTGTTCTTTTCCCCATTCTTATATTTAACCTTTTGGGTTCCGCTCAGCTCCGGCTAGAAACAGTTGGGATTATTGCTTATGTAACGGTAGCTTTCTTTCTAGCGATAATTGTCGCAAGGAAACTGTCTTTCTTGACGGGTAAGAAACAGGCTCACTTTTCACCTTATCTCTTAACAACTGTTGAGGGTGGTGCAGTAGCCCTACCTCTCTATCTATCGATTGTGGGCCAGTCAAGTAACACGGTCATTTTTGACCTAGCAGGTTCCATCATTGCTTTTCTGATTATTCCGATTATGGTGGCTAGCTCTTCTGGACATGAAAAAACTAAGTTTGACTTAGCCAAGGAGGTTGTCTCTCATCCTTTTGTCATAGCTATTGCACTAGGATTGTTTTTCAATTTTTCTGGTCTCCATGCCTGGATAATTGAGTCAGCATTCTCTCTCTTATATAGTGGTATAATGGAAAAAGCAACAGGACCCATTTTGGGCATGATTCTTTTTGTTTTGGGTTATGATTTCACTGTTGATTTCCATACCCTCAAATCCATGATTTCTTTGATGATCCTAAGAGTTTTCTACTATCTTTTAGTTATAGCCGGTTTTTTTATCCTCTTTCCCAACTTTATGGCAGATAAGTTCTTCATGATTGCAGTTTTGCTCTACTTCATGTGCCCGACAGGGTTCGCTATGCCACTGTTGATTCAAGATTCCTTTACAGATGAGAAGGATCAAACTTATTCGGCTACCTTCATTTCGCTTTACATGTTGATAACTATTGTCGTCTATACTGTTTTAGTTCTTATCTTTGTATAATGTCTCTTGATTTGTCAGCTTTGGGCTGGCTTTTCTTTTAGAAAAAGAAGAAGATTCAGAACGGCTTGAACCGACTATAGTATCAGAATTTCATGATATAAGACAAGAAAAGGCTTACATAATTTGTTAAACTATTAAGAGTGATAGATGTTGGTTTGAAAGAACAATTGAAAGCCAATAAAGAAGAAAATAAGCGAGGTAAAATAATGACAGAATTGAAAAAATTTCCAGATGGATTCCTTTGGGGTGGGGCAACAGCTGCCAATCAGTTTGAAGGTGGCTTTGGTCAAGGTGGACGTGGCTTTGCCACGTCAGACACAGCTCGGGCTGTAGCACCGGAAGAGCGCAAATCTTTTGGTGGGGAGTTTACTACTCCTATGAATCGAAAAAAATTGGATTTTGCTCTCAATGACAAAGAAGGTCGCTATCCTAAACGGTGGGGTTCAGATTTTTATAACCGCTATAAAGAAGATATTGCTCTTTATGCTGAGATGGGTTTCAAAACTTTCCGACTCTCCATTGCTTGGCCACGGATTTTTCCTAAAGGAGATGAACTAGAGCCAAATGAAGAAGGTTTGGCCTTCTACGATAAGGTCTTTGACGAGCTCAATAAATATGGTATTGAGCCACTGGTTACTCTTTCACACTATGCGTTTCCAATCCATTTGGTAACAGAATACGGTGGCTGGAAAAACCGAAAGGTGGTTGATTTCTTCGTTCGCTATGCTGAAACGGTTTTTAATCGCTATAAAGGGAAAGTGAAATATTGGTTAACCTTCAATGAAATCAATATTCTTGGTATGACTGGTTACTTGTCAGGTGGTCTTCTCTTTGAAGATGGGAAACTGCACTGGGATGAAATGTATCAAGCCATTCACCATCAATTTATCGCATCAGCCCTAGCAACAAAAGCGGCCCATGAAATTGATCCGAATAACCAAGTCGGTATGATGTTGGCCCGCATGGAAGCTTATCCAGCGACCTGTCATCCAGATGATATCATGAATGCTGTTCAAAAAGACCAGTCAAATCTCTTTTATTCAGATGTTCAAATTCGTGGACAATACCCACGCTACATGAAGCGTTTCTTTAAGGAAAATAATATCGAGATTGCTTTTGAACCAGGCGACGAGGCTATCCTCAAGCAGTATGCTGTTGATTTTATGAGTTTCTCTTACTATATGTCTTCTGTGACACGTCATCCAAACAATCAGACACCAGAGCAAAGAGCAACGGCTGGAAACCTAGTGCTGGGAGAAGCCAATCCCTATCTGGAGGCTTCGGACTGGGGCTGGCAGATTGATCCAGTTGGTCTACGGGTGACTCTTAACAAACTTTATGACCGCTACCAAGTACCCCTCTTTATTGTTGAAAATGGCTTGGGTGCCTTGGACAAAGTAGAAGAAGATGGATCTATCCATGATAGTTACCGTATTGATTATTTAGAAAAGCATGTGAAGCAAATGTACGAAGCCATTGAAGATGGGGTGGAACTCATGGGCTATACCTGGTGGGGTTGTACAGACCTTGTCTCAGCATCAACATCAGAAATGTCCAAGCGCTATGGTTTTGTCTATGTGGATGCGGATGATGAGGGAAATGGAAGCTTTGACCGCTCTCGTAAGGATTCTTTCTACTATTACAAAGACCTGATTGCCTCCAATGCAGCTAATGTTTTGAATGACTAAGTATCCGAATCCAAATATTTCATAAGTTATAAGGATGAGTAAGGAAAAATGGCAAAAAGTTCTTCTCTTACTCTGTTTTCGTGAAAACAGAAAGGGTAGGAAAGATGGTTTCTATAAAAGAAAATGAATTTGAAGCCCTTCATACCAGTATCAGAAATCTAGTTTTTGATGGTCAGGAAGTGCTAGAAGTTATCAAGGTTGATAAGATTGACCAGCCTGATGAAAATACCTATGCCAAATTAAAGGAACTTTCCTTTCATAATGGCACAATCGAGGTTGATGTTTACAGCCAGTTGCTAGATGATGCTCCTGATTATGCCAGGGGTTTTATCGGTATTGCCTATCGAATAAAAGAAGATGATTCTGCTTTCGAGTCTTTCTATATTCGGCCGACGAATGGTCGCATAGATGACCCAGTTCGTAGCAATCGAGCGATTCAATATTTTTCTTATCCCAACTATACCTTCGACTATTTTAGGGAAAGAGGGATCACAGAATTTGAAGGTCAAGCAGATATTGGTCTAGCAGAATGGACTAGGATAAAAGCTGTTGTTAAGGATCAGGAGGCTGATTTTTACATCAATGATAAGCATATCTTACATGTTGCTCAAATGAAACTTGGAAAAGATGCTCGTGGGCAAGTTGGCTTCTTTGTTGATATTGGAACCAGAGCTTACTATAGGAATCTTCAAGTGACTCTAGATGATTAAAAGCTATATTAAAGTATTTTAAACGTTTAGGAAGGTAAAAGATGAAAAAAACTTTTTATTTAATGAGACATGGCCGGACTCGTTTTAATGAACAGGGGCGGATTCAGGGGGCTTGTGATTCTCCCTTGACCCAAGAAGGTATCGAACAAGCCAAGGCGGCCAAGGCCTATTTTGACCGTTCAGGCATTGCTTTTGACAAGGTCTATTGCTCAAGCCAGGAGCGAGCTTGTGATACAGCAGAGTTTGCGACGGGACGAAGTGATTATATCCGTCTTAAAGGAATTAAGGAGTGGGATTTCGGGGCTTTTGAAGCCCACCAAGAATACCTGAATCCCAAACTTTTTCGAGAGGATGGATCGGGTTACCGCGATTATTTCGTGGCCTATGGCGGAGAATCCAATGTCCAAGTTTATAGCCGCATGCGGGATACCATTACTGAGATTATAGAGAAGTCTGCTCTGGATGATACCCTCTTATTTGTCAGTCATGGCGGGGCGATTGGTCAGTTTTTCAAAAATGTGACTCAGAATCCACCCGTCTTGAAAAAACGGATTAGCAATTGTGCTGTCTTCAAAATCAGCTATCATCAAGGAGAGTTCCAAGTAGACTCGATTTACGATCCTATTGACAACTCTTTTATTTACGAGAGGTAAGCTATGACCAAAACACTCTATTTGATGCGACACGGGCAAACCCTTTTCAATGTTCAAGAGCGCATCCAAGGTTGGTGTGATTCTCCCTTGAAAAAAGAAGGAGAAGAGCAAGCTAAGATGGCTAGGGCATTCTTTGATGGAGAAGGGATCCAATTTGATCGTCTCTACTCCTCTACATCAGAGCGGGCGAGTGATACTTTAGAGTTGGCTTCTGGACGAACCGATTACCAACGACTCAAAGGTTTGAAAGAGTGGAACTTCGGTCGCATGGAGGGACAACAGGAATACCTACATCCTAATCGGAGACCCGACCAACAGTCTCATGAAGATTTTTATCTTCTCTATGATGGTGATGGAGAAGAGGAGATTCAAAGTCGAATATCCCAGGCTATTTCAGGGATTTTTCAAGAAATGAAGGAGGGACAGACCGCTTTGGCTGTCAGCCATGCAGGTGCTCTTATGCAGTTCTTCCTGACACTGCGTTTGGAAAAGTACCCAGAACTTCATTTCAGTAATTGTTGCATCTTCCAGTATGAGCTGACAGATCATGACCTAAGTTTGGTCAGAATTATCGATCCTATTGCTGGAAAAATATATCAATAAACCAAACTTTTTGTTTTAAAGGAGAAAATATGACTCAAAAACCATTTCCAAAAGGATTTTTATGGGGCGGCGCAACAGCTGCCAATCAATGTGAAGGTGCTTATAACGTAGACGGCCGTGGCCTTGCTAACGTAGACGTAGTACCAATCGGTGAGGACCGTTTCCCGATTATCGCCGGTAAGAAGAAAATGTTTGATTTCGAGGATGGCTATTTCTACCCAGCCAAGGAATCCATCGATATGTACCATCACTTTAAAGAAGACATTGCTCTCTTTGGCGAAATGGGCTTCAAGACTTACCGCCTCTCTATCGCCTGGACCCGTATTTTCCCTAAAGGAGACGAGGAGCAGCCAAATGAAGCGGGTCTCCAATTCTACGAAGATCTCTTCAAAGAATGCCATAAATACGGCATCGAGCCACTGGTCACCATCACTCACTTTGACTGCCCAATGCATCTGATTGAAAAGTACGGCGGCTGGCGCAATCGTAAGATGCTGGGCTTCTATGAAAACCTCTGCCGTGCCCTCTTTACACGCTACAAAGGTTTGGTTAAGTACTGGTTGACTTTCAATGAAATCAACATGATTCTTCATGCCCCATTCATGGGTGCTGGTCTCTACTTTGAAGAAGGTGAAAATGTCGAGCAGGTCAAATACCAGGCAGCTCACCATGAGTTGGTAGCTTCAGCCATCGCCACTAAAATTGCCCATGACGTAGACCCTGAGAATAAGGTGGGTTGTATGTTGGCGGCCGGTCAATACTATCCAAACACTGCCCATCCTCGCGACTACTGGGAAGCGATGGAGCAGGACCGTGAAAATTATTTCTTCATCGATGTGCAAGCGCGTGGTGAATATCCAAACTACGCCAAGAAGAAATTTGAAAAAGAGGGTCTCAATATTGAGATGACCGAGGAAGACTTGGCTCTTTTGAAAGAACACACAGTGGACTTCATTTCCTTCTCTTACTATTCAAGCCGTGTGGCATCAGGTGATCCAGCCGTTAAGGAAAAAACAGCAGGCAATATCTTTGCTTCCATCAAGAATCCATACCTGGATGCTTCTGAATGGGGCTGGCAGATTGACCCACTCGGACTTCGTATTACTCTCAATGCCATCTGGGATCGCTACCAAAAACCAATGTTCATCGTAGAAAATGGACTTGGTGCAGTGGATACACCGGATGAAAATGGTTATGTGGTAGATGATTACCGCATCAATTACCTACGTGAACATGTCAAAGCCATGAATCAAGCCATTAATGAAGACGGCGTTGTCCTCTGGGGCTATACGACTTGGGGCTGTATTGACTTAGTTTCAGCTGGTACCGGCGAGATGAAGAAACGCTACGGCTTTATCTATGTGGACCGTGATAATAATGGCAATGGAACTCTTAAACGCTCCAAGAAAAAATCCTTTGACTGGTATAAAAAAGTCATTACTACAAACGGTCTAGATGTCGATTAATCAAAAAATTATAAAAATGGAGGACGAACATGTCGAAAAAATTAACTTTTCCAGATGGATTCTTATGGGGAGGGGCAACGGCTGCCAATCAATTAGAAGGTGCCTACAATGAAGATGGCCGCGGTTTGGCCAACGTGGATGTGTCACCCGTTGGACCAGACCGGGTTAAAATTATCACTGGTCAAGTCAAACACTTTGATTTTGACAATGAGCATTTCTACCCAGCAAAAGGTGCTATTGATTTCTATCATCATTACAAGGAGGACATCGCTCTCTTTGCAGAAATGGGTTTCTCAACCTTCCGCCTGTCAATTGCTTGGTCTCGTATTTTCCCTAAAGGGGACGAGGTAGAACCAAATGAAGCAGGTCTCAAATTCTATGAAGATGTCTTTAAAGAATGCCGTAAATATGGGATTGAGCCTTTGGTAACCATCACTCACTTTGATATCCCCATGCACTTGGTAACTGAGTATGGCGGCTGGCGCAATCGCAAAGTGGTCACATTCTACGAAAACTTAGTCACCGTTCTCTTTAATCGCTACAAAGGTTTGGTCAAATATTGGTTGACCTTCAATGAAATCAATGTTCTCTTGCATGCACCATTTATGGGGGCTGGTATCGCCTTTGAAGAAGGAGAAAACCGCAATCAAGTTCTTTATACCGCTGCCCACCATGAACTCTTGGCATCTGCCATAGCCACTAAGATTGCCCATGAAGTGGACCCTGAGAATAAGGTCGGCTGTATGTTGGCCGGTGGTAAGTTCTATCCATTGACTCCAAAACCAGAAGACGTTAAAGCGGCCATGGATCAGGATCGTGAAAATTATTTCTTTATTGATGTCCAAGCCCATGGAGAATATCCTGGCTATGCTCTCAAATTCTTTGAGCGAGAAGGTCTCACTATTCCGATTGAAGAGGGTGATTTAGATATCCTTAAAGAACACACAGTTGATTTTGTTTCTTTCTCTTATTACCAAACTCGTGCCGCAGAAGCCCATCCGGCAGATCAAACAGAAGCCAATCTTTTAGCCTCAGCCGAAAATCCATATTTGAAGAAATCAGATTGGGGTTGGGCTATTGATTCATTGGGCTTCCGCATCACTATCAATGAGCTGTCAGATCGCTACCGTAAACCACTCTTTGTGGTGGAAAATGGTCTGGGGGCCGTCGATGTGCCCGATGAAAATGGCTATGTAGCAGATGATTATCGTATCGATTATCTGGATCAACATATCCGTGCTATGCGAGATGCTATTAATGAAGATGGCGTGGAAATGTTGGGATACACCACTTGGGGCCCAATCGACTTAGTTTCTGCTGGAACAGGGGAAATGAAAAAACGCTATGGTTTTATCTATGTAGACCGCGACAATGAAGGCAATGGAACCCTTAAACGTTCTAAGAAAAAATCCTTTGACTGGTACAAAAATGTTATCGCCAGCAATGGTGCTTATCTCGACTAAGAAAACAGGCCGCAAGGCCTGTTTCTTTATGTCTATAGTTTTCTTTCTTGATAGAATAAAAGTAGATAAGAATCCTATCAATTTCTCTTCAATAGTTAAAATCAAGACTGAAAACTAGAACCTTTTTCATTGTCAATTGCGACCGTTTTCATTATAATAGAGTTACTTGTGAAAATAGAAAGGAATCAAGTGACAGGGAAAGTCTGCCAGTCAGATTTTTTAAGTAAACTTGCTATCAAGAAATGAAATACATTGTAAACAATTCCAACGACCCAGCTTTTAATATCGCCCTTGAATCGTATGCCTTCAAGGAATTGACAGATATTGATGAAATTTTTATCCTTTGGATTAACGAGCCTGCCATCATCATTGGTAAGCACCAAAATGCCATCCAAGAAATCAACAAGGAATTTACAGATGCCAACGGGATCCATGTGGTTCGTCGTCTATCTGGTGGTGGTGCAGTTTATCATGATTTAAACAATCTTAACTACACCATTATTTCTAACAAATCAGAAGAGGGAGCTTTTGATTTCAAAACCTTTTCAAAACCTGTTATCGATACCCTTGCAACCCTTGGTGTTGAAGCCAATTTTACAGGCCGTAATGATCTAGAAATTGATGGTAAGAAAATCTGTGGCAATGCCCAAGCTTATGCGAAAGGACGCATGATGCACCATGGCTGTCTCCTCTTTGACGTGGATATGACGGTCCTTGGTCAAGCCCTCAAAGTTTCCAAAGATAAGATTGAGTCTAAGGGTGTCAAGTCTGTTCGTGCTCGAGTGACCAACATCAATAAGGAATTACCAGAAAAAATGACCGTTCTGGAATTTAAAGAAGCTATTCTGGACCAAATGAAAAAAGAATATCCAGATATGGAAGAATATGTACTTTCAGAAGATGAATTGACTCATATCCAAGAAATTCGCGATCAGCAGTTTGGCACTTGGGAATGGACTTTTGGAACAACACCTGAGTATACAGTTGAGCGAAGCATTCGGTATCCAGCTGGAACCATTACATCCTACATCAAGACTGAAAAATCCATCATTGAATCACTAAAAATCTACGGAGATTTCTTCGGTATTGGTGATGTATCTGATATTGAAAAACTTCTCATCGGCAGTCGCTACGAGTATGCTGATATTCTCGAAAAATTAAAAACAATCGACATTGCCCATTACTTCTCTCGAATGACAGCGGAAGAAGTGGCCAAAGCGATTGTAGCCTGACGTGCAAAAAAGGCTCTATAGTCTCTGCGGTGGTTTTACCCATTACAGAAATTATAGAGTCTCTTTTTGTGGTCATATAGTACGAGATCTAGTTTGTATAGAAGGAAATATCTTCATTTTTCCAACCGCGTTTCATAAGAATATCGACTTCATTCTTATCTGCAGAATAAAGATGAATGGTTAAACCGGGATGATAAAGACGATAAACAGGTTTTGTACCATACGAATACCATGCAACGCCTTCTGCAGACCAACCTTGAGTAGCTAAGATATCATTTTCAGTTTTATTGGTCGTGTATAGATGTTCTTTTAACGATGGATTATAGAGTCGGTAAACAGGTTGTCCACCACTTGAAGTAACAAAAGATTGACCTTCAAAATTCCATCCACGTCCCTGAAGAATCCTAGCTTCATTCGTATCTTGGCTATAAAGGTGACGTTTAATACTCGGGTTATAGAGTCGATAAACGGCAACCTGTTTTCCAGCTTGAACCGTGATGTTTGCTTTAGCGGTCTTTCCACCAGAAACAGTTCTTGCAGTAATCACTGCGCTACCAGGGGATACAGCCACAACATTTCCATTAGTAACAGTGGCTACTTTAGGATTGGATGTGGTCCATTGGACAGTATTGTTGCTCGCATTAGTTGGTTTGAGTGCTGCTGTTAGTACAAAGGAACTACCAACTGTCAAAGTTTGAGCAGTCTTGTCTAGACTGACGCTTTCGGTAGCGACAGTTTTGTTAGCTTGAATATCTTTAAAGTGTATGAAACCTGTAACAGAGCTGATTGGAACAATCCTTTTTTTGTAGTTTCCAGAATTAGCTGGAACATTGTATTCTTCGATTTCGACATAAGAACCTCGAATATCTGATACCCATGCTACATGACCAGCTGAAAACCAAGCAACAGAACCATATGCTGGTGTTTTATCCACAAGATAGCCACGGTTCCTAGCATTGGTTCCCCAATCTGTCGCATTTCCAAACATGCGCACATCATTAAACTTATTGACATTGATTAGACGGAAGGCCACAAAAGAAGTACATTGTCTGTGGTAATAGCTCCAAGGATCAACGGTATATGAATAGTAAGGGATGTTTTTTAAATAGGCAGGGTAGTTATCTCCAATGGCAATGCTGCTTGCACTCTCTGTAAGGGCAATACCGGCTTCAAATTCTTCTGTCGTGTCTGCTTCTTCTTCAGAAAGAACTTCAATTGACGTCAATGCTTCTGTGCTATCTGGACTGGTCTCGCTAGTCGTGCTTGGAGCTGCTTCAGCACTTGTGGTGGTTGGATCTTCCATTGTTGAACTGGATTCACTGCTAACAGCTTCCTGCCTGCTTGTGGTTTCTGTATCGGCAGAGATTCGTAAAGAACCACCCATTTCCAAAAGAATGGCCAGTAAAAGAGCAGAGTAAAGAGACTTCCTAAATTTCATATCATCCTTCTTTTTAACTTCTCATTATAGTATTCTTATCTTATCATGGAAGGTAAAATCATACTAGTCGATAAACTAAAATTTAAAGAAATTGTAACACAGATGACATCTAAGCTCTTATCTACTTTCCAGCCAAATCATTTCCTTTATTTATATGAAAACTGTAAACTAGTAGGGTATGTAAATTCATATCCCATTCAAGAAGAGAGGAGTGAACCCAGATTTGTAAGGGGTTCACGGTGAAAATCATGTCAAACGATATTCGTGTTTTACTGTATTATAAATATGTCCCAATTGAAAATGCTGAAAGCTATGCCAAGGAGCATTTGGAGTTTTGTAAATCCATTGGCCTGAAAGGTCGCATCTTGATTGCAGATGAGGGAATCAATGGTACAGTTTCTGGCGATTACGAAACGACTCAAAAATACATGGATTATGTCCATGCCAATCCAATCTTTAGTGACCTTTGGTTTAAAATTGATGATGAGCCGATAGATGCCTTCAAGAAGATGTTTGTCCGCTATAAGAAAGAAATTGTCCACCTAGGTCTAGAAGACGACGACTTTGATAGTGACATCGATCCATTGGTAACAACAGGTGAATACCTTGATCCGAAACAGTTTAAAGAAGCTCTGTTGGACGAGGATACTGTTGTTCTGGATACGCGTAATGATTACGAATACGACCTAGGACACTTCCGTGGAGCAATCCGTCCAGATATCCGTAACTTCCGTGATCTGCCACAGTGGGTCCGTGATAATAAGGAAAAATTCATGGAGAAGCGCGTGGTTGTATATTGTACCGGTGGCGTGCGCTGTGAAAAATTCTCAGGTTGGATGGTTCGTGAAGGCTTCAAAGATGTTGGTCAGTTGCATGGAGGAATTGTAACCTACGGTAAAGATCCTGAGGTGATGGGAGAACTCTGGGATGGAGCGATGTATGTCTTTGATGAACGCATTGCAGTGCCAGTAAACCGTGTCAATCCAACTGTTATCAGTAAAGATATGATGACAGGTGAACCATGTGAACGCTATGTCAATTGCGCAAATCCATATTGCAACAAGCAAATCTTCATGACCGAAGAAACAGAGGACAAGTATGTTCGTGGTTGCTCCGCAGAGTGTCGTGCGCACGAACGCAACCGCTATGTCTCTGAACATGGTCTGACTCGTGCAGAATGGGCAGCGCGCCTTGAAGCAATTGGAGAAACTCTGCCAGAAGTAGCTACAGCTTAAAAAAGAAGAATCAGTAAGGATTGGAGAGAATCAGCTCTAATCCTTTTTCTTGTCTAAAAAATGCTATAATAGATTTATGAAAAAATTGATTCAGACGGTTATTGCCTTTACAAATACGAGAAAACAGACCGTTCTTCGAATCTGTGGACATGGAGCTTCGGGGAAAACAAGTTTTGCGACTGCTCTCCATCAAGTTTATAAAGATGGTCAAAGTCAGCTGATTGAAGCGGATGCCTATATTATTTCTGGTCAGCATAGTAAGGAAACTTTTTTGCAGTATGATTTTCAAGAAAAAGAGGATTTTTACCATATCACTGCTTGTCATCCAGCTAGGCATGAGTTAAATGGACTGAAACGAGATGTAGCTATGCTGAGAAGGGGAATGGACGTCCTGACTCCCGATTTTCCATGGTTACCAGAAAAACATCTGAGGAGTCATTGTCCAGTGACCATTGTCGAAGGGATGACCCCCACTTTTTTAGATTCGCAACTCTTTGATTTATCAATCTTCCTCTATACAGATTCCGATACAGAACTTCAAAGAAGGTTGGAGCGTGATGTGGCTCATAGAGGAAGAAATCCAGAGTTTATCCGACAAACCCACAACCATCGCAGAAGACAGTATGACCTCTATATGGCGGATTATCAGTCTCAGTTTGATATTGTCATCAACCAGTCAGGGAATAATTTTCAAGTAGAAAAAGCAATCTTCCCAACCAGATAGATAACCAAAAAGCCGATTCTCATTCGAGGGTCGGCTTTGTCAGTACGACGGGCATGTCGTACATCTGAGGTGCAAGTCCTCCGTGGGCACCCGCTACCGGTGAACCCAATAGCGATTCCCAAGCCTGACTATCGCGAGGTAGCGGGGAGAGGAAGGGATAGCGAAATCGTGGCTCTACGAACAGAAACGTGATATTAAGGCGTATATAGCGGATGAGGGGGCTGAAAACTCTAAAGTCCAAATAGGTAGTCGTAACCTATATGCGTAAATCACGAGAGTAAACGAGGAAAGATGTACGACTTATCCCGTGAGGTCTCATGAGCGTCCTAGACGTAGTAACAACGGTCAGCCGAAGCCATAGTAGTCACGAAGCTTCTGTAATGGAAGTGGAGCGAAGGGCTTAACAATTAACCGAAGTAATCCTACGCGTTGAAATCCCAAAGCCCAATGGAGGAGTCCGCCAGCTTGGCATCCCAACAGTAATGGACAGAATGATTCAACAGGCCATCGTCCAAGTTATCAGCCCTCTGTGTGAACCTCATTTCTCCGAAACGAGCTATGGGTTTAGACCGAAACGGTCATGCGAAAAAGCCATCATCAAGTTACTAGAATACCTTAATGATGGCTATGAGTGGATTGTGGACATTGACCTTGAGAAATTCTTCGACACAGTTCCCCAAGATAGATTGATGTCTCTTGTCCATAACATTATCCAAGATGGAGATACAGAGTCTCTGATTCGTAGGTATCTTCATTCGGGTGTAGTTATCAATGGACAGCGCCATAAAACGCTGGTGGGAACACCACAAGGTGGGAATCTATCTCCCCTCCTGTCCAATATCACGCTCAATGAGCTGGACAAGGAATTGGAAAATCGAGGGCTTCGTTTCGTCCGGTACGCAGATGACTGTGTCATCACAGTTGGGAGCGAAGCATCTGCCAAACGTATCATGTATTAAGTTAGCCGATTCATTAAGAAGCGACTGGGATTGAAAGTCAATATGACCAAGACTAAGATTACCAGACCGAGTCAACTGAAGTACCTTGGATTCGGATTCTGGAAATCAGCTGAAGGGTGGAAAAGTCGTCCACATCAAGAGAGTATCCAGAGTTTCAAGAGGAAACTTAGGAAGCTCACAACACGCAAATGGAGCACTGACTTGGGTAGCCGTATTGAGAAACTCAACTGGCTTATTCGCGGATGGATAAACTACTTCGCATTGACTAACATGAAGTCAGTCATGGGAGAAATTGATAAACGATTGAGGACACGAATTAGAGTTATTATTTGGAAACAATGGAAGAAGAAGTCAAGGCGACTTTGGGGACTACTTAAACTAGGGACTCCCAAATGGATAGCTGATAAGGTATCTGGCTGGGGTGACCACTATCAATTAGTGGCACAAAAGTCAATTCAGCTATATCAAAACCAGTCCTCGCTAAACGTGGACTGGTTTCATGCCTAGATTATTATCTTGAACGACATGCGTTAAAAGTTAGTTGAACCGCCGTGTGCCGAACGGCACGCACGGTGGTGTGAGAGGGGCTAGGAATTAGTCTCTACTCGATTCCTATATCAAAACCAGTCCTCGCTAAACGTGGACTAGTTTCATGCCTAGATTATTATCTTGAACGACATGCGTTAAAAGTTAGTTGAACCGCCGTGTGCCGAACGGCACGCACGGTGGTGTGAGAGGGGCTAGGAATTAGTCTCTACTCGATTCCTATAAAGGTTTCTTATTTGGCATCCCTGCTCTGCGAGGATACTTATTGGGGGTTTCTTTTTTCTTTTCCACAAGAGTTAGAGTTCGTGGGTCACCATTTGGTAACTGGTAATCCACGTTCTCTATCACTTTAGCAAAAAGAAGGTTGAGAGCGTTTTTGGCCTGAGTCAATTCATCTTCAGCATTAGAAGCCTTGAGAGCCATCAATTTTCCATTAATCTTGAGATAAGGAATGGTCAATTCTGCTAGTATTTGCATGCGGGCTACTGCGCGAGCTGTCACCACATCAAACTGGGCGCGGAACTTCTTATCCTGTGCAAAATCTTCGGCACGACCATGATAGAAATGAACTCCCTCAAGGTCCAATTCTTGGGCTAAAAGATTAAGAAAATGAATGCGCTTGTTGAGGGAATCAATGATGGTTACTTCTAGTTGAGGGAAAAGGATCTTCATAGGTAGACTGGGAAAACCAGCCCCAGCACCAATATCTAGGATAGAAATTGGCTCATTTTTTAAATAGCCTTGCAAGATGGGACCTAACGAATCGTAGAAGTGCTTGAGATAAACCTCATCTTCCTCTGTAATGGCAGTTAAATTGATTTTTTCATTCCATTCTACCAGTAAGTCAAGGTAGCGCTTAAATTGTTTTTTTTGCTTGTCAGTTAGCTGGAAGCCTAGTTCCGCTAATTTTTGGTAAAAGATTTCTGGTTTCATGCTTCTATCTTATCATATTATTAAAAGAAAAACCCAGAAAAATTTCTGAGTTTACGCTTATTGATTATCCTGCGATGTTCCAGAGGAATTACTAGTCGTTGCTGCTGTTGTTGAAGCGGGTTCGGTTGGAGCTACAGTTTGTTCAACAGTTGTTGTATGTGTAGTTTGAGTTTCTTCGACAGTTGTTGCAGCAACTGTTGTGGTTTCTGGAATGGAAGCATTAGAAGAATTGGAATTGGAGCGTCTTTGGGCTCCATTGAGGTAAAGATAAGAACCGTAACGGTAAAGACCGCTTGGCATTTCCCAGTCGCTTGCCGTTTCCGGAGGATTGAGTTGGCTCATCATACTTCGGAAGACATCTGTTGCGATCATATTTCCACTGTCCAAGATAGGGGTTGTACGGTTGGAATAACCAGTCCAAACAGCCATAGCATACTTGGTCGAATAGCCAACAAAACTATGGTCCGGTGCAGCAAGAGAACTGTATCGAGCTGCCTCGTTAGACTCCAAAATAGCAGCTAGTTCATCATCAGTATAGTTAGAGGTACCCGTCTTACCAGCAATCGGTACACCGCTGACAGCGGCGTTGAGACCAGTTCCATAAGTCAACACGCTCTTAAGCATGTCTGTCATCATGTAGGAAATTTCAGGACTTAATACTTGAGTGCCTTCAGGAGCAAATTCTTTTGTTGTATTATCTTTAAAGACTACTTTATTGACGTATTGTGGTCTGTAATAAGTACCACCGTTGGCAAAAACAGCATAGGCCGCAGCCATCTTTTCACTAGAGGCACCGTATTTTTTATCTGAGACAGTTGTATTACTTGAAATAGCATTTGAGTAATGCATCTCTGGATAATCAATACCAATACTTTGCAAGTATTCCAAGGCCTTGTCTAAGCCAGTTGCTTCCAAGGCTTTAATGGCTGGGATATTTCTTGAATACTGGATGGCAGATTTCAAGGTCATATTGCCAAAATAACCACGTTCATAGTTGTAAACGGGAGTGTTAGTGCCGGGATAGTTATAAGGACCGTCTACAATGGTATCACCTGTAGAAATATAGACGCCATTCTTTAAGGCGGGAGCATAGTCCGTAATAGGTTTCATAGTCGAACCGAAATCACGGTTGGTTTCAACAGCTTGGTTGATTCCAAAGGAAACATTGGTTGATTGGTTGCGAGAACCAAGTTGTGCAATGACTTTACCATTTGACACATCCACGACGGTAGAGGCAACTTGGAAGATGTTATCAGGGTAATAGACAAACTCATCAGTATTATAGATATTCCAAAGTTGCTGTTGAGCAACTGGATCCACATTAGTATAGACATCCATTCCCGTTGTTAAGAGATTGTAGCCTGTTTTTTCCTCTACCTCTTCAATGACTTCCTTGAGGTAATTGTCCATATAGAGAGGATAGGCTGCAGTGTTTTTAAGGGGTTGGAGTCCATCTGTTACAGGAGTTGCAATAGCAGTATCGTAGTCTTCTTTAGTAATGTACTTTTCTTCTAACATCTCACCTAAGACAATATCGCGACGTCCCTGTGCAGCTTCAGGTTGGGTGTAGGGATCGTATTGGTTTGGTGCTTGAGGCATGCCGGCAAGGAGGGCCAGTTGAGCTAGAGATAAGTCTTTTAAATCTTTGCCATAGTAGGCATTGGCAGCCGTTTTCATGCCATAGTTACCATTAGACATGTATACCTTATTGACATAGTAAGTCAATATTTCTTGCTTGGTATTGCGGCGTTCCAATTGCATGGCTAGCCATGCTTCTTGAATCTTTCGCTTGACGGTTTGATCATCTTTTGAAGTGGAGAAGTAGGTCAATTTGATGAACTGTTGGTCTAGAGTCGATCCACCTTGAAGTCCACCACTTCTCAAATTGTTTAAAAAGGCACCAGCAATTCGGATGACATCTATGCCACGATGATTGAAGAAACGTTGGTCTTCAATAGCCACGATGGCGTTTACCAAATCGGTAGGAATGTCCTTAGTCTTGGCATTGGAGCGTTTTTCAGAACCAAGGTCAGCGATAAGGCCACCGTTCTTATCATAAATCTTACTAGAAGTCGTTGCTGTTAGGGCTTCTTCCGTCAGGGCTGGGGCTGAACTAACATAGTAGGCCACCAAACCAGCTGCAGCTAAACTTGCTAGAATAAAACCAGCAAGTAAGACATTGCCCACTATCACAAGGATTCTTTTTAGGGTTTCATTTTTCAAAATTCTTACCACCTAATAATTTTTCTTCAATTATTTCCAGATAGGGCAAGCTAGGATAGCCACCCATTTTTATCTCAAAACCATGCTGCCGGATATAGTCTATATGCATGGACTTTCCGCCCTTATCAATTTGATAAAAATCAATGAGAGCTTGGGCAGGTAAGAGATAAGTTTCTTTCAATGTTGAAAAGTGAAGGAGTACAAAGGAAATTCCTTTTTGATGCAAAACCTGAGCCATATGCTCAATCTGATGAGCATGAAAGTTCTTCATGGGCATGGCTGTCTTTTGTCGCGTTTCCTTAGCTTCAAAGTCAATATAATAGCCCTTGTATACTCCAGAGTAGTCAGTCGTCGAAGCGTGACGGAAATATGCCTCAACAATTTTAGCTCGACTTCTCTTGGGATAGTCAACTTTGACAATCTGGACAGGTGTGGGCTTCTTATGAATGACTGCCTTGCCGTGTGCCAAGTAATAATTGTTGCTCTCGTTAATGGCTGTTTCAAAGGTCATTCCACGGTTGGCAAAATCGACCTCTTTCTTTTCAGAACGTACACTAGGTATTATTGCTTTTCTAGAAACCTGGTGAGGGTAATTGACCATAGAACTCCTTCTTGTTAAAATACTATCAGTACATTATACCACAAGACAAGAAAAGAGCACAAGAAATGACTATTAAGACGGTTTTGATAAGTGGTTACAAGCACACAGATTTAGGTATTTTTTCAGATAAAGATCCTCGTATCCCTATTATAAAAGAGGCAATTCGTCAAGATTGCATCAAGATGATAGAAGAAGGAACAGAATGGTTCATTTTCACAGGGAGTTTAGGGTTTGAGTTTTGGGCTCTGGAAGTCCTTGAAGATTTAAAGAAAGAAGGCTATGGTTTTCAGACCGCAGTCATTTTTCCTTTTGCCAACCACGGCGAGAATTGGAATGAGAACAACCAGACTAAATTAGCCACCTTTAAAAGCTGTGATTTTGTCAAATATGCCTTTGCTCAATACGAGAATCCTGGTCAGTTTAAAGACTACAATCGCTTTATTTTGGAAAATACAGATGGGGCTTATTTATTTTATGACAGCGAAAATGAAACAAACTTGAAATATTTATACAACCTAATCTTAATTCAAGTAGGATATACTGTAAAAAGCTTAAACTTTGATGATTTAAACCAGATAGCCGAAAATTTTATAAAAAATGAGTGATTTAACTTGATTTTTGCCTATATTTTTTAATATAATGAAGATAGCGACTTTTTAGATTTGGAGAGAGATATGGCGACGATTAAATTTACAACAAAAGATATTTATGAGCAAGATTTTAAAATTGGATTCCGAGGCTACGACCAAGATGAAGTAAATGATTTCTTGGATGGGATCATGAAAGATTATGATGCCTACGAAGCAATCATTAAGGAATTAAAAGGTGAAATTACTCGCCTAAAAGCTCAAGCAGTCAATGCTCCAAAAGCTGCTGTTGCCGTAGCACCAATTTCTGAAGAAACAGATATATTGCGTACAGAACGTGGCTCATCTGCTACAAATTTTGATATTTTGCGTCGCTTGAATCGTCTGGAGAAAGAAGTTTTTGGCAAGCAAATCGCTCAAGACTTATAAAATAATATAGAATATAGAAAGAAACTTGCAATTTTTGGATAATCGCGTGGTGATTTGTCACCATGAGGAAAGTCCATGCTAGCACCGGCTGTGATGCTGGTAGTGTTTGTGCTAGGCGAATGCATAAGCCTAGGGACATAGAAATATGTTACGGCGAGTGAACTGGCTAAGTCTTCGGATAGGTCACAATAGCTCTGAAAGTGCCACAGTGACGGAGTTCTCATGGAAACGTGAGAAGTGGAACGCGGTAAACCCCTCAAGCTAGCAACCCAAATTTCGGTCGGGGCATGGGAAAGCTGGAAACGAACGGTCTTTCCTGACTGCAAAGCAGTAGACAGATGATTATCGAAGGTGGTAGTACCTAGTACCACCGGAACAAAACATGGCTTATAGAAAATTGCATAATAGGTCTAGTCTAGGACGAAAGTACCTAGACTTTTCTTTTTTAACTAGAATAAATAAAGCTTTTGATTGTCCTCTCTCTTAAAAAATGAAGAGTTAGACGAATCCACTTTCTCAAGCTACTCTACACTTAGTTTAGAGGCATGATTCACAGAATGCTGATAAAATGAGTAACAACCTGAAATCGAGAAAGGAATTGAATAAGAACTAAAAGCCTGTAAAAAAAGATGCCCATTTCTGAAATCTGTATTTCAGGAGGTCTCCTATTTTAATTCGCTTTAGACGTTCTAAATATCTTGACTATGAAAAATAAATTTAACTTAATTGCCACTGCAGCAGCCGGTTTAGAAGCTGTAGTAGGTCGTGAATTGAGAGACTTGGGTTATGAATGCCAGGTCGAAAACGGCCGTGTTCGCTTTTCAGGAGACATTTCGACCATTATAGAAAGTAATCTCTGGTTGCGTGCTGCTGACCGCATCAAAATCATTGTTGGTCAATTTCCGGCTCGTACTTTTGAAGAACTTTTCCAAGGAGTGTTTGGCCTCGATTGGGAAAATTACCTGCCGCTTGGTTGTAAATTTCCTATTTCCAAAGCCAAATGTGTCAAGTCCAAACTTCACAATGAACCGAGTGTTCAAGCTATTTCTAAAAAAGCTGTCGTTAAAAAACTGCAGAAGCATTTCCATAGACCTGAAGGTGTGCCTTTGCAAGAAACAGGCGCAGAGTTCAAAATTGAAGTATCCATCTTGAAGGATGTAGCTACGGTCATGATTGATACGACTGGCTCTAGTCTTTTTAAGCGTGGCTATCGGGTAGAAAAAGGTGGGGCTCCTATCAAGGAAAACATGGCTGCAGCTATCCTACTCTTATCCAACTGGTATCCCGATAAACCCCTGATTGATCCAACCTGTGGTTCAGGGACTTTCTGTATCGAAGCCGCTATGATGGCTCGAAAGATAGCTCCCGGTCTCAAACGTGACTTCGCCTTTGAAGATTGGAATTGGGTGGATAAGAACTTGGTTAAACAAGCACGTCAAAAAGCAGAGGGGGCTATTGATAAAGAACTAGAATTGGATATTTTAGGATCTGACATCGATGCCCGCTTGATTGAGATTGCCAATAAAAATGCGCTTGCTGCGGGGGTCGCAGAAGATATTCAGTTCAAACAGATGAGACTGCAAGATTTAAAAACAGAAAAAACAAACGGAGTCATCCTCTCCAATCCCCCATATGGTGAGCGTCTCTTGGATGATGATGCTATCGCGAAACTTTATAAAGAAATGGGACAAACGTTCTCTTCGCTTAAAACGTGGTCTATCTTTGTCTTAACTAGTGATGAACAATTTGAAGCACGATTTGGTCGATTGGCGGATAAAAAGCGAAAATTATACAATGGGACCTTAAAAGTTGACCTCTATCAGTTCTTTGGTCAGAGAGTAAAACGTTCCAACTAAACACGAGGAGGTTAGAAACGTGTCGAAAAAGAAAAAAGCAAAATCACAAGACAATTCAAAAGAAAATGATGAAAAGATTTTAAATTTTGACGAAGCCAAAGATATGACCGTTGGACAAGTTGTACGCAAACAACAGGATATAAAAGACGGTGTGGAGGCTGATGACAATGTTCTGGATCGGTATATCAAGCAACACCGTGAAGATATAGAAGCCAAAAAATTTGAAACACTTATAGCAACACCAGCATTGACTGATGAGGATATTGCGTTTGCTGAAGAAGCGGTAGAATCGAAAAACGAAATGGAGCCTAGAGAGCGTGCTGAAAAACAAGGGCCTCTAGAAGCAGATTTTCAAATCCATAAGGTTCAAACTAGTAAAAAATCAGAAGATACATCAGTTACTCCCATTCCTCCAATATCAGAATTTGAAAGCGATGATGATGCTGAACTGAATCAGGAAACATCAAGTAAGAAGAAAGGTCTTATTTGGCTAGGTCTGATGCTGGCTTTTATTGCTATTCTAGTAAGTGCATTTGTTTGGATGGATAATCAAAATAGGAAAGAAACGTTACCACCTTCCTCCGATTCCACGACCGAAACAACTGAGTCTAATCCAACCGATCCCAATGTTTCAGCTTTTGAAAAACTCTATGCTAGTTTCTTTACGGACGGTAGCTTGACTAAGTTGAAAAACAGTGAGTTTGATAAACTAGATCAACTGAAAGCGGCTTTGGACAAGATTGGTAAGTCAAGTTCTGGTTACAAGGCAGCCAAGGCTAAATACGATGCCTTAGAAAAAGCTATCAAGTCTATCAAGACTATCAATGCAAACTTTGATAAACCTGCTATTGTGGATGGAGAATTAGACACAACTGCAAATGTCAAGTCGGATGCTAAATTTGATTCTGTCTCAACAGGGCTGTCAGCTGTGGATGCTCTCTTAACTTCTGCTATCAATATGGGGCAAACTCAAAAGCCAGCCGCCTCATCAACTAATCAAGCTCAAGGCCAAGGACAAAGTGTGGGACAAGCAAGTAGTAATACACCTGCACCGGCTCAAAGTGTGCCGGTTGAAACGCCAGCTCCAGCAACTCCTGCTGAGGTACCTGCTCCTGTAACAAGCTCCAACAACCCAGGATGGGTAAATATTGCTGGCCTTGTTTACGGTATGGAAATTCCAGCAGTTCTTCATTTGCAACGTGAACTTAGCCGTGTGCCATATAATCAAGCTGCTATTGATGATGTCAACAATCCAGCTTGGACATTTAATCCTGGTATTTTAGAAAATATTATCAATATCGCCAAGGAACGTGGCCATATCACAGGAAATGATTATTTCCTTGAGAAAGTCAATATCATCAATGGTCGTGGATACTACAATCTCTTCAAATCAGATGGGACTTATCTTTTCTCCATCAATGCCAAAACAGGTTATTTCGTTGGGAATGCACCTGGTCGTGCAGACGATTTGGATTATTAAAAAGCAAAAGAATAAACTAGCTTAGATTTCCCTGAGCTAGTTTTTTTGTATGGATCCATTTTTTGAAAATCGAGGCGTCAAGTTCCTTGTCGGCAACTCGGTATGCTGACATTGCATTGTCTCATCTTGTTTGATTTTCTTTGCGGATTAGATTACATGTCTATCAAATGGATCATCCGAAATTCCTTGCTCCAAAATGATTTTTGCCCACTCTTTGGCAGAGAAGAGGCTATGATCCTTGTAGTTGCCACAGGATTCGATGGTGGTTCCTGGAACGTCTTCCCACTTGGTGACATGGGCGATTTCTTCCAAACTTTCCTTGATAACTTTTGCGATGTCAGTAGCGGAGTGTTGTCCCCACATAATCATATGAAAGCCGGTCCGACAACCAAAGGGTGAACAATCAATCATCCCGTCAATACGTTGGCGAATCAGCCCAGCTAGTAAATGTTCAATGGTGTGCAAACCAGCGCTTGGGATGGAGTCTTCATTGGGTTGTACCAGACGGATATCAAAATTGGTAATGACATCTCCTTTTGGTCCAAACTCTTCTGAAATTAAGCGGACATAGGGGGCTTTAACAGCAGTATGATCCAATTCAAAACTTTCTACGATAACTTTTTTTGTCATAGGGGCCTCCTTTTTATCTAAAATTATTATATCATATAAAAAATTTGATTTGTGAAATCGTTTGAAATATGATAAAATGATAAAAGGATTTTGTTGAAAATCCCATTAATAAAATTGAGGTGGAAGATGGATATGACATTTGGAATCATTGCAATCGTATCCGCTCTCATTGGTTTAGTAGTAGGTTATCTAGCCATTGCTTTGAAGATGAAATCTGCAAAAGACACTGCAGAGTTGACACTTATTAACGCTGAACAAGAAGCAAGCAATGTCCGTGGAAAAGCTGAACAAGAAGCAGAATCGATTGTTCAAACAGCTAAACGTGATCGCCAATCCTTGAAAAAGGAATTGCTATTGGAAGCTAAAGAAGAGGCTCGTAAGTACCGCGAAGAAGTTGCAGAAGAATTCAAGGCAGAAAAGCAAGAACTCCGTCAAACAGAATTACGTTTGACAGAACGTGCTAGTAGCTTGGATCGCAAAGATGATAATTTGACAAGCAAAGAGAAGACTTTGGAGCAAAAAGAACAAAGTCTGACGGATAAATCTAAACACATTGATGAGCGTGAGAAGAAAGTTGCAAAACTAGAAGAGGAAAAAACTCTTGAGTTAGAAAAGGTAGCTTCTTTAAGTCAAGAAGAAGCGCGCGAGCAAATCTTAGTGGATACCCGCGATAGACTCTCGCATGAAGTTGCTAGTCGTATTAAAGAAGCAGAACGCGAAATCAAAGAACGTTCTGATAAGACAGCTAAGGAACTCTTGGCCCAGGCTATGCAACGTATCTCTGGAGAATATGTTGCAGAACAAACAGTTACATCTGTACATCTGCCAGACGATGCTATGAAAGGTCGGATTATTGGACGTGAAGGCCGCAATATTCGTACTTTTGAAAGTTTGACCGGTATTGATGTTATTATCGATGACACACCAGAAGTCGTTGTACTTTCTGGTTTCGATCCGATCCGTCGGGAAATTGCCCGAATGACGATGGAGGCTCTTCTACAGGATGGTCGCATCCATCCAGCTCGAATCGAGGAGTTGGTAGAGAAGCACCGTCTTGAAATGGACAATCGGATCCGTGAGTATGGTGAGGCGGCCGCTTACGAAATTGGTGCTCCAAACCTTCATACTGATTTGATTAAGACCATGGGACGCTTACACTTCCGTACGTCCTATGGACAAAATGTCCTTCGTCACTCTATTGAAGTGGCTAAACTCTCTGGTATTTTGGCCGCTGAGTTGGGTGAAAATGTCAATCTAGCCCGTCGCGCAGGATTCTTGCACGATATTGGGAAGGCTATTGACCGAGAAGTGGATGGAAGTCATGTGGAAATCGGGACTGAGTTGGCTCGTAAGTACAAGGAAAATCCAGTGGTAATCAATACAATTGCCAGTCACCACGGTGACGTAGAAGCCAAGAGTACCATTGCTGTTATCGTAGCAGCTGCGGATGCCCTCAGTGCTGCCCGTCCAGGATCACGTCGTGAGTCAATGGAAGCTTACGTGAAGCGCCTTCATGACTTAGAAGAAATAGCGAATAGCTTCAAGGGCATTAAACAAGCCTTTGCGATTCAAGCAGGTCGTGAGGTTCGCATTATTGTTCATCCGAACATTGTGAATGATGATAAGGTCACCATTCTGGCCCACGATATTCGTGAGAAAATTGAAAATAACTTGGATTATCCAGGAAACATTAAAATCACTGTTATCCGTGAAACTCGGGCGACTGACGTGGCTAAATAAAGCAAAGAAAAAGCACTTGAAATACGAGTGCTTTTTTGTTACACTATAGAGAAAGATTGAGAAGGAGATGTCATGACAGAACGTGGATTACTGATTGTCTTTTCTGGCCCATCTGGTGTCGGAAAGGGTACTGTCCGTAAGGAAATTTTTGAAAGCTCTGACAATAAATTTGAATACTCAGTGTCTATGACGACTCGTCCTCAACGCCCGGGTGAAGTAGATGGCGTAGATTATTTTTTCCGCACCCGTGAAGAATTTGAAGAGTTGATTCGTCAAGGGCAAATGTTGGAATATGCTGAATATGTTGGAAACTATTATGGCACCCCTTTGACTTATGTTAATCAAACACTGGATCGTGGCGTGGATGTTTTCCTAGAAATTGAAGTTCAAGGAGCTCTACAGGTTAAACAAAAAGTGCCAGATGGTGTCTTTATTTTTCTGACTCCGCCTGATTTGGACGAGCTCCATGATCGCTTAGTGGGTCGCGGAACAGATAGTCAGGAAATCATTGCCCAACGGATTGCCAAAGCTAGAGAAGAAATTGCTCTCATGCGGGAATACGATTATGCTGTAGTCAATGATCAAGTTCCTTTGGCAGCAGATCGTGTCAAACGAATCATTGAAGCGGAGCATTTTCGTGTAGAGCGTGTCATCGGACGATATGATGAGATGATTAGCGAACAAGTAGCTCTTCGTTAAGATTGGATAGAAAAGAGAAAAAAAGATTATGATGTTAAAACCCTCCATTGATACCCTCTTGGATAAAGTTCCTTCGAAATATTCCTTGGTGATTTTAGAAGCAAAACGGGCTCACGAATTGGAAGCTGGTGCTAAAGCTACTCAAGAGTTCAGTTCCGTAAAATCAACTCTTCGTGCCTTAGAAGAGATTGAAGCTGGTAATGTAGTTATCCACCCAGATCCTGAAGCGAAACGTCAAGCTGTTCGTCGTCGTGCTGAAGAAGAGCGTCTTCGTCGCGAAGAGGAAGAGCGCAAAATCAAAGCTCAAATCGCCAAAGAAAAAGAAGAAGGCGAAAAAATTTAAGACAGATGAGAACTCAGTTGGATGTCCAACTGAGTTTGTTTTTGAGAGAAGCGGCTCCAATATAGGATTTGGAAACTGTTTAGAGGCGGTTTCGTCTGGTGAGGAGGAATACGGCCATCACTAGTTATCTCGTGGATGCTCTCATAGCTTATGAAAGGAGGTCTTATGCAGGCTCAGATTATTGTGGATTTACCCTTGTTTCAAACGGATAAACCCTTTACTTATGCTGTTCCAGAAACATTACAATCTTTGGTACAAGTTGGTATTCGTGTCCATGTTCCCTTTGGTAAGGGCAATCGTCTCATTCAGGGTATTGTCATTGCTTTAGAAGAAGGAGCGGATGAGGAAAACTTGAAAGCTATCGCAGAAGTTTTGGACTTCTCGCCAGTACTGACTTCGGAGCAACTCTGGTTGGCTGATCAGATGCGAAAAACTGTTTTTTCCTATAAAATTTCGATTCTCAAAGCTATGTTGCCCAATCTCCTTAATTCTTCCTACGACAAGTTATTGAAAAAAGGACAAGGACTCTCGGCTGACTTGGCGAATCAAATTTTTGGTCAGGCTGAACAGGTTTATTATTCTAATTTGACTAGCCAGCAACAGACGCAGGTGCTCGGTCCTATTCAACAAGGCAGTATCCTTTCAGAATATGTAGCCAAGGATAAGAAACAGATTAAGACGGAGAAATGGTATCGACCGTGTCACCAATTGCTGAAAGAAATCGAAATACCAACTCGCGCCAAGAAACGTTTGGAATTGCGAGACCACTTGCTGGGTCAAGATGGTGATTTTCCCTTATCCCAACTGCGAGAAGATTATTCAGCAGATATCATCCGCTTTTTCCAAGAAAATAACTTGATTGAGGTTTGGGAAAAGGAAGTTAGTCGACTGCAGGCCTTCTTTGATGGAGTAGAAGCAAGTCCTTCTCTAGACCTCAATCCAGAACAGGAAATTGCCCAACGAGAAATCTTATCTCAAGTTGGTCAGGAAGCTCAGACCTATCTTTTGCAGGGTGTGACAGGGAGTGGGAAGACAGAAGTCTATCTCCAGGTCATAGAGGGAGTCCTTAGGCAGGGGAAAACGGCCATCATGTTGGTGCCAGAAATTTCCTTGACACCTCAGGTAACCCGCCGCTTTGTCTCTCGCTTTGGCCAACAAGTAGCCATTCTCCACTCTGGCCTATCAGATGGTGAAAAATATGACGAATGGCGGAAGATTGAGCGCGGACAGGCTAAGGTTGTAGTCGGTGCCCGCTCAGCTATCTTTGCTCCCTTAGAAAACATCGGTGCCATCATTATCGATGAGGAACATGAAGCTAGCTATAAGCAGGAAAGTAACCCACGCTATCACGCACGTGAAGTAGCCAAGTTGCGAGCTTTGTACCATAAAGCTGCCTTGGTTTTAGGTTCTGCTACACCAAGTTTGGAAAGTCGAGCTAGAGCTAGTAGAGGTCTCTATGGTCTCCTCAAATTGAACCAAAGAGCCAATCCAAATGCCCTCCTCCCTCAAGTTCAAGTCCTTGATTTTCGCGAGTATTTGGGGCAACAAGAAAATGGCAATTATACCCCCATCTTGTTGGAGAAAATCCGTCAAACCTTGGAACGGAAGGAACAGGTTGTTCTTCTGTTAAACAGAAGAGGCTATTCATCCTTTGTCATGTGCCGTGATTGTGGAGCAGTTGATGAATGTCCCAATTGTGATATTTCTTTGACCTTGCATATGGATACTCGCTCTATGCAATGCCATTACTGTGGTTTTCAAAAAGCTATCCCGAAAAATTGTCCTTCTTGCTCTAGCCCTTCCATTCGCTACTATGGTACAGGGACGCAGAAGGCTTATCAGGAACTGCAAGAACTCTTCCCAGATGCCCGCATTCTTCGGATGGATGTGGATACTACCCGAAAAAAAGGGGCCCATGAAAGCCTCTTGCAAGAATTTGGCCGGGGAGATGCGGATATTCTCTTAGGCACGCAGATGATTGCCAAGGGCTTAGATTTTCCAAATGTGACCCTTGTGGGTGTTCTCAATGCAGATACAGCCCTGAATTTGCCAGATTTTCGCTCTTCAGAAAGAACTTTCCAACTCTTGACTCAGGTGGCAGGTCGGGCAGGTCGAGCTGAGAAACCAGGTCAGGTCTTGATTCAGACCTATAATCCAAATCATTATGCTATCAATTTTGCCCAACAGCAAGATTATGAAGGTTTCTATGACTACGAAATGGGCATCCGAAGGAGCATGGCTTATCCACCCTATACCTTCACTGTTGGCTTAACGCTCTCGCATCAATCAGATGATTTTACGGTCAAAAAAGCTTATGAAGTGTTGGCTATCTTAAAAGAAAACTTGTCTGATAAGATTCAAATCTTAGGACCAACTCCAAAATCAATCGCCAGAACCCACAATCTTTACCATTATCAAATCCTCCTCAAGTATCGCAAAGAAGAGCGTTTGGAGTCTGTGCTCAACGCTATTTTGGACTGGTCACAGGAGAAAGAAAATAAAGATTTGCGTTTGGTTATTGATAATGAACCCCAGAATGTGACTTAGTTTGGTCCCTTAGACTGAATGACTTCCGTCATTTTATAAGCCTGAAAAAAAATGGTCAATTTCGGCCATTTTTTTTGTTGGCTAGATAGGATGCTGAGTGTCCGTCAAGAATGGAAAAAACGAGGAAAAAATAATATAATAATGAGTGAAGAGACAAGTCAGTCTGGCTGGATGTGGATACTTGTTTGATATTGTTATTGGGAAATATAACTAGACAGAATTGCCGCCATGAAATAGTATGGACAAAGTGAAAGCTTAGTCTAATTTCACTCGCTAAAAAAACGATTGGGCGGTTAGAACCAGGTTTTGGAGGCAATGAGAAAAATGAAAAAATCGAAAGAACTGTTTTCTATTGTAGTGGCCGTTCTCGGCTCTTTCTTGAGTGCTTACGGGGTGATAACTTTTAATCAATCTATTTTGGCTTCGCTCCCTCTAGGGATGAGAATGCTTGCTGCTATAGTTGGCTATTGGTTCATTGCCTTGGTACCCATACTTGTGATGGTCATTACCAAGGATAGGTTAAGGGATTATGGTTTTACCTCAGATAAGACTAGTCGACAAGTTATTATAGGAATGACAATAGGTATTCTGATGTCAGTGCTATTAACAGTAGTCCCTCACTTGCTTGGCCTAGCTTCTTATGTTGATAGTGGCAAGAACTATCAATATCTCTGGCAATTTATTTTTGAATTTATCTATTGTTTATTCGGGGTTGCCTTGACTGAGGAATTTATTTTCCGAGGCTTGCTCTATAAAAAAATAAAAAGCATTGGAAAGAGTGATGTCATTGCGGTAGCTGCATCCTCTCTGTTCTTTGGTTTCTTCCACATCTTCTCTGGCAATCTCATCCAGGTTTTCTTGACAACAGTAATAGGTGCTTTTTATTGCATTTGCAGAATCAAGATTAAGAACTGTTCAACCCTATCTTTAATCATCGCACATGGCATCTATGATGCTTTGATTACCCTGTGGGCCTTTCTATTGCTGTAAAGAATCAATTGAGACACTTTGAAATTCAAAATTATACTTTGTGAAGAGGCCTTGCCTACACTAGGGATATCTGCGTCTCTTTGCTTCATCTATTTTTGATTTTCTTTGAGTATGATTCTAACAAAAGATAGTCAAATAAAGATTCGATAGGAGGTAAAAGCAAACGGCCTATACTTCCTATTTTTATGTACAAATGGAAGAAAGGCTCCGATATAGTTTGATAGTACTGCTGACTTCCACTCAAAAACGCAAGAGTTCTGGCTTGATGAATCCAAGTCCTTATCAAGTAAAATATTCCTAAAAATGGTATAATAACAAGATATGAAACGGAGCGAGGAAATGATGACAAAGATTATTTTTATGGGGACACCTGCCTTTGCGGCGACTGTACTGGAAGGCTTGCTAGCGGAAGGACAATATGAGATTTTAGCTGTGGTTACCCAACCTGACCGGGCGGTGGGTCGCAAGCGTCAAATCCAGATGACTCCGGTGAAAGAGCTGGCATTGGCTCACAATTTAGCAGTTTTTCAGCCAGAAAAGATATCTGGCAGTCAAGAGATGATAGATATCATGGATCTGGGAGCTGATGGCATTGTCACAGCTGCCTTTGGTCAGTTTTTGCCGACCAAGTTGCTAGATTCTGTCGATTTTGCTGTCAATGTCCATGCTTCATTATTGCCTAAGTATCGCGGAGGCGCACCTATCCATTATGCACTTATCAACGGCGATGAGCGTGCAGGTGTGACGCTTATGGAGATGGTCAAGGAGATGGATGCTGGTGATATGATTGCTAGTGATAGCGTTTTGATTGAAGAGACGGATAATGTGGGAACTCTTTTTGAAAAACTGGCTATTGTTGGACGTGACCTTCTCATCAAGAGCTTGCCAGACTACCTGTCAGGAAGTCTTATTCCAGAGCCACAGGATGCCAGCAAAGTCAGCTTTTCACCCAATATTAATCCTGAAGAAGAAAAACTAGACTGGAATAAATCTGCCCGTCAACTCTTTAATCAGGTTCGCGGTATGTATCCTTGGCCGGTTGCACATACCCTTTGGCAGGGAGAACGATTTAAAGTTTATGAGGCTCTTGTAGCAGAAGGAGAGGGGGCAGCGGGTCAAGTCCTGGTTCGGAATAAGAAAGAATTGATTGTGGGGACTGGTCAGGGCTCTCTCTCTCTCAAAACAGTCCAGCCAGCTGGTAAACCGAAGATGAGCATTACTGATTTTCTCAATGGTGCCGGTCGCGATCTAAAAGTAGGTGATTATTTTGACAAATAAACAAAGGAGTTATGCCCGCGGAGTTGCTCTGAAAGTTCTTCAGGAAATTTTCGATAATGGAGCCTATTCCAATATCGCACTCAATAAGGTATTGCAAGCCAGCCAACTTTCTGAAACAGACAAGAGTTTGGTTACAGAATTAGTCTATGGAACCGTTTCTAGAAAAATTACTTTGGAATGGTACCTAGCGCATGTGATTGAAGATCGAGAAAAGTTAGACTCATGGGTTTATCATCTACTCATGCTCAGTCTTTACCAGATTCTTTTTCTGGATAAAATTCCAAACCATGCGGTGGTTAATGAAGCAGTTAACATTGCGAAAAGAGGTCGTGGGACCGACAAGTTTGTCAATGCAATTCTCCGCAAGTTTTTGAACAATCCATTGCCAGATATAGTCTCTATCAAACGTAAAAAAAAGCGTCTGTCTATTCAATATTCCACACCAGTTTGGTTGATTGCTACTTTGTTTGAGGAATATGGAGAAGAGAGAGCGGAGGCTATCTTAGCCAGTCTCTTTATCCGCAACAAGGCCTCTGTTCGGGTGACTGATAGTAGTGAAGTTGATAGATTAGCAGAAGAGTTGCAGGCGCAGTACTCTCAACTATCTCCAGTCGGTCTGGTGAAAACGAAGGGACATTTTGCAAGTAGTTCAGTCTTTAAAGACGGTCGTGTGACCATTCAGGATGAGACCAGTCAACTGGTTGCTCCAACATTGAAGATTGAAGGCTGGGAAGAAATACTAGATGCTTGTGCGGCACCTGGTGGTAAAACCTGTCATATGGCTTCTTATTTGACGACGGGGCGTGTGATGGCCTTGGATCTTTACGATCACAAACTGAGTTTGGTCCAAGATAATGCCCAACGGCTGGGGCTTGCTGATAGGGTAGTGACGCAAAAATTAGATGCCCATCTGGTTGCCCAAGAATTTGGACCAGATTATTTTGACAAGATATTAGTGGATGCGCCTTGTTCAGGTATCGGTCTCATCAGACGCAAGCCAGATATTAAATATAGAAAAGAATCAGCTGATTTTGACCAACTCCAAAAAATTCAGTTGTCCATTCTGGACAGCGTTTGCCAAACGGTCAAAAAAGGTGGTATAATAACCTATAGTACATGCACAATTGTGGGCAAGGAAAACCAAGAAGTTTTAGCAAAATTTTTGGAGCAACATCCAAATTTTGAGCAGGTATCCTTGACGCATGACTGCACTGATATCGTTCAAGATGGTTGTATTGTCATTACACCGGAACAATATCTGACAGATGGCTTTTTCATCGGTCAAGTTAGAAGAATATCCTAAATTATTAGAGGAGGAAGCTGACTCGTCAGCGTTACATATATATGGAAATTGCACTCTTAACAGATGTTGGACAAAAACGTTCCAACAACCAGGACTATGTTAACCGTTATACCAATAGAGCAGGAATTGATTTGATTGTCTTGGCGGATGGTATGGGTGGTCACCGTGCAGGTCATATTGCTAGTGAGATGACCGCTACAGATTTAGGTGCAAGTTGGGTGGATACTCAGCTCAATACCCTCAACGAAGTTCGCGAGTGGATGATTGCTGTTCTAGAAGAAGAAAATAAGAAGATTTATGAACTGGGACAAACCGAAGAATACAAGGGAATGGGAACAACACTTGAGGCAGTTGTGATTATTGAGCAACAAATGATTTATGCCCATGTTGGAGACTCTCGCATTGCCTTGATTCGTGATGGGGAATACACGCAGTTGACCAGTGACCATTCTTTAGTTAGTGCCTTGGTTCGAGCAGGACAACTTTCAGAAGAGGAAGCTCGCCGTCATCCACAGAAAAATATTATTACTCAGTCTATCGGACAACATGATCCTGTTGAACCAGATATTGCACTTAAAACTTTGGAACCTGGTGACTATGTTCTGATTAATAGCGATGGTTTAACAAATATGGTTTCAAAAGAAGATATTCGAGATATTCTTCTCAGTGAAGTCCCTCTTGAGAGTAAGGCTGAAAGTCTCATTCGCTTTGCCAATAATGCAGGTGGAACAGACAATATTACTGTAGCACTTCTTTACTTGCCGGAGGAGGGCTAATCCATGATTCAAATTGGAAAGATATTTGCAGACCGCTATCGCGTCGTTCGTCAGATCGGCCGTGGCGGGATGGCGGATGTCTATCTGGCTAGGGATCTGATATTGGATGGTGAAGAAGTAGCGGTTAAAGTTCTTCGGACCAATTATCAGACCGACCAGATAGCTATTCAGCGTTTCCAAAGGGAAGCTAAGGCCATGGCAGAATTGGACCATCCAAATATTGTACGCATCTCTGACATTGGCGAAGAAGATGGACAGCAGTATTTAGCCATGGAATTTGTAGATGGAGTGGATTTGAAACGCTACATTAAGGAAAACTCCCCTCTAACGAATCACGAAGCTGTTCGTATCATGGGGCAGATCCTCTTAGCGATGCGGATGGCCCACACCCGAGGCATTGTCCACCGTGATTTGAAACCACAAAATGTTCTCTTGACAAAGGATGGAACAGCTAAGGTTACTGACTTTGGTATCGCAGTTGCTTTTGCGGAAACAAGTTTAACCCAAACCAACTCGATGCTGGGCTCTGTTCATTATTTGTCACCTGAACAAGCGCGTGGGTCAAAGGCGACTGTGCAAAGTGATATCTATGCTATGGGGATTATCCTTTTCGAAATGTTGACAGGACGTATTCCTTATGATGGCGATAGTGCGGTCACCATTGCACTTCAACATTTTCAACAACCTCTACCATCCGTTCGAGACAGCAATCCACAAGTACCTCAAGCTTTGGAAAATATTGTTTTACGAGCAACAGCTAAAAAATTGACAGACCGCTACAAGACCGTTGCTGAGATGTATACAGATTTAGCTTCAGCTCTGTCAGACCATCGTCGCAACGAAAAGAAGGTTATGTTGGCAGATAACAAGGTGGATACAAAGACTCTGCCCAAGTTATCTCAAGTGACGCCTGAAGTAAAACGACCTCAAAAAAATATTGAGGAAAAGAAGGAAGTTCCTATTCCTCAGGCAAAAGGTAAGACACCTAAACCAAGACGAAAAATGCGAACTCGCTATAAGGTTTTAATCGGAGCCTTGCTTTTATTGATTGCAACCTTCGCCGCCATCTTCCTCAATACACCAGATACAGTTAGGGTACCTGATGTCAAAGGCCAAACTCTAGAAGTAGCCAGTGAAAAGATTGAAACGGCCGGTCTGATTGTTGGTACCATTACAGAAGAAGCTTCTTCAGAGGTTAAGGAAGGTACTGTCCTTCGTACGGATCCAGCTGCTAATACTTCTAAACGAGAAGGAAGTAAGGTCAACATTGTAATTGCAAGACAAGAAGTTGCTAATGTGCCAAATTTAGCAGGAAAAAATTTAGAAACTGGTAAAGCAGAACTCGAAGCTGCTGGTTTCAAGGTTGGAACGGTAACGGAACAAAATAGTGATGAACAAGCAGCGGGGATGATTATTTCTACAGATCCAGTAGCTAATAGTTCAAAAGCTAAGGGAAGTACAATAAATATCATCGTTTCTAAGGGTGTTGAAATGGTGGCTGTTCCTAACTTAAATGGTAAAAAAATAGAAGCAGCTAAGGCAGAATTAGAATCATCTGGTTTTAAAGTTGGAGAAGTGAGAGAAGAATATAGTGACAGTGTAGCTGCAGGATTAGTAATTTCTACGGATCCAGCTGCCGGAACAGGACTTTCTAAGAACTCAACCGTTAATCTTCACATTTCAAAAGGGTCAGGGATTTTGATGCCTGATTTTGGAAATTTACAGATTAGTTATGCCGAGGCAAGAAGACAATTACAAGCTTTGGGTATCTCAGTTGCCAACATTGAAAAAGTAGAAGATGCTTCACATCCATATACAACGGCTGATTTGGTCATTAGCCAGTATCCAGCAGCTGGAAGTCGGATAGAAGGAACTGTTACACTAAATGTAACAGTTTTAGCAAGTAATCCAGCTCCAACTCCGACTCCTACTCACCCAACGACAACTGAGACTCCAACCACAACAGCAACTGGCCATTAAAAATAAGGTTTATTATAAGCTTTCTAGATTTTGATGATAGTAGTCTCAGAATGTTCGATCTTTCTTTCTAATCCAATGAGTTCCAGAAATGGAATGGATAAAATATGTTGAAGGAAAAAGAAAAAACCTGTCTGCTAACATGCAGATCAGGTATACAATTTTGACGAAGTTACTCTGACAATGAAAAACAAGTGTGATGTTTATGCTTCCAATTAAGGCTGTTTCAGAAGCTATCTAGCTGGTAAAACCTGCCTTTGGATCTTAAAAAAATCAACTGGCATTTTGGTATGAAATTTGTTTTTCCTAATCAATATCGAAAAATGTCATAGAATTGAGAAGTTCAGATTTGAGCTTCTCTTTTTTGTAGATGTGAAATTCTGGAAGATGTTTGATGAGGTTGTAACGCTTTGATAGATGCCAAGTGCGTGTCGGATTAAGATGGGGATGCTGATTCACAAAGTCAATGGTCAGATCCCATTCACGGATATAGCCAAGGGGTCTGGAATGATAGCGAACACCTTCAATTTCCATGGTTCCATAGGAGCGGTGGGCATGACCAAAGACCACATCCGCAACACCGTAGCGGACAAAAAGACTATGATAAGCCTGGCTTCCCAGAAAGGCATTAAAAGGAGCGTATTTTTCATGCCACATGGTGAATTTGCTGTGAGGGACAAAGTGCATAGCGACAATGAGCCGTTTGGTATCCAACATCTTCAACTGTTCTTCCAGTTGCTGGATTTCCCTGTCAACAATGTTTTGATCACTTCCTTTTCGGGTTAAACGGCGGTCAAACCATAGATTTCTTCGTCTTAAAATCGTGTCCTGGCTTTCTTCAGAAAAAGAATAATCGTACCAACCATGAAAGGCCAATAGTGTTCGATTAGAAAAATCAATACACTTGAAGTTTTCTTCTTGAATCCACTCTTCATCCAGACCCAACATGTCATGATTCCCCAAATTATAAGTGATGTTCAGGTCTTGACCGAGTTGATTTAGGAACGGTCGGGTTTCTCTCTCGAGATGGTTGGAAATATCTCCAGCGATATGGAGATGACTAACCTCTTGTTCTTTAAAGATTTTTAGTAAGGTCTTAATCTCTTCACTGCCAAATTGATTGGAATCAATATGGAGGTCACTCATAATGGCCAATTTTTTCATGTCTTTATTATACAGGATTCCCCATGAAAAAACAGGCTTTGCGCCTGTTCTATCTAATCTTTCTTAATTTAAATTGCTCCACTAAAAAGCTGGAAATAAGGAGGGGAAAAGCGTAGGAACTAGGGAAGTGAAAGAGGAAACTACTGACTAACAGAAAGATTCCACTTACTGCCAAGAACAGATAGATAGGATTTCTTTCCAACAAAATATGGTCACCATCTTTAATCTGTAAGCTAGTGCGTTTGATTTCTTTGACACTGAGGATGACTGAACTTTGTTCTGGTAGATGGAGGACCATTTCAGCCTTTTGTCCCTCAATGAGTTGGATAGTTGGAGCTCCATTTAGGAAAATTCTCACTCCTTGTCCGAAAGACAAAGGATCTTTATTTCTAGTGATGGTTAACTTCATACAACTTCCTTTCTGTTTTTAGTATATCAAGGTCTTATCTCTATGTCAAAGTATAGGAGTATTCTATGGTAAAATAAAGAGAAGAAATGAGAAAGGAAGGGCTGACCTATGACAAGACAAGAGGCTATATTTTCCAAGCAAAAAGTTATTTTTGAAAAGTTACTAGCTACTGGATTCATCTTTTCAAAGGGGATTTACTCCTATCAGGAAATCATCTTGGATGGGGATTTTGAGGTACGGGTCCGAATTGATCAAACTGGTCATGTTTTTTCTCAGGTTTATGATCTTGATTTGGAAGAGGAATACACAGCCATCCATATTTCCCGTGCGACAGGAGCCTTTATTGGGCAGGTCAGAGAGGCTTATCTGGCTGTTTTGGAGCGTCTGGCGGAAACTTGCTTTGTCGCTCTGCCTTTTGCCAAAGACCAAACCAATCGGTTGGCTAAAAAAATCGCAGAGGAGTGGTCTGACCCAATGGACTATCCCTTTGAGAAACATTCCGAATATGCTTCCTACCGTATCGGAGGCAAGTGGTACGCCCTGATTTTTCCTCTCAAGCTAGCTAAGTTAGGTGTCACGGGGAACAAAGCAGAGCTGTCAGTGGAAGTTGTCAATCTTAAGGTAGATCCAGATGATATGGAAGGCTTGCTTGCTCAGCCTGGGGTTTACCCATCCTATCACATGTCTAAGAAGAACTGGATTTCGGTCGTTTTGGATGATAGTCTGTCCGATGATGCACTCTGGGAGTTAGTTGCTAGAAGTCGCCAGCTGGCGAATCCTACTCCACTGAGAAATTCTAGCGGTCCTGATTTCTGGGTTATTCCAGCTAACCCCAAGGTTTTTAATATTGATGCCGAGTTTGCGGAAAATAAGATTGTCTACTGGAACCAGAAAGGTAAGATTAAAAAAGGTGACTTGGTGGCCATGTATGTAACGGCGCCCGTACAAGCTATTCGCTATATCTGTCGCTGTCTGGAGGCCCAAATAGATAATAGTAGTTATCCAGGAGATTCAGCAGGCAAAAAACGTATGAAAGTAGAGTTGATTCATACATTTGATGATAGCCTCTTTCCATTTGCAGTCATGAAAGAGTTTGGAGTCCGGGCTGTTCGTGGACCAAGACGACTGACAAAAGAAATGATTGAGGCTATAGAGAAGAAGATGGCTGGAAAATAAAGATGGAGCTTGAGAAAAACGTGGGAGCTAAATCGTAGACTATTTGATGATACCAAATGATTTTTCGGAGCATCAAAGTTGATAATTGGCTATAGAAACTTGAAGATTAAATGCGTGAATTGTAACTATGTAGGCTTGAAAAGAAATAAAATTGAGAGTAAGATGCAGTATAAAATAAAAAAAATCTTTATTTTTACTATGAACCTTTCAAAACGACTTAGATTTTTAAATTTTCTTAAAAATCTGCTATAATATCAGCTATGAGAATTGTTTCTGGAAATTATGGCGGTCGTCCGCTGAAAACATTAGAGGGCAAATTGACCCGTCCAACCTCGGATAAGGTTCGAGGTGCTATCTTTAATATGATTGGCCCCTATTTTGATGGTGGCCGTGTTCTGGATCTTTTCGCTGGTAGTGGTGGACTATCCATTGAGGCAGTTTCCCGTGGCATGTCATCAGCCGTTCTTGTGGAGCGTGATCGCAAGGCTCAGGCTATCATTAAAGAAAATATTGCCATGACAAAGGAAACAGAGAAGTTCCAACTGCTAGAAATGGATGCTAATACAGCTCTTCCTCAGCTAAGTGGGCCTTTTGATTTGGTTTTATTGGATCCACCCTATGCCAAGGAAGAAATCATCAAAAATATTGAGCAACTCTGTCAAGGCAATCTCTTGTCTGATGAGGTTATGGTTGTTTGTGAAAGTGACAAGTCTGTTGATTTGCCAGAAGAAATTGCGGATTTAGGTATCTGGAAGCAAAAAGTTTATGGAATAAGTAAGGTGACGGTTTATGTCAGATAGAATTGGATTGTTCACGGGCTCTTTTGATCCCATTACCTTGGGGCATTTGGACTTGATTGAGCGAGCTAGTGGACTTTTTGATCGGCTTTATGTAGGTATTTTTTACAATCCCAATAAGGCTGGTCTTCTGGACGTAGAGACTCGCAAGCAGATTTTAGCAGATATTTTTGCAGGAAATAATAAGATATCTATTCTGGTTTCTACAAACGAGTTGGTCGTTGATGTGGCCAGAAAAGTAGGAGTCAACCATCTGGTTCGTGGTCTTCGAAATGCGCAGGATTTGGAATATGAGGCCAGCTTTGATTTTTATAACCGAGAATTGGCTCCACAAATCGATACCATTTATCTCTTGGCAAAACCAGAGTTCAAGTTTGTTTCATCTAGCCAAGTAAGGGAACTGATTCATTTCCAGCAGGATATTGAAAAATACGTTCCTCAAGCAGTCATAAAGGAGTTAGCAACACGTGAAAACATCTAAAAAAATTATTCTTATTGCTTCTATTGTTTTGGTAACAGTAGCTATTTGGGCGGCGGTCCTGATTCCTCTTCCTTACTACATTGAAAGTCCTGGTGGTGCAAGTGATGTCCGCCAAGTCTTACAGGTCAATAATCAAGAGGATAAGGAAGATGGATCCTACAATTTTGTCTATGTTCAAGTACGTCAGGCGACAGCTCTGCAACTTCTGGCAGCTAGTTTGGATAAACATTCGGATATTTATAGTGAAGAAGATATGACGGGTGGATCCTCTAATGAGGATTATTTCCGTATCAGTCAATTTTATATGGAAACCTCACAAAATTTGGCTAAGTATCAGGCTCTGACTCTAGCTGGTAAAGAGGTTAAGATGGAATTTTTTGGAGTCTATGTTTTGAGTTTAGCCAAGGACTCGACTTTCAAGGGTATTCTCAATATTGCAGACACGGTAACCAGTATTAATGGTGAGACCTTTCAATCTTCAGCTGATTTGATTGATTATGTAAGTAAGCTCAAGGTAGGGAGTGATGTGACAGTTGGCTATGAGAGCATGGGACAAAAATTAAGCGCTGATGGCCAGATTATTAAACTGGATAATGGTAAAAATGGAATTGGAATTGGTTTAGTGGACCATACTCAGGTTAAGACTGATATCCCTATTGATTTTCAAACAGCAAATATTGGAGGACCAAGTGCGGGTCTCATGTTCACTTTATCTATCTATACCCAGCTTGCGGATCCAACTTTGCGTAGTGGCCGGGATATCGCGGGAACAGGCACCATTGAGCAAGATGGTTCTGTTGGAGATATCGGTGGGATAGATAAAAAAGTTATTTCAGCTTCCCAGGCTGGTGCAACGGTCTTTTTTGCGCCAAATAATCCCGTTGATAAGGAAGTACTTAAACACAATCCAAAAGCCCTGTCTAATTATGATGAAGCTCTTAAAACCGTTAAGGAAGAGGGGCTAGACATCGAAGTAGTGCCCGTTAAAAATGTGAAAGAGGCTATTGCCTATCTAGAGAAAACGAAGGAAAAATAGTCCTTCATTTTTTCTTGCAAAAATCTTCGTAAAATTGTCTGAAATTTATTAGATTATCTATCCGTCATGGTAAAATACCTTGAAATAAGGTATAATTGTAGGGTTAGATAGAAAAGAAAAGGAATGAAAATGAAGAAGGAAGTTTCTCCAGAATTATATAATTATAATAAATTTCCAGGTCCTGCCTTTGCCCTAGTTGGTGACAAGGTAGTGTCAGAGAATATTGAATTATCACTACTGATAAACCACAAGGAGGCCTTTGACCAAACTGTTTTTGGACAACGTTTTTCTCAACTCATGCTCAAGTTCGACTACATTGTGGGTGATTGGGGAAATGAACAGCTTCGTCTTAAGGGCTTCTACAAGGATGATAAGCCAGTTGCTTCAGATCTGAAAATTGGTCGTTTGGATGATTATTTGCTTGAGTATTGCAACTTTGGTTGTGCTTATTTTGTGCTTGGCAATGATAGTCCGCAGGAAATGCCGGCTGAACCAGAAGACAAGCCAAGACGCAAACGCAATCGCTCGCGCAACAATCGAAAACCGCAAGAAAACCGTACTGTTCAGAATACTGGTCGCCAAAACAAGGGCAAGCCTGCTAAATTAGGATCATCTGCTAGTAAGCAGCAGAAGCAAGAGCGTCAAAAACGTCAAGATAAGAAAAAAGTTAACCGCGAAATTCAAGAAGTCAAACGGGGCTTTGTGATTCGTCAGAAAGAGAGATAAGTATGAAACCATCAATTTACGGACTCAGTCGTAAGGCTTTGACGAATTGGGTACTGGAAAATGGAGAGAAGAAGTTTCGGGCTACTCAGATTTGGGAATGGCTCTACCGCAGCCGTGTCCAATCCTTTGAAGAAATGACCAATCTATCCAAGTCACTGATTGCTAAACTCAATGGAGCCTTTGTCGTGAACCCTTTGCAACAACGGATTGTACAAGAATCTAAGGATGGTACTGTAAAATACCTCTTTGAATTGCCGGATGGCATGCTGATTGAAACTGTTCTTATGCGTCAGCATTATGGCATGTCAGTCTGTGTGACCACTCAGGTGGGCTGTGATATTGGTTGTACCTTCTGTGCATCGGGTCTCATTCCCAAACAGCGTGATTTGACCAGCGGAGAAATTGTGGCTCAGATTATGTTGGTTCAGAAATACTTTGATGAACGGGATAAGAGCGAACGGGTTAGTCATATTGTCGTCATGGGAATTGGTGAGCCTCTAGACAACTATGACAATGTCATGAATTTCCTTCGCATCGTCAATGATGATAAGGGATTAGCTATCGGAGCCCGTCATATTACCGTTTCAACATCTGGTTTGGCTCCAAAAATAAAGGAATTTGCGCGTGAAGGCGTTCAAGTTAACTTGGCTGTATCCCTCCATGCCCCTAACAATGAAATTCGTTCTCGTATGATGCGGATTAACCGTAAATTTCCTATTGAACAACTTTTTGAAGCCATCGAAGATTATATCGCTGTTACTAACCGCCGGGTGACTTTTGAGTATATCATGCTCAATGAGGTCAATGATGCAGTAGAACAAGCACAGGAATTAGCGGATTTGACCAAAAAAATCCGTAAACTATCCTATGTCAACCTGATTCCATATAACCCAGTTTCAGAACACGACCAATACAGCCGCTCGACGCCAGAACGAGTTGTGGCCTTCTATGACCGCCTTAAGAAAAATGGCGTTAATTGTGTGGTGCGCCAAGAACATGGTACCGATATCGATGCAGCCTGTGGCCAATTGCGTTCCAATACCTTGAAGAACGATCGGGCAAAGGCACGGGCACGTATCGCGGCAGCCAAGGCTAAAGCTGGTATTGAAGACGGGAAAAAAGTATGATTCAGCGTTTCTTTACATCAACTGGGGAATTAAATCCTTGGGGACAAAGAGTAACAAAAATAGTGGCTAGAGTTTACGCTCTAGCCATTGTCCTTATGTGCTTTTTGCCCCAGTCAGTTTATCCAAATTTGAAAGACTTTACCACACCAGGAATCATTCAAATTGGTAGAGTCTTCTTTTTACCCACTCCCTTTAATACTCTTGTTCATGCCAATCACATAGAAACGATAGGTGATTTTTTCTTGATCTTAGCTCAAAACGTGACTAATGTATTTCTACTTTACCCACTGGTTCTCTGCCTTGTCTTCTTATTTCCAAGTTGGAGAAATTGGAAACGTGTTCTACGAAATACATTCTATATGAGCTTGGGTATTGAGTTTACTCAACTTATTCTGGATCTTTTGATCGATGCAGGACGTGTAGTGGAAGTGGATGACCTTTGGACCAATAGTTTGGGCGGTTTATTGGCCTATTGGACTTATCTGATGGCGATGAAATTTGTTCAGAAGAAAATCGAATAAGAATCATTAACTTCTTGATAAATTATAGCAAAAAACGAATGATAAATAGTTAGAGTTCAAACTATGCATCATTCGTTTTTCTTTATTCTATTTGGGGACTTTGTTTTTTACAATCTAAACATCCGATCTTTTTGGATCTTAGCTTTTCCAAAACTCGTCAAATACTGTAATCGGTAGATTGCGTTTGTGTTGGCCCTTGTACCACCAGCTTTCAATGGTCTCTTGTGCTTGAGGGGAAACAGCTTTACCTTCAAGATAATCATCAATTTCAGTATAGGTCACGCCGAGCGCAACTTCGTCCGCTAAACCTGGACGGTTTTCTTCCAAATCAGCGATTGGTACTTTTTCATAGAGGCTTCTATCTGCTCCCAGTTCAGCCAAAAGTTGCTTGCCTTGCCGTTTGTTGAGACGGAAGAGCGGAAGGAGATCTGCACCGCCATCTCCAAACTTGGTGAAGAAACCAGTTAGATTTTCTGCTGCATGATCTGTTCCAATGACGGCCCCAGCATAATGACCTGCGATGGCGTACTGAGTCACCATTCTTTGGCGCGCCTTGATATTGCCCTTATTGAAGTCTGAAATGGGAACACCAGCTTTTTCCAATTGGGCGACCTCTCCATCAACGGCCTCCTTAATATTGACCGTCAATTCCAAATCAGCCTGAATGAAATCCAAAGCCTTCTGAGCATCCGCTTCGTCAGCTTGGACCCCATAAGGAAGGCGAACAGCGATGAATTGGTAGTCTGCTTGGCCGGTCTCGGCTCTCAGTTCTTCCATGGCCATTTGGGCCAAACGACCTGCCAGACTAGAATCCTGACCACCGGAGATACCTAGGACATAGGACTTAAGAAAGGGGTGTTTGAGCATGTAGGTCTTTAAAAAATCGATGGAAACTCGAATTTCTTCCTGTGCATTGATGACTGGTTTTACCCCTTCATAGGCAATGATTTCATCTTGTAATGACATTATTTCACCTCTTTGCGATAAGCTTCTTTGCGGATACGGTCAATTAAGTTCATTTTGTTGTCCCAAACATCCTTGGCCAAGTCAACTGGATAGTCTTGTGGATTGAGAATACGTTTGTATTCATCCCAGAGATTATCCAATTCTTTGCTAGCATAGGCTTGGATTTCTGCCAAACTTGGCAATGTGTAAATGAGTTTTCCTTTGTCAAAAATGTCTATCATAAGAGGAACAGCATTGAAGTCTTTGACAGTTTTATTGATATAGGTGTAAGTTGGATGGAACATGAAAATCTCATCCATATCATTGACGTTGGTGTCGGTAAAGGTAATATAGTCTCCTTCTGATTTCCCTTTTTCACGACTAGTGATACGCCAAACTTGCTTTTTACCAGGTGTGGAGACTTTCTCAGCATTGTTTGATAGTTTGATAGAATCAATCATTTGTCCATTTTTGTCTTCAATAGAGACAATCTTGTATACTGCGCCGAGAGCAGGTTGATCGTAGGCTGTAATCAATTTGGTGCCAACTCCCCAAACATCAATTTTTGCTTTCTGCATCTTGAGGTTAAGGATAGTGTATTCGTCTAGATCATTGGAAGCATAAATTTTAGCATTTGGAAAACCAGCATCATCTAGCTGTTGGCGTACTTTTTTGGATAAGTACGCCAAGTCACCGGAGTCCAAACGAACTCCTAGGAAATTAATCTTATCGCCCATTTCCTTAGCCACTTTGATGGCATTTGGTACACCGATTCGTAGGGTATCATAGGTGTCTACCAAGAAAACACAGTCCTTGTGGGTACTGGCATAGGCCTTGAAGGCATCGTAATCATTACCATAGGCTTGCACCAAAGCGTGAGCATGAGTACCAGAGACGGGAATACCAAAGATTTTGCCTGCCCGAACATTTGAAGTGGCATTCGCTCCTCCAACAATGGCAGCCCGAGTTCCCCAGATTGCGGCATCCATCTCTTGGGCACGACGACTACCAAATTCTAAGAGTGGTTCATCTTCGATAACAGCACGGATACGCGATGCCTTTGTTGCAATCAGGGTTTGGAAATTGACAATATTGAGTAGGGCAGTTTCAACTAACTGACATTGGGCCAAAGGACCTTCCACCTGAACAATGGGTTCATTAGCAAAGACCAAATCCCCTTCGCGGGCCGATTTAACAGTTAGTTCTAGCTTGAGGTCACGCAGATAGGCCAAGAAAGTTTCATTATAACCTTGGTCTCGCAAATAAGCCAGATCCGTTTCAGTGAATTTGAGGTCTTGCAAGTATTTGACAATGCGCTCTAGTCCGGCAAAAACAGCATAACCATTGCTAAATGGGACCTTTCTGAAATACACTTCAAAAACTGATTTTTTATTATGAATACCTTGCTCAAAATAGACCTGCATCATATTAATTTGGTAGAGGTCTGTGTGTAGCGTTAAACTATCATCTGGATACATAAGCTATCTCCTTTTTAATGAAACTATTATAGCATAAATACCCCCAAAATTATATTGACTAAAATCTCATAGAAAAAGAGATTAGACTTCCTTTTTAAAAAACGAAGGAAGCAATCGGTAGATAAGAAAGGATTCCCAGTAAAAGATAAGGAATAAAAGGAATTTGGGGGCTTTTTTGTCTCAAACTAACCGTAAAGAAAATACCGAGAAAAGAACTGATTTGGATAATCCAGAGTAGGTCTGTTACAGAGAAAACAAGGGCGATGAGAGCCATGTAAAGAAAGTCACCAGAGCCCATCTTGAGGGGAAAAATCTCAGCTAATAGGCCCAGCATTAGAAAGAAAAAGAAGGGAAGGTTAAAGCCAATAAGAGCTAAAACTAATCCAGCAAAGATCAACCAGACCATGAGGGGATATTCTCTGTGTTTGATATCGTAAATGGCTAGAACCAAGCCAGCTAGTATTAAAAGAAACTGGGCTAGGGAGAGGACCTGTAATTCTATCAGTAAGACTAGTCCACCTGTCAAAACTTCAAAAAAGGCATACCAGATTGGGATTTTGGCTTGACAATAACCACAACGTGATTTTCGCCAAATTTGTGAAAAGACGGGAATCAAATCCCAGGCCTTAAGTGCTTTTTTGCAGTGGTTGCAATAACTAGCTGGAAAAATGATGGATTGGTCAGGAAAACGGTCAATCACCAGCCCTAGAAAGGAACCCAGGCTGGCACCAAATAAAAATAGGATTATAAGCTTCATACTTCTTTATTCGCAAAAGGATGCTAACTTTAGTAGAAGGTCTTGAATTTTACTAGAAAAGTGCTATATTTAGTGAATTAGGAGGATTTAACATGAAAAAAATGAAGTTTGACTTTATTGCTCTCTTTGTAGGAGGCTGTTTTTTCTTCATCTACTTGATGATGTTTGAGAAGTCATTTTTTGAATTTCCACAAATTATCGGTACCTTGTATTTCTTTGTGTGTATGATTTGTTTTTCCTTGGTTTTAGATCATTTTGAAAATGAATCGTCTTCAAAATTGCCAGCTATTTTCTATCGGTTGATTTATCTGGGCTTATTTGCGATTTCACCGATTTATTTCATCTATCTCATCCTTCAATCCAAGGATAAAAATGAATAGAGCACCCCGTTTTTATACAAAAATATGCTATAATTGAAAGATATGAAACGCTACAATACATTAAATGATTATTACCGCAAACTTTTTGGAGAGAAGATTTTCAAGGTACCAATTGATGCCGGTTTTGACTGTCCCAATCGGGATGGAACGGTGGCAAAAGGGGGCTGTACTTTTTGTACGGTGTCTGGCTCTGGGGATGCTATCGTGGCACCAGATGCCCCTATTCGTGAGCAGTTTTATCATGAGATTGATTTCATGCACCGCAAGTGGCCAGAAGTTCAGAAATATCTGGTCTATTTCCAAAACTTTACCAATACCCATGACACAGTTGATGTCATCAGAGAGCGCTATGAACAGGCCATCAATGAGCCGGGTGTGGTGGGGATTAATATCGGGACGCGTCCAGATTGTCTCCCTGATGAAACTTTAACTTACATTGCAGAGTTGACAGAACGCATGCATGTGACTCTGGAATTGGGCTTGCAGACGACCTTTGAAGAAACGTCTAAGCTCATCAACCGCGCCCATTCTTATGAGCTCTATGTGGAGACGGTCAAGCGGGTTCGTAAGCTGGCACCAAAAGCGGAAATTGTGGCTCATTTAATCAATGGATTACCGGGTGAAACCCACGAAATGATGGTAAAAAATGTCCGCCGCTGTGTGACCGATAATGATATTGACGGCATCAAATTGCACCTCTTGCATCTCATGACCAATACCCGTATGCAACGTGATTTTCATGAAGGAAGACTGCAGCTGCTTAGCCAAGAAGAGTATGTTTCCATCATTTGTGACCAGTTGGAAATCATTCCAGAGCATATGATTATCCACCGCATCACAGGTGATGCTCCTCGACACATGCTGATTGGTCCCATGTGGAGCCTCAACAAGTGGGAAGTCCTCAATGCCATTGATAAGGAAATGGAGAGACGGGGGTCAGTGCAGGGGTGTAAACTCAAAGTGTTAGAGTAGTCATGCTCTGAGTCTGGAAATGAGGAACTGTGAGAGCAGTTCTATTTTAAAATAAGGAGATTTTATGATTAAACGCCCTATCCACCTTTCCCATGATTTTTTGGCGGAGATCTTAGATAAAGAAGCGGTGGCAGTTGATGCGACGATGGGCAATGGGAATGATACGTTGTTTCTAACTCAACGTGCGAAACTTGTTCATGCCTTCGACGTTCAGGAGCAGGCTCTGGAAAAAACCAGTCAGCGTTTGGCAGAAGCTGGTCTCGATAACGCCCAACTCCATCTGATAGGTCATGAGCACCTAGATGAGTTTGTTAAAGAGCCAATCCGAGCCGCCATTTTTAACCTTGGTTATTTGCCATCGGCGGACAAGTCTATCATCACCCAGCCGGCTACGACCCTAGTTGCTATTGAGAAAATTCTGGAGCGATTGGAAGTAGGTGGTCGTATTTCCATCATGATCTATTATGGGCATGAGGGTGGCGATATGGAGAAGGATGCTGTTCTAGAGTTTATCAAAAAACTACCGCAGGATAACTTTGCCACCATGCTCTACCAGCCGCTCAATCAAATCAACACACCGCCATTTTTAATCATGGTGGAGAAATTAACAAAGGAGAACTAGTGTGGAAACGCAAGCCGTTAAGGAAAAGATAGCCCAAATGAAGTCCAAATATTTGGATGAAGCAGCAGCTGATCAGGAAAGGAAATCAAGTTTTTCTGATGAGAAAAAAGCTTCTGCTATTAAAAAGAAACTGGTTCATTTGGAATCGCTTCGGTGCCAGAAAATGCGTTCTGGTGAAGATTTGGCAGAAGTTGAAGCCAAGATTTCAAAATTGAAGACAGATTTTAAATCTCTCTAAGTTCAAATAGACAAGGAGGTAATTGTGACAGTTACCCTATTGATGATCTTATTTTTATTTACCCTTATTTTATCCAACATTCTTAATCGTATTTTTCCTAAAATGCCCTTACCCTTGATTCAGATTGCCTTGGGTGTTGTCATCGGTTTTTTCAATCAGGGAATCGATTTTGTTTTGAAACCAGATATTTTTCTAGCCTTGATTGTAGCTCCCTTGTCCTTTCGGGAGGGGCAAGAAAGTGATGTCTCCAGCCTCATTAAATACCGAAGTATTATTGGTTACCTGATTTTACCAGCTGTTTTTGTACCAACTGTTTTGCTTGGACTGGCGGCCAATTTCTTTTTACCAGCTACCATTTCTCTAGCAGCCTGTTTTGCTTTGGGGGCAGCACTGGGTCCGACTGATGCAGTGGCTTTTATTTCCTTATCTAAACGTTTTGCTTTTTCCAAGCGTTTGGAGGAAATCCTCAAGATGGAAGGTTTGCTCAATGATGCTAGTGGCTTGGTAGCCTTCCAATTTGCCCTAACAGCTATGATGACGGGTGCCTTTTCTCTGAGTCAGGCTAGTTGGCAGCTCGTCGTTGCTATCTTGGGTGGCTTTTTGATAGGGATCTTCTTTGCACTCTTGGACAGAGCACTTTTAGATTTGTTGGAAAAATTCGATGCAGCCGATGTGACAGGTGCCCTTTTATTAGAACTATCTCTGCCTATCGTCTCTTACCTAGTAGCTAGTTTACTTGGGGTTTCCGGAATCATCGCGGTCGTCATTGCGGGTCTTTCTCAAGCCAAACGCCTCAAGAAAGTCAATCTATTTGATGCAGAGGTTGATCGAGTTAGCCAAACGATTTGGAATACAATTAGTTTCATCCTAAACGGTTTTGTCTTTTTAGTTTTCGGTTATGAATTGACCCGTATTGTAGAATCAGCTCTCAGCAACCCTGCTGTCAGCAATCTCCAGCTTTTAGGGCTAGTGATCTTGTTTACCGTCCTCTTGTTCCTGATCCGCTTTGTCATGATTTTTATTTATTTTTTCATCCGTTGGTGGAAAAAAGGAAGAAAATCCCAACTTGCTTGGCATGATATGATGATTTTGACTTTTTCAGGAGTCAAAGGAACGGTTTCGATTGCGACTATACTTCTCTTGCCCCAGGCCATTGGGGCTTATCAATATAGTCTCATTCTCTTTACCGTTGGTTCGGTGACCTTGCTTAGTTTCTTGACAGGGATATTAATTCTCCCTATGCTTTCTGAAGCTAAGCAGGAAGCAGCAGACACCGATTATGTTACTTTGCTGGCTATTTTGAACGATGTTGTTGCTGTCTTGGAAGAAGATATAGAAGTTACAAATGATAAATTTCCACTTTATGTGGCTATCGATATTTACAATGAACGCATTAAAAAATTAATTTTATTGCAGGAAAGCAAAGGTGTGAAGCAGGAGTTAGCATACCTGCAATTGATGGTCTTGGAAGTGGAAAGTCATGGTCTGGAACATGCCTATAAAATGGGACAAATCGGGATAGAGGAATATAGGATTTACCAACGCTATCTCAAATATTTGGAACGGACAATCGACCGTGGATTTGTCTCTAGTTTCCAATATGTGATGTTGATTGGCTTACGTGTTGGTCGCCGACTCCTACGAGAACTACTGACTCTAGGTCCTAGTTTACGCTCCATTCTTAGTGGAAAACCAGCTAAAAAACGCCTGAGTCAAGCCAGTAAGGATAAGTTATCGGACCTCTATCTCTCCAATACCGAACTGGTTATGGAAGGCTTGGAAAATCTAGAAGGTATTTACAATCAATTTTTGATCGAATACCTGCAGCGTTCCCGCTTACAAGACGCTCTGATTATTGAGTCTGGTCACTTTGTTGAACGGATTATTGCGCGGTTTAAGCCTGAAAATATTGATGAGATGCTGCGTGCTTATTATTTGGAACGCAAAATTATCTCTGAATACCAGGCTAAAGACCTAATCACGAGACGCTTTGCCAAACGACTACGCAGCAATGTTAATAAACTAGAAAGCTTCTCTCTCAAGGAAAGCGATGATATTTTACCTCATGACTTGAAAAATGCGGATTGAAAAAGAAAGATCGATTGATGGAAAATAGGTTAGAAAAAGTTGAATTTAAAAATGGCTGAATACGACCATCAAATTTCTCTATATTTTAGGTTAGGCCTCATTTGGAAACACTTTTCAAATGAGCTATGTTCCACTCGACATTTATATTTTGATATTTTTGAGAAGAGTTTGGAACAGACAAAGCTGATAGAAGCTGGAAGAGGGTAAGTTAAACTATCAAAAACAAATCAGGTGGCAGTTGATAGATCTTAGTTCGCTAAGATGCGAAGTTGAGTATTGGCAAAAGGCTATTAAAAAGTTAGAAAAAGGAGTTTTATATGAGATTTACTGTAAAAAGAAATACTGGCATGGTTGGTCTTGCCATGAAATTGGATGTCTATGTAAATGGTGAAAAGATAGATCGTTTAGCCAATAATGAAAGTAAAGAATTTGAATTTACTGGTGAAAGTGTTGAAGTCGGAGTCGGACAAGGATTTATTCGAAGTAAAACTATCACCGTCAAAGAAGGAGAAACAGTTATCGCTAAGAGTTCTTTACTTGGAAACTTGTTTAGCTTCTTTGGCAGAAGCAGCTTCTATGTGGAAATTGGAGATTAGCATAGCTTTCCATGACTACTAATCAGATTGAATAAAATAAAACTCCATCAAAATTAAAAAGTCAGAAGTCATTCAAATGAGACTTCTGGCTTTTTAGATAGATGTCTATTTACTTTCTTTTTTTAACATTAACTAGACGAGTGAAAACATTTGCTTTAAAATTAAAGCTTTATTTAGTGGCAAAGTTGTGGATTCTTGCTATAATAGGAATAATGTGTTTTTATCAGGAGGGAAGAATGGAAGCGGGTCATTTAAAGAAATTAAAGCGAGATCAGCTACTAGAATTGATGCTGCAGCAGCAAGAAAAAATTGAAGAACAAGAGGCGAAAATCCTCGAGTTGCAAAATGAATTGAACCGTAAAACGATTACTCTAAAAGAATCGGGTTCCATCGCAGAAGCAACCCTTGCTTTGAATGGTGTTTTCGAGGCAGCTCAGGCGGCAGCAGACCAATATCTATTGAGTATTAAAGAAAAGAATTCACAAGGAGAAAAAGATGAATAGTCGTGGGCTAAGTTCTAAGGAGTTATCCCAAGAATTAAATCGTGTACGATATCGTCATCGATTTTGGACAATTGTTAGAAATACCCTCTATGTTTTGATGGCAGTCGCTTCAACAGCTGTTCTGATTGCTGTTTTGTGGCTGCCAGTTTTACGAATTTATGGACATTCAATGAATAAAACTTTGGCGGAAGGGGACATTGTTGTTACCCTAAAAGGTTCTGAGTTTGACAGGGGAGATGTAATTGCCTTCTATTACAACAACAAGGTGCTGGTGAAACGTGTAATTGCTGAATCGGGAGACTGGGTTGAAGTCAATTCAGAAGGGGAAGTTTACGTTAACCAGAAAAAATTGGACGAACCCTATGTATTGGAGAAAGCACTAGGAGAAAGTAATATTAAGTATCCATACCAGGTCCCAGACGGTCAAATCTTTGTTTTGGGAGATAATCGAGCGACATCGATTGACTCACGTAATACCTCAATCGGAGGTGTTTCTCAGGAGCAGATTGTTGGTGAGATTGCTTTTCGAGTGTGGCCGCTAAATGAAATTGGACCAATTGACTAATGAATATGAATAAAAAATAGTAAAGGAGGTGAGCGTGTGGATAAGATTTATAGAGTGGTATTAGATTCTATTAAAAATCAAAAATACAAATACCGATGGAAGAGTGCCATGTGGTCAGTGGCACTCTTGACAACCTTTTTAACGACTTATTTTCTCATTCTTCCTGCTATTACTATTGAAAATCAAACAGTAGATCAAGCAGGGATTCAGCTAGAACAGAAAGATACGACTCAAGAAGAAGCTAGTTTTGAATCGAGTGATTCGACAACCCAATCCCCAGCTATTAGCGAGACTTCGATTGAGATTGCCTCATCGGAGGTAAGTCAAGAAACCTTACCATCATCTACTCAAACACAGGTGAGTTCTATTGAAAACTATCTTGATACTACTTTGACACATCAAGGACAGGGTTATCAAGTTAAAGTAGTGGTTGGAGCTGATGCTCGATTGCCTCAAGAAACAAGTTTACGAGTACAAGAAATTGAAAAAACAAGTGGTGAATACAAGACATATAAAGAACAAGCTCTGGAAAAGGTTGAACGAAAAGAATCAGATATCAAGAGCATAAAACTATACGACATTAAGCTCATGGTAGGTGAAAAAGAAGTTCAACCTCAAGCTCCGATTCAGGTGGAAGTGCTATATGATGAACCAATTGAAGTAACTGATGAAGAAATTGAGATTGTTCACTTTAAGGAAGATGGACAACTAGAGGTTCTTAAATCTAAAAATACGGAAGAAACAAAAGCAACAACTAGTGATGTGGCCTTTGAAACCGGTTCATTTTCTGTTTATGCCATAGTACAACCTGATGGGACAACAGTTCCTCGTATCACCTATCAGTTTGAAAATGCGAATGGCTCACCGTATTATTTTAAAACATCTACTGGGACGGATACCAATATCCAGATTGTAAAAGATGGAGAAAGTCTTCACGGTGTAGGTATCCCTTATGTAGGTGATGACCAACATTTTAATGGCTGGTATGAATATAATCCAACGACAAAGACACTGGGTAATGAAGTCTTGATTGAACATCCCATTGTAGTTTCGGAAGAAAAAACAGTGATTGTACGCCCAAGTTATGGACGTGTTGCCTATGTTACTTTCTATAATGATGCCACAGGCAAAGCTATATTGGAGCAACACCAGGTTGCGATACAGTATGGACCCGGAACCGTTGACTTGTCTGAACACATGGCACCAGCTCCTTCCTCAACTGAAGTTTTTGCTGGCTGGTCTTTGAGTCCGGGCGGTCCTATTGTGAAGGAAAATGTTAAAAACTATTCAATTACTGGCGACACAAAATTTTATCCAATTTTTAAAGAAGCCAAGAAAATTGAGTTCAATACTGGTGATATCGGAAATGGTGCCCCTTATGTAGCTCCTAAGTACGTACTGGAAGGTGAACTGGCAAACTCAGCAAAACCGACAGATCCGATACGAAATGGTTATACCTTTGGTGGTTGGTATACAACAGAGACTGGTGGCACTCAATTTAATTTTTCTTCAATGGTGACAAGTGATATCATTCTTTACGCTCGTTGGATACCAGCAACTGCAAACTATACGGTTGTTTTTTGGCAACAATCAAAATTGGATAATAAGAATGCAGGTGCTGGACAAAAAACCTATGATTATGTGGGCCAAATTAATCGAACAGGAACAGTAGAATCTACAGTTTACCTACAGCAGTCAGATTTTACTGCTCCGACTGGATTTTATTATACAAGCGCCAGAGGTGAAAGTGGTACAGTTGTTCGGGCAGATGGTTCATCTATCATCAATGTCTATTTTGATCGCAGATTGATAACAATGCGATTCTTAAATAACAACTATTATAATACTTATAGTGGGATTCCAAATGTGACTGATGGTCTTTGGACAAGCTCAACCTATGCCAGATATGTAACGACTTATACTGGTTTATATGGTACAAGCTTGGCAGAGAATGGTTATACATGGCCATCCAGTGGAACTCAAAACTGGGCCTATTATGGAACAGGTGGTGCACAACCTGGAATGTCCTATCTTGGTGAATTTATTTTACCGAATGATTCATATTTTGCAAATGAAACACGATTTTTCCGTAGGGGAACACAAGCAGTTCGATACTATTTCCATAAGCAAAATACTGATGAGAGTTATAATAACAATCCCACCGATACTGGTACTGGTCAAACGGGCAATTTTACTTTTACAGAGAAATATACCGGTTTCAATGTAGCTTGGTATACTAGAAATTATGCAGGTACCAATACCCATTATGACACATCGTGGAGACGTGCAGCGAATGGTGCCATTACATATACATATGATACAACTTATGGCTATCCCTTGGATTTGTATATCCGATTTGAACGAAAGAGATACAATATCCATTTCTTGGATCCTTTGAATAATAAAGATTTAGTCAATTTTGATCCAGTAAGTGTCTTGTATGAAGATACTATTGCTAAATATCAACCGAATACAACCCTTGTCAAACCAACGCCAAGTCTTCCCGGATATAGATGGAATGGAAAGTGGTACAAAGACCAGACCCTGACGCAAGAAATTGATTGGTCAATAACCATGCCTTCTCATGACTTAAAAGCTTATGCGGGTTGGGAAAAAATTCGCTACAATATTGTCATTGATCCAGGTGGAGGAGAGTTACTTGATACACAAGCGACTTACTTTAAATTGAACTATGGTGAAAAGATTACGGAATATGCCAATATCACGCGGAACTATGTTGAAGATCCCAATGGTGAGTATTACTATCGCTATGATAGGGAAGATGGTGAAAAGACTGATGGGCGTCATGCTCATTACACGAAAAATCCAACCGAGCCAAATGTTGATACCACGAAGCGCTACCGTTATGAAGAAGATGCGTATAAATTAATTGGTTGGTATTATGTTGATTCAGATGGAAATACTAGACCATATAATTTCTCGGGTGTAGTTGTTGGTGATACTACTTTAAGAGCTGTATGGCGCCGAGTTGGAGAATACCACGTGGTATACAGCCCAATAGTATATGGTTTAGATGGTAAGCCTATTTTGAAAGGTGACGGAAGTAATGTTCAAGCTACTAATCTACCAACTGATTCAAATAATTATGATGACCAATCTCACTCAGCCATGTTGACACGTCCAACTGCTTCGTCTGATTACCGTTTCCGCGGTTGGTATTATGATGGCAAAATCTATAATCCACATGACTCCTTTATTATTAAAGCTTCCTTAGCGGATTCAAATAAGAATATTACTATCCACCCTGTTTACAAACCTGTTGCAGATTTGGAAGTAAAAAACACTAAGATTGTTTATGATGGGAATGGTGGAAGTAAAAAGATTACCCAAAATGGTACAGTAGCTGAGGTGACTCAAGTCACAATTGATCATTTAGATGTGAATAGTGTGGTGGAGACTCCTGATGACAGTTATTTCAAGAGGATCGGTTATAATTTAATTGGTTGGAATGAAAATAAGACAAGCGCAACAGCTGGTCAAGTTCAATTTGGACTTGGACAAAAAGTCGGTTTGGATAATCGTCCAGATGAGAGTAATACCCTCTATGCTGTTTGGGAACCGAAGGTTTACACCATAACGATTACAAAAAAAGTAATCGGCAATCAATCTGATAAAAATCGTACTTTTACCTTTACGCCAAGTGACAATTTGCAAGATGAAAACTTCATGCTTAAAGATGGGGAAAATAAAACATTTATCAATATCCCTTATGGTACAGAAATCACAATCGATGAACAAGAATATAGAGATTTTACAAGGAAGGAGACAGTGACGCATCGAAATCTTGCTTCGGGAGAAAGTGAGCGAACATATGAAGCTAATGGCTTAGCCGCTTTGACAGTTGATGGTGATATTGATATTGTTTTTACCAACACACGAAGCCAACAACGATTGGCAATTCAGAAGGTTAGTGTAGAAAACATAAACCAGCCTCTCCAAGGAGCGAAGTTTAATATTTATCGTGAAGCTAGTGATGGTAATATGGAAGAATCACCTCTCTATACTGGATTGACTAGTGATGGCAATGGTAATTTACGATTAGACAATGCAAATTATATAGTGGCTCCTCTTGGAAATTATTACATTGTTGAGACTAAAGCACCTGATGGCTATAACTTGGAGAAAGAGGCTATGCGAGTGTCTGTTATGAGTGATTCTGTAACTCTCATTCAAAATGGGAATAGTGCACCGTCTTCTTCTAGTTTCCTTGAAAACGGTGAGAAACTGTTCACTATGAAAGTGACCAACTCGCGCGGTGTTGAACTTCCAAATACAGGTGGCATTGGTCGCCATATATTTCTTGTATCTGGATTGATCTTAATTCTTCCAGCGATACTTATTTTGAAAAAAAGAAAAATAACCCGTATGGAATAGGCCATACTAGAAAATAGGAACATTATGAAAAAACAACTCGTAAAAGGTTTACTGACTGCTAGCCTTCTTCTAGGTGCAGTAGCACCAATTGCAACACAAATAGTTTTTGCAGCTGACAATGGAACAATCACTATTGAAAGTACACAAAAAGGAGCTGTCTATTCTGCCTACAAAATTTTTGATGCAACTGTCACTAATCCAAATATAAATAATGGTGCTGTTTCTTACACTGTTCCAGCAGATCGTGTAGATGCCTACAAAGCAAGTGCTAACTTTGAGGCACTGTTCACGCTCACTACAAATGGTGGCATGACTTATGTTACAAAAAAAGAGACTGCAACGGATGCACAGATTGCTGAGTGGGCTAAAACAGTTTCAGCAGGTCAACCAGTTGCGGCAACTGTCACAGAAGATGCAGCTGGTTCAGCAGAATTAACAGTGCCTTATGGTTACTACTATGTCGGCACTACAGCAAACAATGGTGCAACTATTATGGTAACATCTGCTTCACCAAATGCGACGATTCGTGAAAAAAATAATGAACCAACCTGGGGTGATTCAGATAACCAAGGTACATCAGGTAAATCAGTGGATGATAAAGTAAAAGCAGTTGGAGAAGTGATTACCTACACTTTGAACTATAACAATGCAACTTATTATGCAAATGGCAATAAAGTTTACCAGTATGTTGTTAATGATGCACTTCCAGCAGGTGTTGATTTCAATGAAGGATCTGTAAAAGTAGAAGTTGACGGACAAGCACTTACAGAAGGTACAGGAAAAACAACCTATGTGTTAAACCAATCTGGAAATGGCTTCACCGTTACAATTCCATGGGCAGCGACTCAAACCATGACAACTCATAGCGGTAACGTTGTTGCAGGTAGCACAGAGGCTGGAAATCTTGGAGATAAAGATGATTTTTACTACAAACCAATTTCAAATATAAAAGTCACTTATACAGCAACCATGTTGAAAGCTGCTACAGAAGGTTCTTCTGAAACAGATACAAATAAAAATACAGCCTACATTAACCCAAATGAACTAAAAACAGATAAAGGTTCATCAGCGACAGTCTATGACGGACAAATCACAGTTGACAAAGTAGCAGCAGGAACAAATAACAAACTGAAAGATGCTAAATTTGTTTTACGTAAAAAAGATACAGGTCAGTATTTGAAATTAGAAGATGCTACTGAAAATGTAACTTGGGTAGCGCGTGATGCAGCGCAGGTATTTACAACGGATTCTCAAGGTGCCGTAACTATTTCAGGTTTAGATGAAGGTGACTATGAATTAATTGAAACAGAAGCGCCGGCAGGTTATAATTTATTGCAAGATCCAATTGCAGTAAAATTGGCTTTTGATGAAAATCCTGCTGATGGTGATACATTGCTTGTTACTTCTAAAATCGAAAACAAGACAGGTGCAGAATTACCATCAACAGGTGGAATTGGTACAACTATTTTCTACACACTTGGTGCAGCGCTCGTTATCGGTGGAGTTGTAATCTTGTTAGCACGTCGCCGTATACAAGACTAAGGAATAAGGACAGAGCAGACGGATGAAAAAATTAACAGATAAGGTTATTTCCTATCTGCTTATTGGTATTATTATTACGGGGATAGGCCTTTTGGTCTATCCTTCCTTGGCAGATTATTGGAATTCTTTCCATCAGTCGCAAGCTATCATGAAGTATCAGGAGCGTGTGACTGATTTGGATACTAGCCAGTATGAAAAAATACTGGCAGATGCGGCAGATTATAATAAGCAGTTTCTTGATACAGGTATCAAGTGGCATATGACAGATGAGGAACAATCGGACTATAATTCTAAGCTATCTATTGACGATACGGGAAATATGGGTTATATTACCATTCCAAAAATCAATGTGACCTTACCAATCTACCATGGGACAACCGAAGAAGTGCTACAGACCTCAATTGGGCATTTGGAAGGCACAAGCTTACCAGTTGGTGGTGAGTCCACTCATTCAGTCTTATCAGGACATCGTGGATTGCCATCTTCAAAATTATTTTCGGATTTAGACAAACTAAAAGTGGGGGATAGCTGGACTGTCAGTATTCTCAATGAAACCTATACTTATGAAGTAGATCAAATTCGGATTGTGTTGCCCAAAGATTTGAGTAATATCCAGATTGAAGAAGGAATGGACTACCAAACACTTTTGACATGCACACCTTATGGTGTCAATACACACCGTCTCTTGGTTCGTGGTCATCGTGTAGCAAATGAAGATGGCAATGCACTCGTTATTGCGGATGCTATTCAAATTGAACCTATTTATATTGCCCCATTTATTGGTATCCCAGTTGTAATTTTACTCTTACTTCTCTTTATTATCTCTACCAATAAAGAACAAAGACGCAAACGACTCTTCAGACGACAGCTAGGCAAAAGAAAGGACTAGAGTGATGAAAAAATATTTCTTATTATGGGCAATGGTTTTTTCTCTAGTTCTAGGTGGAAAAATAGTAAGAGCAAGTGTCCTAGATATCAATCAAGTAGGTAGTGTTACTATTGAGCCAACTTATGCTGGGCAGATAGTAGAAGGTGGTAATTTAAAAGTATACCAAGTAGCAACAGTTATTTATAAAGATGGACCTAAGGCTTATCAAATTCAGCCCGTATTTAGCGCTGCTAATTTGCTGTTAGATGATGCAAACTTGGATCAATTGAACGCTGAATATGCGAGCCGTTTACAGTCACTTGCGGCATCAGCTCCAGTCTTTAAAGATATAGAAACCATTCCCGCAACTGGTGTAGTTATAGAAGAATTGCCGCAAGGACTTTATCTATTTCTTCAAACACAAGCTGCTCCTGGTTATGAACTGATGAAACCATTTCTTTTGACCTTACCAAAAGATGGCAAGTTAAATGTTGAAGCGACAGAAAAAATGAGCCTTCTTAATGCTCAACCGAGAAAGCCAACGACAGTTATTCCAAATAAAACAAAACAACGAGATAAGGAATTACCCTTCACTGGTCAAATTTGGTGGCCTATTCCTATATTAATAGTGGTGGGTATTGGATTAATTTTATTATCATTTCGAGGAGGAAAAAGCTATAAACACTAGAAAATTTTTTCGATGGATATTGCGCTTTCTTGGACTGATTTGTATTGGAAGTGGTGGCTTTTTAGCTTGGCATAATATAGCAGAAGCTGAGGCAGCGACACAATCCTCTCAAGAGATTGGGGAAATTCTCAATCGTCTCACCAGTAGACAAGTTCCTGTTTCAGAAGATGGTGCTATGCCGATTGAAACAGTTGACAGTGTCACCTATATTGGCAACCTGATAATTCCAAGTGAACAGATCCAATTACCAGTTGCTGGAGACTATAGTTTTGAGCAAATGTATAAAACACCAACTCGCTATAGTGGTTCCTATTATACGGATGATTTAGTTATTTGTGCTCATAATTATAGAAGTCACTTTGATCCCCTCAGAACCATCTCTTTGGGACAAGAAATTTTTTTGAAAACTGTGGATGGACAAACTATTCGTTATATCATCAGCAATCGCGAAGTGATTGAACCAACAGAAGTTGAAAAAGTATTCAAAGATCAGGGTGTGGATGGTGACTGGGACCTTACTCTCTTCACTTGTACACCAACAGGTTTAGCACGTGTCCTTGTTCGCTGTGTACGCATCTAATAAAGATTAAAAATAAAAATTCCTACTTTCTTACAAGTAAGCCAAGGTACCTTGAAGTTCAAACGTAGGTATGTCGAATTTTTATCTGTCTTCCTTGATTTGTAGTATATAATCCACCATCAAAAATGCAACAACAGATAGTGTTTTTTTGATAGAGCATGAGTACAACAACAGGTTTCATCATGGTTTCCATACTATTAGCCTCCCATTCTGTATTTTAACAATGGAGTGGGATGCTAGTGGTATTTTTATATTCATGGCATATTTAAAGTATTCTAAGACTCTTATTTGTTAAGCTTTTATACGGGTTAGGAAAAATATCATTAAAAAGATAAACTTTTATTGTTCAATCTTATCAAAATTAATTTTTTTGCTAAGGGTTATCAGTTAGAAAATGCTTATATTTTATTGTATTATGAAAATAATCACTACTGACCTATTGTTAGCTAAAATAAGAAAGTCTACTTTTTTCCTGGAAAAGCCATAACAGGCTTTTTTTACATTATTTCTACAACCTCGGCTTTATAAACAATCTTTCATCGCCCAAGGGGATCAGGTCCACTTGGTTGCCATAAAAATCTTCCAGCAAGTCAGTTGTCAGGATGTCTTCTTTTGGTCCTTGCGCTAAGACCTTGCCATCTTTGAGGAGGAGGACGTGGCTCACGTCTGCTGTGATTTCTTCAGCGTGGTGGGTAACAAAGATGATAGCTGGAGCCTTGTCCAGTTGGCAGATGTGATGGAGGTGCTTTAGGAGGCGCTCACGAGCTAAGAGATCCAGTCCCACAGTCGCCTCATCCAGTATCAAGAGTTCGGGACTTTCCATGAGACTACGGGCAATGAGCAAGAGCTGGCGCTCTCCTTGCGAGAGGCTGGCGTAGGCGCGCCCAACCAGATGGGCTCCGTCAATACTGGTCAGCATATCAATAGCTTCCTGTAAATCCTTTTGCCCGTACTTGCGATAGAGAATGGAAGACTTGTATTTTCCGGTCAGAACGATTTGTTCGGCTAGGAGGTCTGTAGGAAAGCGCTCAGCTAGGAAAGAGCCTACGATGCCGATTTTAGTGCGCAGGGTGGGGATATCGCCCTTACCAAAGGGGACTCCTAAAACAGTTAGCTCTCCTGATGATTTCCAAAATTCAGCTGTTAAAATCCTCAGAAGGGTGGATTTTCCAGCGCCATTGAGACCTAAGATGGCCCAAGTTTGTCCTTTTTTAAATTCCCAGGATATATTTTGAAGGATATTTTTTCCTTGTCTACGGTAGCTGACTTCTTTCAAGGATAGGATCATTTTTACTCTCTCTTTCGAAACTTTTTTTCATTTTAACATAAAATGAGGATACCTGTGTGATTTCCTTATTTTCTCATATAAAAACTTTCTTTAGACTTAGTGCAGACTATTTCTCTAAATTGAAAAATATGATATAATAGGACTACTATTTTTAAGAATCAGGAGATTGTCATGGAAGACCCCGGTAGTCAGACCATTTACGTGAAACTCATTATTTTGTTATTCTTGACCCTTTTAAACGCCTTTTTCTCAGCTTCTGAGATGGCTTTGGTCTCACTCAACCGTTCGCGGGTAGAGCAGAAGGCTGAAGAGGGGATTTTAAAGTTTGTACGCTTGCAACAGGTCTTGGAAAACCCCAATCATTTTTTATCGACCATTCAGGTTGGTATCACCTTTATTTCTATCTTATCAGGGGCTAGTTTGGCTAGTGATCTTGGGAATATTGTTGCTGGCTGGTTGGGAAATTCAAGTACTGCACAAACGGCTGGTTACTGGGTAGCTCTGGCTTTCTTGACCTATATCTCTATCGTTTTGGGTGAACTTTATCCAAAGCGGATTGCCATGAATATGAAGGAAAATCTGGCTGTTATCTCAGCTCCCATCATTCTAGCTCTTGGAAAGCTAGTCACTCCCTTTGTTTGGCTTTTATCTGCTTCCACCAATCTCCTCAGTCGCATTACACCGATGAAGTTTGACGATGCGGATGAGCAGATGACACGTGATGAAATTGAGTATATGCTGACGAAAAGTGAAGTGACCTTGGATGCCGAGGAAATTGGTATGTTGCAGGGGATTTTTTCACTGGATGAAATGTTGGCTCGCGAAGTTATGGTTCCTCGTACCGATGCCTTTATGATTGATATCAATGATGGCTTGCAGTCCAATATTCAAGAAATCTTGCGACAAAATTTTTCAAGAATTCCAGTATACGATAATGATCGCGATTCTATTATTGGGATATTGCATACCAAGCGACTACTGGAAGCGGGTTTTAGAAATGGTTTTGACAATGTTCCTCTCATCAAAATTTTACAAGAACCGCTCTTTGTACCGGAGACCATTTTTGTAGATGATTTGTTGCGTCAACTGCGCAACACTCAAAACCAAATGGCCATTCTCTTGGATGAATATGGTGGGGTTGCTGGTTTGGTGACACTAGAAGATTTACTAGAAGAAATTGTTGGTGAAATTGATGATGAGACCGACAAGGCAGAACAATTTGTTCGTGAAATTGCTGAAAACACTTTTATTGTTTTGGGAACCATGACACTGAATGACTTTAATGATTATTTCCAAACCAAGCTCGAGAGTGATGATATTGACACTATTGCCGGTTATTATTTGACCGGTGTTGGAACTATTCCTAGCCAAGAGGAGAAAGAGACTTTTGAGCTAGATAGTGCTGATTACCATCTTGTCTTGATGAATGATAAGGTCAAAAATGGTCGGGTGACCAAACTTAGATTAGTGATTACAAAGATTGAAGACCAAGAAGAAAAAGATTGATTTCTTTATCCTAGGTAAAAAAGAACTCTAAAATGGTTTCTTAAGGAAAATTTTAGAGTTTTTTATTTGTCCAAATGGGATTTATGGTAAAAATGAGTTTTGTCTGACCATCCTATCTGGCTTCGGATCTAGGACTGTAATCTTACGTTTTCTTTCGTTTTTTACCCTTAATCATGCTATAATAGGTATATAGAAAGTAGGATGAGGAAATGGAAGAAGTTGATTACAGGAAAGTAACTGGTTTGGTTCATTCAACTGAGAGCTTTGGAGCCGTAGATGGGCCAGGTATTCGCTTTGTTATTTTCATGCAAGGCTGTCATATGCGTTGCCAATACTGTCACAATCCAGATACTTGGGATTTGGTCAATCCGATGGCAACAGAGCGCACAGCTGAGGATGTTCTCAATGAAGCAATTCGCTTTAAAATGTTCTGGGGTCAAGAAGGTGGAATTACGGTTTCTGGTGGTGAAGCGACTATTCAGATTGACTTTTTGATTGCTCTCTTTAGCTTGGCCAAAGAAAAAGGCATCCATACTACTTTGGATACCTGTGCCCTGACTTTTCGCAATACCCCTCGTTATCTGGAAAAATACAGTAAACTGATGGAGGTAACCGATCTAGTGCTTCTTGATATCAAAGAAATAAACCCAGATCAGCATAAGATTGTGACCGGCCACAGTAACAAAACCATTCTAGCTTGTGCTCAGTATCTTTCTGATATCGGAAAACCTGTTTGGATTCGTCATGTCTTGGTCCCTGGTTTGACGGATAGGGATGAGGATTTGCTACAATTGGGAGAATTTGTCAAAACACTTACAAATGTCCAACGTTTTGAAGTCCTACCTTACCATAATTTAGGTGAGTTCAAATGGCGCGAACTAGGAAAACCGTATCCCCTAGAAGGAACACAACCACCAAGTAAAGCTCGTGTTGAAAATGCCAAGAGGTTGATGGAAACAGAGAGTTACCAAGAGTATCTAGAGCGGATTCGAGAATAAAACAAATAGAGAAAAGCCTGGAATTTCCAAGCTTTTTCTTTTATTTTTTTAGAGAGTTTGATCATCTACACTATCCAGATAAGCAGTTACAGCTGCAATCGTTGCTTCCAAGGCTCCTTCTTTGAATGGGGATTGGAGATTTGCAGCTTCTACAATTTGTAGGAAGGTCTTAGTTCCACCTAGGTCACAGATATGCAAGTAGTCTTGCCAAGCCTGTTCATCTTGGTCCACCTGTGTTCGTTTCCAGAATTGGAGGGCGCAGACTTGAGCCAAGGTATAGTCAATATAGTAGAATGGACTGGCAAAGATGTGTCCTTGACGGAACCAGAAGCCACCGCGTGTCAGGAAATCAGATTCTGAATAATCACGGTCTGGGAGATAAAGGTCGGCCAAGCGTTTCCAAGTTGCCTTGCGCTCTGCAGGTGTCATTTCTGGGTGTTCGTAAACTTCGTGTTGGAAGTGATCGACCAAGACACCATAAGGCAGGAAGAAGAGGGTGCTAGAGAGGTGACTGAATTTGTATTTGTTAACCTCTTCTTTAAAATAATTTTCCATCCATGGCCAGGTGATAAATTCCATGGACATAGAGTGGATTTCGCAGGATTCATAGGTTGGCCAGAGGACTTCAGGACTTTGGATCCAACGAGAACGGTAAACTTGGAAGGCATGACCCGCTTCATGAGTCAAGACATCAATGTCTCCGCTCGTACCATTAAAGTTAGCAAAGATAAACGGACTCTCATAGTCTGCAATATAGGTACAGTAGCCACCCGTATCCTTGCCTTCTTTGGCAACTAAATCGAGCAAGTCGCCTTCTATCATGAAGTCGAAGAATTCACCAGTTTCAGGAGAAAGTTCTTGGTACATTTTTTGAGCACCTGCAACCAATTCTTCAGGACTTCCTTTTGGAGTGGCATTGCCGTCTAAATATTCCAAGGTAAGGTCATAATGTTTTAGACTTGGAACTTGAATGCGTTTAGCTTGGCGTTGACGGAGTTTTTGAACAACAGGGACAACGTGCTTGAGGATTTCTTGGCGGTAAACCTTGACCATATCACGGTTGTAGTCAAAGCGGTTCATCATCTTATAACCGTATTCAACATAGTCTTTAAAACCAAGTGTAGTAGCAATTTCGTGGCGGACTTTTACTAACTGATCGTAAACGCCATCGAATCTTTCTTCATTTTTTTCATAGAAAGATGTGACAATCTCGGATGCCTCTTTACGAGTGTCACGGTCAGTTGATTCACCAAATGGAATCATTTGTGACAGGTTGTAGGTTTGGCCACGGAAGTCCAACTTGGCTGTCGCCATAAGGTTATTATACTGGTCTACCAATTCATTTTCTTTTTGGAACAATGGAATGGCTTCTGAAGAGAAGGTTTGGAGCTGATTCTCAGCCAACATAAAGAAGGTTTCGGGTAAGAGATCTGCCAGTTCTTTACGGTAAGGACTATCTACGATAACACGGTAGTAGTTGGTCGAAAGTTCACTAAAGAGTGGGCTATGCTCGTTCCAAAATTTGGTTTCTTCATTGTAAAAATCATCTGTCATATCGATAGAATGACGAATGCTCCACAGGTTCATTTGGGTATCAATCAGATTGCTGATGGTGGTAATGTCTTGAACGATTTGACGGGCTGTCTGAGCGGACTCAGCTGCAGCTAGTTTTTCTGTCAAATCAGTCATTTGAGTCTTGATATCCTCATACTGAGGACGCGTATAAGTATATTCTGCGAATTTCATAAAAATTCCTTTCTTGTTCTTAATTTCTCTCTCTATCTTACTCTTTTTGTAGTTTCGATGCAAGATGCCACCTAAAAAAGCTTGAAAAAATAAGTAGGTCTGATATACTATTGTCAGGGAGGTAGAACATGCTTACAGTATCAGGATTATCAAAAAATTATGGAAGCACGCAAGTATTGAAGGAAGTGTCTTTTGAGATTCCTTCAGGAATTATTTGCGGTTTCATTGGAAAAAACGGTGCAGGAAAAACAACTTTTTTCCATTCGCTCTTAAATTTTGTCCAGTATGAGGGTGAAATTTTTCTAGATGGAGAAAATATCCGACAGGAATCTTATGCTAGGATTGGGTATCTGCCTGAGGAGAGAAGTCTCATGCCCAAGTTAACCATTGCAGAGCAGGTTCGTTATTTGGCTGGTTTAAAGGGGATGACCGCTCAGGAAGTGGCAGAAAAATTGCCAATTTGGATGGAAAAACTAGCTGTAAAGGGTAAGATGACTGATAAAATTAAGAGTCTATCAAAGGGAAATCAGCAAAAAGTTCAGTTGATCATTACTCTGATTCATGAACCAGATTTGATTATTTTGGATGAGCCTTTCTCTGGTTTGGATCCAGTCAATGTGGCTCTTTTGAAAGAGGTTGTTTTGGAGGAAAAGGAACGCGGAGCGACCATTATTTTCTCTGATCATACTATGGCCAATGTGGAGGAACTCTGTCAGTGGTTGATTATGATTCATGATGGGAAAATTGTGTTGAACAATACCATTCAAGCCATTCGTCAGTCATTTGGGAAGACTCGTCTCTTTGTATCAGGAGATTTAGAGCGTCAGCGTCTGGAGAATCTCCCCTATGTGACAGATATTTCCATGACCAATCAAGGACTCTGGCGATTGATTTTGGAAACAGAAGAAGCTGGTAAGGAACTCTTTCATCTGATTTCAGGTGGGGACTATATCGCTACTTTTGACCAGCAGGCACCGACCATTGATGAAATCTTTAAAATCAAATCGGGGGTGGCAAAATGAAACAGATACTATTAGTCACAAAAGAAACGTATTTACGCCAGGTCAAGTCTTGGGCCTTTCTCTTTATGGTTTTGTCTCCCTTCTTATTTGTTGGTTTTTCAGGTGGAATTGGTTATTTGTCGGGAGCAGCTGCGAGTAGCAATCATGATTTGGCGATTGTCAGCAAAGAGCCTTCTGTCCCAGCGGCATTTTCCGGAGTGGCAAATGTTACCTTTGACTATAAGGATGAGACAGCAGCAAAAGAAGCTTATGAAGAGAAGAAAATCGCAGATTATCTATTGGTTGAAGTAGTGGAACATCAGGTCGTTGGGACATATGTAGGGGATAGCAACCCTAGTCCGATTTACCGCTCTCAATTGGAGCAAGCGTTGGGGAATGTTCAGAGTCAGTTGAATGTCACCGAGGCTCACCTGACTACTGAGCAACAAGAGAGTCTAGCACGTCAACCTCTCTTCAAGGAAGAACTAGAGTCAGAATCTGATAATATGCTGATGAAGATTGGCAAGACCATAGCTCCTATGGCAATTTCCTTTGTCCTTTACTTCATGATTATCATGTATTCATCCACAACGGCTCAGGAAATCGCGACAGAAAAAGGAACCAAGATTATGGAGGTTATCTTTTCAAGTCTTCCAGCTAGGAATTACTTTTATGGTCGTATTTTGGGTATTTTCGGAGCAATTCTGACCCATATTTCAGTCTATCTTGTTGGCGGTTTTGGTGCCTATCAGTTCTTCTATCGTTTCCCTGCAACGGCACAGATGACCAAAGATGTGACACCTACGATTCAAGCTGTATTCGGGAATCTGAATGGTATCGTAGTGTTTTATGTTCTATTTGGTATCTTGTTGTTTGTCGTTATTTCAGCCCTATGTGGTTCATTGGTTAGCCGTCCAGAAGATGCACCAAAGGCAGCGCAACCAGCAGTTTTCTTGGTTATGTTTGGTTTTGTTGGCTCTATGGTCTTGGAGCAAAGTGGACGTGATAATTTGTTGATGCAGATTGGTTCCTACATCCCAGTGACATCACCATTCTTCATGCCATTACGTTATATTAACGGTTCGGTCAACCTATTGGAAAGTTTAGTTTCCTTGCTGATGTTGATTGCGACAAATATAGCCCTGATTTATTTTATTGGTAAATCTTACGCAGGATTGATTCTTCAAAAAGATGATCTTGGTTTTATGCAAAATCTGAAAAAAGGTTTACTGAGAAAATGAGGCCGGGGCATCAGTTTCTTATTGCTAGAAAATGTGATAAAATAAACTGATAATAGAAAAAAGAGGTTTTAAAACATGTCTAAATTTTTAGTTTTTGGTCACCAAAATCCAGATACAGATGCGATTGCATCCTCATATGGTTGGGCTTACTTGGAGCGTGAGGCTTGGGGCCGCGATGCAGAAGCAGTTGCCCTTGGCACCCCAAATGAAGAAACAGCTTTCGCTTTGGATTACTTTGGCGTGACAGCACCGCGCGTGGTGACTTCTGCTAAGGAAGAAGGCGTTAGTCAGGTTATCTTGACTGACCACAACGAATTCCAACAGTCCATTAGCGATATCTGCGATGTGGAAGTGGCTGCTGTCATCGACCACCACCGTGTAGCAAACTTTGAAACCGCGAATCCACTTTACATGCGTTTGGAACCAGTTGGATCAGCTTCCTCTATCGTTTATCGTGCAGCCAAAGAAGCAGGCATCACACTGCCAAAAGAAGTAGCAGGTCTCCTTTTGTCTGGTTTGATTTCAGATACCCTCTTGCTCAAATCACCAACGACTCATGCTTCCGATCCACAAGTAGCAGCAGAATTGGCTGAAATTGCAGGTGTCAACTTGGAAGAGTACGGTTTGGCTCTCCTTAAAGCAGGTACAAATCTTTCTAGCAAGTCAGCAGATGAATTGATTGATATCGATGCCAAAACATTTGGTCTCAACGGCAACGATGTTCGTGTAGCGCAAGTCAACACAGTTGATATCGCAGAAGTCTTGGAACGCCAAGATGAGATTGAAGCAGCTATGTTTGCGGCCATTGCAGCAAACGGTTATTCAGACTTTGTTCTTATGGTAACGGACATTGTTAACTCAAACTCTGAAATTTTGGCTTTGGGAAGCAACATGGACAAGGTAGAAGCAGCTTTCAACTTCACATTAGAAAACAACCATGCCTTTCTAGCAGGTGCAGTTTCTCGTAAGAAACAAGTTGTACCACAGTTGACGGAGAGTTTTGGTGGATAAGAATACTTGAAAAAGACAGTCTCGGCTGTCTTTTCTTGTGCTATAATAGTCTTATGATTAGAATCTTCAATGCCAATAAACTGACACGACAACCTTTTTTCCAAGACGTAATCAATTATCTCCATGACCATGAAGACGTAACTCTTCGTCAAATAAAGGTAGCCTTTGAGGGAGAGAAAAATATAGATCGTCAGCTAGAAAATGCTATCGAAGCGGGTTATATCATTCGGGAGAATCGTCGTTATCGAAATGCTTTTTCCTTGCTAGAAAGCTTGGATGGTTTGAGCCTTGATACAGAAGTCTTTGTGGATACTGAAGCAGCTGTTTTTTCACGTTTAAAGGAATTGACTTTTCGGAAAGAACTCACCAACTCGACCAATGAGTTGATCATTGTAGAAGAGGTTGATTTTGTGCGAGAAGGTTTGACCTTAGATTCTTATTTCTATAAAATGCGGAGCCAAGAAGTTCTTTCAAGGGATCAAGAAAAATTATATGCTATCTTGGGAGACATTAATCCAGACTATGCTCTTAAATATATGACCAATTTTCTTTTGAAATTTACTCGAAAAGAAGTGGTTATTCAGAGACGCCCAGATATTTTTGTAGAGGCCTTGCTTTTACTTGGGTTTATGAATCAAGTAGCTCCTCAGACATATGCCCTGACTATGACCATGAAAAAAGAAGACTTGATTTTTTCAAAAAAAAATAAAGGACCAATCTTAGGATTGGCCTTTGTTTTTATCAGCTAAAAGGGAGCGGATTTTTTCTTGCAAATTGAAATCAGCTAAACTCCCTCCTTGTTTTTCGGACTTTATAGTGCTTAAAGTAGCGATTTTTTCATTCCATTGAGCCGGTAATTGCCCTGAGAAATGGACTCCCTTTAACTTTGTAAGGTTTGGCAGATGTTCTTTCCATATTTGAAAACGGATATCGATAAGAAGTTTAGTAATTCGCTCCAACATGGTCACTTGTTCTGGAGATAGGTTTTTTCGATTTTGGATTACTTTTTGAATTTTTTCAGAAGTATCGATTGTCATATCACCAAAGCGCAAAATACCTGCCTCAATGAAGATTCCAAAGAAAAGATCAAAAAAATCTCTCAATTCATCTTGACTCAAGTTGGCAGTCCAAGTTTTAAGAGTTTGGTTGACTTGGATGCTGTCATCTTTTACCTTACTAACAACTTTAAAATGATCTTCCTCTATTTCCCATGAAAAGGTATTATGTTGGAGGAGTCCTATACTTTTACTCTTGACGATGAGATCTGCTTCAGGTGGTTCTAGCATCATACCAACGATGGAATTTTCTGGAATGATGGCTTGAACTTTTCTTTCAATGTCTTTATAACCTTTTGAGGACAGGATAGAAGAGTGGAGGCCGGGTCCATCAAAACTATAAATTTCCTGAATTCTTTCTTGATATTCTGGACTTACGTGACTAGCCGCAAAGATGGCTAAATTTCCACCCTTAGAATGTCCTGCCAACCATACTTTTCCATCAATCTCTTGTAAGATTTGATTTAGATAATCTTTAGCAGAAACTTGGGCAGGAACTTCCTCCATATAGGTCATATGAAAATCCTCTTTCCAGCCGATGAGAGTGTCATCTGTGCCGCGAAAAACCACCAAATATTCTTTCGGACGAATCTGATAGGTGAGAGCAGCAAACTGTTTTTGACTGTCCAGATTATAATCATTTACAAAGGCTAGGCTGCGAATCTGTTTGTAACGCTTTGCAGTTGAGAAACAGCTCAATAATTTGAGACGATGGGGACTAACCATGCCTAAGGGAGGATACTTTCCTTGAAACTTTTTTTCAAAGAGATCTGCTAACTGTTTCAGAGATGGAGCTTTAGGACTTGAGTGCCTGCTCGGAACTAAATCCTCAAAGGGTAAGTAAGCCAATTCTGTTAGAGCTAGGGCATCAAGCATGGTGAAATCTTTATCGTAAAAACTATCATACTGGTTGGCAAGCACATAATCAATCACATTGGACATAATTTCCCTTTCTAAAATATATCTGTTTGCATTATAGCGTGAAAATAGGAAAAATTCAAGAGTCTGAAGAATGACTTTATCATATTCAACGAACATCCACTATTATGCTTTACAAACTAGTAGAAAAAGGATATACTGTTTTATAGAAACTAGTTTGTATTGCCGACTAGTGTTTTTAAAAAACAACTAGCTTGTTTTACAAGGTAAGGAAGCTCATAAAGAAGGACAATGGTATTGGTGCTTCCTATATTTTTCGACTGAAGCGTGGATGAAGCTCTACTCTTAGCTATCTTCCTAGTGTTCAGTATATTTTTCTACTTCAATAGTGGATCCGCAAAGGAGTAAAACATGAAAGAAACGCAGTTATTAAAAGGAGTCTTGGACGGCTGTGTCTTACAAATTATTTCTCAAAAGGAAATTTATGGTTACGAGTTAGTGCAAGAATTAAAGGAAGCGGGTTTTTCAACCATTGTTGGAGGGACTGTCTATCCCCTTTTGCAGAAATTAGAAAAAAATGGCTATATTAGTGGGATTATGAAACCTTCACAAGATGGGCCAGATCGTAAATATTTTTATCTGACGCCAGATGGTCAGGACTACCTGGATGCTTTTTGGGAACAGTGGTCAGATTTGGTGGAAAAAGTTGGGAAGTTAGGAGGTAATTGAGATGAAAGATCAAGCAAGAATCTATTGGACTACAATTGAAGACATTGAACATAAATTGAGCAAAGAAAATCGGACTTACATGAGCAAGGTCAAGGGGTATATGCTACTTTCTTCGCTCTTTCATGATGCGGATGAGGTCATGGTCGAACATCTCTACAATATGTATCTGGATGTTTTTGAGGGACAAAAGAATGGTCTATCTGCAGAGGAATTTTTAGGGGATAACCCTAAGGCTATGGCAGATGAGTTGTTGAAGAATTTACCGCCACTGACCGTCAAAAAAGCTTTGGATCTAAGTTTGATGGTAGGAGGCATTTTCCTAGCCTTTCAATTCTTAGCCGAATTTGCAGGAAGTGGTCAGATAGGACTAAATATGATGAGTATATTGGGATTTATGTCTCTTGCTCTAGCCTTTCCAATCCTCTTTTTTCTCCTCATCAAACAGGTTATCTACCAAACGAAAAAATGGAAAATTTGGGGAACTTATTTACTTTTTGGGCTATTGTTTGTAACTGCGCTTGCTATCAATACCTGGATTACCAATCATTTATCATCTATTCTCTTACCAAGAATCTGGAGTATTTTACTAGCGCTGATCATTGTAGTAGTGACTACCATTTATCGTAAAGAAGACCTCGTCAAATGTATCTTTCTTCCTGTCTTTCTTCTTTACTTCTTAAGTGGTTTGTTGCAGGTTTACTTAGCCTTCCAAGGCATTTCAGGAGATTTTTGGAATAAGTGGTTGCCAGTAGGAGTTATGCTTCTGGGATTTGTCCTTTTTTGGATTGGCTCTATCGTCCTGCTTTTAGCTAAAAGGAAGAAATAGAGGGCATGAATTAAGAAGCGAACTGCCTTTTCGCCGTCAAAAAAAGCTTGAAAATATGCTATAATAGTAAGTAAACAAAGGAGAAAACCATGACATTTGAAGAAATTTTGCCAGGTTTAAAAGCTAAAAAGAAATACGTTCGCACAGGATGGGGCGGGGCGGAAAACTATGTCCAGCTCTTTGACTCTATCGAAGTCAAGGGTGTCAAGTTGGAAGCGACACCTTATTTCCTCATCAACGTAACGGGCGAGGGCGAGGGTTTCTCCATGTGGAGCCCCACACCGTGTGATGTCCTAGCTGAAGATTGGATGGAAGTCCATGACTAGGCGAGTACTCGTGACGGGTGTATCCAGCGGTATTGGCTTGGAGCAGGCTCGTCTTTTTTTGAAAAAAGGTGACCAGGTTTATGGAGTAGACAAGGCTGAAAAACCAGAGCTGACAGGTGATTTTCACTTCTTGCAGTTGGATTTAGCAGGTGATGTGCAACCTCTTTTTAACTGGTTACTTGATGTAGACATCATCTGTAATACAGCTGGCATTTTAGATGACTACAAGCCCCTTCTGGGGCAATCAGATTGTGACTTGCAAGAAATTTTTGCAGTCAATTTTTTCGCAGTAGCGAAAATTTGTCGCCAGTATTTGCCAAAGATGTTGGAAAGAAAAGCTGGTATCATCATCAACATGTGCTCCATTGCCTCTGTTCTCGCTGGCGGTGGCGGATCGGCCTACACGGCCTCCAAGCACGCCTTGGCTGGTTTTACCAAGCAGTTGGCACTGGATTATGCGGACCAAGGTATCCAAGTCTTTGGCATTGCACCGGGTGCAGTGCAAACAGCCATGACCCAAGCCGATTTTGAAGATGGCGGTCTAGCTGATTGGGTCGCTCAAGAAACCCCTATCAAACGCTGGGTCCAACCCCAAGAAATTGCAGAAATGACACTCTTTTTGGCATCAAGCAAGATGCAGTCCATGCAAGGACAAATCATCCAAATGGATGGCGGTTGGGGACTGAAGTAGGAGGAATTATGTCATTTATTAGAGGGCTTATTGAGCCAGAAAATATTGCGCAGTTTATGTCTGAGGAAAAAGAAGTGTTGCTGATGTATTGTAATCACATCTCCATTTTTCACTTTGTCGGCCTAAGATATGAACGTGTAGCACAGTCTAATACTGAAATTGTGTATCAAGTTTACTTGTATGAACACGTTGCCGAAATAAGAGAAGAAGTAGAGCCGAAGTTGGCACTTCAAATTCAATTTGATGAACGTGAGGCAACTATTCATGTAAAACCGCAATTAGGGGAGTTCACAGCGGAGCAAAATTATAGTCTGGGGGATGGACTGAGTTTCATTGAAGAGTCATTGCAAACAGATTTCTTTATTGATTGGGATGTACAAGATTCTGATTTGGAATGGGATGACCTACCATAGAAATGGAGGAAATAGCAGCATGACACCACAAGAATTATGGAATCAATACAAGAAAATCAATCCAGAGATTGGCGATGAAATCGATGCTTGGGCTTTTGGAGCAGAGCCAGATATACTGGCTGATTTAGTGATAAAAGGCATCAAAACAGCGACCGCATCTGCCTATGACCTGTATGAGGTGGATAAGGAAACTCTACCGCAAGTTGGGGAATATGATGTCCTTCTTAACAGTCAGGATGAGGCTGTCTGTATCCTCCGCACGACCAAGGTTGCTGTAGTTCCATTTAAGGATGTATCGGCAGAACATGCCTACAAGGAAGGTGAGGGCGATCGCTCACTAGAATATTGGAGACAAGTTCACGAGGCCTTCTTCCGACCTTATTTGGAGGAGTGCCAGATACCGTTTACGCAAGACACAAGGATTGTTTTAGAAGAATTTGAAGTGGTTTATTCACTGGATAAAGGAGAAATAGGATGAAATTAGCACTTTTAGGAACAGGTATGATTGTCACTGAGGTCTTACCCGTTTTGCAAGAAATCGAAGGGATTGAGTTGGTAGGGATTCTGTCCACACCGCGGTCCATTGAAAAAGCTCACGCCCTGGCGGAACAATACGACATGAGTCAGGCGACCAGCAACTATGAAGAAATTCTAACTAATCCTCAAGTTGATACTATCTATGTGGGAACACCCAACCATACCCATTACGATTATGCCAAACAAGCTCTTTTGGCAGGCAAACATGTTATTTGTGAAAAGCCTTTTACTCTTTTGGCGAATGAGTTGGAGGATCTAGTTAGTATTGCAGCTGAGAAAAAACTTTTCTTACTGGAAGCCATTACCAATCAGTATTTGGGGAATTTCCACTTCATCAAAGAAAATCTAGATAAACTAGGGGATATTAAAATTGTCTCTTGCAATTACTCCCAATACAGCTCTCGTTATGATGCCTTCAAGCGTGGAGAAATCGCGTCAGCTTTTAACCCAGAAATGGGTGGTGGAGCCCTTCGTGACCTCAATATCTACAATATCCATTTGGTGGTCGGTCTCTTTGGTCAACCGAAATCGGTCCAATACATGGCTAATATAGAGCGAAATATCGATACATCTGGTATGCTGGTTATGGATTATGGTCACTTTAAGGCTGTTGCGATTGGGGCTAAAGATTGTGGAGCAGAAATCAAGTCTACAATCCAAGGAGATAAGGGGTCCATCGCTGTTATCGGACCTACAAATGCTATGCCAGAGCTAAGCCTAGCTCTCAATGGGCAAGAGGTTCAAGTGATGGATCAGAATCGTCCCTACCACCGCATGAACGATGAGTTTATGGCCTTTGAGGAGACGATTTCCAGCAAAGATTATGCGCGTGCGCAAGTGGCCTTGGACCATAGCCGAGCCGTTATGGCCGTGCTAGATGAGGCTGTGAAGAGTATGTATAGTCAAATGAATTAGCTTGGATACGTCGTCATTTTCTACTTGCCGTACTCTAGTACAGCCTGCGTCTCAATTCTTAGTCCAAAACTTAATTCATTCGACTATGGTTCAATTATTCTCAACTATCAAGCTAAAAATATGGTATAATGGAGTGATTTTATGTCACTCCATTTTGTATGAGGAAAATAGTATGTCAAATTATGCCATTATTTTAGCAGCGGGTAAGGGTACCCGCATGAAGTCGGATTTACCAAAGGTTCTTCACAAGGTTGCTGGTATTTCTATGTTAGAACACGTTTTTCGTGCAGTTTCTGAGATTAATCCGAGCAAGATTGATACCATCGTAGGTCATAAGGCTGAATTGGTTGAGCAGGTTTTGGCCGGTCAATCAGATTTTGCCCTGCAATCGGAGCAACTGGGAACAGGTCATGCGGTGATGATGGCTGAGCCAGCATTAGCTGGTTTGGAAGGACACACCTTGGTCATTGCTGGTGATACGCCACTGATTACAGGAGAGAGTTTAAAAAACTTGGTTAATTTCCATGTTAGTCATAAAAATGTTGCGACTATTTTGACTGCTCAAGCAGACAATCCTTTTGGCTATGGCCGCGTCATCCGTAATGCTGACGGTGAAGTGACTAAGATTGTGGAGCAAAAGGATGCCAATGATTTTGAAAAACAAATCAAAGAAATCAATACAGGAACCTATCTTTTTGAGAATAAACGTCTCTTTGAAGCCCTTAAAGAAATTAATACAGACAACGCCCAAGGAGAGTACTACCTAACGGATGTTATTTCCATCTTCCGTCAGGCAGGTGAAAAGGTGGGGGCCTATCTTTTGCGTGATTTTGAAGAAAGTCTGGGAGTTAATGACCGGATTGCACTGGCGACGGCAGAAGGTGTGATGCGCAAGCGGATCAATGAAAAGCATATGGTTAATGGGGTAACCTTTGTCAATCCTGAAGCTGCTTATATCGATATTGACGTAGCAATTGGTGCGGAAGCAGTCATTGAAGCCAATGTCGTTTTGAAAGGGAAAACAAGTATCGGTGAACGCACTGTTTTGACCAATGGAAGCCGAGTAGTGGATAGCCAAATCGCGGCAGATGTGGTCATTTCAAATTCAGATGTTGAAGAATCCATCATTGAAGCGGGTGTTACGGTTGGACCCTATGCCCATGTCCGCCCAGGTAGCCTGCTCAAGAAAAAAGCCCATATCGGAAACTTTGTAGAAGTCAAATCGTCAATTGTTGGAGAAAATACCAAGGCTGGCCACTTAACCTATCTTGGCAATGCTGAAGTTGGGAAGGACGTAAACTTTGGGGCGGGGACGATCCTAGCCAACTATGATGGCAAAAACAAATTTACAACCACCATCGGGGACAATGTCTTTATCGGCAGCAACTCAACAGTTATTGCGCCACTGACGATTGGAGACCGCGCTCTAACAGCCGCAGGATCTGTCATCACTAAGGATGTCGAGTCAGATGCGATTGCCATCGGACGTGCTCGTCAGGAAAATAAAAATGGCTATGCCATTCATTTCAATCATCATCCAAATAAAAAATAAGTTTAGTGAAGAGGCTGGGCAAAACTCAAATTTGGGCTTTGTTATCAAAAAATAAACAGTATAAAATGGCTTAGAATCAACATTTCTTAACGATGTTGTTCTAAGCCATTTATTATTTTTTAGACTTGCCCAGCCTCTTTTCTGCATTTCAGCGGCTTCTATTCTCTAGTATAAAATACATATTTGATGATTGTCAAAACTTGTCAAAAATAGGGATTGGGAAGTTATCTTTTTCTTATTCTCTGCTTCGTAAAATTTGCTATAATAAGCTAAGGAGAAAAGCAGTGAGATTAAAATTAGAAAAAATATCGGAAGGTTTTGATGAAGTAATTATTCGCTACCGTCATATGAATGCGACTGTTCAAGCTGTTAGTCAAATGGTCCAGGCTAGTGGTGAAAAAATTCTAGCCAGTGATGATGACGGAAGTCAGTTTATTCTAGTCGATACTATTTTGTATTTTGAAAGTATTGACGGAAAAAATTTTGCTTATACACCAAATGAAGTTTATCAGGTTAACCAGACTTTGAAAAACTTAGTTTATACCTATGGGAAAAAAGGTTTTTTTCGCTCTGCCAAGGCTATGGTTTTAAATATCTATCATATTGCCAATTTCAAAAGCCACTCTTTTGGCAGGATTGAAGCGACTTTGGATAATGGGGAAAAGGTATTGATTTCGCGTAAATATGCGTTGAAATTGAGACAATTGTTAGAAGAAGGGGTAAGGGATGAAGACTAAATGGGAAATTTTTTTAAGCCAAGAAATTGCCACGGAATATAAAACGACGGTTTATAGTCTCTGTATCTTCTTCTTTTACGGGGGCTACCAGCTTATTCAGGGGAGAACATGGGCTGATATTTTTATTTTAATACAAATGGTTCTTTTTGCTTACGTTATTTCACAAATTCAAGTTCTTGTATTCCAAAACGTTGATGAGGCTGATCATTTGGGCGGCCGAGAATGGCTGGGGTTATTTCTTTGTTCAGGACTTTATGGGTTATTTGGGCAAGTCTTCAACTGGTTTGATAGGAGATGGGACATGATGATTTTCTTGGTAATCTACATGGTTATCACCCACTTGACCATATTTTTTACCAACAAAATCAAACGGCATATTGATAGTAAACAACTTAACCAACAGTTAGAGCAATTGAAGAAAAGAAAGGAGACTAACGATGACCAACAATGTTATTGACATCAAAGATTTGCAAAAATATTACGGAAAAAATTTAGCGGTAAACGATTTAAATTTAAGCGTTCAAAAGGGCGAAATCTTTGGATTTCTAGGTGCTAATGGTGCGGGAAAATCAACGGTTATCCGTTGTCTACTGGGTCTTATCCATAAAACAAGAGGTCAAGTGACGCTATTTGGTGGCCAATATGGCAGTCTGACCGAATCACTAGCTCATATCGGCTACCTGCCTTCAGAATCGCAGTTTTATCCAGATATGAAAGTCAGGGAAGTCATCCGCCTTGCGGCTACAGCTAGAAAAAGAGATTGTCAAGCAGAAGCCGAGCGGATTTGTCAGATTTTGGAAGTGCCACTTGATAAGAAAATCAAGGACTTATCCTTGGGAAATCGTAAAAAAGTAGCTATCGTTTGTGCCCTGCAACATAAACCTGACTTGCTGATTTTGGACGAGCCAACATCTGGCTTAGATCCTCTGATGCAGGAACGTTTTTTCGCTCTGATAAAAGAAGCCTGTGAAGCTGGGACAACTTGCTTCTTATCTTCCCATAATTTATCCGAGGTGAAGAATTATTGTGATCGAGCAGCTATTATCCGACGTGGAGAGCTCTTAAGGGTCGATAGGATTGAAAACCTGACGCGGAGCCAGACGAAAAAAATTACGATTTGGAAAGATGGCAAAGAAGAACACTTCCATTTTGATGGGTCTAGTTCTCAGTTATTGGAGCGCCTTCAAGACTTGTCTCCATCTGATTTTCTGGTAGAAGAACTCTCTTTAGAAGAACTCTTCCATCACTATTATGAGGAGGTGAAGTCATGATTCTCTTACTACACGAATTAAAGGAAAACCGCAAGTCCTTACTCATATGGTCTGTAACGATTGGTTTGATTTGTTATGGGTCTATTCTACTTTATGACAGTGTTGCAGGCCAATTGTCTCAAGTCGCGGACCTATATGCCAATATGGGGGAAATCACAAAGGCATTAGGAATGGATAAGGTCAGTTTAGCTACCCTGGATGGCTATTATGCCACTGAAATCATCCTCATGTTTGCTTTAGGGTCAGCAATGTTTGCGGCTATGACGGGGGTCAATAGCCTAGCCAAGGAAGAAGAAGGACATACCAGCGAATTCCTCTATACCTTACCCTTTAGCCGTAGCAGTATCTTGCTTTGGAAATATATCAGTGTTCTGGTCCTTATTCTTATTTTCAATGCCATCGTTTTTTGCTTTAACTGGCTGGGCGTTTGGCAACTGGATATGACTTTTTCTTATACTTCCATGCTTCACTACCATCTGCTAGCGCTCCTAATGCAGGTAGAACTAGCCAGTATTTGCTTCTTTATCTCTAGTCTTTCTACCAAGAAACAAGTGGGGTTAGCCATGGGTCTGGTTTTGTTAGTCTACAGTTTAGATATGATGATTCGTATCGTGACAGATTTGGACTTCCTTAAGTACCTGACCCCTTTCTACTATGCCAATGGAGCGGATGTCTTTAGTGGTATCGGGATAGATTGGCCCTTGTTTTTGGTGGCTGGAGTGATCAGCTTATTCTCCGTTATTGGCGCAGCCCTTATCCTAGAGAAAAAAGATTTCAAAGCCTGATTGCCCTACCAGATAGCTTGGATTAGACCGGCTATTCTTGGAGAAAATATGGTAACACTCGCTTTTCTAGCGTGATTATAGTAAAATTTACAGTAGATATTAGGAACAAGTAGGTAAAAAAGATGGATTTTGAAGAAAAAACAATCAATCGAAAAGAAATTTTTAAGGGCCATATTTTCACAGTTGCTGTGGATGATGTAGAGCTGCCTAATGGTCTGGGACAGTCAAAACGAGAATTGATTTTCCATAATGGCGGTGTCGGTGTCTTGGCTATAACGCCAGAAGATAAAATCATTCTGGTGAAGCAGTATCGAAAAGCTATTGAAGCAACTTCTATTGAGATTCCAGCAGGGAAACTAGAAGTGGGCGAAGCAGGTGGTGAAGCAGCGGCAGCCCTTCGTGAATTGGAAGAGGAAACAGGCTACACTAGTCCCAAATTAACTCTTCTCCATGATTTTTATTCAGCTATCGGTTTTTGCAACGAAAGACTTCGTCTCTATATGGCTGATAACCTAGTCAAGGTGGAAAATCCGCGTCCACAAGATGAAGATGAGGTCATTGAACTCATGGAGGTGACCTTGGCAGAAGCATTGGATCTCATTGCTAGTGGAGAAATTTGTGATGCCAAAACCATTATGGCTATTCAACATTTACAGATTATCAGAAAGTAGGAAGGCAAATGGGGAGACCCTTATTAACAGATGAAGTTCTCGAAAGAGCTCGTAGACGAAAGTCTCGGCAAAGGGAATTTGGCTATTATTCGCCAAATCCTAAGGATGAATATCAGTTTGAAGAGTATGATGAATATGAAGATTATGACGATTTTGAGGATGACTGGGATGATGAATATGAAGGCTATCAGGAAGGACAGACTGTGCGCATTCCAGTAGAGCATTCTATTATTAAAAGTCGTCGGATTGAAACGGTCAAACGAGAAGAATTTCGCTCCAAACTAAATAAAATTCTTTTCTGGATTATCATTTTGGTCATCATCTTTTTGTTTGCAGTCTTTAAGTTATAGGAGAAAATATGAAGTTTGGAATCATTGCTGCTATGGAGCAGGAACTGAAAACATTAGTAGCAGCCTTGCAGGATGAGAACCAAGTTATCATTTTGGACAAAACATATTATACAGGTCACATTGGTCATCATGAGGTTGTTTTAGTTCAATCAGGTATCGGAAAAGTCATGTCAGCTATGTCAGTTGCTATTTTGGCAGAAAAATTTCAGGTTGATATAATCATCAATACAGGCTCAGCTGGTGGAGTGGCGGATGGCTTGGAAGTGGGAGATGTTGTCATCGCCGATAAGCTCGTCTACCATGATGTAGATGTGACGGCTTTTGGTTATGCTTATGGACAAATGGCAGGGCAAGATCTCTATTACCATGCTGATAAAGAATGGATTCTTCAACTAGAAAAGGTTCTTATTCAACAAGAACTTCCTAGTCATGTGGGGTTGATTGCAACAGGAGATAGTTTTATTGCCGGCCCTGAAAAGGTAGCAAGAATCAAATCACACTTTCCAGAGGTTATGGCAGTTGAGATGGAGGGAGCAGCTATCGCTCAGGCCGCACAAGCAGCCGGTAAGCCATTCCTAGTCATTCGTGCCATGAGTGATACAGCTCAAGGAGATGCCCATATTACTTTTGATCAGTTTATTGTGGAAGCCGGTAAACGCTCTGCTCAAACTCTTCTAGCACTTTTAGAATTTTAGAGAAGGTATAGCCAAGAACTATATCTTTTTCTTTTTTATAAGTATTAGTCACAGGGAAAGAAAAGGGGTAAAATGAAATAGAAAATTATTTTTTGTTGAGAAGTGGAGGATTTTATGACGCGCCAATATAATTTTGAAACCTTGCAATTACACGCCGGTCAGACACCAGATTCAGAAACTAAATCTCGGGCAGTCCCTATTTATCAAACGTCCTCTTTTGTTTTTGAGGATGTTCAGGATGCCGAAGATCTCTTTGCCTTGAGAAAGTCAGGCAATATCTATACGCGTATCGGCAATCCAACCGTAGCTGTTTTTGAGGAACGTATGGCTGCCCTCGAAAAGGGAGTAGGAGCCTTGGCTACCGCTTCTGGTATGGCTGCCTTGACCTACACAATCCTTGGGCTGGCTCATGCTGGTCACCATGTGGTAGCTGCAACTACTCTCTACGGTGGTACCTTTAATCTTCTTAAGGAAACTCTCCCACGTTATGGGATTACTACAAGCTTTGTGGATGTTGAAAATTTAGAAGAGTTGGAAGCTGCCATTCAAGACAATACAAGGTTGGTCTTGATTGAAACTTTAGGAAATCCCCTCATCAATATTCCAGATATTGAAAAAGTTGCTGAGATTGCTCATTCTCACAACATTCCATTGGTTGCAGATAATACCTTTGGTACACCCTATCTGATCAATGTTTTTGATCATGGAGTAGACATTTCTATTCATTCTGCTACCAAGTTTATTGGTGGTCATGGTACGACTATTGGAGGAGTGATTGTGGATAGTGGGAAATTTGATTGGGCTGCATCTGGGAAGTTTCCGCAGTTTGTAGAGGAAGATCCTTCTTATCATCATATTTCCTATAGCCGTGACATAGGTGCTGCAGCCTTTATCCTAGCCCTACGTGTTCAACTTTTGCGTGATACAGGTGCAGCCATCTCGCCCTTTAATGCTTTCCTACTTTTGCAAGGATTAGAAACTTTATCCCTTCGTGTTGATCGTCATATTGAGAACACAAAGAGAATTGTGGATTTTTTGGAAAATCATCCAAAAGTTGAGAAAGTAAACTATCCAAGTTTGCCATCTAGTCCATATTACGAATTAGCACGGAAATATTTTCCCAAGGGAGCTGGTTCGATTTTTACCTTCCATGTCAAAGGTGGTTCTCAGGATGCCAGAACGGTAATTGACCAACTAGAACTCTTCTCTAATTTGGCCAATGTTGCGGATGCAAAATCACTAGTAGTCCATCCCTACACGACTACTCATGCCCAAATGTCTGATGCAGACCTAACTGCCTGTGGGGTTACTCCCAATCAAATCCGCCTTTCTATCGGTCTAGAAAATGTAGATGACTTGATTGAAGATTTAACTCTCGCTCTGGAAAATAGTTAAGTATTGCTGATTCTTATCAGCTGGTTTTTAGAGAGCCATCATTTGTGGAAAGTCTTGAAAAAAGCTGAAAAATTTGCTACACTTTTCCTATGAAGACACTTTATGATGTGCAACAGTTGCTCAAGCGTTACGGCATTATTGTTTATATGGCTAATCGCCTGTATGAAATTGAAGTCATGAAATTGGAATTGAGTCAGCTTTACCAGATGGGGCTCATCGATAGGATGGACTATATTGAGGCTGAAATGGTCTTGAGACGTGAGCATAGATTAGAGTTGGACTATCAGAAGAAAATAGGAGATAAAAAATGAAAGCACTTTATATACTTGTGGCTACCATCCTTCTTGTAGCTGGCTGGGCTGGATTTAACTACTGGCGTTTGAGACGAGCAGCAAAACTCTTGGAAAATGCAGAATTTGCTGAAAAGATTTTTACGGGACAATTGATTGACTTACGTGATCCAGTTGAATTCCGTAGAAAGCATATTCTTGGGGCTCGCAATATCCCTTATGAGCAACTCAAGCAAAGTTTGGGAGCAATTCGTAAAGACAAGGCTGTATTGCTTTATGAAAATGATCGCGGTCAACGTGTGACGCCTGCGGCTCTTTATCTAAAAAAACAAGGTTATACGGATATCTACATCCTCAGTTATGGGTTGAATGCTTGGGATGGTAAAGTGAAAAGCAATTAAGTTTGGATCGATTCCAAACTTTTTTCTTTTGGGCAACTGTGCTATACTAGGTGTTAGAATAAATTCAAGGTGGGTAATGATGAACAAGCGATTGTATGTCTTGGCAGCTTTTGTAGTCTTATTAGGAGCAGTTTCAATGGGCACAGTAGCCTATTTACAGGGAGATTTTAAGGAATTTGGGAAAGAAAGCACTAAAACGGTGACGGAAACCGTTTTGATTGAATTGTCTGAGAATGGTGTTCAGTCTTCCTCAAACGCTGTTCGGGTAGAAAATGATACTGTCACCATAAATGCTGGTGGACAATATGAGATTACTGGTCAGGCAGAAAAGGTAAATATCCAGGTATCAGAAGAGATTTCTCAAGATGTCACTATTGGCTTAAATAATGCAAGTTTCGCATCTTTGGACCTACACTCTAGAGGCACGAATGTTTTGAATCTGGTTAAGGATTCAAAGAATAGTTTATCTGGCGAAGAAACTGGGATTTCAGCAACCAATATTACTTTAACTGGAGATGGTAGCTTGGCTATTTCAGAAGTGAGTCAGTATGGAATTTTTGCATCAGACGATTTGGTTCTCGAATCAGGAAACCTAATCATTGATTCAGGAGGATTTGGTCTCTATGCCTTCCATGAAACGGAAGGAGAACATGGGAATCTGACCATCAATGGCGGAACCACTCATATAAGCTCATCCCAAGAAGCCGGTGCGGCTGTTTTAGCAAGTAATAAATTAACGATTAACAATGGATCCGTAACGGTTACTACAGCTCATGAAGCATATGTAGGCAAACATTTAGTCATCAATGGTGGAACTGCTAACCTGGTTTCTGTAACCAACGGAATGGTTGCCAGGGATTCTCTTGCTAAAGATGGACAAGCTTCGATAACTGATCTGACCATCAATGGTGGAACTAATAATATCACTTCTGGAGCTAACCCAGTCTTATCCAATGGAGATATTACCATTGCAGGTGGCATCAATACTTTTTTAGCAAGCATGGGTGAACAAGCCGTCTTCAACTATAGTGGAAGCGCAGAATTGACAGGTGGGAGCTTGATTGCACTAGGAGTGGTTACTCTAACATCAAGTCATCAAGAAGTCCTCATGGCAGGTCTGAATGGCAATGCAGGAGATACATTAACCATCACAGATGCGGCGGGAAATGAAATTGCCTCCTATCCTGCTCCAATCTCATTTGCTAAGGTGACTTACTCATCAGCAAATCTGACCGGTGGTAGTGTTTATTACCTTTCTACGACAAGTGGTAGCTATGGACAAACTACAGCAAGTAAATCCACCTCCACAACACCATAAGCGATTTAGAGCAGGAATTACCTGCTCTTTAATTTTTTGGGATTATTAAAATATCAGAAAATTTAATTTTTTCTTCTTTTTTAACTTTACAAGTTCCAAAAAAAGCGTATAATGGGAATATCATTATTTGAAGGGAAGAACGATGAAAAAAAGTTTTATTCACCAACAGGAAGAAATTTCCTTTGTTAAAAACACTTTTACGCAGTATTTAAAAGATAAACTTGAAGTGGTAGAAGTTCAAGGTCCAATTCTTAGCCGGGTTGGAGATGGTATGCAAGATAATCTTTCCGGGATTGAAAATCCGGTGTCTGTCAAGGTCAAGTTGATTCCAGAACACACCTATGAAGTAGTGCATTCTCTTGCAAAATGGAAACGCCATACTCTTGCTCGTTTTGGTTTTAACGATGGGGAAGGGCTCTTTGTTCATATGAAAGCTCTTCGTCCCGATGAAGATTCACTGGACCCGATTCATTCCATATATGTTGACCAGTGGGATTGGGAAAAAGTTATTCCAAATGGTCATCGTGATTTGGCTTATTTAAAAGAAACAGTTGAGCAAATCTATAAGGCAATTCGCCTAACGGAATTAGCTGTGGAAGCTCGCTATGATATTGATTCTGTCTTGCCTAAGCAAATCACCTTTATCCACACAGAAGAATTGGTAGAACGTTTCCCAGAAATGACACCAAAAGAACGTGAAAATGCAGTGGCTAAAGAATATGGAGCTGTATTCTTGATTGGTATCGGTGGTGAACTAGCAGATGGTAAACCACATGATGGCCGAGCACCAGACTATGATGACTGGACGACCCCATCAGAGAAGGGATACAAAGGACTTAACGGAGATATCTTGGTCTGGAATGACCAGCTCGGTGCAGCATTTGAGTTATCCTCTATGGGTATCCGTGTAGACGGAGATGCTCTCAAACGTCAGTGTGAAATCACAGGAGATACGGATCGACTAGAATTTGAATGGCATAAAGCCTTGCTCCACGGACTCTTCCCACTCTCTATCGGAGGTGGTATCGGACAGTCTCGTTTGGCTATGTTCCTCCTTCGCAAAAAACACATAGGAGAAGTCCATTCAAGTGTATGGCCAGAATCCGTTAGAGAAGAATTTGAGAATATCTTATAAAAACAGCCTTGGCTGTTTTTATTTTGCATAAAATTAGTAAATTTAGATGCATTTACATATTGAAAAGATTTTTTGTGAAAATAGTGTCTAAATTTCGAAATCACAGAAAATCAAGTTTGTTCAAAAGATAGCAAAAAACGAATGACAATAGTGGTTCTTCAACCAATTACGATCATTCGTTTTTTTACTTTTACTTTTACTCTTCTGTTAGGAAATCTTCAATTTCTTTTACGCTAGATTCGCTACCTTTAACCAAATATTTCATTTTTTTACCAGCCTTATAATAGCTGAGATTAGGAGTCGTTTGTATATTTTCTTTTTGCGCGAAAATTTTCACATCTTCTTGTTTTTCTTGATCAGTGTCAACGTAGTAAACGGTAACCTGCGTAGTAGTGATCGCTTTTTCTAGATTTGGAGAGAAGATAACACAATAAGGGCAGGTTGGTCTACCAACATAAAGGTAAAAATCTTCCTGGTTTTGAATCTTTTGAACTGCTTCAGATAAACTAATACTCTGGTAGCTTGTCAAATTCTTTTCATCAGTAGTTTTAGACTGGCTTGTACAAGCAACTAGAAAAATAGTTGAAGCCATTAGGCAAAGAAATGTTATTATTTTTTTCATGTTACTCTCCTTTTTATTTTTCACAAGCTACCCCATCCCCGTCTCGATCTAAATGAGGACCAAATCCAGGTTGCCCCCTATAGATAGGTGCTCGACCAGCATTGCGGACTGCAGTACAATTTGGATAATAGGCTTGTGGTGGTTGAGGTGTTGGCGCAGGAGCAGGTGTTGGCGCAGGAGCAGCTGCGACATACTTATACTGAGTTTGGATCGGCTTTCCAATTTGAAGAGCCTTGAACTTGATGCCCTCTTGTGTCCAGCCGTGGCTTGGTAGGACTCGATACTCATTCGTATCAGTTGTCCAATGGTGACGACCTTGGAGATTACGGTTATAGAGACGATAGACGCTAATCTCCCCTCCAGAGTAGAAAACTGGTTGACCATTAAAATCCGATTTCCAGCCGTGTAGGCTAGTGAGAACATGTACTTCATTTCGATCTTGTGTGTAAAGATGATTTTTTAAAGTAGCGTTATAAAGGCGATAAACTGGCGTCCCTTGACCTGGAGCGTACCATGCAATTCCCTCGTATCCCCATCCTTCATTATAGCGAATATTTTTCTCGTTCTCATCAGTAGTGTAGAGATGTCTACCGATTCCCGGATGATAGAGACGGTAGATGGGAATGGATACTTGAGCTGACTCTGGAACAAGGCTACCTTCTTCCTCAGTACTCACCTCTCTAGTTTCTTGTGTCGTATCCGGAAGGAGTTCACTCGTAGTGGATATTGGAGTTTCTGTAACAAGAGGCTCAGTAGTCGCTGGACTTATACTGGTATCTGAATCAGACACTGTCGAAAGAGATGTTTCAACAGTACTTGATGTCCCATCTTGGGCCAAGATAGATACAGGAATAAGCAAACTAGTAATCAATACACCTAGGGATAAGCTACGTAACATTCCACCCTTTTTCATAAATACCTCTCCATAAATTTAATATTTATTTTAGTATATCATATGGACTAAGAAAATTCAAACTTACTAAATATTTAGTAGTACTTTTTTCTGCTAATCTCAGTAAATTTCTGTTAATGCGTTGAAAACATTTACATTGTCTTAATTCTGCTATTTTGCATCAAACTGTGTTATAATTCTTTAGTTAAAATAATTTAAATTTAAGAGGAAAAAATGACTGCTTTAAGAAATGATATCCGCAACGTTGCCATTATTGCCCACGTTGACCACGGAAAAACAACGCTAGTAGATGAACTGCTCAAGCAATCGCAAACTCTAGATGCACGAACCAATTTAGATGAGCGTGCAATGGATTCAAATGATATTGAAAAAGAACGTGGGATCACTATCTTGGCTAAAAATACAGCCGTAGACTATAATGGGACACGTATTAATATCTTGGACACGCCAGGACACGCGGACTTTGGTGGTGAAGTAGAACGTATCATGAAGATGGTTGATGGTGTCGTGCTAGTCGTTGACTCTTACGAAGGTACTATGCCACAAACCCGTTTCGTATTAAAAAAAGCTCTAGAACAAGATTTGATTCCAATCGTTGTTATCAATAAGATTGATAAACCATCTGCTCGACCTGCTGAAGTAGTGGACGAAGTTTTGGAACTCTTCATCGAATTGGGTGCAGATGATGAACAATTGGATTTCCCAGTTGTCTATGCCTCAGCGATTAACGGGACATCTTCAATGTCTGACAATGTAGCAGACCAAGAAGCAACAATGGCACCGATTTTTGATACCATTATCGATCATATTCCTGCCCCAGTTGACAACTCTGATGAGCCTTTGCAGTTCCAAGTTTCACTCTTAGACTACAATGACTTCGTTGGGCGTATCGGTATCGGTCGTGTCTTCCGTGGAACCATCAAGGTTGGGGATCAAGTTACCCTCTCAAAATTGGACGGCACAACAAAGAACTTCCGCGTGACCAAACTGTTCGGTTTCTTCGGTCTTGACCGCAAAGAAATCAAAGAAGCAAAAGCTGGTGACTTGATTGCCGTTTCGGGTATGGAAGATATCTTTGTTGGAGAAACCATTACACCGACTGACTGTGTAGAAGCTCTTCCGATTCTTCGTATCGATGAGCCAACTCTTCAAATGACTTTCTTGGTGAACAACTCACCGTTTGCAGGTCGTGAAGGGAAATGGATTACTTCTCGTAAGATTGAAGAGCGTCTTTTAGCAGAATTGCAAACAGATGTATCCTTGCGTGTTGAAGCGACGGATTCACCAGATAAATGGACGGTATCCGGTCGTGGTGAACTCCACTTGTCTATTTTGATTGAAACCATGCGTCGTGAAGGATATGAATTGCAAGTATCTCGTCCAGAAGTTATCATCAAGGAAATCGATGGTGTGAAATGTGAGCCGTTTGAACGCGTGCAAATTGACACTCCTGAAGAGTACCAAGGTGCCATCATCCAATCCCTTTCAGAGCGTAAAGGAGATATGATTGACATGCAGATGGTGGGTAATGGCCAAACTCGTCTCATTTTCTCTATCCCAGCTCGTGGTCTTATCGGATACTCAACAGAGTTCCTTTCCATGACTCGTGGTTATGGTATCATGAACCACACCTTTGATCAGTACATGCCAATGGTTCAAGCTGAAATCGGTGGTCGTCACCGTGGCGCCTTGGTATCGATCGACCAAGGTAAGGCAACCACTTATTCCATCATGCGTATTGAAGAGCGTGGTACCATCTTTGTCAACCCAGGAACAGAAGTTTATGAAGGAATGATCATCGGTGAGAATGCGCGTGAAAACGACCTTGGTGTGAACATCACTACCGCCAAACAAATGACTAACGTCCGTTCAGCGACTAAGGACCAAACATCTGTTATCAAAACGCCACGTATCTTGACCTTGGAAGAATCCCTTGAATTCTTGGATGATGATGAGTACATGGAAGTAACGCCGGTTTCTATCCGTCTACGCAAACAAATCCTGAACAAGGCAGAGCGTGATAAAGCCAACAAAAAGAAAAAGTTAGCGGAATAAAGAAAGTCTAGTTTAAATGGATATGGGCTAATGTAACATGTAGAGTTTTGCTCAATAAGTAGCGTCAAGTAGCGTCTTTTAAAGACCATATTCAAACGGTCAGTCCTTATCCGCCCTTTATATCTGAATTTAGAGAGGAGGAACACTCATGTTTTACTTGATTATTGCTGCCATGTTACTCTTATTTTATATCTTTGCAGCTCCAAAAAATATTCGAGGGACCATGAATTTAGTTGCTCTTGTCTTTCTTCTGGTAGGATTGGTCATCATTTTGGTTCTTGGCTTTCTAAGAGTTGTCCAATCGCCACCAGAGATTTGGTTATGCATATCCATGCTGGTAGTTGAGATCTGGGCTATGCGAGATATCTACCTCATGCCAAAATCAGATAAACTCAGAATAAAAAAATAATTTCTGAAACGTCCTCTTAAATAGATAGAACAACAAATACCATTAGATTGAAGAAAGGGTCGCCATTGATCCAACCTTCAATCTTTTTATGCTTATATGGATCGAATGCTTCCCGACCACTGCCCATTCATAATTCCATCCCAAGGAGGCTTCCCAAAACTTTTAACTAGCTGCGACTTTTCCGCTAGTTTTCTTTTTCTCAAGCAGGATTAGAATATTTTTGAAAAACTTCCAAAAAAAGGTTTTTAGCTGCCTATTTTATGGTACTATAGTCAAGTGAATTAGCTTCAATACTAGGAACTGAGGCGCAAGTAACTCAAGCAGTCTATTCCCAGACTGTTTTAGGTTGGAAATAAAAAACTGACGACGGTCAGTTGCCCTTACAGTCTAGGAATAGACTGTTTGAGCTTGGAGATAGAAGAAAATAAGTTTCTCTCAACTAGACTAGGGCAAGCTGATAGTGACAAGGTATTAAAGTTAATTCCAAAGACCATATGAGGCTAGTTATAGATTTGTAAGGAGTATACCCATGTCTGAGAAAAAACCAATTCCATCTGTCATGTCCGATTTACGTCATGAGATTGTCGAAGCGCCTGAAAGTATCAAAAAATGTTCAGGGATTAAGATTTATGGCCGACGGATCAAATCGATTATTTTCACGACGGATGTATCCATTATCGCCAATAATAATGCGGATGCTCTCTTAGCTGTTTATCCTTTTACACCGACACCTACTGTTTTAAAAAGTATTATGCAAGTTTCTTCAGTGCCAGTTTTTGCTGGTGTAGGAGGTGGTCTGACTAAGGGAGACCGTTCGGCAAATATGAGTCTTTTTTCAGAGTCAGAGGGTGCAGTTGCTGTGGTTGTCAATGGTCCGACAGATATATCGACCATTCAGACTATCAATGATCGCATCGATATTCCGATTATTTATACAGTTGTTTCGGACAAGGCTGATATCGGTTCACGAATCAAAGCTGGTGTAGATATTTTGAATGTAAGTGGTGGTGCTAACACAGCTTCAATCGTAGCCAAAATTCGTGAAAGCTACCCTGATTTTCCCATTATTGCAACAGGTGGTCCTAGTATTGAAAGCATCGAGGCTACCATTGCAGCTGGAGCCAATGCCATTACCTTTACCCCGCCTAGTAATGGAGAACTCTTTAAGAAAAAAATGGAGAAGTATCGTCAGCAAGAAGAGGACGGATATTGATTGATGGTTTCTTTCAATAGAGGCTATCTTTATGAAATCTTGAATAGAATAAGTCAACCGAAGAAAGAGTTCCATGCTCTTTCTTTTCTTGTTTTTTCTCTCTGGCTTGAAAAAGGAGCTAATTCAAGGTAAAATAGATGAGTTAGAAAGATTGGACAACCTTATGAAATACATTACTGATTTTAAAGATAAAAAAGTTTTAGTGCTTGGCTTGGCAAGGTCTGGTGAGTCAGCAGCTCGCCTCTTGGATAAATTAGGGGCTATTGTCACGGTTAATGACGGCAAGCCTTTTGAAGAAAATCCTACAGCTCAAAGCTTGTTGGAAGATGGTATCCGTGTGATTTGTGGCAGTCATCCCTTGGAGCTTTTGGATGAAGATTTTGCCCTCCTAGTTAAAAACCCAGGAATCCGCTATGATAATCCAATGGTAGAAAAAGCCCAACAAAAAGTGATGCCAGTTTGGACAGAAGTTGAGTTGGCTTACTTGATTTCGGATGCCCCAATTATCGGTATCACTGGTTCGAATGGAAAGACCACTACAACCACCATGATCGCAGATGTTTTAAATGCTGGCGGTAAATCTGCTAAGCTTTGTGGGAATATCGGATATCCTGCGTCCAGCGTTGCTCAAGAAGCAAATTCTACTGACCTCTTGATTATGGAACTCTCCTCTTTCCAGCTTATGGGAATCAAGGATTTTAGACCACATATTGCCGTCTTGACCAATCTTATGCCCACTCATATTGATTATCATGGAACGCTTGAAGAATACATCGAAGCCAAGTGGAATATCCAAAAACAGATGACAGCTGAAGATTTTGTGGTCCTCAATGTTAATCAGGAGGAAGCGAAAGAATTGGCCAGCCGCACGCAAGCGACCGTGGTTCCTTTTTCAACCAGAGAAAAGGTAGATGGAGCCTATTTAGATGGGGAAACCCTCTATTTCAAGGATCAAGCAGTCATGCAAGTTAGTGAAATCGGGGTGCCTGGAAGTCATAATGTTGAAAATGCTTTAGCGACCATTGCGACTGCTAAGTTATCCGGTGTCGCCAACGAAGTCATTAAGGGAGCACTGTCTAGCTTTGGTGGCGTCAAGCATCGCCTTCAATTTGTGGGTCAGATTAATGGTATTTCTTTCTATAATGATAGTAAATCGACCAATATATTAGCGACTCAAAAAGCTCTCTCAGGATTTGATAATAGCAAGGTTGTTTTGATTGCCGGTGGTTTGGACCGTGGCAATGAATTTGATGACTTGGTAGCAGATCTTCAGGGGTTGAAGAAAATGGTTCTTTTAGGTCAATCAGCTGAGCGTCTCAAAAGAGCTGCCCATCAGGCTGGAGTTTCTTTTGTAGATGCAAGCGATATTGCCGATGCGACGCACAAGGCTTATGAATTGGCAGAGGAAGGAGATGTTGTGCTACTTAGTCCAGCCAATGCTAGCTGGGATATGTATGCTAACTTTGAAGTTCGAGGGGATCTTTTCTTAAAGACTTTTGAACAAATAAAGGAAAAAGTATGAATAAAATAGTTTTTACCGGTGGAGGAACGGTTGGGCATGTAACTCTCAATCTCATACTGATTCCTCTCTTTATCAAAGATGGTTGGGAAGTTCATTATATTGGTGATGAGAACGGCATTGAACATGAGCAAATCACTAAACTAGGATCAGATGTAACCTTTCATTCTATTGCGACTGGAAAACTACGTCGCTATTTCTCCTGGCAGAATTTGATGGATGTCTTTAAGGTTGCTTTGGGTGTCTTCCAATCTCTTCTTATTCTAGTAAAAATCAGACCGCAGGCCCTCTTTTCTAAGGGAGGTTTCGTCTCAGTGCCGCCGGTTGTAGCTGCAAAATTATTAGGAATTCCAGTTTATATCCACGAATCTGACTTGTCTATGGGTTTGGCAAATAAGATTGCTTACAAATTTGCGACCACCATGTATTCAACCTTTGAACAAGCAGCAAGTTTGACAAAGGTCAAGCATGTTGGAGCAGTCACTAAAGTGGGGCAAAAAAGCAATGTTATCCCGATACAACTTCCAGAGATTTTATCTCATTTTGATGAGAAGTTGAAAACGATTTTATTTGTTGGCGGATCAGGAGGAGCCAAGGTTTTTAATGATTTGATTAGTCAAAATCAGGCCGAATTAACCAAGCGCTTTAACATCATTAATTTGACAGGAGATTCTTCGCTCAATAACTTAAGTAAAAATCTCTATCGAGTTGACTATGTAACCGATCTCTATCAACCACTCATGGATGCTGCTGACTTAGTTGTGACCAGAGGTGGTTCAAATACTATTTTTGAGTTGGTAGCTATGCAACAACTCCATTTAATTGTACCCTTAGGAAAGCAAGCCAGTCGAGGGGATCAATTGGAAAATGCTCGCTATTTTGAAGAAAAAGGTTATGCTCGTCAATTGGATGAAAGTCAGTTGAATCTTGACTCACTCTTAAAATCAATCCAAGATCTTTTTTCTCAAGAAGACTATTATCTAGAGAATATGGCCCATTCACAGGAAATCCAATCCCTGGATAGTTTCTATGCTCTTTTAAGAGATGATATGGTTGGAAAGGGGACTAATGACTGAAAAAGATGTGCAGGAATCAGAAGAAATGAATTCTGGTGAGGATCAGGAAAAAGAAGAACTTGTAGAAGAAGTGGCAGAGACGAAAGTGGCTGCACCTAAAGAAAATAGTGACTCTGACCAAATTCAAAAAGAAGACCAAGAACCAAGTGAATTCTTGCTCAAATGGCAGGAACGTCATGAGGCTTTTTTGGCCGGTCAAAAAGAGCATGAGAAACCTATCGAAGAGGAAAAAACAAAGTCTCCAAAAAACTCCCTTTTTAAAAAGAAAAAAACAGCAAAGATGGATCCTATATCTGTCGATGTGAAAGAAGAAAGTCATGCATTATCAAAAGAAACTCCAAAGACTGCCCTTCCCAAAGGCTTAATCTGGAAAGTAATACCGATTATCTCGACAGCTCTCTCTTTTGTGATTATTTGTCTTTATTTTATTACACCCATTGGTAAAATGAAAAATATTCAAATTGAAGGCAATACGCATGTAGAATCTGCGGAAATTGTAAAAGATAGTCTCATTCAAGAAGAGGATTACGTTCTGACAACTCTTCTCAATAAGTCTGGTCATGAACGAAATATTAAGCATAGTAATACCTGGGTTAAAGATGCAAAAATGACTTATACTTTTCCAAATAAGTTCACCATCTCTATACAAGAATATAAGCAAATTGGTTATGTCAAACGAGGTGAGAAATATTATTCGGTTTTATCCAGTGGAGAAATTGCAGATACGGAAACTCCCCACGATCAATTGCCACCAGTCTACACAACTATTTATTTGACGGATCCTGAGTTAGTTAAAGATTTGGTTTTGCAGTTGGCTACTGTCAATCAAGTTGTTTTAAGTGACATCCGAGATATTCATCTGACACCAAGCAAGGTAACCAATGATCTCTTGACATTAACGATGATGAATGGAAACAAAATTTTGATTCCGCTTTCAGATATTGATTTTAAGTTACCTTATTACGAAAAAATTGCTCCTCAGTTAGAGGTGGTTAGCGTCATTGACATGGAAGTTGGTATTTTTAGTTACGCCAGCCAATAGCCAAGATAAATGTCTAAAAACAGATAAAAAAATATTGAAAAAGCGGTTATTCTCCCCATTTTAAAAGATTGTATGTTATAATGGAGGATGAATAATTCTATTTTTCCTAAATAGGAGTAAATTTTAAAAAGTCGGAAGTAAGAGGGGACTGATAGAATGGCTAGGAATGGCTTTTTTACGGGATTAGATATAGGAACCAGCACAATCAAAGTATTGGTTGCTGAATATATTGATGGACAAATGAACGTGATTGGCGTTAGCAATGTGAAAAGTGCTGGAGTCAAGGACGGTATTATAATTAATATTGATGTTGCTGCGGAGGCGATTAAAACGGCTCTTTCTCAAGCAGAGGAAAAAGCAGGTATTCGCATTGATAAGGTTAATGTTGGCTTGCCAGCAAACCTTTTGCAGATTGAGCCAACTCAAGGAATGATTCCTGTGACCACCAATTCACAGGAAATCACTGATGTGGATGTTGAAAATGTCGTTAAATCAGCTTTGACAAAAAGTATGACTCCAGAACGTGAAGTTATTTCTTTTGTACCCGAAGAGTTTGTAGTGGATGGTTTCCAAGGAATTAAAGATCCACGTGGTATGATGGGGATTCGTTTAGAGATGCGCGGTTTGTTGTATACTGGTCCGCGTACTATTTTGCACAACCTTCGCAAAACTGTTGAACGTGCAGGCGTTCAAGTAGAAAATGTTGTGATTTCTCCATTGGCCTTGACTCGCTCTATTCTAAATGAGGGCGAGAAGGAATTCGGTGCAACTGTCATTGATCTTGGTGGTGGTCAAACCACCGTCGCAGTTATGCGCGGACAAGAGTTGCAATATACCAATGTTTACCAAGAAGGTGGAGACTATATCACAAAAGATATCTCCAAAGTCTTGACAACTTCACAAAGTATTGCCGAAAACCTTAAGTTCAATTACGGTATCGCTTATCCACAACAAGCAACGGAAAAAGAAAAATTTACAGTTGAAGTGATTGGTGAGAGCAATCCTGTTGAAGTCACTGAGCGTTACTTGTCAGAAGTAATTTCGGCACGTCTTCGCCAGATTTTTACAAAAGTGAAACAAGATTTGGAACGGACTCGTGCTTTAGACTTTCCTGGCGGTGTTGTACTCGTCGGTGGTGGTGCAATTTTACCTGGCATCGCAGAGTTAGCTCAAGAAATCTTTGGTGTCAATACAAAATTATATGTACCAAATCAAATCGGCATCCGTAACCCATCCTTTGCTCATGTGATTAGTATTGTTGAGTATGTCGGTAATTTGGATGATGTTGAAAAGATTGCTCAGGTAGCGGTTAATGGTGAAGCAACTCTTCGTCAAAAACCAGTTGAGATTCCAATGACTTCAAAACGACCTACTAACCTACCAATTATTTCGAAGTCAGAACCAAAAGCTGAAGAGGAAGTCCAAGTCGAGACTCCTATTTACACTGACAAGAGAGAAGAGGAAGAGCCAAAAACGAATATCGGCGATCGTCTTCGTGGTTTCTTCGGAAGCATGTTTGAGTAAAATAAGAAAAGGTGATTAAAACTATGACATTTTCATTTGAAACAGCAGCTGCTCAAGGTGCTGTCATTAAAGTTATTGGTGTCGGTGGTGGCGGTGGTAACGCTATTAACCGCATGATTGAAGAGGGTGTTGCAGGTGTGGAATTTATCGCTGCAAACACAGATGTTCAAGCACTTAGCAGTTCTAAAGCGGAGACAGTTATCCAATTGGGTCCTAAATTAACGCGTGGTTTAGGTGCTGGAGGAAATCCTGAAGTTGGACGTAAAGCTGCTGAGGAAAGTGAAGAATCTTTGACAAATATCCTTACAGGTTCTGACATGGTCTTCATAACAGCAGGTATGGGCGGAGGCTCCGGTACTGGAGCAGCACCAGTCATTGCACGGATTGCTAAAGGCTTAGGTGCTTTAACAGTTGCAGTTGTAACACGACCATTTGGCTTTGAAGGTAACAAACGTGGAAACTTCGCTATTGAAGGTATTGACGGGCTCCGTGAACAAGTGGATACTCTCTTGATTATCTCAAACAATAACTTGCTTGAAATCGTTGATAAGAAGACTCCACTGATTGAAGCACTCAGCGAAGCGGATAATGTTCTTCGCCAAGGTGTGCAAGGTATTACAGACTTGATTACAAATCCAGGTCTCATCAACTTGGACTTTGCAGATGTTAAATCGGTTATGGAAAACAAGGGAAATGCTCTCATGGGTATCGGTATCGGTACTGGAGAAGAACGCGTCCTTGAAGCAGCTCGTAAAGCGATTTATTCTCCGCTTCTTGAAACTACAATTGATGGAGCAGAGGATGTTATCGTCAACGTAACTGGTGGTTACGATATGACCTTGACAGAAGCAGAAGAAGCTTCAGAAATCGTTCATCAAGCAGCTGGCCAAGGTGTGAATATCTGGTTGGGTACATCTATCGATGATAGCATGAAGGATGAAATTCGTGTGACCGTTGTGGCAACAGGTGTTCGTCAGGACAATGCTGGGAAAAAATCTCCTCTTCAACGCGAGGTATCCAGTGCCTTGACACGTCCAAGTCGTTATGACATCCCAACTCCGGTGGCTACAAAAACTCAAACAGAAGCACCAAAGGCAACAGCTTTTGGCGAATGGGATCTCCGTCGTGAAAATATTCTTAGAAATCATGACACTGAGGGACATTCATCCGTTTCAGTAGAAAAATTTGCTATTGAAGATGAAGAAGATGAATTAGATACACCGCCATTCTTTAGAAATCGATAAGATGGATTTTCAAAAAAATAGGGATGAAGTTTTTCAAGCAGTTGCACATGCAACGAGAGAAGCTCATCGTCCACATAATTCAGTAAAAATAATAGCTGTCACAAAGTATGTTGACAGCTCTATTGCTAAAGAACTGATAAAAACCGGGATTGATCATATCGGTGAAAATAGAGTTGATAAGTTCCTAGAAAAATATGAAGTTCTAGCGGATGAGAATTTGACTTGGCACCTGATTGGTAGTCTGCAAAGACGAAAAGTAAAGGATATCATCAATTATCTTGATTATTTCCATGCCTTGGATTCTATCAAGTTAGCAACTGAAATTCAAAAAAGAGCCAATAAAACTATCAAATGCTTTCTTCAGGTAAATATTTCGAGAGAAGAGAGCAAACATGGGTTTATGGTAGAAGAAATCCGTCAAGCCATCAAAGCAATCAGAAACTATGATAAAATTGAGTTAGTTGGTCTTATGACTATGGCACCTTTTGATGCTGATAAGAAGCAACTGGATGAAATTTTTTCAAAAGCACATGCTTTACAAAAGGAATTATCCCAATTGGGAATTGCCAACATGCCATTTACAGAATTGAGTATGGGTATGAGTGGCGATTATAAGGAAGCCATCCTACATGGTTCAACTTTTGTCCGCATTGGAACAGCATTTTTTAAGTGAGGAAATAGAGTGGCATTGAAAGATACCTTTAAAGGAATATTTAAATACTTCGAGATTGACGATTCTGCTGAAGTTGAAAAAGAAGAAGGGGATTATTATATGGAACATGACGCTCCAAAAATGAGAATTGCCCCGGTGCAAACACCCGTGGAAAGAACAGAACCTGCTGAAATGAGACGGACTTCAGTTCGCACACAAGCCCCCGTTGAAGGAAATAATATCCAACGTTTAAACGAGCGTCAGCAAGAGCTGCAATCTGATTCGGATGCTAAAAAAACAACGATTGATATCAAATATCCTAAAAAATATGAAGAAGCAACTGAAATTGTTAATCTTCTCTTGGGAAATGCGAGTATCTTGATTGATTTCCAATACATGTCAGAGACACAAGCTCGCCGATGTCTAGATTACTTAGATGGTGCTCGTTCTGTATTGGCAGGCAACTTGAAAAAAGTATCCAATACCATGTGGTTATTGACACCTGTCAATGTAACAGTTAAAATAGAAGAATTGCGTTCAGCAAGCTCAGCACATTCAGAGTCTCAATTCGACTTTGATATGAGGCGGTAGGCAATATGCAATTTATTATTTTGATTCTCTTGAGAGTTATTGAGTTTTATTCTTACATTTTGTTGGCTTATGTCATTCTCACTTGGATTCCAAATCTTTATGACACAGCACTTGGGAAAATGATTGTTTCTCTAGTTCGTCCAGTTATTGCTCCTTTTCGAAGACTGAATCTCCAGTTTTTCGGTCTGGATTGGACAGTCTTTGTGATTTGGATGCTCTTAAATGTTCTCTCAAGAATTTTAGTCCGAATGATGTTTTTCTTTTAAGATTAGTATATGATGAAAAAAATAGATGGAATTTTTCAGCATTTTACTTCTGAAGAAAAAGTATTTGTTGAAAAAATAATCGGTATTTGTCAAGAAGTTGAAGAGTCTTATTCTTACCATCTAAGCTCTTTTCTCAATCCCAGAGAGGTAGAAATTCTCCAATCAATTGCTGCTCATTTTCATCTAAATACTTATTCTAGTCAGCAAATATTGGCGACAGAATTTGTCAGGGTTATTATTGCTCCAGATTATTATGTTTTAGATGAATCTGACTTCGACATCTTGGCTCTTGAAATTTGTTTTCCGAAAAAATTTCATAGCCTTAGTCATTCTCAGGTTTTAGGGACTCTCTTGAACCAATTGGGAATCAGAAGAGATTTTATCGGAGACATTCTTATCGGAGATGAAGGCGTTTTTGTCATTCTTGAGAAGAGGTTTGGTGATTTAGCAAGGGCTACGATTTCTAAAATATCGCGCGTCCCTGTTACATGGAAAGAACAAGCTTTATCAACTCTTCCGGTAGAGAACAATAAAGATTTTAAAAGTATGCACTTGCTTTTGTCCAGTCTTCGTTTAGACAAGCTTGTTGGAGCAGGCTTTAAAATGTCACGCTCCAATGCAGTTAAATTGATAGAATCTGGACAGGTTAAAGTTAATTATAAAGAAATGAAACAAGCTGGTAAGCTCTTAGAGATAGGGCAACTAGTCAGTGTAAGAGGCTTTGGAAGACTGAAACTGAGAGAACTTTTAGGACACTCAAAGCAAGGTAAATTAAAAGTAGAAATTGAAGTTATTAAGAAATAGGAGACGCTATGGCACTTACAGCATTAGAGTTAAAAGATAAAACCTTTGCTACAAAATTTAGAGGCTACAATGCCGAAGAAGTTGATGATTTTTTGGATATTGTAACCCGTGATTATGAGAATCTGGTTCATAAAAATCATGCTCAAGAGTCAGAAATTAAATCATTAAAAGATCGTCTTTCTGTTTTTGATGAAATGAAGGAATCCCTGAGCCAGTCTGTTATTTTGGCTCAAGATACGGCTGATAAAGTAAAACATGCTTCTGAAGATCAGGCCCAGAATATCCTTAAACAGGCTGAATACGATGCGCAAAATCTTCTCAACGAAGCAAAAGAAAAAGCCAATACAATTTTGCGTTCAGCTACCGATAATGCTAAGAAAATTGCTGTGGAAACAGAAGAGTTGAAGAATAAAACTCGTATCTTCCACCAACGTCTTAAATCAACTGTTGAAAGTCAATTGTCTATCATCAATTCTTCAGACTGGGAAGATATTCTTCGTCCAACCGCTACCTATTTGCAAACTTCTGATGAAGCTTTCCGTGAAGTGATGGAAAAAGCTTTGGATGAAAGACCAGCTGTGACAGAAGAAGATTTGGAAATGACTCGTCAGTTAACCCAGGAAGAATTAGAAGAATTGCAACGTCACGCAGCTGAAATGGATAATGCAAACCATGATGAGGAATGGTCTGACCATTCTGAAGCTCATGATAACCATGAGTTTCATGAAAATGAATAATAAACCAAGAGCAAAAAATTCTCAATAAATGATATTTATAGCGAGCAGGTGATGGTGGAAGTCCTGTAATTCCTCAGTATTGAGATATCCTTTTGCTGGATTTTTCCTGAAGGTTAGTAGGGAAAAACGGTTGACTCACGTTACGAGTTACTGAGGGACAGGGGGAATTCTGTCTAAACTAAGGTGGTACCACGAACTTTCGTCCTTTCTGGCGGAAGTTTTTTATGTTGGGCTAACATGAGACCCAAGAGAAATAAAAAAAATCAGATGATTAAGTTGCAGCTAGAATTCCAGTTTATCAGAGCAAAACAAGACAGTGTCCTTTTGATCATCACAGGAGGATAAATAAAAGGAACTACTAAATCTTGTTGAGAGCTTATTGACCTCTTTATGGAAAAATGGACAACTGTCATCGACAAATGAATCAGTAGTCAGCTATGGGTTTTCAATGGAAAACTGAATAAAAATTTATGGATAAAATAGTTAGGAGAAATAATGAAACTCAAAGAAACTTTGAATTTAGGAAAGACAGCCTTTCCTATGCGTGCTGGTCTTCCAAACAAGGAACCACAATGGCAAAAGGATTGGGAAAATGCGGATCTTTATGCTAAGCGCCAAGAATTAAATGCTGGTAAACCAGCCTTCCACCTTCATGATGGCCCTCCCTATGCCAATGGAAATATCCATGTAGGCCATGCCCTTAATAAGATTTCAAAGGATATTATCGTTCGTTCTAAGTCCATGTCCGGTTTCCGAGCACCCTATATTCCTGGTTGGGATACGCATGGTTTGCCAATTGAACAAGTATTGGCTAAACAAGGTGTCAAACGCAAAGAATTGGACCGTGCCAGCTACTTGAAGATGTGCCGTGATTATGCATTGACCCAAGTGGATAAACAACGAGATGATTTCAAGCGTCTGGGTGTTTCTGGCGACTGGGAAAATCCTTACGTAACTCTTTATCCTGAATTTGAAGCAGCTCAAATCCGCGTTTTCGGTGCCATGGCTGACAAGGGATATATCTATCGTGGAGCCAAGCCTGTTTACTGGTCATGGTCATCAGAATCTGCTTTAGCAGAAGCAGAAATTGAATACCACGATGTTGATTCGACTTCTCTCTATTATGCCAATAAAGTGAAGGATGGCAAGGGTGTTCTTGATACAGATTCTTATATCATCGTTTGGACAACAACTCCATTTACCATCACAGCTTCTCGTGGTTTGACAGTAGGAGCAGATGTGGACTATGTGGCTGTTCAACCGGCTGGATCTGAGCGCAAATATATTCTTGCAGAAGCTCTCTTGGACAGTTTGGCTCCAAAATTTGCTTGGGAAAATTTTGAAATCATTGCCAACTACAAGGGTTCTCAACTTGAGCATATCGTAACAGAACACCCATGGGATACTCATGTTGATGAATTGGTCATCTTGGGCGACCATGTAACGACTGAATCTGGTACAGGGATCGTCCATACAGCTCCATCCTTTGGTGAGGATGACTACAATGTTGGTGTCAAATACGGTTTAGAAGTTTACGTAACTGTTGACGAACGTGGGATGATGAATGAACTGGCTGGCCCAGACTTCCAAGGTCAATTTTATGCTAAGGTTTTGCCAACTGTAGTCGAAAAATTGGGTGATTTGCTCCTAGCTAAAGAAGTGATTAATCACTCATATCCATTTGACTGGCGGACTAAGAAACCAATCATTTGGCGCGCAGTACCCCAATGGTTTGCCTCTGTGTCAAAATTCCGTCAGGAAATTCTAGAAGAGATTGACAAAACGAAATTCTACCCATCATGGGGACATACGCGTCTTTATAACATGATCCGTGACCGTGGGGATTGGGTTATTTCGCGTCAACGTAATTGGGGTGTTCCACTTCCCATCTTCTATGCCGAAGATGGTACAGCCATTATGACAAAAGAAGTGACAGACCATGTCGCTGAACTCTTTGAAAAAGAAGGATCCATTATCTGGTGGGAACGCGAGGCTAAGGATTTACTTCCTGCAGGCTTCACGCATCCAGGTTCGCCAAACGGTCTCTTTGAAAAAGAAACAGATATCATGGATGTTTGGTTTGACTCTGGCTCATCATGGAATGGTGTCATGAAAGCCCGTGCAAACTTAGCTTATCCAGCAGATCTTTACCTAGAAGGTTCAGACCAGTACCGTGGCTGGTTCAATTCATCATTGATTACTTCTGTTGCAGTCAATGGACATGCGCCTTACAAATCAGTCTTGTCGCAAGGCTTTGTATTGGATGGTAAGGGTGAGAAAATGTCTAAATCTAAGGGCAATATTATCTCTCCAAATGATGTCGCTAAGCAATATGGTGCTGAAATCTTGCGTCTCTGGGTTGCTTCTGTTGATACCGACAATGATGTACGCGTTTCTATGGATATTTTAGGGCAAGTTTCTGAAACCTACCGTAAGATTCGAAATACACTTCGCTTCTTGATTGCCAATACTTCTGATTTCAATCCAGAAAAAGATGCACTTTCTTTCCAAGACTTGCGTCCGGTTGATAAGTATATGACGATTAAGTTTAATAGTTTGGTCAAAACCATTCGCCAAGCTTATGACAAGTACGATTTCTTAACCATCTACAAGGCTCTGGTCAACTTTATTACAGTTGATTTGTCAGCCTTCTACTTGGACTTTGCTAAGGATGTTGTCTATATTGAGGCAGAAGATGCACTGGCTCGGCGTCAAATGCAGACAGTCTTCTACGATATCTTGGTAAAAATTACTAAACTCTTGACACCAATTCTTCCACACACAGCTGAGGAAATTTGGTCCTATCTAGAATTTGAAGCCGAAGAATTTGTTCAATTGGCTGAGTTACCGGAAGCAGAAATCTTCGCAGAACAAGAAGTTATCCTGCAGGAGTGGGAGGCCTTTATGACCCTTCGCACCCAGGCTCAAAAAGCTTTGGAAGAAGCGCGTAACGAGAAAATTATCGGTAAATCCTTGGAAGCTCACTTGACCATCTATGCTACAGAACCAGTACGGACACTTTTAGCTGCCTTGGACAGCGATATCGCGCAACTCTTGATTGTTTCTCAATTGACAGTCTCTGATCAAGAGGCACCCGCCACTGCCCTTGCTTTTGATGGTTTAGCTTTTGTAGTTGAACATGCTCAGGGTGAGGTTTGTGAACGTTGCCGTCGTATCGATCAAACAGTTGCGGATCGTTCCTATCATGCACACATTTGTGATCACTGTGCTCAAATCGTTGAAGCTAACTTTGCGCAAGCAGTAGCTGAAGGGTTTGAAGTGAACGCTAAATAATGAAAAAATGACCTAGTTTTTAGGTCATTTTCATTATGGTTGGACAAAAAAACAAGCTCAAGGCTTGCTAAGTTATTGATTGATTGGTATAGACATTTCGACTAGACGTTCTGTATGAATCGTTTGAATGCGAGAGGGATTGATGATTTCTTTATCAATTTTACGCTTAAGGAAAAAGTCACGGATTCCTTCAATTTCTCTTGGAAGAATAGCTCGATATTTATTGGTGATGAGTAGTTCGTAGTGAAGTGGTGCCTGAGTAAAAATAACATCTGTATTTCCAGCTGAGTAGGTTTCTACCAGAAAGGCATCCGTATTTTCTAACTGGCTCTGGACCAACTGAATATGGCTATTGGTCGTGTTGATTAATTTCATGCTTGACCTCCTCTTCTTTCGATTTATTATAGCACGCTTAGACTGATTTTTCTAGCTTTTATTGGAATTTTTTTGAATTTTCCATTGCTCAATTCCCCATTTGTGACTGCCTCTTTTTAGTTTTTCAATGGCTTGATCGATCGGGAACCAAGCTAACTGATTAAAATCTTCTAATGGTTTATCAATTTCTGTAAAACTAGTTACTTGGTAGAGATAGGCAGGATTATAGAAGTGTGTATCGCGGTGACGAGAGTAAAAATACTCGTCTGCTTGACCATAATACTGGCCAACAGTTGCCACAAAGCCTAATTCTTCTAGTAACTCTCTTTCAAGGGCAGTCAGGTGGTCTTCCCCGTCTTCTATCTCTCCACCGGGAAGAAACCAGGCTCCATTCGGTGCTTGAACAAGGATAATATCCGTTTCTTCTGAGTTTGGAATGATTGCGTAAACACCATAACGAGATTGGTAATTCACTCCATCTACTTTTTTACCAAATACGGGATTTGTCATAATCTTTTCCTCTTATTTTAATTAGTGATATTATACTAAAAATAATATGAAAATTCCATCAAAAAAGTATCTATCTGAGTAAAAACTCAACTTCAATTTAGTATTTAGAATTCAGCCCAATAAAAAAGGCTTAGAATTTACGGTTTTATGACCGTATTCTGAGCCTTTATAGGAATTTGACGAGACTTTCCTGTTATTCTGTTTTATCGACACTTGTTTTTTGAGTGGATTTGACAAGTATTTTCCCATTGGAAGTCATGACTGCTCGTAGCTCTTTATCAGAAGGATGTTCTAGATAATAATCGGTGATGGCGTCTTCGATCTGGTCTTGGATGGTGCGGCGAAGTGGTCGGGCTCCCATTTTTGGATCATAACCGAGATCAACCAGTTTTTCCTTGACCTTATCTGTGACATGGATATGGAGACCATTGCTGGCCAGTCTAGCATTGACATCCTGCAACATAAGTTCAACAATCTGAAGCAAGTGTTCCTTATCTAGAGCTTGAAATTCGATGATACCGTCAAAGCGGTTCATGAATTCAGGGCTGAAGAAGTTACCTAATTGACCAAGCACTGAGTTTGTACGGCCTTCCATCGCAGCTCCGAATCCAACAGATGCTTCGGCTTTACCAGTTCCAGCGTTTGAAGTCATGATAATAATCGCATCCTTGAAGCTGACAGTTCGTCCTTGTCCGTCTGTTAAGCGGCCATCATCGAGTACCTGAAGGAACATGTGCATAACGTCTGGATGAGCTTTTTCGACCTCATCTAGGAGGATGAGGGAGTAGGGGTTGCGGCGGACTTTCTCTGTCAATTGGCCAGCCTCTTCGTAGCCTACATAGCCTGGAGGAGCGCCAACTAATTTAGCTACACTATGTTTTTCCATGTATTCGGACATATCGAAGCGAATCATACTATCCGCTGACCCAAAGAGTTCGATGGCTAGTTGTTTGGATAATTCTGTCTTACCCACACCAGTTGGTCCTACAAAAAGGAAGGAGCCGATGGGGCGATTGGGTGCCCCAAGACCGACACGATTGCGGCGGATAGCTTTGGCGATTTTATCAACGGCCTGATCTTGGCCGATAACATGAGCTTTAAGATCATCTGCAAGATGAATCAATTGCGATTGTTCTTTTTCTTTGAGTTCACCTACAGGGATATTGGTTTTCTGCTCGATGATGGCTTCAATTTCCTTCTCTGTAATGAGGGGAATGTCTTCCTCGGTCAAGCTCGTTTTCTGCATTTCCTTATACTTGGCAATCTGGTCGCGATAGTAGGCCGCCTTTTCGTAATCTTCATCGCGAGTTGCTTGGGCCTTGAGGTTTTCAGCATCAACTAAGCGTTGGTCGATTTCTTTTGGATCAACAAAGTTGAGGGTCAAATTCATTTTAGAGCCAGATTCGTCCAAGAGATCAATAGCCTTGTCTGGTAAGAAGCGGTCTTGAATATAGCGATTGGAGAGAACCGCAGCAGCATGGATCGCTTCATCCGTATAGCGGACATGGTGGTAATCTTGGTACTTGGTTTGAATCCCTTTGAGAATAGTAATGGTTTCTTCAACGGATGGTTCATCAACACGAACAGGTTGCATACGGCGCTCAAGTGCGGCGTCTTTTTCAATGATACGGTATTCATTGAGAGTAGTAGCACCCACAAGTTGGAGCTCCCCGCGAGCTAAGGCAGGTTTTAGGATGTTTCCTGTATCCATATTGCCATCTCCGGCAGCACCGGCACCGACAATTTCATGAATTTCATCAATGAAGAGGATGACTTCCTTGCGGTTTCGTATTTCCTCCATGAGTTTGGCCATGCGTTCTTCAAATTGACCACGAATGCCTGTTCCTTGCACTAGACTAACCACATCCAAGCGAATAACTTCCTTGCCTTGTAGTTTTTGTGGAACATTGCCATCGACAATTTTTTGAGCCAGTCCTTCGACCACAGCGGTCTTACCGACACCGGGCTCGCCGATGAGGACAGGGTTGTTTTTGGTCCGACGATTGAGGATTTCGATGACACGAGTAATTTCTTGATCACGCCCGATAACAGGATCGATATCACCACGGCGAGCAATTTCTGTGATGTTGATTCCAAATTCTTCTAGCAAGCCGGCTGGCTGTTGAACTTGTTGAGGGGGTTGTTGATGGCCACCGCCACCATTTCTTCCTGCTTGAGTCGGCGGTACTTGATCGGGTCTTCGGCCTGCAGGAGTCTTTCCAGGGAAACCTCCAATATGGTTGAAAAATTCGCTGAAAGGATCCATATCATTGGGATTATTCATATCAGCAAGGCCTCTTAGAATGGCATTATTGGGGTCTGTTTTCATGATCTGGTAGCAGTTGTGGCAAAGGTCCACTTGCTGCTGTTTACCATTGAGGTTTGTATAGAGATGAATGGTTGCATCGTTGATTTTACAGTTTTGACATAACATAGCACTACCTCTTTCTGTGATGGTTTTCTTTTCTTTGGTCAGAAAAGGTCAGATATAAAATAATTATATCAATTTCTGATGAAATTGCAAGAATCTAGATCTCTTTATAGAAAATTTCTTCCTAATAAATCGCTTACCAGTGCCCAAAGACTGCTTTAATACAAGACATTTTAGGTGAATTATGGTAAAATACACTTATAAATAAAAGGAATAGGAGAAATGGAGATGGAATCACATTTAGTGAGAATTATCAATCGTCTTGAAGCTATGGCAACGGATGGTGGTACTTTGAAACGTAATTTTGAACGTGATGGTCTTGTGGTAGCAGAAGTTGCTTACAATCATGACGAAGAGAATGGTTCTGTATTTACTTTGCGTGATGTCGCTGCTCGTGAAACATACACTTTTGATAGCATTGACTTGATCGCAATGGAAATTTACGAATTGTTGTACTAACATAAGAGAGGCACTAGTTGGCCTTTTTTATTTTGCATAAAGTTCCTAATATCTTGTATGATTATTCAAACTGTGGTACAATATATCTTTAAATGATAAAAATGGAGTAAACAAATGAATTTTTCTTTCTTGCCCAAATATTGGCCATATTTTAATTACGGAGCTCTCATAACCCTTTTGGTAGCATTATGTGTAGTAATTCTCGGTTCTATTTTAGGTGTTCTTCTTGCCTTTGCCCAACGTAGTCACTTTCGTCCGCTTGCTTGGTTGGCTAAAATCTATGTTTGGATTTTCCGAGGGACACCTATGGTGGTGCAAATCATGATTGCTTTTGCTACTATGCATATTGTAGCCCCAACTTTCAGACTTGGTATTTTAACGGTGGATATGACACGACTGATACCTGGTATTCTCATTATCGGTATGAACTCGGGTGCTTATGTTAGTGAAACCGTACGAGCAGGTATCAACGCCGTGCCAAAGGGTCAGTTGGAAGCAGCTTACTCACTGGGTATTCGACCAAGGGAAGCCATGCGCTATGTCATCATGCCACAGGCCATTAAAAACATCTTACCGGCCTTGGGAAATGAATTTGTGACGATTGTTAAGGATAGTTCCCTCTTATCTACAATAGGTGTCATGGAGCTTTGGAATGGCGCGACAACCGTATCAACGACGACTTACATCACTAAGGAACCTCTTCTCTTTGCGGCAGCCTACTATCTCTTGATGACCAGTATTCTGACGCTTGCTATCCAAACGTATGAGAAAAAATTAAATAAAGGAGGGCGCACGGGTGTCTGAAACAATTATTTCAATTAAAAATCTGCACAAATCTTTTGGAGATAATGAGGTCCTTAAGGGAATCGACCTAGATATTCAACAAGGGGAAGTAGTGGTGATTATCGGTCCTTCAGGATCTGGAAAATCGACTTTTCTACGAGCTATGAATCTCCTAGAAGATCCGACTATGGGTGTAGTAACCTTTGAAGGTGTTGATATTACAGATAAGAAGAATGATATTTTTAAGATGAGAGAGAAGATGGGGATGGTGTTCCAACAGTTTAATCTCTTTCCAAATATGTCTGTCCTAGAGAATATTACTCTTTCTCCTATTAAAACAAAAGGTTTGTCAAAAGCAGAAGCTGAGCAGATTGCCCATAATCTTCTGGAAAAAGTAGGTCTGCCTGAGAAAGCGGGAGATTATCCACAAAGCCTTTCGGGTGGTCAACAGCAACGGATTGCTATTGCACGTGGTTTGGCTATGGATCCAGATGTCCTCCTTTTTGACGAACCAACTTCAGCCCTTGATCCAGAAATGGTCGGTGAGGTATTAGCGGTTATGCAGGATCTTGCAAAATCTGGGATGACTATGGTGATTGTGACGCATGAAATGGGCTTTGCTCGTGAGGTAGCTGACCGAGTGATTTTCATGGATGGTGGTGTCATCGTTGAAGAAGGCAAACCGGAGCAAGTTTTTGAACACACTAGAGAAGCCCGGACCCAGGATTTCTTGAGTAAAGTTTTATAATATCGTCTTTTGAATTAGCTTTTCTACGTTGTCACTATCGGCTTGCCGTACTCCAGTCGGTTCCTACTTCTAAATCTAAATCTAATTCATTTGACTATACTCTCTGAAAATCAATATTAGATGAATTAAAACTCCTTGTCTACCACTAGATATGCCTGTGTCGCTTTTCATCATCCATTTTTGCTTTGCTTTGACTATAAGTCATTAAAGATGGAAACTTCCATCTTTTTTTAATTACCAAATTGTCTGAAAATTATCAGAAATGCAGACTTTTATTGGACTCCCTATCTTGTTTTTGATATACTGAAATTGTCAAAAAACTCTCATATTTTAAAGAAAATAAATACAGTCGAATGAAGAACTTTTGGACGAGGAATTGAGACGCAGTCTGCTCCAACAGTCAGGAGAGTGACAGTTGGAGGCGGGAAATAAGAACTGAGGACAGTCCGTTCACCTTACAGTCTGGGAATAGATTGTTTGAGGTTAGAAATAGAAGGAACTAAGTGTCTTTCAACTAGAGTAGGGCAAGTAGAAACTGACGACGGATTAAGGTTCATTCAAATGACTATAAAAGAAAGGTCTGACCATTATGATATTACTAGAGGCTAGGATTGGGCTTTCATATCGGGTAGCCAGTATTCATTTGCCAGAGGACAGTCAGAGACACTTATCCAATTTGGGGTTAACAGTTGGTAGTGTTATTCAGTTGCTTTCCAAAACGCCGACTACGGCCATTGTCTTAGTAAAATCGAGTCGTCTGGCTTTTGATCAGTCTATTTTAAGCCAGATTGATGTGGTAGAGGATAGTTGGGAGCAAAAGAGTATCCCTTTATCCACTTTGGAAGTTGGACAATTCGCTTATATAGATGGCATTTTTGCTGCTAAGGAAGCCAAGAGACGTCTTATGGACATGGGATTGACACGTCATACCAAAATTTACTTACGAAAGGTAGCTCCTTTGGGAGACCCTCTTGAGATCAGTTTGAGAGGCTATGAATTGACTTTGCGAAAATCAGAAGCACAGTTAATTAGTGTCATAGCGGCTGAAAAAGATGAAAAGGAAGTCGTCAGGAATGGGAATTGAAATTGCCCTAATTGGGAATCCTAACAGTGGGAAAACAACACTTTTTAATCTTTTGACAGGTACCAATCAGCGTGTGGGGAATTGGCCAGGTGTAACCGTCGAGCGTAAGAGCGGTAAGGTGAGAAAGTTGCCTGATGTCACTGTTCAAGATCTTCCAGGGATTTACTCTATGTCGCCTTACAGTCCAGAGGAGAAAGTTGCTCGTGATTACCTTCTCAGTAATCGTGCGGATAGTATTCTTAATCTAGTAGATGCGACCAATCTAGAGCGCAATCTCTATTTGACAACTCAGCTGATGGAGATGGGTATCCCTTTGACCTTGTGTCTGAATATGACCGATGTTTTGGTTAGTCAAGGAAAAACCATCCGTCTGGATAAGCTCTCTTATCTTCTGGGGGTTCCTGTTATGGGAATCAGTGCCTTGAAAAATAGAGGCGTTGATGCAGCTATCAAACAGGCAGCAAAGAATAGGCGACAGACACTTGAGGAGAATTCATTTCCCAGTTATGACAAGAAGTTTGAAGCAGCAATTGCTCAGATTATAGAAGTATTGGGAAATACCGTGCCACAGGTTTCGGCACGTTTTTATGCGATCAGACTGTTTGAACGTGATCTCTTAGTAGAAGCAGAAGTAGACTTATCATCGTTTCAACGTCAAGAGATTGATGAGATCATCCAAATTACAGAGGAAATTTTTACAGAGGATTCAGAATCCATTGTCATCAATCAACGCTATGCTTTTATTGAAGGCATAGCCAAGGAAGTCCAGACAGAGGATACTGATTTTAAACTAAACTTGTCAGATAAAATTGATAAAATTGTAACAAATCGGATCTTAGCCCTACCTATTTTTGCTTTGGTTATGTTTTTGGTCTACTTTCTTTCGATTCAGACGGTAGGAACCATGTGGTCAGATTGGGTCAATGATGTGCTTTTTGGAGACTTGCTTCCTACTTGGGTTCAGTCAATCTTGGATTATTGGCAAGTAGCCAGTTGGATGCAATCCTTGATATTGGATGGTATCCTTGCTGGAATCGGGGCAGTATTGGGTTTTTTACCTCAAATTTTCGTTCTCTTTGTCTGCCTAGGGATCTTAGAAGATACGGGTTATATGAGTCGGATTGCTTTTGTCATGGACCGGTTTTTTAGGAGATTTGGACTGTCTGGGAAATCATTCGTTCCCATGCTCATTGCGACTGGGTGTGGCGTTCCGGCTATTATGGCTAGTCGAACCATCGAAAATGAGCGAGATCGAAAAATCACCATTATGACAGCTACTTTTATGCCCTGCTCAGCTAAATTAGAGATTATCGCCCTGATTGCAGGTGTCTTTTTTCCGCACAATCCTCTGATGGCACCATCCGCTTACTTTCTTGGTATGGTCAGCATTATCTTCTCTGGAATTGCTTTGAAAAAGACACGTTTCCTAGGGGGAGCTAGCAGTCCCTTTATCATGGAATTACCAGCTTATCATCTGCCTAAGATGCTAACGGTTCTGCGCTATGCTTTTAACAAGGCCTTGAGTTTTATGAAGCGTGCGGGAACTGTCATCTTTAGTCTAACAGTCCTGATTTGGTTTTTATCGTCTTATAATTTGCAACTTCGGCCAGTGGAGACGGATGCTAGCATGTTAGCTGGTTTTGGTCAGTCAATCGCCTGGTTCTTTGCACCATTAGGGTTTGACAATTGGAAAGCAACTGTCGCTACGGTGACCGGTTTAGCAGCCAAGGAGACCGTCGTGGCAAGTTTTGGTGTTCTTTACAAAAATACCAGTAGTTCCGGTTTGGCCAATAGTTTATTAGCTGATTATTCAGTCTTAACCGCCTATTCCTTTCTAGCTTTTAACCTGCTTTGTGCTCCTTGTTTTGCAGCAATAGGTGCTATCGGACGAGAAATGAACAATCTCAAGTGGACTTTGGGTGCCATTGGTTTTCAGACCGGTTTGGCTTACCTTGTCAGCCTCATCATTTATCAATTTGGATTGGTCTTCCTCTATGGTCATGAGATTAGCTTGTGGATAGTAATAGCAGGCGGTTTGTTTATCCTGATTGTCTACCTGATTGCACGCAAACCACTTCCCTTAAAGGAAGATATTATCAGTCTCACTAATCTTGGAACAGTTCAGTCTTAGGAGGGCTTTATGGCAACAATTATCTTGATGATACTAATCGGTGTGGGAGTCTTTTTTGGTCTGATAACCTTTGTTAAGGGGAAAGGATCTTGCGGTGACTGTGCTTGCTCTTGTCCCATTAAGGATGAGATGAACAAGCTCCCCAAATGATAAAAAATGACCCTCGCCGAGCAGCTGATTTGGAGAGGGTTTTATAGATTATTTCCGGGAAATCCGTGTTCACAATAGAATGAGAAATGTATAAGGATGCTGTTGATTTCTCTGAGTATGATAAAGGATTTTTGATATGTATATGGAATAATTGGATTTTGAATGATGATCCATCAAAGGCAGAAATGTCCGAACTTTCAGTAGTTGATTGATAGATTATTGGGAATTTATCCCATAATTTAGTATAATAGAGGAAAAGAAGAAGGAGTTTGACATGGCCATTATTGACGGAAAAGCTTTGGCTGCCAAGATGCAGGCAGACCTAGCTAAGAAGACTGCAAAGCTCAAAGAGGAAAGTGGAGTGGTACCTGGACTAGTGGTAATCTTGATTGGAGAAGATGCTGCTAGTCAAGTCTACGTCCGTAACAAGGAGCGCTCAGCTTTAGCAGCAGGCTTTAATAGTCAGGTGATTCGCTTACCAGAGGCAACAAGCCAAGATCAACTCCTCAAACTGATTGAGCAATACAATCAAGATCCAGCGTGGCATGGGATTTTAGTACAATTACCCCTACCAGAACATATTGATGAAGAAAAAGTACTCTTTGCTATTTCACCGGATAAAGATGTGGATGGTTTTCATCCAACCAATATGGGGAAATTTTGGTCAGGCCATCCAGTCATGATTCCATCGACACCAGCAGGTATCATGGAAATGTTCAAAGAATACAAGGTGGATTTGACTGGGAAAAATGCACTGGTCATCGGTCGTTCCAATATTGTTGGAAAGCCTATGGCTCAATTGCTCCTCGATGCCCATGCGACTGTGACCATTGCTCATTCTCGAACGAAAAACTTGGCTGCATTAGCCCATCGAGCAGATGTTTTGGTAGTGGCTATCGGTCGAGGAAACTTTGTTACCAAAGACTTTGTCAAACCAGGTGCGGTTGTTATTGATGTCGGTATGAACCGTGACGAAAATGGAAAGTTGATTGGTGATGTAGCATTTGATGAAGTTGCCCCAGTGGCTAGCTTGATTACGCCCGTTCCAGGTGGTGTGGGACCCATGACCATTACCATGCTGATGGAACAGACTTATGAGGCGGCCCTTCGAAACACTTAGTGAGGAGGAATTCCTATGAAATTTGTCTTTGATATAGACGGAACCCTATGTTTTGATCGCAGGACGATGGATGATGAGATCAAGCAAGTTTTACTCAATGCCGCAGACTACGGTCATGAATTGATTTTTGCAACCTCGCGTTCTTATCGCGATTGTCTCTTTACTCTTGGACCAGAACTGAGTCAAAAGATGGTTGTCGCTCTGAATGGTGGGCTCGTTTACCAAGATGGACAACTGATTTTTGAGAGAACGATGGATCCATCTGCCTACCATCTCTTACTTGATTGGTGCCAAACCTACAATCTCCCCTTCTTTGTAGATAATGCCTTCGATTACAGCGGACAGATCATTGAAAAAATGCCCTTTATCACAAGCGTAGATCCGCTTAATAAGGCCCAGTTTTTAGCTCTAGAGGATCTAAAGAATCCGATAAAAGTGGTTGTCTATATGGGCAATCATGAAAACTTGCTCGAGGAAACCCTGACTCAATTTTCAAAAGAAGAGAGTCTGGATGTTTATTTTGATGACATTGAAAAATGTATCTATCTCAATCCAGCCCACACCCATAAGGCTAGTACCTTAGTTGACCATGTTGGTAATGATGTAGTGGTCTTTGGCAATGACCGCAATGATATTAAGCTTTTCAAAGAGTCGCTCTATGCTGTTCAGGTCGGAGATTTTTCAGTATTAACAGAATTTGCAGACGAACAAATTGAGCTACTAGGAGATTATCCATCTGCTATTGCAGCTAAGATTCTACAAGTTTTTGCTGTTTTTAAGGGAAAATAGAGGCATTCTGATAGCTAGAATAGAAAAAGCGAATGATTTTTTGGTCATTCGCTTTTTTGCACTATGTTTGTGAATGCTCTTTGAAAATGAAAAAGGGATTATTTGGATTAGTTGACTTCGGATTTATATACGACAAATCTTTGGTAGAAGAAACAACTCATTAATACAATAAAGACTGGAATAATGAGTGCTGAACGTCCGATAATCATGGCAGTCTCAGGACTTTGAATCTGGTTGCTGACAAAGCCAGCATAAGAAAGGCCCATTCCCACTCCTAACCCAGCAATAGCATTACTTAGTTTTGCGACTAATAATTTTACAGAAGTCAGGATAGCTACATTATCAAGGCCAGTCTTCTCCTGACTAAACTGAATAGAATGGGCTAGATCAGCTGTTGTAGCAACCATAAACAAGCCAGACCCAATTTGTTTGACACAGGCAGCCACAAACATCCAGAGAAGATTGGATGGGTCAAGACGTCCTAGGACGTAGATGGCTAACATACCAAAGATACTAAATGAAGTTGCTAGATAAAATAGGGTTACTTCGTTGATGTAACGACAGAGCTTTGGATAGATACTGGCTCCAAACATCTGAGCTAAAATCGTAAAAGCATAAATTGAAAAGAAATACTCTTGATTGAGACTGTACTTGAAATAATAAATGTTAAAGGAGTTCATCCACTCAAAGGAGAGTTGAAAGAAAAAGAAGTAAGGTAGATACCTTAAAAAAATACGACTATTCAAAATGGCTTTCAAACAGAGGGAGATACTAGATAGAGGACTCCCTTTACGAGACTTCATTTGCTCATGCCTGATTGTTGGCAAAAGGGGATAAGAAAAGAGCAAAACAAAAATGATAAAGAGAGAAACCAGGTAAGAAAGTTTCAAAAAACCAGCTACTAAGTTTCCTTGACTCAGAAAGTTCAGTAAAGGAAGGGCTAGGCTAAAGCCAATTAGGGCTTAGCTACTGGAAAAGAAAGTAGCTAAGGTGGATAAAGTAATTTTAGACTGGTTTTTTTGAGATAGTTTAGGAAGCATGGACCAGTAACTCACATCCATAAGGGTATGGCTAATTCCAAGCAAGAGATATAAAAGGACTATTAAAGGTACTAGTTGAGCAAAATTGGTATTGGTTCCCAAGGAATAGAGTGTAATAAAAGTCAGAATCGAACCAATGATACCGGCTAAATACCATTTTTTGTAGGCAATAGATAAATAGTCCATAAAGTAAGCAACTACGACATCATCTAAGGCATCGAGTAATCTACCAAAGAAGACAATACTCCCTACAAGCATAGGGGATAGAACCAAGGCATCTGTAAAGTAGAGCATCACTAATCCACCAGAAAAAGCGATCAAAAGGTCCTTGGAGAAACCAAGTAAACCATAGGATAACAATTGTTTTTTAGTCATAAAATTATTTCCTAACAAAATTTTCAAATCTTTAAAATATTATCAGATAAATGATTCTTTGTCTAGACTGTAAAAAAATATTATGATATAGTATTCAAAAAATGTAAGGGATACACCATGAATTCAAAAGAAAGATTACTTGACCTATTTCTTTGCTTGATAAAGCATAAAAAATTACATAAGTCAGATCTGATAGAAAAGTATCAAATTTCAGGACTATCTGTCCAAAGGGATATCAATAGTATTAAGAATGTTTTAAGGGATTTAAATCCTAAGCACTTTGAAGACTCTCCTATACTTAGCATTCCAAAAGGAACTTATTCCTTAAACCCTGAATTTTTATTACATGCAGGACTCTTTAATCTTAGGCAATTAAGCGATACTGAACTACTAGCTATTGCGCAACTAGTAGTCTATAGTAAAGCTTTTACAAAAGAAGAGGTGACACGACTGATCACTGTTCTCAGTCAAGACAATGCCAATCAAGATCTATTAAAAAATGCCCTTTACCACTATTCTGAGAGGTTCACTGATCCAGTTTTAGATAAAATCACAGTAATCACAGAAGCTATCCAAAATGGTGATTATATCTCCTTTGATTATAGTAAAAATTTTAAAACCGAAAAATTTATAAAGAAACCACTGATAGTCTTTTTCAGCGACCTTTATTTCTACGTAGCAACAGACAGTCATGAATCTGAAGATGGTATTCATCTAGAAAACCTCAACAAATTCAGAATCAATAACATGCGAAATCTCCATTCAATTAAAGGAAAACAGCAGTCTATAGACTATGCAAATAGACCTCAACCTGGCTATTTAGCACACTTGACAGGACCTTTTTCCTTTTATGGCAAACCTCTTGAGGTTACCATTGATTTTTACTATGATCCTGTTTATGTGACAGATAGATTTCCTGATCATGAAATTCTCTCACAAAATATTGAAACGGGGATTACACGTATCAAGTTTCGCTCAAATGATGGATACGGCTTAAAAATGTGGCTGATGATGCAAGGAAAGCAATTGAAAGTCATTAAACCACTTCATCTCAAGCAATTTATTTTAGATGAAATCAAGGAAATGCAAACCCACTATCTAGTCGATGATGAAAAATAGTTCTTTGGAAGAGCTATTTTTTTTCTAAAAATTGGTAAGTGTTCATATTTTGAATACTTGATTGTGTATAATGACTCTGTATAGAGAAAATTAGAACGATAGGATGAACATGGAGAATAATAGTTGACTAAAAAGTATGCTATTGTCGGTCACAGACAAGGTTATGTTCGTCAGAAATTCAGTTCAATTTCCGTTGTTCTATTTGTGACAAAAATACAAAAAGGAGATTTATTAAACCATGAAAAAGAAGCACTTTATGCGAAAGAAAATTCTTTCGACTGTAATAGCAGCTACTCTTCTACAACCTATGTCAACAGTTCTTGCAATAAGTGATAGTGATACATCAGATACTGGCGCTTATCAGGCGAATAGAGAGCAAGCAGATACTGCATCAAACACGACGATAGAACCGAATGTTAATTCCACAAGTTCTTTTTCTGATGATACAAGTAACACTAGTGATGCAAATACTCAAGTTGGACAAGACACTTCTGAAGTACCTACTTCTTCAATAGGAGACACAACAACTAGTCACTCTAGCGATGTGAATAGTCAAGTTGGAGAAAGTTCTTCGGAGCTACCTATCTCTTCAGCAGAAGTCACTACAACAAATGAATCTAGTGAAAAGTCTGAAGAATCACTTACTGAATCTAGCTTCCCGCTCTATCGCCTTTACAATCCAGGACTGAAGGTCCACCTCTATACAAAGGACCGTAACGAATACAATACCTTGAGTCAAAGAGGATGGAAACAAGAAAATATCGCTTGGAATTTTAGTCAGACAAATGGTGAGCTTGTTTACCGTTTGTACCACCCAGGACTTAAAGTCCATCTCTATACCAAGGACCGTAATGAATACAATGTTTTAGCAAGCCGAGGATGGAAACAAGAAGGAGAAGCTTTTCGTTCTTTTGGCTCATTGCCAATTTATCGCTTGTACCACACTGGTCTGCAACGTCATCTCTATACAAAAGACAGCCGTGAGTACAGTATCTTGGCAAGCCGCGGATGGAAACAGGAAGGTATTGCCTTTTATGGAATTGGCTCTGCAAGTACAAATCCCCCTGAAGAACCAAATACCCCTCCTATTACGACACCAACGATCACTATTGATAAGTTAGTTGCCAGCCTGACCACACAAGGAATCCAAATCCAACTAACCGCACCAGATAATACTGATTTTTCCAAAGTGAAAATAGCAGTCTGGTCAGAAGCTAACGGACAGGACGATATTCAGTGGTACACTCCTGGACCAGATGGTAAAGTACTAGCAGCTTATAGCAAACACAAAGACTATGAAAAATACCAAATTCATGTTTACTCTTTCGAAACTGGCTCGGCAAGAGGACTCACAACCTCCACTATTGAAGTCCCAAAACCATCAGCAAGTATTTCTGTAAAAAAAGTCGATGCTCTGCGTTACAACGTCCATGTTTCCAGCTTACCAACTTACATCACAGAAGTGAATGTTCCAGTCTGGTCTCAAAGAAATGGACAGGATGATATCAAGTGGTGGCCAGCAAAAAAACAAGCTGATGGAAGCTATGTCGCTACAGTTTCCGTTGCAGACCATAATCTGGAGTCTGGAAGTTACTCAGCTCATGTCTATGGAAATAGTTTGGTTGGTAATAACAAACAAGTGGCTCTTGCGGCAACTAACTTCACCGTTAATGAGACACCAAGTTCAACTGGTGAATTGTCCATCTCTGCAGTTAATCATAGTGATTATACCTTTACGGCACATTTAAAAAACGTGGCTGCAAAAGACGGTGTTAAGTCGATCAAAATCGCGGTTTGGACAGATGAAAAAGGACAGGATGATATTGAGTGGCTGACAACATTTAGAAACCCAGATGGAAGTTACTCAGCCATTACCAGACTCTCTAGCCACTCCTACGCAAATGGACTCTACCATGTCCATGCTTATATCGAAACAAACAAGGGACAAACAATAGGCATTGCTAGTAAAAAAAACAACTGTCGCTATCAAAGCTCCTCGTTCTGTCATTCAAGGAGAACTAAACCAAATCCTGGCAAGTTACCATAGCATCTTTAACTCTATAGGGGGAAACAAAAGTTTTTACGTAACTTCAAGTGATGGAACTGAGTTTGTTGCCGTAAATGCGGATGGTGCCCAACGCTCTGCATCAACAATTAAACTCTTCATTCAAGCAGCAGCCTATCAAAAAGTTGCTCGTGGTGAATTGAACATGAATGCAAACTATACCGTTAAAGCAACTGATCTCGTTCCTGCCTCTCCTATATTAGATGGTAAGGCCGGCTCTACCTATAGCCTCAATGAGATTGCACGGTTCATGGTTCAGTATTCTGATAACTCTGCCACTAATATTATCATTGATAGAATTGGTGGAATCCAGGCAGTCAATAACGAAATCAGGAGAATGGGATACACAAATACGACTCTTAATCGTTATATGCGTATCCAATCTCAAATTGATGCCGGTTTAGAAAACTATATCAATGCCCAAGAAGCAAGTGACCTTTTAAAAAACATCTATAACAATACTCTCCAAAATAATAATTCGGAGGTATTGATGCTCAATCAATTGTCTAACAACTACTATAACTGGTGGTTAACCGCAAACCTATCGACAAGCGCAAGCACTTGGGACAAGCCTGGTAATGACCCTCGCTTCGGTGTTGAAAATGACATAGCCGTTATAAGAGTCAATGGACGTGCATACGTCGTGGGACTCCTCACACAACACACAGGATCAAATGGACTAAGCTACACTTCTAAATTTGCTCAGTTAGGAGCTGCCATTGCAGCCATTATGCGCCAACGTTGATTGAGAAAGTAAGAGAAAAAATCTAGTTAGTACAAAAACCATAGGTTTCACATTTACTAAAAGAATACTTAAGAAGAGGCTGGGGAGAATTCGAATCCCAGCCTCTTCTTTGGAAATGAAATGATAGAGCATGCATTATTAATCTGAGAGTGTACATTTCACAAGACGGCAATTTCTAAAAATTGGTAAGTGTTCATATTTTGAACACTTGATTGTGTATAATGATTATGTATAAAGAAAAGGAGCCCATATGAAAAAGAAATTACCTTATCTGACAATGGCCATACTGTCTGGTATGTTGTTTAGTCAGTCCTTGTCTCTGGTTGTTAGGGCAGAGAATAATCAAGAGAACCGTCCACAGTCTATTCTTGCTGCTGATGCTGAGGAGGCACAAGCGGAAACAGCTAATGGAGATCCTAGGCAACCACTCTATCGCCTCTATCATCCGGGTCTACAAGCTCATCTCTATACTAAGGATAAGAATGAATATAACATCTTAGCCGGACGCGGGTGGAATCAAGAAGGAGTGGCTTTCCAGACAAATACTTCGATAGGAAAGCCGGTTTATCGCATGTACCATCCGGGACTTAGGGTTCATCTCTATACACAGGACAAAAATGAATACTCTGTCCTAGCGACAAGAGGTTGGAATCAAGAAGGAGAGGCTTATAAATCCTATGGAACGGTTCCTATCTACCGCCTCTACCATCCGGGGATAAAAAAACACCTTTATACAAAAGATGCCAATGAGTACAATACTCTAGGTAGAAAGGGGTGGAACAAAGAAGGTGTAGCATTCATGGCCATGAATGATGGTTGGCCAATTCAATCCCCAGCTCCAGAACCAACTCCACTAGACCAACTTAAGGCAAAAGAGGCAGCAGCTCTCAAAGATCTTCAAAAAGCAAAAGAGGCTTTAGCTCAAGCAAAACTAGTAGAGTCTAGGGCACAGTCTGCTATTTCAGCTGCTAAGCAAGCTGATGCGCAAAAGGCCAATCAAATTAATAGTCTCACTAGAGCAGTTCAGACAAAAACTGCCGAAGTCTCTGCTGCCCAACAAAAAGTTAATGCTAATCAGGCAAAGGTACAAACTGCTGAAAAAGCTGTGACAGATGCAACGGCTACTTTAACCGCTTTGCAAACACCGAAAACTTCGCCAGTTGCAGCTCAAATCGCTACGTTGCAAACGCTGAACAACGCAGCAACAACAAACATCGTCTCATGGGATGTGCCAAAGGACTTTGCTCGCTTCATGTTTGGAGACGACTTAAAGATGTACGGCTCTGCCCAAACTACTTTGTCACAGAATTATGCTCAAGAGCAAAACCTTTATCGTCAATACATCAATGCTTTCTATAATGCGGGCATAAACGCTGATGAGCAAAACTACAAGATCAATCTTGCTAACATCTCTGATGACGAACTGATCGTGCTTGCTCAATACTCAGCAAACGTCATCAACATGTTCCGTACACAAACGCAGAAGCAGCTTGACGCAGCAGGCTCTGATATCAAGATTCCTCTTGTGCAGGTCACAGTTGAAAGTCTAGCAGGTGCTCGCCAATACATGAACTGGCTCGCTAAAAACTATCCAGGCGGCTACACTGGACACGTAGTGCAACAAGCCGTTGCTTCATCTGACTTGCAAGGCACTTTCATTCAGAAAGCTCAGGAAGAAGATGTAGTGACGTATTTCTATCGTGACAAGTCGATGAGCTTGTCTGACGTGAAAATTATGATCACTGAGGGCATCACTAGCATGTTGTTTGATGACGCTGATTCAGGCTGGGGTCATACAGCATCGATCATCAAATCAGGCGCAAAGTTTGGTGCTAGCGGTCTGCACAATATGATGTTTTCTACATTATATACTAGTGATGGCAATGTCAAAATTGTGTATAATTTTACGACGCCTGACCAGTCTAACAACAAGCCAGTAGCAATGAATCTCGACGCCAAAATCGCTGACTTGCAATCTAAAGCAACTTCAACTGTTTCAACTGTCGATCAAGCTGCTGTAGCGGCTGCTCAATCAAAACTTGATGAGGCTAAAACGAACTTGCAAAAAGTGCTTGCCGACAAAGACGCTAGTGTCGCAACTTATAACGCCGCTCAAGCCTCTCTTAAAGCAACAACGGATCAACTCAATGCTTTGAAAGCAACACCAAATAAAACGCCTGCAGCTGAAAGCGTATATACAAAAGCTATTGCTGACCGGAAAACTGCCGAAACAAATCTTACAAACGCACAAAAAGCATATACTACCGCACAAGCTGCATTAAAAGCAGCCCTTAATAAATAAAAGGATATTCCTAACTCGATTAAGAGAGGAATCTTTATAAGTTCTCTCTTTTTGGAGGGAGGATTTGTAGAAAAATAAACATCTTTTAGAAGAATCAGTTTCTTAAGGATAATAAAATTTCCATTTTTTTAAAACCTCATCTAGCAAACTGTCTGCTAGATGACTTGCTATCTTTACTTGGGTGATATTCACTCAAGATTAACTTGAAAGGAGTTCGACACGATGGAAGAATCAAGAAGAACAAAACAAACAATCACTAAGCAATGGTTTACTGTTGGGATGACAACAGCGGCTCTATTTGGAGCACTCGCCTTTAGCCACTTAGCCTTAGCCAATACAGATACAACGACTGAAGCTCTATCCGAGGCAGTAAATGAGTCAGCTATGACTACGCAATATTTAGGAGATGCCCTCTATATTCCAGAAAACACTATTGGCAATGCCTCACAAGGTCAGATTGTGGGCTTTATTGATAGCAATGGCCAACTACATGATGCTTCTGGGAAGGTTTCACAAGACTATGAATTAGGTCTTTGGGTTGCAGGTAGTGCTAGAGTCACAAGGCATCCAAAATTTTCTATTGACAAGAACTATCAAATCGTAGATAAAGAAACCGGCCAAGTAAAGGGAAACTTAACCGACTATGTTCGCTATCGTATTAGCAATACTGGTGGTGCAATGGATAATTTAATCACTATTTCAACGACTTTGGATAAGCTGATATATTATGGTTCAGTTTACAAAGCATGGAGTGCACCGGGAGATGTTGCTCCTAGTAATCTACCTATCTCGGATTCAGCCAAACGGGAAGAAGATAGCTTTTTGGCATCTACATCTCCAGGAGAATATGGCCTACTCTTAAAATCAGCAAATTTCAAGACCAAAGAATCTTTGGATCGCTTTCGAAAGGAAGTTGCGGATCTTGCAAGAAAGGCAGGCCTCTTTAATGGCGAACAGATCTTCTATGACTCCGCAGGAATCCGTCAGGCGATGACGAATTTAGGATACGATGAGAAGTTATACAAAATCGAAGAAAGTCCAGCATCCTATCGCTTTACCCTATCATTTTATGGAGGAACTCAAGGAGGTGCAGTATTTTTCAATCGATATAAGAGCATAGAAGAATGGGCCAATAAGGAGGGTAAAGACTTATTGGCAAGAGCCAATGCCGCCGCAGCAGCATCTTGGGGAGTAGTAGTCCCTAGGTCAGAATTAAAAGATGTTTATCGTCTCTACCATCCAGGACTTCAGGTTCATCTATACAGTGCAGATAGCAATGAACGAAATGTCTTGCGTGCAAATGGTTGGCAGTACGAAGGGGTCGCTTGGAAGACAGAGTCCCAGCAGGGAGATCCCGTCTATCGCCTTTACCATCCAGGAATGAGATACCACTTGTATACCAAAGATGCCAATGAGTATCAAGTTCTTGCCTCACGTGGATGGAAACAAGAGGGAATCGCCTACCGTTCCTCCGGCCCTGTAAGAGTCTACCGCCTCTATCACCCAGCTATTCGCAAACACCTCTATACTAGAGATGCAAATGAGCGCTCTATCCTTTCTAACCGAGGTTGGAAAGATGAAGGTGTTTCTTGGAATAGCCAATAAAAAGCTCTTTTTGAAAGAAGTATGGCCTAACAAATTTAATCATTTTAAAGTTGTTATGCTTTTTTTCCAAAGGAATCGAGATGATTCTAGAGAGGTTAAATCTGGAAGAGACAAGGAAGAGATAGCCATCACCTGGAGCATCTTTATAACCTAACTTTCAGGGGCTTCTCTTTCTTATTTTCGTTTTCTGCAGGAAGAGAATCGTATCATGAAAAGATAATAAAAGGAGGCTGGGCAAAAAGTAGCTTCAGAATAGAAAAAACGAGCATTTCCGCAGTTGGAGATGCTCGTTTCCCTATGTCATGGTTTATAATTATAATAACGACAAAACAACTAGAAAGCCATGATCATGTATAAAGAGTATAACACAAATCAACTCAGTTTGGAACTAAATCTTGCCTACGATATTCCTATGAATCACGAGGTTAGATTGATCAGTCTTTTTGTGGACAGTATCCCTAATCATGTTTTATTGGAAGATAAATCACACACTGGCCGTCCTGCCTTCCATCCGGCTATGCTCATGAAGATGACGCTCTTCGCCTACGCTCGTCAGGTCTTTTCTGGTCGCAAAATGGTTCAGATGAATGAGGAAGTCATTCCCATGAAATGGTTGAGCCAGGATACTTACGTCAGCTACAAAACCATCAATAATTTTCGTTCCAGTAAGCATGCCAACAACCTGATTAAGACTGCCTTTATTTACTTCACCCTCCTCATGCGTGAAAATGGCATGATTGAAGACGAGGCTCTCTTTATCGATGGCACCAAGCTAGAAGCTGATGCTAATCTCTACTCTTTCACTTGGAAAAGAGCTGTTGATAAATATGAAGATGCCCTAAATGGGAAAATCTCAGAACTCTATGACCAGCTGGTTCAAGAGGGGGTAAACCTAGCTCTGTCTAAAGAAGAATGCGAAACCAGCCAAGGTTTGGAAGAATTGCTTGAAAAAACTGCGGAAGCCTTAGCTGAAGTTGAGAAGGCTATTTCTGAGGAACCCAAAGTTATCAAGGGTGGTTCTATTAATAAACAGAAACGACGTCGCATCAAGAAACTGCGCAACCAGTTGAGAAGAGATTACATTCCTCGTAAACAGCGCTATGAGGAGGCTAGAGAGATTCTAGAAGAGCGTAACTCTTTCTCCAAAACGGACCATGATGCCACCTTTATGCGAATGAAAGAAGACCATATGATGAATGGCCAGCTCAAACCTGGCTATAATGTTCAAGCTGCCACCAATGGTCAATATGTACTTGCCTACGATATTTTTTCAAATCCAACGGACACCAGAACTCTAAAACCCTTTCTCCAATCGATTCAAACCTTAGACTTGTTCCAAAATATTGTCGCCGATGCCGGTTATGGCAGTGAGGAGAATTATAGTTTTATCATTGATGAGTTGGAGAAGACCCCTCTGATTCCCTATGGTATGTACCAGAAGGAATTGACGAAGAAATATAAGAACAGTCCTACTAATCCAAATAATTGGGACTACCTTGAAGAGACAGATCAGTTTATTAAACCAGACGGAGTTGTTTATTCCTTTAAGAATTACTCTCGTCGAACTGACAAGTACGGATTTAAACGTGACTTTAAAATCTATGAGGCGGATAACATACAAGGCACAGAAGAGTTAGAAAAACTTTCCAAAACAGAAAGTGGTCGCCAGAAACAAATCCATTACAATCCAACTTGGAATTACTTTAAAGAACTCATCAAGGAAGAATTACATAGCGAAGAAGGCTCTCGAATCTATGCCAAACGGAAAATCGATGTTGAACCCGTTTTTGGCCGATTAAAGAGTGTTTTTGGCGTGCGCAGGGTTCATGTCAGAGGCAATCGAGCCGTCCAAACGGAGGTTGGATTCCTCTTCATGAGTATGAATCTCACGAAATTGGCCAAGAATCTAGCCTCTAAAACTTCACATACTCAAAAACCACACAGTGATTTTTTCATCTTGATTGTTTTCAAGACAGAAATCACCGTGTGGTTTTATTTGAAGCTACTTTTTGCCCAGCCTCTTCTTCTGTATTCAACTTTTACTATAGAAGAAAATCAAATAGATGAGGCAAAGTAATGCAGGCATACCGAGTGGTGGGCAAGGTGCTCAACAAAAAGTCAACGGTGCATGTTCAAAGAGGAGGAGTCCTTCAGTTCTTCTAGCGACCAACCTCAGTGAGTACAACAGTCTTTTTCCTACACTCTGTTTGATTCAACCCTCTTTAAGCCCCTAAAACTTTAAAAAGGATATTCGCCATTTCAATAGGGCTTTCAGACAGGCCTGATTCAATCCATAGGAGGACCACGCCAGTCAGGCTACTGACCATGGCTTCTCGAGCGTACTGTTCTGGAATTTTGTAGGTCTCATGGACCAAGGTTTGAAATTCTGGAGATTGATCAATCTGTTGGCGAATCAAATCTTTGATGAAAGAAGACATGTTAAAATAGGTTGATTTGCTGATTGCTCTGATAAAAGATTTATTCTCATAAACATAAGTCAGAGCTTGGAGGATAATTTCATAAGGATTTAAATAGGAATTTTCAATAAATTGCTGAAAAATAGTTTTCATATCCAACATCATTTGGTCAGCCATATCGTACTTATCGAGATAATGCAGATAGAAAGTTCCGCGATTGATACCAGCGAGTCGTGTTATATGAGAGACTGAAATCTCCTCAAAGTTTTTTTCTTCTAGTAAGGATACTAGGGCTTCTTTGATGGCAGCTTTCGTATCTGTTTTTCTTATTTGCGCCATGTTGTTCCTCTCAGCATTCTGTTTTTGCTGCCTTATGTTGTATCCGTTCTGCCTGTTCTCTTTCTTAAATCAACAGATTCAGAATTTTTGACCATTGCATTCAGTTTTGTTTCTAGTTATAATAGAGTTATTAAATCAACACGTTGTTCATTTAATCTCAGTTTAACATGATTTAGACAGGGAGTCAAGTGTGATTTGTTTTGAAAGAGAGGGAAGAGAATGGCCTATATAGAGGTAAAGAATTCATACAAACGCTATCAAGTAGGGGATACTGAAATTATCGCCAACAGAGATGTCAATTTTGAAATCAATAAGGGCGAACTGGTGATTATTTTAGGCTCTTCAGGTGCTGGAAAATCAACAGTCTTGAATATCTTAGGAGGTATGGACACCAATGATCAGGGACAGGTCATCATAGATGGTGTGGATATTGCTCAATTTTCATCCCATCAACGGACCAATTACCGACGAGATGATGTTGGATTCGTTTTTCAATTTTATAACTTAGTGTCCAATTTAACAGCCAAGGAAAATGTAGAGCTGGCTTCAGAAATTGTAAAGGATGCTATGGATCCACTTCAAATCTTAAGAGAGGTTGGCTTGCAGGATCGGATAAATAACTTTCCGGCCCAACTTTCTGGTGGAGAACAGCAACGGGTTTCCATTGCGCGGGCAGTAGCTAAAAATCCTAAGATTTTGCTTTGTGATGAACCGACTGGAGCCCTTGACTATGAAACTGGCAAGCAGGTTTTGCAGATTTTACAGGATATGTGCCGTAAGAAGGGGGCAACAGTGATTATTGTTACCCACAATACAGCTCTAGCTCCCATCGCAGATCGGGTCATTCATATGAGAGACGCCAGCGTTAAGTCTATAAAGGTGAATCCAAGTCCTCAAAATATTGCTACTTTGGAATATTAGGAGGTGTCTATGTCTTATAAAACGTATTGGAAGGATGTTTTTCAGTCCTTCAAAAAATCAAAGGGTCGTTTTTTATCCATTATGAGTTTGATGGGGCTAGGAGCCTTTGCCTTAATCGGTTTAAGAGTGACGGCGCCTAATATGGAGAAGACAGCCCAGTCCTATCAAAATGAGGCTCAAACCATGGATGTAGCAGTCATGGCTGACTATGGTCTGAGTCAGGAAGATCAGACAGAACTGAAAAATATAGCAGATAGCCAAGTAGAGTTCGGCTATTTGGTAGATGTTAGCATTGAAAATAGTCAAAAGGCTGTGAGAATTTTCTCTCAACCTTCTGATATCTCTCTTTCCCAGTTAGTCTCAGGTCACTTTCCCAGCCAGACGGATGAAATCGCACTGGGGGATAACTTCCAATCAGATTACACAATTGGGGATCGGATTACTTTTTTTGAATCTGGAAGTGGACATAAGGTCTTAAAGTCGCAAACTTTCACCATTACAGGCTTTGTAAAGTCGGCTGAAATCTGGTCCAACATCAATATGGGTCCATCCTCTGCAGGGGCAGGGACTTTGAATGGGTATGCCTTGGTAGCAGAGGGGGCTTTTGATAGCGATGTCTATATGATTGCTCGCCTGCGTTATGATGATTTAAAATCGCTTCCCTATTATGACAAAGGTTATGAAAAGAAAGTAGCAGCCCATCAAGCAAGATTGGATGCTCTTCTGAAAGATAATGGGGCGCAGAGACTCAGTGCTTTAAAAGGTCAATCTCAAGAAAAACTGGATGATGGTTATGCAGAGATTGCGGATGCAGAAGCAAAACTGAAAGATGGGGAGAATCAGCTCCAGAAAGCTGAGGATGATTTGACAGCAGGTCAAGATCAACTGATTGCTGGACAAGCTGAATTAGCTGCCAATCAAGCCAAGTTAGCAGAGGCTGAAAGCCAACTAAAGGCAGGTCAAGCTGAACTTGCTCAGAGAGAGGCTCAACTCGCAGCTGCTAAGGAACAATTGGCAACTGCGAAAAGTCAGTTAGATCAAAGCAAAGCTCAATTAGATCAAGCTGCTAAACAAATTCAGGCAGCCCAAGCAGAGCTTGATGCAAGCAAGGCAAAATTAGATGAAGGTCAGGCGCAAGTAACGGCTGGTTATGCCTCTCTTATTCAAGGAAAAGAACAATTACAAGCCCAAAAAAATCAACTTTTGGCTCAAGGAATTGACCCTGAGACAGTCCCAGAAATTCTGGCTACAGAGGAAAAAATAAAGCAGCAGGAAGAGGCTCTTTCGCAGGCTCAATCCCAATTAGCTGTTGGAGAAGTTACGTATGAGGCGGGCAAAACTGAATTGGAAAAGCAACGTTCACACTATGAACAAGGTCTCCAGCAGTACCAAGAGGGCCTGACAGTCTATGAGGCTAATCAAACGCAGTATCAATCTGGCTTGGCCCAGTTACAAACAGGTCAGGCTCAACTGCAAGCATCAGAAGCTGAATACCAGGCTGGTCTTTCTCGCTTGCAGGAGGGTCAGGCTGAATTGGCTAGGAATCAAGACAAACTGACAGACGCTCAGAAGCAATTAGAACAATCTCGGGAGGACTTTTCCAAGGAATCAGAAAGTGCCAAACAGGAGATTTCTTCTGCTAAAGAGGACTTGTTAAAGGGTGAAAAAGACCTTTCTCAGTTAAAGGAGCCCAGTTACAGAACCTATAGTCGTAAAAGTTTGCCAGGGAGCGAAGGCTATAATGTTTACTTAAATTCAACCAACTCCATTGCTGCAGTCAGCAATATTTTCCCGGTTGTCTTTTACTTGGTTGCTGCCATGGTAACCTTTACTACCATGACCCGCTTTGTCGATGAAGAGCGGACCAATGCAGGAATCTTCAAGGCCTTGGGCTATACTAATTTCCAAATCATTTCTAAATTTGTCATTTATGGTCTGGTCACTGGTCTGATCGGAACACTGATTGGTATTTTAGGGGGGAATTATCTTTTGTCGCCAATGATTTCGGACCTGATTACAGCAGATACGGTCATTGGTAGAGCCAATCTCTATGACTATCCAGCCTATATTCTACTGGCTGTTGGTCTATCGCTTCTATCTGCCGTCTTACCAGCCTTTCTTGTTGCCAGGAGAGAATTGTCAGAAGAAGCTGCACAGCTCCTCTTGCCCAAGCCGCCTGTATCTGGCTCGAGCATTCTTTTAGAAAAAGCTAGCTTTATTTGGAAAAGACTGAGCTTTACTCAAAAAGTAACCGCACGAAATATTTTCCGCTACAAACAACGGATGTTGATGACTATTTTTGGAGTCGCTGGCTCGGTCGCTCTCTTGGTGGGTGGTCTGGGTATTCGTTCTTCTTTATCTGGTGTTGCCAGTCGGCAATTTGATGAGCTACTGCATTACGACATGCTCGTGGTTGATAATAATGATGCCAGTCAGACAGAAAAAGAGGACTTGCTGAACTATCTCTCGTCAGATCAAGTTTCACATAGTCAAGCTATTCACTATGAACGGATAGAAAAAAACATTGCTGGTAATCAAGAGACGATTTCACTCTTGATTGCTGACAAAGACTTGGATTCCTTTATTAAATTGACCAATCGACAGACGGGGCAACAGTTGGCCTTGCCTGACGATGGACTGATTCTTACGGAAAAATTAGCCAAACTTTTAAAGGTATCTGTTGGAGATTCAGTCAGCTTTACCATCAAGGACAAGCCAGTATCCGGAAAAGTTTCTGGGATTTCGGAGATGTATGCGGGGCATTCGATTTATATGAGCAAGGTCTACTATGAAGAATTGCTCGGTCAAAACTATCAGTCCAATGCCCATCTAATTGGCCTCAAGGATGCAAGTCAAGCTGGAATAGAAATGTCAGCCAGTCATCTACTCAGTCAAGCTGCTGTTGATGCGGTTGTTCAAAATCTTTCGGTCATCAATCAGGTCAATACGATTGTCACATCTTTGGAGGCCATTATGATTATTCTTGTGGTAGTCGCGGTCTTATTGGCCATTGTCATTTTATATAATTTGACTAATATCAATGTGGCGGAAAGAATTAGAGAACTGTCCACCATCAAGGTCTTAGGCTTTCATAGTAAGGAAGTAACCCTCTATATCTACAGAGAAACCGTCCTTTTATCAGTTCTTGGCATTGTGACAGGCCTCATTGCAGGACATTTCCTCCACCAACTCCTCATTGAACTGATAGCACCTCATAGCATGATGTTTAATCCAAATGCCACTTTAGAAGTTTATCTTATTCCCATCTTTGCGATTAGCATCATTTTAACTATTTTAGGAGTGCTAGTGAATCGTAGATTGAAGCGAGTGGATATGTTAGAAGCACTCAAATCGGTAGAATGATAAAAAGAGCACATATCTTAGACTGTAACGAGAGATGCGATAAACGAATAGTTTTGGATGTACCAATATGAACTCTTTCACATATGGTTGCTGTTTTCAAAATCAGCCTTGAGACGGATGTGGTCGATGCTTGTATAAGGTATACTATAGTCAATCCTAAATATTTTTCATAATCTCCTGAAAACACTGGCCTTGTGGCTGGTGTTTTCTTTTTTCTTAAAGCAGGAAACTATAAATCAGCCCTGAGACGGATGCCATATAACCTTAATCAGGGTATACTAATATCAATCCTAAATAGTTTCATAATCTCCTGAAAACACTGGCCTTGTGGCTGGTGTTTTCTCTTGTCTTAAAGCAGGAAACTATAAATCAGCCCTAGGACCGATGTGACATAACTCGATTCGGGTTATACTAATATCAATCCTAAATATTTTTCATAATCTCCTGAAAATGCCAGTTCTCCAGCTGGTGTTTTCTTTTTGTTTCAAGGAAATGCAACTTGAAGTTAAGAGAAGGTTTGTGATACAATGTATGAAATTAAGTAGGTGATAAAATGACAAAGGAAAAAGCAAGTACCATTAAAGATGTTGCTAGAGAGGCAGGAGTCTCGGTTAGCGCTGTGTCTAAAGTTTTCAATAAGTATGGAGACATTGGTATAGAAACCCAGAATAAAGTATTTGCTGCTGCAAAGAGATTAGAATATATTCCTAATCAAGCAGCACGGAAACTTTCTAGTAAGCATACTAAGATTATCGCTTTGATTCTAAACGAAATCAAGGTTGAACGTGGAGTCACCATGCCACTAGAAATTTTGAGTGGAGTCAGCAATTACCTTGAGGCAACAGATTATGAATTTGTTTTCTATGGTACCACAAGTAAAAAACAGGCAGAGAAAAGTCTCAAACAATTTTGTGCAGAACATAGTATAACAGGTCTATTAATTCAGGGACTTAAAACAACAGATCCATATTATAAAGAATTAGCAAATTTTTCTATGCCAACAGTTGCCATAGATTTACGAATAGAGAATTGCAAGATTGGAACGGTATCAATTGATAATGAGAGTGCTGCTGCAGAAGTTACAAAACGCTTGCGACAAGCAGGCTATGAGAAAATTCTGTTTCTGAATGGAACAACTCATGATGAAGTATCCCAAAAACGAGAAGCAGGATATCGTTCGCAAGTTAAAGAAGTTCTGATTGACTATGCACATTTTTCAGAAGAAAAAGCAATGTTACAAATATTAGATGCAGATTTGACCGGAATTGATGCTATCTTTGCAGCCAGTGATCTGATGGCCATCGGTGTTATTAAAGCATTACGGCTTCGAAAAAAAGAAACATCTATAGCTGTTGTTGGATTCGACGATAATGTTTTAGCAAGTTATGTTTCCCCGACCTTAACAACCGTTAGACAGGATGTTAAGACTATGTCAGAATCTGCTGTTGAGGATCTTCTTTTACAAATTGAGGAAAAAGAAGTAAGGCATCGCTTGTTGCCCTATGAAATTATTGTGAGAGAAAGCGCAAACATTTAATAGCATCATTTGGAAGAGGGATTAATATTTCTCTTTTTTTGTTGACTTCTGGAAACGCTTACGGTATAATAGAGTTAACTAAAACGTTTTAGAAGGATTTCAAAATGAAAAAAATCTTGTTTATACAACGTGTTTTAGCGGCTTTAATTGATATTTTAGTTATTTATTTACCAAGTCAGTTTCTGGTCTTTATTCTCTTTGGAAGAGAAAATAGTTACCAAAATTGGCTCTCGATCATTCTCTTTCTTGTTTACAATGTTTTGTCCACAGTCTATTTTTCCGGTCAGACCATTGGGAAATACTTTGCAAGTTTGAAAGTTACACCAGTTACAAAATCTTTGATGGAAATGGGACAAAGAGAAGCAATAAAGCTTTTATACTTTCTTCCTCTGGTCGGTTTCATTTTTATGATTCTCTCTCTATTGATTTATATCAAAGAAGGTCGCTTCCTTCATGATAAGTTTGCAAAAAGTGAGGTTATCGTTTATGGAAGAAATTAATACATTCTCTTTGTTGCTCGGCTTTCTAGGGATTTGGATTATTGCCTATTTAGCAGCCTGGATCGGAAGAGATGAATACGATTTTGTTAAAGTAGCCAAACTTTATGCTCTTATTGGCGGAGGATTCTGTTTACTGATGATACCTATAGATGTCAACTGGTTTTTGGCTATTGGTTTATTTATATTTGGTTTTATTGTTTTGATTTTTAGAAATCAACATTATTTTGATAAGGAGTAATAAGAGAAGATGTCAACACTAATGCATTACGATACCAATGATCTCTGGAAAATTGAGCAAGTCGGTTTCGATGAGAAGTTTTTAGGTAAAACTGAGAGCATCATGGTTTTAGGAAATGGATACTTAGCAGTTCGGTCCAGCGAGGAGGAATCCTATGTTGGAGAAACGCGCGATACCTTTGTTGCAGGAACTTTCAATGCTTTTGATGAGAATGAGGTAACTGAGCTGCCCAATGTACCTGATATGCTTGGTATGAACTTTGTTCTCAATGGACACGTTTTATCTTTGATTCAGGGACAGGTCAGCGACTACAGTAAAAAATTGAATCTAAAAACAGGAGAACTAGTTCGTAGTTTTATCTGGAAAAAAGATGAGGTAGTTGTTAAACTGACTTTTCGTCGCTTTGTTTCAAAAGCTCGACTTCATTTCCTAGCAACACAGGTTCAGATTGAAAATTTAAGCGATCAACCCTTATCTGTTAAAGTTCGTTCGGGTATCAATGGGCAATTATCCAATGAAGGCAGTCAGCATTTCACGGATGGAGAAAAGGGTCTGATGGAAGGGCGCTTTATCCAAATGATGCCTGAGACGACACAAAGTAAGATTCAATTTGTTCAGACTTCAGAGCATCGTTTTGAGGGAGTAGAGCTTACTGAGAATCGTCCTGAAACAGCCCGTCGCGGTTTCTACATGAATTACGCCTTTGATTTGAACGGGAATTCTTCAATCAGTTTCGAGAAACGCTCGTCAATCTACACCTCAATAGACAAGGAGCTATCCAGTAATAAGGTTGAGGATATGCGCCAATTTGCTGTTGCTGAATTGATTTCTCTTGAAGAATTATCCTTTGACGATTTACTCAGTGAATCGGCTAAAGAGTGGCAAAAAATTTGGGATAAACATCCAATTAAGATTGAAACAAAGAATTTTCGAGATCAAATTGCTATTCGTTTCGCTCAGTACCACCTTCATGTTATGACACCTGCCCACGATGAACGGATGAATATCGGTGCCAAAGGAATGTCCGGTGAAGGATACAAAGGGCACACTTTCTGGGATACAGAAATTTTTATGCTTCCCTACTTCAGTTTTACACATCCAGAAATTGCCAAAAGTCTGGTGACTTACCGTTATCTTGGTCTGGACGGCGCCCATAAAAAGGCGACCAGTAATGGTTATGAAGGTGCCCAATACCCATGGGAGGCTGCATGGCCAACGGATGGTGAAGTAACTCCTGTCTGGGGAGCTGCTGATATCGTGACGGGGCAAGCAACAAAGATTTGGTCTGGCTTTATTGAACAACATATTACTTCCGATGTTGCCTTTGGGATTAAGCAGTACTTGGATGTAACAGGTGATGACACATTTGCCAGAGAAAAAGGTTATGAAATCCTAGTGGATACAGCTAAGTTTTGGGCCAGCCGATTGGAATACAATGCTAAACAGGATTATTACGAAATCTGTGATGTGATTGGACCTGATGAGTACAAAGAGCATGTTAACAACAATAGTTACACCAACTATACTGCTCACTGGAACATGGTCTATGTTATCGACTTAGTTGCGGAACTAAAGGAGAGAGAGCCACAAGTTTACGCAAAACTGGATGAAAAATTTGATTTAAAATCTCTCGTGCAAACTTTAGAAGAAAAATCTGAAAAAATCTTTCTCCCTCAAGCAACAGAGGATGGAATTATTCCTCAAGATGACTCTTACTTATCTAAAAAAGTCTTGGATCTGACCAAATATAAGGAAGCAGATGGGGTTGACTCACTTTTCCATGAATACAATTTAGAGCAAGTTAATGAGATGCAGATTACCAAGCAGGCTGATGTTTTGCTATTGCTCCTCTTGTTTGAAGGACTCTTCGACAAAGAATTGAAAGAGAAAAACTTTGATTATTACGAGCCTAAAACGACTCATGACAGCTCCTTAAGTCTCTCTACTCATGCAATTTTATCCGCTGATTTGGGTAAGTTGGAAAAATCCTATCATTTCTTCCAGCAAGCAAGTAATATTGATATGGGTGAGTACATGAAATCCTCAGATCCAGGGATTCACGCTGCAAGTCTTGGGGGGATTTGGCAAATGATTGTCTTTGGCTATGGAGGAGTTCGTATTGTCAATGAACAATTGAGGATTGAACCACATCTGCCTAAGGAATGGAACACTTTGACCTTTGGTTTCGACTATAAAGGTCAAGAAATAACAGTAGAGGTTAGACCAGATCATTTTATCATTGAAAAAAGTGGACAAGGTAAAGCCATTGAGTTTACTTCAAAAGGAAAAACTCACAAACTAAACGATTCGTTAACAATTTTTTATTAAAACTAGGAGGTTTTAAGATATGAAAACTTGGAAAAAGTTTTTTGCAACAGGTTTATTAGCTACTGCGGTTGTTGGCTTAGCAGCCTGCGCAGGTGGAGGAAGCAAGTCAGGTTCATCTAATGATACTCTGACAATTGGTTATTGGAAGGGAAGCGACACAGAAAACGCTGCCTTGGACACTCTCATTAAGAAATTTGAAGAAGATAATGGGGTTAAAGTAGAATCAAAAGTTTATACGGATATTACTACACAATTACCAACAGATTTGGCTGGTGGAACTGCACCAGATGTTTTCTATATTGACTCTAGTTTCTATCCTTATCTGCAAGGGGAGGGAGTTTTGAATGACATTTCTGATGTAGTGAATGCTGATGATTACTACTCAACTCTTGCGACTGCTTTCTCAACAGATGGTAAACTCTATGCAGCACCAAAAGATGTATCTACATTAGCCCTCTATGCGAATACAGCTATCTTTGAAAAAGCTGGTATCGCTTTGACGGATGTACCAACTTCATATGAAGACTTCATTAAGTGGGCACCATCAGCACAAGAAAAAATTGATGCTGCCTATGGTAAAGGGCAAGTTTATCTGATGAATTTGAATGCTGACCTTGCTCGTAACTGGCCGTATCTAATAGCGGATGACCAAGAACCAATTCAAAAAGATGGTAGCATCAATACGTCCAATCCGACTATCGTTAAAAACCTTATGACTGCTATTGATTTGTTCAATACTGGGGCAGTAGCTACTCCTCAGCAAGTTGGTGCTGGTGATGAAGGGGCTGGTTTTGCAACAGGGAAATTTGCTCTTGCTTTGACTGGTAACTGGAACTATCAAGTTTTCAAAACTCAATATAAAGATTTGAAATTTGAGATTTTGCCAAATATGACCTATAAAGGCAAAAAAGTCACTATGCAATTTACAGTTGGTTGGGGACAATACAAAAACACTAAAGTTAAAGACCTAGCTGATAAGTGGATCCAATTTGTTGGTGGTAAAGATGGTATGGCATCTTGGACAGAAGCAGTTGGAACTTTAGCAACTCGTCCAGATGTGGCTGAAAACTCTGAGTTCCTTTCGGCTAATCCAGGTCTACAGGTTCACCAGGATGCTATTGAATATGCTGTTGCTTGGCAAGATGGTACAAATCTTTCAACGCTTGTTGGTTCATATGGTAACTTTATTTCCGAAGCCTTCAAGAAAGGTGCAACTCAAGCAGATTTGGAAAAAGCTTTGAAACAAATTGATGAAGATGCTAACAGTAAACTAAATAAATAAGACTGACAAGGGGTGGTGGCGACACCGCCCTTTCTTATCTGTAAAATACTTATCTGGAGAATGATATGACAGCACCGAAACCGAAAACCAGTAAGAGACAAATAGAGGAGTGGATTCAGGGCTATAGTTTTTTGGCACCGGCCTTATTAGTTATCTTTATATTTTTTATCCTATCCATCCTTTTTGCTATCTATTTGACCTTCAATAATGTCAATCTGATAGCTCAAACCTATGAATGGAATGATCTCAGAAACTTCAGGAATTTATTGACCGACAAGCAGTTGATTCGAGCTTTGCAAAATACAGCATTCTTTGCTTTGGTTGTTGTTCCAGCGCAAACGGTCATTGCCTTAATCATGGCTTATGTATTGGCTAATCGAGAAGTAAAGGGGAAACGTTTCTTCCGTTTGATCTACTTCTTGCCAACCTTGACTAGTTCAGCGGCTCTGACTCTCATTTTTATGTTTATTTTCAACCAAAATGGTCCTATAAATCAGCTACTGATGTCGCTTCATTTTATTGATAGTCCAATTAATTTTATCAATGATACAAACTGGACCCTAAAAGTCATTATGGTCATGAACATCTGGTCAACAGTACCGTATTTCATGACGATTTACCTTGCTTCTTTAGTAGATTTGCCTCATTCGCTCTATGAGGCAGCAGAAATTGATGGTGCCAATGCTTTTGAAAAGCTACGCTATATCACTATTCCCTATTTAAGACCGATCACAACCTACGTTGTTTTAACGGGGATTATCGGTACTTTCCAAATGTTTGATCAAGCCTACATCTTTTCGGGAGGTACGGGTGGACCAGTAAACTCAACTTTGACGGTTTCCTTATTAATTTACCAATATGCCTTTGGGCAAAATCACCAAATGGGCTATGCAGCAGTTCTAGCCATATTATTAGCCGTCATCATCTTTATCGTGACACGAATTGCAGAAAAATTAAATGGAGGAAATGGTATTGAAAACACTTGATAAGAGTCGCATGCTCAAAATTTTATTGTACACCATTTTGATTGTATATGCTTTCATTACTTTCTATCCCTTCATGTGGGCTTTGGCTGCCTCTTTCAAGCCTTTGTCGGAGATTACAAGTGGAAGTCTATCCCTTATTTCTGAGAATTTTACGACTGAACAATATAACTACCTCTTTAGTCCGGAATCAGGCTCTATGTTCGTTCAATGGTTCTTAAATTCCGCTATCATTTCTACCATTGGAACGACGATTAATCTTTTTCTCAACACAATGGCTGGCTACAGTTTAGCCCGACTTCACTATCCTGGACGGGGAAAAATTTATTATGGAATCTTAGCTATGATGATGGTACCGACTCAGGTCCTTCTCATTCCTAATTACCTTATTATTAACAATCTTGGTCTGCTGGATTCCTATTGGGCTCTGATTCTTCCAGCCGCAGTTAATATTGGTAACATTTTCATGATGCGTCAATTCTTCCTTAGTTTTCCAAAGGATGTGGAAGAAGCAGCCCGCATTGATGGTCTAAGCAGAACGGGTACTTTTTTCCGTATCGTTATGCCTCTTGCTAAGCCATCGATTGCCACACAGGCTGTCTTTGTTTTCATGGGTTTTTGGAACAATTTCTTATCCCCAATGCTTTACTTGAAAACTCAGAGTAAGTTTACATTGACCGTCGGTTTGCAGATGTTGCAAAAGGCCGACCAAGGAGGACAAATGTGGAACCGTGTGATGGCGGCCTCCATTTTGACCATCATTCCCATTATCATTCTTTACATCATTTTTAACCGTTACTTCCTACAAGGAGTGCGGATGGACGGAGAGAAATAGGAGAAGTTATGCACAAAAAAGAGGATTTCTTACTGACTTTGGATGATTTATCCACTCAGTCAGTTGGGAATATTGAAACGCTTTTCGCCCAAGCCAATGGTTTTATGGGGGTCAGAGCCAGCTTGCCCCTTGCTGCTGAGGACTCCACTCCAGGATCTTTTGTCAATGGTTTTTATGAATCGCATGATATTATCTATGGCGAGAATGCTTATGGTTATGCCAAAAAGCATGAAACCATGGTCAAACTCTTCGATTTTCGAAGCATGGAGATCAGTGTGGATGGCGAAGAAGTAATAAACTTAGTTGAGGAGAAAAGGCAGTTGAATCTTTATCAAGGGATTTTGACTGAAGAGTTCATCTATGAAACAGAGTCAGGTAAGCAGGTCAAGCTAGAACTTGAGAGTTTTACTAGTCACAAGGACCGTACGAGCTACCTCCAAAAATGGACTATCATCCTGCTCAATTCTTCTGGAAAAGTTCAGATCAAAAAAGGAGCCCAACATATAGCTGTTCAATCGGATGAAGAATTTGATCCTCGCATTCGTGAGGCCAGTGCCGACTTACTTTTTGATGGAAATAAATTGAGTACGAAAAATAGCCAGCAATCCCTTTATTTTGATTTTGCAGAATACAATCAAAGTCATGAATTGGTAGAAGGGGAAGAGATTTCCTTTGAGCAAGTTTATCGTTTATCAAGAGAAAATGATTTTGCGCATCACTCTTATGAGGAATTAAAAGCTCACCAGGTTTCTGTCTTTGAAGAATTTTGGAAGCTTTCTGATATTGTCATTGAAGGGGATGATCGGTTGCAAAAGGGGATCCGTCTTAATCTCTATCATCTGTTTAATTCTGCTGGTAGAGATGGCCTGACCAATTTTGGAGCCAAGGGCCTGACGGGCGAGGGCTATGAAGGTCATTATTTCTGGGATACGGAAATGTACCTTCTTCCCTTCTTTACCTTCACACAGCCAGAAATTGCCAAATCCTTGCTGACCTACCGTCTTAATAAGCTTCCTCTAGCAAAAGAAAGGGCAGAAGAACTAAGTTTTAAAGGTGCCCTCTACCCATGGCGGGGCATCAGTGGACATGAGACATCAGCCTACTATCCAGCTGGGACAGCTCAGTTCCATATTAATGCGGATATCGCTCACGCCTTTTCTCTCTATGAGCAGGTGACTGGAGATTCTGATTTTATTGCTCAAGCGCGTGAAGTTATCTATGAAACAGCTCGTTTCTGGATGAGTTTTGGATTCTTTTCAAAGAGAGGTTTTGAAATTCACGAAGTGACTGGACCGGATGAATACACTGCCCTTGTTAACAATAACTACTACACCAACAAAATGGCTCAGCACAATCTGGCTTATGCGGCAGAACTGGCGCAGCGTTTTACTTAACATGAGCAAGAAGCAACTGATTGGAAGAAAGCCAGTCAATCCATGTATTTAGCTTATGATGACGAAAGAGGGTTAACCAAGCAGGACGATCATTCTTTGGATAAGCAAGTTTGGGATTTTGAGGCAACGCCAGCAGAAAACTATCCTCTTCTCTTACATTATCACCCTATCAAAATCTACAAGCATCAAGTTCTCAAGCAGGCAGATACACTGCTAGCTCACATGCTCTATCCCGTTTCACTGGATCAGACGCAAAGAGATTTTGATTATTATGAACCCCTAACAACCCATGATAGCAGTCTTTCCAAAGCTATCCATGGTATTCTTGCCAGTCGTTTAGGCAGAGATGAACAAGCTTATGCCTTCTTTTCTGACAGCGCCATTATGGATATGGCTGACGGGCAAGGAAATGCCAGTCACGGTATCCATGCAGCCAACATGGGAGGTAGTTGGCTCGGTTTGATTTATGGCTTTGCTGGTCTGCATTTTGAAAATGGTCAAGTCGCATTTGCTAATCAATTACCAAAACAAATCAAGAAAATGACCTTTAAGGTCAAGATTAAGGGAGAAATTCAATGCATTTCTCTCACTCAGGAGGACAGACATGTTTAAAGCCGTTTTATTCGACTTAGATGGAGTTATTACAGATACAGCCGAATATCATTATCTTGCCTGGAAAGCATTGGCTCAAGAATTAGATATTCAGGGAGTAGATCGTAAATTTAATGAACAATTAAAAGGTGTATCCCGAGACGACTCGCTGCAAAAAATTCTGGATTTGGATAATCGAAAAGTTTCACCAGAAGAATTTGCTGAATTGGCCGACAGGAAAAATCGCAATTATGTAGAGATGATTCAAAAGGTCAGTCCTTCTGATATTTATCCTGGTATCTTAGAATTACTGAAAGACCTTAGAGAAAATGGGATAAAAATTGCTCTGGCATCAGCTTCAAAAAATGGTCCCTTTTTGTTGAAACAAATGGAAATCGAGGACTATTTTGATGCTGTAGCAGATCCTGCAAAAGTGGCAGCTTCAAAACCTGCTCCAGATATCTTCTTAGCTGCTGCAGACCAAGTAGGTGTGGCCATCTCGGACACTATCGGAATCGAAGATGCCTTTGCTGGAATTGAGGCCATCAAGTCAGTAGGAGCTTTCCCTGTAGGAGTCGGAAAAGCTGAAGATTTGGGAGAGGATATCCATCTTGTAGCAGATACAAGTCACTTGACCTTGGCCTATCTTGAAGATATTTGGAAAAAAAGATAAATCAGCCCTGAGACCGATGTGACATAACTCGATTCGGGTTAAACTAATATCAATCCTAAATATTTTTCATAATCTCCTGAAAACGCCAGTTCTCCAGCTGGTGTTTTCCTTTGGTTTTGGGAGTTTGTTTAATCAGATGTTTACCTACGATGGTATACTGAATTGAGGCAAACAATAAAGGAGAGAAAATGCAAACAATTATTCCACACCTCTGGTTTGATAGGGAAGCTTTGGAAGCTGCTCAACTCTACACTAGTCCTTTTCCAGACAGTCACATGGATTGGACACATGATTTAACAGACACCCCATCGGGAGATGCTGTTCTTGTTCAATTTCAATTGGCAAATCTAACCTTAGCGGCTATCAGTGCGGGTCCTTACTTCAAACTCAATGAATCTACTTCCTTGATGGTTCATTTTCAAAATAAGGATGAATTAGATCGGATTTTTGAAACTCTTTCGGAAGCTGGTCGTGTCTTGATGCCTTTGGGAGAATACCCATTTAATTCCTATTATGTTTGGCTCGAAGATCAATTTGGTCTGTCCTGGCAATTCTTTTATTCTCCGGAAAATAGCAGAGCTGTGCAGTTGGAAATCTGTCTTCTTTTCTCACAAGAACAGGTAGGACAAGTTCGGTCATTCTTAGAAAAGGCTCAGGCTCTGTTTCCAAATAGTCAGATTGGGACAGTCAACCACTATCAGGAAAATGAAAAGCAAGAAGCTAAGGCTCAAATCAATTATGGTGAACTACTGCTAAATCAGCAAAGGCTAGTAGTCATGGAAAATGGATTTGGAGGAGAGAATTCCTTTAATGAAGCTTTTTCCTTGATGGTTTATACGGATAGTCAAGAAGAAACGCAAAGGCTCTATCAGCAACTCTCCCATGTTCCAGAGTCAGAGCAGTGTGGCTGGGTCAAGGATGAGTTTGGTATCTCCTGGCAGATTGTTCCTCGTCCTCTCATGGATGCCTACCAGATCCTTTCAAAAGAAGAAATGAAGCCGGTCCATGATGCCATTTTAACCATGAAGCGTTTAAACTACGATGAAATCAAAGAATTAGTGAAAAAGAAAGGATAAATCAGACTTGAGACCGATGTTAGATAACCTTAATCAGGTTATACTAATATCAATCCTAAATATTTTTCATAATCTCCACAAAAGCACCAGTCAGAAATGACTGGTGCTTTTGTTTATAGGAAGTGAATAAATTAGCTTTCCATTAGCCTATTTTATGCAAAAAATGGTATAATTGTATGGAATTGTATAGAGATACAAAGTAGAAAAGGATGCTATGGCAGATTATTTATCGGTCAGCAGTTTGACCAAGTATTTAAAATTGAAATTTGACCGTGATCCTTATCTGGAGCGGGTTTACCTAACGGGAGAAGTGTCCAATTTTCGGAGGCGTCCGAGCCATCAATATTTTTCACTCAAGGATGAAAATGCTGTCATCCAAGCTACCGTTTGGGGCGGTGTATACAAGAAGTTAGGTTTTGATCTGGAAGAGGGCATGAAAATCAATGTCATCGGTCGTGTTCAGCTCTATGAGCCGAGCGGTTCTTACTCCATTGTCATCGAAAGTGCTCAGCCAGATGGGATTGGTGCATTGGCCATTAAGTTCGAGCAGTTGAAGAGTGCTCTCTCCAAGGAGGGACTTTTTAATCCAGAGTGGAAACAAGCTCTGCCTCAGTTCGTCCAAAAAATTGGGGTTTTGACCAGTCCAAGTGGGGCGGTCATCAAGGATATTATTACCACCGTTTCCCGGCGGTTTCCGGGTGTGGAAATTGTCCTCTATCCAACCAAGGTGCAAGGAGATGGGGCGGCTCAAGAAGTGGTTGCCAATATCCAGGCGGCGAATTTGCGAGATGATTTAGATCTTCTGATTGTTGGACGCGGTGGCGGTTCCATAGAGGACCTCTGGGCCTTCAATGAGGAAATCGTGGTCCGTGCTATCTTTGAATCACAGATTCCCATTATTTCTAGTGTGGGCCATGAAACCGATACGACTTTGGCTGACTTTGTGGCAGACAGGCGAGTTGCGACTCCGACGGCTGCGGCTGAACTGGCCACGCCAGTGACCAAGGCAGATATCATTTCCTGGATTAGCGAACGGGGAAATAGGGCTTATCAGGCAGCACTGAGAGGAATTCGGCAGAGGCAGGAGCGTTTGGATCAGTCTAGTAAATCAGTCATTTTCAGGCAACCAGAGCGCCTTTATGATGGGTACTTGCAGAAATTAGATACCTTGACAACGCATCTTCAGACAGTTATGCGTCAGACTTATAGAGAAAATCTGAACACCGAACGTCTCTTGAGCCAGCGCTTGCAGTCTGTTGATCTGCAAGAGCGTTTGCGTAGCCTAGGTGAAAAAATCAACCAACAGGAACGCCTTTTAAAGAGCAATATGGCCAATAGTTATGATCAGAAAGTAGCCAAGGCAGAGAAGCTCATGGAGGCTCTGACCATGTTGGATACCAGTCGCATCGTAGCGCGTGGCTATGCCATGGTGGAGCAGGGTGGTCGAGTGATTGATAGCATTACACAAATTGATGAAAAAGAAGAGATGACCGTCCGTATGAGAGACGGACAAGTAGTGGTGGAGGTAAAAGATGTCCAAAGAGACCAAAACATTTGAAGAAAATTTAGCGGAATTGGAAGCAGTCGTAACCAAGTTGGAGCAGGGGGATGTTGCCCTGGAAGAGGCTTTGTCTGAGTTTCAAAAAGGGATGAAGTTGTCAAAAAACCTACAAAAAACCTTGCAGGAAGCAGAGAAAACACTGGTCAAGGTTATGCAGGCTGACGGAACAGAAATAGAAATGGAAGCCTAATGGATAAACGACTAGGAATCAATGCGGCAATCCGTCGTTTTTATAGTCAAAAGCCTGTATCAGAAGATTTGCTTCAAGCTATCCTCTATTCGGTGGATGCTGGTGGCAAACGTATTCGTCCTCTCTTTTTGTTGGAGTTGTTAGAAGGCTTTGGTATGGAGTTGACGGAGGCCCATTTTGATGTAGCGGCTGCAATCGAAATGATTCATACGGGCAGTCTGATACACGATGATTTGCCAGCTATGGATGATGATGACTACCGTCGTGGGCGTTTGACCAATCATAAAAAATTTGATGAAGCGACAGCCATTCTGTCTGGAGATAGTCTATTCTTGGATCCCTTTGGTTTGCTTGCGGCTGCTGATTTGCCAGATGCTGTTAAAGTTGGCTTGATTCAAGCCTTGTCAAGGGCATCGGGAACATTCGGTATGGTTGGTGGTCAAATGCTTGATATGCGCTCTGAGGGTCAGCACTTGGATATAACTCAACTGTCTGCTATACATGAGAATAAAACGGGTCGGCTCTTAGCCTTTCCTTTTATGGCGGCTGGTATTATCACCGAACAGAGCCAGGAAGTTATCCATCAGCTGACTAAGGCTGGGGATTTAGTTGGACATGCTTTTCAGGTGCGTGACGACATTCTGGATCTTACAGCTAGTTTTGATGACTTGGGTAAGACACCCAAGAAAGATTTACAGGCTGAAAAAGCAACCTATCCTAGCTTGCTGGGCCTAGAAAAATCATACCAACTGCTGAATGAGTCACTGAATCAAACCCAATCTATTTTTCAAGAACTGCATGAATTCCTGGCTTTTCATCCCGAAAAGATCCATGATATGCTAGAAAGGTTGCGTCTTCATGCCTAAGGAAAGAGTAGATGTTTTAGCCTATAAACAGGGTCTTTTTGAAACCAGAGAACAAGCCAAACGTGGCGTTATGGCAGGGTTAGTGGTCTCGGTTATCAATGGTGAGCGCTATGACAAGCCTGGCGAGAAAATTGATGAAGATACTGAGCTCAAACTAAAGGGTGAAAAACTCAAATATGTCAGCCGAGGGGGACTCAAATTAGAAAAAGCCCTGCACGTTTTTGGGATTTCAGTTGCTGACTTGATTACCATTGATATTGGTGCTTCAACCGGTGGATTTACCGATGTTATGTTGCAGAGCGGGGCCAAACTGGTTTATGCAGTAGATGTCGGAACCAATCAACTGGTTTGGAAATTACGCAATGACGAGCGGGTTCGTTCTATGGAGCAGTATAATTTCCGTTATGCAGAAGAAGCTGATTTCACAGAAGGTTTGCCTTCTTTTGCCTCAATTGATGTGAGTTTTATTTCCCTCAACTTAATTTTGCCAGCTCTTCATAAGGTTCTAGCGGATGGTGGACAGGTCGTAGCTCTTATCAAACCGCAATTTGAAGCGGGACGAGAGGCCGTCGGTAAGAATGGTATCGTCAGAGACCCAGCTGTCCATGAGATGGTCTTAGAAAAAGTAACAGATTTTGCTGTGAATTATGGATTTACAATTAAGGGGCTGGATTTCTCGCCTATACAGGGCGGTCATGGTAATATCGAATTTTTGGCTTATTTAGAAAAATCACAGTCGCCACAAGCTCTCCCTGCAAGTCAACTAAGGGAAGTCGTGGCCAAAGCACATGGAGAATTTACAAAAGATGAATAAAAAAGAACGCTTAAATGTTATCAAAGATCTAGTGGTTCGTTACCCAATCGACACACAAGAAGAGATGGTCCTCCGACTACATGAAGTCGGCATCAACGCTACTCAGGCAACTGTTTCACGTGACATCAAGGAGTTGGGGATTGTCAAGGTTCCAGCTAGTGGCAAGGGTTATATTTATGGCTTGCCAAAGACTGGTTCATCTAAAATGAAGGCTAAGAATGTTCTCGACATTGCTTCCATGGATAAGATGATACACTTAAACTTAGTTCCAGGTAGTACAGCTGTTGTTAAACGTCAGATTTTAGAACGTTTTAAGGATCATTTGTTTAGCATTATTACAGACGATGATTCCATTTTGATTATCGTAAAAGAGGAAAGTTACCTCCCACAAATCGAACAAACAATAAAGGTCTGGTAAAGAATGTTACTGGAAATTTCTATTAAAAATTTCGCCATTATCCAAGAAGTTTCTCTGACTTTTGACAAAGGGATGACTGTCTTGACTGGAGAAACGGGCGCAGGGAAATCCATTATTATTGATGCCATGAATCTCATGTTAGGGAGCCGTGCGACAACTGATGTTATTCGACATGGTAGTCCTAAAGCTGAGATTGAAGGTCTTTTTTCGCTGGAAAAAAATGCGAAATTAGAGCGACTTTTGCTTGATCAAGGAATTGAGATGACGGATGACTTGATCATTCGTCGGGAAATTTTATCCAATGGCCGTTCAGTCAGTCGTATCAATGGACAGATGGTTAATTTATCTGTCTTGAAAGAAGTCGGTCAATTTTTGGTGGATATTCATGGGCAACATGATCAAGAAGAATTGATGAAGGTGGCCCATCATATCGGTCTCTTAGATAGTTTTGGACAGGCTGATTTTCTTGAGTTAAAACAGGATTACCAAGGTGTTTTCGATGCCTATCGGACACTGCGTAAACAAGTTTTGGATAAGCAAAGGAACGAACTGGAGCACAAAGCCCGCATCGAGATGTTGGAATACCAGATTTCCGAGATTGAAGCTGCTGAATTGCAGGCTGGTGAGGATCTGGCATTGATACAAGAGCGTGACCGTCTCATGAATCACAAGCAGATTGCCGATACCTTAACCAATGCCTACACCATGTTGGACAATGAAGATTTTTCAAGCTTAAGTAATCTCCGCTCGGCTATGAACGATATGCAGTCTGTGGAGGAATTTGACAAGGCCTATAAGGAAATTTCTCAACAGTTGACCGAGTCTTACTATGTTATTGAAGATATCAGCAAGCGTTTGGGGGATATCTTAGAGGATTTGGACTTTGATGGGAATCGCCTCATGCAGGTGGAAAATCGTTTGGACCTCATTTATTCTATCACCCGCAAATACGGTGGTCAGGTAGATGATGTTCGGGATTATTTTGCTAAAATTATGGAAGAATACCAGTTGCTGACCGGCTCCAATGCATCAGGCAATGATATGGAAAGTCAACTCAAAGTTTTGGAAAAAGACTTGATTGATAAGGCTAAGAATCTTAGCCAGGCCAGACATGACTTAGCCATTATCTTAGAAAATCATATTCATCAGGAATTACAAGATCTCTATATGGAAAAAGCTCGTTTTCGTGTGGAGTTTATGAAAGGAAAATTCAGTCGACAAGGCAATGAGCAAGTTGAATTTTATATTTCGACAAACCCAGGCGAAGATTTTAAACCGTTGGTTAAGGTGGCCTCGGGTGGGGAATTATCCCGTCTTATGCTAGCAATCAAGTCTGCTTTTGCTCGCAAGGAAGGAAAGACCTCCATTGTCTTCGATGAGGTGGATACGGGCGTGTCGGGCCGTGTGGCTCAGGCCATTGCTCAAAAAATCTACAAGATTGGTCAATTTGGTCAGGTTTTGGCGATTTCACATCTCCCTCAGGTAATTGCGATTGCGGACAATCAGTTCTTTATTGAGAAAATTTCCGATGAAGCATCGACCGTTTCTCAAGTTCGTCTTTTGGAGATGGATGAGCGCGTGGAAGAAATCGCTAAAATGCTGGCTGGTGAACACGTGACGGATGCGGCAAGAAGTCAGGCAAGAGAATTAGTAATGAAGTAAGCGAGAGCTTGCTTTTTTTGAAATGGGGGAAGGACGAATGAAAGAACAAGAAATCTTAGATGCTCTAGCCACTTATGTGGAGCATAAAATGTCTGGTGAAGGATCTGGCCATGATTGGTGGCATATTGTCCGTGTTCGGAATATGGCTGAAAAATTGGCTAAGACAGAAGGGGCAGATCCATTTATCTGCCAAGTGGCAGCACTGGTTCATGATTTGGCAGACGACAAATTAGTGGCGGATGAAGTTCTTGCTTTAAGGGAAGTGAGGCGATTATTGGTTGAGAAAGGTATGTCTAGAGACCAAGTTGAGCAAGTCATGCTCATCATTCAACAGATGTCCTATAAAGGGGGTACACAAAATCATCTAGTTCTGTCTCTAGAGGGGCAGGTTGTTCAAGATGCGGATCGTTTGGATGCTCTTGGAGCCATTGGGATTGCACGGACCATGGCCTATTCTGGCAATAAAAACCGGATCATCCATGATCCCAAACTGCCCATCCGTCAAGAAATGAGCTTGTCTGAATACCGATCCAATCAAGGCTCGGCTATCGCTCATTTTTACGAAAAACTCTTAAAGCTCAAGGATCTAATGAATACTAAGACGGCAAAAGAAATGGCCCAAGGACGCCATGATTTTTTAGAACGTTACTTACAAGAATTTTATGATGAGTGGGATGCAAAACGCTAGATAATCTTTCTATATTCTTCCATAAAATTGCCCGCTTTTTACATTTTTTGATATAATAAGAAGAACAATTGTAAAGTAGGAAAAGATATGACAGTTAAAATTGTAACAGATTCGTCCAATACTATGGAGAAGAACTTGGCTGAGGAATTGGGGGTTACTATTGTTCCTTTGACCACCTTGATTGATGGCGTAGTCTATTCTGATTTTGATATAAAAGAAGGTCAATTTCTGGAATTGATGCGAGCTAGTAAGGCCTTACCCAAAACAAGCCAACCACCAGTTGGTCTCTTTGCAGAGGTATTTTCTGACTTAGCGAAGGATGGTAGTCAGATTATTGCCATTCATCTTTCTCACGCTCTATCTGGAACTGTTGAGGCAGCTCGTCAAGGTGCCATTTTGTCAGGTGCAGATGTGACAGTTGTGGACTCAGGTTTCACTGATCAGGCGACCAAATTCCAGGTGTTTCAAGCAGCTCGAATGGCCAAGGATGGAGCAACTAAGGATGAAATCTTATCTGCTATTGAAGAAGTGAAAGAGAAAACGGAACTCTTTATCGGTGTATCAACTCTTGAAAATTTAGTCAAGGGTGGTCGTATTAGTCGTGTGACAGGTCTTATTAGTTCCCTCCTCAATATCCGTCTTGTCATGATCATGAAAAATCACTTGCTTGAACCAGTCGCAAAAGGTCGTGGGAATAAAACCTTTAAAAAATGGTTTGATGATTTTATTGCCAATTTGGCAGGTAAGAATGTTGCAGAGATTGGAATTTCCTTTGCTGGCTCTGCCAATTATGCTCAAGAAATGCGAGAAAGATTGCAGCCACTTGTCCCTGCACCTATCTCCGTTTTAGAAACCAGTTCCATCATCCAAACCCATACTGGTGAGGATGCATGGGCTATCTTGGTGCGTTATGAATAGTCGAAAATTATTACAGGGACTGGTCTTCTTTTTTATCAGTCTCTTAGGTTTTCTATTATTATTTCATCTTTTGGTTGTTCCAGCTAAACCTATTTTGACAAGAGCTGATTACAAAAAAAACAAAATCGAACAGTTCTTTTACGTTGCATTAGGTGATTCGCTGACCCAAGGGGTTGGCGATGCGACCAATCAAGGCGGTTTTGTTCCTCTTGTGGCGCAAAGTTTAACGAACGACGAGGGTGTTCTTGTTGAAGCTCAGAATTTCGGGGTTGCAGGGAATACCAGCAATCAGATTCTTAAGCGAATGAAGGAGACATCAGAAATCAGCGATGCTTTGGAGAAAGCAGACTTAATGACTCTAACAGTAGGTGGCAATGACTTGCGTAAAGTTATTTTAGATAATATTACCAACTTAAAGATTTCAACTTTTAAGAAACCATCGAAAGATTACAGTAAACGATTGCTTGAGATTATTAAGTTGGCCCGCAAAAAAAATCCTGACCTACCAATCTATGTACTGGGAATTTACAATCCATTCTATTTGAATTTTCCTGAAATGACAGATATGCAGATTATCGTGGACAATTGGAATCAGACAACTGAAAATACCATTGCCGACTTGCATAATGTTTATTTTGTACCGATCAATGATTTGCTTTATCAAGGCATTGATGGTGAAAAAGGGATCATACAAGTAATAGGTGATGAAACAAAAATTATTAATAATGCCCTCTATCAGGAAGACAATTTTCATCCCAATAATACGGGCTATGAAATCATGAAACGAGCAGTCTTGGAGAAAATTCGTGAAACAAAAGACAACTGGAAAAATTAATATATGGAAGTGGCTCTTCTTGCTCTTGTTAGCGGCCGTTTTGGGTTTCGGTATGATTTTACTGAATCGGATAACGACCTTTCGAGAAGATACCAGCCAAATTGTGATTAAAAAGGAAGGTGAGACCAAGATTGGGACCTTTATAACTACTCGTGATCAGCTCAACGATACGGTGGCTACCTATCTAAAAGATTATCAACGCATGGATTTTTCTTACAAGCTCTACGCCAGCAACCAATTGGTTTTATTCGAGGGTCAATATTTGATTTTAGGACAAAAAATTCCACTGTATATCTACTTTCAACCGAGTAAGCTAGCAGATGGAAGTGTCTTGCTTACGGTCTCAGAGATTTCTGCAGGAACCTTAGCTTTACCAAGGGCTGAAATTTTGACCTACATCAAAAAGAATTATTCCTTGCCTGATTTTATTTCCGTTGATGTAGCTAATTCTAGTATTCACATTCAAACCCAAAACATTAGTAATAATTTGGGGATCTATGTAAAGGCCAACACTTTAGATCTCTATAATGATCAAATTATCTTTGATATCTATCGAAAAAACTAGGCTTAGTATGTAAATAACTTGACCAAATCAAGATTTTTAGGTAAGATAAGAGAGTGAGTAATAACTCAGAAAATTTTTGGAGGATTTAGCAAAATGGCTAATAAACAAGATTTGATCGCAAAAGTTGCAGAAGCAACTTCATTGACTAAAAAGGACTCAGCAGCAGCAGTAGATGCTGTATTTGCAGCAGTAGCTGACTACCTTGCAGCAGGTGAAAAAGTTCAATTGATCGGTTTCGGTAACTTCGAAGTTCGCGAACGTGCAGCTCGTAAAGGTCGTAACCCACAATCAGGTGAAGAAATCACAATCGCAGCTTCAAAAGTTCCAGCATTTAAAGCAGGTAAAGCTCTTAAAGACGCTGTTAAATAATCACATTGTGATGAAAAAACTACTGGTTCGCCAGTAGTTTTTTGTATGTCTAAGTTATTTGGCTGAGGAAGGATAAGATAGGCTTTGGGAATTAACATCCTACTAGTAAGAGTAAACAAATTCCCCATACTTTAATTAATTTAAAAAATCTATATCCAAATTGTGCTATAATATAGGCAAATCTTTTAGAGAGTGTGTGATAGGATGAGTCAAACTGAGTTCTTGAAAATCTTTAATGATTTGGAGCAGACGCTTCAAAATAAGTATGATAGTACTGAAACGATTTATGATCTCTTGGATCGGGAGAAGAATGCTTTGGAGAGCAATCCTGTTAAGGCAAATTGGGAAATATTGGATATTGCTAGGCGTCTAAGGAATCTGCTTGCTCATGAAACCAAAACGAATCTACCGGTGGTAGCTACTCCTTCCCAGCAAATTATCAATATTCTCAAAAAAGTTACACATGATTATCAGCATCCAAAATCTCTTGCTGATTTTCTCGCAGAGGGTCAGCGTGAAAAAATCTTTTCCTTTAAAGTGACTGACTCCTTAATGGATGTTCTCAAGGTGATTCACCAAAAGCATTTTTCTCAGTTTCCAGTTTTTGATAACAAGGGTTATGTGGGTATTATTTCTAATAGTGGTATTGCAAATTGGCTAGCAACTCTCAGTCAAAAGGGAACCTTTTCTTCAGAAGATTTGCATAGGGTAAAGATAGCAGAAGTTATTCCTTTTGAGGAAAATGGCGATGCAGTGATCAGTCTTTTCAAGGAAACTACTTTGCATCAAACCCTTCATCATTTTACAGGTACAAAAGTCCGTGTCGCTATTGTTTGCCACCGGAAAAATTTAAGCATCCAATCAGCTGCTGATATTGCCGGTATTATCACCAAATCGGATCTTGGTCAGATGATCAAAGATTTGCAATGATACTCAGTGGTCATCTGTTTTTCAGGTGACTTTTTAAACGGTAAAATGGTCTCAGCAAGTAAGTATTTTATGTGGTAAAATGAAAGTATTAGGCCCTCTATATTTAAAGGAGTAACAATGAACCCAACCATCCAATTATTAAAAAAGCATGTATCCGTTCGCAATTTCAAACCTCAAAAATTAAATAAAAAAGAAGTGGAAACCTTGGTCGAGGCTGCTCAATCAGCTTCAACTGCTAGCTTTCTTCAGGCCTATTCTATTATCAGCATAGATGATGAAGACCTTCTTGAGAAAATTGTTGAAAAAGGAAAATTACAGTCTTTCATCCTAGAGGCAGGTCATTTCTTCATTTTTTGTGGAGATTTTAGGCGCCATGCCGATTTAGCTGCTCATCAAAAAATTGATATCAGTGGGACCCTTGAAGGAATTGATGCTCTTATGGTTGGAGCTATAGATGCTAGTTTGGCTGCTCAAAATTTGGTTATTGCAGCAGAATCTTTGGGCATGGGGGCTTGTTATATTGGTGGTGTAAGGGATGGTATTGAGGCTATTGCAGAGCTCCTGCATTTGCCTCAATATGTCTTTCCCATCTATGGTTTAGTTCTTGGTTATTCTGCAAAAATAAATGATAGGAAACCTCGTTTCCCACGAACCAGTATTCATCATTATAATGGTTATTCAAAGGAAACGTTAGAGAAAACAAATGAGTACGAGGAAATGACAGCAGATTATTATTTCAAGCGAGATTCCAGTAAAGGGCCTCTCACTTGGTCCTCCACTGCCTTTAAAAGCCTACTCAGCCGTCCTCGTAAGCATATGAAAGCTTTTCTTAATAAGCAAGGCTTGGCTAAGAAATAGAAATAAACTTTCCTTATCATAAATTTTATAAGGTAACGATTGCTTGGTTGATTAGCTTCAGAATTTTTTTGACTTTCTAAACAAGGAGATTAAAAGAGCTCAATCTTCAGCTTATTTTTTAAAATAAGGTATAAAAGGTTCAGAACCAGCAATTTAAAGCCGTGCTGATTCTGAGCCTTTTTACTTTTATAGAATTTTAATTAGTTAAATCTTGTCCCTTTGTTGCGATGACCTTTTGATACCAGAAGAAGGAGTCCTTGCGGTAGCGGTTGAGGGTCTTGAGGTCAAAATCATCACGATCTACATAAATGAAGCCGTAGCGTTTTTTGATTCCTTCATGGGTTGAAATCAAATCGATGGCTGACCATGGATTGTAACCCATCATCTCAACACCATCTGTGATAGCCAAATGAATTTGCTCGATGTGGTGACGGAGGTAGTCGATGCGGTATGGGTCATGAATTTTTCCATCTTCCGTCAGTGTATCGTAGGCACCTAAGCCGTTTTCTGTGATGAGAATCGGTAGGCGATAGCGGCTGTAAATTTCACGGAGAGTAGAACGGAAGCCAAGGGGATCAATTTCCCATCCGAACTCAGTTGTAACAAGATTTGGATTGAGTACAGCTTTGGCTATACCTGGGATGGTGCGACGAGATTGTTGGTCACCGGTCACCCCGTCGACATCAGATTCACTGACGGCTTCAACCGTTGCTGTATTATAATAGTTAATTCCTAGGAAGTCTGGTTTAGCAGCTTTCATGATGGTCAAATCTTCTTTGGTCACATGCGGAGTCGCATCATTTTCTTCCAAATAAGACCAAACGAGGTTGTTGTATACTCCATAGACTGCAGCATCCAAGTAAAGCCAGTTACGGATGACATTAAAGTTCTGGGATGCGATCACATCTTCTGGTTTTGAAGAAGCAGCGTAAACAAGAGCAATGTTTGGCGCTGGGCCAATCTTGGCTTGGGGCAACATTTGATGACAAATTTGCATGGCCTTAGCCTGAGCCACCAATTGGTGATGGTTTTGCTGGTAAATTTCTTTGGTTTTATTTGTCGTTCCTTCTGGGATATGCAAAGTTCCGATAACTGGACCGACCAAGGTCAGCATGTTTTGTTCATTGATGGTCAACCAATACTTGACACGGTCACCAAAGTTTTCAAAGAGAACAGTGGCAAATTCCGCGAACCAATCAATGGACTCACGTTTAGACCAAGAACCACGTTCATCCAAGGCAGCAGGCATATCAAAGTGGAACATAGTCACGATTGGCTCAATATCGTATTTTAAACACTCGTCAATGAGATTGTTATAGAATTCGATTCCTTGAGCGTTGACTTTGCCTGTTCCTTCCGGTAAAATCCGTGTCCATGAAATAGAGAAGCGGTAAGACTTAAAGCCCATTTCTGCCATGAGGGCGATATCTTCCTTGTAACGATGGTAATGGTCGACCGAAACAGAAAGATCCGAAGTCCCTTCTGGAATTTCTTTAACATCCTGACAAGACGGTCCTTTTCCGTCAATGAGGGCTGCACCTTCTACTTGATAAGCAGATGAGGAAGCTCCCCAGAAAAAATCATCTGGAAATGGTTTTAAGTTTTTATGAAGCATGAGATTCTCCTTTTTGTTTTCTTACTATATAGTATACTTTTGGATAGATGGAAAAACTAATGCTATAAACTGCTCTCTTGATACTATCCTCTGGAATACTTTGCTTTTAGTCTGAACTTTTCTCTTTTTTCTTGTAAGTGTTTTCATAATTTTATAAAATGAAAGAACAAATAAAAAAAGCGAGGTATTTTAATGTCTAAGGGTGTTAAAATTGCAACAATTGGTGGAGGGTCTAGCTATACTCCAGAATTAATGGAAGGTTTTATCAAACGATATGATGAACTTCCAATTAGAGAAATTTGGTTGGTGGATGTGGAAGCTGGTCGTGAAAAACAAGAAATTGTTGGTGCCATGGCTCAGAGGATGTGGGATGCATCTCCATATGATGTTAAAGTTTATACAACTCTCAATCGCGAAGAAGCACTCAAAGATGCAGACTTTGTTACTACTCAGTTCCGTGTTGGTCAGCTCAATGCCCGCATCAAAGATGAACGGATTCCTTTCTCTTATGGTCTTTTAGGCCAAGAAACAAATGGACCTGGTGGTATGTTCAAGGCTTTCCGAACCATTCCAATTGTCCTATCTGTAGTGGAGGATATGAAACGTCTCTGTCCAAATGCTTGGCTTATTAACTTTGCCAATCCAAGTGGCATGGTAACAGAAGCAGTATTGCGTTATGGCAAATGGGACCGGGTCGTTGGTCTTTGTAATGTTCCTGTTATGGCTAAAAAAGTTGAAGCTGAAATGCTGAATCAACCAGCTGAGGACTTGATTTACAAGTTTGCAGGACTCAACCATTTCCACTGGCATAAGGTAGCTGATAGAGCTGGCAATGATGTGACGCCTCAGGTCATCGAAAAACTTTACGAAGAGGAAAATGGTCTGCCGAAAAATATCCATGGTGTGCCATTCTTTAGAGAACAATTGGACCAGATGAATATGATTCCATGTGGGTATCATCAGTATTACTACCGGGCTGAGGAAATGCTGGCTCATGGTTTGGAGGAGTTTGCAACAATCGGTACTCGTGCAGAGCAAGTCAAAGCCTTAGAACATGAACTCTTTGAACTCTACAAGGATCCAGAACTTAACTACAAACCAAAACAATTGGAAGAGCGTGGTGGAGCCTACTACTCGGATGCGGCTTGTGAAACGATCGCCTCTATCTATGCTAACAAAAATACAGAAATTGTGGTGTCCACTCGTAATGATGGTGCGGTGCCAGACCTGCCAGCTGATTGTGCTGTCGAAGTAACGGCTAATTTGGGTGCCGCAGGAGCGCGAAATGTTGTCTTTGGTCCTCTGCCAACTGCTGAAAAAGGTTGGTTGCAGGTCATGAAAGCCATGGAACTTTTGACCATCGAAGCAGCCGTAACAGGTAACTATGCGCTAGCTCTTCAAGCCTTTACCATCAATCCGCTCATTCCTGCTGGTGCGACAGCAAAACGTGTTATGGATGAACTCTTTATTGCTCACAAAGAGCACTTACCACAGTTTGCGGATACCATTTCTAAATTGGAAGCTCAAGGTATCACTATCAAGGATGAAAAAGTCCGTGACTTGGTCAACTAATGAACAGGGAAAAGAAGGCCATTTGGTCTTCTTTTAGTCTATCTATACTTACAGATTCAAGTCACTTTTGGCATACCAATCTTTCAAAATACCAATCAAATCCTGAATTGCAGGACTTGTCTTATCCTGGTGAGTGACCAAAACCAGCTCGAAATGTTCTGGACAGTCGAAGGGAATCCAAGCAAATTCACCGTTATGATCATTGAGATAACCTGGGGAAAGGCAGATGGCTTTGTCGCTGGCAACTTGAATCATGGTGAAATCATGAGTGGGACTGTTGTAGTAATGGATAGGAACAGTCTCCAACACTCGTTGCTGCGCTTTCCGCAGGGTCTTTGAAGAGCCACCATTGACAAGAAGGGTTCGACCAGCCAAATCTTGAACCGTCACCCTATTGAGTTTTGCTAGCGGATCCTTGTGTTGACAGAGCAGGTAAATATGGCTGGTATAGAGAGGGTGGATGGTCACGCCATTCAGTTTCTCAGCTTCCTCCCTAGGCAAGAGAATCATATCCAGTTCCTTTTGTAGAAAGGCAGTTCTGTAACCATTTGGTGGCTGGATTTCAGGGACAATCTGAATCTGGGGATGTTTTTCCTCAAATGCCTTGATGGCTTGGGGCAGATAGTAAAGAGAACTGCGCGTGGCATAGCCAATCCTGATGGAATCCCTGTATTTTTCCCCCATATTTTGAGCCTGCTCAATGGCAAACTGTAGTTCAACTGAGAGGCGTTGGAGTGACGTGACCAGCTGCTGACCAGCAGGTGTCAGGCGGATGCTTTTCCCAATGCGATCAAAAATAGGAAATCCGACTTCCTCCTCAATGACCTTGATTTGATAAGAAAGAGAGGGCTGGGATATGTAGAGATTTTCTGCAGCCCGACTAAGATTGAGCGTCTTCGCCGTCTCGATGATATAGTCCATTTGTTTTGTGTTCATAAGTAAGATATTAAGCCCGTAAAATCCAAAGCAAAAATAGGCGGTAAATCAGCTAAAAATGAAAGAAGTATTGCTTCTTTTAACAATGATTTCGTTAACGCACCCCGGTCAGGTCGACTAGATTTTTTAAAGGTTTATAAAAACCGAGGAAAACTCAAACGACTACGACGTGAGAATATCAATCATTAGGATAATCAACTTAAACAATCATCTTTTTTGCACAGGATTGAGGGCGGGTTCAGTTAGATAAACTAACTGTTCAATTCCTTTCTATCATTTTATTTCTTATAAAATTATTTTATTAATAATCGAAAAAATGTATTGGATAATTTTATTATAGAGGATTAGAATAGAATTATCAAGTCAGAGAGGAAAAGCGAAATGACAAAGGAAGTGCTAAAAGATTTACATCGTCAGGTCAATCAAGCTATGGTGGACAAAGACATTGCTAAGTTGGAAGAACTTTTAAAAGCGGATACTGTCTTGGTTCATATGACAGGTTACAAGCAGCCAGTTTCAGAATGGCTGGACCAGATTAAATCCGAGGAAATGAAGTATTATTCTTGGAAAGAGGAAGCAATTAAGGATATTGTTATTGACGGTGACAAGGCTAGTTTGATTGGTCAAAGTCGAGTCAAAGCTCTCATCTGGGGTGGCGGTCCTCATACCTGGCCCTTGCAAATTGAAATGCACTTTGAAAAAGTGGATGGTCAGTGGGAGATAGTGAAACAGATTGCAAGTACATATGAATAAACTCAACTAGAGAGGAAAAAGAAATGACAAAAGAAGTTGTATTAGTAACCGGTGCTGGTCAGATTTCACTGGCTATCACGCGTCGTATGGCCTTTGGTAAGAAAGTCATTTTAGGCGATAAATCTCTGGAAAATGCTGAGAAAATGGCCATGATTTTAAGCCAATCTGGTTTTGATGTGTTACCGGTGGAGATGGATTTGTCCTGCCGTGATTCCATAAAAACCTTCATCGCTACTGGATTAGGATATGGTCCTATTAAATATCTTATCAATGGTGCAGGTGTTTCGCCATCACAGGCATCCATTGAGACCATTCTCAAAGTTGATTTGTATGGAACGGCAGTTTTATTGGAAGAAGTAGGTAAGGTCATCGCCAGTGGTGGTGCTGGAGTGACCATTTCCAGCCAATCTGGTTTTCGTATGCCGGCTCTGACAGCGGAACAGGATAGGGCTTTGGCGACCTGTCCAGCGGAAGAACTTCTGGATTTGGATTTCCTACAGTCAGATGTCATCACAGACTCTCTCCATGCCTATCAATTAGCCAAGCGGGCTAATGAAAAGCGGGTCATGTTTGAAGCAGTTCGCTGGGGCAAACGAGGAGCTCGCATCAATGATATTGCACCAGGGATCATCGTCACCCCACTGGCATTGGACGAATTCAACGGACCACGCGGTGAATTTTATATGAATATGTTTGCCAAATCTCCAGCGGGTCGTCCTGGAACAGCCGATGAAGTGGCTAATCTAGCTGACCTCATCCTCAGTGAGCGAGGTCAATTTATCACGGGTTCTACTCTCCTCATCGATGGTGGTGCTACCGCTACATTTTTCTATGGTCAGTAAAAATTTACAAAAATACTTGACTTGGAGTTGACTCTAAGATATATAATAGTCATAAACCATAGAAAGAAGGCGTTTTCATGAACATAAAAAGAGTCAGTGAACTGGTGGGCGTATCTGCGGATACTATTCGCTATTATGAACGGATTGGACTCCTTCCAACTATCACGCGTAACTAGTCTGGCATTCGCGATTTTACCGAACAGGAGATAAAAGTTTTAGAGTTTGTCCTCTGTTTTCGGAAGGCAGGTGTCAGTGTCGAGTCCCTGATTGATTATGTATTGCTCTTGGAACAAGGGGAGGGGACTGAACGTGCTCGTTTGGAGATTTTAAAAGAGGAGTTGCAAGGTTTGGATAGCAGGATTTCCGAATTGACTGCTGCTAGAGACCGACTTCATTTCAAAGTTGAAAATTATGAAAATTTGATTTCAGGACCAGAGAAGGAATTGTTTGAATAGGTGGAACAATCTTTAATAAAAAGCATAGAAAGAAGGACAAATATGAAAGTTGCAACCTTTATTGAGCCAGGTAAAATGGTCATTACTGAGGCTGACATGCCGAAAATCGAAAAAGAGACAGATGCCATCATCGAGATTGTGCGTGCCTGTGTCTGCGGTTCCGATTTGTGGTGGTACCGAGGTATTTCGCCTCGTGAACATGATACTTATGCTGGACATGAGGCCATTGGTATTGTCAAAGAAGTTGGGGTAGAGGTGACAGCTGTCAAAGCAGGTGATTTTGTCATTGTTCCTTTTACCCATGGCTGTGGAGAATGCGCGGCTTGTCGGACTGGTTTTGATGGCAACTGTACACATCGTGAGCCAGGTGGCAATGCGGGTTACCAGGGAGAATATCTACGTTTCACAAATGCCAATTGGGCCTTGGTCAAAGTTCCTGGTCAGCCATCAGATTATACAGATGGACAGCTCAATTCTCTGCTAACATTGTCAGATGTGATGGCAACGGGCTACCATGCTGCAAGAACAGCTGAGGTCAAAGAAGGGGATACAGTGGTTGTCATGGGTGATGGTGCTGTGGGACTCTGTGGGATCATTGGTGCCAAGATGTTGGGTGCCAAACGCATCATAGCCATGAGTCGCTACCCTGATCGCCAAACATTGGCCAAAGAATTTGGTGCGACAGACATTATTGCTGAACGGGGTCAAGAAGCGGTGGCTAAAGTCCTGGCCTTGACAAATGGTGATGGCGCAGATGCCATTTTAGAATGCGTCGGAACCGAGCAATCTCTAGAAACAGCTGTCGATGTTGCTCGTCCAGGTGCAATCGTGGGTCGTGTCGGTGTGCCACAAAAAGCAGACATGGATACTGCCAAGCTCTTCTGGAAAAATATCGGACTGCGTGGTGGTGTTGCCTCTGTGACCACTTACGACAAGGAAGTTCTCTTAGATGCTGTTCTCAAGGGCGACATTGAACCTGGTAAAGTCTTTAATCAGCGCTTTGAGTTGGAGGACATTCAGGCTGCTTATGAAGCTATGGACAAGCGACAAGCCATCAAGTCTTTGGTCATCGTTCGAGACTAAAACAAGAGATAGAAAGAAGGTTCATATGGCAAATTTTGAAGAATTAAAGGACAATGGCGTCTTCCCTTTGGGGCAAAAAAATGAAGCCTACTCCCATGTCTTTACGGGCCAATCCTATCTGCAGGCATTGGCCCAGGCTCCAGATGGGCATTTTGGAATCAGTAATGTAACCTTTGAACCGGGTTGCCGCAATAACTGGCATGCCCATATCGGTGGTTATCAGATTCTCTTAGTGACCGGTGGTCAAGGCTTTTATCAGGAAGATGGCAAGCTAGCTCGTCTCTTGACAAAAGGAGATGTAGTAGTGATTGAGGATGGCGTTAAGCACTGGCATGGTGCCACCAAAGATTCCTGGTTTTCCCATGTGGCTATCTCAGCTGGCAGCGCGGAGTGGTATGAGGCTGTATCTGATGAAGATTATGCCTTAGCACATGAAGTTCAGGATTAGATTTTTTCAAAAGAAAGAAGGTTGCGGATGACTGAAGAAAATAAAAAAATCGTCCAAACTGCTGGACGTGATCATTTAGGTGATTTTTCACCAGAATTTGCCCATTACAATGACGATGTCCTCTTTGGTGAGAACTGGAACAATAAGGACATTGACCTGAAAACCAGATGCCTGCTGACGGTGACAGCTCTCATGGCTCAGGGCATTACGGATTCCTCTCTTGAGCACCATCTACAAAATGCCAAAAACAATGGAGTGACAAAGGTAGAAATCGCTGCAGCCATTACCCATGTGGCCTTTTATGCGGGTTGGCCAAAAGCCTGGGCAACCTTTCACCTAGCCAAAGACATTTGGACAGACTAGACAGACAATTTATGAATGTAAAAAGGAGAGACAAGATGACAGAAACATTTACACTGAACGACGGAAACACCATTCCAGGTGTGGGATTTGGTGTTTTCCTGATTCCAGCTGATGGTTCCACCTATGCAGCAGTGAAAGAGGCTATAGCTGCTGGTTATCGCCACATTGACACGGCTCAAGTCTATCTAAATGAAAAGGAAGTAGGACAAGCCATCGCCGACTCTGGTATCTCGCGGGAAGAAATCTTTGTTACCACAAAGCTCTGGTTACAGGACTATGCCTATGATTTAGCGGTCAAGGGTCTGGAGACTTCGCTGGCAAAACTTGGCTTGGACTATATTGATTTGGTCCTCCTCCATCAGCCATACGGAGAAGTTCATGATGCCTGGCGTGCCCTAGAAGATTTTAAGGCGGCTGGCAAAATCAAGTCCATCGGGGTTTCCAACATGACGCCAAAATTATGGCAGAAATTTGTCCCAAACTTTATGACGCTTCCAGCTGTCAACCAGGTAGAACTACATCCTTATTCCCAGCAGAAAGAATTGCGTCAGTTACTAGCTAAGGACAATGTCTTACTGGAAGCTTGGGGCCCGCTTGGTCAGGGAGATGCGAAACTTTTATCAGATCCCCTCATCGTCTCCTTGGCTAAAAAATATGGCAAGGATGCGGGCCAGATTATCCTGCGATTTGAAAACCAGGAAGGGATCATCGTTCTGCCAAAATCCACCAAACCAGAACGCATCAAGTCCAACCTGGATATCTTTGATTTCACATTGACAGATGAAGAGATGGAAGTCCTACAGAACTTGGACAAGGGACAAGGCAAACACGACCCAGATGCACCAGGTGTGGGTGAGTGGCTCCTCAGTAACTACGACATTCACGCTTTTGATGAATAAAATCAATCATGTCTGACCAAATGGTTGGGCATGTTTTGGATAATTTTGGAAATAAGCCTTAAAAACTCTAGCTCCGTAGCAAAATTCAGACAAAGATTTTTCACTTTGATATAATGACAAAAAAGGAGGATTTGCCATGTCAATGTTGTTATCTCCAGTACAAATTGCTCGTTTGGACTTGAAAAACCGTGTGGTTATGCCACCTATGTGTATGTATGAAGTCAAGTCGGAAGATGGTTTGCCAACGGCATTTCACCACGCTCACTATGGTGCAAGGGCAATTGGCGGTGTCGGCTTGATTATTCAAGAGGCTACGGCTGTTGAGCCTGATGGTCGTCTGACCAAACATGATTTGGGTCTCTGGAATGACGCTCAAGGAGAGGCACTCTCTCATCTGGTGGAAGAATTGCATGCTTTTGGAGCAAAAGTCGGTGCACAAATCTGTCATGCAGGCCGCAAAGCAGCAGATGCCCTTGAGCCACTAGCTCCAAGTGCTATTCCTTATAATGACAGTTTTAATGATCCTATTCAAATGAGCATGGACGATATTGTCCGTATCAAAGCTGCTTTCGTTGCTGCAGCCAAACGTGCAGATGCTGCTGGCTATGATATGATTGAAATACATGCAGCCCACGGCTACTTGATCAATCAGTTTTTTGAACCTATGACCAATCAGCGGACAGATGCTTACGGCGGCTCATTGGAGAATCGATTCCGCTTCCTAAAAGAAATCATTGAGGACATCAAACCAGTTTTTGCAAAACCAATCTGGGTCCGATTGTCCGTTTCTGCCTATGATGAGACAGGATTACAAAATACGATCGAAGACTACCAGCAAATTGCTAAATGGTTGGAAGAACTGGGAGTATCTTGTCTGGATATTTCTACTGGTGGCTTGTTACCACGTAGACCTAATATTCCTATCTATGGTGGGTATCAAGCAGGCTTTTCGGCAAAAATAAAAGAAGCGGTCAAACTTCCTGTCACGGCTGTCGGATTGCTCCACAGCCCGGAATTGTGTGAATACCTTCTTCAATATCAGCAAGCTGATCTAGTGCAAGTCGGTCGTGGACTGATTGGCAATCCTAACTGGCCTGCCCATGCGGCCAGTGTGCTCCATGATCATGACTATGTAATTTACAATGATTCGTATGCGCGTGGTCTTGCAAAGTAGGAAAGAAGTGTTAAGCAAGCTTATAAAAAATACCTGACTGATTGTCAAGCATTTTTTTATGAGCGTTTTTGTCGGATGTAATAATAGGCGACACAAGCAAGGTAGAAGAAGCTGATGATGAAAATGAGGATACTCCAAGGGATGAATGCCCAAGTAACTTCCCAAACAATTAAAAAATATCCTAGAATGAAACTAAGAAGGTATGCTGGCAGGATAATAGCGAAGTATCTCCCAACCAAAGTAAAAACTCTGTAAGTCAAGAAGTCACATTTTTGAAAAAAAGTATTCATAGGATAAGTAAAGTCCTTTCTTTGAAAAGAGATAAGATTAGAAATTTCATTGATGAGGATAAAACCAGGTCTGCTATTAAAATTTCCTTGGATGTGATGAATCAAACTTTCTATTTCTATGTGAAAGATGCCTAGCTCACTGGTCAGGTATTTCTCCATTTTCTTTTAAAATTTCAGTGAATCGATGGGTGAAGAGGGCTGTCATACCCCAGATAGTTTCCCCGTTTTCATCATAGAAAGGAATTGTCCGAGCTTGCTCAGAAAAAGGATATTTGCGTCCTTTACGGATGCGGTCAAAGGGGAAGTCCTGCTGATCATCGAGAGTCATGGCCAGAGAATGATAGGTTGGAGCTTGCTCCATGAGTTTTTGTAACGGGATGGTGAAGAGTCTAGCTACCTCATCCTTGTTTGGCTCAATGGCCTGCCAATCATGGACTAGGATTTGACCGATAAAGCAGTGGATAGTCCGGTGCTGGTGAACGAGATAATCTATTTCTCCGAAAAGATTAATGTCTTCCTTTTGAAGATTGAGTTCCTCACAGGTTTCTCGAATAGCAGCTTGACTCAGGCTTTCCCCCTCTTCTACACGACCACCTGGAAAGGATACATCACCCGGCTGCGGAATAGTCTCACTACGGATTTGGTAGAGGATGTGCCAATTACCATCAACCTTGACTAGTGGAATGAGTACACTATAGATTTTTCGTTGGCCCAAGGGTTTCGGAATATAATGGGAGAACAACTCTTTCATGGGAGACCTGACTTTCTTAGATGAAGAACTTCTTTTTCTTTATCTTACAAAAGTTTTGAAAGATGGTCAATAGGATAGTCTGAAAACGCTGTTTTTTTAGGAATTTATGGTAAAATAAAGGCAGAAACAAAACAAGGAGAAAACACTATGACGGATGTTTTACAATTTGGTTACGGCCAATCTGTCGCTCAAATGCAACTCAAGCGACTCAATCGCCATGGCATTATCGCAGGAGCAACAGGGACTGGTAAGACCGTTACTCTTAAGGTATTAGCTGAGCAACTGAGTGATGCGGGAATCCCAGTCTTTCTATCTGATATTAAGGGTGACCTCATGAGTCTAGCTCAGGAAAATACGGAGCCTGTATCTACTGAACGACTAGAAGCGACTCACTATGTAGACTATCAGCCATCATCATATCCTATTGAGCTTTGGGATGTGACCGGTGATAAGGGAATTCCAGTTCGTATGACCATTTCAGAGATGGGACCTGTCCTTCTAACTCGTCTCTTGGGTCTCAATGAAACTCAGGAAAGCATTTTAAATATTGTCTTTAGCGTAGCAGATGAACGTGGATTACTTCTGATTGATATGATGGACTTGCGTGCCATGCTCAACTTTGTAGCAGACAATGCCTCTGAACTCAGCAAACACTATGGCAATATTCCTGCTCAATCAGTTGGAGCGATTATCCGCAGTTTAGTGGTTCTAGAACAACAGGGTGGAAAGATTTTCTTTGGCGAGCCCAGCCTAGACATCGCAGACTTGATGCGCTTGGATAGTGATGGACGTGGGATTATCAGTGTCCTCAATGCCACTCAGCTCTTTAGCCAACCGACCCTGTATTCAACGGTTCTCTTATCTCTCTTGTCAGAACTCTATGAAGTCTTGCCAGAAGTAGGAGATTTGGACAAACCTAAGATGGTCTTCTTTTTCGATGAGGCTCATGTTCTCTTTAAGGATACGCCAAAGGTTCTCTTAGAAAAAATTGAACTGATTGTCCGTCTCATCCGTTCCAAGGGTGTCGGTATCTTCTTTGTAACTCAAAATCCAACCGATATTCCTGACACTATCGCTAGTCAGCTGGGTAATCGAATTCAGCATGGTCTTCGTGCTTTTACACCGAAGGAATTGAAGAGCGTTACTGTGGTTGCAGACACTTTCCGTCAAGAAGCTGGGCAAGATTTGGCGAAAGTCATTCAAGAACTCAAAGTGGGGGAAGCTGTCGTATCTGTGCTCGGAGTAGATGGTACACCTAGCTATGCTGACCGTGTTATGATTTATCCACCTAAGAGTCTTCTGGGAACGGCCGATCCAAGTTTGGTCAATAGTTTGATCAACCGCTCCAATCTCATGGACAAGTATGCAAACAGCATTGACCGTGAGTCTGCTCATGAACAAATTGCTGCCTGGAATGAGGAAAAAGAAACAGCTCTGAAAGAAGCAGTGGCTAAAGAGGAAGCGGAAAAAGCCCAAAAAGCTGCAGAGAAGTTAGCTGAAAAAGAAGCTCAGAAAGAAGAGAGAGCAGAAAGTAAGAAAACTGACAAAACAGTGAGCACACGTCGCTCCGATTCACCAATGGATCGCTTCACAAAAAATGTTATGTCAGCGGTTGGCCGCGAGGCAGGTCGCATTCTTATGCGCGGGATTACCGGCATGTTGACAGGTAAGAAATAAGTTAGAAACTTTCACACAGACACTAAGGGAGCAGCTGCTCCTTTTTTGATTTTTAGATATGGAAGCTGTTCAGACAACCACTATTGACTTGTGAAATACTTTTCAAAAAATGAATAATTAGGATGACTTGTGAAAGTAATTTCTAAAATTTAAAAAGTATTGAAATAATTTTCAAAAACAGCTATACTGATAATGTAATCGGTTACTTAGGAGAAACTATGGAAATAAAATATAAGATTCTTCCCATTATCGAATCCTCCTTGGATGGAATGACACATTTGGAGAAAGAGATTGCACATTACTTTTTATACGACTCTCCAAAAGGATTGACTGCTGAAGCAGTAGCAAAGAAATTACATGTTTCAAAAGCCAGTCTGACACGTTTTGCACAGAAATGTGGCTTCAAGGGCTATCGCGAATTTGCCTTTGAATACCAACGTTATAAGGAAGAAAGTGAAGGTCAATTTTCAACCATTCATCAGGGGTTGACCAAGAGAGTCTTATCCGACTATGATGAGATATTAGCCAAGACCTATTCTCTGGTGGATGAAGAGCAAATTTTACGGATTAGTCGTCGTCTGGAAGAAGCCAAAAGGGTTTATTTTTATGGCCAAGGTTTGTCTAGCTTAGTTTCTCAAGAAATGAAGATTCGCTTTATGCGGTTGGGTCTGATTTGTGAGGCAGTAACAGATGATCACATGTTGCAATGGATGGATAATCTCATTGATTCAGAATGTTTGGTTATAGGTCAGTCGATTTCTGGAAAAACTTTGGCAGTTATGGAGGCATTGAAGAAGGCTCAAAAAAAAGGAGCATATACCATTTTAATGTCAACTCAAAAGCTGGAAAAAGATGATGTAGCGGATGAAGTTCTACTGGTCGCTTCTGCTAAAAACTTGAGTTATGGGAACCGTATTTCGCCACAATTCCCACTCTTATTGATTGTGGATCTACTCTATGCCAATTTTATGGCCAATAACCAAATTGAAAAAGAAAAACGCTTTAAACGAACCATTATCAAAATAGAAGGAGGTTAAAGAATGTTGAAAAAAGATGAATTTTTAGACCAAATAAAAGATGGGATTATTGTGTCTTGTCAAGCCTTACCTGGAGAACCGCTCTATACGGAGAAGGGAGGAATCATGCCACTTTTTGCACTGGCAGCAGAGCAAGCTGGTGCAGTAGGGATTCGGGCCAATTCGGTTCGTGATATCCAAGAGATTCAAGCGGTGACTAGTCTTCCCATTATCGGGATTATCAAACGAGATTATTTACCAGAGGAGCCTTTCATCACGGCTACCATGAGAGAAGTGGATGAATTAGCTGCCTTAGGAATCGCGGTGATAGCACTAGATTGTACCTCAAGGGAACGCCATGATGATTTGACGATCTCACAATTTATTCATCAAATCCGAGAAAAATACCCTAATCAGCTTTTTATGGCAGATATTTCAACTTTTGAAGAAGGTCTTGCGGCCTATCGCGATGGCGTTGACTTTGTTGGGACTACGCTTTCTGGCTATACTTCCTACAGTCGGCAAGAGGAAGGACCAGATTTGGACTTGATGGATAAACTCTGCAAAGCTGGAATTCCAGTCATTGCAGAAGGCAAGATTCACACACCCGAACAAGCTAGCCAAATCCATAAATTAGGGGTAGCAGGAATTGTCGTCGGTGGTGCCATTACGCGCCCCAAAGAAATAGCTCATCGCTTTATTTCAGCTCTATAACATACTCATTCATAAAGGAGAAGAAAAATGGATTTTAAGAAATTTTCGAAATTGAGTCAAGCTTTTATGTTACCTATTTCGATCCTTCCGGTTGCGGGGCTCTTGCTTGGTATCGGTGGTGCACTATCCAATGCTAATGCAGTGTCACAATTTCCGCTCTTGAATCAAGAGTGGTTGCAGGTAATCTTTAAGATTATGAGTACTGCTGGTGGTGCGGTTTTTGCAAACCTAGCTCTTATTTTTGCTATTGGGGTTGCAGTTGGTTTGGCGGAGGCTGATAAGGGAACAGCTGGTTTGTCTGCTGGGGTTGCTTACTTGGTTTATACAGCAACCATCTCTGGTTTCCTTGGTCTCTTTTCAAAAGAGGGAGCAACCATTGATACGGGTGTTTTGGGCGCTTTGGTGATCGGTTTGGTAGTCGTTGCTCTTCACAATCGTTATCGGAAAATTGAGTTACCAGCTTACTTAAGTTTTTTTGGTGGTTCTCGTTTTATTCCGATTGTGTCTTCTTTTGCAGCCATTGCCATTGGAGCCATCTTCTATGTAATTTGGCCACCTGTTCAAAATGCTTTAGTGGTCTTTGGTGAAAAGATTGCAGATATGGGTAGTTTTGGAACCTTCTTGTATGGTTTCTTCCTTCGTTTGACAGGTGCTTTTGGACTTCATCACACCATTTATCCAATGTTCTGGTACACTTCGCTAGGTGGTACAGAAGTGGTAGCTGGGGAGACCATTCAAGGTGCTCAAAATATTTTCTTTGCCCAATTGGGTGATCCAAATCATACAGGTCTCTTTACCTATGGAACTCGTTTCTTTGCAGGTCGTTTTGCAACTATGATCTTTGGTTTGCCAGCATCTTGTTTGGCTATGTATCATTCTATTCCAAAGGAAAATCGTAAGAAATTTGGTTCTTTCTATTCAAGTAGTGCCTTAACTTCTATCTTAACAGGTATTACAGAATCAATCGAGTTCGCTTTCCTTTTTGTAGCCCCTTGGCTCTATGTTGTCCATGCTTTTCTAGATGGTTTATCCTTCTTCATAGCTGACTTGCTTAAAATTCGTATCGGGAACTCTTTCTCTGGTGGTCTCATTGACTTTACAATCTTTGGCATTTTCCAAGGAAATGCTCATACCAACTGGATTTTAGTTCTTCCTGTGGGTGTGCTTTGGGCAGCAATTTACTATTTCACCTTTAAATTCCTCATTGCTAAATTCAAAGTAGCTATCCCTGGTATGGAGACTGGAGATTTAAACTCAAGTACTTCCAACAAAATGATGGCAAATGGCAGCAGTTTACATGAGTTGTCTATTAACATTATTGATGCTCTAGGCGGTGATAGCAATATTGAAGATGTCGCAGCGTGCGCAACGCGACTTCGGGTATCACTAAAAGATTCCAGTCTTGTTGATAAAGATGTTCTGAAAGCAATTGGAGCGACAGCTGTCTTGGATGTAAAAAATGGGATTCAAGCCATCTATGGTGGTAAAGCCATTCTTTACAGTCAGGAAATCAATCAAATTCTCGGTAGAGAAGAATAAGAAATGCGAGAGATTGGAGAAATTCAGTCTCTTTTCTTTGGCATGAAGCAAAGTTGTTTACAAATGTAATCGAATTGTATATAATAAGTTTACAAATGTAATCGAAAGGTAAATCTATGAGAAAAGAATCTTATGCAGTGGAAGGCATGACTTGTGCTAGTTGTGCTTTGACGGTGGAAAAAGCCCTTGGAAAGTTGGAAGGGATCCAACAAGTTCATGTGAACTTGGCAAATGAAACAGTCAGTATAGATTATGATGAAAATCTTTTAAGTTTTGCAGACATGGAGGCTACTGTTGAAAAGGCTGGCTATCATTTGGCTCGTGATGTAAAGACAGAGACCTTTGATATTGAAGGCATGACCTGCGCTACCTGTGCTTTAACCGTGGAAAAGGCAGTTGGTAAGCTACCTGGTGTCGACACATCCAACGTCAACTTAGCGACAGAAAAACTGACGGTCAGCTACGATACTCAAAATCTCTATCCCTCTCAAATCATCGAAGCGGTGAACAAAGCAGGATATAAAGCCTTGTCTCTGGCAAGTCAGGAAGTAGCACCGGCTGAAGATCGTCAGGAAAAGCAAATCAAGAACTTCTGGACTCGTTTTATCTGGTCTACCGTTTTCACCTTACCCCTGCTCTATATTGCTATGGGACCCATGGTCCCTTGGGGAGGTCTTCCCTTGCCAGGATTTTTGGATCCGGCCCACGAGTTAGTCACTTACGCCCTGACCCAGCTTATTTTTACTCTACCCGTTGTATATTTGGGTCGCTCCTTTTATGTCCGCGGGTTTAAAAACCTGATGGCGCGTCATCCCAATATGGATTCGCTCATTGCTATCGGGACCAGCGCAGCCCTCATACAAGGCTTAGCCATGACCATTCTTCTAGCTATGGGTAAAGTAGGTGTTCATCATGGAGGACATCCGGAACTTTACTTTGAGTCTGCAGCGGTTATTTTGACTCTCATCACACTGGGTAAATACATGGAGCATGTGTCCAAGGGGAGGACTTCCCAAGCTATCAAGCAACTGATGGGCTTGGCTCCGAAGACTGCCCGTGTCATCCGCAACAGTAAAGAAATTCAGCTTCCATTGGAGCAGGTTTTAGTGGGTGACTTATTGTTGGTGAAACCAGGGGAAAAAATTCCTGTGGACGGTCAGGTAGTGGAAGGGCGATCCACCGTTGACGAATCTATGTTGACCGGCGAATCTTTGCCAGTCCTTAAGGAAGAAGGATCTTCTGTTGTCGGTGCTTCCATTAACAAAAATGGCTCTTTCACCTTCCGAGCAAGCAAGGTGGGTAAGGATACGACTTTATCGCAAATTATCCAGCTGGTGCAAGAAGCTCAAGGTTCTAAGGCTCCTATCGCGAAACTAGCAGACCAAGTGTCGGCCGTCTTTGTTCCCATCGTCATGGGTCTGGCCCTCCTTTCAGGTCTAGCTTGGTTTGTCCTAGGTCAGGAATCCTGGATCTTCTCCCTCTCTATCCTTATCTCCGTTCTGGTCATTGCTTGCCCTTGTGCCTTGGGTTTAGCAACGCCGACAGCCATTATGGTGGGCACAGGAAAGGGAGCGGAATACGGAGTCTTGATTAAATCAGGCGATGCACTGGAAGAAGCCAAGAAGATTCAGACCATCGTCTTTGATAAAACAGGAACCATCACAGAAGGAAAACCAGTCGTGACAGATTTATTGGTTGCAACTGATGTGGCTGAGGATGAGCTTTTGCGTTTGGCTGTAGCTGCTGAACAGGGTTCTGAGCATCCACTGGGTGAAGCCATTGTCGAATCCGCTAAGAATCGAAAATTGGATTTGCCAAAGGCAACTGATTTTACAACCATCTCAGGATTTGGTATTGTTGCTAAGATTGAAGATGAGAACATTTATCTGGGGAACAACAAGTGGATGCAAGAACAGAGCATTGACTTAGAAGAATTTGAAGGCCAGGCTCAAGCTCTGGCAACTCAAGGAAAAACGCCTATGTATGTGGGCAAAAAAGGTCAGCTCTTAGGTATCATTGCCGTGGCAGATACTATCAAGGAGTCTAGCCTAGAAGCCATTGCCAAACTGCAGAAGATGGGCATTGAAACTATCATGCTGACTGGTGATAATGAATTGACCGCCCAAGCTATTGCCCAGCAAGTAGGTATCGACCGGGTTTTGAGTGAGGTCCTACCGGAAGACAAGGCCCGTGAAGTCAAAAATCTTCAAGCAGCCGGCCGCCATGTAGCCATGGTTGGTGATGGTATCAATGATGCCCCAGCCCTAGCTCAGGCTCACATCGGTATGGCTATTGGAAATGGGACCGATGTGGCGATCGAATCAGCTGATATCGTCCTTATGCACAACAAGTTGACCGATGTAGCCACGGCCATCCAGCTGTCACGCGCCACCATCCGCAACATCCAGCAGAATCTCTTCTGGGCCTTCGCCTACAATGTCATCGGTATCCCTATCGCTATGGGGCTCCTCCATGTCTTTGGTGGCCCATTATTAGACCCTATGTTTGCCGGTGCAGCCATGAGCCTCAGCTCTGTCTCTGTCCTTATCAACGCCCTGCGTTTGAAAGGCTTTAAACCGGAATAAAACATAGAGAAGACAGGAAGCAATTCTTGTCTTTTTGATATTGGAAATTGAAAATATGCTATAATGAAAATATAGATATATCGTTTATTATAATTTTTCTGTGAGGATGAATTGACACCCTTTTATGAAAAACTGGGCTTTTCAAAATTTGCGACCGGTATGAAAATGATGGACTGATTTGGAAGGAGTAACTGAAATCATGCAGCTTAAAACAAAGAGATTAAGTATTAGACCCTTTGAAGATAAAGATGGAGAAGATACTTTTGAAATCTATCGTGATGAAGAAACCTGTCGTTTTCTACTTCATGAAGCATGGACAGAGGCTGATTTTGCAGAATATTTTAAAAAGAAACTGGCTAGAAGGAAGCTGGACAAGGATTCCATGTTGGATTTGGCCGTAGAATATGATGGCAAGGTCATTGGAAATATTAACGTTTTCTATACGGAAATGCGAGACACAGTCGAAATTGGTTATGTTTTTAATAAGAAGTACACCGGTCATGGCTACGCCAAAGAGGCTCTCTCTGCGCTTGTAAACATTCTTTTCAAAGATTATGCTGTTCATCGAATCCAAGCAAAACTTGATGCACGTAATTTGGCTTCTGCAAAACTTTGCGAAAGCATCGGTATGAGAAGAGAGGCACATTTTATCCAGGATTATTGGACTAAGGGAGAATGGACCGACTCCTATATCTATGGCATGTTGGAGTCTGATTTGCCAAGCTAAATAGAAAATAAAAAAAATTACCAGTCAAATGATTGGTATTTTTCATTGGAAATGCTTACAATAAAGAAAAAGAGTTTTAAGGAGGTCTCTATGACAACATTTATCGGAAAAGAAGTAACGTTGGTGGGCAAACAGCATCAGATTGGGACTATGGCGCCAGATTTCACCATTATGGCACCTGATTTGTCTAAGAAATCTCTGTCAGATTATACAGGAAAAAAGGTCATCAGTGTCGTACCGTCTATCGACACAGGTATTTGTTCAGCACAGACGCGCCGTTTTAATCAAGACTTGACCGACATGGACAATACAGTAGTGATCACCGTTTCATGCGATCTGCCATTTGCACAAGCTCGTTGGTGCGGAGCCGAAGGACTGGAGTCCGCGATTACTCTTTCAGATTACTACGATCATTCTTTTGGCAAAGCCTACGGCCTCTTGATGCAAGAGTGGAATCTCTTGGCACGTGCGGTACTGGTTTTGGATGAAGACAATACCATCACCTACGCAGAATACTTGGATAATGTGAATGAACATCCAAACTACGAGAAAGCATTAGCAGCTGTAAAGGCCTTGTAAAATCATATGAAAAACAGCCCTTGGACAATCAATCCAGAGCTGTTTTTTTGTTGTGAAATGTTATAGGACTTGGGCAGGAATCTGATTGACGTGACCATATGCAGTCTGTCCCTCTTTGTCCATGCTGAAGTGAAAATAGGCTCCACATCTGGGACATTCAAAATAAAAGTAACCTTCTGATTCTTGTGAAGTCTTCAAAAATGCTGCAAGATGTTCAAAAGAGGTTGCTGCCGCTGTATGGACCAGCAAACGCCCACGTGTATGCATTTCCAGCAAGAGCTGGTAGACTCTTTTAGACCCGATAATGGGATTTTGCTTGGTCGCGTTAAACAAATCCGAAATAATACCGCAATTAATACACATAAGGCACCTCCATGACTAAAACATATCCATTATACCATAAAAACAGCGCTTGGTCAGAAAGGAAAAAATAGTTCCAAAGAATTTTGGAGATAAGTTTATATAATCGAAAGATTATTGAATGTTGCTGTCTGAATCTTTGAGCAGATAAGGTCAGTCTTTTAGACTATGGTAGAGGACTGCTTTGATGGTATGCATACGATTCTCCGCTTCTTGGAAGATGATATCCGCATGATTTTGGAAGACATCATCCGTTACCTCTAGTGATTCGTAGCCATATTTTTCATAGATTTCAAGGCCGATAGCAGTTTTGGTATCATGAAAGGCTGGTAGGCAGTGGAGAACGACCGTATTAGGATTTTCAGTCTTGTCCAAAAGGGCTTGATTGACTTGATAGGGGAAGAGCAGGTCAATCCGCTCCTTGAAGTCCACTTCCTCACCCATAGACACCCAGACATCAGTATAGATGGCGTCTGCTCCCTTGACAGCAGCCGTGTCAGAAGTGATCTTTATCTTAGACCCAGTGTTGTGCTTGTGAGCTAAATCAATGACCGCTTGTTCTGGCTGCAGGCTCTCAGGGGATAGGATGGTAATATCGACACCCAGAATAGCAGCAGTGACCAAGAGGGAGTTGGCAACATTATTACGGCCATCACCAGCATAGACCAGGTGCAGGCCTTCTAGTTTACCAAAGTGTTCTTTGAGAGTCATGAAATCAGCCAGCATTTGAGTAGGATGCCACTGGTCGGTCAAGCCATTCCAGACAGGGACACCGGAGTATCTAGCTAAATCTTCAAGGGCTTCTTGAGAAAACCCCCGGTATTCGATACCGTCGAACATGGAACCCAAAACCTTGGCCGTATCGACCACCGACTCCTTTTTGCCCAGCTGGATTTCGGATGCGCCTAAGTAGGTCGCGTTCATCCCCAAATCTTGTGCGGCTACAGTGAAAGCAGCCCGGGTTCTTGTAGAGGCTTTTTCAAAAATCAAGGCGATATTGAGACCAGTCAGATAATTGTGGAGTACCTTATCTTTCTTGAGTTGCTTGAAGCGGATAGCTTCATCAATCAAATAAGTTAATTCCTCTTTATTGTAATCAATTTCTTTTAAAAATGAAGTTAGTTTCATCTCTTTTCCTTCCTAATCCTTTATGGATAAATCATAAGCTTCTTGAATCATTTGCTCAATTTGACCGGAATCGATCAGTTTTTGAAGAACCTTATCAATTTCGGCCTTGAGCGCGGTAGATCCTTTTGGCAAGGCAATGGCATAAGCATCACTGGCTGAAGAGTCCAGTTCAATATCCGCAATCATCAAATCAGGATTTTTTTCGACATAGCCTTTGGCGATTGGTTCTTCCAAAACAACAGCAGCGACTTGACCATTTTTCAATTGGTTAATCATCTCGCCAGTATGGGTCAGTGAAATGAGATGGGCCTCTGCTAGCTGTTCCTTTACGACGCTTTCTTGAATGGAACCCTTTTGAGCCGCTACGGACAATCCAGAAAATGCATCCAGAACTATCAATTTCTGGCTATCCGTTTTTTTGATAATGAGTTTGTTGGTCGCAGTATAGTAAGGGATAGAGAAGTCAAAGACTTTTTTCCGTTCCTCCGTGACAGAAATGCCTGAGATTCCGATATCCGCTTTTCCAGATTGGACAGTAGAGAGGACATTGTCGAAGCTCATCTCTGAAATATCAAGCTCCACTCCCAAGTCTTCAGCGATCTTTTTGACCATTTCCACATCGGAACCAACTACCGTATCTTTGCTATCAACTAGCGTTTTGAAAACGAAAGGTGCAAATCCTGTTTCAGTTGCAACGACCAACTTGCCATCTTCTGTCACATCTCTTAGGCTAGTATCTTCTTGAGAAGAACTTTGGCCACAAGCTACTAAAGTCAAGCCTAGTAGAGTCAGGTAGAGTATCTTGATCCAATTTTTCAACATATTCAATCTCCTTTGAATAAAAAATAATATAAAACTTATTTTAATGTATAAATATACAATTTGTCAAGTCTTGTTTTATATTTATTCTGAAAATCGTGAAAAGATATTTTTTTCAGCTAGTTTCCAGTTTTCTCTCGAAAAAAATGTAAGAAAGGAGTATAATGACCCTAAATATATTAATAGATCTATATTATCTGATGGGATGATAAGAAAGGAGAAGTTCATGATTACTTTTGACAACGTCAGTAAACTTTATGGTGATTTTGCTGCTTTGAAAGACTTGAATTTAAGTTTAGAAAATGGGGAAATTTTTGGTTTGATTGGTCACAATGGTGCAGGGAAAACAACCACAATCAGTCTCTTGACCTCCATCATCGAGCCAACTACGGGATCTATTTCTGTCAATGGCTTAGACCTAGCTCAGAATCGAGATGCTATCAAGAAACAGATTGCTTATGTACCGGATTCACCGGATATTTTTCTTAATTTGACAGCACGTGAATATTGGCAGTTTTTAGCCAATATCTATGGTGTGGATCAGAAAACTGCTGAAGAACGAATAGACACCCTATCAACACTCTTTGATATCAAGGATCGTCAATATGAAACCATTGACAGTTATTCACATGGGATGCGACAGAAAACCATGGTAATCGGTGCCCTCATTCCAAATCCTGATATCTGGATACTGGATGAACCATTGACAGGTCTTGATCCCCAGGCTTCCTTTGACCTTAAACAAATGATGAAAGAACATGCTCAAAAAGGTAAGACCGTTCTCTTTTCTACCCATGTCCTCTCCGTTGCAGAACAGCTTTGTGATCGGATTGGTATTTTGAGGAAAGGTCAAGTCATCTTTGTGGGTACCTTAGAAGAGTTAAAAGTTCTCCATCCAAATAAAGATTTGGAAACTATCTATCTGGAACTAGCAGGTCGTCAGACGGAAGCAAAGGTAGGTGAGCATGAATGAAATGGTCAAATATTTGGGAATTAACGAAGATTAATATTCTCTATTCCAACTCTCAGCTTCTAGAATCCATCAAGAAAAAAAGAGCCAAAAATCCCAAAGGTCAATTTTCTGGCTATAAGAGCATGATACGGCAACAGGCTTTTTCAACAGTGCTCATGTTAGTTATTTATTCTTATCTTTTTATAGGTATTGATTACCGAATGATGCCGGGGATGTTTACAGTTCAGTTGACTATGTTCATGCTTATATCTCTGGTCTATGGTTTTACTAGTTTCTTTTCCATTTTTTATGATAGTAACGATACCAAACTCTATCTTCCTTTGCCTCTTAAGGCTGGGGAGGTCTATCTGGCTAAGCTCCTATCAGCTCAAGGCTCTGTGTTGGTCTATCTGTCACCTATCCTTCCCCTCTTAGGAATTTCTTACTGGCAAGTAACGGGCTCACCTTTAGGTCTCCTTTGGGTATTGCCGATTGCTATCCTGATTATTGTTTTCATCAATTTAGTCGGCTTAACTCTGATTCATTTTATTGGAGAAATATTGACCAAAAGCCCCTATAAAAAGATGGTTTCGACCATCCTGATGGTGATCTCGACAGTCTTGGTCATTGTTGTTCTTCTTTTTGTTCAATTTACCAGTCAAAACCAACTACGAAGTAAACATCCAACGGATATGCCTAATATCTTCCTGATTCGTGGTTTTTATGATGTGGTGGCAAGGCCATTTAGCTGGGAAACAGCTCTCAATTTTGGTCTTCTTATCTTCGTCATTGTCGCCTTGGCTCTCTATGTTAGCCAAAGGGTCATTCCATCTTACTTCCATCAAATTTTAGCGATGGAGACGGTCCAATCCAATAATAAGCAAGGTAAGCCAAAGACTAGTAAGACACTAAGTCTCAAGCAAGCCCTCCACAAACACCATCTGTCAACCTTATTGGACGGAAGTTTGATTGTGCAATCCTATTTAATGCCTCTTCTTTATGCCTTTATTTTGGTTGGTCCCATGTTGAGTGGTGGTTTCTCACTTTCCACTATTGATATTCGTTTTTTTGGGAATGCATTTCTGCTTGGTACTTTATTTGGTATCTTTTTTGCCAGTCCAAATAGTTTTTTGGGGGTCGCTATTTCTCTGGAACGGGATAGTTATAACTTCATCAAGACCTTGCCTTTCAACTTTAAACAGTTTATTATTGATAAGTTTTTAGTAGTTAGTCTGGTACAACATTTAATACCTTACTTGGTCTACGTGGTTCTGCTGATCTTTTTATTCAAAGCTCCACTGATCTTGAGTCTCTTCTTTCTTCTGGGATTGGCGCTTTCTATCATAGTGGGCAGTCAATTTATCTACTGGCGTGATAACAGACTCCTGAACCTTAATTGGCAGAATATCAACCAGCTCTTCTCAAGAGGAAAAGGCCAATACTTAATTGCTTTTGGAACAGTAGGCATGATGATAATCGGCGCTTTATTAACAATAGTGACAGTTATGCTGGCTCTTGCAACCAATGTGCTAGTCATCAATATCATTCTTTTCTTGCTTATTTTGGCCTTGGTAGCTGGTCTGCAGTTCTGGCTTTATAAAGGTTTCTGGAAGAAGCTCTAGTATAGTCATTTGAATTAGCTTTGATACGTTGTCACTATCGGTTTGCCGTACTCCAGTACTGCCTGCACCTCAGTTCCTAGTCTTAAAGCTAATTCATTCAACTATACCAATAAGAAAGAACATTAGCAAACCTTATAAAAAAATTTGTGGCGTAAACGAAAAAGAAAGCATTTTCTTTTCTGATTATCAGAACTCTAAATGCTTTCTTTTTGCTTTGTATTTTTTAATGACCCACTTTTTCTTTTAACCACTGACTGAGATTAGCCAAGGCAGGATTGTCAGCCACTTTTTCTTTTTGTTGCTGTAGAAAATCAGAAAAAGTTTGGGGAACGCCCGTTTTATGCATTTTACTTTGTAATTCTTTCCATTTATCCATCCATTGTTGGGATGCTCGTTCATAAGCTAGTTCTAAAATTTCTTCCTTGGATTTGTAGTTGCGATAGAAGGCATTACGAGAAACCCCTGCTTTTTTTACCAATTCTGAAATGGAAATTTGTGGCAATTCTTTTTTCTCCATTAAATGCAGAAGCGCTGTTTCAATGGACTCACGGGTGATTTGATTGGCTTCTTTATTGGACTGGTAAAGATTTTTCAGTGATTTAGGGGAAATGTTTCTTTTGGACATGGTTTCTCCTTTGCTCGAAATGAAGGTCTCTGTTTCAAGTAGTAAATAATGAAAATGGATAGACTTTCTGTGACATCCGAAGATATTTTATTTATCTTGGAATTGTTTTCATGTTATAATTATTGTAAAAGAAGATAATGTGCTTGTCAAATAGAATTGCTTTATGACTAGAAAGATGGAATATAATGACTAAATGGAAAATTGTTGCTGACTCCGGTTGTGACTATAAGGAATTGGCCAATATTGCAGCAGATACAGTGTTTGAGAGTGTTCCCCTCTCTATTCAAGTAGACGGTGTTGACTACATTGATGATGCAAACTTGAATATTGATACGTTTATGGAGGCTATGTATGCTTCTAGTAAAGCAGCGACCTCAGCTTGCCCAAGCCCTCAAGCTTATGCAGCAGCCTATGAAGGGGCAGAAAATATCTTTGTCATCACTATTACTGGTGGTTTGTCAGGATCTTTTAATAGCTCCCGTGTTGCTAAGGAGATGTTCCAAGAAGAGCATCCAAATGTTAACATTCACTTGATTGATAGTTTGTCAGCTGGTGGTGAGATGGACTTAATTGTGGCGGAACTTAACCGTCTCATTGCTCAAGGTTTGGAATTTGATCAAATTGTAGAGGCTATTACAACTTACCAAGAAAAATCAAAATTGCTATTCGTTTTAGCAAAAGTGGATAATCTTGTAAAAAATGGTCGTCTCAGCAAACTGTTGGGAACTGTGGTTGGTCTTTTGAACATCCGTATGGTGGGTGAAGCTAGTGGAGAAGGTAAGTTGGAACTTCTGCAAAAGGCGCGTGGCCATAAGAAGTCAGTCACTGCAGCTTTTGATGAGATGAAAAAAGCTGGTTATAGGGGTGGCCGTATTGCTCTGGGCCACCGCAACAACGATAAGTTTTGTCAACAATTTTCAGAATTGGTAAGAAGTACATATCCTCAAGCGGATATTGAATGGATTCCGACATCTGGACTGTGCTCTTTCTATGCTGAAGAGGGTGGTCTTTTGATGGGCTATGAAATTGGATAAGAAAATGAAAGCTGACTTTTGGGTCAGTTTTTTTCTATGCTATCAGGAAGTTTTCATTTTCATGAATCATTCCCCTTTTTCTTGAACTTAGATTTATCAAGGTTTAAGGATCACCTAAAAAGAAAAATCGCCACGGTCTGTAGCGATTTTTCCCTTTATGAGCCATCATTCAACGTCAAAGCGTTATAATAGTAGTGCAAACTATAGCTATTAGCGAGGTCTCACATGAAAATTATAACACAACTCAACCTCTTTGAGGACCATGAAATGGGTGATTTAGAAAAAATTTTGACTGTTCTGGATGGTTTGCCAGAAACCAACCTCTTCCAGTGTCTGGAAGAAAGACGTCGTCATGGACGTCGAGATTATAGTGTTCAATCTTACTTCATCGCCTACGTGTCTAAATTTATTTTACAGCTGGAAACCGACCAACAATTGATTCGGCATCTGAATATGAATAGTCAGCTTCGACAAATATGTGGAGCGGGTCAACGGAAGATTGGATAGGGATTTTCGTTTTGAGAATCATACCATTCGAGGCCTGAAGAAGATGAGGTTAGCTATCAGTATGAGTTTTCTTGTCATGATTGGCTTTGCCCTGGCAAAATTGAAGACTGGAAACCAAGCGCATCTGGCGAGTTGGGTTGTTTAAAAAATCCCTCCACTTACAAGGGCCAAGTGCGCCCTTTTTTCAAGATTAGCTTTGAAATGACTAGTCAAGGTTAGAAAAATACCATTCTGCGGACAAGTTCACTCTCCATTCTTTTTAAAAATATACGAAATTATGAGAAAAAGGCAACAAGGGGAATGGTTCTTCATAGCCAATCCTTGCAAAAGATTTTTCACAAGCGTATAATGGAAAGACTGACTAAAGGAGAAAGCATGTATTTATTGAAAAAATTAGGCTGGTTTTTCAGAATGGAAAAGCGACGATATAGTATGGGGATTATAGCACTTGGTCTAGTAAGTGTTTTTAATTTGATTCCGCCTCGAGTGATGGGGCAAATCATTGATAAGATTGCTGGTCAAACCTTGACCAATCAAGAACTCTTTCTCAATGTCCTCTACTTGGTGGTATCCGGTTTTGCTATGTATGGCTTGCGTTATATTTGGCGGATGTATATTTTTGGAACAGCCAATCACTTGGGACAGATCTTACGTTTTCGTCTTTTTGAACACTTTACCAAGATGTCGCCTTCCTTTTTCCAACGTTTTCGGACGGGTGATTTGATGGCCCATGCAACCAATGATATCAATGCTTTGGTGATGACAGCTGGTGGTGGTGTTATGTCGGCAGTAGATGCATCCATAACGGCTGTTGTGACCTTGGCGACGATGTTCTTTGTCCTGGATTGGCGTTTGACACTTATTGCCATCCTGCCTCTACCCCTTATGGCTATGGCAACTAGTGCCCTAGGTCGACGCAATCATACGGCTTTTAAAGCATCTCAAGAAGCCTTTTCAAAACTCAACAACCATGTCCAGGAATCTGTTTCAGGAATTAAAGTGACCAAATCCTTTGGTTACCAAGGTGCAGAAGTTGCAGCTTTTGCCCATACTAACCAAGAGGTTTTTGAAAAAAATATGCGGGCAGCCAAGTTTAATGCCCTCTTTGATCCTATGACCATCACCTTTGTAGGCTTGTCTTATGTTTTGACCTTGGTCATTGGTGGCATTTTTATCGCTAATGGTGAGTTAACAATCGGTGAGTTAGTTACCTTTATTACCTATCTGGATATGCTGGTTTGGCCCCTGCAAGCCATGGGCTTCCTCTTCAATGTCATCCAGCGTGGCTCTGTTTCCTATGAACGGATAGATCATCTTCTAGCTCAGGAATCAGACATTGTAGAGACTGCTAATCCTCTACCTGGCATCAAAAACGGTAATTTGGACTATGCTATTGACAGCTTTTCTTATGACGAACAGGAAACCTTATCCAATGTTCATTTTGCTCTCAAAAAAGGACAAACTCTGGGTATTGTAGGTCCGACAGGTTCTGGAAAAACGACGCTTCTTAAATTGCTTCTACGCGAGCGAGATGTAGAGTCTGGTTCAATTTCTTTGAATGGTTATGATATCCGTGATTACAGTTTGCAAGACCTACGCAGTCTCATGGGCTATGTCCCTCAGGACCAGATTCTTTTTGCCATGTCTATTCGGGATAATATCCGCTTTGCCAACCCTGATCTACCCGATAAAATGGTTGAAAAAGCAGCACAACTCTGTGGTGTTTATGAAGATATTATAGCTATGCCTGAGGGCTTTGGTACTATCATTGGGGAACGTGGAGTTTCTCTGTCTGGCGGTCAGAAGCAACGGATTGCTATGAGTCGAGCCTTGGCTGCTAACCCTGAGATTCTTATGTTGGACGATTCTCTGTCGGCTGTTGATGCCAAGACTGAGCACCACATTGTTGAAAATTTAAAAGATGAGCGCTATGGAAAAACTACCATTATCACAGCTCATCGCTTGTCGGCTATCGTTCATGCAGATTTGATTTTAGTCATGGAAAATGGCCGAATCAAGGAAGCCGGCAACCACCAAGAACTAATGGAACAGGCTGGCTGGTACTATGAAACCTACCAATCGCAACAATTAACAGAAAGCTTAGAAGCTAGTCTAGAAGGAGGTATCTCATGAAAAAATCAGTTTTAATGCGACTCATGGGTTATCTTATGCGTTACAAGTGGTGGACACTGACAGCACTCGCTTTTATCCTCTTGACTACTTTGACAAGAACGGCGATTCCACTGGTGGCTCGCTATTATATTGATCATTTTGTCAACCAAGAAGTGGCCCAGTCGGGTTTGCTTCTCTTAGTCGGATATTATTTCCTCTTCCTACTTCGGGTGCTCTTTACCTACCTAGGCTCTTATACTTTTTCTCGAGTAGCCTATAGTATCGTTCGTGACATGCGGCAGGAAACCTTTGCCAATGTTCAGTCTTTGGGCATGTCTTATTTTGACAAAACGCCTGCCGGCTCTATTGTATCGCGGATTACCAATGATAGTCAGGCCGTAGCGGATATGTTTGGAACGGTCTTCTCTAGTTTCATCGCTTCTTTCTTTATCTTTACGGCAACCTTGATCACCATGTTGCAACTCAATTGGCAGTTAACTCTTTATATCCTGCCCTTCTTACCGATTATCTGGGGTTCTGTTTGGCTCTATCGCAAACTGTCCAATGATTTGGTTATGATGACCAGAAGTAAGCTCAGTGATATCAATGTTAAGTTGTCTGAATCTATTGAGGGTATGCGGATTATCCAGGCCTTTCGTCAGGAAAAACGCTTGATTGGCGAATTTGAAGCCATTAATCAAGAGCATCTGGACTATGCCAATCGGTCAGTCAATGTCAACTCTCTATTTTTGCGTCCAGCGATGTCGGTTCTCAAGGTTCTAGCTTATGCAGTGATTTTGACCTTTTTTGGACTCAACTGGCAGACTGCCACCTTTACGGCTGGTCTCATGTATGCTTTTATCCAATACATTAACCAGCTTTTTGATCCTCTGATTGAAGTGACTCAAAACTTTGCCACTTTACAAACCTCCATGGTGTCAGCCGAGCGCGTCTTCACCATGATGGATCAAACTGCTTATGAGCCTGTTCAGTCCGAATCAGATGCACAAGTAGCAATTGGCAATATTGCATTTAAGAATGTTTCTTTCTCCTATGATGGGGAAAATGATGTGCTCAAAAATATTTCCTTCTCCGTCAATCAAGGGGAGACCATCGCCTTTGTCGGCCATACAGGGTCTGGGAAATCTTCCATTATCAATCTCTTTATGCGTTTTTATGAATTTGAACGTGGTCAGATTTTGATTGATGGCGTGAATATCCGAGATTACAGCCAAGCTGAATTGCGTAAGGCAGTTGGACTGGTCTTACAGGATCCCTTCCTCTATCATGGGACAATTGAATCCAATATCAAGATGTATCAGGATGATTTGACCAGACAAGATGTTATTGCAGCTGCAGAATTTGTGGATGCGGATGACTTTATCACAAATCTGCCGAACGGGTATGATCAGGCCGTTACCGAGCGTGGCTCGACTCTGTCATCAGGTCAACGCCAGTTGATTGCTTTTGCCAGAACAGTAGCAGCCCAGCCTAAGATCTTGATTTTAGATGAGGCTATCGCCAATATTGATTCGGAAACAGAAGAAGTCATTCAAACATCTCTTAAGAAGATGCGGCAGGGTAGGACGACAATTGCGATCGCCCATCGCCTATCCACTATTCAAGATGCCAACTGTATCTATGTACTGGACAAAGGTCGCATCATCGAATCCGGCAGTCATGACCAACTCCTAGCCCAAGAAGGCACCTACCAAAAAATGTATCAGTTACAGGCTGGTATGCTCCAACAGTCTTAGACGACTGTTGGAGGTTGGAAATGAAGGAATCGAAGATTCTGTCAAAACAGTCTGGGGATAGACTGGTTGAGTCGGGAAATAAAGGAAACATCGTTTCCCTCCTTGCAGACTGATGTCTTGTTGAAGTCGGGAGATTAGGAAATCGAAAGTTTTCCTCCTCACAGTCTTAGACGACTGTTGAAGGTTGGAGATAGGGAAAAGGGAAGTTTTTCTCGATACAGTGCGGATGGATTGGTTGAGTTGATAGATAAAAGAATCAAAAGAAAAAGTTGGCAAAATAGATTGGAATAACTAAAAGGAGTATCGAATCCGTATTCTTAACATTGATTCGATACCCATTTAAAGTATTCAATTTTCAAAAGAAAGGCTGAGATTCGATTTTTTCTCGGTCTTCTTTTATTTTAGGTAATCATTAATCTTTTGAAGATTACTTTCCAGGTCTGTTCCATAAGTCAAAATCAGGTAATCATACTTCTTTGTCTCCAGCAGTTCAAAAGAAATCTTGCTGTGCTTGAGGGGGGCAGTGAGTTGATTTGAAGTTAGTTCCAATATTAATTTTTCTTTGCTGATGCGATAAGCTGTTTGCAATTGGACCCCATCCACTATCTTTTGCATATCCATTTCCTGTTTTAGGTGGAGATTTCGCAAGTTCTGTGTGTTACGAGCGAACATACCGTTATCAATATAGAGCGACAAAGCCTTCTGCATAATGAGGTTGGTATCATAGTCAATCAGGCTTTTTTCTTCTAAAAAGGATTCTACTAGAGGTTGGGGCAGGGCTACGCAACCGATTCGCAAAGCTGGAAAGAGGGTTGTAGTGAAAGATTTGAGGTAGATGACGCGACTTTCCATATCCAAATAATGAAAGGGTAGGGACTTGCTGGCATCAAAATCAGCAAGATAATCATCCTCCACAATATAAACCTCGTATTGCTGAGCTAAGCGCACAATCTCTTTTTTTTCTTCTAAAGTGTAAGAAATGCCCAGAGGATTATGGAGACGGGGAATGGTATAGAAAAACTTAATCTGACCAGTCTGGAAGATTCTTTCCAATTCTGCTAGATTGAAACCAGCAAAGGAACGTTCAATCGTTTCAAATGGTAGATCTTGTTTTTCGACCAATGTTTGCATTCGTTCATAGGTTGGTTTTTCTAAGAGAATTTTATGGCCTCCATTGTGGAAGTCCATTTTTGATAGAACATAGAGGGCTTGCTGGGTGCCAGCTGTGATGACTAGTTGCTCTTTTTTACTGTAGACATCATAGTTCATCAGCAACTGGTGACTCGAAGCAAGTAAGTCTTCGAGTCCTTCTTGTTGGTGATAGTAGTTGAAGAGATAATTTTCTCGTCCGACCAGGCTTTCATTGAGGCAAGTTCTGAAATCTTCATAAGGCAATTGTTGAAAATCTTCAGGGTTCAGCACCAGTGTCTCTAGCTGAAAATCCTTGTCTTCTAAGATATAATAACCGCTCTTTTCAACTGAATAAATGGCATTTTGGTGCTTGAGCTCTAACATGGCTTTTTGCACAGTATCCTTGCTACAGTGATAGTCTGTGCTGAGTTTTCGAATGGAAGGCAGTTTTTGCCCTCGCTTAAACTCGCCCCTTTCAATGCTGTGCAGAATATCCTGGATGATGATTTTATATTTGTTCATCTCTTAGCCTCGATGAATTCAATGCATATTTGAGAATAGCCTGAGCAACACCAGATTGATCATTGGAACTTGTCTCAACCTGGGCTATTTTTTTGACAGCTGCCTTAGCATTGGCCATAGCCACAGATAAACCAGCGAATTCAAGCATTTCTAAGTCGTTGTTGCCATCACCGATGGCCATGATTTCCTCTGTTTGAATACCTAGATCTTGAGCCAAGCGAGCTAGAGCCTTCGCCTTGCTGACTCCCATTGGTAGGGCTTCAAAAGCATAGTCCAGACTGCGAACGGTGTTGTATTTTTCAGTAAGTTGACTATCGAATCGCTCTTGAAAAGCATCTAGAATCCTTGGTTCTCCAATGAAAATAGGAACCAATACTGGGATGTTTTTCTCTTTGAATGACGGTAAATCAGTGTGAAAAATCTTAGAGAACTCAATCTCCGCATCTCGCTTGGTCTGGGCATTGATCTCCCTTCCCAAGACATAGTTGGCTTCTGGCGTGAAGAGGACCAGATTGAGTTGAGGAAAATCAGCCAAGAGAGCTTCTAAAGCCTCTAAGTCTTCTGCGTCAACTCCTTCGGTATGAAGAAGTTGCCAATCCTTATTTGTCATGGTTAGACAGCCATTATTCCCAATAACGTATTCTTCATCGCTTAAATTGAGTTGGTCAAAATAGGGAGTGATACCTGATTTGGGACGCCCTGTACAGAGAACAATTTTAATACCGGCTTTAGCAGCCTTTTGCAAGGTTTTCTTGTCTAAATCAGAAATTTCTTTTTGGGAATTGAGCAAGGTTCCATCCATATCAATGGCGATTAGTTTGATCATCGTGACTCACTTTCTTTATCTGTACCAGCACAGTTTTCTTAGTTTCATTGTATCGTAATCGATTTTTTATAGCAAGAAAAGGCTTGGAAAACCAAACCTTTGTGTGTTGAATGTTAGTGAAAATGAAATCAGCACTCGCTTTTGAAGCTTGCTCAACTGTACAAGCAACAAATGGCAAAAAACTTTTTAAATCCTGAAAGTCGACTAGTTCATATAAAAAATAATGGCCATATATTGGAGGGCAGAAGCTAGGATGATGAAGAAATGCCAAATCATATGGAAATAGGGCTTCTTCTTAGCGTAAAAGATGGCACCAATAGTGTAAGAGAGACCGCCTCCCAGCATCAGTAACCAGAAAGCAAGTCCAGTTTGTCGGATAATGGCTGGAAAGATAAAGACAATCAACCAACCCATAATCAGATAAAGGGCCAGACTAAATTTTTCATTAACCCTTTTGGCGAAAATTTTGTAGAGTATACCAAAAATAGTAGTGCCCCATTGGATGAAGAGAATAACATAGCCGATCCAATTATTCATAATAGTCAAGACCACTGGTGTATAAGACCCAGCAATAGCGATGTAAATCATGCTATGGTCGATGATGCGTAAGATGTACTTGTGAGTGGAGCCATAGGACATGGAATGATAGATGGTTGAGGAGAGAAACATGAGGAAGAGGCTGATGACAAAGACTGAAGCCCCAAAGGCTTGCAAAGCTCCATGCAAATTGAAAGTATGGATAGCGGTATAGGGCAAAATCAGCAACATGCCAAAAGCTGCGACCGCATGCGTAACAGCATTTCCGATTTCCTCACCGAATGTTAGTGGGTTGGATAATTTAAAGCTGGTATTCATTTTATTTTTCCTCCCTGAGCTGTTCAATCAACTCCATAGCTTCTTTATAGACTAGAATAGTCTGACAGGCCTTGCTGATTAATTCTGGTGTGTTCGGTTGACTCTTTCCTTCTAGGCAGTCCACAAAGGTATCATAGAGAAGCTGTGAATTCCGATCCTTATAATGAACATCAATCATTTGTGCAATGTCTGAAATAGAAAAGACTGTCTTACAAATACTTAGCACGATTAACCTTGCCAACTGGATACGGCCGTATTTCTTTTTTTCAGGCTTTGGTAGAAAGCCGTTTTTGACATAGTTGTTAATCATGGAAGCCGTCAAAGGTTTCTCATTTTTGCTGAGAAAAGTTTCCGTCTCTTGATTAACATAGAGAAGAACTTGATCCAAATAAAGATCAAGTGAGGGCAATTCATTCCATTTTGATAAAGACATAATCATAAACACCTTTTTATCTAGTTTTGATAACTAGATATTATCATCTTATAAAATATTTGTCAAGAAAAAAGCAGATATGATACAATGAAGCTATGAAAATTCTTATTCCTAATGCAAAAGAAATGAATACCAATTTGGAAAGTCAAGCTTTTCAGCAACTACCTGCTACTAGCCAAAAGCTTCTGGTCCTTCTGACAAAGATGTCCATTGAAGAACTGGCTAAGTTCTATAAAATAAAGTTGGATAAAGCAGAGTTGGAGTTGGACCGCTGGCAACGATTATCTCAAGGTCAAGCTAGACTTTATCCTGCTTGGCAACTATATGATGGCCTCATGTATCGCTATATGGACCGGCGAGATTTGTCTAAGGCAGAGGTGGATTATCTGAAGAAACACGCCTTTATTACGACAGGTTTTTATGGGGCCATCAATGTGTTTGATCTCATTTCTCCCCACCGCTTGGACTTCCAAGGAAATCTCAAGATTGGTAAGACGGGTCTTAAACAATTTTGGCGAGAGCAGTATGATCATCTGGTCGAAAAGGATGAACTCATTATTTCCTTACTTTCTTCAGAATTTGAGGCAGTATTTTCACCAAGTCTTCAGAAAAGATTAACCAAGATTATCTTTATGGAAGACAAGGATGGCCAACTCAAAACACATTCCACTATTTCAAAAAAAGGACGTGGACGTATCCTTTCTCAAATGGCCAAAGAGAAGATTCATACCATAGAAGAAATCAAGACCTTACAATTTGATGGTTTCATCTTTCGTGATGATTTGTCCTGTGAGAAGGAATTGGTCTTTGTCAGAAGCATTAGCTAGGGTCACTGCTCTTTCATTGCCATCAATGGCATAGGTCTGCAACAAATAGTATTCGCCTTATAAAGAATAGCTATGGCTATTCATAAAAAATAGATAATTGCCTACTAACGGTCTTTCTGTTAAGATGAAAAGAGTAGCAAATAAGGAGATTTTATGTCTAATAATTTATTAGTCCTTCAGTCGGATTTTGGTCTGGTCGATGGAGCTGTATCAGCTATGATTGGTGTTGCTCTACAAGAGTCCGCTGAACTGGTTGTCCATCATTTGACCCATGATATCACGCCTTACAATATTTTTGAAGGCTCTTATCGACTCTTTCAAACGGTCGAGTATTGGCCAGAGGGAACAACTTTTGTCTCAGTTGTTGATCCGGGTGTCGGGTCTAAACGACGAAGTGTGGTTGCTCTGACCGAGAAGAACCAATATATCGTGACTCCTGATAATGGCACACTCTCTTTTATCAAGAAAGAAGTTGGTATTAAGGCTGTTCGTGAAATTTCAGAGGTTGCCAATCGCCGTGCAAATACAGAGCATTCGTATACCTTCCATGGTCGTGATGTCTATGCTTATACAGGAGCCAAATTAGCTTCAGGTCATATCTCTTTTGAAGAAGTTGGTCCTCTCTTAAAAGTAGAAGATATTGTTGAAATTCCAACTGTAGCCACCCTACTCGGAGCAGATTTTGTTAAAGGCTCTATTGATATCTTGGATGTCCGCTTTGGTTCTCTCTGGACTTCGGTATCAAGAGATGAGTTTTATCAACTAGAACCGGCATTTGGTGATCGGTTCGAAGTGACAATTTATAATAATGATATGTTGGTCTATCAGAATCAAGTGACTTATGGGAAATCTTTTGCAGATGTTCGCATTGGTCAACCTTTGATTTATATCAACTCTCTTTACCGGGTAGGTCTAGCTATTAATCAAGGGTCCTTTGCTAAAGCCTACAATATTGGTGTCGGTTCTAACTGGCACATTGAGATCAGAAAAATAGCTCACTAAGAGCACAGTTAGGAGAAAAAATGAAAAATAATTCTATTAAATCAGTTGTTGCAATCGGTGTAGGGGCCGCCCTCTTTGTCATCATCGGTATGTTGGTGAGGATCCCAACTGGTGTACCCAATACCAATATCCAGTTACAGTACGCAGTCGTAGTCCTTTTAGCCATTATCTTTGGTCCAACTGTCGGCTTTCTTTCAGCCTTTATCGGGCATACACTGATTGATGCGATTGGTTATGGTTCGGTTTGGTGGACTTGGGTTTTAGTCAGCGCCCTCTTTGGTTTAGTGATTGGTTTTGCATCTAAATTTATTAACTTAGAAAAAGGCAGCTTGTCCCTTAAGGATATCATTATTTTTAACCTTACACAGGTGGCTATCAATATTCTGGGTTGGGGTCTCATTGCACCGTTTTTAGATATATTGATCTACTCTGAAGATTCTACAAAAGTTTATACTCAGGGCTTAATGACTGCAATCGTCAATAGCCTGACTGTAGCTGTTGGTGGAACAATTCTACTAGCCATTTATGCAAAGAGCCGCGTCCAAACGGAGATCGGCTTCCTATTCATGAGCATGAATCTAACAAAATTGACTAAGAATCTCGACCCTAAAAATTCAAATACTCAAAAACCACACAGTGATTTTTTCATCTTGATTGTTTTCAAGACAGAAATCACCGTGTGGTTTTATTTGAAGCTACTTTTTGCCCAGCCTCTTTTACTATATTTTTGAACGTTTTAATTTGTAAAATTTATTTTGTTGCTTCCAATAAAGCATCAGCTTGTGCAGCAACTGCAGCCAATTTATCTTCCGCAACGACTAACTCACCAGTTCCCCAAGCTTCTGGATTAACAGATATACCTGTGAAATCACCAACAGCTTGTGTACGTATAAATGGTAGAAGTGCATTGTAAGCAGCAAATAATGGCTCGTGTCCACCATTTGCAACAGATGAAATGGTTACAATTTTATCTTGGAGTGCAGAAGCACCAGTTGTGTCAGACAAGTCTAAGGCACGGCTGAGCCAGTCAAGTAAGTTTTTCACAGAACCAGGAATAGCAAAATTGTAAACTGGAGAGAAAATCCAGATAGCATCCGCAGCAAGAACAGCCTCACGTGCAGTTTGAACGGAAGCAGGTGCATTTGCTTCAAGGTCTTGTGAGAATACTGGGACGTCTTTCCAGTTAAGGTAAGTAACACTTGCTTTACCTTCTAAAGCTTTTTCAGCTTTCTCAGCCAATTGATGGTTGAATGAACCTTGGCGGAGTGAACCGACTACAAATAAAATGTTTTTCATTTCTTTTTCCTCTTTTTCTATGATAAGTTTAAAAATGCTAGTAGCATTCTTGAGAGTTGGTTGTGATGGAATCTACGAGAACTATCACTATGTAGTAATTATATGACAATTTTTATCACTTGTAAAGGATTTTGTTTGCAATCATTCTATTCTTTTCAGAGGTTTCTATTTGATAGAAAAGTCAAGACCAGGAGCATAGGGCAGAAAATAAAAACCCTGAGTTCACATAGGAGTCAGGATTTCGCATTGATTTTTTAAATTTGTTTTATTGCATTGATCAAGGCTTCAGCTTGAGCAGTGATAGCCACTAATTTATCGTCTGTCACCACTAATTCTCCAGTAGCCCAAGCTTCAGGATTGATGGCAACTGCAGTAAAGTCGCCAACCATTTGGGTACGGACGAACGGAAGCAGGTCTGCAAAATGAGCGAACATTTGCTCCTGTCCACCGTTTGCGGCAGCAGATACTGTTGTAAATTTATTTTCTAGAATGGACGGACCTTTTGGATTAGATAAATCAAGAGCACGACTGAGCCAGTCGATGACATTTTTCAGACTACCTGGGATAGCGTAGTTATAAACGGGAGAAAAGAACCAGATAGCGTCTGCTGCTTCAACAGCATCCCGAGCAGCTTGAACGGAGGCTGGAGTTGGAACTTCTGCATCTTCTGAGAAAGCTGGAATTTGAGACCAATCAAGGTAAGCAATCTCAGCCTTGCCTTCTAAAGCTTTCTCAGCTTTTTCAGCCAATTGGTGGTTAAATGAACCGTTGCGAAGCGAACCGACTACAAACAATACTTTTGTCATAAATGACTCCTTTATAAAAAAATAGGGTTAAGAAAGTATGTATTGCCAAAACTTTCTTATTGATTTGATGAAATGAGCATACCATACTCAGAATGAAATAGCAAAAAGAGCTTACAATTTAAATTTTCTAAGAATAGTAGCCATTGTTTCTTGTTCCTCTTGGCTGATAATCGAGAAAATTTTACCAATATTTTCATAATGTTCCGGAAGAATCTTTTCTATTCTTTCTTGACCAAGGGGGGTTAAACCGATTAAGAAGGAACGCTTGTCTTTTTCATCTGGAACTTTAAAAATATAACCATCGCGGATCATATTGCGGATAACCACTGTCATATTACCAGAAGTACTGAGCAATTTATCGATCAGGTCCTGAATACGGAGATTTCCTTTGTTGTAGAGAGCTTCCAAGACACCAAATTGAGACACTGTCAAATTGTGTTTTTTAATGGTCTGTATTTCTTGGCGGCTAATTGCGTTGGTTGCACGATGAAAAACAACCAAACTATGTAAGGCTGATTCATTTTCTTTTAATATTTCTTCAATCTTCTTTTCCATGAAAATAGTTTAGCAAGAAAGGAGAAAATATTCAAATTTTACCCTTGAAAATCTCGAAAAATTCAAGAGATTTTTGTTGGATTTCTAGCATTATAGGTCAATATGTAGTATAATGTACCTATTATGGCAAATTTAAGACGAAGAACTCTGAGAAGTTACAAAAGAGACAGACAACCACTAAGTATATGGAAACAATATTTGATTGGTTTTTTTGTTTTGTTCTCTGTCTTAACTTTTTCAACAATTTACGTTTTGGAATCTGCAAGCAAACCTTTTGTAAATGCGAAAGATCAAGCAATTCGAGTGGCTAAAGAATACGCTCATGTGACGGATGTTTCTCAAGTTACCATTTATAATGGAAAAGAAAGCTACTTTGCTGTTAAAGCTAAGGATGCTACCGGACAAGCTGTTTTCGTTTTGGTTCCAGAGAAATCCTCCGAGATTTACGTTTATCAAGTAGATGAAGGGATTTCTAAAATCGCTGCGGAGCAAAGAGCTACTGATAATGGAGCTGGGCAGATTGATAGAAGTGTTTTCGGTTTTCATGAGGGGCATGCTATCTGGGAAGTGAAATCTGGCAGAGCCTACTATCTCATTGATTTTAAAACAGGAGAACTGCTTAAGAAGGAGGGCATATGACCAAGTTATCAAGACGAGTTTTAGAAATGGAAGAAAGTGTCACCTTGGCTGCTAGTGCGCGTGCAATGGCATTGAAAGCTGAGGGACGGGATATCTTGTCCTTGACCTTGGGGGAGCCTGATTTTGTGACACCAGAAAATATTCAAGATGCAGCTCTTTCTTCTATCAAAAACGGGAAAGCAAGTTTTTACACTGCCGCATCGGGCCTGCCGGAACTCAAAGATGCTATTTCTACTTACATGGAGAACTTCTATGGTTATGCAGTTCCCCGCAATCAAGTGGTGGTAGCAACTGGCGCTAAATTTATTCTTTATGCAGCTTTTGCTACCTTGATTGACCCAGGTGATGAGGTCATTATTCCAACTCCTTGTTGGGTCTCCTATGTAGATCAAGTTAAGATGCTGGATGGAGTACCCGTTACCTTCCAAACGACAGAAGAGAATGATTTCAAGGCTACAGTTGCACAATTAGAGGCAGCTCGTACGGATAAGACTAAACTTATCTTGCTCAATTCTCCATCAAATCCGACTGGTATGATTTATAGTCGAGATGAATTAGAAGCCATTGGAAACTGGGCTTTAGAGCATGATATCCTGATTTTGGCGGATGATATTTATGGTCGTCTGGTCTACAATGGCAATGAATTTACAGCTATCTCAAGCTTGTCAGAAGCCCTCCGCAAGCAAACGATTGTGGTCAATGGCGTTTCTAAGACCTATGCCATGACTGGCTGGCGAGTTGGCTTTGCAGTGGCAGAACCAGAGATTATCGCAGGGATTGCTAAAATTGTCAGTCAAACCACTTCAAATTTAACAGCCGTTTCTCAGTATGCAGCCATTGAAGCTTTGACAGGTGACCAAAGTTCCATTGAGATCATGCGTCAAGCCTTTGAGGAAAGACTCAATACTATCTACCCACTCTTAGCTGAGGTTCCAGGTTTTGAGGTCATCAAACCTCAGGGAGCTTTTTATCTCTTTCCTAATGTTAAGAAGGCTATGGCCATGAAAGGCTTCACGGATGTGACTGACTTTACCAATGCTATCTTAGAAGAAGCGCAAGTCGCTTTGGTTACAGGGGCTGGTTTTGGTGCTCCAAATAATATTCGTCTAAGCTATGCTAGTGACATGGAGACCTTAAAAGAAGCGGTGAGACGAATCAAGGCTTTCATGGAGAAGTAGAATGATTGATCATTTCGGTATTAAAGTAAAGGATTTAGAGGTTGCTAAAACTTTTTATCAAGCAACTTTAGCTCCGTTGAACTATCACCTTCAATTTGATACAGAGTGGGCAGTGAGTTTTGCAGAACCGAGGAACGCAGATCCAGGTGGTGATTTTTGGTTAAGTCAAGGTCAGCAAGAACCCGAGTATTTTGCTTTTAGTGCTGAGACTTTTCAAGAAGTGGAAGCTTTTCATCCAGCAGCCCTGGCTGCTGGATGAAAAGACAACGGTGCTCCAGGTGAACGTAGTCACTATCATCCTGGTTACTATGCTGCCCATGTGATAGATCCAGACAGCAATAATATCGAAGCTGTTTGCCACCAAAATAAATAAAGTAGAAAAGAGATTTTGTAAAGAATGAAAAAATTAGTAACAATTTTTGATGTACCAAAGCATGTGAATGAGGAAGTGACCATAGGTAGCTGGGTTGCGAATAAATCAGGTAAAGGTAAGATTGCTTTCCTCCAATTGCGTGATGGAACAGCCTTTTTTCAGGCGGTAGCTTTCAAACCAAACTTCATCGAAAAATTTGGTGAAGAAGAAGGAACTGCTAAGTTTGATACGGTTAAGCGCCTCAGTCAAGAAACTTCTGTCTATGTAACAGGTATCGTCAAAGAAGACGAGCGTTCAAAGTTTGGTTATGAGTTGGATGTGACAGATATCGAAATCATCGGTGAATCTCACGATTATCCGATTACACCAAAAGAGCACGGAACTGACTTCCTGATGGACAACCGTCATCTCTGGTTGCGTTCTCGCAAACAAGTTGCCATTCAACAAGTTCGTAACGCCATTATTTATGCCACCTACGAATTCTTTGAAAAAAATGGCTTCATCAAGTTTGATAGTCCAATCTTATCAGAAAATGCGGCGGAAGATTCAACAGAACTCTTTGAAACAGACTATTTTGGAACTCCTGCCTACTTGACCCAATCAGGTCAGCTTTACTTAGAGGCAGGTGCTATGGCGCTCGGTCGTGTATTTGACTTTGGTCCAGTTTTCCGTGCGGAAAAATCAAAAACACGCCGTCACTTGACAGAATTCTGGATGATGGATGCGGAGTATTCTTTCTTAAACCATGACCAATCCCTTGATTTGCAAGAAGCATATGTTAAAGCCCTCATTCAAGGTGTCATCGACCGCGTTCCTCAAGCACTTGAAACCTTGGAACGTGATGTGGATGCTCTTAAACGCTACATCGCCGAACCCTTCAAACGTGTCTCTTATGATGATGCTATCAGCCTTTTACAAGAGCATGAAGCAGATGAAGATACAGACTACGAACATTTGGAGCATGGAGATGACTTCGGTTCACCACATGAGACTTGGATTTCAAACTACTTTGGTGTACCGACCTTCGTTGTCAACTATCCAGCTAGCTTCAAGGCTTTCTACATGAAACCAGTTCCAGACAACCCTGAGCGCGTGCTCTGTGCAGATCTCTTGGCTCCAGAAGGCTATGGTGAAATCATCGGTGGATCCATGCGTGAAGACAACTATGATGCACTCGTTGCTAAAATGGATGAGCTTGGTATGGATAAATCGGAATATGATTTTTACCTTGACCTCCGTAAATATGGTTCAGTACCACACGGTGGTTTTGGGATCGGTATTGAGCGTATGGTAACCTTCGTAGCGGGTACAAAACACATTCGTGAGGCAATTCCTTTCCCACGGATGTTGCACCGTATTAGACCATAGACACTTCCTTCCATACTATTTGTTTAACGAGTAGCTAGTAAGGAAAAGTATCTTAGAGTCGGTTGAGTTTAGTAAACCACTTTACTTGGCTTCAACAGGTCCAGTCTGAGTAGGATTGGTTTTGCACAATAATTAAATTATTGCTGTTACAACTATCTTGTTTTGATAGTCAACTTATCAGAACTCGCACTGTAAATGAAAGCCGTGCGAGTTTTTGATTATCTGTCTTAGGAAAGGAACGAGCGATTTGCCAACTCAAAAATTAAGTAATTATTCATATGGTCCTGATGCCTTCCTAGAATTACCCTCTGTTCTTGCTAGTTATGGCTTTCAGTCCCTTGTTTTAATCGGTGGAGAGAAAGCTCTGGCAGCCGTTGAGTCGGACATCTTGGCTATTCTAGAAGAGGCTGGGATTTCTGTTACAGGGAGCTTTGTTTATGGCAAAGCTGCCACTATGGCCAATGTGGACTCTTTATTGCAGTTAGAAGAGGTAGATGTCGCGGACGTTATCTTAGGAATTGGCGGTGGCCAGGCTTTGGATACCAGTAAGATGGTAGCTAAAAAAGCTGGGAAGGGCTTGCTGACGATTCCGACTATCTGTGCAACCTGTGCTGCTGGAACAGGCTTGTCCGTCATCTACAAGGAAGATCATTCCTTTGATTTTTATGAAGTAACTGGTCCACCCTTGCATACCTTTATTAATACTCAAGTCATTGCCGAGGCTCCAAGTGAGTATTTTTGGGCAGGCATTGGGGATGGTATCTCAAAAGGGCCAGAGGTTACTAGAGCTATCCAGGAGGCGATTGGTCGTGGTTTTGAACCGCCTCATATTGCTCTTTTAGGTCGGGCGATTGCTCAATCTTCACTTGATGCTCTTTACAAATATGGTGAGCAGGCTATGGAAGATGTTCAGGAAAACCGAGTCAGTCCAGCCCTAGAAGAAGTCATTCTAGCCATTATCATCTCAACCGCCTACGCTTCAAATATGGTAGTCCAGCCAACCTTTGATCTGACAACCTGCCATGCCCATGCTTTTTACAATGGGACGACGGCCATCCGTGCTAGTCGTAAGCATTTACATGGGTCCATTGTGGCCTTTGGTGTTATGGTTTTGCATGCCTACTTCGATGAAGAAAGCCAGTTAGCCCGAGTAGCCGATTTTAACAAAAAATTACACTTACCCCTTACTTTAAGTGATATGAGTTTGAGTAAGGAGGATATAGCAAGTATTGTTGAATACACTAAATCAACAGCAGAGTACCGCAACACACCATTTGATACAGGTCGTTTGGCTCAAGCTATCGAAAAAGCTGATCAGTTTGGTCAAGCTATCAAGGAAGAATAGAAAGTTGGATCATATGAAAACGATACATACAGACAAAGCTCCAGCGGCAATTGGGCCTTATGTTCAAGCTAAGTTAGTAGGAAATCTGCTCTTTGCTAGCGGTCAGGTTCCTCTCTCACCTGAAACGGGTCAAGTGGTGGGGGAAACTATTCAGGAGCAGACAGAGCAGGTTCTTAAAAATATCGCTGCAATCTTAGCCCAAGCAGGAACAGATTTTGATCATGTAGTGAAAACAACTTGCTTCTTAAAAGACATGGATGATTTTCTTGCTTTCAATGAAGTTTATGCAACCGCCTTTAAAACGGATTTTCCAGCACGTTCGGCCGTTGAAGTCGCTCGTTTGCCACGCGATGTAAAGATTGAAATTGAAGTCATTGCTTCAATAGATTAAGCCCAATAATAGAATATCAACTTGAAGCCAGTCTTCAAGTTTTTTATAATTGAATGAATTAGCTTTAGGACTAGGAACTGAGGTGCAGGTAGCTCCAACAGTCAGGGGAGTGACTGTTGGAAGCGGGAAATAAAAACTGACGACAGTCAGTTCACCTTACAGTCTGAGAATAGACTGCTTGAGGTTTGAAATAGAAGAAATAAAGTTTCTCTCAATTGGAGTAAGTTCATCCGATAGTGACAAGGTGTCAAGGTTCAATGACTATATATTTCAAAAAGGGTCAGGCTCTATCCTTTATGGTATAATGAGATAAGAATTTCAAGGAGGAAAGACCATGACAGATCAGTTATATCAAGATTTGATTTCACAGAAATCATATACTATTTTAGAAGGTGTTTTTCTTTCGGAACTAGACGATTCTATTTTTAAACTGATCCAAACAGACTATCCGCAGGCAAAGGAGTCTGATTTTATTTCCTATGAGGGCTTGACCAATTATCGCATGACTCATCTTAAGCGGATGATTGAAAAAGCTAATGATCAAAATAAGAAAATTCAAGACACAGTACATGCTTCCAAAATGCAGGAGACCATTTCTGCTATGGATATGCATAGCCAGTGGAATGAAAAATTAACCTTTGGTCAAAAAGTTGCCGATAATGTAGCTAGATTTGGAGGATCTTGGACTTTTATCATTTCCTTTATCCTGATTTTAGCTGTTTGGACTTTTGTCAATGGTATCCATCTTTTTGGCGTAGGTTTTGATCCCTACCCCTTTATCTTGCTCAATCTAGTTCTGTCAACGGTTGCTGCTATCCAAGCTCCCTTGATTATGATGAGTCAGAACCGGGCTTCAGATTATGACCGTTTTCAAGCTAAAAATGATTATGATGTCAACCTCAAGTCGGAAGCAGAAGTAAGGGCTCTCAATGAAAAATTAGATCATCTTCTAAATCAGGACCAGGCTGATTTTTTGGAAATCCAAAAGTTGCAGTCGGAGATGCTGGTATCGATTAGTATCCAACTGGCAGAATTGCAAAAACAGCATCGCAAGTAGTTAGTGGAAAAGAAAGAATAGAAAAGAGAACAATATGGAAGAAAAGATTCACTTGGTTATCGTAACGGGGATGAGTGGAGCAGGAAAGACCGTCGCCATCCAATCCTTTGAAGATTTGGGTTATTTTACCATTGACAATATGCCTCCGACACTGGTTCCGAAATTTATTGAACTAATCCAACATAGTCAGGACAATGATAAGATTGCCATGGTAGTCGATATGCGCAGTCGTTCCTTCTTTGCAGAAATTAGAGAAGTCCTCGATCAGGTTGAATCGACTCAAGAATTGGATTTTAAGATTCTCTTTTTAGATGCAACGGATAATGAGTTGGTTGCTCGCTATAAGGAAACTAGACGGAGCCATCCTCTAGCCCATGACGGTAGAGTGATGGATGGGATCAACTTAGAGCGTGAACTCTTAGCCCCTCTCAAAAATATGAGTCAGAATGTTATAGATACCACAGACTTGACCCCTCGTATGTTACGAAAAGAAATATCCGATCAGTTTGCTAGCCTAGATGACAAGCCTGGTTTTCGTGTTGAAGTTGTTTCTTTTGGTTTCAAATATGGTCTACCTCTGGATGCAGATCTAGTATTTGACGTCCGCTTTTTGCCGAACCCCTATTACAAACCAGAATTGAGAAATTTAACTGGTTTGGATGACGAAGTGTACCACTATGTTATGGAACATGAAGAATCAGAGGCTTTCTATAATCATTTATTGAGTTTGATTGAGCCTATTTTACCTGGCTATCAAAAGGAAGGGAAATCGCTTTTGACCATCGCTATCGGTTGTACGGGTGGACAACACCGCAGCGTATCCTTTGCACGACGTTTGGCGGATGATTTGGAAAAAAATTGGGTGGTCAACCGTAGTCATCGTGACAAGGATAAGCGAAAGGAGACCGTTAATCGCTCATGAGAAAGCCTAGAATTACAGTTATCGGCGGTGGTACAGGCATTCCCGTTATTCTTAAAAGTCTCCGTGACAAGCAAGTAGACATCACGGCCATTGTAACCGTAGCAGATGATGGCGGATCCTCTGGTGAAATCCGCCAAGCCTTACAGGTAACACCGCCAGGAGATTTACGCAATGTCCTCTTGGCACTATCTGATATGCCCAAGCTCTACGAACAGATTTTTCAGTATCGTTTTGCGGATTCAGATGGCGCCTTGGCAGGACATCCTCTTGGTAATCTGCTCATTGCAGGAATCTCCGAGATGCAAGGATCTACTTATAATGCCATGCAATTGTTGACCAAGTTTTTCCATACAACAGGCAAGATTTATCCGTCAAGCGACAATGCCCTAACTCTTCATGCCGTTTTTACAGATGGTTTTGAAGTGGTCGGAGAGAGTAAGATTGCCAAACATAAGGGGATGATTGACCATGTTTACGTGACCAATTCATACAATGAGGAAGAACCGACAGCCAGCCGAAAAGTCGTAGAGTCCATCATGGAGAGCGATATGATTGTTCTGGGACCTGGATCTCTCTTTACCTCTATTTTGCCGAATCTTGTAATTTCTGAAATTAGTCAGGCGTTACGAGAAACCAAGGCTCAGGTAACTTACGTCTGCAATATCATGACGCAGCGTGGAGAAACCGAATTTTTTAGTGATGCGGATCATGTCAAAGTACTTAATGAACATTTGGGTCAAAAATTTATCGATACTGTTTTGGTCAATATCGAACCAGTTTCCAAAGAATATATGGATATCAATCAATTTGACGAATACTTGGTTCAGGTTAAACATGATTTTCTAGGACTTCAAGACCAAGCTAAACGGGTCATATCCTCTAATTTTTTGAATCTGGAAAAAGGCGGAGCCTTTCACGATGGAGACTTGGTGGTCGATGAATTGCTCAAGATTATCGAGGTACGGACATGAGTTTTACCGTCCACGTGAAAGAGGAAATCCTCAGTCAACTCCATGCCGAAAAGACGGAACTAGCAGCCATCATTAAATTATCCGGTAGTTTGGGACTAGCCTCTTCAGGCTTGACTCTATCTATTTCAACAGAAAATGCTAAGGTTGCTCGTCATATCTATGAACTGGTCTTGCATTTCTACCAAGTTAAGGCCGATATTCGCCATCACCAAAAAACGAACTTACGCAAAAATCGCGTTTATACAGTGTTTTTGAATGAGGGTGTTAATGCTATCTTAAATGACCTCTATCTGGCAGATAATTTTTTCGGCATTGAAACAGGCATTGCCCCTGCTATTTTGGAAAATGACCAGTGGAGTCAGGCTTATCTACGTGGTGCATTTTTAGCAAGTGGATCTGTCAAAGATCCTGAAAAAGGTAGATACCAATTGGAAATCGCTTCTGTTTATAGCGACCATGCCCATGATTTAGCAGCCTTGCTTCAGAAGTTTCTGCTAGATGCTAAGGTTATTGAACGTCCTAAAGGAACGGTTACCTACCTGCAGCGAGCTGAAGACATCATGGATTTTCTTCTAGTTATTGGAGCAGAAGAAGCTAAGACAGAATTTGAAAATGTGAAACTCTTGCGAGAAGCTAGAAATGATCTCAACCGGGCAAATAACGCGGAAACAGCTAATATTGCTAGAACTGTCACGGCTAGCATGAAAACCATCAATAATATCGCTAAAATCATGGAAACGATCGGCCTAGATCAACTTCCAGGAGATCTACAAGAAGTGGCCCAGTTACGGATTCAGCATCCGGATTATTCCATCCAACAGTTGGCTGACAACCTAACACAGGTTATCAGTAAATCAGGTGTCAATCATAGACTACGTAAAATCAATAAGATAGCGGATGATTTATAACAAAATTAGCCCGGCGAAAGTTGGGTTTTTAAATTTGGAAATTTTAAGTGGACTTTTGACTGCAATTTTTATATAATTTCAGTCAGTTATGTAATTGACTGTTCATATAACTTGTGAGGGAGGTGTACAGTAAACGAACTATTTACTAGAGTAAATCAAGCTACTAAAAAAACTAAGGCAACTGCTGGAGAATAGAAAGAAGAATAGAATGAAGAATATTATTATTTTTGCTACAAAAATAATTAGTATAGTCATGATTGTTGCTATGCTATTAGCTATGATATTTTCTATAAATAAATCTAATCATGATTTCATTAATACTGCAATAAAATTTTTATTTCCTATATATATTTTAAATACATTTATTCGAGTACTGTTTACTCCAACTGAACCTAGTGATACCAACAGTCCAATATTTATCGAACGTAGATTTGATTATGGCTTGGGAATCAATATCCATACACCCATTGGGAGATACATGGTTATTATTATATTGTTATTATTGATAATTGCTTATGTTTTCACATTGTTCTCGTAAAAATGAAATTATTTGCAACATATTTCCAAAAAAAATATGTTTCATACCCGTGGTGCTAGTTAAAAAACCTTAGGTTATAGGCCCAAATGACTTGTTCCACCCACAGCTCTAGTCCCCTCGAACTTCTCGCCAAAGGTTTCTCAATGTCAAAAACTGAGCAAAGGATTGAAAATCTAGTCTCAATATTTCTTATTTGCGCCAAAAGTTTCCAATGGTTATGCTTCTGAGCCTATGACATGTTCTGGCGCAATGGTGTCCAGAGACAATAGCCACTTTGACTTAACTTCTGTTTTAATGATTCACTCGAATAACCAAGAACCGCTAAAGCATACGGATATCGGCTATTTTCCACCAGTTCCTCTACTACCTGACTATCATGGACAGAAGCAGGTGTGACAACATAATTCACTATGAATCCCGATAATGTGACTAACATGTGTACCTTAAAACCATAAAACCACATACGTTTTGACGGATTATATGAAATATCTGCCTCTTCCTTGAAGACCTTTGCTTTCAAATTCCTAATAGGCAGATACAAAGAGAGAGGAAAACTATCTATAATGGCGGTATCATCGTGAAGAAAGTGGTCTGCCCTCCACTGATGAATCAGTTTCAATAGGGGAATAAGATAGCGAGCTCTGCGATAAAAACGAGTTCGCACCAAACCTGTATCACCAATGAAAAGTTGACAGATCCGATAGAACTTTCGTTGTGACTTAATTCCGACTTCTGCTTGAAGGACTAATAGAACTAAAATAGAAATGTCTGAAACCACCAGTTATGCTGGTGGCTAACAAGGCTTCTAGCTTCCATTTATTTTTCCATGTATAATCTAATTGTTCAGGTTAGATAAAGGAGGGAAAATAAATGGCTAAAACCAGCTATAGTTTATAACACACCAGATGGATGTGCTCTATCACATTGTTTTCACACCAAAGTATCGTCGCAAGTCCATTTACTACAAAATTAGACAGGACTTAATCGAAATTTTCCGTCATCTATGTCACTATAAAAGCGTTGAAATAGTAGAAGGTCATATGATGGCGGATCATGTTCACATGCTTGTTCTGATTCCACAAAAACTTGCGATTTCCGATTTCATGGGATATCTAAAAAGTAAAAGTGCTCTAATGATATTCGATAAGTATGCCAATTTAAAGTATAAATATGGAAATCGCAAATTTGGGGTACGGGGATACTACGTCAGTACGGTTGGATTAAACGAGAAAACTGTTGCGAAATATATTCGTGAGCAAGAGAAGGATGACATTGCACTTGATAAGCTAAGTGTAAAAGAATATGAAGATCCATTCTCGGATGGAGGCTTTAGAACAAGATAAAAGCCCGTTGTTACGGGCATTAGTCAAGTAATCAAAGCATAACCTGAACGTAAGTTCAGCGAGCGTCTTTAGACGTCGCTGGAGTTTAACGGCTTATAGCCGGTGTACACCGGTGTATAAGCCACCCGTTTTCACGGGTGGTTTATTTGGAGTACCTCTGTTGGTTTTGTCATTTACAGTATAATCCAAATGAACTTTTTTTGTTAGTCGATTTTAACTAGCACCACCTATATAATTTGATTGGTATTAAGACTAATACAAGTATTTTTGAATACTTTTTACTAGCTATTGGTATTATAATTCTTCGACTTGCAATAGGACGAATTGTTTCTGTAAAACTCACCACTTACTTTCAAAGATATTTGTATCCGTTTGTACTGTAGTGGTTACTCTTCCAGCCAAATAGGAAATTAGTCTTAGATTATCAATTTTTGCTATTTTAAAAAAAAACCAAACTGGGTATGAATCTCATCTAACTATTAATTGATTACAACCAGCTGGCTGTGCAAAAATGATTGTTTCTCGAAGAATATAACCTTCTTCGTCATGGTTGCGTCGAAGACGTCTGAACTTTTTTCAAAAACCTAGTCGTCCTGACGAGGATTTGTCTACGAAATCAAAGATTTCTGACTTACCGCTTATTTTTGCTCCGATGACTTTCTTATTTCTAGGTCATCGACTTCAACAGTCCCCCAGACTGTTGAAGCACTTTACGATTTTTGGATTTTATCTTCAACAGAATAAAAACTCTCTGGCGGTAGCCAAAGAGTTTTGTTATGAGCCTTAGCTCTATATCCTATCTATTAATTGAGCAAAACCTACGAGCTCTGCAAAAAAGATAATTTATCCTAGAACGTAATCGTTCTTCATCAAAACTCCTATTTTTGCTTATCTCGCTTTACGGTTTTTGCATCTTAGATTAACGACGGATTTCTTTGATACGAGCTGCTTTACCTTGAAGAGCACGCAAGTAGTACAATTTAGCACGACGTACTTTACCGTAACGAACAACCTCAATCTTGTCAACACGTGGAGTGTGGATTGGGAATGTACGTTCTACACCGATACCGCCAGAAATTTTACGAACAGTGTACATTTCTGAGATACCTTGACCTTTACGAGCGATAACAACGCCTTCGAAAATCTGGATACGTTCGCGAGTACCTTCGACAACTTTCGCGTGAACGCGAACAGTGTCACCAGGACGGAATGACGGGATGTCAGTACGAAGTTGACCTTCAGTCAAACTTTGGATTAATGGATTCATTTTTTTCTCCTATCTTTGTCAATCATAGGTGCTTTTAAACCCAGCGGATAAACTGTATTTTTGTATGTCCATTACACACAAAGAGTATTATACTAAAGTCTGGCTCCTTTGTAAAGCAAAAATCATTGAAAACCTTAGAATCTAGTAATAGTAATTTTCCAAAGTTCTTTCAATTCATCTTTAAACGGAAACTTAGTCTTTACAACAGCATTGTGCCTGAGAATGTTGAAAGTAAATTTGTCTTGATTTAAATATTTTCAAAACTTGCAATCTTTGCTCAGCTGAGATACAATAGAAAAAGAACTTCCCTTAGTTAAATGGATATAACAAGTTCCTCCTAAGAATTAGTTGCTGGTTCGATTCCGGCAGGGAAGATAGAAATACGAAAAAAGCTTGACTACCAAGCTTTTTTTCAATATAGAGGTCAACTAGTAGGGGACTCTTTGCCCGCCATAGATACTCTGCTTCCGATTAAGAAAATAAGCGATGGCGATAACAAAGACGTAGATAGGGCTATGAGTCCATCCAAAGACCTCTATGCCAATGAAAATAGGGGCTAAAAGAGTATTCGTAGCGGAAGCGAAAACTGTGATATAGCCCAAAGCGGCAGTAACCTCAAAAGGAAGTCCTACTATGCCAGCCAAAACAACGCCAGCACTAGCTCCAATGGAAAAGAGTGGTGTTACCTCACCACCTTGGAAACCGGCTGCGAGGGTTAAAACTGTCAAAAGCAGTTTGAACAACCAATCGTAGGAGGAGATGAACTCCCCCTTTAAGCTGGCCTCAATCAAGTTTGTTCCTAAACCTGCATACCGTCCCTCTGGTAAGAAAAACATGACCAGTGATAGTAAGAGACCAACTAAGAAGATCCTGTAATAGGGATTGGGACAAGTCTTTGCAAGAAAATCCTTGATTTTTTTGAGTAACAGTGCGAACGCATTCCCTATAAAAGCTAAGGCCGCACTCAATAACAATAATTTTAGAAGAAGAAAGAGGGAAAAATCAAGTTGGTTAGTTAATAGATGCTGAAACTTTTCTAATCCTAAAAAATGAGATGTCCAAGAAGCAGCATAGGCTGCTAGGATGGCAGGTATAAAGGCAGTCCAAGAATAATGTCCAACAATTAACACCTCGATGGCAAAAAAACTGGCTGCTAATGGTGTTTGAAAAAGACCCGCAAACCCAGCAGACATTCCTATTAGAAGAAAGAGATTAGAAGTTCTTTCTTCAGGGAAATACTTTTCAAAATGATGGGCTGTAGTGGCACCAATCTGAACAGCCACTCCCTCCCGACCAGCCGACCCTCCAAAGAGATGAGTCAACCAAGTAGTGACCATGACTAGAGGAATTAAGCGTTTAGGGATGGCTTCTTGGCTGCCGTGGCCTACCTCAAAAATGAGAGAGAGGCCCTTGTGGGCATTTTTCCCCCACTTTTGATAGAGGAAAATGATAAAGAGCCCAATTGGAGCAAGAAATGGAATTATTTTGTAAAAGTTAGGATTCCTCACTTGACCAATCTGCAACAAAATCTCACCAAATAGAAAGTCTATGGAACCCACGACTAGACCAATGGCCATAGAAAAAAATAGAATCAAACCGATTCTTTTGAAATCAATTTTTCTCATCTGATAAGTCCAATATTTTCTCCTGATAGGCACGTGATTGAGCCATTATATCAGAAAAAGTTGCCCGAATGCTGGCTTGATAGTCAGGTTTTTTAACCAGGCTTTCTACCTTATCGAGAACAGCTGCTTCACGGCTAGTATCCAAAATAGCTTTACCAGTTTCTTTTTTATAGGCAACGACCTGATTGACCACGTCCATGCGTTTTTCTAAAAGTTGCACAATTTTTTTATCGATACAATCAATGTCCTGACGGATGTCATCTAAATTTAAAATCATTTTCTAACCTCCAAAACTTGATTTGATTATACCAGAAAAGGAGTGGTCTGACCACTCCTTACAGATTGTAGACAAACTTCATTTTTGAGGTTTGTCTTTTTTTGTATATTGCCGAAATATGGTGTAAATCGGCAGATTTGGACAAAATAAAAAGGCTTCCCAGCCATCATTTTCACCAGTTTTTTGATATTGAGACATGCCAAAGTCAGTCCAACCTTGTCTTCCATTTTTGACTTTCCTCTTTCTCTTGTATAGCGCAAATTATGGTACTCTTTGGCTGTTCCAAAGAGCCGTTCAATCGTTTCCTTACGCTTCTGATAGAGCTCCTTCATTCCTTTTTGATGTCGGATATCTTCACAAATCTCAAGGGCCTCTTTCCATATATGACGCGTCACAACCTTCTGATGGTTTCTGCTTTCTGTACAGACAGATAGTAAAGGACATTGTGCACAAATTTTAGGATCACTCTTGTATTCACGATAGCCCTCACGGGTTGTTGTTCGATAGGTTAGTTCTTGATTTTCTGGACAAAGGTAACAGTCGAAATACTCATCGTAGATAAAATCTTTTGGTCGTAGTTTCCCTTTCTTTCCTCTAGGTCTAGTGTATGGAAAAACAGGAGTAATATTTTGGTCTAGAAGAAACTTGGCAATACTTGGTGTTTTATAGCCGGCATCCGCAATCAGGTAGTGTGGTTGAAAGGGTTCAATTTTAGAAAATAGAGTAGGGAAAGCTTGGCTATCATGAATATTGCCTGCCTCAACTGTATAAGCCAGTGCCCAACCGTGCTTATCACAAGCTACCTGAGCAGAATAGGCAAATACTTCCTTATGTTCGCCCTTATGAAACCAACCGCTCTCTGGGTCTGTGGTTGAAATTTTCTTTTCCTTAGCCTCGCTTTCTGCGGGCTTTAGCGACTTTTTTGCCTGTTTTTTCCTATCTAAATCAATCTCAAGTTCCAGTTGGTCACTCATAAACTTGGCTTGTTGTTCCACTAATTGCTTGGTGTACTTGTGATTATTCGCCGCAGCTTTGATATGAGTTCCATCCACGAAAATTTCAGAAGGGTCAATCAAACCAGCTCTTAAGGCTTGATTGAGAATTCGAGAGAAAATCTCAGAGATAAGCTCTTTTTCTTGAAATCGTCTACTGTAATTCTTCCCATAAGTAGTGAAGTGGGGGACCCTGTCATCGAGAGTAAGACCGAGAAACCAACGATAAGCCATATTGACTTCGATTTCCTTGATAGTTTGACGCATGGACCGAATACCATAGAGGCACTGAATAAGAGGGATTTTAACCAGCATGACAGGATCTAAACTCGGACGACCATTATCGGTTGAGTAGGTGTCCTCTACCAACTCATAAATGAAGTTAAAATCAATCACCTCATCAACTTGACGAAGGAAATGATCAATTGGAACAAGGCCATCAAGTGTATAGAAACCATATTGATTGCGGTTGTAATCTGGTTTTTCCTTATGAAGCATAGCCAAACCTCCTCATACTAGATACTTTAATTATACTCCTATTCACAAAGAAAAGCCCTTAGAAACCTAATTCCAAGGACTTTGTCTTCAGTCTGAAAGGAGTGGTCTGACCACTCCTTACCAGCTGGCTTTCTTCACGCCAGGTAATTGTCCCTTATGAGCCAAATCTCGGAAGTTGATCCGGCTGACGCCAAACTTACGCATGTAAGCGTGGGGGCGTCCATCAATCATATCACGGTTCTTCAAACGATTAGGATTGGAATCCAGTGGTAACTTACGCAATCCCTCGTAATCCCCCTTAGCCTTCAATTCGCGACGAAGGTCTGCATAACGCTCAATGAGTTTTACTTGCTTTCTGTACTTGGCGATTTTTGATTTTTTTGCCATTAGAATACTCCTTTGTAAAATAAGTCAGTGGTTAAATTAAAACTTAACTAGTTAAGTATAACATAAAAAATAAATTTTACAAGAAAAGAATGGAAAAATCCATCCTTTCGTTTTATCCCAAACTTGCCACTAAATCGCTAGCAAATTTTTCAAGATTTTCGATATCATCATCTTCAGCAGCCAAGTCAACCTTGACGTTTTCCGCTCCTTTTTGAGCGCCGCGAGAGCCAAGCATGACATCAAAGTCATCGACGGCGCTACAGAAGTCATCGTAGAAGGTATCGCCTGAACCACAAACACCATAAATTTTACCACTTAGGTCTAAATCAGCCAAATCAGTATAGAAATCAACGATTTCATCTGGTAACTCACCATCACCACCATAAGAATAAGTATAAGTAGCTACCACAATAATATCTGCCTCTAAAATCTCCTCAGTCTCGATAGTGGTACACTCATCCGTATGGACCTCGATGCCAAGTTCTTGCAATTTATTAGCGACGATATCCGCAATCTCTTCTGTATTACCAGTCATACTGGCATAAACAATTTTAGCTAAAGCCATAATTTCCTCCCAAAATCAACTATTATTATTTTAGCATATTTTTTTAATAATGGCTTAATAAATATGATTTTTCAGACAGAAAAAACACCTATCTGGGAGAAAATTTTTTCTAGGGAGCTGGTTCTTAGTTAAGAAAGTCTAGTAAGAGGTTGTTTGTTCTTATAGCCAATTTTTGAAATATTCCCAATCATTTGGTAGTATGAAACTAGAAAAAGAAAAAGGAGTCTTCTATGTCTGATTATACATTACCTGAAGTTTGGGAAAATCCAAGTTCTATGGGTGGAGCTTGGGGAAGCCTTAACCAGCCGACAGCTGGATCCCGTTTTGAGCAACAATTGCCAGTTGGTAGTAATCCTCTCCAAGTCTACTCACTGGGCACACCAAATGGTGTCAAAGTCACCATTTTTTTGGAGGAACTCAAAGAACTTGGTTTTAGTCAGGCCAATTATGACCTCTTTAAAATTTCTATTAGCGAGGGTGATCAGTTTGGATCTGATTTCGTTCACCTCAATCCTAATTCGAAGATTCCAGCCCTCTTAGATAAATCCGGTGACCAAGATGTTCGAGTTTTTGAATCAGCCAGTATTCTCCTCTATTTGGCTGATAAATTCCATGCTTTTATTCCAACTGATTTTGCCAAACGAACGGAGGTTCTTAACTGGCTCTTTTGGTCGACAGGGGCGGCACCATTTTTAGGAGGTGGTTTTGGACATTTCTTCCATTATGCACCTGAAAAAATCGAGTACCCTATCAACCGCTTTGCCATGGAAGCCAAACGTCAGCTAGATTTACTGGATAAGGAATTGGCTAAGAAAGCTTATATAGCAGGAGAGGAATATAGCATTGCGGATATCGCTATCTGGTCGTGGTATGGTCAGTTGGCTCAAGATAAATTGTGGAAAAATGCTGCAGCATTTCTCAATCTTAAAGAATACAAATACTTACAAGCCTGGACGCAGAAGATTGCTCAACGCCCTGCAGTTCAGCGAGGTCTAACGGTCGAACACAAAGCCATCAAATAAGGAAAGGCCAGTCTCCCACAGGATTGGCTTTTTCATGTTATAATGGAAAGATAAATCAATGAGATTGAGGAAGAACATGTCAGTATTTCAAGATATTTTAGAAAAAATCAAGGCTTACGATACCATCATCATCCACCGTCATCAAAGGCCAGATCCGGATGCCTTAGGTAGTCAAGCTGGTTTGCGTGAAATCATCCGTCACAATTTTCCTGATAAGAAGGTTCTAGCAGTTGGAGTAGACGAACCGAGCTTGGCATGGATGACGGAGATGGATCAGGTCGCAGATAGTCTTTATGAGGGAGCTCTGGTTATTGTGACCGATACAGCTAACAGACCACGTATTGATGATGACCGCTATGATATGGGTGACTTTTTAATCAAAATTGACCACCATCCAAATGAAGATGTCTATGGTGATCTTGTTCATGTGGACACAGGAGCATCTAGTGCCAGTGAAATCATTACAGATTTTGCTTTGGAAACTGGTTTGTGCCTTTCAGACCAAGCAGCACGACTCCTCTATACAGGTATCGTCGGAGATACAGGTCGTTTCCTTTATCCAGCTACTACCAGCAAAACCATGGAAATTGCGAGTCAATTACGCCAATACGCTTTTGATTTTGCGGCTATTTCTCGTCAGATGGATTCCTTTCCTTTCGAAATTGCCAAATTACAGGGGTATGTTTTTGATAACCTAGAAGTCGACAGAAATGGGGCAGCCCGTGTCACCTTGACCCAAGAAGTTATGAAACAATTCCAAGTAACAGAAGCAGAAACAGCGGCTATTGTTGGGACTCCTGGTAAGATTGACAGGGTTGAATCCTGGGCAATTTTTGTAGAGCAATCCGATGGAAGTTATCGGGTACGACTCCGGAGCAAGACAGTGATTATCAATGAAATTGCTAAGAAACATGATGGTGGTGGACATCCTCTAGCTAGCGGTGCTAATTCATCTGCTTTAGCTGAAAATGACATTATTTACCAAGAAATTCAAGAGGCAGTGGCTCATGCAAAAGGCAAGTAGATCCCTTCGGCTCATGGGAACCACCATCGACACCGCAATATGGCATGATAATCCAGAACATGTTTTGGACCAGGTTGAAAATCTTCTCTATCTCTATAAGGACCGTTTCTCAGCCAATGATTTAACGTCTGAACTCATGGAAGTCAATCTCAATGCGGGTATTCAGCCGGTACCAGTTGCTCCTGACCTTTATGAATTGATTGAACTGGGCAAGGAGCATTCCTGTGCAACAGGAAGCTATCTCAATATTACTATTGGCCCCTTGGTACAAACTTGGCGCATCGGTTTTTCCGATGCCAAACTTCCAGAACAAACTATTATTGATGAAAAGTTGAAAGTCATCAATCCCCAGGATATTGAACTGAATCCAGATGAGCAAACTGTTTATTTGAAAAAAGAAGGTATGGCTATTGACTTAGGTGCTTTAGCCAAGGGCTTTATCGCAGATAAAATCATGGAACACCTGACCCGTATGGGAGCAGTAGCAGCTCTGATTAATCTTGGCGGTAATGTCTTAACGATGGGGAAAGCACCTCATCATGATGACGGTCTCTGGCGGATTGGTATTCAAAACCCCAAATTGCTCCGAGGAAATAATGTGTCTATTGTCAAGATTCCTGAAGGATCGGTTGTGACATCAGGTATTTATGAGAGAACTTTTGATTACCAAGGTCAAACCTACCATCATATTTTTGACAGCAAGACCGGCTATCCAGTTGCGACAAATTTGGCTAGTCTAACTATCGTTTCTAAGAAATCAGTTGATGGGGAAATTTGGACCACGCGCCTTTTTGGGTGTGATATCTTAGAAATTTACAATACTGTTGTCAGTCAAGAGGGCATAGAAGCCATTATCATCACCAAGCAGGACCAGATGATTGTGACACCAGGTTTGACGGATAGGATTTTATAGACAGGAGCAGATATGACAAAAGAAAACCAAGTCTCTTCTGCAGAAGAATTGCCAATCAAGAATATCGAATCAGAAAAAATCCTCCAAGAAACCGATGCGGATTCTGGAGCAACAGAAGGTTATCTAGGTCAAGTCGTATCACCAGACGCTCTATCGGGTGCTTCAGCTATCTAATTTTTTGAAAAAAGGTAGGTAAGTGGTAAGAGTTTTTAGAATAGAAAATAATCCTGTATTTATGAGGAGAACGGAGAAATCTGTTCTCCTTTTTGTTCGCTTAAAATCTTGTAAGAGGGAGGGGATATCATGGAGAAATTGAAAATTTTGATAGATATTGGGACGTTAGAGTTTTATAAATTCATTTAACAATTCTTGAGTCGTGGTTAATAAATGACACAATCAGGAGGATATAATGACTAGAAATGAATTTTACAATCAGTTAATCAACAGTGAGCCATTGGGTTTTATTGATCCTCTGACCGATCTGGGAGACTTTGATTTTGTTCAGATGAAGTTCAAAGAGCCTGTTCATCAGTTGATTAATAAGTACTCTGATCAACCTTATAATCCTACCTGGCAGAATAAGATTGAACAGATGAGGGGACTCTATATCCAGTATCAGAAAAGTATAAAGTTAGAGGATGAGAGTATTCGCCATAGAGTTAGAAACAAAGAATCTAAGGAATATGTCCACAAAATTGTTACCACTTATTTGGCTTTGGGCTTTAAATTCAAAGAGATTGAAAAGCGGCTTCCATTATCTTATAAACAGCTGATACGGGGACGGAAAAGAAGTGATTTTGTAACCGCCGTAAGCCCTGAATTTTATTTGAAAAGAGACTTACAAGATGGTTACTGTATGCCAAAATCTTCTCTCCCTAAGAGTATGAAAGTTAATTAAAGGAGAAGTTATGAGATACGAGGAAACAGAGGTAGGAATTTGCAAGGAGTGTGGTTGTACCTTGACAACACCATGTATTGATCAAAAGTTTGGTTCTTGCTGGTGGATGGATAAGAATCAAAATTTGTGTAGTCATTGTTTTTATGGTTTGAATATGGAGGAAGTGGATGTCTGAAAAAATCATTAAAAAAATCCAAAATCTTTTGGAGTTAGCTTATGATGCACCAAACGATGAAGAGGGACAGACAGCTCTTCTGATGGCTCAAAAACTTATGGTCAAGCATAATCTATCCCTGAAGGAAGTTAGCGCCAAGCAGAAGAACGAAAATATTGATGAGACTGTAGGTACATGAGCGTACAGAATGCCCTGATGGCAGGAAAAATTAGCTGCTATCTTAAGTAAAAACTTTAGATGTCAAGCAATTAGGAAGCGAAATAGAAAAGAAGGAATCACCGAGATCATATTTTTTGGTTATCTGTCTGATACAGAACTTTGTACTAGAGTGTATGAAGGAGCGATTTTGTATTTAGAGTATCGATTGAAGCACCTTTATAGAACAGCGTGGACAAGTGATTACAACAATTATAAAAAATCGTATTTACTTGGTTTCTTAGAAGGTCTTGATCAACGATTCAAAAACCAAGTCCAAGCATCAGAAGAGTTTGCCCTAATGGTACAAGTACCGGCAGAAGTACTAGAAGAGCAGAGACTTCGCATGGGTGAGTTGAAAAGTAGAGCTGTTAATATAACAGTTGAACTTGATCATGAGGCGTATATTGCTGGTTTAGAACATGCCAAAGAAACAAAATTGATGTCAGAGGAATTAGTAGAATGAAAACAATCAAAGAACAAATTGAAGACTGTATTGCTGAGTTGGGAAATTACAATAGTTCCCTTTCGGAATTGTCAAAGAGCCAGCATTATCTTCTGAAACGGACCAATGCCAAAATATCAGATTTTGAAGATTTTTTGAATGATCTAAAGGGGTCAGTGGCGATTTTTAAGAAGGAATAAGGTATATTTCAGAAAAATCATTGAATAAAAGGAAACAGATGAACTTAAATAATATTTACAGATTGATTTTAAAAGATGGTTTAAGGAACTATAAATTCAGAAATAGTCATCTCAAACTGGAGCCTTCAGCTGATGAAGGTAAACGAGGGGCAATCTTTGCCTATCGTTCTAAAGCCAATATGATTAAGGCACGTGGCATTGTTCTGACATCGATGGAAGCTGTTTCTGAGAATCAAGATAGCTTTACTCACTGGACACCAAACGTCTACCGTTATGGCTCCTATAGTGACGAGAAACGACAAATTACACGTGGTCATGCTGAAGAGAATCTGAGACAGGTCAATACGTTTTATATTGACTTTGATATTACCTCTTCAGCTGAAGAGATGACTTCTGGAGATATTTTTACAGCAGCCATCGATCTAGGGTTTATGCCTACGCTGATCCTAAAATCAGATAAGGGATACCAGGCTTATTTCGTTCTCGATGAACCTGCCTATGTAACGACTCATTCACAGTTTCGAGTGGTCAAAGTGGCTAAGGCTATCTCTCAAAACTTGAGAAATTATTTCAATCAGACCTTGCCAGTAGATATGACCTGTAACCATTTTGGTATTGCACGTATGCCACGAACGGAAAATGTAGAGTTCTTTCATGCTGACTATACCTATTCCTTCCAGGAGTGGTTAGATTGGTCCATGAAACAGCCAGATTTACCGTTTCCAAGTAAGAAACCTAATTTAACGGTTATTGCTGGCTCTGAAGGCGTAAAGCAGATTGACGAACCCTGGTATCGATTACTGATGAGCGAAGCAAATATCAGGGGAGCTAAGGCCTTAATGGGACGAAACAACGTTCTCTTCACACTAGCCTTAGCCAACTTCTCTAGTGGTGTCTCTCAGAGCGATTGTGAGAACGTTTTGGCAGATTTTAATGGACACTTGGCCGAACCGCTTACTCAGGACGAGTTCTTCAAAATCATTGCTTCGGCTTATTCAGGAAAGTATGAGGCAGCTAGTCGAGATTTTGTCATTCTTCTTTGTAAAGCATGGGTTAACAAGAATCTGAAAGCCTCCGATTTATTCGTGAAGCAAAGATGGTATAAATTCAAGAAGAAACGTGCTGAACGTAAACATAGTCACTTACATGAGTGGAAAGCTGATGTGATGGCTTATTTAGACGGATTTTATCAATCTGAAGATCCTTTTATTCAGACAACTAAAAAAGCGATCAGGGAAGCGATAAATATCCCTGAGCGATCACTAGATAAAGTCCTCAAAGCTCTTAAAGCAGACAACAAGATTTTCTTTGTGGTTAAGTCTGGCCGTGGTGGAGGTATTAGACTAGCTTCTGTAAAAGCTATCGTCCTTTCTCTTATCCAGGTGAAAAAAGAACGTCAGGAGGCTTATTTTGACAATATTGCTGCTTTCTTTGAAGAAAGCCTAGGGTTCATTAAATCGGTAATGGAAAGGGTTAGAAATGGCCTTAAACAAACAAAACAAGTGTCCTTATTTGAAGCAGATATTGGTTGATAATCTGAAAAATTCTAAACCCGCAAACTGCCATTACATTTATATCTCTGATACTGACAAGCAAATCAGAGAGGAAAAATAGTAATGCCAATCAACAGTAATAAATAAAAAGATGAGGTGAAAATAAATGTGGAACGTGATTATAGTATCTAGTGTAGCTTTAGCTGTTCTAGGATCAGTATTGTTTGTCTTAGGATGGCTTAGTTGTAGTCATAGAATGAGATATATCAATGGCTATGATATAGAGCTTGAAAGAGACTATAAAGAATTTGTAGAACAAATGAGAAAGAGAGGGGTATAGATGAAATACGTTATTTTTAGTTTTCAAGATGGAGACTATATTTGTGATAATCAGGGGCGTTTATTGATTTTTGAGAGTAGGGGATTAGCTTGTCAATATATGCAGGTACATTACCATAACCCGTTACCCGTTCAGAGAACGAAAAGGATTATTCATTACCCGAAGTACTATCAGGCTCCTTTTAGAGTTCAGAAGGTTTGTTAGGAGGGATGAAATGGTTAATATTAAGATTGTACGTGGATACTATTTGACAGGTTTAGGACAGGAACCACTGGCTTATTATTTTAAGATAACAGAGGATTTTCCAGAGTTTAGGACGATAAAAGCTGGAGATGTCGCTTTGACCTTTTATCAGAATGGAGAGGCCATTACCAGTATACCTGCATTGATAAGAGTGGATGGTGTCATCGAGCTGGAAAAGCAGGTCCTTGAATTTCTTAAAAGTGAAAAGAAGGACCATTTTCCGATGTTGCCATTAGTTGGTGTATATGAACATTTCGACCCATTACGATTCAATACTATGATGACGGTCTTTGAAGGTTTAAAAGCAGAAATTAAATGTTTGGCTAAAGTGAACTACGTTCAAGGAGATTTGTTCGAGTTTATACAGGGAGGAGAAGGATAATGGATGATAGATTTAAGATGCCTAAACTGGTTTTAGGTACATTAGTAGTTGTTGGAATGTTATTCTTTGCAGTTTTTGGTGTGCAGCCCCTTTGGACTGAGTATGTGACCAAAGATTACGATAAGCACCTTACGGAACAAGTTTATGTGGATGTTGCGGTCAATCAGAACGCCAATTTAGTCTTTTATAAGACAGGCTGTCCTTACTGCGAGAAAGGAAAGAAAGCTGTTATTGAGGTAGTAGAAAAGAGTCTTTATCCGACGTTTTATATCGATGTAGAGACAGAAGATGGCCAAGATCTTGTGAAGAAATACCAGATTGACAAAGCAGCGACATTGATCACGATAAGAGAGGGAGAATCGAAGCTTTATTTGTATGCTACTAAGGATAAAAAGGGCAAGATTATCGCTGACGAAGAGAGCATTAAGGAGGCTTTACATGACACGAAAAACTAAACTTAGTAAATGGGCAGAAACAGCCTTTCAATTTGATACTGAACTATGGCGATCTAAAACAACTGAAGGCATGGTTGTCCTAGGGAAACTTCCTGATGGTATTTTTACCTTGCTCCGTTTTAACGATGAGGGTGGCCAGTTGACTCATATCTCAGAAAGTGAAGCCTTGTGGCTGACGTTGGAGTTAGCACCAGAGAAGATGAATTGTATTTAGGAGGATGAGAAATGGAACATTATGAACTAGATCCTGAATTTTTTGTGAACTTAGGTAAAACAGCACCATATAAAGTGACAGAAATAATTGGAAAAGATTATCCAGATGATTTTTTGACACCTGGTGAGGAAAAAAGTTTTCTTATTCTGAATAAAGAAAAAGCATGGATTGTCCATGCAGATTCATTGGTATCAGTGGCTGAGGGGTTAGAAGGTTATTTAGATATGTCTGTAGACGATTTCATCATGGTTTCGCTTGGGACACAATACCATGAGCGATTTTGCTTTAATGATGATTATGATATTTGGGAAAAATATTTTGATAAACTAAGGGAGGCCTATTACTCGGACCAATCTTCAAAGTAGAGATTCCTTAACAAGATCTGATCAGACTTATCTGTTTTATAAACTCGAATTTTTAAACTAGAGGTTACAAAAAAATTTCCCCAAACATAAAGATGAAAAGCCTCACCAGTTTGAAAATACTTTAATAGTTTTCTATGTTGTTGAGAAGTATTCGTTAGAGCAGTGGTTTCAATAAAAACAGCAGATTTTTCAAAATAAGCATTTTCAAGTTGACATTTTTGATTAAACTCTAACAATATCAGATCTTTTCCGTTTTTATTCTTAACCTTTTTAGCAAAGGCTTTACCATGATAAATTTTCTGGTCTGAAGATAACTTATAATTCCCATACCGTAACTCGTGAAAGAAAGTGTTTAAAGGTGCAACTATACCATTAAAATTAACAACATCATCTGGATGAGAGCGGAAACGATTAATGGTTGACGATAATTTTGACAGACGTGTAGAGCGTTTCTTAACTACTGGAAGTTCAAAATCGGATTGACTAGATTGTGAAACTTTTCCAGCTTAGGAAGCTAGCTGAAAAACTCCAACGTCTTCATAAGCCACTGGATTACTCGTAGATAATTCAATAATAATTTCACCAGACGGTTTGTAACCATAACCTGCTTCTTTTTTAGAGGAGTGTTTAGGTGTTTTATTGATTTCCAAAACATTTGGACAGTGTGAGGAGTGCTTGTTATCATAGCCCTTATGATATTTGAAGTAAGGAGGGACTTTCCATTTGTCAGGAGTATTTCTTACATTGACTAATATTACAGGAACAGGACAGTTCTCATCGCATCTAAATTCACCAGGCTCAATGGGCTTAGTATGAAAATAAGCATAGGCTTTTTCTGGTGAAATATCGTTCTTAAAGTGTTTTGAATAAGCGTGGTCATGTTTCAAACTAGTCACCTCACAAATTGCTATTACTATCTACATTTTACCATTTATCATCCTAAATTAGAAAGGACATATCATTTTATGATAAACAAAATAAACAGTTGGATTGAAATTATAAAATCCAGTTCAATTGCTAGACCATTTATAGAAATCAAGAGATGGTTTCAGGACAATGTTATTAAGCGTAAGCTAGTTATTTTTTCAGTATTATTTACAGCTTGGATAAGCTTATTATTAGGAGCTATTTATTCTCCGCAGAGACAAACCTATACCGATGAACAGCTCAAAACAAAGAGAACGTTTGTCAATGGAACAGGTGAAATTAGACTGTCTAGTCAAACCTATTCTCCTGAAACAGGCATTATTGTTTTACAGTTTGAAACGAAAGATTCCACCTCTCCAGTTGATCGTGGGATTGATACCAAACGTCTCAAATGGGACCTATATGCTCAGAAAAAAACAACAGAGACCAAAATGGAGATTGTTCCAATTGTAGATAATAAAATCTCTGTCATTATCCGAAATGTTCCCGAAAATTTTGGAGCTTATGCGATTGATATTACGAATTTGACTGTTGTTACCAGTTCAATTGATATAGATATTTCTAGCCCTTCAGATGAACAAGAGAAGCCTATGAAAGCAGAAGATACTGATGATAATAATGTTGTTCAGTTCTATGTCACGACTCAAAATAGTAAGCTTAAAAAAGAAAAGATAAAAAGTGTTTCTCGTGAGGAATTTGCCCTATCAGAAATCATAGAAGAGAAGTCTTTCCAAGAGGGTCAAATTGAAAAATTGAATCACTCTATTGAACAATTAAAAGTTTCAATTGAGGATGATGAGTCTCGAAAATCTGGACTACTCAAAGAAGCAGAATATCTTTCAGGAGATGATTTGGAATCGAACCAAAAGGATATTGCGACCATTGAGAGTAACATCGAAACTAAGAATAGATCCATTGAAACAGCTACTCAAAATATTGAAAAGGTCCAAATTAAAATTGATAGTTTAGAGAAAAAAGAGCTCGCTATCAAGGATGGAACCTTTGAATTTTCGAACTCAATTGAAACAGTAGAAATGAAATAACTAGGAGGAAAATTCTTATGAAAGTTTATTGCTAACAGCCAGTTTAGACTTTTATCACACACTAATGAAATTCAAACTCAGTCGAAAAGCAGCTTTTATGAAAAACGGTGACGGTTTACTAAAGAGAGATTTTTAATATGTGATGCTGAGGCTGGGCAAAAAGTAGCTTCAGAATAGAAAAAACGAGCATTTCCGCAGTTGGAGATGCTCGTTTCCCTATGTCATGGTTTATAATTATAATAACGACAAAACAACTAGAAAGCCATGATCATGTATAAAGAGTATAACACAAATCAACTCAGTTTGGAACTAAATCTTGCCTACGATATTCCTATGAATCATGAAGTTAGATTGATCAGTCTTTTTGTGGACAGTATCCCTAATCATGTTTTATTGGAAGATAAATCACACACTGGCCGTCCTGCCTTCCATCCGGCTATGCTCATGAAGATGACGCTCTTCGCCTACGCTCGTCAGGTCTTTTCTGGTCGCAAAATGGTTCAGATGAATGAGGAAGTCATTCCCATGAAATGGTTGAGCCAGGATACCTACGTCAGCTACAAAACCATCAATAATTTTCGTTCCAGTAAGCATGCCAACAACCTGATTAAGACTGCCTTTATTTACTTCACCCTCCTCATGCGTGAAAATGGCATGATTGAAGACGAGGCTCTCTTTATCGATGGCACCAAGCTAGAAGCTGATGCTAATCTCTACTCTTTCACTTGGAAAAGAGCTGTTGATAAATATGAAGATGCCCTAAATGGGAAAATCTATGAGGCGGATAACATACAAGGCACAGAAGAGTTAGAAAAACTTTCCAAAACAGAAAGTGGTCGCCAGAAACAAATCCATTACAATCCAACTTGGAATTACTTTAAAGAACTCATCAAGGAAGAATTACATAGCGAAGAAGGCTCTCGAATCTATGCCAAACGGAAAATCGATGTTGAACCCGTTTTTGGCCGATTAAAGAGTGTTTTTGGCGTGCGCAGGGTTCATGTCAGAGGCAATCGAGCCGTCCAAACGGAGGTTGGATTCCTCTTCATGAGTATGAATCTCACGAAATTGGCCAAGAATCTAGCCTCTAAAACTTCACATACTCAAAAACCACACAGTGATTTTTTCATCTTGATTGTTTTCAAGACAGAAATCACCGTGTGGTTTTATTTGAAGCTACTTTTTGCCCAGCCTCTTTTTTCTTTTGGTTATCATTTTTCCCTTAACGCAGGAATTTTGATTATCCCTTATACTGAAATTATAAAAATGAAGGAGGCTATTTTATGGCAAAAAAGGATCTTACAAAAATTGATTTGGAACTAGAAGAGGCAAAGAAAAAAGTTGCTTTACTCGAAAATGAACGGAAGCTTGCCGAAGAAAATCTTCAAAAGCAAATTGGCAAAATCTACGTTCAGATCCAATTGAAAAAGGACAAGAAGCAGTCCTATGAAACCATCCTAGATGATCTAAAAACCGAACTTGCGATTATTAAGGAAGAGGAAAAGGCAAGACGTGCAGCTGCTAAAAAAGAAGATGAAGAAGGAGCTTAAAGTAGTTAAAATCGCTCCCTTTTCAGCTGAATAAACCTCTCAATTTGGCGGTCAAGCCTTGTGTGTGTTCGTGGTTATTATAGTGTGTTTAAGTGTGGATGCAACTGTTTTTAGTGTGTATAGGTGTGTAACCCATGTGTGTGTAAGTAGGCGTAGCCGAGAAAATTACCGGTACGGGAAACGTTGATACTATCAACTCCATACGGTACGTGGGGACAGTTTCCCTTATGCTCTTTTCTAGCACAAGACACCCCAAAAGGCATTAGCCGCAGTAGTGTGTCTTTGTGTGTGGAAAAACCGCAAAAGTAGAACCATTTTGGTTCGTGACGTTGCGAGGTTGAGGTTTTCTTTTTTGCTTCTTTTAGCTTTTGCCTCGTCAAAAGAAAGAAGAAGGGCACTCTATTTTGTAGAAAGTGAGGTAATTAAAGTGGCAAAAGGTCATCAAACAAGAATTGAAATTCGAGGACTATCTGATCAAGAGGTAGAATACTTAAAGGCACTTGCGAAAGAAACTCAAGCAAAATCATTTAATGAATTTTTACTGAGGATGTGTCGTGAAAAAATTGAAAAGGGAAAATTCAATTTGGTTGAATCAAACTATTTGGCACATTTAGAAAATATGAAATTAACGTCGGACCATGTTTTGTTTTTGACTCAAAAACAGACAGAACTATTATCTGATTTTGAGTCAAAAATGGCTCGATATGCTGATCATATTTCACGCTGGTTAGAATATGAAGGAGAGGTGGAAAGTAGTGACTAAAGAAATTAAAATTAGATCCATTCCAGAAAAAACATGGGCACAGCTACATATGATAGCAGAGAAATATGAGTATCCATCCTTCAATGAATTTATGCTTGCTCAACTTCAACGAATTGTAGAGAATGATGGATTGGATTTATATGATAATAAGTTTGCGGAGACATTGGCAGATATTAAAGAACAACAAGCCAATATTTTGGATCATTTACTTAAAAATGAGATTAAGTTACTGGCTTATAGTGCCAAGCAAGATATTGTAGAAGAGTTGACCATTGACTGGTTACGATTTATGGATGATGTGGATGCACTTGCTGCGGAGAGAGGAGCAGGAGGGCGTTCATGAAGAAAAATAAATTCTTATTGGTCAGCCTTTGCTTCATTACCATTTTTCTAGTTCAGCCACAAAATTTTCAATTTTTAAAAAGTGCCTTTACCCAAAATGATTTAGCTAGTCAATTGAACATATCCAGTTCACCTGAAGAAAAAAATGGTGAATTGGGTAATACTCATCATACACAAAACGAAGAACTGAAAACAAAAGTATTTGATGGTAAAAATCAAGTCATTGTAGTGAATGACAGGGCACAATTTACGGCAGAGGAATTGAGTTTAAAGAATGGCTCATGGGAAAAATACAGTAACCTAGATTTTTTAAATAGGGTTGGGATTGCGGAGGCGATGTTGGGTCAAGAGTTGATGCCAACAAATGAACGTGAGGATATTTCATCAGTCAAACCGACTGGCTGGAAAAATAAAAAAATCCTGTTCAATGGAAAAGAAGATTATTTGTATAATCGTTCTCATTTGATTGGTTTTCAATTAAGTGGTGAGAATGCCAATATGAAAAATCTTTTTATAGGAACACGTGCCCTTAATGCAAACTTTGATAAAGAACAATCATCTATGGTTTATTATGAAAATATGGTCGCAAACTATGTTAAAGAAACAAACCATCATGTCCGCTATCGTGTGACACCGATTTTTAAAAATGTGGAATTAGTTGCTCGTGGTATCCGTATGGAAGCACAGAGTGTAGAAGATGATACCATATCGTTTGATATTTATATTTTTAATATCCAACCAGGGTATGATATTAACTATTTAACAGGAACGTCAAAAAAATTACAGTAAGGAGAAAATAGAATGACTAAAAGAATCAACGTCTATTTTAACGAAGAGACACTACAGAAGTTTATGGAAATTAAAGCCTACCTGGAAGAAGAAATCGGTGGAAGTTTGAATCGGCAGAGTCCGAATAATTCAGCGACAGTGGTTAAGGTCATTCATACTTTTCATAAACTCTTTTTAGAAACGGGAGACAGACAATCGTTCTCCGAAAGACTGTCTCGTCTGGAAAAAAATTTGGCCAATTCAGATGAACAAAAACTCTTGAAATCCATTCGTCATCAGCTGGATCAAATGTTCTATTTGGAATTAACGAATTTTCATGTAGGGACAAAGGGAAGTCATTTTGATATTCAAGACCTGGAATCCATTCACTCTCATTTTGATCCAAAACAAAATGAACTGATTGCACGTATTGAAGATATTATTAAAGAGGATGTTAGTCGAGGACAAACGATGAAACACTCTCATTGAGGTTAGATAAATGGCAGATATTGTTGATATCTATTTAGAAACAGGAGATTTTCATGAGGCCGTGAAACGGTCTGGCCTACCAACTCATATCGCCCACTTAAAGTTGATACAGAGTGGTTGTCTGAAAATACAAGATAAAATTCAATATGGTTCTAGGAATGCTAGACTTGGTGGAATGGCCGAAGAGCTTTTTCAAAAGTATGTTCCAGAAGCAACTGATGCTAATAAATATTTCAAGAAAAATAATCCCGTTTATGATTTTTGGTTTGAAGGATTGATGATTGATGTGAAGTATAGTTCCTTGCACAAAAAGAAAAATGGGAATTCTCAACATTGGCAGATTCGTACTAAAGGCGATCAAGATTTTATTGTGGCTTTCTTAGAAAAAGAATATGGCTTAGAATTGCAAGATCCTATTGTCCTATTAGTTCCTATGCAATTTATTGAGGATCAAAAAGAGCTACATATTTCCCAGTCAGGGCCGTGGTTAAATGCTTTTCAAGTTGAAGCGGAAGAGTTACAGCCCTTGTTAAAGGATTATGCTCAATTAAGAAAAGATGGTTTATATTGATCAAGAGAGAGGAGGAAAGATGAGTCTATCTTCTAGCCCTAATATTACCTTTATGCTTCAATACACTGAAGCCAATAGCCAATATGTGGATTACACAAACCGTGATGAAGCCGTCAAGATCGAGGAGGAGTTATCCTTAGAAATGAATCGTCAAATGGTAGAGGGATTGACTGAAGAGGAAATGAATCGGATTCAAGAAGCTGTTCCTGAAACACAGTTAAATTTTCGTGAGTATATTGACTATATGAACCGCTCATATGCGACGGAAAATCAATCAGAAGAACTAACAGCTATCTTTACTCAGGAAGCAGATTATCTTCAGAAACGACGATTAACAGATCTCAAAAATAAGTTAGAATCTGCTTATCAAAATGGCTCCCTTCTCTGGCAGGGTGTCATTTCATTTGATAATGCTTTTCTAGCTGAACAAGGCCTCTATGATACTGCGACTGGACAGGTTGATCAAAAGGCAATTAAAGCCGTTATGCGTGACATGATGCCTACACTGATTCAGAAAGAAGGCCTTTCAGATTCTGCATTTTGGTGGGGAAATATTCATCTCAATACAGATAACATCCATATTCATTTTGGCCTTTCTGAAGTTGAATCAAACCGTGAGAAGATATTTTATCGCCCACGTGGCCGTATGGAATATAAGGGGAATTTTTCTCAGAAGACGATCAACCGTTTTAAAAGTGGTGTTTATCACGGACTTCTCAAAGAGGAAATACGGTCAAATTTGATTCGAAAAGAACAGGTTCTGGCTAATCTGAAGGCTAATTTGATGGCTTCTGTCTACCAGGAAGATAAAATTACGTCTTCCGCTGAAAAAAATTTTTTGGAACAGGCCTACAATCACCTGCCATCGGGTAAGAAATGGCGTTATGCTTCTCATGCTAGAGATTTTGCGGTGAGTAAATTTTTTCTTGATCGTTACCTAGATTCCTACTTACAGAATGAAGGGCATGCTGCCTACCAAGAATTTTTACAAGAGACCAGGGAGTTTCTAAAAACTTATCAAGGTGTTTATTCATCTGAAAAAAATCAAATCTATGAAAAAATCCGAAAGGTCGATGGAAAAACGATTCGAACCTTAGCTGAATCAAAGGGGTATGATTTGGAACATCATCTGGCCCGTCGTGTGATGAATCTAAGGGAACGTTTGGCCAACACTATCTTAAAATCCTTCAGGGAGGCCTCTCCTCAGATTCAAGACATTCAGCTGGAAAAAAATTTGGAAAGCTTTTCTAGTTTGAATCAGAGAAAAATCTTAGAACAGTTCCCTGAAGCAAGCGTGGTAAAAAGTTTAAATGCCTGGAAAAAATTAGGCTACTTTGTAAAAGAAGGGGGTAAGCCTATCGAAATTGTAAAGCCTGTTTATGAAGCCTATGACAAGCACGGCACTGGAATTGGTCAGCCAGAGTTTGTAACAGACTATGTGTATGATATCAGTCAGCTGACAGAAAATATTCAGATGAAGATATTAACTCTGAAAGACTTGTCCTTATTATCATCAAGTGAGTTAAAAGAGTTAGTGGATGCTGCTAAATTGAAAACGGATTTAACAGAAAAAGAACGTCGGGAGTTAGGGACCTTCCGTTATGCCTTGAAATTCAGTATGTTAGAAGCTAGTCAGAAGGAATTACAAGTTCGTCAAAAACTGTTAGAACAGATTCAGCCACTGGTTTCTGATCAACCATTTGTGGACTTTAAGAAACAAGCGATAACTCAGGAGCTACAAGCTATAGAGTTACAATTAATCCCTAACTACAAGCTCTCAGAAGATAATCAGCTGTTGAAGCAACGCTTAACGAGTCAGTTTGAGGATAGCGTTGCTCTACCCATCGATAAAGCAACCGCTGGTGCGATACAGCTTCCTATCAGACAATTACGGGCAGAGATAGGCCTGGTCAACCAAATTCAAGACGATAGTATTCTCAGCTTGCTGAAGGGAACCACAATTACCAAACAAGCTTACATTGAGGAACTCCAAACAAAAGTCTCTATTTTTCAGCTGAAATATCAGATTAATAATCGAAACCAACAGATGGAACAGCTGTCGGATGAATCGGCTATTAAAGAGATGAAATTGGCCAATTCCCAGAGTTTTGCGGAGTTGAAACGTTTGTACACCAAACTACAACCGACTGAAGATACTCAAAATCAGATTACTCAAGCTGTTTCGAAGCAATTACAAGCGCGTAGAGTCATTAAAAAGACTCAACTTCAACAGTCACAAGGAAGCAGTAGAATCAATACCGACTTCATGCGACAATTGACGGCTTCCCTCACCCGTTCGCAGCAGGCAAGCAAAAGAGCACTAATGGAACGTGCACGTAGTGATGAACGGGAGGAACAAGAGGAACACAGACAAGCACATCGCTAATTAGTCATTGATAAGCTATCAATGGCTTTTTTTGATGAAAAACTCCTTTGATTTATCCCCTTAACGCATGAATTTTAATTATCTCTTACACTAGAAGTAACTGTAGTAAAGGAGGTGAAGATAATGTTACATTTCCCAGGTGTCTCAGAGGAAAAATTTGATTTTGAAGCGTGCTGGTTGGTTAAAGCCATGGACGACAGTCAGAAGAATATTCTTTTCGCAGGACAAGGAAAAAATGGTGATTTGGAGTTGGAACTCAGCTATCAGGATAATCCAGAGCAGTTTGAAAATCTTTCGGTGGGAGAACTCGTTCAACTACCAAAAGAAATGTTTAGGATTTCTGAAACAACGCCTTATCAATCAAATTATGAGTGTTTTTAATGAATGAAAGGAATTTTTATGGTAGAAGAACACACAAACCAACCATGGTCACGTGGAAAGAGTCGTCGAGAGAGAGTAGAGCACGCTAGATCTCGGGATATTTTAGACGTTGCTAGTGAATTGAACATGGAGTTGTTTCAATCAGGGAGAGATTATCGTTGGAAAGAACATGATTCGATGGTTATTTCACCTGACAAGAACATGTGGAACTGGTTCTCACGTCATCAAGGCGGCGATGTCATTGCTTTGGTCCAGACCATGAAAGAGATTAATTTTAATCAGGCGATCGATTATCTCAATGATGGGACTTTCAAGGAATTTACAATAGCCGAGCGAGTACAGGAATCTTTTAACTACTATCTGAAACCTTATGAACAGCCATTTGAAGCGGGTAGAAGCTATCTAAAAGAGCAACGTGGTCTTTCAGATGAAACGATTGATTTTTTCCTAGAAAAAGGAGTACTAGCCCAAGCCAATGCTAAAGTCAATGGCAGTATTGAACCAGTTGTTGTTTTTAAGTCCTTTGATTTCTCAGGAGAGATTGTTGGGGCAACTCTACAAGGGATTGAAGAAAATTGGGAGAAGTGGCCTGAGCGTGGCTATGCTAAGAATATTGTCAGAAATTCAGATGGTATTACGGGTATGCACGTGGATATTGGTCAGCCTAACCGTCTTATCTTTGCGGAGAGTGCTATTGATCTCATGTCTTACTATGAATTGCATCGAAACAGCCTCCAAGATGTGCGGCTAATCTCAATGGATGGTTTGAAGGAAGCAGTCGTAGGTCGACACGTAGCGCAACTACAGTCGGATGTTTCAGGACGACCGCTACGGTGGAGTCATGATGAATTAGCTGAAGGATTGCAGACGGCGATTGATAATAACTTTTTTGCGGATGGAAAACATGCAGACTGGATCACTCTAGCAGTAGACAATGACGAAGGCGGGCGTAACTTTATTTCTTCTTTACGTGACAAAGGAGCAGCTGTCATAGAGGCCATGCCGAACTTGCAACCTGGCCAAGAAAAATCAGATTGGAATGGTGCGACACGTTTCTCTATAAGTGCTTAACGCAAAAAGAGAGGATTCACGCAAAAAAAGTGAATGACAACTAATGATTTGACAGTTGGAATGAAAGCCGTCATGTTGGCTGAAACAACTGATTTGATACTCCTGCATGCGTTCATGCGTAACAGCACATGAAGGTGTGAAGCCAGGTAAAGTCGGCAGAACAAAACCTAAGTAGAATGCGCATTCTATACGGTTGCGGATATGTCGGAATGCTAAAAACAATCTATGGTGAGAATGTTTCTATTGAGAAACTGACGAACTTGCGAATGTACGGGTCTATAAGTCGACTCTACTCGAAAGATAGAGGGTTGCGTGTGCAAAGAACATTACCGAAAAGTAAGCGTCGTTCCCATGAAATTCGGAATCACAAACAATGATGTGATAAATGTTCAGGCTCATAGTAAGCACCTAAGGATTGATGTACAGCTAGAATCATTGGAACGTGGAAAGCGAGAAACACTTAATGAAACGTCTGTTAACGGAGTGTTGAGTATAAGGCAAACGCTGAAATTTCTTAATTCTCGTGAGAGTAGAGGCACAGTACTGTTGAAACTCATGAAAATGAGTGGGGGGATAGCCTCAAGACTTGTTCATTGAAAAATTAATAATAGTTAAATGAACTCACAGGGTCGAGTAAGAGGATAGGACTAACAAAAGTTAGGAGAAGTAATCTATCGGTGAGTACGAAATTGCGATATTTCGAATATTACAATATGCAATATACTTTTGATTGGTTGTATGAGCGGAGTAAACAAGGTTGTAGAAAAGGATTGAATCTCTATGACCACATCATTTCGGAAAATAATATCCTACTAGCCTATCGGATGATAAAGGCGAATACAGGCTCAAAAACTGCTGGAGTAGATGGACAAACCATTTCAGAGTTTAAACTGAAAGATAAACAATGCTTTATCAAAGAAATTAGAAAAGCTTTGCAGAACTATAGCCCTCAGCCTGTAAAACGAGTGGAAATCCCCAAAGCAAATGGGAAAACTCGACCATTAGGGATACCAACGATGCAAGACCGCCTAATACAACAGATGTTCAAGCAAGTGTTGGAGCCAATTTGTGAAGCAAAATTTTACAACCATTCTTATGGTTTTCGTCCTAATCGGTCTGCTCAGGATGCTATCACGAGGTGTTCTTTCCTGATGAATCAGTCAACCTTCCACTATGTTGTAGATGTCGATATTAAGAGTTTCTTTGATAATGTCAATCATAAGAAACTTTTGAGTCAACTTTATACGATAGGGATAAAGGATAGACGTGTACTGGCTATTATTGGAAAGATGTTAAAAGCGCCTATAGATAAACATGGGATTCCGACCAAAGGAACACCTCAGGGAGGTATTCTATCTCCTTTGCTATCTAATGTTGTCTTGAATGATTTAGACCAATGGATAAGTAGCCAGTGGGAGAACTTTCCGACGCAATACCCATACAAAAGCAAATGGAATGGGCTGCGTCAGCTCAGAAAACATTCCAACCTCAAGGAAATGTATATTGTACGCTACGCAGATGATTTTAAAATCTTTGCGAAAACTTATAAAGAAGCTTGGAAGATATTTCAAGCAGTCAAAGGGTATTTGAATAACCATCTCAAATTAGAAATTTCACCAGAAAAATCTAAAGTTACTAATTTGAAGAGGCGACGTTCGGAATTCTTAGGTTTTGAATTAAGAGCCATACAAAATAAAGGAAAGTATGTGGCAAGCACACATGTTTCCAAAAAGAATAAGGCAAGAATTAAACAAACAGTGAAAGAACACTTGAAACTATTGCAGAAAAGTCCGAGCTGGCAGAATGTCAAAGCTTATAATTCTTACATTTTAGGCATTCATAATTATTACAGAATGGCTACATGCGTCAATATCGACTTTTCAAAAATTGCCTATTCTCTCTCATTTACCCACTTCAATCGTTTACAAAATGTCGGGAAATATGAAACAGCTCGACATCCACCGCCTGTTTATCGTAAATTCTATAAGAATAATTTGCGAACCTATAAAATTGCAGGTTTATATCTCTACCCTCTTGCAGATATTCAATGGCGACTGAAAGTCCCTATGAACCAAGAAATCAGCGATTATACCTTACAGGGTCGTATGAAAGCATATAAGCAATTAGACCAATCCATTTTCAACGAAATACAGAAACTACAAAGTTCTGAGAATATTGGCTTTTCACTTGAATATGAAGATAATCGCATTTCAAAGTATTCCATGCAAAAAGGGAAATGTGCGGTGAGTGGTGTATTTCTAACAGCTGCCGAGGTCCATTGTCATCATATACTTCCAAGAAGGTTAGGTGGAGGAGATGATTTTTCTAATCTGATCATTGTCCATCAATGGGTTCATAAACTTATCCATGCCAAAGATGAAAGAACGATTGAACGTTATAAAAAGCTTCTCCATCTAACTAAGGTTCAGATGGAGAAGCTCAATAAATATCGTGAAACATGTAATTTAACTAAAATTAATTAATTAGAACAAGTTGGAACGCCGTATGCGATGAAAGTCGCACGTACGGTGTGGAGCGGGGGAAAACCTAGAGAAAATACTTATTTTCAATTGCAAAGGAAATAAGATTTAAAGGGTTACCTATCGCTATATATTTTGAAAAATTTCTCTGACACGAGTCGTTTAGGTCAGGGAGATCAGAAATTAGATAACCCGAATACTGATCCTTCACTTGCAACTCATCCGCTAGTTGATGCGATAGATTCCCCTCGTGTTTTACAAGCGATCTATCCAGACCATCTTGTTTTACTGCATAACGAAGATAGAAACAGAAGTATTTATCTAGGCAAATCAGAAAACTTCACTAACGGTCTTTATAACAATAGTGATCACTCGCTGATTCATTTGTACAGTGGAACCGGGACAGAGTTACGTACGCTGTACTATTTGTTAGGTGGTTATGAGAGAATACCTCGAGAAGACTATATAAAAATTAATGGTTCTGCTGGGGAGAAACTCTACAATACCTACGACGAAATTGTCCAGAGGTTGGAAACAGAATACCAGATGATACCAGAGTTGTCCCATCAATCTACGCAACCAAATGACTATCTGCGTCAAGTGGAAGAGATTATTGCTGATATTATCAAAGATGATACTGGATATTATTTGTGGCATGATGAAGAGCTTCATAATCGGGATGCTGAAGATTTTGTTTTAGAGGAGTTCCACGGCATGCTTGAAGATAGAAAATATCGAGTAGCTGGAGCAGAACTCTATGTTGAAGACTCAAGCAATGATGGTGCAACAGGTTATCTCTCGCTTGAAGGTCATGTACTCGATAGAGACGGTATTCTTGATTATCTTTCTGATCAAGAGTTTTCGGATTTGGAAAAAGTGGAATTTCTAACAAAACTACAAACCAATCTTCCTGAAATTTGGGAAAAGGTCCTTGATTACTATGAAGATACATTTAAAGTAATTGTTGATAAATACGAACTAAAATCCTCTGATTCTCCTTTGATCCAACATAAAGATACAGAATCCTTAGCGAGTGAACCAAAAATTGTGACCTATGATGTTCTTAAACAAGGAAATGAAGAATTAGTGAAGCAATTAGAAACTCGTATAAAAGCAGGAGAAATATCTATCACTTTTGACACAGATTTTTACCTGTATAATGTCTTTGGCAATCTAGGGAATAGCCACCCACTCAAATACATGACTGATAAGCGACTAGAGGTTTTAGGGCCACTTCGACCAATTTTATCTTCTATCGATGATAAGACCGTTGATCTGTATAAAAACAAAGGCACGGTGGAACAAGATTCCCTATACCAAGCTTTGAAACCGCACCAACGCACGCTAGGAGTAGATATTTCAACCCGATTTATTGGAGAACTCGCTGTCGCTGCGTACTTAACAAATAAACAACTTGAAAGTCTATCAGCTGAACAGTTCGGAGCTTATTATGGCACTAGAACATTCAATAATCTGTCGCAGTCTATAGAACGAATGCTAGAATACCCCTTGAATGAAGCAGGTATCAAGGATTATACTTATGGTTTTGTGACAACTCCCAATGCTTTTTATCATTACCTGATGGAACAAGACGGTGAAGTGGTTCTTAGTCGATCTGGCGTAGAAATGTTGATATCTCGTATTGAATCACAGTCTTATCAGATAGTAGAATCCACCCAAGAGGAGGTTTCTGTTTCAGAAGCAAAAGAAAACCCCCTTGAAATGACTCAAGAGACGGATAGTATTTTTGGACAACAAAAAAACGCTGAGGGTACAATCGGGGATTTTCCTGAAAATCAGGAGGCAGCACCTCTACCTGAAGCGAACGTATCGCAACCTTTGAATGACTTGTCACCAAGCCAAACTCAGCCTCAGCCTTTACTGCATTTTAGCATAAATGAGGATGGGAAGTCAATTAATAAGCGTCATTATCATGCTGTTAGTAATAAGGATTTAGTGAAATTGAATCGCTATGCTGGTACGCTACAACAAGTTGCTAACTGGTATCTGAATGAATTAGCAGATAGTAAAATATACTACTTTTATCAAGAAAATGCTTCTATACAGACACTTCAAGTGTCATTTGATAAAGATAAATTTCAGCACTTAACAGGCGTATTTCCATATAAGGAAGGTCAGTCAGCAGAGCAAACATTGGAAGATTTTGCTAATGGTAATGGTGCTTTTGACACAATTCTCTTAGCCAATAAAGGTGCAGCATTTGATAAGTTAAAAGTCTTGCCTGAATTGCCAGCAATTGTAGAATCGGATTCATTCTATTTTGGAGATCTGTCTGAAGTTCCAAAACTTCATTCTTTAGATTTGGATAAAGCTATTAAGTCTGGAGATGAGGATATTATTTTAGCACTTAGGACTGTTGATAATACCACTTTTCCTGCTAGTTTGATGAAGCTACGTATAGGATTAAAAAATCAGTTAGCTCAATCAGCTGAAGAAAACATTATCTTGGGAGTTTATCGTGAACGAAAAGGGCAACTTGACCAACTGTCAATTAATGAAGAGTATGTTAAAGATGGTGGTCAAGAAATGTTATCTATTTTGGAGAATAAGCAATATGAAGAAGCTCTTGTACCGACTCAAGAAATTGTTAACAATGATGAAATCTCATCAGAACTTTTCACCCAAGTGTTAGATGCCGCATACAATGTAGGAGACCCTAGAAAACTTGGAACACAAGTGCTTAAAGAGTTTAAAGTAGCTTGGGAACGCTATTATGAACTTTCAGATAAACATGAAGGTAACTTTGGCGTAGTGGTTAGTGCTGCTGATCAGATGGGATTGATTGATAAAGATTCTAATTTCTATCGAGAATGGAGTCAGGATCGTATTTATAATGAAAACTACCATGTACGCCTTCAATGGGCTGAAATATGGCCAGACGGTCCTCAGATTCCATTTAAGGAAACAGAGCTTGTAGAGTATCAAACATTTGCTGAAGAGCTTTACAAGCAGAATGGAGCCTTTTATGAACGTCATCAAGAAAGTATGGCAACAGGAAATCAAGCAAATTATATTCCGTTTACTAAAGTTAAATTTGACGTGTATGCTCCTGGAGGTACTCTAATCAAAGATAATGTTCGCTATGATGTTGGTGATGAAACGGAACCTATATCACGTTTATTGGGGCTTGGATATCGTCGTTTAGAAGGACAACCTGAGTTAGCAGCCATCGACGAAAAGGTTCTTTCTCAGCTGGAAAACCAGGAGGTAAATCAGGAAATTGCCACTGAAGCTAATGAGCAGAGCTTGAAGGCACAAGATGCTCTTCAAGATGAAGCGAGTAGCCATAAAGAAAGTTTCCAATCTCCTAATCAAGAAATGAAGGCTGGATTAGCCCAAAGAATTGAAGAGATCATGGCTGAAGAAACAGCTAAAAATCAAGTTAAAGAAGATGAACAGGAACATACTTTGACACCTGATGAACCGTTTGACTATACCAATGCCTCTGCCTATGAAATCAGTGAACATGCTTTTCAAAAAATTCGTGAATATACCCAGTCACCCGAAGACTTGCTGGAATACATGGATTTCATGAGTAAATTCCCTCAGTTATCCCCTCGTAATGTCGCCCTCATTCATGAACAATGGCGTGGGGCCAATGCAGTCACTACCTATGACCAATGGCAAGCGATGGGAGAGGCCTTAGGGATTAAGCCAGAGGATGTCATCCAGACAAAGGCGACCTATACAAATAAAAGAACTGGTGAAACCAAGGAAGTGGTACACCAGGGACTGTCTGTCAAAACAGGAGAGAAATCACAAATCACACTGTTTAGACCATTGATGGTCAAGATGATTCCAGTTCTTGATGAAAGTGGTCATCAGATTAAAAATGATAGAGGTAATCCAAAATTCAAAATGCTTTCTGAAGCAACTCCACAAGAGAAAGTTTTGGTGAAAGATGGTAAACTTCCTGTTCGTCAATTTCAAGAAAGAGATCCTAAAACGGGTTATTCACGTTTCACCACCTACAAGGTCTTTGAGCTGTCCCAAACAACGCTGAAACCAGAAAGCTATCCAAAAGCTATACCGAACCGTCATTATAACTTTAACGTGGATAAAGTTAAGACCAAAGAAGTGCTTGAAGGCTTGTGTGATTACGCTGAAAAAATTGGTGTTGCCATGATGAAAGATGAAGTCCATGTTTTAGGAAACGCAAAAGGTGCCTTTTATCCAGGTGAACAGCTTATTCTGATCAACCCAGATAACACACCTGGAGAAAAAATTGCTACCACGATTCATGAGCTCGCACATGCGACACTTCATAATCCTAAATTGGCAGACGATTACAAGGAATTGCCGAAAGGACAAAAGGAGTTAGAATCTGAGATGACGAGTCATATTTTATCTAAACATTTTGGACTAGATACCTCTGAAAAAGCGATTAACTATATGGCCAGCTGGACAGGTAATCTAAAAGCATTAGACGATAAGCAGTTAGCGGATTCTTTGAAACGGGTTCATAAAACTGTTTCTAACATGATGAAACATGTTGAAAAACATAGCAACCCCTATTCATTAGGAAAAAATCGAGGACAAGGGCCAAATTTTCCTAAGCCCCCAACCAAAGGGCCAAGCCGCTAAACCAGAAGGCAGTCTCGATTGAGACTGCCTTTTACTGTACAAGAAACAATACAAAAAGTTATATAACTTTTTCAACGTTGCTCTAACTAATTCCCTTAACGCAGAAATTTTGATTATCTCTTACACTAGAACTATCAAGTTAAAAAGGAGAGAGGTTATATGGTAACAGTTATTCTAGCTGAAAAAGAAACTCAAGCTGTAGCTTATGCAGAGAGTTTAGGAAGAGCTAGTAAACAAGGAAAAGTACACATTGTCAAACAGACACCCTATTTTTCAGATGAAGTGCATATTATTGCTGCGGAAGGTCATTTGTTTGAATACGGATTACCAAAAGATAATTGGGATTTGAATAAGTTGCCTTTGATCGATGTTTCTTTTAAGCAAACCTTGAAACAGGATAAAACTTCTAAAGAAACCTTCAAGCAGATTTATCAGGAAGTAATGGCAGCGGATCAGGTGATTATCGGTACGGACTCTGATCGAGAAGGAGAGCGGATTGCCTATTCCATTCTATCTCATATTCCTGAGGGAAAGAAAAAGGTTACAAAGCGCTTATGGGTCAATTCATTGACAACCAGAGCCCTACAGAAAGCTTTTCAAAATTTAAGGGAACCGTTAGAAACCTATAATTACTATCTTGAAGCTGAAGCACGTGCACAGTCTGATTGGTTAGTGGGGATGAATCTATCACCCTTGGTCACGTTGGAACTTCAAAACAAGGGAAGGCTTCCAAAAGGAAAAGGGAATAGCTTATCGGTTGGTCGTGTTCAAACTCCTGGTGTCCGTTTAATCTGTGAGAATGATTTAACGATTCAAAACTTCAGACCAAAAACTTATTGGAAATTACAGATAGAAGATAAGGAAACAGGGATAATCTTCTCAAACAAGGAGAAGTATTCAGATAGTGAGGCTATTCTTACGATGTCACGACAACTAAGTGCGGATTCTACCGTTTCTTCAGTTGAAACAGAAGAGAATCAAAGACTAGCACCAACTCTCTTTAATCTCTCCGATATTCAAGGGCTAGCCGCTAAACAGTGGGGATTTGAACCAACTAAAACGGAAAGTCTAATTGAAAGCCTCTATTTGAAAAAATATTTGTCTTATCCTCGGACAGATACTCGTTTTATCACGGAAGAGGAGTTTGATTATCTGAAAACTCACTTAAAGAGTTATCAGGAGGCTGTTAATTGCTCTTTTGAGGCAGTCAACTTAGAACCAAGGAAAAATTATGTTAACCCTGAAAAAGTCGCTAAAACAAGTCACTATGCCCTTGTACCAACTGAACATATTCCTAATCTAGTGACTTTGAAACCAGATGAGCGGTTAATCTATGAAGCAGTTGTCCGTAGAACGCTTCTGATGTTTGCGGCAGATTGTCGCTATTTAACGACAACAGTTGAAGTAGAAAACCAGGGGATGGTCTTTAAGACAACTGGTCGTCAAATGCTTGTTCCAGGTTGGGCAGCCTTTAGCCAACAAAAACTAAAAGGGGATGTTGAGTTACCAGATTATCGTGTAGGAGATCAGATTGAGACCAAAGCCATCATTCTTGAAGGAGTGACTAAACCACCTAAGAGAATAACGGAGAGTCAATTAATCAGTGAGATTTTACCAAAGTATGGATTAGGGACACAGGCAACCAGAGCAGCTATGCTAAAAACAATTCAGGATAGAGGATACATTACGAAGAATAAAAAAACAGGCCAGTTATTTCCAACAAATAAAGCTTATCTCTTGATCCATTACCTCTATGATAATGAGTTTGCCAGTCCTGAGACAACAGGGGGCTGGGAGTTATTCCTCTCTCAAATTGGTGAGGGGGAGATTAATCCACGTGAGTTTGTGGAAGCGATCAAAGAAAAGTTGGCGAATCAGGTTGCTACTGCAAAGGGAAGGAGTGATTGAAGTGGAAAATGAAGTGAAGACCCCATATCTTGATAAGTATACGGATAATCTAAGTACTAAGATTGCTAAAAAATCGGACGATTATCAAGTTTATGGACGAGACAAGGAAGTTCAAGCTGTTATTATCTCTCTTCTCAGACGAACCAAGAACAATCCTATTCTGGTCGGAGAAGCAGGTGTTGGAAAAACAGCTATTGTTGAAGGATTAACACTTGCTATTTTACGTAATCAGGTTCCAAAAGCTTTACAAGAGTTAACGGTTCGTTCCCTAGAGCTTTCTAGTTTGATGAGTGAAGAAGATGGTGGATTCATTGCTAAGTTTAAGAAGATTATTGAGGAGATGGTTGGCACACGTGGGCATAATCTTCTCTTTGTAGATGAATTTCATACGGTTGTTGGAGCAGGTAGCCAAGATAGCCAAGCACTCGATGCAGGAAATGTGATTAAGCCCGTCTTGGCACGTGGCGATATTCAGCTGGTCGGCGCAACTACTTTAGATGAGTTTCATGACTATATTGAAATGGATAGAGCCTTAGAACGTCGGATGCAGCCAGTTATGATAGAAGAGCCTACTATTTCACAAGCAACAACTATAATAGAGCAGGCCAAAGTCATTTACGAAACCTTTCATGGAGTTCAGATTTCTTCTGAAGCCGTTCAACAGGCTGTCCGTCTATCTGTTCGTTATCTTACAGATCAATTCTTACCAGATAAGGCCTTTGATTTAATTGATGAAGCCTCCACGATTGCCTCTGCTGAGGGAAAAGATAAGGTGACAGAGGAAGATATTGCCCAGGTTTTGAAGGATAAAACGGGCATACCAGTCACTACGATTTTAAAGGGTGACAAAGAACGATTAGATGGTTTCAAGGAAAAGTTGATGGCTCGTGTTAAAGGACAAGAAGATGCGATTGATGCCGTTGTGGATGCTGTGACGATTGCTCAAGCTGGATTACAAGATGAAAACAAGCCGATTTCCTCCTTCCTTTTTCTTGGTCCAACTGGAGTTGGAAAGACAGAGTTGGCCAAGGCTATTGCGGAAGCCCTTTTTGATGATGAGAATGCCATGATTCGTTTTGATATGTCTGAATATAAGCAGAAGGAAGATGTGACCAAGCTAATCGGTAATCGTGAAACGAGAACAAAAGGACAGCTAACTGAAGGGATTAAACGTAAACCCTATTCTGTCTTGTTGCTAGATGAAGTTGAGAAAGCACATAGTGAAGTCATGGATCTCTTTCTTCAGGTATTAGATGATGGTCGCTTAACAGATAGCTCAGGGCGTTTGATCAGTTTTAAAAATACCATTGTAATTATGACAACTAATATTGGAGCTAAAAAAATTATCAATAAGTGGGAGTTGAAAGGAAACTTTAAAGATTTGACTGACCGTGATCGCCAACAATTTGAAAAGTCGATGGAGAGTGAGTTACAAAATGAGTTTAGACCAGAATTTTTAAACCGAATTGAAAATAAACTGATCTTCAATCTTTTAGAACGTGATGTGATTGAAGCAATAGCCGAGAAAAATCTATCTGAAATAGCTGGTCGTATGCACCGTCAAAACCTAAGACTTTCCTATGAACCTAGTTTAATTCAATATTTATCTGATGTGGGAACAGATGTGAAAAATGGAGCCCGTCCTTTGGAGCGTTTGATTAAACGAAAAGTATTAGCTCCTATTTCAACTAAAAGCCTTTCATTGGATAGAAGCAGGCAGACCTATAATGTCCATTTATGGGTCGAAGGAGAGGCTCCTGACAATCAACACCGAAAAGATTTTAGGCAAATTCAATTAGATATTGAGGAGGAAAGAGAAGAAAAAGTGAGTTCTCTTTTCAGCTGAAAAAATTTTTCTCTAAAATTTTTGCCCTTAACGCAAGAATTTTGATTATCCCTTACACTAATAATGTCAATAAAATAAAGGAGGTTTTCTATGGAGAACAAATTGGCAAATTATTTTAGTAAAGTGAAAACGAAAGGAAAAGGCTATTTGCTTAGTTTATCACTCTTTCTGTCAGGATTCCTGACCAACACAGCTTATGCGGATGATCCATTCGCCAAAACAGATGCTTTGGCTCAACAAGGGATCACTAAAGTTCAAGGAATTGGCGTTGTGACTCTAGGCTTGGCTGTTGTAGTAACTGGACTAGTTTATGGTTTTGGTGGTCGTGAGGTTAAAGCTGCTATCAAAAAACATTGGCTGGCTATTGCAATAGCCATTATTGCGGTTTCTGCTGGGCCAAGTATCGTTGAGTGGGGCTTTAACTTTGTGAAGGGTTAAGGTGGCGACTATGGCATTTATCCCTTTTAAGAAAAGTCATAAATGCGTGGGGACAGATGAGTTGTTTATAGAAATCACCTGGGAAGAAGGTAAATCTCCAGAAGATGATAGCGAGCTACTTGGGATTATTGAAGGACTGGATCAACAATATTTAGATTTCTTCCAACATACGATTGAAGAGTCCTTGCCTTATATGACCTTTTATCAGGCAGAGCTACTCTTTCAAGCTTTACAAGAGGCTTATGGGCACGTAGAACTGAACAAGGTAGCAATCTGTCACCTGGAGGGGAAGGAGGCTGTCTCTGAAGGAGAAGTCTTTGCCAGTCCATTTATCATTGATCAACGGTATCAGAATTTACTCTTACCACTGATTCAATCAATTATGACAGGTCAAGACTTCCGATCTTATACCTACCAAGAAAAGCGGGAGTATTTTGTCAATCAAATTTATCCAGCTTATAAAGCTAGTTTAGGCATTCAAGAGTCAGCCTTACCTCTTTTCCCAGAAGAAGGAGAAGAAATTTCAACTGTTTTCCCTCGACAAAAGCAACAGCCACGTCACTCTACTGGAGTTACTCCACAAGTTGGAGTAAAAGCCCCTAAGCAGAAATCTTTAAAGATGATTTATTTGCTTGTGGGACTACTAGGAGCTTTAGCTATTGGGGGAATGGTTTTATCTGTACTCTCGCATATGCAATTATCTAAGCATAAAGAACAAGTAACCTATCTTTATCAAGAGTTGAAAAGTACTCAAAAATTACTTGACGAAGAGCATCAAATAGATGTTTTCAGTCGCTATTTCTTACCAAATTATTATTCTGGTAAGAAGGAGAACTTGGTAGATTTTCTTTCGGATGGAGATGCTAAATATACAGTTCCCAAAGAGGGAATCTTACAGTCAGTTATTCTTGAAAAACTGTCCTATGATTCAGAAACGAAAGAGTATAGGCCTACTTACGTTCTATTAATCAAAGAAGGAGAAAAGGCTTCAAGTATTCGTTTAAGTTTTACTATTAAGAAATCTGATTCTGCAAAATATGGTTATGTCATAACGACAGAACCGAAGTAGTCAGCCTATATCAAATAAAGAAAAAGGAAAAGAAATATGACAAAGAAACAAATCTTATCTGCTCTTGCATTATCAACCCTTCCCTTAGCTCAAGCTGGTTTGGTTTCAGCTGATGAAGTGACACCAGTTGATCCTTCTTCACCCTCAACAGAAGTAGTGACTCCAGTAGAGCCATCTGCTCCAGTGGAAACACCTACAGAACCGACACAGCCTGTCGAGACACCAACAGGGCCTACGACTCCTACAGAACCAGTTGAACCTGCTAATCCGACTCCTCCTGTAGAACCTACGGATCCATCTACACCACAAACAACTGAAGAACCAAAAACAGAAGATCCAACCCCACCTTCAGAGGAGCCTGTCACGCCACCGTCTGACGGCAATGGACAGACCACTCCAGTCCCAACAGAACCTTCTACAGGGGAAGCCCCTCAAACGATCAAACCCATTCCAGAACCAGTCGTGACCTTTAATCCATTTGAAACACCAGGTGGGCAGACAGTGGTTGGGACGCAAAACAGCCAGGTTGTGATCCAAAATAATGATGGTAGTACACAGACTGTCAATGCTGAAGAGGTAGGAGGTGCTACCAATGCGGACGGTACCGTAACCGTGAAAGCTGCTTCAGGAGAAGTCAAGACCCTGCCTCAAACAGGTGAAGAAGCAGGAGGTTTGTTTAGTCTACTGGGCACAGTCATTCTAACGAGCTTAGGCTTCCTGAAGAAAAAGAAAATCATTTAACACTAATCAACCAACTATGACCGAGATGTCGTAAAACTAAAAAACAAAAAAGAAAAAGGAGATTCACCATGAATCAAGAAACAAAACAAATTTTCTCACTTCGCACATTCAAAACAGGGACTCATTCAGCCCTACTGGCTAAATATGGGATTGCCCTTGCGACAACGGCAGTATTGATGGGAGCTGGATCCGTATCCGCAGACGAAGTCACTTCTACACCAGCAGAACCAGCTACAGAGGTGGTGGCACCATCCGTTGAACAACCAGCCACTAATACAGAAGCTCCAGCTATTACAAGTGATATTCCGACCTCTGTTCCTACAAGTGTAACACAGGACCAAGCTGTGACAGCGGTTGAGGATGCACAAGATACGTTAAAAGGAAACGTAGATACTGCTAAAAATACAGGTGTCGTTGTAACTGAAGGAGAACCTCAAGAAGTTGTTATTGACGATGCTAATGCTGCTGAGAAGACTTCTGAAGTATTAACAGACTTGAATAAACAGGATCAAGCTGTTAAACAAGCCACTGCCAAACAAGCAGACAATCAAAAGGCTTATGAAGAAACCAGTGCTGAACATGAAGCGGTAACCAAAGAAGGCCAAGAGGCTTTAGACAAGTCAACCGCTGAGGTGGACCAATTGATTGAACAAGCTAAACAAGCAGGATTGATTGTCACTGATACCACAACAGATCAAACACCAACCTACAAAGATACAAAGGGTCTCACAGGAGACGACTTGCGTAAGGCTATGGCTGAAAACCTGGATCTCTATAAGGCAGCTATTGAAGCAGGTATTGGTATTCAAGACAAGTCTGTATCGGATTTGAAAGCGGCTCTAGCTCTTTACCAAGCCAACCAAAAAGCTTACAACCAAGCCAATACTGCTGTTAAAGATGCAAAATCAGCAGGAGTAGCGGATTTAGCGGGAGCAGATGGCCGTCAAGACCAAGTAATTGATCTGGCTAAAAAGAACGATGTTTCCATCGATGTCAAGCATGAAACAGTAATACCAAAATATACCGATGTCAAAGGTTTGACAGGTGATGCCCTCCTCAAGGCAATCAATGATAATATCGCTCTCTATACTCAAGCTGTCGCAGATAGCGTTGCTAAACAAGATGGTTCTACCAAAGATGCACAAGCAAAACTGGATGCTTACCTCAAGTTACTTGCGGATTACCAAGCTGGTAAAGGACAAGAGTCTGGTATCAAATGGGCCGAAAACACAACTGTAGTAGCTGGTACAGCGCAAAAAATGACAGGTGATGAACCAGCAGTTGACTGGGGCAACCTTCGTACAGCTGCGGCAGATGCCATTCAATCCTTGGATCGTAACCAAAATACGGATGCAAAATTCGATAACCTGTTTAAAATCAATGGATCTGGTACAGTAACCATTAAGAATACAACAAATGGTGATGTCACTCTCAAAATCTCTAATATCCAGGCTTGGCAAGCAAGAGCTACATATCTAGCGGTTTGGGGAGCTAAAGACGGAGGTATTGCTTGGGGTGTCTTTGCGACAACTAATGGTACTGTAGGCGGTGGAGCTGGAGAAGGCGCTACTGGAGGTGGAACAATTGGCTATTCAGGAAATATCCTAGCCATGGTCAAATCGTACGATTATGAAGTGACTACTAGTAATGCGGTCTCAACAGTGACCTTCAATGATATTGATAACAGTCAAACAGTTACCTTGAACGGCCTTGATGGTTCAAAAGTAGTTAAGGGCCGTAACATCAACCAATCAGGTAACAGCTATTCTGCTGGAGCTGGTGATGTATCTCAAGCTTCAGGTGGTGTGATTGATTCCAACGGTATTCAATTCAATTTTGATGATGCGAAGAAGGTTACCTTCAGTGGCAGTCATTTCCTACCAGGGCATATCAATACCTCCATTGTAGCAGGTATCTTCGGGGTGGCCTCTGAGGTTCCAAAAGAGCCAAAGAAACCAAACCTAGAAGTTACAAATCTAGATGTGACCGTTCCAGAAGCACCTGAGGCTCCAGAAGCTCCAAAAGTAGCAGTGAACAAAGTGACTGTAAAAGCACCTGAGGCTCCAGAAGCACCAGCACCAGTTGAAGTGAGTGTCCACTACTACAAGATGACGACGACACCAGCACCAGAACAACCACAACCTGTAACGCCACCAACACCTAACACACCAGTTCAACCAGCATCTGTCTTGCCTTCAACTGGTGAAGCAGGAAGTATCCTAACACTAGTAGGAGGAATTCTTCTTTCAGGACTTGGGGCTATGGGACTCAAAAAACGCAAGGAAGACTAATGACTGAATCATAATTTGATGTCATTACAAATTGGCCACAAGACAATAATGGTAAGGTACTTGTGGCCTTTTACTATCAAGGAGGATAAAATATGCAAGAATTTATTGCCAATGGTCGAGTAGCTAATATTCCATCTGATGCAGTTGGTAAGACAGCTAATGGACATGTTAGTTTTAAGTTTGATTTTGCGTGTGATGCGAGTCTACAGGGAAATGATGGAAAGCCTTTGACCAGCTTCTTCCACGTACAGGTCTATGGCAATCAAGCTGAACTGATGGCACAGAGTTTATCCAAAGGTTCTCCTATTCTTGTAAAAGGCGAAATTATTCAGCGGACCTATACGAATGAGCAGGGGCAACGTCGGAGCTATCAATACCTTGCTCCAAGTCAACATGATGGGATTACTTTCTTGGAAAGTAGGGATGCTGCCTTGAGACGTAAGCAGGGGCAATTTAATCCTTCTCAGCCAGCAACTCCCCCAGTCTCTTCTTATCCAGAACCAATGGATGCGGATGAGCCCTTTTAAGCAAAATAGCACGTGTTCTAAATGACACGTGCTATTTCTGTGTGTGGTAATAACTCATATGTATTATACCAGAAGGAGTAGTGATGGATCAAATTTTAAAGGGACAAAAAGTTATATAACTTCTTGTTTATTTTTAAAAATTGTGCCCTTAACGCAGGAATTTTGATTATCCCTTACACTAGTTATACATTCATAATGACATTAAGAAAGGAACATTCTTTATGGAAAGAAATCAAACAGAGAATCAGTTAGACGATTTGCTTGCGGATTCTCTTCAGGTAGAAAATTATTTGAAGCAGGGTAGAAGTTGTCGACGATACACTGTCCAGTTGGGAATTGAGCAGGGAATCAATGCCTATTTGGAACGGTATCAACTGATTTCACCTCAGTTGCAATTTAAAGTTTTTCTCTTCTCCAGTTTTTATGGAGAAAAGATAAAACGATTCTTGGACGATAGACGAGGTGAGCAGTATGTTTAGTTGGTTAGAAATGATTTATTATACCCTCATTCAACTAGCAAAACTCAACGCCTTCAATGCAATTCTCTTAGTCAGCTTTATAGGGTATCTTTGTTACCAAGGAATAAAGTTCATAAAGAAACCAACGAGGGATCTTTTTCAGCTGATAAAAAATTTCTTTGACAACAGAGATATTATCAAAGAGCAGATCAGAAATAAGAGAAAAGCACTCACTTATTCCTGGAAGCACCGTCAAGAGATTGATTGGAAGTCTGCTGGTCGAGATAAAGGGAAGCAGTTGTGGGATCTCATGAAACGACTGGTTACGGCGATACCCTCATTTTTATTTCTGTTACTAGGTAATATTCTCTTTCGGATCATCTATAAGCTCCCTTTTGTCAAACAGGATAGGAAACGCTTTGATAAGGAAATGAAGCCGATTCTCCATTTTAAAACCTTTCGAAGTTTTATCTTAATGGGTCTTGGCTTTAGCGTGATAGCTTTCTTGTTGACTAATTATTTTGTGACGGTTTTAAGGGCTGCTATTCGATTTCTTTATTTTTCTGTCATGTCTCTAGTAGATAATGGCCAAGGGATTGCCTTTAATGTTGATAGTTTACTTTTTCATAACTTGTTTAACGCTAGGGTATTTGTGATAGCACCCATTCTAGCGGTACCTATCTTTCTTATTGGACTAGTAGTTGCCTGGCGGTCTGCTTGGGTTAACTTTGAACAGTATCGTGACTATAACAATAACGAGGAAGGGGATGACCGCTTTGCGACAGTCAAGGAAATCCACCAGCAGTACAAGAAGGTTCCAAACAAGACAGAAACTTATCCAGGTGAAGGTGGGGTACCAGTCCTTCATGAGACGAGAAAAAATCTCACAGGTTTAACACTAGGATCTCAGATGCTTTGGCAAAACCGCAGCTTTAGTCGCTATATGACGAATGCGGAAAGAATCTTAGGAATCTATGCAAAGGCTTCAGGTGATTACTATATCGATGATAGTACCACCAATATGCTGGGGATTGGTATGACTCGTTCTGGTAAGGGGGAAGGGCATATTACAACCACTATGGATATCAATAGTCGCGCAGAAATTCAACCGTCTATGGTTCTTGCCGACCCAAAAGGGGAACACTATCAGTCATCGTATAAGACCATGTGCCGACGTGGTTATGATATCAACGTTCTTTCTTTTCAAAACATGGACTGGTCCATGTCCTATAACCCTCTAGCACTTGCAATAGCAGCAGCTAAGAAGGGCTACTATGAAATGACACAGACAAGGGTTAATGCGGTAGCAGAAGCTATTTATCGGAAAACCAAACCAGGTGTGGGCAATGGAAATGCTAAATACTGGGAAGACACCTCCATTTCCCTCTTTAATGCGATTGCCATGGCTCTGATTGACCGTGCCAATGAAACCTTTAAGAACGGTGAAACAGATGCCTGGGACACTGTCACAGTTCGAAACATTGCCAAATTCTTGACCGATTTGGGTTCTGAAGAAGTCTTTGTTAATGACTTTGGAGAAATCGTTGAGAACCCAGATCGAGATCAACAAGTGAAGAAGAAATCGAAAATAACGGTTTACTTTGATAACTTGCGTAAAATCAATCAGGAACAGTTTTCTAAGTTTAGGGATATGGCTGATCTCAACTTTAGGTCATCTGACTTTGCTTCAGAAGAGACTAAAGGAAACGTCTTCTCCAGCATGATGTCTGGGATTAACCTCTTCTTACAAGACAACATCGCTAAACTAACGTCTAAAAATTCGATTGATCTAGAATCCGTCGGCTTCCCACGTCGGCTGTCTATTAAGTTCCGTTCAAGTTCCAATGTCGCTATGCGTAACGAATACGCTCATAGAACAGCCAAGGTTACCATTACTAGCCAATCTTTTTGGGGGAAGACGACTAGACAAGTTACCCACGTGGAAGAAGCAACAGCTCTGATCGATGGTGAAGGCTATCTCACCTATGTGATTGAACCTAAGCTACCTGATCAGTTCCTGGTAACCATTGACTTTAATCACGAAAACAATGGGAATTCAACTATTCGTAATAAGACCTTCCAATTCTCAGCTGAAAAAGTTTATCAGAAACGTGGCAAGGTGATTAAGTTGGATGAGTACACGAGGCAACCTGTACTGGACCACATTAAGGTTACAGTTCTGAATAAGCAAGAGGATAATCTTCTTCAGGAAGAAGATATTGACTTGATTTACTCAGACAATCCTAAAGTGATTTACCTGGTGACACCGCCAAATAGGACAGAATATAATAGTATTGTATCCCTGTTTTTGGATCAGTTGTTTAACGCCAACTATGAGTTGGCACTATCCAATGGTCGCAAATGTGTCAACAGGATTCTTCATATACTGGATGAGTTTACCAATATTCCAGCTATTCCTCACATGGATACTAAGATTTCTATTGGTCTTGGCCAGAACATCCTCTACTACCTCTGGATTCAAAACTTGGAACAACTGGTTGATAAGTATGGTGAGAATACTGCCGCAACTATTCAAGACAACTGTTCGCTTAAAATCTATGTGAAATCTACTTCTGATAAGACCAATAGTCGCTTTAGTAAGGATTTAGGATCACGAACCATTACCCGTCGCAGACGATCCAGCAATATCCTAGACGAGGCTAACCCAAATGTTTCTATTGAAAATCCGAAGCAGGATCTATTAACCCCTACTCAGTTAGCCAAATTACAAGAAGGAGAAGCGGTTATTCTACGTGGGGTTAAAGGTCGAGATAATGCAGGTCGCAAGGTGACAACCGATCCCATCTTCTTACATGAGAAAACAGCTTTCCCATATCGCTATATGTTCCTTCAGGATGAGTTTGATCACTCTATGACCTTGGCGGATATTCCAGTAGAAAGTGAGCATAGGGAGCTTGACCTTCAGGATATAGCCGTAGGGGCACAGAGTACCTTCAATAAAATTATTGATTGGCGACAGGCTTTAACAGAGCGTATGAGAGGAAACGGAGAAGTCCCTCAATTAGCAACGAGGCAGCAAACCTCTAAACCTTTGGCTCAAGCTCAATTCACTTCTCCAGTTGAACTAACTCATGCAGTTATAGCTGAAGTCTTTGAGGATGAAGATGACGACGATCTCTTCTTTGTGGATGATGTGATGTAAGAAGATAAATAAAAAGTTATATAACAAGGTGTGCAATCTATTGCAAAAAATCCTATTTCTGGTATAATGTGAGTAACTAAAAACAAGGAGAAGGTTGTTATGAAAATGAAAAAATGGTTTAGTCTGGTGACGTTAGGGCTCGCACTCATTCTTCTAGCAGCCTGTGGTCAAAAATCAGCTGAAGATATCATCAAAACAGAATTGAAGGATAGCTATGTTGGTTACTCTGAAGATTCAGGAGGTGGGTATCCATTTAGAGCTGGTGATGATACATTAACTTTTAATAAAAAAGAAAACTCTATTACTAACAGTTATGGAAATATGAAATATTTTTTAGTTATTCCAGAGGAGGATATTCCTTCAGGAACTCAAACTGTCATTGAGGAATTAGAGCCTCACCTAAAAGGAACGGACAACTTCACGATTATTGTCAGTCGTAAAAAAAATCCAACGATTGATGATTCAGAGGGGGCGTATCAAATTGCTCTATCAGACGGTGGGAAGTCCATTCGTATTTTTTACTTAGGGCGGGAACCACGTAGCTTTGGCTATTATGATTTTTCAGGAACAGCTGAGTAAGTGAAAAAGTCTCAAATTTGAGGCTTTTTTTGATGCCTTTTTGTCATTTTTTCCCTTAACGCAGGAATTTTCATTATCCCTTATGATGGAGGTATATAACAGAAAGTAGGTACCTTCATTTGACATATGACACTTATTCGGACTTGGTCAATGCCCTAGAAAAAGGCTTTTTAGATATAAATGGGAAAACCAACGGGAATATCACGGGCGAAAATGCGGAGAAGATGGCTTCTTTTTACAGGTATTGGAGCAATTATCTGGAACCGACACCAGCCTTCCTCTCCTTCTTGGCCTATATCCCAGGAGGCATTGCCAAGGGCCTATATTCCATTACAGCTAGTTTGGAACATGTCTTTAACAATATGTTTAAGCTCTTTGGTCTCTTTGGCTACTTAGGTGATAATAATACGGTTATAGGCCAGTTCTTCTATTGGTTCCAGGTGATCGGCACGACTCTCTTTAGTCTAATTCTTGTTGTCTCGGCTATCACAGGTGTCTTTACCAAGCCAGTCAAGTATAAGGGAGTGATTACAAACTTCCTCTTAGTAACCATGGTCACGGCCGTTTTACCACTTGCTCTGACGACCGTTTCCGCTGTCATGGCGCAAGATGCCATGAATATCCAAACGATTTCTAGCGAGGCTCCAGAGGGAAGTAAGCATTATTCCTCATTGGCTATTCAGCCCATGAAGAATAATGTGGTAGATCTCAAAGTCCTGATTGATAATGATTTCTCTACAGAACTCTTTCATTTAGATGATCAAGGGTATATTAAACCACCCAAAGAAGGGTCTACGCCTGTCAACCAGATCACGGACAGTCCAGATAAAAGAGATACGACCAATTTTGCGACACGGATTGATTTTGGGGCTACTTATGGAGCTTCTAATGCTGATTTGTTAGATGAAATGGACGAAAAACAAGAAGGAATAAAAGGACTTTTCTTACACAAACTAAACACCAATCAAGATGGAGTTGAAACGATTACTGAACATCGTATTGTTGGTGAACTAAACGCTTTTGAACCTGTTTACATGCGCTATAAGGTCAACTGGATGGGGATGTTCATGCAGTATGTGATTCTGATTGTGCTCTTAATTGCGATGGCTATCAAGTTGGTCAAATCCGTTTTTGATATTATCATTCAGGCGATGATATCTCCCTTACAAGGATATAGCTCCTTGTCTAACTCTAAGAAGTATAAGGAGTTATTACGGACAATGGGAGGAGCATTGGCAGGTATCTTCTTTGAAGTCGTGATTATGCGGGTAACACTTGAAATCTTAAGGGATTTACCAACCTTGTCCGTTTCTGCTGTGACAAAGCTCTCAGGTGGCTTCTTTGACGGTCTCAACATGTGGGAACAATGTCTAGCGGCCTCACTGGTTTATATTGGTGTTTTCCTGACAGCCATGCAAGGGGTGACCATGATTGAACGCTGGCTTGGGGTTTCTACAGGTCACAGTGATACTGCTCAACAGCTAATCGGTGCCATGATGGCTGGTCAAGCCTTTGCGACTGGAGCTGGGGCTGTTGGAAGTCTGGCCATGGGTGCTGGACAACTCGGGATGGATGTCGCTAGTAAAGTTCCAGGAGCTATTGGCGCAGGAACTAAGAAATTCGGGGATAGTCTAGCCGTCACAGGTGGAGGTCTTCGAGGAGCTTTCAACGCTGTGAGAGACCAAGGTGTCGCAGGTGCTGCTAAAGGTGGAGTCAGCAACATGGTTGATTTGGCAGAGGTTATGGGTAAAGAAGCCGTTGGCAATGTGAAAGACTTTGCGGGTGGAGTCGCTGATCATTTAGGAAAGAAAGAACAAGCTGCTCATGATGCGGTATATCGAGGTTTGAAGGATTATAGTCATCCTGAAGATCCAAGGCCTGTCTCTCCATTTGATCCAGATGCCTTAACAGGATTTGATGGTCCTAGCGATATGAATGAAGATGTGGGACCATCTGGAGGAGGAATTTCAGATCCTACCGTAGCTCCTACTGAACCATCAGGTGAAGCTTTTGGAGGCATTAGTGAACCAACTCCACCAGCTGGAGAAACTGCTCCTTTCAATGTGACGAATAATATTCCTCAAAAACCTGCACTAGAATCTTCTTCCAAACACAATTTCCAGCAATCCATGAGTCAAATGCACTACATGGGCCAACAAATGCAGCAGTCCGCTCAACGTATGCAGGGACAATCGCATATCAGAGGTGCTGAAATTGATGAAAGTGACGAGTAAGGCTTATGATTGATGTTGCGGGAAAAGTTGTTGTCGTTACAGGGAGTTTACGTCCAATGACCAGGCAAGATGTTATTTCCTTTCTGGAAGATAGGGGAGCCATTGTTCAGAACTATGTTTCAGCTCGAACAGATATCCTTATTGCAGGTCATAAACAATTAAATCTCTTTGAACCTGACAAACGTTCTCAGAAATATGAAGCTGCCACATCCAGGATTGCAGAAGGCCAAGCTATTACGATTCTGTCTGAAGAAGAGTTTTTCAACATGGTAAAGAAGTCTCAATTTTGAGGCTTCTTTTTTGTGTATAAAGATATATAACTTTTTGTACACACGATAACTTTTAGAGGGAGAGACGATGTAATTTATCCCCTTAATGCAAGAATTGTCATTATCTCTTACACTAGAACTATCAAGATAAAAAGGAGACAGAAAATGAGTGAAAAGTACGGTGTCCCACGTGACATCTACGCCAAAGTCAAAATTATAGGACTAGTGATGGCCGATATCGTTTTCGTAGGCGGTTCAGCTGTTGCGGCGGTATCTGTTGGAACGAGGATTTTCCCGACGAGTCAATGGGCACAATTATTGGCTTTTGTGATTCTAACACCGCTGATGTGTCTTTATCTGGTTCTACCAACTAATGGTGGAAAGAAGAATTGGCACAGCATATTTCTCTTCTTCAGAAGGAGACGAAAACGCTATGTTAGTCTGAATTATCAAAGAGGGGAGAGACGGTAGTGGCTATTAAACAAACACAAACACAATCGTTAGAAAAACGTCCATTGGGTCGCATGCAGGATAAAAAGAAGGAGAAACAAGAGTACTTCGATCTTAATTCTTGTGTTGAATTACTCGATGTTAAGTCGATTATCGACAATCGTCAAGCCTATATTCAGTTAGTTGATTATGGCTATCTTCAGCTGATGGAAATCCCAGGAAAGGATCTCGGTTCACTATCCTATAACGAGATTAGACGAACCATTGATAACTTTGAAAAATGGCTAACGGACTTTAATGCAGATATCCAAATTGAAACGACGACGTTACCGACCAATACAGATAGTCAGATTATGGATCTGCGCCATCATTTGAGCTTGGTTCGTCAAGAAAAAGCAAAGTTATTGCCTGATTCCCGTCGCTACTTGCAGTTGCTGGATCGTGAGAACTGGCTTAGAAACGAAATCCAGGTTGAAGAAAATATTCAACAAGAGATCTATAATACAGAGTTCATTCTTTGGCTCTTTGCACCAACGACAACCGAGTTAGATGACTTGGTTCGAAAGGCTAAATCTTATGGAAATAATGATTTTGTTCCACGTGACATCACTAGGGTCAAGAAGGAACAAATTATCAAGCAATTCAACAACATGAACGAAAAAGTATAAGGAGAAACACATGCCAGAATTATCTAAACGTAGGCAACGTCAGCTAAAAGCACAAGGCTATGATCTAGCTTTTCTCAGTCGTATTCAGCCACAAGGAAACATTGATTTCAAAAATGATGACCGTTCCTGGATGAGTGGGGATGGTTATCATACGGTGCTCCATTTCTACGAATATCCGTCAGAAGACTTGGATCGATTTTGGTTATCTGACCTCATGTTAATTCCAGGAACACGTTCGTTTTTATCGCTTTATCGAGCAAACAATAAAGAACTGAAGAAAGAAATTAAGGATTCTATAGAAGAAAAATCCACACGCATTACAGGCAATAGCAAGATTGTTGATAACCAACAAGAAATAGATGAAATCAAAGATTTGACTCAACTGGATAGAGAGATTACCAAGAAGAATATTGCCATGTTAGGAATGTATGTTCGGAACTATTCTTCTGCTTCGACTAAAGAAGCCCTCTTTAAGAAAGTGGAGGATATTAAAGATAAGACTTCCAACTTCAAATCTACGATTCTCTCAGGTGAATTGGACTTTGAGTACCATGCGCCATTTATTCCAGCACAGTATCAAATAGACCTGCCGAACCACAGACGTGGTATTCCAGTTAGGGCCCATGATTTAGCGGGTGGTTATTTCTTTAATCATACCAAGCTAGAAGACCAACGTGGGGTCTACTTGGGCTGGACACCGACTAAGGGAGCTGTGAATTTTAACTTCTTAGAGCGAGATGAACGTCGAACCAGGTCCTTTATGATTCTTTCGGGAAACCCTAAAATGGGTCAACGTTCCTTTCTTTTAAAGCATACCGACGGACTCTATGCTAAGGGGAACTATATTCGCAATTTTGATGCGAATGGGACCTTCCTTGATCAGACCAGACTACAACATGGCCTAATTCTTGACTTATCAGGTGAAGCTAACCGAATTAATATTTTCCAGGTATTCCCAACTGTTACAAATGAAGAAGGAACAGAGATTGATAAGAAGAAATCCTACAATCTTCATATCCAGAAACTAAAGAGTATCTTCAAACTGCTGAACACTGAAGCGACAGGAGATGACTTAACGACTTTAGGTGATATGCTTAATGAGTTTTATATCGAAGAAGGTCTGTGGGCACGCAACCCTAAATTGAATCCAGAAAAGCTAAAAGCTACCGATTTGGTGAATGAGGAGTATCCAATTTTGTCAGACTTTATTCTGTTTGCGGATGACTATAAACGAAGCCTGATGAGTCAAAGTAAACCTGATGAGATTGAAATCAAATCAGTCAATCGTATTTACAAAACCTTTAATGAGTTATTGACGACAAATGCGGAAATCTTTGAAGGGACAACGGAGTTTCAGGACATTTCCTCTGAACAAGTGGTGACCTTTGACTTCTCAGGACTAAAAGGGACACCGCATTTGTTAAATGCCCAAATCTTCTCAGTATTATCCTTAGTTTCAGCGGATATTGTCAATAATGGGAAATGTTGTAAGCAACTGATGAAGGGAAATATTCATCTAACCGAGATGGATATGGAACATTATATTGTGAACATTAGTGAAGCTCAAACTCTGATCAATCCCAAGTATGAAAGCAGTGTTGAGTTATTAGCTGATATGATTGATTCCATGGGAGAGAATTTTGCAGGTGTTGTTTTATCTGTTAATTCCCTTCGAGGGATTCTCTTTGAATCAGGAATAGGGAGTCATAAAGATCCCTATGTGACAGCCGTTCAACGCATCTTTGGCCTCATGCAGTATCGTGTCTTTGTCCAGACAGATGAGACCAGTGTCCCTTTGCTTGCCAATGCACTTGCGGGATCCATGAATCAATCAGAACTAGAAACCTTGCCTCGGCTAGCTAAAGGTCAACTCTTTATGAATATAGCTGGAGTTGGCAATCTAGTCTTTAACCAACAATTACTAACACCAGAAGTACAGCGGTATGGCGGCATTCAGTAGGAAGGATAAGAATATGACAAACAAGAATCCACAAAAACTAGGCATGATTGCCCGACGAAAACAAGCAATTGACCAATATATTACAGTCCGAAAAGTGAGAAGCCAGGAAATTAGGGATTATTTCGCTTCTGAAGGGGAATCTGATCCAGAGCGATTAGCCGCTCAAAAGGCACGGGATCAAGAGTTTTTAAGGAGCTTAAAAAAATTAGGGATAGGCTTTATTATCTTTTTACTCTTTTATGCCATTCTCAAAACCGCTCTAGGTCTGTGGTAGAAAGAGGAATGATGTGAAGAAAATCGTTTTCTTAAAAATACTGGTTCCCCTTGTCTCAATCGTTTTCTTCATTAGCCTTGGTGTCACCATACTAGCTGGTATTTTGGGAGCTGTTAGCAGTTCACAAGCAGATTGTACGACAGAAGTAGTTACTTCAACTTCAACTGGATCCTCAGTCTCTTCAGGTGATGGTTCTATCGATTCCTTTGTGAAGGAGCATAAAGAAGCTTATATTCTCTCTTGGAAAGCTGGTGGATTCTTACCGTCTGCCTCGATCACACAGACCATGATTGAAAATGGGTTTAACTTCTCCAATCCTAATGGAACTTCTTTTTGGAAGGCTCACAATATGGGAGGAGTTAAAACCTCAAGATTAAGTGATTTTCCAGTCACCTTAGCTACTTATGGGCAGGATAGTGTTGCCTTATCAGGAACGAAACCAGGAGCCAATGTTGGCGATGGAACGGGTGGTGCTTACGCTTGGTTTTCAAGTTATGATGCTGGCATTGTTGGCAAAGCTGAATTTATGGCTCACCAAACCCTTTATACTAAGGCTATCAATAATACAGATGGCATATCTACCCTTTCAGCTATTGCGGATGGTGGCTGGGCGACTGATGGCACCTATAAAACCAAGCTTGTTGACATGTACAACACACTTGGAAGGAAGTATGAGTGGTTAGACAAGGAAGCTATTAGTGCTCATGGTGACAAGCCTTACAAGGAAGTCCCTTCTTCAGGAGAAGATAGTCCGTCAGATACGTTTACAAGTACTGCCAAAGATTGTAGTGACTCATCCTCAGGTGATGCAACAGATGGGACAGGTATAGTTCCAGCAGATGCGACAGCTTGGGGCTATAGTCCAGACAACATTCCAGAGAGCTTAAAACAGTACATCATTGATCCTAAAAGTCTAGGGATGGGCTATGCTAGTTCTACAGGTTGGTATAATCCTGAAAGTAGCCTTCTAGCTGGACAATGCGTTAATTTAACCATTAGTTTGGGCAACCATCTCTGGGGACATTCTGGATCTGTCACTGGAAATGGGAAAGACCAGGCAGCTGCTTGGGCAACCATCTTTGGAAATAGTGTCAAAACAACACCTAAGAAAGGAGCTATCTTTTCAACTCAAAATGGCGGTGGAGGCTATGGCCATACTGGAATTGTCTGTCATGTCTTTGAAGATGGCTCTATCTTGATTGTTGAACAAAACACGCCATTATCAGGATGGGATTATTTCAAGACACCTTATACATGGAATTACCGTATCTGGACACCAGAGCAACACAAAGCAGAAATCACGACCTTTGCTTATCCAGACGGTAAAGAACCTAAACTCGGAAAATAGGAAAGGACCTCTCAATGAAAGAATGGATAAAAAAAAATATGATTTTTGTGATCGTGGTTGGCCTATTGCTTCTCTTTTCAGGACTAGCTACCTATAGAAACTTTACCAACAACAAGACTGATACCCCTCAAACGACGCAAACAAAATCTTCAGCCCCTAGTTCTAGCCAAACAGTAGAACCAGAAACAGTCGATGAAAGAAATTATCGAACAGCCAAATTGAAGTTGGAGAATCCTTATACAGAAGGTAGTGAGGAACAAAAACAGAAAGTTGCAAAATCATTTGATGAAACGATCAACTCCATTAAGGAAGCTAAGCATTTGACAGAGGTCAAAGGAACCATAGAAAACCATTTATCTATGAGCCAAGATGGTATGATCCAAACCTTGGCAATGGCAATTTTAGTAAATCAATATAGCTATCAAGTTTCTAAACTAGAAGTGACACCATCTGAAAATGATGACGTAGTGCAATTTTTAATCGTTCTAACAAAAGAAGGCGAGGATAATTGTTACTTTGTCGGCAACTTCAATACAACAGTCCATCAAATTCAGCTGATAAGCTATATTGGTGGGAATATCGGAGGAACTTTTGGCTAAAACATAAAATAAAAATACGCAAAAAGTTATATAACAATTTGTGTATTTTTTGTTGACAAAAAGATCAGCATATTGTAAAATAGAGATACAAAAAGTTATATAACAATTTATCTAACTACTTATGCAAAGGAGTGCTTCTATGAAGATTCAAACAACTAACCTGGATAAAGGTGGAGGCGGAAAAAGTAGCCATACCTATAACGAGGGAGATTGGTTATCACGTGTTAAAAATAAGCGAGTCTTATTGATTGACGGGGCTAGAGAATGTAACTTGACCCACTCTTTTGATGTGACGAGTGAGAAGACCATCTATGATATTTTTACAACAGGTGAGTATGAAGTCTGCCGTATTAATGACAATCTTAGCTTAATTCGTGGTGATGAGCGATTGACAGATGAACAGTTAGACTTATCCAGTCGAAACAATAAGTATCTTCAGTTATTTATGTGGTTTAGCGAGCATTACGATGAATTAGCTGAACAGTTTGATATCATTTTGATTGATACTCATAATGATGAAAGTCTAGTAACAGCGAATTTTATTGCTGTATCTGATATTGTCCTGGGGGTAACAGATGCTTCCACAAACGGTTTTCGTGCCTGGTTAGCTCTCAAAAAATTTGTGGATTATATCAAGAGTGAAGCAGTAGAAGTGATTACAAAGAAAAGCTATGTTAAGGCTGCAGCTTATCTTATTGGCAATAAGATTGAGTACTATGGAAATAATGTGACCGAGACTTGCAAGCAATTCTTAGACGTGGTTCAAGAAGATGAGGCTTACTTGGGATCTATTCAGAAGAAAGAACTACTTGCCAAGAGTTTAGTGATTAACCAAAGTGTTTTTGAGCAACGTGAGGGTATGACAGATAAACAAAAACAAGATCATCAGAAGTTTTATGATAATATAGAGTATGTCTATCACAATATTTTAACGATACTGGAAGGAGAGGTTGTATCATGACGGATAATCGTTTTGCCCAATTAAAAGAAAACTTTGACAAGGAAGCTCCAAAAAGGCGAAGTGCCCCCCCCCGTAAAGAGGCAGCGCAAAAATCACCTGATAGCTACAATAAAAAAGGGCGTTTTCCCTTCTCGTTACATCATGATGTCCGTTATGAAAAACTGGAAGATCTCGTTCATTACAATAGTGCTAAATCTGCATCTGATTACCTGGAGAAATTGATTATCCAAGAGTGGGAAAAAATGCAGCGAAAATTAAAGGGTTAAAGGAGACTAATCATGATTATTTTTGTTTCACTCAAAAAACTTGTTCAGACCTTCTGGTGGTTAATTTTGGCTATGGCCCTATATGTTTTTTATCAGACAATTGGGTTAAATATGTTTTTCTTGTTAGTTTTGGGGCTGTTGTCTTTAAAATTTGTACCTGTCTTGTTCTTACCAATTCTTTTGATTGCAGTAGGTGTCCATTTCTCAGGAGATTTTTCATTCATTGCGGATGCGATTGTTTGGGGATTTTGGGGACTTATGTCATTGCCTATTGGTTTGGCTTTTATGGAAACAGTCTATCCTAAATTTGAACGTTGGAAGCAAGAGAGGAATAAAGGTTAAAAGGTATTATCCTATAGGGATAAGCCTTTTTTGTTGTCAAAATCAAAAGAAATTTGAAAACTTGGTCGTGAATCTTTAAAATAGTTCTCGTTATTTTAAATTTGGAGGAAAGGTAATGTTGACTATTGATGAGCGAGAGCTTAAAGAACAGTTGTTTGTACAAAATGCCATTGATTTTCACGATTTTGTGACTAAATATGATGAAGAGATGATTCCCGTTATGAAGGCCAGAGGCTATACCTGTATCCACTCTATGGAGCGTACAGTAGCTTTTACCTTTGGGGAGTTTACCTTTCGCCGTCGGCGTTGGAAAAAAGGTGATAAGTGGGTTGTACCAGTGGATGAAAAACTGGGATTAAAAAAGAATGTACGTTTCTCTTGGGAATTCATGTATCAGATTGCTAGATTATCTACGATGATGCCATATGAGAAAGTAACACAAGTAATTCAAATGACTTACCATATCATTATTACAAAACCGACTGTTGTACAGGCAGTTAAGATTTGTGACAAATTACTTGAGGAACGTGCAACGTATCGGTTTTACGAAGATATTTCAGAACACGAGAGGCAAAAAGTGGACGTTATTTATATTGAGGGTGATGGCGTAATGGTGAAGGCCCGTGATATCGATACAGATAATAAAAATTATGACTTATCTCACTTTGTTGTTCATACTGGAAGCTATAAAGTAGGAAGTAATCGATTTGAGTTGAAAGATAAGAAAGAATTTGTTGGACTGAATAATCGCTTAGTTAGAGATCAGGTATTGGACTATCTTTACAATACTTATGAAATAGGGGATCATACTCTGCTTATTACCAATTCTGATGGTGGTCATGGATATACTCCGTATGTCTTCAGGGAAATTGCCAAAGCTTTAAAAATCAAGCGACACGAGCATTTCTGGGATGAATACCATCTCAATCGAGCTATAAAAGCTTTTTTTAAGCCTTACTCGGAGGAGTTAATGGATAAGGCTTTCCGGGCGATTAAACAACATGAAAAAAGTAAATTACGCACAGCTCTAGATACGACAGAAGCCTTTGTATTGACTGAGGAGGAAATGGAAGAGTTCGAACGCTTCAAGAGAAAACTACTTAACAATTTTCAATACACTAAACCAGCTGAAATGAGGGGCTTCACTCATGCAGGTATTGGTATTATGGAATCTCAACATCGCAAGATCACCTATAGGATGAAGAAGCGTGGTATGTATTGGACTATTTGGGTAGCAGAGACTATGAGCCAAATGATTGTCTTAGCTTATGAAGACCAGCTACGAGAGTTATTCTTTGGTTCCTGGCGTGAAGATTATCAGAAATATATGGTTCTTGAGTCTTTTAGTGCAGGCAAAATCAAACAAGATCAGAATAAGCTAGACAAGCAATATCAACTCCAATCCGTTGGCCGCCTGAGATACGGGAATCACCATAATTTATAGATAAAAAGATAGATAATAAGTTATATAATAAAAAACCTTCATGATAAAGGTCTTTTTGTGCTGTTTTGACAAAAAGTGCTTGCCTTGTGTGTCTTCGTGTGTTATAATCTAGTTAACTTAATCGAATAAAAAAGACGAAAGGTGCGCTAACACCTTCCGCCTTACCGAGTAAGAACTCGTCCTTCTTACTCAGTCTCTAATTAATGATACAAGATAAACGTATCACTGTCAAGGGCTGAGCAAGAAATTGTTCAGTTTTTTCTTTACATCTCGGTAACAAGTTCTCCTCAAACAATACAGAATTGGGCATTCTAAAAAATTCTACCGCATACAAAGGTAGAAAGTCCTTGCAAAACAAGTTGATTTCTGATAGAATATCCCTATATCTATGGCCTCACGAAAGAGACCATGGCAGAAAGGAAATTTAAGATGAGAAAAGATATTCATCCAAACTATCGTCCTGTTGTCTTCTTAGACACAACTACTGGCTACCAGTTCCTTAGCGGTTCAACTAAGAACTCTAAAGAGACTGTAGAATTTGAAGGTGAAACATACCCACTTATCCGTGTGGAAATTTCATCAGATTCACATCCATTCTATACTGGACGCCAAAAATTCACTCAAGCCGACGGCCGTGTGGACAAGTTCAACAAAAAATACGGTATCAAATAATCAACCGCATTTATTGCTTAGAAGCGTTGATTGCAAGCCATTCCCGAGCAGTGGGAGTGGTTTTTTTGTTACGATGCTCTTTACATTCCTAAAAATTGGACGAACTTTTCAGTCCTTTTTTCTTTTGTTCAATAATTAAAAAGGAAAAACTCTTGAAGTTGCTTCAAACTACCAAGATAGAAAGTATTTTGGCTGTTGGCCTTAAAATCAGGAATCAACCAAAGAAATTTCTGTACATAAATTTGAAAACAAGATCTAGCTTATTTCGTTCTCAATACATAGAAATTCATAGCAAACAAGGGATTGAAATACTAGTCCTACCTGGTTAGAATGCTAAAAGATAGGAGGGGTAACTGAATTTCTTGATTCGAAAACTTTATCTGTAATTTAAAAAAACAAATAATTTATCTAGGGATATTCTCTCTCTTTCTCTTCAAAAATCCATTCTTTTCTGCTATAATGAAACCAGTTTCGACTCTGTCGATATTTGAAAGAATGAGGATTTTGATATGAAGATGAGAAGCGGCTCTATCGAGAGTCGGATTGACTATAGTGTTATTTTACCTACGCTTTTTTTACTCATTATTGGTGTTGTAGCAGTCTTTGTAGCTGTTAATCAGGATTTTCCCAACAACGTAGCAAATATAGTTGGTCAACAAATCATGTGGATACTTTTAGGGATTGTCCTTGCTTTCTTAGTTATGTTTTTTTCTACAAAATTTCTTTGGCAGGTAACGCCATTACTTTATGTACTTGGACTGGGTATCATGGTTTTACCCCTATTTTTCTATAGTCCAACCTTAGTGGCTTCTACAGGGGCAAAAAACTGGGTTACCATCAATGGTATGACGCTTTTTCAGCCTTCGGAATTCATGAAGATATCTTATATTATCATGATGGCTAGAATCATTGTGAGTTTCCACAAGCGAAATCCTATTTCTGGTATTAAGAAGGACTTCCAACTCATTGGCTACTTGCTTCTTTGTACCTTTCCTGTTCTTCTTCTTCTCGGTTTGCAAAGTGATTTAGGAACTGCCTTGGTTTTTCTAGCCATCTTTGGTGGTCTGGTCCTCATGTCAGGCGTTTCTTGGAAAATCTTGCTGCCCACATTTATACTGGCACTAGCAATGATTGCAGGTTTTCTAGCTCTCTTTACCTCCCCAGGTGGCACTACTATTCTTCATAATTTAGGAATGGATACTTACCAGATTAATCGCATAACAGCCTGGTTGGATCCCTTCAAGTATGCTCAATCGACTACTTATCAGCAAGCACAAAGTTTAATTGCCATCGGTTCTGGCGGTTTGACTGGTCAAGGTTTTAATATGAGTAATCTCTTAATTCCGGTTCGTGAAAGTGACATGATTTTCACAGTTATCGGAGAAAATTTTGGTTTTGTTGGTGGCCTTGTTTTGATCGGTCTTTATTCTCTCTTGATTTACCGCATGCTACGAGTAACTCTAGTTTCCAATAACCGATTTTACAGCTATATTTCAACGGGCTATATTATGATGTTGCTCTTTCACGTATTTGAAAACATAGGGGCAGCAACGGGGCTCTTGCCACTGACAGGTATTCCTCTACCATTTATCTCGCAAGGAGGATCCTCCATGATTGCTAGTCTCATTGGTGTAGGTTTGGTTCTTTCTATGAGTTACCAGTATAACTTGTCGGTGGATAAAGAGCAGACAAACAACATACGAAAATATAAAAAAATTACCATAAAACGGGTAGAAAGATAGGTGATAGGATGGCAAAAGTAGCAGTAATCTTAGCAGACGGTTTTGAGGAAATTGAAGCTTTGACACCAGTTGATGTTCTTCGTCGGGCCGATATCGAGTGTGATACGATTGGTTTAACTGGAGAATGTGTTACAGGTTCTCATGGGATTCCAGTCCTTGCTGACAAGGTTTTTGACGGAGATTTATCTATTTATGACATGATCGTCTTACCGGGGGGGATGCCAGGATCTGCTAATCTTCGCGATCATGATATCTTAATCCAGGCCTTGCAAAAACAGTCAGCGTCTGGCAAGTATCTTGCAGCTATCTGTGCAGCTCCAATTGTTCTTAATAGAGCTGGTTTGTTGGCTGGCAAAAAATATACTTGTTTTCCAGGGCAAGAAGCGGATATTGAGCAGGGGCATCATCAGACAGATTTGGTTGTCATTGATGATCATATTGTAACCAGTAGAGGTGCTGGTACAGCCTTGGCCTTTGCCTATAAGTTGGTTGATTTGCTAGGTGGCAATGGGAACAAATTGGCTCAAGCTATGGTTTACAATCAGTTATTTGATTAGTATCAAAGAAGAGTCAGAATAATTGGGGAAGTGATGGAATTCACTCCCTTTTTTCTATTAAAAGTACAAAAAATATGGTATAATAAAGGGTAAATGCATTGAAAAAGTTAGATAATAGTTAAAGGAAGTACAATGTCAGAAGAAATTAAAGAAATGCAAGAAAAAGCACAGGAATATGACGCTAGTCAAATCCAGGTTCTTGAAGGGTTAGAAGCAGTTCGACTTCGCCCAGGGATGTACATCGGTTCGACTGCTAAGGAAGGGCTTCATCACTTGGTTTGGGAAATTGTAGATAACTCAATTGATGAGGCTTTAGCTGGCTTTGCATCCCATATTCAAGTTTACATTGAAGAGGATAACTCCATTACTGTTGTCGATGATGGCCGTGGTATCCCGGTGGATATTCAAGAGAAAACCGGTCGTCCTGCTGTTGAGACAGTCTTTACTGTTCTTCACGCTGGGGGGAAATTCGGTGGTGGCGGATATAAAGTATCTGGTGGATTGCATGGTGTTGGATCATCGGTTGTAAATGCTTTATCTACTCAGTTAGATGTTCAAGTTCACAAGAATGGGCAGATTCATTTCCAAGAGTTTCATCGAGGCGATGTGGTTGCAGACTTGGAAGTGATTGGAACGACAGACCGTACTGGAACAACTGTTCACTTTACACCAGACCCAGAAATTTTCACAGAAACAACAGAATTTGATTTTCTTAAATTAGACAAACGGATTCAGGAATTGGCCTTCCTTAATCGTGGTCTCCAACTGTCTATTATTGACAAGCGTCCAGGTATGGAACAATCTAAAGACTATCACTATGAAGGCGGTATTGCTTCCTATGTGGAATTCCTGAATGAAAATAAGGATGCTATTTTTGAGACACCCATTTATACAGAAGGTGAAATGGATGGCATCACGGTTGAAGTAGCTATCCAATATACGACTTCCTACCATGAGAATGTTATCAGCTTTGCCAACAACATCCATACCCACGAAGGTGGAACGCATGAGCAAGGTTTCCGTACAGCTCTTACTCGTGTCATCAATGACTACGCTAAAAAGAACAAAATTCTCAAGGAGAATGAGGACAATTTAACCGGTGATGATGTCCGTGAAGGTTTAACAGCTGTTATTTCTGTTAAACACCCAAATCCGCAATTTGAAGGGCAAACAAAGACTAAGTTGGGCAACAGTGAAGTCGTTAAAATAACAAATCGCCTCTTTGCAGAAGCTTTTTCAGATTTCCTTATGGAAAACCCACAGATTGCTCGTCGTATTGTGGAAAAAGGGATCCTTGCTAGCAAGGCCCGTATTGCAGCAAAACGCGCTCGCGAGGTAACTCGGAAAAAATCTGGCTTGGAAATCTCAAACTTGCCAGGAAAATTGGCAGATTGTTCATCTAATGATCCAAGTCAAACAGAACTGTATATCGTCGAGGGGGATTCTGCCGGTGGTTCTGCTAAGTCCGGTCGTGACCGTGAATTCCAGGCTATTCTTCCAATCCGTGGTAAGATCCTCAATGTTGAAAAAGCTACTATGGACAAGATTTTGGCTAATGAGGAGATCCGTTCCCTCTTCACCGCTATGGGAACTGGTTTTGGGGCCGAATTTGAGGTTTCCAAAGCTCGTTACCAAAAATTGGTTATTATGACGGATGCGGATGTTGATGGAGCTCACATTCGGACCCTGCTCTTGACGCTCTTTTATCGTTATATGCGTCCGATTGTAGAAGCAGGTTACGTCTATATCGCTCAACCACCAATCTATGGTATTAAAGTTGGTAGTGAGATTAAGGAGTATATTCAACCTGGTCCCAAACAAGAAGAAAACTTGCAAGTAGCCTTGGCCAAACATAGTGAAGGTCGTTCAAAACCGAGTATCCAACGTTATAAAGGTCTGGGGGAAATGGATGATCATCAACTTTGGGAAACAACTATGAATCCTGAAAATCGCTTAATGGCAAGAGTTACGGTAGACGATGCAGCAGAAGCTGACAAGATTTTTGATATGCTCATGGGAGATAAAGTTGAACCTCGCCGAGACTTCATCGAAGAAAATGCTGTCTATTCAACAATAGATGTCTAGAAGTGCCAAAAAATCTAGTGCAAGTACTGGAATAATATGATATAATAAAGCGATATTTTCTAGTATATACTATTACCTAAGGAGATTTACATGTCTAGAGGAACAATCATTTTAATCATTGCGATTGTTGTCATTTTAATGGTGGCCTATATTGCTGGGCTAATCGTACGAAAGCGTAACGATAATTTGTTGGGCGCTTTGGAAGGTCGAAAAGACGACTTGTTTAACCTACCTGTCAATGAAGAGGTCGAAGCTGTCAAAAGTCTTCACCTAATCGGTCAAAGTCAGGTTTCCTTCCGTGAATGGAATCAAAAATGGGTGGATATTTCTCTCAATTCATTTGCGGATATTGAAAACCATATTTTCGAAGCAGAGGCTTTTAATAATTCTTTCCGTTTCATCAGCGCTAAAAATGCTATTGAAAGCATCGAGAGCCAAATTGATTTGATTTCAGACGATATTTCGGCTATCCGTTCTGGTTTGAAAGATTTGAAAGAGCAGGAAGTGAAGAATTCAGGTCGTGTTAAGCATGCCCTAGATCTCTTTGATAATCTGCAAGATACTGTTCGCGAAAATGCTGATGGTTTTGCTGAAACCTTACCAGAGTTAGAAAAACAATTGAAGAATATCGAAGTTGAATTTTCCGAGTTTGTTATGCTCAACTCTTCTGGTGATCCAATTGAAGCATCTGAAATCTTAGATAAGACAGAAGAACATATGATTGCCCTCAACCAAATTATGGACCGTATTCCTGATTTAATTGAGAAGGTGAACAAGTCATTTCCAGAACAATTGGAAGACTTAGAAAGTGGCTATCGTAAATTGGTAGAGCAGAACTATCTTTTTACAGAGCAAAACATTGAATCGAAATTCCAAGATATCCGTTTTGCTATTCGTGAAAATAATGCCCTCATCGTATCCTTTGATCTGGATGCAGCAGAAGAAGCAAATAAAGAAATTCAAGAAGATATTGATCATCTTTATCAAATCTTTACTGCTGAAATTGAAGCACACAAAGCAACTGTTAAACTCAGTAAGACCCTTCCAAAATTTTTAGAACACAATGCTCAAAATGCTAAGAGTCTGACAGAAGAAACAGAGCGTTTGAACAAATCCTACATGTTGGCTGAAAGCAAACTCTCTCGCATTCACCAGTTGTCTAAACGGATGGACTCTGTCGAGTCTATTATCAAGGACAGTTTGGAAGACATTGACAATCCAGAAGTTGCCTATACGATTTTGGAAGAACGCTTGGAACATTCTCTATCAACCTTGAAAGAGATGGAAGAAGAACAGTTGATTTTAGCTGATTATCTACAATCTCAAGAAGTTTCTGAAACCAATGCTCGTAAGAAAGCTAATCTCTATATCAATCAGTTGCATACTCTCAAACGTTACATGGAAAAACGTAATTTGCCAGGTATCCCTGATATCTTCTTGAATACTTTCTTCAGAGCCAGTGATCATGTAGAAGCGCTCTTGGCTGAACTTGACTACAAGCGTGTCAATGTAGAGATTATCAACCGTCTCTTAGAGAGTGCAACCTTTGATATGACTGAATTAGAAGAAATCGCATATAGCATTGTGCAAAATGCAACCTTGACCGAACAACTTCTTCAGTATTCAAACCGCTATCGTTCATTTGATGCTAGTGTTCAAAAAGCCTTTAACCGCGCTCTTTCCATCTTTGAAAAAGAGTATGATTATGAGGCAGCTTTTGAGGAAATTTCTTTTGCCTTAGAAACTGTAGAACCGGGTGTTACAGAACGCTTTGTTCACTCTTATGAAAAAACACGCGAAATGATTCGTTACTAAAAAAAGAGTCTTCTGGAAACGGAAGACTTTTTAAAATCTACATTTTAAATGTATTCTCTTGCAATATTCAGAATTTTCTTGTAGAATAGATTTAATAAAAAAGCGATGAGAGAAAAAATCTAAGACAAGAGACAGAGAGTGCCTAGGGGTGAGAAGGCATACAATCCTTAGATAACACATTCTTGAGTGCGTGTGCGAAATCAAATGAAACTAGTGCACGACGGGTGGTTCCGTTAAAAACCAGGGCTCAGTAATCTGAGTTCATGAGGGTAGAAAAGCGATTTTCTACTGAAATCAAAGGTGGAACCACGTTTCATACGTCCTTGCAAACTTTTTGCGAGGGCCTTTTTTGTATTTTATCAAAAGGAGTTTACTCAACGAAAATCAGTCTTCTAACCGAGTGACGAAGTCGCAGATAAAACTGAATTTCATCAAGGTCAGTTCGGAAGGATTATTCTTGATTTTCAAAGAGTAGAAAAGAGCATGATTAAAGGATTACGAACAATTGAACCCTATGTGGCGGGTCGTCAACCTAAGGGAAAAAACATCATTAAACTCAATACTAACGAAAATGCCTACGGACCGAGTCCTGCGGTCAAACAAGCGTTAGCGGACTTTGGTGTGGACAGTCTACGAAAGTATTCATCATTGGATCAGGCAGACCTCCGTCATGCCTTGTCAGAAAATCTTGGAGTGCCAGCTGACCAAATCATCATTGGCAATGGTTCGGACGATGTCTTGTTCATGGCTTTTCTAGCTTTTTTCAACTCTGATGATCCTATTCTTTTTCCGGATCTGACCTATGGTTTTTATAAGGTTTGGGCTCAACTCTACCAGATAAACTATCATGAAATACCTCTCAATGAAGAGTTTGAAATTGAAGTAGAAGACTATATAGCAGACAATGGCGGTGTCGTTATTGCGAATCCCAATGCGCCAACAGGGATTTTCAAGTCTTTAGATGAGTTGGAAGTCATTGTTCAAGCCAATCAGGATGTGGTCGTCATTATCGATGAAGCCTATGTCAACTTTGGTGGTCAGACAGCCCTTCCTTTGCTAAAAAAATATGAGAATGTCTTTATCACAAGAACTTTTTCAAAAGACGCTTCTCTAGCAGGACTGCGAGTGGGCTATGGTATCGGATCCCCGAAACTGATGGCGGTTATCAATGCTGTGAAAAACTCGGTCAATCCCTATAATGTCAATAGCTTATCTGAGAACTTAGCTACAGCAGCTATTCAATCTTGGGATTATTATGAAAACACCATCCAGAAAATTATCGAGACCCGTACTTGGTTTCAATCTGAACTAGAAGCCATCGGCTTTTCAGTAATAGCTAGTGCAACAAATTTTATCTTAACAAAGCCAGCTGGTATTTCAGCAGAGGATTTGTTCAATCATTTACAGGCTAAAAAAATTTATGTCCGCTATTTTCCAAAACAAGAGCGAATCAAAGATTACTTGCTCATTTCCATCGGTAGTCAGGCTGAAATGGAAAGAGTCCTAGAAGTTATCCAGGAGTTAACGCCATGAAAAAAACATCTTTGCCAGTTGGCATGCATGATAAACTCTTCAAAAGAGCACGTGTGACCTATCAGATTGAGCGTGATATTAGTGATTTACTGATGGACCAGGGGTTCAATCGTATTGAAACGCCAACCTTGGAGCATTTTGAGGTCTTTGGGGATGAGATTAGTGAGGGTCATTATCATCTTTTTGATAAAAAGGGGGCTCTTCTTAGTCTGCGTCCGGATATGACCAGTCAAGTTGGGCGTCTTATCGCCTCAACTCAGGTAGAAACACCCATTAAGTTTTCATACTCCGGCAAGGTTTTTAACTACCATGAAGAAATGCGTGGCCTGATAAATGAACACACTCAAGCTGGAATCGAAATCATCGGTTTTCCAGCAGAAAAGGCCTTACGTGAGGCTATTTACTCAGCTAAGCAGGCTCTGGATGTGGCCCAGGTTCCTTCTTATCGGTTTGAATTTTCTCACGCCTTACTTCTCCAAACTATTGTTACAGAACTTGACCTTTCCCATGAAGAAAAGAAACGGTTAGAGACGGATATTATCGATAAAAACATTACAAAACTCAGAGAGTTTACAAAGAAAAAACCGAGTGAGTTTGATGCTCTTATTCGGCGCTTGCCTTATCTTTTTGGGGAGAGTGGGGATGTATTGGCTGAGGCTCGTCAGTTGACAGACAATGAAAGTATTTTATCTGCCTTGGATGAAGTAGAAAGTTTGATTGAAGAAGTGAAACCCAGTCTATTACAGGTTAATGTGGATTTGGCACAATTTCCATCCATGCCCTATTATACTGGTCTCATGTTTAAGGTTTTTGGTGAAAAAGTTCCCGATGCCTTTGTATCCGGTGGCCGCTATGACAAGCTTTTTCAACGCTTTGGAGCATCCGAATTGACGGCGGTTGGTTGGGCAGTAGATATCGATTCGGTCTATCAAGCCGTTCACGACTCACTCTAGAAGGAGAAGCCATATGAGCAAGCAAATTACCATCGCTCTGACCAAGGGGAGAATTGAAAAAGATACCCTAAAATTACTAGAAAAAGCCGATTTTGATTTGTCCTTTATGGCCAATAAAGGGAGGAATCTCATCTTTGAAAGTCCGGATAAAAAATTTCGTTTTCTCTTGGTCAAGGCAGCAGATGTCACAACTTATGTTCGTCACGGGGTGGCTGATTTGGGGATTGTGGGGAAAGATGTCCTGATGGAACACCCATCCGGCTATCTAGAAATGTTGGATTTAAATGTCGGACTTTGTAAGTTTTCCTTGGCTTCAACAGAAGACTACCAGCCAAGCGACCATAAGCGTAAGCGGATTGCGACCAAATACCCGACTGTGGCTCGTGAGTTTTTCAATCAAAAAGGGGAAGATGTGGAAATTATCTCCATTCAAGGCTCTGTTGAAATTGCCCCTGTTATTGGATTGGCTGATGCCATTGTTGATATTGTTGAGACAGGTAATACACTTGTAGCAAACGGTCTGAAAGTCTATGAGGATATTTGCCGTATTTCAACTCGTCTTATCGTTAACAAGGCTGCCCTGAAAAATAAGGCAGAAGTCACGCGTTTTATCCAAAAAATCGAATCTATTGTCGGAAATGAGGAGGTGCCTTTTCAATGAAACGTTTAATAGGAAGTAACCAGGAAATTGCCCAACTTCTTTATATGGAGCAATTGGAATTGTCGCAGCAAAATAGTGATGTAGAGGAACTTGTTGAGGATATCATTGCGCATGTCCGAACGGGCGGTGATGAGGCGCTGCGCCATTATTCAGCCAAATTTGATAAAATAGACCTAGATGAATTGCAAGTTAGTCAAGACTTGATTGACCAGGCTTTTGACAAGGTGGATCAGGATGTCTTGGCTGCCCTTAAAAATGCCAAGGGCAATATCGAGTCCTACCACTGCCAGCAGTTGGAAAAAGGGTTTGAGGATCAGCCAAGCGATGGCGTACTCCGAGGGCAACTGATTCGGCCAATCGAACGTGTAGGGGTTTATGTCCCCGGTGGAACAGCAGCCTATCCCTCTTCAGTCCTCATGAATGTTATTCCAGCCAAGATTGCAGGTGTTAAAGAGATTATCATGATTACCCCACCGCAGAAAGAATTTGTACCAGCCATCCTAGTGGCAGCTAAATTAGCTGGTGTGGATAAGATTTTTCAAGTTGGAGGAGCGCAAGGCATTGCGGCTCTAGCCTATGGAACTGAAAGCATTCCCAAAGTGGACAAGATTACAGGACCCGGTAACATCTTTGTCGCCACGGCCAAGAAGCAAGTTTTTGGTATTGTTGGGATTGACATGATTGCGGGTCCTTCTGAAATTGGGATTATCGCGGATGAATCTGCCAATCCAGCTTATGTGGCGGCTGATTTGCTTTCACAGGCTGAACATGATATTTTGGCACGTGCCATCCTGGTCACTAACTCAGAAAAACTGGCCGATGCAGTGGAAGTGGAGCTTGAACAGCAACTGCAAACCTTGGAGCGGGAAGCCATTGCTAGACCGTCTATAGAAAAGAATGGTCGCATCATCCTTGCGGAAGATGTGGATAGCATGTTCGAACTCATGAATCTGGTAGCACCGGAACACCTGGAAATCGCCATGAATCATGCCTATGATTATCTGGACAAGGTTGAAAATGCAGGTTCTATTTTCTTAGGACATTACACCAGTGAACCCATTGGGGACTATTATGCTGGTACCAACCATGTTTTGCCAACAACGGCAACTAGCCGCTTTTCATCGGCTCTGGGGGTTCATGATTTTATCAAACGCATCCAGTACACACAATACAGTAAAGCCGCTATTCATGCGGCAGAAAAAGATATTACAAGCCTGGCCTATGCAGAAGGTCTGCAAGCTCATGCCAGAGCGATTGAGGTAAGAAATGACAGAAACTAAAGGATTATTGGTCATGGATGTGGATTCCACATTGGTCCAAGAAGAAGTAATTGATTTATTAGGAGAAGAAGCCGGTGTTGGGGAATTAGTCGCGGACATCACAGAGCGTGCTATGCGTGGGGAACTAGATTTCAAAGAAGCTCTGGAGGAGCGAGTAGCTACCCTTAAAGGTTTGCCAGAATCTATTTTTGACAAGGTTTTTGCCCGCATCCATTTCAATAAAGGTGCCAAGGAATTGGTCGATGAGCTCCATGCGCGTGGTTACAAGGTTGGCTTGGTTTCAGGTGGCTTTCATGAAACGGTGGACCGCTTGGCGGAGGAAATTGGGATTGATTATGTCAAAGCCAACCACTTGGAAGTTGTTGATGGAGTCTTGACCGGAAAAACTTATGGCGATATCGTGACCAAGGATGTCAAGGTAGAAAAACTCTGCCAATGGGCAGCAGAAAATAACTTGACTTTGGACCAAACCATCGCTATGGGGGACGGAGCCAACGACCTGCCTATGATTCACAAAGCTGGCATCGGCATCGCCTTCTGTGCCAAACCACTGGTGCGCAAAGAAGCCCCTTATCAAATCAATGAACCCGATTTGTACAAAGTGATTGAGATAGTAGACAGTCTTTAAAATGAACAACCCGCAAGCCTTTGGCTTGTGCTTCCCGATATTTTTCGCCGTGGTGAAAAGCGTGATGACATCACCACTTAAGAAAAATATCAAAAAAGAAAAGGATAAAACATGAGAAAAGCAAGCATTGAACGCAACACATTTGAAACCAAAATCAAGCTGAGTTTGAACTTGGATGCTCAGGAGCCAGTTGACATTGATACGGGTGTTGGATTTTTTGACCATATGCTCCTTCTCTTTGCCCGTCATAGCCGCATTTCGCTGGTCGTCAAAGTGGATGGGGATTTGCATGTGGACAGTCACCACACGGTAGAAGATGTCGGCATTGTTTTGGGACAGGCTATCAAAGAAGCACTTGGGGATAAGGCGGGTATCAATCGTTATGGTACCTCTTTTGTTCCCATGGATGAAACACTTGGCCTGTCTAGCCTAGATTTATCTGGTCGTTCCTACTTGGTCTTTGATTGCGCTTTTGATAACCCAAAACTCGGCACATTTGACACCGAATTGGTGGAAGAATTCTTTCAGGCTCTGGCCTTCAATGTCCAGATGAATCTGCATCTTAAGATTTTGCACGGAAAAAATAACCACCACAAGGCGGAGAGTCTTTTCAAGGCAACTGGTCACGCCCTACGTGAAGCCATCACCATCAACCCGGATATCAAGGGTGTCAATTCAACGAAAGGGATGCTCTAATATGATTCTTGTCATTGATTATGATGCGGGCAATACTGCTAACGTTTTACGGGCTTTGAGAAAACTCGGCATTCCTGCGGAATTGTCGGCTGATCCTGAAAAAATCCTGTCTGCTAGTGGCTTGATTTTGCCAGGCGTCGGAGCCTACCCAACAGCCATGAAAGAGCTAGAAGAAAGAGGTTTGGTCTCTGTCATCAAAGAGGCTGTCGCCAAGGGAACACCACTTTTGGGGATTTGTCTAGGGATGCAGCTCTTGACTGAACAGGGATTGGAACACGAAGAAACGCAAGGTCTTGGCTTTATTCCAGGTGTCTGTCGAGCTATTCCAGCCAACAAGGAAAAACCGGTTCCTCATACGGGCTGGAACAACCTGCACGTTCAGCAAGCAACAGCCTTGACAGCTGGTTTAGAGGACAAGGATGTCTATTTTGTTCATTCTTTTTTCACAGATGTTCCCAGACAATACATTGATGTGGTTGCAGACTATGGCATTCAAATACCAGCTATGATTCATAAGGAAAAGGTATTTGGTGCCCAGTTTCATCCCGAAAAATCAGGAGATATCGGCTTAGGAATCATCGAAAAATTTGTGAATCTTTGTCAGTAAACAGAATCTTGCGATGAGTTAGAGAAGCGGTGCTTCTCTAGAATCGATACTTACCTCTATGGTGACTGGAAAGCAATCTTTTGAGACCGTGGGATCAAAAGTTAGTCATGGAGATTGTCTTTAACAAGCAGCGACGGCGCCACCACTTAAGGTGAGTCTCAAAAAAATTTTTGAAAAAAGGAGAAAATGATGAACATATTACCTGCAATTGACATTAGAGACGGTCAGGCAGTTCGTCTCTTCAAAGGAGATTTTAATCAAGAGACGATTGTCAATCCGGACGTTCTTGGCCAAGCCCGCATATTTGCGGACGCTGGCATTGACTTTATTCATGTCGTTGATTTAGATGGTGCTTTGGATGGCAAAGCCACCAACCGTGACCTGATTGCTGCCCTTAAAGTAGCAACTGGTTTAGGGGTTGAAGTTGGTGGTGGTATCCGCACCTTGGAACAAATCCAAGACTATCTCAATGTCGGGATCGATCGTGTGATTATTGGCTCTATGGCGGTCAGAAACCCAACTTTTGTCAAAGAAGCTATTGAGAGATTTGGTGCTGATAAAATTGTGGTCGGTATCGATGCTAAGGACGGTTTTGTAGCGACAGAAGGGTGGTTGGAAACCAGTAATGTGGACTATATTAGCCTAGCCATAGCAATGGAAAAAATGGGCGTTCAGCTCTTCGTCTACACAGATGTAAATCGTGATGGAACCTTGACCGGGCCAAACCTTGAACATTATGAGAATTTGGTTACGGCCTTAACGACTGCAAAAGTCATTGCCTCAGGTGGTATCGCCCAGCTGTCTGATTTAGATGCCTTGGCTGAGATTGGAGTAGCAGGGACTATTGTCGGGAAAGCCTACTATAATGGGAATATCACTTTAGAAGAGCTGAAAAGTTTTGGAGGCTAATCATGTTGAAAAAAAGAATTATTCCTTGTTTAGATGTCAAGGATGGTCGAGTCGTCAAAGGGGTTAATTTTGTTAATCTGACAGATGTTGGTGATCCTGTTGATGCTGCTCGTGCCTATTATGAGGCGGGTTGTGACGAATTGGTTTTCTTGGATATCACTGCAACTCACGAAGAACGTGATACCACGGTCGAAATGGTCCGTCAAGTAGCTGATCAGGTTTTTATTCCCTTTACAGTTGGCGGCGGTATTCGCTCAGTTGAGGATATGAACAGGATGCTCAAAGCTGGTGCCGACAAGGTAGCTGTCAATTCATCTGCTATTGCTAATCCTCAACTCATCAAAGACTGTGCGGAAAAATTTGGCAACCAATGTGTGGTAGTCGCCATTGATGGTCGTCAGGAAGAAGATGGCAGCTGGCATGTCTACGTGGCAGGTGGTCGTAAGGATACGGGCATCAACTTGATTGATTGGGCAAAAGAAGCCGTTGCACTGGGCGCGGGTGAGATTTTCCTGACCTCTATGGATAAGGATGGGACCAAGTCTGGCTTTGATTTGGGCATGCTCAATGCTGTAGCGGCAGTTGTGGATGTGCCCATCATCGTATCAGGTGGAGCTGGAAACAATGAACACATGGTGGAAGTCTTCCAGAAAACACCAGCAACTGGAGCCTTGGCAGCCTCTATTTACCATTTTGGTGAGATAACAATTGGTCAAACCAAGCAAGCCATGCAAGCAGCTGAAATCGAGGTGCGCCTATGACAAAAATCAAATTGGACTTTGACAAACAAGGGGGACTGATACCTGTTATCGTGACAGATTACCAGACAGGACAAGTGCTTATGTTGGCCTATATGAATGAAGAGTCCTACCAGCTGACTTTAGAAACCAAAACCATGCACTACTGGAGCCGCTCTCGTAATGAAGTCTGGCATAAAGGTGCCACATCAGGGCATTATCAGCAGGTCAAATCCATCAAGACTGACTGTGATCTAGATACCCTCTTGATTTCGGTTGAACAAATGGGTGCTGCTTGCCATACAGGAGAATATTCCTGCTTTCTCAATAGGATTTTAGAATAATGGGTTACGTTTAAAAAGGAGTTCACATGTTAGAAACACTTTATAAAGAAGCTTTAAATCGGAAAAACAATCCCAAAGAAGGCTCTTATACCACTTATCTTTTTGAAAAAGGTCTGGATAAGATTTTGAAAAAAGTTGGCGAAGAAGCTACGGAAGTGGTGATTGCGGCTAAAAATGCGGATCAGAAAGAGATTGCCATGGAAACTGCGGATATTCTCTACCATTTGGCTGTCATGCTGGTGGAAACAGGTGTTCAACTAGATGATGTCAATAGGGTCCTCCAGTCTCGCCAAGGAAAGAAAAGCAAGGTTGAGGAACGACAAAAAATTTCTGATTATTAAGTACCGAAGGGTGCTTTTTTTCTTCGAATCATTCCCCTTTTTCTTGAACTTAGATTTATCAAGGTTTAAGGATCACCTAAAAAGAAAAATCGCCACGGTCTGTAGCGATTTTTCCCTTTATGAGCCATCATTCAACGTCAAAGCGTTATAATAGTAGTGCAACTATAGCTATTAGCGAGGTCTCACATGAAAATTATAACACAACTCAACCTCTTTGAGGACCATGAAATGGGCGATCTAGAAAAAATTTTGACTGTTCTGGATGGTTTGCCAGAAACCAACCTCTTCCAGTGTCTGGAAGAAAGACGTCGTCATGGACGTCGAGATTACAGTGTTCAATCTTACTTCATCGCCTACGTGTCTAAATTTATTTTACAGCTGGAAACCGACCAACAATTGATACGGCATCTGAATATGAATAGGGATTTTCGTTTTGAGAATCATACCATTCGAGGCCTGAAGAAGATGAGGTTAGCTATCAGTATGAGTTTTCTTGTCATGATTGGCTTTGCCCTGGCAAAGTTGAAGACTGGAAACCAAGCGCATCTGGCGAGTTGGGTTGTTTAAAAAATCCCTCCACTTACAAGGGCCAAGTGCGCCCTTTTTTCAAGATTAGCTTTGAAATGACTAGTCAAGGTTAGAAAAATACCATTCTGCGGACAAGTTCACTCTCCATTCTTTTTAAAAATATGCGAAATTATGAGAAAAAGGCAACAAGGGGAATGGTTCTCTTCAGTCTTTCCTAGTATTTCAAAGGGAAATTTGTTATAATGTCTTAATACATAAAAATGAGGGAGGAAGTCATGAAAAGAATTTGGCGTCTAATTTACAGTCGGGTCTTTATTGTTTTACTTTTGCTACTGATCACCGTTGTCTCCATATTCTGGGCAGTAACGTCAGTGACGGCCTACATGCCTACTCTCTTTATCGTTTTACAGATTTTTTCCATCATTGTAGCTATCACCATAGTTAACCGCCCCATGAATGCTAGTTTTAAGCTGACTTGGATCCTTTTTGTGATGGGGGTTCCCATCTTTGGAGCGCTCTTTTACTTTATTCTTCAATCCAATATTGAAACCAGGCGCTACCGCAAAAATTTCCAAAAACAGGCGGATGCTTTAAAGGAGTATGGACATACCTCCTATAAAGTCATGAGTGGCTTGGGTGATAAGGATAAGGAACAACTCAAATTAGCTCATTATCTGAGCGAACATGTGGGCTATGCCCTTCATGCCAATTCCGATGCTCGTTATTATCCTTCAGGTGAGGACTGGTTTGAGGATCTTTTGGTCGATTTGCATCAAGCTAAAAAATACATTTTTATGGAATACTATATTGTTGATTTTGGCTATATGTGGGAAACCGTGCTTGAGATTCTCAAAGAAAAAGCTGACCAAGGGGTAGAGGTCCGTTTTATGTATGACGGTATGAACTCACTCAATAATCTCCCCTACAATTATTACAAAAGTTTGCGGAAACTAGGTATCAAGGCAAAGGTTTTCTCTCAGATTATACCTGCTCTCTCCACTGTCCAAAACAATCGAGATCACCGGAAAATTACTGTCATTGATGGCGAAATTGCTTATACGGGTGGTGCCAATTTAGCGGATGAATATATCAATCGAATCGAACGCTTCGGCTACTGGAAAGATGCCAATATCCGCGTCACTGGAGAAGTTATTGCTAACTTCACTCTGATGTTTCTCCAAATGTGGAATTTTGATGAAAAATCAGATCATAATGATTTGTCTTATTTGGAAGAACACCATCAAAGAGAAAATATTCAGATCGGGTCGGATTCCTACTTTCTTGCTTATGGTGAGAGTCCTTTTGATAATGATGCCGTTGCTAAGAGGGTCTATTTGGATATGTTTCATTCCGCTCAACAGTCAATTTGTATTATGACACCCTATCTGGTCTTAGATGATGAGATGCAAGAAAGCCTGATTTATGCGGCTAAACGAGGGGTAAAAGTTCGGGTTCTTCTACCGCATATCTATGATAAGCAAATGCCTTACTTGGTTGCCAGAACGGACTTTGAGATATATTTGGAAGCTGGAATTGAGATTTACGAATACATGCCGGGATTTGTTCATTCTAAGGTTGTCTTAGTGGACAATAGAAAAGCATGTGTTGGAACGGTTAACCTCGATTTTAGAAGCTTTTATCTCAATTTTGAGTGTGGACTCTATATCTATAATCACCGCCAAGTGATGGCTGATATTTCTCGTGATTTCGAGGATTCCTTCGCCCAAGCCAAAGAGATTACACTAGAGGGATTCAGGAAAAATTACCCATGGTACAAGCGGGCAGCAGGTGCAGTGATTGCTTTAATCAGCCCCTTATTATAGTGAAACGCAGACAGGCTAATGCCTGTCTCAGATTGTAGACAAACTTCATTTTTGAGGTTTGTCTTTTTTTGTATATTGCCGAAATATGGTGGAAATTGGCAGATTTGGACAAAATAAAAAGGCTTCCCAGCCATCATTTTCACCAGTTTTTTGATATTGAGACATGCCAAGGTCAGTCCAACCTTGTCTTCCATTTTGGACTTTCCTCTTTCTCTTGTATAGCGCAAATTATGGTACTCTTTGGCTGTTCCAAAGAGCCGTTCAATGGTTTCCTTACGCTTCTGATAAAGCTCCTTCATTCCTTTTTGATGTCGGATATCTTCACAAATCGTCTACTGTAATTCTTCCCATAAGTAGTGAAGTGGGGGACCTTATCATCGAGAGTAAGACCGAGAAACCAACGATAAGCCATATTGACTTCGATTTCCTTGATAGTTTGACGCATGGACCGAATACCATAGAGGCACTGAATAAGAGGGATTTTAACCAGCATGACAGGATCTAAACTCGGACGACCATTATCGGTTGAGTAGGTGTCCTCTACCAACTCATAAATGAAGTTAAAATCAATCACCTCATCAACTTGACGAAGGAAATGATCAATTGGAACAAGGTCATCAAGTGTATAGAAACCATATTGATTGCGGTTGTAATCTGGTTTTTCCTTATGAAGCATAGCCAAACCTCCTCATACTAGATACTTTTATTATACTCCTATTCACAAAGAAAAGCCCTTAGAAACCTAATTCCAAGGACTTTGTCTTCAGTCTGAGACAGGCTAATGCCTGTCTTTTTCATGCTTTCATGGTATAATAAAAAGCGACATTTTAAAGGAGCAAGACTGTGATTTTATCAAAATATGACTGGGAGTTGATGCCTGGTTTTTCAGATCAAACATTTATAAAAGCGGCAAAAAAAGAGGGTTTGGATGTCTTGGCGGCTCAGATTCTTTATGAAAGAGGGGTTCAAACAGCGGATGCTTTGGAGACTTTTTTGCATCCTTCTTTGGACCAGTTGCATGATCCATATTTATTACATGATATGGATAGAGCAGTCGAGCGGATTCGTCAGGCAATTGAAAATGATGAACGCATTCTTGTCTATGGTGACTATGATGCGGATGGGATGACCTCCGCTTCTATTCTTAAAGAAGCTTTAGAAGAGATGGGAGCGGAATGCCAGGTTTATTTACCAAACCGCTTTACAGATGGCTATGGTCCCAATCAGTCGATTTATAAGTATTTTATTGAACAAGAGGGAATTTCCCTGATTGTAACAGTGGACAATGGGGTAGCAGGACACGAGGCTATTTCTTATGCTCAAGAAATGGATGTTGACGTCATTGTAACCGACCACCATTCGCTTCCAGAACAACTACCAGATGCCTATGCCATTGTCCATCCCGAACATCCATCTGGTCACTATCCTTTCAAGCATTTGGCGGGTTGTGGAGTTGCCTTCAAATTGGCTACAGCTCTTCTGGAACAGGTTCAGGTGGAATTTTTAGATTTAGTGGCTATTGGAACGATTGCAGATATGGTTTCCTTGACGGATGAAAATCGTATTATGGTCCAGTATGGTTTATCTGTCCTTAAGCAAACAGAACGGGTTGGTCTTCAGGAATTATTGAAATTGGCTGGTGTTGATCCAGTAAACTTGGACGAGGAAACGGTTGGTTTTCAACTAGCACCTCGACTCAATGCTCTGGGTCGACTGGACGATCCCAATCCCGCTGCTGAACTCTTGACTGGTTTCGATGAGGAAGAAGTAGCTGGTATTGCTAAGATGGTGGATAAAAAAAATACGGATCGCAAAGCCCTTGTTCAGGACATTTATGACCAAGCTCGAGCGATGGTCAATCCGGAGAAACCTGTTCAAGTATTGGCTGCTGAGGGCTGGAATCCGGGTGTTTTAGGGATTGTTGCGGGTCTCCTCTTAGAAGAATTGCAGCAACCGATTATCGTTTTATCCATTCAAGATGGTTTAGCCAAGGGATCGGCTCGTTCTCCAGAAGCAGTGGATATTTTTCAGGCTCTTAATGAAAATCGTCATCTCTTTCTAGCTTTTGGAGGTCATAGTGGGGCTGCAGGTATGACCTTATCGGTCGAACATTTAGATGCGGTCTCAACTGCACTAGCGCATTTTATTATTGAACAGAACTTGGATCTGACCAGCAAAGCCAAACTGGTTCTGGATGAGGAGCTGGATTTAGGTCAACTAAGTTTGGAGACTGTCAAGTCGCTGGCTAAACTAGCTCCCTTTGGGATGGATTATGCAAAACCAACTTTTTATTTGAGAGACTTTCATGTTGAATCAGCTAGGACTATGGGTCAGGATAATCTTCATCTGAAACTGCGCCTTCAAAAAGGGGAGGTTTCGGTTGATTTAGTGGCCTTTGGTCAAGGGAAGCTAGCGCAAGAATACACTCAGGTTAAGAACTTAGAACTAGCTGTCCAACTATCTGTCAATCAATGGAATGGCAATACCAGTATCCAGCTCATCTTGGTTGATGCTCGTGTGAATGGTGTCCAACTCTTTGACATTCGAGCTAAAACCAACCAACTTCCTGCTTCTGTTCCTATCTTAAGTCAGGATATCCAAAGCGATAGTGTCGTTCTTCTTGAGATTCCTGAAAAAGCAGCTGATTTAAGAGCCTTGTTTATGGATAAAGATTTTCAAGCTATTTATTTTAAAAACCAGATTAAACAAGACTATTATCTGACTGGTTATGGTACTAGGGAACAGTTTGCTAAGTTTTATAAGGCCATCTACCAATTTCCAGAATTTGATGTTCGCTACAAACTGAAGGAATTAGCTGATTACCTCAAAATTCCGTATATTTTACTGGTTAAGATGGTGCAGATTTTTCAAGAATTGGAATTTGTGACCATCACAGACGGCATCATGTCTGTCAACAAAGAGGCCCAAAAACGTGACATCTCAGAAAGCCAAATCTATCAAGACTTAAAAGAAACCGTTCGGTTTCAGGAACTCATGGCACTGGGAACCCCTCAAGAGATATATGATTGGTTGAAACAGTAGATTTTCTAAGGAGAATGAAATGAGAAACATAGAGTACACGATTCTCACTCTTTCCTCAGAGGAAATATAAATATGAACTTTTTCAAAGCGCCTTTCTTTAGAAATATGCTATAATGAAGAGTAAAACAAAAAATAAAGAGAGTTTAAAATGAAATTAGAAGATTACATTGCATCCATTGAAAATTACCCACAAGAAGGGATTACCTTCCGTGATATCTCGCCTTTAATGGCTGATGGAAATGCATACAGTTATGCCATTCGTGAAATCGTCCAATACGCTACCAATAAACAAATTGATATGATTGTTGGTCCAGAAGCGCGTGGTTTTATCGTTGGTTGTCCAGTTGCCTTTGAGTTGGGAATTGGTTTTGCACCAGTTCGTAAACCAGGCAAATTGCCTCGTGAAGTGATTTCATCGGATTATGAAAAAGAGTATGGCGTTGATACATTGACCATGCATGCGGATGCCATCAAACCAGGACAACGTGTTCTCATTGTTGATGATCTTTTAGCAACTGGTGGAACCGTTAAAGCGACTGTTGATATGATTGAACGCTTGGGCGGTGTAGTTGCTGGTTGTGCCTTCCTGATTGAGTTGGATGGTCTTGGTGGTCGTCAAGTAGTTGGTGATTACGATATGAAGGTCTTGATGAACTTCCCTGGCTAAAAAACTGTTTCGGTTATAGTTTATAACTATAATACAGTCTAATTTCTTCCAAAGTGACAAGTCTGTTGACCTATTGTATAATTGTTTTATGCGATAGGATAAGAAGTGATGAAGGGAAGATAATAATGCCAATTAAGATAGAGAAATCCCTACCTGCAGTAGATATATTACGAACTGAGAATATTTTTGTTATGGATGACAGCCGTGCTAAGCACCAGGACATCCGGCCCTTGAATATTCTCATTCTTAATCTTATGCCCCAAAAAATTGTGACAGAAACTCAACTTTTACGGCTTTTGGCCAATACGCCTTTGCAGTTGGAAGTTGAATTTTTGTATATGGTCACTCATCGTTCCAAAACGACTCATGAAAGCCACATGGAGCAATTTTATAAAACATTTGAACAAGTCCAAGACAAGTTTTATGATGGTCTCATCATTACAGGTGCACCAGTAGAAAATCTTGCCTTTGAGGAAGTGGATTACTGGCAAGAATTAGTTGCATTATTGGACTGGTCTAAAGATCATGTTTATTCAACCCTTCATATTTGTTGGGGAGCACAAGCAGGTCTTTATGCTCGTTATGGGATTGAAAAACACAACATGTCAGAAAAGTTATCTGGCGTTTATTCCCAAGAGGTAATCAACACAGATAGTCCGCTTATGCGTGGTTTTGATGATGTCTATACAGCACCTCATTCCCGTTATACAGAGGTTAGAAAAGAAGATATTGATGGTATGGACCACCTAGAAGTGCTAGCAAGTGGTGATGATGTCGGATTGTCTGTTTTAGCCACAAAAGATATGCGAGAAGTCTACAGTTTTGGTCATTTAGAATACGATCGCGATACTCTTGCCAAAGAGTATCACAGGGATCTTGGTGCGGGACTGAAACCGCACTTGCCTGTCAACTATTTTAAGGGCAAGAATCCCGATTCGAGACCAGCCCTCACTTGGAACTTGGCTGCAGCGCAATTTTTTAACAATTGGATCAATTATGCGGTTTATCAAGAGACCCCCTATGATTGGAATATGGTGGAGTTATCTTCACATTCTGCGAGTTTATAAGAGGAATTATGAAACTTTCACAACAATATCGGTCAGGCAACTTGGTACTACCAAGTGCTTTACTATTTCATTTTAAGGACTTATTTCCATCAGCAGATGATTTTTTAGTCTGGCAATTTTTCTTTTTTCAAAACACTGGTAAATTGGAAGAAATAGCTTCCAGCCAAATCTCACAGGCAATCGGAAAAAGTTTAGCTGAAGTGAATCGTTCTATTGAAACCTTACAGGAAGCAGGTTTGCTCCAATTTAAAACCATCGAATTGGAACGTGAAATTGAAATGATTTGCGATGCCATGCCTGCTCTAGAAAAATTAGATCAGTTATTGCAAGGTGCTAAGACGGAAAAAACGCATTCTCCCAATGAGTTTAAGACGTTGGTGGCTGATTTTGAGCGTGAATTGGGTCGTTTTTTATCCCCTTTTGAAATCGAAGATTTGCAAAAGACCCTTCAAGAGGATAAGACCTCCATTGACTTGGTTCGTCTAGCCTTGCGGGAGGCAGTCTTTAACAATAAAACCAATTGGCGCTACATCCAAGCAATTCTCCGCAACTGGCGTCGAGAAGGGATTACAACTCCCAATCAAGTAGAGGCAAAAAATGCCGAACGAGAAGCTCAGCAGACCAAGTCTGTGACGGTTTCAAAGGACTTTATGGATGCAATGAATCTTTGGAAAGATTAAAATGGAAACAAAATTATCAAAACGTTTAGCAGCAGTGGCAGCCTATGTACCTGAGAAGGCGCGCCTTGCTGATTTAGGGAGTGACCATGCTTATCTCCCTCTTTTTTTAGTAGAAAATGATCTGATTGATTTTGCCGTGGCCGGTGAGGTTGTTCAGGGCCCTTATCAGTCGGCTTTGACCAATGTGGCTCAGGCTGGTGAAGAGGAGCAAGTTCAGGTTCGCCTTGCTAATGGTTTAGCTGCCATTGAAAAAGATGACCAGATTGACACCATTACCATTGCTGGTATGGGTGGTCGATTGATTGCGGATATTTTAGTTGCTGATTTGGATAAGTTGTCAAGTATCAAACGCTTGGTTTTACAACCTAATAATCGTGAAGACGAACTGCGTGACTGGTTATCTGACCATGGTTTTCGGATTGTGGCAGAAGAGATGTTGACAGAAAATAAGAAATTCTATGAGATTTTAGTGGTTGAGCCAGGCCAGATGAAACTTTCCAAACTTGAAAGGCGCTTCGGTCCATATTTGATGCAGGAAAAATCAAGTGTTTTTATTGAAAAATGGCAAACTGAACTGAAAAAAATCAGTCATTCTTTGGCAAGGATTCCAGCTGACCATCAGGATGATATCTTAGCTCTTCAAGAAAAAATCACTGCCATCAAGGAGGTTCTTCATGTTAGCTAGCCAAGTGATCCAAGCTTATCAAGACTTTTGTCCTCCCCATCTTTCCATAGAGGGTGATGTGTCAGGTTTGCAGATTGGTACATTGAACAAGGAAGTCAAACGCATCATGGTGGCTTTGGATATTCGTGAAACGACAGTAGCAGAAGCGATCGATAAGAAAGTTGATTTGATTATCGTCAAACATGCCCCGATCTTCAAGCCTTTGAAAAATCTAGTGGCAGATGATCTGCAAACTCAGATTTATCTTAACTTGGTCAAGAATGACATTGCTGTATATGTTAGCCACACGGATATAGATGTGGTCGACGGTGGTCTCAATGATTGGTTTTGTGAGCTTTTAGAGATTCGAGATACAGAGGTACTCCATGAAACAATTCCAGGTCATGGTCTGGGTAGAGTAGGTACGGTTGTGGAGCAGACGTTAGAAGAATTGGCTCTCAAAGTCAAATCGACGTTTAACTTGGATGCTGTTCGTTTGGTTACCTATCATCATCAAGCCCAGCAATATATTAACCGTGTCGCCATCTGCTGTGGTTCGGGCGATAGTTTTTACAAGGATGCTCTTGCTAAAGGGGCGGATGTCCTCATTACAGGCGATATCTATTATCACACGGGTCAAGAAATGTTGACGCAGGGCCTTTTGGGTATCGATCCAGGCCATCATATCGAAGTTCTTTTTATCGAAAAAATCACTGAAAAATTGCTGGAATGGAAAGATGAAAAGGATTGGGAGCTTGAAATTCTGGCTTCGACCGTTTCTACCAATCCATTCAGACACCTATAAGAGTATTGGCAGAATTTAATCAGCCATACTCTTTTTTACATTGGTTACTTCTAGTGGCTTAACTTAGACTCTGAAAGAGATTTTTATCTAACAACTATTTGCCTCTTTTGTCTTAAGTTTTTTTCAAAAAAATACTTGAAAAAAATCTGGAAATACAGTACTATCAAAGGGAAAGTGAGGGATGTTCATGGATTGGTTTGCGGAGCAGTCCGTTGTTTTACAGGCATTTTTAGCTGGTTTATTTACCTGGACCTGTACGATTATCGGTTCTGCTATTGTCTTCTTTTTTAAACAGATTAGTCGAAAATTACTGGATACCATGCAGGGGTTTGCGGCAGGTGTTATGATTGCGGCCTCTTTCTGGTCTCTTTTGGCACCATCTATTACTTATGCTGAAGAAAGTTACGGTGCTTGGTCTTGGATTCCGGCAGCAGTTGGTTTTCTTTTGGGTGGTTATTTCTTACGCTTTATTGATGCTATCATACCGCATTTACACTTGGGAAATGAGCTTGCCAAGGCTGAAGGCGGAAGAAAGGAAGAAAGGAGGCGCCTTTCCAAGACAACTCTTCTCTTTCTGGCCATTACGATTCACAATATTCCTGAGGGCTTGGCAGTAGGGGTGACCTTTGGTGCCCTAGCCAACAATTACAGCCAGGCTGCCTATATTGGTGCGCTAGGACTAGCCTTGGGGATTGGCTTGCAAAATATTCCTGAAGGATCAGCCCTATCCATCCCTATTCGAACAGACGGAAAATCGCGGAAAGAGGCTTTTTTCTGGGGTGCCATGTCGGCTATTGTTGAACCAATTGCGGCAGTCATCGGAGCAGTTGCGGTAATCTATATGACACCAATCTTGCCATATGCTCTCTCTTTTGCAGCTGGAGCTATGATCTTTGTAGTAGTGGAAGAATTGATTCCAGAGTCTCAGACCAATGGCAATACAGACCTTGCGACATTGGGTCTTATGATGGGTTTTGTCATCATGATGATTTTAGATGTAGCTTTGGGTTAAAAGATAAGAAAAATCAATAAAATATAAGTAGAAATCCTACAAATCTTAGCCAATCCAGTTTGATTAGGGCTTGTTCATTTGCTATCAGTCCAAAGAGTATTTGGTCTTAACGATCATTATTTTTGTGAGTGGTAACCTAATCAAACCTGCCGTTTTGTCAAACCATTAAGGATGGAATAACAGTCAATTATTTTTGATATTTTACAGGAGCAAGCCAAAGAAACTACTTGGGTCAGTGGTTTAGAGGAGACTTTTGCGTTTGAGGAGTCATTAGGCCTACCGAGAGGGCTCAAGCAAAGTCTTATCCTTTCTTTTTACAAAGGAATCTGGGAAGTAGGAAAATTAGAAATTACTAAGAAAGCGAGGGGGATGCTCCCCTTTTTTGTGTAAAAGCCAACCAAGATTGCGAGATGACAGTCTTTTTAAAGTATGTTATAATGTATTGATTATAATAAAATGATGGAAGGTATCTAGAATGAAAGGTATTATTCTTGCAGGTGGCTCGGGAACTCGTCTCTATCCGCTGACTCGCGCTGCTTCAAAACAACTCATGCCCATCTATGACAAACCGATGATTTACTATCCACTGTCTATTCTGATGTTGGCTGGAATTAAAGATATTTTGATTATTTCTACTCCACAAGATTTACCACGCTTTGAGGATATGCTTGGTGATGGATCGGAATTGGGTATTTCTCTTTCTTATGCTGTACAACCAAGTCCAGATGGCTTGGCACAAGCTTTTATCATCGGCGAAGATTTTATCGGTGATGATAATGTTGCTTTGGTTCTCGGAGATAATATCTTCCATGGAAATGGTTTGACTAAGATGTTGCAACGAGCTGCTGGGAAAGACAAAGGGGCAACAGTTTTCGGATACCAAGTGAAAGATCCGGAACGTTTTGGAGTTGTTGAATTTGATGATGAAATGAATGCTATTTCCATCGAAGAAAAGCCAGAAGTACCAAAATCAGATTTCGCAGTAACGGGTCTCTATTTCTATGATAATGATGTGGTAGAAATTGCCAAAAATATCAAGCCATCTCCTCGTGGCGAATTGGAAATTACAGATGTCAATAAGGCTTACTTGGAACGTGGGGACTTGTCTGTTGAGCTTATGGGACGTGGTTTTGCTTGGTTGGATACTGGGACACATGAGAGTCTCTTAGAAGCTGCTCAGTACATCGAGACAGTTCAACGCTTGCAAAATGTACAAGTAGCTAACTTGGAGGAAATTGCTTATCGTATGGGTTATATTTCCAAAGAACAAGTACATAACTTGGCACAACCACTTAAGAAAAATGAATACGGACAATATTTGCTTCGTCTGATAGGAGAAGTAAAATGACACAAGAATTTTTCGATAAAGAATTAGCAGCCCGTAAGATTGAAGGTATTCCTGGTATGTTGGAGTTTGACATTCCAGTTCGTGGGGACAATCGTGGTTGGTTTAAAGAAAACTTCCAAAAAGAAAAAATGTTGCCCCTAGGTTTTCCTGAAAGTTTCTTTGCTGAAGGCAAGTTGCAAAATAATGTCAGCTTTTCTCGTAAACATGTTCTTCGTGGGCTTCATGCAGAACCTTGGGATAAGTACATTTCGGTCGCTGATGATGGGAAAGTCCTCGGTTCTTGGGTTGATTTACGCGAGGGTGAAACCTTTGGAAATACCTATCAAACCGTCATCGATGCTTCCAAAGGGATCTTTGTGCCGCGCGGTGTGGCCAATGGTTTCCAAGTCTTGTCTGACAAAGTAGCTTATAGCTATCTTGTCAATGACTACTGGGCTTTGGAATTGAAACCCAAATATGCCTTTGTAAATTATGCTGATCCAGCATTGGGGATCCAATGGGAAAATCTTGCGGAAGCAGAAGTATCTGAAGCAGATGAAAACCACCCGCTCCTCAGAGATGTTAAAGCATTGAAGAAGGAAGACTTGTAGGATGTATCAGGTTTTTTTAGAAATTGCTCGCTAACTCAATGGTATGGGCATTCACCCACTCTTGATGGGTTCTCTGGGTTTTGAAATCAGGACCAAGCGTTCTTGGAATGCTCGAGATATTGATATTCATGTTCCGAGTGATCCAAGAGGCTGGGCAGTTCCGGATGACAAACGAATTCATCAAAGGGAACAACTCATTGCCCTTATGGAAAAACTAGGTTTTGTTTTTACAGATCCACACGAGCATGAGTTTCAACGAGATGGCATTGCAGTTGAGTTTGGTGGACTACATTCTCTGCCGGAATTTGCTGGAGTTGCCTTGGAAGATTTGGAAGAAATGGAGGACAAAGGTGTCCGATACTACCTGCCAAATCTGGAGCAATACCTAAAAATCTACCTTGCATCCTCAAAAGACTCTTATCAAGCAGAGAATAACAACAATAAAGATTTTGCTAAGATTGATTACCTGAAAGAAATTTTAGGAAAATCAAACGAGTAGAAAATGTGAAATCAAAAATTGGCGAGCAAAGCGAGCCAATTCGGACAGCTCCGCTGAGGTGCTATTCTCATAAACAAGAGTTTATGAGACAGAGGATTTGAGAGACCTTAGACTCTCAAATAAGTCATGGAAATGATGCAAACTTCGTTTGCTTTATCCCAAACCTGAAATAGTCACACACCTGACCGTTTCAGCTGACGTCTCCACCCCCTAAGGGGCTGTCAAAAAAGAAAAAACAATTTTTCGGAGAAAAACAAACATTATGTATAAAAACATTATCGTAACAGGTGGAGCAGGTTTCATCGGTTCTAACTTCGTACACTATGTCTATGACAATCATCCAGATGTACATGTAACAGTTCTTGACAAACTCACTTATGCTGGTAACAAGGCTAATATCGAGTCTATCCTCGGCGACCGTGTTGAATTGGTTGTCGGTGATATCGCAGATGCAGAATTGGTTGACAAATTGGCTGCTAAGGCAGATGCGATCGTTCACTATGCGGCAGAAAGCCACAATGATAACTCGCTCAACGATCCATCACCATTTATCCACACTAACTTTATCGGTACCTACACTCTCTTGGAAGCGGCTCGTAAATACGACATCCGTTTCCACCATGTATCTACTGACGAAGTCTACGGTGATCTTCCATTGCGTGAAGATTTGCCAGGACATGGTGAAGGTCCAGGTGAAAAATTCACTGCTGAAACCAACTACAACCCATCATCACCTTATTCATCAACCAAGGCTGCTTCAGACTTGATTGTCAAAGCATGGGTTCGTTCATTCGGTGTGAAAGCAACACTTTCAAACTGTTCAAACAACTACGGTCCTTACCAACACATTGAAAAATTCATTCCACGTCAAATCACCAACATCTTGTCAGGTATCAAGCCAAAATTGTACGGTGAAGGCAAGAATGTTCGTGACTGGATTCACACCAATGACCACTCAACAGGTGTTTGGGCGATTTTGACCAAAGGTCAAATGGGTGAAACCTACTTGATTGGTGCTGATGGCGAGAAGAACAACAAAGAGGTTCTTGAATTGATTCTTGAAAAAATGGGTCAACCAAAAGATGCCTATGATCATGTAACAGACCGTGCTGGTCACGACCTTCGTTATGCCATCAATTCAAGCAAACTCCGTGAAGAATTGGGGTGGGTACCACAATTTACCAATTTTGAGCAAGGCTTGCAAGAAACCATTAACTGGTACACTGAAAACCAAGACTGGTGGAAGGCTGAAAAAGAAGCTGTTGAAGCGAATTACGCAAAAACACAAGAAGTGATTAAATAAAGATGATGCGGCATCTCAGAGCTGAGGTGCAGTTTTTATGAAACAATGATAAAAATTTGCTACGAGTCTTCTATTTTTGAAATCGCTGATTTGTATAGAGTCTGAGGCAAAAAGACGAGGAAAAAATGAAAGAAAAATCAACATTATACATTGTTATACCTTGTTATAATGAAGAAGCTGTTTTACCCGAAACTAACCCTATGTTTTTAGGGGAATTACATGAGTTGATGGAAAAAGGGCTGGTTTCCGAAGATAGCCGTATCATGTATGTCAATGATGGTAGCAAGGATCGAACATGGGAGCTGATTGAAGAATATTCAAAAAATCCGCATATTGTAGGGATTTCTCAATCTCGTAATCGTGGTCACCAAAGTACAGTTCTTGCAGGTATGATGGAAGCTAAAGAGTCAGCTGACATTATCATCACTATCGACTGTGATGGTCAAGATGATATTAACTGCATGAATGATATGGTTCAAGCTTATCAGAATGGAGCAGAAGTGGTTTATGGAGTTCGAAAAAAACGGACAACAGACACCTTTTTCAAGCGATTTACAGCAGAAGGTTTTTACCATGTAATGGAAAAACTCGGTGTGGAAATTATTTTTAATCATGCAGACTACCGCCTTATGTCTAAAAAGGCATTGGATGCTATGGCTGAATTTACAGAAGTTAATCTTTTCCTACGTGGCTTGGTACCCTTGGTTGGATTTAACTATGCGATAGTTGAATACGATCGATTTGAACGCATTGCTGGTGAGAGTCACTATCCTTTGAAAAAAATGCTAGGTTTGGCCTTCGATGGTATTACAAGTCTTAGTATCAAACCTATTCGTTTGATTACCAGTCTGGGGATTTTGACTTCTCTGGTTTCTTTTCTATTTATTATATGGAGTTTGGTTAGTCACTTTATCGGTAATACTGTATCCGGTTGGTCAAGTACGGTAACAATAGTTGCCTTTATTGGTGGTATTCAATTGGTTTCAATTGGAATCATTGGTGAATATATTGGTAAAATTTATCTGGAAACCAAACACCGTCCACGCTATATCATTGATAAGCGTACTTCTGATGAGGATTAATGTCATCCTATTTTGCTAAAAAGAAATAAGCATAGGACAAAACAAAGGAGTCAATTATGATTTTAATTACAGGTGCCAATGGCCAATTAGGTACAGAATTGCGTTATCTATTGGATGAACGCGGAATCGAATACGTAGCTGCTGATGTGGCTGAAATGGATATTACAGATGCGGAGAAAGTTGATGCTTTCTTCTCTGAAGTTAAACCAAGTATCGTTTACCACTGTGCTGCTTACACAGCAGTGGATGCTGCAGAAGACGAAGGCAAAGAACTCAACTATAAAATCAACGTAACAGGTACAGAGAATGTTGCCAAGGCAGCTGCTAAGTATGACGCAACCTTGGTTTACATCTCTACCGATTATGTTTTTGAAGGTCAAAAGCCAGTTGGTTTAGAACTAGAGGTGGATGAGCCTGCAAACCCACAGACAGAGTATGGTCGCACTAAGCGCTTGGGTGAAGAAGCAGTAGAGCAGTTCGCCGATAAGTTCTATACCGTTCGCACTGCTTGGGTATTTGGCAACTATGGTAAAAACTTTGTTTTCACTATGCTAAACTTGGCTGAAACACGCGATATACTTGGTGTTGTCAATGATCAGTTTGGTCGCCCAACTTGGACACGTACTTTAGCAGAGTTTATGGTTCATTTGGTAGACACTAAGCAAGAGTACGGCTACTACCATTTGTCAAATGATTCTGAAGCGGGGATTTCGTGGTATGATTTTGCGAAAGAGATTTTGAAGGATAAGAATGTAACGGTTAATCCAGTATCATCCGCTCAATTCCCAGCCAAAGCAAAACGTCCACTCAATTCAACCATGAGTCTGGCCAAAGCCAAGGCGACTGGTTTTGTCATTCCTACTTGGCAAGAAGCGTTAGAAGCTTTTTACAAACAAGGTCAAAAATAAATTTTTTTAATGGAGGGCGATAGCCTTCCTTTTTTTGCACCCAGAGAAAATCAAAAATAGAGGGGGAAAGCGATGTGAAAATACCTATTGCTAAGCAAGGAATTTTAACAAAGTATCGTTTTAATTTTCAAAAAGTATTAGAAAGTCATTCTCAAGACCGATGTTCTTGTGTTAGTTCAATGATACAATAAAGATAACATTGAGACTAGGAGAAGACAGTATGGTATTAAAATTTCCTTTTAAATTAAGCAATAAACAATGGATTCAAGTGGTGACGGTTTTGGGGATTTTGCTCTCGATTTGGATGGGCCTCTATATAAAAAGCAATCCAGCAGTATTTGCGGTTGGTGGTGAATTTCAATTGTTCTTGAAGGAAATTGGGATTTTTGGTCCACTGATTTTTATTGCCATTCAAATTATTCAGGTCCTTTATCCTGTTATTCCTGGAGGATTGACCTGCGTCATTGGTCATGTTCTCTTTGGTCCGCTAATGGGGTTTGTCTACAATACAACCGGTATTTTCATCGGATCTATTTTGGCCTTTCTCTTAGCACGTAAATATGGTCAAGTCTTTGTTAAGTCCTTTGTATCTGATAAAGTTTATGACAAATATATTGCTTATCTGGATCGTGGAAAAATCTTTGAGCGTTTCTTAGCTACAGCTTTTATCTTACCGGGTTTTCCAGATGATTTTCTTTGTATGGTGGCAGGGATGAGCAAGATGTCTCTCAAGAAATTTGCCTGGATCACCATCATCACTAAGCCAGCAACTCTTTATCTTTACACTGTTTTGACTTATCAAGGGATTCAAATGGTCCATCAGCTTTTTTCCTAAACTATCCTTCTTTTTAAAACCAGTGAGCGGACGCAAATCCGCTCTTTTTCTATGAATTGTAGGCCTATTTATGTTATAATAATCTGATTACACATTTTAGAAAACAGGAAAATATGAAAGACGTTTTTATCATTGGTAGTCGTGGATTACCAGCTAAATATGGTGGTTTTGAAACTTTTGTAGATGAATTGGTTTCCCATCAAAAATCAGATGAGCTTCGTTATCATGTAGCCTGCTTGTCTGATGATGGTCACCACCATCATTTTCAATACAAGCAAGTAGATTGTTTTACCATTAATCCACCAAAACTTGGACCTGCCCGCGTTATTGCTTACGATATGATGGCAATCAGCTATGCCCTTGATCTGATTAAACATCAGAATATAAAAGAACCGATTTTCTACATTTTGGGGAATACCATAGGAGCTTTCATTGCGCCTTTTGCCAAAAAGATTCATAAAATTGGTGGTCAATTGTTGATCAATCCTGACGGTCTGGAATGGAAGCGGACCAAGTGGAGTAAGCCTATCCAAACCTATCTTAAGTATTCTGAGAAAGTTATGACCAAGCATGCGGATCTAGTAATTTCGGATAACGAAGGCATTGAGACCTATATCCAGCAGACCTATCCGTGGGCTAAGACGACGTTTATCGCTTATGGAACAGATTTATTACCAACTCAGTTTACGAGAGAAAGCAGCCAAGTAGGTGATTTCTTTAGCAAATGGCAGCTAGAAGAAAAGGGTTATTATTTGATTATTGGTCGTTTCGTACCGGAAAATAACTATGAAACAGCCATTCGTGAATTCATTACATCAGGTACCAAACGTGATTTGGTCATTGTCTGTAACCATGAAGGATCTAGTTACTTTGAGGACTTGCGTCAGGAAACGGGCTTTGACAAGGATAAACGCATCAAGTTTGTTGGAACTGTCTACGATAAAAATCTTCTCAAGTATCTACGAAAAGAAACACGAGCCTATATTCACGGTCATGAAGTCGGAGGAACCAACCCGAGCCTTTTAGAAGCCTTGGCTCAGACAAATGAAAATCTAGTTTTAGGTGTTGATTTTAACCGTAAGGTGGCTTTGGATACAGTGCATTACTGGTCCAAGGAGAGTGGAAATCTAGCCAGTTTGATTGATCAAGTTGATCAAAAGGACGAAGGAATCGAAATGGGGCTTTCCGCCAAAAGGCATATGCAAACACACTATACGTGGGAGGGAATTGTCCAGCAGTATGAGGACTTGTTTTTGAAATGAAAGTAAATATACTCATGTCCACCTACAATGGTGAAGACTTTTTAGTCCAGCAAATCCAGAGCATTCAAGAACAGACTGTTCAGGATTGGAAGTTACTCATTCGAGATGATGGCTCTAGTGATCAAACCAAAAACATTATTGCTAAATTTGTAGCAGAGGATAGTCGGATATATTGGATCAATGAAAATGATGCCACTAATGTGGGGGTTATCAAGAGTTTCCATGCCTTGCTGCAACACGAAGAGGCAGATTGCTATTTCTTCAGTGATCAAGATGACATTTGGTTACCAGAGAAGTTAGAACGCTCTTTAGCAGAAACAATAAACTATCCGGAAGACTTGCCCCTCATGGTTTATATGGACTTGACCGTGGTCGACCAAGATCTGCAAGTAATGGCAGAGAGTATGATTCGTAGTCAATCAGGCCACGCCAACACTGAATTGGTGGAAGAGTTGACCGAAAACACAGTGACAGGTGGAGTGGCTATGATCAATCACGCCCTTGCTCAACTCTGGACACAGACAGATGATATTATTATGCACGATTGGTATTTGGCTCTGTTGGCGACTGCTTTTGGTAAATTAGTATATATTGATCAGCCGGGTGAATTGTATCGCCAGCATGAAAACAACGTATTAGGAGCCCGTACCCTGTCTAAACGTGTCAAAAAATGGTTGCGGCCAAGCTTGCTTTTTTCCCTCTACTGGGACTTGATTGAAAAAAGTCAGAAACAAGCTTCGTTTTTATTGGAGATGCCTCTATCTGCTGATAAGAGGGAACTGGTCCAAGCCTTTGTGACTGTTTTAGATAAGCCCATGCTAAAACGTTGGCGAACTCTTAAGCAGTACGGACTCAAAAAAAATAAAGCTTTTCACACATTTGTATTTACAACACTGATTATTAGCAAATTTGCTTACAGGAGAAAATAAATGAATTTATTCAATACAAAAAATCGGATTTTATTGAGAGAAATGATTAAAACTGATTTTAAATTACGCTACCAAGGTAGTTTGATTGGACATTTGTGGTCCATTTTAAAACCACTCTTACTTTTTACGATTATGTATCTTGTTTTCGTCAAGTTTCTTCGTTTTGATGATGGAACTCCTCACTATGCTGTCAGTTTACTTTTAGGAATGGTGACTTGGTCTTTCTTCTCAGAAGCGACCAATATGGGGATGTTTTCAATCGTATCTCGAGGAGATCTTCTGCGAAAATTAAATTTCCCAAAAGAAATTATTGTTTTTTCATCTGTTGCTAATGCAGCTATCAACTATTCAATTAATCTTCTGGTTGTTTTTGTCTTCGCTTTGATCAATGGTGTGGTACCTTCTTTGGGGATTTTATTTATCATTCCATTATTTATCGAGTTGGTACTTTTTGCTGCAGGTGTTTCTCTTCTGCTTGCAACGTTTTTTGTAAAATATCGTGACATCGGACCGATTTGGGAAGTTTTTCTTCAGGCAGGCATGTACGCAACACCAATTATCTATTCATTGACTTTTATTGTGCAACGGGGACAAGAAAATTTTGCAAAAATCATGATGTTAAATCCAATGGCTCAAATTATTCAGGATTTGCGTCACTTTATGATTTATTCAGGCAGTATGCGTGGATGGGATTTAATTGGCACGAAAGCAATTGCCGTTTTTCCTTACCTTTTCCCACTCCTTGTTTTTGTAATTGGTTATGTTGTGTTTAGTAAAAATTCTAAGAGATTTGCGGAGATTTTATAATGTCAGATAAAAAAATTGCAGTTAAGGTTGACCACGTTAGTAAGTTCTTTAAATTACCAACGGAATCGACCCAAAGTTTACGAACTGCTATGGTTAATCGCTTCAAGGGGATTAAGGGCTACAGAGAACAACATGTCTTAAAAGATATTTCTTTTGAAGTAAAAGAAGGGGATTTCTTCGGCATTGTTGGGCGAAATGGTTCTGGTAAATCAACTCTTCTCAAGATTATTTCCCAAATCTATGTTCCTGAAAAGGGCAGTGTAACAGTAAATGGGAAATTGGTTTCCTTTATTGAGTTGGGGGTTGGTTTCAATCCTGAATTGACTGGTCGTGAAAATGTTTATATGAACGGAGCTATGCTTGGTTTTTCTCCTAAGGAAATTGACGATATGTACGATGATATCGTTGAATTTGCGGAGTTGACAGACTTCATGAACCAAAAACTTAAAAACTATTCGAGCGGTATGCAGGTGCGTTTAGCCTTTTCTGTTGCCATCAAGGCTCAAGGGGATATCCTGATTCTGGATGAGGTTCTAGCGGTTGGTGACGAAGCCTTCCAACGTAAATGTAATGACTATTTCATGGAACGTAAGAAATCAGGTAAAACAACTATTCTAGTGACTCACGATATGAGTGCTGTTAAAAAGTACTGTAACAAAGCTGTATTGATTGAGCATGGTTTAGTCAAGGCTTTTGGAGATCCAAGTGATGTAGCTAACCAGTATAGTTTGGAAAATACAGTAGTACAGAAAGATTCAGTTGAAAGTGAAGAAGAAGAAACAAAAGAAGAAATTACATTTGTTGAGAACTTGAAAGTGAAATTACTCTCTAAAGTTCAAATAACGCCAAATGATCCTATAGAGTTTGAAATATCCTATGAGGTATTAAAAGATATGGAAACCTATATAGTTTTTTCTTTGACAGATCTCGATAAAAACATCTGGATATACAACGATAATGGAATGGATATTTCAACCAAGAAAAAAGGCCCTAAAGTTTTTAGATATAAGTGTTCACTAGGACATGTTAATGATATTAAATTAAAATTGGTTGTTACCATTTTGGGTAAAGATAAAGAAATGTTGGCTTTTGCTAATACGGAAAACTCTCCGATAATCGTTATCAACCGTAATGATATTGCGCTAGATGATTTATCAGCTTTAGATTCGGCGACTGGTATCATTCAAAGAAATGGCAGTTGGGAAGTTCTATCTAGATAATAATGAGGTAAGTATGGAAAAAATTGAAATTTCAGTCATATGTACAAGTTTTAACTATGAAAGATATATTGGTCATGCATTAGACAGCATCATTAATCAGAAAACAAATTTTCCATTTGAAATTATAGTTGTGGATGACTGTTCAAAAGATCATTCTAGAGAATTATTACAAGCATATAAAGAGAAATATCCAGATTTGATTCGTCTGTTTTTCAACGAAAAAAATAAAGGATTAACGAGAACATGGATTTCAATTTGTAAAGAAGCAAGAGGGAAATACATCGCAAGGTGTGATGCAGATGATTATTGGATAGACGAATTGAAATTACAAAAGCAATACGATATGTTGGAATCAGATGAAGCCTTGCTTTGGTGTAATACTAGTTTTAATATAGTAGATGAAAAAGATAATGTTTTAGCTGAGGATGTTTTTCGAAATGGGCCTATTGCTTATGCTAATAGTTATGAAAAAATGATTGCAACGAAAGGGATGACGTTGACCTCTTCTTGGCTTGTTGATACAAAATTAATGCAAGATGTCAATGAGGTCATTGATCCGGATTCAGTTGATGACGGCTTCCCAATGCAACTTGAATTTTTCAAGAAAACAAGATTAGCTTTTGTTGATGATCCATGTGTAGCTTATCGTATGACTTCTAATTCAGACTCTAGACCTGATTCAGAAAGCAAAATGATCTATCGAATCAATGGGCTGTTAAAGACTCAATTAGAGTATTTAGAAAAGTATCCGGAAGAGGATATGGCTAAAATTGCAGAAATTCTTGTGAGACAGGATGCGAAACAAGAAGAAAGAATATACTTTTTAAACAAGAGAATTATTGAGCTGGAAGCCAGTCTAAAAAATCCCAATTTAGGTCAAGTTGGTATTGAATTGATAACCATCTATCTCGATCGAGCAGGCAAAGGCTTTATTGAGGAAGATATTTTACAGTTTCCATTGGAAAAAGCTGATTCTATCGATTTGGAGCTACCTGAAGACTGTTCCAGAATTCGTATTGACTTGTCGGAAATCCCTAATTTCTTCCAGCACGCTCGGTTAGTTTCAACAGATTCCAAGACAGAAATTTTACCAACATTCACAAATGGAATAGTTTTAGGAGAAACTCTTGTATTTCCAAATCCCGATCCTCAGTTGATTTATGATGTTTCAAGTCAAACGGTTGGTAAGAGTCTACAATTTCACTATCATTTGCTTGAACTAGATAATATCCACTCGGATACCTATATCGGGAAAGTACTCGCTCAAGAGTTTTTGGATGCTAAATTTAAAATCAAAGACTTGCAACATGAAAAAATTATTTCACAAGATTTAATTCTGAAACTACAAAAAGAAATTGAAGAAACGACCAATTTATACAACTCGGTTATACATTCTCGTCGATGGACTATACCGACAAAAATCATCAATTTTCTTAGGAGAAAAAAATGAGACGCCTATTATTATATGTCCACTTTAATAAACATGATCGCATCAGTCCACATGTTTACTATCAATTAGAAAAAATCAATCCTCTTTTTTCTAAGGTAGTTTTTATATCAAATAGCCAATTATCGCAAATAGCAGTTCAAGATTTACAAGATAGAGGTCTGATTCATCACTTTATCCAAAGAGAAAATACTGGTTTTGACTTCGCTGCTTGGCGAGACGGTATGGATTTTATTGGTTTTGAAGAACTTAAAAATTATGATTCCGTGACCTTAATGAACGATACTTGCTTTGGACCACTGTGGGATTTGCAGCAAGAGTATGACAAGTTTGAATCAGATCCTGACGTTGATTTTTGGGGTATGACCAATAATCGCAAAACACACCTTTTTGGGGAGCACATTCAAAGTTACTTTATCTCTTTTTCAAGAAATGTCGTACAATCAGAAGTTTTTCAAGAATTTTGGTCTAATATTCAGACCATTGAGGATGTTCAGTCTGTCATTTACACCTACGAGGCACCAGTTACTATCAAACTAACAGATGCTGGTTTCAAATATAAAGTCGTTTTTGATACGATTAATGAGAGTTTGGGTGGCATGCCTCATCCGGATTTCTCTTTCTACAATCCAACAGCTATTTTAAACAAGAGAGTACCATTTCTTAAAGTCAAAGCTTTCATGGGCAATCAAATCATCGCTCCCTTTCTTTTTGGCGAGATAGAAAGAGTCTCTGACTATCCAGTTGATTTGATTGTAAATCATATGTCAGCTGTTCATGGACCAACTGAAAATTATCTACTAAGTAGAAAATACTTTAAAGAAGCAGAGTTGGATTTAAATCTAGTTCAGGATAAGAAAATTGCTATTCATTTGCATACTTTCTATGTGGATTTACTGGAAGATTTTTTGACCATCTTTAAAAGTTATCGTTTCAACTATGATTTGTTTATTACGACCAACACAGATGAAAAAGCAGTTGAAATAAAGCAAATTTTAGCAACTCATGCTAACACAGCATTTGTAAAAGTTACGGGAAATATTGGTCGAGACGTTTTGCCTATGTTGGAACTAAAGGATCAACTAGAAAAGTATGACTATGTTGGTCATTTCCATACTAAAAAATCAAAAGAAGCGGACTATTGGGCCGGACAATCTTGGCGTACTGAGTTAATGGATATGCTTGTGAAACCTGCCAATGAAATTGTTGCTAATTTATCTCAAAAAGATGATTTAGGACTAGTTATTGCGGATATCCCGAGTTACTTCCGGTTTGTTAAAATGGATCCTTGGGTTGAGATGGGTATGTTGCCTTGGATGGAAGATTTGTGGAGTCGAATGGGTATTAAAAAAAATAAGCCATTTTCTGAGTCCCATGTCTTTGTTATGAGTTACGGAACCTATATGTGGTTCAAATATGATGCACTCAAACCCTTATTTGACCTTGGGCTATCAAAAGAAGAAGTGCCTAAAGAACCGCTGCCTCAAAACACTATTTTACATGCCTTTGAGAGAATGCCAGTTTATGTTAACTGGGCTAATGGATACGATTTCAGAATTGTCGAAAATCCAAATCATCTCACCCCTTTTATTGATAATAAATTGATTAATAGGAGATATGAAAATCAATTCAGTCCCTATGCTTATGTTGATTTTAATCAACATGGTGGCCTAAAAGGCGCTCTCAAGTTTATGCGCACCTCAGTTGTCAATTCATCCAAATATATTTTAAAGAGAATTTATCTTAAATTAATCGGTAAAAAACACATGTGATGTCTAACAACTACATCATTTACTGTAGATAGAAAAGATACAGTATGGAGTAGTTGTAAGAGACAAGCTACTAAACAAATTTACAGGAGAAATAAATGAAATGATGAAAAGATTGTTAAATTTTGGGAATACTATCTTTTTTACGATGACAGTCTTTTGGCTTTATTTTGCTTTTAGGTATGCTTTTGAGTTTGTCTCGATTGACCTAGTAACTATGACCCCAATTACTGCTGGAATGATGGTGATAGTTACTATCATGGTCTTTTTGACTTTTACCTTTAAACAGTATGTTTTTTCTACATTAAAAAAAATATATGAGCTCATGGTTGACCATAAAGCTTGGGTCTTAGCTTTACTGACATTTTTTCAAATTTTCATCTTATTTACCAGTGGAGGTTTGGCTAGAGCGGATACCACTATTCTTTATCAGCTGGCGACAGACCCCAATTTTGCAAAAGAAAGCATTTATATTTCAAATTATCCAAATAACTTTTTATTTTTAATTTATTTAAAAGTTATTTTTAGAATTTCTCCCGAGAATTTAGTTTTCAATCTTTCCCTCCTGAATATCTTCTTTGTTAATGCTTCTCTAATGTTCTCTTATCAGCTTGTAAAAGAATATTTTCAGGAATATGTTGCTAATAGTTATTTTATCCTCTATATTTTGCTTTTTGCTTTACAACCCCAGTTCATTTATACTTATACGGATCCGATTACTCTATTTTTCGTAGTTTTACTTTGTGTAGTCTTGTCTTATCTAGTCAAAAATTGGGAAAATCAAAAGATTTTTTACCTTACGAGTCTTGGCTTAGGTTTAGTCATCAGTGTCTGTTATAATTTACGACCGCCAACAGTTATCTATGTCCTCGCTCTTTTTGTTGTACTGATTTCTGTTAAAAGAAAGACACAATTCTCTCTCAAGAAAATTGCGACAGTGACTCTTATTGCCTTTTCTATGTTTTATGTCAGCAATAAAAGTCTAAATCTCTTGCTTGAAAAACAAGACTTCGTGCTCTACAAAGATAATTACAGTCGAAATTTACTCTACTATGTGGATCTGGGATTAACTTACGGAGGTAATTACCATCACGAAATTCCACAAGAGATCGTTGCTGCAACAAATGATAATCTTAATGATTTGGTAAAAAAAGACATTAAGAGACGTTTAGATGACTATACAACCGAGAGCTTTATTGGTCATTTATACTATAAATATTATTGGATTACAGGCGAAGGAATGTTTGGCTGGTATCAAGAACAAGTCTTGTCTGAGGAATCTACTCTACAGATGCCTTGGATTCAAGGGATTATGAATGCTGCTTTTGCTCGAAAAATTAGGACTATCATCTATGCTACCGGTCAAAATTTTAAAATTCAAGCTATCTTTTTTCAAATGATTTGGATTGTCACCGTTATAGGTGTTTTGATCTATTCCTTCTTATTTAAATCAAGCCCCTATCATATTGCTCTTTGGCTTCAAATTACACTCTTTGGCGGCTTCCTCTTCTTGATGATTTTTGAGGGAGGTCGCACACGCTATCTCATTCAATTTTTACCTCCCATCATCCTCTTATCCAGTTTGGGATGGGAGCAAATGATTTCTTACTTTTATCAAGTAAAGAAGTTTAATCTCTCAAAAAAAGCTGAGTTATAAGCTCAAGAAAGTTGGACACATTGGAACATTTTAAAAAATATTCTAATCACCTTATTTTTAGTCTTTTATTAGGTCTATTTTTCGTCTTTACCTTCTCCATCAAGGAAGAATTGAAAATTGGAGATAATGATGGAATACTAAGAATTCAAGCACAGGCTGAAAATGCAGAAGAATCGCTTGGTTACGCTCAACAAATTTATGATATTACAATAAATGGTATCAGTATCAAAGAAGAAGACGTCGTTAAGAACGAGTGGAATTACTCTGATTTAGATATTGTTGAACCTTTTTATAGTACTGGTGGAACAAATGGAGAAATCCTAGAAATCAAAATTAATGAACCGATAAAGACTCTATCCTTTTATTATTCAAAAAATGTCAATCGTGGATTTTTTGATGTCTATATAGGGGATAGACTGGTTTCAAAAACAGATGCTTACTCAAATGAAGCTGAAAGGCAATATGTGACACTTGGTGCACCAAGATATTATGGAATTTCCATAGGAAACGCACTCTGGTACCTTGTAGTCTTCACTTTTGCCTTAGCAATTGTCCTTTTTAGCTACCTAAACATTTATAAAGAATTTACTAAAATGGATTTTCTTAAACTGTGTTTAACCAGTTTTGGATCTGCCTTAATTCTATACCTGACATCCCAATATTTATCTGAAGACTACGTTAACATCTTCAGCTTAAGTTATTATCCCCAGTATAAAATATTTGTACCAGTTATTCTAGCTATTTTCTTCACTCAAATATCGGTCATTAGTTTACGCTATACTGTTAAAAACATTGAAAACGATTTATGGAGAAGTAATGCTTGGGAAAGTGGAAGTCGCTTGTTTGCATTCAAAGATAAAGTAAGACTGTTCTTCAAGTTTTTCCATAAGAAAATTATTTATTACATAATTTACCTTGTAGCGATTCTTAGTCCTCTCTTTTCTTATTTTCTACTTCAAAATTCCTATTCAAGAATTGGAAATGTAGATCAATCAGCACATTTCTATAATCTCCTTTTGATGTATATCCTATTTTTATTGATTTTTTGGATTTCAACATCATTGCGCTTTAGCATTGTCTTAATTATTGCTGTAGGTCTTGTTTTGGGGATTTTAAATAAAGTCATGATTGATGTCCGGGATGCACCATTGATGTATTACAATTTATTCCAGATTCAAGATGGTCTCAATGTTGCTAGTAAAGTTGCTCCAGTCTTTACTCAGAGAATTTTTCAGTCGGTTATTTTAGGTTGTGTATTCCTTAGTTTAGCTACCTTCCTCCCGATGAAACCAAAGAAGATTGCTTGGTGGAAACGCATTGTGGTTAGCATCCTAGGGCTCTTGGTTACGGTCTTTGCTTTGCCATTTATCAGTAAAAGTATCTATGAGACTGCGGACATCAAACTAAGTTATTGGCGAATGGATTCGACCTATTCCAAAAATGGTTTTCCACTTTCCTTTGTTAGTTATTATGAAGACTCAAAAATTGCTAAGCCACAAGGATATAGTTACGAAAAGGTTGAACAACTTCTCAATGTTTATCCTGTACAGAAAGTTAACGCACAAGGTCAACTTCCAAATATTATTGTTATTCAGAATGAATCACAAACGGACTTCTCCAATTTACCTGGTTTACAGTTGACAAATGATCCATTGAGATTCCAACATTAACTAAATGAGAATGCCATCAAGGGTGAAATGGTGGTATCTTCATTTGGAGGCGGAACTGCCAATACAGAATATGAGATCCTAACCAGTAATTCCTTGGCTCTCTTGTCTTCAAGTGTATTTCCCTATCAGCAATTGATTCGTTCGGAGCGAAACAGTTTAGTCAACTATTTATCAAATCTTGGTTATTCTAGTATTGCGATGCACCCTCAGCCCGCAAACAACTACAATAGAAAAAATGTCTATGATTTTTTTGGTTTTGATACATCTTATTTTACAGATTCTGATCCAACCATTCTGAATTTATTTGATCTCTCCTATGAGCGTAACTTTGTGTCGGATAAATCTCTTTTCCAAGGAATAAAAAATCTCTATGAGAGCAAGGAAGAAGGAAAACCACTCTTTAACTTTGTTGTGACCATGCAGGGACATGGTGGCTATATAGATGTCAATTATCCAACGGATGTAGAAATCGTTAGTCAAGAAGGCAATCGATTTGCTGCAGAGAATGAATATTTTACTTCCGTAAAGAAGACGGATGAGGCGTTTGAAGAATTGGTTACCTTTCTGAAATCTTATAAGGAACCGACTATTGTCCTTATGTATGGTGATCATCAACCATCTCTTTCAGAATCTTTTTATGACTCCTACATGGATCCAAACGATCCAAGCGCTAAATATAAAACACCATTTCTCATCTGGAGCAATTTCGAACTTCCAAAATTGGACAATAGAGTTATGAGTGCCAATTATATTGTGCCTTACATGTTGGAAGTGGCCTCTCAATCGCAACATCCGTTACCGATTTCTCCTTACTACCAATTCTTGAATGAAACGAGAAATCGTGTCCCTGTTGTTACAACATGGGGCTATTGGCAAGACGATAAATACATCACAGAACCAGAACATTTGACAGATTTACTGAGTGATTACCAAAAAATCGAATACAATAATGCTATTGATGATAAGACACTCTCTGAGTATTTTCTACCCTAAATAAAAACTTTTTTCTAGAGGAAGGTGTTTATTTTGAGAGTTTGGTCGAGGAAAGCAATCTTTAAATAGACCTTCAATGTAGTATCTTTTCGCTATAGAGGAGAAGTTATATTGTTCTTCTCAAAAGCAAGCAATGGATAGAAATGGAATGAATAGATAAGCGAAACTTTGACTCTATTTTTATTGATGATAGTTTCAACGAAATCGTATTGGAATTTTTAGCAAAAGTTCCTGCGGATTTGATAGTCTCTAGTACTTCTTTTTTCAGCCAATGTCGACTAAGAAGCATCTTTACATTTAGCTATTTAGTTAGTTTCTTTTCTATTTTTAGGCGAGTAATTCTTTATCAAGGGTAATAGCTATAAATTGTTTAATGAAAAAAGACTTAGAATCACAGGTTTTGATAACGTATTCTAAGTCTTTTATGCTTTTATTACAGTCATTGCCAATCTTATCTAGCTAGTGTTTTGTTAGAACTTCTAACCATAATACACCTATAAAAAGAGTATAATATTTCAATATCCATTTTATAGCTTTTATGATAGAATAGAAGTAGGAGGCAATCATGATCAAAATATTTGGAAAGATAAGATATCACTGGCAGCCAGAACTATCTTGGGCCATCATTTATTGGTCGTTATCGCTGACTCCCATGTTTATTGGATTAGCACTTTTATACGAAAGAGCTCAAATCTCGACGGCTATTTTTGTCATGTTCTTTCTCTTTATTTTTGCGATAGGAATTGGCTTTCATCGTTTTTTTAGAATTGAAGAGAACCAGCTCTATATTGCTTTAGCTACACCATTTGCTAGTCGTAAAATCCAGATAAAAAGCATCACAAAAATTGAAGTAACCCGTCTTTTTATCAAGGTTTTTGCCACAGCATTCCCCAATGGTAAAATTTTCTATATGCGGAAATGGCCAAAGAAATTTTTTATCAACGATTTGGTCCGTAATAGCCATTTTCAAGGTGAAATTGAATTGACCGATCATATGATTGAGCAAGATTACTTTGAGGAATATTATGCGGAAAGTTCAAAATCAGTCCGCTAAGATAGCTTTCGTTGGACATGATTTAGCTGCCAATAAAATAGCAGGATCATCTGGGAACTGGCCTTCTAGGTCGGATTTTTCAGAAAAAATGACGATTCCGTCATCATCATAATCAAAAATATCAGAGTAGGTCTGACAGAGACCACAGGCAATGCATTTTTCAGGAATTAATTGAATCTTCATATTGCCATTTTAAACAAGATTTAATAAAAAAACAAGGAGAAACTAGTTATATGTCACAAGAACCATGGAATGATGAAATTTATAAGTCGGATGAGAAGAGTAGAAAAAGTAGAGCAGGAAAGAACGGAGCTGCTTCAAAAGTGTTTACCATCCTAGCAGTAGTTTTCCTAATCATTATAGCAGCTATAACGATTACTGCTATTTATCTATCAAGTGGTGGTAGTAATACGGACTCTAGCAAGGAATTCTATAATTCAAATACCAGCGAAAGTAGCCAAACATCAACAACAGAAGTTCAAACTACAACGGAAGCTTTACCAGCAACGACTGAAGAGAAACCACAGTCTCCACAAACTGAACCAGGGGCTACTTTAACGGTAGAAGCAGGTGAAGGGATGGCTTCAATCGCTGCACGTGCAGGAATTTCTATTTCGGAATTAGAACGACTAAATCCCGAAAAAATGACAGGTCCTGGCGGAACTTGGTGGGCAAATCCAGGCGATGTTGTTCGTATTAAATAAGAAGAGGATTTATGAAAGCTATTCAAATTGCTATTGATGGCCCGGCCTCAAGCGGGAAATCAACAGTTGCGAAAATTATTGCTAAAAACCTAGGGTATACCTATTTAGATACCGGTGCTATGTACCGTTGTGCCACCTATCTGGCCCTAAAAAGTGAATTGACCAAGGAGCATATCTCTATGCTCTTAGCAGAATTAGCAGCTCATCCTATCTCTTTTGCTAAGGCCGTTGATGGTAGTCAAGAAGTCTTTTTGGGTGATAAGGATGTGACCTTGGCTATCCGCCAAAATGATGTGACCAATAATGTTTCCTGGGTTTCAGCTTTACCAGAAATCCGTCAAGAATTGGTAGCTCAACAACAACGCATTGCCGCATCTGGTGGTATTGTCATGGATGGTCGCGACATCGGAACGGTTGTTCTTCCTCAGGCAGAATTAAAAATTTTCTTGATAGCTTCTGTAGAAGAAAGAGCTATGCGTCGCTACAAGGAAAACCAAGAGAAGGGGATTCCAACTGACTTGGAGACCCTCAAGGAAGAAATTGCGGCTCGCGATTTTAAAGATAGCAACCGTGAGGTTTCTCCCCTCAAGGCAGCAGATGATGCAATCGTTTTTGACACAACCGGTGTTACAATAGAAGAGGTTGTGTCATTTATTTCAGAAAAAGCAAATGAAATTCTTGACAAGTAGGAATTCTACTGTTATACTAGTAACAATGAGAAAAGCAGAAGTGAGAACTTCTCGCCTTGCGACTTCGGTTGTCTGGCCCTACATGTTAAATTTCCTTTGGGGAGATTATGTGTGCGGGCCTGAATTATCAGGTTCGCATTTGTTTTTCTCGAAATAAAAAAAATGAGGTGAAGATTATAGCAAAGCAAGATTTGTTCATCAATGATGAAATTCGTGTGCGGGAAGTTCGTCTAATCGGTCTCGATGGTGAACAGTTAGGAATCAAACCGCTTACGGAAGCACAAGCACTAGCAGATAGTGCCAATGTTGACTTAGTATTGATTCAACCGCAAGCTAAACCACCGGTTGCGAAAATTATGGACTACGGTAAGTTCAAATTTGAGTACCAGAAAAAACAAAAGGAACAACGCAAAAAACAAAGTGTTGTGACTGTCAAAGAAGTTCGTCTTAGCCCAGTTATTGATAAAGGGGATTTTGAGACAAAACTTCGCAATGCCCGTAAGTTTCTTGAAAAAGGAAACAAGGTCAAAGTATCTATTCGATTTAAGGGTCGGATGATTACGCACAAAGAAGTTGGAGCTAAGGTCTTGGCTGAGTTCGCTGAAGCAACACAAGATGTTGCTATTATCGAGCAACGTGCCAAGATGGATGGACGTCAAATGTTCATGCAACTTTCCCCAAATTCAGAAAAAAAATAAGCTTTTGAGAGCTAAAGGAGAATAAACATGCCAAAACAAAAAACACACCGTGCATCAGCTAAACGTTTTAAACGTACAGGTTCTGGTGGCTTGAAACGCTTCCGTGCTTTTACTTCACACCGTTTCCACGGTAAAACTAAGAAACAACGTCGTCACCTTCGTAAAGCAGGTATGGTCAGTGCCGGTGACTTCAAACGTATCAAAGCTATGCTTACTCAAATGCGCTAATCAGCAGCATTTACAACAGATTTAATTAGACATATTCGGAGGAAATATAAATGGCACGTGTTAAAGGTGGCGTTGTTTCACGCAAACGCCGTAAACGTATTTTAAAATTAGCTAAAGGTTACTATGGTTCAAAACACCTCTTGTTCCGCACTGCGAAAGAACAAGTAATGAACTCATACTACTATGCATACCGCGATCGTCGTCAAAAGAAACGCGACTTCCGCAAATTGTGGATTACTCGTATCAATGCGGCTGCTCGCATGAATGGTTTGTCATACTCTAAATTGATGAACGGTTTGAAATTGGCTGAAATCGAAGTAAACCGTAAAATGCTTGCTGACTTGGCAGTAAACGATGCAGCAGCATTTACTGCACTTGCTGAAGCAGCTAAAGCAAAATTGGCTAAATAAGCAAAAGACAGACTATAAGGTCCTTTTAGATTGAAGAATTCTTCTAAGTTAGAAAAATTCTTCAATCTTTTTTTCTAATGTTGAAGCTTGTCATTGATTTTCAAAGAGTATTACTCAAAGAGTTGATGATTGGAGTGTCAGATTTCTAAGATAAAGTCAAATGAATTAGCTTTAGGATTAGGAATTGAGGTTGGAAATAGAAGAAACTAAGTTTCTCTCAACTGGAGTACGGCAAGCTGATAGTGACAAATGGTAGAAAAGTTAATTCAAAAGATTATAGAAATAGAGCCTCGGGATTTTATTCCCAAGGCTCTATTTCAGTTTAAAGAAACCCCTTCTTTGCGATTTTAGTCTGTCTGTTTCTCAGTTGTAGTTGTACTAGTGGTAGTGGTTGAATCAGAAGAAGGGTTAGTTGCTCCCTCCGACTTATTGCCGTGAAGTTCTAAGTAACTTGGAGCATGAAAAAGATCGACAGTAGATTTTTTACCATTTTTGCTATAAATACTTGTGGATTTATCTCCCAATTCCTCTTCGATGCTTGTTAATGCATTCATGGAATGAAGATAGGAGATTTTGCTACTATCTAGTGGTGGTAAATCATTCTTCTTGAAGCGGATAAGATCACCTGTTTGTATGGCATCACTAGCAGCTAATTGAGCTGAAGCAGCATTCATAATCTTTTCAACTTCAGCTTGTGTAGATTCATCAGGATTGGTAATTTCTTCCCCGGTCGCTGTGTAGTATAGCTTTCCTGCATAACGAGTATATTTTGGTGTGATGAAGGCACCATTTGTTCGAGTCGCTACAATTTGATTGTGATCAGGAGAAAGGATATCTTGCCCAACTTGAAGGTATTGTCTAGAATCTATTCCTAGCAGATGTTCTAATGTTGGCAAGGCATCAATCTGACCACCGAAAGTATCAATGATACCACCATCTGTCATACCAGGTATATAGATGATATAAGGAACCCGTTGTAGCATGGCATTATCATAGTCTGTCCACGTTTCCGAGGATTTTCCAAGCAATGGAGCTAAGTTTGGATTTCGGGAGTTGGAAATACCGTAGTGATCTCCATAGAGAATGAAGATTGAGTTATCGTAAACTCCTGTTGCTTTAAGATAGTCAAAGAAAGCTTTGATAGAAGCATCTAGATAGTTGGCTGTAGCAAAATAACCATTGATCGTCTGGTCATTAGTATTCGCTAAAGGAAAGCCGACTTCATCACCAGAAAGACTAGTTGTATATGGATAATGATGGGAAACAAGCAATAATTTCGTGTAGAAAGGTTGTTGCATCCTTTCCAGATACTGGATAGAATCAGCCAACATAATCTTATCATTTAAACCATATTGGAAGGAATTTTCTGCAGTTGGCGTAGAAAAATAACTTTGATCAAAGAAGTAGTCATATCCCCACTGTTTATAGGTGTTGTTTCGGTTCCAAAAACTACCTGAATTTCCGTGGAAGACAGCGGATGTATAGTCGCCATTTTCTGCCAAGATATGTGGGGCTGCTTGCTGGGTATTACTGGAACCATACTGAACCATAAAAGATCCTTGATTAAGTCCAAAGAGTGAATTTTCCAGCATAGTTTCTGCATCGGATGTCTTACCAGCTTTTACTTGATGGAAAAAATTTGAAAAGGAAAGACTGGATTTTGAGTGGTAAAGGGAGTTAAGGAAAGGAGTTACTTCATATTCTTTCCCATCGACTTTCAACTTGTAATCAATAATAAATTGTTGCAGGCTCTCCAGGTGAACATAAATCACATTGCGACCTTTTGCTTTTCCGTAAAATTGGTTATTTGGAGCGGCATAGTTTTGGTCAATATAGGCCTGTACAGGTTCTAAGTCTTTGGCAGAGGCTTCAGATCGATCTCTGTGAGCAGAATAGGTTTGGTTCGCGTTGTAACCAAGAAAGGCTGGAAGACCAAGAGCTCGTACGATATAAGTGTTTGAGAAACCACGGGAGAGCAACTCAGGTCGGTCAATTTCAGCTAGGAAGAGATTGGCTGAGAAGAGCATGATTGATAGTGCGGTTACTGCAAAACCTGCTCGCTTATTAAAAGCTTTAGAATCAAAATGGATTTTCTTGCGAATAGATAGATAAATCAATAGAAAGAAATCGATAAAATAAACCAGGTCAGTAATACGAAATAGTTTTACGGCAGCTTCTCCCAATCCAGCAGAGACACTAGAACTAGCCATAATAGTAGATATGGAAATATAATCTGTAAACTCTCTATAATAGATAGAATTTGAAAAGAGCCAGACAAAGAGAAGAAGGTACAAAAAGCTGGATACAATATAAAATGCTTTTGAATTTTTTATATAGAGGGCTATTCCAATTAAAAGGAGGGCTACAGGAATGGGGTTAATCAGAGCGATAAAGTTTTGATAGAAGCCTTTGGTGTCCAAGTTGAAATCAATAAAATATGCCCATAAAGTCTTCAGCCAGTAAATAAAGACTAGTGTCAGAATATAGCCTAGACGAGTTCGTAGAAACTCTTTTAGGTTGAATTTTGTTTTTTTCAAGATAGATTCCTCGTACATGTTTCTAAATAAAATCTGAGTTTATTATACCATATTTTTAATTTAAGCTTCAGATAAAGGGTTTTTTTTGAGAACTTGCTGAAAATTTGATATAATGAGAATTATGAATAAAATCACTGTAAATCGTTTTGCGGAAAAGAAAATAAAACAAGGAATTTGTGTTTTAGATGGCATAGATTACCAAAATCTTTCTGTGACCAATTGTTTGGTAAAATTAGTTTCTGAAAAAGGACAAGCTCTTGGAACCGCCTATCTTTCTAAGCAGAATAAGGGGGTAGGCTGGGTTATTAGTGATCAAGAACAAACATTAGAAAAGTTCTCTTTTGAAGATCTATTTGCTAAGGCTAAAGTCAAGCGTCAAACTTTTTATGAGTCTCCTACAACCACTGCTTTTCGCGTTTTTAATCAAGATGGAGATGGCTTTGGTGGCATTAGCGTTGATGTATACAATAATTTTGCAGTTTTTTCTTGGTATAATGAGTATGTCTATTCAATAAAGGATAGGATTGTCCAAGCCTTCCGTAGTATCTATCCTGAAGTTTTAGGGGCTTATGAAAAAGTTCGTTTTAAGGGATTGGAATGGGAATCAGCTCATCTTTACGGCCAAGAAGCTCCAGAGTATTTCACCATTCTAGAAAATGGAGTAACCTATCAAGTCTTCTTGAATGATGGCTTGATGACTGGTATTTTCTTAGACCAACATGATGTCCGAGGAAGTTTGGTTGACGGCTTGGCTGCAGGTAAAACCCTGCTCAATATGTTCTCGTATACAGCTGCTTTTTCAGTTGCTGCTGCTATGGGAGGGGCTAGTCAGACAATTTCAGTTGATTTGGCCAAACGCTCCAGAGAATTATCAGAGGCTCATTTCATTGCCAATGGTTTAGATATGGCGCATCATAAGTTAATAGTTATGGATGTCTTCTCATACTTTAAGTACGCCAAACGTCACAACTTATCTTTTGATGTTATTATTTTAGATCCACCAAGTTTTGCCCGCAATAAGAAAGAAACTTTTTCAGTGGCAAAGGATTACCACAAGTTAGTGGCACAAGCCCTAGAGATACTCTCTCCAGATGGTCTGATGATTGCATCCACCAATGCTGCCAATTTAAGTCCCAACCGTTTTAAAAAAGAAATTGAAAAAGCTTTGTCAGGAGTCAAGTATGATTACCTTGCAAGCTATCGCTTACCAAGCGATTTTACCTATAATAAAAACGATGAAAGTAGTAATTACCTTAAGGTTTTTACGATACAGGTGCAAAAATGAAAATTGTAGTTCCAGTAATGCCAAAAAATCTTGCAGATGTGGAAGCAATTGATCCTGAGCGATTGGCCGATGCGGATATCATTGAATGGCGTGCTGATTTCTTGCCCAAAGAAGAAATATTAAAAGTGGCACCTGCCGTTTTTGAAAAATTTGTTGGTAGAGAATTGATTTTCACCATTCGAACTAGTCGTGAGGGTGGTCATATCGAACTGACGGACCAAGAATATGTGGATCTCATCAAGGAAGTTGCAGTCCTTTATCAGCCAGATTTTATTGATTTCGAATACTATTCTCACAAGGAGGTTTTCGAACAAATGCTGGAATTTCCAAATCTCGTACTCAGTTACCATAATTTTAATGAGACACCAGAGAATTTCTTGGAAATTATGTCTGAATTGACCAGTCTAAGTCCTGCAGTTGTCAAAATGTCTGTCATGCCAAAAACTGAACAAGATGTGTTAGATGTCATGAACTTTACGCGTGGCTTTAAAACCTTGAATATGGGACAAGCTTACGCGACGATGTCTATGGGGAAATTGGGAATTTTGTCTCGCCTAGCGGGCGGAATTACAGGCTCTTGCTGGACCTTTGCGTGTCTGGATGAGGCTAGTGCACCTGGTCAGGTTTCTGTGGCAAGCGTTAAGAAGATTTTAGAAGTATTGGAGTAAGAAGATGCGCTATTTAACAGCAGGAGAATCACATGGTCCACGCTTAACAGCTATTATTGAGGGTATTCCGGCGGGTCTCCCTTTAAGAGCTGAGGATATCAATCTGGATTTGAAACGTCGACAAGGTGGTTATGGCCGTGGTGGTCGTATGAAAATTGAATCTGATCAGGTCGAAATTACTGCTGGGGTTCGTCACGGAAAAACAACCGGAGCACCTATTACGCTCCATGTTATCAATAAGGACCACCAGAAATGGTTGGATATCATGTCAGTTGAAGATATTGAGGATCGTCTCAAGAGCAAGCGCAGAATTACTCATCCGCGTCCTGGTCATGCTGATTTGGTTGGTGGAATGAAATACCGATTTGATGACTTGCGCAATTCCTTAGAGCGATCATCTGCTCGAGAAACTACTATGCGGGTAGCGGTTGGGGCGATTGCCAAGCGCATTTTAACAGAATTAGATATTGAAATTGCTAACCATGTGGTTGTCTTTGGTGGTAAAGAGATTGATGTCCCAGAAGGTTTGAGTGTTTCTGAAATCAAAGACTTAGCCCAAAAATCTGAAATTTCTGTGGTTAATCAAGAACGTGAACAAGAAATTAAAGATTATATTGATCAAATCAAGCGTGAAGGAGATACCATTGGTGGTGTCATTGAAACAGTAGTGGGTGGTGTTCCAGTTGGTCTAGGTTCTTTTGTCCAATGGGATAAAAAATTGGATGGAAAGATAGCACAAGCAGTTGTTTCCATCAATGCTTTCAAGGGAGTGGAATTTGGGGCAGGTTTTCAGGCTGGTTATCGTAAGGGTTCTGAGGTCATGGATGAAATCCTTTGGAATGAGGAAGAAGGTTATACCCGTCGTAGCAACCATCTTGGCGGCTTTGAAGGAGGGATGACCAATGGACAAGCTCTCATTATTCGTGGAGTCATGAAACCTATTCCAACTCTTTACAAACCGCTCATGTCAGTTGATATTGAAACCCACCAACCCTATAAAGCAACGGTCGAACGCTCTGATCCAACTGCTCTTCCAGCAGCAGGTGTTGTGATGGAATCAGTCGTTGCGACAGTAATAGCCAATGAAATTTTGGAAAAATTCTCTTCTGATAACTTGCAAGAGTTGAAAGAAGCAGTAGCGTCACATCGTCACTATGTCAAACATTTCTAATATTCGGGCTAAGTGACACAACTTAGCCTTTTACTGAAAAGAAGAAAAGAGGAAAATTATGGGGCAGAAAACGATTTACATAGTTGGTTTAGGCTTGATTGGTTCCTCATTAGCTTTGGGGATTCGTCGAGACCATCCTGATTATCGGATTCTAGGCTATAATCGTGGTGAGAAATCGAGAAGAATTGCTTTAGAGCAAGGATTCGTTGATGAAGCGACAGATGATTTTGCAGCTTTTGCTGACCGGGCGGATATCATTATCTTGGCTGTTCCGATTGAACAGACTATTGCTTTTTTAGAGGAATTAGCCACGCTGCCACTCAAAGAGAAAGTATTAGTAACTGATGCTGGTTCCACAAAAGAGGCAATTTGTCAGGCAGCTGAAAAGTATTTAGGTCCAGCTGGTATCAACTTTATCGGTGGACATCCCATGGCCGGTAGTCATAAGACGGGAGCTATCTCAGCAGATATCAATCTTTTTGAGAATGCTTATTATATTTTTACTAAAACCAGTAGGACCCAAAAGGATGCCATTGCACGTTTAACGGATCTCTTTTCAGGGCTCCATGCCCGCTTTATTGAAATGGATGCCCAGGAACATGACCGGGTAACTAGTCAGGTTTCTCATTTTCCTCACATCCTCGCTTCCAGTCTCATGAACCAAGCGGGTGAATACGCTTTGGACCATCCTTTTACCAACAATTTTGCAGCAGGTGGTTTTCGAGATATGACTAGGATTGTAGAAAGTGAACCCGGCATGTGGACCAGTATTCTCATGACCAATCCAGAGCCTGTTTTGGAACGAATTGCTGAGTTTCAAAGTCGCCTAAGTCATATTTCTAATTTGCTTGCTAGCCGGGATACCGATGCCATTTGGGATTTTTTTGACAAGGGACGGCGAACTCGAAAAGAGATGGAAATTCATAAACGAGCCGGAGTGGATAGTTTCTTTGACATCTTCATCACTATTCCAGACCAGGAGGATGTTATCCTCCAAATTTTGGAATTACTTCGTGGAATATCAGTGGTCAATATCCGCATCAATGAAGAAAATCGCGAAGATATCGATGGAATCTTACAGATTACCTTTAAAAATAAAGAAGATTTGGACCGGGCTGCGTCCGTTATCCGTACCAAGACTTCTTATCCAATCACTATTAGTTAGGAGAAAAAATGACACATAATATCTATGATTTAGCCAATGAATTGGACCGAGCAATCCGTCTTTTGCCAGAATACAAGGCAGTAGAAGCGGTAAAAGTATCCCTTAATTCTGATACAGATGCAAAAGCTATCTTGGATGATTATTTGGGCTTTCAGACTGAATTGCAAGGACTTATGCAGACTGGACAAATGCCAAGCGCAGACATGCAAAAACGCATGGAGGAAATTCATCAAAAAGTTCAAGCCAATCCTTTAGTCTCGGATTATTTCGCTAAACAGCAACACTTGTCTATTTATATGTCTGATTTGGAAAAAATTATTTTCAGACCCTTACAGGATTTGATGAAGTAAGGATGGAATTATCTCTCAAATCGAAATTTTCTGAAAAAAATGAATTTTTAACAAAAATGTCTTGACAAATAAAAAAAAATCGATTATCATATTAAAAAACCTTAAAAGAAATGAGAAAGAGAGATATCGTATGCTATTGACCAGTCAAGATCTTACGAACAATCAAGCGTATTACTACGGCTACTTTAGATAGTGTTTGTAGACATGGTGACCATGGATACAGACACGTGAAACGTAATGTTTGTATCTATTTGGCTGTGGTTATTCATCGTGTGCCAAAATAGATGAAAATCTAATAGGGCACCAAACTCAATCTGTTTTTCATTTTACAGTAGTAAAAGGGACCCTTTAGATTATTCTAAAAGGTCCCTTTATTTTGTCTTGTCTAGTATAAGATATTATCTAGTTCAGTTTATTAAGGAAATAAAAAATAGGAGAATAATGATGAAGTTTAAACAGTTTGCACTGACCTCTCTGGCCTGTTTATCAACTCTGGCTCTAGTAGCCTGCGGTTCCAATTCCTCTTCCAAGAATGAAGAGACAATTTCGGTAGGGATTATTCAATATGCTGAACACGATGCACTTTCTTCCTCACGCAAAGGCTTTTTAGAAGCTTTGGAGAAAGGAGGTTATGTTGAAGGTGAAAACTTGAAAGTCGACCTTCAAAATTCGCAAGGAGATCAAGCGAATCTGCAGACCATGGTCGACCAATTGGCAGGCAAAAATGATTTGAACTTTGCCATTGCGACTCCTGCAGCTCAAGCTCTTCTTAATGTGGACCAAGAAACGCCAGCTGTTTTCACGGCTGTGACAGATCCTGTATCTGCAGGCTTGGTAGATAGCCTTGAGAAACCCGGAGGAAATATGACGGGATCTATCGATGCTACTGACGTCAAAGGACAAGTGGACATGCTAGTCAAGGTAGTTCCAGAAGCAAAAACAATTGGAATCTTCTACAATTCGAGTGAAGTCAATTCTGAGGTACAAGCCAAAGAAGCACAAAAAGCTTTGGAGGCATTAGGAAAAACGGTTGTTATTAAAACAGTAACTTCAACCAATGATGTGCAACAAGTGATGACATCTTTGGCTAATCAGGTAGATGCCATTTACCTGCCAACGGATAATACCGTTGCCTCAACAGCATCTACCATTGGTGAAATCTTGAAAGATAAGAAAGTTCCAGCTATTGGAAGCGATGAAGCTGTCTTGGAAGCAGTTCTCTTTACTTACGGAGTAGATTACCATGCCATTGGTGTTCAAGCTGGGGAATTGGCCCTTGAAATATTGGATGGAAAAGATCCAGCTGATTTATCAGTTCAAAAACCTGAGACCGCAGCGATTGCAGTCAACCAAGAGATGGCAAAAGCCCTCGGCATCGAGGCTGAAACGATTCAGAAATTAACAAAATAAAGCGAGGAAATGAAAATGAAAAAGTCTCTTAAAACACTCATCACAGCTTCTTTATTGACCCTAACTGCTTTACCATTGGTAGCTTGTGGTTCAAGTACTAGCAAAGATACGACAGGTGATACAATCCACGTGGGAATCTTACAATATATGGAACATGATTCCTTGATGGCAGCTCGGAAGGGTTTTCTAGCTGAATTAGAAGAAAATGGTTATAAAGAAGATGATAAAATCAAAGTGGATTACCAAAATGCACAAGGTGATCAAGCCAATCTTCAAACCATTTCAGAGCAATTAGTGGGTAAGAATGATCTCGTTCTTGCTATCGCGACACCCTCTGCACAAAGTTTGGCTACTGCTTCCTCAGAAGTTCCAATTTTATTTACAGCGGTAACAGATCCCTTGTCGGCTGACTTGGTTGACTCTCTCGAAAAACCAGGTGGAAACTTAACGGGTACTAGTGATCAAGCTCCTATCAATAAACAAGTTGAATTACTAGGGCAGGCTGTTCCAGGTGCTAAAACAGTTGGGATTCTTTACACAACTAGTGAGCGCAATTCAGAAGTGCAAGTAGAAGAAGCAAAAAAACTTTTGGAAAAAGCTGGTTACAAAATCGTGCTCAAAGGTATTTCAACAACCAATGATGTTCAGGATGCTACAACAAGTCTCATGAAAGATGTAGATGCGGTCTTTGTACCAACTGACAATACTGTGGCTTCCACCATGACCTTGATTGGTGAACTTTCTATTGAGTACAAGGTTCCCGTTATTGGCGGTTCCACAGACATGATCGATGCTGGTGGTCTCTTGACTTACGGTACGAACTACGAAGCTTTGGGGCGTCAAACAGCTAAAATGGCCATTAAAGTGATTGAGGGTGACAAGCCTTCTGATTTGGCAGTTGAATACCCAGAGACTGTTAGCTTGCATGTCAATAAAGAAATGGCAGATAAGCTAGGAATTGACGTTTCTAAATTATCTGTTACAAAATAGTCATCTAGCTTCTAAGAGTTTGAAGATGCTAATTGTTTGAACGGAGGACGAGCAAATGATTCGATCAAAAAATAGCTTATCTTTCCTGCAAGCCTACATGGCGAAATAGATTTTTTGACTGTTCATTTCCCTTTTTTCTATCTTTCTTTAAGGAGAATATTTTGGATTTAATTTTATCAAGTTTATCACAGGGACTCTTGTGGTCAATCATGGCCATTGGAGTTTACCTGACTTACCGTATTTTAGATATTGCAGATTTGACAGCAGAAGGGGCTTACCCCCTTGGTGCTGCTATCTGTGCAACCAGTATCGTATCTGGTCTGAATCCCCTTCTAGCGACTCTACTTGGATTTGTAGGTGGAATGGCAGCTGGTTTGGTATCAGGCCTCCTGCATACAAAAATGAAAATTCCCGCTCTTTTGACAGGTATTGTGACCCTAACTGGTCTTTATTCTATCAATCTCAAGGTTTTGGGCAAGGCGAATGTTGCCCTTTTACGTCAAAAAACTTTGGTAACGCAGTTGCAAGATATGGGTTTGACAAAAACCAATGCGGTTTTGGTCATCGGTGCTATTTTTGTAGTCGTTGTGATTCTTTTGTTGACCCTGCTGATGAAGACGCAAGTTGGTTTAGCCCTTCGTTCAACCGGCGACAACATCCCCATGAGTGAAGCCAATGGAATCAATGTCGACCATATGAAAATATACGGTTACATGCTATCAAACGGTCTCATCGCTCTCTGTGGCGCTCTCTTGACCCAAAACAATGGCTACGCAGACTTAAACTCCGGTACAGGAACGATCGTTATTGGTCTGGCATCTGTTATTATTGCGGAAGTTATTCTACGTAATCTCAGTATCGGTTGGCGTTTAGCCTCTGTCGTCCTTGGATCTGTACTATACCGTATGATTATCTTGGCAATCTTAGAAATACCAGGTATGGATGCTGATTTGGTCAAACTTTTCTCAGCGATTCTTTTAGCAACTGTTCTTTTTGTTCCAGAATTACAGAAGAAATTCAAAATCCGTCCTTTAGCTGGTACGGACAAAACAGCTTAGGGAGGTTATTATGAACACAATTTTATCTATCCAATCCATTCATAAAACATTTGAAGCCGGAACGATTAATGAAAACCACGTTCTTCGCGGTATGGAATTGGATGTGCAAGAGGGAGATTTTATCTCCATTATTGGTGGTAACGGAGCGGGTAAATCAACTTTGATGAACTCTTTAGCTGGTACTCTGACAGTTGATCAGGGAGACATTCTCTTGGAGGGCAAGTCCATCAAGAATATTCCCGCAGCCAAACGTGCCAAGGATATTGCGCGTGTCTTTCAAGATCCAAAAATGGGAACAGCATCGCGCCTGACTATTGAGGAAAATATGGCCATTGCTTATCGTCGCGGTTTGGCTCGCGGTTTGAGTTGGGGAGTTAAGGACAGTGAGCGGCAGATTTTCAAGGAATCTTTGAAAGAATTGGGGCTAGGTCTAGAAAACCGTCTCAAAGTAGATACACAATTCTTATCAGGTGGTCAGCGTCAGGCTTTGACTCTGATGATGGCTGCTTTGGTTAAACCAAAACTCTTGCTCTTGGATGAACATACAGCGGCTCTTGACCCAAAAACCTCTGATATGGTTATGGATTTGACCAAGAAGATTGTTGAAAATCACCAGTTGACAACCTTAATGATAACCCACAACATGGAAAATGCTATTGAATTTGGCAATCGCTTGGTGATGTTGCACCAAGGCCGCATCGTTGTGGATGTTAGAGGTGAGGAAAAGAAAAATCTTACCGTTCAACATCTGATGGACCTTTTCCATAAAAATAGTGGGCAGGTACTGTCAAATGATGAGTTGATTTTGAATTAGTGGGATAAATTAGAGATGGAGAAAAAATTCAGCTCTGAGGCAATACTTATCAGATAGAGGAATAAAAAAGACTTAGAATTGCGCTTTAAACGACGTGATTCGGCTCTTTGTCAACTGTAGTGGGTTGCTGAAAAGTCATAACCTGGAGAGGACCAACTTGGTTCTCTTCTTTTTGATGTTCAAAGCGATGAGAATTCTTAATTTAAAGTTGTCAAAGTTCCGGAAACCAAAGGCATTACGCTTAATGACTTTGATGAGGTTGTTAGTAGCGTCTAGTTTGGCGTTTGAATAGGGGAGTTCTAATGCGTTAATGATCTTGTCCTTATCCTTCAAAAAGGTTTTAAAAATAGTTTGAAAGATGGGATTTACGCTGGGAAGCAGCTCCTCAATGAGGTCAAAGAAATGTTCAGCTTGCTTCTTTTGAAAATGAAAAAGCAATAGTTGGTAAAGTTCATAGTGTTCTCGAAGTTCCTGCGAGTAAGAAAGTAGTTTTTTAAGAATCTCTTTGTTGGTTAAATGCATCCGAAAAGTAGGGCGATAAAAGCGTTTATCGCTGAGTTTACGGCTATCCTGTTGAATGAGTTTCCAGTAGCTTTTTAGCGCCTTGTATTCATGAGATTTTCTGTCAAACTGCTTCATGATTTGGATGCGCAGATGGTTCATGGCCCGACTCATATGTTGGACGATATGAAAGCGATCGAGGACAATTTTAGCGTTTGGAAATAATTTTTTAGCGATATCGTAGTAAGGACTAAACATGTCCATAGTGATGACTTTGACTCGGTTTCTCACCTGTCTGGAATAGCGGAGGAAGTGATTGCGAATGGTCGTTTGTGTTCGTCCATCTAGAATAGCTAAGATAGTAAGCGAGTCAAAATCTTGTGCGATGAAGCTCATTTTGCCCTTCTTGAAACTATATTCATCCCAGCTCATGTGAGCTGGGAGCCAAGTTAGGTCAGTCTTGAATTGGAACTCCTTGAGTTTGCGAATGACTGTTGAAGTGGATACGGCCAAGCATTCAGCGATGTCTGTCATAGAAGCTTTCTCAATCAGCTTTTGAGCAATCTTATGGTTAACAATAGCTGGTATTTGATGATTCTTCTTGACCAGAGAAGTTTCTGCGACAGCTATTTTTCCGCAATCCTGACAACGAAAACGACGTTTCCTTAAACGAATTAAGGTCTTATATCCAGCACATTCCAGATAGGGGATTTTAGATTCTTTTTGGAGGTCATATTTAGCCATCTGACCATGACAGTTGTGGCATTTAGGAGCCGGATAGTCAAGTTTAGCGATGACTTCTTTATGAGTTCCAGCGTCCACATAATCTGAAATGGTGATATTAGGGTCTTTTATTCCAAGTAAGTTTGTGATAAAATCAAATTGTTCCATATGAGTCTTTCTAAAATGATGGTTTTGTCGCTTTTCATTATAGGTCATATGGGACTTTTTGTATACACTCAAAAAGGCTCCATAACCTCCATAGTGGTCTTACCCACTACAGAAATTATAGAGCCCGTGATTCTAGGTCTTTTATAGTGTAAGGATTTTTTAGTCAATCTTACCTTTCTTTCCGTAACAATTAGGAAAAAGTCTTTCTTAGAAGCAGTTTACATTTCTCATTTTTGGACCTATAATGGAGCTAAGAAATAAAAAGGAGAAATAATATGAGTGATATCACTGAAAAGATATATCAGTTTCCGGATGGATTCCTCTGGGGATCTTCAACATCTGGTCCACAAACTGAAGGGATTGTTGAGGGTGATGGTAAGGGAATGAGCAACTGGGATTACTGGTATAGTATTGAACCAGAGAGATTCTATGCTGAAATTGGCCCTGAAAATACATCGACTTTTTACAAGCATTACAAAAGTGATATTAAGCTTTTAAATGATACAGGTCATACGGTTTTTCGCACTTCTATCCAGTGGTCACGCTTAATTCCATCTGGAAAAGGGAATATTAATCAAGAGGCTATTCAATTTTATAGAGAAGCTTTTTCGGCTATCAAAGAAGAGGGAGTTAAATTGATTGTTAACCTCTATCACTTTGATTTACCCTATTGTCTACAAGAACTTGGTGGCTGGGAAAGTAAGGAGATTGTCTATGCCTTTGAAGCCTATGCTAAAACCTGTTTTGAACTCTTTGGAGATTTAGTAGATAGTTGGATTACCTTTAATGAACCAATTGTTCCTGTCGAATGTGGCTATTTGGGTAATTACCATTATCCGTGTAAAGTGGATATGAAAGCAGCTGTACAAGTGGCCTATAATACGCAATTAGCCAGTTCTTTAGCTGTTAAAGCTTGTCATGAAACTCATTCTGATTATAAAATCTGTGTTGTACTTAATTTAACTCCTGCATATCCACGAAGTGATAGCAAAGAGGATAAAAAGGCTGCAAAAATTGCGGAACTCTTTCAAACAAAGAGTTTTCTAGACCCGTCCGTTTTAGGCTATTATCCGGAAGAATTGATTTCAATCCTGAAAGAACATGATTTGCTACCTCAATGGACTCCAGAGGAGTTAGACATTATAAATGATAATAAGGTTGATTTTTTAGGCGTCAATTATTATCAACCGTTGAGAGTCCAAGCGCCAGATGAAGGACCAAAAGATAAACTAACATTGGAATCATTCTTTGCTCCTTATGATATGCCTGGTAAAAAAATCAACCCTCACCGTGGTTGGGAGATCTATGAGAAGGGCATCTATGATATCGGAATGAATCTGAAAGAAAACTATGGCAATATCGAATGGCTAGTTACTGAAAATGGTATGGGTGTTGAAGGTGAAGAAAAATTCAGGGAGAATGGTTTTATTCAAGATGATTACCGAATTGAATTTATCCAGGACCACTTGATTGAGCTCCATCGTGCTATTCAAGGTGGAAGTAATTGTAAGGGGTATATGCTCTGGACCTTTATTGATTGCTGGTCTTGGTTAAATGCCTATAAAAATCGATATGGATTGATTGAACTTGACTTAGAGACAGAAGAACGGATTATCAAAAAATCAGGTTATTGGTTTAAGGAATTGAGTCAGAACAATGGCTTTAGAAAGTAGGGCTCTTATGGTTAAATTAGGTTTTTCTCTTTACCCTGAAAGACATTCGCTGGATAAGTCACTAGACTATATCGATTTACTCAGCCGCTATGGAGCTAAGCGCTTATTTTTGAGTTTGCTCCAATTTGGGGAGGAAAGTCAGGCCATCGTTGCACTCTACAAGCAGATCATTGCTTATGCAAACGACAAGGGAATAGAAGTTGTCGCTGATATTAGTCCAGATTTTGTAGCCAATAATCGTTGGACTGGTCAGATTATAGCAAAAGCTCATGAATTTGGTTTGGCGGGTATTCGTTTAGATGAGGCCCTACCTCTAGTAGAAATTGTTAGATTGACTGAGAATCCTCATGGAATTAAAATTGAACTCAACTCTAGTACGGATAAAAGTCTCCTCTTAGACCTCATTGACGCTGGAGCTAAGATGGAAAACTTGATTTGTTGCCATAATTTTTATCCTCATGAGTATACGGCTCTATCCAGAGCTCATTTTATGGAGATGTCCCGATTTTATAAGGAACATCGGTTGGTTTCCTCCGTTTTTCTTAGCGCCAATACTGCAACAGAAGGTCCATGGCCTGTAACAGAAGGCCTTCCAACCTTAGAAGAATTGCGCTATGCTCCTATCTGGCTACAGGCAGAAGTTCTAAAAGCAACCGGCCTTTTTGATAATATTATTATTTCCAATCAATTTATTGAGGAAAAAGAATTGGCGGTCTTAGCTGAAACCATTGGACGAGAAGCTCTTGTTATGGAATATGAGAGCAGCTTATGCTTGACAGAAACAGAACAAAAAATTCTAGATTATGACCATGTCTATCGAGGAGATGTTTCGGAATATCTGATTCGGTCGACTTGGCCCCGCGTAAAGTATGGGAAAGAGTCGATTCCGCCAAGAGACCAGGAAAGAAATATTCAGCCTGGTAGCATCATCATAGACAACGATCTGTATACTCGCTACAAGGGGGAACTGCAGATTGCCCTGAAGGCATTTAAGATTAGTGAAAAAGCAAATCATGTGGGACAGTTGACTGATGAGAGCCTTTTGATTCTAGATTTTATTCAGCCTTGGCAAAGTTTTCTTTTAAGGAGAAAATCTTAAAGTAATCTTCATTAACAATAAGGAAAAACTACTTACCAAATCATCTTCAAACTTTGGTACAATAAGACTATAAGTGGAAATGAAAGTATAGGGTGGAGATGTTATCCAAAAAAGAAATGAGTATTTTGGCCGCTCTGCTGAAATACCAGGGCTCTTATATAAGTAGTCAAGAGATTGCAAAAGCAGTTGGCCTTAGTGATCGAACGGTGCGCAAGTACCTCAAACAGTTGGAAGAAGTTTTGGAACAACATGGAGCTCTGCTCCTTTCCAAGCAAAGTTTGGGAACTCAATTTTTGATAAAAGATGCTATTGCCTTTGATACCTTTTGGATTGAGCAAAAAAACCAGCATCGAGCGGTATCCGATGTGACTAAATTAGAAGTAGCGGATGATAGGGAACGCTACATTATCAACAAACTCTTCTTCGAAGGTGGAGAATGCAGTTTAGCAAGCTTATCACAAGAACTCTTTATCAGTAAGACCAGTATATCTCAAATGTTGGCGGATATTCGTGAGATGATTGCAGGTTACAACCTATCCTTACAGGTGGAACACAATCATTTCCATGTGAAAGGTAAGGAGGAAGATACTCGTCACTTTATTAAAGATTATTTCTTTTTAGATAGTTTTAATGGTTCCGTCTTCTCCCTTATAGGGGATGAGTTACTAGAAAAAGTTCATCTTTCAGAAATCATTCATATTGTAATAAAGCATAGTCGAAATGCTGGTTTAAAATTAGCAGATTTCATTCTTCATAATTTAGTCCTTCATTTGGCATTAGCGATTAAACGCTTGAAAAAAGGGCATCCTATTCAATCACTAAGTGGCTTAGAGAATCTCCTGAATACCGAGGAATATCAAGTTGCTCAAGCAATGATTAATGATTTAGATGCAACACTGGGCATTCATTTTCCTGAACAAGAAGTGGCCTATGTCACCATCCATCTTCGCTCGGGAAGAAGTAACTTCTTGGGTTCGGATGATTCGTCGTCCTCCTTTGATAGTTTAGAAGAACATATCGGTTTAGCTCTGAGAAAGATGGGCGAGGAATTGGCTCTACCACTTGAGGAAGATAGCCATCTTATCAACAATCTAAAATCTCACTTTGCTCCTCTGCTCTCTCGCTTGGTTAATCATATCCAACTCTTTAATCCACTGACTGATGAAATAAAACAGGAATATGGTCCTGTCCTAGATTTGGTCAAAGAGTATTTTATGGAACTTCCTGAACTAGCTTCTTATGAAATCAGTGATGATGAATGGGTCTATATTGCCCTTCATGTCTTGGCAACGATTGAAAAATTGAGTCAGCAGCAGAAAAAGCGAGTATTGGTTGTTTGTGCAACAGGTATCGGTAGTGCTCGCATGCTAAAAAATCGTTTGGAAAGAGAATTTTCTAGAGATATAGAAATTGAGGATGTGGTCAGCTACTTTGATTTGGCCCAACGTGACTTCAAGGACATTGACTTAATTATTTCTTCCATCGATCTTTCAGGCCTCCTTTTCTTAGTCCCTGTTGTTCAAGTCGGAGTTCTCTTAAATCAAAAAGATATAGAGAAGATAAAGACTAGCCTAAATAATATAGTTATAAAAAATCATCCAGTTGATGCAAAATCTGATCTTGCAAGCAGAACCGAGAAACTAGATTTGAATCTGGAAGAAATCTTTCAAGCAGATCAATTTCTTGTCTTTGATGAAAAGTTGGCTAAGAAAGAGGTCCTGGATATCATGATTGCCCGTTTAAAAGAGGCTGAAAATGCTGGTTTTATCGAGGCCTTCCATCAGCAATTACAGTTAAGAGAAAGTCTGAGTCCAGTGGTTTTTGGAGAAGTATTAGCTTTTCCACATCCCGCAAAAGCTCTCAGTATTCAAGAGCAAATTGTGGTGGGTATCTTCAAAACTCCATTGGAGTGGAGTGAAAGCGCACCTCATGTACGATTTGTCTTTCTGATTTCTCCATCCATGAGTCGTAATGACGTTTTAAAAGAAGTTTCTCCGAAATTAGTTGACTTTGTGGAAAATACTTCCTTGCAAAGAAAATTATTGGAGAATCCAAATTTTGAAATATTTAAAAAATTGTTTATTCCCTTATTAAGGGGAGGAGGAAATTAATATGAAACATATTTTATTAGTTTGTAATGCTGGTATGTCAACCAGTATGTTGGTCACTAAAATGCAAAAAGCAGCGGAAGCAAAAGGTGTCGAAACAACTATTTGGGCTATTCCAGTATCAGAAGTGGCTGATGAAGTGGCCAATAAGCCTGTTGATGCAATCTTGGTTGGTCCACAAGTTCGTTTTATGCTCAAAGAGTACAAGGAAAATTATGAGCCAGCTATAAAAGTCGCTGACATTAACATGATGGATTATGGCACTATGAATGGAGAAAATGTTTTAAAAACAGCTCTGGAATTGATTGGAGGTTAAGTATGTCAACACCTTCAAATCTTGAAGCCGTTATGGGGCTGATTATGCACGGAGGCGACGCCAAGGGCAATGCGGTAGAAGCAATTCGCTGTGCCAAAGCAGGGCAATTTGACCAGGCAAGAGAATACCTTGATAAGGCAAGAAAGGCTTTAAATGTCGCTCATAAGTCACAAACTAGTTTGCTGACGCAAGAAGCATCGGGTGATTCGGTTGAACTTTCTTTACTCATGGTACATGGACAAGATCATCTGATGACAGCTCTGACCTTCATTGATTTGGCGAAAGAAGTCGTCGAAGTTTACGAGAGAATGGATCAACTTGGAGGGTGATGAATGGATATTTCAATCACTAAATTATGTTCCTTACCAGCAAGGGCAATTTTTAAGGCAATTACCAAGTCTTTGGTAGATGATTATGTTCAAAATACAAAAGAAAGTTTAAAGGAGGAAGATTTAAGACCGGGTTTATCCTACATTAAATATTTTGGTAATAAAAACCAAAGTAGTAGTAAGGTGACTCTAACAGCTCTTGATAGTCCTAACTTGTATGAAGTAGTGTTTTCAACAAACCGAGGCAAGCAAACCATTTCTTATCAGCTGGAGTCTATATCAGATACTGAAACACAGATTTGCTATAGCCAGAAAGTTGAACAAGGAACCTTTGCTCAGAAAACAAACGACTTTATAGCTGGATTGTTTTTTAAGAAGGGTTTGGAAAGAAAAATTGAGGCTCAGTTAACGGCTCTAGTTAACTATGTCCAACAACAAACGTTTAACTAATTTTCAAAAAAATAAAGGAGAAATTTCATGTCATCATTTTCTGAAAAATTCATGGATATTTCTGGGAGAATCGGCTCTCAGAGACACTTAGTGGCTATTCGGGATTCCTTCATCGCCATGATGCCTATTACCATGGCGGGATCTGTTGCTGTTTTGCTTAACGTTTTCTTACGGGATATTCCGACCAATATGGGCTATCCAGACTTTGCCACAGCTATGGCTCCAGTCATCAATATCAATGGTTATGTTTATTTTGGTACAATTGGTATCATGGCCCTAGTCTTTGCTTTTGCTTTTGGTTATAATCTATCACTGATGCACAAGGTCAATCCTTTGGCGGGTGGTTTGGTTACCTTTGCAGCTTTTGTCTCAACCATTCCTCAGTCATTGACTATTTCTACACCTCTTACAGAAGCTAGTGCTAGTTTGATTTCTGGTTTAAAAGATCTAGGTTTGACAGTCGCAACTGTTGATGGGGTTTCGAGTTTGGAAGCTAGTCAATGGGGGGCCATCGCTCTTAAATATGCAGGGGCAACCGGTCTCTTTACAGCTCTCTTTGTTGGTTTCCTAGCGGCATTTGTCTTTGCTGCCTTGACCAAACGCAATATTATCATTAAAATGCCGGATACAGTACCACCTGCTGTTAATAAAGCCTTCGCGTCTATTATTCCGGGGACCGCAGCGATCTATGCGACTTCTATAGTAGCTTATCTGATTTTTGTCATGTCAGGTATGTCGCTTAGTGATTTAATTTCTAAATATGTCCAAATGCCATTGCTCGGTTTGTCACAGGGCTTGGGTTCTGTTATCCTCTTAACCTTCTTGGTTCAGCTTTTCTGGTTCTTTGGTATCCATGGTCACAATGTTTTAGCACCAGTTATGGATGGTATCTACGTTGTTGCCTTAACTGAAAATACAGCAGCTTACAATGCGACTCACAGTGTTGCCAATCTTCCATATCTTTGGACACGTGGTTCATTTGATGCTTATGCTCAAATGGGTGGTTCTGGTGTTACTTTAGCCCTCATTATCGCTATCTTCCTCTTCTCAAAACGTGAAGAACACAGAGCAGTTGCCAAATTGTCTGCACCAATGGGAATTTTCAATATAAACGAACCAGTAACATTTGGGATTCCGATGGTATTGAATCCAACTTTTGTTATTCCATGGTTGATTGTCCCACCAATCTGTGCAACCATCGCTTATCTGGCTACAGCAGCAGGATTGATTCCACCGGTCTTCGCAGCGGTTCCTTGGATTACCCCTCCAGGCTTGTACGCTTATCTAGCAACTGGTGGTAATATCATGGCTGCCTTGGTCTCACTCTTTAACTTATTCATAGCCTTTCTCATCTGGACACCATTTGTTATTGCGTCCAATAAGGTGAAAGCAAGTGAATAAGGGATCGACATCTTGGCCGACCTTTCTACTGTCACTAGGTTTTTTCCTAGTTGCTATTAGTCCATTAACGAATGGGAAGTACCTTAATATCATTTCAGGGATCAGTTTGATTGCATTAGGTTACTACCTAACAAAGAAAAAGAATAAAAATAAGTGAGAATTGGTTATAAAAAGACGGTAGCAAGTTGAACTTGTTGCCGTCTTATTTTTGTCTTAAATTATATCACTTAACTCAGTTCTGGCAGCAATAAAATCGATAAAATTGCTCAAATCCTGGCTAAGAGGTTTGTTATTGCGATAGACTGCATAATAGATGCGGGCTTTTTTTAAATCATCCAATTCAATGATTTCAATATCTTCAAGGGAATTGAGAAAGTCTAGTTTTGGCATCAGGGCTAAGCCGAAACCCTGTGATACTAAACCAGCAACTGTTTCATCTTCACTAACTTCAAAAGCAATTTGAGGGCGCTCTTTCTCCTTACTATAAATTTGTTCGATAAGAGGGCGCATGCCACTTCGAGGAGAAAACCAAACCTGAGGATAGGGTAGGGTGTCGGATATGGTTACATTTTCTTGATCGATAAGAGGATGTTTTTTGGGAACAATCAAGACCATATCTTGAGCAAAGATAGGGATAAAGGAGATAGTCGGATAGTTTTCAATTTTTGAGCAAAAAGCCAAATCATAGCGATCATTGAGTACGCCCTCAACCATATCTGTTGACATGCCGCTATCATTGTGGAAATCAAAGCGTGAATTAGTCTCTGGGAAGGCTTCCATAAATTTACGAACTAAATTTGGTACAGCTTTTCGTCCGAGTACACGCAGTAATGTTAAATTGATAATCGGTTTGTTGGAATGCTTTTTCTGTAAGTGCTCAATCCCCTTATCAAGGACAGCCAAGGAAGATTGGACAGTAGCATAAAATTCTCTTCCTTGGTTGGTCAAAATGATATTTCGACCTTGCTTTTTAAAGAGGGGGACTTGAACTTCTTCTTCAAGTGTAGCAATAGCGTGGCTCAAGGTTGGCTGCGTGATATGCAATCTTTTCGCAGCATCAGTGTAATGTTCCAAGTCTGCTAGAACTAGGAAGTAGCGTAGATGTTGTAAATTCATAGTGTCCACCCCGTTTTCTAATCCCCCACAGTATAGCACAAACCATAGAAAAAATCTATTAATTCATAATTTTTTTCTAATTTGTTTTTCTTATAAGGCTGCATTATAATAAAAAATATAGAAAGTGAAATAATTAACAAACTAGGAGGACGGTTATGTCTAAACTTTCACCAATCACCATTAGTTCATGGACCCTGGGTGATCAATGTCGATTTGAAGACAGGGTTAAAGCTGCTAAGGAAGCCGGTTATGAAGCAATTGGTCTTCGTGCTGAAACTTATGTGGATGCACTTCAAGAAGGTCTGACAGATCAAGACATCCTTGCCATTCTTGATAAATATGATATTTTCGTTTCTGAAGTTGAATATATCGTTCAATGGGCAGAAGAAAATCGCAGCTATGAACAGAAGTACAAGGAACAAATGTGTTTTCACATGTGTGATTTGTTCAAAGTTGGACATATTAACTGTGGCTTGATGGAAAACTATTCTATCGACTATACAGCACAAAAATTGAAAGAATTGTGTGAACGGGCAGGTCATCGAATCATCGGTGTAGAACCAATGCCTTACTCTGGTCTTCCTAACTTTGATAAAGCATTTGCTGTCGTGAAAGCTTCTGGTGCAGAAAATGCTATGCTAATTTTAGATACTTGGCATTGGGTACGAGCAGATCAGCCTTATCGGGCCCTTACAGCTGAAGAAGCAGTTAAGGTTATTTCTATCCAGATCAATGATGCTTACCAGCGGCCATATGCTTTCTCTATCCTTCGTGATGAATCTATGCACGATCGTTTAGCACCAGGTACAGGAGCCAAAGATACGGTTGGTTTTCTTCGAATGGTCAAAGAAGCAGGAATTGATCCAAAAGTAATTGGTGTAGAAGTCATTTCAGATGAAATTCTTAGTCGTGGTTTAGAACAAGCAGCGGTTTATACTTTTGAACACACCATCAAAGTCTTGGAAGAAGCTTGGCCGGAGCAGTTGCCGGGTCAGTAAAGAAAACTTCATAAAAATTTGAAATTTTCTGAAAATTTAAGTATACTAGTAGTTTAGAAGGAGTTTATAATGTCAGATAAATGGTTAGGTCTTGAAGGAAAAGTTGCAGCTGTCACAGGTGCTGTTGGTGGGATGGGGCGTACTATCGTTCAAGAATTTGCAAAACAGGGAGCGAATATTCTTCTCTTGGATATTCGTGAAGATGCATTGATTGAATATGCTGAAGAAATTGCGAAGGAATATGGTGTTCAAACACTTGCAGTAAAAACAAATTCAGTTTCTGAAGAAGAAGTGGATCGTGCTGTAGCTCAAGCCCTTGAAAAATTTGGTCGTGTGGATATCTTGGTTAACACGGCAGCTATGCTTCGTGCTTGTCCATTGGAAGACCTACCTTTAGAAGAATGGCGTCAAACTGTGGATATCAACTTGACAGGTTATTTCTTGGTATCGCAACGTTTTGGTCGTCAATTTATCAAACAGGGAAAAGGAACTATGGTTCATATTTCAACCATCGCATCTGTTTTCCCAGAAACCTATTCAGCAGCTTATAGTTCAACAAAAGCAGGTGTCAATATGATGTCACGTCAGATGGCAGCAGAATGGGGGCAATTTGGTGTACGTTCCAACTGTATCCAACCATGTTTGTCAAAACTCCATTGTCAGAAAGTTTCTATGCTGATCCTGTAGTAGAAGAAGGCCGTAAAGCTTTGACAGCCAACAAGCGTATCGGTAATACCATGGATATTGCCAATGCGGTTATGTATCTTGCTAGCGATCGTTCAGATTATACAAATGGTCATGAACTACGTGTTGAAGGTGGTTTCGGTATCATGATGGGAGACCAAACACCAAAACCAGGTGGACGACGTGAATTTGCAGTCAAGGAACATGATGCTTACTTAGAGCGGATCAAAGGTAACAAATAGGTTTTAAGAACCCCCAAAAAAGTTGAAGTGATTGGTAAAACAATCGCTATCAGCTGTATTTATGAAATGAACAGGCGACTAGACAGAATCTTTTTTGCCTGTGTATCTTCTTTTTGAAAGGAATTTAGGATCCAATGTTTAAGAATAACAAATACAATTTCACAGCAATTTTGCTTTGGATGGCTTACTTCTGTCATGGTATGCAAGCAATCATCATCTCACAAAACTCACAGTTCTTTGCGACAAAATGGGGCTTGATTGATGCAGCTGATTTGTCAGATGCGAAAAAATTGGCTGCAGCGACAGCAGCAGTATTGGGTGCTGTAGCATGGACGGGTATCGGTAAAATCTCTTTCTTGACTTTTTCTGGTCCTTTATCAGATAAAATTGGTCGTAAACCAGTTGCAGTTGCTGGTTTAGCTGGTTATGTGGTCATGTTTGCTGGCTTCTTATTTGCAAACAATATCATGATGGCCAATATTTTGGCCTTTGTTGGTGGTGCGATGACATCACTCTTTGATGGTTCCATGAACCCAGCTCTTTTCGAAATGTATCCAGAGAACAAATCGACAGCATCTGTTTTAGGTAAGACATTTATCTCTGTCTCTTCGATCTTGTATCCATTGTTTGTAGCTTTCTTGGCGACAAATAGCATGTCAGCTGAAATTGGAATTTGGCTTCCATTTATCCTCAGCATCCTTGTCTTCCTTGGTTCAGTCTTTGCTCCATTCCCAGACTTGGATTTACAAAAATCAGAAGGACTTAAACCTGCACAGGCGATCAAAGAATTGGCGAACCGCCAAGCACCTCCAGTTGCAGCTGATTCAGCTTCGTCAAATAGTAGTAGTCGTGCAAAATTCATCATTGATGGTACCGTCTTGTCACTCTTTGCCTTGTCTATCTACTCAAACTTCTATCTTTTTCAACAAGCTTCTAAAATCTATGCTCAAAACGTCTTAGCAATGGATTCGACAGCGGCAGCAGCAGTTACATCTTGGTATCAATTTGGTGGCTTGGTTGCGACAATCTTCTTCTCCTTCCTGATGGCTCGTGGTATCCGTGATATCTCAATCTTGGTTATTTCACCGATCTTTGCTGGTTTGGCAGGTCTTGCAGTGTTCTTTTTCCCAAGTCCAACGGTCTTGACATTTGCTGGTATTGTAGTTGGTTTCTGTTCGGCAGGCGGTCTTCTCCAAATGGGGAATGGTGTTCTCAACCAGTTCTTTACATCAAACAAAGGTTTCAATACAACGGTTTATTACTTTGTTATGGCTCTTGGTTCCTATATCGTACCTCAAGCAGCATCTAGTATGATTGCTAGCGGTAAGGCCGAAATGATTATGATTTTCGTGGCAGTAACTGGTATTTTATCTGCGGTGATTATGGCATTCGTTGGGAAACGCTATAGCCATATCTTTGGAGTTTCTATCTTCTCAAACTCAAAGAGCGCTAAATAGTGTATAATACCAATATGTAGGCTATGGCGATTCGCCTTAGTCTGCCTTTGTAATTCTAGGGATCGGCTTTTAATAGAGAAAAAATTATTTTCGTAATTGATCAGTGAATAATCCTTATTAAAAGTAAGACAAATAAATTTTATTGGATAAAGGGGAATCATTCTGTGAAACACAACAAGTATATTCCTACCATTAGCAGTTTGTATGTAAACTATGCTTTCCAAGGGATTGCAGCTATTATTGTCTCTCAAAATATGTCTATTCTAAGGAGTCAATGGGGGGCTAGCCTCAGTCAAGTAACCTTAGTTCTGAGTGCAGTTGGTCTGGGGCGTATTCTCTCTATCAATACAGCTGGTCTCATTTCTGACAGAATGGGGAGAAAACCAGCTGTTATTCTGGGAATTATTTCCTATATTGCCTTCTTTATCGGATTGCTCTATTCTCCAAATTATCATCTAGCTTTCATCTTCTCCATCTTTGCCGGATTTGGTAATGCTTTTCTAGATACGGCAACTTATCCAGTAGTAGTGGAGGCCTTCGACGATCATTCTAGAAATAGTGCACTTAGTGTTCTCAACAAGGCATTCATTTCCATGGGGCAGTTTGTTTTCCCAATTATTGTGCGCTTTATGCTTAACAATCATATCTACTTTGGATGGACTTTCTTGGTTTCTGCCCTTTGTATGCTTATCAATCTCTTTGTTCTCTTACGTTTACCTTTTCCAACTGTTTCTAATGGACGTGTGGTCACAGTGGATGTTAATGATACAATATTAGAAGCATATAAACCAACTGGGGCTAAATTTCAGATTGAAGGGATGGCTCTCATGGTCTTTTCCTTCGTATCTGTTTCACTATTTAATATCTTTATCACATGGATTCCTACTTATACACAATCAGCTTTAGGAATGAAAGAGGCAGATAGTCTGACATGGGTCAGTATCTATAGTATTTTCTCTTTCGTATCGGTCTTTGTGACTTCCTTCATTGTTAGCCGTGGTATTCATGTGCCTCGTTTTATGATGTTTTGTACTTCTGTTACAGGAACAGCTTTGGCACTCATGCTGATTGTACCTAACTATTACAGTGTTTTGTTTGCAACCTTCTGTGTCGGTTTCTTTGCGGCAGGGGGAATTTGGCAGTTGGGATTAGCCGTTCTTTTGGAATTCTTTCCTTTCAAACGTGGTCTTATTACCAGTTACTACTCATTGGCAACATCGATTTCTGTTATGGGAATTCCTTATTTAACAGGACTTTTAGCAGAAAAAAATATCAATCATGTCTTCCTATTAATCCTTATCTTAGCCTTCCTAGGAACCTTTAGTCTCTATTTTGTATATAGGCGCTATCAGGAAATTTTCCACCCTCAAAAAAAGGGTTATCAATAATAATATTTTAAGTTTTAAATTTTAGAAAGAGGTCAACTCATGGCAGAACGTTTATCAGGTCATACTCTCTTGGTTTCACTTATCGCGACTCCAATTCGTCATTCCTTGTCTCCAAAAATGCACAATGAAGCCTATGCCAAACTTGGTTTGAACTATGCTTATCTTGCTTTTGAAGTGGGTAACAAGGAATTGCCAGGAGCAGTTCAAGGTATTCGTGATTTGGGCATACGTGGCTCTAATGTTTCCATGCCAAACAAGCAGGCTATTCTTCCACTTTTGGATGAATTGTCGCCAGCTGCTGAATTGGTTGGAGCCGTTAATACCGTTGTCAACAAGGATGGCAAAGGTCATCTAGTTGGTCACATCACAGACGGTACAGGAGCTGTTCGTGCCTTGGCAGAAGAAGGAGTGGATATTAAGGATCAAATTATTACCCTTTCTGGTGCTGGTGGTGCTGGTACAGCCATTGCTATTCAACTTGGTTTAGATGGGGCTAAAGAAGTTCGTATCTTCAATATAAAAGATAACTGTTTTGATAACGCATTGGCATCTGTTGAAAAATTGAACAGCCGCACAGAATGTAAAGCAAGTGTTCATGATTTGGCTGATACGGAGGCCTTCTACAAATCCATTGCAGAAAGCTCTATCTATATCGATGCTACTGGTGTGGGGATGAAACCATTAGAAGATCAAAAATTGATCAATGATCCAGCTGTTATTCGTCCTGATTTGGTTGTCTTTGACGTAGTTTACAGCCCAGCTGAAACAGAATTGCTCAAATTTGCTAAGGAACATGGCGCTAAAAAAGCCATTAACGGTTTGGGGATGATGCTTTACCAAGGAGCAGAAGCTTTCAAACTTCATACTGGCGAGGATATGCCAGTTGAATATATTAAGGATTTGCTTTTTGCTGATGATAAATAAGAAAAAAGGTGTATCTTACTTTTGTGAGTTATACTTTTTTCATTTGATAAGCTAATACTTTTTGAAAATCAAAATTATTCTTTGTTTAAGCTCCTTGCCTAAAATTAGGTATATCTGAATCGCCTCATCTTATCTATTTTTAGTATAAAATAGCTCTATTCTATGATTGATTTTCCTACTTTTTTCATTATTTATGACCTCCTGGTTTCTTTAGTCTAGTTTGGTTTTGCTTTTTATTGAGTATTCAAAATCATGAGTAAGCATTTTCAAAGAAAATACCCTATCTATTAATAGATAAAATCTATTGGAACCCGCTTCAAAAATTCATAAAATGAACTTGTGAAAAGATTCTCAATCTATGTTAAAATATGAGTATGTAAAAGTGTAGAAATGAAAGGGGCTGATGTTATGAAAATTAAGCCGTTTCCAGGTTATGAAAATCACATTGCCAGTAATTTAGCAGATAAGTCTAGTCAAGAAATTCAAGCTCGTGCCAAAGCGCAGGTGGAGGCTATGATTGCTTATGAACTTCCAGAAGGAATGACTATGGAGGATCGCAGGATTCCTGGTCCAGATCAGAATCAAGAATTGAAGATTCGTGTCTTTAAACCAGCTAACTTACCAGAGAAAGCACCTATGATTTTAGATATTCATGGTGGAGGTTTCGTGGCTGGTACAGTCGATATTGATAATGCTCGTTGTATCGCTATTGCAGAACGTGTTCCAGCTATCGTAGTTTCTGTCGAATACCGACTCAGTGGTCAGGATGGTATCCACTTTCCAAAACCCATGCAAGATTGTCATGCTGCTTATATATATATGCATAAGCATGCAGAGGAGTTTGGTGGAGATTCAGAGCGTTTGGGCTTGCATGGATCCAGTGCTGGAGCAACGATTGCAGAAGGTTTAGCCTTATACTTACGTGACCGCAATGAAATCCAACCAGCTTTGACAGTTCTCAACTGTCCAGCCCTGGCTCTCAATATCGATGCGAGTTATTCTATGCATCAATATATGGAACTGAAGATGGGTCCAGACAATAAGACTGTTGGAGCGGAAGCAACTTATCTTGGTGGCTATAATGGACAAAATCCATCTTATTATGCATTTCCAAGTTATTGTAGTGATTTGGGTGGTTTAGGAGCTACTATGGTTATTGTAGCAGAGTATGATACTCTTCGCGATTCTGGTTTAGACTATGCTCAGCGACTCTTACAATTTGGAGTCCCCTGTGAAATCTATCAAGCGCCTCGTCTTGGTCATTGTTACTCATCAGCCCCACATCCCTTTACGGATTTTACTCATGATATGATGGCTTGGTCCTTCAAGCGTGAATTTGGTCTGTTAGAAGATTTGAAAAAATAAGATTCTGAAAAATAGTTAGGAGATAGATTTATGAGTCCAGCCATTCTTGCATTAATTATGCTCGCTATTATTGTTGTATTCATCCTTTTTGAGAAACAATTGAAAATCCCAATGAACTTTGTTTTGTTCACAGTTCCTGTCATTTTCAGTTTTCTCATGGGTTATGATTTGCCCCAAACCAGTACTTTCCTTTTGAATCAACTCAGCACGGTGATGAATCAGACGGGCTATATGCTTTTGTTTGGGTTGATATACTTTGTTATGTTGACTGAAACTGGTATGTTTGATGTCATGGTTAACGCTGTAATGAAACTTATTGGTGATCGCCTCAATGTGGTTGGAGTCATGATTTTGACATCTGTTCTGGGTGGGATTGCTTATTTGACCGCTAATATGTCCACAACTTATCTGGTTGTCTTCCCGATTGTTATTCCTCTTTATAGAAAATTCAAAATTAACCGTGACTTTGCTTTTATCATCTGTCAAACCGCCGTGGCAGCTATGTGTTGGTTGCCATGGGGAATCGGTGTGATCATGTCAGCAACCATGGCTGGTACCAATGCAGAAACCCTAGCACAAGCTTCTATGCCATGGGGACTTTGCTTTATTCCAGCCATTATCTTGCAATATGTTTATTTTGCATGGCGTCATAAAAAAGAACATGGTACACTTGGTTTACCGGAAGGTATTGAGGCACAAGAAGCTGAAGTAGAAGCTGCAAAGGAAAAAGAATTTTCTCGTCATGATTTATTCTGGATCAATTTCTTCATTTTTCTTTTGGTCATTGTAGCTTTGGCAGTCTTTAAAGTTCCATCCTATTTGGTCTTCATTGCAGCGTCAATGGTAACGGCGCTTATTAACTATCCAAAAAATTTCGGACAGATTTGGAATAAGGCAGGCATGACCTTCTTTAATGTCTTAATTATGCTTTTGGCCATCTGTTTCTATTTGGCTATCTTCAATGCAGCACCTGAAGATGGCAGCAAACTTTCCATGGTGGCTTCTCTTGCTCAACTGCTGGAAAGTGTCTTTCCTTCCTTCCTACTCAATTATATGCATATTATCTTCTTACTCTTGGCAGTGCCCATTATCTACTTTGTGCCCTACCAACTTTACAATGCTCTCTACCCACTTTTTATCTCAGTGGGAGCTGCCTTCGGCTTGTCGCCAATTGCAATTATCGCGCCATTTGTATGTAATTTGGCTTTGGCAACTTCTGTTACACCAATGAACTCCGCAACCTTTGTCGGCTGTTCCTTAATTGAAAAAGAAGTAGGGCCATACACACGTCACGCAGCACCAATTATGTTTGTCACCAATCTAATTGTTATTTTGACAGCTCTTTTAGCAGGAGTTTTACAATTTTAAAATCAGAGGAGGCTGGGCAAAAAAGGCTAAAAAATAGAAAATGGCTTAGAATAACGTCGTCAGAAACGTTAATTCTAAGCCATTTTTGGTGATTATAATCTTAATAGAAAGTCTAAATTTTGAGTTTTTTCAGCCTCTTTTTTATAGTAGTAGCAAATAAATACATAGATTTCTTCTATAAATTTAGAAAAATATATTCATTAGATTTATCAATTTTATTGTGATAAACTTTTTAGTGAATAATATCACATAAAGGCGGAAATCATATGACAGACTCAATTATAACTGTTTCAGGTGTTACCTTTGGTCAAGGTCGACCAAAGATTATTGTTCCACTTGTTGGCCAAACAGAAGAAGAAATCTTAGCAGGTGCACATCAGGCTAAAGACCTGGATTGTGATGTTATTGAGTGGCGAATTGATTTCTATGAAAATGTAGAAAATCCTTCAGCTGTTGCAGCCTTGTCTCATAAGGTTCGAGGAGCAGCTGGAAAACCAGTCTTGGTAACTTTCCGTACAGCCAAAGAAGGTGGAGTCTTGCCTATCTCAGACGACCTTTATTTTGAAATCTATAAAGCAGTCTTGGCTGATGGTCGTGCTGATTTGATTGATGTGGAACTTTTCATGCCTGAGGAGCCTGTTCAAGACTTGATCAAACTGGCACATGAAAAAGATGTCAAAGTCATTATGTGTAACCATGATTTCGATGCGACGCCAGCTAAGGATGAGATTGTCCGCCGTTTGAGTCTCATGGAAGAGCGAAATGCGGATATCTGTAAAATTGCTGTTATGCCCCAGTCCAATAACGATGTTCTTACTCTCCTGACGGCAACGGCTGAAATGTATGCAAGAGCAAGACGACCACTTATTACTATGTCAATGGGGGCTCTGGGTATGGTCAGCCGGGTAAGTGGTGAAGTATTTGGTTCGTCTGCAACTTTCGGAGCAGCTGCTAAAGCATCAGCTCCGGGTCAAGTACCCGTAGCAGAATTACGCACTATCTTATCAACTTTGAAATTAAGCAACGAGGAGTAAAGATGTCCAAGCAATTATTTGAAAATTTCACTTTAAAATCTGGTCTTGAACTGAAGAACAGAATCCTTATCTCACCAATGACGACCCAGTCAGCTTATTTTGATGGGAAGATTCCACACGAGTTGGTTGACTATTACGCCCACCGTTCTGGTGAGGTTGGAGCAGTTATCGTTGAATCTGCTTTTATTGAAAACCATGGTCGCGGTTTCTATGGTGCAGTAGGAATTGACAAGGACGATAAAATCCCTGGTCTAGCTAAACTTGCAAAGGCAATTCAGGACAAGGGTTCAAAAGCCATCATTCAGATTTACCATGCTGGTCGTATGGGCTTCCCAAATATGAACGAAGGGAAAAATCCAGTTTCTGCATCGCCAGTTGCAGCTCTTCGTCCGGGTGCTCCGATACCTACTGAACTCAATCACCATGAGATTTTAGATTTGGTCGACTTCTTTGCTGAAGGGGTTCGCCGTGCTATCAAGGCTGGTTTTGATGGAGTAGAATTGCACGGAGCAAATACTTACCTCTTGCAACAATTTTTCTCACCACACTCAAATCGTCGCCAAGATGCCTGGGGTGGTACCATTGAAAAACGGGCTAAATTTCCGATTGAAGTCGTCAAGGCAGCCAAGAAAGTCATTGAAGAAGAAGGCTCTAGGAACTTTGTACTCGGTTACCGTTTCTCACCAGAAGAATTGGAAGAACCAGGTATTCGCTTTGAAGATACCATCTATCTCTTAAATGAATTGGCTGAATATGATTTAGATTATTTCCATTTTTCAATGGGGATCTATAGTCGTAATTCTATTGTTGATGCTAGTGATCCAGAGATGCTCATCAGTAAATACAATAAAGTCAAATCAGGAAAATTGGCACAAACTCCTATCATTGGTGTTGGTGGGATCATGCAGAAAGAGGATGCAGAAGGAGCCTTAGAAGCTGGTTATGATTTGCTTGCAGTCGCTAAAGGTTTCTTGGTGGATCCAGATTGGGCTACTACCGTCAAAAAAGGAGAAAAAGTACAACCTTATGCAGATGTGAAGGACCGTGAAGCCCTCTTTATCCCAGAACCTCTATGGGATTTCATGGATGAGTCTTTCTTTTTGGTTAAGGATGTTGAAACTGAAAAAGCCAAGGAAGCTCGTTTAGAAGAGTTGATGAGTAAACCACTCGAATTTAAGGCTGGTCAATACCATGTGACAGCTCATGGTCACAATAATGAATTGCCAATGGTTGTAACCTTCGATAGTCATCAGATTACTGCCATTGAAATTGACAGTGCCGATGAATCAGAAGGTCTATCCGACTTAGTGTTTGAACGGATTCCAAAACAAATCATCGAATTCCAAACCCTCAATGTTGATGCTGTATCCGGAGCATCATCAACCTCACAAGGGGTGATTGATGGTGTCTCTGATGCTGCTCGAAAAGCTAGTGGACAGGATGCAGTCGATGTTCTCAAGGCCCGTCAAAAGCCAGTCATGGAAAAATCAACTCAAGTGCTTGAAGAAGAAGTAGATGTGGTTGTTGTCGGGGGCGGTGCAGCAGGTATCGCAGCATCCTTACGTGCCGATGAACTGGGTCTCAAGACAGTTTTGGTTGAAAAACTGAGCTTTATCGGTGGTGCCATTTCTGTCTCTGGTGGAAATCAGGTTGTTATGGGCTCAAAACTTCAAAAAGCAGCTGGTGTGACAGACGATACACCAGAATCAATGTTTGATGATTTTATGGCTAATGGTAATGGGCAAAATGTTCGTTCGCTCTTGACCCTATTGACAGAGAATGTTGGACAAGCGACTGACTGGGTTCATGAATATATCGGTGTCGAATATGATACAGAGACAGGACTCCATGTCCTAGCTGAATATGCCAAGGATCGGGAACTAGCTTACGCCCATGGTGGTCATGGATTTGCGGCTTCCATTCGTGCAAAAATGGCTGCTTCCAATGTTCAAGTCTTACTGCAAACTAAGGCAGAAGAACTCTTGACAGATGGAAAAGGAAATGTGACTGGTTTAGTAGCCATAGAAGAAAATGGAACAACTCACCGCATCAAGGCAAAAGGTGTTATCCTAACAACAGGTGGCTATGGTAATAATAAGGATATGTTGCCAGATGAGCTAAAAGATGTTCTCTTCTATGGTACCAATTCCTCAATGGGAGAAGGTGTGCAAATGGCACAAGCTCCTGGTATCGATGCTGCAACACGGATGATGAATCTTGGTAAGATTTATCCAAATGGTTTGGAAGTGGCACCTGGTAAAGCAAAATCAACTATTGATGGAAATCTGCGTGTCCTCAAAGAAAATGGCTTACTTCTAGATGGTCAAGGAAAACGTGTTGTCAATGAACGGGCCTCCAACCATGATATTCTGGAAGTTCTTCTGGAACAAGAACCAAAAATTCTCTACTTGCTTCTTGACCAAAAACATTTTGAGAGTTTCCGTGAAGGGATTGCCGAAGGTGGTATTTCATCTGCTGAAGTTGAAAAATGGTTGGACAGTAACGGTCGTGAAACACCTTACCTCTACCACGGCCAAACTCTGGCAGAGCTAGCTGATGTGGCTGGTATTGATGCTGCAACCTTAGAAAGTACGGTTGCTCGTTATAATGATTTTGTCGCTAAAGGTGAGGATGAAGATTTCCATCGTGAACTTCGTTTCCTCCAAGTGCCTGTTGGTGCTGGTCCATATTACTTGATTGAGCAAAAACCACGCTTTGCAACCACAATGGGTAGCTTGGTTGTCAATGATAGTCTTGAAGTTGTTAATACCAAAGACAGTATCATCAAAGGTCTCTATGCCGCCGGTGAAGTAGTTGGTGGTGTGATGGGGACAGACTCCCCATCCGGCGCAAATAATGCATGGGCATTAACTTCTGGTAAATTAGCTGCAGAACAGATCGCGGAAAAGTAAGTTTCTCTCAGATCAAATAACAAGATGAAAAAAGGCTAACGAAAAACTCAAATCCCAGCCGATCTTTGACAATTGAATACTCTAAAAAAGGTATAGAATCAACTTGTTTGATAAGCTGATTCTATACCTTTTTTGAGTTCTGGATTTTTTTGCTTACTTCTGTTAACTTTCTTATTTCTTATTTTTTCAAATAGTCCTTCATTTCTTCTAAAGGAATTTGATTGATGGCTGCGGATCCTAATTTAGGCACGATAATGGTCTGGATAGACTTGCCTCGAGCCTTTTTATCATGAGTCAAGGCCATATAGAGGTCATCCGTGTTCCAGGGTTCATGAGAAGTCGGAAGACCAAATTTTTGGCACATGGTGATGATTTGCTCGGTGATTCCTGCCGGCATGAGTCCTTTTTTTTCTGCGACTCGGGAAATCTGAACCATCCCGATTACCACGGCTTCCCCGTGCATGACCTGGCCGTAACCGGCTGTAGACTCGATGGCGTGTCCGATTGTATGTCCGAAGTTTAGATGGAGTCGGAGGCCCTTATCCAGTTCATCGGCCACCACAATTTTTCGCTTGACCTCGCAGGAACGATAAATCAGGCTTTCAGCATGCTCCAAAATTGACTCAGGAGAACCGTCCATATCTTGAAGTTCCTGCCAGAGCTCTAGGTCTTCAATCAGGCCATATTTGATGACCTCTCCCATGCCTTCGATCAGCTCTCGTTGTCCGAGAGTATGAAGGGTAAGAGGGTCGATGAGGACGCCATCGGGCTGATAGAAACTTCCGACCATGTTCTTTGCAAATGGTGTGTTGACCCCAGTCTTTCCACCAATGGAGGAGTCTACCTGAGCTGTCAAGCTGGTTGGAATCTGTAAGAAATGGATTCCCCGCATGTAGGTTGAGGCAACAAAACCAGCCAAGTCTCCAACAACACCGCCACCAAGTGCAATGATAGCATCGCTTCGAGTCATATCATTTTTGACCAAAAATTCATAAATTTGCTGGCTGACTTCTAAACTCTTGCTAGCTTCCCCTTCTGGAAATTCGAAAAGAATGACTGGGAAACCGGCTTCTTCCAAACTGGATGTGACCCTTTGAGCATAGAGGGGACCAACCTTATCGTCTGTCACAATGGCAATCTTTTGCGGTTTCCAGAGGCTGGCCACCCATTGTCCGGTCTTGATCAAACTGCCTTTTTCAATAACTAAATCATAGGGATGATGGGGTAGATTAACTTTCAATTGCACAAAATCACCTGCTTTCTCTTTCCATGCATTTTATTTGCTGTATTTCTCTTCCAAGGCAGCCCAAATTTGGTCTGTTGGCATTTTTTGTCCAGTCCAAGCCTCAAAGGCTTCAGCCGCTTGAAAAAGAAGCATGCCCAATCCATTGATGGCTGGCAATCCCTTACTGCGGGCAAATTGTAAGAAGGGAGTCTCAAAGGGTTGGTAGATGACATCAGCGATTTGGATTCCCTCAGGAAAGACCGTATCTTCTCGCAAGAGCATGGACTTTCCATTCATGCCGACAGAAGTAGCATTGACCAATAAGTCTGACTCCATGATTTTTTCTTGAATGAGCTCCCAATCTTCAACTGGAAATACCTCTAGCTTGACGCCAGTTGCAGCAGCAATTTTTTGAGCTTTTTCGATTGTCTCTTGCAAATATTGGCTTTGGTTGAAAATGTTGATTTTTTTAGCACCGTTTAAGGCAGCTTGAGCGATGATGGCTGTACCAGCACCACCAGCTCCCAAAATGGTCACTGTTTTATCTTTGACTTGGAAATTGGCATAGGTTTCCAAACTTCTAAAGAAGCCAATTCCATCTGTGTTGTGGCCAGTCAATTTTCCATCCTGGTGGATAACAGTGTTGACTGCTCCAATCAGCTTGGCGGAATCCGTCAGCTCATCCATATAGGCCATTACGGCTCGTTTATAGGGCATGGAAATGTTGATACCAAACATATCATAGCGTTTGATATTGGAAACAGTAGCTTCTAAGTCACTCTCAGGAATATCCCAGGCCACATAAACCCCATTGATGCCAGCCTTGTCAAAGGCATAATTATGGATAAAGGGGGAAATGGAGTGTTTAATAGGTCTGGCAACAACTGCAGCTAAACGTGTGTGTCCATCAATTGGCATAGATTTTCTCCTCTGAACGGTGTTTGGATTTTTATTTGCTAGTCTGATAGATTTCCTCAATCAGTTCCTGTGTTTTGTCCCAACCTAAACATGGGTCTGTAATGGATTTACCGTAAACATCTGGATTATCCTGGCGACCATCTTCGATATAAGACTCGATCATAAAGCCACGGACATACTTGTGGATGGATTCATTCCAGGCACGGTTGATGAGGGTTTGGCGGACAATGCGAATTTGTTCCAGATAATTTTTACCAGAATTATCATGGTTGGTGTCGATAATGATAAAAGGATTCTCTAGGCCGAAATCCTGATAGAGTTTAATGGTTTCGAGCAGATTGTCATAGTAGTAGTTGGGGAGGTAGGATCCGTTTTCGTTTGTGGCACCACGGAGGATAACATGAGCTAGCGGATTACCAGAAGTTTCTACTTCTGAGGCATTGAAGAGGAAGGATTGCTTTTTCTGAGCAGCAAAAATTCCATTAAACATGACCTTGAGGTTCCCAGAAGTCGGATTTTTCATACCTGTAGGTACATCGATACCAGAAGCGACGAAGCGGTGTTGTTGGTTTTCTACTGAACGAGCTCCGATAGCAATGTAGGAGACCAAGTCATCCACAAGGGATAGATTTTCTGGATAAAGCATTTCATCAGCGGTTGTCAAGCCAGTCTCACTAATCACGCGATAATGCAAATTGCGGACAGCCTTAATTCCATTAATTAGACTTGGTGCAGCATCTGTATCTGGTTGATGCATGAGTCCCTTATAGCCATCACCATTTGTTCGTGGCTTAGCGGTGTAGACTCGCATTACCATGAAAATTTTGTCTTTGAACTTTTCCTGAAGTTTAGCTAGACGATGGGCGTAGTCCAAGACCGCCTCTTCATTATCGGATGAACAGGGTCCTATGACCAAGAGTAGGCGGTCATCTTCACCCTTTAGAATGGCTTCTAATTCTCGGTCTCGCTCCTCTTTTCGAGCGAATGCAGCTGGACTCAGCTTTGAGTGTTCCTTAACATCTTCAATATTGATTTGCTCACTGATTTTCTTAAACATGGGTCATCTTCCTCCTAATTTTCTCCATAATAGATTGGGCATATTATAGCACTTTTTTCAAAATATTCAAACAATTTTGGATATAAGTCACAAATGACATATATAAGAGGGTCTACAAAATAGAAAGTGGTGTATAATAAGGATAAAAAATAAGGATAGGGAGATATCTTATGTCACGAAAAGTAGGAATTATTGGCATGGGCCATGTTGGCTCAACAACGGCTCATGGTTTAATTGCCCAGGGTGCCTTTGACGATTATGTCTTGATTGATACCAATGAAACAAAAGTTACAGCGGATATGACTGATTTTCAAGATGCTGCAATGAACATTCACCATCATGCCAATATCATCATGAATGATTATGATGCTTTGGCAGATGCAGACGTGGTTATTTCTGCCTTGGGGGATATTGCTCTTCAGGACAATCTAGATGCCGATCGTTTTGCTGAATTGATCTTTACTGCTAAGCAAGTGCCTCTTGTAGCTGAAGAGTTAAAAAGAGTTGGCTTTGCAGGAGTCCTCATTGTCATCACCAATCCGGTCGATGTAGTTACCAGCCTCTTCCAGCACTATAGTGGCTTACCCAAGGAGCGCGTAATTGGCACGGGAACACTTTTAGATACGGCTCGTATGAAACGGGCTGTTGGACAGCATTTTCAGGTCAACCCTCGCAGTGTCTACGGTTATAATTTAGGAGAACATGGCAATTCTCAATTTACAGCTTGGAGTCAGGTCCGCATTAAGGGTCAGTCTATTGTTGACATTGCTCCAGTAGAACTTTTAGAAGATTTGGCTAAGGAATCGATCATGGGCGGACATAGAGTTTTTTATGGTAAAAAATACACCAGCTATGGCATTGCTTCAGCGGCTATTCGCCTAGCTCTAGCAGTTGTATCAGACAGCTATGAAGAACTACCTGTTTCCGTCTACTATGAAAAATACCAAACCTATCTTTCTTATCCAGCCATTGTTGGTCGGCAAGGGATTATTGAACAGGTTCAGCTTTCTTTGACTGAGGAAGAAGAAGCTAAATTAGAAGCTTCTGCCAATTATATTAAGAAAAAGTTCGCAGAAACCCTATCAAAATAGAAAGAAAGGCAGAAATTGTTAGAAATTTCTGCCTTTTTATGGTAAACTATTGCAATAATGTAAAATATCAAGTCGGAAGGGTGTGGTCTAGCAGATGAAATTAGAAACGAGTTCCCCAGGTTTAAGGGGAAATCTTCGAGTGCCGGGTGACAAATCTATCAGCCATCGTTCTATTATGTTTGGCTCTTTGGCAAAAGGTGTCACTAAAGTTCACGGTATTTTACGGGGAGAAGATGTTCTTTCTACCATGCAAGTATTTCGAGATATGGGTGTCCAAATAGAAGATGATGGACAGATTATCACCATTCAAGGTGTTGGCTTTGATGGATTGAAAGCGCCTGATAAAGAGTTGGATATGGGCAACTCAGGGACCTCTATTCGCTTGATTTCAGGTGTCTTAGCCGGTCAGGACTTTGATGTGGTCATGTTTGGAGATGACAGTTTATCCAAGCGTCCTATGGACCGTGTAACGCAACCTCTCAGTCAGATGGGAGTTGAGGTATCTGGACAAACAGATCGTCACTTTCCACCTCTTAAAATGCACGGCAACAAGAATCTCAAACCTATCCATTATCACCTTCCTGTGGCTTCAGCCCAGGTCAAATCAGCTCTTATTTTTGCAGCCTTACAAGCTGATGGGGAGTCAATTATTATTGAAAAAGAAAAGACCCGTAACCATACTGAGGATATGATTGTTCAATTTGGTGGGGAAATTGATGTGGATGATAAGGAAATCCGCATTTCTGGTGGCCAAGAATTGACTGGTCAGGAAGTGGTCGTTCCTGGTGATATCTCCAGTGCAGCCTTCTGGTTAGTAGCTGGACTAATTGTACCAAATTCTAAAATCATTTTGGAAAATGTCGGCATTAACGAAACGAGAACAGGTATTCTAGATGTTATCCAGACTATGGGTGGCAAGATGACCATTTCTCAGGTGGATCAAGTCGCTAAATCAGCAACCATCACAGTGGAGTCTTCGGACTTACATGGAATGGAAATTGCTGGTGAAATCATTCCCCGTCTCATTGATGAACTGCCGATTATCGCCCTTTTAGCCACACAGGTTGAGGGAACCACTATTATCCGCGATGCGGAAGAGCTCAAAGTTAAGGAGACAGATCGCATCCAAGTGGTGGCTGATGCTCTTAATTCTATGGGGGCAGATATTACCCCGACTGATGACGGAATGATTATCAAGGGTAAGACAGTCCTTCACGGTGCTAACATCAATACATTTGGCGATCACCGCATCGGGATGATGGCTGCCATCGCAGCTCTCTTAGTTACGGATGGAGAGGTTCAACTAGAGAGGGCTGAAGCCATTAACACAAGCTATCCAAGCTTCTTCGCAGATTTGAAAGGACTACAAGATGACTAAAATTTTACTAGGCTTTATGGGAGCAGGAAAAACGACAGTAGCAGGACATTTGGATGGAAATTTCTATGATATGGACACCATTATTGAAGAAAAAATCGGTATGACTATCTCTGAATACTTCGCCAAATTTGGTGAGCCGGCCTTTCGTAAGATTGAATCGGAAACCTTGGAGGAGCTGCTTGCTTTGGAAGGTGACAATATCATTTCAACTGGTGGTGGGGTAGTTATTTCTGAGAAAAATCGAGAACTCTTGCGCAAAAACCGTAAGTACAATGTTCTCTTGGCTGCATCTTTTGAAGTGTTGTATGACCGAATTCTTCACGATGAAATCTATCAACGTCCTCTTTTCTTGAACAATTCAAAAGAGGATTTTCATGGAATTTACGAACGCCGCATGGGTCTATACGAAGGGTTATCAGATCTAATCATCAACACAGATAATCGTTCTCCAGAGGAAATTGCAAGGTTAATTAAATGTATGTAGCATATCTGGGGCCGAGAGGCTCCTTTAGTCATCATGTCGCTCAACAGGCTTTTCCTGACGCAATTTTACTGGCATTTTCTACCATAACTGAAGTCATCAAAGCCTATGAGTCTGGCCAAGTGGATTTTTCGGTCATTCCTATTGAAAATTCAATCCAAGGTCCAGTCCATGAGAGTTTAGATTATCTTTTTCATCAGGCGGAAATTCATGCGGTGGCAGAACTAGTTCAGCCGATTGCCCAACAGTTGCTGGCACTTAGCAAGGACAGACCGATTGAGGTCATCTATTCTCACCCTCAAGCCATCGCCCAAGGAAAACAATACATCCAGGAACATTACCCGCATGCTAAGGTGGAAATCACAGCAAGTACAGCTTATGCAGCACGGTTGGTTGCTGAATACCCAGAAGAAGCCTATGCTGCGATTGCGCCACATGCTGCGGCAGAAGAATATGGTTTACAGGTCATTGCCCAAGATATCCAAGAAATTGATGAGAATTTCACTCGTTTTTGGATTTTTGGGAAAACTGCTCCAGAGATTAATTTGTCCAGTAGAGAAAAGAAGATGTCCCTAGGATTAACCTTGCCGGACAATCTTCCTGGTGCTCTCTATAAGGCCATGTCGGTCTTTGCTTGGCGTGGGATTGACCTGACTAAGATTGAAAGTCGCCCTCTCAAAACAGCGCTTGGTGAATATTTCTTTATCATTGATATCAATTATAACCAGCCTGATTTAGTCCAATTTGCCCTAAAAGAATTGACAAGCTTAGGAATTTCTTATAAAATTTTAGGGAGCTACTTGGTTTATAAGGCCAAGTAGAGAAAAGGAATTGATATGACAAGAAGTAGAGGCAACCTCAGTCATCATGAGGAATTGCGATTAGATTATTTACGAAAGAATATTTATTATCTCAATGATAGTGAGATAGAAGAACTTGATTACTTAGAGGAAAGACTTCAAGGGTTCGTTCGACCTTCACGGAAAGCTAGCCGCCCAAAAACAACTTATTCGGAATTACCTTCTTACCGAGAAGATCATGCACGTAAATATGAAAGTTATGATGCTTATCCTGATGAAGGGGATATTCTACCTACTTATCCAAGAGAAGAGCGTCGTCGTAAAGTAAAGGGACCTAAGAAAGAGAAAATTAAAAAGCAGAAAGTCAAGAAACAACTTCCTGTTCGAGAAATCTTGGCTTCAGATACAGTTCAAGAAGAAAAAGTCAGAAAACCTCGTAAGAAAGTCAATTGGTTTAAACGGATTTTTAAAATCATCATCTGGGCAATTTTGCTAACTTTGATTGGTTTGCTTTTCATGTTTATCAAGGGCTATAGTAGTATTGAACATAAGGCGAAACCGGAAACTTTCCAAGGCCAAGCTGCTCGTGATGGGGTAAATATTCTGGTCCTTGGTACAGATGGTCGCGAGCAGACTTCTGGTGAGGGGATCCGAACAGATTCTATCATGGTGGTTAACATCAATAATTCAGATAAAAAAATCAAGATGGTTAGCTTTATGCGGGATACTCTGATTAATATTCAAGGCAATGATTATAAGCTCAATTTGGCTTATGAACTTGGTCAGCAAAATGGCAATAAGGGTGCGGAGAATCTGAGAGAGGTTTTGGAGGAATTTTATGGTATTGAAATTCAACACTATGTCATGATAGACTTCTCAACCTTTGCAACGGCTATTGATACCGTGTTCCCAAATGGTGTTGCCATGGATGCCAAATTCTCTACGATTGCTGGTCAAGCGGTCTCCTCGGTTGAAGTCCCTGATGATTTGGGCTTTGCTTCAGGAGGTAAACCCTATCAAACGATTCAAGTTGGAAAACAGCAGATGAATGGTAAGACTCTCCTCAACTATGCTCGTTTTCGGTCAGATGATGAGGGAGATTTTGGTCGTACTCGTCGCCAGCAAGAAGTGATGGCAGCCATCATGACACAGGTCAAAGATGCAACCAAACTCTTTACGGGTTCGGAAGCTCTGGGAAAAGTTTATGCTTTAACGCCAACTACCATTTCACCACTTTTTATGATTACAAATGGCCTTCCGGCAGCACTTGATGCTTCAAATGGTGTTGTCCAAACGACGGTCCCTGAGATGGGTGATTGGGTCGATGCTTATGATGTCTATGTTGGATTAGGATTGGAAGTTGATTTTGTCAAGTACAAAGAGCGACTGGCAGAACTTGGTTTCCGCTAAAACTAGTCTTAAATATGATATAATGGAGTGATGGAATCACTCCTTTTCCTTTTGGGAAAAGAGAAATTGATTCGCTAGAATGAGGAAAAATATGTTACAAAAAAATGATATTGTAGAAGTTGAAATAGCAGACTTGAGCCATGATGGGGCTGGGGTTGCCAAGGTAGATGGTTTTGTCTTCTTTGTTGAAAATGCCCTTCCTGGTGAGACCATCCGTATGCGGGTGCTCAAATTGAAGAAAACAATTGGTTTTGGTAAGGTGGAAGAATACCTGACTAAGTCAGCTTATCGCAATGAGGATGTGGATGCGGCTTATTTACGAACAGGGATTGCTGATTTTGGGCATTTGGTATATAGCGAGCAACTCAAGTTTAAGCGTAAGCAAGTGGTAGATAATCTCTACAAGACAGCAGGGATTGCCAATGTCGAAGTGGCTGAGACTATCGGCATGGAAAATCCTTTGGCTTATCGCAATAAGGCTCAGGTACCAGTTCGCCGTGTCAATGGTCAGCTGGAGACGGGATTTTTCCGTAAAAATTCCCATGATCTTATGCCCATTGAAGATTTTTATATCCAGGATAAGGAGATTGATAGGCTGATTCTATTTGTCCGTGATTTACTGCGTCGTTTTGACATCAAGCCTTATGATGAGGTGGAACAGACAGGGCTCATCCGAAATTTGGTGGTCCGTCGTGGCCATTACTCCGGTCAAATCATGCTGGTCTTGGTAACAACACGTCCAAAAGTTTTTCGTATGGAGCAGATGATTGAGAAGATAGTCGCTGAATTTCCAGCGGTCACATCGATTATCCAGAATATCAACGACAAGAATACCAATGCTATTTTTGGTTCAGAATTTAGTACCCTATATGGCTCTGACAAGATTGAGGACACTATGTTGGGCAATACCTATGCCATTTCAGCCCAATCTTTCTATCAAGTCAATACCCTTATGGCGGAGAAACTCTACCAGACAGCTATCGATTTTTCAGAGTTGACAGCAGAGGATGTGGTTATTGATGCTTATTCTGGCATTGGAACCATTGGGCTGTCTTTTGCCAAGTCGGTTAAGGCAGTTTATGGTGTAGAAGTCCTTGAACAAGCCGTAGCAGATGCGAAAAAAAATGCTGAACGCAATGGTATCACCAATGCCCACTTTGTTGCTGATACAGCTGAAAATGCCATGGCAGAGTGGAGCAAGCAAGGAATCAAGCCAAGTGTCATCTTAGTGGATCCACCACGTAAAGGCTTGACAGAAAGCTTCATCAAAGCATGTGTAGCCATGCAACCAGCTAAAATTACCTATGTTTCTTGTAACCCAGCCACCATGGCGCGTGATATCAAACTCTATGAAGAGTTGGGATATCAGTTGGAGAAGGTACAGCCAGTTGACTTGTTTCCGATGACTCATCACGTGGAGTGTGTTGCTTTGCTCGTAAAAGCCTAGAAACCTTTGAACGAAAGGGATAGTGAAAAGCCTTGGTATCAAGGCTTTTTGTCGTATAGAGGGGTAAGTATCAGAGTGAGAGTACAAGTTGAATGAGTAGGCTTGATAACTTGGGTGACGTAGAATCTATTTCCATAAACCCTAAGGGGGTACGTGTTTGTTTCCATTGATAAGGGTTTGTGGGAATAAACGTACCCCCTTCAATCACTGCTCTGGTCTGGAGAGAAATGGAAGACATTAACTGTGTATATGATATAACAAGTCTTATCACGAAATAAACTTATACTTCGTTTACAAATGCGATTATCTTCTGCTATAATTGTACATATAGGAGAGTACTATGAAACGGTTGTTTAAATGTTTAGGAGTGGTAGTTCTATTCGCTCTACTCTCATACGGCTTTTATTATCTATCACGTTTTGAAGAGGATGTTGGCGAGAGGACTTATCATGATAAGAAAACAGAGCTTTTTCATCAAAATCCAGATGTCTATGCTTGGTTAAGGGTTGAAGGCACAAAGATTGACTATCCTGTTGCCCAACACCCGACAGAGGATAGCTATTACCTGTCTCATGATTTGGACAGAAATGAGACTTACTATGGTGCGATTTTTACAGAGTTGGTGAATACCAAGACCTTCAATGATTCTGTAACGATTATTTACGGTCATGCCATGGTTGATGATTCTATGTTTGGCTCCTTGGATTATTTTGCGGATCGACAGTTTTTCAAAGACCATACCCTGATAACGATTGATACTATAGATCATCACTATGAATATGACATCGTAGCCGCACACCCTTATGTAGATGACCACCTCTTTCAAAGTTTCCAGCTAGGGACGAGAAGTGGCTTAACCCACTACCTTGACACCCTAAAGGAACGAGTAGAGACCAATGGTGGCTCTTACAGATTCTTGCCGATTGAAAAAGACAAGGACAGATTTTTAATCCTTTCGACATGTGATGCTGTGAACAATAATCAACGCTATGTCGTTACTGCTCGTTTAAGAACGATTACAGAAAGGACAGATACATGATACACAAGATGAAACTTTCCAGATTTTGGAGGCTGTCTCTGAGTTTACTGCTGTTAGGAATAGGTCAGCGACTGATGTATACAGGAGTGGTCTCTCCTTGGGCTAGAGACAGGGGCTTGCCCGTCCTTCTACTAGTACTAAGCCTAGTTGCCCTTGTCTTAGGGATAGCGTTGCTCCTTCCTTTGCTTGTTTGGTTTTACAAGCTCCATCGGTCTGATAAGCGATTGCCCAAGCTGATCTTAGCCTATCTTCTAACTGCTGTTACTTTAGGTTTCATCATTGGTGGATTCGGTCAACTGTTGTATGACCATACCAGCTTTGCCTACGATGCTGTGCGGATAGGTGTTTGGACAATGAGTACCATCGTTCAAAGTGTCCTAAAGGTCATTTTGTGCTTTGGCCTAGTCAGTATTCATAAGAATTTGCCTATTAGGGAAAGACGGAACTGCCTATGGCTACCATTAGTAGGAGTGCTCATGGAATCTATTTGTATCGTTCTTCTCAACTATTGGCTACCGACTGTTGGTTCAGTCCTTGCGTCAGTCATTGATGCGATCGTACTGATTGTCACCTTGTATTATTTTAGTTACCTCGTAAAGGAGACATCCAGATGAAACGACTTCATAAGTTAATGAATGCCCTTGTGTTACTGGCCCTGCTTGTTTCCAATAGCCCAATTATGTATGCCGAGGAAATCGGTCAGGCTATTGAACAATCTCAAGCAGAACAAGCTCATCAGGAGGCGGTAGAAGAAGCCAAGAGCCAAACCGTTGGTTCTGAGAATGCTAATAAGGAAACGGCTGATGCCTCTAGTGCAACACCCGAATCTTCCAAAGATGAGGGCGATGCCATCCAACAACCGAAAGTTGTGACAGGAGAGAGTGATGCGGAAGTAGAACTCAAACAGAAATATGGAGAACCTGTAGCGGTCAGTGGACAAGAACAGCTCTACCGTGTGGATGAGACCCATTTTGTGACCCATATTGGTAGTGACATCAAGACCTATGTGGACCAAGACGGGGTAGAAGTCCCCGTTGACTTGTCCCTGTATTCCTATCATGCCAACGGCAACCACTACTATCTGCCTAAAGAATCCCCAGTTGGAGTGGTGCTACCAAGTGAGGTCAAGGAAGAGACGCCGATTGATGTCATTCATCAAGATGAGAAAATCTCCCTCTATCCTCTTGAGACAACCTATGACAAGGCAACGGTTGAACAAAATGCGATTTTGTATAACAATGTCGAAGGCAAGACCGATGTCCAGTACACGGTTCAGTCTAACGGAGTCAAAGAAGAAATCGTCCTTGCCGAGTGGAGAGGCAAGAACCGCTTTACCTATGGGCTAGACGCTGGAAGCTACGATGTCCACCTTGAAAACAATCAAGTGCTGGTTCGTGAGAAAGGAAAAACCAAGATTCTCTTTGTCCTGACAGCCCCTATCATGGTGGACGCAGCTGGTGAGACCAGTCAAGATGTGACCCTAGAGTTGAGTGAAAAATCTGGGAAATACCAAGTGACCGTCGTCGCAGGTAAAGACTGGCTTTCTTCCAAAGAGCGCCAGTACCCTGTACGGATTGACCCGACAGTCACCGTTCCGCGGGAGAAGATTTTAAATGCGGTAACCAGTACAGTCCATGGGCGGTACTTAGGACTTGGCTATGGCTATGTCGGCTATATGACCAATTTGATGATTGGGGTTCCAGCTGCTAAGGACATCGGTCGCTCTCGGATCTACTTTAAGATTAACTATGATTTTAAACAGAACATTCCTTCCGAAGCTCGTATTGATAGTGCAACCCTCAACCTCTATCAATACACCTCCCCTGGTAACACGGGGACACAGTTTGGTGCCTACCGTTTAACAGAAGATTTTGATATTCATACGATTACGTGGGATTCTTCTGTGACGATTGGTCGTGAGATTGCGGGTGAGAATGCCATTAGTGCCAAAGCGACACCAGCAGAAGACTATAAGAAAATGCATCGCTTTGACATTCGTGAGACTGTGAATGGCTGGGTTCAAGGCACCTTTCCTAACCATGGCTTGGTGGTCGCTGCGACTGATGAAGGGGCAGACGGCGGTGCTTTCTATACGACCGAAGCCACCGCAGAAAATGCGGGTCAAATTGGCTTCACCCCCGACAAGGCACCTAGTCTGACGATTAACTGGTCTGTGCCAGACCCTGTAGATGTGAATTACCTGATAGGCAACACGACGATTAACCTCAGAACGATGGTCAAGACCGATAAAAAAGGTCGCCTTGAATTCCAAGGTGTCTTTGCGGACGGTTTGACCACACCAGGGGCAACTGTTAGCTATGGTTTGAGTGATGCTTCTAAGGATTATAAAGGAGACAGCACCGCTAGCTTCTCCTATAAATATCCCAATACCAGTACCTTTGAGTCTGTCTTTGAAGCTGGTACAACCGAGTACCGTGATAAACTATCCAACTGGCAGACGACAGTTCCTTTCACAGAACCAGAACTGAATGTGGTTTATACGATTGATGCGGAAAGTAAGAAGGATAATCAAACAAGCGGGAAGAAATCCAGTGATACCTTCCTGATTTACAAGGTCACCCAGTATGACACGCTTCCTAAGATCGCATCCTACTACGGTGTCCCCCTTAATCAAATTGCCTATGACAACCGGATTCAGGATATGTTGGTGGTCAAAAACAACACCCTCTTTATCCGCAATCCGAGAAAGAATGCCAATAAGCCCTATAATCCACCTGCCTTAAATGATGATGTAAAAGCAGATGTGGATAAGCTTTTGATGGGACGGGGTCTCCACTGTGAGTTTGGCTTTGAACCGATTAACCTGAACACAGGTAACTTCTATCTAGAACGGGTGGATGTGTCTATCCCTGATATTGATGGCGACTTTGAAATTGCCCGTTCTTACAACTCGAAGGCTGCAGGTATCAATAGTCTCTTTGGTCGTGGCTGGAGTTTTGCCTTTAACGAGCAGATTTCAAGTGATGAGAACCAAAATCTTTACTATACTCGTACTGATGGTTCAGTTGTTCCATTCACCAAAGACGGCGATAGCTACAAGGCTCCAGCAGGCTATGACCTAACCCTCCAAGTCAACACCATTGACACCAAAGACGGGGACTTTGGCGGTGAAGAAAAGGAAAAGTATGAGGTCAAAGAGTACCGCATTACTGATACAGACAACCAAGAAAAAGTCTTTAATTTCCACGGTCTCTTAACCAGTCAGACAGATGAAAAGGGGAATACAACTCAATTTGAGTACAATGAAAACTTCCAGTTAACCAAGGTGACCTCGCCAACTGGTCTTGTCTATGGCATTACCTATAATGAAGCAGGCTACATCGGTGCTATCCAAATCCCAAATGGGTCTACCCTATCCTATGAATATGATGACAATGGCTACCTGACCACCTATACCGATGCGACGGGTGTGCCGACTCGCTATGAGTACGATGACAGGGGACGAATGACAGCCTGGTATGACGGCAATGGCACCAAAGTCATTCAGAATGAGTATGATGACCAAAACCGTGTAACCAAGCAGACGGACGGTACAGGAGCGGTCTCAACCTTAGCTTATAGCGATGGTCAAACCGTCACCACAGATGCCAATGGCAACCAGACCACCTATACCTATGATGACCAATACCGGACAACAGGTATCACCTACCCAGATGGGACAAGTGTTTCTAAAACCTATGATGCTAATAACCGTCTCGCAAGTGAGACCAATGAACTGGGTCACACCACTAGCTACACTTATGATGAAAATGGAAATGTCTTGACCGAAACCCGCTTTGACGGTGCGACCAAGACCTCTACCTATGATGAGAAGAACAACCTCTTGTCTATCACAGACTTTGGTGGAGATACCACCACTAATGAGTATGACAGTAAGAGTAACCTCACAAAGACAACCCTTCCAGATGGAACAATTATTTCCTATACGCATGACAAGCAAGGTCGTATCCTGTCTACGACAGATGCGCTAGGGGCTAAGACGACTTTTGTCTACGAGGGGGCTAATCTGGTCAAAGTCACCAACCCACTGGGTGGGGAAAGCACCTTGACCTACAATGCCCACAACCAAGTGACAGGCATCACCAACCCTCGTGGCGGTACAACGACCTTTACCTACGATGCGGAAGGCCGTCAGCTCAGTGAGAAAGATGCGGATGGTGTTGGAACAATCCATACTTTTGACCAAGCAGGTCAAGTTACAGGTGTGACGGAAGGCAATGGCAACACAACGACCTTTACCTATGATGCCTTTGGTCGTAAGATTGGAGCTTCAAATGGAGAAGGAGGCAACTATAGCTATTCCTATGACGGTGTGGGTAACCAACTTTCTGTGACAGATGCGGAAGGCCATACCACCACCTATACCTATGACAGCCGTGGTCGTCTTTTAACAGAAACCGATGCGACAGGTAAGACAATCACCTTTGTCCGTGATGCTTTGGGCCGTGTTCTTAATCGTACAAACGAAGCAGGTCATACTAATAGCTTGACCTATGATGACAGGTACAATGCCATCAAGACTGTGACAGATGCTTTGGGGCAGGTCACAGAAAACACCTATGATGCCTCTGGTTACCTGACGGATGTGACTTACCCAATTGGAACAAAGACCAACACGACATACGATGTTATGGGTCGTGTCCTATCTTATACCGATGAATCAGGTCAGACCGTCTCTTACACCTATGACGCAGTAGGAAATAAACTGACAGAAACCAAAGGTGATAAGACAACTAGCTATAGTTATGATCAGTCTGGTAATGTGACATCTATTACCTACCCAGATAAAACGAGTGTGTCTTACACCTTGGATTCTATGGGCAATATCCTGTCTATGACAGATAGCCTCGGTCGTGAAACCACCTATGAGTACAGTCCAGCAGGTCGTCTCATTGCGACCACCAATGCCTTAGGTCACAAGACAAGCATGACCTATGACGCCAATAGTAACCAGAATAGTGTCACTGATGCGGCAGGCTATACGGCGACAACAACCTATACCGGTCAAAATCAAATTGCTAGTATTACAGACGGTCTTGGTAACACGACCACCACATCTTACAACCAGATGGAGCAGCCAAAAGAGATTGTGGATGCCTTAGGTGGTAAGACGACTTATGTCTATAATGAGTTGGGATATCCGATTGAGCAGACAGATGCCAATGGTCATGTGACCAAGATGCGCTATACAGAGACTGCTCAACTCAAGGAAGTGACCCTGCCAGATGGTTCGACCATTACCCAAGAGTATGACGCTTTGGATCGTCTGATTAAGCAAACACATTCCAGCGGTCTAGTGACAGAATACAGCTATGACGCCGCCAACCGTGTGGTGACTAAGAAAGATAACCAAGACCTGAATGAGTCCTACACCTATGACAAGGCTGGCAATCGCCTGACCTTGACCAATAGCCTTGGAGAGGTAACGACCTATAGCTATGATAGTGACAATCAACTAAGCAAGGTCACCTATGCGGACGGGACCAGCGAAACCTTTACCTACGATGTCATGGGGCATGTCGCAACGTCAACCGACCAAGAGGGCAAGACCAAGATCTATCATTACGATGAGAATGGCAATCTGACCAAGATCGTCGATCACCTCAAGCGGGAGACAACCTATACTTATGACGTCCTCAACCGTGTGGTGACAGAGACCGATGCAGAAGGCCACCAATCAACCTATGAGTATGATGTGCTTGGCAACCTGTCCAAGCTGACAGATGCCAATGGGAATAGCTCCAGCTATGGCTATGATGCCAACCAACGCTTGGTGCTCTACACCGATCCAAATGGACAGGTAACAGCCTTCACCTATGACCCATTGGGACGGGTGGTGGAGACAGTCGCACCGACTGGCGCCAAACAAAGCTTCACCTATGATGCGGTCGGTAACCGTCTCACTGAAACCACAGGAGAAGGGCACACGACCACCTTTATCTATGATGCGATGAACCGTCTGTCCAGTCTCAAACGCCCAACAGGTGGCGAGACGACCTATGCTTATGACAGGACAGGTAGCCTTTCTAGTGAGATCGACGCAAACGGACATACTACAACCTACACCAATGACCTCTACGGTCGCACCACCAAGCGGATCTTGCCAAATGAGGCGATCTACACCTATGCCTATGACGCACTGGGTCGCCTATCCCAGCAGACAGGTCCACAAGGTCTAGCGAAGAGCTATACCTACGACCTAGCTGGTAACCTGACCAAGGAAACCGACCAGTCAGACAGAACGAATAGCTATACCTATGACAAGGTGGGACGTCTCTTAACCGCCAAGAATGCCCTTGACCTTGAAACGAAATATAGTTATGATGAGGCGGGTAACCTTGAGAAGTTGACCAGTCCATCGGGAGCAACCACCAGCTTTAGCTACACCACTCTTGATCAGCTTAAGACCATCAAGAGTCCGACAGGTCGAGAGATTGCCTCAAGCTATGACCCAGTTGGTCAAGTGACCAAGCGTACCGTTAACGGCAAGCGGGAGACCAGCTATACCTATGACCCGAATGGGAATCTCTTAGAAGAAATCAATCCACTGGGTCAAATAACCAAGCGGACCTATGATAGTCTCAATCGCTTGACCAGTGAAAGTGATACGGCAGGTCAACTAACCCTCTACACCTATGACCATGACAACAATGTCACCAAGGTCATGAATGAAGCAGGTGGTCAAGCGACCATGACCTATGACGGCAATGGGAATTTAACTAGTGTCCTATCTGGTAGTGAGCGCATCAAGACTTACACCTATGACCTCAAGGACCAGTTACTTTCAGCTACCCAAGGGACTGGGGATAAGGCGTCTACCTCAACCTACACCTATGATAGTGTGGGGAATGTCACCTCTATTACCAACGGAAACGGTAAGGTTACAAAATACACTTACGACCAGCTCTCCAATGTGGTGGAGCGTATGACCGCTCTTGGAGATAAGGAGACCTATAGCTACAATATCAATAATCAGCTAGAGAAAGTCACCAAGGCAGACGGTCAGACGATCAGCTATGACTATAATAAGCTGGATCAACTGCTCAAGGTAGACTACTCGAAGAAAGAAGATGGTCAAGTCCTCTATACTTATGATAGCGATGGTCGCCGTGTCTCTATGAGTGACCTGACAGGTACGACCAACTACGAGACCAACGATGAAGGGGAGATTACAGGTGTCCGTCAGGGAGACGGTAGTCTGATTCAATACGACTACGACGACTTTGGTAATATCAGCCAGATGACCTACCCAGACGGCAGCACCGTTTCCTACACCTATGACGAGCTAGACCGCTTGACCTCAGTGACCGATGTTAAAGGGAAGAAAACGACCTATAGCTACAATGAAGCAGGAGACATGACGGAAGTCAAACGTGGGGATGGGACCAAGAACTTCTTGATCTATGACAAGGCGCACCGAGTGACCGAACTCCGTCATGTGGACAAGAAGAATAAGCTGATTTCTAGCTACACCTACGAGTACGACGATGGCAACTACATCACCAAGGAAACGATCACGCAAGATGGGGAAACCCTTGTTCAAGCCTATACCTACGATACCCTAGGTCAGATTGAGACCATGACAGTATCTGACAAGGCTGGTAAGGAACTGTCTACGCTCACCTACACCTACGACTTCGCAGGAAACAAGCTGACCAGCACAGAAGAAGTGGACGGGAAGAAAGAAGAGACCCGCTTCACTTATGATGATAATAACCGTCTGACCAAGCTGGAGAACAAGGATGCCATAACGACCTATACTTACGATAAGAATGGCAATCGGATTTCTTCCAAGAAGAATGATGAGAAGCTAGATTACATCTACGACACGGAGAACCGCCTGCTTGCGGTTAAGGACAAGGAGGGTCTTCTCATGGCAGCCCTCTATGACGGTGATGATAATCGGGTCTTTACCGCTAGCCGTAAGGAAGGTAAGAACACCTATCAACTCTTTAGACGAAAAGAGAAGAAGAAATCGCCACAAACGTCTCCAAATGGGGAAGAGCCATCTCTCTTCTGGTATGGTTTTAGCCAGAATGTCCTTCAAGCTTTATCAAGCTTCCCACAGACGGTAGGCTCTATCTGGCATCACATTTTTGACGATGTCTCAACTGCCTATCACAAGAAAGTGGCCAAGGACAGAGCCAACGACGAAGGCTTAGTGGTCAACCCACCAGACATAGGGAATCTCCCGGGTGAGGGGGAAGTGACCTATGCGTCAGAGGTGAAAGATGTCCTCATCCCATACACTACGAGAGAAGATACCTTTAACTATTACGAAGAGCGTAACTATATCAACGATGTCAATCGGGAGCACACCGAGGTTCTTCAGACCTATGACCGTGAGCTAAAGGCAAGAGAAACCTACTCCTATGGTTATGGTCGATCTTCCTACCTCAATAATGAGACAGGCAAACACTATCACTACCTGACCAATCAAGCAGGTTCTGTGACAGGTTTGACCCAAGACGGCAGTTCAGTTGCCTCAAGTAGCTACAGTCTCTATGGTTCTACCACAAAAACGACAGATGATACAGGAAACCCGTTTGCCTACAATGGCGAAGCCCGTGATGTCACAGGACTTGACTATTTACGAGCAAGGTATTATGATAGCAGTGCTGGAACTTTCCTCACTGAGGATTCCTACCAAGGTGAGTTGACGGATCCACTGAGTCAGAATCTCTACAGTTATGTCCACAATAACCCTGTCAACTACACCGACCCAAGTGGACACTTCTGGAAGAGTATTAAGAAGGCGGCAAGCAAGGCTTGGAACGGTGTTAAGAAGGTAGCCAGCAACACTTGGAATACGGTGAAACGAGCTGCGACGAATACCTGGAATGCGGCTAAGAGTGCCTATAACAAAGCAGTTCATTGGGTTGGTAACAAGGTGAATCAAGCCAAGCAGTGGGTAGGTCAGCAGTGGAATAAGGCCACAAACTGGGTTGGCCAACAAGTCAATAAGATTTACCATGCAGGGCAACAAGCTTATCATAGTGCAAGCAACTATGTCCAAGCTCAGTACCAGCAAGTGCAGGCACAAGTTCAAGCCCAGCGCCAACAAGCCGTTCGAAATGAGTATGCGCAAGCAACTGGCATTAAGGGAACACCGAAAAGTCGAGAAGGTACGAATCTATTTCGTAACTGGGGTGCAGCCCTTGCCAAGACCTTGAAGCATGTGTGTACGACAGCCAAGAGGGTTGGTAAGCAAATTGTAAAAGCAGCTAAGAAGATTGACTGGAAGAAGGTTGCGATTGTGGCAGTGGCAGCCGTTGCGGCGACAGCAGTTACCGTTGCGACAGCTGGTGCGGCAGGTCCACTTATTGCGGCAGGCGTTAGTGGTCTAGGTTTAAGTGGTGCAGCAGCAACTGTTGTGACAGCGGCAGCGGTCGGAGCAACAGCCGGAGCAGCAGGAGGAGCAGTTAGCGGTCTCACCACAAGCGTTCTTTCAGGGGACAAACCTAAAGATATTATCAAGAACACTTTGAGCGGAGCTTGGAATGGCGCTATATCAGGCGCTATGACAGGTGGTCTGCTTGGAGGTTTCGGCGTAGCAACGTCATCCGTCAGCGGTTCAGCAGCACGCTATGCGGTCGATACTCTTGGGGAAACCGCCGTTGATACCATTGTGGATGCGGCACAAGGTGGTAAAGTCACCCCAGCAAGTATTGCGACCAGTCTTGCCATTAATGCGGTGTCGGAAGGTATCCCAGCACGAAGTGCAAAAGGTGCCAAGGCAGATGTCAATACTAGTAAGCCTAAAGGTGGAGATGTCCAAGTTAAGAAGACTAAATCATCTACTAATGTGGAATCATCTGATGATATGCGTCAGAGAGTTCTTGAGAACATTGAAGCAAGTAAAAAAGCTAGAGATAATTCTAATTTTGATGAACATCTTCGTCGTGAAGCCAAGGTAAAACAAGATATTAGAAAGCAGCAAGTTTTAGAGGCTAATAAAGCCAAAGGTAGAGCTTTTGAAATCGAAAAATTTGATGAATTTAAGCAAATATCAAGCAATGCTCAAGAACAGATAACTATTGTTACAAAAGATGGAACTAAGTTTAGGACGGATGCAATTGGACATGATAGTGCAACAGGAGATTTAATTCTTCAAGAGTATAAATCATCAGCAACTGCTAGGTTAACTAAGAATCAAGAAGATGGATTCGAACAACTATTTGAAAATGGGGGCCATGTAGTTGGTAAGGGCAAGGGAGACTTTACTGGAGGTTTCTTAATATCTGCGGGAACGAGAGTGCAGGTGATTAGACCATGATTAGTAAAAAAGAAACTAAAATATATGTAAATAACACTATTAAACTCATGAAAAAAGAATATGGATTCAATAGTAAAATTGGTGTACTATTTAAAATGGTTGAACAGTACTTTTTAAGCATCAATATATCTGTTTCCGGTTTTGATACTCCTAAATTATCAGTAAAAGCTTATATAAAACCTTCAATAATAGATGATTTATTTTGGGATGTTTTCAATATGGAAGATAATAAAAGTCAACCACTTAGTTTAAAAGCTGTAGGAGCGTTTAAATTTGATTCTTTACGTTTTTATGACCGTTCAACATATATTGAAGAAGGAGACCAAGTTATACCCTATATTGATAGTGAAATAAGAATAATTATTGATATTGCTAATGATATTGCATCAAAATATAAAACATTAGAAGAGTTTTGTTCCTATTCTAAAAATGTATTAAATCCAGGGTTTTATGATATCAATTTGATGCATATGCTAATTAAAATCCATAATTTAGAATATAGTGCAGCTAGAAGAATAGCAGAAGAAAAAATAGTGTCTCATGAAAAAGGGCGTTTTGCCCAAGGCAATAAGTATATATATGATTATGTTGTTGAGTATTGTTTGGAAAAGGAGAAAGGATGAGTATTACTGATTTAGAAAAAATAGATGGTGCAGGTATCGATAATGAAAAATCGGATAGACTAAATTTAATGATTGCAGATAATCTTGACTGGGTGGAGTACGATATCCATTTAGAAATTCTTACCGATAAACTAAACAATTATTATAACTATATAAAATCCAAACAATATTTGAGTAATTGGTCAGGTATTAAGGAGTTTATGATAATTATATATTTTAAATATGCTCCAAATGATGTTGCGAATACTTATTTAAAAAAAGTTTCGGAACAATTGAAGGGGGAAAATATTTTCATAAAATTAGTAATTGATTAAGAAATATACCTGTCTTGCTTAGTATTCAAAAAGCCTTTGAAGAATTTATTTCTTCAAGGGCTTTTTATGTTCCATAGGCATAAAGTTCCCTACAATCTTCCCCACAATCCTTGGTTCATCTTCTGCTGGGGCAAATTTATCTGGATAGTCTTTGTTGATGGAGACGAGGCGGAAGCCATTTTCTTCCAGATAGACTTTTTTGATGTAGAGTTGCTCATTCCACGTAACTGCGTAGACTGCTCCGTCGTAGTCAAAGCTACCTTCACGGATTAGGGCGACCTCTCCATCTTGATAGACAGGTTCCAAGGAGTGTCCATCAATCCAAGTTGCTACATCGTAAAGGTAGTCTTTATCGGTAAAGACTTCTCTAGTTTCATATTCATCATAGAAGCTTGAGCCGTGTCCTGCAGAGAGGGAGACATTGTCTAGAACTTGTATACTAAAGAGAGGCACAACCTTTTGTGTCTTAAGTAGGTCATGAGTCAACTCATCGACCTTCTTTTTGTTGGCTTTGTTGAGTTGTTTATAGAGGGTTAGATGAGGGTGTTCCTCCTGTAAATCACTGGACTTGATATGGAGGATTTGAGCCAGTTCTTGGAGGTGTTTTTTATTAGGGACACTTTTCCTTGTCTCCCAAGCTGAAAGAGTGGATCTGGTGACACCTAACTCTTTGGCGATAGCTGTTTGGGTTAATTTTTGAGCTGTTCTGTATTCTTTTAATTTGCTGGGTGAGAACATGACTTTCTCCTTAATTATGTCAAATAATAACTTGACATAATCATATCATAGTGTATAATATAAAGCAAGAGTAACGAATATTTTTGCTGGTAACTCAAATATTGATAGAGATATTAATATATTTTATGAGAAAAAGATATGGCATATGATTCCTTTGATAAATTACTTCAGTCGAACTACTATAACGATATTTTCGAAGCAGTAGATAACTATATTTACCGTAATAGCTCAGAGATATCGGTCAAGTCACATACTGTTGAATATTCAAACTTTAAGAAACTGGATGATTTTACGATAAAGAAAGTCCTATCTCGTAAACTTAGAGACAAGTTTATTGTTTCTGAATTACAGGTGATTGCTTCTCTTGAAATTAAAGGGAAGACTAAATACGGCTATGAGACAGATAGTGCCAATCTATGGTTGAGAGTTACAGTTGAGTATGAGTTGAATGGAGGAATACATGATTTTACAGTTCTTCAGGTTATCCCCTTTGATCCTAAAGATTATGATAATAGTGAATTAGGTCTCAGTCCAAAGTTTGTTCCGTATATTAAAGCCAAGGAGATGGATGGAATTGCTGAGGAGATTTTGAGACAGTATTATCCTGCTGCTCTTGAATCTCCCATGGCTTTACCAATTGATGTCTATCTTTCTAATATTGGCTTAACTAAAATAGAAGGTAAGTTAACGGAGGATAGTTCCATTTTTGGAGAAATGGTCTTCAAAGATACAGAAGTTTTATTTTATGATGAGAAAGATCTTGTATCACGACTAGTGAAGAAAAAGACTATTCTAGTTGATCCAGAAGTAATCTGCTTACGCAATCAAGGGAGTTATAATAATACTGTTGTTCATGAATCAGTGCACTGGCTACTTCATCGTTATCATAACGAGTATAAGATGCTTTTTGATGAGAACCATAGGCGAAGTAGTAGTTTAAAAGATAATTCTTCTTCCACCTCGCTTGAGTGGAGTGATTATGATTGGATGGAGTGGCAGGCAAATGGTATAGCTGCTAGGATTCTGATGCCTAAGTCTACGACAAAGCAGAAGGTTAACCAACTCTTTACAGATTATTCCTTAACATATGCTAGTGATGAAAAGTTGACTATGTTCGAAAGAATCATAGATGATTTAGCAGAATTCTTTCAAGTCTCGCGTTTAGCTGCTAAAATTCGCTTACAACAACTTGGTTACCATGAGTTTGAAGGTATTTACAATTTTGTTGGGAATGAATATTTACGAAGTTATGGTTGTGAACTTCGGGTCATGACTGAAAACAAGAGTTTTACGATTTCCTTTCCTAATGCTTGTTTATTAAACTGGAAGAATAAACAGTTCAGAGAGTTGATGGATTCAGGACGATATGTTTATGTTGATAATCATTTCTGCCTGAATGACCCTAAGTATGTGAATATGGTGGAGTATGGTGTTTATGAAATGACCGACTATGCCTATCAGCACATGGATGAGTGTTGCCTACTATTTGATATCTCTTATAAGACAGATAAAAATAGATCCATATCTATTACTATCTTCAATGAGTATGTCATGTACCGAGGGAAAGCAACAGTTGAAATAGAAGTGGATTTCTCTGAGTTTACTAATATTGTCAATGGTACAATCATTTCAGACGGTGGAAGAATATTTGAAGAGGTCGCTAGAATCAATGAGGAGATGCCGAGTGGCTTTTGTGGAATGTTAGTTTATCACCGTGAACGTAAAGGCATCACCCAAGAACAACTTGTTGAGGCATCCGGTGTCAGTCTTACGACCATCCAGCGTTTTGAAACCAAAAAGGATGCGAGTCGGAAGTTAGAAAAGATGATGGGAATTACCCTTGGAATGAAGTTATATCCTGACTTTAGCTTTAAATTGATTGAAAAGAGTGGCACTACTTTTAGAGACGATATGCCAACTCATTGTGCTTATAAGATGTTGTTGTGGCATTGCTACCACTTGGGAGCTTATGAATGCAACCAGAAGTTGATAGAGATGAAAATACCTGAATTTTGGGAGAAATAATTTTTGAATGTACCCGTCACTTTTTGACGGGTGCTTTTTGCTTGTCGTGGTTAGATTATTGACTGGTGGTTAGGAAAGGTATCTTATAGGATAGCTTGAAAATATTGGATTTATAAGGTTCTCTAAATGAGAGAAGCTGTTCTACCCCCTCATTTTTTGCTGTGTTGTTTTTCGTTCAAAGGTACTATACTTAGATTATAAAGAACCCCTACCATCAAAGCGGAGTCATGACGGTGACCATAATTTCAGATGTGGAGATGATAGCTACTTTTTCAGCTTGTGAAATTAGCTGACCGATAACATAGAGGAAAGTAACTATGCGGTCAAGAATATTTTTTGCATGCCTTGATTTCTCATGTGTGCTTTCGGTATTAACTGGAAAGCCAAAATCACATGACAACACAAGACAACAACTACTCATCAAAATTCACTCCATTACGCTATAAGAATGAAAAACCTTATAACGATGTACCTTGTGAGAACAATCAAGTTCTCGCTCCTATGGTGATTCGTGATGAGACTATGCGACAGAATAATGATATCAATCCTAGTAATCTCAAGACATTTAAGTTTTATGGAAAGTCAGTACTTGTAGGATTTGTTCCTGTGCCTGTCGAGAATTTCGAGAACACTCTCCGTATTTTCAATATGCACGTAAATGAGTATCTTAATCGGTACTCTAAGGGGAGATTTAACACTTTATCATTGGATGAAATGCTTGAAAAAATGAATAGTGCCGAAGAAGTAAGTTATGACCCAAATGGTATTCCATCTCATGAGGAGAAACTGATGTTATTGGAAACACTAGAAGAATTGATTGAAGTTGTTTTCCAACGTAATGAGAAATACGGTAAAATCTTGAAGTTGATTTACCAAGATGTGAACATTACAAAGCAAGAAATTATTGCTAAACTAGGTATGAAAAAAACTCAAGGATATGTTAATATCCATAAGGCACAGGCTATGGCTAAAGATGTTTATAAAGAACTGAATCAATAATTGAACATCGCCATCTCGAGTGTGAGGTGGCGGTGTTTTTTCGATTAGTCTTTTTGATAGAAGAGGCATTCGTATCCATCTGCTCGAAGATTGATGTCAGGAATCCAGTTTGGGGCAATTCCCATTAAGGAGGCAATTTCTTCCAGACTTTGGTCTTGGTCGCACTCAATGATGACTTCATCATGAACATGACCGACAATCTTGAACTCTTTCAATTGATTCATAGAGTAGGCAAGAATGTCTCGGCTAATGGCTTGGACGATATTCTCGACAAACTTTGGACCGTAGCTCTCAAGTCTTTCCCAACATTTGGCAGCATTAGTCCCTTCATAGGTGACAGACTCCCCACCAAATTGGTTCTCTCCCATTTTGGGTTTGACATAGGCTAGTTTTCTTCCAGAAGGAAGAGTGATAAATAACATCCCTTTAGTAGCTTCAAATTGAATCCCATGAATTTCAGTTTGACTTAGCTTCTTGACGGCAGTCTTCACAGCCCTATCCAGGTCCCACCAGAAAAGTACAATATTGGGGTTGGCTTGTCGCCAAGAATCTACAAGAGGCTGTAACTCATCTTCTTTTAGTCCCATGTCAATAGCGCCCATAGCTTTAAGTGCACCTACTGATCCGCCATAGCCACATCCAAGCTCGGTTAATTTCCCTTTCTGTCTTAGGTGTGAATTGACTCCATGTTTCTCAACAGTTACTCCAAACATCTGAGAGGCAGACATGCAGTAGATGTCCTTGCCTTGTTCAAAGACCTTGCTTCGCCATTTCTCTCCTGCAAGATGGAATAAGACACGTGCTTCGATGGCAGAGAAATCACAGACAATGAACTTTTTCCCTTGATTTGGTACAAAAGCAGTGCGGATAAGTTGGGATAAGGTGTCCTGTGTATCGTAAAGGAGTTCAGTGACTTCTAAGTCACCCATTTTGAATAATTCTCTGGCCTCCTTGAGGTCAGCTAGATGGTTCTGTGGGAGGTTTTGAAGTTGTACTAGACGACCAGCCCATCGCCCAGTTCGATTTGCTCCATAGAATTGAAACATCCCTCTGGCTCTACAGTCCTTACAGACACAGTTCATCATGGCGTTGTATTTGGAAACGCTGGATTTGGCGGCTTTCTGACGGAGTTTGAGAACTTGAGCAGTCTTATCATCAACCGTTTTGAGGAGTTCTTTGACAGCTTTCTTATTAAGAGAATCAGTAGTTACTCCATGTTCTCGTAGCCAACCAACCATCTGAAGGACTGAGTTGGGATTTTCAAGTCCAGTGAGTTCTTTCAATTCCTCTTGGATTTTGGCTTTACTTTCTGTATCAATGACAATTGCTGCTTTGACAAAATTGATATCAATACCAATTCCTTGGTCATTGATGATTTGATCCTGGTGGTATTCTTCCCAAACAAAGTCTGGAACAGGGAAGTTCTTCAGCCGTTCTTTAATAGCCAATTCCACTTCAACGTCACGCTTGTTGTAGTCGATAAAGATAGCCCACTTGTCAGGCGCATGATTGGGGAGATTCCGAGTGCGTCCACCATTGACTTTTGTTGATTTACAAGGTAAGCAGAAGTAGCGAATCAAGTCTTTCCCTTCAGTTAGTTTTTGGTCTTTGAGTTTTAGGACAGCTCCAACTCCTTCAAGAGAGAGTGGGAGTCCAAGATAGGCTGACCAAATCATGCTACATCGCCATGAAGTAGGGGAGAGAAATCCATCAGACAATAATTCAGAGTGATGTTTCTTCAGCCAATTGGAGAGACAAACACGTTCAAAAGAGGCGTTGAATGCCCACTTGGTAACAGTGTCATCGACTAAGGCTTGAATAATCTCGATGGGCAGTTCCTCTTTGGTTAAGTCATAAACAGTTACAGGACCATTGTCGATTGATACGGCAAGGAGAAGGATTTCAAAAGAATCATCCTCCGCATAGCGGTAGACACCAGATTTTCTTAAGTCCACCTCGCAGTAGGTTTCCAAATCCACGGATAGTTCTTTTATTGTCATTTCTTGTCCTTTCATAAAAGGTGGCAGGAGTGCTGCCACCCAGTCTATTATCGGCTACGTCGTAGCGGTGTTGTGTTTTCTTTTTCGCGTTTTTTCTCCGCTTTACACTCTTTTTCTCTGCGGATGTCATCACGTATAATCATGTAGTTGAGGTAAAGTCCCCAAGAAAGAAGCACTCCCCATAAAATGTAGAATAAAATTGTTTCAATCATAGTCATTTATTTCCTTTCCTTTCCTTAGTTCAAAAAATCATCATCGTCTTCAGTCGCAAAATCATCTTCAGCACGAGTACGACCACCAAGTGGTTCTCCGTCACGGAGTTTTTGCAGGTTGTTAAGTCCACAGGCGATTCCTTTATTCCCATTTGAGTTAAAAGCGTAGAAAGTGATGGAGGCACGCCCGTAGATACCTGAGTAGAGTTCAGAAGTATCGATAATCTCTTGGCGATTACCATCCACCACTCCTGGTTTATGTGGTGAGTTGGCGTTCACAAAATAGGCGTTTTGATAGGCTTCATCATCTGGACGTTCTAGGTCACCGTCACGCAGTGGTGTTTTAAGGAGAGAAAGTGCTGGTACTGTTTTTCCATTCCCTTTGAGTTTGGACTCACCTTCCTTATAGGCTAACTCAATAGCTGCCTTGATTTTATCAATAGTTTCCACATCATCTTTTGGAATGATGAGGGAGACGCTGTACTTAGGTAGGCTGCCATTGATGGATTTAGGTTCATTAGCGTTCAGGTAGCTGAAGCGTGTGTTTTTACCAGTAATTACTTTTGTTGTGTTTGCTTTCATTGTCATCAGTTTAATCCTCTTTAAATTCATTTGTTGCTAGGGTCATCTCTTGACGACTATCGTCAAGAGGAACGAGTGTTGGTTTACCGCTTGGTTTGATAATCAGACCACCAAGTAGGTCATTAAAGGTTTTCTTGCCAAGGAGTTTGGTCATGGCAGTGATAGTCAAGAGTTTCTTCTCGTAAGGGTCAAAGCCTGCTTCCATCACCGCTTGACTGACGGCTACTTCGTCTGAAAACTTACGAACCGAACGCCCCTCTACCAGTTTATAGCCTGGGATTTTATTTCCTTCAGTTGCTTTTTGAAGAGCGTACGCTTTGACATCATTTGCCCATGAAATCAGTAAGTCTAACTTAGGCAGTATCTCTGCAATATCTGCGTAATCAAGGGTAGCTGGATCCGCAAACTCCATCTTGGCGAGTGCCAAATTATTCTCCGCACGTTTGCGACAAACATTCTTGAGCTTGCAGAACTGACAGTGTTTACCAGAGGTTATCTCCCCCTCTCCCTTAAAGGCGAGTGCTGCTTTGGGTGAGAGTTCGTTTTCCGCCCATTCAAGCAGTTCAGACTTATCCATTTCAAAGGTGGAAATGTTGTTCTTTCGTGGTTGAAAGATGGTCATGGTAATCTTATCAAAGTCGTACAGTCCATCGAACATCTCAAGGCTACCTAAGGCATAGCACATCATTTGAGGGTTGTGGTCTGCATCAACCAAAACTCCCAGTCCGTGCTTGTAGTCGATAACTTGAAGTAGACCATCAGCCACAATCAGGCAGTCTCCAGTTCCGCAACCTTCAGGTACCCATTTGGAGAAGTCCAGTCGCTGTTCGACCAGAACTGTTGGGTCTCGAGAGTAGACTTTGGCTTTCTCAACCTGCTTCATGACGTAGTTGCGGTACTCCTCAGCACAGGTTTGCATCTCTTCGTTGTAGTAAGTTAGACTTTCAGTTGGGTCTCTGGCTTTTATCCCCAATGCTTTCTCGACAAGATAGGCACAAAGTTCATGAGCATCAGTTCCCTCAAGCGCAAACTCTGAGGTCACATCAGGCATGTTCTCGGTCAGTCGAGAAGAAGGAGGACAGTTGAGCCAGCGGTGAGAGGCTGAAGCAGAGAGGACTGCGTGTTTTGTCATTGTCCAATTCCTCCAGCTTCTTCAAGGACAGCTGCGTAGTGCTCAGTTGCTAAGGCTGAAAGGGACTCTGCTCCGTATTTATTGAGAAGAGCACGAACTTCATTCTTGTAACCATCTTTGGCTTTGGTCGCAAGGACAGCTCGAACATCTTCCAGCTTGAGTTCTTTTGGTGGTTCAGTCTTCGTTTCAACCGTTTCAGATGTTGCTTCTTCCTCAGTAGAGAGAAGTTTCTTGAACTCATCTACTAAACGAAGGTAATAGTTGGCAGTTGATTCCATCTCATTGATGAGATCAATTAGTTGTTTCATTTTGCTCATTGATTTCTTCCTCCTTTATCTTGCGAACTAGTTGCTTTGAGATGATGCTGATGGCGGTTAAGGTATCCACTAAGTCATCCTCGTATTCCATTATGGTTTCCTTAGTCATGTTGTGACCTCCTATCTTTCTAGGTAAGGTTTTCGGTTGAAATTCCGGTTTTTCAAAAATATTATTTTGAAAACTGGAGAAATTCTTCACCTTACACCTATCTAGGTACTGTTTGAAGCAAATTTTCCGCTTTTTGAGAAAAAAACTTTAACTTTTTTAGAAATGAAAAAATCTTCCTTGTGTGCATATAAAGGAAGATTATTTTTTTTTGAAATTTTTTTGTTCGAAAAGCGGAAAAATCCATCTGAATGATACCTAGTAAGATAGGAGGAATCAAATTCCTCGTTAAAAACTATTATTGGAGGAAAAGCTCAATGCAATTTACCTTATCTCACTCTGGACAAACTGGTGTTCAAACGACAACAGTTTATCCTCATCAAGTAACGATTATGGATGAAACAACCCTACAATTAAATACACAGTTTGACCATGTGACTGGGGTATTTTTAAATAATACTCGATCCAATACCAACTTCATTAAGTCAGATGTACTGGTTATGGATATTGACAATGATTACTCTGACAATTCAGAAGAGTGGATGACTGAAGAAAGACTGAAAGAAATTTTTGCGGATTACAACTTTGCTTTGGTGACCAGTCGAAACCATATGGTTCAAAAGGGAAACAAATCAGCTAGACCAAAATTCCATATTTACTTCCAAATAAATGAAGTCACAGATAAAGATGTCTATGTTGCGATGAAAGAAGAACTGGTCAACCGCTATGGTTTCTTTGACGATAAGGCCAAGGATGCGGCACGTTTCTTTTTTGGAAATCCAACTGCACAAGCCCTTTGGCATGATTCATGGTTAACCATTGATGAGGATTTATTGGAAGAAGTAGACGAGGAAGACTTTGATGCAGATTTCTACACGCCACCTACTGGTCCGATTACTGAAGGTAGTCGTAATTCAACCATGTCAGTGTTTGCGGCTAAAATCCTCAAACGTCTGGGTGTGACCAAAGAAGCACGAGACGGCTTCAATGAACAATCTCTCAAATGTGTCCCTCCTCTTGAGAAGGCAGAGCTTGACACCATCTGGGGAAGCGCTGTTCGGTTTTATAACAAAACCATCAAAAACTCCAAAGATTATAAGTCTCCAGAAGAGTTTCAACGTGGAGAGATGCAACCGGATGATTATTCAGACATCGGAGAAGCAGGTCTCCTAGCAAGGGAATTCGGCGACAAGATTGCTTTTACTAGGGAGACAGACTACCTCGCTTACGATGGTAAGCACTGGGTAGAAGACGAGCAATTGGCCATGTGTCAAATTCATCAGTTCCTTGATATGCAACTGGAAGTTGCAGTAACTAAACTTAACAATGCTGCTCAAAAACTTAAGCAATCTGGTATTCCTGAAATGATTATACAACAAGGTGGCAAAAAGCTAGAAAATGCTATTGAGACACCAATCCAACTGGTTGCCTATCAAGAATATAAGAAAGCACTTGAGTTCTATAAATTTGTCATGAAATATCGTGACTACCGAAATCTATCAGCTATCGCTAAAACGGCCAAGCATATGGTTCGTTTGAGTGTGTCGGATTTAGATAAGAATGAACTCTTACTGAATACCCCTGAGGCCACTATCGATTTGTCACAAGGATTGTCCGGCGTTAAAGACCATGATTCAGCTGACTACCTAACTAAAATGACCACCGCTTCTCCAAGTGATAAAGGAAAAGAACTCTGGCAGGAGACTCTAGATACCTTCTTCTGTGGAGACAATGAGCTCGTCACTTATGTCCAAGAAATTGTTGGCATGGCAGCTATTGGAAAAGTCTATCAAGAACACATGATTATTGCTTATGGAAGCGGGGCAAATGGCAAATCTACCTTTTGGAATACCATTGCAAGAGTTCTTGGTAACTACTCTGGAAAGCTATCGGCAGAAGCCTTGACCATGAGTGTCAGACGGAATGTCAGTCCAGAGATGGCGGAGCTTAAGGGAAAGCGTCTTATTATTGCTTCAGAGATGAGCGAAGGGATGCGACTGAATACTGCCATGGTCAAACAGCTCTGTTCAACAGATGAAATATTAGCTGAGAAGAAGTATAAAGCACCTTTCCATTTCGTGCCATCTCACACGCTGGTTCTTTACACTAACCATTTGCCTAAAGTAGGTGCGAACGATGATGGGATTTGGCGACGTCTGATTGTCATTCCTTTTAATGCCAAAATCACAGATCGGTCAGACATCAAAAACTTTGCGGACTACCTTTACGATGAAGCAGCACCAGCCATTATGTCTTGGATTATTGAGGGTGCAGAAAAAGCCATCAAAGCAAATTTCAAACTTACCTTACCACAAGTGGTATCAGACTCAGTTTCGGCTTATCGTGAAGCCAATGATTGGCTGGGACAATTCCTTGGTGATTGTTGTGAGATTGGCGACCAATTGACTGAGAAATCAGGAGAACTCTATTCCGCTTATCGTTCCTATTGCGTGAAGGTCAATGAGTACACACGCAGCACTACAGACTTTTATACGGCTTTAGCCAATGCTGGGTTCACCAAGAAAAAGACTAAAAAGGGAATGATTGCTCAAGGTTTACAGTTGAAAGCTGATGATGATTTCTTGGATTAATGGTGATGGTCGGTGCAAGTCGGCTTGCTTACCAAAGAGAGTGGGTGACAGTCGTGAAAGTCAGAAACAAAAGTCATTCATAGTTGTCACTATTACTCTGTCTTGAAACAAAGGAGAGGGTTTAGTTATTGAGTGTCACGACTTGCACCAACCTAAAAAAGTGCACCCCTCACTGGCGACATAATCGGAGGTTAAACAAGATGAGAGAAAAATACATTGAACAAGGATTGGTGAAAGCTGTTAAAGATCGTGGTGGGATTTGTCCCAAATGGGTATCACCTTCCTTTGCAGGTGTGCCAGATAGGTTGGTATTTTTACCCAAAGGCAAGTTTGGTCTGGTGGAAGTAAAGGCTCCCCATGAAAAACCACGGAAGTTACAGGTATCTAGACACAAGATGTTTGAAAGTTTAGGCTTTGAAGTTTATGTGCTGGATAGTGTTGAGAAGATTGGAGAAGTGTTAGATGCAATTGAAACTACATGATTATCAGGAAGTCACCAAGGACTTCATCATAAGAACCCCTTATGTAGCAGTCATCCTAGACATGGGGATGGGGAAAACTGCCACGACCCTATCAGCCATCAACAATCTGATGTTTGATCGCTACGAGGTATCCAAGGTCTTGGTGATTGCACCCCTTCGTGTCGCAAATACGGTATGGAGTGATGAGATTGAGCAATGGGAGGAATTGAAGCACCTCCGCTATTCTAAGATTGTGGGAACTCCTAAACAGCGAAAAGCAGCTCTCGAAAAGGATGTGGACATCTATATTGTCAATCGTGAAAACCTCCCCTGGCTGGTGGAACAGTGCAACCCCTATTTCAAGTGGGACATGGTGATCATTGATGAACTCTCTTCTTTCAAATCTTGGCAATCCAAACGCTTTAAGTCCTTTATGGCTATGCGTCCCTACATGAAACGTGTAGTGGGATTGACTGGGACACCAAGCTCAAACGGACTCATGGACTTGTTTGCGGAGTTCAAGGTCATTGATGGTGGAGAGCGTCTAGGTCGTTTCATTGGAGAATACCGTAGTCGGTACTTTGACGAGGGCCGTAGGAATGGAAACATTATCTACGAGTACATCCCAATGGACTATGCGGAGTGCCAAATCTATGACAAGATTGATGACATTACCATTTCCATGAAGGCTATGGATTATTTGGAGATGCCAGAGTTGATTTCAACCAAGAAATCAGTGAAACTAACGGACAAAGAAAAGGCATGCTATATTCAGTTCAAGAAAGAGTATGTCCTTTCTGACCTTGAAAATAGTGAGGTGACAGCGGCCAATGCGGCTAGCCTTTCAAATAAGTTAGTGCAGATGGCTAATGGTGCTGTATACTCAGATGACCATGAAGTGGTGAGTCTTCATGACCAAAAGCTGGATGCTTTGGAAGATATTCTTGAAGCCGCCAACGATGAGCCAGTTCTTGTTGCTTATTGGTTCAAGCACGACCTTCAGCGTATTGAGGAACGCTTGGCAAAACTAAAGATTAAGAGTACAGTTCTCAAAACGGAGGATGACATTCGTGAGTGGAACAAGGGGAATATCACAGTCGGTTTGCTCCATCCAGCAAGTGCAGGCCACGGTCTTAATCTTCAAAAGGGTGGACATCATTTGGTATGGTTTGGTTTGACTTGGTCCTTGGAGCTATACCAACAAACCAATGCACGTCTCTGGCGACAAGGGCAACAAGCGGAGACGGTAGTCATCCAGCACATTGTGACGGAAGGAACCATTGACGAGGAAATTCTCAAGGCACTGGAAAACAAGGATGCTCAACAGTCACGGTTGATTGAAGCGGTTAGAGCAGAGATAGGAGGTAGGGATGGATAAGGCAGAATACATACTGACGCATTACAATGAACTCAAGGGAGACTTGGAAATGTTGAAGTATCGCTTGGAGAACTTTAAGCCGGTAACTGAGAATGAAGTGATTGGGTCACTTGTCTTTGAACGGTCTGATGAGCCTAAAGTCACTTCAACTCCGACAAACCAACGTTCAGAGATGATAGCCTTAAGTTTTCGTGAGAAGATGATTCAGGAGAACGAGGAGTTCTTGGCGGACTTGACTCAGCGATATATACGTTTGGCAAATGATCTTGATAATTTTGATATGGCTATTCGATTTCTCAAGGATGACCTAGCTGAGTTTGCACAAGCAATGTTAAAGCCAGGGTGCAATTGGGATAGTTTGATGAGGGAGTTTCACATTAGCCGTAGTACGGTTAGAAACTGGCGTCGCAAGATATTGGATCACGTTAGGGGAGTTTATCTGAAAATGGGCTATTCTTTGGAAAAGTAACCTCCCCTTGCACTACCCCTGACCTACTCCTGAACTAAGTGTGACCTAACATTGACCTCCTTTTGTAAAAATTTGTGGTAGAATTGTAAGTGTCAAAAAAGATAAAAAATCTCTCAGTAATGACTGGATATCCTTTTGCTTGTACAGTAATATACACATACAAAACAAGAGGAGGTCATTAAAGTGACAAAACGCCAACAAGAAAAGCTGGATGCGATTTTTACAAGGGTTGCTCAAGAAGAATTGCAAGTAGAAACCTTGGAACAACGTTGGAGCGACAACCTCGATTTTTACGACATTCCGGTTTGGGGCATAAAAAACGCACTCGAGCGAGCCTATGAAGCAGGCAGAAATTCAGTAAAATAAACCAAAGCCTAGCCCAGAAGGGTTGGGCTTTTCTTGTGGAAAGGAGAGACAATGCCAAAACGCCCCAACACCCCTTGCAAGCAGAATGGTTGTCCCAACCTTGTGACTTATGGAAACAAGTACTGCGATGCCCACAAGGCTAACCACGCACTTGACGTTAAGTCAACCAAAGCTAAAGGTTACAACGCACGGTGGAATAAAGCAAGGCTTTGTTACCTCAAGCTCAACCCTCTCTGTGCTTACTGTCACAGAGAAGGACGACTGACCAAGGCAACGGTGGTTGACCATATCACACCTCATCGAGGAGACCACGAACTATTTTGGAATCAATCCAACTGGCAAGCTCTCTGTAAATCTTGTCACGACCGAAAGACCAAGACGACTGATCGATATGTGGAATATACTTATCGGTTCTAAATTTGGAGTTTCGTTATAAAAGTATCCCATTTTCCATCTTTTGGGGCAGGGGAGTATAAATCTCTAAATCCTTGTCCCCCAAAGACCGACGCCCCCTCAAACGTGCATTTTCGCAAAATTCGTTAAGGGGGACTTGAAAATGGGTTAAAGCTATGCTGAACCCTAATCATTATAAGGTTTGTTGGGAGAGGTCGTTTCGTTTTTTGGTTTGATTTTGTGGGGGAATTTTGGCAAAAAATAATGTAAAAAGGATTAAAACAGTGTGATTTTAGATGAGGAGGAACATCATTGAACGAAAGTCAACGCAAACAAATATGGGCGATGCGAAGTCAAGGGAACGGTTATGGAACGATTGCACAAACGGTTCATCTCCCAAAAGATGCGGTTAGAAAATTTTGTAGTCGTAGACCTGAGTTAAAAGGTTACGCTCATGTTGTCCAGCAGATGATTGCAGAACTGGGGTATGATAACTGTTTAACTTGTGGGATAAAACTTGACCATAAAAAGACAGGACGTCCAAAAAAATTCTGCTCTGATAGGTGTCGTAAAATTCACTGGGCTACACACCAAGACCAACATGATAAAACCAAAACTGCATACGATGAACTGACTTGCCAGAACTGTGGTGGGTCTTTTTTGTCCTATGCCAATCCGAATAGAAAATTTTGTAGCCATTCGTGTTACATTCAATCACGATTTTACAAAGGAGGTCATAATGACAACTCAACCAACCATGGAGATTAAGGAACTCTCTTTGAGTGATTTAAAGCCAGCCTCTTATAATCCTCGAAAGAAATTGAAGAAGGGGGATAAGGAATACGAAAAGATTAAACAAAGCTTACTCAAGTTTGGCTACGTTGACCCCATTATTGTGAACGAAGATATGACGGTCATCGGTGGTCACCAACGCTTGACGATTCTCAAAGACCTCAAGTATGAGACGGCAAAATGTGTCATTGTTTCTCTTTCTAAGGATGATGAAAAGGCACTGAACATTGCCCTAAACAAAATCACTGGTCAGTGGGATGAAGAGCTTCTAGCGGACTTGCTTTTGGATTTGCAAGAGTCTGATTTCAATCTTGATTTGACGGGGTTTGAACTCCCAGAGATTGATGATATTCTCTCCAACGTCCACGACAAGAACTTGTCTGAAGACGACTTTGATGTGGAAGAGGAGCTGAAGAAACCAACAGTCGCAAGATATGGAGACATCTGGCAGCTTGGAAAGCACCGAGTGATTTGTGGGGACTCCACCAAGGCAGAAACTTATGAGCAATTACTAGGGGATAAGAAAGCCAACCTTGTTGTGACGGATCCCCCATATAATTGTGATGTTGAAAAAACCGCTGGGAAAATTCAAAACGACAATATGTCGGATGGGGATTTCTACCGGTTCCTCTACGACATGTTTACCCAAGTGGAAAGCCACATGGAAGCTGATGCATCTATCTATGTTTTCCATGCGGATACAGAAGGATTAAACTTCCGTAAGGCTTTCAAGGACGCTGGTTTCTATTTGAGCGGTTGTTGTATTTGGAAAAAGAACTCTCTTGTCCTTGGCCGTAGTCCCTACCAATGGCGACATGAGCCGATTTTGTACGGGTGGCGACAAAAAGGAAAACACCAATGGTTCAGTGATCGTAAGCAGACTACCATCTGGGAATATGACCGTCCCAAGTCTAGTAAAGACCACCCAACCATGAAGCCGATTCAGCTCATGGCTTATCCCATCCAAAACTCTTCTATGCGAGGAACGCTAGTCTTTGATCCATTTCTTGGTTCAGGTTCAACCTTACTAGCGGCAGACCAAACAGGTCGAGTGTGTTACGGCATTGAGCTGGATGAGAAGTTTGTGGATGTGATTGTCAAACGCTACATGGAGTCAACTGGAAATGCTGACGTGAAGGTACTCCGAAATGGTGAGACTTTGACCTATGACCAAGCCGTAGAATTGATGGAGGAAGATGTATGACTTTAACCTTTCTTGATTTCTTTGCGGGTATTGGTGGCTTTCGTCGTGGCTTAGAGTTGGCAGGGTTGACCTGCCTTGGCTATTGTGAAAAGGATAAGTTTGCCAGAAAATCTTATGAAGCAATGTATGATACGAAAGGAGGATGGTTTCATGACAACATCACAACGATTGACCCAACAGGACTTCCAAAAGCAGATCTCTGGTGTGCGGGAAGCCCTTGTCAAAATGTGTCTATCGCAGGAAAGCGAGCCGGCCTACGAGGTGAACGAAGTGGACTCTTTTTTACATTTGTTAATCTCCTCCAAAGCCAAAAGGAAGAAAATAAACCCGAATGGGTTCTCCTTGAAAATGTTAAGGGACTTCTATCAAGTAGCTCCGGACGAGATTATCTCGACTATCTCTCTATCTTGGATGAAGCAGGGTATGACCTTGAATGGCAAGTGTTCAACTCAAAAGACTACAGAGTTCCCCAAAACCGAGAACGCATCTACACTCTCGGACATCTTAGAAGTCGAGGTCGACGACAAGTATTACCTCTCAGCGGAGAAGGCGGTCGCTATCTTAAGCAACTTATAGGCGGTATGCAAAGCTATCGTGTCTACGACCCCAGTGGCATTGCCACAACCCTCGTTGGTGAGGGTGGGGGACTAGGAGCTAAGACAGGTCTTTATCTGATTGACCAGTCTTTGACGGCACCTAAGCTGACGGAAGAAGTACGGTGCATCACTGCTCGCTACACGGCAGGAGCTACAAAGAGAACAGCGATGAACTCTGGTGTTCTTGAGGTTCAACCCATTCTGACACCAGACAGAGTGACCAAACGTCAAAACGGCAGACGGATGAAGGAAGCTGGTGAAGTCATGTTTACTCTAACCTCCCAAGACCGTCATGGTGTTCTTGAAGGCATCAAGGTCAGAAATGGGACAAAACAAGGTTACCAGGTTGCAGAGGTCGGTGATTCTGTTGACCTTTCTTATCCCAACTCAGCTACTCGTAGAGCAAGAGTTGGAAAAGGAATGGCACATAATCTTTCTTGTAGTGGCCAAATGGGAGCGGTAGTCTGGAATGGTCGAGTGGTGAAAATCAGACGGTTAACCCCACGAGAGTGTTTCAGACTGCAAGGTTTTTCAGATGAGTTATTTGAAAAGGCACAAGCAGTCAACTCAGATAATCAACTCTATAAACAGGCAGGTAATGGTGTGACAGTAACGGTTGTTTATGCCATTGGGAAAGCAATCCTTTCTTCCCTATCAAATAGCTTATAACTGGATATCTATTCGTTATTACGGTACTATACGACTACCAAAAGATAAAGGAGTCAACGAATGACCAGAGCTGAAGCAAATCAGATAATTGATTGTTGTTATGTCCACTTGATGGTGATGAAACACCATTATGAAAAGACAAGAGAATTTGAACTGGATATCATTGAAAAAGCTAATTTGGAACAGATTAATGAATTGCTTTTTGCTATCCAGACTGGAATTGATAGAGGGTATTTTATCGATATAGAAGTGACCTGTATCAATGATGATACGACCCAATTATGGGAGGAAGTGTCGCAAACTTTCTCAAAATAAATCTCAAAACCTAAGTAGAAATAACTGGATAACTCTTTGTGTTAGAGTTAATATGGACACAATAACATGACGAAAAGGAGCCAAAAATGTACCTTACAACTTTAAAGAGTCTAGAAAATGATCAGAGTATGCAAGTGATTCATTTTAATGATTGGGTGATTGTACTTGAAGATGTGTTAGTAGGAGATGTTTCTGTTGATATTTTTAAACTCTATCCTACAAGTAATTGGTGTGAGGAATCGGATACCGCAGTAAAATTAATCCATACTTCAGAAGACCGTTTTGAAGATTCAGGTCATGCCATAAAATGGGCCTTCGAAATGATCGGAGAAAGAGATGAATCATAATATTCTACGTTCTATTCAGTTGACTTGAAAAGATGTAAAAGGTTTCAGATGAAGCCTTTTCTTGTACCAAAAAGGAGGTGAGACTGTGGCAGTTAGAGGGCGAAAACCAAAGCCGACCAATTTGAAACTACTTGAAGGTAATCCTGGGAAACGACCTCTACCTACCAACGAGGTTAAGCCTAAGCAGAAAGCCCCACGTTGCCCCCAGTGGCTGGAAGATGATGCCAAGAAGGAATGGAAGCGAGTGGGGAAAATTCTTGAGCAGATGGGCTTGTTAACGGAGATGGACATGACGGCCTTTGCAGGGTATTGCCAAGCTTATGCAAGGTGGAAGGAAGCAGAGGAGTTTCTCTCTAAACATGGCTCCATCATCAAGACCCCAAACGGCTATCTCCAACAAGTGCCACAGGTGTCTATCAGTCAGACCAATCTGAAGATTATGCTCAAGTTCTGTGAGCAGTTTGGTTTGACGCCATCAGCTCGTAACCGCTTGGCGACTATGGACGCAGAAGTTGGTACAGGTGATGAGATGGAAGATTTGTTAGGAGGTATTTTATGACCTATCGTTATAAACCAACTCCCTTTATGCTTTCGACTTCACATTACGACAAGGCAAAGGCAGATAGGGCAGTGACCTTTATCCAGAATCTCTGTCATACCAAAGGGAAGTGGGCAGGCAAGAAGTTTGACTTGTTGCCGTGGCAGGAACAGATTGTCCGAGATCTATTTGGAATAGTGAAAGAGGATGGTAATCGTCAGTTCTTAACTGCTTACATTGAAATTCCAAAGAAGAACGGTAAAAGTGAGTTGGCGGCAGCTATTGCCCTCTATCTACTTTATGCCGATAATGAAGCTAGTGCAGAAGTTTATGGAGCAGCTTGTGATCGTAACCAAGCCTCTATTGTTTTTGATGTGGCAAAACAAATGGTACTCATGAGTCGCCCTTTGGAAAAGCGTTCTAAGATAATGGGAGCTACCAAGCGAATTGTCAATTATTCAAACGCTGGGTTTTATCAAGTTCTGTCTGCCGAGACAGGAACCAAGCATGGGCTGAACGTGTCGGGATTGGTCTTTGATGAAATTCATGCCCAACCCAATCGCCATCTCTATGATGTTTTGACCAAGGGTTCTGGGGATGCGAGGGAACAGCCCCTCTTTTTTATCATTACGACAGCAGGGACAGATAAAAACTCCATTTGTTATGAACTCCATACCAAGGCTCTTGATATTCTTAAAGGACGAAAGAAGGACACGTCCTTCTATCCTGTAGTTTATGGTCTTTCTGATGAAGATGACTGGAATGATGAAGCCAACTGGCTGAAAGCTAATCCATCACTTGGTCATACCATTGGGATTGACCGTGTTCGTGAAGCCTATCAACAGGCTCTTGATAACCCAGCAGAGGAGAATGTCTTTAAGCAGCTCCGTCTCAATATGTGGACAAGTTCCAGTGTGGCTTGGATACCTGAACACGTTTATGCCAAAGGAAATGCCCCAATTGACTATGGAGCTCTCAAAGGTCGTGATTGTTACGCAGGGCTTGACCTCTCAAGTACCTCTGACATTACAGCTTTTGTTTTGGTCTTTCCTCCTCGATATGAGGAAGAAAACTATATCATTTTGCCCTTTTTCTGGTTACCAGAAGATACATTGGAGCTCCGTTGCCGTCGTGACCATGTGCTCTATGATGTCTGGGAAAGACAAGGCTATATCAAGACAACTGAAGGGAATGTTGTTCACTATGGTTTCATCGAGAAATTCATTGAACAACTCTCTGATACCTATCACATCAAGGAAATTGCCTACGACCGTTGGAATGCGACGCAGATGGTGCAGAACCTTGAGGGGATGGGATTAACCATGGTGCCATTTGGACAAGGCTACAAGGATATGAGTCCACCTTCTAAAGAACTCTACAAACTCATGATGGAGGGGAAAGTTCAACACGGAGGTCATCCAGTTCTTAAATGGATGGGACAAAACGTGGTCATGCGACAAGACCCAGCTGGTAATATCAAGCCTGATAAGGAGAAATCAGTTGAGAAGATTGATGGTATTGTGGCTCTCATTATGGGACTTGACCGTTGTATTCGCCATCAAGGTAATGAGGGAAGTATTTATGATGAGCGAGGCATATTGAGTTTTTAGTTGAAGTATAAAGAGAAGTTTGATAAAATGTAAATACAAATCATCTTTACAAAAGAGGTCTTTATTATGGCAAATACTCAACCAGTCAATTTTAGAGCAGATTCTGTCTTTTACCAACAAACCAAAGCAATTCTAGCAGATGAAAAGTTAACGCTTTCTGATGTTTTCAATGCGGCTCTCCGTAAAATTGCGACAGGGGCAGTCGATGCAAAAGAATTCGTTTCTAGCGATTTAACAGAATCACAGTATCAAATTGCTTTTGAAGATTTGAAAAAGGAGATTTTGCTTGGGCATCAAGATATCATGGAGGGCAAGGTGATTGCACTCTCTGATGTAAGAAAGGAATTTGGCCTTGACTAATCACAACCGTTACCATGTTCTTCTTGCAGACCATGCAAAGCAAGACTTGAGGGATATCCATGAATATATCTTAGTGAACTTTTATAGCCAACAATCTGCAGATGGGAAGATTGATTTAATATTATCTGCTCTTGAAACCTTAGAAACTTTTCCTGAGGCCTGTCCTTTGGTATCAAGTCGTGGTTATGGTCAATTGACTGATGATGGTAAAATCTATCGCTATATGCCTATCGAAAACTATATTGCTTTTTATTTCATAGAGCAACACACCGTTAACGTTGCCCGTATCATGAATTCAAAGCAAAACTGGGCTAAATTATTCAATAAATAGTTCTAAATCTTCTACTCTAAAACTTGATATTTAGAGTAAAAATAGAACAACAACCATTAAATTTTATTAGTGAGGTGGTAAATGTGGCGAATACAATTTTACCTATAAAAATGGATTACGAACTTGTTTCAAGCGCCCGAGAAATTTGTGCTAAATCTGGTGTGGAGATAGAGGATTTAGTAACAGACTATTTAGGCTTTGTGACTACTTTGGAAGATTCAGTGGTTGATCGGGTGAAAGAAATTCCGAATGAGGATGAAAAATCAGAATGGCTTGCCAAACATTATCTTGTTGTTCGAGCTAATCAATTAAATGGTATGGTTTGTAAAAAAGACTGAAAGCACTTCAAAATGAGGTGCTTTTTTCGTACCCAAAAATAAGGAGGGCTTATGGGACTACTTGATATACTTGGAAGAAAAAGGGCTAGAGACAAGCCCCAAAACAGTTATGAAGGTCAGGATTTCTCCTACCTCTTTGGGCGAACAACCAGTGGGGAGAACGTGGATGAATTTAAAGCCATGCAGACGACGGCAGTCTATGCCTGTGTTCGTATCTTGGCTGAAGCAGTGGCTTCACTACCTGTTCATGTCTATGAACGTACGCTTACTGGTAAGGAAAAGAAGGTGGACCATCCCTTGTATTTCTTACTCCATGATGAACCCAATCCAGAGATGTCGTCTTTTGTCTTTCGAGAAACCTTGATGACCCATCTCTTGATTTGGGGAAATGCCTATGTTCAGATTATTCGTGACAGAAGTGCGCAGGTAATTAGCCTCTACCCCCTCTTGCCTGACAAGATGTCAGTGCATCGTGATGATAGTGGCAAACTCTACTACAAATACCAACGTCAAACTGAGGAGAATCCAAACTTTAAAGAAAAGGGTGCTGTCATCTTAAAACAGGAAGATGTCCTTCACATCCCTGGGCTTGGATTTGATGGTTTGATTGGTTACTCTCCTATTGCCCTTGCCAAAAACGCGATAGGGATGACCTTGGCAACGGAAAACTATGGGGCTTCATTTTTCAAAAATGGGGCAAATCCAGGAGGAGTTTTGGAGCACCCGGGCATTCTCAAAGACCCCAAACGAGTCCGAGATTCTTGGAATGCGGTCTACAATGGGGTGACTAATGCCCATAGGGTAGCGGTACTTGAAGAAGGGATGAAGTACACGCAGGTAGGTATCCCACCAGAGGAAGCCCAGTTCTTGCAGACAAGAAAGTTTCAAATCAATGAGATTGCAAGGCTCTACCGAGTGCCACCTCACATGGTGGGAGATTTGGAGAAATCTTCTTTTTCAAACATCGAACAACAGTCCTTGGAGTTTGTCAAATATACTTTAGACCCTTGGGTGGTTCGTCTGTAACAAGCCTTCAAGCGGTCTCTTTTTTTACCCGAAGAAAAGAAACGCTATCTCATCAAATTCAATGTGGATGGTCTGCTTCGTGGTGATTACCAAAGCCGTATGAATGGTTATGCCATTGCACGTCAAAATGGTTGGCTTTCGACTAATGATATCCGTGAGTTGGAAGATTTGAATTTGTTATCTGATGAAGAAGGTGGAAACCTTTACTTGATTAATGGCAACATGACCAAATTAAAAGATGCTGGTGGTTTCATGAAGCAACCGTCAGAAACGGAACCAGAAGAAGACCCATCAGAGGAGGAAGAAGATGCGTAAATTTTGGAACTTTACCGATGAAGGAGATGTCCGCACTCTTCGGATTGAAGGACAGATTGCGGACGAGACTTGGTTTGGGGATGAAGTTACCCCACAGCTCTTTAAGAATGACTTGACTTCTGGAATAGGCGATATCACCCTCTGGATTAACAGTCCAGGGGGTGATGTTTTTGCGGCAGCCCAAATCTATAACATGCTTATGGATTATAAGGGCGATGTCCATGTCATCATTGATGGTCTAGCCGCAAGTGCCGCTAGTGTCATTGCCATGGCAGGGACGACGGTTTCCATGAGTCCTGTTTCCATGATGATGATTCATAACCCATGGACATTTGCACAAGGTGAAGCTAAGGATATGGCTAAGGTCATTGACATGCTTGGTGAAATTAAGGAGTCTATCATTAACGCCTACGAGTTGCGAACAGGACTTTCCAGAACCAAGATTTCACATCTCATGGATTCGGAATCGTGGTTCAATGCCAAGAAGGCCGTGGAGCTTGGCTTTGCGGATAAGGTTCTCTTTGAGAAAGAGGAAACATCAGAGCAGAATCATCAAAATAGCTACACCTTTAGCAGAGTAACTGCGGTTCATGATTTAGTGGTGAAACTACAATCGAGTCTTCAACCACCTAAACCAAAGAACACCATCCCCCTCAATCAGTTGGAAAAACGATTGAATTTATTGAAATAAAAGGAGAAACCCTATGTCTAAATTACTTGAATTGAAAGAAAAATGTAACCAGGCTTGGCAACAAGCTAAAGCCTTTCTTGACTCTGTACGTACTGAAGATGGCTTGGTCTCAGAAGAAGATTCCAAACGCTATGAAGAGATGGAATCCAAAATCAATCTCTACAATCAAGAGATTGCTCGCTTGGAGCGTCAAGAAAAAATTGACCTTGAACTGGCTCAACCAACCTCTCAAGCCCTCACCACTCAACCAACGACAGTTTTGAAAGACATAGTCGTAGAGGACGAGAAGAAAGGCATCGCTTCAGATATCTATACCAAAACCTTCTGGACCAATGTCCGTAAGCGAAACTACTTGGATCTGAACAATGCCTTGCGTGTTGGCGAGGACACCGAAGGTGGTCATCTTGTTCCTGATGAATACGAGAAAAAATTGGTTCAAGGTCTTCAGGAAGAAAATTTCTTCCGTAGCCTTGCAACCGTTATTAAAACCTCAAGTGGTGAGCGTAAGATTCCCGTTGTGACTGGTCACGGTACAGCGTCATGGATGGATGAAAATGGTCTCTACCCTGAAACGGATGAAACATTTGGTCAAGTGACTCTGGATTCTCATAAGATTGGGACTGCCATTCGCGTTTCTGAAGAGTTGTTGAATGATTCAGTCTTTGACCTTGAGTCCTACATGACGACAGAGTTTGCCCGTCGTATTGGGGCAGAAGAAGAAAAAGCCTTTCTCATCGGAGACGGCTCTAAGAAACCAACTGGGATCTTCACGCAGGCAGAAGTGACTGGACCAACAACCTCAACCAAGGATATCACTTTTGATGACATGATTGAGTTATACCATTCTCTTCCAGCTCCATATCGTAAGAATGCGGTATGGATTTTGCATGATACGACCGTCAAAGCAATCCGTAAACTCAAGGATAATAACGGAAATTACATCTGGCAACCCTCCACTCAAGCTGGACAGCCAGATTTGATTCTCAATCGTCCATACTATACGTCGACCTTTGCGCCACTACCTGAAGCAGGCAATAAAGCCATTGCCTTTGGGGACATCTCATACTATTGGATCGCAGACCGACAAGGGCGTACCTTCAAGCGACTCAATGAGCTCTACGCCAATAATGGGCAGATTGGTTTCTTGGCTTCGCAACGTGTCGATGGTAAGTTGGTCTTGCCAGAAGCCGTAAAAACCTTGACGGTGAAGGCTAAAGCATCATGATCAAACTCGATGATGCCAAACTCTATCTAAAGGTAGATCATGACGATGAGGACGAGTTGATTGAGCACTTGATTGAAACCAGTTATCAACTCTGTAAAGATATTTTACGACAGGCAAGTCAGTCTGAGGTTCTAAAGACGGCAATCCTTTTTGGGGTTGCCTATCTTTATGAACACCGTGAGACCGCCAATCACAAAGAGTTGAAGGAGACCCTTTATCACTTGCTTCTGGCAGAACGAAAGGATGTGTTCTAATGAAAATTGCTCCTTTACGTGAAAAGATGATTTTCCAAATTCGGCAGATTATTCAGGATGAGATAGGCAACGAATCATCTACTTGGATACCTCTCTTTGAACGTTGGTGTTCCTGTCGCCCTATCGCTTTAACTGAGAGGGATGGAAGTGTGACCAAGTTGATTCACAACAAGGTGCAGTTTACCCTGCGTTATGACAAAGCAGTGCTTGCGTTGAACACCTTGACTGCACGACTTCAATTCCGAGGTCAGACCTATACCATTGAGTCCATCGATGGTGATACTGTGGCTCGAAGCTTGATTTATGTTGTTGCGACTAGGGAGGAACCTTATGACTAAGATTGGACTTGATGATTTAGCTTCTGTTATTGAAAAGGAGCTGACCACCTATGTCAAAGGCACCACAGACACTATGCGTGAGGTGGTTGAGGAAGTCACAAATGATGCCGTTGAGACCTTAACCGTCACGTCGCCCAAACGTCGTGGGAAGTATGCCAAAGGTTGGACGAGTAGGGCAACGACTGACACCAATACAGCTCTGACTAAGACCATTCACAACCGAACCCCAGGACTGACGCATTTGCTCGAAGATGGGCATGCCAAACAAAACGGTGGTCGGGTTGAAGGGCGAAAGCACATTGCTCCTGTCGAGAAAAAGGCGATTGCATCTTTTGAAGATAGGCTGAGACAGAAACTGTGAGGTGGTTTATGCGTTTTGACAACCTCTTTCGTGTCCTAAAAGAGACCAAACTTCCAGTAGCCTATCACCATTTTGAGGAAGGGCACAGTCCCAGTCCTCCCTTTATGGTTTATCTGGTCACTGATTCAGATAATCAAGGGGCAGATAACTGGGCTTATCACAAAAGACTTAACGTTCAGATTGAACTTTACACGACAAAGAAAGACTTAGCAACAGAAGAAACGGTGGAATCAGTTCTTGATGATCACCGTCTTTATTTTGACAAGGTAGAGACTTACATCGCTAGTGAGAAACTCTACCAAACCATTTATTCCATCACACTATTAGGAGGATAATCATGGCAGAAAAAAACAAGGTCACCTTTGGCCTACAAGATGTCCACTGGGCAGAAGTCACCAATGAGGGAGCAGACGGAGCCTTAACCTATGGTAATGTTGAGCGTCTTCGTGGTGCTGCAGAATTAACCCTTGAACCCACTGGAGACAAGGGTTCTTATAAGGCGGACAATATCAATTTCTATACCTCAGAATCCAACGATGGCTACGAGGGGACATTGAAAGTTGCCCTATTAACGCAGGAGTTTCTGACTCGAGTTCTTGGTGAACAATTGGATGAAGGCACCAATACCATCTCAGAGATCGCAAATAGCGAGAAGAGAAACTTTGCCCTCATGTTCCGATTTGAAGGGGACAAGAAAGAGACGCTTCATGTGCTTTATTACTGTTATGCGTCACGGCCCACTGTTGGGTCTAAAACCAAGTCAGGGGCTGATATCAACGAAGTCGAACTGAATTTTACTGCCAGTCCACGACCACTAGATAAGATTGTCCGTCGTAGAACTACTGAAGAGACAAGCGATGAAGTCCGTCAAAATTGGTTCAAGGCAGTCTTTGAACCTCGTAAATAAAGGAGTCACTTATGCGTACAAGTATTACTATCAGTGACAATCACTATGAATTGGCTACCAATGCCTACACCCCCATTGCTTACAAGGAGCAGTTTGGGAAAGATTATTTTCAGGATCTCTTTTCTATGGTCAATAGTCAAGCCATATTGGAAAAGCTCGATCAATTGGAGGAAGGAGAAGAACTAAAGAGCAATCAGATTGATCTGTCTATCTTATCTGATTTTGATATGACCTTTTTCCACCGTATTTTTTGGGTCTTTGCCAAATCCGCCAATCCTCGTATCAAGCCATTTATGGATTTCTTCATGGACATGGAGGAGTTCCCAGTACAGGAAGTCGCCCCAGTCTTGATGGAGATGTTAAATCATGGGATGAGCACTCGAAAAAAGCAGATGACTCAGAAGCAGCGAGTGAAGAAATTTTCACAGTAGAAAGTTACCTGTCATGCTGTAAAGAGACAGGATTATCCATTGATGACTTAAAACATATCTCAATTGGCATGGCTTTAGACTATCAGACGGATTATGTCGAACTGCGTACAAAAGAACAGGTCAATGAACGACGAGCAACCCAAGCTGACTTTGACAATTTCTAGTAGGAACTGAACACGGGCTAAAAGCTGTGTAAAAAAGAGAGAGAGGAACTTTGTTGCAAGCACCATTCATCCCTCTCCTATTTTTACCTTGCTTTTGACGCCCTTTGTATCTTGATGGAAGGAGGAGTGACCATGGCTGGTAACATCAAAGGGATTACCATTGAGATTGGTGGGGATACCCAACCCTTACAAAATGCCTTAAAGGGTGTGAACAAACAAGCTTCTGAGGCCACAAAAGAACTGCGTCAGATTGACAAGGCGCTTAAGTTTGACACTGGTAATGTTACTCTCCTGACCCAAAAGCAGGAAGTCTTAGCCAAACAAGTTGAGATCACCAAGGAGAAGCTAGCTACGCTTCGTCAAGCTCAATCTCAAGTCGAAGCTCAGTTTAAGGCTGGAAACATCGGTGCAGACCAGTACCGTGCCTTTCAGCGGGAGGTGGAGAGCACTCAAGCGGTCTTAAAGGGTTATGAATCAAAGCTAGAAAGTGTAAACAAAACCCTTTCAGAAAATGGAGCACAGGTTGAAACTAATCGTTCAAAACTCAATCATCTCCAAAATGAGCAGGCACAATTGGTGTCAGAGAGTGAGAAACTCAATAGTTCCTTTAAGCTACAAGAATCAAGTTTAGGTTCGACCGCAAGTGAGGCTGATAAGTTAGCACTCGCCCAACAAAAGGTAGCTGCTCATTCAGAGATCCTTGAGAAACAGATTCATAATCTGGAACAACAGCTCTCTTTGACGAAGAGGGAATATGGGGAGAATTCGGTTGAAGCTAATAAGCTTGAGAAAACCCTCAATGAGACAAAGACAGCTTACAACAATCTTCAAAATGAGATGGAGGAGTTGGCGTCTAGTTCTGAAAGTTCCAAGGCTTCTTTAGAGGAGACAAATAACCTCTTAAAAGCTGACCTTCTCATGGAGTTTGGCGATAAATTAGGAGAGGCGTCACAGAAGTTGATTGACTTCGGTAAGCAATCGCTTGACGCTTTTCTTGAAGTTGATGAGGGGATGGATATTATTGTCACCAAGACCGGGGCGACAGGTTCTGCTCTTGAAGAGATGACAGACATTGCCAAAAATCTAGCAACCGAACTACCAACAGATTTTAATACAGCAGGAAGTGCTGTCGGAGAATTGAATACGCAATTTGGGTTAACAGGAGATGCCTTAAAAAGTGCATCTACCCAGTTGATTCAGTTCTCTGAAATTAATGGGAGCGATGTGACGAACTCTGCCATTTCAGCCAAACAAGCCATTGAAGCCTATGGGCTTGAAGCGATTGATTTAGGAAGAGTTTTAGATACCGTCACTTACACTAGCCAACAAACTGGAGTCGGTGTTCAAGAATTGATGGATAAAGCTGTAGCTGGAGCACCACAAATTAAGTCACTCGGCTTATCTTTTGATGATGGTGTGACCCTAATGGGTCGCTTTGAAAAAGCTGGTGTTGATTCATCGGCAGCCCTATCATCCTTATCCAAAGCAGCAGTTGCATATGCCAAAGACGGATTGACCTTGAAAGAAGGTCTGGCTGGAACCGTTGAGCAAATCAAGCAATCGACCAGTGAAACCGAAGCGCTATCCTTAGCATCTGAGGTATTTGGTAGTAAGGCCGCCCCTCGCATGGTAGATGCCATCAAGCGTGGGGCTTTATCTTTTGATGACCTTGCAGGAACTGCAGAGAAAGCTTCTGGGATTGTGAAACAGACCTATGAGGGAACACTGGACCCCATTGATCAATTCACGACCGCTCAAAACTCCGCCAAGTTAGCCATGGCTGAGATTGGTGATGCCATAGCAGGAACGCTAGCCCCTATTCTAGAAGTTTTGGCGACTCTTTTACAAAATATTGCGAATTGGTTCTCAGGACTCTCAGAACCAGTGAAACAGTTTCTTGTCATTGTTGGTCTGCTAGTTGCTGGATTGGGTTTATTACTTCCTGTATTTCTTGCCTTGCAAGCAGCCGCCATGGCAATGGGGACGACTATCATGGGTATGATCACTATGGCAGCTCCAATTGTAGGAATCATTCTTGGTATCATTGCCGTCATTGCCTTACTGGTTGTTGGAATCCAGCAACTCTGGCAACATAACGAAGGTTTTCGTACAGCGGTAACCGAAATTTGGAATGCCATTTCAACCTTCCTATCGACTGTCATTCAAGAGATTTCAACTTTTATCATGGCTATTTGGGGAACGCTGACAACTTGGTGGACAGAAAACCAAGACTTGATTTTGAATGCTGCTCATACCGTTTGGACAGCTATTTCGACAGTCATTCAGACCATCATGCAAATTCTTGGACCTTTCCTTAAAGCAGGCTGGGAGAATATCAAACTCATCATTACAACTGCTTGGGAGATGATTAAGAGTGTGGTCGAGACTGCCATCAATGTGGTGCTTGGCATCATTAAAGCGGTCATGCAAGTCATTACTGGTGATTGGTCTGGAGCCTGGGAAACCATCAAACAGGTCTTATCGATGGCTTGGGAGGGAATTAAATCCCTTATTTCCTTAGCACTGAACTTCATTATCCAGTACATCACAAGTTCTTGGACGGGAATTAAGAATACCCTCTCGAATTTATTAACAGCGATTAGTTCCCTTGTTTCATCTATTTGGACAGCCATTCAATCAACTATTTCTATTATTTTAGCTAATATAGGGGCAACTGTCTCAAATAGTTGGAATGGTATCCGAAACACTGTGTCTAATATCTTGAATGGCATTTCAAGCACGGTTTCATCCGTTTGGAATGGAGTAAAAAATACCATTTCCAATGCCATCAATGCCGCAAGAGATGCCGTGAGTAACGCGATCAATGCCATCAAAAATCTCTTTAACTTCCAAATTCGGTGGCCGCATATTCCCCTACCACATTTTAGAGTGTCAGGTTCAGCCAATCCTCTTGATTGGTTGAAGGGTGGTTTGCCATCCATTTCCATTGATTGGTATGCCAAGGGTGGTATTTTAACCAAGCCGACAGCTTTTGGAATGAATGGTAATCGCTTGATGGTTGGTGGTGAGGCTGGAAAAGAGGCTGTATTGCCATTGAATGAACAGACACTTGGTGCTATTGGTCGAGGCATAGCTAAAACCATGACAAGTAACCTCTCATCTATTCAGATTACTATTATAGGCAATACCGTGAGAGAAGAGGCTGATCTTCATCGGCTTGCGGATTTAGTTGGCGAGAAGTTGTTGTACGAGTTAGAACGTCAACAAGGATTGAAAGGAGTAAGACTATGATAAGACAGAATGCCTTAACGATTGATGGTGTTTCCACCAGCTCTTTTCCCTTTAAGGTTATCGTGGAGGATAGTCCCTCGATTACGGTTAGTGAAAGCAAGACCATCTTGATTGAGCATCAGGGCTTGTCAGGAGCCGTTCTCCAAAGTAATCCTCACCGTAGTGTCATGGACTTGAGTTACACCCTATACTTGGTCAAGCCCAGTGAGGAGCAGTTGTATAGCTTTCTCAAACTCTTTTTGAAAGAGGGGTTCTGGCTGGAAAATTCCAGTTTCAAAACCACTCGCTGGTGGTGTTATAAAGCCAGCCATACGCCTGTCCAAAAGGATAAACTAGGTGTCTATGAGACCAAGGTTACTTTTTCGTGCCACCCTACTAAGTGGTTTAAATCGACCAGCCCACAGGTTTTTAGAATCAGTGGAACCTTACGCTGTCAAGGTTCAGCAATTGCATATCCTAAAATTACAATAACTGGCAATTCGAGTAGTGAGACCAGCTTTACCATCGGAGACGATGTCATTCGCTTAGAGCGATTGCAGGAGATGGTTGTCATGGATAACAATCCTAGTCAGCCAAGTTTTAAAACACAACGAGGTCAGCTCATCAAGTGGGCTGGCGATTTTATTGCCATAGATGCAGGGAAAAGGGACTCTGTCGGAGTTGTCCTTGGTCCTGGTATCACATCATTAACCATTGAAACGAATTGGGGGTGGGCTTAGTGCTATCATTATTAGACAAAACAGTACGTACGGCAAAATGGCATGGGAAGCCACTCCCAGGAACCATTAAGGCAAGCGTCAAGGAAACCATAAATGGCGATTTTGTTCTGACCTTTACCTATCCACTCACGGACAGTGGCTTGTACCGAGACCTCAAGGAGGATTACTTGGTTCGTAGTCCTGTTCCGGTGCTAGGTCATCAGTTATTTCGGATTAAGAAAGTCATTGAAGGGGATACCAACCTTGAAGTGACCGCATATCATATTTCAGATGACATCATGACTAGACTAGTAGCACCATTTAGGTGTGACCAAGTCCCATGTGCGACAGCACTCTCTAGTCTCGTTATGGCAAGCAAGTCTGCATTGGGTGATTATTCCTTTACCAGCGATATTGCCAAGAATAGAACTTACACCAGCGATAAAGAACAGACCCTTTATTCTGCCCTACTAGATGGTAAACATTCTATCGTAGGAACTTGGGAAGGGGAGTTAGTTCGAGATAATCTAGCCATGTCAGTGAAGGCAGAGCGAGGACAAGACCGTGGTGTGATTATCTCGACCCACTACAACTTGAAAAAGTATCAACGCACCAAGGAAAGTTCTCAGGTTATCACTCGGATTCATGCCACTTCATCCTTTAAGCAGGAGGGGCAGGAAAAAGAGACTGTTCTAAGGGTCACCGTTGATAGTCCCCTAATTAACTCTTATCCTTTCATCAACGAAGTGACATATACCAATAATAACCTCAAAACTCGTCAGGAGCTGATAGAGTGGGCTAGTCGCAAGTTTCGCCTAGAGGGGATTGATAAACCCAAGGATGCCATTGTCGTTGAAGCCTTTGAGTTGGATGGACAAACCGTTCATCTAGGGGATACAGTGACCCTAAAAAGTAAACTACATGGGATTGATATGAAAAAGAAAGCTATTGCTTATGATTATGATCCGCTGTCTGAGACCTACCGTACTATAACTTTTGACGACAAAGCTGGTATTGGTTCAAGTAAAGCAACAGGAGGTTTATCAACACTGGCAAGTAATCTCATTGAAATTAATCAGCGCAGTGAAGATGTAGCGGTTGAGCTTGCGATGGAGAATGCCAACAAAGCCTTTGAAGCCGAGTTCGAGAAACGTCAAGTAGCTATTGATGATGCCATCGAGCAAGCTCAAAGTCATGGGGAAGTTTACGCAGATAGGATTAAGGCGAGGATTGAATCAGAACTATCAGTCATTAGCCAACAGATTAAAAATCATGAAGAGGAAAACAATCGCACAACACGAGACATTCTTGCCAAAGCAGGGGTCAATACTAGTCTTGTCAATGAAGCTAGGGCTAAGGCAGAGCAGGCTCAAACTGGGGCGACTGATGCCCTCAGAAGGGCAGAACAAGCCAAGCTTGATGCCATCCAAGAAGCTAACCGCTTAACGACAGCCGAACGCACCCAAACAGACTCCAAGATTGCTAGTGCTAAATCACAAGCCATAACTGAAGCTACTCGTTTGGTAGACCTTGCAAAATCCCTCTTAAATGGACAGATTGGTACAGTTACTAGTAGCTTACATCAGACGAAAGAGGAACTCAAATTACTTGCCAGTAAGCAAGACGTGGATAGCTTGACAGGTCGAGTGACAAGTGCGGAGTCATCCATCCGATTACAGGCTGAACAGATTGCACAGAGAGTGAAGAGTAGTGAGTTTGACCTAGCTAAACAACGATTGCATACAGCTGAAAGTAATATGGTTCAAATGAGTAATCGTATTACAACTGAGATTAGAAATACGGTCGCAAAAATTCCAACAGAAATTGGTGGTCGAAACTTGTATAAGGAATCAACTAGCCATTCAGGTTGGTTGGCAGGTAACGGTGGATTTGGAAAACAAGGTATTCCCAAGGAGCGAACCAGTGATTTCATTAAGGTCAATCCAGAAGAAAAACTAGTATTTTCCTATTGGGTAACGGTGCCATCAGGAGGCATGCCTTGGCATGCTTGGGAATTTTATGATAGCGGAAAGAGACCGATTGGAAACCGTTTTACAGGTAAAAATGCATACAATACCTCTAAGGTAGGAAAAAACTACATTGTTAATCCACTCATTGTCCCTCCAGATGGAAGTTATGTGCGGGTATCCGCAAGAATGTATGATGATGGACAGGTAAAACTAGAGCGAGGGACTATTCCATCTGATTGGTCTCCAGCTCCCGACGATATGGTAGAAGAAATTAATTCTGTCAAAACTAGAATCACTCAAACGGCTAGTGGGGTTGAACAGGTTTCCACTAGAGTGACAGAAGCAGCAGGCAAGATTGCAAGTGCGGAGACACAGATTCGTCAGTTAGTGAACGATGTATCATCTAAGGTCACTCAAACGGACTTTAATACTGTCAAGCGTACGGTAGAAAGTCACACAACTCGTATCAACCAAACCAATCAAGCAATTTTACTCAAAGCTGATAAGACCTTTGTGGATGGGGTGAAGACCACGGCAGATAACGCCCTCTCAAAAGCGACTAGCAATGCGAGCTTGATTAGTCAGACTAAGTCTGAGCTAACTGTTGTCAATGATGCCATTGCTCAAAAAGTGGCCAAATCCGACTTTAATCATTTAACCGATCGAGTGACGAGTGCGGAGTCATCTATTCGAACGCAGGCTGGGGAAATCACTAAGCGGTTGACCTCCACTCAAGTAGAACAAGCCATTACTACCAAAGGTTATCAAACCAAGGCGCAGGTAGACAGTAACATCACTGGTCGTGGTTATATTACCAATTCTGCCCTTACCCCTTATGCGACGACAAGAGTTCTAGAAAATAAAGTTAGGGAGACAACCGATAGCTTTACCAGGCGTATTCGTCAGACGGAGAGCCAAATACCAAGAACTGTAGCTCATAGAAATTTGATGGCTGGAACTTCAGATAAGTGGAATGCCTTTCAAACGATTACCTCAAGCACAAATTGGCTTGTTAGTTTAGGTAGGGTGCAATTTGGGGATAGCTCTGGTATTTACGCAGGCTCTAAGATTCATCTTTACGTTCATGTTTCTGCGGACGAACTTGTATTGGACCCTGCGGTAGCTAATAAAGGGATGAAGCTTCAAGGTCCGGTCTTAGATAATAATAGTGTTTGGACTTGGACGAATTGGAATCTATATCATCCCTTTTATAACAAGTGGTCAAGTACCCTACATGCAGGCGACAACTATCGATTGATCAAACTAACGACAACAGTGACACCAGAAATGTATGCCAATTCTAAAGGATTTGAATTACAGATTCGCATTGACGGAGTCAAGACAGGTCAGTTTCATTGGCGAGCCTTGATGGTGTCAACTGGCGATATTGCACCAGATTATTGGACACCGTCCTTATCGGATTATGCGACTGTTACGGCTTTTCATGAAGTAAGAGATACCGTAACCAGTCATACTAGGACGATTGGTGACCATCATAATCGGATCAGTCAGGTCGTGCAGACCGCAAATGGTATGGTGACAAGGGTAGGAAATCTTGAGACAAGTCGCGCAAGCAATACGACTGTCACTGCCATTCAAACTCAGTTGACGACTTTAGCAGGTTCATGGTCCGTTAAAAACCTAACGAGTGCAGGAACGATATTGAATCAGCTTAATCTCAATAAGGATGGTTCGGTTAAAATTGATGGGAAGTTGGTTCAGATAACGGGAAGAACCTATATCCAAGACGGTGTTATTTCTTCTGCCAAGATTGCTAGCCTTGATGCAGGGAAGATTACCTCTGGCATCATTTCATCATCTCGAATAGGGGCAGAAGCCATTACATCGGATAAGCTCAAGGTAGACCAAGCCTTCTTTAACAAGCTAACAGCCAATGATGTCTATCTACGTCAGCTTTTTGCCAAGTCTGCCTTTATCACACAGGTACAGGCAGTCACCTTGTCCGCCAATAAAATATCTGGTGGGATACTAGCCGCCATCAATGGTGCCATGAAGATAAACTTGACGCAAGGAAATATCAAATTCTTTACCAACGCTCCATCTATCTCTCGGGAAGTGGCGGGTTACCCCCATCAATGGGTTTCCTTTGAAACGGGGACTTCAAATGGTAAACCTTGTGGGGTCACCATCATTGGATCGAACCGTTGGAATAACTGGAATGCCAATGACGGCGGTTTTGTTGGGATTCGTGCTTGGAATGGAGTTAATGATGATCAAATTGATATCGTTGGGGATAAGGTTCGTTTAGCCAGTTCACCTTTTACTAATCCAGATGGATGGGATATCAATACTCTGCCTAACCGACTCAATATTGATGCCCATCGTGCAACAGATAGACCTAGCTCCATTTTGAATATTGGAGATGTTCGTGTGTACCGAAATGCCACAAGCTATGTCAGCTTAAAAGATGTCCTGCAGCAATTCAATCATAACTTTAAACACTTAGTCAATATCACAGGTCGAGGAGATGTCATCTTGACTTGGGATAGTATCAAATAAAGGAGAAACCCTATGAATTTAGAACAAATCAACCAATCATTAAAATTAACCATTCAGGAGCTTGTCACCAAGCTCTCTGATGAAATGACCTCTAAGAACCTCATTGCCATCCAAGTGGTGGAAAAGGATGAGGAACTTAGCTGTTTACGTCAAGAAAACAAGGAATTGTCTGAATTGCTTGATGTGAAAACCAAACCAGTAGAAGGAGAGAAGTAACATGGCACTACTCAATATTGATAAGATAAAGGAACCATTTGATTTAGAAACAGCACTGTCTTACATGAGAAAGAACGGTGAGTTTATCCGTTGTAAGACTTCTGAGCAGGATTTCTATATGTATGTGGAGGAGGTTCGTAGACCAGCTATTAAAAATGGCAAGCGTCAGCTGATTACGATGGAGACAGTTTGGGCCTTTAATCAGTGGGGGAGCACTACCCTAACGCTTAATATCACAGATCTTTTCAGTCACTGTTTTTATCTGATGCGGTTTGATGAAGAGGGAAATCCAGATTGGTCAGACCCAAACCAAGTCGATGAACAACTTGTAGAAAGTGAGGTTACGGATGAAGGAATTACTAACGCTCAATAAGATTCTCTTTTCCACTATTGGAGGGTTGATTGGGTCACATTTTGGAGAGATTGACGGGGTTTTATATGCCCTTTTTATTTTTCTCATCATCGACTATGTGACAGGTGTCTTTGCGGCTATTGTGGAGAAAAAAGTCTCCAGTAGTATTGGTTTTAAAGGGATCTTTAAAAAGATTGTCATTCTTTTTTTGGTTTCGGTTGCACATCTTATTGATACGAAAGTCATGAAGCAAGGGGGAACGATTCGAACAATGGTCATTTTCTTTTACTTGGGTAATGAAGGCTTGAGTATTTTAGAAAATGCGGTGCGGATAGGTTTACCGATACCAGATAGATTACAAGCGTTCTTAAAACAATTTAATGAGAAAGAAGGAGATTAATATGGGAAAACATCTAGTGATTTGTGGGCATGGACAAGGACGAACTGTCTATGATCCAGGGGCTGTTAATTCTAAACGTGGGATTACAGAAGCAGGTAAGGTTCGTGAGTTGGCTAAACTTATGTCCAAATACAGCGGAAAAACTATCGATTATATCACAGACAAAAACGTCTATGATTATAAGTCGCTGGCAAGTCTTGGTAAGGGCTATGATTCAATTACCGAGCTTCACTTCAATGCTTTTAATGGCTCCGCACGAGGAACGGAAGTCCTTATTCAATCCTCTTTGACGGCAGATAAGGAGGACTTGGCCATTTTAAACATCCTTGGCCGATATTTCACCAACCGTGGCATCAAGAAGGTGGATTGGCTCTACAATGCCAATGAGGCGAAGAATCGTGGTTATGCTTATCGTTTGGTAGAAATTGCCTTTATCGACAACGAAGAGGATATGACTATCTTTGAGAATAAAAAAGAGGAGCTGGCAAAAGGCTTGGTGTCTGCCATTACCCAAGAGGAGGTGAAGACAGTTGTCTCTGTCACACCCAGTAAGCAAGGAAGGCAACCCAATCCTTCCACCAGCTCTCTTTATCACGTTGGGGATAGTGTCCGTGTACTTGGTCATGCGACGCATTATCAAACAGGTCAGAAGGTTGCGAGCTGGGTCAAGGGGCGTATCTACAAAATCCTCCAAGTTAAAGCCGTAAATCAATCTCATAGTAAGAGAGCTTACCTGCTTGAAGGGATTCAATCTTGGGTGCTGGAGCAGGATGTGGAAGGTTCCACCAAGGGGCATAGTGAGCAGACCTACACTGCTAAAAAAGGCGATACCTATTGGGGCATCGCACGAAAGTTTGGATTGACAGTTGATGGCTTACTTTCTCTAAACGGCTTGAAGAAAACCGATGTCCTTAAGGTAGGACAGGTACTAAAAATAAACAAGATATCCTCAATCATCAAGGCTGTTCCTACCAGTATGACACAAAGGGTGGTTGCTTCAGCTTTGTCTAAGGTTGGGCAGAAAGTCACTGTTCCAACCAATCCTTATGGTGGTCAATGTGTTAGCTTGGTGGATAAGATTGTGCAGGAGTTGACCGATAAGAACATGGCTTACACCAATGCCATAGATTGTTTGACTAAAGCAAAAGCTAATGGCTTTACGGTCATAAAGGATGCTTGGGGCGTTAACCCCAAGGCTGGTGATTTTTATGTCATCAAGACTGATCATCATCCTTATGGTCACATTGGTATTTGTATCACGGATTCAGACGGTACAAGCATTGATGGGGTTGAGCAGAATGTGGATGGTTATACTGACCACAACAAGAACGGTATCAATGACCAACTGGAAATTGGAGGTGGCGGTATTACTCGCCGAGTGAAGCGTGTCTGGATGGCAGATGGCTCACTTTATGATGCGACTGGCACCGTCAAACTTGGAAAAGTTATCGGTTGGTTCAGATTAGGATAAAAGATTTCAAGCCTGGTGGAAACATCAGGCTTTATTTTTTTTGTCCTTTTTTTCTTAAAAATACGGAAAATCTCTTCTTAAATTTACCTAGTAAGGTAGGAGGGGGAGATTTGTTTAGATGAATTTTCCCTAAATTATCTCTACATATTAAAGGGAATAGTGGGTCTGATAGCTTGACTTATCTTCCCTTTAGAGTGATATATAGTGTGTAATAACATAGGAAGGAAAGTACATGGTAGTAAGACTAATCAAGGCAAAAGAGAACCAGAAAAAACAACGTGTCTGTGCTTATGTTAGGGTATCGACTACCAACAGTAGTCAGCTTGATTCTCTTGAGAATCAGAAGGTCTATTTTGAAACCCTTTATGCCAATCGAGAGGATATTGACTTTCTAGGTGTTTATTATGACAGGGGAATATCTGGGGCAAAGGAGAAACGTCCGAGTTTTCAAGCCATGCTTGAAGCTTGTTGTAAGGGTCAGATTGATCTGATTCATACAAAGTCCATTTCTCGCTTTGCCAGGAACACCATGACAGTACTTGAAACCAGTCGTGAGCTAAAAGCTTTGGGTGTGGGGATTTACTTTGAAGAGCAGAACATCCATACCCTATCCAATGAAGGCGAAGTTATGCTTTCCGTTCTAGCTAGTTTGGCAGAAGAAGAACTGGACAGTATGAGTTCCAACCAACGTTGGGCTTTTCAGAAAAAGTTTCAACGTGGTGAACTAGTTATCAACACCAAGAGATTCATGGGGTATGATGCGGATGATAAGGGAGAATTGGTTATCAATGAAGCAGAAGCACAGATTGTAAGACGGATTTTTCAACTCTATCTTGATGGTGTGGGGATGCATTGTATCGCCAAACGTTTAAATCAAGAAGGAGTCCCAACCATTACTAAAGCCAAATGGCATGATACAACCATTCGAAATATCCTCAAAAATGAAAAGTATAAAGGTGCAGTCTTGCTCCAGAAATATTTTCATGATGGTGTTAATGGTTCAAAGAAACTAAATCAAGGAGAGCGAGAGCAATACCTGATTGAAGACAACCACGCCCCCATTGTTTCAAAGGAAGCTTGGCAGGCAGTTCAAGATAAACTTTTGAGCAAGTCCAGAAAACAAGGAGTCAATAAGCATTACCGTTTTACGAGTTTGCTTAAATGCCAACACTGCGGCTCTACCCTCAAGCGACAGGTTTCCTACAAGAAGCAGATTGTCTGGTGTTGTTCAAAATATATCAAAGAAGGAAAAATATCTTGTCAAGGCATGAGAGTTCCAGAAATAGCCATAGCTGATTGGCAACTCAAAGCTCCAGTGACTGTGATAGAAAGGATAGAATATGGCAAAAAATATTACAGTTATTCCAGCCAAGAAAGTGCAGACGAGCATCATTCATCAGGTCAAAACCAAAATCAAGGTAGCCGCTTATTGTCGGGTATCCACCGACCAAGACGAACAGCTATCAAGTTATGAGAACCAGGTAAATTACTATCGTGACTTCATCTCAAAGCATGAAGATTATGAGTTGGTGGATATCTATGCGGACGAAGGGATTTCAGCAACCAATACCAAAAAACGTGATGCTTTCAACCGACTGATACAGGATTGTAGAGAAGGTAAGGTGGACAGGATTTTGGTCAAGTCTATTAGTCGCTTTGCCAGAAACACCTTGGACTGTATCAAATATGTCCGTGAACTCAAGGAACTTGGGATTGGTGTGACCTTTGAAAAGGAGAATATTGACAGCCTTGATTCAAAGGGAGAAGTTCTATTGACTATTCTTTCCTCCCTTGCACAAGATGAATCACGTTCCATTTCAGAGAATTCGACATGGGGAATCCGTAAGAAATTTGAACGTGGAGTAGTTCAGGTTAACACTACAAAATTCATGGGCTATGATAAGGATGAGCATGGCAATCTCATTATCAATACAGAACAAGCAGAAGTTGTTCGTTACATCTATAACCAATTCCTAAAAGGTCACAGTCCAGAAAACATTGCGAAAGAGCTCAATACCAAAGATGTTAAAGGCTGGTCTGGTAAAGCTAACTGGTATCCTAGTAGCATTCTTAAAATGCTTCAAAATGAGAAGTACAAGGGAGATGCCTTATTACAAAAGACTTATACCGTTGATTTTTTAACGAAGAAACGTATTCCAAATGATGGACAAGTTAATCAATACTATGTGGAAGCTAGCCATGAGGGGATTATTGATACAGAAACATGGGAGACGGTTCAATTGGAAATTGCTCGAAGGAAAGCCTATCGAGAGGAGCATCAACTCAAGTCCTATATCATGCAAAACGAGGATAACCCTTTTACTACTAAAGTTTTCTGTGGAGCCTGTGGGTCAGCCTTTGGGCGAAAGAACTGGACGACCAGTCGAGGGAAACGTAAGGTATGGCAATGTAATAACCGCTATCGTATTAAGGGAGTGGAAGGTTGTTACAGTAGCCATTTGGATGAAGGAACACTTGAGCAAGTTTTCATAAGGGCATTGGAGCTTTTAAGCGAGAACATTAACTTGCTTGATGGAAAGTGGGAGAAAATTTTAGCAGAGAATCACCTGCTTGACAAGCACTACAGCATGGTATTGAGTGACCTGATTAGGCAGAAGCAGATAGACTTCAATTCCTCTGACATGTGTCGAGTGCTAGACCATATCACAATAGGGCTTGATGGAGAAATCACTGTTCGCTTCCTTGAAGGGACTGAGGTAGATTTATAGAAAAAAGACGCGGTAATTATCGCGTCTTTTTTTGTTTTATGGTATAATGTCTTCAGGCTCAAATAGTAGACTAGATAAGTTATCTAACTCTAGTTCTTGGAGCTCGTTATAGAAATTTACACGACCGATAGAGTCAATAACAGCTTTATAGTCATCAACAAAGGAGTCTTTGGAGAGATGAACATTTTTTCCTAATGTTTTCCAGCTTTCATATGCAATAAACTGAAAATCTTCACTTGCCTCTTCTAGCATACATAGGATAGTCCTTCTGAGGCTATAGAATGTTTCAATAGATTTAGGGAAATCAACATTTTCTTTTGTCCATTTACCACCTGCGGAAAAGAAATCTCTGAACGAACTACTGTAATAGAAATGGTTCGTGATAATAAATTCATGGGCTCTGGTGTAGTTCGCTTTAGAAGCTGAAATTAAATCTTGAGGGAACAAAATGAGAACCTCAGCTTTGATAAGATTTTGAATATCATGTGACAGTGTATTTAGTGAGGTTGGCTTAACCGATTTGGATGCATCGTCTGGTGAGATAAACCATTTTACTCCAGAAGTATTTTCTTTCAAGTAGTCTTGAAGAAATTTGACTTTTTCAGTATCACTCTTTTCTCTCAGCATATTGTAGTCTTCAGCCGAAGGAAAGACGCTGGATGTAGCATCCATGTTTATTTTAAATCTTGGGCTGTGTGTGACAGTAATGGCTGAGGTAACTTTCCAATAATTATCATACCTTATTAGAATTTGGTCATGATTGGGTACTTTACTTCCGAAAAGTAAGTAGATGTCTTCATACTCTTCATCGCTAATACTTTCGAAGACAGAGTTACCGTTGGTATCCCATTTCCCATTGTTACGACTTTTCAGTTCAAGACCAAAGCGTTTTTCATTAATTATGAGGTTCATGTCTGGGAAATGATGTCCAAGATGAACCTTATAGTCAAAAATAGAAATATCATTAATTTCCTGTTTAATTTCTTCAGCTATTTCGGGTACAAGAATCTCGAAACCGTTTTGATTTCCTTTGCTGACAAGATACTTCTTATCTATGGGATTTCTGGCTTCTATCTTAGATTTAAACAGTTCAAGAATTTCAATAATATCCATTATAAATTACCTCCGATATGAAAGGATTAGAAATGACAAAAACATATTTCCATGATAATTATAACACGGTGAATACAGAAAGTATAGATGGTATAAAATCTGATAAGAAATTAAATGTAGTGAGCCTTTTTTCAGGGGCGGGTGGTATGGATCTTGGCTTCAAGGGTGGCTTTACATTTTTAGGTGAGAAATATGAGGTTAATCCTTTCAATCTAGTGTTTGCGAATGATATTTTTAGGCAGGCTGCAGATGTTTATGAAGCCAACTTCAACCATCAAGTGGAACGTCGCAGTATTGTAGATTTAGATGTTGAGAGTGATTTACCCAAAATTGATGTTGATATTGTGCTTGGGGGCTTTCCTTGTCAAACTTTTTCCTACTCAGGTAAAAGAGCAGGGTTGAGCGATGAGAGAGGTCAGCTGTATCTTCAAATGATAAAGGTGATTAACCATTATCGACCTAAAATTTTTATTGCAGAGAATGTAGATGGCATAAGAAATTCGAAGAAAAATATGGAAGGGGAAAGTGTTAATAAATCGGCGCTCAGTGTTATCCTGGATGATTTTGATGCCTCTGGATATGATGTTCAGTATCAGGTGTTAAATGCCGCAGACTACGGTGTTCCACAGATGAGGAGACGAGTTATTATCATGGGGATTCGAAAGGATTTGGGCACGGTGGCTGATCAATTTTATCCCCAACCTTTATATGATGAAATTGGCGAATTGACTGGTCGAAAGTGGCGTACAGCCAAAGATGCTATTGATGACTTGTGGGACCAGGTTAATAATTCTCAAATATCAAATCATACGATTAAAGATATTTCAAAGGCTAAGTTTTATCCAGGGAAGAAGATGCAAGGTAATAACCGAATTAGCGGTGATAGACCCTCTCCAACTATTAGAGCTGAGCATCATGGGAATATTGAAGCGCATTATCGAACCACATTATTGGATGAAGAAGATATGGCAGGTTGGCGTCGATTGAGTGTGCGTGAGTGTGCTCGATTACAATCATTCCCTGATGATTTTAACTTTGTCACGAGTGCTTCGTCAGCATACAAAGCAATTGGTAATGCGGTTCCTCCTGTTATGGCTTGGCATATTGCTAGAAGTAGCTATTATACCTTAAACCAATTAGGTCTAATCTGAGGAAAACTTTCTGTTCCACAGTATCATTCTAGTATCACTATTACCGTCTGCTAGGAGGTAGAAAGGCTGTAACAACAGTCACGCCAAACGCATGAAGAAATTTATGTTTTCAGATAGCGTATTTTCATAAGGAAGCAGTTATAAATTATAAAATTTATGGTATAATCAAGCTGAAAACGAGGATTTGACCATGTCAAAATGAAAAATGTTGAAAATTTATTGAAAAAATGGGTGTAGCTTGAAAATGGTTACATCCATTTTCTTCATGCGTACGCCGTGAACAACAGTGGGAAACCATTGCCTTTTTGCATTTTTGTAGTAAAATATAAAAGAGAAATATAATTCAAAGATAGATAAATTATAGGAGGTTAGACATGAGAGACGAATATTCTAGGTCTAATGTTAACAGTGTTTCAGGGAATGTTTTTTATGGGACAACTAATATCATAGCAGGGGACGATAATAATTTCAAAGAAAATGCAATAGAAAAGGTTGCTACATATACACCTGAACCTATTTGGAGAAGTCCTATAACAATGGCAATACTTTCATGGATAGGATTATTTATTTCTTTAATTGGTATTTTTCCACTTTATAAAATATTTGAACCTATCATTAATTTATTTACTAATAAGAGCATTAAAATGAATTCAAATAATAGTGGATATTTTGTTATTTTTGCTGTAGTAATTTTATGTTTGGTGATGATACTATGGTTAAGGAGTATTACTAAAAGAGAGACTAGGTATCCATTATTCTTTAATTATGCAATAAATGGTTTTGGAAGAAAACTGACAATAGAAAAAATTCATACCGAAAAGTGCCCTAAATGTAATGGAGAAATGAAATACTTTAATAAACCTGTGGAATGGGTTGATAAGCATTATTCTGATGGTAAGACAAAACGTGAAATCACAAAGAGAGTACCTGCATTACAGTGTAAAAGGAATTCAGAACATTGGTATGGCGTTGATCCGGCTGAAGATAAATTAAGATAGATTTTATAAAGATAATTATATTGTTATTTTTAATAAGCAGGTAGGAGGAGTTGTATATGTATGAGTTTACTACACTAAAAATATTATATGAAGATATGAAATGATTTATACAGTATGTAAAATAGTCTGATTAAAAATTATATAAATGAAACAAAAAGAATGTCAGAGACTTTATAAGAACAATATCTGTAGCTTCCGTTCCACAGTATAATTCTAAAATCACTTTATTTACCTTTCGTCTATTAGTATAGAAGAAAGCTCTCACCACACGTGGAGTGTGTAGTGTTGCTACAACGACGCAACGGGTAAAAATCCTTTATTTTAAGCACTTTTTCAAACATTTTGTCTTTATTGAAAAGAGTGATTTTGACATAAAAAAGGTGCAAAAAAAGTACATTGATGTGAACGTCTGTTTGGATATCGACTGCGTAGACAAAAAATAGACACGTCAGATAAATTTATATCAGACGAGAACATTTTTAGAGTGTTCTCGTTTTTTTAGTTTACGGAGGAAAAATGTGTATGGAAAAACAGGATTCACGAGTTCTCGCGATAGGTAGCCTCATGTTGGATATGGGGCTTCCACTCCTATAAGCGACTGGAATTGACGATGACTTGGAGGAAGCTGGCTTAGTTCAGTTTGATGTCATTGGTAATATGACTATGTTGGTTTTGGAAAGTTAAGATGAAACGGATTACGGCAAATCACTATCAGACGTCAGAACGTTACTACAAGCTCCCTAAACTCTTGTTTGAGAGTGAACGGTACAAGGATATGAAATTGGAGGTAAAGGTTGCCTATACAGTCTTGAAGGACCGACTGGAGTTATCCCTCAGTCAGGGCTCCTCTGTGGGATACGGTCATGCGATTTTCGTAGAGAAAGTTTACCCAGATGGTTCCTTTCTTATCTCAGAAACTAATGTGAATAACAATTCCAACTATACCTTCCGTAGCATTTCATCTGCGGATAGCACCATGAGTTTTGCTTATACAACGAAGGTGTGTGAAAATATGCTAACAAAATAATAGAATGTTAGTATATCGTTTCGGTTTATCGTTGATTATTTCACTACAATATGCTAACATTGTATTGAAATGTTAGCATATTTTTTAGGAGGTGGCGGTGTGGATTCGCTAGAAAAACCTGTTTATCATTATATTAAAAAAAATCATGGAGTTATAACTTTTCGTGATATGGAAGAGCTTAACTTTTCTTACCAACAACTGAATCAATTGGTCTTAGAAGGTAAAGTTGAATCAACTGAAAGGGGGATTTATCATCTGCCGGATACCTATATTGATGACTTCTTTAGTTTACAGTATCGTTTTCCAAGAGGAATTTATTCCTTAGAGACAGCTCTCTGGTTGCATGGTCTTTCTCTTAGCGTTCCATTTGAACCTGTGATGACTTTTCCTTTTGGGACAAACACGAAGCTGATAAAAGAAGCAGGTGTTAAACCAATTGTTTCTAGAAATTATCATGAAATCGGTATTATAAAACTGGAGCGGCAGGCTGGACAGTTTATCTCAGTTTATGATGTGGAACGAACATTGGTAGAGTGCTTGCGAACGGCTTATCATGTTGATATTCAAGTCGTTTCTCCAGCGTTTAAAGCTTACTTCAAAAAAGGAGCTATGAATTACGCCAAGTTGTATCACTATGCACAACTATTTAAAGTAACTGGAAAACTACAGTCTTATGTGGAGGTCTTGTCGTGAAATTTTCAAATGCCAATAGTTTCAAAGCTAAAATCAAGAATATCGCAAGAGAAAAAGAGATACCTGCTCAACAAGTTCAGCAAAACTATTTGATCGAACAAGTCCTAAAACTCATCTCTGAGAGTCGGTATAAAGATTCTTTCATTGTGAAAGGTGGTTTCCTTATCGGACAGATGATAGGCATAGATAAACGAACAACAATGGATTTAGATGTTACCTTGAAAGGCCGAGCTCTTAGCGAAGAAAATATTCAAATAATCTTCAAAGAAATAATCAGTCGACCTTCTGAAGGATTTCAATTTGAAATCGATATGCTAGAGCCAATTCGACAAGGTGACGAATATGGTGGTTTTTCCCTTAAACTAAATGCAACATTTGATACCTTACGTGAGGTTGTCTTTATTGATATAACGACAGGTGACCATATTACGCCACGAGAAATTACATACCAATTACAATCCGTTTTCTCAGAGGATAAGCTAGAAGTTTGGACTTATAATTTAGAAACAGTTCTTGCTGAAAAACTAGAAACCATCATAAGTCGAGGAGCTGCTTCAACTAGACCTCGTGACCGCTATGACCTTTACACATTGTATCACCTTCGAAAAGATCAAATCAATATCCCAATATTGAAAACTGCTCTGAATAATACTGCTAAGAAAAGAGAAAGCTTAGATATTTTGAAAAATTGGGAAAAGCAATTAGATGCAATCCGTAGTTCTGACTACCAGAATCAACTTTGGTCTCGTTATCAAAAATCGTTCAGATATGCTAGTGAAATTAGTTTTGAGGAATCGGTGGAAGTGGTGGCAATTATTTTAAATCATTTGGAGGTTTAGTAGTGTATGTTGACAGGAACTTTACAGATGATGGGGTATGAATTTTTCTTTACATTTGATAAAGAGAAGCTATCCTTGATTCCTAAAGAAGAGGAGAAGGATGATATTAGACATTCTTGGTTCTATACTAAGTTAGAATCAGGGGTATTAGCTTGGCCAGGGGAGTCTAAATTTGTAGAAGAAGACTTTCTTTACGGACGGACAAATGAAACAAATCAAGTTATTACATTTCTAACAAATAAATATATCCAGCTTTATGAAAATAATGGCATAATTACTGTATCAATTCTTGCTTATTTTTTTAGCCATTCTGATAGACCTATGATTAATCGGATGTCATTCAATGGAATAGAACTTAATTATATCCATCCGATTAATCATGCCTTTGAAATTTCGTATAGGCCGGAAGAACACGATGGAAAAATTAATATTAGTACATATGATTTTGACTCAACAACGACAGAAAAACAGAAGTTTAGCGTTTTTGGAAAAGAAGTTCAAGTTTATTTCGGTATTACTAGAACAACGAGTCTATCTATCGAAAAGCCACCTCTAGCATTGTCTTCGTCAATGGTTTTTCATTTTGAAGAAACTCAAGATTATTCTTTTTTACGAGAACTAAATCGTATTGCAAAGGAATTTATCCAATTTCTTTGTAATCGTAGAAATATTCGTTTTACTAAGATTCAATTGTCAAGTAGTAAAGGTAAAGTAGGGCAATTCGTTGAAATTGGAGAAGATATTGAGGTTGAAATGAGGCCATTGAAAGATGGAAGATATATTCAACAAAAATATATTGCTGGCTATGAGGGCAAGATATTAAACGACATAGCTGAAAATAATCTATATCTCAGACATCTAGGTAAGAGTTTTAGCGATAGTCGGATAATTGATGCTGCTAGTTTTGTATTAAGGACAGCTGCCTTTGAATGGGAATTTAGTAGACTATTTTCAGAAGATAAATGGAAAAGTGAGAAAAGAAAAAATCTGGAAGAAGAAGCCAGTAAAGAATTGGAACGTTTAATTGAAACCTCAACAGGTAAATTGAAACAAATTTACAAAGATTTGAAAAAATCAGCCATTTCCTATTTGTCTCTTTCTCAAAAGATTAATCAAATTTTTGAAGAATACGGGATGACAGTGTTAGATATATTTGGTCGTTACATGTATAAATTAAACAATGTTTCTTATGATCATTCTGAAATTGGAGAGCGAATAGGCAAACAAAGAAATAATTTTGCTCACGGAAATTTAGATAAGGAATTTATAAATGAGTCTTTGCTAGATGTAGTATTCCTTGAACAAATTATACTAGCTATGCAACTACAATATTTTGGAATAGATGAGATAGGAACCAAAAAAATTATAAATGAAATATTTCACCATAATTTGGCATTATAAATTTGATTTGCCAAAACTTGTTTCCATCCCAAATCTATTTGCTATCAATGCCTAAAGAAGAGTTTTTAAATTTTGTAAGAATAATTTTACCCCATGAGGAGTCAGATGAAGATTTAAAAAAATATTTAATATTAGCCTCCTAGAATGGATATCCTCAATCAAAAACCACCCTTTCTTTATTTCATCTTAATGTTTTTAAGATAGAAGTAAATAAGGGGTGGTTTTGTTTGTATTTAGATTGTTTCAATCATTTCAAAGAGTATAAGATAGCGAACTTTCTTTTTGGAGGAAGAAAATCACTCTTCGCTTATCCACTCAATGCCATACAGGTTGGCAGCATCCAATAGATTTTCATCAGGGAGATAATCTGAAATGATGGTTTTGTATTGTTTAATATTGTTGATTTTAAAGAAGCCGGATTGATAAAACTTCGAATGATCCAGTAATAAGATGGTCTCTTTTGCTCGGTCGATGATGCTTTTCTTGGCCAAGGCTTGACTGAAGGAAACTTCGTACACAAATTCCTCATCAATCCCTCTTGCGGAACAAAAGGCTAAATCAATGCTGAAGTGTTCCAGGAGGGAATTGTCCGTGTTATAGTTCACAACAGATGCGGAGTGGTGCTTAACCTCGCCTCCAGTGATGAAAATTTTCATAGTGGGATTGGCGATAGTGGATAGGGTATGGGCAGTATTTAGCCCATTCGTAAAAATAATGAGATTATCAATTTCACTTAGATAGGGGCATAGTTCATAGACGGTCGTACTAGAGTCAAGGTAGATACACATGCCTGGACCAATGAAATCTTTTGCGAGATTAGCAATGGCTCTCTTTTCCCTGCGGTGTTCAGATTCTCGGATGCTGTGGGAAAGTTCTACCGTATTAAAGGCACTTAAAATGACTTGTCCGTGCTTGCGTTTTAAAACACCTTGTTCTTCTAAAAACATTAAATCGCGCCTGAGTGTAGAAGTGCTTGAAAAGGTTAATCTTTCCAGTTCTTTTATATCTATGCGTTTTTTAGTTTGTAGAATTTTAGTGATTTCTTTAATACGTTCATCTCTCACTACGGCATCCTCCTATATAATATTATTATATCAAAAAATGAACATTTGTGAAGAAAAAACAGGTATGTTTTGAACATTTTTCAATATTTTGTTCAAGTATTGCATTTGTAAAATTCAAGATTTATAATACAGATATGAAAGCGGTAACAAAAAGGAGGTAAGTCATGAAGTCAGTACTCGCCATTGATTTAGGTGCTACTTCTGGAAGAGCTGTCTCATATTATATTGTAGAAGGTACATTATTCTCTGAAGAAATTTTGCGATTTGAAAATGTTCCTATTAAAGAACGAGGAGTTCTAGCTTGGGATATACACCTGTTGTTTTCTAATATTTTACAAGCCATTCAGTTAGCTAGTGAAAAAGGAGAACTCTTATCTCTTGGGATTGATACATGGGGTGTTGATTTTGCTCTGATTGACGGCGAAGGCCAGTTGGTAGCAGCTTCAGCACACTATCGCGATAAGCGGACCAAGGGAGTGTTGGAGGAAGTATCCCAATGTTCCTCCTTGACAGACTTGTATTTTAAGACAGGCAATCAGCTGATGGAGATCAATACCCTCTTTCAACTGATTCGAACCAGAACGAAAAATCCAGATAGTTTCTTTCTTGCCAAAAATCTCTTGATGATTCCTGATTATCTTAACTATCTACTGACAGGACAAAAAGCGATTGAGCGTAGTATTGCCTCAACCATGCAACTGGTTAATCCATATACACAAACCTGGAGTCAAGACATTTTAGAGATGTTTGAAATTCCTGAGACGCTTCTACCAGAGTTGGTGCAAGAAGGCAATATCCTTGGGGAATTATCCAGTAAGTATAAACTAGGCAATCCTAAGGTTATCAATGTCTGCGAACATGATACAGCTAGTGCGATTGCAGCCATTCCGGTTGAAGACGACAAGACCTTGTTTATCTCTTCTGGCACGTGGTCTTTAATTGGGACAGAGTTAAACACTCCAATCATCAATGAAAGAACGCTAAATTACAACTTTACAAATGAAGCCGGTCATAGTGGCACGACGACTTTCTTGAAAAATTGTACGGGACTTTGGATTGTTGAGGAGTTGAGAAGAGAGTTTGAACATTTAGGTCAACCATTTGATTTTGATACGATTGCGAAACTGGTAGCCGAAGTCGATAGACCCACAGCCATTATCGATACGGATAGTCCAGAGTTTGCTGAACCAGATCAGATGATTGAAAAGCTGAAAGAGTATGCTCAAAAGACCAAACAGCCTATTCCTGAAAGTCCGGGTGAATTATTTAAGGTGGCCTATACCAGCTTAGCAAGTAAATACAAGGAAGTCATTGGACAACTGGAAGAAATACTTGCTGAGAGGTTTGAAAAAATTCATGTCATTGGCGGAGGATCAAAATCGACCTACTTCTCCCAACTGATTGCCGATACAACTGGAAAAACAGTTGTGACCGGATTATCAGAAGCCACATCGGTTGGCAATGCCTTGATCCAATTGGTCGCTTTAGGGGAGCTAACGTCCATTCAGGAAGGAAGGCAGTTGGTTCGTCAAACATTTGACTGTAAACAGTATTATCCACAAAAAAATAAGGAGATGGGTGATGACAAATTATCCTAAAATTGGCATTCGACCAACCATTGATGGACGTCAAGGCGGCGTTCGTGAATCCTTGGAAGAAAAAACGATGCAGATGGCACTATCAGCAAAGGAATTGATTGAAAAAAATCTTCGGTATGCTGATGGAACACCTGTTCAATGTATTGTCGCTAGTCGTACAATCGGCGGTCAGGGTGATGCAGGTGTAGTTTACGATGAGTTCTCTAAGGAAAACATCGTCGCAACCTTATCAGTAACCCCATCCTGGTGCTACGGTACCGAAACCATGGACATGGATCCAAAGACTATCAAGGCCATCTGGGGCTTTAATGGAACAGAACGCCCGGGTGCGGTTTATCTAGCGGCAGCCATGAGTGGCTACGCCCAAAAAGGGTATCCAGCCTTCAAGATTTATGGTCACGATGTGCAAGATTTGAATGACAATAGCATCCCAGTAGATGTAGCAGAGAAAATCCTTCTTTTTGCAAGAGGAGCTGTTGCCGCTGGTCAAATGCGTGGCAAGTCTTATGTGAACATCGGTGCCTCTTCCATGGGGATTGCCGGTTCACAAGTAACTTCTAGTTTCTTTGAAGATTATCTGGGCATGATGGTTGAATTTGTCGATATGACAGAAATCCTCCGTCGGATCCAACTTGAAATTTTTGATAAAGATGAATACGAAAAAGCCCTGACTTGGATTAAGACCCATTGTAAAGAGGGTGTTGATATCAATGCTGGCAAAGAATTTCCAGATGTGATTACCAAATCAAAAGTAGTCCCAGCAGAAAAAGATTGGGAATTTATCGCCAAACAGACTCTGATTATTCGCGATATTCTCTTTGGCAATCCAGCCCTAGCCGATATCGGTTGGGAAGAAGAAGCGCGTGGTCGAAATGCGATTTCAGGTGGTTTCCAAGGGCAGCGTCAATGGACAGACTGGTTACCAAATGGTGACTTTGCAGAAGCCATCCTAGCATCTACCTTCGACTGGAACGGCGCACGACCTGTCACAGCCTTTGCGACTGAAAATGATACCTTAAATGGCACAGTCATGTTATTTGGAACCTTGCTGACCAACAAGGCACCGATTTTCTCAGATGTTCGGACCTACTGGAGTCCAGAAGCTGTTGAACGAGTGTCAGGTAAGAAATTAGAGGGTCATGCTAAGAATGGTATCTTGCACTTGATTAACTCCGGGGCCTCCGCCTTGGATGGCACAGCCGCTGCGAAAGATGCAGACGGTCAACCAACCATGAAAGAATTCTGGAATATGACACCAGAAGATATTCAGGCTTGTCTAGACAATACAGACTGGTGCCGAGCTAATTACGAATACTTCCGTGGTGGTGGGTACTCATCACACTTCAAAACAGCTGCAGAAATGCCAATCACGGTTATTCGGGTCAACTTGGTCAAAGGAGTTGGTCCAAGCCTACAGATTGCAGAAGGCTACACCTGCTTGTTAGATGATGATGTTCACCGGATCTTAGACGAACGTACTGATAAAACTTGGCCGACAACTTGGTTTGCGCCAAATCTTGGTGAACCTGGCTTTGAAACCGTTTATGATGTTATGAATCATTGGGGTTCAAACCACGGAGCTTTTGTCCACGGGCATATTGGGGATCAGGTAATTACGCTGGCAAGCATGTTGCGTATCCCAGTGGCTCTACACAATGTTCCGCGAGAACGAATTTTCCGACCAAGTATCTTTGATGGAGTGGGTACCAAAGATTTAGAAGCAGCTGATTTCAAAATGTGCGAGGCATTAGGACCGCTCTATAGTAAATAAAACGAGGTAAGACTTATGTTAATGGAAAATGAACGAAAGGAACTGATTAAGTACGGTAAAAAATTAGTTACTGAAGGCTTGACAAAAGGGACCGGTGGCAATCTCAGCGCATTTGATCGCAAAGCAGGTTTGATGGCTATCACACCTTCGGGGATTGACTTCTTTGACATCAAGGAAGAAGATATCGTGATCATGGACTTGGAAGGGAAAGTTGTCGAGGGCGAAAAACTTCCTTCAAGCGAGTGGTACATGCACTTGATTCAGTATCAACAACGCGAGGATATTGATGCGGTCATTCACGCACATACAACCTACGGTACTGTACTAGCAGTTTTAAGAGAAGCGCTCCCAGCCAGTCACTACATGATTGCTGTAGCGGGTAAGGATGTCCGAGTAGCGGATTATGCTACTTACGGAACAAAAGAATTAGCTGAAAATGCAGCGAAGGCAATGGAAAATCGCAGGGCAGTATTCTTAGCCAATCATGGTATTTTAGCCGGTGCTCACGATTTATTAAATGCCTTCAATGTCATTGAAGAAGTTGAGTATTGTGCCAAAATCTACTGTGTAGCAAAAAGTTTTGGAGAACCAGTCGTACTTCCAGATGAAGAAATGGAACTCATGGCTGAAAAATTCAAAACCTATGGACAAAGGAAGTAAAAAATAAAAAAATTTTTATCCAAATGGAGGAAAAAACAATGAAAAAACGTCTCTTAACATCAGCACTTATCTGTCTTGCTGCTTCAACTATGCTGGCTGCTTGTGGAGGAAAAACCTCTGAAACAAGTTCAGCAAAAGGTGGAGAAGAAGCTGTTCTAGAATTTTATCATGGTTATTACCAAAGTGAGAAGGAATGGCCAGCAGCACAAGTGATGCGTGATTTATATGATAAATTTGCTAAGGATCATGCTAACGGAAAAGTTGAATTTAAAGCAGTTCCTGTTGATGGTAGCATTACAGATGTCATGAAAAACAAAGTTGCAAGTGGTGAATTTCCAGACATGATTGATTTGGCTGGTAATGATGTGTCATTAGCTGCTATTGAACAAGGTCTTGTATTAGACTTGAAACCATATATTGATAAAAATGGTCTTGAAAAGAATGTTGGTCTCAACTATACTCAAAATGATGTCAATGGAAAAATTTATACCGTTCATGATCAACTGTTAACACTAGGTCTTTGGTATAATACAGATATTTTTGCTAAGGCTGGCGCGAAAACACCTGATAAATGGGAAAAATGGAGCGATTTCACAGATGCAATGGCTCTTGTTCGTAAACAAGGTGTCTATGCATTTGGTGCAGGGGAACCAGCCATTCGACTCTTTAATACAGTCCTAGGTTCATCAGAAGCTGGACGCAAATTGTTGGATGGACCATTGACAAAAGAAGGCATTGAATCAAAAGAATTTGCAGAAGCACTGAAAGTGGTGATGACAGAAGTTCAAGCCAACGGCTCTGCTAATGCTGGTGGAGATGCGAATACCTACTCAACTGACTTTACAGCTAATAAATCAGCAGTCTTCTTCAATGGTGTTTGGGCAGCAGGTGGTTTGAAAGATAATAAATCTTTGAAACCAGGTCTTTATGCTGGTAACATAGCAATCAGTGCAGCAGGTGGTGGTTTGACCGTTTCTAGCAAATTATCTAAAGAAGAAGAGGAATTGGCTCTTGAATTTGTCAAATATATGACTAGTGATGATGTGCAAAAGACAATCTTTGAAAAAGTCGGTTCAAACCCAGCTAGCCAAACCATTGATACAGCTAAAATTGCCTCTGGTTCGTCAGATGCGACTGTGAAACTACTTGGTGAAGCAACTTCTCAAGCTAATAATGCTAAAGTGACCGTTCCAACAGTCCTATCAGTATGGGGTGGTGATGTTCGTACAGCCATTATCAATGCTTTGACTGAAAGTGCTGCTGATGGTGTGAATATTGATCAAAAAGTCAAAGAGACTCAAGATATCTTGAAAGCCCTCATTGGCTAAAAATAAAGGGGCTGGGGAACTACTCCCTAGCCTTTCCTTAGTTAGAAAGCGAATTGCATTATGAAAAAACAAAACTCAAGCCTGAAAACTAGGAAGGCACAAAAACAACGGTTTATTTTTCTCTTCTTGTTGCCGACTTTGGTTTGTTTCTTCCTATTTTATTTTTATTCGGTAGTCACCATTTTTGCAACGTCATTTACAAAGTGGGATTATACAAATCTGACCAATCCAGGATTTTTAGGGTTAGATCATCTTTTTGATAATTATAAGTATATCTTTAAAGAATACCCATTTTTTAAAGAAGCGCTCAAAAACTCGGTTACTTGGGCCATTATTGGTGTTGTGTTTCAGGTACCGTTGGCTGTTACAGTCGCCATTGCCCTATCAAAAAAATTACCAGGCTGGAAGATTTCACGAAATCTTTATATTATTCCAAGTATCATTTCTAGTGCTGCAATGGGATTGATTTTTTTACAAATTTATAATCCAAACTATGGGGTGGTGAATCAGCTTATTCGTATTTTTAACCCTAATTTTACAGATGCGGTTCTATTAACTCCTGGTATTAACATCATTGCCATGACATGCGCATACATATTCTTTGCTGGTGCGGCAACAATTATGATATTGGGCCAGATTTTTGCTATACCCCAAGAGATACAGGAAGCTGCTATTTTAGATAATATTACTGGTTGGAGACGGGAATGGTATATCACTATTCCTATGATTAAAGACACCATCAAAACAGTTTCAGTCATGGCGGCTACATCTGGTTTCCTCTTGTATAATGAAGTGTTCTTTCTGACCAATGGTGCAGCTGGGACCAAGAGCATCAGTTTTATCATTCGTGAGTTGGCGGTATCCAGTTCTCGGACACAATATGCTCGAGCAACTACCATTGGTGTGATTCAAATTTTGGGTGGGATGTTGATTATTCTTTGTATCAATCTCATCTATTCTGATAGAAAAACTAGAAAGGGGTAAGAAATGGATAGTAAATTAAATGGATTAACAAAAACAGGAAAACTAATCATTTATCTTTATATGGCCTTGACTTGTGTGCTTTCGGTTTTCCCAATCTTATGGATATTTCTATCTTCTATGAAAGCAGATCCCATGAAGAATCCCGGAATTAGTTTGCCGACAGATTGGAGTTTTGAAGGATATATTAATGTCTTTACAGAATTACATGTCTTAGATTATTTCTGGAATAGTTTCAAAGTTGTATCTGTTTCAGTCGCTTTGAGCATTATCATGATTTCAATGTCTTCCTATGTGATTGCTAGAATGGATTTCCGTGGCAAAAAGATTGTGACGGCCATGCTATACTCCACGCTTTTTATCCCGGCGACAGCTATGACTTTCCCCGTTTATCGCTTGGTTAATGCCTTGGGGATTTATAACACGCCTGCAGCCTTAATTTTTGTTTATTCTTGTAGTGGTATTGCCATGAGTTTCTTTATTATAAAAAACTACTTCGCAATTATACCTAAAGATCTTGAAGAAGCGGCAGAAATTGATGGGGCTAGTTATGCACAAATTTTCTGGCAAATTATGTTACCGATTGCTCGTCCAGGTATCTTGACTGCTGCTATTTTAGCTTTTATCAATAACTGGAATGAGTATTACTGGGCTTCGATGCTGATTATTGACAAGAATGAATTGACTGTTCCGGCGCTCTTGGGTCAGTTTACAACTAGTTTCAATACCAATTATAATGGTTTATTCTCAGCTATTGTAGTGATTATCTTGCCACCAATTATCTTATTTGCATTTTCTAGCAAGTACTTTATTGAAGCTTTAGGGGGAGGAGCAGTAAAAGGCTAATGAAAAATACACTAGAAGTTATTAATTAACGAACAGAGTGGTTTAGAGATGCACGCTTTGGCATGTTCATCCATTGGGGGCTCTATTCTATTCTAGGAAAAGGGGAATGGATTCGTAGCCACCAAAAACTATCTATCGAAGACTACCAACCTTATTTTGAATCTTTTAACCCGACCAAATATAATCCACGTGACTGGGCAAAAGCAGCAAAAAAAGCAGGCATGAAATACGTCGTCTTGACGGCCAAGCACCATGATGGTTTTTGTCTATTTGACTCTGCTTATACAGACTACAAGGTGACGAACACTCCTGCTGGTCGTGATTTAGTGAAAGAATTTGTAGAAGCAGTTAGAGAAGAAGGACTAAAAGTTGGTCTGTATTTCAGTTTGATTGACTGGTATCACAAGGACTTTCCAAAATTTGGGGACTTGAATCATCCGATGAGAGACAATCTTGATTTCAAGGATGAAGAAATTGATTTTGATAATTATTTGACCTTTATGCACAATCAGGTAGAAGAAATTGTGACCAATTATGGCAAGCTTGATATTCTTTGGTTTGATTATTCTTATGAAGCGTTATTTGGTGAAAAATGGCGGGCGACGGAACTGATTAAGATGGTTCGTAAGCACCAGCCAGATGTTGTTGTTGATAATCGTTTGGAAACATCTGGAGAAGGTTTTGGCAGTATCGTGACGGACAATATTAATCTCTATTCGGGCGATTTTGTCAGTCCCGAGCAGATTGTTCCCCATGAGGGCATCCGTAACTATAAGGGAGAATTTATCCCTTGGGAGTTGTGTTTGACCATGAACAACAATTGGGCCTACAATCCCACCGACAAGCTCTACAAACCATCAAGCGTATTGATTCGTAAGTTAGTAGAGTGTGTCAGCAAAAATGGGAATATGATACTCAATGTTGGACCAGATGCTCTAGGCTGTATCAATGAGGAGAGCCAGTCAATTTTAGCTGATTTTGGTAGATGGATGGACAAAAATAGCGAGGCTATCTATGGTAATGGCTATGCAGGATTGCCAAAGCCAGAATGGGGATATTATAGTCGAAAAGGGAATACTATCTATGCTCATGTCTTGGAACAACCGATTGGGCCACTAGCTCTAATAGGTCTTTCAGAAGACAATATCAAACGAATGAGCTTTTTACATGATGGTAGCGAAGTCAAGATTTCTAAGAGCTGGACAACCTTTGCTTATGAAGGAATCTGCTTTGCTCAATATGGGGAGGTTCCTCATTTCACCTATCCTTTACCAAATCCGATTGACAGTGTCATTAAAATTGAATTGAAAGGGTGAAGAGATGAAAATTGAAAATCAACTCTTATCTCGCTACTTTGTGTTGCGAGATAAGAACTTTTATACCAGTCATATTGTAAACAAGCAAAGAGATATGACGATTACTAATCTGGGTCAACAAGAATTTAAGCTGGTTTTCTGTGATGGAGAAGAGTATGGTTCGGAGGAGTTTGCGGCTCACGTTGTGGAAGAAACAGATGCGACACTCCTTGTTCATTTTTGTCGTGAAGATGTCAAATTGAATATCCTCTATTCTGCTCGTGAAGATGTCATTGCCAAAGAAGTCACTATCTATCAAAGTGATAAAACCATCAATTATATAGATGTTGAAACGTTGGACTTTGAAACGACAGATGGCATTTTCTATCCAAAACAGCAAGAAAACATAAAAGAAATGTCAGATTTTCCAGGTTATTATGTGGAACTTGGTCAGCCAGTTTATGCCAAATCTCTGTTTTTGGGGATGGAATTTCCTATGAGCGAGAACCGTGTACAGGATAAACACTATTTTTCTCGCTACTACATTGGTCATGAGATTACAGAACCAAAAAGAGTTTGGCCGACCATTATTGGAGCTTCTAAGGATAGTTGTAAGACTTCTATTCAAAAAGACTTCTTCTTGTATATTGACGGGATTGCCCAACCGAGCTATTTCCGTAAGCAGTACAATTCTTGGTATGACCATATGACAGCCATAGATGAGGATATTATTCTCAAGAGTTTCTCTGAGATTTATCATGGATTCGAGGATCACGGGGTTCATTTGGATGCTTATGTCGTTGATGATGGTTGGTGCGATTATCAAAGCGTTTGGGAATTTAATGAGAAATTTCCAAGTGAATTGAAGAATGTCAAGAACTTAGTCAATAAACTCGGGTCTAGTTTGGGGCTTTGGATTGGTCCTCGTGGCGGTTACAATGGGACTGAAGTCATCATGAGTGACTGGTTATCAGAACACCCAGAATTTGGTAGTAAAAATGCTCTATCAAATGATGTCAATATTGCTGATTTCAACTACTTGAAGAAAATGAAGCAGAAGATGCTAGATTATCAGAAAGAGTACGACATTAGTTATTGGAAAATTGATGGGTGGCTTCTTAAACCAGATAAAAATGATTGTAGTGGTAACTTTGCCATGCACACCATGACACCTGTCTATGAGTTTTTGATCGGACTCTTGACGGATTTACGAGCAGAACGAAGTGATAGAGACTGTTGGCTAAATTTGACGTCTTATGTCAATCCAAGTCCTTGGTTCCTGCAGTGGGTCAATAGTTTGTGGATTCAGATTTCACAAGATGTGGGCTTCACAGAAAATGCCGGTAATGACATTAACCGCATGATTACCTATCGTGATATCCAGTACAAGGAATTCCTTGACAAACGAGATATTCAATTGCCACTTTGGGCGCTCTATAATCATGAGCCGGTTTATGCTACAACTGCCCATACTTGGTATATGGACCATCAAATGTATGCTTCAGTGGAAGAATTTGAAGACTACCTCATGTTTATTGCAACACGTGGGAATGCCTTCTGGGAATTCCATTATTCTTACAGTATGTTTGATGAAGCTAGATGGGAAGCAAATGCTAGAGCTGTGAAATGGATTGAAGAACACTATTCAACCCTAAAACACAGTCATCGCATCGGTGGAGATCCAGAACAATTGGAAGTTTATGGGTACAGATGCCAACATCCAATAAGTGGAGAAGAAATTCTATCATTACGCAATCCGTCTGATACCCCGAAAGCGGTTCGTCTAGCGGATATCGATTTTACGTCTTATCAGATTATCAAGGGCGTTGGGAATATTTTGGTTCACGATGAAATGGAACTTCCACCCTATTCTATTTTACTATTGAGAAAGTAGGCAGTTGAATGGATAAGAAATTTGCGATTGGAATTGATATCGGTGGTACTAAGGTTGCAGTGGGTCTGGTGACACCAGAAGGACAAGTGGCAGATACGGTGAAAGTTCCTAGTGATGTATCCGATGCGGAAAGCCTATTTGCTTGCGTAGTTGAAGCAGTAGAAACGATCTTAAAAAACAACCACCTCTCGATAAAACAGATTATTGGTATCGGAGTTGGCTTACCGGGAAAAGTGAATGTTACAAATGGAATTGCAGTATTCCAAAACAATATCCCTTGGGAACAATTTCCTCTTGTAGAACGATTTCGGGCAGTTTTTGGTGATTTACCCATCAAGATTGATAATGATGTCAAAGTAGCAGCTTATGCAGAATATCGATTGTTACAATTACCAGCAGATGCTATGTTTGGTTATATCACTGTGTCAACTGGAATCGCTGCAACCAATATCATCAACAATCACATTTTGAGAGGTAGTGGCTTCGCTGGCGAAATCGGTTTTATGCCAGTAAGGAGCTTTGGTAGAACGAGTTCTTTAGAATTTTCATGTGCAGGCCCAGCTATTGCACGATATGGTCAACAGCTTTATGTTGATGAGAGTATAAACGCAGAAAAAGTTTTTGACAATTGGAGAAATGGAGACCATTCGGCAACTGTTATTGTTGAAAATACAATAAATGGTCTAGCAGATGCTATACAAAATATGGTATGTTTACTGGATCCACAAGTTATTGTGTTAGGAGGTAGCGTCGCCATTCAAAATCCAGATTTTGTTGAAAGTATTCTAACTGTTTTAAAAACTAGATTGCATAAAGAGCAGGCACATATCTTGAATAATATAGTTATCTCGAAGATAGAAGGAAATAACGGCGTTATTGGTTCTGCATTTTTAGTTTTATAGATACGTGAGGTATTCAGATGAATAGTTCCTAATTACTTATTCTCTATCTTTTAGTTTTATAGATGATTACAGGCAGACATTTAACTAAGGAGAATAACAAGAGAGTTCTCCGGTTTTATTGAGGTGTATCAATGAAGATTAAGAATATTAAATATACGCTACTTTCGACTGTAACAATAGCTTGTTGCCTTTTGATGAGTAAGCTGACTTATGCTGCAGATATTTCCTTATAATGGAGCTTCAATTGAGAAAGCACTAGGGACACAAGGAAAAGATATCTTCAAAAAAACAGTTGAGAAATACTCAGATAATTTCATTTTCATGTACAAGAATACCCCAGCTGCTGAAGGGAATGATGCTCCTACAGCAAGTTATATGAAAGGATTATGGCTTGCTAATTATGCACATCAATGGGGCGGATTGATGGATACGTGGAAATGGTATGAAACAGGTAAATGGAAACTATTTGCTGATGGGAATATCGGGAAAACTCAAGGGAATCGCCAATGGTTAACAGAACCAGAAGCTATGTTGGGTGCGGAGGCTATGAATATCTATTTGAATGGTGGGACTGTTTATAATTTTGAACACCCAGCTTATACATATGGGGTCAAAAATCAAGCTAGTCCGTTATTTGACACAGTTATTAAAAATTTCTTCAAATATATTGTTGAACATCCAGCTCCTTCTAAGGATGAAGTATTAGCAAATACAGCAGTCCTTTTACGAGGAAATTATTCTCAAAATAAAAATGGTCATTTCTTTGAGGGGGTTAATACAGCAGAAATGGCATCAACAGCTAATCGTAAAACGACATTAGATTCTCTTTACAAAAAGGAATACGAGGGAGATATCTTTGCAGATAAGATAGACAATAGATTATTTGTTTATAATTATGAATACAATAAGGATAGAGATCAAAAAGGAAACTTTGAATTAAATGGGAAACCATTTGATCTTACACTTAAATCACATTCGTATGCAATTGTAACAGATACGGAAAATGGTCTCAGCATCAAACTAAACAACTTCAGAATAAACAAAGATAGTTTATGGGGTACAGCAAATAGTGCGCTCGCAGCTAGTTTGATGCCAACTTTAAGTAAAGAAGATGCTATTAAATGGGTGGACGAAGTCTACATTCACAACACACCTGCATCTGAACAACAAGAAACAGTCATTTTATTGAAAAATAGTCTACAAAAACCAACTGTGAACATTCTTTCCAGTTCAGATTCAAATATGAAACCACCGGTAATAGAATATAATGCAACTACTAAAACAACTACTATAAAGATTATTACTAATGGTAATGTTGATTTCAATATAAACTACTAATTAACGTAAGCACAAAAAATTAACTCAAATTAAGGAGAAAATTATGTCAACATTTTATGTTCCATCAACGAACCTGATTGGTCGCGGAGTGATCAATGAAATCGGGAGTCATGTCAAGGAATTAGGCTATAAGAAGGCTCTTCTTGTGACAGACCACTTTATCGCATCATCAGATATTTTACCTAAAGTGACAGGACCTCTTGAACAAGCAGGTATCGAGTATGTGGTCTTTGAAGATGTAGACCCAAACCCATCTTGTAAGAATGTGTATGATGGTCTTGCAGTATTGAAGGAAAATGACTGCGACTTTATCGTTTCTGTCGGTGGTGGCTCTCCACAGGATGCGGCTAGTTGTATCTCTGTCATGGCGACAAACGATATGACACCGCAAGAACTGGAAGGGCTCCATAAGTCAGTCAATAAGGGCTTGCCAGTCGTAGCTATCAATACCACCGCAGGCACTTCAGCAGAAATTACCATCAACTATGTGATTACAGATGAAGACCGCAAGGTTAAGATGGTCATGGTGGATAAGAATAGTCTAGCCCTCATGTCTGTCAATGACCCGGAACTCATGATGTCTAAACCAGCCGACTTGACTGCTGCAACTGGTATGGATGCTCTGACTCATGCTATTGAAGCCTTGGTAACACCTGGTGCCTATGGGGTCACCAAAAAACTGTCTATCGGTGCTATCGAGCTCATCAAGGAGTATTTGCCACGTGCCGTTGAAGATGGGCATGACACCGAAGCGCGTGAAGCTATGGTCAATGCGATTTTCCTCGGTGGTATGGCCTTCAACAATGCTGGTCTTGGTTATGTACACTCTATGGCCCACCAATTAGGAGCGGTTTACCACTTGCCACATGGTGTTTGCTGTGCCATGTTATTGCCAATCATTGAAAAAGAAAATGCCAAACGGGTTCCAGCTGCCTTTCGTAATGTAGCCAAGGCACTCGGACTTCAAGTTGATGGCAAATCAGATGAAGAATGCGCAACTTATGCCATCTCTGAAATTGAAAAACTCTCTGAAACAGTTGGTATTCCTAAGAAATTGACAGAACTGGATATTCAGGAAGCAAACTTTGACTTTGAATACCTGTCTAAGAACGCTCTGGTTGATGCCTGCGCACCAGGCAACCCATTCATGCCAACACTAGAAGAAACCATTGCCTTCTACAAAGAATTGTTTTAAGGACAATTGAAATACAATATAGAGTCAAATAAATTCGCTTTCAGACTAGAAACTAAGGCGCAGGTAGCTCCAACAGTCAGGGGAGTGACTGTTGGAGGTTGGAAATAGAAGAAACTAAGTTTCTCTCAACTGTAGTACGGCAAGCCGATAGTGACGGTGTATCAGAGGTAATTCAAAAGACTATAACCATCGATGCAGCCACATGAGATGATAGTCTTGTGTGGCTTTTTACTATTGCAAATCAAAACGATATTGATGAAAACGTGGGTATATTTGCATCGCATTGCCTCCTTACAATAAAGCATTTTTAAGGTATAATACAAGTAGAGAGTAGGGCATTTTTTTAGATAGCATTTTTGTAATCCCTATCGGATTGCTTCAGTAGAGAAGGGGAAGTTATGAGTCAGCAGGATATATTTCAGCAAGAATTGTTCTTGAATCTTGACGAAGTTTACCAAGAACAGATTAGACAATCCTATCAGTATATACACTCTCTTGGAGAAATGAAAGCGATAGAGCAAGAGTGGGCTAAGTACAAATACTTAATCTTAGAGCATTCACACAAGATTTATCTGCAAATTAGACACTTGTTAAAGGATAAGCAGGCCTTTCCAGGGCAAGAATTTTTAATCTTAATCTGCCAGGCACTCCAAGAGAAAACCGATCGTCTGACAAAGGTAAATTCTATTGATCATGTTTGGGGATATTTTAAAAATACAGCGACACAAGAAGAAAAAGAAATCTACAAGAATATGCTGGACAGTTTTATTGGCGATGAAATAGAGTTAAGCGAAATGAAAGCCTTCCTATATGCATTAACCAAAAAATATCACGTGCACTACCTCTTGGAATCGTATTATTTTATAAACATCCAGCCTTGAATGTACAAGCAAAATCAAAAAAAGTGCCTATTTCCTGAGAATAAGCACTTTTTGCAGTACGACGGGCATGTCGTACATCTGAGGTGCAAGTCCTCCGTGGGCACCCGCTACCGGTGAACCCAATAGCGACTCCCAAGCCTGACTATCGCGAGGTAGCGGGGAGAGGAAGGGATAGCGAAATCGTGGCTCTACGAACAGAAACGTGATATTAAGGCGTATATAGCGGATGAGGGGGCTGAAAGCTCTAAAGTCCAAATAGGTAGTCGTAACCTATATGCGTAAATCACGAGAGTAATGGAAGTGGAGCGAAGGGCTTAACAATTAACCGAAGTAATCCTACTTCACTTGTGTCTGTAAAACTAGCGGTCTGATAGAACTGGATGCGGTCATGTATTGACTAGAGGAAGGTTCACCAATATAAGATGTCCCTCAGACACCGAAACAAGAAAGGAATACGCACATGTCACAGTTACTAGATACTATTCTATCTCGCTCCAACATGGTGGAAGCCTACAATCAAGTGAAAGTCAACAAGGGTTCAGCTGGAATTGATGGCATCCCAACAGTAATGGACAGAATGATTCAACAGGCCATCGTCCAAGTTATCAGCCCTCTGTGTGAACCTCATTTCTCCGAAACGAGCTATGGGTTTAGACCGAAACGGTCATGCGAAAAAGCCATCATCAAGTTACTAGAATACCTTAATGATGGCTATGAGTGGATTGTGGACATTGACCTTGAGAAATTCTTCGACACAGTTCCCCAAGATAGATTGATGTCTCTTGTCCATAACATTATCCAAGATGGAGATACAGAGTCTCTGATTCGTAGGTATCTTCATTCGGGTGTAGTTATCAATGGACAGCGCCATAAAACGCTGGTGGGAACACCACAAGGTGGGAATCTATCTCCCCTCCTGTCCAATATCACGCTCAATGAGCTGGACAAGGAATTGGAAAATCGAGGGCTTCGTTTCGTCCGGTACGCAGATGACTGTGTCATCACAGTTGGGAGCGAAGCATCTGCCAAACGTATCATGTATTAAGTTAGCCGATTCATTAAGAAGCGACTGGGATTGAAAGTCAATATGACCAAGACTAAGATTACCAGACCGAGTCAACTGAAGTACCTTGGATTCGGATTCTGGAAATCAGCTGAAGGGTGGAAAAGTCGTCCACATCAAGAGAGTATCCAGAGTTTCAAGAGGAAACTTAGGAAGCTCACAACACGCAAATGGAGCACTGACTTGGGTAGCCGTATTGAGAAACTCAACTGGCTTATTCGCGGATGGATAAACTACTTCGCATTGACTAACATGAAGTCAGTCATGGGAGAAATTGATAAACGATTGAGGACACGAATTAGAGTTATTATTTGGAAACAATGGAAGAAGAAGTCAAGGCGACTTTGGGGACTACTTAAACTAGGGACTCCCAAATGGATAGCTGATAAGGTATCTGGCTGGGGTGACCACTATCAATTAGTGGCTCTCCACAGGATGCGGCTAGTTGTATCTCTGTCATGGCGACAAACGATATGACACCGCAAGAACTGGAAGGGCTCCATAAGTCAGTCAATAAGGGCTTGCCAGTCGTAGCTATCAATACCACCGCAGGCACTTCAGCAGAAATTACCATCAACTATGTGATTACAGATGAAGACCGCAAGGTTAAGATGGTCATGGTGGATAAGAATAGTCTAGCCCTCATGTCTGTCAATGACCCGGAACTCATGATGTCTAAACCAGCCGACTTGACTGCTGCAACTGGTATGGATGCTCTGACTCATGCTATTGAAGCCTTGGTAACACCTGGTGCCTATGGGGTCACCAAAAAACTGTCTATCGGTGCTATCGAGCTCATCAAGGAGTATTTGCCACGTGCCGTTGAAGATGGGCATGACACCGAAGCGCGTGAAGCTATGGTCAATGCGATTTTCCTCGGTGGTATGGCCTTCAACAATGCTGGTCTTGGTTATGTACACTCTATGGCCCACCAATTAGGAGCGGTTTACCACTTGCCACATGGTGTTTGCTGTGCCATGTTATTGCCAATCATTGAAAAAGAAAATGCCAAACGGGTTCCAGCTGCCTTTCGTAATGTAGCCAAGGCACTCGGACTTCAAGTTGATGGCAAATCAGATGAAGAATGCGCAACTTATGCCATCTCTGAAATTGAAAAACTCTCTGAAACAGTTGGTATTCCTAAGAAATTGACAGAACTGGATATTCAGGAAGCAAACTTTGACTTTGAATACCTGTCTAAGAACGCTCTGGTTGATGCCTGCGCACCAGGCAACCCATTCATGCCAACACTAGAAGAAACCATTGCCTTCTACAAAGAATTGTTTTAAGGACAATTGAAATACAATATAGAGTCAAATAAATTCGCTTTCAGACTAGAAACTAAGGCGCAGGTAGCTCCAACAGTCAGGGGAGTGACTGTTGGAGGTTGGAAATAGAAGAAACTAAGTTTCTCTCAACTGTAGTACGGCAAGCCGATAGTGACGGTGTATCAGAGGTAATTCAAAAGACTATAACCATCGATGCAGCCACATGAGATGATAGTCTTGTGTGGCTTTTTACTATTGCAAATCAAAACGATATTGATGAAAACGTGGGTATATTTGCATCGCATTGCCTCCTTACAATAAAGCATTTTTAAGGTATAATACAAGTAGAGAGTAGGGCATTTTTTTAGATAGCATTTTTGTAATCCCTATCGGATTGCTTCAGTAGAGAAGGGGAAGTTATGAGTCAGCAGGATATATTTCAGCAAGAATTGTTCTTGAATCTTGACGAAGTTTACCAAGAACAGATTAGACAATCCTATCAGTATATACACTCTCTTGGAGAAATGAAAGCGATAGAGCAAGAGTGGGCTAAGTACAAATACTTAATCTTAGAGCATTCACACAAGATTTATCTGCAAATTAGACACTTGTTAAAGGATAAGCAGGCCTTTCCAGGGCAAGAATTTTTAATCTTAATCTGCCAGGCACTCCAAGAGAAAACCGATCGTCTGACAAAGGTAAATTCTATTGATCATGTTTGGGGATATTTTAAAAATACAGCGACACAAGAAGAAAAAGAAATCTACAAGAATATGCTGGACAGTTTTATTGGCGATGAAATAGAGTTAAGCGAAATGAAAGCCTTCCTATATGCATTAACCAAAAAATATCACGTGCACTACCTCTTGGAATCGTATTATTTTATAAACATCCAGCCTTGAATGTACAAGCAAAATCAAAAAAAGTGCCTATTTCCTGAGAATAAGCACTTTTTGCAGTACGACGGGCATGTCGTACATCTGAGGTGCAAGTCCTCCGTGGGCACCCGCTACCGGTGAACCCAATAGCGACTCCCAAGCCTGACTATCGCGAGGTAGCGGGGAGAGGAAGGGATAGCGAAATCGTGGCTCTACGAACAGAAACGTGATATTAAGGCGTATATAGCGGATGAGGGGGCTGAAAGCTCTAAAGTCCAAATAGGTAGTCGTAACCTATATGCGTAAATCACGAGAGTAATGGAAGTGGAGCGAAGGGCTTAACAATTAACCGAAGTAATCCTACTTCACTTGTGTCTGTAAAACTAGCGGTCTGATAGAACTGGATGCGGTCATGTATTGACTAGAGGAAGGTTCACCAATATAAGATGTCCCTCAGACACCGAAACAAGAAAGGAATACGCACATGTCACAGTTACTAGATACTATTCTATCTCGCTCCAACATGGTGGAAGCCTACAATCAAGTGAAAGTCAACAAGGGTTCAGCTGGAATTGATGGCATTACCATTGACCAAATGGATGAATATCTCCGCCAATATTGGCGACCAACCAAAGAGTTGATAAAACAGAGAAAATACAAACCTCAACCAGTCCTACGCGTTGAAATCCCAAAGCCCAATGGAGGAGTCCGCCAGCTTGGCATCCCAACAGTAATGGACAGAATGATTCAACAGGCCATCGTCCAAGTTATCAGCCCTCTGTGTGAACCTCATTTCTCCGAAACGAGCTATGGGTTTAGACCGAAACGGTCATGCGAAAAAGCCATCATCAAGTTACTAGAATACCTTAATGATGGCTATGAGTGGATTGTGGACATTGACCTTGAGAAATTCTTCGACACAGTTCCCCAAGATAGATTGATGTCTCTTGTCCATAACATTATCCAAGATGGAGATACAGAGTCTCTGATTCGTAGGTATCTTCATTCGGGTGTAGTTATCAATGGACAGCGCCATAAAACGCTGGTGGGAACACCACAAGGTGGGAATCTATCTCCCCTCCTGTCCAATATCACGCTCAATGAGCTGGACAAGGAATTGGAAAATCGAGGGCTTCGTTTCGTCCGGTACGCAGATGACTGTGTCATCACAGTTGGGAGCGAAGTATCTGCCAAACGTATCATGTATTCAGTTAGCCGATTCATTGAGAAGCGACTGGGATTGAAAGTCAATATGACCAAGACTAAGATTACCAGACCGAGTCAACTGAAGTACCTTGGATTCGGATTCTGGAAATCAGCTGAAGGTTGGAAAAGTCGTCCACATCAAGAGAGTATCCAGAGTTTCAAGAGGAAACTTAGGAAGCTCACAACACGCAAATGGAGCACTGACTTGGGTAGCCGTATTGAGAAACTCAACTGGCTTATTCGCAGATGGATAAACTACTTCGCATTGACTAACATGAAGTCAGTCATGGGAGAAATTGATAAACGATTGAGGACACGAATTAGAGTTATTATTTGGAAACAATGGAAGAAGAAGTCAAGGCGACTTTGGGGACTACTTAAACTAGGGACTCCCAAATGGATAGCTGATAAGGTATCTGGCTGGGGTGACCACTATCAATTAGTGGCACAAAAGTCAATTCTAAAACGAGCTATATCAAAACCAGTCCTCGCTAAACGTGGACTAGTTTCATGCCTAGATTATTATCTTGAACGACATGCGTTAAAAGTTAGTTGAACCGCCGTGTGCCGAACGGCACGCACGGTGGTGTGAGAGGGGCTAGGAATTAGTCTCTACTCGATTCTAGAATTTATTGTAACATTAAAAATTCTTCCAGTGGCATGTTGGCGATGACCTTTGGAATACCCGAGCCATCTGGTTGAAAAATCATGGTCCAGCCGGCATCTGGATAGTAACCAAATGCCTTATCAAATTTTCCTTGATGGGTGAAAAAGACAGTATTGGTATGCGGAGATGGAGGAGTTACTGTTCGATTACGAAGTCCTTGCAAGGAAACTTCCAGTTCATTTTGATCCGTAAAGAAGAGAGAACCAGTAAAGTCTCTGTGAATTTGAATGGGTTGATTAAGGCTCTTGAATGCTTCGATTGCGTGTTGCCATACAAAGAAATACTCACTGCTGTAAACCGTTTCGACAGGGATGCCTAATTCTTGGTATTTATACCCTAAATCCTGCATGGCTTGAATACTCTGTTCACTGATTCTTTGTCCATCATCATAAGTTCCTGGGACAGCCTCAACATCAGAATTGCCACGTGTGGCACCAGTATAGCGATGAAAAATCACCAGGCCTCCTTCTTTTAGGCGCTCAACTAGATCGCTAGGTGTTTGCGGTCTAGGATTATCAATGACTTTTGTCCTTGCAACAACTAGGTTGTCTTTCTGAGCGGATGATGCATGGCTACCTTGTTCATTTTGAACTTGATTAGTTGTGCTTTCGGGACTATTTGTTTCAGATTCCTTTGCTCCACAGGCTACCAATAAAAGGACCAAGAGACTGGCTGAGATAGAAAGCGATAATTTTTTCTTGAACGGCAAGGTATTTCCTCCCTATGTCTTTTAAAATAATGATAAGTTTTCCTGTTCTAACTTGTCAATAAAAGTGATTCGTAAGTAAAGGATTCTATCTAATAGGGTAGGTCAGAGATCAAAGACTAGCTGATCTAGAAAATAAAGAGAGAAGTAGCAGAATTTAAAACTCATTGTCTACTGGTCTTTTTGAAACGATAAGAAGTGCAATGATGTCGTAAATTAGCCAACTGTGTGGAGAATAGGAAATATAATGGGGAAGCCATTTGCTGGCGTACTTTGCTTTATAACGCCTGAGTCCAGAAAATGAATAAAATTTATTTCCATACTTATAAACCAGATGTACAAAGCGCTCAAGAATAGGAGCTGTGGGTTTGAGTCCAACATTGGACAGAGGTGCCATACCAAGACTGAAGAAGTGGTAACCCTCTTTTTGTGCATACAAGAAGAGTTTGATAAACATGAAATCCATGGTCGCATTGGGAGAAGAATTTTTATCAAAGCGCATGAGGTCGATGCCCAATTTCTGTCCGAGCTCATCACGAAGCAAATTTGCGAAGGCGATGATCCTACCATCGGAGTTAGTAACGATGGCCAAATCACAAGCTTGCAGATAATCTCTCTGAAAGAATCCAAGTGAATAACCCATTTCTTTTCGAGACCCTAACCATTTGTCGGAGATTTCTTTTAACTTAGCCAAGGTCTCTTCCTTATGAGGTGCCTTCAAAACTTGGAAACTCAAGCCATCTTTTTCGAAACGAGACAAGACATAGCGTTGATTTTTCATTCCATGTCCTTGTAAAGAGAACTTTTGTGCAGCTACTAAGGCTAATTCACCCAACTTCAAAAAGTGATAACCATAGTCATGTAGTTTCAAAGTGGTTTTTTCACCAACCTCATAAAAAACAGGCTGGTAACTCAATCGATCACTAATCTCAATGAACGCTTCTAATGCAGCATGTTGATCGGATTCCAGACCGAAAGGCTCTGACAAAACTAGAAGTTTGTTGCCTTCAATGGCGTACTGAAAAGCAATAGTTTTTTCACCTCTTTCGTTTTCATAATAAAAGATAGACTTATCTCCAGTGAAATACAAATTACCTTCCAAACTTGTTCCATATTTTATCTTAAAATCAATGAAAGTAAGGGTATCCGTTTTTAATTTCAGATTATCCTGGTCACTTTTCAAATAACTAAGCAAAGCTTTGAGAAGCAAAATCATAAAAAAGATAAAAAGGACAATATAAATCAAAGAAATACTAATGGATAATTGTGGTTTTCTCATAATGTCTTTTCCAATTTGATTAAAATTGATGATACTCACCAAAGAAATGATAATCAAATCGACAGTCAAATCTTCCCAAGCATATAAAAATTGAATACGGAAGTGCTGCTTCTGGGTTAGATAAGTCAGAGCAATCATGAGAATGTGTGGTAAAATAGACCACCAGCCACCACCATTGACCAGTAAATAAAGGACTGTAACCAAGGAGCTCGGAATTAGTATGTTGAGAGCCTTCTCCTGTTTGCAAAATACCAACCGACCTATAAAGACATAGAGGATACCAATAGCAATGGATAGGAAGTTATTGATTAGGTTGAGATGGGTTTGGAACAATAGATTTGTCATCTTATTGACTAATTTGACTTCAGTCAGATCCACAATAGGAGCAATAAAAATCAGACCGTAAAGATAAATAAAGCTAGCATTTGCTTTATGCAACAAGCTTCTTAAAATATTACCCACATCATGAGCTAGTTTATTTTTAGTATCTGAAACAAGTTGTTGAAAGAAGATGCCGGTAGCCAAGAAGAAGGGTAAAATGAAAATTCCAAGCCGATAAACAATCAACCAGGTCAGTGCCAATTCTCCTGACAGACCCATGGACATCAAACCAGCTAGAGTGACCAAATCAAAAGATCCCCAGCCTCCTGGAACAGCGGACAAGATACCTATAAGACTAGCAACAATCACTAAGATAGCCACTGATAAAAGGTTAAAGTCAATACCAATCACCAGCCCAACTAAAAGAAAAGAAGAACAGAGCGTTGCCCATTCGAGTATCGAAGTTGCTGCTAAGGTCAGTTGATCTTTCATGGAGAGTCCCTCAAATACTTTAAAAGAAGTCAGATTCACTAGAACAAGAAGTCCAATAAAGTAGAGGGAAAAGCTATGGATAATGAGAACATATCTGTCTGCATAGCCTGTCCAATGGCCCGACAAGACGAGCAGACTAGTTATAAAGGCTAGAATGGACAAGCCGATGATTTGAAAGGGGAGAATACTATCAATCGTTTTGGGGAATTCTGCCTTTTTTTCAGCTTTTTTATAAAAGAAGAAATACCTAAGTCCAACATAAATGGTTTCAATCAGACTGACTGTTTTGTTATACGCATTGATGGCGTAAGAAATTGTGATAATCTTTTTCCACTTTTCTTTGATTTTCGTTTTCCGACTCAAGACTAAGTCATAACCAATGCTCGGAATAGTGCTTATTATCCCTAGCAGACCAATGGCTAAAAGCTGAGTAATTCCATAGGAATTTAGATACTGTCGGACTCTTTCAAGGGACAAGTTATCAAGAAATTTACCAGAATCAAGGAAAACCATGATAAAAATGATAGCAGCTAGTACGAATCGCAAGAGCCATTTGTATTTTCTAATTTTCTCCATCAGGTCCTCCTTTGGTTGATTTTTCTAAGAAAGTTAAAACCAAGCGATTAAAATATTGTGGTTTCTTCTGGGAGGCTTGGTGTCCTTGGCCTATCAAAATATGATAAGTCGAGTTTTTTACCAAGTGAGCCAGAAATAGAATATGTTCCAGGCGAATCACATCGAATTGTCCCACTAAGAATAAGGTCGGGGCAGTGATCTGACGTAGGTCCCGCTTACTAATCTTAAGGTCTTCTACTAGGAGTCCAGCAACACGGTGTTCTTTCTCCATGAAAGGCAAGTATTTAGTGATACCGTGCCATAGGATGGAACCTATCTGAGCTATGGTATGCAAGCCTTCAAAGCTTAAATTGGGTGCGTTTAAAATCAAGCGGTTGATTCTTTCAGGATAGGAAGTAGCGAATTTAACAGCCAAGTTAGCTCCATCTGAAAAACCCAATAGGGTAGCTTTTTCAATCGCAAAATGATCCATAATCTCCTTTAAGTCCTCTACTAAAATTGAAAAAGTTAACTTGTCTCGGGCATTTTGTGACTTACCATGGTCACGGTAGTCAAAGCGGATAACTTGAAAATGTTCCTGAAATGCCGGTAGCTGGCTATCAAAATAGGTCAAGTCACTGTTGTTTCCATGAAGTAGAAAAAGGATATCACCCTGTCCTGCTATTTCGTAGTAAATTTTACTTTCATCCCTTAAGGAGAGATAGCCTTTCTTTGTTTTTTTCATCTTTCAAGCCCGCTTTCTCTGAAAATGCTCTCTTTTTATCAAAATAATAAGAAGACGACATATTTCACTTTTCAAAACTCTCTTCTAACTAATATTATAGCACAAAGCTAAGGAACCTTAGTCCATGACAAAGAGTTTATGGTACTTCTCTCTATCAGAAAATCGCTATTTTCATCTTTAAGTTATATAATACCTTTAAGAGTATTTTAGGAAAAATGAATTGATACCATGGAGAGAGTATGTAGATGAATACATTAGAATGGAAATCCATTGTCTTACAAAAAATGGGCTTGATAGAACCCATGACAGTCAATGAGATTTGCAGAAAGCATAACGGCGTTCAGGCTCAGTTCCAGACCTATGCCACTGAGGGATTTAAAACGAGGCTTAGTTCAGAAGATTTTGCCAGTGATTGGAGCCAAAACTTAGTCAGACAGTGGTCTATCCGTGGGACTGTTCATGCCTATCTGAAAGAAGAAATCCCCCTCTACTTGTATGAGGGAAGAAATTATTGCAAACCCAACCTCCATCAAGCGTCTTGGGATGGCATCCTCTCTGCGGAAGAGAAAAACTACTATGCTCAACTCATTCTCCATAGTTTCAAGTCTGGGAATAAGAAACGAGAAGACTTAAAAATGATCTGTCGCGAAGATGGACTTAGTCTTGAAAAGGAAAAAACACTTTTTAATGCTTGGGGTGGTATTTTTTTCTCACTGGTTGCTCAAGGTTTGATTTACCAAGAATATGGACAGAGAGTTTTTGGACTTTTGGAAAACTACACTCCTATGGCAAAAGAAGCTGCAGAACTGGAAATCGCCAGACGTTATTTTTCAGGTTTCGGACCGGTTAGCCTAAGGGATGCCAGATACTATTTCAAGGAGAATAACAGTGTCATTGAAACTTGGATGAAAAAATTAGATCTTACTAGTATTGAAGTTGACGGCAAAACTAGATTCTATAGTGGAGAACTTCATGATCCAGTGGCTATTCCAAGAGTTCTCTTTATTGCAGGTTTTGATGCCCTCTTATTAAGTTTGGAAAAACGCGACAATCCTTTTTTTGATCCTCGGTTTATCCGAAACATCTACACCATGACCGGTATCCTGAAACCAACCATTATGTTAGATGGACAGTTAGTTGCCACTTGGCGCAAAGAAAAGGGAGTGACCTATATCAAACCCTTTAGCCAGATGAAAGCCACAGATAAAAAAATCATTCTGCAAACAGCAGAGGAGAAACATCCCAAAATTGCCTTTGAGTAAGACAAGGATAGAAAGTAGTGAGTAGATGCGATTGTTATTTGAAATGGACGCCAAGGATTACGCAAGTTGTAAGACTATTTTTCAACGCGATTCAGCGAGGTCGATTATCTTGTCACAAGGCAAAGTAGCCATGGTCTACAGTCAAAAATATGATTATTATAAGTTTCCCGGTGGAGGCATTGAAAATAGAGAAAAACCAGAGAAAGCAATGATTCGAGAAACATTAGAGGAAACTGGACTCATTGTCAAACCGGATAGTATCAGAGAATTTGGCCTAGTCCATCGCATTCAGAAAAGCGATCGGGATGAGAATCAGTGTTTTATTCAGGATAATTATTACTATTTTTGTCAAGTTGAAGATCATATCTTTCCCCAAAATTTAGATGCTTATGAAGCAGAAGAAGGACATATTTTGCACTTTGTTGATCCTAGAGAAGCCATCCGGAAAAATGATCAAGTAAAGACGAGCCCTTATAATAAAGTTATGTTTGAAAGAGAAGCTAGGGTTCTGCAGATGCTGATAGATGAAGGTTGGTTTGACTAATCTATTCAAAAAATCTATTGACAAAGGATAAAGACAGGTTTATCATCTTCTCAAGAAATGATAAGAGATTTGAAAGCAACATTTTGTATATTAAGGAGTTTGATTATGTTTGAAAAATTGACAAAGGCTTATGCTGCATCCTTTAAGAAAATCTATATTCTCTCTTTTGAGTCGGAACCGGATCTTTCTATTCTCTCAGAGCAAGAATTGGCTAGCTTAGGCAAATGGTTTAAACACTCTGGTAGTAAGTGGATCTGTCATTCGGATGATACAATGGAGGAATTTCAAAGAAAATTTCTTGAGATGTCAGGATTAAAGGCATCAGATTTGACAATTACGGTTGATCACTGGCCCTTTAAACTGTTTTCTCCTTTGTAAAATTTTCCAGAAATGGATTGGCAGAGTAGAAGCTTTTGTAGTCTGAAAATCAATTTGTCTCACCTGGATTGATTTTCCGTGAGCCTTATTAGAGGACTGACTTGTTACCATCAAAAAAACAACTTCATTATTTTTCAAATGAAGTTGTTTTTGATGTCTATTTTAAACTGGAACGATACAATTCTCTGGATTTGAAACCTAGCTTGAGAATATGGACCATTTCTTTTTGGCGTTTTTCCTGAGTGACCACAGACTTAGCAGAGTAGATGTAGCGGGCCCAACCTCTCTGATAACCTGGAGTAAGACCGATAAAGAAATCTTTTTCAGAAGGATACCTAGAAAGGAAATCAACTACCAGGGAAATTTTATCTTGGTAATCAGCTGATTTTTGGCTAGCTGCTGTTTTAGATCGCTCTTCAATCTGACTAGTGTATTTGAGGCCGAGAAGAGTATAGTTACTGTCTAGGGCGTTCATGCGATTGAATTTGATCGTCATGTCTTCAACATAGCCAGTCGCTTTATCCACCTCTAAGAAAGGAAAGATACTGTCTCGACCGATTGGCTCGTGACCTAACTTGTTCTTATTTTTGGGATAAAGAATGAAGAGTTAACCATCCATCCTTATTTTTTTATTCTTATAAACATCAAGAATGATTTCTTTCATTTCTTCTAAGCTATAAACGTAGGCAAGAACAAGGTCCGCTGGAAAGAGCTGATTGGTAAAGTGGTCAAAAGGGCTAGCTTCTTTGGCAGGTTTCAGCATAGAAATCTCTTGGAATTTTTCTAATTTTAATTTTTTAAAGAGTTGCTCTGACATGGTATTCTATCCAATTTCTAATTTTTAATACGATTCCTTATTTTACCAAAATAAAAATCAGATGTGAACAAAGAAACTTCAAAGCGGTGATCGTCCTTGTCTTATCTACTGTTGATTTTCTTTGAGGATGAATGAAAGTTTGAGAATAAGAAAAGCCTCTTTATGAGTCGAATACTTTCACTCATATAAGGAGGTTTTTCTGTCACTATTTACCAAGCGAAGGCATTTGTCGGAGCTTGTAGCACTTCGAGAAGCGATTTGTTTCGACAAAGTGTCACAGAAATACCAGTCATATCTAGACTTGTCATGAAATGACCACTTTTGACAAAAATGACTTTGATGCCTTCTATTTCAAGTAATTGCAAGATGTCCTGAGTAAAGATTCCCATCTCCATTTCAGTTGTTGTTCCCAGGTTATTAACCAGAAGGACAAATTCATCCCCTTTTTTCCAGTGGAAGTGTAGTCGCAGTTTGTTGATAATTTCATTTGCCAGCAATTCTGAGTATTGAAATGGAACAACACGGTAACCTTCTTCACCATGGATACCGATGCCGTAAGAAATTTCATTCTGACCTAAATCAAAAAGTGGAAGAGCGGCATTAAAAAGTGTTGCTGATTTAGTGGCAAAACCAATAGTTGCAATCTGAGGTGCCAAATCAAAGCCAATTTTTTCAAGTTCTTGAAGAGAAGCTCCCTCTTGAGAAGCATAACCCAGCCTTTTATGAAGTAGAATCGTGCCAGCTAAGCCGCGACCGCGGATTTGAAATTTCTTCTTGGGCTCAATAGAAATGTCATCATGAGAAAGAACATACCTAACATGGTGTCCTTCTAATCTTGCTTGAGTGATAGCGTTGCTAAATTCTTTCAGGTCTGCTTCAAAATTTTTGACAATAATAAAGACGCCTTTTCCCTTGTCCAAAAAGCGGATGGCCTCCAAAATATCTGGTGTAGTTGGCGGCAGAAAGAGTTGACCGTAGATGGCAGCAGTCAGCATGCCCTGCCCCACGTAACCAATATGGGCAGGCTCATGTCCGGATCCACCTCCGGATAAAATGGGAACTTTAGTCTCATCCCAGTCTTTTAGATAAACAAGAGGTAGGTTAGGATGTTTTTCTAAATGAGGATGGATGGCAACACTAGCTTGGATGTAGCTGTCAATGGCTTCCCGTTTTTGGTTCATAATAAATGTCATGGTCGGAACTCCTAAATCTTTCTTCCTGAAATTTCGATAATCAAATGATCTGGATTGGGCATGGCTGTCCTATGGTTGACATAGGCTTTAACAATTTCTGCCAAGGCATGTGAATGGTATTGGATATGAAATTCGATGAATTCCTCTTTGAAATGACATTCTTTTTCTATATAATATTCATCGAAAATCTTTTGGATGACAATACGGCAATAATCAGTAAAATAGGAGAAGAAATCATTTTGCCCTTTGATATCAAATAGTTTGACATAAAAATCGTGCTGCTCCTCGAAGTAGAAAAAAAGTTCCTTTAAAAGTTGGCGTCCAGAGATAAAGTCTAAGTTATCAGCCACCTGCTCCTTGAGGTCATTTTCAAAAATCCAGTCCAAGAGTTGGTACTTATCTAAAAAATGATTATAAAAAGTCTGTCTTCTGATTTGAGCCAATTCCATAATCTCTACAATAGAAATCTTATCAAACTCCATTTCTTGGAGCAATTCTTTAAAGGCTTTGGCGATTCTTTTTTTGGTAATAATCGAAGTTGCCATTGGATTCCTCGCTTCCTTGATAGCTCTATTGTATCAGAAAAAATGCCTTAAAATATAAAAATAGGACAGATAAGAAAATCTGTCCCTTATTTTTTGGGAAAAGATGGATTATACTAAAATTAGAAAAAATAAGAACATGAAGAAAGGAATTCTTATCATGAAAAAAATTATCAATAATCCTGTTCACATCGTTGACGAAATGCTCAAAGGCATTTCTTTTATCCACTCTGATTTAGTTGAACGCCTGGATGGCTTTGATGTCATTGTTCGAAAGGCAGAGAAAACAGGCAAAGTTGCCTTGATTTCCGGAGGTGGTTCAGGACATGAACCTTCTCATGCTGGTTTTGTGGGCGAGGGAATGTTATCCGCAGCTATCTGTGGGGCAGTTTTCACTTCTCCAACCCCAGACCAAATTTTGGAGGCGATTAAAGCAGCTGATGAGGGTGCTGGTGTTTTCATGATCATCAAGAACTACTCTGGCGACATTATGAACTTTGAAATGGCTCAAGAATTAGCTGAGATGGAAGGAATTGATGTAGCAAGCGTCGTTGTCGACGATGATATTGCAGTTGAAAACAGTCTCTACACACAAGGAAAACGTGGTGTAGCAGGTACTATTTTGGTACATAAAATTCTTGGTCATGCCGCACGTGAAGGAAAATCATTGGCTGATATTAAGGCACTAGCCGATGAAGTGGTTGGCAAGATTAAAACCATCGGTTTGGCTCTTTCAGGTGCTACAGTTCCTGAAGTTGGTAAACCAGGTTTTGTTCTAGAAGAAGATGAATTTGAATATGGTGTAGGTATCCATGGTGAGCCTGGCTATAAAAAAGAAAAATTACAACCATCAGCTGCTCTCGCTACTGAATTAGTTGAAAAATTAGTCGCTGATTTTGAGATAAAATCAGGAGAAAAATTCGGTGTTCTGATTAACGGCTTGGGATCTACTCCACTCATGGAACAGTATGTATTTGCTAATGATGTTGCTAACCTTTTAGCGGAAAAAGGCATTGAAGTAAGCTTTAAAAAATTGGGCGATTATATGACCTCTATTGATATGGCAGGTTTGTCTCTGACCTTGATCAAACTCGATAACGAAGATTGGCTGACAGCCTTGAACTCTGCGGTGACAACACCAGCTTGGTAAGGAGGAAGAAATGCAAGTAAAAGATGCAATCAAATGGATGAAACTTTTTAATGAAAAGATTCAGGAAGAAAAGGATTATCTGAGTGAATTGGACACGCCTATTGGCGATGGTGATCATGGAGGAAATATGTCTCGTGGCATGGCAGCCGTTATGGAAGAATTGTCCAGCAAAAACTATGAAACATTAGCTGATGTCTTTAAAACAGTTAGTATGCAACTCCTGAGTAAAGTAGGAGGAGCATCTGGTCCTCTTTATGGTTCAGCTTTTGTTGGTATCAGTAAAGGCGTTGAAAATGATGATTTGGCTGCTGCTTTACAGGCTGGTTTGGACATGATTGTCAAACGTGGGAAGGCGACAGTTGGTGAAAAAACCATGGTAGATGTCTGGTCACCAGTTATTGAAGATTTAAAGAATGATGACTTAACAGCAGAAAAGATTGATCAATATGTTAAAGCAACAGAAGAATTGCTAGCTACTAAGGGTCGTGCCTCTTATGTGGGAGAACGCTCTCTTGGTCATATTGATCCGGGTTCTTTCTCTTCAGGCCTCTTATTTAAAGCCATGATAGAAGCTGAGGTGATCGGATGAGCAATCTTGGAATTATATTAGTATCTCACTCAAAAAATCTAGCTCAAGGAATTGCCGATTTGATTGCTGAAGTGGCAAAAGATGTCGCATTCACCTATGTTGGTGGAACAGAAGATGGCGGAATCGGAACCAGCTTTGATCAAGTTCAAGATATCGTAGACGCCAATCCAGCTCACGAATTGCTGGCTTTTTACGACCTAGGTTCTGCACGCTTGAATTTGGAAATGGTGACCGATTTTTCGGACAAAGTCATTCATATACAAAACGTTCCCGTTGTAGAAGGGACTTACACGGCCGCTGCTCTCTTACAAGCAAGTGCAGATAAGGATACGATTCTATCCCAGTTGGCCGAATTAGAAATTACAAAATAAGGAGAAGTGAATATGTCAGCTTTTATAGGAGAATTCATTGGGACCTTTCTATTGGTTCTATTAGGAAATGGTGTAGTATCAGCCTGCATCTTGAACAAAACAAAAGCGCAAAATAGTGGTTGGATCGCTATCGTACTTGGCTGGGGTATGGCTGTTATGATTGGGGTTTATGCATCTGGATTTTTAAGTGGGGCTCACCTAAATCCTGCTGTGACCATTGCTATGGCCGTGATTGGTAACTTTTCATGGAGTTTGGTACCAAGTTATATTGCTGCTCAATTTCTTGGTGCTATGCTAGCTTCAGTGGCCCTTTATATTCACTATTACCCACATTGGGCAGAAACAAAAGATGCAGGAACTATTCTTGCTTGTTTCTCTACTGGCCCAGCTATCCGTCACACAGCATCCAATGTTTTCGGTGAAGCATTGGGAACAGCAGTTTTAGTCATTGCAGTCATGTCTATTGGTCCAAACAATGTGGCCGCTGGTCTTGGCCCAGTTATTGTTGGTTTGGTTGTCTTCGCAATTGGTTTTTCACTAGGAGGAACAACTGGCTATGCTATAAATCCTGCTCGTGACCTCGGCCCACGCTTGATGCACGCCATCTTACCGATTCCTAACAAGGGAGACAATGATTGGTCTTATGCTTGGATTCCTGTCCTTGGTCCAATCCTTGGCGGTGTAGCAGGAGCATTGATTTACAATCTTGTTCTAGGACTTATGAATTAAGATGTTATAAAAAGATAGAAGAAAAGTCTAGGGCAAGATGCTGTTCTAGACTTTTTGACATCTCATTTCATTGTCTCAATGGCCCAATACTCAAAAAAAAAACAAAAATAGATGAGGTAAAGCAATGCAGGCATACTTAGTGGTAGGCAAGGAGCTTTAACAAAATATCATTTGATTTATAATATCCTACTGATTAGTCCCCTTTTGGTAAGGTGTTCATTCCTAAAACAGGCAGAACATCAAAGGATCCATCCTCCCATCATCCTAATTTGTTCGCCTTATAGAATGCACAAGTTCCAAAAAAATCATTCTTTTTCTGACAAGGAAAACAAAGCGAATACTAATGAGAGCATGTTTTCTAGCTGGTCACAGTCAGTCCTTTTTATTGATTAGATATGGCTAGTAATTATTTGAAATATGAGGGTTATGGAATGCTAGTCATAGTTTTGAGATAACTATATTTCCGGACTAATTGACTTTCGTGTAGAGTTTCAATTTCAAAAAGAAAGTAGTGATCTTGATGATCAGTAGTATTTTTCTTGTTGAGTTTAAAATAGTTCTTTTGTGACTTAGCCATGCTGAAAAGGATATCATCGATTAGAAAAACCAGAGGAATATCGAAATTCGAATAGCGATAAAAATCACTTTCAAATTGATGATAACTATAACTGAGAAAATTAATCTGTAATTGATTTCTGTCAAATGCAATCTGATTCATCCTCTTCTTCCTCCAATGCTTCAATACTTACAATTTTTCTTATCTCAATCGTTTCAAATCTCGCCACTGTTCTCAGAAGGCAAGTTCTTTGTCTGACTTGCTTAACTTGACCTACTAGGCTGCCTACTTGCTTTCTATCCTTTATAGTGATACGAATCATTTCTTGGCTGGCATAGGCCTGTCCCAGCAAAAGTAATTTTTCCTCTAGGGGAAAATCCATCGAAAAATCAATTGTTAGACTATTATCAGCTAAGGCAGACGTGTGCTCAGATAAAAAGAAACCCATCCATTTTTGCATCTTGCTATCCTGGTATTCGCGAGCCGATTGAAACGGTAAATAAGAGCGATCAATCATTTTAGCCCCTCCAAGCCACCAGCTGAGTGTCCACCAACTAATTTACTTCTGGCAATATTACGGGAAGCGTCCAAGAGAGCACTTCCTTTTTGCAGAGCCAAAAAACCAAATTGGTCCCGAATCTGGTCAATGCTAGACTGTAATTGTTCTTCTTTTTCAATCATCTCTACTTGATCAAAAAGAGAAATGAGACTGAAATGCTCATCTACAAAACCACTATAGAAAACTCCGATTCTTCGAACAGCACCAGAAGTATATCTATCTCGAAAGAGTGTAAGAACGGCTTGGGTTAGAATGCGGGTGCTGTTGCTTGGGTCAATCTTCACCTGTCCTTGGATAGCTTTTTTCATCTCTGTACGAGAATAGGAAACATGGATTGACACCTTGCTAGCCTTCTTGTGTGCTCTTCGTAAGCGAATGGCAACTTGTTCGGCCATTTCGCTGAGAACCAGTTCAATATCAACTTGATGGACATAGTCATGGGGCAATATTTGAGAATTACCCAAGCCTTGCGACTTTGCTTTATAGGGTTGATGAACGTTGCTTTCGTCGACACCATTGGCATGAAACCAGAGTTGTAAGCCATTTGCCCCTAGTTCTTTTTTTAGAATATCCGGATTAAAATTAGCTAAATCACAAATGGAAGTGATTCCAAGTTGATGGAGTCTTTTTTCCATACGATAGCCAATACCCCAAAAATCAGTCATTTTGGGAATGGTCCAGACCTTGCTTTCTACATCCTGGTAAGACCAGTTGGCGCGGAAGTTTTTCTTGTTCTTGGCTTCGTTATCCAAAGCTAATTTGGCTAGTAGAGGATTGCTGTTGCTCATACCGATAGTAGGTACAATACCTGTCTGTTTGTGAATATCATATTGTATTCGTGCAGATAAGAGATCTAATTTTACTTCAGGGGAAAGGTCTTTTTCCTGAATGAAGTAGTTAAGAGAAGACGTTAGGTCGATAAAACCTTCATCAATGGAATAAGGAAGAATATCTGCTGAGCTAGCATAATTGAGAAGGATGTTTTGGATTTCAATATTTTTCTCGATATAATAATCCATACGTGGCGCTACAATTAGAGTTCGCTTGGCCCAATTTTCAATATAGGCAATGTATTGAGGACTAACTTTAATTCCTTGCTCTTGCGCATTGTAGTAATTAAATTTTCTGGTCTTGATATCAAAAGGCAGGCCATAGGCACGGCCCACATTGGAGCGTCCAAATACCTTTTTGAAAAGAGGAGAAGAAGCCAGAATCAGTCCGCTAGTATTATCTGCCCGACTCATGACACAGAGTGAAGTTCGCAAGGGATTGAGTCCCCTATCCACGCATTCTACACTAGCATAAAAAGATTTCATGTCAATAAAGGCAATATCTGAACGAGGCTCTTTGGAATAATCGATATAACCCATGAAACAATTCCTCCTATATTTTACTTTACTATGACTAGTTTCCTATCACTGGCATGAAATGACCGATGATTTTGCCGACAATTTTTGGTTGATCTTCAAAAGGAGCAAGACGATCTTGGTAGTCTTTATTTAATGAGACTAGTCGGAAACCATCTTCTTCTAAGTAGACTTTCTTGATAAAGACCTCCTCGTTCCAAACAATGGCATAGACAGCTCCGTCATAATCAAAGCCGGATTCACGGATAAGAGCCACTTGGCCAGATTGATAAGTTGGCTCCATAGAATCACCTTTTATCCAGGTTGCTACATCGAAGCCATCCCAATCTTGATCAGAATAAACAGTCTCCGTTTCAAATTCGTCAAAGAAAGAATTACCAGGTCCGGCAGACAAAGCGATATCGGCCTTGACTTGAATAGGAAAAAGAGAGAGAACGTTCTCCTCAAGTCTTTGTTGGCCTAAGAGTAAATCTTCAACATATTCTTCCGCTAGTAACTTATTACTGGTGTTTAGCTGAAGAAAATTGGATACAATACTGTGCTCTGATTCAAAATAGGTTTTGGGAACAGACAAGATCTGAGAAAGTAAGAGTAAATTGGCTTGATTGGGTTTTGTTTTACCGGATTCCCAGTGGTGGTAGGCTGTTCGACTGATACCCATCCACTTGGCCATTTGGGCTTGTGAGTAACCCTTTTGCAGTCTTTTTTCTTTTAGACGATTTTCTGAGAACATAGAAACCTCCTTTGTTAATTTATAACTTAACAATAGTATAGCAAAATTTTTAAAATTTACAAGAGGGAAATATTATTATTTCTTGACAACTATATCGACATGCGATACAATCGTTATATCGTCAAACGATATAACGATGAACGATAAGGAGAGAAATATGCAACAAGCATTGACAGAGGGTATTTTTTATATCTTGCTTTCTTTAACAGAAGCTAAGCATGGTTATGGTATTATGCAACATGTGGCAGAGTTATCGAATAACCGTGTCAAATTGGCTGCAGGGACTCTTTACGGAGCTTTAACCAATCTAAAAAAGAAAGGCTGGATTGAGTTAGAAGAAGAAGATAAGGATAAGAAAACTTATCTGATTACATCTACTGGTCTGGAAATTTTGAAAGCAGAACTAGCTCGCTTAGAAGAGTTAAGCCAAAACGGACGCCAGATTTTAGGAGGAAAATGACATGGAAAAGATTGCTTATAAACTATTCACATTTGGAGACTTTGATGAAGAGGAAGTCTGGCTCAATGCAATGGTAGAGCAAGGCTGGGCGCTCAAGTCAGTTCATTGGATGAAATATCGCTTTGAACCTTGTCAAAAAGGAGAATACATTTATCGATTAGACTACATGGGCAATAAGGATGAGGAGCAAATCGCTGAATATAGGCAGATTCTGGAAGATGCAGGGGCTCAATATGTTACCCAGATCAACAATTGGTATTATTTCCGCCAAAAAAGTGAGTTGGGAGATTTTGAACTGTATTCTGATATCGAATCAAAAATCACTTATTTGAAGAAAATCAAAAATACCATCATGCTAGTTGCTCTTGCTAATCTATCTTCCTTTTTACTCCTCATACTGCCACGATTGTTTGTAGGAAAAGATGATTTCATCCAAATCATTTATTGGACAACAGCCATTCTACAAATTTTAGTATTTCTTTCCTTTGGTTTTGGTCTGTTTAAACTATTTAGCAGAGAAAAGGCCTTAAAAGATCAAGCTGAACTCTTCCAGTAGTCAAGGATGCCCCAGCTGGAGCTTGGTTTTTTTGGACATTTATGTTAGGATAAGAAGACAAATAGAAAGTTTGGAAATAGATGCGAATACTTGGAAATATAATATGGTTTCTTTTAGCAGGATTTTGGTCTTGGTTAGCTTGGAGCATTGCGGGGCTCTTACTCTGTATTACCATTGTAGGGATTCCTTTTGGTTTGCAATGCTTTAAAATTGGCAGTTTTGGTCTTTTTCCTTTTGGCAAGCGAATTGAAGCCGGGACTGGACTTGGTAGTCTCCTCCTCAACATCCTCTGGATTCTTTTCTTCGGGTGGGAGTTAGCCCTTATGCATCTTGCCTCAGCGTTCTTTCTCTGCGTCAGCATCATCGGTATTCCCTTTGCCTTCCAATCAGTTAAACTGACTGTCATCAGTCTTTTTCCCTTTGGAGCAAAAATTGAGTACGATTAATCTATGAAGTATGAACTAGCAGCCTAGCTGCTGGTTTTTTTCTGCCTTTTTGCCTATTATCTTAGCAATTTTGACAAAAATCATAAAAATTTTGACAAATATAGTTGTCAAAAAGAAAAAGAAGTGTTACAATGTCTTTGTAAATGGAAAGAAACAGAATGATATGTGGAGGAATAGTATGAACAAACCATTAAAACAATTTATTATAGGGATTACTGTCGGTCTAGTTGCTTACCTTATATTCAAGAGCGTTTTGGAAGTTATACTCAGCCTGCTTGCTCTATTTCTTGCTTATTCTTTCTTTAAAGGAGTTATGGATAATAAAGATGAAAATGGATAAGAGAGGAATAGATATATGAAACCAGAGAAGAAAACGTTGCTTATTAGAGGGAATGGGGTCTTGAAAGCTGTGGAATATCTTATTATAACCACTCTATTAACTATCCTTGTTCTAGATATTTTTAAAGTGAGAGCAATGAATAGCGATAACATGGTACTTCTTATTTCTTCTTTAGTTGCTACAAGCACAGTTTTAGATAGTAAAAAGAAGACGCAGAAGTAAGATACAATATTTTGATATGATGATTTTCATTATCGCAATCTTCACTATTCCTTTATCAGATAAGGAAGAGATTTTAGTAGAAGATACAGAAACGGGACTCTTTATTTATTGTAGGAAAGAAGGATGAACATGACAAACATGATTGAAGTACAAAACTTGGTCAAACGTTTTGGTGACCAAACAGCCTTAGATGGCATTTCATTTGAAATTGCTCAGGGTGAAATTTTCGGGTTCTTAGGTCCATCTGGATCTGGGAAAACCACAACGATTAATATTTTGACTGGACAGCTCTTAGCCAATGAAGGTTCTAGCAAGATTTTTGGCAAAGCAGCTGCTAATCTGACCAGTGAAGATTTGGCACAGATTGGTATCCTTAGTGATACCAGTGGTTTTTATGAAAAGATGAGCCTATATAAGAACGTTCAGGTGTACAGCAAGTGGCACGGTGTTTCCAATGAGCGTGTTGATGAATTGCTGCACCGCGTTGGGCTCTATGAAAGCCGTCAAAAACCAGCTGAAAAACTCTCGACAGGCATGAAGCAACGCATGCTTTTGGCCCGCGCCCTCATCAATAAGCCTAAATTTCTTTTTCTGGATGAACCAACCAGCGGTTTGGACCCGGCGACTTCACGCATGATTCACGAATGGCTGTTAGAATTGAAAGCCCAAGGAACTACTATCTTTCTGACGACCCATGATATGCAAGAAGCGACCCTACTTTGTGATCGTGTAGCCCTTCTTTATCAAGGAAAACTAGTAGAGACTGACCGACCAGCTAATTTAATTAGCAAGTATTATACAGACAAGTGTGTCCGTGTTGGCTACCAAGATGGCCAAGAAAAAGTCATGGCTTATGACGATTTAGTTGGCTTGGAGAGAGTAGAAGAAATTGAAACCATTCATTCTTGCGAGCCAACCTTAGAAGATATCTTTATCTCACTGACAGGAGGACGATTAAATGCTTAAACGAATAATGGCTTTGCTATGGAGCCGAAAAGAAATGATGATGGCCAACAAGATGGTTATGATGAATCTACTGATACCTGCTTTGATGGTTGTCCTCTACCAATATATGTTTAAAAGTATGGAAGATGCTGGGAAAATGATTTTCTTTATGGTCTTGCCTATGATACCTGCTTTTTTGGGTTATCTCTTACCAACGGTAGTCGCTGAAGAAGCAGAAAAAAATAACCAACGTAGCTTGCGCTTGGCTGGGGTGAAAAGTTGGGAATATGTCTTAGCGAGTCTCCTTTTGCCATTTGTGGTAGCCGTTATTTATCTGGTCTTTCTCCCTTTTTACTTGCGAATCAATCTATCTGAACTAGGTTGGCAATATATTCCTGTCATGCTCCTAACCTCTCTGATTGTCTTCCTGATTTTTATGGCCCTTGCCCTAATGACCGATACTCAGGCACGGGCATCTATTGTAGCCATGCCGGTTATGATGGTCAGTTCATTTCTTCCTATGTTTGCAATGATGGATAAGACCGTTGAAAAAATAATCGATTTTACTTATCTAGGAGCTTATTCTGCTTATAGCAAAGAAATGAGTCATTACCAAATTATGGATAAGTCGTTCTTCTTTCTGATTATTTGGCTAATGGTCGCCCTATTAGGCGTTATTTGGCTGACTCGTCAAAAACAAATCATTAAGTAAGAGATTATTCTATAGGAGGAAAGGATATGACGCTGATACTAAAGAATCGACTCAAAGAACTGCGGGCCAGAGATGGCGTCAATCAGACAGAAATGGCAAAATTAGCAGGAGTCTCCCGCCAAACCATCAGTTTGATTGAACGTGGTGAATATACGCCGTCAGTGATTATTGCAATGAAGATTGCTCAGGTTTTCAATGAGCAACTAGAGAATGTATTTCGATTAGAGGAGGTTGACGAATGAAAAAAGGAGATTTAAAACGTATTTTTAAACAAATGGGAATTGGTGCCTTGATTGGAGGTCCGATTGGTATGGCTGTAGGCTATTTTGGTCTCGATAAAGGAGGGATAGGCATTTCTCAAGAAACGATTATCTATTTCATAGCTCCTGTTTTTAGATATACCGCTATCTTAGCGTTAGGAATTGGTCTTTATTATTTCTATCGAAGTAAAAAGGAATTTAAAGAATATCAATTGGATGAAGGCGACGAAAATGACCAACTTTATCGATCATTAAATATCAAATATGGTTATGCTAGTATCTTTTTAGGGGTTTCTGTTATTCTAGCGATCCTAGCTTTTTGTATCGGAATCAACCCAAAATACGGCTCACAGTCCTTTGAACTGTTTTTCTCTGTAATTGAATTTATTGTCATTATTCTCATTGCGATCGTTCAGTCCAGGCTCTTGAAATTTTATGGTCAAATTCGAGGAATCGATGTGACTACCCAGCCGACCCTAAAAGAGTTGAAAAATAATATTTTACAACAAGATGAGGCAGAACTGCTAGCTTATTATAAGATGAGTTTTGATATTGTTATGAACTTGAGTGGCTTGATTCTTCCTTGTTTCTATGGCCTCTTGTTATTGATTTCAGCTATAACGCACAGAGTAGAACTAACTGGATACTTAGCTGTGGCTTCTGTACATTTCTATATTATGATTATGAATTTTAGAGTGGTTAAGGAATATTATAAGTAAGTTGATTGTAATTGTGTGGAAATTTAACTAAAGAAGAAAGAGTACCTAATATGAAAAAAATACTGATCAATGCCCTTATTGTCCTTGGACTAATAGCCTTGGTTCTGGCTATAAATAGTGGTTCGATTGTGTTAATGGGGATAGAAGAGAACTTGAATCCTGTCTTAAAATGGTTGGCAGTCCTTGTCTACATAGCTCTCGTTATCATTGTCATTCTGTGGCTCTGGAAATGGTACCAAAAGAAAGTACCACTTGACATCAAAAACCAGAAGATAGGCTGGAAAGATATGGGCATTGTCTTTTTGCTCTATTTAGCCGGACGGATAGTAGCAGTTGTAGGGACAGTAGTCAATCAAATGCTGAGTGGAAATGCCATGAGTATGAATGACCAAGCTATTTTTGGTCTTTTGGATCGTATGAAAGAGGGGTTTCTTCCTTTTGCTTTTCTATTTTTACTAACCATCTCTTTCATTGCCCCTCTTATTGAAGAATTGGTTTTTCGAGGCTTAGCTAGCAAATTACTCTTTCCTAGAGGCAAAACTTGGCTAGCAGGAATTGTGACGTCTATCCTCTTCGCTCTTCCTCACTCTAGCAATCTTGTGGAAGCTATCATGTATTTTGGAATCGGAGGACTACTTTACCTGGCTTACGTTCGTCGTGGCAATATCAAAGATTCCATCTGCTTGCATATACTGAACAATCTGCCACCAGCCCTCTATTTACTCTACCTCATACTCTCTTGAGGAAAAATTGTTTATAAACTGTGGTGATTTGAATTCCTATTTAGAGTACTCAGAGAGAAATTAGAATTGTATAGTCGAATGAATTAGCTTTAGGACTAGGAACTGAGGTGCAGGCAGTACTGGAGTACGGCAGGCCGATAGTGACAACGTATTGAAGTTAATTCAAAAGACTATATTTTGTTAGAAAAGTAAAAATAGACCCAAAAATGGCCAGAACGAAAAGTTCTAGCCATTTTTGTTTATAGACCATAATTATAATCATCGTCGGTCATGGATTCAACACTACCCAGAAGGTAACAATTAGTGTAAAAGGATCTGGGGCTAGACCCTTTTAGCCTTCGAACAAATTACAACCCGTAATTATAATCGTCTTCTTGCATAGCCTCAACAGTACCGAGCAGGTAACCATTCCCAACTTGTGAGAAGAAATCATGGTTAGATGTACCAGTTGAGATACCGTTCATGACAATCGGGTTCACATCATCTGCTGAATCTGGAAAGAGCGGATCTTGCCCCAGGTTCATGAGAGCTTTGTTCGCATTGTAACGTAAGAAAGTCAAGACTTCCTCCGTCCAGCCAACCTGGTCATATAGTGACTTAGTATAGCCCTCTTCATTTTCATAGAGTTGGTAGAGGAGGTCATACATCCAATCGCGCATTTCATCTTGTTCTTGCTCTGACAATTCATTAAAACCAAGTTGGAATTTGTAACCGATATAGGTTCCGTGAACAGATTCATCACGGATAATCAACTTGATGATTTCAGCCACGTTGGCCAACTTGTTGTTACCCAAGTAGTAAAGTGGTGTGAAGAAACCAGAGTAGAAGAGGAAAGTTTCAAGGTAAGTAGATGCAACTTTCTTCTGCAAAGCAGAACCATTGAGATAAATCTCATTGATGATTTCAGCCTTTTTCTGCAAGTATTCGTTGGTGTTGGTCCATTCAAAGATGTCTTCAATCTCTTTCTTGGTGTTCAAAGTTGAGAAGATAGAAGAGTATGATTTGGCATGGACAGATTCCATAAATTGGATGTTGTTGAGGACAGCTTCCTCGTGGGGTGTGCGAACATCTGCACGGATGGCTTCAATACCAGATTCAGACTGCATGGTATCGAGAAGGGTCAAACCGCCGAAAACTTTACCGACTAGATCTTTTTCAACGGCAGAAAGTTTGCGCCAGTCATCCAAGTCGTTTGAAAGCGGGATACGGGTGTCTAACCAGAATTGTTCCGTCAACTTTTCCCAAGTTGACTTGTCAATGACATCTTCAATTTCATTCCAGTTTATGGCTTTGTAGTAGATTTGTGACATGTTTTTCTCCTAAGAGTAGTTTTATCTAATTATAACATAAAAGAAAAACTAGCCAAGCTGACGAGGCTAGCTTTCAGAGGTTTTACCAATGTGTAGAGGCGCAGTAGCTGATGGAAAGTTGTCTGCGTTCAACGAACTTGCCACCGATCTCATCAGCCTTGCGGGGCTCAAACAGTCTACGGATAGATTGTTTGAGATTGACGCTATGAAATAAGTAGGTGGCAAAACGAAATCAATTTTGACAGAAGCTTCGCTTCATTCATTTCCAAGCTAAAAATATCTCCCAGATATTTTTAGCTGACTTACCGCCTAAATGACACAACTCTCACATTGGTTGGCGCCGACTTCTTCACCGTCATCTGTAAAGGTGCGGACGTAGTAGATAGACTTGATGCCCTTGTTGTAAGCATAGTTCCGTAAGATGGAAAGGTCGCGTGTAGTTTGTTTGTTCTCTGTTTTCCACTCGTAGATTGCTTTAGGCAATTCACTGCGAAGGAAGAGAGTAAGAGACAAACCTTGGTCTACGTGTTCAGTCGCTGCTGCATAGACATCGATAACCTTACGCATGTCCATATCATAGGCTGATTGGTAAAAAGGAATCGTTTCTGTTGCCAAACCAGATGCTGGATAGTAAATCTTACCGATTTTTTTCTCCTGGCGTTCTTCAATCCGTTGTGTAATCGGATGAATTGAAGCAGAAACGTCGTTGATATAAGAGATGGATCCATTTGGTGCAACAGCTAGGCGGTTTTGGTGATAAAGACCATCTGCCTGAACCTTGCTACGTAATTCTGCCCAATCTTGACCAGTCGGAATAAAGATACCTTCAAAGAGGGCTTTTACTTTATCTGAACTTGGTTGGTAGTCACCAGTTACGTACTTATCGAAGTAGGTTCCGTCAGCATATTTTGATTTTTCAAAATTGTGGAATGTGGTCTTGCGTTCGCGGGCAATATTGTTTGATTCTACCAACGTCCAGTAGTTGAGGAGCATGAAGTAGATGTTGGTAAATTCAACTGCAGCAGCAGAACCATAATCCATGAGGTTTTGAGCTAGGTAAGAATGGAGTCCCATCGCCCCTAAACCGATAGAATGAGCTTGTTCATTTCCGTGTTCAATAGATGGAACAGCAGAGATATGAGAGTGATCCGTAACATAAGTCAATGCGCGTGTCATGGTTTTGACAGAACAACCAAAGTCAGGTGACTTCATCAAGTTCACAACGTTGGTTGAACCAAGGTTACATGAAACATCTGTTCCCATGGTCAAGTATTCTTGGGAATCATTGATGATGCTTGGAGTTTGAACTTGGAGAATCTCTGAACAGAGGTTGGACATGATAACTTTACCGTCAACTGGGTTTTGGCGGTTTACAGTATCAATATTGATGATGTAAGGATAGCCAGATTCTTGTTGGAGTTTTGAGATTTCCGTTTCCAAATCGCGAGCTTTGATTTTCGTTTTACGAATCCTTGGGTTTGCGACCAATTCATCGTATTTTTCAGTGATGTCAATGTAACTATATGGGACACCGTATTCTTTTTCGAGAGAATATGGACTGAAGAGATACATGTCTTCGTTTTTACGTGCTAGTTCGTAGAACTTATCCGGTACTGTGATACCCAGAGAAAGGGTTTTTACACGCACTTTTTCATCAGCATTTTCTTTCTTAGTAGAAAGGAAGGAAATAATATCTGGGTGGAAGACATCCAAATACACAACACCAGCTCCTTGGCGTTGGCCAAGTTGGTTGGAGTAAGAGAAGCTGTCTTCAAAGAGTTTCATAACTGGAACCACACCAGATGCAGCTCCCTCATACCCTTTAATCGGAGCACCAGCTTCACGAAGATTGCTTAGAGAAATACCAACACCACCACCGATACGAGATAACTGAAGGGCTGAGTTGATAGAACGACCGATAGCATTCATATCATCTGTTACTTGAAGGAGGAAACAAGAAACTAACTCACCACGGCGGGCACGACCAGCATTTAGGAAGCTTGGAGTAGCAGGCTGGTAGCGCAAATGAATCATTTCATTGGCCAAATCAAGCGCTAATTCTTCATTGCCTTCTGCAAAGTAGAGAGCATTGAAGAAAACACGATCTTCCATACTTTCCAAGTAGAAATTGCCATCGTTGGTTTTTAGGGCATACTGGTTATAAAATTTATAGGCTGCCATGAAAGATTTAAATTTGAAGTTTTGGTCTTTCAAAAATTGTGCCAGTTTTTCGATGAATTCAGGACTATATTGTTCCAAAAATTCTTTTTCAATGTAATTCTCTTTTAGTAGGTAATCAATTTTAGCGTTCATACTGTCGAACGTCAGGGTATTTGGGATGACATTTTCCTTAAAAAAGGCCTCTAAGGCTTCTTGGTCCTTGTGGAGGGGGATTTGTCCATTAACTGGACGGTTAATCTCATTATTGAGGCGGAAGTAGGAAACGTCGCCTAAATCTTTCAAACTCATAATTACTTTTCTTTCTTCTATCTAGTAGTTTTCATATCGCGTAGGTTACTCTTTAGACCAAAGCTTTTAATTTAGCAGGTTGGAAACCAGAAAAAGCTTCAGAAACCGTTTCAATGACAGGTGCGGCTGAGAAGCCCAAGTCTTTGACATGGTCAATAAATTCTGGTTGTTCGTCCAGATTAATTTCTTTAAAAGTGACCTTATGTTGCTCTAAAAATCGTTTTGTCATCTTACATTGAACGCAGTTGTTTTTTGAGTAGATAGTTACCATGATTTTCTCCTTATAAATATAATCAACCATAAGGATACAATGAAAGAGAAGAAAAGTCAAACATCCGGCACAATATTTTGTGTTTTGTTCGCTATGTAAACACCACATATTGTGCAAAACCCTGTCCTTATGAGCTTCGCGAGCAATCTGTAAAAAACATGAAAATAAGAAGTATTTTTCATTACAAAACAAAAACAAACGAGATGTTATAAAACCTAACATTGGATTTATTTTTTCTTGATTTGTCAGAAAATTTAATGTATAATAATCCACAAAGAAAGATGAGGTATCTGTATGGAAAAAATGCACAGTAAATCTTATAAGTTCAAGAATGAAACGTATCATTACTATGATATTGCGACTGCATGTCAAGAGGAGTCTGTAACTATTCATACATTACCCTATACGATTCGTATTCTATTGGAAAGTCTGTTACGTAAATACGACGGGGTAGATGTCATTAAAAGTCACATTAAAAATCTTGTGACCTATTCTGCGTCAACTCCCAAGGGAGAAGTTCCTTTTAAACCTAGTCGTGTTATCTTACAAGATTTTACCGGTGTACCAGTAGTTGTCGATTTGGCCTCTATGCGGGATGCCATCGTCAAAAATGGTGGCAATCCAGACCTCATCAATCCAGAAATACCAGTCGATTTGGTCATTGACCACTCTGTTCAGGTTGATGCCTATGGGACAGATTCTGCCTTAGAAGAAAACATTGAATTGGAATTCCAACGCAACAATGAGCGCTACGAATTCCTAAAATGGGCTGAGAAATCTTTTGATAACTACCGGGCTGTTCCACCAGCAACGGGTATTATTCATCAAGTAAACATCGAGTTTCTGAGTGATGTGGTGATTGAAAAAAACGGCTTTCTTTATCCAGATTCGATGTTTGGTACAGATAGTCATACAACCATGATCAATGGGATTGGTGTCCTTGGTTGGGGAGTTGGTGGTATCGAAGCAGAGGCAGCTATGCTAGGAGAAGCTTCTTATTTCCCTGTTCCAGAAGTCATCGGTGTTCGCCTGACCGGTAAACTACCGAAAATCGCAACCGCTACGGATTTAGCTCTCAAAGTGACGCAGCTCCTCCGTCAACAACAGGTGGTTGGTAAATTTGTTGAGTTCTTTGGTCCAGGTCTTGCAAACCTAACCTTGGCTGATCGGGCAACTGTTGCCAATATGGCACCTGAGTACGGTGCAACCTGTGGTTACTTCCCCATTGATGAGGAAACCCTTAATTACATGCGCTTGACCAACAGAGATGAAGATCACATCGCCTTGACGGAAAGTTATGCCAAGAAAAACCACCTGTTTTATGATCCAAATACTCAGGCGACTTATACAAAAATTGTCGAATTAGATCTTTCCACTATTGCACCATCTATTTCAGGACCCAAGCGACCACAAGATTTGATTGATTTGACAGAAGCGAAACAAAGCTTCCAAGATGCTATCGTCCGTGAAGCAGGAGTGCAAGGCTTTGGTTTGTCAAGAGGAGAACTGGATAAGACAGCAACCCTTACTATTGCAGGTCGTGAGGAAGAAATCAAGACGGGCCATGTGGCCATTGCAGCCATCACTTCTTGTACCAATACGTCAAATCCCTATGTCCTCATGTCGGCGGGTCTTCTAGCCAAAAACGCAGTGGAGAAAGGCTTGCGAGTCTCACCAACTGTTAAAACATCCTTAGCGCCAGGATCCAAGGTCGTTACGGGTTATTTGGAAAATTCGGGTCTCCAAGCTTATCTAGATGAACTAGGGTTCAACCTGGTTGGTTATGGATGCACCACCTGTATTGGTAACTCAGGAAATCTCCGCCCAGAAGTGGCTCGAGCGGTGGTGGAATCAGATCTCTTGGTTTCCGGTGTCCTATCTGGGAATCGTAATTTCGAAGGACGAATTAACCCGCTGGTTAAAGCCAATTTCTTAGCCAGTCCGCCTTTGGTTGTGGCCTATGCCTTGGCTAGCAATACCAATATTGATTTGACGACTGAACTACTCGGAACTGGAACGGACGGACAAGCCGTATATCTCAACGATATCATGCCAAGTAATGATCAAGTAGCTGAATATGTGGATAAGTATGTGACCCGTCAACTGTTTGAAAAAGAATATGAACATGTCTTCTCAGATAGCGAAAAATGGAACCAGATTCCAACAGAAGAGAGCAAGATTTACAAGTGGAATGCGGATTCGACCTATATCCAAAATCCACCTTACTTCGATGCTTTGGGCGAAGATTTAACTATCAAACCTTTGAAAAACTTGAAAGTTTTGGCGAAATTTGGGGACACGGTTACAACAGACCATATCTCTCCAGCAGGAAATATTGCCAAAAACAGCCCAGCAGCTCGCTATTTAGATGAACATGGTGTGGACTATCTTGATTTTAATTCTTACGGAAGCCGTCGTGGGAACCACGAGGTCATGATGCGTGGAACCTTTGCCAATATCCGTATCAACAATCAATTAGCAGATGGCAAAATTGGTGGCTATACCAAGTATAAAGATGAGATTTTAACCATCTATGACGCAGCTATGAACTACAAGGATACCAATGTCGGCACTCTAATTATCGCTGGGAAAGACTATGGTATGGGCTCCAGTCGTGATTGGGCTGCAAAGGGATCCAATCTGCTTGGTGTCAAAGCAGTGTTAGCAGAGAGTTTTGAGCGGATTCACCGTTCCAACTTAGTCATGATGGGCCTGCTTCCTCTCCAATTTCTTGAGGGGCAAACAGCTGATAGTCTAGGTTTGACAGGCTTTGAAAGCTATGACATCCACTTATCAGAAAATCCTGGAATCAATGATATCGTGGACATTGTTGCCTGCGATAAAAGTGGGGAGAAACACTTCCAGGCCATTGTGCGATTTGATGCGGATGCAGACATTCGTTACTACAAAAATGGGGGAATCTTGCCAATGGTAGTGCGTAAAAAGTTAGAAGGAGCTTAAAATGGCAGAAGAAAGTGGATTAAAAGATTTAATCGCCTGCAATACCCGAATCAGTTCTATCATGGATGATGATTTAGCTTATGCAGGTTACAATATTTCTGAACTCATGGACAATAATGCCAGTTTTGAGGAGGTCATCTATCTCCTTTGGAATTTGCACTTGCCAACGCAAATGGAATTGAAAAATTTTACCAAGGAGCTACGGGCTAACTATGCTATTAGCGATGCGGTAGAGCAGTGTATTCTTATTCAGTCTCGTCGACACCTGCATCCTATGAGTGTCTTGCGATCAACTGTCAGCCTCCTTGGAGTATATAATGTCAATGCGGAAGACAATTCGGTCGAAGCTACCTACGAGCAGTCTATTCAGCTCATGGCCAAGATGCCGACGATCATTGCAACGTTTGCCAGACTGCGGACAGGACAAACACCCATTGAGCCACGTGAGGATTTGGATTTTGCAGCCAATTTCCTCTATATGCTAAATGGTAGAGAGCCTACAGAATTAGAAGTGAAAGCTCTCAATAAAGCGCTGATTTTGCATGCTGATCATGAACTCAACGCCTCAACCTTTGCGGCTCGTGTTTGTGCCTCGACGCTCTCGGATATCTATTCCTGTGTCACAACGGCCATCGGAACCCTTAAAGGACCTCTTCATGGTGGAGCCAATGAAAAAGTTTTTGACATGCTGCAAGAAATCCGTGCATACGGAGATACGAAGGCTTACTTGCAGGAAAAACTAAATTCACAAACAAAAATCATGGGCTTTGGTCACCGAGTCTATAAAACGCAGGATCCAAGGGAAAAATACCTCCGTCAGATGGCTAAAGAGTTGACTCTGGGGACCGAAAATGAAGTTTGGTACAAGCTATCTCGTGAGATTGAAGATTACATGAAACATACGAAGGGGCTGATTCCAAATGTGGATTTCTATTCAGCGACTGTCTACCATGTTTTAGGAATTGATTCCTCCATTTTTACCCTCATTTTTGCGATGAGTCGGGTATCTGGTTGGATTGCCCATATCCAGGAGCAACAAAAAAATAATAAATTAATACGTCCGCGTTCCAATTATATGGGACAAATGAACTTGGAATACTTACCAATCGGAAAACGCTAAGGAGTTGTTATGGCAGAAAAGATTGTATTAGAAAATGGCCAGTTACGAGTAAGTGATCATCCCATTATTCCTTTTATTGAGGGGGATGGAGTTGGAAAAGACATCTGGAAGAGTGCCCAGTCAGTCTTTGATGCAGCAGTTGAAAAAGCTTTTGCTGGTCAGAAGAAAGTTGCTTGGACAGAAGTTTTGGCTGGGAAAAAATCCTTTGATCAAACCGGCTCTTGGTTGCCAGATGAAACAGTGGAAACCATAAAGGATCATTTAGTGGCCATCAAGGGACCGTTGGAAACACCAGTCGGCGGTGGTATCCGTTCACTGAATGTGGCACTTCGCCAAGAGCTAGACCTCTATGCCTGTGTCCGTCCTGTCCGCTATTTCAAGGGCATTGAGAGCCCGCTCAAGCATCCCGAAAAAACCAATATCACCATCTTCCGTGAAAATACGGAAGATATCTATGCGGGTATCGAATGGGAAGCTGGTAGCCAGGATGTCCAAAAAATCATTAATTTCCTTCAAGAGGACATGGGTGTCCAAAAAATCCGTTTCCCAGAGACGTCAAGCATTGGAATTAAGCCCATTTCGATAGAAGGAAGCCAACGCTTGATTCGAGCAGCGATTGACTACGCTCTGGAAAATAAACTGACCAATGTTACTCTTGTCCACAAGGGCAATATACAGAAATTTACTGAAGGTGGTTTTCGTAAGTGGGGTTATGAATTGGCTCAAAGAGAATATGCCAAAGAGTTAGCATCAGGTCAGCTAGTGATTTCGGATATCATCGCGGATAATTTTCTCCAGCAGATTCTCCTTAATCCAGATCGATTTGACGTAGTCGCTCTAACCAATCTGAACGGTGATTATGCCAGTGATGCTTTAGCGGCACAAGTCGGCGGTATAGGGATTGCTCCTGGTGCCAATATTAACTACCGAACAGGGCATGCTATCTTTGAGGCGACTCATGGAACCGCACCAGATATTGCAGGTCAAGATAAGGCTAATCCGTGTTCAGTATTGTTATCCGGATGCATGCTCTTTGACTACATCGGTTGGACAGCTGTTTCAGATCTAATTACCAAAGCGATTGAGACAAATTTTTCTAGAGGTTATTTCACAGCTGATTTAGCCTTTGGAAAAGGGGTAGAAGCCCTGTCCACCAGCCAGTTTAGCCAAAGGTTAATCGATTCTATTGGAGAAAGATAGACTTCCTAGTTTTTTTCTGCATATCTTATCGATGATTTTGAAAGTATAGCAAAAAATTCTTGAAAATGATTTCAATAAATGGTATAATCTCCTTTGTAAGGGTTATCACTAACCCATAATTTTGAAAAACAAAGGAGAAACCAAACTATGGCTTCAAAAGATTTCCACATTGTGGCAGAAACAGGTATCCACGCACGTCCAGCAACTTTGCTCGTTCAAACAGCTAGCAAATTCGCTTCAGACATCACTTTGAACTACAAAGACAAGTCTGTAAACTTGAAATCTATCATGGGCGTTATGAGCCTTGGTGTTGGTCAAGGTGCTGACGTTACAATCACTGCTGAAGGTGCTGATGCAGACGATGCAATCGCAGCTATCACTGAAACAATGGATAAAGAAGGATTGGCATAAGACATGACAGATATGCTCAAAGGAATCGCAGCATCGGACGGTGTTGCTGTTGCAAAGGCATACCTACTTGTTCAACCGGATTTGTCATTTGAAACTGTAACAGTTGAAGATACAAATGCAGAAGAAGCTCGCCTTGATGTTGCGTTACAAGCATCGCAAGACGAGCTTTCTGTTATCCGCGAGAATGCAGTAGCTAGCCTAGGCGAAGAAGCTGCAGCCGTATTCGATGCTCACTTGATGGTATTGGCTGACCCAGAAATGGTTGGTCAAATTAAAGAAACAATCCGTGCTAAGAAAACCAATGCAGAAACTGGTTTGAAAGAAGTAACAGATATGTTCATCGCGATTTTTGAAGGTATGGACGACAACCCATACATGCAAGAACGTGCTGCAGATATCCGTGACGTCACCAAACGTGTATTAGCTCACTTGCTTGGCGTACGTTTGCCAAACCCAGCTGCTATTTCAGAAGAATCGATTGTCATTGCGCATGACTTGACTCCTTCAGATACAGCTCAGTTGGATAAGAACTTTGTTAAAGCCTTTGTTACCAACATTGGTGGTCGCACAAGTCACTCAGCAATCATGGCACGTACTCTTGAAATTGCTGCCGTACTTGGTACAAACAATATCACTGAAATCGTAAAAAACGGCGATGTTTTGGCTGTTAATGGTATTACAGGTGAAGTAGTGATTAACCCGTCTGAAGAAATCATTGCAGAATTTACAGCAGCTGGTGAAGCTTATGCGGCACAAAAAGCTGAATGGGCTCTTTTGAAAGATGCTCAAACGGTTACTGCTGATGGCAAACACTTCGAATTGGCTGCCAATATCGGTACTCCAAAAGATGTTGAGGGTGTTAATGAAAACGGTGCGGAAGCTGTTGGTCTCTACCGTACTGAGTTCCTTTACATGGATTCTCAAGACTTCCCAACTGAAGATGAACAATACCAAGCTTACAAAGCAGTGCTTGAAGGTATGAACGGTAAACCTGTCGTGGTTCGTACAATGGACATCGGTGGTGATAAGGAACTTCCTTACTTCGATATGCCCCATGAAATGAACCCATTCCTTGGTTACCGTGCTTTGCGGATCTCTATCTCTGAAACGGGCGATGCCATGTTCCGTACACAGATTCGTGCTCTTCTTCGTTCATCTGTTCATGGACAACTCCGCATCATGTTCCCAATGGTTGCTCTTTTGACAGAGTTCCGTGCTGCTAAGAAGGTCTTTGACGAAGAAAAAGCTAACCTTCTCGCAGAAGGCGTGGCGGTAGCAGATGATATCCAAGTTGGTATCATGATTGAGATTCCAGCAGCAGCGATGCTTGCTGATCAATTTGCAAAAGAAGTTGACTTCTTCTCAATTGGTACAAACGACCTCATCCAATACACTATGGCTGCAGACCGTATGAACGAACAAGTTTCATACCTCTACCAACCATATAACCCAGCTATCCTTCGTTTGATTGCTAACGTGATCAAAGCTGCTCATGCAGAAGGCAAATGGGCTGGTATGTGTGGTGAGATGGCTGGTGATCAACAAGCCGTTCCACTCTTGATGGGTCTTGGTTTGGATGAATTCTCTATGTCAGCAACCTCTGTACTTCGTACACGTAGCCTCATGAAGAAATTGGACACAGCTAAGATGCAAGAATACGCTAACCGTGCTATCACAGAATGTGGAACAGCGGAAGAAGTGCTTGCTCTGGCTAAAGAATACATTGATGTAGATTAATTTTCTTTGAAGATTCACACCTTACTCTGTTAAAGCTCCTTGCCGACCTTTAGGTATGCCTGTGTCACTTTGTCTCGTAATGTGCAAATCTTCATCGAGAAAATAGAAACCTTGAAAGAAATTTTAAGGTTTTTTAATATCTTTCAGCTATTTGAACGATAATCTGGTAAAATAGAGGTAGTAAAATGCACTATAGAGGAGGTAATACTATGAATAAAGGATTTGAAGCCTTCAAGAAGACACTTAGTCCACAAAGCTTAAAGGCAATTTACGAAGAAACAAAGCTAGAAATTGCAGATGACCATGCAGAAGGAACAGAAGCTTTTTCAGTTGCTATGGCAAGCCAGATGGCTGTAAACCTTGTTGAAGCTTACCAAGGATGGTTGGCTGATCAGGAAGAATAAAACTCTATTTTTTCTATTCTTTTCCATTATAAAAGGCTCTTTGTCAACTGTAGTGGGTTGCTGAAAAGTCATAACCTGGAGAGGACCAACTTGGTTCTCTTCTTTTTGATGTTCAAAGCGATGAGAATTCTTAATTTAAAGTTGTCAAAGTTCCGGAAACCAAAGGCATTACGCTTAATGACTTTGATGAGGTTGTTAGTAGCGTCTAGTTTGGCGTTTGAATAGGGGAGTTCTAATGCGTTAATGATCTTGTCCTTATCCTTCAAAAAGGTTTTAAAAATAGTTTGAAAGATGGGATTTACGCTGGGAAGCAGCTCCTCAATGAGGTCAAAGAAATGTTCAGCTTGCTTCTTTTGAAAATGAAAAAGCAATAGTTGGTAAAGTTCATAGTGTTCTCGAAGTTCCTGCGAGTAAGAAAGTAGTTTTTTAAGAATCTCTTTGTTGGT
>NZ_CTEN01000002.1 GCF_001375655.1 Streptococcus varani | reverse complement strand
ATTAAGAAGATGAGGTTAGCTATCAGTATGAGTTTTCTTGTCATGATTGGCTTTGCCCTGGCAAAGTTGAAGACTGGAAACCAAGAGCATCTGGCGAGTTGGGTTGTTTAAAAAATCCCTCCACTTACAAGGGCCAAGTGCGCCCTTTTTTCAAGATTAGCTTTGAAATGACTAGTCAAGGTTAGAAAAATACCATTCTGCGGACAAGTTCGCTCTCCATTCTTTTTAAAAATATACGAAATTATGAGAAAAAGGCAACAAGGGGAATGGTTCAGAATAGAATTAACTTTAATATTTCCTGAAAATATGCTACAATAGAGAGCGTAAAATAAATTTAAAAGAGGTAAGTGAAATGTCACGTAAACCAATTATTGCCGGTAACTGGAAGATGAACAAAAATGTTCAAGAAGCTATGGCTTTCGTTGAAGAAGTAAAAGATCAATTGCCATCAACAGATAAAGTGGACGCTGTTATTGGTGCTTCACCATTGCTTTTGAACGGTGTAAAATTCGCAAGTGCTGATAGCAATCTTAAAGTTGCTGCGCAAAACTGTTATTTTGAAGATGCAGGTGCTTTCACTGGTGAAACAAGTCCGAAAGTGTTGGCTGATATGGGAATGGACTATGTTATCATTGGTCACTCAGAACGTCGTGAATACTTCCATGAAACAGATGAAGATATCAACAAAAAAGCGCATGCTATTTTCCGTAACAACATGACTCCAATTATTTGTTGTGGTGAGTCGCTTGAAACTTACGAAGCTGGTAAAGCAGTGGAGTTTGTGGGTGCTCAAGTTTCTGCAGCTTTGAAAGACTTGTCAGCAGAGCAAGTAGCTTCCTTAGTCATCGCATATGAGCCGATCTGGGCTATCGGTACTGGTAAATCAGCTACTTCAGAAGATGCAGAAAACATGTGTAAAGCCGTTCGTGATGTAGTTGTAGCTGACTTCGGTCAAGAAGTCGCAGATAAGGTTCGTGTTCAATACGGTGGTTCTGTAAATCCATCTAATATTGCTGAATACATGGCTTGTCCTGACGTTGATGGTGCTCTCGTTGGTGGTGCCTCACTTGAACCAGCAAGCTTCTTGGCATTGTTGAACTTCTAATCAAATAATAATATGACTAAAAACTTCTAGCCAAAGAGTTAGGAGTTTTTTGGGTATTGGGGAGAAAAAATTGAAACTTAGAAAGTGTATGTACCTAGCTAGCCTATTTGCTAGTCTGATATGTGGTCATATAGTGCAGGCTGATACCATTATTGCTGAGCCAGCATATTTAATTTTACAAGGACAATCTGAGAAAATTGAATCTCATGGGCAGTTTTCTGTTCACTTGGAAGGAGGGCAAGTACAATTGTCTTTTGATCCAAAAGGACAAAATTTTGAAACAGTTCAGATCAAGATTTGGACACTGAACGATCGATCTGATTTGCTGGAATTGCCTTTGGAGTTGGATAAGCATGGTCAATTTGCAGCAGTTTTTCATCCAGCAACACCTTCTATAAGCAAGAAATATTTTCTTGAAGTAGAAGCCTTGGATCAGAATCAATCCATCTATGAATTAAAGAACTATACTTTTGATTGGCAGCTTGATCCCACTTCAGTAAGCCCTCAAATATCTGAAGCAGAAACAAGGAATTCTGTAACAACTAGTGAAACTAGCTCTACAGTAGATACAGTATCTGAGACACCAGCAAAGGAATCTAGTGCAGTCACTGCTATAGCTGAAGCAGCTAGTGGAAATTTGACCATTCAAAATCAGAATTTGCTTGCAGGCACCTTTGATATTATTATTTCTAATCTATCAAGTTCTACAGGTATCCGTTCTGTAAGGGTACCTGTTTGGACAGAAGAAAATGGTCAAGATGATCTCCAGTGGTATAATGCTGAACGTCAGCTATATGGAAGCTACAGGGTAAGTATTGATAAGAAAAACCATAAAAATGGTAGAGGAAGTTATCAAATTCACCTGTATTATGTAGATAATGCCAATAAAACTATCGGTGTTGCCTCCACACAGACAACTTTATCCACCACTGGGAAATTATCTATCAGAAATGTCAATTATAGTGCAGGAACCTTTGATGTTGTCATTGAAGAGGTGCTTAGTCCGAATAGTATCCAGTCAGTAAGAGTACCGGTTTGGACTAGTCAAGATGGACAAGATGATATTCGCTGGTATACCGCAAATCAACAGGCTGATGGTAGCTACAAAGTAACTGTTGATAAGAAAAATCACAAAAATGGTAGTGGTGAGTATAATGTTCATCTCTATTATGACTTTAATAATGCACCGACACAGGGAATTGCTGCAACTAAAACCAGCCTTTCTCCTCCGACCAGTGGAACGATCAGTGTCAGTAATCTTGACCTTAGCAAGGGAAGTTTCGATTTAACCATTAGTAATGTGAATGGTGCTAAACCTCTCAAGGCCATAAAAGTTCCAGTTTGGACTGAAGAAAAGGGACAAGACGATCTTAAATGGTATAATGCCCAATACCAATCCGATGGAAGCTATAAAGTCACTGTTCAAAGTGCTAATCACAAGAATGGTCTGGGAGTCTATCAGGCGCATCTTTATTACCAATATAGTGACGGTAGTATGGAAGGAATTGGAACAACTAGTACTAGCTTATCTCCCCAAGGAAAGATAGAAGTAGCCAATCTCAATCATCAGGCTGGAAGTTTTGACTTGGTTGTTTCAAATGTTTCCGACAGTATAGGTATTGACTCTATTAAGGTTCCAGTTTGGACGGAAGCTGGTGGTCAGGATGATATCCGCTGGTATACAGCAAGCAAACAGAGCAATGGAACTTACAAAGTTAGGATAGAGAAAAGCAATCACAAAAATGAATCAGGAGTCTACCATGCTCACCTTTATTATGAAATGTCAAATGGACAAATGATTGGAGTGACCACGGCTAATACACGCTTGCTTAATCAATCTGAAGCAAAACTATCCATTGAAAATATAGATCGCCAAGCTGGTACGTTCGAAGTGCTCATTTCGCAAGTAATTTTTACTTCAGAAATCCAATCTGTCCGGGTTCCAGTTTGGACAGAGACTGGTGGACAAGATGATATTCAGTGGTATGAAGCGACAAGACAAAATGATGGAAGCTACCGTGTAAAGATTGATAGTAAAAATCATAAAAATGGTCGTGGGAACTATCAAGTTCATCTCTATTTTAACTATAAAAATGGAAAATCTGAAGGGATTAGGACCACTCAAGCGACCTTGCCAGAAGCATTACCTGCTGCAACAATGTCCATCACAAATCAAAACAGCCAGACGGGAAGCTTTGATGTCATTATTAACAATATCACGGCACCAAAGGGCTTGCAGTCTCTACAAATTCCGGTCTGGTCTGATAAGGATGGGCAAGACGACATTCAATGGTATACAGCTACTAAGCAAGTTGATGGAAGTTATAAGGTATCCGTTGAAGCGAAAAACCATAAGTATGATGAGGGGACCTATCATATACACCTCTACCTTAGACAGGATGATGGAAGTTCGGTGGGTCTAGCTCAAACTAGAAGCAATGTCACTTTTTCTAGAAAAAACGTATCGGCAAGGATTTCTATTCAAAATATTGATAACACCTATGGCTATTTTGATGTTGCTGTCTCTGATGTTTTTGCTCCAGCTGGTGTAAGCAAGGTTCAAGTCCCAGTTTGGTCTGAGGTTAATGGTCAAAATGATATCATCTGGTATGAAGCATACCGGCAAGCAAATGGAAATTACCATGTGACAGTTCGCTTGGGAAATCACCGTTACGAAACAGGTACCTACCATGCTCACGCTTATATTGAGAGCAATGGACAAACCTATGGTGTTGGAGCAACAAATGCGAATGTGAACTTCAGCAAAAAATCTGGTCAAGCCTTTGTTGATGTTAGTAGTCATAATGGTTATTTATCGGTTGCTGACTATAATGCTTTGAAGGTTCAGGGATTGTCAGGTGTTGTTGTGAAATTGACAGAAGGAACAAGTTATTTCAATCCGCTTGCTCTAGATCAAATAAAAAATGCTCAAGCAGCTGACCTTAAAGTATCTGTCTATCATTATTCACACTTCACCTCAGTAGCTACGGCTCAAGCTGAAGCACGCTACTTTGTAGCAGCGGCTAAGAGATTGGGTTTGCCTAATTCTATCCTCATGATTAATGATATTGAAGAAGAAAAGAGTCGCATCAATGTCAATGCCAACATGCAAGCTTGGGAAACAGAGATGAAAGGCCTTGGCTATCAAAATCTCATGCATTATGCTGGTGCTAGTTGGATTGATGTCAATGGATTAGGATATGCTGGACCAATCCAAACAAGCAATTTTGGTATCAGTAATTTCTGGATAGCTCAGTATCCCTATATCAATGGAATGCCTACGGATCAAGCACGCAGAATGGCTATGCATATTTCAGCTGCAGCTTGGCAGTTTACTTCTAGAGCAAATCTTCTGCGAGACCGACCTTTCTTTGATATGAACATTGATTATACTGGAAGATTTACTCAATAAGATTTTCTTAGACAATAAAAAAGATTGAAATGATGATTCATTCAATCTTTTTTTAATTCATCTTCCCAGGATTTTTTTGATTCCTTGAAGAACTTTGAACTTAAGTGGCTTTGGGTAGTAGCGGAAGTTTCCCATTTTGCGGACAATATAACCGTTAAAGTTTTGCTTAAAGCGTAGAACGCCGTCGGAACCGTCAAAGATACCTTGGACGCCTAGGAAATTGTAAAATGGAATCTTCAAATCGAGGGCCTTGCGCATAGCATACTCTTGGAGGGCAACAGGTGCATAAAATTTATTAAATTCTGGTAGAGATCCGCTGAAGAGGTAGACCATTTCAGCTGGTGTATAGATAAATAGACTGGCTGCCAAATCAATATCTTCTTTACCATATTGCATCATCCATTCCATAGCTTCAGTCAAACGAACATGGAATGTCTCGATTTGGCTGGAGATTTCTCGGTATTCATTTTGTTTCTTGCGAGAATTGGGATTGTTATCCAAATCAGCTTGAATGCCTGCTAATTTTTCTTTGAGTTTTGCTTTTCCAGCTAGTAGATTGTCATGGTAGACCTGGAAGTTGATGCTGGCTATGAGAAAATCAGCTTTTTCGCCAAAAGAATCAAAGAAATCTTCATAATAAGCAAGAGGTTTGTCCTGATATTCTCTTCGATCAGAAGTGGCAGCGGTGATTTTACTGAAACGGTCCAATTGATTACGTTTAAGGCGCTCAATCTTGATGCCAAAACTATTGGTCTTCTTGACCAACGGTTTCCCTTTTTTACTGAAGGAGGCAATCAAATTTTCCTGTTGTAAATCACTTAAGTCTTTGACATAATGCCAATCAGGCTCGCCACCTGGGTAACCGGTTTGCAATCCGTCAAATTGAAAGCCAAGGTTTGTCAGTTGATCAATCAGCTCTTTTCTTTCTGGACTACTTGCCTTTCCTTGGCTATCGAAGGTTTGATAGGTTTGGTAGGGTTTGAGGATGAGTTGGAGAGCACCATTATCTTTAGCGAATCTTTGGATTTCCTTATAAAATTCTGTCACAAAAGCTTCATCAGCGATGACTGGACCGGAATTGATTTCCATGTGGAGGCCACCAGTCATGGGAATACTATAGAGTAGACCGGCAACCTTCACCTGCCCATTTTTGATTAGCCCCATGGGACGTACAGTCATCTTTTTCTTTTCTAAAAGGATAGCCATTTCCTTGCTTTGTAGAAAAGAGTAGTCTGACTGCTGCTCGATAAAGTCTTGGTAGTCACCTAAACTTAATTGTTTTAAGGTCATTTGCGTTTACTCCTCAATTTTTTGCGGATGGTATAGGCAAGATTAGATAGTTTATAAAGCGGGCTGACTGGTAGGTTAAACTCCCCAATCATTTCTTCAATTTCAGGTTTGAATTTTGACTTGAAGTTATAGAGACCACCAGATAAGTCGTTTTCGACTCCGCCCATATTTTGCCAGTGATTTCCTTTTTCAAAAGCATGATTCGCTGTTTCAAACCAGGTATAGATGGCAGCTTGATAGCGTCGATAGGTCTCGTCCATTCCTGCATAAATGTTTTCAGAAGTGCCCCCAAACTCAAGAGTTAGAGTACCGGAAAGAGCGACTCGTTCTTTCCCTTTGGTCAATTCATCCTTGAGGAAAAAAATCTCATCAGTCAAGCGTTCGATTTCTTTTTTTGTGTTATCAATTTTAGTCGGTTTGGTGGTTTCTGGGTAGTTGGCTAGGGCCATCTGAGCAGCTTCCAATTCCTTTTCCAAATCATCTAGGCGTAATTTTAAATTAAGTGTCGTCAAGGTGATGTAGGATTGTCCTGGATAAGAATCCAGCAGTTTGCGATAGTAGTCAATGCCTCGGAGGTGGATAGACTTGCGGTCCTCTGTTTTCTTCATCAAATCGGAGAAGTCGGCTAGTAATTCATGGGCACCAAAACGCACCTCAACTCCTTTGTTTTTAGCTGTTCGGATGGACTGCCGGATTTTTTTAGAAAGATTGGCTTCTGAAAAATCCTTGGCATAGATATTGGCTTGAAAACGCGGTTGGATATTTTCAGCCATATCAGTTGTGCGACCTACCCACTCGCAACCTGCATCTTGCAAGTTGCGGATAATGGTTTCTGCTTCAGGATTTTGAACAGCTTCTTGGTCAATTTGGTGATGACCAAAGAGAATGAAAGGATCAAATTTGATAAAGAGAGCCTTTTTGGTTTTGGCCATTTTTTTGATACTGGTGAGAACAAAAGCAACCAAGTTCTTGTCCAGATAATCCATGACAGGTCCACGAGGGATATAGAACATGGTCATACCCAAGGGAAGTGGTCGAATTAGGATGGATGCAACAGCAAGCAATTCTTTTTCGTCATAGAAACCGACTCGGATATTTCCCCAATCATCTTTGACCTTGGCCCAAGAACTGCTTTGGAGTAGATTGGTTTGCTGGCTCTGAAGGACAAAAGCATCATGCTCTTCAGCAGAAATTCCAGTTTTGTAAGAATACATTAGTCTAATACCCACTCTCTAATGGCATAGGCAACACCGCTCTCTTGGTTTGACTTGGTGATGTACTTGGCCATTTTTTTCAATTCTGGCGTGCCATTTTCCATCACAACAGGATTTTCTACCATTTCCAGCATAGAGCGATCATTTTCTTGATCTCCGATGGCCATGGTTTGATCCAAAGTTAGCCCTAGATAATCGGCTAAGTACTTGATTGCCTTACCTTTGCTAGCAGTTTTGGGACAGATTTCAAGATAAAAAGGTGCTGACTTAGAGATGTTATATTTGTCGAAGAAGGCTTGCGGAATCTGCTTGATTTTTTGGTCTAACAGTTCAGGCTCATCTACCATCATGATTTTAACAATTTCTTCATCTGCCATTTCTTCTGGAGTCCGATAAAATACAGGAGAATCCACTAGCATGGCCTCATGAATCGTATATTTGCCTATGTTGCGGTTGGCGGTGTACATGCCTTTCTTAGTACTGGCGTGCATAGGGAGACCAAGTTTACGCGATAGCAATTCAATGTCCAAGTAATCATCATAGGTCAAGGTTTCTTTGACGACATCTTCTTTGGTAGCAGCATCCTGTACTAGGCCACCATTAAAGGTGATGACATAATCACCGGGATCCGTTAGTTTCAAATCTTTCAAGATTTGCTGAACCCCTGTAATGGGACGGCCTGTAGCAATGACGATTTTAATGCCAGCTTTTTTGGCGTCTTGAACTGCATCAAAAACTTCAGTGGTAATTTCTCTTTTATCGGTTAATAGGGTGCCGTCCAAATCGACAGCGACAAGTTTAATGCTCATGTTTTTCTCCTGGATTAAAGTGGTCATTGTGAATATTGCTTAAAAAAGTTTCATTGTAGGCTGCAAAAATTCCTGTTTCTTCCAGTAATTCTTTCGGGAAGTAGAAGCGGCTATCTCCATGAATAGTTCCTGAAAGAGAAGCTACAATAGGAGATAATTGGGATAATTCAATAAGAGAATTATCCTTGCAAAGGATTTCAATCTGGGTTCTTTTTTTAGTGGATTCAGGACGATAGACATCATAGGGAAGGTCAAAGTTATGGTGAATTGCTGTATAATACTCTGGGTCAAAGCCAACTTCAGCCACGATATTACGGAGAATATCCAATTGTGTCTCATCTTCTGCTGAAAAGGTAATAGATTTGAAGACCTTGCGGTTGATGTAGCGCTGAGCCAAGTCAGACAAGGTTCTATCTGGTCCATCAATCCAGCTTTGAAAATAGGTATTCATGACTCCATCATCCAAGGCCAGATAATCTGCCAAGTTGAAACGATGCTCAAAGAAAGGAAGAAGTCTGGGTGAAGATTTAGCGAAAAATTCTTTTTCTCCAGCATAGAGCACTTTGGCTCGATTGAGGAGATTTTGCAAGAGGACTTCCATGGAACGACTAGCTGGGTGGAAGTAGACTTGCATATACATTTGATAACGACTAACCACATAATCTTCGACAGCATGCATACCAGATTCAAGGAATGCAATACCGCTATCGGTCGGGCGGATGACCCGCAAAATACGGGTCAAATCAAACTGCCCATAATTGGTACCTGTAAAATAAGAATCCCTCAGAAGATAATCCATTCGATCCACATCAATCTGACTAGAAATCAATTGAACAACCTGTTTATTGGGATAAGTATGACGGATGACATTGGCAACTTTGTCTGGAAAATCAGGAGCAACCTGTTTTAGAAGAGCATTGACCTCTGTTTCAGGGTTGGTCAAAATTTCACAAGTCATTTCTTCGTGATCAGTATCAAAAAGCCGCTCAAAAGTATGAGAATAAGCCCCGTGACCGATATCGTGCAGGAGGGCAGCTACCATGGTCAGAAGGGATTCTTCCTTGTTCCACTTGTCAGGATACTTTTCCTCAAAACTCTTCGTGATTCGTCTGGCAATCTCGTAGGCACCAAGACAATGCGAAAAGCGGCTATGCTCGCCACCATGAAAGGTATAGGAAGTTGTTCCCAATTGCTTGATGCGGCGTAGTCGCTGAAATTCTTTGCTATTGATAAGTTTATAAATCACTTCATGGTTAACATGAATATAGTTGTGAACTGGGTCACGAAATACTTTTTCAATCATTCTACTATTATAGCAAATATTAGAAAAAAATGAAAAGATTGGAAAGCCTGCGGTTTTACGAAATGGGATTTTTAGCATATAATAGATCTAAGAAGCAAAACAGAAAGTTCAAGATGAAAATTAGTTTACGCAATAAAATAACCTTAGATGGACAAATAGAAGTGTTAGACCAAGAATATCCAGTAGAGCTGGTAGAAAAAAAAGATCAACTCTATCTAATCTTTCACAATGAGGAAAAAGAAAAGACAATCATCAAGTGTGATGAGACCGAATTAGTCATGACTCGTTTTTCAAGTCCAAAGTCCATTATGCGCTTTAGGGAGAAGAAAGATGCTGTGGTGATTCTCCATACACCCCTAGGTATGCAACACTTTGTGACAGACACTAAGTATTTTCTTCTTGATAGAGACCAGCAAAGCCTTACTTTACATTATGACCTTAAACAGTTAGAGGGAGATGGGATTTTTGCATCCTATCAGATGGAGATCGGTTGGGGTTAGGTCGTTCCAAAAAAACGTTTTCAAGGTGTTTACTTCTTGAAAAAATCTCTCAATTTGATATAATTTAAAGTAAATCGAGGGAGTAGCTAGTAATTTTTAAATTGATTTCTTCATATGGGCTGATTTTCACGTTTAAAAATCAGCGATCTTGTGATAGAAGCTTTTAAAAATTGCGTTTATGTCGTCATTACGAAATCTAGAATTTCCGGCATAATCTTAAACAGCGAGACTTGTTTTTTAAAAAAACAAGTCTCTTTTTTGTGAAAAAGAGACTAGGAGGAGCTTATTTTGTCGAAAGAACAAAAAAAGGAATTGTATTATACACAGGCCAAGGATCAGGTCTTATCTAGCTTGGAAACAAGCCAAGATGGTTTGACCAAGGCACAAGCCAACGAACGTCTAGCAACATATGGACGTAATGAATTGGATGAAGGTGAAAAACGTAGCCTATTTATGAAATTCCTTGATCAGTTTAAGGATTTGATGATTATCATCCTCTTAGTGGCAGCAGCCCTTTCTGTTATTACAGAAGGCATGCATGGATTGACCGATGCCATTATCATCTTGGCAGTCGTTGTACTCAATGCGGCCTTTGGTGTATACCAAGAGGGACAAGCTGAAGCGGCTATCGATGCCCTTAAGTCTATGTCTAGTCCATTGGCGCGTGTGCGTCGTGATGGTCATGTTATTGAAGTTGATTCAAAGGAATTGGTTCCTGGTGATATCGTTCTTTTGGAAGCGGGTGACGTGGTTCCTGCTGATATGCGTCTCTTACAAGCAGCCTCTTTGAAAATCGAAGAAGCAGCTTTGACTGGTGAGTCTGTGCCAGTTGAAAAAGACTTGCATGTGCAAGTAGCAGCTGATGCCGGTATCGGTGACCGTGTCAACATGGCCTACCAAAACTCAAATGTTACATACGGACGTGGTACAGGTGTTGTGACCAATACAGGTATGTATACAGAAGTTGGACACATCGCAGGAATGCTTGCAAATGCGGATGAAACAGATACACCGCTTAAGCAAAACTTACACCAATTATCTAAAATTTTGACCTACGCAGTCCTTGCGGTTGCTGCGATTACCTTTGCGGTGGGAGTTTTCCTACGTGGTCAAGCACCTATTCAGGGTCTAATGACTTCTGTGGCCCTGGCTGTTGCGGCTATCCCAGAAGGCTTGCCAGCTATTGTAACTGTTGTGCTGTCACTTGGTACACAGGTCTTGGCAAAGCGGAACTCTATCGTTCGTAAATTGCCAGCGGTTGAAACGCTTGGTTCAACGGAGATTATCGCATCTGATAAAACTGGTACCTTGACCATGAACCAAATGACAGTTGAAAAAATCTATACCAACGGTCAATTGATTTCATCTGGTGCTGATATTGACATGACCAACAACACGCTTCGTGTCATGAACTTTGCTAATGATACAAAAATCGGTCCAGATGATAAGCTGATTGGGGACCCAACAGAAACAGCCCTTGTTCAATATGGATTGGATCACACCTTTGATGTTCGTGAAGTTCTTCTTGCTGAACCACGTGTAGCAGAGTTGCCATTTGACTCAGATCGTAAGCTTATGTCTACCATTCATAAACAAGCGGATGGCAATTTCTTCGTGGCTGTAAAAGGTGCTCCAGACCAGTTGCTGAAACGAGTGACTCAAATGGAAGAAAATGGGACTGTTCGTCCAATTACCGATGCGGATCGTAAGGCTATTCTTGGTACCAATAAGGAACTCGCTAAACAAGCCCTTCGCGTCCTTATGATGGCTTACAAATACACGGATGCGATCCCAACTTTGGAAACTGAAATCGTTGAAGCAGACCTTGTCTTTGCAGGTTTGGTTGGTATGATTGACCCGGAACGTCCGGAAGCAGCAGAAGCAGTTCGTGTTGCCAAGGAAGCTGGAATCCGTCCCATCATGATTACCGGTGACCACCAAGACACGGCTGAAGCGATTGCTAAACGCTTGGGCATCATTGACGAAGGTGATACAGAGGACCACGTCTTCACTGGTGCAGAACTTAATGAGTTGACAGATGAAGAATTCCAAAAAGTCTTCAAACAATATTCTGTATATGCCCGTGTATCACCTGAACACAAGGTGCGTATCGTAAAAGCTTGGCAAAATGACGGTAAAGTTGTTGCCATGACGGGTGATGGTGTCAATGATGCTCCATCCCTCAAGACCGCAGATATCGGTATCGGTATGGGGATTACAGGTACAGAAGTGTCGAAAGGCGCATCGGATATGGTTCTGGCAGATGACAACTTTGCAACCATTATCGTTGCGGTTGAAGAAGGTCGTAAAGTCTTCTCAAATATCCAGAAAACCATCCAGTATTTACTTTCAGCCAACATGGCCGAAGTATTTACCATCTTCTTAGCAACACTCTTTGGTTGGGATGTACTTCAGCCAGTTCATCTCTTATGGATCAACTTGGTAACCGATACACTTCCAGCTATCGCACTTGGTGTAGAACCTGCTGAACCAGGTGTTATGAAAAACAAACCTCGTGGTCGTAAATCAAGTTTCTTCGACGGTGGTGTTATGGAAGCTATTCTCTATCAAGGTGCTTTCCAAACAATCTTGGTATTGGGTGTTTACGGATTTGCCCTCATGTTCCCAGAGCATACAGGCTATGATTTAGTCCATGCAGATGCCCTAACGATGGCTTATGTCACTCTTGGTTTGATTCAATTGGTTCATGCCTTTAATGTTAAGTCGGTTTACCAATCCATCTTCAAAGTTGGTCTCTTCAAAAATCGTCTCTTCAATATGTCTATCCCCATTGCTTTCGTGCTCTTAATGTCGACAATTGTTATTCCTGGTTTCAATAACTTCTTCCATGTGACCGTATTGTCACCAACTCAATGGTTGGTTGTTGTCATCGGAAGTCTCCTTATGGTCGTCTTAGTTGAAGTAGTGAAAGCTGTTCAACGAGCGCTTGGGCATGATAAAAAAGCGATTTAAATCATTTTTAGGCTCTTTGTCAACTGTAGTGGGTTGCTGAAAAGTCATAACCTGGAGAGGACCAACTTGGTTCTCTTCTTTTTGATGTTCAAAGCGATGAGAATTCTTAATTTAAAGTTGTCAAAGTTCCGGAAACCAAAGGCATTACGCTTAATGACTTTGATGAGGTTGTTAGTAGCGTCTAGTTTGGCGTTTGAATAGGGGAGTTCTAATGCGTTAATGATCTTGTCCTTATCCTTCAAAAAGGTTTTAAAAATAGTTTGAAAGATGGGATTTACGCTGGGAAGCAGCTCCTCAATGAGGTCAAAGAAATGTTCAGCTTGCTTCTTTTGAAAATGAAAAAGCAATAGTTGGTAAAGTTCATAGTGTTCTCGAAGTTCCTGCGAGTAAGAAAGTAGTTTTTTAAGAATCTCTTTGTTGGTTAAATGCATCCGAAAAGTAGGGCGATAAAAGCGTTTATCGCTGAGTTTACTTCTATCCTGTTGAATGAGTTTCCAGTAGCTTTTTAGCGCCTTGTATTCATGAGATTTTCTGTCAAACTGCTTCATGATTTGGATGCGCAGATGGTTCATGGCCCGACTCATATGTTGGACGATATGAAAGCGATCGAGGACAATTTTAGCGTTTGGAAATAATTTTTTAGCGATATCGTAGTAAGGACTAAACATGTCCATAGTGATGACTTTGACTCGGTTTCTCACCTGTCTGGAATAGCGGAGGAAGTGATTGCGAATGGTCGTTTGTGTTCGTCCATCTAGAATAGCTAAGATAGTAAGCGAGTCAAAATCTTGTGCGATGAAGCTCATTTTGCCCTTCTTGAAACTATATTCATCCCAGCTCATGTGAGCTGGGAGCCAAGTTAGGTCAGTCTTGAATTGGAACTCCTTGAGTTTGCGAATGACTGTTGAAGTGGATACGGCCAAGCATTCAGCGATGTCTGTCATAGAAGCTTTCTCAATCAGCTTTTGAGCAATCTTATGGTTAACAATAGCTGGTATTTGATGATTCTTCTTGACCAGAGAAGTTTCTGCGACAGCTATTTTTCCGCAATCCTGACAACGAAAACGACGTTTCCTTAAACGAATTAAGGTCTTATATCCAGCACATTCCAGATAGGGGATTTTAGATTCTTTTTGGAGGTCATATTTAGCCATCTGACCATGACAGTTGTGGCATTTAGGAGCCGGATAGTCAAGTTTAGCGATGACTTCTTTATGAGTTCCAGCGTCCACATAATCTGAAATGGTGATATTAGGGTCTTTTATTCCAAGTAAGTTTGTGATAAAATCAAATTGTTCCATATGAGTCTTTCTAAAATGATGGTTTTGTCGCTTTTCATTATAGGTCATATGGGACTTTTTGTATACACTCAAAAAGGCTCCATAACCTCCATAGTGGTCTGACCCACTACAGAAATTATAGAGCCCATTTTTATGGTTAAAAACTGTCAAAAGATATTTGGCAGTTTTTAATTTTATGAAAAATATATGAAAACAATCAGAAAATTTGCTATTATTCTTGAATATGTCTATAATGACAGTATAGAAAAATATTATGGTTTCAAGGAAGGTGGATTTTTATGAAAAAATTCTTTGCAGAGGCAATCGGTACATTTATTCTTGTATTTGTTGGTACAGGAACTGTTGTTTTTGGGAATGGTGTTGAAGGTGTCGGTCACCTCGGGATTGCACTTGCTTTTGGTTTATCCATTGTAGCAGCAGCATATTCAATCGGTGCTGTTTCAGGTGCTCACTTAAACCCAGCAGTCTCAATCGCTATGTTTGTCAACAAACGTATGGATGGTAAGGAGCTTGCTACCTATATTGCAGCTCAATTAGCGGGTGCTTTTCTAGCGACGGCCACCCTCTTCTTCTTAGCATCAAATGCTGGGTTAGATACAGCCAGTCTTGGTGAGAACGGATTCTCAACGGTTAATGTCGCAGGTGCTTTCATCTTTGAAGCAATCGCATCATTTATCTTTATTTTGACAATCCTAACTGTTACATCAGAAAGCAAGGGCAATGGCAAAATTGCTGGCCTTGTTATCGGTTTGACTTTGACACTGATGATTTTGCTGGGGCTCAACGTAACAGGTCTTTCTGTCAATCCAGCTCGTAGTTTGGCTCCAGCAGTATTTGTTGGTGGTCAAGCACTCAGTCAAGTTTGGGTCTTTGTCTTTGCTCCAATTTTAGGTGGTTTATTGGCTGCCCTTGTTGGTAAGAACCTTATTGGTACAGAAGAGTAACTAGTAATAAAAAATCAGATTCCAGTGAATCTGATTTTTTTGAGTTTTAAGAGTTCGTTTATCTTAGGCAAACTACTACTAACAAAATTCTTTAATCTTGATCCTAGGAGCCAGCATAGGTTTGAAGCAATAGCGGGGCAAAAAGAATTGAGCTACTAGGAGTAAGGTCATATAAATAATAAGTAAAATCCATTTGATCAAGACAATTTTGATGAAGATACTAATGATAAAAAGGCTAATGGCTGTTAAGCAAGCCCACTGAAAAAGAGGATTGGTACAGAGAATGTATTTTTGATGATCACTGACTAAGATTGTCGATTTAGGATCCCCCTTAATCGATAAGTGGATAGGATAACTAGGTAAATCAAAGGTCACAGTTTGATTGTTGGCAATCTTAGCTGCTTCGTCCTCTTTCACTATTAGTTTCAGTTGTCCCCAAGGACCGAATATTCCTGTCTTTCGTAAAATAGTCACAGCCATAATATCACCTCTCAAACTTATTATATCATAGGAAGGGGCTAGTGAATCTTTCCATTTTAAAAAAATATGATAAAATATGAAAACTAGGAGAAGAAACATGACACAAATAATTGCTCATAGAGGGAGCTCTGTTAACAGACCAGAAAATACACTTGCATCCTTTGACGAAGCTCTGCGTGTTGGAGCTGATGGCATTGAATTAGATGTTCAACAGACTAAGGATGGTCACTTAGTGGTTATCCATGATGTGACAGTGGATAGAACAACAGATGGAAGTGGATATATCAAGAATTTGACTCTAGCTCAATTAAAGGAACTGGATGCTGGAACTTGGTTTGATAAGTCTTTTATGGGAGAGAGGATTCCTAGTCTCAGTGAAGTTTTTGAGCTTTTGGAAGACAGGCATTTTCGAGGAATCTTAAATATCGAGCTCAAAATGAAGAAGTTTGCTTATAGAGGTATGGAGAAAAAAGTGCTTGCCTTGGTCAAGAAGAAAAGCTGGCCATTTGAAATAATGTACTCATCCTTCAGTTTGTGTTCACTATATCGCATGCACCGCTTGGATAAAAAGGCTGAAATAGCATACTTGGTCAAGGAAATGAAACTCTTGATTTTACTGGGGAGGTTACTACCTTGGATTAAGACCTTGCATTTGTCTCATAAGTGGTATTTTAAAAATAAATATGCTTCTAAGAAAGCTTTGCGTCTATGGACTGTGAATAATGAGAAGTTAATGAGCGAAATTTTTAAAAGAGACTTACCTGCTATCATTACGGACAAGCCAGAAATAGCGAAAGCAGTGCGAGATCGAGTAGTCTAGGCCTAGGCCAGCCTTTACAAAAATGGTAGAACTGTGTATAATAAAAAAGTAGTCAAAGGAGAAAAAGATGTCCGTATTTTCAGATGCCTATTTAGCTGCCAATGCTGATAATTTACCACCAGAAGCTATTCCCATGCTTCGTCAACGCCTAGATGCTTTGACAGAAAATCAAAAGGCTTATGTTCTTGCTGCAAATTTAAAAAGTCCGACTACTGCCTTAATTTTTTCAATTTTCTTAGGTCATTTTGGTGTGGATCGTTTCTATATCGGACATATTGGTTTGGGAGTGGCTAAACTTTTTTTATCTTGGATGACTCTGGGGATTTGGCCATTTATTGATTGGTTCTTGATTATGGGAACTACTCGTCAGGTCAATCTCGAAACTCTCAACAATTCTATCAATGCAGCTACAATGTTTCAAACTTATTGAGTCTAAAAAATTTTAAATTGTAAAAAAAATGTAATAAGAAGAGGGATTCGTTACGTAACTGTAACCCAAGCTCCTCTCTTTTTTGTTATAATACTAAAATGCCTTACTATAGATATCTTATCAATGTTCAAGACCATTGATTTTTAAAGCATTTTTGTTAGAATAAAAGAGATGAATCTAAAGGAAAAAATTATTCAAGTGTCTCAAGAAATTGGGATTTCAAAAATTGGTTTTACTACAGCAGATGATTTTGCATATTTGGAAAAATCATTGCGCGCAGGAGTGGAAGAAGGTCGTACAACAGGCTTTGAGCATAAAAATATCGAAGAGCGCATTGATCCCAAGTTCAGTTTGGCATCAGCTAAGACCATTATCTCTATTGCCATTGCTTACCCCAGGAGACTTCCACAGAAACCGCAAAAGACCCAGTACCGTCGTGGGAAAATAACGCCTAATTCTTGGGGGTTGGATTACCACTACATTGTTCAGGATAAGTTGGAGCGGTTGGCTCGAGCGATAGAGGAGCTGACAGCTGATTTTGAATACAAGGGGATGGTGGATACAGGAGCCTTGGTGGATACAGCAGTGGCAAGGCGAGCTGGCATCGGTTTTATTGGAAAAAATGGTCTGGTCATCTCCAAAGAATTTGGCTCCTACATGTTTTTGGGCGAGTTGGTAACCAATTTGGTGATTGAAGCGGATAGTCCCGTTGACTATGATTGTGGGGACTGTAACCGTTGTGTCACTGCTTGTCCGACCTCCTGTTTGTTGGGTGACTCGACTATGGACGCCAGACGTTGCTTATCCTTTCAAACTCAGGATAAGGGGATGATGGACTTAGAATTTCGAAAAAAGATGAAAACGGTCATTTATGGCTGTGACGTCTGCCAGATTTGTTGTCCCTATAACAAAGGTATTGACAGTCCACCAGTGGTAGCGATTGATCCGGATTTAGCTCAGCCAGAGCTATTGCCTTTTTTGGAATTATCTAATGGTCAGTTTAAGGAAAAGTTTGGTATGATTGCAGGTTCTTGGAGAGGAAAAAACATTCTACAAAGAAATGCCATCATTGCTCTGGCCAATGCCCATGACCGTTCAGCTATTCCTAAGTTGCTGGAAATCATCGACAAGATGCAAAATCCCATCCATGCAGCGACTGCTATCTGGGCGCTCGGTCAATTGATAAAAGAGCCGGATGAAGGTATGGTTTCCTTTGTCCAAGAGATTAAAAGTGACCATCCAGAAGTCCTAGCTGAACAAGCAGCATTTTTGAAAATAGCCAAAGGGCTCTAAATGTGATAAAATAGATAAGCTAAGGCCGTTTTCTGCGGTCAAAAAGAGAATGAGGTGTATATGGATACAGCAGAAATTCGACAAAAAATCGAAGAACTTGAAGCCAAATTGAACTCATTCAGGGGGTCTCTTTGACTTAGATAGTCTGGAAGAAGAGATTGCCATCTTAGAAAATAAGATGACCGAACCTGATTTTTGGAATGATAATATTGCGGCTCAAAAAACATCACAAGAACTTAATGAATTGAAGAATACCTACAATAATTTCCATCTTATGATTGATTTGTTGGAAGAATCTGAAATTCTAAAAGATTTCTTAGCCGAAGATGAATCCGTTCGTGAAGAATTGGTTGAAAAACTTGCAGAATTAGATAAACTGATGACAAGCTACGAGATGACGCTTCTCTTATCAGAACCCTATGACCATAACAATGCCATCCTGGAAATCCATCCAGGTTCTGGTGGAACAGAGGCTCAAGATTGGGGCGAGATGCTCATGCGGATGTATATGCGCTATGGTAATGCCAAGGGTTATAAGGTTGAAACCCTGGATTACCAAGCAGGAGATGAAGCTGGAATTAAGTCTGTAACGCTCTCTTTTGAAGGTCCGAATGCATATGGATTTCTTAAATCAGAAATGGGCGTTCATCGCTTGGTTCGCATATCTCCATTTGACTCTGCCAAACGTCGCCATACTTCTTTTACATCTATCGAAGTTATGCCGGAATTAGATGATACCATTGAAGTGGATATTCGTGAAGACGACATTAAAATGGATACCTTCCGTTCGGGTGGTGCCGGTGGTCAGAACGTTAACAAGGTTTCGACAGGTGTTCGCTTGACCCATATTCCAACTGGAATCGTTGTTGCATCAACGGTTGACCGAACTCAGTATGGCAACCGTGATCGAGCAATGAAGATGCTTCAAGCCAAGCTCTATCAAATGGAACAAGAAAAGAAAGCAGCGGAAGTCGATGCCCTTAAGGGAGACAAACGGGAAATTACCTGGGGAAGTCAAATTCGATCCTATGTCTTTACACCTTATACCATGGTTAAAGATCACAGGACTAACTTTGAAGTAGCCCAAGTAGATAAGGTGATGGACGGAGATATCGACGGCTTTATTGATGCCTACTTGAAATGGCGGATTCGCTAATCTGAAGAAAGGACTGTCTTAGGACAGCAAACTTATGGGAATTATAGAAATGAAAGACGTTTCCAAAAAATATGGAAACGGAACAACAGCCTTAAGAGGAGTATCTGTTAGTGTAGAATCGGGTGAATTTGCCTATATTGTTGGACCGTCTGGTGCTGGTAAATCGACCTTTATCAAATTACTCTATCGCGAGGAAAAAATTGATAAGGGTAGTTTGACAGTAGGGAACTTCAATCTTGCTAAAATCAAGAAAAAAGATGTGCCTCTATTGCGTCGTAGCGTGGGAGTGGTCTTTCAGGACTACAAACTTTTGCCAAGAAAAACAGTCTTTGAAAATATTGCTTACGCCATGGAAGTTATCGGGGAAAAACCGAGAAATATTAAGAAGCGTGTCATGGAAGTCTTAGACTTGGTTGGTTTGAAGCATAAAATCCGCTCTTTCCCCAATGAACTTTCAGGTGGGGAACAACAACGTATCGCTATTGCACGCGCTATTGTCAATAATCCCAAAGTCTTGATTGCGGATGAACCAACTGGTAACTTGGATCCTGAGAACTCATGGGAGATCATGCATCTTTTGGAGCGCATTAACTTGCAGGGGACAACCATTTTGATGGCTACCCACAATAGCCAAATCGTTAATACCCTCCGCCACCGCGTTATTGCAATCGAAGATGGTCGACTGGTGCGTGATGAAACTGAAGGAGAATATGGATACGATGATTAGACGATATTTTAGACACTTTCTTGAGTCGCTGAAAAGCCTCAAACGAAATGGTTGGATGACAGTTGCAGCTATCTCTTCTGTAACCATTACCTTGATTTTGGTTGGTATTTTTGCTTCTGTTATTTTGAACACAGCTAAGTTGGCAACTGATTTGGAAAACAATGTCCGTATCAATGTTTACTTGCGTGAAGGGGCAACTGATCAGAAGAAAGAAGTGGTAAATGATGTTGGTGAAACGGTAAAAAATGAAAGTTACTTGGCCATCTTTAACCAGATTAAAAATATGGAAGAGGTTGCTGATGTTACCTATTCTAGCAAAGAAGAACAGTTGCAACATTTGACAGATACCTTAGGGGAAACTTGGAAACTCTTCTCAGGGGATGCAAATCCGCTCTATGAAGCTTATATCATCGAAACAAAAACTCCTGAATCTGTGAAAAAAGTTGCCGCAGAGGTTGCGAAAATTGATGGAGTTTCCGAGGTTCGTGATGGTGAAGTGGAAACAGAGCGAATCTTTAAGTTAGCAGATATGGTTCGTACATGGGGTCTAGCAGCAACTGTGCTCTTACTCCTGACGGCAGTCCTCTTAATTTCAAATACTATCCGTATTACCATTATTTCACGTAGCCGTGAGATTCAAATCATGCGCTTAGTGGGCGCTAAAAATTCCTATATCCGTGGTCCATTCCTCTTGGAAGGGGCTTGGGTCGGTCTAATGGGAGCTATTGCACCATCTGCTTTGATTTATTTCCTCTACAGAGCTGCGTTCCAATCCTTGGCACCAAGCTTGGCAACTCAGAATCTTTCACTAATCCCAATGAATGTCTTCATTCCTGGAATGATTGGAAGTCTCTTCTTAGTTGGTATCGTCATTGGATCTCTGGGTTCTATGATTTCAATGAGCCGATTCTTAAAGATTTAAGTAAAAAGATTATTAACAAGTGCTTGTTTACTTTTCTTATTTTACCGATAAAAAGAACTTAGAAAAACAGCACCCAATCTTAAAAGGCATAGAATAACGCAATTGTAGACGTTATTTTATGCCTTTTTATCAGGGATTTTTAGTTGTTGCCGTTGAAAAATTGATTAAAGACTTTCTCATGGGTAATAGTAGAATCAGGGCCATGGCCAGGATAAACTTTATAGTGACCGGGTAAACTGAGGATGTTTTTCTTAATACCTGCAATCAGTTGATCGAAATTACCGGTTGGTAGGTCTGTGCGGCCGATGGTTTCTCGAAAGAGAGCATCTCCCGTAATCACCAATTCATCTTGAAGGAAGATAAAGGAAACACCACCCCATGAATGACCAGGCGTCTCTACAACGGTAAAATGGAAACCAGATAGATCGTAGTCTTCTTCATAGTGAAAGACTTCTTCAGCGGCTTGGCAAATGACATCCGCTAAGTCATCATGCCTTGGCTGACCAGATAGATTATCCAGTGGGGAATAGAGCCAAGTGGCCTCTTTTTCAGAGACATAAACGGGTGGATGGTCAAAAGTATTACGCACTTTTTCTAGACTCATGATATGATCATAGTGGGTGTGGGTCAATAGAATGGCAGCGATCGGTTTATTGATTTGCTTAATGGTTCTTTCAATCACAGTCCAATCACTGCCAGGATCTACCACAATCAGGTGGCTGTCATTTTCAAGATAATAGGTATTCTCCCCTGCAATGGTATTGTTTGTACGATGTAGTTTCATAGAAAATCCTCCACTTATAAGTCTAACAAAAAAGAGGAGATTTGACATGGTTGGTGCCTGTTTTAGAAACAAGTTTACGAATTTCTGTTAAAATAGCTTCAAGAGGGGAATCATATGGAATTAAATGTGTATCAACTATATCAAAAAATGTTGGCTCAGATGGGGCCGACCGGGTGGTGGCCTGCAGATAGTAAGGAGCAGATTATCATTGAAGCGATCCTTATTCAAAATACCACGGAAGCGAATGCTACTCGGGCTTCTCAAGGCATAAAGAAAGAGACCGCCTATGATTTTACAAAGATAGTCAAGTTGAAGAGGGAGTTCTTAGAAGAATTGGTCCGTCCAGCTGGTTTTATGAAAAATAAGAGTAGGGCAATTCAAACGATGGCTAGCTGGTATTTGCAACATGAATCAAATCCTGCTGCAATCGTGGAGAAATATGGTGATGACTTACGATCTGTCCTGCTGAGTTTGCACGGAGTTGGTCCAGAAACGGCAGATGTCTTGCTGACCTATATTTTTGAACAAGCTCAGTTTGTAGCGGATAAATACGCTCGAACTCTCTTTGGCTTGCTTGGAGTAGAGGGGCTAACCGATTATCAATCTTTGCATCGTAGACTTAGTCTTTTGCCAGCCCCCTTTACCTATGCGGATGCTCAGGAATTTCATGGTCTGATTGATGAATTTGGCAAGACTCATTTTCGACCAATTAGCAAATTTCAAAGTAGCTTCTTAGCCGATGATAGCTTGCGACTAGACGGATAAAAAGTGATGAAGAGTCTAACTTGGTCAAACCCAAGTAGGCTCTTTTATGATATAATTTGAATACTATGGCAGAGAAAAAAAGTGGAAATCGTTACGCTGTTGTGGACTTAGAAGCAACGGGGACAGGTAGCGATGCAAAAATTATACAGGTTGGGATTGTTTTAGTAGAAGATGGGCAGATTATCCAGACTTATGAGCAGAATATCAATCCCAATGAGGATTTAAGTCCGCAAATTCAACTCCTGACAGGAATCAGTAATAAAGAACTGAGAAAGGCTCCTGGATTTGGTCAGGTAGCAGAAGACATCTATCGTCTGATTGAGGACGCTATTTTTGTAGCCCATAATGTCAAATTTGATGGAAATTTACTGGCAGAAAACCTCTTCTTTGAAGGATTTGATTTGCATACTCCACGTGTGGATACAGTTGAATTAGCCCAAGTATTTTTCCCAACTTTGGAAAAATACAGTCTGAGTCATTTGGCTCAAGCCTTGGATTTGGAATTAGAACAGGCCCATACAGCTATTTCAGATGCTAGGGCAACAGCTCAGCTACTCATAAAAATCCAGGAGAAAATTGCTAGCTTACCTAAAGAAACGATAGGACAAATCCTGCAACTGGCTGATTATCTTCTACATGAATCCCGCATGGTCATTGATGAGGTCTATGAAGCGATGTCTGCTTACTCTAGTCATCACCATCAGGATGTTCATGGGCTCATGCTCAAGACCATTGAGCCAGAAAAAAAAGGGACAGGTCTGGCGAACGATTTCTCGGAAAACTTGATCAGACTTGGCTTAGACCAGCGTCAAGATCAAGAAGTCTTTGCTCAAGTGGTGAAGGAACGGTTGCAGGATCAAGATAAACAGGTACATTTTATCCAGGCTCAGGCTGGAATAGGTAAAACCTATGGCTATCTCCTGCCTATTTTGGCCGATACTAGCCAACCTTTATTGGTTTCAGTACCCAGTTTGGTCTTGCAGCAGCAGATTATGGAAAAAGAAGGCCATCAATTGGCTCAGACCTTTGGTTTGTCTATTCAGTCTGTCAAATCTTCTAGGCACTATCTTAAGCTAGAGAGTTTTTGGCAAAGCTTGCAAAGGGAGGATAGCAATAGTTTACTCAATCGCTGCAAGATGCAGATCTTGGTCTGGCTATGTGAAACAGAAACAGGTGACATGGATGAACTCAAGCAAAAGTATCGCTTTCCATCTTACTTTGCTGAGCTTCAACATGATGGTTCCCTCTCCGCTCAATCGGTTTTTTCCGAATGGGATTTTTGGAGGAGATTGCATTCGAAGGCACAAGCTAGTCAGCTACTCTTGACCAATCATGCCTATCTTCTCCATCATCTTAAGGACCAAGCTTATCTGACGCAAAACCGTATTCTAGTGATTGACGAGGCTCAGAAGTTACTTCTGACAGCTGAGGAGTTTACCAATCAGTCCATGTCTCTTCAACCTCTTCTCCAGAATCTTCAACGTCGTAAGGATAAGGCAGAAAATTTGTTGGAGCAGCGCCTTTATGAAAGTTCTTTTTTTGAATTGCAACAGTTGCTTCATAACTATCAAAACTGTGGAACGACAGAGATTGTCAGCAAAGACCTAAAACAACTACAGCAGAATCTGCAGGAACTAGCTAATTTAGATACAGGCTTAGCTGATTTGAAATGGTTGCTAGACTTTTATGAGCACTTCTGGTTGGAGGTGGACTATTTGGATGGGGAGACTATCTACAATTTGCGGGCGACACAGATGGAACTGCTGGATTTAGCGGCGCTTTTACCAAAAGAAAAAACCTTCTGTATCTCTGCGACATTGGATATCAGCAAGAAAGTCAATTTGGCGGACCTATTGGGCTTTAAAGAGGCGAGTATGGATATCTTGTCCAGCCAAAAAAGTCAGCAACAAGAAATATTTCTCTTAGCTGATGGACCAGATTTGGTGGAGTTGGATTTGCCAGATCAGGCTGTTTTCGTGGTAGATTCATTAGAGCAAGTAAGGAGTCTGAATCAACCCATCTTAGTTCTCTTTACCTCACGGGCTCTTTTAGGAGCGGTGTCAGAAGTGTTGGAGGAGAGGAGCTTGCCTCATTTAGCTCAGTATCGCGATGGGAGTGAGATGGTGGTGAAGAAACGCTTTGAAAGAGGAGAATGCCAGATTCTATTGGCTACCGGTTCCTTCTGGGAGGGCGTTGATTTTTCTAGTCAATCTCAGATTCTTCAGCTCATCCCCCGACTACCCTTTGATAATCCTCGTGATCCTCTGGTTAAAAAAATCAATCATTATCTCAGAGAGAAAGGCAAGCAACCGTTCTTTGATTTCAATCTACCCGTCATGTTGCTCAAGCTCAAACAGGCTATTGGGCGTACCAAACGCACTGACCAGCAAGTATCAGCAGTCGTCATCTTAGACAAACGGAGTCACAATAAGCGTTACAGTCGCCAAATCCGACAGTTTTTAAAAGAACACTACCAGCTTCAGAAGACAGATACTGCAGGATTGGTTCAGACATTAGCAGAATTTTTTGCAAAACATTCGCTTTAAAAGGAAACTGGAAAGAATGGCTTTTGTCATTCTTTTCTTATCTGTATGAATATGGTATACTTTTGAGAAAGATTTAATGGAGAGAGTCTATGAAAGAGAAAACTCTAGTATTTAAGGTTGGGACCAGTTCCTTGACCCAAGAAAATGGTAGTTTGGACCGCATCAAGATTGCCCGTATCACCAATCAGTTATCCCAGCTTCATCAAGAGGGGCATCAGATCGTTTTAGTGACCTCTGGCTCTATTGCGGCTGGTTTTCGTCGTTTAGGTTTTGAGAAGCGACCGACCAAGATTGCGGAGAAACAAGCTAGTGCGGCGGTTGGTCAGGGTCTTTTGATTGAAGAATATACCCGTAATTTCATGAAAGATGATATTGTATCCGCTCAAGTTCTCTTGACTCAGGATGATTTTGCAGATGCTAGACGTTATCAGAATGCTTCACAAGCTTTACAGGTACTTCTTCGCCAAAGAGCTATTCCCATCATCAATGAAAATGATACCATTGCGATTGAGGAGATTAAGGTTGGGGATAATGACACTCTGTCAGCTCAAGTAGCTTCTCTTCTGAAAGCTGATTTGTTGGTTCTTCTAACAGATGTGGATGGACTCTATACCGACAATCCAAATATCAATCCCCATGCTAGACATTTGGACAAGATTGAGACTATTACAGAAGATTTATTTGAAATGGCAGCAGGAGCTGGCTCTGCAAATGGAACGGGTGGGATGACGACTAAAATTCAGGCTGCTCAAATTGCGACCAAGTCAGGTGTTCCCGTCTTTATCTGTTCATCAAAAGAAGATACAGCACTCCTTCAAGCGGTCCATCAAAAGAATAAGGGTACACTTTTCTTGGCGGATCCTCATGCCATGAACCAACGCAAGCAGTGGATGGCTTTTTATGCCCGTACGGATGCTTTAGTTGAAATTGATGCTGGCGCAGAAAAAGCAATGTTGGAGCAGGGGAAAAGCCTCTTGGCAGCAGGAATCAAGATGATTGAAGGTGATTTTGAGGTGGGCAACATTATTGCGGTTTATAGTCAGAAAAGTCACCGTTTGATTGGCAAAGGCCGTGTGAAAATTTCGTCAGTTGATTTGCGAGATATGGTGGATAACCAGCATGCTGAAGGAGTTTTCATTCACCGCAATGATTGGGTCACCCTTTAAGGAGAAAGATATGACGACTACACAAGCATTACTAGACAGTCTTTTAGAGCATAAATCAGCCATTAACTTGGCAACGACAGGACAGAAGAATCAGGCTTTAGAAGCTATGGCTAACCAACTGGAAGAACAAATAGATGCTATTTTGGCAGCTAATAAGTTGGATATGCGCGCAGCAAAGGATTCTGCTATTTCAAGCGTTATGTTGGAGCGCCTACTTTTAAATGAAGAACGCGTTAAAGATATGGCAGCGGGGATTCGAGCCTTAATTGCTTTACCAGATCCAATCGGATTGGTTTTGGAAGAAACCACTGCAGCAAATGGAATGAAGATTAGCAAACGCTCCATTCCCTTTGGTCTTATTGGCATGATTTATGAGAGCCGTCCAAATGTTACTTCAGATGTGGCTGCCTTGGCTATCAAGAGTGGTAATGCAGTGATTTTACGGGGCGGTAAGGAAGCTTTTCATTCGGCTCAGGCCATTGTGACAGCTCTAAAATCAGGCTTGTCTCAAGCTGGAATTGCCCCAGAAGTTGTAGAATTGGTTCAGGATACTAGCAGAACTTCAGCTACTGAGTTGATGACAGCAAAAGGTAAGATTGATCTCTTGGTCCCACGTGGTGGAGCTGGCCTCATTCATGCAGTGGTAGAAAATGCTACTGTTCCAGTTATTGAGACAGGAACGGGAATCTGCCATGTCTATGTGGATAAGGATGCAGATGTGGCTAAGGCATTATCGATCGTGGTCAATGCTAAAACTAGTCGTCCATCTGTTTGCAATTCAGCAGAAGTCCTCTTGGTCCATGAAGATATAGCTAAGACATTCTTACCGATTTTAGAAGCACATTTGGCTGGACAGGTTGAATTGAGAGCAGATCAACCCGCACTCTCACTATTTGAAAGAGCGGTGCCTGCAGGTGAGGATGATTTTGATACGGAGTTCCTTGATTATATCCTGGCAGTTAAGGTTGTTAAAGGTGTAGAGGAAGCTGTGGCTCATATTGGCCAACATTCCACAGGTCATAGTGAGGCTATTGTGACAGAAAATGATCAAGCGGCTCATATATTTACCCAGTCCGTTGACTCAGCAGCCGTCTATGTCAACGTCTCCACTCGCTTCACGGATGGTGGTCAGTTTGGTTTGGGCTGTGAATTGGGAATTTCGACGCAGAAGATGCATGCGCGTGGTCCGATGGGCTTACGGGAAATGACCACCTATAAGTACATCATCACAGGTGATGGCCAGATTCGGATATAAGGAGAAAAGATGAAAATTGGATTTATCGGTTTAGGGAATATGGGTTCTGCTATTTTGCGTGCTGTTGCGAAGTCCGGACAACACGAGCTGTTATTTAGCGACCATAATGCTGACAAATTAGCTGAACTAGTAGTGCTCTACAAGGGCAAAATCTCCAATAATCAGGAAATAGCAGCTCAAGCGGACGTTGTTTTTCTAGGGATTAAACCTCATCTAGTGGGTTTGGTTTTAACGGAAGTGAAAGAAGCCGTTTCAAAAAATCCCTCTGCAGTTTGGATTTCCATGGCTGCTGGAGTCAGCTTAGAGCAATTGGCCCAATTTTTACCAGCTGATAAACTTGTCCGTATGATGCCCAATACTCCAGTGGCAATCGGCCAAGGTATGACAACTTTTGCGACGTCAAAAGCTGAAAATGCCCAGCTCTTTCAAGAGCTGATGGCTCATTCTGGTCAAGTCAAGCAGTTGCCAGAAGGATTGATGGATGCAGCAACTGCCATTGCTGGTTGTGGTCCAGCTTTTGTCTATGAATTTATCCATGCCATGACCAGTGCTGGAGTTCAAAATGGACTTTCAGTTGCGGATTCTCAGCTCTTAGCCAGTCAAACCGTTTTGGGCTCTGCTCAGATGGTTTTGGAAACTGGCCAACATCCGGCTCATTTACGAGATCAGGTGACTTCACCAGGTGGCTCAACTATCGCTGGTGTGGTAGCCATGACCCAAGCAGGTTTCCAAGCAGCAACTATGGAAGCTGTTAATGCAGCTTTAGATAAAACAAGAGAATTAGGTAAATAAGAAGAGAGACTAGTATAAAAATGTCACACTTCATATAAAAAAGCGAAAGGGATTGACTTTCTGTTGTTCAGAAATCAGTCTCTTTCGCTTTTTGGATTTCCAGCCTTTTCTAAACATTAAAATCGCACTCTCCCTTGAAATTCTTTTTGTGCAATTTGCCCTAAAAGTTTAGCTCTTATGCATCTATAATGAAAGCGCTATTTTTGTTAAGATAGTAAAAAATATTAAAAAGGAGTGACCGATGGCCATTACAAATAAAACAATGTTGATTACTTATTCAGATAGTCTGGGTAAGAACTTGAAAGAATTGGATGAGATTTTAAGCAAGTATTTCGGTGATGCAGTTGGAGGGGTTCATCTCCTGCCATTCTTCCCATCAACTGGGGATCGTGGATTTGCACCTGTGGACTATGAGGAAGTAGATGCCGCTTTTGGGGACTGGGATGATGTGAAACGTTTGGGTGAAAAATACTACCTCATGTTTGACTTTATGATCAATCATATTTCTCGCCAATCTAAGTACTATAAGGATTTTCAAGAGAAAAAGGATGACTCAGAATATGCAGATCTCTTCTTACGTTGGGAAAAATTCTGGCCTGAAAATCGTCCAACTAAAGAAGATGTAGATTTGATTTACAAGCGTAAGGACAAGGCTCCTATGCAGGAAATCATCTTTGCAGATGGTAGCCAGGAGCACCTCTGGAATACCTTTGGTGAAGAGCAGATTGACCTAGATGTGACCAAGCAAGTCACCATGGACTTTATCCAAAAGACCATTGAAAACTTAGCGGCCAATGGCTGTGATCTCATTCGTTTGGATGCCTTTGCCTATGCTATCAAGAAATTGGACACGAATGACTTCTTTGTTGAACCTGAAATTTGGGATCTCTTGAACAAGGTTAGAGATATGGCTGCGGCGGCAGGAGCAGAATTATTGCCAGAAATCCACGAGCATTACACGATTCAGTTCAAGATTGCCGATCATGATTATTATGTCTACGACTTTGCTCTTCCAATGGTGCCTCTTCATGCCCTTTATTCAGGTCATACCAATCAGCTAGCTAAATGGTTGAAAATGAGTCCTATGAAGCAATTTACGACTCTGGATACACATGATGGGATCGGAGTGGTTGATGTCAAGGATATATTGACTGATGAAGAAATTGATTTTGCTTCCAATGAACTTTATAAGGTTGGCGCCAATGTGAAGCGCAAGTATTCATCGGCAGAGTACAATAACTTAGACATCTACCAAATCAACTCAACCTATTACTCGGCTTTGGGAGATGATGATAAGAAATACTTCCTGGCTCGCCTGATTCAAGCCTTTGCCCCAGGGATTCCACAAGTTTATTATGTTGGTTTCTTAGCAGGTAAAAATGACTTGGAACTGTTAGAAAACACTAAAGAAGGCCGTAATATTAATCGTCACTATTACACCAGTGAAGAAATTGCCCAAGAGGTGGAGCGACCTGTCGTCAAGGCCCTCCTCAGCCTCTTTACCTACCGCAACCGTAGTTCTGCATTTGATTTAGATGGTGGTATAGACGTGTCGACTCCTGATGACAATAGTATTGTCATTACACGATATAATGCAGATAAATCAGTTGTTTCAGAGGCAAGTCTTAACCTGAAAGAATTGACCTATAAAGTTCTTGAAAATGGACAGAACGTGACGTTTGAATAAAAGGAAAAATGAATTCGAAGGGATGTCGAATTCATTTTTTTATAGGCTATCTCTTATGACTAGTTCGGTTTTTAGAAGTCTACAATTAGGGACCTCATTGCCTTCTAGAGAGTTGATTAATATTTCTGTTGCTAACTCTCCCATTTCCTCTATAGGTTGAGCGATAGTTGTGATAGCAGGTGTTGTTAGTTCTGCAATCGGTTGATCATCAAAACCCAAAACAGCCAAATCCTCAGGAACACGGTAATCATGCTTCTGAACTTCAGATATTATACCTGCTGCCGTCATATCACCGTTTGAAAAGACAGCAGTAGGGCGATTTCTTTTCATTTTTAACCAGGCTTGAGCAAAGCTTCGACCGCCGTCAATACCCATAGTTTTTTTGAAATAGTGGCGATGGTTGAAAGGTAGACCAGCTTCATCCATTGCTTTCATAAAACCCTTGTACCGTTTATCACTTGGTGAAGGTGGCCGATGATTTCCCGTGCAAAAGGCGATACGTTCATGTCCTTTTTCAATCAACAATTTTGTCCCTTGATAGCAAGCTTCCTCTTCATCGATGCGGATCATATCTAATGGTTCATCTCCCAAATAGCGGTTACAGAGGACAACTTTTCCTTCACTTATAAGATTTTTTAATTTTGGAGTGGCTTGACCGATACTGGTAACGATGATGCCATCCATTTGTTTTTTGGCAATGAGATCGAGATAAAAATCTTCCAGTTCAGGGCTTTCAGATGTTTGTAATATAATCAGACGATAGCCCATTTGCTTGGCTTTTTTTTCAATAGCATCCACTAGGTAGGCGAAAAACTGGTTGGTAATAAAGGAAACCGTCACGCCGATTAACTTTGTTTTTTGCCCTCTTAATTGTTGAGCGATATTATTAGGATAGTAATTGAGCTCTTGCATAGCCTTTCGGATGCGTTTTTTTGTTTTGTCAGAAACATAGGGATGGTCATTAATAGCTCGGGATACTGTCGTGACAGAGACATTGGCTTTTTTTGCAACATCTGTAATACTAGCTGACATAGGAAGTTCCCTTTCTTCTTTTTTCTTAGTATAAAGAAAATTACATAAGATAGCAAGGTTTTGAGTGAATTTTTTGATAGATAAAAATTTTTAAAAAAATTTTATAAAAACGGTTTACAAAATGGTAACGTTTTCATATAATAGGATCATCGATATATATCAAACGAAAAACAAACAGCGAAATATGAAGTAGTGAAATGGCCTTCAAATTTTATAAGGAAAGAGATGTTTATGAAGAAAAAAACATTTTTGCGCATGCTAGCAACTGTCTCATTAGGTGTTGCTCTAGTTGGATGTGGAAATTCTGGTGGTTCAAGCAATAGCAATGAGCTATACATTTTTAATACCAAGAGTGAAATTGGTCCAGGGTTGGAACAATTAGCAAAAGACTATGAAGCAGAAACTGGGCAAAAGCTCAAAGTTTTCTCTCCGGGATCAGGTACAGATACGACAGAAATAGCCAATGCAGAGATGGCTTCTAAAAATCCACCGGCGATCTTCTCAACAGTTTCCCTGGTGCCATGGGGGCCAAAAGATGGTGATTTCCTCTACAATCTCAATGACTCATCTAATGAAGAGTTGAAGAAATTGGCTGAACAAGTTCCAGAAGCGCAACGACTACGTTCAACGGATGGGGAAAACTTCGGGATTCCTTATACTGTAGAAGGCTATGGGTATGTTTTTGATAGCAAGCTCTTGGGTGAACTTTTTGCAGGAGCAGATACTGCTAAATTAGCAGCGGATCTTAAAGCTTCTGATTTTGATTCATTCCGTAAGTTTACAGATGCTGTTGATGCTTTCATTAAGGGCACAACTGGTGCAAGTGTTACATTGAATGGCAATACCTATACCTTTGCAAGTGAAAAAACAGATCTTACCAAGCAATTGACGGGTGTCTTTGTGGAAGCGGGTGCTGAAAAATGGACCTACTCAGACCATTTCATGGCTAATCTTCCCATCAATGCTGCTTTTGAAAGTTATTCGGATGCCTTGTACACAGATCCTAAGCAAATGGAAAAAGCAAAATCTGCTATCATCAAAGCCATGGGTGTCTTGGAATACAACACAGCGCATGCAGCTGGTGAAAATGGCCCAAATAAACGTGGCCCTGAATACGTGAACACAACAACTGGTTCATATGACTACTCTCTAGAATTGTTTGCCAACCATAAAGGTCTCTTCATCAAACAAGGAAACTGGATCTATCCTAACCTTGTCAAATTGAATAAAGATATCGTATCCACTCTCGATATGCTTCCAGTAAAAATGCCTTTCACACAAGAAGATATTTCTGTTGAAGGACGCAAAGCGGAAACCTTTACCAAATCTATTCCAGTCTTTATTCCAAACTACTTCACTATCAACAAAAATGTTGGCGAAGAAAAAATCAAGGCTGCAGAAGACTTCCTCGTATGGCTTTATACCTCAGAGCGCGGTCTTAAATTCCTCAAAGAAGAAAGTGGCTTCATCATGTACAATGATCCAACAGCTACTGATTCACCAAATACATTAAACAACGCTATCGTTCAATATCTTGGCGAAGATACCCTTTCAAATCCATACAATGCTGCTCCAGGAAACTTCCTTGAAGAAATCGGAAATGATTTGAAAGAAAACTACATGACCAAAGAAACTTGGGACGAAAAAACTTACTCAGACTTTGCTGACAAGTATATCAAGACTTGGGAAGACTTGAAAGCTGCGGCAAATTAATTAGAGACGAAAGACAGGAGTGAAAAGTCGGTCAGCCAAGGGGGCTACTAAACTTCTCACTCCTATCATTTTAGAATTATTTAGGAGAAGCATATGAATTCTGTTTATAAAAAATGGTTTGCACCATTTGTCCTGCCAGCATTTATATTATTCGGATTGGTGGTATTGGTCCCATTTATCATTGGAGTCCTCTACTCTTTCTCTGCTTGGCGAGGCGTTTACTTTGCAGGTGGGAGCAATGCTTTTGAAGCCTGGGTTGGTTTTGAAAACTATCTTCGTTCCTTTGAGAATGAAAATTTCCGAAAAGCCTTTATTTATACTTTAAAATTTACAGTCATGGCAGTGGTAGCAGTCAATGTTGTAGCCTTGGCTCAAGCACTTTTTCTTCATGGATTGGGCAAAATGGTTGGATTTTTCCGTGCGACCTTCTTCTTGCCAAACCTACTGGGAGGCTTGGCTCTTGGCTACATCTGGCTCTTCATCTATGAGAATGTCTTTTCAAAGATGCTCTTTGGACCTAATGGCTCAATGCCCTTTGACTTGTTGAACAACATGACCCAAGACAGTGGTAAAAATCTTATTGCTCTCTTGATCATGGTAACGTGGCAGATGTCTGGTTATATGATGTTGATTTACATCACAGGCCTTTCTAACATTTCCGATGATTTGTATGAAGCTGCAGATATTGACGGAGCAAACTATTGGCAAAAACTACGTCATGTGACTTTCCCAATGCTAATGCCTAGCTTTACAGTTGTCTTCTTTATGGTTCTATCAAACTGTTTCAAACTTTTGGATCCTAACGTAGCCTTGACCAACGGAGAGTTCAGCACCCGTATGCTGGCCTTGCAAATCTTACGGGTTCCTAAAGATACGACCAACAACTATGGTATGGCCCAGGCCCAAGCGGTTATTTTCTTCATTATTATCGCTGTAGTATCCTTGACACAAGTGGTCATTACTAAGAGAAAGGAGGTTGAAGTACAATGAAAAAGAATACAAATTCTTACTTACGGTATGCAGTCATTACAATCATGGCCTTGTTTACCCTTTTTCCAGTTGTCTTCTTAGTCTTGAACTCCTTTAAATCTCAAACGGAGATTGTTAAATCACCCATGGCTTTTCCTCAGAATTTCTCTTTTGAATACATTCAAACAGCCATAGAAAAAATTAATATTGGTAGTTCCTTTGTCTTAACTTTAGTCATTACCGTACTGTCAGTTGCTTTAATTATTCTTGTTTCTTCGGCTGCCGCTTGGATGATGGTCCGCTTTAAGTCAAAACTATCCACTGTTCTCTTGCTCTGCTTTACGGCCTCCATGTTGATTCCTTTTCAGGCCATCATGTATCCGCTTATCAGCATTTTTGATAACATGGGCTTGAAAAATGTACCTGGGCTGATTCTCATGTATGGTGGTTTCGGACTCAGCATGTCTCTCTTTCTCTATCATGGATTTATTAAGAGTATCCCAGCCTCCTTGGAAGAAGCGGCTATTATTGATGGAGCAAGTCCATTTCAGGTTTACTTCAAAGTCATCATGCCACTCTTGAAACCGACGACTATGACCGTGATTATTTTGAACGGAATGTGGATTTGGAATGACTATCTTTTGCCATTTTTGGTGATTGGAAATAGTCCGATCAAGACCTTAACCCTCTCCGTTTACTTTGCTAAGATTGAATCAGGTCAGTACGGAAATTCCTGGGACTTGATTTTCCCAGCTGTCTTAATTACGATTACCCCTGTTATTTTGATGTTCTTGTTCCTACAAAAGAATATCATCAAGGGTATTGCAGATGGTGCTGTTAAATAAGTAGCTTTATCTCATAAATAAATGAAGGAGAAAATGAATAGTATGGAAAAAAATTGGTGGAAGGGGAAAGTTGCTTATCAAATTTATCCCAAAAGCTTTAAAGATAGTAATGATGACGGTATCGGTGATTTAAAAGGAATCACAGAAAAACTAGATTATCTAAAAGATTTAGGGGTGGATATTGTCTGGCTTTCACCTATGTTTAAAAGCCCTTTTGTTGATCAGGGCTATGATATCTCGGATTACTATGCGGTTGATCCTATTTTTGGAACCGACCAAGATATGGATGAGTTGATTGCGGAAGCTAAGAAGCGTGATATGTATATCGTCTTGGATTTAGTGGTCAACCATTGTTCTGACCAGCACGAATGGTTCCAGAAAGCTCTGGAAAGTCCAGACAGTGAATACCGTGATTACTTCTATTTTGTAGACAGTCCAGATGGACCACCAAGTAATTGGAGGAGCTATTTCGGTGGCAATATGTGGGAGAAACTTCCAGGAACAGATACTTATTATTTCCATTCTTTCCACAAAACACAGCCTGATTTAAACTGGCAAAATCCCCTTGTTCGGCGAAAAATTTATGATATGATGAATTGGTGGTTTGAAAAAGGGGTGGCAGGATTCCGAATTGATGCTATTATCAACATCAAAAAAGACCTGAATTGGACCAACTATAAGACAGATAATAAAGATGGGCTCGTGACGCCAGAAGTATTTCTTGAGAATGCTCAGCCGATTGAACCATTCTTGCGGGAAATGTATGAAGAAACCTTCAAAAAGTACAATGCTTTTGCAGTGGGAGAAGTCTTTAATGAGAGTGACGAAGACCTGCAATTCTTGATTGGTGGAGAGGATAGTGTTTTTTCATCCATCTTTGATTTCAAGCAGTCCACCATCAATTTAGAAGATGGCTGGCACAATTTTACAACTCCAACAAGCGAGCAAATTAAAGAAAGTATCTTTGCGGCCCATAAACGCAATGATCCTGTAGGTGTTATTTCGACCATTATCGAAAATCATGACCAGCCAAGGGGTGTCAGTCGCTATATTCCAGAAGCAGACCTGAATGATACGAGCAAGAAAGCTTTTGCAACAGTCTTTATGTTGCGAAAAGGGATTCCATTCATCTATCAGGGACAAGAAATTGGGATGGAAAACCAAGTTTTTGGTAGTTTAGAAGAAATTGATGACATCAGTACTCTCAATGAGTATGAAGTGGCGATTAAGGATGGTTACAGTCCAGTATCAGCCTTTAATGCTGTTACTAAAATTAGCCGCGATAACGCCCGTACTCCTGTACAATGGGATGATAGTCTTTATTTCGGTTTTTCTGAAACCACTCGTCCATGGATGTTTAGTCAGCAACCAAACCGTTCGATTACAGTCGCTGCTCAATTAGATGATGAAGCCTCTGTTCTCAATTACTACAAGCGTCTAACCAGACTCTACAAAAATCCTGTATATGGAAAAACGATTCAATTGGGTGAATTCAATCCCTTGTTTGAAGAGATGGAGGGTGTCATTGCTTATGAACGTACATTGGATAAAAATGTTGCCGTTATCACTAATTTCCAAAATTCTGAGGTCGGCCTCGAACTGGCAAAACCTATCGTGGAGATTCTTTTGAATAACTACGATGAAGAAGGGGAACTTGACCAAAAGATTGCCTTGAAACCCTATCAATCAATCGTTTTAGCCTACTAATACTCTGATAAAATCAAAAAGATTGAAACCAAACAGGCTCGAAGGTAGTTAACCTTGCAGCAGTTTCCATCTTTTTGTTTTTTCTATTATAGTCATTTGAATTAGTATGTTTGATACGTTGTCACTACCGGTTTGCTGTACTCCAGTTGAGAGAAACTTAGTTTCTTTTATTTCGGTCCTCCAACAGTCTATCCCATGACTGTTAGGTAAACTGACTTTTGTCAGTTTTTATTTCCCGCCTCCAACAGTCACTCCCCTGACTGTTGGAGCTGCCTGCACCTCAGTTCCTAGTCTTAAAGCTAATTCATTCGACTATATGACCTGTGCAACCTGCACAAATATTTTCATCAGATTGGCCATTGCGGTTTGATGAAAACGTTTGCTATAATTTGGTAAAAGAAATAAATTGACCTCCTAGTAAGAAAGCTCCAGATGATATGGAGCTTTCCTACTGTTGAAAAGGGAAAGGAAATAGCATGAAAAAACACTGGTGGCATAAGGCGACAATTTATCAGATTTACCCAAAATCATTCATGGATAGCAATGGAGATGGAGTTGGTGATTTGAAGGGAATCATCAGCGAATTGGATTACCTTAAAAAGTTAGGAATCACAGCCATCTGGCTCTCACCTGTTTACCAATCCCCCATGGATGATAATGGGTATGATATCTCAGATTATGAGGCCATTGCAGACATTTTTGGCGATATGGCAGACATGGAAGAATTGTTGGCAGAAGCCAATAAACGCCATATCCGTATCATTATGGACCTGGTGGTCAATCACACGTCAGATGAGCACGCCTGGTTTGTGGAAGCGCGTGAGAACCCAAGCAGTCCTGAGCGTGACTTTTATATCTGGCGTGATCAACCAAATGGACTGAAATCAACATTTTCTGGTTCAGCTTGGCAGTATGATGAGGCTTCTAATCAGTACTACCTTCATCTCTTCAGTAAGAAGCAACCTGATCTCAACTGGGAAAATGCAGACCTCCGCCAAAAGATTTATGACATGATGAATCGTTGGATTGATAAGGGTGTTGCAGGATTCCGCATGGACGTTATCGATTTGATTGGGAAGATTCCAGATCAAGAAATCACTGGGAATGGACCCAAATTACACGACTACCTCAAGGAAATGCACCAAGCCAGTCTCCTCAATAAGGATTTGTTAACTGTTGGAGAAACATGGGGGGCAACACCTGAAATTGCCAAACAGTATTCCAATCCTGACAATCACGAATTGTCCATGGTTTTCCAGTTTGAGCATATCGGGCTGCAACACAAACCAAATGCGCCGAAGTGGGATTATGAGACAGAGTTGAATGTTCCGGCTTTGAAGGAAATTTTTACCAAATGGCAGACAAAGTTGGAACTGGGCCAAGGATGGAACTCGCTCTTTTGGAACAACCATGATCTGCCCCGTGTCCTCTCTATCTGGGGAAATGATGGAGAATACCGTGAAAAATCTGGTAAGGCCTTTGCCGTTCTCTTGCATCTGATGCGGGGAACTCCTTATATCTATCAAGGAGAAGAAATCGGCATGACCAACTATCCATTTGCTGATTTGACCGAAATTGAGGATATTGAGTCCGTCAATTATGCCAAGGAAGCCCTGGAAGAAGGACAGGATTTGGAATCGATTATGGATAGTATCCGGGCAATAGGACGCGACAATGCCAGAACACCAATGCAATGGACAGCAGGTCAGCAGGCAGGATTTTCAAGGGCAGATAAGACTTGGTTGCCAGTTCATCCAAACCACGAAGCCATCAATGTCGAAGCAGCATTGGCTGATTCTGAGTCCCTGTTTTATACCTACCAAAAATTGGTTGCTCTGCGCAAAACACAAGATTGGTTGATCGATGCGGATTTTGAATTATTGAATACGGCGAATAAGGTATTTGCCTACAAACGTAGAACGGCGGATGAAAGTTACCTGATTGTGGTCAATTTATCGGACCAAGTTCAACCATTTGAATTGGCCGTTGAGGGGGAGGTTATCATTGGCAATACCTGTGTAGAAACTGTGAGCAAAACCAAGCAACTCCAAGCCTGGGATGCTTTCTGTCTAAAAATTTAAGGACAGATATCTTCAAGCTAAAAAAATTTATCAAAAAAAGTGAACATGTTTATCTTTCTGTTGACTAGAAAGATAAACATGTTCACTTTTTGCTTCTCTGATTGCTAAGAACGCTAGATATGAAGGGAACTGTTTTTTAGAATGTTATTTTTAATAGTTTTAAATAATCACTTAATTTTAAAAAATAATATTAAATAAATAATTGACTTTATTTTTAAGAAATGTATAATATTTATATTAAATAAATATTTAATATAAATTAAGTGAGGTTAGAAAATGAAAACGATTCTACAAAACAAACTCTTTATGGCGACCTTTGTAGCAGATATGCTATCCAACTTTGGAGATGTTCTATACTATTTAGCTTTGATGAACTATGTCCTACTTTTACCAGAAGCAAAGCTGGCTATTTCCCTGGTCACTATTTCAGAAAGTCTTCCGTTTTTGACCATGATTTTCACGGGCATGTGGGGGGACAAGACCAAGAACAAGGTGGATCGTGTATCCCTAACCCTACTTTTTCGAGTCGTTCTCTATCTCATAATTGGTTTTGCGATGGGATTTCCAGCAGCTCTTTGGGTGGTTGTTTTGGCAGTAATCGTTAATCTCTTATCTGACCTAGCTGGTCAATATGAAAATGCTCTTTTTACTCCTATTAGCCTACGTATCGTTGCTGATAATGAACGCGAAAGTATGTATGCCTTTCGGCAGGCTAGTAGCTCAATGTTACGCATTCTTTTTCAATCCAGTGGGGCAATCCTCATCGGTATCATGACTTACCAACACTTGGCCTTTTTCAATGCTGGAACCTTTCTAGTTAGTCTGCTGATTATCATGGCTATTCGCCCAAGTCTAAACAAGTTGCTCAAAGATAATCCTATTCAGGCCAGTCAAGAGCAAGTAGCAGAAGGATCTGGAAGCTTTTTTCAACATTTTTAGTTCAGTCTCAAAGATTCCTATCAGGCCGTTAAGAATATTCCGTCACTCAAGGTCTCTATTGTAACCATTGCTGGTCTCAACGCAGTGTTTGCAGGACAGGATGGCTTGCTTCTTCTCACAATCAAGGAAAATGCTAGCTTTGCTCTTGTTTCTCCTGCCATCACTTTATCCAGTTTGGTCATCATCAGTCTCGTGGCTACTATTTTAGGGAGTATTCTTTCAACTACTCTTCTCAAAAATACTAACTTTATAACATTGGTGAATAGCATAGCCTTTATGCCGAGTTTACTGTTTTTTGGCTTTTTCTTGCAGAACATTTATCTGATTATGCTCATTAATTTCTTCAGTATGGTTCTAGCGGGTGCCAGTCAACCCAAAATGCATGCTTTTATCGTCCGGGCACTGCCAGAAGAGCGGTTGGCCACTATTGGTGCAGGAATTGATACCTTCTGTACTCTAGGCCTGGTCACTTGTCGTCTACTAGTATCAGCTTTAGTAGTCGTCCTTTCATCACAAGCCATTGCTCTTATCTTTTTAGGTCTATCTCTTATCCTTATCCTTTTTACCTTGAAATCTGCCAGACTCAAAATGCATTCTACTCTTGAAAAAGCAATCTAAGCAGAGCAAACGGTTTACATGCTTGTTTGATTTTGATAAGATAAACTTAAATAAGTGTTGAAGAAAGAGGAATGCAAATGAAGGTCATCTATTCCGAAAAAGCCAGTCAGATTGTAGAACAGTTCTTTGTACCCATTTTTCCTGAAGATGGCTCTGATGGAGAATGGGATTTATCCAATAAAGAAAAAGAAATTCTCAAGGACGTCTTTCCAATTTTAGAAGAGCTCAAGCAAGTCTTTGCCCCTTATAAAGATAGAATCGCTCAATATTATCTGATGGGATACGGTCTTAGCTTGCTTCATTCTGTTTTTATTGAAATGGTAGACAAAGATATAGACGTTGAAGATGTGGAAGATGTTCACACCTATTGCTTAAGTTTGACTGAAGAAGAAATTCAAGAACATTTAAAGCAACTATTAAATTCCGAACCCGAACAGATGGACAAGGAAGCTGATTTTTGGGAGCGACTGGACTTGTCAACAGCAAAAGCTGACACGAAGTGGTACTTTAGCCAGTTTTATCGCAAGCCTATGGATTCTATGCAGGAATTAGTTACCCTTTCTAGGGAGCTGGTTCCCCTCTATCAACCATATTTGGATAAAGGCGTAAAGGAACGCCAAGCTTTTGCTCGAGCTTTCTCTCTAGAAGAACTGTTTACAAAATCTCCCTATTTATCCAATTCTTCATTTTATCTGGGAGAAGAAGAGGAAGTGGGTCTCTACATTGTGAGTCCTTGGATTATCCGGTTTTTATCCTATACTTCGGATGCCCAGGGTAGTTTGTATCACTATTTTATCCTCTCCTGCCGAATAGACCAACTTTTGGGAGAGAATAAGGAATTGGATGTGGATCAGTTCACTACTATTCTCAAGGTCATCAGTGATGTGACCCGATATAATGTTTTGGTAGAGCTAACCAAACCCCATGCCAAGAGTAAGGATATTGCACAAGCTCTTGCTATTACCGGGGCTGCTGTGTCCTTTCATACGCAAAAACTCATCAACGCCCAACTCTTAATCTTCAATCGCGAGGACAAGCATGTCAAATATAACGTTAATAAAGAGCTACTGGAGGAAGTCATCGCTAAGTTGCAAACAGATTTCCAACTGGATACAAGAAAATAATTTTTTACCGGATTCAAAAAGAGGTACTAATACCAGCTCTTTTTTGTTACAATAGTCCTTAAGATTATTAAAAAAAGAGGAGTGCTATGAGCCATCGGATTTACAATATGACCTTTCCCAGTGTTTTCAAGGCCTTAATTGCTAAGGCGGAGCGAAAAGGGAAGACCCGACAGGATGTTTTGGATGTGACCAGCTGGTTGACAGGTTACGACCTAGAGACGATTGAAAAACTCATGGAATCCGAGTTGACATTCGGGGATTTTTTCCGTCAGGCACCACATTATACACCATTCCGTAGCAATATCACAGGTAAGATTTGTGGGGTGCAAATCGAAGCGATTGAAGATCCCCTCATGCAAGAAATTCGCCGTTTGGATAAGTTGGTGGACTGGTTGGCTAAAGGGAAATCAGTTTCAGATATTATTGGGAAGTATCAAGTATGAGGGATTACGCAAGCTTCTATAAAAACTTGACCTCTTCCATCCGGCAATCACCTCTGGCTCTTTCTTTATTAGCTACCTTTAATCGATCCGTTACCAAGCTCATGTACTTGCTCTATCCGCTTTTGTTAGGCTACATTTCTTTGAATTCTCCAAATCAATTATTAATCTATATCTTGGTACCAGGCCTGACTTTTTTGCTGGTGACCATCATTCGCAAGGTTATCAATCAAGCTAGGCCCTATGAAAAATGGTCTATCCAGCCCATTATGACAAAGGATACAGTTGGACAATCCATGCCCAGTCGTCATGTTTTTTCAGCAACCATGATTTCTATGTGTTTTCTCTCCTTCAATATTTGTTTGGGATTAGTTTTGTTAATTTTATCTGCAACCTTGGCAATTTGCCGTGTTCTGGGTGGCGTTCACTATCCCAAAGATGTCATTGCAGGCATGCTAATTGGTATCTTGGCAGGGTTAGTCCTCATTATAAGTTAGTCAATGAAGCGACCATCTGGTTGCTTTTTTACATACTTCTTATAGTGAATTTATGTCGATATTGTCTAATATAGCTTGCTATTGCTGCTTAAAAACCGTATACTAGAATTAGAGAAAAATTGATATAGCGGAGTTATTTTTGTAAGCGGTATCAAGAATGTTTCTGAAAACTGTCCAGAAAGAGAAATGATGAAAAAGAATCAATTAACAACAAGAACTCAATCCGTCTTTATTCTCATGGCTTTTGTTTTAGCCATGTCGGCCATGCTTTTTAATGGGATTCTAGATAAGGTGGCTGACCAGCTTAGTATTTCCATTGCCGAAACCGGTTTGCTCAATTCTTTTTATGCTTACGGGGCTGCAATTGGAGTACCCATTGTCCTCATTCTTTTTCGAAAGATGGAGCGAACCAAGGCATTGAAAATGATGCTTTTTTTAACCATATTATCAACTTTTTGGATGATTCTGGCTCCAAATTTTATTCAACTGCTCATGGCTCGTTTTTTATCTGGTATCGCTGGCAATAGCTACGGAGTCTTAGCGACAGCTACGGTGGCGGGTTTTTCTTCCAAAGATAAACTTGGTTCGACACTTGCTAGATTAATTATGGGTGCAGCTTTGGCCCTTGTTATCGGCGTCCCATTAACCCGATTCTTATCAGAGATATTTAGCTGGCAAACAGATTTTGGTTTTTTGATTGTTTTGATGCTTTTCTCTTTGCTTTATTTCATGCGTTTCTTGCCCAAAGCAGAAGTTGAGGAGAAGGAAAACAACTTCCTAGAAGAACTAAGGTTTTTCAAGCTTAAAGATGTTCAATTTGTCCTTTTATGTATGTTCCTCTTTTTCTTAGGATATGGTGGTTTCTACACCTTCCTGACACCCTATGTACTAGAACTGCTGCCAAGTCTTGCTCCCATCATGAGTATTTTACTGGTGATTATTGGGATTGCTAGTTTTTCAGGTAATCATGTTGGTGGAGTCTATGCAGATAAAATCGGCTACAAAAAAGCCCTTGTACTAGGAAGTAGTCTACAAGGAATCATTTCTATCTTGATTTTTTTGCTCCCTAAAGAGGTTTTTATTCTTATTCCACTGATTATTCTTTGGCAAATTGCAGCCTGGTTTACAGGTATTCAGATGATTACCGGGATGAGTGTCGCTACGGATAATAAATCCAGTCTGATGCTTAGTCTTAATGGCTCAGCCAATCAGTTGGGACAGGCAGTTGGTTCTAGCCTATCAGCTTTTCTGATTGCCAATATCCATATTTCCTACACCGTTCTTTTACCCTTAATGGGAAGCCTCATGATTTTTGGCTTCTCCCTTCTCTATCGTAATTTTATGACCAAATAGAATTTAATTTATTTTAAAGGAGAAAAATAATGCAAAGAATTGAAGAAATGGAAAAAAACCTCCATCATCAAGTAGAGATGCTGCGTCAACTGGAAGAAGTGGCAAAAGCTTACGAAGCCAGTCAGTCAGAATATCAGGATTTGCAGGACTACTACTATAGTGACCAGTATATGCAGGATTTTGATGCAGCAGGTCGAGGAGAATTTGACAAGATTCCTGCCGGTGTCCTCAGTGAAGATGCCATCTATAATCTGATAATGGACCGCCAGCAAGTAGCCATTTCACTCTTAGAGTTGGCTACTAAAATGCTGAAAGTAGAAGAATAAAGAAGAAGGAGTTGGTTGAGTAAAATCAGCTCTTTTTCGTCGTCTTTTACAACCTTCAAGCCTCTCCAAATACCCAAATCATGCTATAATAGAAGCATGAAAAAAAATAAACTCTTATTAATTGATGGATCTTCCGTCGCATTTCGAGCTTTCTTTGCTCTTTATAACCAGATTGACCGCTTTAAGAGCCCGACCGGTCTCCATACCAACGCCATCTATGGTTTTCACCTCATGCTCAACCACCTTATGGAGCGGGTACAGCCGACCCACATCTTGGTAGCCTTTGATGCGGGCAAAACAACTTTCCGGACAGAGATGTTTGCAGATTATAAGGCTGGTCGGGCCAAAACTCCAGATGAATTTCGAGAGCAATTTCCTTTCATTCGTCAGATGTTGGAAGCTATGGGTATCCAGCACTATGAATTGGCCAACTATGAAGCAGATGACATCATCGGTACCCTGGATAAGATGGCTGAGCGGACAGAAGTACCTTTTGATGTGGTCATCGCCAGTGGCGACAAGGACTTGATTCAGCTGACTGATGCCAATACCATTGTGGAAATTTCCAAAAAAGGCGTGGCGGAATTTGAAGAATTTACTCCGGACTACCTTATGGAAAAAATGGGGATCACCCCCACTCAGTTTATCGACCTAAAAGCTCTCATGGGCGATAAGTCTGATAACATTCCAGGTGTTACTAAAATTGGAGAAAAAACAGGTCTCAAACTACTTTTGGAATACGGTAGTTTAGAAGGTATTTATGAACATATTGATAGTTTCAAGGCTTCCAAAATGAAAGAAAACCTGTTAAACGACAAGGAGCAGGCTTTCTTATCACGAACTCTGGCGACCATTGACACCCAATCGCCAATTGAAATTGGACTGGATGATATTGTTTATAATGGACCAGATTTGGCCGTTTTGGGTCAATTTTATGATGAAATGGGTTTCAAGCAACTGCGGGCTCAATTAGGTCAGACTGGCCAGGAAGAAGAGCAAGCCATCGAATATACCGTTGTGACAGAAGTCACAGCAGATATGTTGCAAGCTGATGATGCCTTCTATTTTGAAATCTTAGGCGAAAACTACCACAGAGAAGAAATGGTTGGTTTGGCTTGGGGACGTCCTGGGCAGCTCTATGTGGCCAAACCAGAGGTTCTTCAACAAAGTATCTTCAAAGAATTTCTAGAAAGTCATGCCATTCAAACCTATGACTTCAAACGGAGCAAAGTCCTCTTATCTCACATGGATATCAACTTGCCTAAGGCTAGCTTTGATAGCCGTTTGGCTACCTATCTACTGTCAACGGTAGAAGATAATAGATTGGCAACGATTGCTCATCTGTACGGACAAACTAGTCTGTCAGTGGATGAGGCTGTCTATGGCAAGGGGGCAAAACTCGGTCTTCCAGAAGATGACGTCTTCTTTGAGTATTTGGCCCGTAAGGTTCAGGTCATCTTAGAGACTAAGGAGCCTATGTTAGGCAAACTGACGGAGCATCAACAGTCAGACTTGCTTTTTGAGATGGAGTTGCCACTGGCGGATGTCCTGGCTAAGATGGAAATCGCTGGTATCAAGGTGCAAGCTGAAACCTTGCAAATCATGCAGGCTGAAAATGAGCTGTTGATTGCGGAGTTGACTCAGAAGATTTATGATTTGGCTGGTGAAGAGTTCAATATCAACTCGCCTAAACAGTTAGGTGTTCTCCTCTTTGAGAAGATGGGACTACCTTTGGAATTGACCAAGAAAACCAAGACGGGTTATTCAACAGCGGTTGATGTGCTTGAGCGTTTAGCACCGATTGCTCCAGTTGTTTCAAAAATCTTGGAATACCGCCAAATTACTAAATTACAATCGACTTACGTCATTGGCTTGCAGGATGCTATCTTAGCAGATGGTAAGATTCATACCCGCTATGTCCAGGACTTAACTCAGACCGGTCGTCTGTCCTCTACGGATCCCAACCTACAAAATATCCCTGTCCGTCTAGAACAGGGACGCCTGATTCGTAAGGCATTTGTACCCTCTATGGAAGACAGTGTTTTGCTAGCATCGGACTACTCGCAGATTGAGCTGCGGGTCCTGGCTCATATTTCCAAAGACGAGCACTTGATTGAATCCTTCAAACGGGGCGAAGATATCCATACGGCGACAGCTATGCGGGTCTTTGATATCAAGGATGCCAAGGATGTGACGCCAAATGACCGCCGCAATGCCAAGGCCGTTAACTTCGGTGTAGTCTATGGTATCTCTGATTTTGGTTTGTCCAACAACTTGGGTATTACCAGAAAGGCTGCCAAGTTTTATATTGACACCTATTTTGAGCGTTTCCCAGGCATCAAGGCCTATATGGAAAATATTGTTCGTGATGCGCGTGATAAGGGCTATGTGGAGACTATTTACCACCGCCGCAGAGAGTTGCCAGATATTAATTCCCGCAACTTCAATGTCCGTAACTTTGCCGAGCGGACAGCCATTAACTCCCCAATTCAAGGTTCCGCTGCTGACATTCTCAAGGTGGCCATGATTAACCTGGATAAGGCTCTGACAGCAGGATACTTCAGGGCTCGCATGCTCTTACAAGTGCACGATGAAATTGTCCTAGAAGTACCAAATGCCGAGCTGGAAGCCGTTCAAAAATTGGTCAAAGAAACCATGGAATCAGCCATCGAACTGGCCGTACCATTGATCGCAGAAGAAAATGCTGGTCAGACTTGGTATGAAGCGAAATAAGGTAAACAACGATTGATTGGGAGGCTCTTAGCAGTCTCCCTCAATCGTTTTTTTATCTATCAGTAGATTATAGGTTGAAATGTTAAAAATTTGTTGACGCTTACAAAAAACTGTGCTAGAATGAAATCATAATTAAATAAATGGCATGTAACTGGTCAAGCAGGCATAACCGAATTAAACCGAGAATATCAATGGGTATTTTGGGTTTAGTTCGGTTTTTTCTTTTCCAGGACGTGACCAAATTTAGGAGGTTGTACAATGGATGTACATAAATTAGCAATAGATATTGTAGAGCAGATTGGCGGAAGTACCAACATTGCCCAATTTGAGCATTGCTCCACTCGCTTACGCTTCAACCTTGTGGATGATAGCAAGGCCAATCTGGAAGCATTGAAAAAGCTGTCCGGTGTGCTGGGAGTTGTTCAAAATGTTCAAACGCAAATCATTATTGGGAACTCAGTGGTAGAAGTGTATAATGAAATTGAGAAATTAGTTGCTGGTCGTACGGGCGATGCTTCCAGCCAAGATGGGAAAAAACTCTCTATCGGTGCAACCATCCTAGATTACTTAGTATCCATTTTCCAACCATTAATTCCGGCCATCGCTGGTGGTGGTATTCTTAAATCATTCTTGATGATTTCTGCCTTGTTTGGTATCCTAGATAAAACCAGTCAAACCTACATGATTTTGAACTTTATCGGGGATGCTCCACTTCGTTTCTTGCCCCTTCTTGTGGCTGCAACAACCGCTAAGAAATTGAAATCCAATCAGTTAGTGGCTACCGCAACAGTTGCCACACTCTTGACACCTGACTTGGCAACCATGTTGGGAGAGGGAGCTCAATTATTTGGCGTCAGCATCACAAATATAAACTATACCTACTTAGTATTCCCAGCAATCCTGACTGTATTTACATACTCATATCTTGAAAAATTCTTTACGAAAATCACACCGAAAGTTTTGCGTGTATTCTTTGTTCCAATGTTCAGTATGTTGATTACAGTTCCATTGACTCTCTTCATCCTTGGTCCGCTTGGTTTCAACTTTGGTCAAGGTTTTGCATCAGTAGTGATGTTCCTCTTCGCTAAGTTTGGCTGGATTGCGGTAGCTATTCTTGCTTCCTTCTTGCCCTTCATGGTGGTGACAGGTATGCACAAGGCCATGATTCCATACGTCATCACTGCCCTTGGAGAGACTGGAAAAGAAATCATTTACAATGCAGCTTCTCTTGCCCATAATATTTCTGAATCTGGTGCCAACTTTGCTGTTGCAATTCGCTCCAAAGATAAGGAACTGCGTTCAACGGCTCTATCTTCTGGTGTTTCTGCCCTCTTTGGTATTACAGAACCAGCCCTCTATGGGGTGACTATCCTTCACAGACGTGTTCTTTATGGGGTTATGATTGGTAGTTTCATCGGCGGTGCATCGCTTGGATTGATGGCGGTTGAAGCCTATGTAGCAGTTGGTCCAGGTCTGGCAACCTTGTCTAGCTTTATCTCTGAAACTTTGCCAAATAACTTCCGCAATGCTGTCATTGGTCTTGTTATCTCCTTCGCTGTTTCCTTTGCTGCAACCTTTGTTCTCTGGAAAGAGCCAGAAGTAGAGGCAATAACTGTAGAGGATAATGAAACAGTTGACACGGCTGCTGATTCAAAAAGATTTGATACTCCCTTAGAAGGCACTGTTGTTCCACTTGAAAATGTCAGTGACGAAGTATTTTCTGGTAAACTATTAGGAGATGGAATTGCCGTCAAACCAAGCAAAGGAGAACTATATGCTCCTGTTGATGCTGAAGTCAAGATGGTTTATAAAACAAAACATGCCCTTGGTCTGCTAACTGAAGATGGGGTTGAAATCTTGATTCACATTGGTATCAACACTGTCAACTTGGAAGGTAAATTCTTTGACGTTTTGGTCAAGGAAGGCCAGAAAATCAAACGTGGTGATTTATTAGTCATCTTTGATGTAGATAGAATTGTTGAGGCTGGTTTTGATACAACCACCATGATGCTCTTTACCAAGCCAAGTAACTTGAAATTTACAGTGACAGACAAAACAAATGTTAAACAATTTGAAACATTGCTAACACTTGAATAGGAGGAATCTATGTCAACATTTAAAAAAGATTTTCTTTGGGGTGGGGCTCTAGCTGCCAACCAAATTGAAGGAGCCTGGAATGTCGGAGGCAAAGGCTTATCTGTTGCAGATGTAGCCACTTATAAACCAAATCTTGATGTATCAGATTATGCAGGACACAATAAGGTCACCAGCCAAATGGTTGAAGAAGCCATTGCGACGGACGAAGTGCAGTATTATCCAAAACGCAGAGGGATTGATTTCTACCATAAATATAAAGAGGATATCCAACTCTTTGCAGAAATGGGTTTCAAAACCCTCCGTATTTCTATCGCCTGGACGAGACTTTTTCCAAGTGGTGAAGAAAAGGAAGCTAGTCAGGAGGGGATTGCTTACTATAAGTCTCTTTTTGAGGGGCTCAAAGAAAATAATATCGAGCCAATCGTGACACTTTCCCATTATGAAATGCCTTTAGCATTAAGTATCAAATACAATGGCTGGGGAGATCGAAAATTGGTTGACCTGTTTGTCAACTATGCCCAAGTCTGTTTTAAGGAGTTTGGTCCCTATGTCAAATATTGGTTGACCTTCAATGAGATTGATAGTGTTGGCCGCCATCCTTTTACTACTGCAGGCATCATTCCGGACAAGTGCATCGACTATAGCTTAGATCAGGCGGTTTACCAATCCTTACACCATCAGTATGTAGCTGCAGCTATAGCGACCAAGCTTTGTCATGATATGATTCCGGGCAGTCAAATGGGCTGTATGCTGACAAAACTAACAACTTATCCAAACACCTGTAATCCAAACGATGTCCTTCTTTCATTAGAGCAAAATTTAGACAATCACTCTCACGCCGATATTCAGATTTTTGGTAAATACCCAACTTTGTACAAGCAGTATTTGAAAAATAAAGGCATTGTCGTTAAAATGGAAGAAGGAGATGAAGCGATTCTCAAGGAAGGGAAAGCAGATTACCTAGCTTTCAGTTACTACATGTCCAGAACTGAGTCGGCAGATCCAAATAAGGAAAAAGCTGCTGGCAATACCATCATGAGTGTTAAAAATCCTTACCTAGCATCGACAGAGTGGGGTTGGCAAATTGATCCAGTAGGGCTTCGGATTTCTCTGCTGGAATTGTATGATCGTTACAATGTCCCTCTTATCATTGTCGAAAATGGTATGGGAGCGGTTGACCAGTTGACAGCAGATGGGAAAGTTCACGACCCTTACCGCATTGCTTATTTGAGAAGTCATATTGAGGAAATGGCCAAGGCTGTTGAAATGGGTGTTGACTTGTTTGGATATACTAGTTGGGCACCTATTGATTTGATTAGTGTGTCAACATCACAGATGAGCAAGCGTTATGGATATATCTATGTTGATCAAGATGATTTAGGGAATGGCAGCTTGAAACGCTATAAAAAAGACTCGTTTTTCTGGTATAAAAAGGTCATCTCTTCAAATGGGGAGGACCTAGATTAGGAGATTTCAAAGTGAAAATAAAGAAACCTTTGAATGCGAATGCGATTCTGGTGGTTAATGATGATCAAAGTGAGTTCATTCTCTTTGGAAAAGGAATTGGCTACGGTAAAAAAGTCGGAGATAATGTGGATAGTGATAATATTAATCAAACCTTTATTCCTCTGAAAAATTCTGAGTTAAAAGAATATCTGACCATTTTGGAATCCATTCCAGCTGAGTTGCTGGAATTATCTAGGCAAGTCATTTTGGAGGCCGAAGATAGGTTGGGTTGTAGTCTAAATCCAAGTATTTATTTTATGCTCAGTGATCACTTGAATTTTGCTATCGAACGGTATAAGAGCAATATTAATGTGACCAATCGCGTCTTTTGGGAAATTAAGAATTTTTATCCCCAAGAGTTTAAGATTGGTTTATACGCTTTAAAATTGATTAAGAGAGAATTTGGTTTAGTCTTGCCTGAAGAAGAAGCTGCTAATGTCGCTTTTCATATCATCAATGCTCAAAGCTCTGCTGAGATGAAGGCGGATGGAATGAACTATGCCAAACTCATCGCAACTGTGAATAGCATAATTAGGTATAGTATAAGTTCAGAATTGGACAATACAAGTGTCCATTACCAACGATTTATTACCCATTTGAAATTCTTCGCTGAGCGTTTCTTCAATGATAAAATGCTAGATGACTCAAATCAATTGTTTGAACAAATTGTACAACTATATCCAAGAGCCACAGAAATATCTTTCTTGATAAAAGATCAGTTAGAATTAGTATATTCGAAGAAAATTAGCAAAGAGGAAATTGCTTACCTTGCCATTCATATCAATCGAATGTTAAGCTCCGAGGAGATTTCCAAGCATTCCTGAAATGACTTAATAGAAGTCTAAAAATAGAGGTTGGACAAAAATTCGAGAACACAGAAAAAGAGGCTGGGCAAAAAGTAGCTTCAGAATAGAAAAAACGAGCATTTCCGCAGTTGGAGATGCTCGTTTCCCTATGTCATGGTTTATAATTATAATAACGACAAAACAACTAGAAAGCCATGATCATGTATAAAGAGTATAACACAAATCAACTCAGTTTGGAACTAAATCTTGCCTACGATATTCCTATGAATCATGAAGTTAGATTGATCAGTCTTTTTGTGGACAGTATCCCTAATCATGTTTTATTGGAAGATAAATCACACACTGGCCGTCCTGCCTTCCATCCGGCTATGCTCATGAAGATGACGCTCTTCGCCTACGCTCGTCAGGTCTTTTCTGGTCGCAAAATGGTTCAGATGAATGAGGAAGTCATTCCCATGAAATGGTTGAGCCAGGATACCTACGTCAGCTACAAAACCATCAATAATTTTCGTTCCAGTAAGCATGCCAACAACCTGATTAAGACTGCCTTTATTTACTTCACCCTCCTCATGCGTGAAAATGGCATGATTGAAGACGAGGCTCTCTTTATCGATGGCACCAAGCTAGAAGCTGATGCTAATCTCTACTCTTTCACTTGGAAAAGAGCTGTTGATAAATATGAAGATGCCCTAAATGGGAAAATCTCAGAACTCTATGACCAGCTGGTTCAAGAGGGGGTAAACCTAGCTCTGTCTAAAGAAGAATGCGAAACCAGCCAAGGTTTGGAAGAATTGCTTGAAAAAACTGCGGAAGCCTTAGCTGAAGTTGAGAAGGCTATTTCTGAGGAACCCAAAGTTATCAAGGGTGGTTCTATTAATAAACAGAAACGACGTCGCATCAAGAAACTGCGCAACCAGTTGAGAAGAGATTACATTCCTCGTAAACAGCGCTATGAGGAGGCTAGAGAGATTCTAGAAGAGCGTAACTCTTTCTCCAAAACGGACCATGATGCCACCTTTATGCGAATGAAAGAAGACCATATGATGAATGGCCAGCTCAAACCTGGCTATAATGTTCAAGCTGCCACCAATGGTCAATATGTACTTGCCTACGATATTTTTTCAAATCCAACGGACACCAGAACTCTAAAACCCTTTCTCCAATCGATTCAAACCTTAGACTTGTTCCAAAATATTGTCGCCGATGCCGGTTATGGCAGTGAGGAGAATTATAGTTTTATCATTGATGAGTTGGAGAAGACCCCTCTGATTCCCTATGGTATGTACCAGAAGGAATTGACGAAGAAATATAAGAACAGTCCTACTAATCCAAATAATTGGGACTACCTTGAAGAGACAGATCAGTTTATTAAACCAGACGGAGTTGTTTATTCCTTTAAGAATTACTCTCGTCGAACTGACAAGTACGGATTTAAACGTGACTTTAAAATCTATGAGGCGGATAACATACAAGGCACAGAAGAGTTAGAAAAACTTTCCAAAACAGAAAGTGGTCGCCAGAAACAAATCCATTACAATCCAACTTGGAATTACTTTAAAGAACTCATCAAGGAAGAATTACATAGCGAAGAAGGCTCTCGAATCTATGCCAAACGGAAAATCGATGTTGAACCCGTTTTTGGCCGATTAAAGAGTGTTTTTGGCGTGCGCAGGGTTCATGTCAGAGGCAATCGAGCCGTCCAAGAATCTAGCCTCTAAAACTTCACATACTCAAAAACCACACAGTGATTTTTTCATCTTGATTGTTTTCAAGACAGAAATCACCGTGTGGTTTTATTTGAAGCTACTTTTTGCCCAGCCTCTTTTTTTGAGTATTGAATCTTTCAAAGATTGAATGGGATTTGAGTTTCACAAGCTTTATTCTTATGCTCTTTGAACATCAACAGTATCCTTTGTTAAAGCTTCTTACTTACCACAAGGTATATCTATGTCACTTTGCTTCATTTATTGTTAATCCTCTTTGAACTTTAACAAGGATAAAATTTGTTGTTCAATCAGTTCCAAATCTTCTTTCTCGGATTGAGTTGGAATATTGAAGATAAAGCGTTGGGTAAAATAAGCAAAGAAGATTCCGGCACAAGAACGTAAGGTTTCTATTGTCTTATCTGAAAAATCAGCTTCAGGGGCCTGATGAAAGAGCACTTTCATCTGAAGAATATAATCCTCAGCGGCAACTTCTTTAAAGTTGGTTAATAACGTTTGGCGAAAATCTGGGTTAACCAAAACTTCCTGTATCAAAATCTTTATGAAATCTGCATTTTGTGTCAAAAAGTGAAAACGATTTTTAATGATAAAGTGAACAGCCTCATCTAGTGTCTGATAGGCTTGCAATTTTGGTAAGAATTCTTTTTTTAATTCCGGAATCATGGGCTTCATTATTTCGGATAAAAGGTCGCTTTTTGTTTTGAAATACTTAAAAATAGTGGCTTGACTAACACCAGCTTTTTCTGCAATTTGAGCAGTGGAGGTGCCATTGTATCCTTGTTGGGAGAAGAGTTGAGTAGCGGCCAGTAAGGTTTTCTTCTTTCCCGCTGGTATTTCGTGGACCTGTAACCAATCTTGATAGTTGTATAAAATAGTTTTATTTTCCATTTTTTCTCCTGTTTTTAGTACTTATACCTTACGGTAACGTTTCAACCCAATAATATTCAGAATGGTTAAGCTAATCAAGAAAAGGAAGAGGATTAGTAGGTCTGAACCAAGATTGAGGATGCTGGTGCCATTTAGAACAATTTTTGACAAGGCGTGACCAGCATAGTGGAGAGGTATAAATTTTCCAAGATTTTGCAACCATCCAGCCATAGAATCAAGTGAAATAATACCTGAGAAAAAGAATTGCGGTATGATGATAAGGGGAATAAACTGCATCATCTGAAATTCAGAGTGCGTGAGAGTAGATAGGAGAAGACCAAAGGAGAGAGCAACCAAAGCAAAGAGTATATTCACTAGGATGACATCTCCCAGACTACCCTTAATTTCTAAATCAAATAGCCAGATGGTAGATAGGACGATGACAACGGTTTGAAGAGTTGCAAGAAGGCTATAAGGCAACATATAACCAAAAACGATTTCGGAGCGTTTGACTGGTGTGGCTAATAGACGGTCAAGTGTTCCAGAGGTGCGTTCTTTTAAAAGAGCCATCCCTGAGATGAGGAAGACAAAGAAGAAGACAAAGAAACTCATTAAAATGGGCATCATTTTTGTAAAAAAATTGGAATCGTTGCTTCCGTAGATATAGGATTCGGACAATTCGGTATCATCTTCAGGAGTGACAATCTTGTCAGTCTGCTCTGCTTGTTGCTTATCTTGTCCTGTAATTGTTTGATGTTGAGTGGCTTCCGAGGTTAGTAGTCTGTTTCTTTGGCTGAATTTGAGACCATCCATCAGTTCTTGGAATTGTGCCTGTTTGATGCTAGTTTTTATAACCTGGCGGGTCATTTTAGTTTTGCTGGGATCTGTATTAGCATAGGTAACAGCATAATCGCCTGGTTCGCTGTAAATCAGAATAGCATCAACTTTTTCATTTTGTAAGGCTTGCTGAGCCTCTTTCTCAACTTTGTAGGCTTGGATGCTTACCTTTTCTAGGTCACTCATGGACTGTGCAAGCTCATCAGGTACAGAAACGGTAGCAATGCGTATACTCGTTGCGGTATCTGCAGAAAAGGCGGCATTCATCAGACTCATAATTAAGATAGGAGCGATAAATAGTAGAAGAAGAGTCCGCTTATCTCGAAATAGCTCCATTAGTACCTTTTGTGAAATAGCTAGCATTTTCATAGCAATTCTCCCTCTGCTTTTAAGAAGACATCTTCAATGCTGCTGACAGCATATCTGGTCTTGAGGTTCTTGGGGCTGCCGAAAGCCATAATTTGACCGTTCAGCAATAAGCCAACCTTATCTGTTAATTCAGCTTCATCCATCACATGGGTTGTGATTAAAATACCCATGCCACTATTTTTCAAATGAGTTAACTCTTGCCAAATCTTGCGTCGTAAAGCAGGGTCTATACCCACTGTCGGTTCATCCAGAATAAGGAGTTTGGGATTTCCTATCAGAGCAATTGCCAAAGACAAGCGACGTTTCATTCCTCCTGAATAATTCGAAACAGACTTATGAAGGTCTTTACTTAGATCGACGACTTGGGCAATATGCTGGATACTGTCAGTAATATCTTTTTTCTTTATGCCTTTCATCGTAGCGAAAAAAGTTAGATTTTCTAGACCTGTCAATTTTTCATAAAGGGCATCTGACTGAGCCATATATCCTATTTGTCCTAGAATGTGACGGTTTGGCATATGGTGATTCAGTACCAAAGCTAAGCCCTCATCAGCCTTTTCCATCCCCAGCATAGTTTTAATCATGGTTGATTTTCCAGCACCAGAAGGACCAATGAGACCGATAATTTGCCCAGTAGATAGATCGAAATTTATATTTTTAAGAACCAGTTGCTTTCCGAAATATTTAGTGATATTTTGTAAATCCAATAATTTTTCCATAAGGGCTCCTTTTTGAAGGTGAGTGGATACTCACCTATCCTGTATTATAGTGAGTAATCACTCACTTGTCAAGTGCAGATATAACTAAATGAAGAAAAAGTCAATCCAGAGAAATTATGCTATACTGAAACTAGAGACGAATTAGGAGGCTCCCATGACTTATACATTTCAAAACCCCAGTCAAGATGTGATGTTTGACTATCTCAAAAATGCCAAGACTATTGCAGTGGTTGGTTTGTCTGATCGTGAAGAGACAGTAGCCTACCGTGTTTCAAAATTCATGCAAGAAGCTGGTTATACCATCATTCCGGTTAATCCCAAATTAACTGGACAAGAGATTTTGGGACAAACAGTCTATTTTTCACTGCAAGATGTGCCTGTTCATATGGATATTGTCAATGTTTTTAGACGTTCTGAATTTTTGCCGGATGTAGCAAGTGATTTTCTAGAAACAGATGCAGATATTTTCTGGGCACAACTGGGCTTAGAAAGCCAAGAAGCAGAGGAAATCTTGCGACAAGCTGGTAGGAATGATATTGTCATGAACAAGTGTATCAAGGTTGAATATCTGAGTATGGTGGAAACTTGACTAACTTTTAGTGATGCAGAAAGTTTTATAGTCATTTGAAGGAAGGCTGATACCTTATCTCTATCGGCTGGTCGTACTCCAGTTGAGAGAAACTTAGTCCCTTTTATTTCTAACCTCGAAGAACCTAACCTATCCCCAGACTGTAAGGTGAGCTGACTTTCGTCAGTTTTTATTTCCCGCCTCCAACAGTCACTCCCCTGACTGTTGGAGCTACCTGCGCCTCATGTTTCTAGTCTTGAAGATACTAACTCATTCGACGATACGATCTTAACTCTAAAATTGTTATTCTCTTAACAATTCTAGAGTTTTTCTTTATTTTTCTATAAAAGAAAAAGATTGAAGAAATCTTCCTTCAATCTTGAGTCTCATAGGGCATTTTCTATTCGTGATGATCCAGTGGGGTATCAATAGCAGAGTCCATCTTTGCTTCTGTGAATGGATTCTCAGTTGTCTCCACTGTTTTTTCAATTGACTCTTGAAAGTCAGGTGTTTTTTCAGGAGTTGGGCTAGGAATTTCTTCAGTCGGCTTTTCTACTTGATTTGAAGTGCTTGTAGCTTGATTCAATTGGTTGAAGTCGGCTGCTTCTTTCATCTGATTGTCCTTCTTTACAGCTTCATAAAAATGAGCTTGCGCAGCGTAGTAGTATGGCAAAACATAGATACCGGCTAAACCAAAGGTAATTCCTTGTAAGAGAAACCAGCCAATAAAGGACAAGTCGAGGACAAAACGTTTACCTTTGTAGCCCTTCATCATTTGACGACTAGCCTTGATAATAGCATTGGGACCAGCGTATTGATTATTTTCTAACTGATCGTAAAGAATGTACTCAACTTGGCTATAAGCAAGATTTTGAGGGATATAAAGAATGACACCAGCAATCAGTACGACTAAACCAATAATCAACATTATGCCAAATGCAGCCAAAGTTTGGTCGGGAGAAGTTGAGCTTTCTGAGTTGTATCTGAAAATCGCATAAATTGCTAGAGCGAAAAATGCACCTAAAGATAAGATGATTCCTATCCATGCAATCAATCCCCAAAGAAAGAGATATAGTTGTTTGACCAGATAGGTAACAAAAATCTTTCCTAGATAGGGAGAGTTAAAGATAGCTAGAGCATCTTTGATTTCAACCATCTTCTTGGTACCACGAATCGCTTGTAATAAGGTCCATGCTATTGAGATGGAGATAAAAGAAACTAAAAGTCCGTAAAGGATGGGAAAAAAGAAAGAACCGGCTATATTTATCCCAGATACGGAAGGATCATAATTATTTAAGTAAACAGTAGGTCTGAGATATTGAAAAATTGCCATTACAAAGGTCATTGCGACTGGAATAATGGGCAAATAATAAATCCCAGGAATGGAATTAATGGTTTGACGTGCCTGCGCACGGATCTGGCTAATTGTAAACATATAAAAACCTCCTGCATATATCTTAGCATAAAACAAAAAGATATGGAATAGAAATTCAAATTCCAAAAGTAAAAGATGACAGCCAAGACCATTTTTGGTACACTAGTATAGCTGAAAAATACTCAGGACTGTCTTTCCTGAAGTAAAAGAAAGGAAACAGATCCGTCCGAAAAACTTAGGAAAAAGACTGCTTGCATCCGAAATCAGGATATCAAGTCGTCACTATATTCATTCGTTTTTTGTTCGGACTTAGCAACTTAAAAATGACCGATTATCCAATTAAATACCGTTTAATCAAAAAAGAAAAGCATACAGGTGCCCGTTTGGGTGAGATCATCACTCCGCACGGTACCTTCCCAACCCCGATGTTCATGCCAGTTGGTACTCAGGCTACGGTTAAAACCCAATCGCCTGAAGAACTGAAAGAAATGGGATCAGGGATCATCCTATCCAATACCTACCATCTTTGGTTGCGTCCGGGTGATGAGCTGATTGCCCGAGCTGGTGGCCTCCATAAATTTATGAACTGGGACCAACCAATTTTAACTGACTCAGGTGGATTCCAGGTTTATTCTTTGGCGGATAGCCGCAACATCACAGAAGAAGGGGTAACTTTCAAGAACCACCTTAATGGCTCTAAGATGTTCTTATCACCGGAAAAAGCTATTTCTATTCAGAATAATCTGGGTTCAGATATCATGATGTCCTTTGATGAGTGTCCTCAGTTCTATCAGCCTTACGATTATGTAAAAAAATCCATCGAGCGGACTACACGCTGGGCAGAGCGCGGTCTCAAGGCTCATAGCCGCCCTCACGACCAAGGTCTTTTCGGTATCGTACAAGGTGCTGGATTCGAAGACCTACGCCGCCAATCTGCTCAAAACCTAGTTAGCATGGACTTCCCTGGATACTCCATCGGTGGTCTGGCTGTTGGCGAGACCCACGATGAAATGAATGCAGTGCTGGACTTTACTACGCCACTCTTGCCAGAAAACAAACCACGCTACCTGATGGGAGTAGGAGCGCCTGACAGCCTGATTGATGGGGTTATCCGTGGCGTTGATATGTTTGACTGCGTTCTGCCGACCCGCATTGCCCGCAATGGTACTTGTATGACATCAGAAGGCCGTTTGGTGGTCAAAAATGCTAAGTTCGAAGAAGATTTCACACCACTTGATTATGACTGTGATTGCTACACCTGTAAAAACTACACGCGTGCCTATATCCGCCACTTGCTCAAGGCTGATGAAACCTTTGGTATCCGTCTAACCAGCTACCACAATCTTTACTTCCTTATTAATCTCATGAAAAATGTTCGTCAAGCTATCATGGACGACAACCTTTTGGAATTCCGCCAAGACTTCATGGAACGCTATGGCTACGGAAAAAATGGACGAAATTTTTAAAAAATCGAGACCCTTTTAAATCTGGGTCTCATTTTTATGTTGAAAAGTGCTATAATACTAGTAAAAAATAGAAGCAGAGGGGAGTCATGATGCTAGATAAAATAAATTTACCCTTCAATCAGACGACACTAGCAGCTCAGAGAAGTCCAGGTAAGGACAGACGAAGCCTCGATTTCATTGCATTGGTTTATGCTTTTTCTGATATGATCCTTTCCTGGATTTTGAATTCAGTCTTCAAACTAGATTTTATTAGCGCTCACTTGATTGCCTATATTCCTGTTAGTTTTCTTACAGTCTGGTTTGCGCTCAAAAAAATTAGAATGACACCGAGTGCTCTAGGAATGAATCCAAGGACCTCCCTTAAACCCTATTTACCAGGTGTCCTCCTTGCCGTTCTTTCTCTAGTCTTAATTTGGTGCTTACTATGGATCTCAGGTGGCTTATCCTTTTCTTGGAGTAAAGACTTGAATCGGACTTTGCTATTTATCCTCCTACTTGGTTTTATCTGCCAAGGTTTTATGGAAGAATTTCTCTGCCGTGGCTTGCTACAAACCCAGCTGGCCATTCGTTTTGGGATGCTTTTTGCTATCCTAGTCAACTCGTTAGTTTTTGGCCTGCTCCATGTGTCAAACAATAGTGCAAGTCTGATTAGTGTCAGTAATACCATTCTGAACGGTCTGGTTTTCAGTCTCATGTATTATTATCATGATAACATCTGGTTTGTTGCAGGATTTCACTCAGCTTGGAACTTTGTATTAGGGCCGATATTAGGGATAGCCGTCAGTGGAATGCCTATGCCGACCTCACTCATGGTGAGTAGCCTAGACCCAGATAAAGCATTCTGGTCAGGAGGTATCTACGGTTTTGAAGCTGGTTTCTTAGTGACTCTGTTGAGTCTAGTGCTTGTTACAGTCTATGGAGTTTTAGTCGCCAAAAAGTATGGTTTGCTTAAGCGTTCAGGTTAATGTGAAAAGCATCTGTCAAAGTAAATTGGAGGTAGAAATCGATCTTGGAATTTCGTAAAATCAAGTTAGAAGATGAAAAAGCTTACAGAGAGTTTGAAGCTGCCATGCTGGAAGATAAGAAAAGCAATCCTTTTGTCGAATGGTGGCATATAGAAGATTTTCAGAGCTTTGTCAGTAAGGAAGAAAAGAGCGAGGTCAAAGCAAAGGGGCAGTCCTGGTCTATTTATACTCGATATTTTGCCTTTCTTGATGGTAAAATTGTCGGGAATGTCATCTGTTATTGGGAATTGGGCCATCCCGATTGCCAAAAATTGGGGCATATGGGTTACATGGTTGCGCCATCTTTTCGAAGACAAGGATTTGCTAGTCGATTTATCAGCTTTGCCCTTAAACGTTATAGAGAGAAAGGAATGGACTCAATTCTGATAGCAACAGACCAGACCAATCTAGCTAGTCGAAGGCTGATTGAAAAAATGGGTGGGCAGCTGGTTGCCCTAGAGGAAGTTGAATACCAAGAACAGCTTTTGCAGTCGGCCCGCTATAAATTGAAATTAAAACATTTCATGAGTGATACGAGTCAATCACTCAACAAACAAAGGATATAGTCTTTTGAATTAACTTTAATACGTTGTCACTATCGGCTTGCCGTACTCCAGTTGAGAGAAACTTAGTTTCTTTTATTTCGGATCTCAAACAGTCTGTCCCCAGACTGTAAGGTGAACTGTCTTTCGTCAGTTTGTATTTCCCGCCTCCAACAGTCACTCCCCAGACTGTAAGGTGAACTGACCTTCGTCAGTTTGTATTTCCCGCCTCCAACAGTCACTCCCCAGACTGTAAGGTGAACTGACCTTCGTCAGTTCTTATTTCCCGCCTCCAACAGTCTGTCCCCAGACTGTAAGGTGAACTGACCTTCGTCAGTTCTTATTTCCCGCCTCCAACAGTCTATCCCCAGACTGTTGGAGCTGCCTGCGCCTCAGTTCTTAGTCCTAATGTTAATTCATTTGACTATAAAAATAGAAAAGGAGTCTATCATGGAAAAAGTTCTTTTAGTTGTCAATCCCAGCTCAGGTGGAGAGAAAGCCAAGGATTTTGAAGAAATGGCCAAGGAAAAATTGGGTCAGGGATTTGAAGAGATTGTTGTAAAACACACGGAAAAGGGCGGAGATGCCCGTGATTTTGCCAAGCAGGCTGCCAAGGATGGCTTTGATGCGGTCTTTGTTATGGGAGGTGACGGCACTGTCAATGAAGGAATTAGTGGCTTAGCAGAAGAGGAATACCGACCAAAATTTGGATTCTTCCCTCTTGGCACAGTCAATGATTTGGCACGCGCGCTCAAAATGCCATTAGATCCAGAAGAGGCAATCCAATCCTTGGATTTGACCAAGACTAAAGCATTAGATATTGGTAAAGTTAATAATAAAGACTATTTCATGAATGTGATTGCTATCGGAACCATTCCACAGGCAGTCAATGAGACAAGTGTCGAAGAAAAGACTAAACTGGGCAAATTGGCCTATGCTATCTCAGCTCTGAAAAATTTAGCTGACAATCATTCTTATGCTTTTACAGTTCAATTGGATGGTCAAGAAAAAGTGATAGAAAGTTCTAATTTATTGATTGGCTTGACCAATTCCATTGCTGGTTTTGAAGAACTATTACCAGAAGCCAAGGTGAATGATGGTTTACTGCATTTCATTTACCTAAAAGATAGTAATTTCTTAGAAAGCGTTCAAACCTTACCTAGTCTCTTGTCAGGTGTTGATCAATCCAATGAACACGTAGGTTACTATCAGGTCAAAGATATTCGTATTTCACTTGAAGATCAAGGTGAAGAATTGCATCTCAATGTGGATGGCGATGAGGGCGATAAATTACCAGTCGATATTACAGTTCTGCCATCCCATCTAGAAGTCTTTGCCTAGTACTTATAGAAAACAAAACAAAGCTGGAAGTTCAGAAGATTAGGTAAGAACTTGAGATAAAAATAGTTTAGATAAAATACATTAGAAGAGGGGATAGGATGGGTAACATTCGAACCATTGAATTAAGGGATCAGGAGGCTTTTGAGAGATTTCAAGACTCTCTCCTATCCGAACGAGAATCCGGAAATCCTTTTTCTAGAACAGAAAAAGTCTATGATTTTAGAGCCTTTGTTGAAAAAGCCAAACGTTGTGAAACCAAAACGGACCATCCTGACTGGTCAACCTACACGACTTATTACTACTTTAAATATGGAGAGATCGCGGCTAAACTATCCTGTCGTTGGCAGTTGGAAAAAGGAGAATTAGCGCGTGTTGGTGGACATATCGGCTATGCAACTTCTCCTATTTTTCGCCGTCAAGGCATCATGCAAGAACTCCTAACATTTGCATTTGAACGATTTAGAGAGAAGGGAATCCAATCAGTCCTCATCACAGCCCTTGCCGACAATCACGCAAGTCGAAAATTGATAGAAAAAGTTGGTGGTCATCTGGAAAATATTATTAGTATAGAAGATTGTGATCAGCTGAAAATAGAGAAAGAGCTTGCTCGTTATTGGGTGCAAATATAAGTGAAAGTGGTTCTCAATGAGGATCACTTTACTAAAGTATTAAAGCTAGATTATTTTTATGGACTTATCTTAAAAGCGAAGTCCTCAAACGAGTAAGATTTAGCGTTTCGTTACAAGGTATATGAAGCGACTTGTTTCGTTTTTTTTGATAAAATAGGAGATGAGAAAGTAGACAGTTGTCTACCACAGAAAGGATTTTATAATGAAATCAGACAAGGAATTAAATAACAAGGCTCACTCTCTCTTGAAAGAGCGTGGTGTGGAGATTGAGGATATAGCAGAGCTCGTTATCTATCTGCAAAGCAAATATATCCCAGACTTGAGTTTAGAAGAATGCATAGATAGTGTAGAACAGGTGCTTTCTAAGCGCGAAGTTCAAAATACGATTATTACAGGTGTTGAGTTGGATATGTTGGCCGAAAAAGGCCTTCTATCTCAACCCCTCAATGATATTTTGACAGGTGATGAAGGTCTTTATGGTATCGACGAAATTTTAGCTCTCTCCATTGTCAATGTCTTTGGTTCAATTGGTTTTACTAACTATGGTTATATCGATAAGGTGAAACCAGGAATTATTCAGAAACTGGACAGTAAGGAAAGTGGAGCTTGCCATACCTTCTTAGATGATATTGTTGGTGCTATTGCAGCAGCAGCCTCTAGTCGTATTGCCCATGGTCAACCTGCAAAGTTGGCAGCCAAGGAAGGTAAGTAAGCCTTAAAAAGCAGTAGAAGTGATTTTCGAATTCACTGAAAGTGTCTAACAATCAAAAATTGAGCAACGAAAAAACGAATGATCGTTTCGGGTTAGAGAATTCCGATAACGATTCATTCGTTATTTTTTATACTTTGGTTGTTCTAAGAGAGAAGTCTTTGTTATTTTTTTGAAGCTCTCTACTTTTTCAGTGACCTTTGATTTTCTGCTATTTTTCTTTTATGCTTCAAAATATAAGAGTTCTTTAGGGGTTTGTGTGAAGACTTCAAATCCTGACTCGGTCACATAGCCACAGTCCTCGATACGGACTCCGACCTTACCCGGAATGTAAATACCCGGTTCCACAGAGAAACACATTCCTTCCTCAATAACTAAATCATTACCAGCCATAATGGATGGAAACTCGTGGACATCCATGCCCAGACCATGGCCCAAGCGGTGGTTGAAATATTCGCCGTAGCCGGCTTTTTCAATAACTTTTCGTGCAGCAGCATCCACTTGGCTTGCTGTCACACCCGGTTTGATGAAATCTTGAGCGGTCAACTGAGCCTCAAGAACAATTTCATAGATGTCTTTTTTAAATTGGTCAGGCTGCCCAACCGCCACAGTCCGTGTCATGTCTGATGTATAGCCTAGAGTTTCTACGCCCAAATCAAAGAGTAGAAGAGCGTTATTTTCAATGCGATTGGTTCCTGGTATACCATGAGGATTAGCGGCATTATTTCCTGTCAAAACCATAGTTTCAAAACTCATCTTGGAAATGCCTTGCTTTTTCATTTCAAATTCAATTTGGGCAATGATATCTGTTTCGGTATTCTTCAAAGAAATATGGTTAAAGCCAATTTGCATGGCTTTATCCGCAAACTTACCAGCAATCAGCATTTTTTCAATTTCATCACGAGATTTGATGAGCTTAAGACGATTGATGAGGGGAGTCAAATCCGTAAATTCTTGGTTAAAAATGGATTTTAGGCCATAGAATCGAGTCAGATTGAGATTATCAAATTCAGCACCAATTGTAGCAAAGGATTTAGCAGGTAAAGCCTTTTTGATGAGATTCCATGGATTTTCAGAATCCATATAGCCCATAACAGGGAAATTCAAAGCAGTACGTGCCCTCTCCACATCCAGTGCAGGAAGAAACAAAAGTGGGTCAGCATCTGCTAGAACAAAGAGAAACATGTGACGCTCATGGGGATCCCCAGCAAAACCAGTCAAATAATTGATAGTAGTTGGATTTGAAAAAATGGCCAAATCCATTTTCTCTTGTTTCAGATAAGCTTGAATAGATTTGATTTTAGACATAAAATACCTCTTTCTATACCCCTATTCTTCCAAAAAATGAAAAAAATTGCAAGAAGAAACGAAAAATTAACTCTAGCTCTTGAAAGTGTTTACAAAAAGTGATAAACTATAACAGAGTGAAAGCGTAATTTTCATAAAAAAGCTTTGAAAAGTTTTTGATGATGTTAAGTCGCTTTGCCTGCCTATAGGTATGTCTGCGGTTTCTTGCCTCGTCATAACTCTATTTCAAATACTGTTAAAAAATAGGAAAGGAAATCAATCATCATGATGAATACAGATGATACAGTGACCATTTATGATGTCGCTCGCGAAGCTGGAGTTTCTATGGCCACTGTTAGTCGTGTGGTCAACGGCAATAAGAATGTTAAAGAAAACACACGAAAGAAAGTTTTAGAAGTTATTGACCGTTTGGACTACCGTCCAAATGCAGTTGCACGTGGACTTGCAAGTAAGAAAACAACTACTGTTGGTGTGGTCATTCCAAATATTGCCAATGCCTACTTTGCGACCCTGGCAAAAGGTATCGATGACATCGCGGATATGTACAAGTACAATATCGTTTTAGCTAATAGCGATGAAAACGATGAAAAAGAAATCAATGTTGTCAACACTCTTTTCTCTAAGCAGGTGGATGGGATTGTCTTTATGGGTTACCATTTGACGGATAAGATTCGTGCTGAATTTTCTCGTTCCCGTACGCCAATTGTTTTGGCGGGAACCGTTGATTTGGAGCATCAATTGCCAAGTGTTAACATTGACTATGCTCAAGCTTCTGCGGATGCCGTTCAACTCCTGGCTAAAAACAACCAAAAGATTGCCTTTGTTTCAGGACCACTTGTGGACGATATCAATGGTAAGATTCGTTTAGCGGGCTACAAAGAAGGCTTGAAAAATAATGGTTTGGAATTCAACGAAGGCTTAGTTTTTGAATCTAAATACAAATATGAAGAGGGCTATGCTTTGGCAGAACGCTTGCTTAATGCGGGAGCTACTGCAGCTTATGTTGCGGAAGATGAGATCGCAGCAGGACTTCTGAACGGTATTGCGGACAAGGTGGTTAAGGTTCCTGAGGAGTTTGAAGTGATCACAAGCGATGATTCCCTAGTAACTAAATATACTCGTCCTAATATGACTTCAATCAGCCAACCCCTCTATGACATTGGTGCCATTGCCATGCGTATGCTGACAAAGATTATGCATAAGGAAGAATTGGAAAACCGTGAGGTTATCCTCAACCATGGCATCAAAGAACGCAAATCAACAAAATAAAGAGTTAATGAATTTCACCCAAATGCTAAGACACTTTTTAGAGTGTCTTTTTTTGATAAAAAAGATATAATGGGAACATGAAAGTTTTACTCTACTTAGAAGGAAAGACTGTTTTGCAGAAATCAGGCATCGGTCGAGCCCTTTATCATCAAATGGAAGCTCTGGACTTGGCTGGAATCCCTCATACGACAGATTTATTGGGTGACTACGATGTTGTTCACATTAATACCTACGGGCCACGGTCTCTCAGGTTGCTTCATACTGCTAAACGTCAGGGAAAAAAGGTTATCATGCACGGTCATTCGACACGAGAAGATTTTAAAAATTCCTTTATCGGGTCTAACCTCTTGGCCCCCCTTGTCGGGAAATACCTGACTCATATGTATAAAAAAGCTGACTTTATTATCACGCCATCAACTTACTCTAAGAAATTAATTGAATCTTACGGTGTCAAAACACCAATCATTGCGGTTTCAAACGGAATAGACTTAAATAAATACGGTAAAGACGAGAAGAAAGAGGCTGTTTTTCGAGAGTATTTCCAATTGGAAAATGATCAGCCTGTGGTTATTTGTGCTGGCCTTTATTTTCGCCGTAAGGGAATTGAGGATTTTGTCAAGGTAGCTGAACAGATGCCCCATGTCCGCTTTATCTGGTTGGGTTCCATTGCCAAATGGATGATTCCTTCTTCTATTCGAAAGATTGTAAACGGCAATCATCCAGAGAACGTCTCCTTTCCGGGTTTCTTCAAGGGAGCTGTTTTCCAAGGTGCTATGTCAGGTGCTGACGCCTTTTTCTTTCCCTCTTACGAAGAAACAGAAGGTATCGTAGTTTTAGAAGCCTTTGCTAGCCACCAGCATGTCGTCTTGCGGGATATTCCAGTCTATGAAGGTTGGGTGGATGAGACCTGTGCGGAGCTAGGCCAAAATGTAGATGATTTTGTCGCGTCCATCCAGAAAATTTTGGATAAGAAAGTTGATAAGCGGGAGGCTGGTTACCAAGTTGCCCAAAGTCGTTCAATAGACAAGGTATCCCATCAGTTGGCGGATGCCTATCGTCAAGTTATGGAGTTATAGATGAGAATTGCTTTATTTACGGACACCTATTTTCCTCAGGTTTCTGGTGTTGCCACATCCATAAAAACCTTAAAAACAGAATTGGAAAAACTAGGTCATATCGTCTTTATTTTTACGACGACAGATCGAGATGTCGATCGTTATGAGGATTGGGATATCATCCGCCTTCCGTCTGTGCCATTTTTTGCCTTTAAGGATCGCCGCGTTGCCTATGCAGGTTTTTCGGATGCTCTTAAGATTGCTCGTCGCTACCAACTAGATATCATTCATACCCACACAGAATTTTCGATGGGTATATTGGGGGTAGAAATTGCCAATGCCCTGAATATTCCGGTTGTGCATACCTATCACACGCATTATGAAGATTATGTTCGCTATATCGCCAAAGGCCTTCTCATTCGTCCTAAGATGATTAAATACTTCGTTCGAGGTTTCTTTAAGGATGTGGATGGAGTGATTTGTCCTAGTGAGATTGTGGAGAATCTTCTGCAGTCTTATGAAGTGCAGCAGGACTTGCGCGTGATACCAACAGGTATTGATTTAGCTAAGTTTGATCGGCCTGAGATTCAGAAAGAAGATCGTCTCGAATTACGGGAAAAATTGGGAATTGAGCCCCATGAAACCATGTTGCTCAGCTTGTCGCGCATTTCCTATGAAAAAAATATCCAAGCTGTCATTCAGGCCATGCCAACTGTTCTGGCTGAAAATCCTCATGTCAAGCTGGTCATTGCGGGCGGTGGGCCATATGTTTCCGATCTTAAAAAATTGATTGCAGACTTGAAGATTCAAGATGCGGTCATTATGACCGGTATGATTGCCCCTTCTGAAACAGCTCTTTATTACAAGACCGCAGATTTCTTTATTTCAGCTTCCACCAGTGAGACTCAAGGGCTGACTTATTTGGAAAGCCTAGCTTCAGGCACTCCAATTATCGCTCATGGCAATCTCTACCTAGATAATGTTATTGATAAGAAGATGTTTGGTACTCTTTATTACCATGATAAGGAATTGGCAGATGCTATCTTAGATGCTGTTTTAGCGACTCCAGAAATGGATCCCCTCGCTCTTAAAGAGAAACTCTACGAAATTTCTGCAGAGAATTTTGGAAAAAAAGCCTATGAATATTATCTTGATTTGAAAATTGCGAAAGACTTCAATAATGAATATTTGTATGAAGAATCATTACCAATCTATTTAGCTCAAAAAGCAAGTCAAGTTCCCTTTGTCATTGCTAGGACAGCCAGTAATTTACCAAAGAGAATTTTGGTAACCACAACTCAGCAAACTCGTAAGATTGTCAAGCTTTCTGTTTCTAAAATTAAGTCCATACGCAATAATTTGGATTAAATAAGAAATTAGACTTGAAATTCTCATAAAACTTGCTATAATAGCTTTTAGAGACTTATCCCTTGTAGGAAATCTTTGAGAGAGTGCACGCTAGCTGGAAAGTGCATAGAGGATACGAGCGGACACTACTCAGTACTATTTTATGCAAACATAAAAGGGTGGTTCCCTTATCACTATTTCGAGGTCAAGGACATCTTTTTTGTGCTTGATAAATGAAGGTGGAACCACGTTACGACGTCCTTTTAGAGGACGTCGTAATTTTTTTGGCAGTTTCCTATAGCAAGTTTGACTTGCCACGACGGCTCGCAGGGCGAGTCTCACCTGATGTTTTTCACCACGGAGAAAAACATCAAAATAAATAAAACCTTGATAAAGGAGATACTATGATTAACATTACTTTCCCTGATGGCGCTGTTCGTGAATTCGAATCAGGCGTTACTACTTTTGAAATTGCTCAATCCATCAGCAACTCTCTTGCTAAAAAAGCTCTTGCTGGTAAATTTAATGGTGCCTTGATTGACACAACACGTGCCATCACTGAAGACGGAAATCTTGAAATCGTGACGCCTGACCATGAAGATGCCTTTGAGGTACTTCGTCACTCAGCCGCTCACCTCTTTGCCCAAGCCGCAAAGCGTCTTTACCCAAATATTCACTTAGGTGTGGGACCTGCTATTGAAAACGGCTTCTACTACGACACTGATAATGCAGATGGACAAATCTCAAACGAAGATTTGGATGCTATCGAAGCTGAAATGGCAAAAATCGTTAAAGAAAACCACCTTTGTATCCGTCAAGAAGTGACCAAGGAAGGAGCCTTGGAAATCTTTGCGGACGATCCTTACAAGGTCGAGTTGATCAGCGAACATGCTGATGCAGGATTAACAGTTTACCGCCAAGGTGAATTTGTGGACCTTTGCCGTGGCCCACATGTGCCATCAACAGGTCGCATTCAAGTCTTCAAGCTCCTCAATGTAGCAGGTGCCTACTGGCGTGGAAATTCTGACAATGCCATGATGCAGCGGGTATACGGTACAGCTTGGTTTGACAAAAAAGACCTCAAAGCCTACCTTCAAATGCGGGAAGAAGCCAAGGAACGTGACCACCGTAAATTGGGGAAAGAGTTGGATCTCTTCATGATTTCCCAAGAAGTGGGTCAAGGTTTGCCATTCTGGTTACCAAATGGGGCTACTATTCGTCGCGAGTTGGAACGCTATATTGTGGACAAGGAGTTGGCATCAGGCTACCAACATGTTTACACCCCACCGATGGCCTCGGTTGAGCTCTACAAGACATCTGGTCACTGGGAGCATTACCAAGAAGATATGTTCCCGACGATGGATATGGGGGACGGAGAAGAATTCGTGCTTCGTCCAATGAACTGTCCACACCACATCCAAGTCTACAAGCACCATGTCCACTCTTATCGTGAATTGCCTATCCGTATCGCCGAAATCGGTATGATGCACCGCTATGAAAAATCAGGTGCTCTTTCAGGTCTCCAACGTGTGCGTGAAATGTCCCTCAATGATGGTCATCTGTTCGTAATGCCTGAACAAATCAAGGAAGAATTCCAAAAAGCTCTTCAATTGATTATTGATGTTTATGAAGACTTTAACTTGACAGACTACCGTTTCCGTCTCTCTTACCGTGACCCTGAGGACAAGGAAAAGTACTACGATAACGATGCCATGTGGGAAAATGCCCAAAGCATGCTTAAAGCAGCTTTAGATGAAATGGATGCGGAATACTTTGAAGCAGAAGGAGAAGCAGCCTTCTATGGACCAAAACTGGATATCCAAGTGAAGACAGCCCTCGGTAATGAAGAAACCTTATCAACTATCCAGTTGGATTTCCTTCTTCCAGAACGCTTTGACCTTTCTTATATCGGTGCGGATGGCGAAGAGCACCGTCCAGTCATGATTCACCGTGGGGTTATCTCTACAATGGAGCGCTTCACAGCTATCTTGATTGAAAATTACAAGGGTGCCTTCCCAACTTGGTTGGCTCCGCATCAAGTAACAGTGATTCCAATCTCAAACGAAGCCCACATTGACTACGCTTGGGAAGTGGCAAAAGTCCTTAAAGACAAAGGAATTCGTGCTGACGTAGATGACCGTAACGAGAAGATGCAGTACAAGATTCGTGCCTCACAAACCAGTAAGATTCCTTATCAACTAGTGGTTGGGGACAAGGAACAAGAAAACGGTGAAGTCAACGTTCGCCGTTATGGTTCAAAAGCGACCCATACCGAAAAAATTGAAGAATTTGTAGAAAATATTCTAGCCGATATCGCAAGAAAATCAAGACCGGAAGCAGAATAAAAAAATAGAGGCTGGGCAAAAAGTAGCTTCAAATAAAACCACACAGTGATTTCTGTCTTGAAGATGATCAAGATGAAAAAATCACTGTGTGGTTTTTGAGTATTTGAATTTTTAGGGTCGAGATTCTTAGTCAATTTTGTTAGATTCATGCTCATGAATAGGAAGCCGATCTCCGTTTGGACGGCTTGATTGCCTCTGACATGAACCCTGCGCACGCCAAAAACACTCTTCAATCGGCCAAAAACGGGTTCGACATCGATTTTCCGTTTGGCGTAAATACAAGAGCCTTCTTCACTATGTTCACACCTTCTTGAACTAGCTGGTCATAGAGTTCTGAGATTTTTCCGTTCAGTGCCTCTTCGTATTTATCAACAGCCCTTTTCCAAGTAAAAGAGTAGAGATTGGCATCAGCTTCCAATTTAGTGCCATCGATAAAGAGAGCATCGTCTTCAATCATGCCATTTTCACGCATGAGGAGGGTGAAGTAAATAAAAGCAGTCTTAATCAGTTTGTTGGCATGCTTACTGGAACGAAAATTATTGATGGTTTTGTAGCTGACGTAGGTATCCTGGCTCAACCATTTCATGGGAATGACTTCCTCATTCATCTGAACCATTTTGCGACCAGAAAAGACCTGACGAGCGTAGGCGAAGAGCGTCATCTTCATGAGCATAGCCGGATGGAAGGCAGGACGGCCAGTGTGTGATTTATCTTCCAATAAAACATGATTAGGGATACTGTCCACAAAAAGACTGATCAATCTAACCTCGTGATTCATAGGAATATTGTAGGCAAGATTTAGTTCCAAACTCAACTGATTTGTGTTATACTCTTTATACATAGTCATGGCTTTCTAGTTGTTTTGTGGTTATTATAATTATAAACCATGGCATATAAAAACGGGCATCTCCAACTGCGGAAATGCTCGTTTTTTCTATTCTGAAGCTACTTTTTGCCCAGCCTCTATTTTTATACGATAACCAAAGAAAATTAAAAAATGGATAAAGAAAAGTGGAGCAGACATACCTAATGGTAGACAAGAAGCTTTATAGTCATTTGAATAAAAGTTGATACGTCATCATTTTCTACTTGCTCTACTCTAGTTAAAAGAAACTTAGTTCCCTCTATTTCCAACCTCAAACAGTCTATTCTCAGACAGTAAGGTAAACCGCCTATCGTCAGTTTTTATTTCCCGCATCCAACAATCTATTCCGAGACTGTAAGGTAAATCGCCTGTCGTCAGTTTCTATTTCCAACCTCTAAGAGTCACTTCCCTGACTGTTGGAGCAGCCTGCGTCTCAATTCTTAGTCTTAAAGTCAGTTCATTCGTTTCTAATAAAACATCCCTTAGGATTTTAAAAGAGTTTGAGCAGTGAAAAAGCGAAGCCTCGTTAAACAGAACCCGCTTTTCTTTTTTTGAAAATTTAGATCAACTCATTGCTTTTTCCCATTTCTTGCTTAGATAGCGGGAGAATTGGGAGATAGCGAAGTTAATGACAAAGTAAATGAGGGCAATCACCACATAGAGAGTGAAAACTGCTGTGGTTTCAAAGTTGCGTCCCATAAGGATTTGGCTGGCCCCAAATAGTTCTTGTAGGGCAATAACAGAATAAAGGAGACTGGTGTCTTTGATAACCGTTACGAACTGTGAAATGATGGAAGGCAGCATTTTGCGAATAGCCTGTGGCAGGATGATATAGATAAGAATTTGGAAGTGATTAAAGCCTTGTGATAGCCCTGCTTCCGTTTGCCCTGTATCGATAGAGTTGAGGCCACCTCGGATAATTTCAGCTAGTGCAGCGGAAGTAAACACTGTGAAAGCTGTCAGTCCAGCTTGGGTTGACTTGAGTTGGAAGACCAAGAAGATGGTAAAAATCCAGAGCAAGTTGGGTACATTGCGGACAAACTCGATATAGATAGAAGAAATCCAGCGAAAGAGAAGATTTTTTCCATTTCGCATGACGGCAAGGATGGTCCCTAAAATGGTAGACAAGACGATGATAATGGCGGACATATAAAGGGTCAAACCAAGTCCACTAAGCAAGAAAGATAGGTTGGTAGGTGACAAAACATTTAAAATATCTGTTAACATACGAATCTCCTTTCTTAGTAGGCTTCTTTATTCTTAGCTTCCCAACGACGGGCAAAGGTTGCCAAAGGGAAACAAAGGATAAAATAGAGGATAGCTGCTGTCAAGAAGGGTGGAATGTAGTTGGAATGGACAGCAGACCAGTGTTTGGTCATGAACATAATATCCACCCCACCGATGATAGCAACAGTAGAGGTATTTTTAATGAGATTAACAACCTGGTTGGCCATTGGAGGGAGGATCGTTCGGATAGCTTGTGGTAGAACGATTAACCGCATGGTTTCAATATAGGTAAAACCTTGTGAAAGGGCCGCTTCAGTCTGACCAACTGGTACTGCCTCAATACCAGTCCGAATAACCTCAGCGATGTAGGCACCGTGGTAGAGTCCAACACAGATGACTGCCGTCCAGTAGATAGAAGGCATGAGAACAAAGTTGGAAATCAAAGGTAATCCATAGTAAATGATGACAAATTGCACCAAGAGGGGTGTGTTTTGGTAAAATTCGACATAGACACGAGCAATAAATCGCAAGAGTTTGCTTTTTGTCGTAGAGATGGCACCGAAGACTATTCCAAGAAAGAGGGCAGTAACTAATGCACCGATGGAAATGAGGAGGCTGAAGAGGAAACCGTGAGCAAACTGCTCCCAGTCCTGAAAGAAAGTTGCCCAAAGATCAGCGTTAAATATTTGTGTAAAATCCATAGTGGCTCCTTTCTAATCGCTAATTTCTGTTACAGGGGTCAAGCCAAATTTATTATAAATAGTTTGTAAAGAACCATCTTTGTTCCAGTTTTGAACAAGTTGATCCAAATAGTTGGCTAACTCAGTATTGGACTTTTTGGTTACGATTCCGTATTCAGATGGTTTGTACTGGATGTCCAAAAGTTGGTTTGATTTGCCTAAGAAGGCTGAGAGGATAGATTGGTCAATGGAGAAGGCATCAACACGTCGAGCTGCCAAGGCTACAACGACTTCAGAGTTGGAACCCAATTCACGGAAGTTGAAATGAATGCCTTTTTCAGCAGCGATTTCTTCTAGCAAGCCCCACTGAATAGAACCTTGAGTGACACCAATAGTCATGCCATCCAGTGCTTCCCAATTAGATGCGATTTTACTATCCTTGCGAACGAGGAAACCAACAGCATCTGTATAGTAGGGTGTTGTGAAATTATAGAGTTCTTTGCGCTCATCGGTAATGGTAAAGGTAGCGATGACCATATCTAGCTGACCATTATCTAAGAGTGCCCCACGGGTCTGAGCAGTAACAGGTGTAAATTCGATTTTAACACCCAACTCTGCGGCTACTTTTTTTGCAATCTCAATTTCCATACCGGTGTATTGCATATTTTCTGGGTCGCGGTAACCAAAGTTTGGCAGGTCCTGTTTCACACCCACTCGCAAAACACCACGATCTACGATATCTTGTACACCCGCTGCTAATGGAGCGGATGACTTACTGCTAGTCGTTGCACCTGCCTGTCCTAAAAATGATATAGCTAGCAAGAGCAGAAGCAGGGGTAGCAATACAAGTGCTAAATATTTTTTCTTGAACATAGTATCCTCCTAATCTTCATCAACTAGGTCATCGGTTTCTGAGACCAATTCACTGGTATGGTTGAGGATTTTGCTGAGGAATTGTTGAGCACGTGGCTCGGTTGGATTATCAAAGAATCCATTGACATCAGTTGTGTCAACCAAAATTTGACCCTCAGCCATAAAAACGACACGGTCAGCAACTTCTCGAGCAAAGCCCATCTCATGAGTCACGACAACCATGTTCATGCCACGTTTGGCCAGTTTGTTCATAACAGTTAGAACATCACCAATCGTTTCTGGGTCTAGAGCAGAAGTAGGCTCATCAAAAAGCAGGAGCTCAGGCCTCATAGCAAGTCCACGGGCGATAGCGATACGTTGTTTTTGTCCACCTGATAACATGGCTGGATACGAGTCTTTGCGGTCCCACATGTTAACATAGGATAGGTATTTTTCAGCTCGTTTTTCAGCTTCTTGTTTAGAAAGTCCCAAAACTTTCATGGGAGCAAGTGTAATATTTTCTAACACTGTCTTGTGAGGGTATAGATTAAAGTGTTGGAAGACCATTCCTACTTCTTTGCGGAGGTCAACTAAATCCTTGTTACTGGCAGTTTCAACATGGTGACCGTTAACAACTAAAACACCACTGTCAATGCTTTCGAGTGCATTGATGGTACGGATGAGGGTCGATTTACCAGAACCAGAAGGGCCTAAAAGGACAACAACTTGTCCCGCTTCTAGGGAGAGATTAATATCACGCAAGGCATGATAATCTCCATAATATTTATTGACGTCTTTAAATTCAACTAAAGCCATAGTGTACTCCTTTTCTTATCTCTAATAATATGTCATAAAATGTAACACGCAGTAAATAGTATACAAGAAAAATTAAAAAATGTCAAATTTTCTGAATATTTAGCACTGGTCAATTATGACAAATCATTTCTGTTGGACAGATCTTTTTACAACTGTATTCCCCGTTTTTACAAGAAAAAGACCTTTCCAATGCTATGAAGAGCTAGAAATACTACCTTTCTGAGATCTTTTTTGCTATAATCTCCTTATGATAATTGCTGATAAAGATTTTTGGATTTTTTGGGAAGAATCCAGGAAAAAATTAAAGAAGGACAAGGCTAGACAAGTCTTAGAGGAATTGATGGAGATTGCTCAGATGCCAGATGATTTATCTGGAGATTTGAGCGAAAATCAGTACTTAGTCAAAAGGATTGCTCCCGATTTACCGCCTCATCATGTCTTTTGGCGGGACTTATCCAAACTTGTCAATCTAGCTTTTCCACAGAATAGTTTGAGCCAGCCAGGGACACTGCAAAGGCAGGTACACCAATTTCGTTATGTCATCTCTAGCCAACAGGCCCAGTATATTCGCCGTTATTATAAGAAAAGTCATATGACAGATGGTCAGGCTCTGGCCTCCTATCTTAAGGAAAGAAGGATTTTTTCTTACTATCTCAATGAACCCTCTCGTTTCCATAATAAAGTAGCGATTTCAGATGGAAGTCTCCATTATCCTGGAGGCAAAGAATCTTATAATATCAAAGTTTTATCCAATCAATTTCATAGCGAATTTATCCTATCTAGTCATGGGAGTTTTCTCAACGAGGTGGATGCAGAAGTAGTAACAGAGGAAGGTATTGTCAATGGGGCTAGCTTTAATTATGGTCGTTTCAGTCGCCACTGGCAGTTAGATGTTGATCCGGTTGGCCCACATGATCCTATTTTTCGAAAGAAAATGAGCAAAGGTTTTCAAAGTCCCAAAAATTCAAAAAAGAGATTTGGATGCAAATTGGCTGATGATTATGAACGAAGTTATTTTAATCCAACGGGCCTTTATGCAAAGGATGGAGCTAGCCATTTTAAGTGGGTTCGGAAAGAAAGTAAGAGCTTCAAAGGCCAAATCAAATCTCTGGGCAGAGACGGAAATCAACAAAGAAGTGTTTTATCTATTTTTCGCAAAATAATGGCTCCTATTTTCCGCATCAGCCAGCGAATTTTTCCAAAGAAATAGAAAAGGAAGTTCACCAGACGAACTTCTCTTTTTTAATATAAACAATCACTAAGTACATGATTCCGTAAGCTAAACCAATATAAAGGAATGTGAGCCAGCTGAGATAACCATGTCCAGTAAAAGCATAAATTAGTTGAAAAACAAGGGCAGTTACTAAGGGGCTGTAACGATTACTAGGATAGAGGTAAGTGATGAGGCCCTGACAGCCGATAAAGATGAAAGGTAAGAAGATATAAGTGCAGAGATGGGCCAAGAGACTATTGGCATTCTGTGACATATACTGAATAGTTACTACGTAAACAAGGACAGTACTAGAAATACAATGAATCGGAAGTAACCACCTTTGCTTGGGGTCAGCAAATTTAAGATGAAAAAAACCTATTAGATAGCCAATCACAGTCGGTATCAGTATGGTTCCAAAAGCTAAGGGAATTAGACTGAAATCGAGCGGCCATGTCCAAGAAAGAATCAACAAAAAGAGGCTATAAACTAAGCTGACACCTAAGGGATAATAGAAGAGATAGCCGTAACGTTTAATTACCAAGATGGGAAGGATAGTATAAACTAGAGGCACAAAGAGAATTTGACCAAAAAAAGGTGAAAATAAAAGGTAAATGAGAGGGATGACTAGAAAAGAGACTGCGACGATAAAGGTTTCTAACTTCCAATGTCTGCTAGTTTTCATACTTACTCCTTAAAAAAGAAAGCTTTTTTACTAGTATATGAAAAAAATCACAAAATAAAAAGAAAAATCTTGTATTTTTGAAGAAATAAGTGTGACATCTGGAAGAAGCATATCTAAAAAATGAAAAAAACGCAAAGATTTGCTATAATAGCTTAAGAAAACCAAAGGAACAGAGACTCATGAAGAAAATTCTTATCGTTGATGATGAAAAACCAATCTCGGACATTATCAAGTTTAATATGACCCGAGAAGGCTATGAGGTTGTGACCGCTTTTGATGGTCGTCAGGCCTTGGAAATTTTTGAAGCAGAAATACCAGATATTGTCATCTTAGACTGGATGTTGCCGGAGATTGATGGACTAGAAGTGGCTCGCAATATCCGCAAAACAAGTAATGTTCCTATTCTTATGCTTTCAGCAAAGGATAGTGAATTTGATAAGGTTATTGGATTGGAAATCGGTGCAGATGATTATGTCACCAAGCCATTTTCAAATCGCGAACTACAGGCTCGGGTTAAGGCACTCTTGCGCCGCAGTGAGTTGTCTGAGACACAAGTAGATTTAGAAGTTCCTGGTGGTGCAGAGCTGGTTATTGGTGATTTAGTCATCTTACCGGATGCCTTTGTTGCTAAAAAACATGGGAAGGAATTGGATTTGACCCACCGTGAATTTGAATTGCTCCACCATTTGGCCAATCATTTGGGCCAAGTCATGACCCGTGACCATCTTTTGGAAACAGTCTGGGGTTACGATTATTTTGGAGATGTTCGGACAGTTGATGTGACGATTCGTCGACTGCGTGAGAAAATTGAGGACATTCCAAGCCGGCCAGAATATATTCTGACTAGACGGGGTGTCGGGTATTATATAAAGGCAAATGATTAATCAATTACGTTATTTATTGACGACCGCTGAATTTTGGTTTATCGTCATCATTATTGGCTTTGTGATAGCCCTAGCCTTTATGGTTCTTGAAAACCATCGGGATAATAAGCAGATTAAGGTCCTCAATCAAAAGGTCAAGGAATTGATAGCTGGTGATTATTCGGATATCTTGGATATGCGTGGTAGTCCAGAAATCACAGATATGACCAACTCTCTCAATGATTTGTCTGAAGTGATTCGCTTGACTCATGATAATTTGGAGCAAGAGAAGACGAGGTTAAGTTCCATTCTATCCTATATGAGCGATGGAGTGATTGCCACAGACCGTATGGGTCGGATTATCATGATCAATGATATGGCTCAGAAGCAACTAAGTATTACGGCAAAATCAGCTGAACAGATCAAATTGCTTGATTTATTGGATATAGAGGAAGACTATAGTTTCCGTGATCTCTTGGCTCAGACGCCTGAGGTGGTCATTGATCATGCCGACGATCATGGAGAGTACACGCATCTACGGGCCAATTTTGCGACCATTCGGAGTGAGAGTGGTCTTATTTCTGGTTTGGTTATGGTCTTGCATGACATGACAGAGCAGGCAAAGGAAGAGCGGGAGCGTCGTCTTTTTGTCTCCAATGTCAGTCACGAACTTCGCACTCCCTTAACCTCTGTTAAATCCTATCTAGAGGCCCTGGACGAGGGCGCTTTGACAGAGCCGGTTGCCCCAAGTTTTGTTAAGGTTTCCCTGGATGAAACCAACCGTATGATGCGCATGATTTCAGACTTGCTCAGTCTCACGCGTTTTGATAATCAAGTTAAGACCATGGAGTTTGAACTGATTAACTTTACAGCTTTTGTCACCTTTATTCTTAACCGCTTTGACCAGATGAAAAGTCAAAATATGGACAAGAAATACAACATTATCCGCGATTATAAAATTGCGCCTGTCTGGGTAGAAATTGATACGGATAATATGACGCAGGTCTTTGATAACATTTTAAATAATGCCATTAAGTATTCACCAGATGGTGGCAAGATTACTTTTAGTATGAAAACAACGGAAACACAGCTTATCATTTCTATTTCAGATGAGGGTCTGGGAATTCCTAAAGAAGATTTACCAAAGATTTTTGACCGTTTTTATCGAGTAGATAAGGCACGGTCCCGTGCTCAAGGTGGCACCGGATTAGGTTTAGCCATCGCCAAGGAAATTGTCAAACAGCACAAAGGCTTTATCTGGGCTAAGAGTGAATATGGGCATGGTTCAACTTTTACCATTGTCCTACCATATGCCAAGGATGTGACAGTAGAAGATTGGGAAGAAGTAGCAGAGGAAGAATAGGAGCAGATGAGAAAAGGATTTCAATATAGTATATTAGCATCTGGATCCAGTGGGAATTCCTTCTACTTGGAAACAGATCAGAAAAAAATTTTAGTGGATGCTGGACTTTCTGGGAAAAAAATTACCAGTCTCTTAGCAGAAATCGATCGAAAACCAGAAGACTTAGATGCTATCTTGGTGACGCATGAGCATAGCGACCATATTCACGGTATCGGAGTCTTAGCCCGAAAGTATCACTTGGATGTCTATGCCAATGAGGCTACCTGGCAGGCTATGGATGCCAAATTAGGTAAGATAGATGTGGCTCAAAAACATATTTTTGAACGCGAGAAAGTGATGACCTTTGGTGATTTAGATATTGAGTCTTTTGGTGTGAGCCACGATGCAGCTGACCCTCAATTTTATCGCTTTATGAAGGATGATAAGAGTTTTGTCATGCTGACAGATACAGGCTATGTCAGTGATCGTTTGGCAGCTATTGTGGAAAATGCGGATGCTTATCTGATTGAGTCCAATCATGATATAGAGATTTTACGAGCTGGTTCCTATTCTTGGAATTTGAAGCAACGGATTCTATCTGATAAAGGACACCTGTGCAATGAAGACGGAGCAGAAGCCATGATTCGTAGCATGGGAAATCGGACCAAGAAAATCTATCTTGGTCATCTCTCTAAAGAGAACAACATTAGAGAGCTGGCCCATATGACCATGACTAATGAATTGGCTCAGGCTGATTTGGGAGTTGGCATAGATTTTAAGATTTATGATACCTCGCCAGATTCAGCGACTAAGCTGACCAGGATTTAGTTGAAATTTGGCGTCAAATTTGCTAAAATAAGGATAAATACATAAGATATGGAGGCAAGTCGTCATCATGAACAATAACTAAACCGAGTTGTTATCGGAACCTTTCAAAAAAAGAAGGGGGAAGACTGCACTGATTGGTTTAGAGGCTCTTTGTCAACTGTAGTGGGTTGCTGAAAAGTCATAACCTGGAGAGGACCAACTTGGTTCTCTTCTTTTTGATGTTCAAAGCGATGAGAATTCTTAATTTAAAGTTGTCAAAGTTCCGGAAACCAAAGGCATTACGCTTAATGACTTTGATGAGGTTGTTAGTAGCGTCTAGTTTGGCGTTTGAATAGGGGAGTTCTAATGCGTTAATGATCTTGTCCTTATCCTTCAAAAAGGTTTTAAAAATAGTTTGAAAGATGGGATTTACGCTGGGAAGCAGCTCCTCAATGAGGTCAAAGAAATGTTCAGCTTGCTTCTTTTGAAAATGAAAAAGCAATAGTTGGTAAAGTTCATAGTGTTCTCGAAGTTCCTGCGAGTAAGAAAGTAGTTTTTTAAGAATCTCTTTGTTGGTTAAATGCATCCGAAAAGTAGGGCGATAAAAGCGTTTATCGCTGAGTTTACGGCTATCCTGTTGAATGAGTTTCCAGTAGCTTTTTAGCGCCTTGTATTCATGAGATTTTCTGTCAAACTGCTTCATGATTTGGATGCGCAGATGGTTCATGGCCCGACTCATATGTTGGACGATATGAAAGCGATCGAGGACAATTTTAGCGTTTGGAAATAATTTTTTAGCGATATCGTAGTAAGGACTAAACATGTCCATAGTGATGACTTTGACTCGGTTTCTCACCTGTCTGGAATAGCGGAGGAAGTGATTGCGAATGGTCGTTTGTGTTCGTCCATCTAGAATAGCTAAGATAGTAAGCGAGTCAAAATCTTGTGCGATGAAGCTCATTTTGCCCTTCTTGAAACTATATTCATCCCAGCTCATGTGAGCTGGGAGCCAAGTTAGGTCAGTCTTGAATTGGAACTCCTTGAGTTTGCGAATGACTGTTGAAGTGGATACGGCCAAGCATTCAGCGATGTCTGTCATAGAACCTTTCTCAATCAGCTTTTGAGCAATCTTATGGTTAACAATAGCTGGTATTTGATGATTCTTCTTGACCAGAGAAGTTTCTGCGACAGCTATTTTTCCGCAATCCTGACAACGAAAACGACGTTTCCTTAAACGAATTAAGGTCTTATATCCAGCACATTCCAGATAGGGGATTTTAGATTCTTTTTGGAGGTCATATTTAGCCATCTGACCATGACAGTTGTGGCATTTAGGAGCCGGATAGTCAAGTTTAGCGATGACTTCTTTATGAGTTCCAGCGTCCACATAATCTGAAATGGTGATATTAGGGTCTTTTATTCCAAGTAAGTTTGTGATAAAATCAAATTGTTCCATATGAGTCTTTCTAAAATGATGGTTTTGTCGCTTTTCATTATAGGTCATATGGGACTTTTTGTATACACTCAAAAAGGCTCCATAACCTCCATAGTGGTCTGACCCACTACAGAAATTATAGAGCCGAGTTCATGGGGAGCTTGTCTTTTTTTGCTACCTGAAAATCAATGCGGATAGTTGCTGTTTATATAGTCGAATGAATTAGCTTTAGGATTGGGAACTGAGGTGCAGGCAGCTCCAACAGTCAGAGGAGTGACTGTTGGAGGTTGGAAATAGAAGGAACTCAGTTTCTCTCAACTGGAGTACGGCAAGCTGATAGTGACAACGTTTTGAAGTTAATTCAAAAGACTATAACTTTCTTTTGCAAATGTGATTTCAGGTAATGCTTTTTTACAATCTCCAACCATGTTTTCAGACTTTAGAGGCATGGTTTTTGTATTTCTAAACCTCGTTTTACAGAAAAAGAGGTTATTATGAAGGTCTTAGAAGGGCATCAAATTGAAAAAGAAGTGGTGGGTACCAAACTCTTTAGCATTCCACAACTTCAATTACATACAGGACAAAAAATAGGTTTGATTGGAAATAATGGTGTGGGGAAGACGACACTCTTAAAGATGATCATTGGAGAAGATAACGAATATTTAGGGAATATCCGTTTGTTGGCTGATATTGCCTATCTTGCGCAAGTGAAGGAGCAGGAGGCTTTGTCAGGAGGTGAGCAGGTCTTGCAGGCTCTAAAAGTGGCCTTATCACAAGGTCCAGCTTTCTTGCTTTTGGATGAACCTACGGCAAATTTAGATAGGGGAAATCAGGAGTGGCTGTTGCATCAATTGAAAGGGTATCGGGGCTGTTTATTGGTAGTCAGTCATGATAGGGCCTTTCTCAACCGGCTGGTAGATGAAATATGGGTATTGGAAAACCAATCTTTGCTCACTTACAAGGGAAATTATGACCAAGTAGAAGAAATTAGAAAAAGAGAACGAGAAGGACAGTTCCATGAGTTCATAGAATATAAGGAAAAGGTGCGAAAATTAGAGAGGACCAACTTGGTTCTCTTCTTTTTGATGTTCAAAGCGATGAGAATTCTTAATTTAAAGTTGTCAAAGTTCCGGAAACCAAAGGCATTACGCTTAATGACTTTGATGAGGTTGTTAGTAGCGTCTAGTTTGGCGTTTGAATAGGGGAGTTCTAATGCGTTAATGATCTTGTCCTTATCCTTCAAAAAGGTTTTAAAAATAGTTTGAAAGATGGGATTTACGCTGGGAAGCAGCTCCTCAATGAGGTCAAAGAAATGTTCAGCTTGCTTCTTTTGAAAATGAAAAAGCAATAGTTGGTAAAGTTCATAGTGTTCTCGAAGTTCCTGCGAGTAAGAAAGTAGTTTTTTAAGAATCTCTTTGTTGGTTAAATGCATCCGAAAAGTAGGGCGATAAAAGCGTTTATCGCTGAGTTTACGGCTATCCTGTTGAATGAGTTTCCAGTAGCTTTTTAGCGCCTTGTATTCATGAGATTTTCTGTCAAACTGCTTCATGATTTGGATGCGCAGATGGTTCATGGCCCGACTCATATGTTGGACGATATGAAAGCGATCGAGGACAATTTTAGCGTTCGGAAATAATTTTTTAGCGATATCGTAGTAAGGACTAAACATGTCCATAGTGATGACTTTGACTCGGTTTCTCACCTGTCTGGAATAGCGGAGGAAGTGATTGCGAATGGTCGTTTGTGTTCGTCCATCTAGAATAGCTAAGATAGTAAGCGAGTCAAAATCTTGTGCGATGAAGCTCATTTTGCCCTTCTTGAAACTATATTCATCCCAGCTCATGTGAGCTGGGAGCCAAGTTAGGTCAGTCTTGAATTGGAACTCCTTGAGTTTGCGAATGACTGTTGAAGTGGATACGGCCAAGCATTCAGCGATGTCTGTCATAGAAGCTTTCTCAATCAGCTTTTGAGCAATCTTATGGTTAACAATAGCTGGTATTTGATGATTCTTCTTGACCAGAGAAGTTTCTGCGACAGCTATTTTTCCGCAATCCTGACAACGAAAACGACGTTTCCTTAAACGAATTAAGGTCTTATATCCAGCACATTCCAGATAGGGGATTTTAGATTCTTTTTGGAGGTCATATTTAGCCATCTGACCATGACAGTTGTGGCATTTAGGAGCCGGATAGTCAAGTTTAGCGATGACTTCTTTATGAGTTCCAGCGTCCACATAATCTGAAATGGTGATATTAGGGTCTTTTATTCCAAGTAAGTTTGTGATAAAATCAAATTGTTCCATATGAGTCTTTCTAAAATGATGGTTTTGTCGCTTTTCATTATAGGTCATATGGGACTTTTTGTATACACTCAAAAAGGCTCCATAACCTCCATAGTGGTCTGACCCACTACAGAAATTATAGAGCCGAGTTCATGGGGAGCTTGTCTTTTTTTGCTACCTGAAAATCAATGCGGATAGTTGCTGTTTATATAGTCGAATGAATTAGCTTTAGGATTGGGAACTGAGGTGCAGGCAGCTCCAACAGTCAGAGGAGTGACTGTTGGAGGTTGGAAATAGAAGGAACTCAGTTTCTCTCAACTGGAGTACGGCAAGCTGATAGTGACAACGTTTTGAAGTTAATTCAAAAGACTATAACTTTCTTTTGCAAATGTGATTTCAGGTAATGCTTTTTTACAATCTCCAACCATGTTTTCAGACTTTAGAGGCATGGTTTTTGTATTTCTAAACCTCGTTTTACAGAAAAAGAGGTTATTATGAAGGTCTTAGAAGGGCATCAAATTGAAAAAGAAGTGGTGGGTACCAAACTCTTTAGCATTCCACAACTTCAATTACATACAGGACAAAAAATAGGTTTGATTGGAAATAATGGTGTGGGGAAGACGACACTCTTAAAGATGATCATTGGAGAAGATAACGAATATTTAGGGAATATCCGTTTGTTGGCTGATATTGCCTATCTTGCGCAAGTGAAGGAGCAGGAGGCTTTGTCAGGAGGTGAGCAGGTCTTGCAGGCTCTAAAAGTGGCCTTATCACAAGGTCCAGCTTTCTTGCTTTTGGATGAACCTACGGCAAATTTAGATAGGGGAAATCAGGAGTGGCTGTTGCATCAATTGAAAGGGTATCGGGGCTGTTTATTGGTAGTCAGTCATGATAGGGCCTTTCTCAACCGGCTGGTAGATGAAATATGGGTATTGGAAAACCAATCTTTGCTCACTTACAAGGGAAATTATGACCAAGTAGAAGAAATTAGAAAAAGAGAACGAGAAGGACAGTTCCATGAGTTCATAGAATATAAGGAAAAGGTGCGAAAATTAGAGAGGGTTGTACAGGAAAAGAAGGTCAAAGCCAAGAAAATGACCAAAAAGAAGAAAACAGTCAGTCGGTCTGATTGGAAGGTCAATTCGCGATTGGGAGCTTATGACGGTAAGGAAAAGGCCTTGGGCAAGTCAGCAAAGGCGATTGAAAAACGGATTGAATCCCTGGTTAAGGTGGAGAAACCACAAAAAGAAGCCTGGGTAAAGTTAGAAACAAAGGGGCAATTGGTCAGATCTGCTCACCGCTTGCTTCGTCTAGAAGAGGGGACGGTCTGGCGGGATGGAAATTTCTTGTTTTCACATGATCGTTTTTCTGTGGCATTTGGTGAAAAGATAGGTCTTTTGGGAAGGAATGGAAGTGGTAAGACAAGCTTTGTCCAGCAGATCTTGATGCAAAAATTGCCAGGCTACTATTCACAAGACCTTAAAATCGCTTATTTTTCTCAAAATTTACAGGAGTTAGATCCGAGTAAAACAGTCTTTGAAAATGCGCGTCTAGATTCTCTTCAAGATAGGGTGACCATTTTAAATCTTCTAGCTATGCTAGGTCTACGTTATGACAAGGCCCAAAAGAAAGTTTCTCAGCTTTCTGGAGGTGAGATGGTACGTCTATTCTTGGCGAAAGTCTTGCTGGCTGATGCCAATCTGTTGGTATTGGATGAACCAACAAATTTCTTGGATTTGACAAGTATTCTAGCTTTAGAAAGCTTTTTACAGCAGTATCCTGGGAGTTTGATCCTGATTTCCCATGACGAAATCTTTTTGAAAAAATGTGCGTCAACATGCATGAAAATCGAGAATGGTCAGCTTAGAATAGTGGATGATTGATGTCATTTAACTGATCCAATTGTTTGAGAGAATCCGAAAGAATGGCTTCCAAAATTTGACAGAAACTTTGGGAGAAAAATCTAGTTCTGTGATATAATAGATAGGAATTTTTCTAGAATGAGGTTGTCAAGTGACTAAGAACAAGAATTCGCGTTTGGGAAAAAGAAATAATTTCATCCCCAGTCGATTGAATATTTTATTTTCCATTGTTATTTTATTGTTTTCCATCTTACTTGTTCGTCTGGCTTATATGCAGATTATCAACACGAAGTTTTATAGTGACAAACTAGAAACAGCCAGCCAAAAAACAATTACCAGGAGCTCTGTTCGTGGTCAAATTTATGATGCAAAAGGCCGACCTCTGGTTGATAATAAGGTTGTGCAGGTAGTCTCGTTTACACGTAGCAATCGGATTACTGCCACTGAAATGAAGTCAATTGCTCAAAAATTAGTAGAATTTGTAGCTGTTTCAGAAGTCAATGTTTCCCGTCGTGATAAGGCTGATTATTACTTGGCGGATAGTGCTGTTTATAGTGAAGTTGTCAAGGCTTTGCCGCGTGAGCAACGTTTTGATACAGATGGAAATTTATTGCCAGAAGCGACAGTCTATAGCAATGCTGTGGATAGTTTAAAAGAAGAACAGTTGCAGTTTTCTGAAGAGGAAAATAAGGCTGTTGAGCTCTTTAGCCAGATGAATGCAGCCGCTTATTTCGAGACAGTCAATTTAGCTACGGAGCCCTTGTCAGCCCAGCAAATTGCTTTTATTGCAGCCAACGAAGACAAACTTCCAGGTGTATCAACAAATAGTAACTGGAATCGTGTGGTCTTGCCCACCTCTCTTTCGTCAATTATCGGTACGGTAACTTCTGAGCAAGCAGGTATTCCAGAAGAGGAAGCTGAGGCTTATTTGTCCAAGGGATATTCTCTCAAAGACAGGGTAGGGACGGCTTACCTGGAAAAACAATATGAAGACAAACTACAAGGTCAGCGAGAAATTAAGCATATTAACTTGGATCGACATGGAAATGTGGAGACTATTGAGACGACACAAGAAGGTAGCAAGGGCGATAACATCAAACTGACCATTGATTTAGAGTTTCAGGATAAGGTCAATGAAATTTTGAAAGGTCACTTTGAGAGTGAGCTGTCAAGGGGGAGTGCTCTGTATTCTGATGGAATTTATGCAGTCATTCTCAATCCACACACTGGTGCTGTCCTTGCCATGGCTGGCTATAAGCATGAAAAAGGCACTCAAAATATCCAAGCAAATACATTGGGAACTGTGACAGATACTTTTGTTCCAGGTTCCATTGTAAAAGGTGCTACCATCTCGACAGGATGGGAAACAGGGGTCATTCAGGGTAATCAAGTCCTGAGAGATCAGCCCATTCAATTTGCAGGTTCTGCTCCCATTAATTCTTGGTTTACTGTCTATGGGAACCGAAATATTAATGCTGTCGAGGCTCTCCAGTATTCCTCTAATACTTATATGGTACAGATTGCTCTTAAAATGTTGGGACAGCCCTATGTTCCCAATATGGTCCTAAACCAAACAGATCAGTTAGCGGTAGCTATGGAAGAAATGCGGTCTGGTTTTGGTCAGTATGGCTTGGGTGTGGCAACAGGCATTGATTTGCCTCTAGAGTCAACAGGCTATATCACAGAAGATTTTACAATCGGCAATTACTTGACTAATGCCTTCGGTCAATTCGATAACTACACTCCAATGCAGATGGCCCAGTATGCGGCAACCGTCGCAAATGGTGGAAGTCGGATTTCTCCTCATCTAGTAGAAGGCATCTATGGCAATAAGGAAGATGGTTCTATGGGTGATAAGATTGAGGAGGTCAAAGGTCAGGTTCTCAACCAAGTCAATATTTCTCCAGAAAACATGGGTATCATTCAAGAAGGATTTTATCAGGTTGTTCATGGTGCCAGTGGTTTTTCAACTGGTACCTCCATGGCTAATTCGAGTCTATCCATCAGTGCCAAAACGGGTACTGCTGAAACATTTGTCACCAATAAAGATGGTCAGGTTCAAAGTGCAGTCAACACTAATATTGTAGCTTATGCACCAAGTCATGATCCCAAGATTGCTGTGGCTGTGGTTCTCCCAAATCTAACAGATTTGCAGTCCAAAACTAGTCAAGCAATCATGACCGATATTGTCAACCTTTATAACTCGCTCTATCCCATGAATTAAGGAAAAACATATGCTCTACCCTACCCCAATTGCTAAATTGATTGAATCCTACTCTAAATTACCCGGAATCGGTGTTAAAACGGCCACTCGTTTGGCCTTTTACACCATTGGTATGGAAGATGAAGTGGTCAATGAATTTGCTAAAAATTTACTGGCTGCCAAACGGGAACTTTCCTACTGTTCTATTTGCGGTAATCTGACTGATCAAGATCCTTGTGCCATTTGCCAAGATGAAACAAGAGATCAGTCTATCATTCTGATTGTGGAAGATAGTCGCGATGTTTCCGCTATGGAAAATATCCAAGAATACCACGGTCTTTATCACGTCTTGCATGGTCTGATTTCGCCAATGAATGGCATCGGTCCAGATGACATTAATCTCAAGACACTCTTGACACGCCTCATGGAAAATGAGGTGGAAGAGGTGATCGTGGCCACTAATGCCACGGCAGATGGCGAAGCTACTTCTATGTATATCTCTCGCGTTCTCAAGCCTGCTGGCATCAAAGTGACGCGATTGGCTCGAGGTTTGGCAGTAGGAGCGGATATCGAGTATGCGGATGAAGTCACCTTACTTCGAGCTATTGAAAATCGAACAGAATTGTAACCATAATGAAACCCTTGAGGAAATTATGGTTTTTTTCAACCTTTTTTATAAAATATGATAGAATAAAAGTGTAAAAAAATAGTTCCAATACTCAAAGAAACTCAAAAGTAGATGAGGCAAAGCGACGCAGACATACCTAGTGGTAGGCAAGGAGTTTTAACAAAATCTAATGTTGGTTTTCAAAGAGTATAAAAAATAAAGGAGAACAATATGTATTTAGCTTCATTCATTCCCATTATTATTGTCGGGGTCGTCATCTTAGTCGCATTGGTTATTTTTTTTGCTGGCTTTGTTTCAGCTTCCCCGGGAGAAATCAAGGTTATCTCCGGCCCTCGTGGTCAACGGGTCATTCAAGGGAAGACCGGCTGGAAGATGCCCATTATCGAACGTGTGGATACTATGACGGCTGGTATGATCTCAGTTGATGCTAAAACAACTGATTTTGTTCCAACCAATGACTATATTAATGTTAAAGTAGACGCAGCTGTTAAGGTAAAAATTGGCACAGAGCGACCAGAACTTTTCCAATCGGCTACTCGAAATTTCTTATACAAGAAACAAGAAGATATCGCGGATGAGGTTCGGGATACTTTAGAAGGTCACCTCCGGGCTATCATTGGTCAAATGAAGTTGGAAGCCATTGTAACCAACCGCGCTTCATTTTCTGAGAAAGTTCAGGAAAATGCAACCAAAGATTTGGAAGAAATGGGTCTGGAAATCGTAGCCTTTAACATCCAAGGCTTAATTGATGAAAAGGGCGTAATTGAAAATCTAGGGATTGATAATACCGAGCAAATTCGAAAAGAAGCTGCTAAGGCTAAAGCCCGTGCTCAACAAGAAATTGCAGAACAACAAGCTGCTTCAGATAAATTGGCCAATGATGCTCGTGTAGCAGCGGATTTGGAAATTGCTCAGAAGCAAAATGATTTGGCTAAACGTCAAGCTGCCCTCAAAGCTGAAGCCGATACTGAGACTGCCAAAGCTGATGCAGCTTACTCAATCCAACAACAGATTCAGCGAAAAGATATTGAGCGAGAAACAGCCGAAGCCAATATCGTCAAGCAAGAACAAGAAGCGCTGGTTAAGGAACAAGAAGTTAAGGTACGTCGTCAATCCCTTGAAGCTGAAGTCAAAGCTCAAGCAGATGCAGAACGCTATGCCCAAGAACAAAAAGCTCAAGCAGACTTTTTCAAACGTCAGAAGGAAGTGGAAGCCGAAGCTTACGAGCGGACTCAACAAGCCCAGGCGGATAAAGAAGCCATGTTAGCTGAAGCGGATGGTATCCGTGCCAAAGGGGAAGCTGAAGCAGCTGCTATCGAGGCTAAATTGTTAGCAGAAGCGCAAGGTCTTGAGAAGAAAGCAGAAGCTATGGCTAAGATGAATCAGGCGGCCGTCCTTGAAATGTACTTTAATGCTCTGCCCGATGTTGCCAGAGCCATCGCAGAACCACTGACTAAGATTGACTCCATTACCATGTATGGCGAAGGAAATTCTGCTAAGATGGTAGAAGATATTACCAAATCTATGACCCAGGTCCAATCGGGTCTCAATGATTCTGTTGGTATCGATGTCAAACAATTGATTAATACACTGGTTGGTATCAAGACAAGTAGCCCAATCATCGAGCATGCAGTAGAAAAAGGCATGACAGATGCCTTAGAAAAATAAACGAAATTTTGTGAAAAGGATCTTTCATCCATATCAAAAAAAAAATGAAGATTTTCTTTGTGAAAAAGGCTTACAAGCAATTTTTTCAGAATCTTGCTTGTAAGCCTTTTGCTTTTTTAACCTTTTCTACATAGTCCACCTTTTATAAAGTAATGAGATATTTTCCTTTTTGAATCTTACCGTAAATTATGATATGATAAGCGGTGACGAGAAATTTCTACAAGGAAGAACAAGATGAAAAAACAAAACTTGATTTTATTATATGGAGGTCGTTCTGCCGAGCGCGAGGTATCGGTCCTTTCAGCTCAGAGTGTCATGAGAGCGGTCAACTATGATAAGTTTTTTGTGAAAACTTATTTTATTAGTCAAAGCGGTGATTTTATTAAAACCCAGGAATTTGGCAGTAAACCATCTGATGATGAAAAACTCATGACCAATGAAACGATTGTGATGAGGCAGAAAATCAAAGCCAGTGATATCTATGAAGAGAATGCGGTTGTCTTTCCGGTCCTCCATGGGCCTATGGGAGAAGATGGATCTATCCAAGGTTTCTTAGAAGTTCTTAAAATGCCTTATGTGGGCACAAACGTCCTGGCTTCAAGTGCTGCGATGGACAAGATTACCACTAAGCATATTTTAGAATCAGTTGGTGTTCCCCAGGTGGCTTATTCAGTTTATATTGAAGGGGAAGATTTGGAAGAAAAAGTAGCGGAAACGACTGCTAAGCTGACCTTCCCAGTCTTTGTCAAACCAGCCAATATGGGATCATCAGTCGGTATATCAAAGGCTGAAAATGAAGACCAATTGCGAGAAGCCATCCAACTGGCTCTCAAATACGATAGCCGAATTTTGATTGAGCAAGGAGTTCATGCTCGTGAAATTGAAGTGGGTATCCTTGGCAACCAGGATGTTAAAACAAGCTTGCCTGGTGAAGTGGTTAAAGATGTGGAATTTTATGATTATCAAGCCAAGTATATTGATAACAAAATAAGCATGGATATTCCTGCCAAGATGAATGAGTCAGACATGGAAACGATGCGAAACTATGCTAACCAAGCCTTTCGTGCACTGGGTGGTTGCGGTTTGGCTCGGTGTGACTTCTTCTATACGGAGGAAGGTCATATTTACCTTAATGAACTCAATACCATGCCAGGCTTCACCCAGTGGTCTATGTATCCTCTTCTTTGGGAAAATATGGGCTTAGCTTATTCTGATTTGATTGAAGAATTGGTCCGCTTAGGTCAAGAAATGTTTGACAAACGTGAAAGCCATTTGATTTAAAAAGGAAATATAAAAATCGGAAGATGGATGTGAGTCTTCCGATTTTTTATGCTATTTCTTAAGTCCCATTAACTTACGAAGTTCTGGAATACGTTGAACTTGAGGTAAGATTACCATGAGAACAAAGATACGCACTGGGATTTCAAAAATTTTAATCCAACGACCCGCGATGAATTGGGCCATAATAGGTGTTTTGAAATAGGTTTGAATCAAGAGCGGTGTCAAAATCAAGGAACCCAAGATGGTAATGATGCTGACAACTATGGAAACATAGATCCAATCTTTCTTTTGGTTGTATGAGATTTCACGACCATAGAAAAAGAAACCATAGAGTCCAGAAATGAAGGCATCCATAAGAGTCCATAGAGGAATAAAGCTAGCTGCATTTGATGACAAGAGCATAGTCAGAAGATCTTCAATAGCACCTGTCAGAAAAGCATAAATTGGTCCAGTAATAGTACCCATGATGGCATTGACAATGAAGCCAAAACTGATCACTAACTGATTATGAATCAGGGTTAACTTGAATTGATCAACCACATAAGCCAAGGCAATCAGCATGGCAATTGTCACCAAACGCTGGGTGGTCAACTTTGGCATTGGAAAATATTTTTGCATAAAAAGGCTCCTTAAAATAGTCTGGAGCTGTTCGTTCAAGTTTTCTTGACAACAGCGGATGCAATGATTCACCGCGCACTAGGCTTCGTTGTGTGACGACATCCCATTCACACACACTTAACGCGAATCACTTACTCTGTGCAGATTGACTGCTAGTCTATTTTACCACAGAAGACCTTAAAAAAATAGTCCCATTATGTACAAAATATGCTATAATGATATGGATATTTGACTCAGGTCAATCAAAGAAAAAGGAAACAGAATGAAACTAACATTGCATGAAGTCGCCAAAGTAGTTGGTGCTAAAAATACGGTGTCTGAATTAGATGACATTCCCCTGCGACAGGCTGAATTTGACAGCCGAAATATTCAAGTGGGAGATCTCTTTGTACCCCTTAAGGGAGCGCGTGACGGTCATGATTTTATCGAGACTGCTTTTGCCAATGGTGCAGTAGCTACTCTCTCTGAGAGAGAGATTTCCGGACATCCCTATTTGCTCGTGGAAGATTGCCAAGCCGCTTTTCAATTACTAGCTCAGTACTACCTGGATAAATTGGGTGTAGATGTGATTGCAGTCACTGGCTCCAATGGCAAGACAACGACTAAGGACATGATTGCAGCCATTTTGTCCACAACCTATAAAACTTACAAGACACAAGGCAATTACAACAATGAAATTGGTCTGCCATATACCGCTCTCCATATGCCGGACGATACAGAAAAAATCGTCTTGGAGATGGGACAGGATCATATGGGCGATATTCATCTCTTGTCCAAAATTGCCAAACCGCATATTTCTGTAGTGACCTTGATTGGTGAGGCTCATTTAGAGTTTTTTGGTAGCCGAGAAAAGATTGCCCAAGGCAAGATGCAGATTACAGATGGTATGGATTCAGATGGGATTCTGATTGTACCTGATGATCCTATTATTGATGCTTATTTACCAGATAACATGATGGTTATTCCTTTCGGAGATAAGGAAGAAGTCAGTGTTCAAAATTTACAAGAGGAAAAGGATTCGTTAAGTTTCCATACTTCTATTTTAGAGAACCCCATTCACCTACCTTTTCCTGGTAAATACAATGCAACTAATGCACTTGTTGCAGCCTGTATCGGAAAATTATTGGCTGTAGAAGAAGCAGATATTTTAGATGCGCTTGCCAACCTGCAACTGACCCGCAACAGGACCGAATGGAAAAAAGCAGCTAACGGTGCAGATATCTTATCTGATGTCTATAATGCTAACCCGACAGCTATGAAACTGATTTTGGAAACTTTTTCAGCCATCCCAGCTAATGAAGGTGGCAAGAAAATCGCTGTCCTTGCCGATATGAAAGAACTAGGACCGGATTCTGTGCAGATGCATAGTAATATAATCATGAGCCTAGCTCCAGATAAGATTGATACATTGGTACTTTACGGAGAAGATATTGCAGAATTAGCTCAACTAGCCTCTCAAATCTTCCCAATTGGACATGTTTATTATTTCAAAAAAACTGCCAATGAAGACCAATTTGAGGATATGCTGGTTTGTATCAAGGAAATGATGCATTCCAATGATCAAATCTTGCTAAAAGGTTCTAATTCCATGCATTTGGCCAAGATTGTTGACAGCTTGGAGAGTAATAAATGAATAGTCTAGCATATTTTTTCTCAAATCAAGAGAGTCATGCTCCAGTGATGACTCTTCCCTTCTACGCTATTTTGATGGGTCTATTGATTTTCTTCGCTTATACTACGATACGCTACTACAAAAATGAAAGTTACCGTCGATTCTTTCAAGTTTTACAAATGACTCAATTGCTCTTGATTTACGGATGGTATGCTCTCATGATTGGCAATTTTAAGGAAAGTTTACCTCTTTACCATTGCCGTTTAGCTATGTTAATGGTGCTCTTTTTACCAGATAAACATAGTTGGAAGCGATACTTTGCCTTAATCGGAATCTTCGGTCCAATTTTAGCTTTTGCCTATCCCGTTATGGACAATTATTCACTTTTTCATGTCACTATTTTTAGTTTTATCGTTGGACATTATGCTCTTTTCGTTAATTCCTTGCTTTATCTCTTGCGTTTTCCTAGAAAAAATCTCTTGGATAAACCAAAAGTTATTATAGGAATGCTGTCTTTCAGTAGTCTTTTGTTACTGGTCAATCAGATAACAGGTGGAAACTACGGTTTCCTACGAGAGACACCTCTAATTGGAGGAGCTAGTGCACCTTTTCGTTTTCTAGCTGTGTCAATGGTTTTTATCTTCTTAATTCTCACCTTTGACTTTTTTTTCTGGAAATATGGAAAAGTTTTGGTTAGGGATCAGGAACAATATAAAGAGCTTGCAAATGACTCTCTCTAATCATTGAAAAAAGCGAAGATTTCAGCTATAATGAAGGAGTTGTTTCGATACAGCTCTTTTTTGCTGTCACAAAAAACAAGGAAGTCAGTCCCATGTAGAATACGAAGTATATTGATAATTAATACTCAAAGAAAATCAGAAATAGATGAGACAAAGCGACGCAGGCATACCGAGTGGTAGATAAGGAGTTTTAACAAAATCTAATGTTGATTTTCAAAGAGTATAAAATAGATAGAAAAGAAAGAGAAAAGTATGACCATTCAAGATGAAATTAAAAAACGCCGCACTTTTGCCATCATCTCCCACCCGGATGCTGGTAAAACGACTATTACAGAGCAGTTGCTCTACTTTGGGGGTGAACTCCGTGAAGCGGGGACAGTAAAAGGGAAAAAGACGGGTAACTTTGCCAAGTCCGACTGGATGGATATTGAGAAACAACGTGGAATCTCAGTAACCTCATCTGTCATGCAATTTGACTATGCAGGAAAGCGTGTCAATATCCTGGACACACCAGGCCACGAGGATTTTTCTGAAGATACCTATCGTACCCTCATGGCTGTGGATGCAGCTGTCATGGTGGTGGATTCTGCCAAGGGTATCGAGGCGCAGACCAAAAAACTCTTTGAAGTTGTCAAACACCGTAACATTCCAGTCTTTACCTTTATTAACAAGTTGGACCGTGATGGTCGTGAGCCTCTTGATTTGTTGGAAGAACTCGAAGATGTCTTGGGGATTGCCAGCTATCCAATGAACTGGCCCATCGGTATGGGGAAATCCTTTGAAGGACTCTATGACCTCCACAATCAGCGCTTAGAATTGTATCGGAGCGAGGAACGGTTTGCGGAGTTAGCCGATGGGGATAAACTGTTTGGGAATAATCCATTCTATGCGCAAGTTTTGGAAGACATCGAACTTTTGCAAGAAGCAGGAAATGAATTTTCTCAGGAAGCTATTTTCAATGGTGAATTGACACCGGTCTTCTTCGGATCAGCCCTTACAAACTTTGGGGTACAGACCTTCCTTGATACCTTCTTAGAATTTGCGCCAGAACCGCATGGGCACAAAACTACAGAAGGTGTGGAAATTGATCCTTTGGATAAAGATTTCTCAGGCTTTGTCTTTAAGATTCAGGCCAATATGGACCCTCGTCATCGTGACCGTATTGCCTTTGTGCGCGTGGTCTCTGGTGAATTTGAACGTGGGATGTCCGTTACTCTACCGCGTACAGGAAAGGGAGCAAAGCTCTCAAATGTGACTCAGTTTATGGCAGAATCGCGTGAGAATGTTGAAAATGCTGTAGCTGGTGATATTATCGGTGTCTACGATACAGGTACCTACCAAGTTGGAGATACCTTGACAGTTGGCAAAAATAAGTTTGAATTTGAACCACTACCAACCTTTACACCAGAAATCTTTATGAAGGTTTCTGCTAAAAACGTCATGAAACAAAAATCGTTCCATAAGGGAATTGAGCAACTCGTGCAAGAAGGAGCTATCCAGCTCTATAAAAACTACCAAACCGGCGAATACATGCTAGGGGCTGTTGGTCAACTCCAGTTTGAAGTCTTCAAACACCGTATGGAAGGCGAGTACAACGCAGAAGTGGTCATGACCCCAATGGGTAAAAAGACCGTTCGCTGGATTAAGCCAGAAGACTTGGATGAGCGCATGTCCTCAAGCCGTAACATCTTGGCCAAAGACCGCTTTGACCAGCCGGTCTTCCTCTTTGAGAATGATTTCGCCCTTCGTTGGTTTGCGGACAAGTATCCAGAAGTCAGCCTAGAAGAGAAGATGTAAGCAAAAATCTTTTCTATGGCTGTAACCTGCTTTTTAGCTTAATATGGAACTTCTTTGAGTTTAAATTCGATTATTGAGCAATTTTTAAAATTGGAAAAGGGGTTATCCCTATAAACGAAGGACATCCAAATGAGATGTCCTCTTTTTTTGTCATTTTTTTCAAAAAATACTTGCTTTAGATTGTGAAATAAAGTACAATAAACTTGTAGCATTCTTCACAAAATAAAAAAAGGAGAAATATGATGAAGAAAAAGAAAATTTGGTTTGCCATTTTGGCAGCCATGTTTGCCCTATTTTTAGTTGCTTGTGGGAAGTCAGACAAGGCAAAAGAGACAGCAACTACCACAACTGAAGAAGAGGTCGTTTCTGGTGCGACTGAGTACCAGTATACTGATCCAAAAGAATTGAAAGACAGCTATGATGTTATCGTTGTCGGTTCTGGTGGTGCTGGTATGTCCGCTGCACTTTCTGCAAAACAAGCTGGTGCAGATGTTGTTATTTTAGAAAAAATGCCAAATATTGGAGGCAATACTTCTAAATCTTCTGGTGGTATGAACGCTTCTGAAACCAAGTTCCAAAAAGAACAAGGTATTGATGACACCAACGATCTTTTCTATGAAGAAAGTCTTAAAGGTGGTAAGGGAACTAACGATCCTGAATTGCTTCGTTACATGGTTGATAATTCAGCAGAAGCGATTGATTGGTTGGACAGCATCGGAATCACCCTCAGTGATGTCAGTTTCTCAGGTGGGTTCTCAAAAGCGCGTATCCATCGTCCAGCAGACGGTTCAGCTGTAGGTGGTTACCTTGTTAATGGCCTTTACAATAACTTGAAAGAAAACGAGATTCCAATCTTTGTTAAAGCAGATGTGACAGAATTTACTGAAAAAGATGGCGCTGTTTCAGGTGTTAAAGTCACTGTTGATGGTAAGAATAAAACCATTGCTGCCAAATCAGTAGTTGATACTGCTGGTGGTTTCGGTGCCAACATGGATATGATTACGAAATTGAAACCTGAATTAAAAGGTTATGTAACGACCAACCACGAAGGAGCAACTGGTGATGGGATTGCCATGGCTGAAAAATTAGGTGCCGCAACCGTTCAATTAGATCAAATCCAAATTCACCCAACTGTTTATCAAGAAAAAGGAAAAGAACCATTCCTAGTTTCGGAAGCTATCCGTGGTGAAGGTGCTATCCTTGTCAACGCTGAAGGAAAACGTTTCTACTCTGAAATGGAAACACGTGACAATGTATCAGCAGCTATCAACGCTCTGCCAGAAAAATATGCCTATGTTGTCTTTGACCAAGGACTTCGTGAACATTCAAAATCAATTGATACTTACGAAGAAAAAGGTATGACAGTCAAAGCTGACACAGTTGAAGAATTGGCAAAAGCTATCGGCGTTTCTGATGAAAACTTGAAAGCAACCGTTGAATCTTGGAATAAGTATGTTGCAGACAAAAATGATACAGAATTTGGCCGTAAAACTGGTATGGACCGTGACATGTCCAAAGGACCATTTTATGCTATCAAGGTATCACCAGGTATCCACCACACAATGGGTGGTTTGAAAATCAATACTAAGACAGAAGTATTGAAAGAAGATGGTAAAGCTATTCCTGGTCTCTACGCAGCAGGTGAGGTAACTGGCGGTGTTCACGGAAGCAACCGTATGGGTGGTAATGCCGTAGCGGATATCGTCATCTTCGGTCGCCAAGCTGGTACTCAAGCAGCTGAGTTCAGTAAAAAATAATAGTCCTCTTGGAAGGACCATGAAAACTCCCTTTTCTAGAAATGAAGAGGGGGTTTTTGCGTCTAGGGAGGCTATAACAGCAAATGTACATAGATATTAATTTGTATTTAGCTTATCTGATATAGTAAATTCAGGGATGAAAACGTATTATTTCTTTCTTTAAGGGTAATTCCTATCTATTTATTTTCATTGTGTTATAATAGATAAGTTGTCAAAGCAACAAAATAAAGCGTGATAAGGCAGCTTCGCACTGTCTTTTTAGAAAAGAGAGACATTTGAAATTTACAGAATTTAATTTATCGGAAGATATCCTCTCCACAGTTGTTACTGCTGGATTTGAAACACCTTCGCCTATTCAGGAATTGACCATTCCATTGGCACTTGAAGGTAAGGATGTCATTGGTCAAGCCCAGACTGGTACTGGTAAAACAGCAGCCTTCGGTTTGCCAACATTGAATAAAATTGACACAAATAACAATAGGATTCAAGCCCTCGTCATTGCTCCAACGCGTGAGTTAGCTGTTCAAAGTCAGGAAGAACTCTTCCGTTTTGGTCGTGACAAGGGTGTTAAGGTTCGCTCAGTTTATGGCGGATCAAGCATTGACAAACAAATCAAGGCTCTTCGTTCAGGCGCTCACGTCGTTGTGGGAACACCTGGTCGTCTTCTTGATTTGATTAAGCGTAAGGCTCTTCGTTTGGATCATGTGGAAACATTGATTCTTGATGAAGCCGATGAAATGCTCAACATGGGCTTCTTAGAAGATATCGAAGCCATCATCAGCCGTGTACCTGAAGAACGTCAAACCCTTCTCTTCTCAGCAACCATGCCAGAGCCAATCAAACAAATTGGTATCAAGTTCATGAAAGATTCTGAACATGTCAAGATTAAGGCGACAGAATTAACAAATGTCAACGTTGAACAATTTTTCATTCGTGTAAAAGAAGGTGAAAAGTTTGACACCATGACTCGTCTTATGGATGTGGATCAACCTGAACTCTCCATCGTCTTCGGTCGTACAAAACGCCGTGTGGATGAATTGACCCGTGGTTTGAAATTACGTGGTTTCCGCGCAGAAGGGATTCATGGGGACTTGGACCAAGGCAAACGCCTACGTGTGATCCGTGACTTCAAGAATGATCATATTGATATCTTGGTGGCAACAGACGTAGCAGCGCGTGGTTTGGACATCTCTGGTGTGACCCACGTTTACAACTATGATATTCCACAAGATCCAGAAAGCTATGTTCACCGTATCGGTCGTACAGGTCGTGCTGGTAAATCTGGTCAGTCTATCACCTTTGTATCTCCAAACGAAATGGGTTACTTGGGGATCATCGAGAACTTGACTAAAAAACGCATGACAGGAATGAAACCTGCGACTGCAAATGAAGCTTTTGAAGCTAAGAAAAAAGTAGCTCTTAAGAAGATTGAACGAGACTTTGCCGATTCAGAATTGCGTGCTCGTTTTGACAAATTTAAGGCTGACGCCGTTAAATTAGCAGCTGAATTCACTCCTGAAGAGTTGGCCCTCTATGTCCTCAACTTAACAGTACAAGATCCAGAAGATATGCCAAAAGTGGAAATCGCCAATGAAAAACCATTGCCATTCAAGCCAGCTGGTGGTGGCTTCGGCGGTAAAGGCAAAGGCGGTGGACGTGGTCGAAACGACCGTAATCGTCGTAATGACCGGGATGGAGATCGCCGTGGTGGCTACCGTGGGGATCGTCGTCGTGACGACCGCGAAGGTGGCCGTCGTGAGGGTAAACGCCACGATGACAAGTTTAAGCGTGATAATCGTCGTCAAGACAACAAAAAACCGCACAAAAATACGTCAAGTGAGAAGAAAACTGGCTTTGTGATCCGTAACAAAGGCGAAAGATAAGCAATGGTGGCTCGCAAGAGTCTCTATTCTATTTCTTACTACCAACTATCTTAAAGATAAAGAGTGGAGGTTGTGAGGGTTAAAGTCTTTCTATAACAAAAGAGCACAGGAATTTAAGAGTTCCTGTGTTCTTTTATATAATCGAGCTTTTCTTGTCTAGTCAGGCGTTTTTTGAAGAGGGCTTCCGCAGACATTGCTTCTCGTTTGCTAGGAAACTCTTCTTGATAAAGTAGATTGACGGGTAGTCGGTTTCGGGTGTATTTGGCACCTTTTCCCCTATTATGGGTCTTGATGCGTCTGTCTACATCCGTTGTATAGCCAGTATAGAGGGTGCCATCTGCACATTGGACGACATACATATAAGCCTTAGTTTCCATAGTAAATCGCTCTAATTTCATCTGTATAGTCGCCATTTTCCTTATGAACATAGAGAGGAGGAAGGATTTTTAATCCGTCTGTGGAGCCATCTTTGATGGCTTCAATCAGAAGCATATTAGCTTCTTTTTCCTGTTTTGGATAGACGAATTGGATGCGTTTTGGGGCAAGTTTATAGTGGCGAAGGGTATCTAAAATATCCAAAAAGCGGTCGGGACGATGGACCATGGACAGTCTTCCATTACTTTTAAGAGTCTGCTGGGCAACCTGACAAATGGCGTCTAAATTGGTCGCAATTTCATGCCTGGCTAAGAGGTAATGCTGGCTTTCGTTGAGGTTGGACTGCTCATCTACCTTAAAATAAGGTGGGTTACAAAGTATGAGGTCTACTTTGGAGCGTCCGATATGCTGTGGAAGATTGGCTAGGTCATCATTGATGATGGAGACTTGCTCTTCCAATTCATTGAGTTGGATGGAGCGTTGGTTCATATCTGCTAATCTTTCTTGAATCTCTACTTGGATAATCTTAGCCTTCGTTTGGCTGGAGGCAAAGAGTCCAACAGCTCCATTTCCGCTACAGAGGTCCACAATCAGTCCCTTTTTTGCAGGAAGTTTGGGAAAGCGAGAGAGGAGAACGCTATCAACTGAGTAACTAAAAACGGCTCGATTTTGAATGATTTGAATATCTGTTGAGAAGAGCTGGTCGATTCTCTCACCAGCTTGTAATAATGATTGAGTCATGTTCTTATTATAGCATAAGCCAGTGTGACAGTGGATAGAAAAATCCTAGGGAGAGGAGGAAAATATGGTATAATATGTCTAATGATTTTTAGGAGAGAGATATGTTTTATACTTATTTAAGAAATTTGTTGTCAGTGCTTTTGTGGGCGATTAATGGCAATATTCATTATCATGACCGTGAAAAAATGCTACCTAAGGAGGAAAATTATATCCTAATTTCTCCTCATAGAACTTTTTGGGATCCTGTTTTTCTAGGATATGCCGCAGCACCCAAGCAATTTATTTTCATGGCTAAGAAAGAACTGTTCAAAGATCGTGGCTTTGGCTGGTGGATCAGTAAATGTGGTGCATTTCCAATTGATCGGGAAAATCCAGGAACAGCGGCTATCAAATATCCTGTGAAAATGTTGAAGAAGAGCGACCGCTCCTTGGTCATGTTTCCTTCTGGTAGCCGTCACTCTAGCGAGGTAAAAGGGGGAGTTGCAGTTATTGCTAAGACAGCTAAAGTTAAACTGATGCCAGCTTCTTATATTGGACCGCTTAAACTGAAAGGACTCTTAGCTGGCGACCGTATTGATGTGGCTTTCGGAGATCCTATCGATATTTCGGATATCAAACGGTTGGATCAGGCTGGTTTAGCTGAGGTGGCTCATCGGATCGAGTCAGAATTTAATCGTTTGGACCAACTCAACCTATCTTTCCAAAAGAAAAAAAGTATCTTTCATTATCTAACCTTGATTTATCGTTTGCCTATTCTCTTAGTAGTGGGATTGGTCTTAATTTTGACCTACCTTTTTAGCTACCTAGCTAGTTTTGTTTGGCAACCAAAGACCGATATTAGTGAATAAGAAAAGGACTTCCAAAAATGGGAGTCCTCAGACTGAAGACAAAGTCCTCGGAATTAGGTTTCTAAGGGCTTTTCTTTGTGAATAGGAGTATAATTAAAGTATCTAGTATGAGGAGGTTTGGCTATGCTTCATAAGGAAAAACCAGATTACAACCGCAATCAATATGGTTTCTATACACTTGATGACCTTGTTCCAATTGATCATTTCCTTCGTCAAGTTGATGAGGTGATTGATTTTAACTTCATTTATGAGTTGGTAGAGGACACCTACTCAACCGATAATGGTCGTCCGAGTTTAGATCCTGTCATGCTGGTTAAAATCCCTCTTATTCAGTGCCTCTATGGTATTCGGTCCATGCGTCAAACTATCAAGGAAATCGAAGTCAATATGGCTTATCGTTGGTTTCTCGGTCTTACTCTCGATGACAGGGTCCCCCACTTCACTACTTATGGGAAGAATTACAGTCGAAGATTCCAAGAAAAAGAGCTCATCTCTGAGATTTTCTCTCGAATTCTCAATCAAGCCTTAAGAGCTGGTTTGATTGACCCTTCTGAAATTTTCGTGGATGGAACTCATATCAAAGCTGCGGCGAATAATCACAAGTACACCAAGCAATTAGTGGAACAACAAGCCAAGTTTATGAGTGACCAACTGGTGAAAATGATGGCTGGGAAGCCTTTTTATTTGAAAAAAACAGTAAAAAAGCGCAAAAAATCACTTCCTATGCTATACTGTAATTGAAATTTTTTAAGTTTTGGTGTTAGAACTGTTGCCTCAGTCCTAACGCCTTTTCTTTTTGATAAGGTTGATGGGTTAAGAGTAGTTTGTATATGGTTCTAAGAATTTTATGGGCACAGGCAATAACAGCTTTCATCTTGCTTCCTCTTTGGGAAATTCTATTATATAAAGATGAAAATGCTGGGTCTTTGGAGTGTGCCGCAATGAGTCCAGACATGGTCAAGGCCTGTTTGATATAGCGATTTCCTTGTGTGATATGCGAGGATTTTTTAATCCCAGCACTTTCATAGGAACCAGGACAAAGTCCCGCCCAAGAAGCTAAGTGTCCATCTGTTTCAAAACTATCTACGTTTGGTCCAATTTCAGCTAAAACAGTGGCTGCACAGGCTTCACTCACACCAGGAATGGTTTGGAGTAATCGATTTTCTTCAGGGAAACTCCTTTGCGATGTAAGTCTGTATTTCGCTGGTCAATTTATCCATAAGTTCTTGATACATCCGATATTCTTCCAAACTCTGATTCAATAGAAAACGATCTTCCAGTGATAACTTCCCATTCATGGCCTCAACTAGTTCCTCAGGACTCGCTTTAACATGCTTGTGAAGGCAAGCTGATACACTATCACAGTCAATGACTTCCCCGTTAATAAAGAGTGTTAGAAGGGATTGGCCTGTCTTGGAGAAGATATCAGAAAGATAGCTGGTTAGTTTAATGTTGGCACGCTGTAAGAGATTATGAATTTCGTTTTTGACTTGTGTTTGACGCTGTTTATAAGAACGTAGCCGACGAGTGAGTAAACGCAATTGCATGACCTCGGGACTGGGAATATAAGATAGCGAAATGAGACCACACCGACCCAGTTGAGCGATCCACTCTGCATCTTTCACATCCGTTTTTCGACCAGGAACATTTTTGATGTGTTGTGGATTAGCTAGAACAAGGACTAAATCGGAATCAGAGAAAATATTAAAAAGAGGGAGCCAATATTGGCCAGTAGACTCAAAGAAGACATGGGTCACACGGTTTTCCTCTAGCCAGGCTAGAGCATTTTGAAGGGCGACTGTCGTTGTCCCGAATTTCTTCTGAATTTTCTTAGGTTTGTTGGTATCTAGTGGACCATCTAGGATACAACAAACAATGGATTTTTGGTGGACATCAATACCGCAGCAGGTTTCAATCATGACTTCCATACGAAAAGCCTCCTATTCTAATCTTGAACAATGGAATAAGAGGCTTCTTGTAATTTTATTTTCACGCTCCAGGCGTATTCGAGTTATCTCATGACTCTTATTCATCCAGTTTTCTGTACAGGCTAGGCAAAGCCCTATTAAAGACCACGGATTTGTATTGTTCATCTTCATTATAAGCTGAACATCTTTTTCTGTCATGAGTTAGCAGGTGGAACCTGCTTAGAGTTTTATTTTGTCCAAATCTGCCAATTTCCACCATATTTCGGCAATATACAAAAAAAGACAAACCTCAAAAATGAAGTTTGTCTACAATCTGAGGACTTCCAAAAATGGGAGTCCTTTTTATTTTTCTTTGAGAATTTCTGAACTTGAGGTTCGTTCGAACTCGATGAATTCGGAGGCATTTTTTCTAAGGGTCATGTTTTTGTTGTAACTCTTCGAAAAGATTCCAGCATAGAGGCACTCTAGAAGAAAGGTAATAGAGGTATCAGTGGAGAAGGTTCCGATTTTAGAATAGAGTTTTTCTCTGGTTGCTAAGCGAAGAATGAGGCTGGCTAGTGGTGTTGAAGTATTGTCGCCAACACTGGTCAGGAGAAGGGTAGGGATGGCCTTACGCTTCAAAAATGTCATGATTTGAAGCAGTTGAGGTGTTTCACCCGAGTAGGAAATAATAATAGCACAAGAGTTTTTCTTGGCTAAATAAGCATTGAACATGACTTCACCTTGAAGCTGATGGATGCGGACGTCCTTTTGAATCCGTGACATTTGCAGGGCAAACTCTTGAGCATTCAGCAGGTTATTGCTAACGGCAAAAATATGAATGGTTTCTGCTTGGTCTAACAAATCAATAGAGGAACGCAAGGTTTCGGCTTTATTGAGAGCAAGGGTATCCTCAATAGCTTCTTTTTTGAGAGTGCTAATGCTTGTCATGATACTGGCAATGTCATCGCTAGCTGAGAAAGGAAGATTAGCATCAATCCCCATTTTTTGGTGATCCAGATAAGTCAGTTCATTCAGGAAAGCTTCTTTGAAATCAACCCAACCTTTAAAATCTAGTTTTTTTGCAAATCGAACGAGGGCAGACTTAGATGAAAAAATGTCATCAGCGATTTCAGCAGTTGATTTGTTTTGTATTTTGTATTTTTGCTCTAAAATATAATCTGCTATGATTTTTTCATTCGGGGAGAAGGGGAAGAGTTCAATTTTTTCTAATAAAAACATGTCAAACCTTTCTGAAACAGCGTTTTAAAAAATCAATTAAAAATAGCTCTTTTATTTAAAATACTAGACCTAAATGGGACTTTTCCTTTATTGTCATTATAACAGATGATACAATTAATTCAACAAGAAGAAAACGATGGAGAAAGAGCTTTTGTTTATTTATTCTCTTATTTTCAAAGAAAAAAGGAATGCCATCTTGTATCTAAGAGCTATTTTTGCCTATGCTTTTGCTGGTCTGATGGTTGGCTTTCTTTGGTCTCGACTGGCATCACCATTTGCTTCTTTTGCTGGTGCGATTGCTGCTCTATTAATTATTGCACCTGTATGGTATGTCTGTCATTATAGGGGTGGAATTCCGCAAAATAAAAATCGGGTAGCCATTGATATGGGGACAGCTATTGCTACGGCTGTTTTAATTAAGGGTGTACTGGCTCATGGTTTTTCTCAGCTTTTCTTGGCTCTTCCAACCTTCTTGTGTTTGTCTCTTGGTGCTGGCTTTGCCGGTTGGCTTTATGCTAAAATAGAAAAAGGAGGAAGGAAATGAGTGCAAGTCAGGTTCTTACCACCATTTTGGGTGGTTTTCTCCTCCCTTTTATCATTCTTCTTCTCTGGGGACGTTTGGTTGACCGATTCGGTGCATGGGGAGGTTGGTTGGCTGCAGTTATTATCATCGGCCCTATCTGGTATCTGAATCATGGCATGAATCATCCACTTATTGTTCAGCAAGGTCCAGTTTTTATCGACATGGGATTTGCTACGGGCCTGGGTGTCCTAACTTACGGACTTTGCAAGGGAATTAGCTTCAAATCCCACCGAGCAAACTTGCTAGCTGCCCTCCTTGGAGGATGTCTAGCTGGTATCATTTTATTTATTTTGTAAAACTATATTCTAAAAGGAGAATACTGATGTCATTTCCAAAGAACTTTTTATGGGGTGGAGCCTTAGCCGCTCACCAATTTGAGGGTGGAGTTTTAGAGACTTCTAAAAGTTTGTCAGTAGCGGATGTTATGACGGCCGGCGAGCATGGGGTTCCTCGTGTCATCACGGACGGTGTGGTGGAAGGAAACTACTATCCAAACCATGTGGGCATTGATTTTTACCACCGTTATAAAGAAGATATTGCCCTGTTTGCAGACCTTGGTTTTAAATGTTTCCGTACTTCCATCGCTTGGTCACGTATTTTCCCAAATGGGGATGAAGTAGAGCCTAACGAAGAAGGACTGCAATTCTACGATGATGTTTTTGACGAGTTGCTTAAATATGGTATTGAGCCAGTCATCACCCTCTCTCACTTTGAAATGCCTTACCATATTGCTAAAGAATATGGGGGATTCATGAGTCGTAAAACCGTTGATTTCTTTGTTAAATTTGCAGAAGTGGTATTTAAACGTTATAAGAACAAAGTTAAGTACTGGATGACCTTCAACGAAATCAACAACCAGATGAACTACCATAATGACATTTTTGGTTGGACCAACTCGGGTGCTCATTTTGGGAACTATGACAATCCAGAAGAAGCCATGTATATCTGTGGTCATCACACCTTACTGGCATCCGCTTTGGCAGTTAAATTGGGTAAAGAAATCAACCCTGAATTCCAAATTGGAAATATGATTGCCATGGTACCAATCTATCCATTTTCTGCTCGTCCTGCTGACCAAGTTTTGGCCCAACAAATGATGCATGACCGTTGGTTCTTCTGTGATGTACAGGTTCGCGGTCACTACCCACGCTACACACTCAAGATGTTTGAGCGCAAAGGCTTTAATATCGGCATTACCGAAGAAGATAAGAAGATCTTGGCGCAAGGGACAGTTGATTATATTGGTTTCTCTTACTACATGTCCAATACGGTTGATTCAACTGCTCATAAGGATGTTTCTAAGGATACCAGTGGCGGCAACGAGCATTCGGTGACCAATCCATTTATCACTGAATCGGATTGGGGTTGGGCTATTGATCCAGAAGGTTTGCGTTATTCCCTTAACGCCTTCTATGAACGATATGAACTGCCACTTTTCATCGTGGAAAATGGTTTTGGTGCCATCGATGTCAAGGAAGAAGATGGTTCTGTCCATGATCCATACCGCATCGACTACCTAGCCAGCCACATCAAGGAAATGGAAAAAGCTATTAACGAAGACGGAGTAGAGCTGTGGGGATACACACCGTGGGGCTGTATCGACTGTGTATCCTTCACAACCGGCGAAATGAAGAAACGTTATGGCTTCATTTATGTGGATCGTAACAATGACGGTTCAGGTACTTTGGAGCGCAGTAAAAAAGACTCCTATGACTGGTACAAAGAAGTTACTGCGTCAAACGGAGAAAATCTTTAATATAATTCGAAAGCCTGTCAGAAAGCAACTGCTGGCTTTCTTTGTCATTTTATAATGGAGGTCAATTATGCTAACTATCGCTTATATCGGCAACGGAAAAAGCACCAACCGTTACCACATGCCCTTTGCTAGGAAAATAAAAGATATCAAGATTAAGAGTATTTATGCACGCTCAGCCAATCAATGGGAGAAAGTAGAAGGCATTACCTACACGGACAAATTAGATGATCTGCTAACGGACCCAGAAATCCAATTGATTGTCCTGTCAGTACCGGTTAATGCGCATTATGATTTAGCCAAAACATGCCTAGAGGCTGGCAAACACGTCCTAGTTGAAAAACCATTTACAGAAACGGCAGCTCAAGCGCGTGAGCTCTTTGCACTGGCCAAAGAAAAGGAACTCTTTATCCAAGCCTATCAAAATCGTCGTTTTGATTCTGATTTTTTAACCAGCCAGAAAGTCATTGACAGTGGTGTTTTGGGAGATCTTTTGGAAGTAGAGATGCACTTTGATTATTTCCGTCCGGAGATACCAGAAAGTGTGCAGGAATTTTCTCTGGATTCTTCTTACTTATATGGGCATGCCTGCCATACCGTCGATCAAGTCATTTCTTATTTCGGTTTTCCAGATAAGATCCATTACGACGTTCGCCAGTTGCTTGGCTCAGGTCGGATGAATGATTACTTTGACTTGGATCTTTATTATACCAATACCAAAGTGTCTGTCAAATCCAGTTATTTCCGTATCAAGGATCGTCCTAGTTTTGTTGTCTACGGCAAGAAAGGGATGTTTGTCAAAGCGAGCAAAGACCGCCAAGAAGAAGATTTGAAGAAATTCTATATGCCAGATAAGGCAGATTTTGGCTTAGATCTACCGGAACACTATGGTATTTTGACCTTTGTGGATGATGAGGGAAGATACCACGAAGAAAAAGTGGTCACTGAAGTCGGTGATTATAGTCGTTTTTACCAAGCTCTGCACGATAGCATCCTCTTGGGCAAAGAAAAGTTGGTTAAAGATGAAGAAACCATCAGACAGATAGAAATTCTGGAAGAAGGCATCCGCCTCATGGAAGAAAATCAACTGTAAATGTTATTGGGACTCCTTTGGGAGTCTTTTTCTTTGCGAATAATCAAGTAGGAGGATGTTTATGTTTGAAGATTATCTTGAAGTATTTAAGAAAAATAAGTTAACGATAGCAGGACTTTGTATTTTGGTATTAGCTGTCGGAGCATTTTTTGTTTTGCAGAAGGCCCCTGAAGAGACTAGTTCTGATTTTCCAGGTCTTGAAAAGCTAGAAGTTGTAGAAGAAAGTCAAGAAAAATTGCCTAGCCAAGACTCTGACCAAGAAATCAGTGATATTTTAGTGGATGTCAAAGGTGCTGTCAAAAAGGAAGGTCTCTACCAATTGTCAAAGACGGCGCGTGTCCATGATGCCATTCAGGCTGCGGGTGGTTTTTCAGAGCAAGCAGATAAGAAATCTGTCAATCTGGCGCAAAAATTGACGGATGAGGCAGTCATTTATGTAGCCGGTCAGGGAGAGGAGATCAGTGTCATCCAGTTACCTACAGCTAGCAGTGATCAATCAGCTTCAACGGGCGGAGATTCGACAAAAGTCAACCTCAATACAGCTAGTCAGGCTGAGTTGACCACCATTTCTGGAATCGGTGAGAAACGAGCACAGGATATTATCGCCTATCGTGACAGCAATGGCGGTTTTAACTCTGTTGATGATCTCAAAAATGTTTCTGGTATTGGTGGAAAAACGTTAGAAAACATTCGGCCTTATGTCACTCTGGATTAAAAGAAGCCCTATTCCAGTCATTCAGCTGGCCATGCTATTTCTGTCAGGCTATTTCATGGTCTATCGATTTTCGACTGTAACAGGGATTCTCTTTCTATTCTTGCTTTTTCGCCTCTTTCAGCAGTATCGAAAAAAAGCTTTGAAAGTCTTGCCTATTATTTTGATATTTCTAGCTATCTTTTCTGGGCATCATTACAAAACCAAGTTAGATGAGCAAAATATGCCGACAGAAATTTTTAAGCTGGATTTGATACCGGATAGTATCCAAATCAATGGAGATTCTCTTTCTTTTCAGGCCAAGTCAGGGGGCAGAAAGTTTCAAGTCTTTCATAAGTTAAGCAGTCAGGAAGAGCAGGCTTATTTTCAGGAGCTGGATGAGTTGGTGGAAGTAACTGTTGAGACAGACATCAGTAAAGAAGATGGTCCACGAAATTTCAACGGTTTTGATTACGGAGATTATTTGCGGACCAAGGAAATCTATGAAATTGTCCAAGTATCAACTATTGTGGATATCCAAGTTCGCCCTAGCTGGAATCCCATGGACTGGCTTCTGTTAGGCAGGCGGAAAGCCCTTTTGCACATTGCGGCTACCTTTCCAACTCCCATGCGTCACTACATGACAGGGCTTCTTTTTGGGGATTTGGACTCGGATTTTGAGGAGATGGAGGATATTTATTCCAATTTAGGAATCATCCATCTCTTTGCTTTATCGGGTATGCAGGTGGGATTTTTCATTGACAAGTTGCGCTATCTCTTGCTGCGATTAGGGATGAAGCGGGAAACGGTAGACAAGATTCAGATTCCATTTTCTGTCATCTATGCGGCTATGACAGGACTGTCCGTCTCGGTTGTTCGCTCTCTAGTTCAGAAGATTTTAGGCAATATGGGCTTGAGAGGCTTGGACAATATGGCCCTAACTCTGGCGGTTTGTTACTTACTAATGCCTCATTTTCTCTTGTCCGCAGGTGGACAACTCAGCTTTGCCTATGCCTTCCTCTTGTCGGTTTTTGACTTTGAAAAACTAATTGGGTTTCAGAAGATTTTGATTGAAAGTTTAGCCATTTCGCTAGGGATTTTGCCCCTCCTTATCTTTTATTTTTACTCTTTTCAACCCTTGTCTATCCTCTTAACCTTTGCCTTTTCCATCATTTTTGATGTGGTTTTACTGCCACTTTTGTCCCTTCTCTTTCTCCTATCGCCATTTGTAGCAATCAGTCAGGTCAATTTTCTTTTTGACTGGCTGGAGAAAGTCATCATTTGGATAGCAGACCATTCTGCCTTTCCGCTAGTATTTGGCAAACCGAACACCATTGTTCTGCTGGTCTTATTCGTTTTCCTGGCACTCATTTATGATTTTTTCCATAAGAAAAAACTGGTTTTAGGCTTGTCCTTTCTTGTTCTGAGTCTGCTCTTTATTACCAAACAACCTCTGACCAATGAAGTGACCATGGTAGATGTGGGACAAGGTGATAGTATTCTTTTACGGGATTGGGCTGGAAAAACGATATTAATTGATGTGGGTGGTCGGATAGATTTTGACAGCAAAGAAAAATGGCAGTCCCGAAAAACGGCTGCCAATGCGACACGAACCCTGATTCCCTATCTAAAAAGTCAAGGGATTGGAAGAATTGATCAACTGGTTTTGACGCACACCGATGCCGATCATATTGGAGATATGGAGGTTTTATCTCAATATATCCAAATTGGGGAAGTCTTAGTTAGTCCTGGCAGTCTGACCGATTCAGGTTTTGTCAGGAGGCTTAAGGTTATGAACGTCAAGGTCAAAGTGGTGCAAGCGGGGGATCAATTGTCTATCATGAACAGTCAGCTTCATGTCCTCTATCCTTTTGAAACTGGGGATGGTGGCAATAATGATTCCATTGTGCTTTATGGAAAGCTGTTGAACAAGCATTTTCTTTTTACTGGGGATTTGGAAGCAGAAGGGGAGCAAAGACTCGTTGAGGCCTATCCTCATTTGCCAGTTGATGTTTACAAGGCAGGTCATCATGGCTCCAAAGGCTCCTCATCGGAAGCCTTTCTCGACCATATCCAAGCAGATTTGGCTTTGGTATCTGCTGGTCAAAACAACCGCTTCAAACATCCCCATCAGGAAACTCTGGACCGTTTTGAAGAGCGGGAGATGACTAGTCTGAGGACGGACCAGCAAGGAGCCATTCGCTTTAAAGGTTGGAAGAAGTGGAGGCTGGAGACGGTCAAATAAGGAATAGTGAGAATATTTTTATTTATCACTATTCGTTTTCCATAGAAAACTTGAGAATTATTAAAATCTAAACGAATTGATAGGTTTCGACATGTTCTTACTAGGGATAATAATTAATGAGAATAATAAACCTGTAATATTTTAAAAAAGGGATAGCTAAATTGGTTCAATAGCTACCCCTTTTTAAAATTTATACAAACAGTAAGCCTAATTTAGCCAGGTGTTGTTTTAGTTCTTCTTCAGTTTGAGGCGCTAAATCAGCAACCACTTGAAGTTTTTCTTTTGGGCAATGGACTAAAAAAAGTCGTATTGTCCCGCCATTTGGTTTTTTAGCGTATTCAGCTAATTTTCCATAAACTGCATCAACTGTATCGTATGCCATTGTGTTTCTCCTTTTGAGTAAAAATTTGGGAATAGAAAAGCCATACTCATAGAGTAAGGCTGGAGATTTCGGATATGGATATTATCACTTATCTGCCAAGCCATGCTTGTTGGATGTAGCACCGTGCCAAAAGGTCGGTTGCTGAAGCTTCATCGGGCCAATTCCCTCTGCTTACTCTGAATAAGTTCTGTATTTTCTGTTGATAGTATAGCATAGGCTAATCTTTTTGACAAGTCATACTATTGTTATAGAAATAAGATAATATGCTTTGATTCATTGTCAATTAAGGTTTCTATATGATTACTTAATAGCCATTTATGTGACAAAAAGTATAGAGAAATATAAGATTCCAGGTAAGTGGCTCTTCATTATTTTTACATTTTCATACTCAGAAAAACTAATGATTGAGTCATTTTGAAGGAAGAAAGAGCCCTATAGGCAAAACCTTTGAGACAATAGAAAAAGACAATTTGCCTAAGTTTGTGAAACAATGTACAATATCCTTGTAAGCGTTAAGATTCTTTGATTGCTTCAATCAGATCCAATAATTCTTGGGAATAATCTCTTTTGTCACTAGTGGCAATACCGATAGGATGGAAACTTTTCTTATCTATTAGTGGAATCCAGACCAGTTCTTCGTCATTAGAATAGGCTTCTTGCTCGCTGGCTAAGATACAGATAGATTGGAAGGTTTTGAGACTAGAGAGAAGGACCACCCAGTTGTCGTCACTGTAGACAATATCAGGTGAAAAACCTAATTCTTTCGCTCGTTCATGCAATAGGGCCCCTAGTATATAATTGGGTGTTAAACTTGAAAATTTTTGATGACGGATATCATCAAAGGTCAGGTTCTTGGCTTGGCTAATTGGATTCGATTGATGGGCGACGACACAGGCATGATATCCCTTGTTGCCACGTTCAAGTGGAAGGATGGAAATATTGGGCAGGTGGATGGGATAGGAGATAATTCCTAAATCAAGATCTCCTCCGACCAATTTTTCTTGCAGTTCTCTAGAACCACCTTGAACTAGAGTTAGATCAACATTGGGATGTCGTAAAAGATACTCTGAAAAAATTGTCATATATTGCATGGCAAAGAGAGTTGGAATCCCCAAACGAATAACGGTCTTGTCTGGTTTTTCTAAATTTTGCACATTTGCTACCAGTTTTTCAAAATCGTCTACCAAAGGACGACCATGATCGTATAAATATTGACCAGCACATGTTGGGACAATACCTGTAATGGTTTGACTGTAGAGACGAACTCCCAATTCTTGTTCCATTTTTTTTAATGCTTGGGAAAGGGATGGTTGAGTGATGAATAAACTCTTGGCAGCGTTTGAAAAACTACCGTGGTCTATTAAATTGATAAAGTAATTTAGCTGTTTGATGTCCATATTTTTAACCTGACTCTTTTATTGAGTCAATTATACCATAGAAACAAATTTTAACCTTATAAAGGAGAAGTCGTAATGAATATTACAATTGCTGGCGCAGGCGCTATGGGAAGTCGTTTTGGTCTCATGTTACATGAGGCAGGAAACCAGGTGGTTTTTGTCGATGGTTGGAAAGATCATGTAGATGCTATTAACAAAAATGGTCTTCAAGTTAACCATGATGGAGTCGAAAAAGTTGTGAAGATTCCTGCTTATTTACAAGATCAAGTACCTTCAGATTTCAAGAGTGATTTGATTATTCTTTTCACAAAATCATTGGGCTTGGAAGGCATGCTCCACTCACTGAAAGATACCATCGATAAAGATACACGAGTTCTTTGTCTCCTGAATGGTTTTGGTCACGATGAGAAAATCAAAAAGTATGTACCTGAAGAGAATATCTATATCGGCAATACCATGTGGACATCAGATCTTGAAGGTCCTGGTAAGGTCAAACTCATGGGCTGGGGCACGGTTAACTTTAAAAACTGGGTTCCAGGTCATGAAGAAAGTGCTCATGAAATCGCCAAAGTTTTAAGTGATGCTGGTCTCGGTGCGGAATACACAGAGAATATTCTGGAAGTGATGTACAAGAAAATCTGTTTGAATGCTACTCTCAACTGTATGTGTGCGCTCTTGGAGTGTAATGCAGCTGATTTTGGTGATACCTCAACAGCCCATACGATCTTGACCGATATCATTACAGAATTTGCAGCAGTTGCCAAAGCTGAAGGGGTGAACTTAGATGCCCAAGAAGCGATTCACTTTATCGAGACAAAAGCCTATAACCGGGAAACATTGGGACTTCACTATCCATCCATGCACCAAGATTTGATTCAAAACAATCGGTTAACGGAGATTGATAGTATCAATGGAGCTATTGCTAAAAAGGGAAGAAAATATGGTATTCCAACACCTTATTCTAACCTGGTTACAAATCTCATTCATGCAAAAGAAGAACTTAGAAAAGCGAAATAGGAGATAATCATGACACAAACGAGTATTAAACCTTCAGAATATTTTAGCAAGGTCCTGACAGGAACGGCTATGGGCGTTATCATTGGTGTGGCTCCCAACGCTGTTTTATCCGCTATTTTACGTGCACTTCCACAGGTTCCAGTAACGATTAGTTTACTGCAAATCGTTTCTATTTTCCAGATGGCGACACCATTTTTAGTTGGGGCGATTGTAGCTTTTCAATTTGGTTTTAAACCTTTAACTCAAATGGTCGTTGCAGCCTCTAGCTTTATCGCCTCAGGCGTCCTCAAATTTGATGATAGTATCGGTAAATTTGCTGGAGCTGGGACAGGGGATTTGATTAATACCATGATTACAGCTGCCATTGCGGTTGGGATGATTCTCTTGATAAAAGACAAGTTTGGTTCCATGGAAATCATCGCTATGCCTGTCGTAATCGGTGTTCTTGCCTCTTTTATCGGGTTGACCTTACTGCCTATCGTTTCTGGCATCACCCTCTCTATCGGAGCTGTTATCAATAGTTTCACAAGTCTGCAACCGATTTTGATGTCCATCTTGATAGCCGTTTCCTTCGCTGCTCTTTTGACGACACCAGTTTCAGCTATTGCTGTTGGTTTAGCCATCCAGCTTAGCGGTGTTGCTTCAGGTGCTGCAGCGATGGGGGTTGCGGCAACGACTCTAACATTGGTCGTTCATTCCTTCAAGGTAAACAAGCCAGGTATTACCATTGCTGTTGGAACTGGTGGTATGAAATTAATGATGCCAAACTTGTTCAAGTATCCGATTGTCCTCTTGCCTTATGTGACAACGGCAGCTATTTCAGCTATACCAGTCTATCTCTTTTCAATTAGCGGCACACCGCAAACAGCAGGCTTTGGTGTTGTTGGCTTAGTTAGTCCTCTTGCATCCATCGATGCGGGCTTATCCATTCCTTTGGCCGTTTTGTCTTGGTTAGTTGTACCAGTAGCTGCTGCCATGCTTTCCCAATTTGTCTACGACAAAGTTCTTCATATCTATGATTCTAAAGTCGTCTTTAAATATCTAGGACAATAAGACAATACTCAAAGAAAATCAAAAATAGATGAGGCAAACACACCCAGTGGTAGGCAAAGAGTTTTAACTCATCCAAAGAAAGGACCCATCCTGCTTATTTAGAGGCTGGGTCTTTTTGTGGTATACTGTAGATAAATTGAGAAGAAAGTTAACGGAAATCATATGCAAACTGTTTTTGACTATGAAAAAGTTGGTAAAAGAGGGAAAATAGACTCCTTTGTCCTCCTATCCACTTCGCCAAGGCGTAAAGATTTATTGTCTTTTTTGAATCCCAAAATTGAGTCGGTCGAAGTTGATGAGCGTGCTCTGGAGAATCATTATATGGAGCATTTTAAGCAGGATGATTTTCTGACCAGATCTGCTAAGGTCTGCTGTGAGATTTCTAAGGCCAAGTCGGATAAGGAGTTGGAAGCAGATACACTGTATCTCTCAGCCGATACCATTGTGGTGGCAGATGGGCAAATTTTTAACAAGCCAAGGGATTTGGCAGAGGCCAATGCCATGTTTCGGTCTTATTTTGGTAAAAGCCATCATGTGGTGACTTCTGTTTGCTTGCGCATGAAAGGCTATCTGGAAGTCTTCTACACAGTCGCAAAGATTGAATTTGTAAACTTTTATCCTGCATTGGAACAGGTTGTGACGGATTATATCTCTCTCAAACAGCCTTTGGATAAGGCGGGGGCTTATGGTTTCCAGGAATTAGATCCTCGCTCTGTCAAATCCGTCACTGGAGATATTCATACCATTATTGGTTTACCAGTTGCAGAAGTTTCTGAGCGTATTTTTAAGGAAGTATGAGGTGAAATAGCTAGAATTTCTGGCTTTTTTTCTTTCTAGGAATGGAGTAATAGTCATGGAAATAATTTTTTCAAATATCATTCTTATGATATAATAGTCAGGACAATGTGAAAAAAGGATGGTATGATGAAAAAAAATCTATTAGTTTTAGTGGGGATGATCCTATCTTTAGTAGCTTGGGCTATGCCAGTAGTGGCTCAAGAACAAGAAGATTTGTTGACCATGACTCAAAAAGCAGGCTACCCTGCAACAGCAGAAATGTTGCCAAAGGCATCCATCGTTTTGGATGCAGAATCTGGTCAAGTGCTTTGGGGTGATAATATCGACTTAAAGTGGGACCCAGCCTCTACAACCAAGACAATGGTTATTTATCTCACTTTTGAGGCTATTTCTCAAGGAAAAATTAGCTTGGATACACCAGTTATTGCGACGGAAACAGACCAAGCTATCGCAGGTATTTATGCTCTCTCTAACAATAAAATTGTAGCGGGTGAAACCTATACTGTGCGCGAACTGTTGACGACTACTCTTGTACCATCCTCAAATGTTACAACACTTATGTTGGCACATTTGATTCACGATGGAGATGATGCCTCTTTCTTGCAGCTGATGAATGATACAGCTAAGGAGTTAGGCATGACCAATACTCACTTTTATAATGCTACCGGTGCAGTTTCTGGTGCTTTCCAAGGCTACTATGCACCGATTGGTTCGGAACCAACCGCTAGTAATGAGGTTACAGCGAAAGATTTGGCAATTTTAGCCTATCACCTTATTAAAAAGCATCCTGATGTTCTGGAATATACCAATAGCACGAGTGTGTCCATTAAATCCGGTACACCATTAGCAGAGACTTTTGAAGCTTATAATTATTCTCTTCCTGGTGCCAAATATGGCATAGAAGGTGTGGATGGGCTGAAGACAGGATCGAGTCCACAGGCTGGTTTTAACTCAATTGTTACAGCTAAACGTGGTGATACTCGTTTGATTACGGTGGTATTGGGCGTTGGAAATTGGGCTGATCAAGATGGCGAGTACTATCGTCATTACTTCGTCAATACTTTATTAGAGCATACCTTTGCTACTTATAAGCGTCAAATAGTGGCACCAGCTGGTCAACAAGAAGTCAATGGACAACAGTATATGACTGATCAAGATCTCTATGCTATGGTTAAAGAAAATGAAGATCCACAGTTGCTAGTGGCCAATGATCATTTGCAAGTTGCTGGTTCTCTTGATCCCATGAGTGGAGTTGCCGTTAAATCTGTAGATACGAAAGTAACAGACAAAAAAACAGGTCTCTTGCTTCCAAAGGGTTCAGAGAAGAAAGAAGGATCTATTTTTGCAGGAATTCCTATGCTGGTCTATCTGCTCCTTCCAGTTCTTCTAATAGTAGTTATCGTGGGAGTGCTGTTAAGCCGTGGTGGACGTAGAAGAAAAAAAGTTCATGTAGAAAGTAGTAGAAGCTACAGTCGTAGAAATCGCCGCCGTAGATAAGATAGGAAACTGTTAGAAAATTTCTAGCAGTTTTTCTCTTCTAAACATGGTATAATATCCCTATGTTAGTAATGGAAGAAATTCAAAAAATTAAAAAAGAAAAACTGGGTCTGCTCACTGTTTTATCTGGTGAGGATACGGGTCAATATCAGACTGCTAAGGAGGCACTTCTGCATCAAATTGGCTTTCATTCAGCAGATTTGAGTTTTGCCTATTTTGATATGTCGGAAGCAGATTATAATCAGGTAGCTCTGGATTTAGTGTCTCTACCCTTTTTTTCAGATGAAAAACTGGTGATTTTAGATTATTTTTCTGATCTTTCGACGGATAAAAAACGCTATTTGTCAGACGATGAGCTGAAGCAGTTTGAAGACTATTTGGCAAACCCTTGTGAGACCACTCGTTTGATCGTCTTCGTGCCAGGAAAATTAGACAGTAAGCGACGCTTAGTCAAAATCCTCAAACGGGATGCTCTCAATTTGGAAGCTCATTCTCTCAAAGAAGTAGAAGTCCGTAGCTATTTTAAGAAAGTCATGGGTCAAGAAGGTCTACAAATCTCCGACCCTGTTTATGAGCAACTTTTGGTCAAATCGAGCTTTGATTTTTCTGAAATGACTAAAAATTTAGCTTTTCTTAAAGCTTATAAATCTGACGGGATGATAACAAGTCAAGACATAGATGTAGCTATTCCAAAAACCTTACAAGATAATGTTTTTGATTTGTCCAAGTTTATTCTGAATGGACAGATAGATGCTGCTAGAAATCTGGTTCGCGATTTGCGGTTGCAAGGAGAGGATGAAATAAAATTGATTGCCATTCTTTTAACCCAGTTTCGTATGTTTTTACAGGTCACAATTTTGCAACAGCAAGGACGATCAGAAAGTCAAATTGTAGCAGATTTATCTGAATATTTAGGACGGAAAATCAATCCTTATCAGGTTAAGTTTGCCTTGCGAGATTCTAGAAAACTATCACTTTCCTTTCTCAAGAAAACACTTGTATCTTTGATTGAAACAGATTATCAGATCAAGACTGGTCAATTAGAGAAAGACTACCTCTTTGACCTTTCCCTACTAAAAATTGCTAGTGAAAAAAACTAGGAGAATCATTTTGAAAAAGAAACTTTCTTTATTTCTTGTTTTACTCTTTGCCCTTACTTTGTCTGCTTGTGTTTTTAATCAGTCAGTGGGTGATGAAAAAGAACGAGTAGCAGCAGAGGAGGAACTGATTCAACTTTTTAAGGATTATGGTTTCAAAGGTAAGGTTTCAGTTGAAAATGCAACAGGGAAGACATTTGAAACCAGTATCTATAGTGCAAATGTTACCTATGTTGAGGATCTGAATGGACAGGAACTTTCTTTTGGTCAAACTTTGGGTTATGGTGAAAAGCCTAAGACAAGAGCCCGGAGGCCATTGCCTCTGTTGAAGGTTTAGTTGAAACATTTTATAGTATCGCAGATGAGGCTATGTGGAGACAGCCTGAGGGGGTAAAAATAAGTCAAGCGGTAGATGCGTCTGTTGAAAAATTTCACCTTGATAACCTAATTTATGAAGGTTTTCGAGGCCAGATTGATACTACCTCTTCTCAGATAGTAGAGTTCTATACACTTGTTGATGGAAATCGAAAAAAAGATAAGCCACTTCAAGGTTTGTATGATATTTCCATAAAAGACATGATGAGCAAAGAAGTTGTAATCGGACAAATTGATTTCCATTTGGAGAAGGCTTCTGATGAGATCAGTGACCAAATGACTCAGAAGAATGATGCTAAGCAGGCTCTGATGACCTATGTCCAAAACGCCGATTTGTCACAATTTCCAGATGGAAAGTATGGAATTGGATTTGACCTGACGACTGAATCGGGTACCTATTATACTAGTGTTAGTGATTATTTTTTCTTTTTTGTAAAAGATAGTCACTTTATTAGCATTGATAAAGATTACCATTACTAGGCAAATTCTTTGAAAGCTCTGTCATTTTACGATAAAATAAAAGAAATAAAGGAAAAGAGGACAGACAAATGGCAATTATTTTACCAGAACTTCCCTACGCTTACGACGCTCTTGAACCACATATTGATGCAGAAACAATGACTCTTCACCATGACAAGCACCATGCGACCTATGTTGCAAATGCCAATGCTACTCTTGAAAAACACCCTGAAATCGGTGAAGATCTGGAAGCACTCTTGTCAAATGTTGAATCAATTCCAGCTGACATTCGTCAAGCATTGATTAATAATGGTGGTGGTCATCTAAATCATGCTCTCTTCTGGGAGTTGCTTTCTACAGAAAAATCAGAAATCTCAGCTGAATTAGCAGCAGATATTGATGCAACTTTTGGTTCATATGAAGAATTCCAAGCAGCATTTACAACAGCAGCAACAACTCGTTTTGGTTCTGGTTGGGCTTGGCTCGTTGTCAACAAAGAAGGTAAACTGGAAGTTATCTCAACTGCTAACCAAGATTCTCCTATTATGCAAGGTTTAAAACCAATCTTAGCATTGGATGTTTGGGAGCATGCCTACTATCTCAATTACCGTAACGTTCGTCCAAATTATATCAAAGCATTCTTTGACATTATCAATTGGACAAAAGTAAACGAACTTTATGCAGCCGCAAAATAATTTATAGAGAGTCTGATTGGTTCAGGCTCTTTTTTCAACAGTAAAATAGCATGGCAAAAGAACATAAGATTACTTGAGTTTTTTTGTAAATAATGTAAAATAGTTGTATGCGGAGATTAGATAAGAAGAAATACGATAAAGGATTGCTATGGAATTTAGGAATACTTGCTTTACTAACGCTTCCTTTTTTCGTCTACTTTGGAGCAAGGGCCCGCTATGGTGGACAGTCTCTTGAAAGTAAAAGTAAGGGTCCAAACTCTTCTCAAGTTGGAAAAACTGAAAAAATAAACACATCAACTAGTCAAAAAGAAGTAGAGCCAATCAAAGAATTGCTTAAATCACCAGAAGCTAAACAGGCTGTTATGGAAGCTGATCGTGTGTCTATGGAAAGTATGGGTTTGGCTTATGATTATGCGAATATGAGTCTGGTCCAAGTGGTTCAGGCTTACTTAGCAGATGCGGGCATTGATCCCTCTCAAGTGGCATTTAGCTATAAAAATCCTGCCAGCGGCCATACATTCTCCATGAATGAAAAGGAGCCTATGACTGCAGGATCTACCTATAAACTGCCCCTCAACATGTTGGTAGTAGATGCGGTGAAAGAGGGCAAATTTACCTTAGTGGAACGCTTTGATATCACCAACACGGCTTATGAGTATAAATTTGAACATGATGCTTATGTTGGACAGTTTGCAGGTGCCATGTCTATTCCTGATATGCAGGAGTATTCATTGGTTTACTCAGAAAATACTCCAGCCTATGCTTTGGCAGATCGGTTAGGGGGGATGGATGCAGCCTTTGCTATGATGACCAAATATGGAAGATCAAAGGGAGAAATACCAGCCATCAGACGGGAGGATAACAAGACCACAACAGATTATTATATTCAGGTGTTGGAACATCTCTATCGACACCAAGAAAAATACGCAGATATCATCTATTTCATGGACATTTCCTTCCCTAATCAGTATTATGAGACGTATTTATCCCATCTGCGGATTGTGCAAAAACCTGGGTACGTTGGCGAGGCCCTCAATGTGGATGCCATGGTATTTGAAGAGAGTCCCTATTTGATTGCTCTCTATAGTCGTTATTTGGGTGGATCCACAGAAGATAGTTCAGAGGTTAATGGTTATGGCTATATGCAGTTGGCTGCTATTACCTATGTCATCAATCAATGGCATCGAGTCAATGAAAATGGACTGGCTTAATTGAATAAGAAGAAATTCCTAGGCTCCGGCTTGGGGATTTTTGCCTTTAGAAATAGAGGTTTTAGAAGTCAATCTTTTATTGACAGGTGGTCATTTTTTCTTATACTTAATAAAATTAAAAATGGTAAAGTAAAGCGAAAAGGGAGGAACTCAAGTCCATTTAGCTGCTTTAACACAGTATATTTTGAAGTGTATAATAAGGTATGGTAAAAAGGAGAATTTCACTTTTTAAGGCTTCTAGTGACCCCGTAGCAATAGAATATTTTGGGAATTGTTTTCACGGAAATTTTTTTATGGTATAATAGATTAAATGGAATCAGGAGAAAGAGTGGGGTATGATTAGTAAAGAGCAGTATTTCTTTTTAAAAGGTCAAGCAGCTTTTAAACACTTTACAATTGAAGAATTTGATCAGCTTGCTCAAGCGGCTCGTTTTCGAACCATTCCAAGAGATCAGTTCTTTTTCTTTGCAGGTGATGAGCGAAACTACCTTTTTGTCTTACAAAAAGGCTATGCTCGCATTGAACAATTTGACCAAACGGATACCTATTCCTATTTGGACTATATCCGTGAAGGAGGAGCTTTTCCTTTTGGTGGTCTCTTTGTTGATCCCTATTATCACTATTCAGCCATTGCAGTAACTGATTTATCCTACATTATGGTTCCTATGGACTTGTACGAGTCTCTTTCAAAGAAAAATAATCAGCAGATGCTTTTTCTCAACCAAAAACTATCTCGCATTTTGAAATTTCAAGAATTACGGTTGCGAAATGCGATGATTTCATCAGCTAGCGAGCGGGTCGTGCAAGTTTTGGCTTTGCTTTATTGGGATCTTTGCCAACCGGATCAGTTACTTGAGATTCCTTTTGGTATCCACATTCAAGAACTTTCGCGATTGGCAGCCACTACTAGAGAGACAGCTAGCCATGTCTTAAAAAAATTAAAGGAAGAAAAACGCATTGCTTATTCTCATAAAAAGTTAACATACCTAGACACTGATTATTTCTTAGAAAACTTAACAGAGACCCGATGAGGTCTTTTTCTATGTCTTTAAAGATCATTCAAATGATTTCGTATACTTGTGTGATAAAGATTTGATTTGGAAGAGTAAACCAAATGCAATCATTTTTATATTGAAAATCTGAATCAAGGTCTTATTTCTACTAAACCGACTATTTCACTCATGTTTTTAAGAAAAATATTAAAAAATAAATATTCAATTAATGGTTAAAATAAGGAAAATATTTATAGAAAGCGCTTAAAAAAAGATAAATATTTTTTTGTTGTCTTGAAAATGTGAAATATTTGGCAAAATGTTTGTACATTTTTTCGTGAAAAGGTTTACAAAGAAATGATATACTGAATTCAGTAAAAAACGAGTAAGGTTTCCCTTACTACAATGAAAAAAACGAGGAGGTATTGTGATGTCTACACATCCAATTCATGTCTTTTCAGAAATCGGCAAACTTAAGAAAGTTTTGCTTCACCGCCCAGGCAAGGAAATTGAAAACTTGATGCCTGACTATCTTGAACGTCTTCTTTTCGATGATATCCCATTTCTAGAAGATGCTCAAAAAGAACACGATGCTTTTGCCCAAGCCCTTCGCAACGAAGGCGTTGAAGTACTTTATCTTGAAAAGTTAGCTGCCGAGTCTTTGATTAGTCCAGAAATTCGTGAGCAGTTCATTGATGAATATTTGGAAGAAGCTAACATTCGTGGTCGTGCGACTAAGAAAGCGATTCGCAAGCTTCTCTTAGCCATTGAAGATAGTAAAGAATTAGTTGAAAAAACAATGGCTGGTGTTCAAAAATGCGAATTACCAGCAATCCCAGCTGAAGAAAAAGGTTTGACTGATTTGGTTGAATCTAGTTATCCATTTGCCATTGATCCAATGCCAAACCTTTACTTCACACGCGACCCATTTGCAACGATTGGTAACGGTGTATCCCTTAACCGTATGTATTCAGAAACTCGCAACCGCGAAACAATCTACGGTAAATATATCTTTAGTTATCACCCAGATTATGCAGGAAAAGTGCCAATGGTTTACGATCGCTGCGAAAGCACTCGCATCGAAGGTGGGGACGAGTTGGTTCTTTCAAAAGATGTCTTGGCAGTGGGTATTTCGCAACGTACAGACGCAGCATCTATTGAAAAGCTCTTGGTCAATATCTTTGAAAAGAACATTGGCTTCAAGAAAGTACTGGCTTTTGAATTCGCCAATAATCGTAAATTCATGCACTTAGATACAGTGTTTACAATGGTAGACTATGACAAGTTTACGATCCACCCTGAAATTGAAGGTGACCTTCGTGTCTTCTCAGTCACTTATGAAAACCAAGAACTTCATATTGAAGAAGAACATGGTGATTTGGCAGATCTTCTTGCTGCTAACTTAGGTGTTGAAAAAGTAGAACTCATTCGCTGCGGTGGTGACAATATCGTAGCTGCTGGTCGTGAACAATGGAACGATGGATCAAATACCTTGACAATCGCACCTGGCGTAGTCGTTGTGTACAAACGCAATACCATCACAAATGCAATCCTAGAATCAAAAGGTCTTCGACTCATCAAGATTGATGGTAGTGAATTGGTTCGCGGTCGCGGTGGACCACGTTGTATGTCCATGCCGTTTGAACGTGAAGATTTGTAATTGATATGGGAAGCGTGGTAACCGGTCATCAACCATTTCAGCGGGCTGCTAGTCTATACATTCGCTTTGTAGTCTTTATCTTAGAACATGGTATTGATAGGGCAGATGAGTTTGATGACTATGATGAAAAAGGAACTGTCTACACCGTCGTTTATGAAGGTCAGCAACCTGTTGCGACAGGTCGCTTCCTCCCTTTGGCGGAAGATGAGGCCCGTTTGACACGGATTGCAACTTTGGAAGAGTACCGAGGAAAAGGATATGGTACTCAAGTAGTTGCAGCCTTAGAAGACTATGCGCTAGCACATGGTTACCATCAATTGATTATCCATAGTGAATTACCAGCAAAAACATTTTATCAATCTCTGGGTTATCGCCCGTTTGGTGAGATATATGTAGAAGATGGCATTCCTTGTCAATCTCTTGTTAAGTATTTAGAAGATAAATCGACAGATGAGTTGGCAGAATAAATCAAAAATCGTAAATAGATTATATAGTTAAAAGGAGAAAAACACATGACACAAGTATTTCAAGGACGTAGCTTCCTTGCTGAAAAAGATTTTACACGCGCTGAATTAGAATATCTCATTGACTTCTCAGCTCATTTGAAAGATTTGAAAAAACGTGGTGTGCCTCATCATTACCTAGAAGGCAAAAATATTGCTCTCTTGTTTGAAAAAACATCTACTCGTACTCGCGCAGCCTTCACAACTGCAGCGATTGACCTAGGCGCTCATCCAGAATACCTAGGCGCTAACGACATCCAACTTGGTAAAAAAGAATCAACTGAAGATACAGCCAAAGTTTTGGGTCGTATGTTTGACGGTATCGAGTTCCGTGGTTTCAGCCAACGCATGGTGGAAGAATTGGCAGAATTCTCAGGAGTACCAGTATGGAATGGCTTGACTGACGAATGGCATCCAACTCAAATGTTGGCAGACTACCTCACTGTTAAAGAAAACTTCGGTAAATTAGAAGGTTTGACTTTGGTTTACTGTGGTGATGGCCGTAACAACGTTGCCAACTCACTCTTGGTAACAGGTGCAATCCTTGGTGTTAACGTTCATATCTTCTCACCAAAAGAACTCTTCCCAGCTGAAGAAATCGTTGAATTGGCTCAAGGCTATGCTAAAGAATCTGGTTCTCGTATCCTTATCACAGATAATGCCGATGAAGCAGCTAAAGGTGCGGACGTATTCTACACAGACGTTTGGGTATCTATGGGTGAAGAAGCTATGTTTGAAGAACGTGTGAAAATGTTGACACCGTTCCAAGTAAACATGGATTTGATTAAGAAAGCTGAAAATGAAAACCTCATCTTCTTGCATTGTTTACCTGCCTTCCATGATACCAAGACAGTTTATGGTAAAGATGTCGCTGAAAAATACGGCGTAAGTGAAATGGAAGTAACAGACGAAGTCTTCCGCAGCAAATACGCTCGTCATTTTGACCAAGCAGAAAACCGTATGCACACCATCAAGGCTGTAATGGCTGCAACACTTGGCAATCTCTTCATTCCAAGAGTTTAATTCTAAGAAGAGTTAATTGGCTAGGATTCGCCAACTGTTAGGGATGCCTTTAGCTTGTTGGTGATTGCAGTTAATAGTTCGTTGAATGTAATAGTCGCTCCTTTTATATGTTAGTGAGGGCTGAGCCTGTAAACTTGGCCAGTCCTCCATTTTTTTGAAAAATTATAAGAATAGAATAAGAAGGTAGGAAATATGGCAAATCGTAAGATTGTAGTGGCTTTGGGAGGGAATGCCATCCTTTCATCAGATCCATCTGCAACAGCACAAAAAGCAGCCCTTGTTGAGACTGCAAAACATCTGGTAAAATTAATTAAAAATGGGGATGACCTCATCGTAACACACGGAAATGGTCCACAAGTAGGCAATCTTCTCTTGCAAAACTTGGCAGCTGATTCTGAAAAGAACCCAGCTTTCCCATTGGATACACTAGTAGCCATGACAGAAGGTTCCATCGGTTTCTGGTTGCAAAATGCCCTTGAAAACGAATTGACAAAAGAAGGCATTGAAAAAGAAGTGGCTTCCGTTGTGACACAAGTCGTCGTGGACAAGGCAGACCCAGCTTTTGTAAATCTAAGCAAACCAATCGGTCCATTCTACAGTGAAGAAGAAGCAAAAGTAGAAGCTGAAAAAACAGGTGCGACCTTCAAAGAGGACGCAGGACGTGGTTGGCGTAAAGTGGTTGCCTCACCAAAACCAGTCGGTATCAAAGAAATCGGCACCATCCGTACTCTTATCGAAGCAGGTACAGTGGTTGTAGCTGCTGGTGGTGGCGGTATTCCTGTCATCAAGGAAGAAGATGGCACTTTGACCGGTGTGGAAGCTGTTATCGACAAAGACTTTGCATCACAAACTCTTGCTGAAATGGTAGATGCAGACCTCTTCATCGTCTTGACCGGCGTTGATTATGTCTTTGTGAACTACAACAAACCTGACCAAGCTAAATTGGAAAAAGTAACCATTGCTGAGTTGGAAGAATACATCCAACAAAATCAATTTGCACCAGGCTCAATGTTACCAAAAGTTCAAGCAGCCATGGCCTTTGTTGAAAACAAACCAGAATCAAGAGCTGTAATCACATCTCTTGAAAACTTGGCAGCTCTAATCGAATCAGATAGCGGAACCATTATTGAGAAAGCATAATTTCTTTTCTCATAATGTCCATGACTAGTGGTAGAGATTCAGTATCGTTACTTGCTGATATTTATTAAAAATCAAAACGAAATTTTATTAAAGCATCTTGTCTACCACTAGGCAAGATTGAGTTGCTTTGCTTTATTTACTTTTGATTTTCTTTGGGTATAAGATGCCCACATTATTTCGGAGAAAAGTTTGTTCTGTGGTAGGAAACAGGACAATAATAACATTTAGGAGGTTTTATCATGGACCAAAATACCAAAAAAGGCTTTAAAATGCCTTCATCCTACACCATACTAATGATTGTCATTGCTTTAATGGCAGTGATGACCTGGTTTATACCGGCCGGCTCTTATGAAAAGACAGAAGCTGGTGCTGTTGTTGCTGGAAGCTATCAAGTGGTCGACTCTAACCCACAAGGCTTCTATGATATTATCATGGCGCCTGTAAGAGGGATGTTAGGAACTGACCTAACCACTGGAGCTATTGAAGTCTCCTTCTTCATTCTGATGGTTGGTGCGTTCTTAGGTGTCATCAACCATACAGGTGCACTAGACACTGGGATTGCTTCTGTTGTTCGAAAGAATAAGGGACGAGAAAAAGCCTTGATTTGGATTTTGCTTCCTCTCTTTGCCTTAGGTGGCTCCACCTATGGTATGGGGGAAGAAACCATGGCCTTCTATCCACTTCTGATCCCAGTCATGATTGCTGTTGGCTTTGATACTCTAGTGGCTGTTGCTATTATTCTTATCGGTTCACAAGTTGGCTGTCTGGCCTCTACGGTTAATCCATTTGCGACAGGTGTAGCCTCTGATGCAGCCGGTATCAGTATTGCAGATGGGTTTGCTTGGCGCGGCTTGCAATGGATACTCTTGGTCGGTCTTGCAACTTGGTTTGTTTATAGTTATGCCAGCAAGATTGAAAAAGATCCAAGTAAATCTCTTATTGCTGATAAAATGTCAGAACACAAGCAAATCTTTAAACTACAAGAAAATACTGCTGATTTAAGCAAACGCCAACGCAATGTTCTCTATATTTTTGCCCTTACCTTCATCATCATGGTCTTGAGTCTGATTCCTTGGGAAGGCTTTAAAATTAATATTTTTACAGACTTAAACAATGCCATTACTGGACTTCCAGTCTTGGGTCAACTCTTCGGTAAGTCAGCTGCTGCCCTTGGAACTTGGTACTTCCGAGAAATTACTATGCTCTTCATTGCCATGGCAGTTCTAGTTGCTTTTGTTTACCGTATGTCTGAAGCGGATTTCTTCAAAGCTTTCCTCAATGGAGCAGGTGAATTCCTCAGTGTTGCCATTATCTGTGCTGTTGCCCGTGGTATCCAAGTTATCATGAATGATGGTATGATTACTTCAACCATTCTTCACTGGGGTGAAGTTGGCTTGTCAGGTTTATCATCACAAGTCTTTATCGTCCTTGCCTATATTTTCTATCTGCCAATGTCCTTCTTGATTCCTTCAACATCTGGTTTGGCAGGAGCTACTATGGGGATTATGGCTCCTCTGGGAGAATTCTCAAATGTACCGGCTCACTTGGTTATCACAGCTTTCCAATCAGCTTCAGGTGTCCTCAACATGATTTCTCCAACATCGGCTATCGTAATGGGTGCCTTGGCTATCGGACATGTTGATTTACCTACTTGGTGGAAATTTGTTTCCAAACTAATTGTTATGATTGTGGTTATCAGTGTTCTCCTCTTGGTAGTTGCAACTTTCTTCGGATAGAGGGTGGTGAACGATGCAAACTTTTGTAACAGAAGAACACCATAAGCAATGTATCCAAGCCATCAAGGAACTAGTATCCTATCCGTCTGTTTGCCAAGAAGGGGAAAATGGAACCCCCTTTGGCCAGGCTATCCAAGATGTTTTGGAACATAGTCTCAAATTATGTGAGAAACTTGGATTTTCAACCTACCTTGATCCGGAAGGCTACTATGGTTATGCTGAAATTGGTCAAGGGGATCAACTATTAGCGGTTCTCTGCCACTTGGATGTCGTCCCAGCTGGTGATTTAGCCAACTGGGAGACACCTCCTTTTGAAGCCGTCCTCAAAGATAATCATCTCCATGGTAGAGGAACACAGGATGATAAAGGTCCTTCTATGATGGCTCTCTATGCCCTCAAGGCCCTTCTCGATGTGGGTGTTGTTTTGACGAAACGGATTCGATTTATCTTTGGTACAGATGAGGAAACCCTCTGGCGCTGTATGAATCGTTACAATCATCTAGAAGAAGTTGCTGACATGGGCTTCGCGCCCGATTCTGGTTTTCCTCTGACCTATGCTGAAAAAGGTCTATTACAGGCTAAACTAATCGGACTTGGGGATAAGGATATTCGCTTAGAAGCAGGGCAAGCCTACAATATTGTTCCAGCAAAGGCAAGCTATCAGGGTCCACTTTTGGAAGAAGTAAAGGCAGAATTAGATGCGCTTGATTTTGACTATGAGATAAGCGACACTAACCTGACTGTTTTAGGTGTCTCTCGCCATGCCAAAGATGCGGCTAAGGGAGTGAATGCTATTGTCCGTCTGGCCAAGGCCTTGCGCAAATTCTCTGACCATCCCACTCTTCAATTTATTGCTGATGCCGTTGGAGAAGATGCAACTGGTTCCAGTTTATTTGGTTTGATTACTGATCAAGCTTCTGGTGATCTGAGCTTCAACATCGCTGGTTTAACCCTTACTCAAGAACTATCTGAAATCCGTCTGGATATTCGGATACCTGTTTTAGCAAATAAAGAAGAATTGGTCAAAGTATTGTCTGAAAAAGCGGCAGCTTATGGGCTAGACTATGAAGAATTTGACTATCTAGCTTCTCTTTATGTTCCTTTAGACAGTTCCTTAGTTTCTACTTTGATGAGCGTTTATCAAGAAAAAACAGGAGATAGGACTCCAGCTAAATCATCTGGTGGAGCAACCTTTGCTAGAACCATGCCAAATTGTGTCGCCTTTGGAGCTTGTTTCCCAGATGGTCTTCAAACAGAACATCAGGAAAATGAACGGATCAATCTAGATCATATGTATGAGGCTATGGATATCTATGCAGAAGCATTGTATCGCTTGGCTACTATAGACTAAAATGATGGGCCTGTGAGCAGTCTGAAAGCATACTCAGGCTGTTTTGGGCTCATTTTTATGCTATCATTTCTTTTTATGAGGAGGATTTCTATGAGAAAAAAATGTTTAGCGCTCTTCTTAATCATCTGCACTAGTCTCTTTATTTTACAACCAACTGTCTTAGCTTGTACCGGTTTTATCATAGGAAAAGACTTGACAGAAGATGGTTCTTGGCTTTACGGACGTACAGAAGACTTGGAACCAAACCACAATAAGACATTTGTTGTCTATCCTCGGACAGATAACCCAGCTGGGTCAACTTGGAAGGATCAATCAAATGGCTTTGAATATCCGTTACCTGCTACTTCCAACAAATATACTGCAGTTCCAGATGTGACACCTGAATATGGTGTCTTCGATGAGGCTGGTTTTAATGAGTATGGTCTATCCATTTCAGCCACTGTATCCGCAACTGCCAATGACAAGATTTTAGCAGTAGATCCTTATGTTGAAAATGGTCTTGCAGAGTCATCCATGGCCAGCATCGTTCTACAAAATACCAAGACAGCTAAAGAAGGAGTCGAATTACTGGCAAAAATTGTCACCGAAAAAGGTTCTGCAGAGGGCAATATCGTTGTTCTTGCTGATAAAGAAGGCATCTGGTATATGGAAATTTTGTCTGGTCACCAATATGTGGCCATCAAATTCCCTAGTGATAAATTTGCTGTCTTTCCAAATACTTTCTATCTAGGTCATGTTGATTTTGCGGATAAAAATAATGTTGTGGCATCATCTGCTGTTGTTGATATAGCGAAAAAAGCTGAAAGCTATAAGGAAGTGGATGGTAGCTTCCATATCGCTCAATCCTATAATCCTCCTATGTCAGATGCAAACCGTTCACGCTCTTTCTCAGGGATCAAGGCCCTCAATCCAGATGCTAAGATTACTTATGAAGACCAATACTACGAATTATTGCAAACCAGCAGCAAGAAATATACTGTCAAAGATGCCATGGATTTGCAACGCAATCGTTTTGAAGGAATGGATTTAAAACCTTTGGACCAAATGGAATTGGATGGGAAAGGTAAACCAGATGGTAAAAAAGCTGTGGATGGATATGCTTACCCCATTTCAAACCCAAATGTGATGGAAGCTCATATCTTCCAACTCAAGGATAAGCTACCAAAAGAATTTGGTGGAGGAGTCATGTGGTTAGCAGTAGGTAGTCCACGGAATGCTCCATATCTTCCTTACTATGGCAATATCACAGATACCTACAAAGCCTACAAGGATAAAAGTAGTGACTACAGCCCAGATTCTTGGTATTGGGTTATTTCCCATATCAATGATATGGTCGCTCAGCATCCTCAAGAATTTGGCAATGAAGTTATTGACGAAATCAAGATGTTAGAGGCGGATTGGATAAGCCAACAAGATGCAGTGGATCAGGCAATGCTGACCTTATTTGAAACAGATCCACAAAAGGCTAGCCAAAAAGCTACTGAAGATAGTATGAAACGGGCTGAAGAAACCTTTACTCGCCTCAAAGAAATTGAAAAATCTTTAGAAGAAAGAGTAGAAACTCTACCAAAAGAAAATAAAGACAGTAATGAAACAGAAAAGACGACTTCCTCTACTAATAATCTGCTTATTGTTGGGATAGGGGTAGTGGTTGTCGTCGGTGTAGCAGGTCTGATTTATTTCCAAAAGAAATCAAAGGAAAATAAATAGATCCAGTTTATCCTATTTATTTTGCAATCCAGTAGGAATGAGTTCCTTGCCTAGAGTGTCCTACCCACTCTAGGCTTTGTGCTTTAGTCATTTGAATGAACGTTGATACATCGTCATTTTCTACTTGGGAGTAGGACAGAACGCGACAATTGCAAAAATAGTTCCCCTCATGTTCAATTTTTAGGTTCGGGCTCAAAAAGCCTCTTCCCAGGCTCTTTCACTCCCAACCCCCGCAAGCCTAGTAGCTCTAATAGTCTGGGAGACTGTTAGAGTGTGGAAACAGAGCTGACAAGGTCAGCGTCAATGTCCAAGCTTTAAAAAAGCGAAGGAATCTCCACTAGGCTACTGCGTCTTGAACATATACCGAGCATTATTAAAGAGGTTTGTACTTTTTGCCCAGCCTCCTGCGTCTCAATTCCTAGTCTAAAAGTTCATTCATTCGACTATATAATGGAATCAAAAAAGAAAAAAGGTGATTAAAATGGAGTGGATAATTAAGAAATTTCAAGAATTGGACCTAGAGGAGCTCTATGCTCTGTTAGCAGCTCGTACGGCTGTCTTTGTGGTGGAACAAGAATGTCCCTATCTAGAAGTTGATAACAATGACCAGGTTTGCTATCACTTGCTAGGACAAGAGAATGGCGAATTAGTAGCCTATGCCCGCATCCTTCCAGCTGGCGTTACCTTTCCTCAAGCATCCATCGGGCGTGTTTTGGTGGTGAACTCTCACCGTGGTCAAGGCCTGGCTCAACAGTTGATGGCAAGAGCAATTGCCTTTCTAGTAGAAGAGTTAGGAGAAAAAAGCATCCAAATTTCTGGACAAAGTTACCTAGAAGACTTTTACAGATCATTCGGCTTTCAGCCTGTGTCAGACATGTATCTGGAGGATGGGATTCCGCATAAGGATATGTTGTTAGAGATGGAATAGAACTGTAAAGCAGCTTAAATTTATTTTATTAACAGGAAAAAATCAGTACTGGTAGGCTTCTTACCAATGCTCATTTTTTCTTTTTTTATTTCAAAAAAATGCTTGACAAGTAAAAAGAAAACGATTACAATATGAATTGTGAGAACGGTCCCACAATAGGAGAAAGAGTTTGGTTACAATAAAACAAGTTGCAGAAGAAGCAGGTGTTTCAAAATCTACAGTATCGCGATATATCTCTGAAAAAGGATATGTTAGTGATGAGGCTCGTGAAAAAATTAAGGCTTCTATCCAAAAACTACATTACAGTCCGAACATGATTGCCCAATCCTTAAAAACAAAAAAAAATCAACTGGTTGGTCTCTTGTTGCCAGATATTTCCAATCCATTCTTTCCAAGACTGGCTAGGGGTGCTGAGGAGTATTTAAAGGAAAAAGGCTATCGCATCATGCTGGGGAATTTCTCAGATAGCCAATCTTTGGAAGAAGATTATTTAAAGGTCTTATTACAAAGCAATGCAGCGGGTATTATCACAACTCATGATTTTACCAAAACGCATCCAGAGATTACCATTCCGGTAGTGGTTGTTGACCGGGTGGATAAAGAGACGAAATATGGTGTTTTTTCGGATAATAAGGCTGGTGGGAAACTTTCAGCAGAAACCATTATAAAATCTGGTGGGAAGAACATTCTTTTGATTAAAGGACCGCTGGATAATGCAGAAAATATTGGGCAGCGTTTTGAGGCTAGCTATCATTATTTAAAAGATAAGGAAGTCACTGTAAAGATCTGCACAAGTCAAAGTTTTGACTTTGAGAAGATTCAGCAAGAAGCAAGAACGGCTTTACAAGAGCAAAAAAATATAGATAGTATCATTGCTCCATCGGATATTCATGCCATTGCGTTTATGCATGAGCTTCACTCTCAAGGGAAAAAAATCCCTGAAGATGTGCAGGTCATAGGGTATGATGATATTCTCATGAGTCAGTTAACCTACCCATCTCTATCCACCATTCATCAGTCTTCCTATCAGATGGGCTACAAGGCTGCTGAATTGATTTATAAGATTGCCAATCAATTACCGATTGAAAAAAATCGGATCAAACTTCCTGTCCATTATGTTGACAGAGAAACGATAAGGAGGAAACATGAGTAAAATTGTGATTATTGGAAGTATTTCCATGGACTTGGTGATGGAAACCAGTCGAATTGCTCAAGAGGGAGAAACGGTATTTGGAGATCGTTTTTCGATGGTACCGGGTGGAAAAGGCGCCAACCAAGCGGTTGCAGTGGGGCGTTTGGCCAGCAAAGAGGATCACATTACCATGCTGGGTGCTGTTGGTCAAGACTCCTATGGACCAATCCTATTGCAGAATTTAGAAGAGAATGGTGTTTCTACAGCATTTGTGGGAACGGTACCACAATCTAGCGGCGTTGCTCAGATTACTATTTTTAATCAAGACAATCGAATTATCTATTGTCCTGGTGCCAATGGCACGGTTGATACGGACAAGTGGGACAAGGAGTGGGAAGGGATAGCAGCAGCTGACTTGGTTATCTTGCAGAATGAGATTCCTCATGAGCCCAATCTAGCCATTGCTCAGTTTTGTTCAGAAAAAGGCGTGAAAGTTCTCTATAATCCTGGGCCAGCTCGTTCTACAGATAAGGAAATGATTGACTTTGTTCACTATCTTACTCCAAATGAGCATGAGTGTCAGGAGATCTTTGGACAAGATAATCTGGAACAACTATTAAAACAGTATCCCAATAAACTGATTTGTACCCTTGGGGCAAAAGGCTCGGTTTTCTTTGATGGAACCACTATTCAAGAAATTCCTGCAATTCCAGCCAAGGTTGTGGATACGACTGGAGCAGGAGATACCTTTAATGGCGCTCTTGGTTTGGCTCTAACCAAAAAAATGCCTTTAGAAGAAGCCTTGAAATTTGCCAGCCTAGCCTCACATCTGTCAGTAGAAAAATTTGGTGCCCAAGGCGGCATGCCAAGATTAGAAGAAATGAAGGAGCATCCAGCTTATGAAGAAAAATGGAATCTTAAATAGCAATATTGCTAAATTGGTCGATGACCTAGGACATACCGATCAGGTTTGTATCGGCGATCTAGGTTTACCCGTTCCAAGTCAGGTTGAAAAGATTGACCTAGCCTTGATTCCTGGTAAACCCAATTTTCAAGAAGTCATTGATATGTACTTGGAGAATGTCGTGGTTGAAAAAGTGATATTGGCGGAAGAAATCAAAACGGTTAATCCAGATCAACTTGAAAAACTCTTGAGCAAATTAGATAAAAATGTAACCGTTGAGTTTATCAGTCATGAAGAATTAAAAGAATGCAACCATCAGGTTAAGGCTGTTATTCGAACTGGAGAAAACACCCCATATTCTAATGTGATTCTCCAGTCAGGTGTCACCATATAGAAAGGAAACACTATATGCGTATTGAAATGCGGGATATTTCCAAGGCTTTCGGCAGTAATCAAGTTTTAGAAAAAATTGATTTGGTGATCGAATCTGGTCAAGTTCATGCCCTGATGGGCGAAAATGGTGCTGGAAAATCAACCTTGATGAATATCTTGACAGGACTCTTTCCTGCAACGACCGGGACTATTTATATTGATGGTCAGGAGGTTGCTTTTGCCAATCCCCAACTGGCAGAAGAAGCTGGACTAAGCTTTATTCATCAAGAAATGAATACCTGGCCTGAGATGACCGTTCTGGAAAATTTGTTCTTAGGACGGGAATTGAAAACATCCTTTGGCTTCCTAGATCAGAAGGCGATGAAGACAAAAGCTGAGGCCGTTTTTAAACGATTGGGCATCAGCATTCCCTTAGACACAGTGATTGGACAACTATCCGTTGGACAGCAGCAAATGATTGAAATTGCCAAAAGTCTTTTATCGGAAATTTCGATTCTGATTATGGATGAGCCGACAGCAGCTTTGACGGATCGTGAGACAGAAACTCTCTTTGAGATCATTGCCAGTCTGAAACAACAGGGAGTTGGGATCGTCTATATTTCCCATCGAATGGAAGAAATCTTTAAAATCACCAATCTGGTCACAGTCATGCGTGACGGGATTGTAGTAGACACCCAACCGACTGCCCAAACAAATCCGCAAGAACTGGTCAAGAAAATGGTTGGACGGGAGCTGTCTGATTACTATCCTGAAAAAAATGCTAGGATAGGTGAGGTGGCTTTTGAGGTTGAAAAGTTGACAGGTGAGGGTTTTGAAGAGGCTTCTTTCTACGTGAGAGAAGGAGAAATCTTAGGTTTCTCTGGGCTGATGGGCTCTGGCCGTACCGAACTGATGCGTGCTATTTTTGGCTTAAACAAAAAAACGAGTGGCACTATAAAAATAGCGAGTAACGAAGTTCAGATTACCTCTCCATCACAAGCCATTCAACAAGGCATTGGTTTTTTGACCGAAGATCGCAAGGAAGAAGGCTTGATTTTAGACTTTTCTATTAAGGACAATATGACCTTGCCTAGCACCAAAGATTTTAGCAAGAATGTTTTTTTTGATGAGAAGACCAGCGAGGCATTTGTCCTCAAATTGATTGAACGCTTGCGGGTGAAATCAGGAACTCCTCAATTGGCGGTTAACAAATTATCAGGTGGGAATCAACAAAAGGTTGTTTTGGCCAAATGGATTGGAATTGCACCCAAGATATTGATTCTGGATGAACCTACTCGGGGAGTGGATGTCGGAGCCAAACGGGAAATTTATCAGTTGATGAATGAATTGGCTGAACGGGGTGTCCCAATTATCATGGTATCTTCTGACTTACCAGAGGTACTTGGTGTGAGTGACCGCATCATGGTCATGCATGAAGGTCGCATCATGGGAGAATTGAAGAAAGCTGAAGCTACTCAAGAAAAAGTGATGGAATTAGCTACAGGGGGACATTAAGGTGAAGAATGTAATGAAATATATGTCAGAGCTAACAACTCTGATTGCTCTGATTGGTTTAATGGTGGTCATCACTATGATCAATCCAAACTTTTTAACCACCAATAATCTATTGAATTTGTTGCTACAAGTAACAGCCAACGGATTTATTGCTTTTGGGATGACATTTGTTATCCTCACAGGTGGGATTGACTTATCCGTCGGATCTATCTTGGCACTGTCAAGTGCCTTGACAGCCGGTTTGATTGCTGCTGGTGTACCTGTTCCATTTGCCATTGTCCTAGCCATTTGCTTAGGTGGTATTTTTGGGATGTTAAATGGACTATTGGTTGCATTTGGGAAGTTGGCTCCCTTTATTGTCACTCTAGCTTCTATGACGATTTTCCGTGGGGCGACTCTTGTCTTTACCAACGGAAATCCTCTAACACAAGGCTTGGGAGATAGCTTCTTATTCCAATTTTTAGGTCAAGGTTATATTGTTGGCATACCTTTTCCAGTTATCCTCATGTTCCTTGTCTTCTTGATTCTCTATCTCTTGCTCCACAAAACAGCATTTGGTAAATCCGTTTATGCTCTAGGTGGCAACGAAAAAGCAGCCTACATTTCGGGCGTTAAATTGAACAAGGTCAAAATAATCATCTACACAATCTCTGGTATCATGGCTTCCATTTCCGGCTTGATTATCACATCGCGTCTTAGCTCAGCACAACCAACAGCTGGAGCGAGTTATGAGATGGATGCCATTGCAGCAGTAGTACTAGGTGGAACCTCACTGTCTGGTGGGAAAGGCCGCATCTTAGGAACCTTGATTGGTGCCTTGATTATCGGTGTTTTAAATAATGGTTTAAATATTATTGGTTTATCCGCGTTTTGGCAGCAAGTCGTAAAGGGAGGTGTGATTTTAATTGCTGTCCTATTGGATCGCTTTAAAGTAGCGAAATCTTCATAAAATATCATTTATCTAAAAAGGAGTTTTAACAATGAAACTTGGAAAAAAATTTGGCTTTATCGCTTTACTCATGTCCTTTATTTTTGTACTAGGTGCTTGTGGTCAAACAGGTCTTGGCAATAATAAATCAACTTCAACAGAAGTTACTAAAAAAGATGCGAAAGATCTCAACATTGGTGTATCACTTTCTACCACAAACAACCCTTATTTCGTAGCAATGAAAGACGGTCTGGAAAAATCTGCATCCACTCAAGGTCTGACATTAAAACTATCAGATGCTCAAGATGATGCAGCCCGTCAAGCGAATGATGTTCAAAATTTTATTAGCCAAAAAGTGGATGCTATCTTGATTAACCCAGTTGACTCAGATGCCATTGTTCCTGTTATCAAAGATGCCAATGCTGCAAACATCCCGGTTATCTTGATTGACCGTGGCAGCAATGGTGGTGAAGTATTGACAACTGTTGCATCAGACAACGTTGAAGCTGGTAAAATGGCTGCAGAATTTGCTGTCAAAGAACTTGGCGAAAAGGCCAAAGCATTTGAATTATCAGGTGTCCCAGGGGCTTCCGCAACTGTAGACCGTGGTAAAGGCTTCAATGATATCGCTAAAGCTAAATTATCTGTTCTTTCTAGTCAATCAGCTAATTTTGACCGCGCACAAGCCCTTAACACGACTCAAAACATGATTCAAGCAAATAAAGATGTTCAAGTCATCTTTGCTCAAAATGATGAAATGGCATTGGGTGCAGCCCAAGCTGTTAAATCAGCTGGTTTGACCAATGTAATGATTATCGGTATTGATGGCCAACCAGATGCGCATAAAGCCATCAAAGCTGGAGAAATGACAGCCACTATTGCACAACAACCTGCTAAAATGGGCGAAATCGCTCTTCAAGCAGCCATCGACCACTACCAAGGTAAAACAGTTGAAAAACAAACTGTATCACCAATCTATTTGGTAAATAAAGACAATGCAGACCAATATGAGTGGTAATTCTTAAAATCCATTCGGGAAGAGAGCACGAAACCTGAGATTTTCAATAGGAGAATCTCAGGTTTTTTCTTACAAAACTGTAAGGCGACAGGATTTCTCTGTAAGTTTCAAGCCTTCTTTTTTCGCTATACTAAGACTGTAAATAAACAAGTTATTTTGTAGTAAAAAAGGGAGGATGTTATGAGAACAATCAGGAGTTTCATTTCTATAATAGTTTTAGTTGTCATTGCAATCACTAGTCTCTTCATTTATTTCCTTTCAAGGATCTTTTCAAAAGGAGGTTTTGGTCATGTCAAATCTTGATTTCTATTCTTTCTTAACCATCTTAAGTCTAATAATCATTGGACTGATTAGTCTTTCAGTCTGGTATTGGTCAGGCAGAAGACCTATTAAACACATGAATCGTATTTAGATAGGGGAAAACAATGAAAGTTTTAAAGAAAATAGTGAAATGGTTCTTAGTTCTGATTGTTGGCGCTATATCTATTCTTGTTATTTCGGATGCAGTTTGGGTTTATGGGACGCCAGCTCTAGCTCAAGAGGAAATCTTAGAAGTGGATCATGTAGCACAGAGTGTTTCAGAAATAGATATTTCCAACGATGTAAAAATTATTGGACTTGGAGAAGCCAGTCATGGGAATGTAGAATTTCAAGAGTTGAAATTAACCGTTTTGAAAAAACTAGTTGAAAAAGAAAATGTCCGTTCTTTTGCCTTGGAAACTGATTTTTCAGGAGGACTCATTGTTAATAAATATGTACATGGTGGCGATGGGAATGCTAAGGATATGGTGAAATATCTATCTTTTGACATTTATCAAACCAAGCAAATGCAAGATTTAATTGATTGGATGAGAGAGTATAATTTAGGTAAAATGCCATCCGAACAACTTTCTTTCTATGGGTTTGATATGCAAAATCCAGAAAAAGGAGTTGATTTGGTTTTGGACTATTGCAAAAACCAGAACTTATTGAACGAAGAAAACCTTCAAGTTGTATTAAATCCAATTAAAAATCTCTCAAGAGGTCTTTCTATTGAAGATAGTAAAGTAGCATTTGAGACATTGAAGAAAATCCAGTCTAGGATTAACGTTGCTCCAAAAACAGCTGAGGCTCAACTTGTTTCTCAGGTAATTAGCAATATGTTCCATGCCCTTGAATACTATCAGAATCCTGGGAATGATTATATAGCTGTCAATAATGCGCGTGATGCTTATATGACTGAAAATGTAAGTTGGATTAAGGCCTTCGAAGAGGAAAGGGGCAATGGTCGGATTTTAATTGCAGGTCATAATGGTCATATAGCTTATCAAGATAGATTCTTTACTACAATGGGAAGTCGATTACACCAACAATATTCAAAGGGATACTATGTTATTGGCAGTGACTATTTCTATACGACTGTCAATATTAATTCTAATTCAGGCAGAAGCAATCAATCCTTCAACTCGGCAGATCCACTAGCTGCACAAGCCAAGAGATTTGGTGGCTCGTACTATCTGGATTTTAAAAAGATTAAGGAAGGTGGAGAAATTTTTAATCTTATTTCTAAACCTGTGTCTATGGGAAGTTTAGGAGAGACTTATTCTTTCTTGATGCACTTTTATCCTCCGAGTCATCGCATTCAAGGAAGACCACAGGACTATTATGATGCTATGATATTTGTTTACCAGGCTACTCCCATACAACCTTTTGTAAAATAAAACTTTAAGATATAATATATTTAGGAGAACATCATGTTATTAGAAATCAAACACTTAGAAAAAGTTTACCGCACTCGTTTTTCAAAAGAAGTCACACAAGCCCTGCAGGATGTCGATTTCAAGGTTGACAAGGGGGAATTCATTGCCATCATGGGTGAGTCTGGGTCTGGTAAAACCAGTCTCCTCAATATCCTAGCTACCTTGGATAAACCCAGTAATGGCTCAGTCATTTTGGATGGTAAGGATATTACGAAAATCAAGGAGAGTGAGTTGGCTAGCTTTCGCTTAAGAAACCTCGGCTTTGTTTTTCAAGACTTTAACCTCCTGGATACCTTGACGGTTCGTGATAATATTTTCTTGCCATTGGTACTCGATCGCAAGAACTATAAGGAAATGGAAAGTCGTCTGATAGGTGTGGCTGAAAAACTGCGGATTGATAACTTGTTGAACAAGCGTCCCTTTGAATTGTCAGGCGGTCAAAAGCAACGTGTGGCCATTGCTCGTAGTTTGATTACCAATCCACAAATCCTCTTGGCGGATGAACCAACCGCAGCCCTGGACTATCGTAATTCAGAAGACCTTCTCAATCTCTTTGAGGATATCAATCTAGACGGTCAAACTATCCTTATGGTGACCCATTCAGCCAATGCTGCTAGCCATGCCAAACGAGTCCTCTTCATCAAGGATGGACGGATTTTCCATCAGATCTACCGTGGCAATAAATCCAATTCCGAATTTAGCAAGGAAATTTCCCTCAGTATGTCTGCCTTGTTAGGAGGTGAATAAGCATGTTTTACCTCAAACTAGCCATTAATAACCTCAAGCAGTCCTTTCAGCACTTTGCCCCATTTTTCCTAGTCTCTATCACAACCTTCATATTTACCTCTATTACCCTGCTGATTCTGGCCAGTCCAACAGTCAAAAGTATGGGGACAGGAGTTGTTGCCCTTGAATTAGCTATTGTCGTTCTCGTTATTTTGTCAGCTATTCTTTGTCTATATAGTTTTAATTTTCTCTTGCGGCAACGCAATCAAGAATTTGGGCTCTATAATATTTTAGGTATGAACAAGAAACAGATTATTTGGCTATCTACCCTTGAATTGGGCATAGTCTATTTTCTAACAGTAGTTCTGGGATCCATTCTCAGTGCCATTTTCTCCAAGCTTTTTTATCTGATTTTTGTACATTTGATTAACTATGATCAACTACATTTTTCCGTATCTCCAGTTGCTTTTGTCATTTCGATCTCAGTTTTTGCTGGTATTTTCCTGTTCTTAGAAGTAGTAAATGTCATCAAAATTTCTCGGACATCTGCTCTCAATCTTTTTGGCAATCAAAGTCAAGGTGAAAGAGAACCGCGCGGGAATATTTTTCTTGCTCTTATCGGGGTTTCTGCTCTTGCATTTGGTTATTATCTATCCCTTACAGCTGGCGAAGTGAGTGCACTTGTAGGGATTACACGCTTTTTCCAAGCTATTCTAGCGGTTATCCTAGGAACTTATCTCTTCTTTATTAGTTTTATCAGCTGGTATTTGAAGGCACGACGTAAGAACAAAGGTCATTTTTACAAGCCAGAAAATTTTATTACCGTTTCACAGATGATTTTTCGCATGAAGCAAAATGCTGCTGGTTTGGCGAATATTACACTATTAGCCATCATGGCTTTTGTCACCATTTTTTCGACAGTTGCTCTTTATACCAGCACAGAAAATCTGGTTAAGATGTCTTTTCCAAAGACCGATAAGGTGGAGATTCAGTCCATAAACAATCGTCAAGAAGCTGAATCCATCATGGAAAATCAAATTTATTCTCCTTTAAAAAATGCTGGTGTTGAGGCTCACGACCAATTTTCGACTTACATGAATCTTAGTTTTACAATCCTTTACAACCAGGAAGATAATCTGATTGTGGATGAAAGAGCAACAAACGGTTATCGGGATTTGGCTTCTATTAATCAAGCAGGTATTATGGAGGTCATGAGTCAAGAAGATTTTCGTAAGCTTGGTAACGATCTGCCTCAGTTAGAGAAAGGTCAAGTAGCCTTTGCTAGTTACGATGCTTCAAAAAGTATTAAACCATTTAAAACCCTGACCTGGTTCGGTCAATCGTATGAGAATGTCTATCAGATCAAATCTCTCAAGAACATGCTCCTAATGAATAGCGCTATCCCAGCAGGTGTCCTTGTCGTTTCAGATGATGCTACCATGGAAAGCATGCGTGTTCCTTATGACCAAGTTTCCCGCTTTGATTACAACTATAATTATATAGCTTTTGCCGATTTATCAAAAGAAGAGCGGCTTGTTCTCCAGGATACCTCAGAAAACCGCAACAATTACTTGCCCTATTATGAAGAAGACGGTACAGTTGCCCTCTATGAAAGTCAAGACAACTACCGTAAAGAAAGTTTGCAGATGACAGGTGGTTTCCTCTTTACTGGTTTCTTGCTAGGAATTGCTTTCTTACTAGGAGCAGCTCTCATTATTTACTACAAACAAATTTCAGAAGGAAGCCAAGATAAACGCTCCTATCGGATCTTACAAGAAGTGGGAATGAGCTTCAATCAGGTGAAGAAAACCATCAATTCTCAAATCATTTTAGTTTTCTTCTTGCCACTTGGTATTGCAATCATACACTTTTTAATGGCTCTTCCGATTTTGAAAAAATTACTCCTCTTCTTTGGAGTTCAAGGAGATCAATTCATTTATTCGGTGAGCGCAGTAACAGTGCTTGGTATCTTATTGATTTATTTCTTGATTTACAAGTTGACCAGCAGAAGCTATTACAAAATGATTGAAAGGTAAGTAGAAGTGGCGAATTTTCGTCACTTTTTGCTATAATGGAACTATGAACAAACAAGGAAAAATTTTCATCATTGAGGATGATAAGACCATTGTCGACTTGCTGAAAGGCCATCTAGCTCAGAACTACGATGTTACTGGTGTGTCTAATTTTCGCGATGTAAAAAGCGAGGTCTTGGCCGCCAAACCTGACCTCATTCTCATGGATATTACTTTGCCTTATTTTAATGGATTCTATTGGATGACAGAAATACGCAAATATTTGACCATACCTATTATCTTCATTTCTTCTAGCGATGCTGAAATGGATGCTGTTATGGCTCTCAATATGGGTGGGGATGATTTCATCTCCAAGCCCTTCTCATTGACTATTTTGGATGCTAAAATTGCCGCCTTCTTACGACGAAGTCACCAATTTTCTCAGGATGATTTTCAGCTGGATATCTTTAGCCTTACCCGTGACGGTTTGCTGTCAAATGGCCGAGAAGAAATTACCCTGACACCGACAGAAAATAAGATACTGACCATTCTCTTTTCTCATCTAAACCAAGTAGTGTCTAAGGATGAGTTACTGGAGAAACTCTGGGAGAATGAGAGTTTTATTGACCAAAATACCCTCAGTGTTAATATGACGAGACTCCGTAAGAAGGTCTTACCAATCGGTTTTGACCGCATTCATACAGTGAGAGGAGTGGGATACTTACTCAAATGATTGCAAAATTTTTAAAAGAATATAGCAAGTGGTACCTGCTTTATGCTAGCATGACTGGCCTCTACCTCCTGACTTTTTTCCTCTATCATTTACCAATAACTTTCTTCCTAACGAGCTTTTCGTTTAACCTAACTCTTTTATTCGGCATCAGCATCTGGTTATTCTTGGGTTTTAGAAAAAAAATGAAAACCTTAGAGACATTTCTTTCTGTCGAAGAGTTGGCTGACTTTACCTTGCCCTCAGAAGAGTCTTATCGGGATTTGATTCTTGCAATAAAATCCAGCCAGTCTCAGAGATTGCTGGATGCTAAACATCAACATCAAGGCTTGCAAGATTTGATCAAAATGTGGTCTCATCAGATGAAAGTTCCCCTATCAGCCTTATCTCTTATGGCTCAAACAGATCAATTAGACAAACAAGAAGTCCGCCAACAGTTACTAAGATTGGAAAAATACCTGGATACTCTCCTCAACTATCTCAAATTTTCTGGGAATAAAGATGACTTTCGTTTTGAAATCTGTTCTAGCAGAGAAATTATCATGGATCTGATTAAGAAGTACCGGGTTTCCTTTCTAGCCAAGAATCTTTCGGTGAATATTGAGGGGGATTGGCAGCTCAAATCCGATAAGAAATGGTTGAGTTTTGCACTCTCTCAAGTCTTGGACAATGCGATCAAGTATTCGAAAGATGGTGGTCAAATTGCTGTAAAAATGGATGAAAAAGGTATCACCATTTTGGATACAGGTATGGGCATTTTGTCTGAGGACCTTCCTAGACTCTTTGAGGAAGGTTTTACGGGCTTTAATGGACATGAACATAAGAAAGCAACTGGCCTGGGTCTATATATGACCAAACAGGTTTTAGATCGCCTGGCTTTATCCATTGCTATCGAGAGTCAGGTGGAAATTGGCACTCAGGTTTTTATCGGTAAACAAAAAGTTTGAGATAGAAACCGTGATAATCAAAAAGGAGTTTGAGACAATTTTGTCTCAGACTCCTTATCTTTTACTGAAAAAGAATGGGGGTGTGTATTGTTTGAGTGTTTCAAAACAGTCTAGGGCAGCCTCTCTATCTTCACAGATAATGAGACACACGTCATCACCACAGACCGTTGCGACGACATTGGGAATTTCCATGGCATCTAAGATGGAACCAAAGGATTGGGCTAAGCCCGGTAAACTTTTTAAAACAACCTGATGCTGGACTGGTTTAAGCATGACCAGTGCATCCTCCATGTAGAAGCGCAGACGCTTTTCCCAACGAGAAGGAGCTATGCTGTTGATAACATAGTATGCTGAGCCGGATTCGCTAATCTTAACCAAATTGAGCAGTTTAATATCTCGCGATAGAGTAGACTGGGTAACTTGAACTCCATTGAGCTCCAGCATATCTTGCAGTTCTTGCTGGGTATGGATTTTATTCTCCATAATGAGAGAACGAATGAGTTGGTGTCGGCTGTCGATTTTATTCATAGAAACCTCTATTAAGAAAGAAACATGGCATCGCCAAAGCTGAAGAAGCGGTATTTTTCATGAACGGCATGGCGGTAGGCTTCCAAGACAAAGTCTTTTCCAGCGAAAGCGGAGACCAGCATGACTAGAGTTGATTTTGGAAGATGAAAGTTGGTGGAAAAAGCATCCACTACTTTGAACTGGTAACCTGGCTTGATAAAGATAGAAGTCCAGCCAGAATCTGCTACAAGTTTCCCATCAAATTTGTTGCCGATTGTTTCTAGGGTTCGGATAGATGTCGTACCGACAGCCACCACACGACCACCATTTTCCTTGACCTGATTTAAGGTATCGGCACCTTCTTGACTGAGTTGATAGTATTCGGAGTGCATCTCATGTTCATCAAGATTGTCAACAGATACCGGTCTAAACGTTCCTAGACCAACATGAAGAGTCAGGTAAACTAACTTTACACCCTTGGCTTCAATTTGTTCCAAAAGTTCCTTGGTAAAATGAAGACCGGCGGTTGGCGCTGCGGCTGACCCATTTTCTTTGGCATAGACAGTTTGGTAGCGATCGCGATCCTTCAATTTTTCATGGATATATGGGGGTAGAGGCATTTCGCCCAAACTTTCTAAAACCTCCAGAAAAATCCCATCATAGCTAAATTCGACGATCCGTCCACCGTGCTCCAATTCTTCAAGCACAGTAGCCATGAGGCGACCATCTCCAAAAGAAATTTGTGCCCCTACTCGAAGGCGTTTAGCAGGTTTAGCAAGGACTTCCCACTGGTCAGCTTGGGTATTTTTCAAAAGAAGTAGTTCCACGTGACCATGGGTTTCTGGTTTCTCACCGTATAGGCGAGCAGGAAGGACACGCGTGTTGTTCATGACGAGAGCATCACCAGGCTGAAGTTGGTCCAAAATGCTATCAAAATGACTATCGGTCATGCTTTTATTTTTCCGGTCTAGAATCAATAGACGGGAAGAATCGCGCACTTCTAAGGGAGTCTGAGCAATGAGCTCGTCAGGTAATTCAAAATCAAAATCGTTGGTATTCATAGCTATCCTTAGTTAGAAAAAATAATAGTAAAAAGGTAAATCAGTAGGGCAAAAGGACTGGCCATAAGAAGGCCTCCGATGATCGTTAGCGTCAGTTTGAGACCAGGATGACTGCGGAGAAAAAAGGCAAATAAGCAGAGGAACAGTCCGATAAAAAATAAAATGAGTACGTGAGTTAGCATGTCCATATTATATCATACTTTATCTAAAAATTTTGGAGATAAAAGTTGACAAAAATTGGTATATACCATATAATGGTTATAACCACTTATAAAGGAGCTAAGTATGAAAATTATTAAAGTAGAAGATTCCCTTGAGGGCGGAAAAGTTGCCTTCGATCTCTTGTTTGAAAAGCTTGCTGCTGGAGCTAAAACCTTAGGTCTAGCAACTGGAAGTACACCCATTACTCTCTACCAAGAAATCGTTAAAAGTGATTTGGATTTCTCAGATATGATCAGCATAAACTTGGATGAATATGTTGGCTTGCCAGTAGACAATGACCAGAGTTATGACTACTTTATGCGGGAGCACCTCTTTAATGCCAAACCATTCAATCAGAACTTTTTACCAAATGGTTTAGCTGAGGATTTGGATGCAGAAGTGAAACGCTATGATGCAGTCATTGAAAACCATCCCATCGATGTGCAAGTTTTGGGCATTGGTCGCAACGGTCATATTGGTTTTAATGAACCAGGAACTTCTTTTGATATCACTACTCACCTTGTGGATTTGGCTCAGGATACGATTGAAGCCAATAGCCGTTTCTTTGACAGTATCGAAGATGTGCCTAAGCAAGCCATTTCTATGGGGATTGCCTCCATCATGAAGTCTAAAACCATTTTACTCTTGGCCTTTGGCGAGGGGAAAGCGGATGCTCTGGCACAGATGGTTAATGGACCTGTAACGGAAAATTTACCAGCAAGTATCCTTCAAAACCATCCAGATGTGATTGTTATTGCTGACCAAGCTGCAGCTTCAAAACTATAATTGTATCTTAGTCTGAGAGTTGTTCTCAGACTTTTTTCTTTATGATAAAATGGAACCATGAGATTAGACAATGCAGTAATGGCAGCTGGATTAGTCAGCCGCAACCAATTAAAAAAGTTGATCAAAAGCAAGCAAGTGACGGTAGATGGCCACCTTATTGACAAGGCTGGTTTAATAGTGGATTGTCACCTACAAGATATTCGACTTGCTGGACAAAAAGTAGAGACGGAACAAGAAGTTTACTACATCCTAAACAAACCAGCCGGTATCGTATCCGCTTGTTCAGATATTAAACATAGAACGGTTTTAGAAATGCTTTCTCCAGAAGATAGAAAAGGAGGCATCTACCCCATTGGTCGCTTGGACCGGGATACAGAAGGCTTGATTTTATTAAGCAATAATGGACCACTTGGCTATCGCATGCTTCATCTCAAGCATCATGTTGAAAAAACCTACTATGTAGAGGTCAATGATTCCTTGACCTCTGATGCACCCGATTTTTTCAAAAAGGGTGTAGTCTTCTTAGATGGGACAAGGTGTAAACCTGCCAAGTTGGATATTTTATCCAGTCATGCAGGATACAGTTCGGCTCGTATCACTATTTCAGAAGGGAAATTCCATCAGATTAAGAAAATGTTTCTGGCTTATGGCGTAAAGGTCACCTATCTGAAACGCCTCAGTTTTGGAGGATTTGACTTGGAAGATTCCTTGCCACCGGGTGCTTATCGCACCTTGACACAGGCAGAAACCGAACATTTAAAGACCTATTTTGATTGAGGAGGAGTAACATGATATTATCCCTGCAAGGCTGTATGGCAGTTGGAAAAACAACTGCCATTGAATATCTGAAAGAAGAGGCTGATTATTTCCATATCAGCTATGAGAATAATACAGAAGTTATCCAAGAAATAATGAGGCGCCAACTAGATAAGACAATTTTTGAAGACTACATAGAAATTCAAAAATTATGGATTTCTCAAGAGATAAAACGATGGGAAGAAATCCAAAAGTTTCCCATCACTGTAATGGATTTTGGTGCAGAGGAGATAGAATTTTATACCCTTCATTATCCTGAAACAATAGGAGAAAACTGGCCAGTTGAAAGAGTTTTGAAAGAAGAGTTGAAGCAACTAAGGCAATGCATGCCAGATAGGATCTTATTTTTAGAGGCGTCTGAGCAGACATTACGAGAACACAAAAATGGCGACAATAATCGAACTAGGCATTTCTTTGATTTCTATTTGAACCATTTTTTACCCTTAAAATACGATTGGTTTATTGGACAAGATAAGGTGGATATCTTAAATGTTGATGGGTTAACAAAAAAAGAACTTGGACAAGCTGTTAAAGACTGGTGCAACGACTGTATCTCAAGAGTTAAGTCGAAAAAATAGTTCCTACTCTTTGAAAATCAATATGCTCATTTCACACCCATAAAAAAGTCGAAGCAAGGGAGAAATCTGCTAAAGAAGTTCCCTTTACTCGACTTTTTTGTTAGATATTGCTATGTTTCAAAAGATAGAGGAAGTAAGGTGCGCCAATCAGAGAGACAATGATTCCAGTTGGAATACCAGTTCCGACTAAGAGAACGCGACCGATCGTATCCGCAGAAAGCAAAATAATCGTACCGACCAACATGCTAGCCGGAATGATGATACGGTGGTCGTTGCCTAACCAATGACGGACGATATGGCCAGCAATAAGGCCGACAAAGGTAATATTTCCGACTAAGACGACACTGAGAGCCGCTAAGGCTGTCGCTAAAAAGAGAGTTAGTAAGCGCTCCTTTTGCAAGTTGAGACCCAGAGCCATGGCTGTCTGGTCATTTAGATTCATAATATTGAGTGAGCGACTGCGGCTATAAGTCAAGCACCAGACCAGGAGGAGTGGTGGAGTGTAGGTAGCTAAAGTAGCCCAATCTCCACCGTTAACCTTTCCACTTAGCCATTGAACGATATACTCCATCTTGAAATCGTCCAAACGACTGATGATACTGACCATGACCCCTGATAACATGCCGGATATCCCTACACCTGTGATAATAAGTCGAGTAGGATGAATCCCATAATGCTTTTTCCTTGATATGAAATAAACCAATAAAATGGTCGTTCCGCCACCCAGCATGGCAAAGACAGGCATCAGTGTAAGAAAAGCGGGATGGATACGAGAGGAAAGTCCTACTGTGATAGCCACAACCAAGCCGGCCCCTGTATTGATTCCCAGGATCCCCGAATCAGCCAATGGATTGCGAGTTAAAGTCTGAAGGAGCAGTCCAGCTAGAGCCAGAGAAGCCCCTCCGATAAGAGAAGCTAAAATCCTTGGTAGACGAATACGACTGATAATCAGAAGTGTTGAGTTGTTCGCTCGTCCCATTAGCACATCTAGAACATCTGAAAAGGATGAATTGGCATAGCCGATGCAGAGGGAGAGAAAAAAAATCAGGAGGACAAGTAGAGTAAGGAGAAAAAGACTTCTGTTTAGCTTTTTTTGATGTTTCATAAGTGCTCCTCCTTTCGAATGAGCCATAGGAAGCAGGGCAAACCAAGGATGGAGATGATGGCAGAAATAGGAGTTTCTACCGGTGGATGAATGGTTCTGCTCAGGATGTCTACCCAGAGTAAAAAGCAAGCCCCAGCAAAAGCAGTCAACGGTAGATGAAGCCGGTAATTTTTTCCAGTAAACAGACCGATAAAGTGCGGAATAATCAAACCGATAAAAGATAAGGAGCCCACTAAAGCGACAGCAGCTGCAGACAATGTCAAGACAATTCCAAGAAGAAGTAAGGTCATCAAGAAGGTTCGTTGCCCTAAGTTTTTGGCGATGGCTTCATTGAGACTAAGAATGGTCAATTGATGGGAAAAAAGTTGAGCCAAGATCAGTCCAATGATAATAAATGGAGCAATAATGGAGAGCATCTTCCAGTTGATCTGAACGAGTCCCCCCGCCTGCCAGCCAATGACAGTTGTCAATAGATCAAAATAGATGGTAATAGCTTGGCCAATAGCTGAAAAAAGAAGAGCTACCATGGCACCGGATAAAATCAAACGAAGTTGATTGTAACCTTTTCCAGCTTGATAAGAAAGACCGAAAACCAATAAAGCAGACAAACTAGACCCCAGTAAACAAATCAGTAATATCTGCACATAATGGAGACTACCAAAGATGGCATAGGCCAATATTAAGGCCAAGCCAGCCCCAGCATTGATCCCCAACAAACCGGGGTCTGCAATAGCATTGCGTGTCACTCCTTGCATGATAGCACCGGCCTGAGCCATCGCTGCCCCCACTAAGATGGCTGCTAGCATACGTGGCAAACGCAAATCAATGATGACATCTTGTACAGCAGAATCATGAAATGGTTGACCAATAACCTCCATTAGTTGCCCATGACTATAGGAGATGGCTCCAAAACGTAGCCCACTATAGCAACCTGTCAAAAAGAGAAAACTGATGATGAAAAAAACAAGCCAAATATTCTTTGGCTTATTTGAATGATGAAGAAATGTTTCTTCTTGCTGCATGGTATTATTCCTTTTTAGTTGGCTTCTTTGATCAGGTTCACAAAGGCATCAATCTGCTGCTCCAATGACAGAGGATCTGAGAAGTAGAAAAGGTTATAGTCTACTTGAATAACATGTCCTGTTTGAACAGCTGGAAGATTTTTCCAAATGTCGCTTTCCTTAAGAGAGCCCGCCGCTTGATTGGTCTTATCATTAACATTGACAAGAACATAGTCACCGATATATTCTGGTAGAGCTTCTTGTGAAACACCAAACCAACCATCTTTATGAATGATATCTTCTTGCACCTTAGCTGGAGCCGCAAAGCCAAGAGACTTGTAAATCAACTCACCACCACGGCCGAAATTATTACCATAGAGATAGATGTTTTTATCAAAGAAATCCATAACAGTGAAAGTTGTTTTCTCATCAATCAAGCCTTTAAGCTCTTTTTTAGCGTCTGTAACCTTGTCATCCCACTTATCTAACCAAGCTTGGGCTTCTTTTTCCTTGCCAAAAATGTGTCCCAAATCAGTTAGCATTTGCAAATAATCGCTCTTGCCATAGGTAATTTCAATCACAGGAGCAATCTCTTTCAAGGTTTCCAGATTGTCATCGCCAGCGAAAACCAAAATCAAATCAGGTTTTTGAGCTGCAATGGCTTCGGTATCAGAGCTGGCCAGTTGAAGAGCATCCTTGAGTTGATCTCCGAAAGCAGGACTGTCTTTCTCCAAATCCAAACTATAAGAAGCTGGCTGTAAACCAAGTTCTAAAAGATAACCGGTATAGGAATATGCAAAGTTGACAATTTTTTGAGGATTTTTGGGAATATCACCATAGTAGGTAATCCCTTCAATTTTGGGCATGCTCGAAAGCTCAGCAGTAGTTGCTGGTTGATTGGATGAAGAGCAGGCCACTAGGAAACTTGTAGCAAAAAGTAGACTGAGAAATGACAATATTTTTTTCATAAAAAACTCCTTATTTTAATAAATCGTACGTTAACAAAATAGGATAATCTTGGCCAGGTGCCTGGATTAGATGAACCTCAATAGCAAAAATTTCTTTGAGGATTGAACTGGTCATGATGTCCATTACAGTGCCATGATGCTTGATTTGCCCATCTTTCATGGCAATCATGTGGTCGGAGAAGCGGGCAGATAAGTTGAGATCGTGTAGGACCATGACAATGGTCTTCTCTCGTGTCTCATTTAAGTTTTTCAGCAGTTCCAAAACTTCCAGTTGGTGATTGAGGTCCAGATAAGTGGTTGGCTCGTCTAGGAAAATAGTATCCGTATCTTGAGCTAGGGCCATGGCAATCCAAACCCTCTGTCTCTGACCACCAGATAAATCATCTACTGGCATACGGGCATAAGCAGTGGTTTGGGTCACTTCAAGAGCCCAGTTGATTTTTTCACGGTCTTGATCACTTAAGTAACCTAGACCATTTTGATGGGGAAAGCGACCATAAGAGACCAATTCATAGACAGAAATTCCTTGTGTCGCTTCTAAAACTTGTGGTAGGAGAGCTATTTTTCTAGCTACTTCTTTAGTTGGCAAGTGAGCGATGGATTGGCCGTCTAGGTAAACCGTCCCATCTTGAAGAGGTAAAATACGGGTCAAGGCTTTGAGCAAGGTAGATTTGCCACAACCATTAGCACCGATGATGGTCGTTATTTTACCCCTAGGAATCTCCGCAGATAACCTGTCAATAATCAACTGTTCATCATAAGCAACTTGGATATCCTTAGCATGAATGGACGACACACTCTACCTCCTTTGTGTAAATCTTAACAATAGTATACCAAAATTCTCTAATAAAACAAGAGTTTTCTGACAATTTGACAAAAATTAAAAACCAGAATCGATCTGGTTTTATAAATAAAGGGATGCGATGGGTAGATCCCCGGCATAGGCAAGCTTTTCGTCATTGACGATTTGGTAGGCATCTGCCCCTTTACCAGCAATAATCACAGCATCAGTAGGACCACTGGTCATCGTTAGTGCTTTCTTGATGGCCTCTTCTCGGTCCACGATAATCTCCAGAGGACGGTCCACATAGGAGGCAATTTCTTGAGCAATCTTTTGAGGATCTTCTCTATTTGGATCATCTGCCGTTAAGATGACGTGTAACTCAGGACGATTCTGAATCAGTCGACCAAAGTCAGCTCTGCGACTTTCTGCCTTATTACCTGTAGAACCTAAGATGAGGATATTGAGGCCAGTCTGGTGCTCAGCTACCACGGATAGAAGTTTTTCTAAACTGTCCCCATTGTGGGCATAGTCCACGAAAACCTTGGCCCCATTTCTTTGCGTCAGCACTTCCATACGACCGGGAACCGAAGTCTTGGCAATACCAGCATGGATATCCGTCAAACTCGCCCCCAAACGCAGACAAGCCAAACCGGCTGCAAGGGCATTTTCTTGATTGAAGTGGCCGATTAGTTGTAGATCATACTGCCCAGCTATTTTCCCAGAAGCGGTAAAATCAAAGGCCTGACTGTCCACAATCTGGTTGTCTGAGTTTTTACCATAAAAATCATGGTCTTTATCGGCTACTTGCTTAGCTACCGTGTCAAAGTGGTCCATACCTGCATTGACAATGACAGCTCGGGAATTGTCCATAAGCAGGCGTTTGTGGTAGAAGTAGTCTTCAAAATTTGGGTGTTCAATCGGACCAATATGGTCAGGACTAATATTGAGAAAGACACCGACATCAAAGCTTAAACCGTAGACCCGTTTAACCAAGTAGGCTTGACTAGACACTTCCATAATCAGATGGGTCATACCATTTTTCACAGCTTGAGCCATCATGCTGAAGAGGTCCAAACTTTCGGGTGTGGTTAGGGTTGATTTAAAGAAGTGTGTGCCATCAAGGGTTGTATTCATAGTGGATAACATGGCAGGTTTGTGATTCTCTTTTAGGATATGGTAGGCAAAATAAGCAGCAGTAGTCTTACCCTTGGTTCCTGTAAATGCCAGTAATTTCAATTTCTCTTCCGGATGACCATAAAATTCCATCGCAATGAGGGACATGGCCTGCTTAATATCCTTGACCAGAATAACTGGAATGCCAACCTTGTAATCCACTTGGCTGATATAGGTCTTAAGGCCAGTGTTTATAGCTTTCTCTAAAAATTCTTTCTTGAAGGATAGACCCTTGGCAAAAAAGAGACTAGTTGCAGATACTTCTCGACTATCATAGGTGATTTGGTCAAAAACGAGATTCTTTAAATCTGCTGGGTCAGTTGCTTGCTGCAAGTTTTGATCTTCTTTTAAAATTGTTAATACGGTTTCCATTTTAATCATGAATCTATTGTAAACCGATTGAAGAAGATTGACAAGCAAAAGTAGTCTTTTTTCGTGGACTGATAGTTTTAAACTAAGTCCCACTTTTGAAAATTATATAGGAAAATGAACAAAGATGCTTAGAAAGAAGTGATAAAATAGAAGAAATATCCAGGAGGTTCTCAATGACAGACTATAAATTAGATACGATTTTAGCCCATACTGGCATCAATTCAGATGAAAAAACAGGTGCTCTCATTGCACCCATCTACCTTTCGACGACCTACCAACACCCAGAGTTCGGTCAGTCAACAGGCTTTGATTATACGCGGACTAAAAATCCAACTCGACTGACCCTTGAAAAAACCCTGGCTCAGATTGAAAAGGCTGATTATGCCCTAGTAACCTCATCAGGTATGGCGGCTCTGGTCTTACTCTTTAATAGTTTTCCAGAGCAATCAAAGATTGTCGCGGCGCGTGATCTTTATGGTGGGTCTTTCCGTTGGTTTAACGAGCAAGAGAGCAAGGGACGCTATTTCTTTACCTATACCAACAATCAAGAAGATATGTTAGCGGCTATTACGGAAGAAACGGACTATGTCTTCATTGAGACTCCTACCAATCCTCTCATGGTAGAATTTGATATTGCCCAAATTGCTCAAAAAGCCAAGGCGCATGGGGCCAAAGTTATTGTTGATAATACCTTCTATAGCCCTATCTATCAAAATCCAATTGCACTGGGAGCGGATATTGTCCTGCATTCGGCTACCAAGTACCTATCTGGCCACAATGATGTCTTAGCTGGTGTCCTTGTGACGAGCGATCATACGATCTACAACAAGCTCTTCTATGACCAAAATACGACCGGCCCAACGCTGTCTCCCTTGGATTGTTATCTCCTCATGCGTGGTCTCAAAACCTTGTCTCTTCGGATGGAGAGATCCACTCAGAATGCTCAGCAAATTGTAGACTTTCTCAAGGACCATCCCGCTATTAAAGAGGTTCTCTACACGGGCAAAGGGGGAATGATTTCCTTTAAGGTAGCAGATGAGAGCACCATACCAAGCATTATCAATCAGTTGCAAATCTTCACTTTTGCAGAAAGTCTGGGTGGCGTCGAGTCACTGATTACCTATCCGTCTACCCAGACCCATTTGGATATCCCGGCTGAAGTTCGCCAATCTTATGGTTTAACGGATGATTTGTTGCGCATCTCTATCGGTATAGAAGATGTGACAGATTTGATTGCTGATTTGAAGCAAGCTTTGGAGGTCTAAAATGACAAACTATGATTTTACGACTCGTCCCAATCGCTTGGGCCAAGACAGTGTGAAATGGCATAAGAGTGAAAATGATCCAGACCTCCTACAAATGTGGGTGGCTGATATGGACTTCCTACCGTTACCTCACGTTAAAGAAGCCCTGACAGCTTATGCTCAGCATCATGTTTATGGCTATTCCATGGTTGGCGACAGTCTCTATCAATCCATTGTTGATTGGGAAAAAAATCAGCATGGCTACGCTATAAAAAAAGAAAACATCATCCTAATCGAGGGGGTTGTACCAGCTATTTCCGTTGCCATTCAGGCTCTAACCCAAAAAGAAGATGCGGTCCTCATCAATACCCCGGTCTACCCACCTTTTGCTCGTACAGTCCGCCTGAATCAGCGTCATCTAATCAGCAATTCCTTACAGGAAAAGGATGGTCTCTTTGTCATTGATTTTGAACAGTTGGAAAGGGATATTGTAGACAATGACGTCAAAGTCTACGTTTTGTGCAATCCCCACAATCCAGGCGGCCGTGTTTGGACCAAGGATGAATTGCTAAAAATTGGTCAACTCTGTAAAAAACACAAGGTCATTGTGATTTCAGATGAAATCCATCAGGATCTAGTCCTCTTTGGCCATCAACACCACAGTTTTAACACGGTATCACCTGATTTTAGGGAGTTTTCCATTATTTTATCTTCAGCTACTAAAACCTTTAACATTGCAGGTACAAAAAATAGCTTCGTTCTGATAGAAAATCCAGCGATTCGAAAAGCCTTTACCAAGCAACAATTGGCCAACAATCAGCATGAGATTTCGACAGTTGGACTCATCTCGACAGAAGTGGCTCTGAGACAAGGAGAAAACTGGCTGAAAGAATTAAAATCCGTCTTGGAAGAAAACATCAACTATACTGTAGCCTTCTTGACTAAAAATAGCAAGATTCGAGTCATGAAACCACAAGGGACTTATCTGGTTTGGTTGGATTTTTCTGCTTATGATTTGACCAATGAACAAATTCAGGAAAAACTCATTAAGGAAGCTAAGATTGTTCTCAATGACGGGCTTACTTTCGGAAGTGAAGGCAGATACCATGCCCGCTTTAATACAGCGACCCCACTTGCCACTGTCCAAGAAGCTTGCCAACGTATTGTAACTGTGTTTGGAAAATAAACAAGTAGAGAATCGCGAAAGCGATTCCTTTTTGTTATAATGAAAGAAGTAGGAGGAATGATATGTCAGAAAAAGAAAAAATGTTAGCTGGTCAAATGTATGATGCATCAGATGCAGAATTGTCGGCACTTCGTCACCAAGCTCGTGTCTATCGTCAGCAGGTTAACCAAGAACTAGATAGTAGCAAACGCACCCAAATCATGAAAGAATGGCTTGGGAAAACAGGTGATAAGATATACGTAGAAACACCCGTAACACTGGACTATGGTTGCAACATATTTGTTGGAGATCATTTCTTTGCCAACTTTAATTGGACAGTTTTGGATACCTGCCCAGTTACCATTGGAGATAATGCCATGTTGGGCCCAAATGTTCAATTCTATACAGCTCTCCATCCCCTCAATGCTCAGGAGCGAATAGCAGGACCAGAATATGGGGCTCCCATCACCATTGGCGACAATGTTTGGATTGGCGGAGGGGCTATGATTTTAGCTGGAGTGACATTGGGAGATAATGTGGTCGTTGGAGCAGGCTCTGTTGTGACCAAGTCCTTTGGTAATAATGTTGTTATTGCCGGAAATCCAGCAAGAGTTATCAAAAATATAGACTAAGACCTCAAGTAAAAAACGAATAATTCAGTATTTTCACAAGCATTTTTTCTATAAATCTGGTAAAATAGAAAAAACAAAATAAGAGAGGTTTTACCATGGGAAAATTCCAAGTTATTTCGCATCCACTCATCCAACACAAATTGTCTATTTTGCGTCGTAAAGACACATCAACAAAAGACTTTCGTGAATTGGTGGATGAAATCGCCCTTCTGATGGGCTATGAAGTCTTGCGTGATTTGCCATTAGAAGATGTTGAAATTGAAACACCGATTACCAAGACAGTTCAAAAACAAATTGCTGGTAAAAAATTGGCTATTGTTCCCATCCTTCGTGCAGGTATTGGCTTGGTAGACGGACTCTTAAGTTTGGTGCCATCTGCAAAAGTTGGACATATCGGTATGTACCGTGATGAAGAGACCTTGAAACCAGTCGAATACTTGGTGAAATTACCAGACGATATTGACCGCCGCCATATTTTTGTGGTGGACCCAATGTTGGCGACAGGTGGTTCAGCAATCTTGGCTATTGATTCTCTTAAAAAACGTGGTGCCTCAAATATCAAATTTGTAGCCCTTGTTTCTGCACCAGAAGGCGTAAAAGCTCTACAAGAAGCGCATCCAGATATCGATATTTATACAGCTGCCTTGGATGACTATCTCAACGAACAAGGCTATATTGTTCCAGGTTTGGGCGATGCCGGTGACCGTCTGTTCGGTACAAAATAAGAAGAGAGAAGAGGGGCCGAGGCTTCCTCTTCCTTTTTGATATGAACTTTTTATTTGACCTTTCTTGACCAAAAAATTATAATAGATTCAGTAGAAAAACAAATGAAATGGAGACACTATGATTCCAGTAGTTATTGAACAAACCAGCCGTGGCGAACGCTCCTATGATATTTATTCTCGCCTCCTCAAAGACCGTATTATCATGTTAACAGGTCCAGTTGAAGACAATATGGCCAACTCAATTATTGCCCAATTGCTTTTCTTGGATGCCCAAGATCCAACTAAGGATATCTATCTTTATGTCAACACACCAGGCGGTTCCGTTTCATCTGGATTGGCCATTGTGGACACTATGAACTTTATCAAAGCAGATGTGCAAACCATCGTTATGGGAACAGCAGCCTCCATGGGGACCATCATTGCTTCGTCCGGTGCCAAAGGAAAACGGTTCATGTTGCCAAACGCGGAGTACATGATTCACCAACCGATGGGTGGTACTGGTGGTGGCACACAACAAACCGATATGGCCATCGCAGCTGAGCACTTGCTTAAAACCCGTACAAAATTGGAACAAATCCTAGCAGACAACTCTGGTAAAACGATTAAACAAATTCACAAAGATGCTGAGCGTGATTATTGGATGACTGCAGAAGAAACTTTGGCTTATGGCTTTATCGATAAAATCATGGATCCGACCAGTAAAAAATAAACATGACAAGAGTTCGTAAGAGCTCTTTTTTGATATGAAAGTGAAATAAAAAAAGCTTACCGGATATGTATGGTAAGCGTTTTGAGTATAAGCCAAAAAATTCTGTCTAACAATCACATTCAACACTGCAACAATCCAGATTATCCAAACACATTTGGTTCTCTTTAAAGAATTGAATTTCTTGTGGATTTAAGTCCCAGCCTTCACGCGCTGCAATGTCAAGAATTATTGGGACAAAACGTTGTCGGAATTTATAGATATAGCAGAAAATGGTATTGGATTGGCGAAGACTCGGTCCAATTAAGAAACAATTCGATTGAATGCTTGATTCATCATTGTTCAACACAGTTGGAATACCGTCTGACTGATAGTCCAATAAGGCAATGCCATCAATTAGATGGCTGGTATTTAGAAAACCGGTCGCTAAAATGGGTTTGTGCTTGCTTTGAGCACAGCTCCCATCTGAAAATTCTACTTGGTATTGATCATCTAGTTTACTGATTTTCTTGGCCATTTTTCCCTCTGTAATCTGAACATGGTATTGAGGATTTTCTTGAACATGGCGGAGCCGTTCCTTGGTAATAGGAGACAGTGAAATGCTTGGGTCAGGGGCGCTTTCACTTCTTCCAAAAGTATCCGTATAGAGATGGACCTCATTTCCCATATAGGCAAGATGCGTTAGAGCATCACAGGCACTTTCGTTTCCACCAATAACTATAAAGGGATCCTGTGACTGAACATCAAAGGAATCAATCTGTCCATAATGCATTCCCAGTTCAGCTCCCTCAATACCTCTTGTGTTTGGGTGTTGAAATTCTCCTGTGGCCATAATGAGGTAATCGCAAGAAAACTCTCTTTGACTGGTGTGAATAAGATAGGTATCAGAATTTTTTTCGATTCTAGTAACGGTAGTGTTTTTCTGAATAGGAAGCTGATAGTTTTTTGCAATCAAGGCTAGATAATGGGCATATTCAGCTCCAGATAGGTGTTCTTTCTCAAAAGTGAAGGCAGGAGAAGTATTTGGAACAACCGCATTGATATCAGGAAATCCAAAGCCATTGCTTGTAAAGGATGGGGTAATAAAGTGAGTTGTTTTCGGCCATTTGAGAAAACTATCCCCAATTTCTCCCTTTTCTATGATAAGAAAATCTTCCTGCTCAAACCGTTTTAAAGCTGCACCAAAGCCGATTCCAGCGGCACCAGCACCAATGATAATAATTTTATAGTGTTTCATAAGAATACTCCTTGACAAGTTGATTAAGTTAGCGTAATATACTTAACTAGTTAATTAAATGAGTGTAACAAATAATCAATTGTTTGTAAAGAGAGGACTAGTATGTTTCTGTTAATCTGTATTTTCATGATGTGGCTCATGATTTTTGGAGTAGCCTGTTTTTATTTTGGGAGCTTAAGAAAAGAATTAAGACCACAAATCATCTCCCAATTTACTTTGGCCCTCTTGGTCACAATGGCAGTATGGCTTTTAGGTGGCTATTTTTTAGCTTTTGAAGGAAGATTTCAAATGATTTTAACGATTAAAAATATATCCCTAGATAGAACACTGTCCATTCTTTTTCAACTTTGTTTTTGCCTTTATGCAGTGGTTATGCTGATTGGGTCGATTATTGATCGGGTTAAAACCAGTCGCTTGTTACTTGCTGTTATGGTATGGGTCTTACTTGTCTACTGTCCGCTTGCCTATCTCATCTGGAATCCTGCTGGTTTTCTATTTGCAAACGGGGTAATGGATTTTTCGGGAGGAATGGTGGTCCATTTATCGGCAGGTGTATCCACTTATGTTTTTGCCTATTGCTTGGGAGATAGCCCTCATTTGCACGATCAGATAGAAATCGACTGGCTCTACCTAGGCATGATTTTTGTGACCTTGGGCTGGTTTGGGTTTAATGCTGGCCCTGTCGGTAGCTTAAACGATCAAGCCGGTCAAGTCCTCATCAATACCTTACTGGTCATTGTGATAGGGGGAGGAGTTTGGAGTTTGACCAGTTATTTGGTGGACAGAGAAGAATCGACAGCTACCTTGTTAAATGGGATGATTGTTGGTCTGGTGATTAGCACGGCAGGAGTTGGTTATTTATCTCCTCTTAAAATGGTCCTCCTAACGGCAATTGCCAGTTGCATAACCTATCTCCTCACAGAGTACATAAGAAGGGTCTATCCCATCACGGATGTTGTTGATTCCTTTGGGATGAATGGAATAGGTGGTTTTCTAGGCAGCTTCGGTCTTATTTTCTTTCAGCCACCTATCATCTGGATCCAGCTAGGTGCTCTGTTGATTACCCTGGCCTTATCTTGTTCAATTTCCATGATGATTGGAAAATATATATTAAAAAAGAGTCACATAGATTGCGAAAAAAGATAAAAAAGAAGCAGAACTTAAATGCTTAGATTTAAGGATTTTCTAGGAAAAAAGGGATCACTCGCTCTTCTAAAATCTTTTCCCAGGCTTGGTACACTTGTTTTTAACCAAGAGCAGTATGCAACAGTTTGTTCAAAAAACACAAGGATATTCTTTGAGAATCACCATTCGATGAGTGAAGACTCCTTTCCTTCCACCAAGTACGCCTGCACCGCTTTGCCTCATCTATTTTTTATTTTCTTTGAGTATGAGTTATCTTTCTTTTTAGGGAACGAACTGGTAATTTGATGGTGAAAAAATAGGATTATTCTCTTGTATAATAGCAAAAGTGAAAAAAATGAAAGAAATTGAGCTTTAAGTGTTGACAATTTTCTGACAATTCTGTATATTAGGAATATATTATTTTTAAGTATCAAAGGAGATCACATGAAAAATAAAAAATTTGCTCTCGCAATCGCAACCTTTGCCTCAGCTGCCCTACTTGCAGCCTGTGGTGCAGCTCCAGCTGGTAACACTTCTTCAGCAGGTAATGAAGTGGGAGATACTATCAAATTTGGTTACAATTTGGAGTTGTCTGGTGCAGTAGCAGCATACGGACAGGCTGAAAAAAATGGTGCTGACCTTGCAGTTGAAGAAATTAACGCAACAGGCGGCATTGATGGCAAGAAGATTGAAGTTGTCTCAAAGGATAACAAATCTGATAACTCTGAATCAGCGACCGTTTCAACTAATCTTGGCACAGAAGAAAAAGTGATGGCAATCATCGGACCTGCAACATCAGGTGCTGTGGCAGCCGCTACTCCAAGCGTGACACAAGCAGGGGTCCCATTGATTACACCATCTGGTACACAGGATGATTTGACCGTAAAAGATGGAAAAGTAGAAGAGTTCATCTTCCGTTCAACTTTCCAAGATAGCTTCCAAGGTCAGGTTCTTGCTTCTTATGCAAGTAAAACTTTGTCAGCTAAAAAAGTGATTCTTTACTCAGATAACTCAAGTGACTATGCAAAAGGAATTGCCAAAGCCTTTAAAGAAGCGTATAAAGGCGAAATTGTTGTCGAAGAAACCTATCAATCAGGAGATAAAGATTTCCAAGCAGCATTGACAAAAGTGAAAGACAAAGACTTTGATGCCATTGTTATTCCAGGTTACTACACAGAAGCTGGTTTGATTACAAAACAAGCTCGTGAAATGGGGATTGACAAACCGATTCTTGGTCCTGATGGATTTGCGGATTCGAAATTTATCGAAGGTGCGGGTGAGAAAAATGCAACGAACGTCTACTATGTATCCGGTTATTCAACTAGCGTAGCGCTTTCTGATAAGGCAACTGCTTTCGTGGCTGCTTATACTAAGAAGTACGGTGAAGAACCAAACATGTTCGCAGCCCTTGCTTACGATGCAGTTTACATGGCGGCAGACGCTGCTAAAGATGCGAAAACATCGAAAGATCTTGCAGCAAACCTTGCGAAATTGACTGATTTCGAAGGTGTAACAGGTTCTATCTCTATTGATGAAAACCACAACCCAGTCAAGTCAGCTATCATGGTCAAACTTGAAAATGGAAAAGAAGCTTCAGCCGAGGCAGTTAAACCAGAATAATTTTCAGCAATCATCACATATCTGGGAAGGCGAGACCTTTCCAGATATTATTGTGTTTTTAGCCTCTTTAATAATCGTCCCTTTTCTGCTATAATGATAGGATGAAATAGTCGAAAGTGAAAGGGAATAACTATGTTTGAGAAACAAGAACGTCTCTGTCTAACCATTTATCTTCATTACAACCGTGATGCACGAAAGCTTAATAAATACGGAGATATGATCTACCACTCCCGGAAGATGCGCTATGTTTTGCTCTATGTTAACCATGAAAAGAGTCAAGAATTAATGACCAAGCTCAAGAGTGAACGCTTTGTGAAGAAGTTGATTCCCTCTTATATAAAAGAAATTGATCAAGACTTTGTAGGTAGCCTCTGGCGTGAAACAGATAATAAGGTAAAACTTTAGAAATAATTAGCGTTTTTATTGACAATTTTCTGATAATTCAGTATCTTAATAAAAGAAGATTTTCGTTCATTATAAGGAGAGATTATGAAATCGAAAAAAGTTGGATTAGCTTTTGCTAGTTTTGCCTCAATGATTTTATTGGCTGCTTGTGGTGCAGCTCCCACAAGCAATTCGGCAGCAAGCGGCAATGAAATCGGAGATACTTTCAAAATTGGTTACAATTTGGAACTATCTGGAAATGTTGCTGCTTATGGTCAAGCAGAAAAAAATGGTGCAGATCTAGCTGTTGAAGAAATTAATGCAGCAGGCGGTATCGGTGGCAAGCAGATTGAAGTTATTTCCAAAGACAACAAGTCTGACAATGCTGAGATTGCTTCCATTGCCACAAAGTTGGCGTCTGAGGAGAAAGTAGCCGTTCTATTTGGTCCAGCTACATCTGGTGGTACTGCGGTTGCAACACCAGCAGCCAGCCAAGCCGGTGTACCACTTTTGACGGCAGCAGCAACCCAAGATGATTTAACCGTCAAAGATGGCAAAGTAGAAGACTATATCTTCCGTGCCACATTCCAGGATAGCTACCAAGGTAAGGTTATTTCAAACTTTGCCAATGCTAATATGGGATCAAAAAAAGCCTTTGTCTATTATGACGCTTCAAGCGATTATGGTAAAGGTCTCTATAAAGCCTTTAAAGATACATACAAGGGTGAAATCATCGAAGAAGCTTATCAATCTGGAGATAAAGATTTCCAAGCTGCCTTGACCAAAGTGAAAGGACAAGATTTTGATACCTTTGTCATTCTTGGCTACTATACAGAAGCTGGTTTGATTACCAAACAAGCGCGTGAAATGGGTATTCAACAAGCTATTCTTGGACCAGATGGATTCTCAGATGCTAAGTTTATCGAGGGTGCTGGTCAGAAAAACGCAGATAATGTCTATTATGTTTCTGGCTACTCTAGTAAGGTTGCTTTATCTGATAAAACAACAGACTTCGTGGCAGCTTATCAGAAAAAATTTGGTCAAGAACCAAACATGTTTGCTGCTCTTGCCTATGATTCTATCTACATGATTGCAGAAGCAGGGAAAGAGGCTAAGACTTCCAAAGATTTGACAGAAAGTCTAGCTAAATTAACCGATTTTGAAGGTGTAACGGGTAAGATTTCCATTGATGAAAACCACAATCCAGTGAAATCTGCCATCATGGTGAAACTGGAAAAGGGTCAAGAAGTTTCTGCTGAAGTTGTAACGGCAGACTAAGTTTTATAATTAGATTTGAAGAATCTGGGGAGGCAGATACCTCCCCAGTATTATTATTCTTATAGAAAGTTTGGTGACTACATGCTCCAACAATTGGTGAATGGTCTTATTTTGGGGAGTGTTTATGCTCTTATCGCCCTAGGCTATACCATGGTTTACGGGATTATTAAGTTGATTAACTTTGCCCATGGAGACCTCTATATGATGGGTGCTTTTATTGGCTACTATCTAATCAATAGCTTCCATCTTAATTTTTTTATTGCTCTAATCTTGACCATGGTTCTAACGGCTTGTCTGGGTGTACTGATTGAGTTTTTGGCCTATCGTCCACTTCGCAATTCGACTAAAATTGCAGCCTTAATTACGGCTATCGGGGTATCTTTTTTCCTTGAGTATGGCATGGTTTATCTTTTTGGTGCTAATACTCGTGCCTTCCCTCAGGCTCTTGAAACTGTAAAATATAATTTGGGCCCTATTTCAGTTACCAATGTTCAGTTGACGATTCTAAGTGTATCGATTTTCCTCATGGTCGCTCTCCAGTTCATTGTTCAAAAAACAAAGATGGGTAAAGCTATGCGTGCAGTTTCTGTGGATAGTGATGCAGCGCAATTGATGGGGATCAACGTCAATTCAACCATCAGTTTTACCTTTGCTTTGGGATCGGCCTTGGCTGGTGCAGCGGGTGTTCTCATTGGTCTCTACTATAACTCGGTTGAACCGCTTATGGGGATGGCTCCTGGTATCAAAGCCTTTGTTGCAGCAGTTTTGGGAGGTATTGGTATTATTCCAGGTGCGGCTCTAGGTGGATTTATCATCGGTCTCTTGGAAACATTGGCCATAACAGTTGGTCTATCTAGTTACCGTGATGCGGTTGTCTATGGTATTTTGATTTTGATCCTCTTGGTTAGACCAGCAGGTATTCTTGGTAAAAATGTGAAGGAGAAGGTGTAAGCTTATGAAGAAAAATAGTAAATCGATTCTAGCTTGGCTTGCTCTTGTCCTTGTTATCTTTGCTGTCTTGTCTAGCTTGATCAATTCAGGCATGATTGGTCTCTATTATGTGCAGATCTTGATGGGAATTGGGATTTCCATTATTATGGCCTTGGGGACCAACTTGATTCTTGGTTTTTCTGGTCAATTTTCTCTCGGACAGGCAGGTTTCATGGCAATCGGTGCCTACGCGACTGCTATTATGACTAAGGCCAATCCTACCTATGCTGGCTTCTATATCTCTATCCTTGTAGGGTGTGTTGTTGCGGCTTTGGTTGCCTTGGTAGTTGGCTTGCCAACCCTTCGTCTTAAGGGAGACTACTTGGCAATCGCAACCTTGGGTGTTTCAGAGATTATCCGTATTGCCATTATCAATGGTGGTGATTTAACCAACGGAGCAGCTGGTTTGACAGGTATCTTACCTTACACAAGCTGGATCATTGTTTTCCTTTTTGTGGTTGCAGTAACCATTTTACTACTGAATTTCCTACGTAGTTCATTTGGACGTCAGGTCATTGCCGTCCGGGAAAACGAAATTGCTGCAGAATCAATGGGTGTCAATACCACAAATGTCAAAGTAACAGTTTTTGTTATTGCAGCTATTGTTTCCAGTATTGCAGGCTCCCTCTACGTTGGTTATATCGGGACAGTAGTACCTAAAGATTTCACCATTATGCGTTCAATTGACTATCTTATTATCGCAGTATTGGGTGGACTTGGGTCCATTACAGGAACGGTTTTGGCAGCCATTATTTTAGGCTTCCTTAACATGTTTCTTCAAAGCTTTTCAGAACTGCGCATGATTATCTACTCATTAGCTCTTATTCTAGTTATGGTATTCCGTCCGGGTGGACTCTTGGGTACATGGGAATTGACTTTCTCATCATTCTTTAAGAAAAATAATAAGGAGGGCAAGTAATGGCACTTCTTGATGTAAAAAATCTAACCAAAAACTTTGGCGGTTTGACGGCTGTTGGTGATGTGACTATGGAGTTACATGATGGTGAATTGCTGGGTTTGATTGGCCCCAATGGTGCTGGTAAAACAACTCTTTTCAACCTCTTGACAGGTGTTTACGAACCGAGTGAGGGAACCGTGACTCTGGATGGAAATTTGCTGAACGGCAAGGCTCCTTATAAGATTGCATCCCTAGGTTTGTCTCGAACTTTCCAAAATATCCGCCTCTTTAAAGATATGACTGTTTTGGAAAATGTATTAGTCGGCTTTGCTAATCATCACAAATCTCATCTCTTGTCTTCATTCTTGCGTTTGCCAAAATTCTATCAGAGTGAAGCGGATTTGAAAGAAAAAGCTATGGAACTCTTAGCTATTTTTAACTTGGAAAAAGATGCAGATACTCTAGCTAAAAATCTTCCTTACGGGCAACAACGCCGGTTGGAAATCGTTCGTGCCCTAGCTACTGAACCGAAAATTCTTTTCCTTGATGAGCCTGCTGCAGGGATGAATCCTCAGGAGACGGCTGAATTGACCCAGTTGATTCGCCAAATCAAGGAACAATTCAATATTACCATCATGCTCATTGAGCATGATATGAGTTTGGTAATGGAAGTCACAGAGCGTATCTACGTTTTGGAGTATGGCCGTTTGATTGCCCATGGAACTCCTGAAGAGATTAAGAACAATAAACGTGTTATCGAAGCCTATCTTGGAGGTGAAGCCTAATGACCATCATGTTAAAAGTTGATGATTTATCAGTTCATTACGGTGTTATCCAAGCCGTTAAGAATGTTTCTTTTGAAGTTCATGAAGGAGAAGTCGTTTCTCTGATTGGAGCCAATGGGGCTGGTAAGACCTCTATCCTTCGTACGATTTCTGGCTTGGTTCGCCCAAGTGCTGGGAAGATTGAATTTCTTGGTCAAGAAATTCAAAAAGCACCAGCCCGTAAGATTGTAGCTTCTGGACTTTCACAAGTTCCAGAAGGACGCCATGTCTTCTCTGGTTTAACTGTGATGGAAAACTTAGAGATGGGGGCCTTTCTTCATAAAGACCGTGATGAAAATCAAAAGAATCTTAAAAAGGTCTTTGACCGTTTCCCACGTCTAGAAGAACGGAAGAACCAAGATGCAGCCACCCTTTCAGGTGGTGAGCAGCAGATGTTGGCCATGGGACGTGCTCTGATGAGTAAGCCAAAACTCTTGCTTTTGGACGAACCATCTATGGGACTTGCTCCAATCTTTATTCAAGAAATCTTTGATATCGTCCAAGACATTCAAAAACAAGGAACAACCGTTCTCTTGATTGAACAAAATGCTAACAAAGCTCTCTCCATCGCAGACCGTGGCTACGTACTAGAAACAGGAAAAATCGTCCTCTCAGGAACAGGAAAAGAACTCCTCGAATCAGACGAAGTCAGAAAAGCGTATCTGGGTGGCTAAAACAGTCTGGGAGACTGTTTTAGGTTGGAAATAGGAAAAGCAAAAAGCCGACTGGCTTTTTTGCTTTGTCACAGTCTGGGCTACCCCACATTTTAAGCTGGAAATAGGCAAACCACTAACGTATTTAGTAGTTTTTCTCAGTCCGAGAGACTGTTTTAGGTTGGCAATAGGAAAACCAGTAACGAGGTTAGTGGTTTGTCCTAGCCTAGGGATAGGCTGTTTCAATCTGTGGATAGGAAAAGCAAAAAGCCGACTGGCTTTTTTGCTTTGTCCCAGTCTGGGTTACCCCACATTTTAAGCTGAAAATAGGAACTGCCGAAAGGCAGTTTTCTTCTTATCAAAGTGCGGGAGGCCTTTTCTTCACGAGTCCTAAAATGAAAGAGAGACTAGGTCCAATTTGGGCTTTTCTTCTTACTTTCTAGAAATTTGAGAAAGGAGAATGCTATGATATAGTAGCTTAAAATTTATACCATCGCTTTCCAAGGGAAACATGCATTTTTGTGCTATAATAAAATAAGGTAACTTGACATATATGGAGGATACAATGAGCTTCTTATTAGAATTGTTATTTGATTTTTTAGGGTTTGTTTTTCTAGAAAGTTCATGGGATAACTATGAGGATCTTTCTAGGAAATCACCTACAAAACATTTTTGGATTAAAGCTTTATTTCTTGTCGGATCTATCATTTATTTCTTTACAACTTTTATTATTTTACTCGTCTCTGTTATTACTATTCGTAACATTAAAGATGATGGGTGGACAGTCACTACTGGACTGTTATTGAGTTTGTTCCTTGTATTAATGATTTTCCTATTCAGTAAATTACCTAAAATTTTTATGAATTTAAAGACTATCTTTCTGCATTCAAGTAGGAAGTAGAGATATTTTTTTCTATAACAATTGCTAAAATATAAAAGATTTTTATGGATTTTCATCATTTTTTGGAAGCACTTTCAGAAATATATGGTATAATGAAACTATCGAAAGAGGAGGCAGTTCTATGGCAGTTAGAGATTTTATGACGCGGAAGGTGATTTATATTTCACCAGAGACCACTATTGCACACGCAGCTGATTTGATGCGGGCACAAGATATTCATAGACTACCGGTTATTGAAAATGATCAGTTGGTTGGCTTGGTAACGGAAGGGACGATTGCTGAAGCAAGTCCATCTAAGGCTACCAGTCTCTCCATTTACGAGATGAATTATTTGCTTAACAAAACCAAAGTAAAAGATGTCATGATCAAGGATGTCATTACGGTTTCTCAATTTGCTAGCTTGGAAGATGCTGTTTATCTCATGTTCAAGCACAAGGTGGGGATATTGCCGGTTATGGATAGCGGTGGCATGTCTGGTGTTATTACAGATCGGGATGTTTTCAAAGCCTTTCTCCATATCTCTGGTTATGGTGAAGACGGGGTTCGTATCCGTTGCCAAGTCAAAGATGAAGCTGGCAGGCTCAGTAAAATCCTTGCAATCATCTCTGAGCAAGGTTATAATATTGCTCATACTGTACAAATTGAAACCAGTCCCGGCATGGTCATTATTGAGATTCAAATTGAGGGACAAGTGGATAAAGATCTTCTTCATGAAAAACTAGAAGAAGCAGAAGTTGAAGTAGAAAGCATTCTACCAACTGTTGCGAAGAGAATTTAAAAAATAAGCTTAAATAGATTTTTCCTAACTCTTGATATAAAAAACATTCTGGGAAATACAGGAAAATGAATCAAAACAGGACTATAGGATAATTTATCTAGATAATCCGTTTTACCAACGATTAGCAGTGTGTAAAAGCACTGCTATTTTTTTATATATAAATGAATTCTTATTCAAAAAGTAACTTATTTTTAAAAATTTTAGAGATTCTAACTAAAAAATATGGTAAAATTAAAATAGTAATTTACCAAAGCAAAAATCTACTAGAGTAGGTGGAGATATGAAGAAATTTAGGAAATTATTTGGTCTCATATTGTTAATGGTTTTTCTTCTGGCAAGTTTTTATGCAGTTAAAAAAGTAGAAGACGGCCAATTGGATAATCGTAGTAAGAACGAGCTGGCAAAAAGAAGTCATACCAATCCAGATGTTTATGCATGGGTAAAAGTGGAGGGTACCAATATTGATGATCCAATCGCCCAACATCCAGCTGATGATACCTATTATCTATCTCATGATTTGGAGCACCAGGAAACCTATTATGGCGCTATTTTTACAGAGAGAGTTAACACAAAAACTTTCGAAGATCTTGTAACTATTATCTATGGCCATGCTATACAAGATGGTTCAATGTTTGGAAGTTTAGAAAAATTTTCGGATAGGTCAACTTTTGATCAGTTTAAAACCATTACTATTGAAACAGTCAATAATCACTTTACTTATGATATCATCGCAGCTTACCAAGCTAATGATGATCACCTATTTTATACCTATCAGCTTGGGCAGAAGGTGAAAGTAAAGGATTACATTACACATATTGAAAATCAGGCAAAAAATGAAGATGGTTTTTATAGACAAGTTTCCTTTGATATAGAGAAAGACAAACTACTGATTTTATCGACATGTGATGCTCAATCGGATGAAAAAAGATTCGTTGTACATGCTATAAGGAGAAGTAAATAAAGATGGATGCTATAAAGAAACGCAGGCGATACAGTGAGTTGGTGGTCGGTTTTCTCTCTTTCGGATTGGGACAAAGACTTCTCGTAGTTGGAGTTGTTAAGCCATGGGCAGAGGAAAGGCAAATCGTCCTATTTTTGGCTGTACTTGGATTCATTTTATGGACAGGAGGTATCATTTTACTTATTCGGTTACTGAGCTGGCTATTAAAGAACTACAATCAAAACAATCGAGTTCTCAAAGTACTAGCTATATCACTTGTAGCGTCCGTCACAGCTGGGATTTTAATAGGGTTTGTGGGACAGTTTTTATATGACAAAACGTCTATTTCATACTCTATAGCCAAAACATCTATTTGGGTATTATCTAGTCTGATACAAGCTAGCATAAAAATGACAGCTCTCTACAGTTTGATTACTTTCTACCAAGGAAAAGAACTTTCTTTTAAACAGAAAGAATTTAAGTTCATTCTGTTATTGGCATTACTGATGTTAGGCTTTGCCCATGTGCTCAGTATTTTCCTCCCCAGCTAGCAGAAGTTCTGCTCTTTATGACAGATAGCTTCTTGTTACTAGGAACCGTTTATTATTTTGTGATAAAAGAAAAAGAAAACATTTAGGATGAGAGATATGAAAAAGATAAGAAAAGTATTTTCTTGGATGATGTTGCTGACGATTGTTTTGACCAATAGTCCGCTCATGTATGCCGAGGAAATCCAAAAGGCTATTCAAACGACGCAAGATGAAATGCGTTACCAGAATGCCATTGATGAAGTGGAAGAAGCGGTTGTGGGGAACCAAAACCAAAATAATCCTGAACAAAGAGATCAGACCAAAGTTTCAGATGCAAAGGATAAGGATGGAGGAGATGCCATCCAACAACCAAAACTTCCAGAGAGCGGTGTCAGTGCAGAAGAGGCAGCCCTCCGTGAGAAGTACGGGGAACCAGTCGCTCAAAGTGGACAAGAACAGCTCTACAAGGTCGATGAAACACGTTTTGTAACCTATATCGGTAGCGATGTCAAAACCTATAAGAATCAAGATGGGCAAGAGATTCCTGTTGATTTGGATCTCTATTCTTACCATGCCAATGGAGAACATTACTACCTTCCGAAAGAATCACCGGTTGGGGTTGTTTTGCCAAGTCAAGTAGACAAAGAAAGACCGATTGATGTTTTTAATCAAGATGATAAGATTTCTCTCTATCCCATTGATAAAACGTATGAGAATGCAACTGTCCAAGATAATGCTATCCTTTACAACAACGTAGAAGGTGCAACGGACGTTCAATATACCGTTCAAGCAAACGGGGTAAAAGAAGAAATTGTTCTTGCGAATTGGGAGGGGAAAAACCGCTTTACCTACGGTTTGGATGCAGCTTCCTATGATGTAACCCTTGAAAATAATCAAGTCTTGGTTAAGAAAAAAGGGAAAGATGCGGTTCTCTTTGTCCTGACAGCCCCAGTTATGGTGGATGCTGCAGGAGCTGAAAGCCAAGACATTACATTAGAACTAAATAAGGTTGGCAAAAAATATGAGCTAACAGTTGTGGCCAGTGAAGATTGGCTGAAAGATGCTAATCGTGCTTATCCTGTTCGGATTGATCCAACGGTTACGGTACCAAGAGAAAATCTCTTGGATGTCGTCACTAGTTCTGTCCGCGGTACTTTCCTTGGAAGTGCCTATGGTTTTGTAGGCTATGTTACTGCGGAGAATATGGGGATGCCAGGAGTTGCTGATATTGGTCGTAGTCGGATGTACTTTAAAGTCAATTATGACTTTAAGAAGAACATTCCATCAGAGGCTAAGATTGATAGTGCTAGTCTAAATCTTTACCAATATTCAGATGGTAAGGGGACAGCCAATGCAACTTTTGCGGCTTACCGTGTCAAACAAGATTTTAATATTCAAACCATCACTTGGTTGTCTTCACTCAGTTTAGAAGATGAAATTTCTGGTGAAAGTGCCCTTAGTCCTGCAAAACTAGGTATGCATCATTTTGATATTCGAGAGACAGTGAATGGTTGGGTTCAAGGACTCTATCCAAACTACGGATTGGTCGTGAAAGCTACTAATGAAGGTGATTATGGTGGTGGTTTCTATACAACGGAAGCCAATGTTGCAAATAATGCCCAAGGTGGGTTTACACCAGACAAGGCACCAAGTATTACCATCCAGTGGTCGGTGCCAGATCCAGTAGATGTTAACTATGCCATTGGTAATACCACAATCAACCTCCGTAATATGGTCAAAACTGAGAAATCTGGTAAACTCCAATTTCAAGGTGTTTTTGCAGATGGCTTGACCACCCCTGGAGCAACCGTCACTTATAACCTTAGTGATGCTGGGAAAAAGTATACAGGTCAGGTGCCAGGAAGTTTTTCTTATAAATATCCCGACACATCCAATTTTATATCGGCTTTTGAAAAAGGGACGACTCAGTACAAAGATAAATTATCCAACTGGCAGACCATTGTTCCTTTTACAGAACCAGAATTTAATAAAGTCTATACCATTGATGCGGAGAGCCAAAAAGATGGGCAAACCAGCGGTAAAAAGTCCAGCGATACCTTCGTCATTTATAAGGTCACACAGTACGATACCTTGCCGAAAATTGCGGCTTATTACGGTGTTCCTCTCAAACAAATTGCCTATGATAACCGTATCCAAGACATGCTCTTGGTCAAGAACAATACCCTCTTTATCCGAAATCCAAAGAAAAATGCGACAAAACCATACAACCCACCTAAGTTAAATGATGCGGTGAAGTCGGATGTTGATATGTTACTGATGGGTCGTGGCCTCCATTGTGAGTTTGGATTTGAGCCTATTAACTTAAATACAGGAAATTTCTACCTTGATCGTAGAGATGTTTCCATTCCTGAACTAGGTGGTGATTTCGAAATTGTCCGTTCTTACAATTCAAAAGCTGCTGGGATGAATAGTCTCTTTGGTCGTGGATGGTCCTTTGCCTTTCATGAACAAGTGACCCGTGACGAAGAAGGAAACCTTTACTATACTCGTAGCGATGGCTCTATCCTAACCTTCAAAAAAGATGGTGACAAGTACTTGGCTCCAGAAGGTTATGACTTAAACCTGACTATTAAAGAGGTCGAAAACAAAAAAGCTGACTTTGGCGATGGAGAAGAAGAGTATGCGGTTAAAGAGTACCATATTACAGACACAGACCAGCAGGAAAAAGTCTTTAACTTCCATGGTCTTCTAACGAGTCAGACAGATGAAAAAGGCAATAAAACTAGCCTGACTTACAATGAAGATGCCATCCTAACTCAAATCACCTCTCCAAGTGGTCTCACTTTTAATGTGACCATGAATGAAGAGGGCTATATCGGGGCTGTCGGCTTGCCAAATGGCTCTACCGTAGCTTATGAATACGATGAGAATGGCAACCTGATCACCTATACTGATGCTGCTGGAGTGCCAACTCGTTATGAATACGATGATGCAGGGTTGATGACGGCTTGGTATGATGGAAACGGGACAAAAGTCATTGATAATGTCTATGATGACCAAGGTCGCGTGACCAAACAAACCGATGGTTCAGGTGCGGTATCAACGCTTGCCTATTCTGATGGTCAAACAATCACGACAGATGCCAATGGTAATAGTACCACTTACACTTATGATAAACTCTACCGAACAACCGCTATCGCTTATCCAGATGGGAGTAGTGTGTCCAAAACCTATGACGATGCCAATCGTTTAGCGAGTGAAACCAACGAACTGGGGCAAACGACTAGCTACACTTACGATGAGAATGGCAATGTTCTGAGTGAAACGCGCTTTGATGGGGTGGCTAAGTCCTATACCTACGATGATAAAAACCATCTCTTATCTGAAACAGACTTTGATGGCAATACCACTAGCCATAGCTATGACAAAGAGGGCAACCTGCTTTCTACTGGTCTATCTGATGGTTCGAGCATCACTTATACAGTGGATAAAGAAGGACGCATCTTATCAACCACCGATGCTCTTGGTAACACCACTAGCTTTGCTTACTCTGGAGCTAACCTCGTTAAGATCACCAATGCACTGGGTGGCGTATCCACCTTAACCTATAATGCGCATAACCAGTTGGTTTCTGTGACCAACCCTCGTGGTGGCGTGACCAGCTATACCTATGATGCGGAAGGTCGCAAGACTAGCGAAACCGATCCAGATGGTGTTTCCACTAGCTATAACTTTGATGGTGCTGGACAAGTCACAGGGGTGACCGAAGGAAACGGCAATACTTCTACCTTCAGCTATGATGGTTTTGGTCGTAAGATTGCAGCTTCAAATGGGGAAGGTGGCCAGTACAGCTACACCTATGATGGCGTCGGAAATCAACTGTCTCTGACAGATGCCGAAGGTCATACGACAACTTATACCTATGATAGTCGTGGAAGGCTCTTAACAGAAACTGATGCGGCTGGCAAAACCGTTACCTTTGAACGGGATGCTTTGGGCCGTGTTCTCCATCGGACAAACGAAGGTGGACGGACTAACAGTCTGACCTACGATGAGCGCTTCTCTCAAATCGCTACCATCACAGATGCTCTCGGTCAAGTTACCCAAAATAGCTATGACCCATCTGGTAATCTGACCAAGGTTGCTTATCCAATCGGAACCGTATCAGAGTCTAGCTATGACAAGTTGGGTCGTCTTCTTTCCTATACCGATGAAGCAGGTCAAACAGTCAGCTACACTTACGACGCTTTGGGGCAAAAGTTGACCGAAACAGTCGGAGACCGCACCACTAGCTATGCCTATGATGCGGCTGGTAATGTCACAAACATTACCTATCCAGACCAAAGCAGCGTTTCCTATAGCTATGATGCTATGGGCAATGTCTTGACCTTCACGGATGCCAAAGGAAAAGAAACCAGCTATGACTACACCAGTGGTGGTCGCCTCTTGTCCACAAAAGATCCTCTTGGAAACACCACAAGCATGACGTACGACAAGAACGGGAACCACTCTTCTGTCACCGATGCAGCGGGTTATACAGCCTCAACTCTCTACAACGGTCAAAACCAAGTCAGTCAAGTCACCGATGGTTTGGGCAATAGTACACACTTTGCTTACAATCAAATGGAGCTCTTGACTGAGGTAACCGATGCCTTGGGTGGGAAAACCAAATATCGCTACAACGAACTGGGCTACCCCATCGCTGTAGAAGATGCCAATGGCAATACCACTCAAATCAGCTACAGTGCCACAGCCCAAGTCACTCAAGTGGTCAATCCTGATGGCACGACCATTACCAATGAATACGATGCTCTAGACCGTCTCATCAAGCAGACCCAATCAAGCGGTTTGGTAACGGAGTACAGTTATGATGCGGCCAATCGGATCCTGACAGCGAAAGACAATCAAGACCTAGATGAAAGCTATAGCTATGACAAGGCAGGTAATCGCCTGACTTCTACCAATAGCCTAGGTCAAGTAACGTCTTATAGCTATGACAGTTTCAATCAACTGACCAAAACGACTTTCCCAGATGGAAGTAGTGAAAGCTACACCTATGATAAAGTCGGGAATCTGGCAACCAAAACAGATGTAGAAGGTCATACTACGACCTATCACTATGACAAGAATGGCAATCTGACCAAGACAGTGGACCACCTGGATCGTGAAAGTAGCTACAGCTATGACGCAGTCAACCGTGTGGTGACAGAAACCGATCCGGAAGGTAATGCCATTTCGTATGAATACGATGTCTTAGGAAACCTATCTAAGGTGACAGATGCTAATGGCAATAGTTCAACTTATGGCTATGATGCTAACCAGCATCTGGTCCTCTACAAGGATCCAAAGGGCAAAGAAACAGCCCTCAAGTATGACCCACTTGGTCGCTTGACAGAAACCCTTGCCCCAACAGGAGCTACACAAAGCTTTACTTATGATGCCCTAGGCAATACCCTCACACAGACCTCTGGTGAAGGGAACACCACAAGCTATAGCTATGATGCCATGAGTCGTGTCAGCACCATGACCAAACCAACAGGTGGTGTCACCAGCTACAGCTATGATGCGACAGGTAGTCTGGCTACTGAAACCGATCCAAGTGGTGATGTGACCAGCTATGCCAATGACCTTTATGGTCGTGCTCTAGAGCGGACGCTTCCAAATAAAGCTGTCTTTATCTATGGCTATGATAAACTGGGACGATTGGAAAAACATGGCGCTCCACAAGGACTCTCTAAAGTCTATACCTATGATGTGTCAGGTAACTTGACCAAAGAAACCGACCAATCAGATAGAAGCACCAGCTATACTTATGATGTGGCAGGTCGTCTCCTCAGTGAGAAAAATGCTCTTGATTTGGAAACCAAGTACGCTTACGACAAGGCTGGTAACCTTGCTTCTGTCACGACACCAAGCGGTGCAAAGACCCACTTGGAATACACCAAGTTAGACCAACTCAAGACCATTACTAGTCCAACAGGACGCCAGACCAACCTGGACTATGACCCAGTCGGACAGGTGACCAAGCGAACCATCAATGGTAAACGGGAAGAAACCTATGCCTATGATCCAAATGGTAACCTAGAAAAGATGGTCAATCCACTTGGTCAAAGCCAGACGAGGACCTATGATGCTCTGGATCGCTTAACGGCCGAGACAGACACAGCTGGTCAAACAACACTCTATAGCTATGACAAAGACGACCGCTTGACCAAGGTGACCACAGGATCAGGAGCGACCGCTTCCTACTCTTATGATGGCAATGGTAACCTGACTCAGGTGACCTCTGGTAGTCAGCGTCTCTCTACCTTCACCTATGACAATGAGGATCAGTTGTTAACTGCGACCAAAGGTTCAGGTGAAAAAGCGTCCACCGCTACCTATACTTATGATAGTGTTGGAAATATGACGTCTGTAACCAATGGCAATGGTCAGGTCACAAAATACCGGTATGACCAATTGTCCAACATCGTCGAACGCATGACAGCCCTTGGGGATACAGAAACCTACACCTATGACGTAAACAATCAGCTGTCTCAAATCAAAAAAGCCGATGGTAAGACCATCTCTTATGACTACAACAAGCTGGATCAGTTGCTGACGACTAAGTACTCAGAGAAATCAGAAGGTCAAGTCCTCTACACCTATGATGCGGATGGTCGCAGGGTCTCTATGAGTGACCTAACGGGTAAGACCAACTATGCTTACAATGAAGAAGGTCAAATCACAGGTGTCCGTCAGGGAGATGGTAGTCTCATCACCTACAGCTATGATGATTATGGCAATATTGAAAAACTGACCTACCCTGATGGGAATGAGGTCAAGTATAGCTATGACGAGCTGGATCGCTTGACCAAGGTTACGGACAAGGACGGCAAGGTCACTACCTACGCTTACAATGAAGCAGGCGATATGACCACTGTCAAACGTGGCGATGGTTCAAAGAGCGAGCTGACCTATGACGCCGGTCATCGTGTGACGGCTATCCACCACCTGGATAAGAAGAACAAGGAGATCTCAAGTTACGCCTACGAGTACGACGATGGTAATTTCATCACCAAGGAAACCATCAAGCAAGATGGTCAAACGCTAGTCCAAGCCTATCGTTATGACAGCCTAGGTCAACTGACCAATATGACGGTTTATACGGATGTTAAGGCTCAGAAAGAGTCCAGTAGTGACCAGATTGACGGAAGGAAATTAGCGGAATATCGGTATACCTTTGACCTAGCGGGAAATAAGTTAACCAGCACAGAAGTCGTAGATGGTAAAGAGACCAAATCAGACTTTACTTATGATGCCCATAACCGTCTGACCCAAGCCAATATTGGCGACAAAACCCTGTCTTACACCTACGATCAGAATGGCAACCGCATCCAGTCTACCGGTACAGATGAAACCTTAGACTACATCTACGATACGGAAAATCGTTTGCTTGCTGTCAAGGACAAGGAAGGCATGCTCTTTGCGGCTCTCTATGACGGAGATGATAACCGCGTCTTCACCGCAAGTCGGACAGAAGCGACCAACACCTATCAACTCTTCAAGCGTAAGGAGAAAAAACAATCACCGAAGACAAGTCCAAACGGTGAGGAAAACTCTGTCTTCTGGTATGGCTTCTCCCAAAATGTCCTCCAGTTCCTCTCGAGCTTTGGTTCCAGTCAAGGGTATGATTGGAGAGAGACCTTCGATACTATCTCTGTTGCCTACCATCAGAAGGTCGCCAAGGACAGAGCCACCAAGGAAGGTCTGGTAGTCAATCCGCCAAGTGAAGACAATCTCCCAGGCCAAGACCCCGTGACTTACGCTAGTGAGGTGCAGGATGTTCTCATTCCATACACGACAAAGGAAGACACTTACAACTACTACGAAGTCCGCAACTACATCAACGATGTCAACCAGGAGAATGCCCAAGTCCTTGAAACCTATGATGACCAGATGCAGGCTCGGGAGACCTATACTTATGGTCGTGGTCGAGAAAGCTACCACAACAACCAGACAGGGGAGACCTACAACTATCTGACCTCTGTAACGGGTAGTGTAACTGGTCTGACCAAGGATGGTTCTAGTGTCGCAAGCTCGAGCTACCAGCTCTATGGTTCAACCAAGGAAAGTACGGACCAGACAGGCAATCCATTTGCCTACAATGGGGAAGCCAGAGACATCACCGGGCTTGACTATCTGCGGGCACGGTATTATGATAACAAAGTAGGGACCTTCCTTACTGAAGACTCCTATCAAGGGGATGACCAAGATCCACTCAGTCAAAATCTCTATAGCTATGTCCAAAACAATCCGGTCAACTATACGGATCCGAGCGGGCATAGGCAGATGGGCTTAGTTGGTGGTGGAGGTCGTGCTACGATCAATACCAGCCAGCAACGCAGGTATAGTCAAACGATGATGGACCCTTCAATGTTTGGTCGTTACAATCCAAGTGATAGTAGCGGTTACTACACAGCAGCTAACTATGTTCGCCAGCAAATCCAAACAAATCCAAGCTACCGTGCACCAGCTAGCTATTACTCAGCGTTTGGACCAAATGGGGCCGTATATAGCCCGTCAACCAGTTATGGCTATGCTCAGCAATACCAAAGCCAAACCTTAGTCTTCAATCCCTTGACGGCACTTCAACAGGCTCAAGCCAATGGACAGTCTACCTACAATTGGGGAAGTTCCAAATCCAAAGAAGGGAAAAATATCCACCGAAACTGGACAAAAGCCTTAGAAGAAACGCAGAAACACGTCTGTGATCCAAAGACAATGAAAGGCAAGGATCCAGCCAAAAATACAATAAATAAATCACAGCTATTATCTATTGCTGGTATTGGCTCTGCAGCAATGTTATTATTGGGGATGACATCTGATCCTAAATCTGGTAATAAAAAATCTACTCCTCTATTCGGAATGGGAAGTTATACTATTGAACCACCAAGTATGGATATACCTTTTAATAATGGTTGGTACTCAACTTTTGTTAAAACTTCAAATTCTACAGAAAAACCTTCAGGTGGTATATTTAACCTTAATATTACCAATGGATGGCAACCATCTCTGAATCTGAACATAGCAGGTGGTTCAGGGACAATCGGTTTGTCAGGAGGAAATTTAGTAGTGAGTGGTTCATTAAATATCGGTTCTGTAAAAGGTGTTAAAGTAGCTAATACGGTTAATGCTTCTGTAGGATTTGATGGAATAGATTATAATAATATGACAACATATACTCAAAATGGTAACCTTCTTAGTATAGGCAATGGAGTTAATTTAAATGGTGATCTCCCAAATGGTATCATTGGTGGATATAACATAAGTCAAGTTGGTAGTAATAATAATGGGGTTACTAATTTGACAACAACTCAAGTGGGTTTTAGGACAGGGAATTTACTTCAAGTAGGTGCAATAGCAACAAGCCCAATTTGGGTACCAATTGTTGCAGGTGCTATTTCATCAATTGGAGGTATAGCAGCTGGAACAGGCGCTATTTCATCAATCGGAGGTGCAGTAGTGTCCATAGTTGTCATTATAAAAAATCTGCTTAATGATTGATTGAATTAGAAAGTACAAAAATGACAAGACTAGAAGAAAAAATCTCAAATTTATCCGCTTCTAACCTTTATTTCGCAAGAAATTTTTTAGGGATTATTAATATCGTACTATTTATTATTACACCAGTAGCGGTGTATCATTCGACGATGCCTTTTCAAATTAAAAATATACTTAGTTGGTTTGTTATCTCAATAATATTGTTGTATAATTGGTTTTCGAAAAAAATTGATAAAGTGTTGCTGAATATATTAGTTGAAAAAATTGACTTAGATAAGTATGAAGCCTATTGGAAAAAGCATGTAGACAGTAAATTAGGAATTAAAGCATTTGCTTTTCATGCACTAGGAGTTGTTTCGTTTTTTCGCGGAGATTTTGAAGAATCTTTAAAACATTTTGAACAGTCTCTTCGTGAGAAAAGACAGTCCAAGAAAGTTAGACGATTATTAGAGGATGATAGAGAAATATTTGTCGTTCAATCAACAATTTTTTTGGAGAGAGATGGTGGTAATGATCGGATTGATTTTCACGAAATGATGAGAACTATGTCCAATAAACCCTATTTGAAAGCAATGCTGGATATTATCTATTACAAACAACCTAGTCTCTACTTAAAAAATAATAAGGAAGAAAAGAAAACAAAAACTGGGAAACTGTTGTATCAATATTATAAGGCTGAAAATGCTGTTCTATTAGGCAATATGGAAGAAGCGAAAGCTATGTTCACAACTCTTTCTAAAGAAAATCCGCAACTCTTTATTGTTCAAGAAGCAAAGAGAAAGCTGGCTAAAATGTAGTAGTCAGGGCTATTATATTCTTCAACCAACGTTTGTTTGAATTTTTTGAGCAAGTGCCCATTATGAATCATTTCTTCAAGTGTCCGTAGAAGAAGTTGTCTTTAACATAAGGATAGGCCAAGCAGATGCTCGGACAATGGGTGGCAAACCTATTGGAGCGCTTGTCATAGTTGGAGGTGTTGTGTACGGCGTTGCAACTGTGGGAAAAGATCCTAAAACGACACTTACAATACTTAAATATGGAACTGCTTTATTGCTTATAAAATGAGGGACGATTAAATGAAGAATCTTATAAACTATTTAAAGAAATTATCCAATAAGCAGTTCTTTTGGTTAATGATTTTCGAGATGTATTTCGCAGTTATTTTAACATCTATAGTTGGTATTCTGGCAATAAGTTTTGATTACAAACCAATTTTGGGAAATATGTTGTATGTGTTAATGGTTTTGATTGCTTTTGTCTCGATATTTCTACTTAAAGCAACTGACTTCGCTATAATATCCCTTTTAAATGATGATCTAAATATTGAAAAATTCATAGCATTTGTAAATACTGGTTATAGAGTTGTCAAATCTAATCCATTTTTGAAGAATGCTAAGTCAAATTATTTATTTTTACTGGTAAAATCCTTAGCATTCCAAGGACAATTTGAAGCTTCATTGAAAAAATTAGATGAAATCCATCTTGAACATGTCTTTAAAAAGTTCAGACCAAACATGATTGTCGATATTCTTTGCTTGAAATTACTTTGTAAAGTTCACTTGAATACTGATGTAGATTTAGACTCATTTCGTTCAAGAATAACTGAATTTGCCGAGTGGGGTGAAAAAGATAACCTAATTCAAACTAATCTGGCGATTTACGATTTAATATATTTGAAGAAGCCAAATCCTTATTTTAAAACTGTGAAAAATGGAAATTCAAAATTAGAAAACTTAGTACGTCACTATTATTCTGGTATTAATAGCCTTCTAACGAATGATTTTGAGAGCTTGGAATATCATTTCACAGTCATATCGAAATATGATGAACGGCTCTTCATGGTGCGTGAAGCGAGAAGATGGTTAGTTGAAATGCAGTAGTAGTTAGATTGATGTTCAACTAAGTTTTGCTCGAACATCAATCGATTATTTAATATTTTTTGAAAGTAGTGTATGAAGAGTTATATTTATAAACATGAAAATAAACTGATACTCATAATAAATGCAACAATGTTCAATTTATTGCTAATTTGTTTGTACTTACTTGGGCTATTTCCAGCGGCTTCGGTGTTAATCCCCTATGCCGTTATTGTAGCTACTTTGTCATATATTAAGTATTATCTACCAATCAAGATAAGTTCCCGACTATATTCCTGTCAACTAGATGATTATGAAGATTATATTCAACACCTCAAAATAAAATTGAGGAAAAAAACCTCGCTGAAGAATTACTATCTATTTCGGATAGCTCAATACTCATATTACCTTGGTCATTATGAGTATTGTATTCAAATACTTAAACAGGTTAAGGTGGAAAGTCTTTCTTCTAAAAAGTATGGGAATATAGATAAACTAGACTATTACTTACTAGCATATAGGATTAGGATAGAACTGGGTGGTGAACGTCAAATTATGAATATTGCCTCCCAATTGTCTTCCCAGCCTCAAAGTAAGAAAAAAGATTTGTATCTAAAGAGAATTCACTGTTATGAAGACTTGATAATTGAGAATCAAGGAAATGATTATGTTCATTTTTTACCAGATGATAGTCTTTTGAGTACAATTGAAAAAAATTACTTTATTGCTAAAAATAGTATCTTGAATAATGATGTTATACTTGCGAAAAATTATTTTGATAATGTAGCCCAGTATGATGAACGGCTCTTCATGGTGCGTGAAGCGAGAAGGTGGTTAGCTGACAATGAAAATGCAGCTGATAGAAAGCTACATAGCTATTAAACATCTCGGAAATTGACAATCATCAGCAGAACACATTTTGGAATAAATAAGAAAGAGGCATACTATGGATATTCAAAAAACATTAGCAAAGTTACATGAAGTCTACACGATGGAACCCTTGGTTTTAGATTTTCGAGCAAGGTATCTAGGTGATGAGGCTAGTTTGTTTATAGAAACAACAAAAGGATTTGAGGAAGATACAGAATGTTGGGAAATCAAGTTCTTGCAATGTTATCAGGGAAAAACTTCATTTCAATCTTGCTGATACTCAGATTGAAAAGTGGACATTTTATGATTCTAGGAAATTAGTCATAATTATTCTTTCAGATTGCAGTGCAAATATTTCAGTGTGTTCTGATGGTATTATAATTGAAGCACCATTCTGGTTGTCTTTCACTTTTGTTAGCAAAAGCGACTTCAATATTAAGGTCACAAATGAATCGGATGGTCCTATCACATTCAATTTTGATTTAGTTTATGAGTAAACAAAACAGTGTTTACAGTAGCTAATGGATTAAATTTCTACTAAATATTTCTAAGTAAAGTGAAACCTGTAATTGACGAGAAAACATATAAGAAAAATTTTCTAGGTAATTTCTTTCTGATGTACTAAAATAAAAAATAAAGACCGTTAAAGATACAGTATTTATTTAAAGACCAAAGGAGGTAAGAATGACTACATTAAGGGAAATTTTTCATCAAGCACCCAAGTTATTTTTTAGTCAAGAAGGATTAGTTAATATAAATATACTAATTAATCTTATCTCAAATTCTTCAGAATTAATTTTAGTACCAGGATTATTGTTACCATTTTATGTTGGAGAAGAGAGAAAACGTTATGAGCTATACCAGTATGAATTGATAATAAATGGATTCGAAGAAAAAGAGTTTGAAGAATTTATTTTAAAGAGAACCTCAAAATCTACAATTGAGGAAATTGATAAAAAAATTATTAAAATTTTGAGTTATTGTTTTATAAAAATTCAGATGATGGAAGATGATAAAACTAATTTTTTCAGATATATAGATTTTTTAAAGAATGAAGCTGATTTAAGAAAAGAGATGGTTGAGATATTTGGAGAGTTTTCACCAACGAATATCTATTTTGACTTTTACTAATTGTTATAGAACCTATATTTCGGAGATGAATGCCTATGTTAAGAAGATTGTGGTACCGGTAAGAATACGAAATATGCAAAACAGATTATAAAATAATCTCCCAATTTTAAAGTAATTCCATAGGAGGACATACAATGTTGCTAATAAAAGATATCATTTGGATAAGCGAAAAAATTGGAGAAGCTGATGTCGTAGTGACAGATGGAAATTATGAAATAAGATGTTTTCCGTTTTATACCCATCCAACGCTCAAAACAATTCCAAAGTAAACATGTTTATGGAAATATGGAATCAAGTATTATTTTTAGAGACAAATAATATAGAAGTGGATGGAATTGAGTTTAAATTGTAAAAAAAATGATGCTAGTCGCTTAGAAGTTTCTAATCTAGCATCATTTTTTATTATCTTTTTTCCAATGGGTTTTTATCTTTGTCTAAAGTAAAGCCTTCACCTAGCACTTCGTGGGCATCTGTAATGGTGATAAAGGCATGCGGATCGATGCGGTGAATCAGTTCTTTTGTTTCCTGAAGCTGGCTCTTATAGATCACGGAATAAATCATATCCATATCTGTTCGACTATAAAAGCCCTGAGCTTTGATGAGAGTGACACCGCGCTCGATTTGACTATCAATGGCAGCAGCGATTTCTTGTGACTTTTGACTAATTATCATGACCCCTTTACTACCATAGCCACCGTCACTGATAATATCAATTACACGAGAAGCGATGGTGACCTGAAGCATGGTATAGAGCACCACTCGTAAGTCTCGGGAAACGATAATGGTTAAAATCAAAACTAAGATGTCAATAGCTAGGATGATCTGACCGATGGTATAATGGCTGTATTTGTGGCCAATACGGGCTAAAATATCGCTGCCCCCAGTCGTTCCGCCGGCTTTGAAGATGATGCCTAAACCTATCCCCGATAGGACACCAGCAAGCATAGAGACGATGATGAGATCGTGGTCCAGATCCACTACAAATGGTAGCTTTTCAAAAATAGCCAACCAAATGGTAACAGAAAAAGTACCGAGGAGGCTGAGATGAAGGACATTCCTACCAAGAATTTTCCAACCTAGGATAAAAAGGGGAATGTTAATGAGAATATTGGTTACCCAAGGCTGTATATGAAAGAGATAGTACAGAATCAGGGAAATTCCTGTTGCTCCACCTTCATAAAGACCATTTGGCATGACCAAATAGTTGAGTCCAAAAGAAAATAAGCCTGCACCGATGATGATGAGGATAATGTTTTTGATGCGCATAGAAAACTCTCCTAAACAAGATGTCAACTCATTTTATCACAGTCTTCATTGAAAATAAAGAGTGCTTTTTTGTCTCTTTTTTGGTAGAATGAAGAGAAGTAGGAGAAATGAGGAACGATATGAATAAGGGTATTTTTATTAGTTTGGAAGGTCCAGATGGAGCTGGGAAAACATCTGTCTTGCAGGCTTTGTTGCCTAAATTAGCGGCATTTGATATGGAGCTTGTAACAACTCGTGAACCAGGTGGAGTTGCCATTGCAGAAGATATTCGTTCGGTTATTTTAAATCCTGAAAATACAGCCATGGATGATAAAACGGAGTTGCTTCTCTACATTGCAGCCCGTCGCCAGCATTTGAAAGAGCGGATTTTACCGGCTCTGGATGGTGGAAAGTTGCTATTGGTCGATCGTTTTATCGACTCCTCGGTGGCCTATCAGGGCTTTGGTCGTGGTCTGGATGTAAAGGATATCAACTGGCTCAATGACTATGCCACTGACGGTTTGGTGCCAGATTTGACTCTTTATTTTGATATCAATGTGGAAGAGGGCTTGGCTCGTATCGCTAAAAATCGTCATCATGATGTGGATCGTTTGGATATGGAAACGGTGGATATGCATGAGCGGGTGCGTCAAGGGTATCTGTCCATTTTGGAGCAAGATCCGGAACGCATGGTTAAAGTAGATGCCAGCCATCCCTTGGAGCAAGTGATTGAAGAGGCTTTTTCAATCATCTCAAAGCGATTTTTTAAGTAAGAGAAAATGAATCTAGAACAATTAAAACAATACCAACCCAGAGTTCTGGCTGGCTTTGAGCAGGTTTTACATCAAGGTAAATTAGCTCATGCTTATCTTTTTTCGGGTCAATTTGCCAGTTTTGACACGGCTATTTTCCTCAGTCAGGCTTCTTTTTGTCAAGAAGGGAAAAATAGTTTACCTTGTGGGAATTGTCGAACCTGTCGTCTGATTGAACAGGAAGAGTTTTCAGATGTGACGATCATCCGTCCTCGTGGAAACGTGATAAAGACAGAGCGAGTCCGTGAACTTGTCAAAGATTTTTCCCAATCAGGTTTTGAATCGTCAAAGCAGATTTTTATTATCTGTGATGCCGAAAAGATGCACCCAAATGCGGCTAATTCTCTCCTCAAAGTAATTGAGGAACCTCAATCGGATGTGACTATTTTTCTCTTGACCAATCACGAGGAAGCGGTGCTTTCGACCATAAAAAGTCGCACTCAGCTGGTCCATTTTCCCAAGAATCGCCAGGTGCTGATCCGTCAGTTGGAAGAAGAAGGTTTGCTAAAGTCTCAGGCTCGTATCTTGGCAGAGTTAGTTGCTAGTAGCGAGGAAGCAATGGAACTGATGAAGCTAAAGGCTTTTCAAGATTTGCTGCATCTGATTCCCAAGTTTGTGACGACTTTATTGGCTACACCTGATCGTGCTTTTCTGATGGTGCCTCAGTTGGTCCATTTGGCAAGTGAAAAAATAGAGCAAGAGAGAATCTTGGACTTGTTGACTTTATTTTTATCTGAGAAAAAAGAGAATCCTCAGGCTTTGATGCGACTGGAAGAACTCTTACAAGTGAGAAGAATGTGGCAAAGTAATGTCAGTTTGCAGAATGCCCTAGAGTATATGATTTTAAAAGAGAAGTGAGATAAGAGAATAGATGGATAAGAGAGAAATTTTTGATGCCCTAGATGGCTTCTCACAGAACCTCTTGATGACCCTAGCAGAAGTAGAAGCTATTAAGAAGCATTTGCAAGGAGTTATCGATGAGAATACCGCTTTGCGATTGGAAAATTCCAAGCTACGGGACCGCCTGTCCAAGGAAGAAAAAGAAGATGCAAAAAGCTCCAACTATGGTAAGGAAAATTTGGAAAATATCTATGAGGATGGTTTCCATATCTGTACTTTTTCCTATGGTCAACGCCGTGACAATGATGAGCCCTGCATGTTCTGTTTAGAATTACTGAATCGAGATTAAGATGCAAGTACAAAAATCATTTAAGGGAGTGACGGCAAGAGGAAGTCTTTATCTGGTCGCAACTCCTATTGGTAACCTGCAAGATATGACCTTTCGAGCGGTAGCTATTTTGAAATCTGTCGATTTTATCTGTGCAGAGGATACGCGAAACACAGGACTCTTGCTCAAACATTTTGACATTGAGACCAAGCAGATTTCTTTCCATGAGCACAATGCCTACGATAGAATTCCAAATCTCATTGACATGCTTTTAGCTGGCCAATCCTTGGCTCAGGTTTCAGATGCGGGGCTTCCATCCATTTCGGATCCTGGTCATGATTTGGTCAGAGCAGCCATCCAAGCGGATATTCCAGTGGTGGCAACGCCAGGGGCATCGGCTGGTATTACGGCCCTGATTGCTTCTGGTATCGCTCCCCAGCCTCATATCTTCTATGGTTTTTTACCACGCAAGGCTGGACAACAGAAGGAATTTTTTGACAGTAAGAAAGCTTATCCAGAAAGCCAGATTTTCTACGAATCTCCTTATCGGGTGGCGGATACATTGGAAAACATGTTGGCTGTTTATGGTGATCGTCAAGTAGTAGTAGTTCGTGAACTAACTAAGCTCTATGAAGAATACCAACGAGGACTGATTTCAGAAGTTTTGGACTATATAACAGACAATCCTCTCAAAGGCGAGTGTCTCATTATCGTTTCTGGTTTTGATGGACAAGTTAGGGATGAGGATTTGGAAAACTTGGACCCGCTTGAACAGGTTGAGCAACTGATTAAGGACGGAAACAAACCCAACCAAGCCATCAAAAAAGTGGCCAAGGATTTGGGTCTTAACCGCCAAGAACTCTATAACGCTTATCATGAAGTGTAACCAAAAAGATGATGCTCAAGCGACCATCATCTTTTTTGGTTTTATATCTTTGTCCCATGGACAATATTGGTACCCGTCAGACTAGCTAGTTTATGGCAGTTGTCAGCTGTCACACCGCCACCCATCATAATTTCAATGCGATGGTCGGCATAATCAACCAATTCCTTGATATGAGTGACATTCTCAAAGATATCATGACGTTGAGCGGAGCCGTGTAAGAGAATCCGGACAAATCCGTAGTCAATCAGCTTATCCATGGCAGTTTTTTGCTGCTCCATTGGAATCAAGTCAAAGGCCATGTGAAAAACCAAAGGCAGGCCTTGTGTCGCTGGAAGAAGTTGTTCAATTCCTTCTGTATCCAGTTCATTCTCTTCTGTCAGTAAGCCAAGGACTAGGCTATCCGATTCCAATTCAACCGCTTTTAAGATATCTTCTTCCATTACCCGCAATTCAATGTCATTGTAAACAAAATTGCCACCGCGCGGTCGAATCATGGTGGCCAAACTAATGCCTTTTTCATGCAGATAATGAGCGGCTTCTTTGAGAACACCATAAGATGGTGTAGTACCGCCTTGGGCCAAATTATCACAGAGTTCGACACGCCTTATTTCTGCGGCAGTCAGGTTTGGAAGATCGGTTAGATTTTCGGCACAAAATTCTTTTATTAACATCCGTTCACCTCGTTTTGTTTTAATCTATTATATCACGGAAAATCATTCTGACAATAAAATAGGCAATATCTGTCGTTTTTGTGTCAAAGAGTTGATAAAGCATGTCAAAACCGATACAATGGTCATGATAGTTAGACAGAGAGTTGAGATTATGCAAGATTTAACCCAAGGAAAACCCATAAAAGTCATATTACAATTTACACTTCCACTATTGATCGGAAGTTTTTTTCAGCTGGCCTATAACTTTGCTGATGCCATGATTGTAGGGCAGACTTTGGGTCAACTCGCCTTTGCTAGTGTTGGCGCGACAGGTTCCATCGTTTTCTTAATATTGGGATTTGCTCAAGGCTTGACAACGGGACTATCCATCATTATCTCTCAACGCTTTGGAGCAGGAGATAGTGAGGGGATAGAACGTAGTTTTGTTCACGGTCTTTTTTATTCGATTTTAGTGAGTTTTGTCCTGAGTTTTTTATCACTAGTCGGTCTACGTCCCTTACTTGAAATCATGCAGATGCCGCAAGAGTTGATCGATGGTTCCCAGGGTTTTCTAACAGCGATTTTTGGTGGTATGGTTTTTACAGTGCTCTATAATTATTTTTCCAGTGCCATCCGGGCATTGGGCGATTCCAAGACACCTCTTTATGCTCTGATTGTTGCCAGTATCATCAATGTCTTGCTTGATTTTTTCTTTATTCTAAATCTCAAAATGGGTGTTTTTGGAGCAGGACTTGCGACTATTTTGGCCCAAGCTTTTTCGGTTCTCTACCTTGTCATTTATAGTCAGAAAAAGATTTCTTACTTCAAGGTTCATAAGGGCATCTTTCAATTGAAGAAAGAAGAACTGCTGGTGCATGCTAAGATTGGTTTTCCTATGGCCTTTCAAGCTAGTATTATTGCCATTGGGGCCATTACCTTGCAGGTGGTCCTTAATCAGCTAGGAACCGATGCCATTGCAGCTCAATCTATTGCGAGTAAAACAGATCAACTAGCCATGCTTCCCATGGTCAATCTTGGTTTGGCCATTTCTACCTTTACGGCTCAGAATTATGGTGCAAAGAAATTTCATCGTCTTTTAGAAGGCTTGAAACAAACGCTATTGGTAACCGTTGTTTGGGCTATCTTCTTTGCAATCATTTTGATTGTCTTTAATACTCAATTTTCTGGTCTCTTTTTAGCCAATCCTTCCAAGAATGTCTTGGACTTAGCTTTTATTTATTACATCATCAATGGTCTTTGCTATTGGATTTTATCTATTCTTTTTGTGACGAGGTCCTTTATTCAAGGCTTAGGAAATGGTTTTGTTCCTACTTTGGCTGGTTTTGCTGAGTTAGTCATGCGAGCCGGTGTTGCCATTTTGGGGGCGCAATTCTTTGGCTATGCAGGAGTAGCAGCGGCAAGTCCTGCCGCTTGGATTGGGAGTGTTGCTATTTTAATTCCTTCTTTATTCGTTTTTATTCGAGGCATGAAGAAGGAAGGATTAATTCTATAAAATGACCGAATAAAAGCAGCTTGATCTTCAAGCTCTTTTTGCTTTAAAAGAGCTTTAGGCAAATAGTTGAAGATAGGAATAGATAGGAAACGATTCTTAGGAAATAAATATTCTTTCTTTGTATTTTTTTTCACAATTTTTCTTATTAATCTTTCAATATTCAGAAAATTGTGTTATAATTCTTTTATTATATTTTGGAGGTGTCGTATGACAATTTACAATTTTTCAGCAGGACCTGCTACCTTGCCAAAAGCCGTTCTTGAAACTGCTCGTGACGAAATGCTTGATTACCAAGGCTCCGGTATGTCCGTGCTTGAAATGTCCCATCGCTCTCCAGAATTTGACAAGATTATCAAGGATGCGGAAAGCACTTTGCGTGAACTAATGGCTATTCCGGATAACTACAAGGTTCTTTTCTTACAGGGTGGAGCTTCTCTTCAATTTTCTATGCTTCCTTTGAATTTGGCGCAAGGGAAGAAAGTCTACTACTTGGTGGCTGGTTCTTGGGGGAAAAAAGCCTACACAGAAGCAGTCAAATTGTCTAAAACCATCGAGTTTGAACCCATTTTACTGGCGTCATCAGAAGATACGGTTTACGATCATATCCCAAGTTTTGATGCGGCAACGATTGATCCACAAGCAGCTTATGTGCACTTGACTACCAACAACACTATCGAAGGTACAGCCATTTACGATTTGCCAGATACAAATGGTGTGCCAATAGTGGCGGATATGTCTTCAAATATTCTAGCTGCTCGCTACAATGTGGAAGATTTTGCGGTCATTTATGCCGGTGCTCAAAAGAATATCGGACCAGCTGGTGTGACGGTTGTGATTATCCGTGAGGACTTTCTCAATGACCAGCCGATGCTGTCCTCTATGCTGGATTATCGCATCCAAGCAGATAACGATTCACTTTACAATACACCACCAGCTTACAACATCTATATTTCAAAACTGGTCTTCGACTGGGTGAAAAATGAGATTGGTGGTGTGGATAAAATGGCAGAAATCGAACGCGAGAAATCAGGGCTCCTCTATGATTTTATTGAGAAATCAGATTTCTACACTAGTCCGGTGAAATTTGCCAAGGACCGCTCTGTCTGCAATATTCCATTTGTCACACCAAGTAAGGACTTGGATGCCAAATTTGCCAAAGAAGCTGATGCAGCTGGATTTAAAAATATCAAAGGGCATCGTTCAGTTGGTGGTATGCGTGCAAGTATCTATAACGCCTTCCCTCGCCAAGGTGTGCTTGACTTGTTAGACTTTATGGCTAAGTTTGAAGCAGAGAACAAATAAGTTAAAATAGAAAAGAGAAATGATGGAAATTCGTCTGGCTCATCCCAATGAACTGGGACAAATTACAAGCATCTTGGAGGAAGCAAAAGCCTTTCTAGCTGCTTCTGTGTCTAGCCAGTGGCAGGGCGAAAATGGCTATCCAAATCAAGAGGATGTTTTCGAAGATATTATTGAAAATCGGGCTTATGTAGGTTTGATGGAGGGGAAAGTCGTGGCCTATGCAGCTGTCTATCTTGATAACCAAGCGGAATACAATGCCATCTATGATGGTAAGTGGAAGCACGATAACTATCTTTATGTGACCTTCCACCGAATTGCGGTTTCCAATCAGTATCGAGGGCAACAAGTAGTCCAGACATTCTTACAAGGTCTGATTGAGGGGCACAAGGGGCCAGATTTTCGCTGTGATACCCATGAACTCAACAAACCTATGCAGCACATATTAGAGAAGCTTGGCTTTGTCTATTGTGGCAAGGTTCCCATTGATGGGGAGCGTCTAGCCTATCAGAAAATCAAGCATAAGTCTGAGACCAGCTTGTATCAAGAAATCTAGTCGGTTTTAGCATTATTTTTCAAAAAGAGGGAGAAGGCAGGTGGCTGCCTAGAGTGAAAAAATGATTTATAGCGTAAAAACATTTAATAATATCAACCAAATCGGCTTAAAAGAGTTGGGAAATCAATTTCAGATTGATGGAGATAAGGCGGAAAATCCGGATGCCTATATTATCCGTAGCCAAAACTTGCATGGAGTGGAATTTCCAACTAATCTCAAGGCCATTGCCCGTGCCGGTGCTGGAACCAACAACATTCCGATTGATGAAGCCACTGCAGCGGGTATCGTCGTTTTCAATACACCCGGTGCCAATGCCAATGCAGTAAAAGAAGCAGTTATTACTTCCATTCTCTTGTCTGCTCGTGATTATTTCTCCGCAACAAGTTGGGCAAATACTTTGTCAGGTGACGATGTACCCAAACAAATTGAAGCGGGCAAGTCACAATTTGCTGGAAGTGAAATTGCTGGCAAAACCTTGGGTGTGATTGGTTTAGGGGCTATTGGAGCTCGTATTGCCAATGATGCTCGGCGTTTGGGGATGAATGTTCTCGGATATGATCCCTACGTCTCTATTGAAGCAGCTTGGTCAATCTCTAGCCACGTCAAACGCGTCAATGATTTGAAGGAAATCTTTTCGAACTGTGATTACATCACTGTCCATGTTCCCTTGACGGCTGATACCAAGAATACGTTTGATGCGAATGCCTTTGCGCTTATGCCAAAAAGAACAACACTCATTAATTTTGCCCGTGCAGAATTAGTAGACAATGCAGCCCTCTTTGAAGCCATTGAGGCAGGGGTAATCAAGCGTTATGTGACTGACTTTGGTACAGAGGAATTGCTCAACAAAAAAGGAGTGACTGTCTTCCCACACGTGGGCGGCTCAACAGAAGAAGCAGAACTCAATTGTGCCATTATGGCGGGTCAAACAATCCGACGTTTTATGGAAACTGGAGAAATTACCAACTCTGTTAATTTCCCGAACATGCATCAGGTCCTAGATGCTCCTTATCGAATTACCTTGATCAATCAAAATGTACCAAATATTGTAGCGGCAATTTCCACGGCGGTATCTGATTTGGATATCAATATTGCAAATATCCTCAATCGTTCAAAAGGGGATTACGCGTATACCATCTTGGATTTGGATGAGACAGACGAAGCGAAAATTCAACAGCTGGTGGATCTCTTTACTAGCAGCGATCATATCGTTAAAGTCCGTCTGATTAAAGGTAAAAAATAAAGAAAATAGGCCTTTCTAAAGAGATTGGCCTTTTAAGGATGATATGACAGAAGAGCGATACCACCAAATCTATCTCAGTCCCATCGGAGAAATTAGTTTAGTAGCAAACAGTCAAGCTCTTCTGGGAGCCTGGTTTCATGGACAAAAATACCAGTTACGTGGTTTTGAGGAGACCGTCTTTTTGGAAGCAAGCAATCCTGTCTTGCAAGCAACTTGTGACTGGTTGACTGCTTATTTTTCAGGGATTGACTTACCTGCTTTACCCCCATTAAACCCTCAAGGAACAGAATTCCAACAAAAGGTTTGGAGAGAACTGTTGAAGATTGATTTAGGCCAAACCAGTACCTATGGTCAAATCGCAAAAAGCCTGAACTGTAAGTCAGCTCAGGCCATAGGTGGAGCTGTCGGGAAAAATTCCATCTCTATTCTTATTCCTTGTCACCGCATTTTAGGTTCAGATGCTTCTTTAACTGGTTATGCGGGTGGACTGGAACGAAAATTGTATTTATTAGCATTAGAAAAAGAAAGGAATGAAAAAGTCCAAAAACTTAGGGAAATGGAGTAGAGAACTATCTGGCTCCTCACAATGAAGAAAGTGACTGGTGAGAGCCGTTTGTAAGAGAATGAAAAAAAACGCTTGTAATAGCAGTTCGTTTTTTTATTCTAGGCTTATATACTCCACATGGATTATGTGAGTTGATTGCCCCTTTCACTTTCCTTTTGTTTTTGGTCGAATTCGGTATTTTAATGATGTATACGTTTTATGAATATCCTAAATGTAGCACTTGTAAGCAAGCGAAGGCAGAGTTGAAGAGTCTGAGCTTGGATTTTGAGGCCATTGATATTAAGACAAATCCACCCCAGGTGGAAATGTTGCGTAGTTTGATGGAGAAGTCAGGACTTGACTTGAAAAAATTCTTCAATACCTCTGGAAATTCTTATCGGGCCTTGGGTCTTAAGGACAAATTTGATACTTTGACCGTTGATCAAGCTTTGGAGCTCTTAGCTGCAGATGGCATGCTCATCAAACGGCCAATCCTCATCAAGGATGGAAAGATTCTGCAAATTGGCTACCGGACCGCTTATGAAGAGCTTGATTTATAGGAAATGGATTCAATATGAAAAAGATTTTATTGTCATCTTCCACTCTGCTTCTGGCAGTTGTCTGTCTGACAGCTTGCCAAGACAAGAAAGAGGTTCGGCTAGAAGATAATTTCTACCAAGCCGTCAACCAAAAATGGCAAAAGGAGAACCCTCTTAAAGACAATCAAGACGCTATTTCTTCCTTTGATGTCTTACAGGAAGAGATTGACCAACAGCTACAGAAAGATTTGGATGACTTTAGTTCTGGCAAGAAAGACGTTCCTTTTCAGGCCATGCAACCTGCGGTTGATTTTTACAAGCTGGCTATGAATTTTGAAGAGCGAGAAGACTTGTCTATCGCTATCATCAAGCCATACCTTGATGAAATTGAAAATCTAGACAGTTTTCAAGATTACCAACTCGTTGAAAAAGATCGTCTCCTACAGAAAAAAGCGATGCCTTATAACTTGGCTAGTGGTGCTTTTAGTCATCAAAGAGTACTCTATCTAGAGGCTCCAAATTTGATTCTGCGAACCACCAGTAACTATGAGGATGAAAAAAGTAAAAAGGAACATCTAGAGACCTTCCGTAAAAATAGCTCCAGTCTTTTGAAAAAATTAGGCTATTCGGATAAAAAAATCCAATCCATCATAGAGGATACTATTGCCTTTGATGAGTTGCTGCTTCCTTATATGCAGCATAAGTCTGGAAAACTGATTGGCACAGGCAATCAAAATACGCATCTCATACAGTTAATGAAATCCATTACAGGTGATGTAAAGGATGATATCGCTGTGAGTGAGGATGTTTATTTTTCGAATACGGATAAGATCATCAATGAGCAAAACTTTCCAATCATGAAATCCTGGCTCTTAGTTCAGCAAGTTTTACAATTGTCTGAACTGGTTGATACAGATACCTATGACAGGGCTAATCAGGTGGAACTTGAATTACGTGGCTTAAAAGAGAATGACAGCCCTGAAAAAAATGCTTTACTCTATACCTATTCCCTCTTTCCAGAAGTCTTAAGTAGCTATTATGGACAGACATATTTCAAGGAAGAGGATAAGCAGCAAGTTATCGAGATGACCACGGCTATTCGGGGAACGTTTAAAGAACGCTTAAAAACCTTGGATTGGTTAACGGAGCCGACACGTGAGAAAGCGATTGAAAAAGTCGATAAGATGACTCTACATATAGCCTACCCAGATGCAATGGATCCAATTGCAGACACGTTTACAGTGGACAAAAATAGCAATCTTGTGGATGCCTATTTAGACTTGAAGAGTCAGCGGTTAGCCTATGATTTGGGCCATCTAGGACAGCAGGAACAACATTTGTGGATTGCTCCAAGTTTTAATGTCAACGCTTTTTATTCTCCAACAGAAAATGCCATCTATTTGCCTGCCAGTATCTTGCAAGCACCATTTTATGATAGCCAACAAAGTAAGGCTGAAAATTATGGTGGAATCGGAACCACTATCGCCCATGAAATGATTCATGCCTTTGATAATCAAGGGGCCATGTATGATAGTGAGGGTAAGTCTAATTTTTGGTGGACTTTGGAAGATAGGAAGACTTTCCTAGATAGAATGCTTGCAGTGGAGAAACAATGGTCCAACCTAAGCTATGCTGATCAGAAAGTTGACGGACAGTTGACCTTGGGTGAAAACATTGCCGATGCAGGTGGTCTTGCATTTGCTCTGGAAACCTACGGTAAGCCGGATAAAGCCTTTTTCCAAGCTTTTGCAAGGGTCCACAGGAGTAATGCTCGCAAGGAATACACCAAGTATTTATTGACCTATGACCCGCACTCACCGGATGAACTGCGCACCAACATCCCACTCCAAAACCTTGATGCTTTTTATGAAGTGTATGATATTAAAGAAGGAGATGGTATGTATCTGCCTCCTCAAGAACGCGTCAATGTTTGGTAAAGAGAGTGACTTTAGGATAAAGGTCCAAACATAGATATCCATAGAGAACAAGACCGGTTTCTGTTATTCAGAAATCGTTTCTTGTTCACTATTTTATTTAATTGGATTGAAAAAATTCAAGGAATTTTTGAAACTCAGAAGAGCAATTTTGTCTGATTTTCAAAGAGTATTAGAGAAAAAAAGACAAGCCAAGAGCATAAATCGGCTTGTCTTTGGATAAAGCACGGGGGTGATCCTTGTGCTTTTTGTTTAGTTAGAACGAAAACTCTAAGCTACAGTGGTCAAATTCTTGTGTCAGTTTATCCAACAGATGATTTTTCTGGAGAACTAATCTTTCAATCAATTGACTGTCTTCTGGCTTTAAAATGTAGATTTTAACCTTGATATGCATCCCTTGTTTAAAAATCAAGATATCCAATTTATCAGCTTGAGTATGTAGGATATCACGGAAAATATCATTGATTTTATCATGAATCTCATCGTTTTGAACTGTTGAACGGGCAAACTCTTTAAAGGATTGGGATAAGACGGAAATTGGCTCCTTGAGTGAAAAGACGACTAAGAAGAAAGTAATGAAGAAATCTCCTGTATAGTGGAAGAAACCGAATGGTCCATTGATGTCTACTAGACTAAGTGCGATAATGGCGACACCGACACCAGCAGAAATCAGACCATCAATATAATTACCACGACTTTCAGCCTCCAACATGGTACTCAAACCATTTATTTTACAGTTTTGCCTTTTATTGTAATAAGCTAATCCGAAACAAGAAATCACCATGATGATGGTATATGGAAGGACGGGCCCAGTTACCATAGGCTGACCATCATGATGAACAAAATAGGCATACGCTGTGGCTGAGGTTTCCAAAAGTGTAATCACTAGCAGCATGAGTGTAGCGATAGATTTTAAGATTCCATATAAGGGTTCTAAAAAATACATACCATTTGGGAAATTCTCTGTTGTTCGATGACTATTTTTTGAAATAAAGAGGGCTGCAATGGATGATACAAAAGCAATAAGAGTAAAGACGCCATCTAAAAGCAAGGCATTCAAATCCGTTACAATATAGATGAGAATACCAGCTAAACCGTTAATGAGATTCATAACGATTGAAACCATCAGTGCCTTACGTTCGATTACTTTTTTGTCCATCTTTCCTCCATTTAATCCAATTCGTAGTTACAGATGCAAACTCTCATTTTCCACTTTAATCTTGATCTTATATATTATAGACTGATTTCTAAAACGATTGGAGTATGGTCTTGGCGACTACCCGAATCAATCATGTCTGATTTTTGGATGTTATTGGCCAAGCGTTGGGAAGTCAACCAGTAGTCAATTCTCCATCCTGTGTTATTGATTTTACTAGTTCTGCTGCGTTGCGCCCACCAAGTGTAGGCATCTGTCACATCGCCATGGACGTATCGGAAACTATCGATGAATCCTTTTGCCAAGAGATTGGTAAATCCTTGGCGCTCTTCATCCGTAAAGCCAGCTGAGCGGCGATTGGAAGCAGGGTTTGCCAAGTCAATTTCCTTATGGGCAACATTGTAGTCACCGGTTGCTAGAACTGGTTTTTTACTGTCCAATTCTGCCAAGTACTCAGCGTATTTTTCATCCCAAATTTGACGATCATCCAAGCGGCCCAAACCATCGCCAGCATTTGGTGTATAGACTTGGGTCACAAAAAATTCATCAAATTCCAGAGTAATGATCCGACCTTCACTGTCCATGGTAGAAGGAGCACCGATCTCTGGGTGAGTAATCTTTGGCTCTGGGAGCGTATTTTTGTAAAGGAACATGGTTCCGGCATAGCCCTTACGAGCTGGCTCTACCGATGAGCGCCAAGTAGTGTGGTAATCAGGGAAAAAGGTGTGAAGAATTTCTAAGTGTTTCTTTGTTGGACCAGCTGCTGAGAGTTTGGTCTCTTGAATGGCGATAATATCTGCATCCTCAGCAACAAGCGTGTTCATAACGGCACGAGATAAGAGGGCGCGTGGGGACTCGCTAGTGAGAGCAGCGTTGAGGGAATCAATGTTCCAAGAAATCAATTTCATAGTTGTAGTAGATGCCTTTCGCATTTATTTTATACTTCTATTTTAACAAAAAAATGCCATCTTCGCGACTCTTGTATTCTTGAACTATTTAGAAAAAAACCGAAATAGTTCTTGACAAGTCCAACAGGAGTGTTATAATCTATTTAGAAAAAGTTCTAAATAGAAAGGAGTCCACACCATGAAAAAAGTTTTTCCTTTTATCTTTCTTAGTTTTGCTCTAGCATGGGGGATTTGGGTCACAATCTGGCTAATGGGGATCAAACTGGGTCAACCAATCCAACAAATTGGAACGATCGTCGCTATGTGGATGCCTGCCTTGGCCTATTTTATCTTAAAAGCAGTAAATCCTCGCTCTTACAGATTAGGGGCTGGTTTTCGGTTAGCCTTCAAGAAAAATTGGAAGTTGTTCCTTTTGGCCATGTGGGGACCAACTATCTTGACCTTTATAGGGGTTGTACTCTATTTCCTTGTTTTTAGAGAGCAATTCAGCCTGAGTTTTTCCCCTCTAGGACAAATGTTAGCAGAACTAGGGGTTAAAACACCAGCTCTACCCTTGGAGATGATAGTCTTATCCCAAGTCCTTGCTGCTATGACATATGGTCCTGTAGTCAATTCTTTCTTGGCTATGGGTGAAGAAATCGGCTGGCGAGGCTTTCTTTTCCCGACACTGAGAGAAGAATTTTCACCACTACACAGTCATCTACTGGTGGGGCTCATTTGGAGCCTCTGGCACCTGCCAATCAATCTACAGGGCTATAATTTTGGTTTAACCTATTGGGCTTATCCATGGTGGGGCATCTTAGCCATGTTTTTCTTCTGTTTTAGTGTTGGAGTCCTTCTCAGCTACATGATGGAAAAAACGCATACCCTTTGGGCACCTGCTCTCTTGCACGGTGCTGTCAATGCTAGTGCTGGTATTGGAATGCTTTTTCAAATATCTTCTCAACAAACCCGAGCGATGAGAATTTTTGGTCCCTCGCCAGTAGGTTTGTTGGCAGGTCTGCCATTCTTCTTTGTGGCCATATGGATTCTCTCAAAAGAAAGGAAATAAGAAGATGAGCTTTGCAGAAACCTTTAAAGCCTTGTCCCATCCAGTCCGGCGTGACATTCTTAATTTATTAAAGACGGGACGTCTATCTGCTGGAGATATTGCGGCTAACTTCAATATGACAGGTGCAACGATTTCCCATCATCTGGCGACCTTGAAAAAGGCTGATTTAATTACGGAGACAAGGGAAAAAAACTTTATTTATTATGATTTAAACGCCTCTGTTCTGGAGGAAATTATGGTCTGGATTGCAGACTTACGAGGTGAAAACGATGAAGAAAATTAATGTAAAATTGCTAGTCCTAACATCTTGCCTAACTCTGCTTCCCATGTTAGTCGGACTACTTTTATGGAAAGAGTTACCAGATAGCTTGCCAAGTCATTTTGGGTTTGATGGAACAGTAGATGGCTATTCATCTAAAGCTGAAGCGGTTTTTATGATACCTGCTCTCATGATGGGGATACATATCCTTGCGGTTGTGATGACCTCGTTGGATCCCAAAGCAAGAAATGTAACCCCTAAAATGACTACATTTATCTATTGGGTCATTCCCCTTATCAGTGGACTTGTTCAATTATCTATTTACGGTTCCGTTATGGGATGGATCCACAACAGCACTCGGTTGGGTCTTATCTTTATCGGGGCTCTCTTTCTGATTTTGGGAAATTATCTGCCAAAAATTAAGCAAAATTATACCGTTGGCATCAAGTTGCCTTGGACACTCCACGATGAGGAAAATTGGAATAAAACACATCGCCTAGCTGGAAAACTGTGGGTTAGTGGTGGTTTCATCATTCTAATCAGCGAATTGCTGGGATTGACACACCCCTTCGTCTTTATTGCAACGATTGTCATCATGGTGGTGCTTCCGATTATTTATTCCATCGTTTTAGCAAAAAGTATATCAAGTCAAGTCTAAGAAAACGAGTTCGGATGAAGTGGGAGGCCCAAGGGCAGAGAGGATTTTGTCTTGGTCAAAACCCACTTTTTTATTTGAAATTCATATTTCTATGATATAATAGGTTAACAATTTCGAAATGGAGATGTGTGATGAGGAAAATGCTTAGTCGATGTTTAGTGATTCTTTTGCTGGCTATTATGGCGGTCACGTATTGGATTTTCTTGCCACCGCTCAATCTCTTGAGTACTGGATTTTGGTTCTTTCTTCTTGAGGGAATGCTCCTAACAGTATTAGGCTTATGCCTTTTAGGAATGGTGGATTCATTCCAATTCAAGGGCGCTAAGCTATTTTCTGGTCGCAAGGAAGTGACTACTGTCTCAGGCAAATATGGCAAGATTATCACTCGTTTGGGAGCTGGGATTGTTCTGATGCTGGCTTTGGGCTTTTTCATGAGCATTTTTAATTCGCGCCTCTTCCGTGCCAAAAGTTATGCCGCTGTTATATCCGTCAAGGAAGCTGATTTTAATCAAGATTTTCCTGAGACAGACATTTCAAAACTAGCTCTTTTAGATCGTTCTTCCGCTGAAAAAATCGGGGATACCTATCTAGGCACCATTGACAGGGTGTCACAGTTTGGGATTTCGGATGATTATCGTCAGGTCACCATTGGCCAGCAACCGTACCGTGTTTCCCCTTTAGAATACAAAAATTTCTGGAAGTGGCTTTCCAATCGGAAAGAGGGAATTAGTTACTATGTCAAGGTCAATCAAACCACAGGTAAGGCTGAGTTAGTCCGTTTGGAACAAGCTATGAAATATTCCGATTCGGAGTATATGTTCCGAGATACCTTGCGCTACCTGCGTTTCAAGTATCCTTTTACCATCTTTGGGGAGCCATCTTTTGAAGTAGATGATGAGGGCAATCCCTACTATGTAGCGACTGTTTATCAGCCTAAGTTTATGCTGACCTCTAATGACCCTGTTGGAGTAATCCTGCTCAATGCAGCCACAGGGGAGACTAAAGAATATGACCTAGATCATATCCCTGAATGGGTGGATCGTGTTTATTCAGCTGACAATGTCATTACTCGTGTGGATGATTATTATACTTATCAAGATGGTTTCTGGAACACTGTCTTTAGTCAAACTGGCGTTAAACATACAACCGATAGTTACAATTATATTTCCATCGGTTCAGATATCTATCTTTATACCGGTATCACCTCAGCGACAGCAGATTCGTCCAATCTTGGTTTTATCCTGGTCAATATGCGCACTCGCGAGGTCACCAATTACAAACTGGCTTCAGCTACCGAATCCGCCGCTATGGAATCAGCGGAAGGAGAAGTTCAGGAAAAGAAATACAAGGCGACAGCTCCAACCTTGGCCAAACTAAATGATAAAGCCTATTACATCGTTTCCCTCAAGGATGATGCTGGCCTCGTCAAATCCTATGCGGTTGTCGATGCCGAGGACTACCAGCAAGTTACGGTCAACAATGATATCCAAAGCCTAATTTCGCAATTTACCGATGTAGATACCTCCGTTCTTTCAGGGACTGTAGTTCCTTCTGGAGAAAGTGATAAGGATCTAGAAGTCATTAAAGGCGTGGTTGAACAATTAGCCAGTCAGATGATTTCAGGCTCGACCGTTTACTACATTTCTTCATCAGGTAAGATTTATAAGGTCAAGGCGACAGAAGAAAGTATCGATCAATTGCCCTTCCTCAAAGTAGGAGACCATTTCACAGGGGAACTGACTAAGAATAATTTTCTGCAGAATTTCAAGATTGAAGTGAAGAAGACAGACTAATCAAAAAGCCAAATCGGAAAAGATTTCCAATTTGGCTTTTTATATCCACTCATTTTCTTGGGCCTTATTGATGGCTTCGACGCGGTTGTTGACGCCTAATTTAGTAAAGATAGAAGTGGTGTAGTTGCGAATGGTTCCGTCGGATAGATAGAGTTGGGAGGCAATTTCCTTGCTGGTCATGCCAGCAGCAATCAATTTCAATACATTTTCTTCTTGTTTGCTTAAGGGATTTTCATGGCTCATGATAGACTCCATAAGTTCTGGCGAATATTCCTTACGGCCGGCTAAGACGGTGTGGATGGTGTTCATCAGTTCGGTTATGGAGCGGTCTTTGAGCACGTAGGCATCAACCCCGGCCTTGACAGCTCGCTGGAAATAGCCGACGCGCTTAAAAGTCGTAACGACAATGACCTTGATTGGCAAGTCTTTAGAGCGTATCCATTCCAATACATCAAGCCCCGTTTTTTGAGGCATTTCAATATCTAAGATGGCTATGTCCACAGACTGGTTCTCCAGCATTTCTATGGCTTCTTTGCCATTCTTGGCTTGGAAAATTCCCTCGATATCCTCTTCCATGAGAAGGAGTTGGCACATGGCGTCGCGGAGCATGGACTGGTCTTCAGCAACTAATAATTTCATGATTTCTCTCCTTCCTCTAAGGTCATACGGATTCTAGTCGGATTCTGGGAAGAAAGAATCTCTACCCTCCCTTTGACCAAGTGTAGGCGTTCCTTGATCGAATGCAATTCATGGCCAGTTAATGCTGGAAATCCTTGTCCGTCATCAGTCACTTCAATGACAATTTCTTTAGTTCCTTCCAGTTTGATGTGACACGTTCTAGCCTTGGCATGTTTGATGATATTGGTGGTCAATTCCCGCAAAATCATATTGATACTAGACTGGATGACCGGTGAGAGTTGATCTGTGTGGATGGTCTTTTCGATTTGAAACTCAATATTCGCTAGGGCGAACATGTCGCCAATAGTCTCTAACTCTTCAGTAACCGTACGGTATTTGAGGTTATTGATGAGTTGTCGGACATCTTTCATGGAATTCTTGCTGATGTGATGGAGGCCTTCCAATTCTTTCTGAACAGCCGTCAGATTTTCCTTGTCCAATTGTTTGAGTGCCAGCTCAGTCTTGAGGGTCATCATGGCAAAGGTGTGTCCCAATGTATCATGCAAATCCCGACCGATACGATTGCGTTCATTTTCAGTTATCAAAATACTGTTTTCTTGGGATTTTTGATAGAGTTGATTCTTTAAGCGATCTTCTTCTCTGGTTTGTACCATAAACACGGTCATACCAAGGATGAAAAGGAGGATTAACATAATGGCAATTTTATCCGCTACAGAGTTGGTAGATAAGATTCCAAAGATTGAAACCAAGCCAATCATGATTAATAAACTAATCCCACGGTAAGACCGCCAACTATTGTCAAATTTCCAGACCAAGAGATTGCTAGGATAGAAGAAAAACCACATCATATTTCCATTGATAAAACAGCTCATATAAGTGATATAGAGAAGAACATAGAGCCAGAGTATTTCTCGAACCTTGCCATACCCTTGTTTTAAGTGAATCAAGGCTAGATAAGCTATTAGAAAAAGAAGTGTGATTGGTAGTGTCCATAGTGGATAGCCAAAATATCTCAATCCCAAAATGGGAAAGACTATAAATACCAGACCAACATAGTAGGGCAGGAAGTGTTTTGAAAAGGGGTAAAACATTAGTTGACCTCTAGTTTTTTTCCGACTGCTAAGGCAGCTAGTAATACTATCATAGCATATCCCAGTAAAATTAGCAGAGACTGGCTGGAAAAGTCCTTGTCAAAATAGGAAATCAGTAGGTTGTTAAAGTGATAGGTTGGTGTGAAGCGTGCGATGGTTTGCATGAAATCTGGAAAGGATTGAACGGGCATCCAAAGTCCGCCTATAATCGCCAAGCCCATATAGAGGATGTTAGCTACGATAGAAAGTGTTTGAGAGGATTTGATATTGGCTAAGAGGGCGCCAAAGGGCATGAAACAAATGGCTCCGGCAAACAAGATTCCAGCACTTGTCAGCCAATCTATCAGAGGCATATTGATGTTTTTGACAAAATGACCCACTGCAAACACAACGATAATCGCTAGGATGAAGTGAACTAGGATTCCAATGATTTTACTAGCATAGTACTGCCATAAAGGAATGGGGCTGTGTTGGATGACTCTCAATCGATTGCCTCGTCGATCTTCCTGAAAGGCAAAGGGAAGGGAGAAGAAGGCAAAACTGAGACTTGAAAAAGCCGTCATCTGCATCATATATTGGCGTACCCATAGGGCAAGTTGGTCTTTTGGGATGCTTTCATCGTTTGTCCAGATGGATGTGAAAAGTAGAAAGAATGCTAGAGGCATCCCAATGGCCATGATTAGATTTGACAGAGAGCGTTTGTTTATCAGATATTCTTGTTTCAGAAGAGCTTTAAAGGTTTTCATGGCTAACCTCACTTTCAAAAATAGAGTCTAGGAGCGTTCGATTAGTCATTTCAATTTCTTCAATAGAACTGCCTGCTTGAGAAAGATGATTCCAAATGACTTGTGGTTCCTTGCTACTAAAGGAGATGGTGTCTGATTTTATGACTAAATCATTCATTTCTTTTTCTTCAAAGAGCGTTAGATAGGTAGCTGGAAGCGTGAAGACTTTTTCTTTTTCTTCTGTTCGCATGAGATAAGGTGTCGTATCTCGAAGGAGCTGACCTTGATGAAGGACTAAAATCCGATCAGCTGTATGCTCCACCTCTTCGATATAATGGCTAGAGTAGATGATGGTCTTGCCAGCCTTTTTCAAATCGGTCACAATTTCCCAAAAACGGACCCGGGTAGAGGTATCCATGCCAGAAGTTGGCTCATCAAGAAAGAGGATATCGGGTTGTCCAATCAAGACCTGCACAAAAGCGAGTAGCCTGCGTTGACCACCGGATAATTTTTCGGCAAATTGTTTTTTCTGCTCATCAGTAAATTGCAAGAGAGTATCAATTTCTTTATCCGATAAAGGATTTGGATAGATGGCCTTTTGGAAATCTAGTAAATCGTTGACTGTCATCTTATGTTCCGTTTGATTCTCCTGAAAGAGGATACCGACCTTTTCCTTGAGTTGCGGAGAACGTGTCTCTTTATGCAAGACTGAAATCTGACCGGAACTGGGATGAAGATCACCCAAGAGGCAGTTGAAGAGTGTCGTTTTCCCCGAACCATTTGGACCGATAAGGGCCAGACAATCTCCCTGCTTAATCGTAAAGGAAATGTTCGATAAGGCTTTCTTTTCCCTAAATTTTTTACAGAGGTCCTTGACTTCAATGACTATAGACATGGCGATTCTCCATTTCTTTATTTCTATATCCATTTTACAAGCAAGTCAAAAAAGATTTCAGCACCTATTGTCATGACTTGATATGACAAATGTCATGGATTTGGGCAAAAAGAAAAGCCTAGTGGCAGCTAGGATTTTTGATAGGGATTAGAAGCCCAACCAGGCCAGGAATGGCACAAGAAGGATGGGCAAAAAGACAGCGGGGATGTAGTTCATAACCTTGAATTTGGTGATGTCCAGCATATTAAGAGCCAGGGCGATGAGGAGTACAGAGCCCGTTGAAGACATGGCGGCGATAACTGAGGAACTGAGGTAATTTCCTAGTTGCCCAGCTAAAAGAGTCATGCCTCCTTCATAAATCAGAATGGCTACTGCTGAAAACAAAACCCCGACTCCATTGGTGGCCGCTAGCAGAATAGAAATGATGCCGTCGAGAATCCCCTTATTATAAAGCATGCTATGGTCGCCTAAAAGTCCGCTTTGTAAACTTCCGACAATGGCCATGGCCCCGACACAAAAAATCATGACTGCAGATAAGAAACCTTGGGCGAATGTAGATTGATCAGGATTTTTTACCAAGATTTTTTCTAATCGATAAGAAAACTTTTCCATGACTAGTTCAATATTGAGGGCTTCGCCAATGATAGCTCCCAAGACAATCGCCAGGATCAACAAGAGACCATTCTCAGCCTTTATAGCTCCTTGGATGCCCAGCAGCAAGACACAGAGACTAGCCCCTTTCATGATGATATCGCTAAACCGTGGGGATAGCCCCTTATGGATGATGAGACCAATCCCCGAGCCAATAACGATACAAATAGCATTTACAATCGCACCCATATTTTTCCTCCAAATAGACATTTGTTTACATTATACCATGATGTTAGATGAAGTGGGAAATTCTCTTTTCAAAATGCAGTTGAACTATGATATAATGAAGTGTTATAAAAACGTGTTTCATTAGCACGGAAAGGAAATTTATTTATGAAAAAACCATTTTACATCACAACCCCTATCTACTATCCATCTGGTAAACTCCACATCGGGTCTGCTTACACAACCATTGCTTGTGACGTCTTGGCTCGCTACAAACGCCTCATGGGGCATGATGTTTATTACTTGACTGGTCTAGATGAGCATGGTCAAAAGATTGAAACAAAGGCTGAAGAAGCAGGTTTGACACCACAGGCTTATGTGGACGGGATGGCAGTTGGTGTAAAAGAACTCTGGAAACTCCTCGATATTTCCTATGACAAATTCATCCGCACTACTGATGATTACCATGAAGAAGTGGTGGCAGCTGTTTTTGAAAAACTCTTGGCACAGGATGACATCTACTTGGGGGAATACTCGGGTTGGTACTCTGTATCTGATGAAGAATTTTTCACAGAAAGTCAACTAGAAGAAGTCTTCCGTGATGAAGTTGGCAAGGTAATCGGCGGTATCGCGCCATCAGGGCACGAAGTAGCCTGGGTTTCAGAAGAATCCTATTTCCTTCGCCTCAGCAAGTATCAGGATAAACTAGTCGAGTTTTTCACAGCTCATCCAGATTTCATCCAGCCAGATGGCCGTATGAACGAAATTATGAAGAACTTCATCGAGCCTGGTTTAGAAGATTTGGCAGTGTCACGTACCTCCTTTACTTGGGGTGTACCTGTTCCATCCAATCCAAAGCATGTCATCTATGTCTGGATTGATGCCCTCCTCAACTATGCAACAGCCTTGGGTTACGGCCAAGAAGACCATGCCAATTTTGATACCTTCTGGGAAGAAGGAACGGTCTTTCACATGGTTGGTAAAGACATCCTTCGCTTCCATTCGATTTACTGGCCTATCCTGCTAATGATGTTGGATATGGAATTACCGGATCGTTTGATTGCCCACGGTTGGTTTGTCATGAAAGATGGCAAGATGTCCAAGTCAAAAGGCAATGTCGTTTATCCAGAAATGTTGGTGGAACGCTTCGGTTTAGATCCGCTTCGTTACTACTTGATGAGAAGTCTGCCTGTCGGCTCAGATGGTACTTTCACACCGGAAGATTATGTCGGTCGTATCAATTATGAATTAGCCAATGACCTAGGAAATCTCCTTAACCGTACCGTTGCTATGATTAATAAGTACTTTGGTGGTCAAGTGCCGACTTATGTGGAAAATGTTACAGCATTTGATGGAGACTTGGCAAGTGTCGTTGCGGAAAATCTAAGAGCTTATCACAAGAATATGGAAGGAGTGGACTATCCACGAGCTCTGGAAGCTGTCTGGAACATTATTTCTCGGAGCAATAAGTACATTGATGAAACAGCGCCTTGGGTCTTGGCCAAAGAAGATGGGGATAAAGAGCAACTAGCAGCCGTTATGGCTCATTTGGCAGCTAGCCTGCGCGTGGTGGCCCACCTGATCCAACCTTTCATGATGGAAACCTCAAATGCGATTATGGAACAGCTTGGATTGGCTGCTGAGTTTGATTTGGAAAATCTTGAATTGGCCGCATTGCCAGCAGGGTTGACAGTCGTTGCCAAAGGTAGACCCATCTTCCCACGCTTGGATATGGAAGCTGAAATCGACTATATCAAGGAGCAAATGGGTGGTGGTTCAGATCCTGTCGAGGAAGCAACAGAATGGGACCCAGCAACTGTGGAACTCAAAAATGAGAAAAAAGCCATCAAATTTGAAGATTTCGATGCGGTAGAGATTCGCGTGGCAGAAGTTAAGGAAGTAGCTAAGGTGGAAGGTTCAGACAAACTTCTCAAATTCCGCTTAGATGCTGGTGATGGACAAGACCGCCAAATCCTCTCAGGGATTGCTAAATTCTATCCAAACGAACAAGAATTGGTCGGTAAAAAATTGCAAATCGTTGCCAACCTCAAACCACGTAAGATGATGGGCCTCCTCAGCCAAGGCATGATTCTCTCAGCTGAACATGACGGTAACTTGACCGTCATGACAGTGGATTCATCCGTTGCAAATGGCAGTCAGATTGGGTAATGTATACATCAAATGAGGAAGTTTCTTGACCTCTTCAATGAAAAGAATTGTCTGACTTAAAATAGGCCACAGTATGAAATACCTGTAAAAAATAATTTTCTAAGTAGGAAAAAATAAACAGTGAAAAAAGGAATGACCGTTTGTTAGTCTCTTAAAACTGAAAAAAATCATTTCTTTTTCTTTGTTTATTTCAAAATATACAAGTGGGATAGTCGATCTTGAGCAATACTGGATTTTTGGAGATATCTCCTTCATTTAATAAAAAATCAGTCTAAGGATGGATTAAAATTTTAGGCGAAAGATTGCTTGCAAGCTAAAAAAATGATAAAATTAACACTCAAAGATAGGGTTTCCGAGTGACAGCTTAGCCTAACTAGGTATAATTCTCTATCGCAAAGGAGTCCTATGAAAGAAGTGGGTCAATTTTTACTTAAAACTCTATTTTATGCCTTGATTTTTCTGATTTTAATTTATCTTTACGTTTTTTTGGGGCGTGGTCAAGGTGGCTTTATTTACAATGAATTTTAGGAAGGCAATAACATATGTTGCACGATATGATTGAAAGGCTGGAGCACCATGCTCAGCAACAGGGAGATTTTCCCGTCTATGATTATTTGGGTCAAAAATATAGCTATGGTGAATTGAAGGTGGATTCGGATTCATTAGCTGCCCATATTGACTGCTTAGGTATCGAAGAAAAATCTCCAGTTTTGGTTTTTGGTGGCCAGGAGTATGCTATGCTGGCAACTTTTGTAGCTCTTACTAAGTCAGGACATGCCTATATTCCAGTGGACCAACATTCGGCTTTGGATCGAATTGCAGCAATTATGGAAGTAGCAGAGCCAAGTCTTATTATTTCCATTGGCGAATTTCCACTAGACACGGGCGCAACTCCACTAATCAACAAGCAAGAATTACAAGAAATTTTTGCGCAAAAATCAGCCTATGAAGTGACACATTCTGTCAAGGGCGATGATAATTACTACATCATCTTCACTTCTGGTACGACTGGTAAACCAAAGGGTGTTCAGATTTCCCATGATAACTTACTCAGTTTTACCAACTGGATGATGGAGGCAGAAGCTTTTTCTCTACCTCAAAGACCGCAAATGCTAGCTCAAGCTCCCTATTCCTTTGATCTATCTGTCATGTACTGGGCACCAGCACTGGCTATGGGGGGAACCCTCTTTGCCCTACCAAGAGAGTTGACTCTTGATTTTAAAGATTTGTTTGCGGCAATCCATCAATTACCGGTTGGTATTTGGACCTCAACACCTTCTTTTGCAGAAATGGCCATGCTATCTGATGATTTCAATGCTGAAACTTTACCAAACCTGACTCATTTCTATTTCGATGGAGAAGAATTAACGGTTAAAACAGCTCAAAAATTACGCGATCGTTTCCCGGAGGCTCGTATTGTCAATGCTTATGGGCCAACAGAAGCAACAGTTGCTTTATCGGCTGTAGAGGTAACCGATGAGATGTTGACAAATTGCAAGCGACTCCCAATCGGCTATACCAAGGCAGATTCGCCAACCTTTATTATGGATGATGAGGGTAAGAAGCTGGCTAACGGTCAACTGGGGGAAATCATCATTGCAGGACCAGCAGTTTCTAAAGGCTACTTTAACAATCCAGAACGCACTCAGGCGGCCTTCTTTGAAGTAGATGGTCTGCCAGCCTATCATACAGGTGATTTAGGCTCCATGACAGACGAGGGCTTACTTCTCTATAGTGGTCGAATGGATTTCCAAATCAAGTTCAATGGTTTCCGTATCGAGCTGGAAGAAGTATCTCAAAATCTCAACAAATCGAGTCTTATTAAATCAGCGGTAGCTGTTCCCCGTTATAACAAGGATCATAAGGTACAAAATCTTTTGGCCTATGTTGTCTTGAAAGAAAATGTTGCCCAGAAGTTTGAACGGGAATTAGACATTTCAAAAGCCATCAAACTAGAACTCAAAGATATTATGATGGACTATATGATGCCATCCAAATTCCTCTATCGTGATAGCTTACCATTAACTCCAAATGGGAAGATTGATATCAAGGGGCTTATGAATGAGGTAAATCAGCGATGATGGATTTTTTTCGCCATCTACCTCGATTAGAGGCTTATGGCAATCCTCAGTACTTTATATACCTGCTCATTGCCATCCTGCCTATTTTCATCGGTCTCTTCTATAAAAAGCGTTTTGCTTTCTATGAAGCTTTGGTCAGCCTCAGTTTTATCGTCCTTATGCTGACGGGCAAACAACTCTATCAACTAGTTTCTCTCCTAATCTATGTACTTTGGCAGGTCGTGCTCGTCTATAGTTACAAGATTTACCGCAAGAAGTATGACAGTAAGTGGATTTTCTACCTCTGGGTTTTTCTGGCAATTTTCCCGCTAGCATGGGTTAAGCTTCTTCCTCTTATTGAAGTGCAGGGTAGAGCAGCCTTTTTTGGCTTCTTGGGGATTTCCTATCTGACTTTTCGCGCTGTCGGTATGATTATGGAAATGCGGGATGGAACTCTGACCCAATTTAGCCTCTGGCAATTCTTACGTTTCTTGCTTTTTATGTCCACTTTCTCAAGTGGTCCTATTGATCGTTTTAAACGATTCAATGAAGATTATGAAACTATTCCAGAGCCTGATCAACTCATGGACATGTTAGAAGAAGCTGTCAAGTACATCATGTTAGGTTTCTTCTATAAGTTCATTTTGGCTTATGTTTTTGGTCAGTTAATCTTGCCAGAAGTTAAAGAAATGGCTCTTTCGGAAGCTGGTATTTTTAATTTACCGACCTTAGCCGTTATGTATGCTTATGGTTTTGATCTTTTTTTTGATTTTGCTGGCTACAGCAGGTTTGCTCTAGCTGCTTCCAATCTCATGGGTATCAAGAGTCCAATCAACTTTAAGCAACCTTTCAAATCTCGGGATTTGAAAGAGTTTTGGAATCGTTGGCATATGAGTCTATCTTTTTGGTTCCGAGACTTTGTTTTCATGCGGCTCGTCAAGCTTATGGTACAAAAGAAAGTCTTTAAAAATCGCAATGTCACCTCTAGTGTTGCCTATATCATCAATATGCTGATCATGGGATTCTGGCACGGCTTGACTTGGTATTATCTAGCTTATGGTCTTTTTCATGGGCTAGGACTAGTCATCAACGACATATGGATTCGGAAGAAAAAAGCTATCAATAAGGAAAGAAAAGCCAAGGGCTTACCCGCTTTACCAGATAACAAATGGACGGTTGCATTAGGAATTTTTATCACTTTCCATGCCGTCATGTTTTCCTTTCTACTTTTTTCAGGATTCTTGGACCAGCTTTGGTTCCCACAAATTCCTGGTAAATAGATAAATTCAAAAAAGAAGGAGTATAAAAATGGATATTAAGACAGAAGTCATTGCATTGATTGATGATCTCTTCATGGAGGATGTTACTGATATGATGGATGAAGATTTGTATGATGCAGGTATTCTAGATAGTATGGGAACTGTTGAATTGATTGTCGCCATGGAAGAAAAATTTGAAATCAGTATCCCTGTTTCTGAGTTTGGTCGCGATGACTGGAACACTGCAAATAAAATTATTGCAGGTGTACAGGAACTTCGTAATGCTTAAGCGAATTTGGCTTATTTTTGGACCAGTTTTTTGGGGTCTCATACTGGCCGTAGCTATCATCTTTTTCTATCCAGTTAAGATTGATCATTCTCAACTATCTGAATTGGTTGATGCAACATCATTGACCAAGGATAATTTTAAAAGTGGAGATAAGAAAGTCCGTGCCTTATCGGATCCGACTCTCCATTTCGTGCCTTTTTTCGGTTCAAGTGAGTGGTCTCGCATGGATAAGATGCATCCGTCAGTTTTAGCGGAAGCTTATCAGCGTTCGTACCGCCCTTATTTACTGGGGCAAAGAGGATCAGCTTCTTTGACGCATTATTTTGGCATTCAACAGATTAATAGTCAATTAAAAGATAGACAGGCTGTCTATCTTATTTCTCCACAATGGTTTGTGAGAAAAGGAGCTAATGCCAGCGCTTTTCAAAATTATGTGAGTACCGGTCAGATCGTAGACTTCTTGCAGCAGCAAACCGGAAGTCCTTATGATCGTTATGCTGCTAAACGTTTTTTAAGACTCAATCCAGATACAATTTTCACTAAAATGATGGAAAAAGTTGCCAAAGGGAAAACTTTAAGTTCTTCCGATAAGGAAAATTTAGTTTTACAAGCAAAAATTTTTGAAAAAGTAGATGTTTTTTTTAGTCAGTTTCGTTTTGTCAATCATCAGGAGAATATCATTTTGCCTCAGGTGGAGCAATTGCCTCGGAAATTTTCTTATGAAGAATTGGAAAAAATTGCGACTCAAGATGGTCAGTATTCGTCCACGAATAATTCATTTGGGATTGAAGATGAATTCTATAATAAACGGATTAAGAATCAATTGAACTATATTGAGGGATCACAAAAGAACTTTACTTATGTTCAATCACCTGAGTATAATGACTTGCAATTGGTTCTAAATGTCATGGCAAAAAATCATACGGATGTGCTTTTTGTGATTCCACCGGTCAACAGTAAGTGGGCAGCTTTCACAGGTTTAGATTTAGAAATGTATGAAAAGTCAGTCGCAAAGATCAAGTACCAGTTACAAAGTCAAGGTTTTGATAATATAGCAGATTTTTCAAAGGATGGAGACAAACCATACTTTATGCAGGATACGATCCATATGGGTTGGAATGGGTGGCTAGCCATGGATAAATCCGTTAATGACTTTATCAGTCAAGAAAGACCTGCACCAACTTATAGGATTAACGATACTTTTTTGACCAAAGAATGGGCAAGGTATGAAGGAGATCCTAGTCAATTTCAACCATAAACCTTAATAACTGGAGCGAAAGGGCTACTCAGCCCACTGGAAAAGTCTAATAATCAACATTTGAGCAACTAAAAAACGAATGATCGTTTCGGGTTAGAGAATTCCGATAACGATTCATTCGTTTTTTTTTTACCTTGGTTATTCTAAGAGAGAAGTCTTTGTTATTTTTTGAAACTCTCTACTTTTTCAGTAGCCTCGGGACTGCTTTCCTCTTTTCTGCACCTTTTTAGATAGACAAACCCAAATATTTTTTTCTCGTAATCAAAGAAAATCAAAAATCAGACAAAGCGATCTAAATATATCGAGTGGTAGGCAAGGAGCTTGAACCACTTATAATGTTGATTTTCAAAGAGTATCAGGATATTGTAATTCGAGAATAGACAATGCTTTATTGGATAGAGAAATGGTAACAAAAGAGGTAGTCAATTTCGATTTTTTCAAGGAAAAAGTTAATAGATTTTTTACCTAAATACCAGGGAAAGCTATCTATTTTTTCCCACCTCTGTCTTAATTTTACGAATAGATAAGATAAGGAGGACGTATGCTAACTGCCTTAAATCAAGATTCACAACTAATTAATCTACTCACGCAAGAAGTCAAAAAATCGGATACTTTCAACTGTCCTGGCTGTGGTGGACAAGTTCGTCTCAAGGCCGGGAAAATTATGCGAAGGCATTTTGCCCATGTCAGCCTCAAGGCCTGCCATTACTTTCATGAGAATGAATCTGCACAGCATTTAGAACTCAAATCCTCTTTGTATTCTTGGTTGCAAAAAGAGTCTCAAGTCGAAATGGAAGCCCATTTGCCTGAACTGAATCAGATTGCAGATCTTTTAGTGGATGGAAAGCTAGCTCTAGAAGTTCAGTGCTCCCCACTTTCAATTACGCGGCTACAAGAACGGACTCAATCTTATCACGCCAAGGACTATCAAGTTATTTGGCTTTTAGGTAGAGACCTCTGGCTTAAGGATAGACTGACTTCTCTGCAAAAACAGTTTCTACGTTTTAGTCAAAACATGGGATTTCATCTCTGGGAATTGAATTTGGAGAGAAAGCTTCTCAGGCTACACTACCTGATACATGAGGATTGGCATGGTCGAGTTCATTATTTGACCAAGTCATTTCCTTTTTTCAAGGGCAGTTTAGTAGCTATTTTCCGCCAACCCTATGCCAAACAGAGTTTATCTTTTTTTAAAGGCCAGTTGGACCAAAATCTAAAAATGTATATTGCTAAACAACTTTATTATCAAACGCCTCTTTGGATGGAGAAGCAAAGGCAGGCTTATGAAAAGGGGGAGAATCTACTGACCAAATCTTTGGATGATTTTTACCCTCAGATTCGTCCACCTCAGTCCAACATCGGATTTGCTCAGATTCGAGAGGATGTAGAACTTTACCAGAAGAATTTTTTCCATTACTATGAAAAACAAAACAATAAGCAAGAACAAATGGTCTATCCCCCGGTTTTCTACTATGGAAATCTTGGAGATTAAGCGCTTTTATGGTAAAATAAAAGGCATGGAGGAAATACAATGACCAAAGAACGGAAAGAAATTGAAGAAAAATACAAGTGGGATTTGACCACTATTTTTGCGACAGATGAAGCTTGGGAAGCTGAGTTGGCAGACTTGATGTCTGAAGTTGAAAAAGCTAAGGAATTAGCAGGCCATCTCTTGGATTCAGCTAAGTCATTCTTGGACATCAGCGAAACTCAATTGGGCTTGAGCCGCCGCATCGAAAAACTCTATGTTTATGCTTCTATGAAGAATGACCAAGATACTCGTGTTGCAGTCTACCAAGAGTTTCAGGCTAAAGCAACAGCTCTATATTCACTCTTCTCACAGGCTTTCTCATTCTATGAACCTGAATTTTTGAAGATTACAGATGAGCAATTAACAGCTTTCATGGAAGAAGAGCCTGCTTTGAAACAGTATGCCTTCCAATTGGAAAAATTATTGTCCAATCGTGATCACGTTCTTTCGCAGGAAGTGGAAGAAGTATTGGCAGCAACCAGCGAAGTCTTTGAAGCACCGTCCGAGACTTTCTCACTTTTGGATAATGCCAGCATCCGTTTTCCAGAGATTGCGGATGAAGAGGGTCACTTGGTACCTTTGTCACATGGTAATTACATTTCCTTCATGGAATCAAGCAACCGCGAAGTGCGCGAAGAAGCATATGAAGCCATGTATAGCACCTATGAGCAATTCCAGCATACCTATGCTAAAACCTTGCAATCAAATGTAAAAGTCAATAATTTGCAAGCACGTTTGCGCAACTACAATTCTGCTCGCCATGCAGCCCTATCACACAACTTTGTACCTGAAGCTGTTTATGATACCTTGGTATCAGCTGTCAATAAACACTTGCCACTCTTGCACCGCTATATTGATCTTCGCAAGAAACTTTTAGGTATTGACGACCTCAAGATGTATGATATGTACACGCCTCTATCATCTACTGACTATAAGTTTACTTACGAGGATAGCTTGAAAAAAGCAGCAGATACCCTCACTATTTTTGGGGACGATTATAGCAAAAAAGTGGATCAAGCTTTTGCGGAACACTGGATTGATGTCCACGAAAACGAAGGCAAACGCTCAGGTGCCTACTCAGGTGGTGCTTATGATACCAATGCCTTTATGTTGCTCAACTGGCAAGATACTCTAGATAATCTCTACACCTTGATTCATGAGACGGGACACTCCATGCACTCTATGTACACCCGTGAGAATCAGCCCTATGTGTATGGACACTATCCAATTTTCTTGGCAGAGATTGCTTCAACAACCAATGAAAATCTCTTAACAGAAAAACTATTGTCAGAAGTAGAAGATGACAAGGTTCGCTTTGCTATCCTCAACCATTACTTGGACGGTTTCCGAGGCACTGTATTCCGTCAAACCCAGTTTGCTGAGTTTGAGCATGCTATGTACCAAGCAGACCAGGAAGGTCAAGTCTTGACAGCTGATTTCCTCAGCAACCTCTATGCAGGTATCAATGAGAAGTATTATGGTTTGTCTGCGGAAGATAATTACTTCATCCAATTTGAATGGGCACGCATTCCGCATTTCTATTACAATTACTATGTCTTCCAGTACGCAACCGGTTTTGCGGCTGCTTCAGCTCTCTCTGACAAAATTGTCAATGGTAGTCCAGAAGATAAGGAAAAGTATCTCGATTACCTCAAGGCAGGAAGCTCCGACTACCCACTGGAAGTCATGAAAAAAGCAGGTGTGGATATGACCAAGGAAGATTATCTGAACGATGCCTTCAAGGTCTTCGAAGCTCGCTTGACCGAGTTGGAAGCCTTGGTTGAAAAAGGTGTTCATCTATAATGAGAGTCGTTTACTTTTTCTAGTTGCTTTCAAGAATCAAAAACAATCAGCACTCGAGTGGAAGTGCTGATTGTTTATTTTTTAAGAGAAAAATCGATACCAACCTTATTTGATAAGAAACGGAAGAGGTAGTAGGCTAAGTAAAAATCAATAAGACCATGAACTACGGTACCCAGTCCAACCAAGCCTAAGATGGTCCAGATATAGCCTGCTTCTGTAGTGGTCGTGACTGTCAGAAGGTAGACAAGAGCAAATTCTGCGATGCCGTGGATGAGATTAATCATGACTGCAAAGAGACTTAGTGTAAGGGGTTTATCTATGAGTTTTGGGAATTTTTGTAAGATTAGTCCCCCAATAAGTACAAAGAGAAGGTGGCTTAAAGCTCGCAGGACAATAAGGAAGGGCATACCAGTAAGGAGGAAGCCAAGTGTCGTTCCAAATGCTACTAGGATAGCTACTGGTAAAGAGATGAAAAGTGCCATAAAGATGGTGACATGACTGGCCAGAGTGTAAGAAGCTGGCGGAATAACAATCTTAGCCGGCATCATCATCGGAATCAAAATACCAAAGGCGATTAAAATGGCCGTAAAAGCCATTGATTTGTTTCTTGTCTTCTTCATTGGAACTCCTTTTAGTGACTTCTATTATAAAAGAAAACAGTACAGGTGTCAAGACACCTGTACTGTTTGTAGTTTATTCTTCCTTCATTAAATATCCTCGATTATCTAAAGCTTCTTTAATCGTATCAAAGATATCCTTAGATGGGCAAGCTATCGTATGCAAATGAATGCCTTGTGTCAAACTCGAGAGAAGAGTGGCCTTGGAGGAGTTCATTTTTTCTGCGAAATTCAGTACGTCTTCTATAGTGGAGATATTGAGAGCAGCTGTCAGCATACCATAGACAGGGTGCTCGATTTCGACATCCAATATTCTACCACCATTCTCTACAATTAGTTTTAGTTCATCTTGCGACTCTTCTAGACTATGGCAGCAAACAAGTTTTCCTTTGTAGTCGTGAGATATAAGATTATTGGCTAAAAGGTAACCACGTGGGGTGGAGAGAATGTCCTGATTATTGGCACGAAGGAGTGCGACATCACCGACAATAACTTGGCGACTCACCCCTAACTGATGAGCCAGTTGACTAGCTGAAATGGCCTGACTAGTTTTACCTAAGATCTCGATAATGGTTTGTCGACGCTGAGTGGCTTTCATGAGAACTCTCCCTAAAACAAGATTTTATTTTCTTTCATCATATCATAAATTGGCTCATTAGGCATATACTTGAAAATTTCTAGTTTTAGGAAAAATGTTTTGAAAAAGAAAGTAAATCAGGTTATAATAAAAGACATGGTTGAATCATATAGTAAAAACGCAAATCACAATATGCGCCGTCCTGTTGTCAAGGAAGAAATTGTAGATTTTATGCGGACTCGTCAAGCGCAGAATACAGGATTTTTAAAAGAATTAGAAGACTTTGCTCGTCAGGAAAATATTCCCATTATCCCGCATGAAACAGTAGCTTATTTTCGACTTCTCATGCAGACCTTGCAACCCGAAAATATTCTTGAAATCGGAACCGCTATTGGTTTTTCAGCTCTCTTAATGGCTGAAAATAGTCCACACTCAAAGATTTCGACTATCGAACGAAACGATGAAATGCTCTCTTTTGCCAGAAAAAATTTAGCTCAGTTTGATAGTCGACAGCAGATTGAACTGTTAGAAGGAGATGCTTTAGAAGTTCTTCCTCAACTGCCGGATAATCATTTTGATTTTGTCTTCATGGATTCGGCTAAATCAAAATACATCGTCTTTCTTCCGGAGGTTTTGAAAAAACTTAAAGTTGGTGGCTTAATCATTCTGGATGATATCTTTCAAGGCGGTGATGTGGCAAGGGATATAATGGAAGTCAGACGAGGACAACGGACCATTTATCGCGGGCTACAGGGACTTTTCGATGCGACTTTAGACAATCCAGACTTGACGGCCTCTTTGGTATCCATGAGCGATGGTTTGCTCATGATTCGAAAAAATGTCGCTAATGTTAGCCTATAAATCAAAGAAATTTAAGCAAGTTTTAAGCTTTTATGGTATAATACCAAAGTTAAGGAAAAAAGGAGAATCAATTTAAAAATGAAATCTAAAAAAATCATTGCAGGTGCAGTAACACTTTTAGCAGCAGCGACTTTAGCAGCATGTTCAGGTTCCGCTGGTAAAGACATTATTTCCATGAAAGGCGGCACTATCACTTCATCAGAATTTTATGAAGAAGTAAAACACAATTCAGCAGCACAACAAGTCCTCCTTCAAATGGTCATCAATGATGTTTTTGACGCAAAGTATGGTAAAGAAGTTTCTTCTAAAGAGGTTGATGAAGCATATAATGACATGGCTAAACAGTACGGTGATCAATTTGATCAAGCACTGGCATCAGCTGGTTTGACAAAAGAAAGCTACAAAGAACAAATCCGTACCAATAAATTGGTTGAGTATGCAGTCGAAGAAGCAGCGAAAAAAGAGTTGACAGATGAAAACTACAAGGCTGCCTTCGAGAAATACACTCCAAAAGTTGAAGCTCGTATTATTAAGTTAGCAGATGAAGCAAAAGCCAAAGAAATTCTTGCTAAGGCCCAAGAGCAAGGCGCTGATTTTGCAAAATTAGCTCAGGATAACTCAGCAGATGCGACTGCTAAGGATGGTGGAAAAGTAACTTTTGATTCTACATCCACTGAGGTTCCGACAGAGGTTCAAACAGCTATCTTCTCCTTGGATGAAGGGCAAGTTGGAGCAGCTTTGGTACCTGTTGTTGATATGGCTACTTATAAGGCAGACTACTATATCGTTAAATTGGATAGTAAGACAAAGAAATCTGACAAGTGGGAAGATTACAAAGATGTCTTGAAAGATTCAATCGTATCAACTAAACAACATGATTCTGAGTTCATCACAGGTGTTGTTTCAAAAGCTCTTCAGGATGCTAATGTAAAAGTAAAAGATCAAGCTTTCCAAAATGTTCTCTCACAATATATCTCAACTGGTGAAAAATCAGCAACTACAGAAGCACCTACAACTGAGAAATCTGACAAGTAAGACTTGACCTAGGCTATAAAAATCAGTATAATTAAGTGTTAAGATTTGTTTTTCAATGATTGGATTCAGAAAAATGGCGGTTGCTGCGAGCCATGGACAATTAGGAAGACTCGCTCCTTAATGCTACAATCGAATAAACAAAATGAGATGACAAGTTCATGAAATGAAGGTGGTACCGCGGAAAACTCGCCCTTCGTTGACTGGGCTTGTCTTTGTTTTTTGGAGGTGATCATGAAGGCTTTTCAACTAAAACAAGAAATGTGGTCCTTAGGCGGTCACTTCACCATCTCTGATGAGTTTGGGATCCCCAACTATCAGGTTATGGGGAGTTTCTTACACATTCCCAAGACCTATAGTATTAAGGATATGGAAGGCAATTTAGTCAGTCAGATAGAAAAGGAATTTTTTAGTTTTTTGCCCAAGTTCAAAGTACATTTGGCCTGTGGACAAGATTTTATTCTGCGCAAGGATATGACTCTTTTAAAGCCTCGCTACCATATTGACAATTTGAATATGATTATTCAAGGCGATCTCTGGGATATGGACTTTAACCTGATTCAAGAAGATAAAGTTCTGGCTAAAATTTCGCAAGAATGGCTAAATGTATCCTCTATATACAATATTGAAGTTCATGAGGAAGCACTCTCTGATCTCGTTATTTCTCTCGTCGTGGCTATTGATTGTGTGAAAGAAATGGAAGGTGGTACCTCCAGAGGTAGCTAAATGATACGATGTCACTAAAAATTAAAAGGAACTGAATTCGTCCTGTGATTGTCGTTTTCTGATTTCTTTCAACTTACAAAAAATATTTAAAGAAAGGAAGTTTGGTTAGTTAGTCTAACTGAACCCGGGACTAATTTCTTAAGAAAAAAGATAAATCTTCCTAGGCGTCTATCGCCTGCGTCAGGTTCCCTATTTTTCTACAGAAATTTTCGGGAAGCCGAAACGTCCCTTGGTATCTTTCAAGTTTTGTTTATTATTCTTATAACTACTTATTATTTAAAGAAAGGAACTGAATTCGTCCTGTGATTATCAGAAAATAGATAGTCTTTCTAAGATGCAAGCATCTGTCGGCAGACTCCTAATTTTCTATCCAATCACGGTCGGACTCTATATCTTATATTATGAAACAAATGTCTTCTGCTCAAATCCGTCAAATGTGGTTGGATTTCTGGAAATCAAAAGGGCACGCTGTGGAGCCTTCTGCAAATCTTGTGCCAGTCAATGACCCAACTTTGTTGTGGATTAACTCTGGTGTTGCAACACTTAAAAAATATTTCGATGGATCTGTTATTCCTGAAAATCCACGGATTACGAACTCTCAAAAATCAATCCGTACCAACGATATCGAGAATGTCGGTAAAACAGCTCGTCACCATACTCTCTTTGAAATGTTGGGCAATTTCTCTATCGGGGATTACTTCCGTGATGAGGCCATTGAGTGGGCTTTTGAACTCTTGACCAGTCCAGAATGGTTTGATTTTCCTAAAGATAAACTCTACATGACCTATTATCCGGCTGACATGGATTCATACAACCGATGGATTGCTTGTGGTGTGGATCCAAGTCACTTGATTCCTTTGGAAGGAAATTTCTGGGAAATCGGTGCGGGTCCTTCAGGTCCGGATACAGAAATCTTCTTTGACCGCGGTCCTGAATTCGATCCAGAAAACCAAGGCATTCATCTCTTAGAAGAAGACTTGGAAAATGACCGCTACATCGAAATTTGGAATATCGTCTTGTCTCAATTCAATGCAGATCCAGAAGTGCCACGTTCTGAATACAAGGAATTACCAAACAAGAACATTGATACGGGCGCAGGTTTGGAGCGTTTTGCGGCAGTGATCCAAGGGGCAAAAACTAACTTTGAAACAGACCTCTTCATGCCTATTATCCGTGAAGTGGAGAAACTTTCTGGAAAAACTTATGATCCAGATGGTGATAATATGAGCTTTAAGGTCATTGCTGACCATATTCGTGCTTTGTCCTTTGCTATCGGTGATGGTGCTCTTCCAGGAAATGAAGGTCGCGGCTATGTACTTCGCCGCCTCCTACGTCGTGCTGTTATGCACGGCCGTCGTTTGGGCGTTAATGAAACCTTCCTTTACAAATTGGTGGTAACGGTTGGCCAAATCATGGAATCTTATTACCCAGAGGTACTTGAAAAACGCGACTTTATCGAGAAAATCGTCAAACGCGAAGAAGAAACCTTTGCTCGGACCATCGATGCTGGATCCGGTCACTTGGACTCGCTTCTAGCTGATTTGAAGACTGCTGGTAAGGATACTCTTGAAGGAAAAGATATCTTTAAGCTCTACGATACATACGGATTCCCAGTTGAATTGACAGAAGAAATGGCTGAAGATCAAGGATTTAAGATTGACCATGATGGCTTCAAGGCCGCTATGAAAGAGCAGCAAGACCGTGCGCGTGCCAGTGTCGTTAAAGGCGGCTCTATGGGCATGCAAAATGAAACCCTTGCTGGAATTGTGGAAACTTCTGTCTTTGAGTACTACAATGAAGTCTTAGATAGCACGCTTTCTGTTATCATCACGGACAATGAGCGCTCAGAAGTTGTTTCTGAAGGGCAAGCTCTTCTTGTCTTTGCGAAAACACCGTTCTATGCTGAGATGGGTGGACAGGTTGCTGACCACGGTGTCATTAAAAATGACAAGGGCGATATTGTGGCGCGTGTCACAGATGTTCAAAAGGCTCCAAATGGCCAAGCCCTTCATACAGTTGATGTCTTGGCTAGTCTAGCAGTCGGTACAAACTATACCCTAGAGATTGATAGCAAGCGTCGTCGTTCAGTGGAGAAAAATCATACAGCCACTCACTTGCTTCATGCAGCTCTTCACCATGTGATTGGGGAACATGCTACGCAGGCTGGTTCCCTCAATGATGCAGAGGTTCTTCGTTTTGACTTCACTCACTTTGAAGCAGTAACTGCAGATGAACTCCGTCGCATCGAAGAAGAAGTTAATCAAGTGATTTGGCAGGATCTGGCTGTTGAAACTGTTGAAACAGATATTGATACAGCTAAAACAATGGGGGCTATGTCTCTCTTCGGTGAAAAATATGGTAAGAATGTCCGTGTAGTGAAAATTGGTGATTATTCCATCGAACTTTGTGGGGGTACTCACCTTGCTAACACCTCTGAAATTGGTCTCTTCAAGATTGTGAAAGAAGAAGGGATTGGATCAGGAACTCGTCGTATCTTTGCAGTGACAGGTCAACAAGCCTTTGAAACTTATCGTTCCCAAGAGGATGCTCTTAAGGAAGTGGCTAAAGCTGTGAAAGCACCTCAACTAAAAGATGTTCCAGCCAAGGTTATTGCTCTGACAGAGCACGTTCGTGAATTGCAAAAAGAAGTGGCAGAACTCAAAGAAAAAGCAGCGGCAGCTGCAGCTGGTGATGTCTTCAAGGATGTTCAGGAAGCCAACAACTTGCGTTACATTGCTAGCCAAGTTTCGGTGACAGATGCAGGTGCCCTTCGAACTTTTGCAGATAACTGGAAACAAAAAGACTACTCAGATGTTTTGGTCCTTGTAGCAGCAATCGGTGACAAGGTCAATGTCCTTGTTGCGAGCAAGTCTAAAGAGGCTCATGCTGGTAACCTTGTCAAGGTTCTCGCTCCAATCGTCGCAGGGCGTGGTGGTGGTAAACCAGACATGGCTATGGCCGGCGGTTCAGATGCTAGCAAGATTCAAGAACTCTTGGCAGCGGTAGCTGAGAATTTGTAGCATAAAGAAAAGCAAAATAGCAAATCATATTGGCTCTTTGTCAACTGTAGTGGGTTGCTGAAAAGTCATAACCTGGAGAGGACCAACTTGGTTCTCTTCTTTTTGATGTTCAAAGCGATGAGAATTCTTAATTTAAAGTTGTCAAAGTTCCGGAAACCAAAGGCATTACGCTTAATGACTTTGATGAGGTTGTTAGTAGCGTCTAGTTTGGCGTTTGAATAGGGGAGTTCTAATGCGTTAATGATCTTGTCCTTATCCTTCAAAAAGGTTTTAAAAATAGTTTGAAAGATGGGATTTACGCTGGGAAGCAGCTCCTCAATGAGGTCAAAGAAATGTTCAGCTTGCTTCTTTTGAAAATGAAAAAGCAATAGTTGGTAAAGTTCATAGTGTTCTCGAAGTTCCTGCGAGTAAGAAAGTAGTTTTTTAAGAATCTCTTTGTTGGTTAAATGCATCCGAAAAGTAGGGCGATAAAAGCGTTTATCGCTGAGTTTACGGCTATCCTGTTGAATGAGTTTCCAGTAGCTTTTTAGCGCCTTGTATTCATGAGATTTTCTGTCAAACTGCTTCATGATTTGGATGCGCAGATGGTTCATGGCCCGACTCATATGTTGGACGATATGAAAGCGATCGAGGACAATTTTAGCGTTTGGAAATAATTTTTTAGCGATATCGTAGTAAGGACTAAACATGTCCATAGTGATGACTTTGACTCGGTTTCTCACCTGTCTGGAATAGCGGAGGAAGTGATTGCGAATGGTCGTTTGTGTTCGTCCATCTAGAATAGCTAAGATAGTAAGCGAGTCAAAATCTTGTGCGATGAAGCTCATTTTGATGTTCAAAGCGATGAGAATTCTTAATTTAAAGTTGTCAAAGTTCCGGAAACCAAAGGCATTACGCTTAATGACTTTGATGAGGTTGTTAGTAGCGTCTAGTTTGGCGTTTGAATAGGGGAGTTCTAATGCGTTAATGATCTTGTCCTTATCCTTCAAAAAGGTTTTAAAAATAGTTTGAAAGATGGGATTTACGCTGGGAAGCAGCTCCTCAATGAGGTCAAAGAAATGTTCAGCTTGCTTCTTTTGAAAATGAAAAAGCAATAGTTGGTAAAGTTCATAGTGTTCTCGAAGTTCCTGCGAGTAAGAAAGTAGTTTTTTAAGAATCTCTTTGTTGGTTAAATGCATCCGAAAAGTAGGGCGATAAAAGCGTTTATCGCTGAGTTTACGGCTATCCTGTTGAATGAGTTTCCAGTAGCTTTTTAGCGCCTTGTATTCATGAGATTTTCTGTCAAACTGCTTCATGATTTGGATGCGCAGATGGTTCATGGCCCGACTCATATGTTGGACGATATGAAAGCGATCGAGGACAATTTTAGCGTTTGGAAATAATTTTTTAGCGATATCGTAGTAAGGACTAAACATGTCCATAGTGATGACTTTGACTCGGTTTCTCACCTGTCTGGAATAGCGGAGGAAGTGATTGCGAATGGTCGTTTGTGTTCGTCCATCTAGAATAGCTAAGATAGTAAGCGAGTCAAAATCTTGTGCGATGAAGCTCATTTTGCCCTTCTTGAAACTATATTCATCCCAGCTCATGTGAGCTGGGAGCCAAGTTAGGTCAGTCTTGAATTGGAACTCCTTGAGTTTGCGAATGACTGTTGAAGTGGATACGGCCAAGCATTCAGCGATGTCTGTCATAGAAGCTTTCTCAATCAGCTTTTGAGCAATCTTATGGTTAACAATAGCTGGTATTTGATGATTCTTCTTGACCAGAGAAGTTTCTGCGACAGCTATTTTTCCGCAATCCTGACAACGAAAACGACGTTTCCTTAAACGAATTAAGGTCTTATATCCAGCACATTCCAGATAGGGGATTTTAGATTCTTTTTGGAGGTCATATTTAGCCATCTGACCATGACAGTTGTGGCATTTAGGAGCCGGATAGTCAAGTTTAGCGATGACTTCTTTATGAGTTCCAGCGTCCACATAATCTGAAATGGTGATATTAGGGTCTTTTATTCCAAGTAAGTTTGTGATAAAATCAAATTGTTCCATATGAGTCTTTCTAAAATGATGGTTTTGTCGCTTTTCATTATAGGTCATATGGGACTTTTTGTATACACTCAAAAAGGCTCCATAACCTCCATAGTGGTCTTACCCACTACAGAAATTATAGAGCCATCATATTGCAGTTGGAGAGGCCTAAGCGCCTCTCTTTTGCATAAATAAATGATGTTTAGTGTTTTGGTTTCTAAGAAAACAGGGTTTGATTTGGCAAGACTAACTCATTATGTTGGAAAATGTCATTTCATGTTAAAATGGAATAAATAAAATATGGAGGAAATTGGAGATGAGTCTGATTGAATTAGCGAGCAATCGTTCCCTTTGGCGTGGAGTTTACTATTATGAAGATGGTATGGTGATGAGTTTTGAAAAAGTTTCAGAGACAATTTTTGCTGGTAAAGTCAGGGGAAATCATTCGCTTCCATATAATCTTATATTGGACATTTCACACCCACGAAAGTCAACTTGTACTTGCCCTTTTGCTGAGGGTAGAAGAGTCATTTGTAAACACATGATTGCCCTTTATTTCACCATTTTTCCAGATGCTTATGAGAACTTTATGAAAGAAGTTGCGGCATGGGAGCTAGAAGAGGCTGAAAGCAAGGAGCAGCACGTAGAGGAGCTTAGAAATGATATCGCTAAATTAAGTAGGAAAGAATTACAGGACCATCTACTGAATGCTTGGTTAGAAATGGAAGAATTACGAGGTGATAGCTGGTAAGAGAATGGAAAAAGTAAAGAGTTCGGTTTGTTCAAACTCTACTTGAATCATCAGAAATCAGAAACAAACCCATTTCTGTGGAGATGCATCTAGAAGGATAAAAAACTATATCAGAACTCAAGAAGGAAGGCTCAAGCAGAGATTCGGAGGAAAGATTTCCTATTCAATTCCAACTTTCTAGTTGTGTGCAAGATTTTCTTACCTTGTTGCACTTAAAATCATGATAGAATTTATCTTTGGTCAGCTGTAATTCTTAAGATAAGCTTGAAAGACTAACCCCCAAGAGAGACATTCTACCCCACTATGACCTGATGAATGAAGAGACTATCCACTTCATACTACTTCAAAAATATAGAAGAGAACTAGTATCGGGTGTGACAGGTTGCCTGTTAGAAAAAAGAAAATTAAAATGAAAAGTGATATAATTAGTAAACATTACTTCTTAAAAGAAAATACTTGTTTTATAAAAGATTGGAGATTATTTTGGAAGAAAAGAAAATAGATGTTAGCAAACAGATTTATCTGTTTTTTGGTTTGATACTCTTTGCCTTTGTCAATGTCTTTCTATTTGATAATAAAGAGGGGATTGGTTTTTCTGTTTTCTCAACCATCACACTGCTGACGATTGGACTTTTATCTCAGCGTCCCTTGCTACGAATTTTAGGGATTGTTTCCTATTTGGTCAATCTCATTGTGGCTATTTTTGGCTTTAATTATCTAGGGTGGTTGACAGGAGTACAAGCTATTGAATTAATTTTTATTGTTTGGTATCTCTATCCTAAAGAAACCTTCTTAAAGGCAGATGCAACGGATAAATTTACCTACCGTTTTCGTTGGCAACAATTGCTCCTGACTGCAGCGATGTCCCTTGGTATATATGTGGTATTCAATATTGCTAGTTCCCTCTGGAATGGTTCTTTCTTGGAGTATGGTGGCAATACAGCCCTAATTTTTGGAATTCAGTATTTTCTTTATAGTTCTTTGGTTAAATCGAGAACCAATGAAGCTAGATTTGTTGCTAATTTAGAAGAGGCTCATAAGGTTATGGAAGAGCTTCAGGTTAAATCTCTTGAAAATCCTCAGTTTCTTCATAAAAAGCCTGTTTTACCAAGTTTAGCTTCAGATAACTTTATCAAAATGGCTGCTATTTGGTTGGTGGTGATGGACCTATCCATTTTATCCTACCTCATCAGACCCAATGATATTGGTTTTGGTATCGGTGCCTTCTTTGTTCTGCTTAGTATCGTTCTCTCCCTTTTTGTTAAAACGATTGAGAACAAAGCTGATGTTTTCTCGGTGATTTATCATAAGATTCGTCCCGTTCAGCCTGTTTTCTTTATTATTCTGTTGATTGCGAATGCCCATAAATTCAGCTATGGAGCTGCCTATGCTCTCCTCTTTGCAGCGGCTTATTTCATCTGGGCTATTAATAAAATCAATATGAAAACACTCTTGACCGCAACAATTTTAATCTATTTTTTCCCAATCTTCGGTTATATTTCAAATCCATTCCGCCTTGGTGCTAGGAATATGAATCAGGTCTTTAAAATGGTAACAGATAGAGGGAGAGTGGATTACTTCAATATCGGGTCATTCCTCAATTTAAATCCCTATAGTTGGTATGATATTGACCATTCAGATGATACTTTTAGCCAAGAAGATTTAGAGGAAAGTAGCCGTGCAATCAGCGAAAACTTGACGATTGATAAAGATGCTAATTACGAATATGCTGGTGTTTGGGATGGGCAAGATTTTGATTTGACTCTTAGTTATATATTTGATGGCAAGGTCAGTATTGAGGCGAATGGAACCTATGAGGAGTTAATCCTTGAAAATTTATCCAGCAAATATGCTAGCATGAAGACTCTTAGTTCTAACGATGAGGAAAATCGACGCTACAAGGACTATTATCTCATGGGGCAAGTTTCATCAGATTATGGAAGTTACCATATCTACTTAGAAATGGATGAAGCCTGGATCAAAGCATATGAAGCAGATCCGAGCGCTGTCAAATTTAATATCTTGATTCTAGGTGAGGATATTGAACCAGAAGATGTCTATGGAATCAATCTATAATTTATTACTATACATAAAGGAAGCCGATGGCTTCTTTTTTTAGGAAATTGCATCTATTTTCAAATATTTTTGTCCGATTTGTGTAAAAAAAGAGTATAATGATATTATATGAAAACGCTTTTGTGGCGGACTAAGTAAATCTGAAATAGTTTGCCACAACTCTCATCTAATCAGAAAAAGGAGTTTAATATGGGACTAATTAAAGCAGGCGTGGGAGCCATAGGCGGTGTGCTGGCTGATCAGTGGAAAGAATTTTTCTCTTGTAACGCCTTATCGAATGATGTTTTGGTAGCTAAAGGTGTGAAAAATACCTCTGCCCGTTCGTCAAACACTAAGGGTAGTGACAATGTGATCACAAGTGGTTCAGGAATCATTGTGGCTGATGGGCAATGTATGATGATTGTGGAACAAGGCAAGGTAGTTGAAGTCTGTGCCGAACCAGGTCAATTTATTTATGACAATTCTATCGCGCCAACCGTTTTTTCTGGTAATTTGGGTGAGTCCATCATGGCTACCTTTAAGGAAATTGGTAAACGATTTACTTACGGCGGACAAGCGGCAGCTGACCAGCGAGTATACTATTTTAATACAAAAGAACTCATGGACAATAAATTTGGGACACCTAGTCCCATTATGTTCCGTGTAGTGGATCATAATATCAAATTGGATTTGGATGTTAGCTTGCGCTGCTCAGGTCTCTATTCTTACCGGATTACTGACCCTCTTCTTTTCTATACAAATGTAACGGGGAATGTGGACCGTGAGTATCGTCGAGAAGAAATTGATAACCAGCTCAAAACAGAATTTATTAGTGCTCTACAACCAGCTTTAGCAAAAATTTCTGAATTACAAGTTCGACCAAGTGCCCTACCAGCACATGCTGAAGAGTTATCTATGGCAATGAACCAAGTTTTAACCCAAAAATGGGCTGAAAAACGTGGAATTTCAGTTGTCTCTGTCGCAATGAATCCAATCACTTTGACAGAAGAATATGAAGAAATGTTGCGTCAAGCTCAGGGTGCAGCTATCTACCGGGATGCCAATATGGCGGGTGCAGCGATGACGGCGGCAACGGCAGATGCTATGCGTTCTGCTGCTGAAAATCCAAACGGTGCTTTCATGGGTTACATGGGTATGGGAATGGCCCAGCAGGCAGGTGGTGTGGATACCAAGGCTCTTTATGAAATGGGTCAAAAACAGCAAGTTCAAGAAGCAAGAAGCCATCAGGAGAGTTCACAAGCAGGCGCAAGAAGTTGGACTTGTCCAGATTGTCAGACGAGCAATACTGGAAATTTCTGTAGTAATTGTGGCAAGGAAAAACCTGCTGTATCAGCTGCTAAATTCTGCAGCAACTGCGGTTGGCAAGTCACAGATCCAAGCAATCCTCCAAAATTCTGCCCAGAGTGTGGAACAGCTTTCTAATTTGGCGCGTACATGCCAAGTATAAGGAGGTGAAGCCATGGCAGAAGTAATCGAATACAAATGTCCCAACTGTTCCGGAGCAATCGTCTTCGACTCCAGCATTCAAAAAATGAAGTGTCCTTATTGTGATTCTGAGTTGGAGATGGACAGTCTTAAGAAATTAGATGAAGAATTAAAAGACCTACCAGCTTCTGAGGATTTAAGTTGGGAAAAAACAAGTGGGCAGCAGTGGCAAGACCACGAGGCAGAAGAGATGAGGGTTTACGTCTGCCAATCCTGTGGCGGAGAATTAGTGACAGAACAGACGACTGCTGCAACTTCCTGTCCGTACTGTGATAATCCTGTTGTTCTCAAGGAGAGGTTGTCTGGAGATTTAAAGCCCCAATATGTCATTCCTTTTCAATTGGATAAGAATGATGCCAAGGCTGCTTTCCTAAATCATCTTAAGGGCAAAAAATTACTTCCAAGTGTCTTTAAAGATGAAAATCATATTGATGAAATAAAGGGACTCTATGTACCCTTCTGGCTCTTTGATGCGGATACCGAAGCAGATGGCAAATACAAAGGTACCATGGTTCGGCACTGGAGCGACGGCAACTACAACTATACCGAAACAAGTCATTTTGCGCTCTTACGTTCAGCAAGCATGTCCTATGAACGTGTACCTGTGGATGCCTCTAGTAAGTTAGATGATCAACTGATGCAGTCTTTAGAGCCCTTTGACTTCAAGGATGCCGTGGATTTCCAGACAGCTTATTTAGCAGGGTATCTCGCAGATCGATATGATCAAAATGCAGAGAATAGTTTGGATTTTGCCAATCAGCGAATGCGACAGTCAACACAACATGCTCTTGCGGCAACAGTCCGAGGTTACGGAAGTATTATCCAAGACGATACCAGTATTCGTTTTAAAAATGCTCATCCACTTTATGTTCTCTATCCGATCTGGTTACTCAATACCACTTGGAAAGGAAATCAGTATGTTTTTGCCATGAATGGGCAAACAGGGAAGTTTGTTGGGAATCTTCCTATGGATCAGAGAAAATATTGGAACTATTTTTTGCTTACTTTTCTTCTGGTAACACTCGTAATCTACGGGCTAGTTTGGCTCTTTTATTTAATGTAGGAGGCGCCTGATGAAAAAAAGTATTTTATTATTCCTAAGCTTTCTAGTGAGTCTTTTCTTATGCATACCTGTTTTGGCGGATGATTCGGGTTATATTCGAGAGAATTCTCAATATATGGATAGTTTGACGGAAGCAAACTTGGAAGAAGAAGCTGCTACCATTGCAGAAAAACATGATTTCCAAGTCTATTACATTAGCCTTGATTCAAATATAGAGGATTTACAAGGTTACGCTAGTGATCTCTACCAATCTCTTGCTGGAAATAAAGATGGTGTGCTACTGCTAGTCAATGAGGATAGAAGCAAATGGTATGTTCATTATGGTGGACAGGCAGAAAGTCTTTTGAACCTTCAAGATCGAGAATTTTTATATAAATCTTTTATAAAAGAGAATCAAGCATCGGATTCCATCCAATCCTATCTAGCGACCGTCAAATCTAGATTTGAAAAACCGGCTCTTTTGGTAGATAATGGCGGACTGCTCTATGATGATGAAAAGGAAGAACTCTTAGCCAAGCTGACGGAAATCAGCAAACGGCAGGGTTTAGACCTGGTCATTCTGACAGAAGATAGTCTCAATGGCCAGACAGCTCAAGAGTATGCGGATAACTATTTTGATTTTAATAGTTATGGTCAAGGCAAGGCACATGATGGTGTTCTCTTATTGGTCAGCATGACGGAGCGTGATTGGTACATCTCCACTACAGGATATGGTATCTATGCTATTACAGACGGCGGTGTTGAATACATATCAAATCAGTTTGTTAAGTACTTAAGTGCTGGTGATTATGCTCTAGCTTTCAATACCTACGCTGATTTGGTAGATCAGTTTGTCAGTCAAGCTAAGACAGATAAGCCTTATGATCGAGGGAATATGCCAAAGGAACCTCTTAGCTTACTCTGGTTGCCGGCTTCGGCTTTATTGGGTCTTTTTGTAGCATGGGCTATAACAGCTCTACTGAAAGGACAGTTACAATCAGTTCAAAATGAGTCTGGAGCAGGAAATTATATGAAAAAAGACAGCTTTAAGCTGACCAATTCACAGGATCTCTTTCTCTATCGTAATGTTACTAGTGTGCCCATTCCAAAGAATAACAATTCGAGTGGTTTTCGAGGTGGCGGTGGCTCTAGTAGTCATGGTTCCTTTTCAGGTGGTAGCCATGGCGGTGGCGGTGGAAAATTCTAAGCAAAGCGGTCAAATCTTGGCTGTTTTTTTGCAAAAAAACTCCTAAAGGTTTAGGAGAATTTAAGGGGTTAACGGGTTAGGTAAAGCAAGAATAGAAAGAAGAGGTGGATGCCCATACGGATGAGATGGTGCTTGAGTTGTGGAACTTGTCTCATATACTGGGCATTTCGGAGGGCAACGGATGAATAACCAAAGAGCCCAGCTGCGACACCGGCGAGTGCATAGAGATTACCCTTTGTTACAAAAATGATACCAAAGATGATAATAAAACTAGTCCAAAGTAAGATCCAAGCCAAGTTACGGCCACTGATATGGTGGGTAATATACCCTAAAAACGCAACATAAACAACGATAGTAACATACAAGCCTAGCAAAATAAGGGCAAAAATCTGCATAATGTTCTCCTTTTATCTTCTAACTCATTTTATTGTATTCTGATGGTAAGGGAAAAGCAACAGAAATAATATATCAAACTTCTTTCGGAGGGTCCTTATCTAGTGACTAGGTGTTTAGAAATAGCCATGCTAAGCAATTTTTGATATAATGGGTCCATGTTATTATTCTTAAAATTTATCAGTCATCTTCTTTTTATCTACATGAGCCACCAGCTCTTGACCAGCACGGTTGATTGGAGTAAATTTCTGAAAGGAAATGCTGAAAATCAGCGAAAAAATCGATTACTCGTCCTGTTTTTAGCCATATCTTTGGGCTATCTCCTTTCTACTTTTTTCCTGGACTTGATGACTATAGGACGTACATTTTCTGAATTAGTAACCAATAAATAAAATCAATTTCAAACCAGTTGTAGCTCTGTTCACTAAGTGATAACTGGACTATAAATAAAGGATATATGATGGACACAATTATTGTTAGAGGTGGTCGAAATCGCTTGAAAGGCCAAGTGACCATTGAAGGGGCCAAAAATGCAGTCTTGCCCCTCTTAGCGGCAACGATTTTAGCTAGTGAAGGCCAAACGATTTTAGGAAATGTACCTATCTTATCAGATGTTTTCACCATGAACAATGTTGTTCGTGGCCTAGACATTGATGTGGTCTTTGATAAACAAGGCAAAAAAATTACGGTAGATGCTAGTGGCATCATCGGCAGTAAAGCTCCTTATCGTTATGTTAATAAGATGCGGGCCTCTATTGTTGTTCTGGGTCCGATTTTGGCTCGGAATGGCTATGCACGCGTATCTATGCCAGGCGGTTGCACGATTGGTAGTCGACCAATTGATTTGCATCTTAAAGGTCTTGAAGCTATGGGTGCAAAAATTAGTCAGAAGGCTGGTTATATTGAAGCTCGCGCTGAACGGTTGAAAGGGGCTCATTTCTACATGGATTTTCCAAGTGTAGGAGCGACTCAAAACTTGATGATGGCAGCTACTTTAGCTAGTGGAACAACGGTTATTGAAAATGCGGCGCGCGAGCCAGAAATTGTTGACTTGGCTATCTTTTTGAACAAGATGGGAGCCAATGTTAAGGGAGCTGGTACAGACACCTTGACCATTAAAGGTGTTGAAAAACTTTACGGGGCAGAACATCAAGTAGTCCAAGACCGTATCGAAGCTGGAACCTTTATGGTCGCAGCAGCTATGACAGGTGGTGACCTTCTGGTTAAGGATGCTATCTGGGAACATAATCGTCCTCTTATTTCTAAAATGATGGAAATGGGTGTTACTGTCACTGAGGAAGAAGCGGGTATTCGTGTTCAATCACAAGTTGAAAATTTAAAGCCGGTCATGGTTAAAACCATGCCTCATCCAGGCTTTCCAACAGATATGCAAGCACAATTTACGGCCCTTATGGCAGTTGCCAAAGGGGAATCAACTATGATCGAAACGGTCTTTGAGAATCGTTTTCAGCATCTAGAAGAGATGCGTCGTATGGACCTGCACTCTGAAATTTTACGGGATACAGCCATCATCTCTGGGGGACAACCTCTGCAAGGAGCAGAAGTGATGTCAACAGACTTACGTGCTAGTGCTGCTCTGATATTGACAGGCTTAGTTGCAGAAGGCGAAACAACTGTTGGTAAATTAACTCATTTGGATCGTGGTTACTACCGTTTCCATGAAAAACTAGCTGCCTTAGGTGCAGATATTGAGCGTGTGAATAGTGAGGAATCAGATGACTAGAGAAAGTATGCTTTATGTGGGAAGACAACTCCTCTTTGTGCTTCTAATTCTAATCTTAGCCTGTGTTATCTTTGCTATCGGCTTAATGGTTGGCTATAGTGTTGTTGGTGATGGAGGAAATGCCATGTCTGTCTTATCTGTCGACAAGTGGCAGGAAATAATTAGTAAATTTACTGGAAAGTAGGCTAGACCTACTTTTTTTGGAGTGATATGTTTAAGAAAAAAATAAAAAAACAGACGACTAACTTATTAAGTATTTTGTTAGCAGGTTTGGTTCTTGTAGGAGGCTATTATTTCCCACAATTATCGGAAAATTTATCCCAAGCTGATCAAGCAACTTATTACACTAATGATTCAAAAGCTAGTCAGGATACACCAAGTCAAGAATTATCTTCCAGTGTATTAACGGATGAAGTTAAGTCGCAACTAGGTCAAGAAATTGAGTGGAATCAAGCTGGTGCCTTTACCATTAATGGCAATAAAACAAATCTCAAGGCAGATGTGGCAAGCCTACCCTATGCTAACAATCAAACCAAGAAAGTGAACGGACAGCTTATCCCAACCGTTGCCAACGCTCTTTTGGCTAAGTCGACTCGCCAATATAAGGATCGAGAACAAACTGGTCAAGGACGGACTGATTGGCGACCTGCGGGGTGGCATCAAGTTCAGGGATTACCTGGAGAATATGATCACGCGGTGGATCGCGGCCACCTCTTGGGTTATGCAATCACGGGGGGCTTATCTGGATTTGATGCTTCATCTAGCAATCCAGAAAACATTGCAGTACAAACAGCTTGGTCTAATCAAGCAGATGATAAATGGTCAGACGAGCACTAGACAACAACAAGCGTGTGCGCTATCGTGTCACCCTTATTTATGCTAATGAAGCTGATATTATGGCCGTAGGTAGCCATCTAGAAGCTAAATCAGCAGATGGTTCTTTGGAATTTAATGTCTTTGTTCCCAATGTCCAATCAGGCCTGTCCATCAACTACCGAACTGGTGAAATCACTGCTAATGACTAGAAGAAATATCGAGCATACTATGACTTGTCAGACCTGATAAAATCTGATAGAATAAATATAATTGAATAGCAGTCCATGAGACCAGTAACTAGAGGGAACTTTACCAGGGAGGCAAGTCACGACTGAGAGCTTGCTAAAGGAAAACCTAGCCAATTCACTCAACTAAAGGACAATAAAGTAAGGTCTGGATATCCAGATGAAACGGATGGTACCGCGTGTCAACGCTCCGATATATATATGGAGTATTGGCACGTTTTTCTTTTTCTCGTCCTTCAGAGTTTCCATTTCTTCGTTAAGGTTCCTTGCCTACCACTAGGTATGCCTTCAGTCCCTTTCCTTGAACTGAAAAATCTGATGAACGAGAAGGGGATTAGCGCCTCAGCTTCTTGTCTGAATCCAGTTTGAAGTGACTGATGGTAAGGACTAGCTATTCAAATACAAACAATGATTTTAAATGAAAGGAATGTTTGGTTAGTAGTTCTAGCTGAACACGGGGCTAATTTTTCTATGAAAAAAGAGAAAACTGGCTAGACACAAGCGTCTTTGTTAGTTTTCCATTTTCGCTTTTGAGTTTTAGGCTCAAAGCTAAAAGAGTCCACTGGACCCTTTTACTCTACAAAAATTTTCACAAGAGAAAGGCCCCTTTGTATCTTAATTATGAATTTACAAGTGCAATTGGAGGAGTTGAAGCAATCAACTCTACTTAAATTAAAAGAAATGGATGGCAATCACCAAAAAGAATTGCAAGATTTACGGGTTGCTGTTTTGGGTAAGAAAGGTTCGTTGACAGAGTTACTCAAAGGTCTGAAAGACTTATCTAACGAAGAACGCCCTCTGGCTGGGAAACTTGTTAACGAAGTTCGCGACATCTTGACCAAGGCCTTTGAAGAGCAAGCTGAAATTGTTGAAGCAGCAGTGATTCGTGCCAAATTGGAATCTGAAAGCATTGATGTAACTCTTCCGGGTCGTCAAGTTTCTCTAGGAAACCGTCACGTCTTAACCCAAACATCTGAAGAAATCGAAGACATTTTCTTGGGGATGGGCTTCCAGATTGTGGATGGCTTTGAAGTGGAGAAGGATTACTACAACTTTGAGCGCATGAATCTTCCAAAAGACCATCCAGCTCGTGATATGCAGGATACTTTCTACATCACGGAAGAAATCTTGCTTCGTACCCACACCTCTCCCGTTCAGGCGCGTACCTTGGACCAGCATGATTTTTCCAAAGGTCCATTGAAGATGATTTCACCAGGACGCGTTTTCCGTCGGGATACAGATGATGCCACTCATTCCCATCAGTTCCATCAAATCGAGGGCTTGGTTGTGGGCGAAAATATCTCTATGGGTGACCTTAAAGGAACCTTGCAGATGATTAGCCAAAAAATGTTTGGTGCTGAGCGTAAGATTCGCCTGCGTCCATCTTACTTCCCATTCACGGAACCATCTGTTGAGGTGGATGTTTCCTGCTTCAAGTGTGGTGGAGATGGCTGTAATGTCTGTAAAAAGACGGGTTGGATTGAGATTTTGGGTGCCGGTATGGTGCATCCTAGTGTCCTAGAAATGTCTGGCGTTGATTCGGAAAAATACTCAGGCTTCGCCTTCGGTCTCGGACAAGAGCGGATTGCCATGTTGCGCTATGGGATCAACGACATTCGTGGCTTCTACCAAGGGGATGTCCGCTTTACAGAACAATTTAAATAATTGAGAACAATTTTGAGGATAGAAAATGGCTAAAACAATTGGTATAAAAGAAGTATCTAAGACTGAATTGCCAATCTTGAGGCAATTGATGTTGCAAACATCACTAGAAAAATTTCAATACAACTATACAGAAGAAGAGTTGAGTGACTACTTCAAAGAAGAATTTGACTTGGCCAAATTAGACTTAGAGCTAACAAATCATGAAACAGAAATTGATTTTTTGATGTTGAATGGACAGGCAATTGGGTATTTAAAAATAAACTGGGGTTCTGCACAGACGAAGAAGATGGCAGGCAATACAATTGAAATTCAGCGATTTTCTATCTTGAAAGACTTTCAAGGACAGGGTTTAGAAGATTTTCTATTTCAATATGCCATCGATATGGTGACGGCCTCCGATTACGATTGGGTATGGGTTGAAGTTCTGGAGACAGATGTAAATAAACAAGAATTCTATTCTAAAAATGGTTTTGTACTATTTGGTCAAGGTTTATTGACTATTGCTGATAAAAAACATATCAATTACTTAATGAAAAAACACTTACGTTAAAAAGAAAGAGAAAAAATGCTTGTATCCTATAAATGGTTAAAGGAGCTGGTGGATATTGATGTGACAACCGCTGAGCTTGCTGAAAAAATGTCAACGACAGGTATCGAAGTAGAGGGTGTGGAAACACCCGCTGAAGGCCTGTCCAATCTTGTAGTTGGTCATGTTCTTTCGTGTGAGGATGTGCCGGATACCCACCTTCATCTCTGCCAGGTTGACACGGGTGATGATGAACCACGCCAAATCGTCTGTGGAGCTCCTAATGTCCGAGCTGGCATCAAGGTCATCGTAGCTATTCCAGGTGCCCGTATCGCGGATAACTATAAAATCAAAAAAGGCAAAATCCGCGGCATGGAATCATTGGGTATGATTTGTTCCTTACAGGAACTTGGTCTTCCAGATAGCATCATTCCAAAAGAATTTGCGGATGGTATCCAAATCCTGCCTGAAGATACAGTGCCAGGAGCGTCTATCTTCCCAGTTTTGGGCTTGGATGATGAAATTATCGAACTCTCTATCACGCCAAACCGTGCGGATGCTTTGTCTATGCGTGGTGTTGCCCATGAAGTGGCGGCTATTTATGGCAAAGAAGTGCATTTTCCTGTGAAATCTTTGGATGAAGCAGATAAACTTGCATCAGATGTCATCCAAGTGGCTATTGAGTCGGATAAAGTCCTGACTTACAAGGCGCGTGTGGTGGAAAATGTGACTGTGGCTCCAAGTCCACAATGGTTGCAAAACCTGCTCATGAATGCCGGCATCCGTCCCATCAACAACATCGTAGACGTAACCAACTATGTTCTCTTGCTCTTTGGGCAACCTATGCATGCCTTTGACTTGGATAAGTTTGAAGATAAGAAAATCGTAGCTCGTGATGCGCGTGCTGGCGAAAAATTGATTACTTTGGATGCAGAAGAACGTGAATTGACGGCAGATGATATCGTTATCACAGTCGCGGACAAACCAGTTGCCCTTGGTGGTGTTATGGGCGGTCAATCGACAGAAATCGATGCATCTTCTAAAAATGTGGTCCTCGAAGCAGCCGTTTTTGATGGGAAATCAATCCGCAAAACCTCTGGTCGCCTCAACCTACGTTCAGAGTCTTCCTCTCGTTTTGAAAAAGGGATCAACTACGATAGCGTTTTCGAAGCCCTTGATTTTGCGGCAGCTATGTTGCAAGAATTGGGCAATGGCACAGTTTTGGCTGGACAAGTTGAGGCTGGAAATCTGCCAACAGAAGCCGTGGAGGTATCAACATCTATCGATTATGTCAATGTTCGTTTAGGTACAGAATTGACTTATTCAGATGTGGAAGAAGTCTTTGCCAAACTTGGTTTTGCTGTCACTGGCAATGCGGAAAACTTCACGGTATCTGTACCCCGTCGTCGTTGGGATATTTCCATCCAAGCTGATTTGGTGGAAGAAATTGCCCGTATTTATGGCTATGATAAATTGCCAACGACACTTCCTGAAGCAGGTGCAACAGCCGGTGAATTGACGGCTAGTCAAAAACTCCGTCGCAAGGTGCGTACCATCGCTGAAGGAACTGGTTTGTCAGAAATTATCTCTTATGCCTTGACAACGCCTGAAAAAGCGGTTGAATTTACTGCCCAACCAACAAACATCACCGAACTCATGTGGCCAATGACGGTTGATCGTTCAGCTCTCCGCCAGAATATCGTCTCTGGCATGTTAGACACAGTTGCTTACAATGTCAACCGCAAAAACAGCAACCTAGCGATTTATGAAATTGGAACGATTTTCCATCAAACTGGTGATGCCAAAGTTGACTTACCACAGGAAGTAGAAACGTTTGCCTTTGCCCTTTCTGGCTTGGTCCAAGAAAAAGATTTCCAAACACAACCTGTTCCAGTTGATTTCTTCTATGCCAAAGGAATCGTAGAAGCCTTAGCTGAAAAATTGGATGTGACCTTGGAATTCGTGGCTGAAAAAGACTTAAGTAGTCTGCACCCGGGGCGTACAGCAACTATCCTTCTTAAGGGAGAAAAGATTGGTTTTGTTGGACAAGTGCATCCACAAACGGCTAAGAATTATGGCATTCCAGAAACCTATGTGGCAGAAATTAATCTCCAAGCTCTGGCATCTGGCCTCAAAGCAGATCAAACCTTCCGAGAAATCAACAAGTTCCCAGCTGTTTCTCGTGATATGGCTCTCCTTTTACCAGCCGACACCACTCATAATCAAGTAGTGACTGCCATCGAGTCGGCTAAGGTTAAACGCCTGACCGCCATCAAACTTTTTGATGTCTATGCCGGTGCCAATATCGAATCTGGCAAGAAATCCATGGCCTACAGCCTAACTTTCCAAAATCCAGAAGCCAGTCTGACGGATGAAGAAGTAGCCAAATTCATGGAAAAAATCACCAAAGCTTTGGTAGAGCAAGTGTCTGCTGAAGTTAGATAATACGAAAATCCACCGAGTTTAACTGGGTGGATTTTTAGTACGACGGGCATGTCGTACATCTGAGGTGCAAGTCCTCCGTGGGCACCCGCTACCGGTGAACCCAATAGCGACTCCCAAGCCTGACTATCGCGAGGTAGCGGGGAGAGGAAGGGATAGCGAAATCGTGGCTCTACGAACAGAAACGTGATATTAAGGCGTATATAGCGGATGAGGGGGCTGAAAACTCTAAAGTCCAAATAGGTAGTCGTAACCTATATGCGTAAATCACGAGAGTAAACGAGGAAAGATGTACGACTTATCCCGTGAGGTCTCATGAGCGTCCTAGACGTAGTAACAACGAATCATGAGAAGTCAGCCGAAGCCATAGTAGTCACGAAGCTTCTGTAATGGAAGTGGAGCGAAGGGCTTAACAATTAACCGAAGTAATCCTACTTCACTTGTGTCTGTAAAACTAGCGGTCTGATAGAACTGGATGCGGTCATGTATTGACTAGAGGAAGGTTCACCAATATAAGATGTCCCTCAGACACCGAAACAAGAAAGGAATACGCACATGTCACAGTTACTAGATACTATTCTATCTCGCTCCAACATGGTGGAAGCCTACAATCAAGTGAAAGTCAACAAGGGTTCAGCTGGAATTGATGGCATTACCATTGACCAAATGGATGAATATCTCCGCCAATATTGGCGACCAACCAAAGAGTTGATAAAACAGAGAAAATACAAACCTCAACCAGTCCTACGCGTTGAAATCCCAAAGCCCAATGGAGGAGTCCGCCAGCTTGGCATCCCAACAGTAATGGACAGAATGATTCAACAGGCCATCGTCCAAGTTATCAGCCCTCTGTGTGAACCTCATTTCTCCGAAACGAGCTATGGGTTTAGACCGAAACGGTCATGCGAAAAAGCCATCATCAAGTTACTAGAATACCTTAATGATGGCTATGAGTGGATTGTGGACATTGACCTTGAGAAATTCTTCGACACAGTTCCCCAAGATAGATTGATGTCTCTTGTCCATAACATTATCCAAGATGGAGATACAGAGTCTCTGATTCGTAGGTATCTTCATTCGGGTGTAGTTATCAATGGACAGCGCCATAAAACGCTGGTGGGAACACCACAAGGTGGGAATCTATCTCCCCTCCTGTCCAATATCACGCTCAATGAGCTGGACAAGGAATTGGAAAATCGAGGGCTTCGTTTCGTCCGGTACGCAGATGACTGTGTCATCACAGTTGGGAGCGAAGCATCTGCCAAACGTATCATGTATTAAGTTAGCCGATTCATTAAGAAGCGACTGGGATTGAAAGTCAATATGACCAAGACTAAGATTACCAGACCGAGTCAACTGAAGTACCTTGGATTCGGATTCTGGAAATCAGCTGAAGGGTGGAAAAGTCGTCCACATCAAGAGAGTATCCAGAGTTTCAAGAGGAAACTTAGGAAGCTCACAACACGCAAATGGAGCACTGACTTGGGTAGCCGTATTGAGAAACTCAACTGGCTTATTCGCGGATGGATAAACTACTTCGCATTGACTAACATGAAGTCAGTCATGGGAGAAATTGATAAACGATTGAGGACACGAATTAGAGTTATTATTTGGAAACAATGGAAGAAGAAGTCAAGGCGACTTTGGGGACTACTTAAACTAGGGACTCCCAAATGGATAGCTGATAAGGTATCTGGCTGGGGTGACCACTATCAATTAGTGGCACAAAAGTCAATTCTAAAACGAGCTATATCAAAACCAGTCCTCGCTAAACGTGGACTAGTTTCATGCCTAGATTATTATCTTGAACGACATGCGTTAAAAGTTAGTTGAACCGCCGTGTGCCGAACGGCACGCACGGTGGTGTGAGAGGGGCTAGGAATTAGTCTCTACTCGATTATAGGGAAAATACAGCTGCTTGGATAAAATGTATGAGCTAGCTAACGTCCATTACCAGCATAAATAAGTTTCTACCATGGTTGATATCAACCATGTCAGGCTACAAAGTCATTCTTTAGGAGAGCTATTGGCTTTTTGGTGTATAGCAGAGAGAAGCAAATCGTAAAATCATCTGAAAATACTTGCCAGTTTGCAAGCATTTTTTACACTATTCTAAATAAAAAGATTCAATTCGTACATGGTCATATTTATCTTTAAAAGTTAAAGCTACTTCATCAAAGAGACTACGTAAGGACTCAATCTTTTCAGGGCTTTCGCGGCCGATATAATCTAAGTTTCCTTCAATTTCAATAAATAGGCTGTGGAAGAGCTTATTCATTTTATGTAGTTTATTGATTAATTCGGTTTCTCCGATCAGAAATTCCGGAATAGCCTGTAAATCTGTCGCATCATCTGAAGTCAGGCTTACTGGAAAAGTCCCATATTCTAAACACAATTCATACATATCTTGTACCCGCTTTCATTTTTTCTTTATTATAGCAGATTTCCTAAAATATTGAAAGAAAAGTTTTAGTAGATTAAAGTACATATTTAAAAAGAGGAGTCGATTAATTTCAACTTCTCTTTCTGTATTATTTTTTAAAGAAGGTTTCTGCAATCTCTCGACCTTGCTTGATTTTTGCCCATTGTTGTGATGTTGCCAATTCATTTCCTGAGTCACAAGATGCAAAACCACACTGGTGCGAGAGAAAGAGACGGTCTTTAGGTAAGATTTTACTGGCTTGCTCGAGGAGTTCAAGGGCGCGATTCTCATCATCTAAGTCTGTTGTTTTTGATGAGAGTAGCCCCAAAACAACTTCAGCATTTTTGTCCTTAAGAGCTTCTAGTGCTTTGATATCGCCTGCTATATCGCTATCCCACTCCAAGAAGAAACGATCATAGTGTTGGTCCGCCAAGAATTTAGTGGCGATAGCTTCATAAGTTCCGCCTGTCGCTGAGCGACTTTCGTAATTCCCACGACAGTTGTGAGTCCATACAGTTAAGCCAATTTCATGAGCATAATCCGTAACTTGGTTATTAATGGCGATAAATTCATCTGCTAAGCCAGACAAATCTGTACTGCTTAAATTGCTAAATGGGGTCAGTGGATTGCTCTCGTCAAAAAGTTCCCAAAGGCAGTCGTCAAACTGAATGATTTTACCTCCAGCTTCCTTGTACTCTAAGAGAAATTCTTTGTAAGCATTAATAAGGCCTGCTTTAAGTTCTTCATTTGTCTTGTATACTTGATCTGGTCCAGCTAGGCCATCAAAGATTGCCAATTCAGTATAGGCATGGGCAGGTCCCCAAATCGTTTGTTTCGTATCTTCATTACCAGCCTCAGCCTGAACCAACTTGAAAATTTCCAAGAAGTGATGGTTTTTTCCTGAAAGAGGCTCAGTAATACGAATGCCAATATCTTTACGAGTTTCAAAAGCACCTGCACCTTCATGATCTTGGAAAATATAGCCGTGTTCTGCGATATAGCGCTCGATACCTTTCAGGCCCCAAACGAAGTCAAGGTGCCACATAGAACGACCAAATTCACCATCCGTCAAGATGTCAATGCCATTTTCTTTCTGATCCGCTACAATTTGCTTGATATCCGCAGTCTCAGTTTCCTGGTAACCTGGAAGAGCATCGTAAAAAGGATAGTGAATATCATCTCGGCCTTCAATTTCTTCTTTGTATTTGCGAAGATCCGCTGGACGAAGAAGGGAGCCTACTAATTGGAATTTAGATTTTGTCATGTGTCATACCTCGCTTTTCTTGATATACCCATTGTAGCCCAATCTTTTACATTTGGAAAATAGTTATTTTTAAGCAAGAGGTATAGTTTAAAACTATATGATTTGCTTCTGAGGATGATGTGCAAGCACTTTCCTTTTATGAGTGGTTTTGATAGAATAATAGAAAATATAGAAAGAGACTGGTAAAACCATGCGTGACAATCATTTACACACTCATTTTTCTTATGATTCAGATGCAGATTTTCAAGAATACTTAGATTCTTTTGATGGGGAAATTGTAACAACAGAACATTACGACGTGTCTAATCCCTACAGTCAACAGGATGATGTGCCAGATTATGAAGCTTATTCTGCTGAAATAGCCAAGTTAAATGAAAAATATGGCAACCGCGTCAAAAAAGGTATTGAAATAGGCTATTACCAACCGCGAGAAGCAGATATCATCAGCTACTTGGCAGATAAAGATTATGACCTCAAACTCTTGTCTGTGCACCACAACGGCATCAATGATTATTTAGATGAAGAAGTAGCGGATATGGATAAGCAGGCTATTATGCAGGAATACTTGGACAAGTTGGAATATGCGATTGGCCGTGTAGATGCAGATGTTTTAGCTCATTTTGATTATGGTTTCAGACTTTTTGAGGTGTCGGTTGAGGAACTGAAGACCTACGAAGACCAATTACGTCGTATTTTCCAAAAAATGATTGACCATGATTTAGCCTTTGAACTCAATAGCAAGTCCATGTACCTCTATCATCATGAACATCTCTACCTCTATGCCATTGATTTGGTCAAAGAATTGGGTTGCCACAAGTATTCCATTGGCTCGGATGGTCACAAACTGGAACACTTTCGCCTTAAATTTGACCGCATCCAGGAGATTTTGGAGGAAAAGGGAATAAGGGAAGAGGAGATAATATAGGAGAAATGAAAAGTAACTACCAGACGATAACTTTAGGATATTAATTAAGAAATAAGAGGAAATGAAAAGATAGCCTAACTAATTCGTAAAATCTCTATCTGATTCTCAAACTTTGTGCTATACTATTCCTATGCAAAACAAGAAAAATAAGAAAAAATCACTCATTTTATTGATTGGAATTATGATGATGGGAGCCGTTATGCGGGTCCCTTTTACGGCTATTCCGGCTGTTTTGACGGATGTTGCAGCAGGTTTGGATGTTCCGGTTAGTGACTTAGGTATTCTAACATCTTTACCACTCATTATGTTTGCCATTTTTTCTAATCTAGCTCCGCGATGGGCAGCTCGATTTGGATTAGAAAGGTTCCTTGGCTTAGCTTTGATTATCATGGCCCTTGGTTCTTTTATACGGATTACCAATCTGGCCGGACTATATCTAGGGACCTTATTGATAGGAGTGGCTATTGCAGCTATCAATGTCCTCCTACCCAGTCTAGTTTCTGTTCATTTTCCCTTGAAAGTTGGAACTTATACGACTATCTATATCACTATGATGGGGATTGCAAGTACAGTCGGTTCCATGATTGCTGTTCCTATTGTGGTAGCAACTTCTTGGCAGAGTCTCATCATTTTCTTGAGTATATTGGTGACAGTGACAGCCCTTGTGTGGTTGCCAAATTGGTCTTATCATCATCCTATCCAAGAAAAGGTAAAAGAGAATCAGCAAACGTCACTTTGGAAAAATAAAGCAGCCCTTGCCTTTCTACTTTTTAGTGGTTTGCAATCCACTCTTTTTTATACGGTTATGACTTGGTTACCAACGATTGCTCAGACTGCTGGACTCTCAAAAGCAGAAGGGGGGCTGATAGCCGGAACCTTTAGTATGCTTAGTATTCCCATTTCTCTGTTTATACCGACTATTATATCTCGTCTGAATAATAAACAGAGAGCTTCCTTTATGTCTGCCCTCTCCTTGCTTCTTATTACTGGCTTTATCTGGATGCTTTTTCAACCCTCTTCTTTTGTAACTTGGGTGCTTATCAGTGCCATGCTTGGCTTACCAATCAGCGCCCTCTTCCCTTATATGATGCTTAGTTTTACCCTCAAAACCAGCGATGGTCAAGCTACAGCTCGCCTTTCTGGAATGGTGCAGTCCGGTGGTTATCTTCTTGCCTCAGTAGGTCCAGTTTTACTGGGCTATAGTTTCTCCCTTACTGGCAGTTGGGAGCTCTTCATCTTTTCTTTGATCGCTGTCACTCTACTTATGATTCTAACAATTTTTGCTATTGAAAAAGAAGATATTATTATTTAGGACCAAGAAAAAAATCTTGGTTTTTCTTTTTGTATAAAGGAGAAAAAGTAGTAAAATATAGGTAAAAGAAGTCCTGCTTGCACATTTTTCTAAAGAAGGGAGAAATACTATGCAATTTTCTAGGTTTGAGAAATGGGTCATTGCTAGTCCAATTGCGATTCATTTCATTCTGCCACTTGCTCTTATTCAAGTGGATGTTTTTTTAGATACTACTACAAAATCCATTCTCTTTGCCTTGTTTGCCCTGGTATTCTATCCTATTTTCCAAGGAAGTAGTCTCAAATCGAGAAGCAGTCTAATTTCTTATCTAATCGTTCATCTGGTCACTGCATTGATTGCTATCTATGTCATCTATAACGATAGCGCCCTTATTTATCTTTATGCTTCGTTGATAGTCTTTGCACTAACCGTGTCTTTTTCCATGATTTTTAGGAAAATTAGCTCTAGAAGATGAAGGAGCTTATGAAATTCGATACAAAAACTCCCTGAAGCAGTTTAGCCTCAGGGAGTTTTTATGGGATTAGCGTGTTACACGACGACGTGCAGCTTTCTTGCGATTTTCTTCGATGAAAGCTTCTTTCTTTTCTTCTGGTTCAATGATAACTTTTTTTACTGCAAAGAGTGCACCTGCAGTAGCAGCTACTGTTGAAACAACGCCAGCCAAGAAACCTTTTCCAAATTGTTTAGCCATAGTAATATCCTTTCTTTCAAATAGGGGCATATGCCAAGTATACGGTCAATGAATCAAATCTCCAATAACTAGTCTAAAGGTCCAATTCATTTTTCTTATGTTATAATAATACTATCGAAAAAATGAGAAATTTTCAAGGAAAAAAGATGAAAAGAAAAATTATTGTAGTGCTTGGTCCAACTGCAGTGGGAAAATCTGCATTGGGTATTGAACTAGTCCAGAGATTTCAAGGGGAAATTATTTCAGGTGACAGCCAACAAGTTTACCAAGAACTCAATATTGGAACCGCAAAAGTCAATCAGGAAGAACAAGAACAAGCAGTTCATCATCTGATTGATGTTTGTTCTGTCCAAGACGGGTATTCAGCCTTTGATTTTGTTCAGGAAGCTAGAAAAAAAATAGAAGACATTACTGAACGGGGGTATCTTCCTATCATTGTGGGAGGGACAGGACTCTATCTGCAAAGTTTGCTTGAGGGTTATCATCTTGGTGGTAATGTAGATCAGGAAGCTCTCTTAGCCTATCGTAGCCAATTGGAAACGTGGTCTCAAGAAAAACTCTATCAAGCGGTAGAAGAAAATGGAATTGCTATTCCACAAATCAATCGTAGACGAGCCATTCGTGCCTTGGAGTTGCACCAGTTTGGACAAGACTTAACCAATCAGGATCAGGATTACGATGTCTTTATCATTGGCTTAACGGATGAGCGGGAGCAGCTCTATGACCGCATCAACAAGCGGGTCGATTTGATGATGGAGGCAGGTCTCTTGGTTGAAGTGGAATGGCTTTACCAAACCTATCCCCAATCGCAGGCTAGTATGGGCATTGGCTACAAGGAGTTTTACCCCTACTTCGCTGGAGAAATCAGCTTGGACGAGGCTGTCGACAAGGTCAAACAAAATTCACGGCGTTTTGCTAAGCGGCAATTGACCTGGTTCCGAAACCGCATGAATGTTGAATTTTACACAGTTTCTGAGTCAGATTTCAAAGAGAAAATTTTCGCACAAGTGGAAGGATTTTTACATGATTGAAACAAAAAAAACAGAAGAAAAAGTTCTCTTGGTTGGTGTGGAATTGCAAAATATGGACAATTTTGATATGTCCATGGAGGAGCTAGCTAGCCTTGCAAAAACCGCCGGTGCTTTGGTCAAGGGAATCTACACACAGAAAAGGGAAAAATATGATTCCAAGACCTTTATCGGGTCTGGCAAGCTGGATGAAATTGCCCTTATGGTAGAAGCCGATGAAATTGATTCGGTTATCGTTAACAATCGCTTAACAGCTCGTCAAAATGCCAACTTGGAATCTATTTTGGGCGTTAAGGTCATCGACCGTATGCAGTTGATTTTGGATATCTTTGCCATGCGAGCTCGCAGTCATGAAGGGAAACTCCAGGTTCATCTTGCCCAGCTCAAATACATGTTGCCCCGCTTGGTAGGGCAAGGAATCATGCTCAGCCGTCAGGCAGGTGGTATCGGTTCTCGTGGTCCGGGTGAAAGTCAGTTGGAGTTGAATCGACGGGCGGTCCGCAATCAAATTCATGAAATCGAGCGTCAGTTGAAAATCGTTGAGAAAAATCGGGCGACGGTCCGCGAACGTCGTATCCAATCAGGCGTCTTTAAGATTGGCTTGATTGGTTATACCAATGCGGGCAAATCGACCATCATGAACGCCATGACCGACAAAGAACAGTATGAAGCAGATGAACTCTTTGCAACACTTGATGCCACGACCAAGCAGATTCATTTGGCGGATAAGTTTCAAGTGACCTTAACGGATACAGTCGGTTTTATTCAAGACCTACCTACTGAGCTCATTTCAGCCTTTAAATCAACCTTAGAAGAATCGATGAATGTGGATCTCTTGCTCCATGTTATCGATGCATCGGATCCCAATCACGCTGAGCAAGAAGAGGTTGTCTTGGACATTTTATCAGACCTCAAGATGCTGGACATTCCCCGTCTGGCTATCTACAATAAACTGGACATGGTTGGAGAAGATTTCCACCCGACGCAATTTCCTCATGTCATGATTTCAGCCAAAGATGAAAAGGCGCGTGCCCATATTCAGATGATGGTCTTAGCCAAAATCAAAACCATGTTTAAACCTTTTGAAATCAAAGTCCCTATCTCTCAATCCTATAAGCTACATGATTTGGCTAGCATTTGCCTAGTTGAAAAAAGAGAATATGAGGAGGACATGGAAATTTTATCTGGTTATATCGCTGAAAATAACAAGTGGAAGTTGGAAGAATTTTTATGATGGACTTCTTGGACTTAGCTCTTAAATATGGTGGTTTTACAAGTTTGGATAAGGTTTATTTAGAGAATATCCTATCGCCGATGACAGCGCAACAACAATTTGATTTTATTACGCCACCACCATCCGTTATCAATGCGTATTTTGCAGAAATCTATCAAAAACAAGGCCCTCAAGCTGCGACGGATTATTATTTTCAACTCTCAAAGGAATTGCACCTCTTTAAAGAAGAACCTTCCTTCGTGGAAGAAAAACCTTTCGTTCGTCTCAATCTCTCTGGCAAGTCCTTTGGTTTTGCCTATCTGGATGAGACTGGTTTGGCACAAGTCTTTTCACAGTATCCTGAGCAAATGACAGCCAGTTTGTTCTTTGAAATTGCCCAAGTCTTTCCCCATTATATGGTATTTCTGGATAAGGGAAAGATCTTTATGAAGGAAATAGCCTTGTCTCAGCAAGTCTGGCAAGAGCAAGAGTCGGATTATCTCTTGACGCAAGTCGCTCAATCCAAAGAGTGGATGAAAATTTCTGGTCTAAATCAGGAGGAAGTGCTGGAAGCTGCTGCAAACTACTCAGATCAAACCTATTATAGTTGGTCTGGTAGAGAAGCTGTAATCTATATTTCTATGTAAGAGAATAGGATAGGAGAATTATGTTTATTCAATTTTTAGGGACTGGGGCAGGTCAGCCATCCAAGTCCCGCAATGTTTCTTCATTGGCGCTCAAGTTGCTAGATGAACTCAATGAAATCTGGCTTTTTGATTGTGGAGAAGGGACGCAAAATCAAATTTTAGAGACGGCCATCCGCCCTCGTAAGATTTCTAAAATCTTCATTACCCATCTGCATGGTGACCACATTTTTGGCTTGCCTGGTTTTCTTTCTAGTCGTTCTTTTCAGTCTAGCGAGGAACAAACGGATATTGATATATATGGGCCAGTTGGGATTAAGGCTTTTGTCTTGACCAGCCTCAAGGTTTCTGGAACGCGTCTGCCCTATCGCATCCATTTTTATGAGTTTGATGAAAAATCCTTGGGCACTATCTTTGAAAATGACAAGTTTACGGTCTACGCAGAGAAACTAGACCATACCACTTTCTGTGTGGGTTTCCGGGTGATGCAAAAAGATTTGGAAGGCAGCTTGGATGCTGACAAGTTGAAGGCGGCAGGTTTGCCTTTTGGACCTCTCTTTGGAAAAATCAAAAACGGAGAAAATGTAACCCTGGATGATGGGACAGAAATCATTGCCGATGATTACCTGTCACCACCTCGTCCAGGGAAGGTAGTGACGATTTTAGGGGACACCCGAAAATGCCACGCTAGTGTGCGCTTGGCAGTTAATGCAGATGTTCTCATTCACGAATCGACCTATGGAAAAGGTGACGAAGCAATGGCCCGCAAACACGGGCATTCTACCAATATGGAGGCAGCTCAAGTGGCCAAAGATGCCGGAGCTAAACGCTTGCTTTTGAATCATATTAGCCCTCGCTTCCTAGCGAAAGATGTCAGTCAGCTACGCCGTGATGCAGCGAATCTTTTTGAAATGGTCTATCTCGTTAACGATTTAGAAGAGGTAGAGGTATGAGAAATATCCTAATTACTGGTGCATCAGGTGGTATCGCTCAAGCCATGCTTCCTTTGCTTAAGGATGATTTCTTGATTTTGCTCGGAAGAAATGCTTCCAAGATGGAAGCTCTCTATGTACATCATTCTAATAAGGCTATTTTTGAAGTGGATATGACTGATGAAAAAGAGCTTGCTACTCTGATTGCCAAGATCTATCAAGAACTGGGCAAGATTGATGTATTGGTCAACAATGCTGGCTATGCCATTTATGATGATTTTGAGAATTTCTCAGACCAACAAGTGCGAGATATGTTTGACATTAATCTCTTTGCTCTTATGACTCTTTGTCGCTTGGTTGGGAAAGAGATGAAAAAAGTCAAGTCAGGTCACATCATCAACATCGTCAGCATGTCCGGTAAAATCGCGTCAGCTAAATCGTCCGTATATTCAGCCACTAAGTTTGCGGCCCTAGGCTTCTCTGATACCATTCGTTTGGAACTGATGCCCTACAATATTGGAGTGACTACGGTCAATCCAGGTCCGGTAGCGACTGGTTTCTTTGAATTGGCTGATCCAGATGGCAGCTACCAGAAGAGTGTCAAGGCCTTCATGATTTCGCCTGATAAAGTGGCTAGGAAGATAGTGGCTGCCATGGGAACTAAGAAACGGGAAATCAATCTACCCTTTGCTCTACAGGTGGCTAGTAAGTGTTATATCCTATTTCCCCATATTGCTGATTTTTTAGCAGGAAAAGTCTTTAATTTTAAATAGGTCAAGTCTAGATTTTCTAGGCTTTTTTGGCTTTTTCTGGGAAGATGATGAAATTTTTGATATAATCAAACTTGTAACTATGTTAGCATCTTGTGGAGGGAAAATCATGACAAATTTGAAGCAACAAGTTGGGATTAAGGCTGCTGAATTCGTAAAAGATGGGATGATTGTTGGTCTAGGAACGGGCTCAACAGCCTATTATTTTGTCCAAGAAATCGGTCGTCGTATCCAGGAAGAAGGCTTAAACATCACTGGAGTGACGACTTCTAGCGGAACAACTGCTCAGGCTCGGGAACTTGGTATTCCTCTTAAGTCCATCGATGAAGTAGACTATGTTGATGTGACGGTCGATGGTGCCGATGAAGTGGATCCTAGCTTCAATGGGATCAAGGGTGGTGGCGGTGCCCTCCTCATGGAAAAAGTCGTTGCTTCAAATAGTAAAGACTGCATTTGGATTGTGGATGAGTCCAAACTTGTAGACTGTTTAGGCTCCTTCAAATTACCAGTTGAAGTAGTGCAGTATGGTGCCCAAAATCTCTTCCGTAAGTTTCAGACCAAAGGGTACAATCCAAGTTTTCGTATGAAAGATGGAGAAATCTTTGTCACTGACCAGGTCAACTACATTATTGATTTGGACTTGAAAAAGATTCAAGATGCAGAAAAACTAGCTGATGAGCTAGACCGTACGGTTGGCGTGGTTGAGCACGGACTCTTTATTGGACTCATTTCCAAGGTTATTGTCGGTCGTCCAGAAGGACCAGAAATCATTGAAAAATAAGCAAAATGGACACGACTCTCTGTGAGTGGTGTTTTTTTCATACTTTAACCTCTTAAAAGTGCTATAATCATACTTGTTTAAAAAAAGGAGAAGAGTATGTCAGAAGAGTATTTGCATGAAATAAGGGTCTTTGAAAACTATGAGACCAAAGTTTTTGAAAAAGGTCATGTGGTGGTGACCTCTAAAGTGGTGGCTTCCTCCCTGAATTATTACGGAAACGCCCACGGTGGTTATCTCTTTACCATGTGTGATCAGATTGCTGGAGTAACCTCCATTTCAACTGGTTACGATGCGGTTACCATGCAATCCAGTATCAATTACATGCGGGCTGGTCGCTTGGATGATTGTTTGACCATCGAAGGAGTCTGTGTCCATGATGGTCGGACCACTAAAATTATTGAAGTAACCATTACCAATCAGCATGATGAAGCGGTAGCAAAGGCTATTTTTACCATGTTTGTAACAGGTCAGCATAAGGAAACTGAAAATAATATGTCATAATTGACGAATGAGTCACTATATAGTACTATATAGAAATCAAAAGAAAAGAGGATTGATATATGGTCAAAGCAATTGAGCTTTATTTAGTAACAGACAACAATGGACTGGAAGCAGTAAACTTTTATAAGAATGTATTTCAAGCAGAGGTACTGGCTTGTACAACTTATGGTCAAGCTATCCCAAATACACCAGAAGAAAAGAAGGATTTACTTTTAAATGCTTGTCTCTCTATTGACGGCATTCGCCTGCAAATCTCTGACAATGGACCTGATTTTCCATATGTAGCTGGGACTAATATGACGGCTTGTCTACAGTTGGATTCTGCCCAAGAAGCAAAAGAACTTTATGAAAAATTGACAGTTGATGCTGAAAATATTGGTTTGGAACTGCAAGAAACACCTTGGAGCCCAGCCTATGCCAACTTTACGGATAAATTTGGCATGAACTGGCAAATCAATGCGGACATTCCAGGATTTGTTTCTGAATCAGTGAACTTCTAAGGAGAAAGTATGTTTTCAAAAAATATGAACATCATGCTCTATGTGGAGGATGTTGCAGCTGAGAAGAGATTTTGGCAGGCTATTGGTTTTGTCATTACGGCTGAATCAGAAATGATGGGCTTTGAGACTTTTGACATGAAGTCACATGCAGATAGCACAACGACAATTACAGTTTTTACTAAAGAATTCATCCGTCAAGTGTCCCCAGAAGTGATGGATAACCAGCCAAGTATCCTCTTTGAAACGGATGATATTGAGGCACTCCATGCTAAGGTTGTAGAACAGACGAAGACAGCTAGTGCTATCAATGACGTGCCTTTCAAGAACTTTAATTTTGCATCTCCGAGTGGGAACTATTATGCTGTCAAGGGAACTTAAAGACCGGACATTAGCTGGGTTTTATGAAGCAAGGAATCCTGAGCAAGCTGTTCAAATGGAAGCCTATATGCGCCATCAATTTCCATTCTTAGGCATTCAAACTAGCAAACGGCGCCAACTGTCCAAGGATTTTATCAGCTTGTCTAAGGCGGATAAAGCGATTGACTGGGAGTTTGTTTCTGAACTTTGGAATTTAGAGGAGCGAGAATTTCAGTATTTTGCTACGGATTATTTGCGTGACTTGCAGCAATTCTTAACGGTAGATGATATTCCCAATCTCCGTCAACTGGTCATTAGTAAATCTTGGTGGGATACGGTGGATAGTTTGGATCGCACCATTGGTAATATCAACTTCCCCAGTTCTGAAATTGACCAAATCATGCTGGACTGGTCAACAGATGATAATTTCTGGCTTCGTCGCATTGCAATCGACCATCAACTCCTGCGTAAAGATAGGATGAAAACGGCATTGCTGGAAAAAATTCTAGTCAATAATCTCGATCAATCTGAATTTTTTATCAATAAGGCCATGGGATGGATATTAAGGGATTACTCCAAGACGAATCCAGAATGGGTTGAAGATTTTCTCAATCGAAATCGAAATGGCTTGTCGAATCTGACAATCCGTGAGGCCTCAAAATATATTTAAACACGAGTAGACTACTTGTGTTTTTTTGTTCACGGAAAAAAAGGTTGCAGAAAATTATCCAAAACGGACTTTTTCTGCAACCTGAAACTCCCCAGTAGCTTCATCTTATACTCAAGGGAAATTAAGCTAAAAATACAACTAGAACTTCCCATCATGATGAGAAGTTCTAGTTGTGCGATTTACAGACGATTATTTATGATAGAGTTTTTTGTGTTGGTAAATGGGGTCAACAGTTACATTAATCCCCAACTTACGGAAGACGTTCTTATCCTCTTCAGGCAAAATCACCGTTGAATGAACTTCGCTGCCCTTGAGATTACCCAATTGTTTCATGGCGATATCTGCTTGTTGATTATTCATGGCAGTGATGGCTAAAGCAATCAAAAGTTCATTGGAATGAAGTCGCGGATTGCGGTTGCCCAGATGATTGATTTTCAAACTTTGAATAGGTTTGACATACTCTGGTTCAATCAAGAGTGTTTCCTTATCAATACCAGCCAGCGCTTTAATGGCATTGACAATCACGGCAGCAGATGGACCAAAGAGTTCAGAAGTCTTACCCGTAACGATTTGACCAGTGGGCAATTCTAAAGCTAAGGCAGGATCTCCTGTGCTTTCTGCCTTTTGGCGAGCAGCTACTGTGACCTGACGATCTAACGGGGAAATCCCCAGATCATTCATGAGGAAGTCAATTTTTTTAATAGCAGATTGGCCGACCCGCTCCGCTTTGAATTCAACTAAAGTTTGATAGTAGCGGCGAATAATTTCTTGCTTAGAAGCCTCCACCGCAGCATCGTTATCTACGATGGCAAAACCAACCATATTGACTCCCATATCCGTTGGCGATTCATAAGGTGATTGACCTAGGATACGCTCCAGCATGCGTTTGAGAACAGGGAAAATCTCGATGTCTCGGTTGTAGTTGACGGTTGTCTTTCCGTATGCTTCTAGGTGGAAAGGATCAATCATATTAACATCATCCAAATCAGCAGTAGCTGCTTCATAAGCCAGGTTTACAGGATGATGAAGGGGAAGATTCCATACTGGGAAAGTTTCAAATTTGGCATAACCAGATGTGACCCCATTGACTTGGTCATGATAGAGGTTAGACATGCAAGTAGCTAGTTTTCCAGAACCCGGTCCAGGTGCAGTAACAACCACTAAATTTCGACTTGTCTTAATGTAGTCATTTTTGCCCATCCCTTCAGGGGAGATGATATGGTCGATAGCAGTAGGGTATCCCTCGATGGGATAGTGGAGATAAGATTCTATCCCCTTTTTGGTTAATTCCTTACGGAAAGCATTGGCAGCAGGTTGGCCAGCATACTGTGTAATGACAACGGATCCGACGAAGAGATCCAAATCATTGAATTTATCCATAAGACGGAAAACTTCTTGGTCATAGGAAATGCCTAAATCGCCACGAGCTTTAGAATGTTCAATGTTATTAGCATTGATAGCGATAACGATTTCCACTTGTTCTCGCAATTCATGTAGGAGTTTAATTTTATTGTCCGGCTCATAACCCGGTAAGACACGAGCTGCATGAAAATCTTCCAGCATCTTGCCACCAAACTCCATATAGAGCTTCCCATCAAACTGACTGATGCGCTCCAAAATATGATCACGCTGCAAGTTTAAGTATTTTTCAGAATCAAAAGCAATGTTATTCATTTTTTCACCTCTGTTTAAAGATTATATCAGAAAATTGGACAGATGTAAAAGGTTTATTAAATTGTCAGAAAATTATTTTGTATATCAAAAAAGAAGCAGATGTCATAAAATAAATTAGTACCCGTGGTGCTAGTTAAATTTAAAATAACTTAAATTATAGGCAAGCACGATTTGTTCCAGTCTTAACTGTAATCCAGTTAGCCCTCTTGCCAATGTGTGTTCTATATCGAATAGTCTGGCCAGCTCAGAAAATCGTGTTTCAATGGTTCGTCTCATCGCCATCAATTTCCAATGATTATGTCGCCTAGCTCCAACCATGTTTTGACGTAAGGGCGTCCATAAGACATACCCTTCTTGCGCCAAATTGGCTTTAAGCTCATGGCTTAAGTAGCCTAAGTCAGCTAGAATAACAGACTGTTGGCACCCTGATATCAAGTCACGAACAGCTCTGATATCATGAACAGAGGCAGCTGTCACAACATAGTTTAGAATGTAGCCGGATAAGGTTACTAACATATGGACCTTAAAGCCATAAAACCATAGATGTTTAGAGGCATTGTAGCCGATATCTGCCTTACCTTTAAAAATACTTGCTCTCTGATTGCGGACAGGTTGGCAAAGTGGCAATGGGAAGCTATCTATGATAGCAATGTCATCGGGATTAATCCTATCATTCATGGCTTTTCGGACAAGTTGAACTAACCAAACTAACTGTCTCGACCGTCTATTAAATCGACTTCTTTCTAGTAATCTACCACAAGGAAAGAGGCGACAAATTTTGTAAAAATGTCTTTGCGAGGTGATACCTAGCTCAGCTTGCAGTAAGAGCAAAACTAAGAGCGATACATCTGAAATCTTGGCCAATCCAACATTGCGCCGATGTTTAAAGGAGTCTGGACAATAGTTTTGATAAAAGTGATGGCAAATTTGTGATAATTGGTGTAAACTCCATTGCAAATGATGAGATTTAGCGGTATACTTTAAGTGGCTCATTTGGATTACCTCCTGTATGTTTCGTCACTTACAGTTTAGACCAAATGAGCTTTTTTGCATACTATAAAATTAACTAGCACCACGGGTATTAGTATATCTTGCAGAGATCTTTAAATATAACAATAATGTCATAAGCAGAAAAAATAGTTATTTCCAGAGGCTTGCAAATAGGATTTCAAATCAAAGATTATTTTCATTGCTAAAGTGAGGTATAGTGAGCTCAATGTTGGAAAAATAAAAACTAGAGGATAAATAACTATCTTCTAGTTTTCAAACTTATTCCATCCCCCAATCGGTTAAGACTTCTTCGTGATAGATGTGGAGAACACGAATTTTTTTCAAAAGGAAGTTTCCTGTTAATCCCACTAAGAATCCTGATAAGATACCACTAAAGGCAAGGATGGGAAGGTAGTTGAGAACGCCCCATGAACGAGCAATCAGAGAAAAGACTATGAGTTGTCCGATGTTGTGGCAGATTCCTCCCAAGGTGGAAATGCCAATAATACTAACCCTCTGTGGCCCTAATTGTTTAGCAGAAATCATAACAAGGTAAGAAATGACGGTCCCTGCGAAACTATAGAGGAAAGTTGAGAAAGTACCGCTGAGAAAGGTCGATACTAGTAATCGGAGTCCGATAACCTTAAGATTATCCTTGGGCGCTAAGGTAAAGATTGCAATGATGGTAATGAGATTTCCTAGTCCTAACTTGGCACCTGGTGCAAAGGTAAAAGGTGAGGGTATCCAGCGTTCCATGACGGATATTACGATGGCCTGAGCAGCCAACATGGTAATATAAGTCATCTTTTGGTAGCGTGTGTTCATGAATTGTCCTTGATATGCTTGTTTTTTCTATTCAGACTTCTATACTAGCGGTTTTTCTCAATTAATGCAAATTTTTATTAAATGAGAAGAAAAATTCTTGATATTCTTTTCACAATAAGATATACTAGTAACTAGTGACATTAAAAAGGAGATTAATTGTGACAAAAGAAATTGTTATCGTTGGTGCTGGTTATGCTGGTGTATCAGCTGCTAGAACCTTAGCCAAAAAATTTAAGAAAGATCAAGATATCAATATTACCTTGATTGACAAAAATTCTTTCCATACCTACATGACGGAATTGCATGAAGTTGCGGGTGGTCGTATTGAAGCGGATGCCATCAAATATGATTTGCAGCGTATCTTCAAGAAATATCCAAAAGTTCAATTGGTAACGGACAAGGTACTTGAAGTTGACTACGATAAGAAAGAAGTGATTGCTGAGCATCAAACCCTCAAATTTGACTACTTGCTCTTGGCCATGGGTGGTGAAGCCAATGACTTTGGAACACCAGGTGTTAAAGAGCACGGATTCACTCTCTGGTCTATCGAAGCAGCAGAAGCCCTCCATGCTCATATTTTAGATGCATGTAAACGTGCCATGGTCGAGCATGATGAAGAAAAACGTCGGGCCCTCCTAACTTTCACTGTTATCGGTGCTGGCTTTACAGGTATCGAGATGATTGGTGAGCTCATTGATTGGGTTCCAATCTTGGCAAAAGAGCACAAATTGGATGAGAATGAATTCTCACTTAAGGTTGTTGAAGCAATGCCAACTATTCTCAACATGGTAACAGAAAAAGAGCAGACAAAAGCCCTTCGTTACTTGGAGAAAAAAGGTGTTGAATTAGTACTTGGCGATGGCGTAGCTAGCGTTGAAGAAAATAGATTGAATCTTTCTTCTGGCAAGTCAATCCCGACCTATACATCTGTATGGACAGCTGGTGTTAAAGCTAACACAGATACAGCTGATTTTGAAATTGAACAAGCGCGTGCCGGTCGTCTGGTTGCCAACGAATACATGGAAGCTAAAGGCAAGGAAAATGTCTATGTTGCTGGTGACTTGGTTTATTATGAAGAAGACGGCAAACCAACTCCACAAATCGTTCAGGCTGCTGAGCAAACAGGACACACTGCTGCTCATAATATTATTGCTGCCATCACGGGCGGTCAAAAAGAAGCCTTTAAAGGGAAATATGATGGCTTCATGGTTTCTATCGGTTCTAAATATGGCGTAGCCTTCTTGAACGATAAATTCCATATGTCTGGCTTTGTAGCTATGGCTGTTAAGCACCTCATTAACCTTGTTTACTTCTTCTCTATCAGTAGCTTCTACAATGTTGGCGCTTATGTTAAACATGAGTTCTTTGATATTAAGAATAAACGAAATATCTTTGGTGGCATGACCTCAAGCAAAGGGAATAACCTTTGGATGATTCCGCTTCGTGTTTACTTTGGTTCGATGTGGCTCTTTGAAGGCTTGAAAAAAGCTTTCGGTTGGTTTGGTACAACTTCATGGCTTGGAAATGAGATTGTTTTCCCATTTGAATGGTTGAAAGATCCAGTTTCAGGTGCCTCTGAAGCGACTCAAGAAGTGGTTCATCAAGTCTTCTCCCTCAACTTTACTTACGGAGAAGAACCGATGCAAGTCCTCGGCCATATGCCAGGTTGGTTTGAAGCAATCATGAAAATTATGATGCCGAACCAAGAAGTTGCCCTCTTTATGCAAAAAATGATGACTTTCCTTGAGATTGCTATCGGTCTTGCTTTGATTGCTGGTCTCTTCGTGTGGTTGGTATCTGCCTTGACAGTTGCTCTTGTAGCTATGTTTAGTCTTTCAGGTATGTTCTACTGGGTCAACATGTGGTTCGTTCCAGTTGCCATCGCCCTCATGAATGGTGCGGGTCGTGCATTTGGTTTGGATTACTTTGTAATGCCTTGGATTGGAAACAAACTAGACAGATGGATATATGGGAAACCACGACATATCTACCGTAAGAAGAACTAATTCTTCTAAAAAAGATTGAAAATGTAAGTTAGGTTCATCCTTTATGGTAAAATAGAGGGTGAACCTAGCTTTTATTCTTGTTCAAAGAAATAAAGCTTTTAATCAGCTAATAAAAATTAGTAAGATAAGAAATGAGGAAGTAAGATTGGTTCATCCAATTTGGAATGATTATCCAGTAATTCAATCCGCCTTGTCGGATGTTAAAAAGATTATAAAAGAGGATTTACGCATCAGTCATCCTCAAGTAAAAGAAAAGATCAATGAATATTTGGATGCTCCTGGTAAGTATGTCAGAGCTGGATTGACTCTCTTGTTTGCTCAGGCAGTGGATGGCCAGATTAAAGAAGCCAAACTTTACTTTGCTGCGGGAGTGGAAGTTCTTCATCTAGCCACCCTTATTCATGATGATGTCATTGATGAGGCAGATAGTCGACGTGGAATTGCATCTATCCATAAAAGTTTCTCCAATCGTATCGCCATTTACGCAGGTGATTATCTTTTAGCTTATTCCAATCGTTTGATGGCTAAGGGCTTGGAAGCTATGGGAGCCTTGAGAGAAGAGAAAGACAGACCTTTTGATGAACGGATTATTGAGCGTATTTTAGCTGGTGAATTGGCACAACTTCTTAATCAATATGAATATTCCATGACAATGAAATCCTATCTTAAGCAAATTAAGGGAAAGACAGCCTTTTTATTTGCCCTTGCCTGTCAACTTGGTGCAGCAAATCTGCCGGCTAATCAGAAAAATATACGTTATGCTTTTAATATTGGTCAAGCTATCGGAATGGCTTTCCAGTTATCGGATGACCTCCTGGACTATCAGGTCTCAAAAGAAGCTATGGGGAAACCCAGCCTTCAGGATGTACAGAATGGTATCTATACAGCTCCGCTTTTATTGGCCATGAGAGAAGATGCAAGTTTATTAAGTTTATTGAAATCACAAGAAAAAGAATCCTGGACTGAAAGCAAGCTTCAAGAATTACAAAGCAAAGTAGAGGCTTCTAAGGCTTATCGCCGAACACAGGAACTCATTTTAAATTATTTGAAAAAAAGTCAAAAGTTCTTAATTAAAATGGAATTAGTAAAACCAATGGATTTGGACGATTTTTTACACGATTTGATGGAACGAAAATTCTGACTGTAATAAAAATATAAAAATTTATATGGACAAATATCTAAATTGATAGTATAATATTTTACGAGCGGAAAACGCTTTAAAAAAAGGAGGGTTCTTATGAAAATGAAAAAAATGTTTACAGGTCTTGTTTTGTTTGGAGCTACACTTGCCTTGGTAGCATGTGGCAAAGCTGAAGATAAAAAATCAACGGAAGAAGCACCAGCTACAACTGTTGAAACAACTGTTGAAACAACTGTTGAAGCAACCGCAGCTACATGGAAAGATGGCATTTACACAGGTAAAGAGTCTGATTTTGATGACAAGGGTTGGAAAGTAGTACACAGCATCACAATTGAAGGTGGAAAGATTACAGCATCCAAATTTGACTATGAAGACAAAGATGGTAAACTAAAATCTGCTGATGAAAAACTCAACGAGACTATGAAAGAGAAAACAGGTGTTTCTGCTAAAGAAGCAATGGAAAAGCTAAATGCAGACATTCTTACAAGTCAAAGTGCTGATGCAGAAGTTGTATCAGGTGCTACCAGTGCTTCAAGTAAATTTGTAGAATCTACAAAAGCTCTTCTTGCAGCCGCAGAAAAAGGAGATACGAAAGAAGTTACCTTTACTTTTTCTAAATAAATAAGATAAAAATGAGATATGGTTTCAAATAAGGGAATCGTATCTCATTTTATTATAGTCTAACCTGATGAGATAAGTAGAAAGACAAGAAGAGCTCTCTAGAAAAAAATGGTCAATTTAACAGACTTTTTGTAGGTTAAGGCGAATACTTTTAAAATCCCAGATCTTAAATTCCACTAAAATATAGTGAAAAAAATAACAATTTGTATGGACAAGTTTGATAAATCATAGTATAATATTGTTAAAGGCGGAAAACGCTTTACAAAGAAAAGGAGAAATTTCATGAAAATGAAAAAAATGTTTACAGGTCTTGTTTTATTCGGAGCTACACTTGCTTTGGTAGCATGTGGTAAAGCTGAGGACAAAAAAGCGACTGAAGAAACTCCAGCTACTACTGTAGAAGCAACAGCTTCTGCATGGAAAGATGGTACTTACACTGGTCAGTCAGATTTCGATGAGCGTGGTTGGAAAGTAGTTCATACCATCACTATCAAAGATGGCAAAATTGCAGAATCAGACTTCGGTTACGAAGACAAAGATGGCAAGAAAAAATCTGACAACGAAGAGTACAACAAATCAATGAAAGAAAAATCAGGTATTTCTTCTAAAGAAGCAACTGAAAAATTGAACGCAGAATTGCTTGCAACTCAAAATGTTGACGAAGTTGAAGTTGTAACTGGTGCGACTCATTCTTCAGAAAACTTCACTGCAGCAACAAAAGCACTTCTTGCTGCTGCTGAAGAAGGAAAAACTGACCCAGTAACAATTGAACTTGGCAAATAAGAAGCTAAGCTAATCAGCTACCAGTAGAGGAATTGTTTCACTACTGGAAAGTATTTAAGATGGGATAAATTTCCGAACTATCGGAGCTTTGTCTCATCTTTTTCATTAATTTTAGAGGGAATAATCTGATGAAAAAAATAATCGCTGGCTTGCTTTTTACATTTTCCATCTTGTTTTTGGTGGCATGTGGTGGACAGAGTAGGACTAGTGAGTTAGCGGTGGTGAAAACTCCGTTGACTCGAACGGAATCTCTCCTTCATACAGTTGTCCAGCTCAGTATTTATCATGAAAATCAGGAAAAGGTGATGGATCAGGCTGTGGACTATATCAAAGAGATGGAAGGGCTTCTGTCAACAACATTGGAAGGTTCAGACATTGATCGCATCAATAAATCCGCCGGTGAAAAAGCAGTCAAGGTTGATGATCGCACCTTTGAACTGATTGAAACGGCCCTTGAGACTTCAAAAAATAGTCATGGTCGCTTTGATATTACCATTGGTGTTGTCAACAAACTGTGGAATATTGGAGAAGAAAATGCTCGAAAACCAGAACAGTCTGAGATTGAGGCAGCCTTGCCTTTTGTAGATTATCACAAGGTAAAACTAGATAAAAAAGAAAAGACAGTTTACATTGATAAAGGGATGAGTTTGGAATTGGGAGCTATTTCGAAGGGCTATATCGCTGACCAAGTTGAAAAAATCTTTGAGAAGGCAGGCATCACTGCAGCCATCATTAATCTCGGTGGAAATGTAGTCGTAATGGGAACCTCTCCAAATCATGACAATGGGTGGAAGGTTGGTGTACAAGATCCGGATAAGACTAGAGGAGCAACGGTAGGAAATGTTTTCCAGACCAATCGTTCTATTGTCACTTCAGGCATCTATGAACGCTATATTGAAGTGGATGGTAAAATCTATCATCATATTCTAGACCCTAGGACTGGCTACCCAGTCGACAATAACATTTCAGGTGTAACGGTCTTTACGGACACTTCTACACAGGGAGATGCACTTTCGACAACACTTTTTGTCTTGGGTATCCAAGAAGGTATGGATTATATCAACAAACTAGAAGGGGTGGAGGCAGTCTTTATTGATAAGGAACACGGTGTCCACCTATCCAAAGGTCTAAAGAAATCATTTGAATTAACCAACGAGGAGTATCATCTTGTCGATTAAAAATTTATCCCTAGCCGTTTTTTTAGAGTTTGTCGAATTAAAAACCAAGGTAGCTAGTGTTTTTCCAATGATGATTGGTCTTCTCTGGTCACTTTATTACTATGGACAACTGAATTGGCTCAATACTTTTTTGTTTGTAGTTGCTGTTGTCGCTTTTGATATGTGTACAACTGCTATTAATAATACGATGGATTACCATAAAGCAGTGGATAAGGACTATAAGTCTCAAGAAAACGTTTTGGGCAAGCATGAACTAGACTTCAAGGAGATGGTTGGTATCATTTTGGCTCTACTGACCATTTCCATCTTATTTTCTTTGATTTTGGTTTGGCGGACGGATTTTATCTTGTTGCCTCTAGGGACTTTATGCTTCCTTATTGGAATTTTTTATACTTTCGGTCCCATGCCTCTATCCCGCTTACCGCTCGGTGAATTGTTCTCGGGAGTTACCATGGGTTTTGCTATCTTTTTCTTAGCAGTGTATATCCAAGCACCAGCAGGTTTTTTAGCTTCGACCTGGTCACTGAGTTCGGGTCTTGTAAAAATTGATTGGTATTTCTGGGAGACCTTAAAGATTTTCTTTATGTCTATTCCCCTCATTTGCCTTATTGCCAATATCATGTTAGCCAATAATCTCTGTGATTATGAGCAAGATTTACGTAACAATCGTTTTACAATTGTTCACTACATTGGTCCAAAGGGTGGGATTTTTCTCTATACTATTTTGAGCATAGTGCCATGGATAATGTGGATCCTATATGCAGTATTTGGCTTTTTGCCACTTTGGATCCTGCTTGGTTTGATTTTAGTTCTTCCATTTGGCAAAAATTTAGTGCGATTTCGTAAGATTCAAATAAAATCGCAAACCTTTGTGAATTCAATAAAGAATTTTGTTCTCTTCTCAGGAATGTATGTTTTAGCATTATTGATTGCTTTGTTCCTGAAGTAATCTGTAGGAAGACTGACTTGACACTTTATTGTGACTACTATTTTAAAAAATATAATAAAAAGCATAGAACCGATACTCTAAGAAAAAAGGTTCTATGCTTTTATTATTTTATGCTTTTTTTGAATAGTCATTCAATTTGTAAGTACAAGATTTGGAATATCTCTTTTTATTCAGATCAAAACTTGATCTATATCTTATCTTGAAAATTTTGAAGTAAATTGCTATCTATTTGCGTCCTATTTGTTAGTTTCTTTTACAATGGCAAAATCAATTCATCCTCATTTTGTTCAGAGGGATCTCCTCTTTCAACAATCTCAATCAGTAATTGATGGGGGAGACAAACTAAGATTTGACCTCGCTTATTTATCCAACCGGTATTAACTGCAATCTGGTCAGGACTATTATCCTCACGAACTCGGATAGAAGTACCATCAACTTCGACAATATTGTACTGTCCAGGATTTGGACAATAGGTTTTTTCTGTGTGGTCGCCTTCTTGAAGAGGCAACTCATCAACGATTTCACCATTGATAGAAACGATTGCGACTAACTTACTTTCCTCATTTGCAGCCTGATTGTAGACATAAGTGCTTACAATAGCTGGTGTAAAAGAGAGGAGGAGGGCTAGGCCAATCAAAATAAAATCAAATGGTCGAAATTGCTTTAAAATTTCTTTCATTTCGGACTCAATTCTATAATGTCATTAACTTGACTATTATACCATAAAAACTCTGCTATCTGAACTTGATAAAATTGTAATTATTTAGAAATCAATAAAGTGTTTGTGATATATATAATTGTGATTGACTGAGCATATTCATTGAAATCGGTAACATAATCAATTATAATGTAGGAGTAAAAATATATTTTTTGAAAGTGAGATTTTACTATGTCTAAAATCGTTGTTGTTGGTGCAAACCATGCAGGTACTGCATGTATCAAAACTATGTTGTCAACTTATGGAGATGCAAACGAGATTGTTGTTTTCGACCAAAACTCAAACATTTCTTTCTTAGGCTGTGGCATGGCTCTTTGGATCGGTGAACAAATTGCTGGGCCAGAAGGACTTTTCTATTCAGATAAAGAGCAATTGGAATCAATGGGTGCGAAAGTATACATGGAATCTCCAGTTCAACATATCGACTACGATGCAAAAACTGTTACAGCGCTTGTAGATGGGAAAGAGCATGTAGAAAGCTATGACAAATTGATCTTCGCAACTGGTTCCCAACCAATCTTGCCACCAATCAAAGGTGCTGAATTCAAACCAGGTTCATACGAATTTGAATCAACTCTTGAAAACCTTCAATTTGTTAAATTGTACCAAAACTCTGCTGATGTTATTGAGCGTCTTGAAAACAAAGACATCAAACGTGTAGCCGTTGTTGGTGCTGGTTACATTGGTGTTGAGCTTGCTGAAGCCTTCCAACGTAAAGGTAAAGAAGTTGTTTTGATTGATGTTGTTGACACATGTCTTGCAGGATACTATGATAAAGACTTGACAGATATGATGGCTAAAAATATGGAAGATAACGGCATCCAATTGGCATTCGGTCAAACAGTTAAAGAAGTTGCTGGTAATGGAAAAGTTGAAAAAATTATTACTGATAAGGCTGAATATGATGTGGATATGGTTATCTTGGCTGTAGGTTTCCGTCCAAATACTGCTTTTGCAGGTGACAATATCGAGCGTTTCCGTAATGGTGCCTTCCTTGTCAACAAACACCAAGAAACTTCCATCCCAGGTGTTTACGCAATCGGTGACTGTGCGACAATCTACGATAATGCAACTCGCGAAACAGGCTACATCGCCCTTGCATCAAACGCTGTGCGTACTGGTATCGTAGCGGCTCATAATGCTTGTGGAACTGACCTTGAAGGTATCGGTGTGCAAGGTTCAAACGGTATCTCAATCTATGGTCTTCACATGGTATCAACTGGTTTGACACTTGAAAAAGCTACTCGTAACGGTTTCAACGCAGCAGTAACTGAGTACACTGACAACCAAAAACCAGAATTTATCGAACATGGTAACTTCCCAGTAACCATCAAGATCGTTTATGATAAAGACTCACGTCGCATTCTCGGGGCACAAATGGTTGCACGCGAAGATATCTCAATGGGTATCCATATGTTCTCATTGGCTATCCAAGAAGGCGTAACCATTGAGAAATTGGCCTTGACAGATATCTTCTTCTTGCCACACTTTAACAAGCCATACAACTACATCACAATGGCAGCACTTGGTGCGAAGGACTAAAACAATCCAGTGGATTGTTTTAGCTCACTGCCTGGAACTATAAATGCAGTGATAGCTAAGACCTTTTAACCCTCGCCTAGAAATTTGAAAGCGAGGAAGGTCTTTACCTTTTTAGCCACTGCATAGAAACATGAGAGAAGTGAGAATAAGAGCATTTCCAGAGGTGGAAATGCTCTTTTTCAAAAATAAGTCAAATAGGCTTTAATTTTGCAGTTTCAGCTATGGCTTATTAATACGATGCACAAGAATTCTTTCACAGAAACTTGAAAAATGGAAATAGTTTGTTGAAGAAACAGTCCACGTCCGGACTATTTTTTCTTTATATAAAAACTAAAACTAAAACTTAATCATTAGTTGAAGATTTAAAAAATTCCACGTAAAATAATGAGAACATTCTATTCTTTAGTGTCTTGGATGCTTTAAAAATATAAGATGATCTTGAAAGAGAGAAATGGATAATGGATTTTATTAGGTTACCAAGTTCTTGCTAAAGCCATAGAATAAAATGGTGAGGAATGAAGTTTTTATGTTTCTATATGGTTATTTAAAATGCTGTAAAAAAATGTAAGAAACTTGAAAACGATTGCATTTCGTGCTAGAATGGTTAAAAACGAAGGAGTGAGAACATGAAAGACCTAAAAAAATCTATGACAATGAAAGATGTTGCTCACTTGGCAGGGGTGGGGCTAGGCACTGTTTCAAGAGTTGTGAATGGCTACAATGTAAAAGAATCAACTTTAAAAAAAGTTCAAGATGCCATTGAAGAGCTTAATTACCAACCGGATGAATACGCTCGTGGTTTGAAAACGAATCGTAGCAATACCATTGCGATTATTCTACCAACCATCTGGCATCCATTCTTTTCTGAATTTGCTTACCATGTGGAGAAAAACTTAAGCAAAAAAAATTACAAACTCTTTATTTGTAATGTAGAATCTGATGCATCCACTGAGATTGAATATATTGAAATGTTGAAGAACAATAAGGTGGATGGCATCATTGGGATTACCTACTCTGACATTGATAACTATATCTCCTCTAACCTGCCTTTTGTCAGTATTGACCGTCATTTCTCAGAAAAAGTACCTTATGTCACTTCGGATAACTTTGCTGGTGGACAGTTAGCAGCACAAGAATTGATTAAAAGAGGCTGTAAAAATCTTGCTTATATTGGTGGGGAAAATATTTATCGAAATGAAACAGATTTTCGTAAAGATGGATTTTTTCAAGTAGCTGAAGAAAGGGGATGTTCACTTTCTAAACTAATTTTACCGGAACCAATTGATGATTTGGAAGTCAAGATTAAAAATTTCTTGATAGAAAATCCTAGTATTGATGGAATTTTTGCTGTTAATGACTTTATGGCTTTGAGAATTATGAAGATCATGGGAGAACTTAGCAAAGTAGCACCAAAAGATTATCAGATTATTGGTTTTGATGGTCTAAAAACAGCGGTAGATCAAGATTATTTATTATCTTCAATAAAACAACCGACCGACTTGTTAGCCAAAGAAGCGGTTAAGTCATTACTAGACTTGATAAATGGATTAGAACCAAAATCCAGACAGGTTCTACCAGTGGAATTTGTCGAGGGTGGAACGACTCGATAATTTTCTCGATAATTTTTTAAAAAAATTTATAGAAATACTTGACAAGATATTTGAAAGCGCTTATAATGATATCAAACAAATGAAACGTTTCCAAAAAAACAAAAGCCAAATGGCTTTCTGTTTTGAAATAAAATTGAAACGTTTCCAAAAAAAAGAAAAAACTAGGAGGTCCGACATGAAAATGCGGAAAAGTTTGATTCAATTTGCCACCCTTGCAACTATGGGAGCAACGGTTCTTGCGGGATGTGCTGGTTCGGGTTCAGGAGGTTCTTCAGCTTCTGACAAGAATGAAGTCAAAGTTTGGGTTCAATTCTCAGATGAAACTGCAGAAGGGAAAGCTTGGCAAGAAATCGTAGACGGCTTTAACAAAGAGCACGATGGTGACTACAAAGTTGTTACCGAGTATATTCCTCGTAGCGGAAGTGGTGGTGGATATGAAGACAAGGTTAATGCCGCAGTGTCAACCAATAGCCTTCCTGATATCATCACTCTTGACGGACCAAATACAGCTGCTTATGCTCATTCTAAAGTAATTATTCCATTGGATGAATACCTAAAAGATGCGGACATGGATGATGTGTTGGACTCTATCAAGCAACAAGGAACTTATGATGGCAAGATGTATGCTTTTGGTTATTCAGAATCAAATGTCGGAATCTACTATAATAAGAAAATGTTCAAAGATGCTGGTATCGATTTAGCAAGTCTACCAACTATTGAGAAGCCATGGACATGGACAGAATTTAATGCCATTGCTGAAAAATTGAAAAACTTCCACAAGGTAGAAGCGATCGGTTTCAAATTAAATTCTATTGATGAAATGCTTCCGTACGGATATATGCCACTGATCTGGTCCAATGGTGGTTCAGTAGTTAATGATGAGGGAACAAAAGCTGAGGGCTATTTTAACAGTAAAGAATCAGTAGAAGCTGTCGAATTTATCCAAAATATGGTTAAAAAAGGATACACTACTGTCAGTCCGGTTGAAAAAGGTTTTGAAACGGGTATTTACCCAATGCTTCTCAGTGGTTCCTGGACAATCAACGATATGGAAACAAACTATAAAGATGTCGAATACGGTATCCTTCCATATCCAGTATCGGACACAACTAAAAAATTGGTATCTCCTTCAGGAAGTTGGGAATTGGCAGTTACTACAAAATCAGAAAAACCAGAAATTGCTGCTGAATTCGTGAAATATGCTACCAATACGGAATCAAGCAAAATTATGAGCCTTGGAAATTCTGTCTTACCAATCCGTAAATCAACTATTGAATTGATTAAGGATCAAGTATCACCTGAAATGGCTTTCTTGATGGAGCAAAATGCCAAGACTGCTCATGCTCGTCCAGTCGTTGTAGCTTACCCTCAAGTATCTCGTGCCTTCCAACAGGCTATGCAAGATATCAGTTATTATGATCAAAATCCTGATGTACAAAAAGTTCTCGATGCTCGTGCAAAAGAAATGCAAGCGGCCATTGATGAATCTTTAGCTAAATAAGAATAGTGGCAGGTAGTTGGAGAGATCACTCAAGACTATCTGCCATCTCTTTTATAGGAGAATAATGATGAAAAAAAAGAAGAAGTTACAAGAAAATTTAGTAGGACTTGCTTTTTTATCGCCGGCCTTAATCCTGCTAACCATCTTTTTGATTATACCTGTTGGTATGGTTTTCTATTATGCCTTTACAGATTATTACATGCTAACACCAGATGCTCGTAAATTTACTGGTTTAGCAAACTTCTTGAGATTGGCACAAGATCCAACATTCATAAAAAGTATTTGGAATACAGCTCAGTTTGTCTTATGGATTATTCCTGTCCAACTAGGTTTGGCATTGGGGATGGCCTTAATTGTCAATAAACCCCGCAAAGGCAATATGTTCTATAAGATCGCTTTTTTTGCACCAGTTGTGATGTCTTTGGCTGTTATTTCTATCCTTTGGCTTTATTTGCTTAATCCCAACAGTGGTTTGTTAAATGCAATGTTAAACAAGATTGGCATTACTTCTCAACCATTCTTGACCAGTCCAAAACAAGCTATGTATGCCATTATCATGGTTTCAGCCTGGCAGGGAGCTGGTTATCAGATGTTACTCTTCTTAGGTGGTCTACAAAATATCCCGCGCGATGTCTATGAAGCTGCTGAGTTAGATGGTTTCACCAAGTTCCAGCAATTTCGTTATATCACTATGCCACTTTTAAAACCAACTGCCCTCTTTATCTTGTTAACAACTTTGATTTCAGCTTTCAAGTTGATTGTTCAACCGATGGTTATGACACAGGGTGGTCCGATGAATTCGACCATGACTATGGTTTATTATATTTACCAAAAAGGTTTTACAGATCGGATGGTTGGGTATTCAAGTTCCATTGCCTTGGTCTTCACAACCTTTATAGGATTGATTACTCTGGTTCAACGTCGTGTACTTAAGGAGGATGAATAGGATGAAGAAGATAAAACCAATTAAGATTTTAGAGTATATCTTACTGACTTTGCTGGCCTTTCTCTTTCTTTTTCCCATGGTCTGGATGATTGTTTCAGCTATGAAGCCTGAAGCAGAAGTTTACGGAAATCTAACTTCCTGGCAGGCCTTTCTTCCTAGTTTAAATCCAGTAAACTGGTTTAAGCCCTATCAAGAAGTTCTAGCTAGGTTTAGTGTTTTCACTTATCTTGGAAATAGTATTTTCTATTCAACGACCTTTGCTATTGGTTCAATTTTGATCAATTCGTTTGCTGGTTACGCCTTTGCTCGGGTTGATTTTACAGGGAAAAAATTTCTCTTTGGTTTTCTGTTAGCCTTGCTAATTATCCCGGTGGAAACAGTTTTAATTCCACAATTTACTATCGTCAATGCACTTGGATTGGTTAACAACCGCTTAGCTGTTATCATTCCAGGTTTGGCCAGTATTTTTAATATCTATCTTTTTAGAAATTTCTTTATTGCCATTCCAGAAGAGATTGTTGAGTCGGCTCGAATGGACGGGGCTAATATCATTCAAACTTTCTTTAAAATCATGTTGCCTATGTCTAAACCAGCGGTAGCGACTGTCGGGGTATTATCCTTTATCAGTAGTTGGAATGACTACATCTGGCCTCTCATGGTGTTAACGGATAGAAGTAAATTTTCCATGCAGGTTGCCATCACCACAATCAATACCACACAGCCAGTTTATATTAATCAGGTTATGGCTGTCTTAACCATTTCGACCATTCCCCTCATTCTAGTCTATGTAGTAGCACAGAAGTTTATTGTGCAAGGTTTGGGTGGATCTGGAACGGGAATTAAATAGGAGGAATAGATGCGTAAAAAAATTGAAGAAGTACATCAATATATTCAAGAAAATAAAGCAATAGTCAATCAAACATTTAAACCTGAAAAGCATTTTTCGGCAGAGATTGGATGGATTAACGATCCAAATGGCTGTGTCTTTTTCCGGGGCGAATACCATCTCTTTTATCAATTCTATCCTTATGATTCTGTCTGGGGACCGATGCACTGGGGTCATGCTAAAACAAAGGATTTTGTGAACTGGGACCATTTGCCGGTTGCTTTAGCGCCAGACATGCCCTATGATAAGGATGGTTGTTTCTCTGGTAGTGCCATCGTTAAAGATGATACTCTTTGGCTCATGTATACAGGAAATGTTGTCAATGAAGATGGAACAGTGGTACAGATTCAGAATATGGCCTATTCAAAAGACGGCATTCACTTTGAAAAGATTGCAGAAAATCCAGTCGCAACGGGAAGAATCTTACCAAAAGAGTTAGTTGCAGCAGATTTTCGCGATCCAAAGCTCTTTGAAAAAAATGGTCGTTATTATGCAGTGGTGGCCGCCAAGCACCAAGATGAAATTGGAACAGTTGTTCTTCTTGGTTCCGATAACTTGATTGATTGGAATTTTGAGTCGATTTTCCTCAAAGGAGAGGCACACCAAGGTTTTATGTGGGAATGTCCAGATTTCTTTGAACTAGATGGTCAGGCCTTCATCACCGTTTCGCCTATGCGCTACCAGCGGACAGATGAGGATTTTATCAACCTCAATTCGACCGTGACGATTGCTGGTCAAGTTGACTGGGATAAGAAAGTCTTTGTCCAGACAAGTGTTTCTGAACTGGACCACGGTCATGACTTCTATGCGCCCCAAAGTCTCCTAGATGACAAAGGGCAACGGATTACCATCGCCTGGATGCACAACTGGGGACGAACGGTTGTTCCCCATGAGTTAAAACATGGCTGGGCCTGCAATATGACCCTGCCACGGATTCTCCATAAGTCCGGTGAGAAATTGCGCCAGCAGGTTCCAGATGCAGTTCTAGCATCCTTTCCTGAGCTTCATGTTGGAGATGAGTTAGATGCTATCGGTCGCTTGGATTTGGACATCGACCAAGATATTGTTCTCCGCTTGGGCGATGATTCTGATTACATCGAATTTGGTTATCAAGCAGGATCTGTCTTCATTGACCGCAGTCATCAAAAACTAGAAATTACGGGTGAAGAAGAGTGGCCTATCAACCGCCGTTCAGTGACAGTAGATGCTCAGCATTTACAGATTTTCTTTGATAAGAATTCAGTAGAAATCTTCGTCAATCATGGACAAGAAAGCCTAACATCCGCTATTTATCTGCAAGGAAAGAAAATCTTACAGCAAGTGTAATGTAAAAGAGGCTGGGAAAAAAGGATAAAAAATAGGAAATGGCTTAGAATAACGTCGTCAGAAACGTTAATTCTAAGCCATTTTTGGTTATTATAATTTTAATAGAAAGTCTAAATTTTGAATTTTTTCCTAGCTCTTTTAGTTTTATTACTCTGGCTATTCACTTAAACTTGACAAGAAGTATCTCAATTCCAAGTGTGGTTTTGTAAAATTATAGGGTGATTCTAAAGTCTCGAGGATTAAAATTTCTTTTATGCCTAATTCCTTATCCAGTTGCTCTATGCGTAGTGAAACTTTTTCTTCTGCTACATGTTCTGCATGGACATGACTACCTTTCAAGCAAATGGTCTCAAAATGAGAATCTTCCAAATTATGACTCACTTTACATGCCAAGTATTGTCTCCAACGACCATCTATTTTTTTGAAGTAGCAACCAACCCGTTGATTAAAGGAAACTTTTGATAATGATAGGGAGGCTAACAATTTATACATTTGCTTATGATAGGAGTCAGAGAGCATGTGGCCTGAAAATGGCTGAAGTAGGTAGTCTTCATCACCTGTTTCGATATGATGGTGTGAAGTCTGATCTAATTGTTTCGCCAAACCAATTTGAAATTTAAACTCTTCTATGTGAGCTTTGTCATTTTGCAAAGCTTTTTCTTTTTCTTCAATAATATCTTGAGCTATTTGGAGAATCTCATTCATCATAATTTCGCTTTTAGGATTAATAAAGGTATTAAATGTTTTCAGAGGGATGTCATAGTCTGCACAAATTTTGATGACTTTAACATAGGGAATTGTTGAGTGAGTATAGTAACGATAAGAGTTATTGGGATCAACATAAGCTGGTTTTAGTATATGAATACTCTCATAGTAACGAAGAGCTTTGACATGAATACCGGATAGTTTACTAAGTTGACCGATGGTTAAGAATTTCTTCATCATAATTTTTCTTGACATTACTGTGACGGTATAGTTTATGATCTAAGTATATCAAATGTTTCAAATAATTTCAAATCATTTAGTCAAAGGAGAAAACAAGATGGCAATAAAAACATTGGTAGATACGAAGAACAAAAAAATATTTTCCCTTTCAAAGTTAGATTGTGAGAGTTGTGCTGCAAAAATTGAAAAAGCAATCAGTAAGATAGAAAATGTGGAGTCAGTTTCTATCAGTTTTGCTACAAAGAAAGTCTCAATTGAGATTGGAGGAGAAAAATGGGAAGATGTGATTAAAGAAGCTCAAAACACGATTGACCACATTGAACCATCTATCAGTCTTCTTGAAAACTCAAAAGAAAATGTTCATTCAAATCTTGAAGAAGAACTTTCAAGTAGAAATAAATGGATAAGGCTTGGTCTTGGTGCGCTATTATTTCTTATAGGAATAATTTTTCACTTTTCAATCGGGCTAGAATTATTAATCTATCTTATCAGCTATTTTTTAGTGGGAGGAGAAGTCCTTTTAAAGGCTTTTAGAAATGGAATAAGAGGCCAGGTATTTGACGAGAATTTTTTAATGACGATTGCAACAATTGGCGCATTTCTCATCAGTGAATTTCCTGAAGCTGTTGCAGTCATGCTCTTTTACCAAATAGGAGAATTTTTCCAGGAGCTTGCAGTAAACCATTCTAGAAAATCTATCTCTGCTCTAATGGACCTAAAGCCAGATTTTGCAAATAGAATAGTTGGAAATAGCGAGGTAAAAGTTGCTCCAGATCAAATAAAAATTGGTGACATGATTATTGTAAAACCGGGGGAAAAAATTCCACTGGATGGTAGGATAATCGAAGGTAAATCGATGGTCAGTACCTCTGCACTGACAGGTGAGTCTCTACCAAGACAACTTGGACCAGGTAAAGAAGCCTTGGCAGGATTTATAAATACAAGTGGTGTTTTAAGAATTAAAGTAAGCAAAGAATTCGGAGAATCAACTGTCGCAAAGGTTTTAGAACTAGTAGAAAATGCAAGCAGTAGAAAAGCACCGACAGAAAATTTTATCAGTAAATTTGCTCGATATTATACACCTCTAGTTGTTCTTACTGCCTTGATTATTGCCTTTTTCCCGCCTTTATTGATGACTGGGGAAGAGTTTTCTGTTTGGATATATAGAGCGCTTGTATTTTTGGTTATTTCGTGTCCATGTGCTCTAGTTGTATCCATACCACTTGGATTTTTTGGCGGAATAGGTTGTGCCTCAAAAAACGGTATTTTGGTTAAAGGCGGTAACTATTTAGAAGCATTGAACAAGCTGGATACTCTTGTGTTTGATAAAACAGGAACGTTAACAAAAGGTGTCTTTAAGGTTACCAAGATAATCCCCAAAAATGGCTTTGATAAAAATGAACTGCTCAAGTATGCAGCATATGCAGAAACGTATTCAAATCATCCAATAGCCCGTTCGATTTTGTCCGAATTTAATGGAGAAGTCAATAAGGATAAAATCTCTAACTATAAGGAATTACTAGGTTGTGGCATAAGAGTAATAGTAGAAGATAAGCAAGTCCTAATTGGAAATGATCAGTTAATGAATAGCGAAAGGATTCTCTATTCTAGTGTGGAAGAAATTGGCACGATTCTTCATGTGGCAATTGATAAACAGTATGCAGGTTTTATTCTGATATCTGATGAGGAAAAAGAAGATGCAAAGAGAGCTATTTCAGAACTTAAAACATTAGGGATTAGAAAGTTAGTGATGCTCACTGGTGATGGCAAAAAAATCGGTCAAAAGATTGCAGAGGACTTAGGAATTGATGAGGTCTATACAGAACTTCTACCTGATCAAAAAGTAGAAAAATTAGAAATCTTGGAAAAAGGGAAATGGCCTAATGGTAAAATAGCCTTTGTAGGTGATGGAATTAATGATGCCCCAGTCATTGGAAGAGCGGATATTGGTATTGCCATGGGTGGACTCGGATCTGATGTGGCCATCGAAGCTGCAGATATTGTTATTATGACCGATCAGCCGTCAAAAATTGTAAATGCCATAAAAATCGCAAAAAGAACAAGAAAGATTGTGTGGCAGAATATTGGCATTGCATTAATCGTTAAAGGAATGGTACTATTACTGGGAGTTTATGGTATCGCTACAATGTGGGAAGCTGTATTTGCAGATGTCGGTGTCTCTATCATAGCAATTATGAATGCAATGAGACTGATGGGAAACAAAGAGTAAAGGGTATTCCATTCTATACTTGAAAGAAGATTTTTTGTTAAAACCCTACTTTATCAAAAAAATCTAGATGAGCCTGCAGGAAAAGAATATAAGTAAGTAGAGGCAATTTTGTCTCTGCTTTTTATAAAACTATTACTCCACTCAGTCAGCATTTTTCCACAAAAAATGGTAAGATAGAAAGATAGTATTTTACAACGGAGAAGAAAATGAATCCCTTATTAAATGGAATGAATGATAGACAGGCTCAAGCGGTGCGAACAACGGAAGGCCCGCTCTTAATCATGGCCGGAGCTGGGTCGGGTAAGACGCGTGTTTTGACCCACCGCATTGCTTACTTGATTGATGAAAAGATGGTTAATCCTTGGAATATCCTGGCCATTACCTTTACCAATAAGGCAGCGCGTGAGATGAGAGAACGGGCTATGTTGCTCAATCCAGCCACTCAGGACAGCCTCATCGCGACTTTTCACTCCATGTGTGTGCGAATCTTGCGTCGGGATGCCGACCATATCGGCTACAATCGCAATTTTACCATCGTAGATCCAGGTGAGCAACGGACACTGATGAAACGTATCCTGAAAAATCTCAACTTGGACCCGAAAAAATGGAATGAACGCAGTATTTTAGGTACCATTTCCAATGCCAAAAATGATCTCATTGATGATGTGGCATATGAGATGCAGGCAGGGGACCTTTATACGGAAATTGTAGCCAAATGCTACAAACTTTACCAGAAGGAACTGCGTCAGTCGGAAGCCATGGACTTTGATGATTTGATCATGATGACCCTGCGGCTTTTTGACCAAAATCCTGATGTCTTAACCTATTACCAACAGCGTTACCAGTACATCCATGTGGATGAGTACCAGGATACCAACCATGCCCAATATCAGTTGGTGAAGCTCTTAGCATCTCGCTTTAAAAACATCTGTGTAGTCGGGGATGCGGACCAGTCCATCTATGGCTGGCGTGGGGCTGACATGCAGAATATCTTGGATTTTGAAAAAGATTATCCAGATGCCAAGGTTGTTCTGCTGGAAGAAAATTATCGCTCTACTAAGACCATTTTACAAGCAGCTAATGATGTCATTGAACGAAATAAAAACCGCCGTCCGAAAAAGCTTTGGACACAAAATGAAGATGGCGCTAACATCATCTATTATCGTGCCAACGATGAGCAGGATGAGTCTGTTTTCGTAGCGGGTAAGATTGATGAATTGGCGCGTGAGGGTCGCAACTACAAGGATATGGCCGTTCTTTACCGGACCAATGCCCAGTCCCGTACTATTGAGGAAGCCTTGCTCAAGTCTAACATTCCTTATACTATAGTCGGCGGCACCAAGTTCTACAGCCGTAAGGAAATCCGAGATGTCATCTCCTACCTCAATGTCATCGCCAATCCAGCTGACAATATCTCTTTTGAACGCATCGTCAATGAGCCCAAGCGTGGTGTCGGTCCGGGGAGTTTAGAGAAAATCCGAGCTTTTGCCAACCTGCAGGAAATGTCTTTGCTAGAAGCTTCTGATAATATCATGCTGTCTGGTGTCAAAGGAAAGGCTGCCCAGGCCGTTTGGGAGCTGGCACAGGTTCTCTACCGATTGCGCAATTCTTTGGATGACTTGACCGTGACAGAAATGGTGGAGGCTGTATTGGCTGAGACGGGGTATCTGTCAGCCCTAACTCTTCAGGCGACCTTGGAAGCCAATGCCCGTATCGAAAATATTCAGGAATTTCTCTCTGTTACCAAGAGTTTTGATGAAAAGGAAGCAGAAGAAGAGGAAACAGGTCTAGATAGACTGTCTCGTTTCCTCAATGATTTGGCTCTGGTTGCTGATACGGATGACGGGGATAGAGAGTCTTCTGAAGTGACCCTCATGACCCTGCATGCGGCAAAAGGTCTGGAGTTTCCAGTAGTTTTCCTGATTGGGATGGAAGAAAATGTCTTCCCACTCAGCCGAGCTTCTGAGGATGAGAGTGAGTTGGAAGAAGAGCGTCGTTTGGCCTATGTGGGCATTACACGTGCTGAGAAAGACCTTTATCTAACCAATGCCAATTCTCGCCTCCTCTATGGTCGCACCAACTACAATCAACCAAGCCGTTTCATTCGTGAAATTTCTTCTGATTTGCTGGATTACCAAGGTTCGGCAAGACCGGCAAATACCAGCTTCAAAGCCTCTTTTGTCAATGGACAAACCAGCCAGTTCGGCCAAGGGATGAGTCTCAGCCAAGCCCTGCAAAGTCGAAAAGCAGCTGCCCAACCCGTTCGCCACTTAGGTGGTGACTTACCATTTGGAAAATCAGCCGATTCAGCTTCAACAGGTGCAGACTGGTCTATCGGAGACATTGCCATCCATAAAAAATGGGGCCAAGGAACCGTTCTGGAAGTATCCGGTTCCGGCCAGCAGCAAGAACTAAAAATCAACTTTCCAGGAATGGGACTCAAGAAGGTCTTGGCGGCTATCGCACCGATCACGAAAAAATAAAATAATTGCTTACCACTCGGTATGCTTACTTCAAATAGTCAGGAATTGAAGATAATTTGGAGAGCAATTTAAGATTCACTATTTACCGAGGCTGGGCAAAAACCAGCTTCAGAATATAAAAAACGAGCATTTCCGCAGTTGGAGATGCCCGTTTTTATATGCCATGGTTTATAATTATAATAACCACAAAACAACTAGAAAGCCATGACTATGTATAAAGAGTATAACACAAATCAGTTGAGTTTGGAACTAAATCTTGCCTACAATATTCCTATGAATCACGAGGTTAGATTGATCAGTCTTTTTGTGGACAGTATCCCTAATCATGTTTTATTGGAAGATAAATCACACACTGGCCGTCCTGCCTTCCATCCGGCTATGCTCATGAAGATGACGCTCTTCGCCTACGCTCGTCAGGTCTTTTCTGGTCGCAAAAATTGGCTAAGAATCTCGACCCTAAAAATTCAAATACTCAAAAACCACACAGTGATTTTTTCATCTTGATTGTTTTCAAGACTGAAATCTCTGTGTGGTTTTATTTGAAGCTACTTTTTGCCCAGCCTCTTTTTACACCCTCATATATGGTATAATAGTAGCAATAAGGCGTATAAGGAAATGATATGAAATTACTCTACACAGATGTGTCTCAGGACATGACTGATATTTTGGTTCAAGAGGCACAAAATTTTGCGCAGGCTGGTAAGCGGGTTTTTTATATTGCACCCAACTCTCTATCTTTTGAGAAGGAGCGAAAGGTCTTGGAGAAACTGCCCAACCAAGCTTCCTTCCGCATCACAGTCACGCGTTTTGCCCAGATGGCTCGCTATTTTATCCTCAATACTATTCAGAACAAGGAAAGTATCGATGATGTCGGTTTATCCATGCTTCTTTTTCGCGTTTTGTCCAATCTTTCAGACACAGATTTGCGGGTTTATGGTCGCTTGCGCAAGGATCCAGCTTTCATCAAGCAGCTGGTGGACCTCTATAAGGAGCTCAAGACGGCCAATTTAACAGCCCTTGATTTGCAGTATTTGGACGATGAAAAAGCAGCGGATTTGGTCAAGATTTTTGCTGGACTTGCGGATCTACTTAACCAGCACCAGTTTGAAAATCAGTCCAAACTAGCCTTTTTTGCTCATCAAGTGGAGGCGGGCTATTTGGATAAGGACTTGGCAGATACAGTTCTAGTTATCGATGGCTTTACTCGTTTTTCAGCTGAGGAAGACTACCTGATTCATCTTTTGGCGGAAAAATGCCAGGATATTGTCGTTGGGACCTACGCTAGTCAAAATGCTTACCATGCGAATTTTATCCAGGGGAATGTCTACCAGGCCTCTGTTGATGTTCTGCGGTCATTGGCAACGACTTACGGGGTAAAACCTATTTACATCGAAAACCGTGCTGAGGAATCAGATTTTGCCAGTCTCAGTCGCTTCTGGGAAGGCAAGCATAACTTTAAAACATCAGATGGAAAGTGGCAGGCCCGTCAGTCAGACAGTTTAGAAATCTGGCAAACCAATAATCAAAAAGAAGAAGTGGAGCAGGTTGCTAGAAAGATACGGCAATTGTTAGCGGATGGTGTTCGTTATAAGGATATTTTGGTCTTGCTGGGTGATGTAGAGGCTTACACATTACAGATTGGTAAACTCTTTGATAAGTTCGATATTCCCTACTATTTCGGGAAAGCCCAATCGATGGCGGATCACCCTCTGGTTCATTTTGTAGATTCTTTAGAGCGGATAAAACGTTACAATTACCGAGCAGAAGATGTGCTCAATTTGCTCAAATCAGGTCTCTTTGGTGAATTTAAGGAGATGGAAATCGACCGCTTTGCCCATTATGTGGCCTATGCGGATGTGAAGGGTCGTGCTCGCTTCAATCGTGAGTTTACTGCGGATAATGCTGGGAAATATGATCTGAAACAACTCAATGCCATCCGTCTATCTATCATGAATCCGTTAGAAGGCTTACTTTCTGCTCGTCCGCAATCTGGCTCTAGTCTATTGGGAAAACTTTCTCAATTCTTGAAAGCTATCCATTTGCCAGAAAATATGGAAAAGTTGGCTAGTGGAGCAAGCGAAGAAGAAGTCGACCAACATGAACAGGTTTGGACAGTCTTCTCAGAGTTACTGGTTCAGATGGTAACGATTTTTGGTCAGGAAACAGTAGCTGTAGATGATTTTCTAGCCTTGCTACGTTCAGGGATGTTGGCAGCAGAATATCGGACTGTACCAGCAACGGTGGATGTGGTTAATATCAAGTCTTATGATTTGGTAGAACCACATACCAAACCTTATATTTTTGCACTGGGAATGAACAAGTCCAATTTCCCAAAAATCGCTCAAAACAAGAGTCTCTTAACAGATGAGGAACGATTGTGTATCAATGATGCATCTGGTGATTTTTCATCCTTTGAAATTTCTTCTCAGGAGAATATCAAAAAGAATCACTTTGCAGCACTTTCTCTGCTTAATGCAGCTAGTCAGCAACTGATTTTATCCTACCCCAAAATTGCAAATGAGGGAGAAGACGATGTATCCGTCTACCTGAAAGAATGGATGGATTTAGGTGTCAAGCAGGTAGATAAGACGAGAGAAGGTTATGCTGCTTCAGGAGATGGTATCGGAAATTATAAGGATTTGCTATCGACGGTGATTGCGGTCCATCATGGAGAGGTGGACAAGGAATTGACCAAGGAAGAACAGACTTTCTGGTCGGTTGCTGTCCGTTATTTGCGGAAAAAAATGGCTCAAGATGGCATTTCCCTTCCTCACTTGCTAGATGATGTATCAACCAGCAGGGTTTCAGATGAAGTTATGGCCATTCGTTTCCCAGAAGAGGAGCCAATCAACTTATCTGCATCTGCTTTGACTAGTTTTTACAACAACCAATATCTCTATTTCATCAACTACATTCTGCAATTGCAGGAATTAGATAGCATCCATCCTGATCATCGCCATCATGGCATGTACTTGCACAGGATTTTTGAATTGGTCATGCAGGAGGATGGACAGGATTTTGATGCTCGCTTGAAAAAAGCCATTGCCAAAACCAGTCAAGAACAAACTTTTCAGACTCTTTATCAGGCAGATGACGATGGTCGTTTTTCACAGTCTATTTTAGATGATATTGCTCGGTCAACAGCCAGTCTGATCCGTCATAGTCAGGGGATTGAAGTGGCTTCGCAGGAAGAGAGATTTCAGTTGATTTTGGAAAACACTGTGAAAATTGGTGGGATTATTGACCGGGTGGATCGGCTAAGCGATGGTAGTCTGGGCCTTGTGGACTATAAGTCTGGACCAAATCAGTTTGATATGGCTAAATTCTATAATGGCCTTAATTCGCAATTGGTAACTTATCTGGAAGCTCTGCGCAATCAATACGGTGTTGGTGTGGACCAGCTCTTTGGCGCTATGTATTTGCACATGCAAGAACCAAAGGTGGATTTGAAGAACGTCAAAAGTTTTGAAGAATTAGGTGAGAAAGCCAGTGGAGAACTGGTTTACAAGGGAATTTTTGCCGACCAAGAAAAACAATTTTTGGCAGATGGGAACTACCAACTCAATAACGCCACCTATGGTCCAGAAGAAATCCAAACCTTGCTTGATTACAATGCAAAATTATATCTGGATGCTGCGGCAAGCATTCGTAAGGGAGTTTTCCACATTAATCCCTATACGGTTGATGGCAAGAGTGTTCAGGCGGAACAACTGAAAAATATTACGCATTTTGAAGCGGATCGTCATATGGGGGCCGCCCGACGCCTCTTCAAACTGCCAAGCAGAAGTAAGAAATCTGCCTATTTAGACTTGATGAAGGGAGGAGAGGCTGAGTCTAAAGACTAATCAGCTCAGAAATGGTATGAAAAAAATTAATTTTTTAAGAGAAGAAGAGATTCAAGACCGCATTCTAGCAGAAGCTACTTCTGATAAAGCTCAGAAAATGACACCGGAACAGTTGACAGCTATTTATAGCAATGGGACCAACATCCTTGTTTCAGCATCAGCTGGCTCTGGGAAGACCTTTGTCATGGTGCAGCGGATTCTGGATATGATAAGTCGGGGAATCGCCATCGACCAGCTGTTTATCTCCACCTTTACGGTTAAGGCTGCTGGTGAACTCAAGGAACGTTTGGAAAAGGGCTTGATCGAAAAGCTGGGAGCGGCGACGAATGATGAGGAGCGGCAACACTATGCTGCTCAAATTGCAGCCATTCCAACTGCGGATATTGGCACCATGGATGCCTTTACTCAAAAACTGGTCAATCAGTATGGTTATTTATTGGGGATTTCACCAATTTTCCGCATCATGACCGACCAGTCTGAACAGGATATTCTCAAAAAGCAAGTCTATACGGAGCTCTTTTCGGAGTATCTGAATGGCCCGCAGGCAGAAAGTTTTAAAAAACTAGTCCGCAATTTTACGGGCAATCGTAAGGACAATCAAGCCTTCCGCTCAGTTGTTTACCAAATTCACCATTTTAGCCAGTCAACGGCAGCACCGGAGCAATGGCTGCGAGAAGTGTTTCTCATGTCCTATGAAAATCAGGGAGATATTGAGGCTCCGGATCTTGTCAAGACGGTTTTGGCTGGACAGGATTTGACGGATATCATTATCAAGGCGGAAAACTATTTCAAGGACCACTACGAAACAGTAACCAAGGAATTCCAAAAATCGTACAAGTACCTCACTAATGTGGTCGAGTTACTGGAAGAATTAAAGGAATTTGATGTCAAAGCTGATCTCGAAACCTTGCAAGTGGCTTGTGGAAAAATTGACCGCTTGTCATCCGGTCGCAACCTAGTCATGGCTATCGGGTCATCTAAGGATGAAGAGCTAAAAAGCTATGCGGCAGCCTATAATGCCAATCGGAACGCTTATTTAGAGCCTTTCCGAAATTTAGCTCAAGCCAGTTTTACTATCCTAGCCTTACAACCGCATCAGGCAGATATTTTGCCCATGCTGACCTTGCTGCAATCCTTTGTCTTGGATTTTTCAGCCAAGTACTTGCAGGCTAAAATTCAAGAAAATGCCTTTGAATTCAATGATATTGCCCATTTTGCCATCCAGATTTTGGAAGAAAATCCCAGCGTGACTCACATTTTCAAAGACAAGTACCATGAAGTCATGGTGGATGAGTACCAGGATAACAACCACATGCAGGAACGCATGTTGGAGCTTTTGGCTAACGGCCACAATCGCTTTATGGTAGGGGATATCAAGCAATCCATCTACCGTTTCCGTCAGGCAGATCCCCTGATTTTCAATGGTAAGTTCAAGCTCTATCAGAAAAATCCTGATGCTGGAAAACTCATTGTCCTCAAAGAAAATTTCCGTAGTCAGACCGAAGTTTTGGATGCGACAAATGGCGTTTTCAGCCACCTTATGGACGAGCAAGTTGGGGATATCTTTTATGACAAGACCCACCTCCTAGTCGCTGGAAGTGACAAGCAAAAAGAGCGCGTGGCCCAGCATGAAACGGAAGTCCTCATTTACAACACGGAAGAAGTAGAAACATCATCTGATGAGGAAGAATCCAGCTTTAGCCAAGGAGAGATTGACCTAGTAGCCAAGGAAATCATCCGTCTCCACAATGAAGAACAAGTCAAGTTCTCAGACATTACGCTGCTGGTTTCCTCCCGCACTCGCAATGAGCGTTTGATTGCAGCCTTTGAAAACTATGGCATCCCAGTCGAGTCTGATGGTGGCGAGAAGAACTATCTCACGTCTTTGGAAGTCATGATTATGCTGGACACCCTGCGTGTCATTGACAATCCTCTCAATGACTTTGCCCTGACTGCCCTCCTACGTTCGCCTATGTTTGGCTTTGATGAGGATCAGCTGGCCCGTTTGGCAGTTCAAGTAGATAAGATCGAACTGTACGAGAAGCTTCTTTTGGCAAAAGCTGGCCAAGGCCAGCACCAGCAGTTGATTTTGCCTGAATTAGCAGATAAGGTCAAGTTATTCTTGGATTTCCTGTCCAACTGGAGACGTTTTTCCAAGAAAAATAGCCTCTATGATCTCATTTGGAAAATTTATAACGACCGTTTCTACTATGATTATGTGGGTGCACTGCCTCATGCTCAGAGGAGACAAACCAATCTCTACGCCCTAGCCCTTCGGGCAAACAACTTTGAAAAGACGGGATTTAAGGGACTTTCGCGCTTTATTGGCATGATTGATAAGGTCTTAGAGAGTGACAATGATCTCATGGAAGTAGAAGTAGCGGCCCCTAAAAATGCAGTTAGTCTCATGACCATCCACCATTCCAAGGGCTTGGAGTTCAAGTATGTCTTTATCCTCAATATTGACAAACGCTTCAGCATGAAAGATTCTCAGTCGCCCCTGATTCTTAGTCGGGACAATGGTCTGGGTATCAAGTATCTGGCGGACATGAAAAAACAGGTGGATACACCGATGCCTACCCTCAAAGCCTCCATCGAGACCCTGCCCTATCAAGCTAACCGAAGAGAGCTGACTATCGCGACTCTATCGGAGCAAATGCGTCTTCTCTATGTGGCGATGACCCGGGCAGAGAAGAAACTCTACCTTGTTGGTAAAGGACGTAAGGACAAGCTGACTGAGAAGTTTGATGGTGCCAGTGAGAATGGCTTCTTGCCTGCTCGTCAGAGGGAAAATCTCCTGTCCTTCCAAGACTGGCTCCTAGCCATTGAAGCAGCTTTTCCACATCAGGAACTTTTCTACACCATTCGTTATGTGGAAAAAGAAGAATTGACTCCAGCTAGTATCGGTCAACTGCACTATTCTACCCAAGCAGATAACCTGACAGACAATCGCCAGTCAGCAGATATCCAACGTGCTCTTCAAGTGCTTGACAGTGTAGACAAGCTCAATCAGGCCTATGACCCAGCTATTCACCTACCAAGCCTACGAACACCTAGCCAAGTCAAGGCCTTCTATGAGCCAGTTATGGATATGGATGGCATGGAAATTATGGATAAGATTGAGGTTAAAAAGGAAATCAAGCAGACCTTCAAGTTGCCTGATTTTTCAAACCAAACCAAGATTTCAGCTGTAGCCCTCGGTTCAGCCACCCATGAACTCATGCAAAGATTGCAGTTAAGTCAAAAAATCTCTATGGCAGATCTTGAAAAGGCTTTGGACCAGGTTCAGGCTTCAGAACAAGTGAAGCAAAGTATAGATTTGACCAAAATCCTATCCTTCTTTGACAGTGACCTAGGTCAGCTGATTCTAGATAATCTAGATAAACTTTATCGTGAAGCACCGTTTGCCATGCTAGAAGAAGATCCAGAAAGCAAAGAGTCCTATATCATCCGTGGAATTATCGATGGTTACCTACTTTTTGAAGACCGGATCGTCCTCTTTGACTACAAGACCGACAAGTACCAGCATCCTAACCAAATTCGTGACCGATATGCCTTCCAGATGCAGCTCTATGCCAAAGCCCTCCGAAAATCCTATCAAATAAAACAAGTGGATACCTACCTGATTCTGTTAGGGGGAGGACAAGTTGAAGTGGTGGAAGTATAAAAATTAAAAAATTGGAAATTTTTATGAAAAAGATAAAGCAAGTACTTGGAAGCGCTTGCTTTTTTGTGTAAAAATAGTAAAATAGTAAATATAAATTTGTAAACTGAAATGATATGGTAAACTAAAAAGCACCCGAATCGGGTGCCACTTTTTCAAGTTGGTTACGGACTAAGCCTTATTTTAACTTGCTGTGTTGTTTCGAATAGTTCCAACGAATTTATTATACAATTTTTATTTCAGATTTGCAAGATTTTTTTGAAGGAGAATAAAATGAAAAAACCTTATTCCATCGGCCTCGATATCGGAACGAATTCCGTCGGTTGGTCAGTAGTCACAGATGATTATAAAGTACCAGCAAAAAAAATGAAAGTTTTAGGTAATACTGATAAAGAGTATATCAAAAAAAATTTAATCGGTGCTTTGCTATTTGACAGTGGTGAAACAGCAGAAGCTACAAGAATGAAGCGTACTGCTCGACGCCGTTATACACGACGGAGAAACCGAATCCTTTATCTACAGGATATTTTTTCGCCAGAACTAAACCAAGTAGATGAGAGTTTTCTCCATCGACTAGATGATTCTTTTCTAGTAGCTGAAGATAAAAGAGGGGAAAGACATGTCATTTTTGGAAATATTGCAGATGAAGTGAAATATCATAAGGAATTTCCAACTATATATCATTTGAGAAAACACTTGGCAGATAGTTCAGAAAAAGCTGATCTGCGCCTTGTTTATTTGGCTTTAGCTCATATTATTAAATACAGAGGACATTTCTTAATTGATGAACCAATTGATATTCGCAATATGAACTCTCAAAACTTGTTTAAGGAGTTTTTACTAGCCTTTGATGGAATTCAAGTAGATTGTTATTTAGCGAGCAAACATACGGATATTTCAGGGATTATTACTGCTAAAATCAGTAAGTCTCGTAAAGTTGAAGCGGTGTTGGAGCAATTCCCTGATCAAAAGAAAAATTCATTTTTCGGTAACATGGTTTCGCTAGTCTTTGGTTTAATGCCCAATTTTAAATCGAATTTTGAATTAGACGAAGACGCGAAACTACAATTTTCGAGAGACTCTTATGATGAGGATTTAGAAAATCTGCTTGGGATAATTGGTGATGAATATGCAGATGTTTTTGTTGCTGCAAAAAAAGTTTACGACAGTATCCTTCTGTCAGGAATATTAACAACAAATAATCATAGTACGAAAGCGCCGCTATCTGCATCAATGATAGACCGTTATGATGAACATAATAGTGATAAAAAACTATTAAGGGATTTTATTCGAACAAATATTGGTAAGGAAGTTTTTAAGGAAGTTTTTTATGATACAAGTAAAAATGGTTATGCAGGTTATATTGATGGAAAAACAAATCAAGAAGACTTTTACAAGTATCTCAAAAACTTACTTCAAAAAGTAGATGGTGGTGACTATTTCATTGAAAAAATTGAGCGAGAAGATTTTCTTAGAAAGCAACGCACTTTTGATAATGGTTCGATTCCACACCAAGTACATCTGGACGAGATGAAAGCTATTTTAAGACGTCAAGGGGAATTTTATCCGTTTTTAAAAGAAAATGCGGAGAAAATCCAACAGATTTTGACATTTAAAATTCCTTATTATGTTGGACCATTAGCCCGTGGGAATAGCCGATTCGCTTGGGCATCCTATAATTCAAATGAAAAAATGACACCTTGGAATTTTGATAATGTAATTGATAAAACTTCATCAGCGCAAGCTTTTATAGAACGAATGACAAATAATGATTTGTATTTACCAGATCAAAAAGTTCTACCAAAACATAGTTTACTCTATCAGAAATTTGCAGTTTATAATGAGCTAACTAAAATAAAATATGTAACGGAAACTGGCGAGGCCAGATTATTTGATGTTTTTCTGAAAAAAGAAATTTTCGATGGACTATTCAAAAAAGAACGCAAAGTAACTAAGAAAAAGATACTAAATTTCTTAGATAAAAACTTTGATGAATTTAGAATTACTGATATTCAAGGATTAGATAATGAAACTGGTAACTTTAATGCATCCTATGGCACCTATCATGATTTACTGAAGATTATTGGTGATAAAGAATTCATGGATTCTTCAGATAATGTGGATGTGCTTGAAGATATTGTGTTATCTTTAACTCTATTTGAAGATAGGGAAATGATTAAGCAGCGTCTGCTAAAATATGAAGACATATTTTCCAAAAAAGTAATTGCTAACCTAACTCGTCGTCATTATACTGGTTGGGGTCGTTTGTCGGCTAAATTAATCAATGGTATAAAGGACAAGCATTCAAGAAAGACAATCTTGGACTATCTTATTGATGATGGTCATTCTAATCGTAATTTTATGCAACTTATTAATGATGATAATTTAAGCTTTAAGGATGAAATTGCCAATTCTCAAGTAATTGGTGATGGCGATGATTTACATCAAGTTGTTCAAGAATTAGCAGGTAGCCCTGCCATCAAAAAAGGAATTCTACAAAGCTTGAAGATTGTTGACGAGTTGGTTAAGGTCATGGGTTATAATCCTGAACAAATTGTTGTGGAGATGGCACGTGAAAATCAGACTACGGCAAGAGGACGTAACAACTCACAACAGCGTTTAGGAAGTTTGACAAAGGCAATTCAAGATTTTGGCAGTGACATCCTCAAAAGATATCCAGTTGAAAACAACCAGTTACAAAATGACCAACTTTATCTTTATTATCTTCAGAATGGAAAGGATATGTACACTGGAGATACTTTAGACATTCACAATCTTAGTCAATATGATATTGATCATATTATTCCACAATCATTTATCAAAGATAATTCACTTGATAACCGAGTGTTGACAAATTCCAAATCAAATCGTGGGAAGTCTGATAATGTCCCGAGTAACGAGGTTGTGAAACGGATGAAAGGTTTTTGGCTCAAACAATTAGATGCAAAGCTTATTTCTCAACGAAAATTTGATAACTTGACAAAGGCGGAGCGTGGTGGGTTATCTGCTGAAGATAAAGCTGGTTTTATAAAACGCCAATTAGTTGAAACAAGACAGATTACTAAGCATGTGGCTCGAATACTTGATGAGCGATTTAATCGGGATTTTGACAAGAATGATAAGCGCATTCGTAATGTAAAAATTGTGACCTTAAAGTCAAATTTAGTTTCTAATTTTCGTAAGGAGTTTGGGTTCTACAAAGTACGAGAAATCAATAATTTCCATCACGCACATGATGCATACCTCAATGCTGTTGTTGCCAAAGCTTTGTTAATAAGATATCCAAAATTAGAACCAGAATTTGTTTATGGGGAATATCCAAAATACAATAGCTATCGCGAGCGCAAGTCGGCAACAGAGAAGATGTTCTTTTATTCCAATATTATGAATATGTTCAAAACTACAATCAAATTGGCTGATGGTAGAGTAGTAGAAAAACCTGTAATTGAAGCAAATGAAGAAACTGGGGAGATAGCTTGGGATAAAACAAAGCATTTTGCGAATGTAAAGAAAGTACTCTCTTATCCACAAGTTAGTATTGTGAAGAAAGTAGAAGAACAGACGGGTGGATTTTCTAAAGAATCCATCTTACCAAAAGGAGGTTCAGATAAACTTATTGCTCGAAAGACAAAAAATAATTATTTGAGCACTCAAAAATACGGTGGTTTTGACAGTCCTACAGTTGCATATTCTATTATGTTTGTGGCTGATATTGAAAAAGGAAAATCTAAGAGGTTAAAGACTGTTAAGGAAATGATTGGCATAACAATTATGGAGCGGTCTCGATTTGAATCAAATTCAGTAACTTTCCTAGAAGAAAAAGGGTATAGAAATATACGAGAAAATACAATTATAAAATTTCCTAAGTACAGTTTGTTTGAACTGGAAAATGGTAGAAGACGACTATTGGCAAGTGCTATTGAATTGCAAAAAGGTAATGAGATGTTTTTGCCTCAACAATTTGTGAATCTTTTATATCATGCTCAACATGCAAATAAGGAAGACAGTGTAATCTATCTTGAAAAACATAGACATGAGTTGTCTGAATTGTTTCACCATATCATTGGAGTTTCTGAAAAGACTATTTTGAAACCTAAAGTTGAGATGACTCTAAATGAAGCTTTTGAAAAACACTTTGAATTTGATGAAGTTTCTGAACTTGCACAATCCTTTATTTCATTGCTCAAATTCACAGCATTTGGTGCTCCAGGAGGTTTCAAGTTTTTGGATGCAGATATTAAACAATCTAATTTACGATATCAAACAGTTACTGAGGTTCTTTCTTCTACCCTTATCCACCAATCTGTCACAGGTCTATATGAGACCCGAATTGATTTAAGCAAATTAGGAGGAGAATAATGGGCTGGAGGACAGTAGTTGTTAATACACATTCCAAGTTATCATATAAAAATAACCATTTAATCTTTAAGGATGCGTCTCAGACAGAGTTAATTCATCTGTCTGAGATTGACATTCTTCTGCTTGAGACAACCGATATTGTACTGTCTACTATGCTAATGAAACGACTGGTTGATGAAAATGTTTTGGTTATTTTTTGTGATGATAAGCTTCTGCCGACTTCGATGTTGATGCCGTATTATGCACGTCATGACTCCAGTCTCCAATTGAGTAACCAAATTTCCTGGGCGGAAGATGTTAAATCAGAAGTATGGACAAGCATCATTGCTCAGAAGATTTTGAATCAGTCTAGTTATTTAGCAGAATGTTCCTATTTTGAGAAATCACAAGCTATCATGGATTTATACCATGGCCTGGAACCCTTTGACCCTAGTAATCGAGAAGGGCACTCAGCACGTATTTATTTCAATACCTTATTCGGAAATGATTTTTCACGTGATTTAGATAACGATATAAATGCAGCGCTGGATTATGGTTATACTTTACTATTGAGCATGTTTGCGCGTGAAGTTGTGGTTTGTGGTTGTATGACTCAGTTTGGACTTAAACATGCTAATCAGTTTAATCAATTTAATTTTGCTAGTGATATTATGGAACCATTTCGTCCAATTGTTGATCGAATTGTGTATGAAAATAGTAGTAGTTCTTTTATTAGAATTAAAAGAGAATTGTTCAATATGTTTTCAGATACCTATCTTTATAATAACAAGGAAATGTATTTAAACAATATTGTCAGCGACTATACAAAAAAGGTCATAAAAGCTTTGAACAATGAAGGGAAAGGAGTTCCTGAATTTAGGATATGAGTTATCGATTTATGCGAATGTTACTAATGTTTGATATGCCCACAGACACTGCTGAGGAGAGGAAAGCATATCGTAAATTTCGAAAGTTTTTATTGGGCGAAGGTTTTATTATGCATCAGTTTTCGGTTTATAGTAAATTACTTTTGAACAACTCTGCCAATACTGCTATGGTTGCTCGTCTCAAAGAGAATAATCCCAAAAAAGGAAATATCACTCTTTTGACTGTGACTGAAAAACAATTTGCGAGAATGTTATATTTAAATGGTGAGCGAAATTCCGGTATTGCGAATTCAGACAGTAGATTGGTATTTCTAGGGGAGGCTTATGATGCTGAAACTTAATTTTCCAATACTTGATGAGCCTATTTCTTTGGATGGCACAAGCATTTTGGTTGTTGAGGATGTAAAACTATTTTCTAGTATAGTAAAACAAGTCTACTCCTATACTGAAGAAGAACAGCTTAAGTTTTTTGATGAAAAAATGAAGTCACTCAAGTCGTCTGAATTTATGCTAGTGACTGACATTCTTGGATTTGATGTCAATTCTGCCTCTATGCTAAAGCTCATTCATGCAGATATAGAAAATCAATTGAATGACAAGCCTGAAGTTAAATCAATGATTGAAAAATTATCTGCCACAATTACTGAACTTATTTCCTACGAATGTTTGGAAAATGAGCTCGATTTGGAGTTTGATGAGATAACGATTTTGGAGTTGATAAAAGCACTTGGTGTTAAAATTGAAACGCAGAGCGACACACTTTTTGAGAAATGTTTTGAAATATTACAGGTTTATAATTATCTTAGCAAGCAACGTCTGTTGATTTTTGTAAATAGTGGAGCCTATTTGACAAAAGATGAGATTGAAAAACTCATTGAGTTTATAGAACTGTCTAATCAAGCTGTCCTATTCCTGGAACCAAGGAGACTCTATGATTTCCCGCAATATGTTTTAGACGAAGATTTCTTCCTATTAGCTGAGTATATGAACTAAATACGAATAAATAGGTATCTAGAGTTTTTCTAGGTGCCTATTTGAATGTTTGACAAACACGCATAATGCGCATATAATACAAGGAGAGAGAATGCCATTATCAGGTAAAGAGTTAGCAAAGCTTGCGATAGAGGCAGGGTGGGAAGAATTAAGAGTCAGAGGGAGTCATCATCATTTCAAAAAAGATGAGATTCCCTACTTAGTAACCATTCCAATCCATGGAAATAAAGATTTAAAACTAGGACTAGAAAAGAAAATTTTGAAAGATTTAGGTTTTTAGAGGTGATTAGTATGTTAAAATCGTATCCAGCAATTTTTCACAAAGAAAATGACGACAGTTATTGGATTGAATTTCCTGATTTTAGTGGAGGAACGCAGGGAGACAACATAGAAGAAGGCATGAAGAATGCACGAGAAATGCTTGAGGGAGTTGTAGCATCATATTTGGATGAGGGACTTTCTCTGCCACATGCTAGTGATATTCAGAAAATAGGAGTTGATGATGGATTTGCAACTTTAATTCAAGTGGATCCTACACCCTACCTTAAAAATAATAAGGCCATTCGAAAAAATGTGACAGTTCCAGAATGGCTGGTTAGATTTGCTGATCGAGAGCATTTGAATTATTCTGAAATATTGACACAGGCACTGGAGAAAAAACTCCAAATTTAATGGGAAACCAATTTTAAAAAACCTCTAAAATGTTGATTTAAAGCGTTTTTTAGGGTATAATAGGTTCAAAGAACGGGAACTTCTCGAAACTGAAGTTAAGCTGAGACAAATGGCGCGATTACAAAATTTCGTGAGAAAAAATAATCTACGAGGTTTTAGAGCTGTGTTGTTTCGAATGGTTCCAAAACTCGCAGAGGAGGTAATTAATGGCAGAAGTAGTTTTAGAGCTGTGTTGTTTCGAATGGTTCCAAAACTATTACTGGATTAGCTTCCTGAAGGATGGTGTTTTAGAGCTGTGTTGTTTCGAATGGTTCCAAAACAAAACTTAGTGATGAACGCAAAGCAAAACTGTTTTAGAGCTGTGTTGTTTCGAATGGTTCCAAAACTTTGAGCAGAATATCAATGAGGTTGTGGCCGTTTTAGAGCTGTGTTGTTTCGAATGGTTCCAAAACTAGTTGGAACTACGGTTGTTAACAACGGTGGTTTTAGAGCTGTGTTGTTTCGAATGGTTCCAAAACCTTTAGTCTTTGGTAGTCTTGTATGATGTAGTTTTAGAGCTGTGTTGTTTCGAATGGTTCCAAAACCGGCACTGCGATACCGCCTAGAAGGGAGGTGTTTTAGAGCTGTGTTGTTTCGAATGGTTCCAAAACGTTACCAAGGATAGTATCTATCGTGGAAATGTTTTAGAGCTGTGTTGTTTCGAATGGTTCCAAAACAATTTGAAGGTGGCGTATTACCGTCGTTGTGTTTTAGAGCTGTGTTGTTTCGAATGGTTCCAAAACTAGAACTCGACGTTGGTCTGTTCGTAGCCCGTTTTAGAGCTGTGTTGTTTCGAATGGTTCCAAAACGAGCTTCTTCGCGCTCGGCTACCACATCCTGTTTTAGAGCTGTGTTGTTTCGAATGATTCCAAAATAATATGTATCTCCCTTAATTTGTTTTATACCTCAAAAACTTACGTTAAAATCACATTTAATAACACGAAATACCATTGCTTGAAATCCTTTTCCATGTTACAATAAAAGAAAAGCAAAGGCGGTTTCATATGGAAAAAACATTTTTTATGATTAAACCGGATGGGGTACAACGTGGTCTGATTGGTCACGTTCTTCATAGAATTGAGCGTCGTGGTTTTACCATCGAACGCTTAGAGATGAGACAGGCGACTCCTGAGCTCTTACGCCAGCATTATGCAGCCTTGGTGGATAAACCATTCTTTCCAGAAATCGAAGAATATATGACTTCGGGTCTAGTATTAGTTGGGGTTATGGTTGGGAATCGTGCCATTTCATCTTGGAGAACCATGATGGGAGCAACCAATCCAAAGGATGCTCTACCGGGAACCATTCGTGGTGACTATGGACAAGCACCTGGTGAATCTGGTGGAATTTTTAACGTCGTCCATGGTTCAGATTCTACTGAATCAGCCAAAAAGGAAATCACTCTTTGGTTTGGTCAAGATTCTTTCTAAGAGAGGACAGGAGAAAGCTTTTATATTAAAAGAAAAGTCGAGCATAAACTCGCCTTTTTTGGTATAATGAAGGGTAATAAAAAATTGTATTGAAATGGAGTTTAGACAGGTTCTTGGCTGACGAGTATAGCTAAATTTAGCATCACATGTTATCGAAAAATGACATATCTAGCCTACCTGAGTATCCTTATATGAATATTGAAGAATTGAAAAAACGCCAGGAGAAGATTCGGAACTTTTCCATTATTGCCCATATTGACCACGGCAAATCAACGCTGGCAGACCGTATTTTAGAAAAAACAGAGACCGTATCGAGCCGCGAGATGCAGGCCCAATTGCTGGATAGCATGGACTTGGAGCGTGAGCGTGGGATTACCATCAAACTCAATGCCGTTCAACTCAACTACAAGGCAAATGATGGGGAAACTTACATTTTTCACCTGATTGACACGCCAGGACATGTGGACTTTACTTATGAAGTATCACGGTCTTTAGCGGCCTGTGAGGGCGCTATCCTTGTGGTGGATGCCGCCCAAGGGATTGAAGCACAGACACTTGCCAATGTTTATTTGGCTTTGGATGGGGATTTAGAAATTCTACCGGTTATCAATAAGATTGACTTGCCGGCAGCAGACCCAGAGAGAGTTCGTCACGAGATAGAAGATGTCATTGGTTTGGATGCTTCAGAAGCCGTTTTAGCATCCGCTAAGGCAGGTATCGGTATTGAAGAAATTTTAGAGCAAATCGTGGAAAAAGTTCCTGCACCAACTGGTGATGTAGAAGCTCCTTTGCAGGCTTTGATTTTTGACTCTGTTTACGATCCTTATCGCGGGGTTATCTTACAGGTCCGTATCGTCAATGGTATGGTCAAGCCGGGTGATACCATTCAGATGATGTCAAACGGCAAGAATTTCGATGTTACAGAAGTGGGAATTTTCACACCAAAAGCCATTGGCCGTGACTTCTTAGCAACTGGTGATGTTGGCTATATTGCAGCCTCTATCAAGACGGTTGCTGATACCCGTGTGGGTGATACCATTACGCTGGCAAGTAATCCAGCTACAGAAGCCCTTCATGGCTATAAGCAGATGAATCCTATGGTCTTTGCGGGTCTCTATCCGATCGAATCAAACAAGTACAACGACTTGCGTGAAGCCTTAGAGAAACTCCAACTCAATGATGCCAGTCTTCAGTTTGAGCCAGAAACTTCCCAAGCCCTAGGCTTTGGTTTCCGTTGTGGTTTCTTGGGACTTCTTCATATGGATGTTATCCAAGAGCGCTTGGAGCGTGAGTTTAACATTGACCTCATCATGACAGCTCCGTCGGTAGTCTACCATGTCAATACGACTGATGGGGAGATGCTGGAAGTATCTAACCCCTCTGAATTCCCTGATCCAACCAAGGTTGAAAGCATTGAAGAACCCTATGTCAAAGCCCAAATCATGGTACCACAAGAGTATGTTGGCGCGGTCATGGATTTGGCCCAACGCAAACGTGGTGATTTTGTGACCATGGACTACATTGATGATAATCGTGTCAACGTCATCTACCAGATTCCCTTGGCTGAAATCGTCTTTGATTTCTTTGACAAACTCAAATCCTCCACTCGTGGTTATGCCTCATTTGACTACGAGTTGTCTGAGTACCGCAAGTCTAAACTGGTTAAAATGGATATTCTCCTTAATGGCGACAAGGTGGATGCCCTCAGCTTCATCGTCCACAAGGAATTTGCCTACGAACGTGGGAAACTCATTGTTGAAAAACTTAAGAAAATCATCCCACGCCAACAGTTCGAAGTGCCGATTCAGGCGGCTATTGGACAAAAAATCGTGGCCCGTTCAGACATCAAAGCCCTCCGTAAAAATGTCTTGGCCAAATGTTATGGTGGGGACGTTTCCCGTAAACGTAAACTCCTTGAAAAACAAAAGGCCGGTAAGAAACGTATGAAGGCTATCGGATCGGTCGAAGTACCACAAGAAGCCTTCCTAAGCGTACTTTCAATGGATGAGGACGAGAAAAAATAGAAAGTGTTTGGCACTGTCATGGGTAAAGAAATCTACAAATTAGGTCTGGGAAAATCGGATTCTTTTGCTGAAGTAGTTAGTGAATTTCCTAAAAAAATAGAAGCGACGGTCATTGAAACTGTCGGATATGAATTCGGTTCTATGCAGACAGTTCTCTATGTTTTTGAGCGTTTTTTTATTCGGACGGAGAGTATGGCGACTTTGACAGTACTTTTCACCAACAGTGGTCAGCAAATTATAGTGGATGTTATCGCTTCTGGAGCTGGGGAAGGTGTCCTCAATATCAGTTGGGGAGCCAATCGTTCTTTTGCAAAGATGGCAGTTGATAGCCTCCAGAACCAGGGCTTTCAGATTATAAGTGGAAGAACTCCTGAGAAACCAGATATGTAAGGAGCGATACGGTAGATATGTCTTTTTCTAGGAGGGAAGAATATGGTGGATAAGGGAAGTAGTACTCAAAGAAAATTAAAGATAGACGAGGCAAAGCGAGGACGATAGAACTGAAGTTCATCTAGGAGCTTTAACGAAGTATATATTTTAATTTTCAATGAGTATGAAATGATTAGTCAAAGAATGAGCTCGTTAGGACGGAACATCTATCTATCAATGATTCCAGACTATATCACTGGCTACGTAGACTATGTTTTTCAGACGGATAAACCAGATATTCAGGCTCGTCGGATTAAGAATCTAGATAAAAATTTTAGGCGCTTATTGACAGAACCATACTTTTGGATTCAACCCATGAGCCAGCATTCAGCGGAAGTGATTGCCAACTGGCACTATCCAGCACCCTGTGATTTTTACGATATGCAGGCTGATCCAGAAGATTTTGAAAAACTTTTGTCTGAAACAGCTCGGGAAAATACTTATTTTGAAGTCATCCGAAATGGTGCCCTCTTTGGATTTGCCTGTTTTTATCCAAAAGGACAGTATTTAGAAATCGGTCTTGGGATGAAGCCAGACCAAACCGGAGTAGGACTAGGACAGGATTTCTACCAAACTATTGAAGACTTTGCATTGTCTAGATTTGAGAGTCAGATTCTAACCTTATCTGTAGCAACTTTTAACAAACGAGCCTTGGCACTGTATCAAAAGGTTGGTTATGTAGCAGAAGAATATTATGATCAAACTACCAACGGCGGTCAGTATCCTTTTGTACGATTGATGAAAAATCGAAAGAAAGAAAGTGAATATGTCAACGAAACCTAAAAAAATAAAAGAATTGAAACAGCAGATAGAAAAAGAAGAAGTGGAGGAGAAGCCAAAGAAAACTCTAGACCTAGCATCGGCTTCAGGTATTTTCTTCATCCTCCTCTACATCTTTGGTGTGTACACGAATCTCGGTACAGGGAACTACCTAATGGCTGTTGTTTGGTGCATTCTAATTTTTATTAATCTGTTCTTTATTGTCCGCAACCGTCGGAAAAAATGAGTTTGATTGTTCTTATAAATAACCTTAGGAAACTGGGGTTTTTTGTTTGGCATTTTTTCAATCTGGAGGAAATAGTGCTATAATAAAAACAGGGAACATGCTTGTTACAGATCCGTTTAGATACCATAGGGTTTCCGTATCTTTTTAGATTTTGTAGATGAAAAATGAGGTCGGAGTAGATGATGAGTGAGACTAGAATAGAATTTAAAGGACAATGGAGAGACTATCAAGCCCGTGTCTTAGCCGCCAGTGAGAGTCACTTGAAGGATGGAAAAATTCATATCGTGGCTTCTCCAGGATCAGGTAAAACAACTCTTGGTTTGGAACTGATTGGGCGATTGAATCAGACTGCCCTCGTTTTAGTACCCACTGTCACTATTCGGGAACAATGGGTCAGCCGCATCCAGTCCTCTTTTGTAGTAGAGACCGTAGACGTATCAGAATTTGTTTCTCAGGATCTGAAGCATCCAAAGAAGATTACAGTTGCCACCTACCAGGCTCTTCATTCTGCTATCTCACATTTTAAGGGAACATTAAAGGAAAAGTCGGATGTTAATGAAGAAAGTGATGATCTATTAGCAGAGGTGGATGAACTCGTTGATTTTTCAAACTTTGATCTTATTAACAATATGAGTGAGCTCGGTTTAGCAACGGTTTGTTTAGATGAGTGCCACCATTTGCGCAATGAATGGTGGAAAAGTCTGGAGTTCTTCTGTCAATCCTTTCCGAAGGCAAAAACCATTGCTTTAACAGCTACACCACCCTATGATTCGACGCCTGCTCTTTGGCAACGCTATGTCAAGATGTGTGGAGAGATTGACCAAGAAATTTCAATTCCAGAACTAGTGAAGGAAGGGAGCCTCTGTCCCCATCAAGATTTTGTCTATTTTTCTCAACCAAGTCAGGAAGAAAAGAAGAAATTGGATGCGTTTTACCAGGCTAGTTTCCAATTTTGCGATAGCCTATTAAAGAGTTCTTCCTTTCAAGATGCTATATTGACTCATAAAGCGCTATCAGGGCAGTTGACCGATGAGGAACTCTTAGAACATCCTGCTCATCTCTCTAGTCTGTTAATTTATTTGCAAGCCAAACATCAAGCTTATCCACCACGATTGAAAGACTTGCTTTCAGATAAAAAATTACCGAGATTAACAGTTGATTGGCTGGGTCAACTTTTACAATATTTTTGCTATGATGAAGCTGATTTTTATGGTATTGAAGAAAGTTATCGCAAGCAATTAATCAAAGAGATGAAGGCTAGGGGCCTCATTGAAAAAAATAAAATTAGCCTAGTGAAGAATCAAGAATTAGACAAATTACTCTTACATTCCACAGGCAAGATTCAGTCCATCAAGGAAATTGTTTCACATGAATACCAGCAATCAGGGAGAGATTTACGCCAACTGATTCTAACGGACTACATTCGACGAGAGTTTGAAAGTCAGATTGGACAATACCAGCTCCTTATTCAGAAAATTGGTGTCTTGCCAATCTTTGAAGTTCTTCGTAGAGAGATGGTAGATAAGTGGCAAGAGATGAAAATGGGCATCCTCTGCGGCAGTATCGTGGTTATTCCTCTCTCTGCTAAAAGAGCTTTTTTAGACTTAGTAGACCAGGAAAAAGTTTCCTTGCAAAACTTTGCTGGATTAGAAGATTTCATCTCAGTTTCAACTATTGGCTCGAGTCATTTTTTGACTGCGGCTATAACAGAACTATTTATGCAAGGAGAAATCCAGGTTTTGATTGGGACCAAGTCACTTCTAGGAGAAGGTTGGGATGCTCCCTGTGTCAATAGTCTAATTTTAGCTAGCTTTGTTGGTAGTTTTATGTTGAGCAATCAGATGAGAGGAAGAGCTATCCGTTCTTGGGGTAATCACCCTGAAAAAACAGCCAATATCTGGCACTTGATATCTATGAACCAACGTCCCACCTTCTTTGTCCGAGAGAAAAGTGACAGTGGACTTCAGATGGATTTGGCTGAATCTAAACCAGATGATTCAATGGAGCAGTACGGTGAGGATAGTCCGGATTTTCAACTGTTAAAAAGAAGAACAGAACATTTTCTAGGATTGAGTTATGATGGTCAAACGATTGAGAGTGGTATGGAGCGATTGCAAACCATCAAAGCACCATTTTCTAGAAAAAAATTAAAAGAAATCAACCTTTCTATGCTGGAAGCCTCCAGCAATCGAAAGGCAATTCGTGAAGGTTGGCAAAGTGCTTTAACCATCTCTGATAGTTTTGAAGTGGCCAGTCTGACAGAGATGCCCAAAGAAGTAGTCAGTTCAGCTCTCTTTATTGATGCCAAACGGTCGTTCATTTATTCTTTACTCTTTGCTGGTCTGACCTTATTGCTTCATTCCTTACCTATTTTGCGGATTAATTTCTGGTTAGACCTGGTACTGATACTTGTTCTTCTTACTTTCATCGGAATTCAAGCTTGGCGCTTTTATCACTATCGATCCCCCCTAACGCGCCTACAGGTTTTTGGACAAGGGCTCTTACACAGTTTGCTGGACCAAAACAAATTATCGACACATGAATGCAAAGTCCATGTTGAGACTTTAGATGGCATAGTGATGATGATTTCTCTAAAAGGTGGAAATAACCGAGATAAAGAGATTTTTACACAAGCCATGAAAGAATTTTTTGCTCCTATCGATAATCAACGCTATCTCATTTATCAAAATGGAAAAAAAGCCAGGAAAGAAATGGCGGCCTATTTTGCAGTGCCTTCCATTTTTACGAGACAAGATCAAATTCTAGATTTTGTTAAAAAAATTAGCCACTATATCGGCCAATACGAACTGATCTATACGCGAAATGAACAAGGGCGCAAGAAGCTTCTAGAGGCAAGGGTAGTGGGCTTAGCTAATCAGCAAAATCAACTCTTGAATAAAAAAATGGTTTGCAAATCGGACTTAAAGTAGGACATTGCACTACAATTTAATTTACAGTTATCTCCTAAGAAAGAATCAAAGAAAAAGTGAGTTCACCTATGGATCTTGAAAAATACCACCAACTAGCTTTGCAAAAGCAAGTGGAGCATAAGAAATTTTTAGCAAGCTTGAAGAAAAAAGCTCCAAAGAATCTAGATAGAATCGTTCAGCGCATTCATGAAGAAGTATTTTCAGAGATCGACTGTCTCCAGTGTGCCAATTGCTGTAAGGGACTGGGACCTGATTTGAAAGAAGCAGATATCACACGGATTTCCAAACATTTCCGTATGAAATTGCAGGAATTTGAGGATGCTTATTTACAGGTGGATGAGGATGGAGATAAGGTTTTTCAATGTATGCCTTGTCCTTTCTTAGGACCTGATAACCTTTGTGACATCTATGATATGCGACCCAAGGCCTGTCGTGAATTTCCCCATACGGACAGGAAGAAGATTTACCAAATTAATCATCTGACCATTAAGAATACCTTGATTTGTCCAGCAGCCTATCTTTTTGTAGAAAAATTAAAAAAAGAAATCAAGTAATTGAAAAAAGACAAGAAAAATCACTCCTTTTGATTGACAAACTTTTTGAAAACTGTTACACTAATTAAGTAATAAGTTTTTTGAGTCAAAGTATCAGTTTTATCTATGTTTTATCTCTTTAAAATTTTTTTACAAATAAACAAAAAAGAGGTAACTCAAAATGGCAGTAGGAACTGTAAAATGGTTTAACGCAGAAAAAGGCTTTGGCTTTATTTCACAAGAAAATGGTCCAGATGTATTTGCACACTTCTCAGAAATTCAAACTGATGGCTTCAAATCTCTTGACGAAGGTCAAAAAGTTGAATTCGAAGTAACTGAAGGCAACCGTGGCCCACAAGCAAGCAACATCGTAAAACTTTAATAAGTAGAATCACAAACTGAGGTTTGTGATTTTTTTGTGCTGAGATTCGGATAGTTTGTGTTAAAATGAGGGTAATATAGGAATTTTCTATAGTCAAATGAATGAACTTTTGGACTAGGAATTGATAGACTGTTTGAGGCGGGAAATAAGGACTGACAATAAGTCAGTTCACCTTACAGTCTGGGAATAAACTGTTGGCGGTTGGAAATAGAAGGAACTAAGTTCCTCTCAACTGGAGTACGGCAAGTAGAAAACGACGACGGATCAAAGTTCATTCAAATGACTATATAAAAAGATTTAGTGAGGTGGATGATGGTTTCAGTCGTCTGGTTTAGACGGGATTTGCGGATAGAAGATCAGAAGGTCTTGGCCAAAGCTATTGCAGCTAAAAAGCCAATCTTGTGTTTTTTTCACTTCAACCCTCAGCAATTAAGCTCCCAACCCAGTCCCAATCAGTCAGCTTTTGTGGACAGTGTCCTTCATTTTAGAAAAACACTGCATGAGGCTGGAATTGAGTTGCACTTAGCTTACGGCGATATGATTAATTCCTTTGAAAAGCTACTGGATGATTTGCCGGACTGGACGGATGTGTATTTTAATTATGATGAGTCTGGCTTCGGACGAAAAAGAGATCAGCTTGCTGCTCAATTCTTTAGGAAAAAGGGAATACAGATTCATGCCTATCAGGACCATTATCTTCATGGTAGCCAAGAGATTCTCAACCAATCAGGTCAAACCTATAAGGTTTTCACTCCCTATTTTAAAGTTTGGCAAGAACGTGCCAAGGAGACACCAATTGAACTTGACTTATCACAAGGATCTTGGATTGAGCTTGCTACAGCAGACCAAGTCTTAAATCAAGTGGCATCATTGACAGATGCTAGTCACTTGCACCAAGCTGGTAGTCAGCAGGCAAAAAAACGTCTAGAAGAATTTATAGATACGACTTTGGGCAACTATGACCAGCTAAGAGACTTACCTGCTTATGATGGAACGAGCCGTCTTTCATCCTATTTACGCTCAGGTGAAATCAGCATCAGACAGCTTTATCAGTCCGTTAGTCAAGCGCCTGCTAGTCAAGGACGAGTCACTTACTTAAGAGAGTTGGCCTGGAGGGACTTCTACAATATGGTCTATGTAGCCAATCCCGATCAAAAAGAAAGGTCTATCCAAAAGGAATTTGATTTAGTGGAGTGGGACAATAATGAAGAATATTTTACTGCCTGGAAGAATGGTCAAACGGGCTACCCTTTGATTGATGCTGCCATGCGTCAGCTAAAAGAGACAGGTTGGATGCATAACCGTCTGCGGATGATTGTCGCTTCTTTTTTAACCAAGGATCTCCTCATTGATTGGAGAAAGGGAGAAAAGTATTTTCAAGAAATGCTGATTGATTATGATGCCGCTAGTAATATTGGTGGGTGGCAATGGGCTGCCTCTACTGGAACAGATGCGGTTCCCTATTTCAGAATCTTTAACCCTATTACACAAGGCCAACGATTTGATCCAGATGGTGAGTTCATCAGAAACTATCTACCCGAACTCAGGCAGTTGCCTAAGAAGTTCATCCATGAACCATGGAAATTACCTGAGGATCAAGCTGATGAGTTAGGATTTCAACTGGGTAGGGATTATCCAAAACCGATTGTCGACCATGGTCAGCAACGAAAACGAGCCATCGCAAAATACCAATGGGCTAAAGAAGCCTATGCTAGTCAAGAACATCAATGACCTTTTCAATTTGGAAAGGTTTTTTATTTATTTTCTTTGAGTATGAGCAGATTAGTTGTTATAGTCACTAATTAGTGATAATATAAATTATAGAAATCAGATAGGTAAAATCCTATCATGCTTGAGAGAAAAGAGGTAAACAGATGAAAGATACAGAACTATTAGGACTACACCACGTAACCGCTATGACGGATGATGCGGAACGCAACTACAAATTCTTTACAGAAGTGCTGGGCATGCGTCTGGTGAAGAAAACTGTTAACCAAGACGATATTCATACCTATCATACTTTCTTTGCGGATGACAAGGGATCTGCGGGAACAGATATGACCTTCTTTGATTTTCCTAATAACCCCAAAGCCCAACATGGAACCAATGCCATTACTCGAGCTTCTTTTCGTGTTCCGAGTGATGCAGCCTTAGACTATTACCTCAAGCGCTTTGAGGAGTTTGGGGTCAAGAATGAGGGGATCATAGATCTGTTTGGTCATAAGGCCTTGCCATTTGAGGAATCTGACGGCCAGCGTTACCAGTTGGTTTCAGATGAAAAGAACAAGGGTGTCGCTGGAGGAACTCCATGGCTTCACGGACCAGTTCCAAGCGAGATGGCCATTTATGGATTGGGTCCGATTGAGATTACTGTCAGCTACTTTGAAGACTTTAAAATCTTCCTCATGCAAGTTTATGGTATGAAAGTCTTGGAAGACGGAGAAAATTATAGTATCCTAGAGATGGGAGAAGGTGGGCATGGGGCTCAAGTCATACTGCGAAAGGATGAGACGAGCCAGCAGGAGCGCCAAGGTTACGGTGCTGTTCACCACGTGTCCTTCCGTGTCAAAGACAGCCAGGCTATTCGCCACTGGGCTGAAAAATACCAAACCCTTCACATACCAAACTCTGGTTGGGTCGATCGGTTTTATTTTGAGGCGCTTTATGCTCGGGTAGGTCATATCTTGATTGAAATTTCAACAGATGGTCCTGGTTTTGCGACGGATGAGCCTTATGAAACACTTGGTGAAAGTTTATCCTTGCCACCATTCTTAGAGCCAGAACGAGAGATGATTGAGAATACCATTCGTCCCTTTGATACAAAGAGACCGTAAGATGATTAGGAGTTGACTATGAAGACAATCCAACACATTCATCATATTTCTGCCATCGTTGGGAATGCGCAAGAGAATGTGGACTTTTACCGAGATGTCCTGCAGTTGCGTTTGATTAAGCAGACCGTCAATTTTGACGATTCATCTGTTTACCATCTTTACTTTGCCAACCAAAAAGCAGACGATGGAAGTTTGATGACCTTTTTCCCGTGGGACGAAGTTGCCCCTGGTCAAAAAGGAAGTGGTCAAGTTGGCCGCATCGCTTTTCGACTTCCAAAAGGCAGTCTAGACTACTGGAAAAGACGCTTGGAAGTTCATCAGGTTTCCTATAAAGAAAGTAAGTGGTTTGACCACCAAGCTCTCTTTTTCCAAGACAGACATGGTTTAGATCTGGCTTTGGTTGAAGGAGATGAGGTGGCTGAAGAAGTCGCTATTTTAGGTTTCCACGGAGCGGAACTCCTCTCTAGCAATCCCGAAGGGAGCAAGGATTTCTTGACTGCTTTTATGGGATTGGACCTACTAGCTGAGACGGAATTTGCCTACCATCTGGCAACCATTGGTGTCCTAGGTCATGAAATCATCATCCCTAAATATAGTCTGGACAAAGGTACTTGGGGACCAGGAACGGTTCACCACATTGCCTGGAATGTCCTTGATCAGGAGGAATTGGTAGCCTATGCGCAGTTGTTCAAAAATGAAGGCTATCATCCGACATCTGAACGGGACCGCAAGTATTTCAGGTCGATCTACTTGCGAGAAGCAGGTCGTATCATCTACGAATTTGCGACGCAAGGACCAGGTATGACAGTGGATGAACCCTTTGAAGAATTAGGGAAGAGCCTACAGTTACCAAAAGTATTTGAAAATCGTCGGGCAGCCATAATGGAGAAACTCAAGCCCCTGAAATGATAAGGAGAAAGCATGTTTGATTTTGCAAGTGAACAACTATCTGCCAAGCAACAATACAATATTTTGATTGGAACGGTCATTCCAAGGCCGATTGCCTGGATATCCACCACGACACAAGAAGGAACTGTCAATTTGGCACCTTTTAGTTTTTACAATATTGTGGCCTATGATCCAGCGATTCTTTCTGTCAGTATACAGCGAAATAGTGATGGTTCCATGAAGGATACTGCTCGCAATATTTTGACTGGAAAAGAAGCAGTTGTCCACAGTGTATCAGAAGACAACTTGAACTTAGCCAATCAAACAGCTATAGCTTTGCCACCGGAAGTCTCTGAAGTGGATGAGTCTTGCATGACCCTAGTTCCCTCTAAAACCATTTCAGTACCGGGAGTTTTACAAGCTAAGACCCGTTTTGAAACCAGTTTTTACCAACATATCGAAATCAAAGGCCATGATGGTCAGACGACAGCTGATTTACTCTCGCATGTTGTCAAGTCAAGTGCAACAAGTTGATTGATAACTAGAGATCCAGAGGTTAAGCTATTTGGGCTATCCCAAATAGGAATTTTGAAGATTGGTATTGAAGAAGTCGTCTCGGGCGCTCATTGATGGCTGTGATATAGTTGTCAAGTTCTTCAGAGGTTAGTGAATTAAAAGAGTTTCCTTTAGGGATATATTCTCTGAGGAGACCATTGAAGTTCTCATTTGTACCTCTCTCATGTGAAGAATATGGATGTGCAAAGTAAACATCAACAGCTTCCAAGTCTGAGAGTAAACTAAATTCAGAACCATTATCAGCTGTAATGGATGCAATAGGATACTGACTTGTAAGTTGTTTGACAGCACAATTAATGGTATGGGACTGTTTGTCTTCTAGCTTAACTCCTAGTGCATAGCGTGTCTGGCGCTCTACCAAAGTCAAAACAACAGCTTCACCTTTGGTTTTCTTTCCAAGAACCAAGTCAATCTCCCAATGACCAAATTCAGAACGGTCATTGATACACTCAGGACGTTCTTCGATAGACTGACCTAAAGTTTTCTTATTCGTCTTAATGACTGGCTTAGAACGTTTCCTGATACTGACCATCTTAGGTAAATCGATTGGTTTTATAACTAACAGCCCCTCTTTGATATAGCGATAAATGGTTTTGGTAGAGGGAACAACCTCCTCAGGATGATTTGCTTTATAAGTCTGAACGAAACTATCTACGCTATGGAGACGAATTTTAGCTTTCAAGGCATATCCTAATTGCTCAATGAATTTAGCGGAGCAGTCATTCAACTTGAGATAAGAGCACTTTTGACGATTGGATTCATAGACACGCTGTCCGCTATCAGCGAAATAGGCACTGAAATAGGTACGTTTCCCATTCTTATCCTGTACCTGATCCACCGAACCACGTTTGATTTCTCGACTGATTGTCGACCGGTGACGACCTAGAAGACGAGCGATTTCAGCCGGTTTCTTTCCCATTTTAAGATAAGCAGCCATTTCGCCACGTTCCGAGGCTGAGAGATGAGAATAGGTTGATTTTTTGGTAGAATGAGTGTTGGACATGTTCATCTGCTTTCTATACTGAGTTGGGGAATTCTAGTATATCAGACGAACATGTCTTTTTTGTTGCACTTCATTTTACAACGCGGGGCTGATTTACTCTTGCTTAAAATCGAACATTTCCACCTAGATGAAGAAGTTTTTCAAGAAAATCATATTGAGGATGATATTTTAAAACCCATGAGTCGTTTGGCAGGCAATGACTACAGCAAGCTCGGAGAGAAGGTCAGCCTAGAAAGGCCTTAAAGGAGAATACGATGCACCATATCTTCAAAAATGGGCAAGTTGATCAACCTATCTTTGTTCTTTTGCATGGCACCGGTGGGGATGAGCATTCTCTTCTTGGTATCGCCAATTTTCTCAATCCGCATGCCAGCTATCTTAGCTTACGAGGGCAAGTTAGTGAGAATGGGGCCCTTCGTTTCTTTAAGCGAAAAGCTGAAGGGCTTTATGATGAAGCAGATCTAGCTGAGAAAACCATTGAGACAGCAGCATTTATCAAGGAGGCGGCTCAGACCTATGACTTTGACGTAAACAAGGTCATATTAGTTGGTTTTTCAAATGGTTCAAATATAGGTATCTCACTCATGTTAGCCGATCAATCTCCCTTTAAAAAGGGGATTCTCATGGCCCCTATGTATCCGATAGATACCCACCAGTTGAAAGAAAGTAAGGCACAGAGTTCAGTTTTTCTGTCATTGGGAAGGCAGGATCCGATCGTCCCACTGGACCAAAGTCACAAGGTCATCTCTGAATTTGAATCCCGTGGTGCCCAAGTTGAAAGTTATTGGGTAACAAGCCACCAAGTGACAGAAAGCAGTTTAGAAGCTGCCAAAGACTGGCTAGAAAAAATAGAATAAGAGGAAGACTCCAATCAGTTTAAAGCTGCTTGGGGCTATGTTATACTGTAAGAAAATATGGGAGGAAAAGAGATGAGACCATTTAAAACGAACGATTTGCATTGGACTAGACAGCCAAAAGATTATGTGATTGAAGAGGACAAGATTTCCATCACCACTCAGCCATATACCGACCTCTGGCAGAAGACCTATTACCATTTCGTCAATGATAATGCACCGGTTTTACAGATGGAAACGGAAGAAGAATACTTTTCATTTACGGTCAAGACGGAGTTTTCGGATAGTCATACTCGCTTTGACCAGTGTGGTATCGTTCTTTATCAGGATTCTGAAAACTGGCTCAAGGGATCAATTGAGTATGAGAATGGTGATTTTCAGCATCTGGGCTCTGTTGTGACCAACTATGGTTATTCGGATTGGGCAACGACTGAAATAGACACTTCTGTCAAAAGCATGTGGTATCGCCTCAGTCGCCGGGGATCTGATTACTGCATCGAAAATTCAGTGGATGGCATCACCTTCAAGCAAATGCGGATTTGCCATCTTCAAGAAGGAGTAGGTAAAATCAGGTTTGGCGTCTATGCCTGCTCACCAGAAAATTCCTCCTTTACAGCTGTATTTACTAATATGGAATTGACTGAATGCAAGTGGCTGACCCATGATGGACAGAAACCGGATGAGGGATGAGAAAGTGAAAAATCAATGATTTATTTTAAAATAAGAAAAAAGAAAAAAGCATGAACTGAACAGTTTTTTCATGCTTTTGTTATTTAATTTTTTCAACTATGTTGCTGAGTCTTCCAACCTCGGTCATGTCACAGCGTTCTTCCTGACCGATTTCCTTAAAGTAGGATGTTCCCCACTCATAGAGGGCTAGGATAACAGGAGCCAAACTCTGCCCTCTTTCTGTCAGGTTGTAATCGGTTTTGGGCGGAACTACCGGATAAATGGTCTTGCTGATAAAACCGTCTTCTTCCAACTCTTTGAGTTTCTGGCTGAGAACCTTGGCACTGACATTGGAAAGTTTTTCCTGCAAATCGCCAAAACGTCTGGTTTTTCCCATCAGAACATAGAGGATTTTCAGCTTGTATTTGCCTCCGATAAAGTTAGCAGTGGTCGTGAAGGCACAGGTGGTTAAGTTTTTGGACATGGGCTCCCTTTCTTACTTTTTGGTAACTATCTAACTAAAAAGTGCCTTCTTGTAGGCTTAATGATACCATGATATACTAAGAATTAAGATTAGACAAGGAGTATCTCATGGATTTTCAAAAACTAGTTAGCCAACGACATTCAACACGTTCATTTTCCAATAAAACAGTTGACCTCTCTCTTATCAAAACCATTATAGAAGAAGCACAGACAACGGCATCCTGGGTTAATTCTCAACCTTGGAAGGTCTACGTAGCGACTGGACAGGCCTTGGAAAAAATCAAGGAAGACCATCTCAACTTAATCGAGGCCGGAAAAAAATCAGCACCCATCTTTCCCGTACTTTCACGCGTGGACTGGCAAGCTGATCAGCAGAAAAATATGGCGAATTGGTCTGAGGCATTAGAGCATTCTCAGCTCGATCAAGTGGAGTTTTGGCAACTTAACCGCCAACTCTTCAAGGCACCAGCCATCCTTTATTTTAGCTTACCCAAAGACTCACCAGACTGGTCAATCTTAGATATGGGAGCTTTTGTCCAAACTGCAACCCTATCTGCAAACAATCAAGGTCTGGGCACCATGGTTGCCTATGAATTTGTCAAATTTCCAGTGGAGCTTGCTTCAGCCTTGGAAGTTGATTCCAACTATGACATCGTCATCGGCATGGCCATCGGCTATGAAGATGACAATCCCATCAATGCTTTCCGAGCAAAGAGAAGAATTTTAGATGAAGTTTTGGTAGTGAAAGAATAGGGTGTTTGAACAGCCTTATTTTGTTAGAGTTGTTTATTTTAGAATCTTTTAGGAGTGCTTCGTTTTCTTATGAGAAAAAATCAACATACTATTTAATATTGAAAGTATGAATAAGTCTATTATTCTTTTAGAAAATAATTGATATAGACCTTATGATATAATAGTATTATTTAGTAATAGAATATCTCATCTATGAGACTAATTGGAAATTCGATTAAATATATTATTTTACTATTTTCATTAATTCATCCTCTCCAGAAAGGATCCAAACCCATGTCTTACAAATTTTTACTTTTCGACCTCGACCATACTCTGCTGGATTTTGATTTGGCGGAGGATGTGGCTCTAAGACTCTTGCTGGAAGATGCAGGAGTTGAGGATATAAAGGCTTATCAGGACTACTATATTCCTATGAACAAGGCACTTTGGGAAGATTTGGCGCTAGGGAAAATTTCCAAAGCTGACTTGATTTCGAGTCGTTTTGCCGAGTTGTTTGCTCATTTTGGCCAAGAAGTGGACGGGAATCTATTTGCTGAGAAATACCAAGAATTTCTTAGTCAACAAGGACAGGTCTATGCTGGGGCCAAAGAACTCTTGGAGCAGTTAAAGAAGTCTGATTACCGCATGCTAGCAGCTACTAATGGGGTCACCTACATTCAGAAAGGTCGTCTGGCCCAGTCTGGTATCTCCTCGTTCTTTGAAAAAATCTTTATCTCGGATGAGATGGGCTATCACAAGCCGGAAAAAGAATTTTATGATTTCATTGAGAAGGCGGTAGACGGCTTAAATACTCTTTATATATCAAGGGTTTTGAGCTGTTCGCCCCAAATTCGCCCCAAATTATGACGCTAGAAAAATACTTTTGATTTTCTCAAAGTTTCTCTCAGCTAGTGCCTCCATTTGGTGTGAATAAACTTTCAGAGTAATATCTGGACTTTCATGACCAAGAAGCTTGGAGATGGTCACAATGTCAACACCATTCAAAATCAAAAATGATGCGTATGTGTGCCTCAGAGTATGGTTTCTGACGGGTCTGCCTATAATCTTTTTAATTAGCTTATTACATGCTGAATTAGATACACCAAAACAGATTCTATTCTTGATATTTGCTTGCCAATAGTTTTGTCTATACACATATAAGATTTCTATTGTTTTTCTATCAATAGGAACTTTTCTTTCTGATGGATCATTCTTCAAGTTACAAAAATCTTGAGTTTTTGAGTAATCAAAAGCTTTATTGATATCCAGTATGCTATTTTTAAAGTCAACATCATTCCAGGTTAGCCCCATGACCTCAGAGAATCGCAAACCAGTGACGGAAAGAAGGTAGAGGGTGAAATAGGATACATACTGGATATTCTCTCTTGTGAGGGCTAAGAGAGCCTTATACTCAGTTTCTTCTAAGAAGTCATTCTCCTCAGCTCTTGATTCAATTTGTGATTTAACCTTTGCATCATCAGCAAAGTTAAAATGAATGACTTGTTCCCTCACAGCTACTTTCATAGCTCCCTTAATTTGGTAGTGGAATTTCTCAAGAGTTTCTTGAGCATATTTTTCACCAAATTCATTCAGCCTTTTTTGATAATAGAGCGGTGTTATATCCTTAACCTTTATATCTTTGAAATAGGTTTTGATGTGTCTAAAATTCTTTGTGTATGTTTCCCAGGTCTTATCCTTGACATAAGGTCGCTTATAGACTTCTGACCAAGTCTTGACAAAATCATATAGAGTAACTTCTCCATCTGTCAGGATATTTTGAGATAGTTTTTTCTCAATTTCCCTAGCAGCTGCCTGAGCAAGTTTCTTAGTTTTAAAACCGCTCTTTGATTTCTGCTTATATTTTCCAGATACATCTTTGTAGGAAATGCGGTATTCCCAACCGTTCTCCCTTTTGCGATAATATGCCATTTGTTTTTACCTCATTTTTTTGCTAAAATGGGTATAAGAAAAGACTTCAAAAGATAGTGTCTTTTGAAAAGATTTCTTATACTGTCCGCCTTACGCTCTCCTCTACCAAAATTTGAGCGTAGGGCTTTTTATTTTATTCAAACTCTAATTCATCTACACTTTCAGAAAAACTATCAAGAATTTCGTGCTCATTCATGAACTGAATCCAGTCGTCAATTTCTTCTTGATGAACGAATCGTTTCTTAAATTTTCCGTTAGCCTTGATTTTTTCATAGATATTTTTGATTATACCAGTCCACATTTTTTCAGCTTCACGTTCGATTTTCTCGTCACTCCAACGTTTACTAGCCGGAGTTCGTCGAGCGTTTTTTGTATTTTGATAATCTATAGCTTTTTGCATAAAGCGCTCATAAGACCGGCCATAGTTTTCTAAGTATTGTTTAAATTCATCTAAGTACATACAAACTCCTTAACTAAACAAAATTCCTCTTATATAATCGGTGACTCTCAATGTTTCTATCTACATCATTTTCATCCCAAATTTGTAACTCCCAAGGATAGTAGTGATTGCTCTTATTCTTGAAATAAACATGTATTCCTGTGTAATTATCTTTATCTCGTAAATACCAATTTTTTAAATCAAACGTATCTTTCCATCCATCAAGTTGTTCCATCACTTGTGAAATATCATCAGAAGATAGAATGATACGAGCGCCAAAGATATCATTAAGAATAGAATTCACAGGATAGCCATCTTGTCTTTGCGAAAAGCGTTCAATCTTATCCAAGATGCTTTCTGACGTTTTGACACGATAGACGTAAGGTATATCTTTAACGTCGGCTTTCATCAAATAATCATTGATGGATTCGTGTAAGTTCAAGCGATAGTCTAAAATAGCTTGAACAGGTACTTTTGAAACGGTATGTTTTAGGTTAATCTTTTCAACTTTTCCAGTCTCAAAATAATCTTGCGAATAAACCAGATGTATTCTATTTATTTCAGAAATTAGACGCTCTACTTTCTCTAACATTTTTTCTCCTTTACATCTCAATCGGCGTAAAACTACCGATAATTTCCCCGATAATTCTAAAGTCGCTATCAGCATCTATCTGTATATCATCATACTTAACATTTAAACTGTGTAGAAAGGCTCCCTCGTCGTTTATCAGCAACTGTTTGATATAAGCGTCACCGTAATATTCAAAGACCCCTATATCGCCGTCAGAGAGGTTTACAGACAGTTTAACGAACACATAATCCCCAGAGTGATACTCTGGCTCCATAGAATCGCCGTAGATTGGTATCACGAAGTCTGCGTCATAATCGACTGGTAACTCAATTGTTTCTACTTGAACGTCATTTAGATACTGACCTGTACCAGCGGAAGCAGGTTGGTCGTAGTAGTTGTAAGAGGATAACTTAGGAAATGGAATGATGTTATCAGTTACTGTATTCTTACTATCTTCTACTGTATTTTGTTGTTGTAATTGTGTTTCAGCAGTATCTAGTACGATAAGTTGACGTTCATGTTCGAGCTTAGAAGAAGTAGCATTTATTTTTTGTAGGGTTGATGGGATGAGTTCAACTTGAGGAGCGGAGGGGGTGTTTTTTTTACTTATAGGAGGGAAGAAATCATCAATCGTTTTTTCAAATAAATCAGACAAAGCAAATAAAACATCTTGATTTGCTTTTCTATCGCCTTTTTCATATCTACTTATTGTTTGCTTGGTTGTATCAATAAGATCTGCGAGCTGAGTTTGAGTTAATTTCTTCTCTAATCTGAATTGTTTTATTTTATTGCCTACCCACTGATTGAGTTCCATAGTGTTTTCCTCCTTTTGATTTGCTAATATTATATCACTAAATCACCGAAAAGGAAAACTTTTTTTACAAAAATACAATTTTAGTGTTGACGAGTCACCAAATCGGTGATATAATATAATCAAGCTTAAGGAATTAAGCAAAACGAAAGGAGGTACAACTGATGTTGTCAAGGCTAAACAAAAAGCCTAAACACAAAGAACTAGAAGTCGAAATCAAGATTCTTTGGTTTAAGCTTAGAATTAGATATCTGATTACATGGTAATCGGATAGGGGGTGAAATTCCCCCACCCCTAACGGGGTAAGTTTAGTTTAGCACATTGGCTGTATCTCCGCAAGAATGAAAGGAGAGTAGGTAGCATGCTTGAGATTACATTGTCAACAGATAGTTTAGATTCTGCTTTAGAAGCAATCGAAAAAATACAACAAGCCCACCTTAGTGGCGAGCTTGTATTAAAAGTATCTATTGCTGATTATTCTTGTCAACCTTAGATACAGTTTGGTAAAAAGAGTTATAAAAACTTTGAATATGGTTAACATCTAAATGTGAATGCAAGGCCTTCAGATTTGCTTTTACATTATAGTGTTCGACAGCTAGCTTTGTTAACTCTAATGCGATTTCTTTATCAGTCAATGACATAACTTATCCTCCTTTCCGCTAGGATAAGTTGATTATAACATTTTTAGGAGGCACAAAATGAATTGGAAAAAACTAATGCTAGGCGATTTAGAACGTACGTTTACTAGTCGTGATGGCAAGGAAAAAACAAGTATCAAGTTTGAAGGCGGAGTATTACCAGCGCTGTTAGTGTTAGGTGGTATCGCTTGGTTAGTAGCTTGGTTTATTACAAAATAAAAACTCCCAAGAGGGAGTGGGAAGGAGGAGGAAATGGAAGGAATAGAAAAAGTCCACGATAGACGTGGACGGCCGGATTCTTTGAAAGTTGAACAAGTTATTCACTTGTCGATTTTAAGAGGGGAAGGGACAGAATACGATAAGGTTCGAATGGTGGAACAATACTATGATATGGATGGTAATCTCATTTTTGAATTAGATCCGTGCTCAGAAGGGTATCAAGAATTTTTGGGCTTACGTTGAGATTGTTTGTTAGTATCCATATCTAAAATATCTTGAAGTAGTGTCTCATTATCGTGGCGTTCGATGTACCATTTTTGCATTAGGAGTTCTATAAATTTTAGCAATTTATGAGCTTCTAACGGTTCAATATCAACAATTAAGTTGATGTCTTTTTCAGGATGTGCTCCAATATTTCCGATTTTTCGCAGTGCATCTAGGACTTTCCGTGTACTCGGGTCTACTAAGTCATTTATAGCTTCGATTTCATCAGATAGACTACGTTTTGATACTTGCCAAAAATCTCTAATCATTCCTTGTAGACAACGTCTTGAAAGGGTTGCAGAGGCTTTTGGACTTAGGTTAAGAATAGCATGGGCCTCTTCATAGTCCTCTCTGATTGTCAGAGGGATGTAGTTGGGATAAGATTTTGCTAGCGAAATAGGGTTGAAGTTCATTATACGATTTCGGAACTGTCTGCCCTTGCCAATAATATCGATAGAGACATTTCGACAATTAGGACAATCCACAAGCTGGATAGTTATTTCGTCACGCTTGTGGAAATTTTCATCATCCGAAGGGACAAATTGAGGGCGGCCTTTTGAAAAATTCAGATTTTCTTCTCGGAAGGTATCGTAATGTTTTGGTACAGGACAACCGCAGAAAAGACAAAATAAATGTTCAGAATCCATGATTTTCTCCAATCATTTTATTTAAATTATACCACAGAAAGGGGGGCTAGAGAGATGCGCCCCAAAAAATATCCGTATAGCAAAAAAAATTATCCAGCGCCGAAGCTTCATAACGTCATTGAAACCGATAATCATTTCTTAATAGATGATAAAAGGATTCATTATGTTATTGAAGGTTCTGTAAAGACAAAAACCCTTGGCGATGGCTATGTTGAAGTAACACTTTCCATAATTGCCAAGAGTTTTACAAAATCACAAGGTTAGTTTGGCGATAGTTCTTTTGATAGAAGTTGGTGTAAGAGGGATACCTTCTTCTTTAAGGACATTCTTTAAACGGCTCGAAAAATTATTATCTTTAAGACTTTGAAGATATAAGTAACCAGTTGTTGTTACGCCATCGAAAAAATAGAAAGGAGGAGAAGATGCAGATTCTTTTATACAAACTGCGAAAAGAAAAAGGATTATCTCAAGACGCGTTGGCCTCTGTTATTCACGTCAGTGTAAACCAGTACGGAAAAAAAGAAAGAGGAGCAGCGCAGTTTACGCAGGATGAGATGTTTGCAATTGCAGATTTTTTTAAAAGGCCAATTGCTCAAATTTTTTTACCACGAAAGTCACCGAAACGGAAACAAATCCAACCCCATCCCCGCCGGACATAATCTCCGTTCGGTTGAAGACAGATAGAAAGGAGGAGAGAGATGGTCAATATTTTTGTTTCGGCATTCGTATCTTTTGTTGTATCACTATTTATGCTAAAGGTTAGCATTTACTGGTTTAAAAGATGGATTGATGATTTCTTTGAGAAAGAAGAAAAAGTCATCAAGTCACAATTCGAAGATTTTAAAAACCATATTAAAGAATCACTTCGGAGGTAAGCAGGTTTCACAGAAGTCTTGACCAAAAAATGTTAAGCGAACAATTCCAGGTTGGACATAGACTTCTTGGAAATTTGGATCATGGCTTTGCGTGTGGCTAGTAATATCATCTAAATAATTATTATCGTTTAAAAGAGAGTACTGATTGTTATCTATTTTGGTTTGGTTGTAGAGGATTTCAATAATTCCCATTCTCCTAAGATTTTCTAAGGAAGATGAATTGTAATCTAAGGTTTTTTGGTCTGGATTTAAAAGGAAAACGTTAGGGTGCGCCATTTTTAATCCTCGGCAGTTTTTATAAGTGAAATAATAGTTTGCGACAGGTATATCAGCATATTTGTAGTTAAAAATAATTGATAGGTTTTGAGCATCTAACGGACTGAGCTGTTTGATGATTTCTACGAAAGATGGAAGAACTAGGTTTTCTTTCGATGAATCGATATCAGAAGCAATCAATCGAGCAAACATGTTTCTAATTGTTTCTTGTTCAATATGGTATTTGGATGCCTCGAGAGCAGGACCAAGAATGTTCAAGCTAGGATCTTTCAGTCTATCAGTAGCTATTTGAATAATTTCTTCAGCAATTTTATGCTTGAAGTCGTCAATGTCACTAGCGTGTTTTATTCGGGCTTTTTCTGCCCAAGCGTGAAATTTTTCAAAACCTATCAAGGTCATTAAATCGTCAATAGCTCTTGCGGGATTATTAGCTTTTTGAACAGCGCCGGTTGCCAAGGTTGTTCCTAAACTTACAAGTATACTACTCACAGTTGTATTCATACCTATCTCCAACATTTTTTATTTAAATTATACCACAGAAAGGACACAATATGAGACCAAAACGATATCCGTATCAAAAAAGACCAGCTGATAAGCTAGTCATAAAATCTCAAAACGAGAAAGTAAAAATCGACTTAAACGAAGGAATCATTCACTTTCAAAAGTGATGATAGTAGTGTCGTCTTGCTTTGAAAATACAGGTTTTTTATTAGACCAGAACTCTGCAGTTTCAGAATTTACAAGAATGACTAAACCATTCTTATGAACGGTCAACGCTTGAACCATACTATTCTCGTCTTCACCAGCTACAAAAGTATATTCAACTTCTGAGTTAGCTTTGACACTGGTTTTGCCGATTGTTTGAGTACGGTATTTCAAGAATGTACCATATTTTGGTTTATCCATGTAGCATATCCCCTTTCTATAGTCTTTAGATTAACTCGTTGGTATGGGTCGCTAATCTAAAAACATTATATCAGAAAGGAACGGAAAACACAACATATTGTATTTTGTGAATTTACAAAATACAATATGTTGTATCTAATAGGAAAATGACATGTGGGAAAAAATTGAACAAATGATGGTTGAGAGGAATCTCAATATGAACAAATTAGCAAAACTGACAGGGATTAACAAAAGCCACTTTAGCGATTTAAAAAGTGGCAGAATCAAACATCTATCTTGGCCAAATATGGTCAAGTTATCTACAGGGTTAGGCGTCAGCTTAGACGAATTTAGATAACAGAAAGGAACAAAATGGAGGAAAATATCAAAGTCGGTGGAATGACTTATATAGTCAAAGTGCAAGAACATTTTAAAAGTCACGATGATGAGCGTAATCTTTGGGGGTATTGTGATTATGAACAACAAATCATTTATATTCGACAGTCATTATCAGACCAAAAGAAAAGGCAAGTGCTAATCCATGAATTAACACATGCTATTCTACATGAAGTTGGTTATAAAGAACAAGATGAAGAACTTGTTAGTCGTTTTTCAATCGGTCTGCACCAGGTTTTAAACGACAATCCAGAGCTACTTAGTGTTTAGTAGATTTGTGATTGTTGAGGGTTTGACTAGCCTTGGACTTAGCACTTGATGATTTGCTAGTGGCCAAAGTCTTGCCAGCCTTGCTTACTGGTTTGCAAGATTTCGCCATATTTTCCTCCTTTCCGTCATATTTTCAAGTAGATTATATCATGTTTTGGGGAGGAAAAGTCATCAGAAAGGGGATTTTATGACCGTAAAATTAATTGCCAATTGGCAAAAGAAAAATCATGAGCTTAGTCAGGTCATGATTGATAGTCTTGAGGGACTAGATATTTGGGAGACAATCCTAATACTTCAAAAAATAAGGAAAGGAATTTTATGAACGAAGTTTTTAATTTTCACGGACAGGAAGTCCGTACATTAACCATCGATAACGAACCTTGGTTTGTTGGAAAAGATGTTGCAGATATTTTGGGATATTCCAAAGCAAGAAATGCTATCGCACTTCATGTTGATGAAGATGACGCCCTAAAACAGGGCCTCACAGATAACCTTGGACGTATTCAAGAAACAATCATCATCAATGAATCTGGTCTGTACTCTCTCATTCTTTCAAGCAAACTACCTCAGGCAAAAGAATTTAAACGTTGGGTAACTAGTGAGGTACTTCCCCAAATCAGATTACAGGGAGCTTATGTTCCAGAAAATCTATCTGATGAAGCTTTTATTGCCCTGTTTACAGGACAGAAAAAGCTTAAGGCTAAAACGTTGGAATTGGCTCAGGATGTTGATTATCTAAAAAATGAGCAACCTATTCATCCAAGTTTTGCTCAATCGCTACTCAAGAAGAGAAAAGCTCGTGTTGTGGCTTTTCTTGGAGGAATTGACAGCCCAGCTTATGCTGACAAAATCTTTGCTCAATCTGTCTTTAGACAAGCTGAGGTTGATTTCAAAGACCACTTTAACATTAACCGCTATGACATGTTACCAAAGAAATTTGCTGAGGCAGCATTATCTTACTGGATGACATGGGAGCCAAGCACAAATACCAAAATGAAGATTTTGGAGTTGAATAATTATGCAATGTAAGCAAAAAAGCCTGACGGCAATCAGGCTCAAAACAAATAATTTTATAAGGTAATTTTATCATGGAACTATCTTTTAATCAATTACTTGATGAATTTGAAGCTGGTCTCATGGACAGGGCTTTGAAGGTCATGCATGTCGTTATGGATGAGAAACAGCGTTTCCCTATGGAACTGAACAAGTCTCAATGTTCAGAGATGTTACTTGGAACCAAGGACACTGGGACATTTGATGAACGTTTCAACTGTCATAAGGATTTTCCGAGGATTCCAAATGCTCGTGAGAAATATCCTCGTGATGAAGTCATTGAATGGTATCGCAAGAACTGGCAAAGAACTAGCAAAACATCTTAATTTTCAAGGAGAAAAACAATGGACGAAATCAACCTATCAACTGAGCAAGTTATCTACTTGATGGCCGTACTCATTCCGATCTTGGTTTATTTAATCAATAAGCTAACTGTGGTAAATATTGAAATGGATGATCCAGAGGAAGCAATTCCAGAAACAAATCTAAGATACTTACAGATTAACACATACTACGGGGGATAAACATGACCACTATATTATCAATTGGACTAGCAGCAATGAGCCTTTTAGCTTTCACGGCCATTTTTTACGGCTTTAAATTAAATAAAAAGATGCATTCGAAAGAATTCAAGTGTGAAGTTTTCCGTGAAATTGCTAAGGAAAATCATAAAAGACATGTGATGTTGAAGGAGGTCAAACATGGCAGAAACTAAACCAGTCAGATTTCATGATGGCCTAGTCACACTATCTGCTGAAGATTATTTGGCAGTACATGAGGAAAACTTTAGATTGAGGCAGCGTAATCTTGAATTACAGACAGCGTTGGAATCAATCAAAGGTTTGTCGGAAAGGGTATTAACATGAAAACAGTACCATTTTTTAAAAAAGAGGTTGAGAAATTTCAATATTTCCAACTTCCTCAGTGGCTTTTTAAAGAACCGTACTCTGGATTATCTAATGCTGCTAAGCTGAGTTATGCTTTTATTTTCGATCGTCTTGGCTTTTCGGTAAAGAATGAGTGGCATGATAAAGATGGAAAAGTGTTTATCTACTTTACAAATGCTGAATTTGCTGAAATCCTGAATTGTTCTGAAAAGTCAGTGATCAAAGCGAAAAAAGAGTTATCTGATATTGGACTTTTAAGAGAAGTTAGGCAAGGTTTATCAAAACCAAATAGGATTTATTTACTTGGTCCGTCACCTTTTAAAATGTCTGATAGTTCAGTTCAAGAACTGGAAAATTTACAGTCCAGAACTGTAGATTTTACAGCTACAGAACTGGAAAAAGTTCAGACAATCAAGACTAATAATACCAAGACTAATATATCTAATAATAATATAGTCAAGCAAGATGTGGCTTCCCAAAAAGTTCAGTTCAGGATTCCTTATCAGGATATCATAGATTATTTGAATAAAGCAACTGGAAAGAAATTTAGTCCACAAAGTAAAGCGAATAAGAAGCTTATAAAAGCACGCTGGTCTGAGGGTTATCGATTGGATGATTTTAAAAAAGTAGTCGATAATATGGCAGCTAATTGGGCAGGTACAGAATGGGAGAAGTATCTTCAACCATCCACGCTATTTAGGGATAGTAACTTTGATAAATACTTAAATCAAGTTCCATTTATCCAAAAATCAAATGTTCCAGAGTGGTCTAATGCAGAAATTAAGACTGAACAGACTGAGGAAGGTCAGCAAAAAATGGCAGAGTTATTTGCTGAGTTAGAGCAAATGGAAGGCGTTGGGAATGGTAGTAGTTAAAGAATGCGTTCTAATGAACGCTAAAAAATCAAAAGATCCGTTCATTAGGTTAATTTCTATCGGGTATACGGGTTTTGAGTTCAGATACGGGAATAAACAGCAAGCAATGAAATTCTTATCTCAAAATATTGCCATCATAATTTGCCAGGACATGCATAGGTATGGAGATTTTAGAATTGTGGAGGTGGATGGATGACTTTTGAAGCTAAGTGGATTTTACACGGGTTTTATCCGATACATGTTGGTTTTTACGATACTAAGGAATTGGCTGCTGAGGCACTCATAGGACATGCAGAAGTCTATTCGGCTATTACAAATAAAAGATTTGTTGCAAGCAAAAAAACACGTAGCAATCAAATCCGTCTTGATTACGGTGCTAAAGATTGCTACTACCTGATTGAGGAAATGGAACGTGAACAGGACGATTTGAAGAAAGAAGGACCGTTGTTATGAATAAACAAGAAGCGCTTAAAAAGCTAGAGAGCTATAAAGTGACGACAGCGTTTGCCGACTGGGTTGGTCATTCACTTGGTCTAGCACAATGTGAGATGTTCATCTACTTGCTCTTTGGAAACGAGGAGGAAAAAGATGATTAAAATCACAGCCTATACTGCTAACCGCAGAATTGAAAAATTTATCAAATCGTCTGAAGAAGCCCTTAAACTAAGAACCAAATTTCAATCTCAAATGAACAATGGTCATACAGTATCATTTGATTCAGCGCTACTGAATCCAAGTCACATAGAAGCTATTACTTTTGAGGGAATCGAAGATGAGGAGGCTGAACATGGCTAAAGGAGAAATTATACTTAATAAGGAGAACAATATGGCAGATATAAAAAAAACGCTAAAACTCTATATCGATACAGCACTAGCTGATCGTATAAATTTTCTCGAAGATGAATTATATAACCGGGCCTATAAAGACATTGAGAAATTAGAAACAGAAAATGCCCATCTAAAAAAGCTTTGCATCGAACAGCAGGAAGTAATCATGGATTATGAGTGGCTCAGACTAAAACGCTCTGCTTTTATCAGCCAAAAAAATCACAGAAAATGGAGGGCAAGATGAAATTAAGACTGGAAGAACTAAGAAATAAACTTGGGCTCAGTCGCCGAGATGTGCATGAAGCGACAGGAATAACACTAAATACAATCGGATACTACGAAAAAGGCGGGATTCCCTCAATCGGCAACATTGAAAAGATTGCAAGTGCATATAATGTTAATCCAGCTTGGTTGACTGGGTGGATTAATGATACAAATCAATCACAGCCACTTAAAATAGTCGTCGAAAAGATCGTTTACGTTGAAAAGGAAGGTTGTAGGTTGCCGCCATATTGGAACAATGATAACAATGGCAGAATCATCAAGTGGAAAGAATCAAAAAGAGCATTGCAAAGGAGGAAGGTATGAGAATAATGATAAACGGAGAATTTCAAGCGTTCCTGACATTCATGCTTCACCTTATCGTGATTGACTGGATTTGGAAACTCCTTGAAATCAATATTGCTGGCAAAGAAAATGGTAATCTACCAGATTCAATCTTGCTTGTGCTACTTTGCTTATATATTACTTGGATTTTGAGATAGGGCAGGAATTAGAATATTGAATGAAGCGACCATTAGACAATTAAAAAAACTCAGGCTGTTTTCAAGTATTATTAAGTCCAAGCGTGATGAAATATCAGAGTTACGTTCGGGGATTTTAAGAAGCCAACAATACAAAGACGAACCTAAAGGAAGTAAAATTGGCAATAGCTCAGAGCAATTAAATATTAGAATTATTGATAAAACAGATGAGATTCAGAATGAAATTAGCTTGCTCTATCAAGAAAGAGATACTATTGTGTCTGAAATTGAAAATTTGGATGATCCACAAGAAGCGTTAGTTTTGAGACTCTTTTATCTAAACGGATACTCTTGGGCAGACATATCTAGAGAACTAGGAGGAAGTCCCAAAACATGGCAAAATATACGTAAATCTGGTGTAAATAATCTAGCTAAAGTTTTATCCAAAAATTCCCAAATTTCTCTTTCAAAATGATAATCTGATATTGTGAAGGTAGAAAGAAGATGTATAGTTCACTCAAGAGGTTTTTACGTAAAACAACAAATATTTCCATAACAGAACTTTCTACTTTACGACTATGGGCTTGCTCATAGTCTTTTCTATTAGGAGGAAGACAATGGGAACTGTAGAACCTATAAGAAATCGTAAAGATGTTGAGATGTTAATTCAATACGTATTTGAAGAAAGTCCACATCGCGAGGAGGTACGAAATCGAAATGGTACAATTTTATTGATTGGATTCAATACTGGATTTCGTGTTGGAGATATTGTAAAGCTACAAAAGAAACATATCCGTGGATGGCATATTGAATTCTATGACCAGAAGACTGGTAAACATACTAGACGTAAGATGACAAGAAAACTTAAAACTCACTTACTTAGTTATACGGAAGGGATGAGACCAGAAGATTTTCTCTTTCCTAGTCGTGAGTGCCGTGGTAAAGGAAGCAGCAAGAAACGGCACAAACACATCCATCGTGATACTGTTTATAAATTTTTAAAGGCAGATGCTGACGCTCTTGGGTTAGAAAATATTGCCACACACTCCATGAGAAAAACATTTGGCATGATGATCTACGAACAGCAAAAAGATGTTGCAATAGTAATGGATTTACTGAATCATGCCTCACAATCATACACAGTTAGATATATTGGGAAGAACCAAGACTCTCAAGACAAAGCAATTGCTAAGTTTGAGGGTTTTTAATTTTTTAATGAGTTTAATTCTTTATTTTTTTTTGATGAGGAACTGGAATAGGGAGGTCAGACATAACACTTGATTTTACTGGCTTTAAGGACACTTTGTGAGTTCGACATAATATATAAAATAAAGAATTAAAAGAGGATAAATATACTGTATATATCGAATAAAACGAGAGGAGGTTGATTTGATTTGATTGATGTTTCGAGTAGAGAAAGTCGTAGGCAGTTCTACACATCTACGGCTTGGAGGAAGCTTCGGAGAAAAGTTTTAATCAGAGATCACTTTGAATGTCAGTGGTGTGCTGCTGAAGGTAAAGTAACAATGAGCGATCAAAGCATTCTTGAAGTAGACCATATAAAAGAGTTGGAACACTATCCTGAATTTGCACTTGATATAGATAACCTAAGAACGCTTTGCAAGGAACACCATAATCAGAGACACGAAAGGTTTGAATTTCGCAAAAAGGGTAAAAGTAAGAAAAAAGACTATCGAGATGACGAGTGGTGGGGATAAGTTTACAACGTTGACAATCGTCAATGTATTTGTGAATTTTTCACAAAAGCCCCCCGGTCTAAAAAATCGGTCAAAAAACGAACGTTGGGAACCGGTGGGAGGGGTCAACTCGCAAGAAATATGATGTAAATTTTGATGGGACGGGGGGTAACATGGAGAAAACTATCAAAGAAATTGAAAAACAGCTACTTTCAAAAGTTGGTAGATTTAGTAAAAATAAAAAAGATGCAGTTGAGCTTGAAAAAGTAAAACGCTATATGAATCTTGTAAGACAATATTATAGCTTGCAGGTCGAGATTGATTCTCTGGGGTTATTGGTTGAGACTAGAAATGCTGCTCAAACATTTATAAAAGATAACCCAGCAGTAAAATTACAGCTACAAATTTCAGCTCAACTTCTCGCAATTGAAAAGTCTTTTAGTTTTACTGTTGAAAATTCACCAATTAAACAAGATGAAGATACTGAGGACCTCATATGATTAGTCATAAGTTCATAGATGACTACTTTGGAAGATATGAGAGGGGAGAAATTCTTTTCAACAAAGAGCGTCAGTTGCTTTATGACTATTTAAAAAATGATTTTTTACTAAGAAATGATATCTACATAGATTCGCAGATGGTAGAAGATTATGTGACTTTCTCTGAAAAGTATTTTTTCCCTCTTGACGAGTGGGAGAAGTTTATCACACCATTTATTTTCTGTTATTACAAAAAGACTAATGATCTTGTATTTGAGAAATTCTTTATTACAATGGGTCGTGGAGGCGGAAAGAATGGGTTTATCACGACTCTTTCATTATTTCTGATTAGTCGGCTACATGGCATCAGGCTATATGATGTGACAATTGTTGCCAATTCAGAGTACCAGGCACAGCGTAGTTTTTTGGAGGCCCATTATAAAATTGATGAGAAACCTGTTCTTCAAAAGTATTTTTTGAATGGTAAGGCGAAAATTCAAGATAAAAATCTTAAGGGGACTTTTCGTTTTGCAACTTCTAATGCTAAAACAAAGGATGGCGGCCGTGAAGGTGCTGTTATCTATGATGAAATACATGAAATGGTTGATGATGCCATTGTAGATGTTTTCTCTGGTGGTCTTGGTAAGGTTGATAACCCTAGGGAGTTTTTTATTTCAACTAATGGTTTTGTGAGAGATGGTTATTACGATAAGATTTTTGCAAAGTCGATTTCTTTTTTAAAAGGGGAAGGCCAAGAAAATATTTTTCCGTTTATTTGTAAAATAGATGAATCGGATGAGGTTGATAATTTTGATAAATGGGAAAAAGCCAACCCAGTTTTTGCTAAACCAATGAATCGAAGATCAACTAGGTTATTTAACAAACGTGTCAATGATTACTATGAAATGATTGAGACACCTAGCAAGAGAAAGAATTTCATGAATAAGCACATGAACTTCCCTGAGTTGGATTTAGAAAAAGATGTGACTAGTCGTGAAAAGTTACTGGCTACTCAAAGAGAGCCGTCAGAATCTTTAGCGGGACGGTCATGTGTTGCAGGTTTTGACTTTGCGGGTATACGAGATTTTGCCTCAGTTGGTTTACTTTTTAAGATTGGTGATGATTATGTTTGGAAACAGCATAGTTTTGCTAGGCGTGAAATTATCCAGAAGTTCAATATCAAGGCACCTCTTAAGGAGTGGGAAAATGAAGGCATTGTCACTATTGTTGATGAGCCAAGTATATCGGCTAGTTTGGTGGTTAATAAGCTAATCGAGTGGAGAAACGAGGGATATCAGATAGAGGTTGTTTGTGCTGATAGCCATAAAATGGACTATTTAAAACTCTTATTGGAAGAGGCTGGTTTTGAGTTTGAATTTTTAAGAAACCCTGGCGCTATTCAAGCCAAGATGTCGCCAATCGTTGAAGATAACTTTGAGAATGAGCGGTTTATTTTTGGCAATGATAGAATGATGCTCTGGTATACGGATAATACTTTTGTTAAGCGTGACAAGGCTGGGAATGTTCGCTATGAGAAGAAAGAACAAGTTCGCAGGAAAACAGACGGTTTCCACGCTCTGCTTGCTGCGCTTTATAAGAGGGACAGGATTGAGGAAGGAAGTGCGACTGCTTTCTTAGATGCGCTTGATGGGTGGGATTTTTAAAGTGATTCCCGTTATTTCTATTTTTTCTTTTTTTATTTGGTATTATGTTAATGTGAATAATTGGGCGGCTATGGCTGTCCTTTTTGTTTGCTAGAGAGTGAGGTAGCTATGGGTTTGCTTGAATGGTTGCCCTTTTATCGAAACAAGAGTCCTGCATCAAGTCTTGAGTTTGATATTGATGATTTGTTCATTGACTTCCAAAAAGCCTATTTGAAGACTTTAGCTATTGATAAAAGCGCTGAGTTTGTGGCGCGAATCTTTTCAAAGGCTGAGTTTTTATTTCTAAAAAATGGTGAGGTATCTGATAATTCATGGTCTTACTTACTTAATGTGAAACCTAACAAAGATGATGTTGCTGCACGATTTTGGCAAAAGGTTATTTATCGTTTGATTGTCCATAACGAAGTCTTATTGGTCCTATCTGATGATAATCAGTTGCTTATTGCTGATTCATATACTCGTCGAGAGTATGCTCTATATGATGATGTCTTTGAATCTGTAGTTGTTAAGGATTATCAATTCAAACGATCTTTTAAGCGTGAGGATGTTATCTTTATTGAGTACAACAATCAGAGATTAACTGGATATCTAAACCAGCTTTCTGAAGACTATCAAACATTATATGACCGATTAGTCGAAGCTATTGCAAGAAATAATCAAATACGTGGAACTCTAAAAATTAAGGGTGCTTCACAGTTTGCTAATGATTATATGGAAAAATTAAAATCATATAGTGAACGATTATTTAATGCTTTTAAGCATAAATCAATTGCCATAGTGCCAATGATTGACCAGGTTGAATATAGTGAATTTACTAATAAGCTTAGTGGATCAAGCGTGTCAGTCGAAGACTTAAAGAAACTGAAATATCAATTTGAGGATGATGTTGCTGATCTAATCGGGATCCCTTCTGTAATGTTGCATGGAGAGATTGCTGGAATTGAAGAGGCTCGGAAATCTTTTACTATCGACTGCTTAAAACCTCTCACTAAAAAAGTGTCCGATGAACTTACTGTCGGATTGATTGATGAACGCGAATATAAGAATGGTTTAAGATTGGAAATCATTAAGGTTGTAGATCGTGACATTCTTGATTTATCATCAAACATAGACAAGATAGTTTCAAGTGGGGCATTTTTTGTCAACGAAGTTCGTAGGGAGGTTGGCTACACTCCTATTAAGGATGGTAATGTCATCATACGAACGAAAAACTATGAAGTAGCTAGCAATCAAAATGAGAAAGGAGAAATAAATGTATCAAATACAGATTAAAGGCGCCATCATTCCAGATGATGACCTTTGGTTTTATGAGTGGCTTGATCGAACGGCCACTGCTCCAAGAAATATCATCTTACCAGATGATGGTCAGCCTATTGAAGTGATTATCAACTCTGGCGGTGGTGATGTCTATGCTGGAAGCGAAATCTATACCATGCTTAGAAGTTATCCTGGGGAAGTCACTGTAAAGGTTGTTGGTATTGCCGCTAGTGCAGCTTCAGTTATTGCTATGGCTGGTGATGTTGTTGAAATTAGTCCGACTGCACAGTTGATGATCCATAATGTATCTACTGGTATTTATGGCGACCATAATAGATTACGAAATGAAGCTGAGGTCTTAGAGGGATTTAATCAATCCATTGCAAACAGCTACATTGCAAAAACAGGGCTATCTTTGGAAACATTACTGGAGTTGATGAATCAGACTACTTGGTTTACGGCTGATAAGGCTGTAGAACACGGTTTTGCAGACAAAGTGATGTTTGAAGAATCAGCACCTCAGTTAGTAGCTGGTCTTGATAATCTCATACCAAGCGATGTTATCGCAAAATTTGCCAATATAGTTAATCAGAAACAGGAGATTGACTATGACAAAGTAGTAGAAGCTGTTATTTTAAAAATGGGTACTCAAGCAAGTAGCCCTGTTAAAAAAATTGACAATGGAGCACCAAAAGGATTTGGCGCTTTTTTGTTTTAAAAAAAGGAGAAGAAAATGACTTTAAAACTATCTGAAAAATTCAATGACATTCGTCAGCGATTTATTGACTCTGTTACAAACGGAGAAGACATCACTGTCCAAAACGAAAACTATGCCGCTATGATTGATTCGCTTTTTGAAGAGGCGAAAAAAGAGGCCCGCCAAGAAGTTAGAGAGCTTATCGCCCAGACCCCTGCTGAGGCAGAACTGACTGTAGCGGAGCGCAAGTTCTTTAATGAATTTGACAAAACAAAGTCCGAAGGTATTGAAGAGCTAATTCCTCAGGAAACGGTTGATCGTATCTTTGATGATATGGTAAAAGAACATCCATTGCTGGAAGAAATTGGTTTGCGAAACAATGGTCTTCGATTGAAATTCTTGTCATCTGAAACAAAAGGCGTTGCCGTATGGGGTAATATGTTTGATGGCATTAAGTCTCAACTACAAGCTAAGTTTGGCAAGCAAGAAGCAATCCAGCATAAATTAACTGCTTTTGTGGCAATTCCAAAAGATGCTGTTGAATACGGTCCAGCTTGGTTGAAGTCATTCGTTGCTTTACAGATTAACGAGGCTTTCTCTGTTGCGCTTGAAGCAGGATTCTTGAGTGGAAATGGTTCAAATTGTCCGATCGGGCTCAATCGCAAATTGACTGGCACAACTGAAGATGGGGTTACTACTTACCCTAAAAAAGAAGCTCAAGCAACGAAGATCACATTTGCAAGCGCTGAGAAAGTAGTGGATGAAGTAACAGAAATCTTTAAATATCATTCTGTTAAAGCGGACGGAAAAACATCAGTTAAAACAGATGGTAATGTAGTTATCGTTGCGAATCCTGCTGAAATCTGGGACATTCGCAGTCAGTACACATCGTTAAATGCTATGGGGAGTTTTGTTACAGCACTGCCATACGGGCTAATCATTATCCCTTCATTTGCACAAACTAAGGGCGAGGTGACTTCTTTTGTTAAGGGGCGATATGATGCCGTAGTTGGCGGGGGCATTAAGATTGCTTATTACAAAGAAACTTTGGCACTTGATGACATGGATCTCTATACTTCTAAACATTTTGCTTATGGTAAGTCTCACGATGAGCGTACCTCAGCAGTATGGCAGCTAAATATGGATAAAGTGCTTCCTGGTGGGTAGGATATGAATAGCGAAGAGAATAAGCTATTGACTGCATTCAAAGAGCGGATGAGGATATTTCATGACGAGGATAAGAACTTAATCCAAATTCTTGAAAAATCTACGGCCGCCCTTAGTGAGCGGTTTGGATTTCCAGTTGAGACTGTAGAAACTGGAAAAGAGCTGATTTTAGAACGTTCTAGGTTTGTCTACAATGATAAACTAGAAGAATTTGCTACTGCATTTGCTGACGAACTAAATAGTTTTGCAATTGCCCATACATTAGATGAGGTGACATATGAAAGTAAAAGTTAATAATCCTTTTAGAGATTTGAAAGAAAGCGTTGTTCGACGTAAAGGCGAAGAATTCGAAGTAGACGATGAGCGTTTCAATGAGCTTGAAACAAGGCTTCCGGGATTCGTTGAACCTGTTTTAGAAAACAGTGAAAAGAAGAAATCTAAAAAAACCAAGGTAGAAGAAGATGGCACGGCGTGAGACGACTAATGGCGATCTAAGAACGCCTGTCGTTTTCTATTCTGCCACAGTCAAAGAAGGACTGGATGGTCGAGATACTTACTACAAGGAAGTTTTTAAAAGTTTTGCTAGTGTCTATCATCCAAGCATGAAGGATTTGGAGATTTCTGGTAGTAAAGGAACCAAAGCTAGTTTTACCATCAAAATTCGTGATCCACTTTCCAGCTATATTCCAGATAATAGCCACTATGTTGAAATACAGGATTTGAGGTTGCGTGGTAAAAAATGGTCTATTGTAGACATCCGGCCATCTTTTGATAATAGGCAATTTTTGACAATCTCACTTGGAGGTGATGCCAGTGGCTAGTGGTGTTAAAATAACTGGAATTGATGAACTATTAGCAAAAATGGAACGTGAGCTTGGCGAAGATAAGGTTACTCGTGTCGTTAATAAAGCATTACGAGAAACAGGTAAAGAATTGTTGCCTGACTTCAAAGAAGAGCTTTCTAGTTTTCGTGATACTGGCGAAACTGTTGAAAGTGCTATCATCTCAGGCGTCAGTCGTGCTAGTGGTGTACCAACTATTAAACTCGGATTTGGCGAAGGTACGAGATGGAGGCTTGCTCATTTAAACGAACTTGGTTATGCAAAGAATCCATATCCAAATGGTTTTGGGGTAATCCGTCGTTTTGCTGAGAATTTGGAGGGGAAATATCCAACAATGATAGCAAATAGAGTTAAGGGAGGATTTAGAATTGGTAAATGATATGTTAGGCGATATCTATCAGGCTTTTTTAAAGCAACCAGAGCTAGCTAACATCTGTATTAAATCTTTTGAACGACCAGAAACCTTAGAAGCTGATAAAAGTTCTATTGTTATTAAACCAGTCAGCTCTCCAATGAGGGTAATGAACGGCTCTGATACGAGCCTTGCTAAACGCTTCACGTATCAAATCAATGTGGAGTGTGCTGAACGGATTGAATGTAAAGAAATTTGGTCTGTTATTGAACCTATTTTAGAGAGTTTTCACTTCTATCAAGTAGCTGGTGACTTGGAGGACTACATCAGCCATATCAAGAGATATGTAGACGTGAGGACTTACCGTGGGGTCAGTCCTCTTTATAAAAAATATTAAAGGAGATTTAGGATGACATTAGTCGGATTTGAAAGTGCAGTTATTCGAATTCTGGATGGGAAAGGGCCAGCAACAGAGGGAGAAAACCTATTTACCATCAAGGGTGACGACAGTAAGGGGGCAACTAAGACTGCCCAAGTTTCAGGATTGGCAGTTGATCCTGTCACATCTTGGGGTAGTAATAGACCATACCACATTTCACGAAAAGGTGTGGGAGAACCCAAAGTTGAGTTTTCCGCTATCGATATCCCTCTTGCTTGCCAACATAAAATACTAGGTCGGAAAGAGAAGTCAGGACTTATTGTTGGTGGGTCAGAGACAGAAGCACCAGAATGTTCTTTAGCACTTTACGCCCATGACCCTCGTGGGGTTAAAGTTGCAATTGGATTTTTTGTAGGTGTTTTCTCATTAGATAGTCTTGAAATTGCTTCATCAGAAGGAAAAGCAGCTGAATTAGCAGAAGATAAATTGACTTTTGTTCCTCGTGCTAGTGATGATGAGACTTTTGATGGTGATGTTTATACCATTGCAGATACTAAGGAACGTATTACGACCATGGTAACTGCTCTTAAACATATTTCAGCTGGGTAAGTGAACGGATAGGGCAGCCTATCCGTTTGTTTTTTAGAAAGGAAACTATATGTCGATTCTTGAAATTAAAGTTAGAAACGAACAAGGGCAAAAGGTGGCCTATGAAAATAGCTATCTTCCTGTTTTGAAATATCGTGAGTATCTTGAAATGGCTGCGCGTCATGAAGATAGCGACCTTGGAATTACTGAGGCAGAAAAATTAGATGAGCAGTTGACGTTTATTGCTAGTCTTTTTGATGGGCTGACGGTAGATGCCATGTACTCTGGTATTGAAATGGCAGAGCTAAATGATATCATCAGCAAAGTCTTTATCAAACTTATTGGTGGTGACAACGACCCAAAGGGGAAAGATTAAGTTCCAGAGAGAGTCTAAAAAAGTTTGATTCTTTTATCAAGGCTTTAGTGAAATCTGATTATGGTATGAGTATTAGGGATATAATGAATACTGACTATGAGCACCTAGTTGCTATCCTATATGCAGAAGAAGATTCCCCTGAATCAGAAACAGAGAAAGTTGTGAGTCTAACGGATTTTATAGGGACACTCTGATAAAGTAGAGACCAGCTTCTTGATAATAAATTAGCTTGTCATCGCAATCATAACACATCAAAATACTTGATTTCGTGAGGTATTGGAGTATAATAGAGATAGAAAGAAGGTGTGTCATTATGCATTATGATGAAGAGTTAAATAGCTTACAACATACTTTTAATGTTTTCATTATTCTTTGTTTGCTTTGGATTCCTTATCTTGCATTTCTGGTGTACTGGATGTCTACTGACATTACCTTTTTTTCTCAACTATTCTTAATAATTTTCATTATCCCAGCTTTTTTTCAACCTGTATTTTGGTATTTGATGCTTGGTTGTTTTCTTTGGGTTATTATTGGAATGTACCGAAAGAAGTGGGAGCAAATGCTTGATCCTAAGTACTAGAGACGGTAGTCATATGATTCCTTTATCTGGCAATGTTTAATAGTTTTGTTTTAACACCTAGTTGTAGGTGTTTTTTTGTACTCTAAAATAGAGAAGGGAGAAAAATATGGCTACACCATTAGGTGCTATGCGAGTTGAGTTAGAACTGGATAGTTCAAAATTCGCAAGTAGTCTAACAGCTAGCAAAAAAGCCGTTAATTACTTTAAAGCTGAAGCTAGAGCACTAGATGGCGCTATGAAAAATAATGGGAACACCATGACGCTTCTAAGCGCAAAACAGAAAACCTTGACTCAGGCCTTGGAAAAACAAGGCAGCGTTTTGACGAAATTAAAAACCAATTTTGATACCCTGGAGGTTGGTTCAAAAAAATGGGAGAATGCAGCAACAGAAATCGAGAGGGAGAACGCTAAGTTAGAGCAACTTCGAAATGAACTAGGCAGAGTTCAAGATGCACTGATAAAAGTTCATGCTGAAAATTCAAGATGGGGGAAGGTCGGATCTGCACTAACAGGATTTGGAGAGGGAACTAAAAAGGTTGGTACCGTTTTAACCAATATGGGAAATGCAATGAGGCCTGTCTCAACGATACTAAGTGCAGGCTTTTCACTTGCGACGAAGAAAGCTCTTGATTTCGGCGGGCAAATGCAAACAGTGAAGGCCCTTCTAGGGGATACCATCACTGACTCAAAGAAGCTTGATGAAACAACTCTTCAGCTTGGCAATAGCTCTAAGAAGTGGTCTAAACAATTTGGAATTACTACTACTGAAATTAATACTGGTATGCAGGAAATTATCAAAGCTGGACTTGATGCTAACCAAACGATGGGAGCCATGCCACCGATCCTAACAGCAAGTAAGGCGACTGGTGAGGATTTCAACACGGTAATGAGCGCCTCGACATCAATTATGAGCCAGTTTGGATTAATCACAACCGATACTACTCAGATGTTAAAAAACACCAATAGGGTTACGGATAGCCTGTCCTTTGTTGCAAATAAGACAAAAGCAGGTTTTTCTGACATGGGTCTTGCAATGGAATATGTGGGGCCTGTCGCAAATTCTGTTGGTATGGATTTAGAAGAAACAGCGGCCGCCATAGGTATCTTGTCAAATGCAGGTATTGATGGGCAAAAAGCAGGGACAGCACTTCGCGGGGCCTTATCAAAATTATTAGACCCATCTAAAGAAAATGCTGCCGCATTCGAAAAGCTAGGTTTTTCTGCGGAAGAATTCCGAAGTGGGGCCATCAAGCTACCCGATGTTATTGACCGTATTAAGAAGAATACAGAAGACATGACAGATGCTCAAAAAGCATCGTTGATTGCACAAGCTTTTGGTATTGAGGCTCAGTCAGGGATTAATGCATTAGTTAATGAGGGTGCAGACTCGCTTAGAAAGCTAGCGACGGAAACAAAGAATGCTGAAGGATACACAGATAAACTCTATAAAAAGATGTCTGGTTCCGGCAAATCAGCAGTGGATAGATTTAAATCATCTTTGGAAGTCTTGCAAGTTACAATAGGCGAAAAATTGCTACCGATACTGGCCCCAATCATTGAAAAAGTCACAAAATGGGTCGAAAACTTTGCAGAAGCTGACGAATCAACCCAAAAATTTTGGATGACCATCGCAGGAGGATTAGCTGTAGCGTACCCTCTTTTAAATTTCACTGGCAATGTCGTTTCGGCTATTGGTAGTGTCTCAAGCGCCTTTGGTACGCTTGCTACGAAAATTAGTACGATTTTAGCAAAGAGAGCTATAACTAGCACGTTATCATCTGTAGCAACCTCTGCAACGGCAACAGGCACTGCAATGGCTGGTGCTACTGGAAAAGCAGGGTTGCTAACTAGTGCTATTGGGTTACTTGGGAATCCTCTTACTTGGGGGGTACTACTTGGTGGATCTGCTGTAGTCGCAGCCTCATTGTGGGCGGATGAAGCAAATAAAGCAGCTCAACGAACAGCTGAATGGGGGACCGCAGTTAGCAATACTGAAGCAAACGAACTTTCGAGATTTAAATCTAAGGTCGATGAGACAAATCATGCGATAGAACTTTTTGGGACAAAGGGAGTTCAGGATGTTGAAAACATCAAGAAAGCTTTTTCTGAATTAACTGGAGAAATCGCTAAATTGGTCGATGAAAACCTGACTAAAGATTTAGAATTGGCCGAAAAGCTGGGATTAACTGAAGAAGAAATCCAACGTATCAAAGATAACGCCAATCAGACGAAAAAAGCAACGGATAGCATGGCTTCAGATATCGTTGACATCTATAAGCGTGCGAATGAGCAAAAGCGGAAGTTGTCAGATGAAGAAAAGCAGATTGTACTATCTGCACAAAATGCCTTGATTAATGAACAGTTGGACTTGATGAAATTTTCAAGCAAAGAGAAAGAAGCCATTACCAAAGCCATGAACGGACGGTTGGAAGAGCTGAACTCTACTCAGCTAGCTAAAGCATTGTCAAATACAATGACAATGATAGAAGAGGAGAATAAAGCTTACAAGAGCCGTAAGAAGGATATTGAGCGGCTATATGAAGAAGAAAAAATCACCAAGGAAACCTATCATCGTGAAATTGAGCAACTTGAAGCTGAACATTCGGCTAAAATGGGTGTCTACAGCGAAAAGTACATGGATATGCAAAAGCGTTTGCTGGAAGTTAATGGTTCTCTTGCTAAAAGCACACCAGAAGCTCAGAAGTTAATTCTCAACCAAGTTAAACAAACTATGGAAAGTCTAGGCCTATCCTATAAAGAATTTGAAGCTAAGATGGAAGGAACAGCCCAAAAAGCATCAGAGACTTCATCTTTAGTTGGAGAATATTGGCAAGGGATGAGCGAAGACGCTAGAGCAGCTGTTAATTATTGGAATGGCATTGTTCTAGACCCAGTCACTGGCGAAGTAAAAACAAACGCTAGGGAAGAGATCCAAAAAGCCTTACACGCCGAGGGAGGTTGGGAGGCCATTCGACTGTCTCTTAAAGAAGGCAAGATGACCACAACTGCTAAAATAGCTATTGGTGATGCGCTTGTCGCCTCTGGACAATGGGAGCAACTTCGTCCAGAGGAAAAAGCTTTAGTTGTAGATGGTCAGCCAGCTATAAAAGCGATTGTTGAGAGCAAGGATAATCTTGCTATTTGGAATGCAATGCCAGAGAGTGTAAAAAAACTGCTTGGCGAAAATGATAAATTCATGAGTAGCGCTGAAACTGCGACAGAAACATTGAATAGATGGAATTTCCTTCAACCTTATCAGAAAGACTTGATTGTTAATGATTTGGCTACAGGGAAGACTGAGCAAGCACAGTTGGCGATAAATAATCTAATTGGGAAAACAGTTGGGTTGGATGCAGATGATTTACCAGTTTTGCAAAAGGTTATATCAACAAACACTGCCATCAATGGCTTAAAACAGACCAGTATACCAACCATGAATGCTATAGATGGAACTTCTGCCGAGGTGGCAAAAGCTAATGCTAGTGTTAATAGTCCGAAGCAAAATGCTCCAATCCAAATGTTTGGACTAGATAGCACGGGTCTTGCGGTAGCACAAACCAGTGCAAGTGTCAATAGTCCAAAGCAATTTCAACCAATAAACATGTTTGCTCAAAACAATACTGCAGGACCTGTTGCTCAAGCTACACAGGATGTTAATAGTCCACGGCAATTCAGCCCTGCGGTTATCAATGCAACTAACTATGCCAGTGCAGAAGCAAGACAAGCGACTTGGGATTTGAATAGCATTCCGAGAAGCATCACTTCTACAATTACAACCTTTGTTCAAAAAATCTTTAGCAATGAAAAAGGGACAGACTTCCACCCAGGCGGATTAGCTATGGTTAACGACCAAAAAGGGTCAATGTACAAGGAGTTAGTTACCTTGCCTACTGGCGAAAGCTTTATCCCAGAGGGACGTGATGTTATTTTACCACTTCCTAGAGGTTCAAAAGTTTTACCAGCAAATAAAACAAAACGTTTGATGGCTAAGATGGGGATTCCGAGATATGCTGAAGGGGTCGGCTATTCTAAGGATTCCCAAATCTTTAAAACGATGGACAGAATTGAAAAACAGTACTCGACTGATGTGACAATCAATACTGATAATAGTGCAATTATCCAGTTTTTAAAAGAAATTTTACAGATTTTAAAACAAGGTAAACTATATGATCAACCAATTACAGTTAATGTCGCCTCTGAAAGTGGTACAGACTATAATCGTCTTGCTGAAAAAGTTGGTAATCTGCTAGCTTTAGAAATTCAGAGGAAATCACAATTGAGAGGAGGCTAAAGTGACGCAATACAATGAACTCATTATTGACGGTGTGAAAACATCGTCTTTTCCTTTTCAATTAATTGTCAAAGAACCTCCGTTTTATGAGTTGTCAGAAAGCAAATCACAAATTCTGGAACATGATGGGATAAATGGGGCTATTATTCAATCCAATAAGCACAGACCTATTGTTAAGAAAGAGTACACTTTGCAATTGATTAACCCATCTGAAGAAGAGATTAATCAGTTTTTAGCATTATTCACTAGAGAAGGCTTTTGGTTGGAAAGTGAACGGTTAAAGACAACTCGTAGGTGGTGCTATAAGGTAGAAAATATCTTAGTTACTGAAGAGGCACCTGGCTTATATATCTGTAAAGTTACCTTCATCTGCCACCCTACCAAGTTTTTCAAAGGCACCGACATCCAGACGTTGACTGGGAATGGGGTTTTGAGGGTGCAAGGGTCAGCTCTTGCTTTTCCTAAGATTACAGTGGTTGGTCAGAGCGCTTCTGAGACATCGTTTACGGTGGGGAATCAAGTGATTAAGCTTGAAAAGCTCTCAGAATCGCTTGTGATGACCAATGATCCTGACAATCCTAGCTTTAAGACGGCTAGTGGCAAGCTCATTAAGTGGGCTGGTGATTTTATCACAGTTGATACTGCTAAGGGGCAGAATGTTGGTGTTGTTTTAGGTACTGGCATTCAGTCTTTAAAATTTGAAACAGTTTGGGGGTGGGCATAGTTGCTCTTTTTACTCGATGCAAATGTACGAACGGTCAAATGGAATGGGATTCCACTTCATGAGTCCAGATCTGCCATTGTCAAAGAAGAAGTCAATGGCGACTTCATCCTCACTGTCAGATACCCTATCACGGATTCAGGAGTTTATCAGCTCATCAAGGAAGATATGCTGATAAAGGCGCCTGTGCCTGTGCTGGGTGCTCAGCTGTTCCGTATCAAGAAGCCTATTGAGAATGATGATAGCCTGGATATCACTGCCTATCATGTCTCTGATGACATCATGAAGCGGTCTATCACTCCTGTGTCTGTGGTTGGTCAAGGCTGTGCTATGGCACTGTCTCAAATGGTTCAGAATGCTAAGACTGGGCTAGGTGATTTTTCCTTTACCAGCGACATTATGGACAGCAGAACCTTCAACACGACTGAAACGGAAACGCTCTACTCTGTCTTGATGGACGGTAAGCACAGTATCGTTGGAACGTGGGAGGGTGAGCTTGTCCGTGACAACTTTGCTCTATCTATCAAGCGTAGCCGTGGGGCTGATCGTGGAGTTGTCATCACGACACATAAGAACCTCAAGTCCTATCAGCGAACCAAGAACTCTCAAGGTGTTGTCACTAGGATTTATGCACGTTCTACATTTAAGCCAGACGGTGCTGAAGATGAAGTGACGCTCAGAGTGACTGTTGACAGTCCACTTATTAACTCTTATCCCTACATCAATGAGAAAGAGTATGAGAACAATAACGCTGAAACCGTTGAAGACCTGAGAAAATGGGCTGAGGCTAAGTTTACTAATGAGGGCATTGATAAGGTTTCTGATGCCATTGAGATTGAAGCCTATGAGCTTGATGGTCAGGTTGTCCATCTGGGCGACACGGTCAACCTCAAGAGCAGAAAGCACAGTGCTGACCTCTATAAGAAGGCCATTGCCTACGAGTTCAACGCTCTGACAGAAGAGTATATCTCCATTACCTTTGACGATAAGCCAGGGGTTGGTGGCTCTGGGGTGTCTAGTGGCTTGTCTAATGCTGCTGATGCCATTCTTGGGGCAAGTGCCACAGCTCAGGACGTTGCTATTCAGAGGGCTGTGAAAAATGCTAACGCTGCGTTTGATGCAGAGTTTGATAAAGCCAAAACACAGCTTAATGATGATATCGAAAGAACCAAAGCCAAAGTAGAAGTTGTCAAATCAGAACTGACCAGTCGCTTGGATAATCAGCTATTACCAGTCGCCAGTGAAGCTAAAGGTCTGGCTTTGAAAGCGCAGGCTGCTTTAGTTCAATCACAGGCAGAACTTCAAGGACTTACCAAAGAACTGACCAATCATAGGCAAACAGCCTTAGCTCAAATCGCTCAAGTTAAAGCACAAGCTCTTAGCCAAGGCCAACAACAGGCTGCCTTAACCACACAGATTGAAAATGCTGTTTCAGGCCTAGCCACTTTTAAGCAGACTGTTCATCAAGAGCTAGCTACTTTTAACCGGCTAACAGAGACTGTCAAGGGTAGGATTGATCAGGTTGAAAGCCAGAGTGAACAAACTGCTGCGGGCTTTAAAACCTCACTGAAAGCTCTTGAGACATACACTGCTTTAGAACCAACCAGAGCCAGTCGTTATTTTGAAGCCAGCAAAACAGAAACGGCAAGGCAGCTCACAGCCCTAAGGACAGAAGTTAGTGGATCTTATGTGGCTAAGTCGACCTATGAGGAAAATGCAAGGGGAGTCGCAAGACGCTTTGAAAGTCTCTCATCTGGTGGTCAGAATTACGCATTAGGGACGGAAAAAGATGTCTATGTGACGGTCTCGTCCGATGGTCTTTTTGACCTTTATGACTTTGGTGCCACTTTGGCCGTGAAAGGTGTTCAGGTTGGCGATACAGTGACCCTTGCCTTTAATTATTTCACCACTAATAAAACAGCCTTTGGCTCTTATGAGATTGAACTACACGGTCACAGCGGTAAGATTCAAAGGCTTGGCGAGGTAGAGCGAACGGTCTTAGGCCGTGGCACCTATCAGGTCAGCTTTGTCGCAAACCCTACTAACTATTTAGGTACATCTCTTAAGATACGCTTTACAGCTAGTCAGCTAAGCTTTCGTGTGACTAAGCTGCGACTGACAAAAGGCTCTATCGCAGCCGATTGGAGTCCAGCTCCAGATGACATGAAGGCCTACTCGGACCAAAAGCTGATACAATTTCGTTCGCAGTTTGAACAGACTTCTAGCGAGATAAAAGCCAATGTGGAAAGTCTAAGTAACCAGACGCTCAAAAAAGCCGATGTGAGCATCACCTCTGATGGTATTGTCCTCAAGGCTGGTAAGAGTACTAGTGATATGGCAAGAGCTATTGGCTCCTCCTTTGCGGTAACCCCTGATGCTATAAGGATCTTTAGTAATCTGATAAAGGTCAGCGGGAACATGTTGGTTGATGGCTCTGTCACAAGCCGTAAGTTAGTGACTGGTGCTGTAGAGACTGGTCATATTAAGGCGGGGGCTATTACAGGATACCTCTTATCCGCAGAAGCTGTGAGCGCTAAGCACGTTAAGGTTGATCAAGCCCTCTTTACTAAGCTCTTTGCCAATGAAGCTTATGTGAGACAGCTCTTTGCCAAAACAGCCTTTATCACACAGGTTCAAGCTGTGGACATCTCAGCGAATCGGGTTAAAGGCGGTCTTTTAGCAGCCATTAATGGGGCTACAAAATTCAATCTCCAGACAGGAGCTTTGGATTTCTACACGGACAGCCCGGCGCTTCGTAGGGTCTTATCAGGCTATCCAACGCAATTTATCCGGTTTACAACAGGTACTTCCAATGGTAAGAAGACGGGTGTCACCATTATCGGTTCTAATCGTAATGGAACGGAATCCTCTAATGATGGTGGCTTTGTAGGTGTTCGCTGTTGGAATGGTAATAGTACAGACCAGATTGATATTGTTGGTGATGTCGTACGTTTAGCTTCATCTGCCTTTGACAACTCTGACGGTTGGTCTGTAAAGACTTTACCGGGGAAACTAGAGATCGATGCTCATCGCTCTAGTGATCGCCCTAGTTCAAAATTGAACATTGGCGACGTTAACTTGTTCCGAACTGCCACGAACTATACTAGCTTGAAGGACATTCTTCAACAATTCAATATTAATTTCAAACATTTAGCCAATATCACCGGTCGAGGTGATGTTATTTCGACTTGGGAAACTATCAAATAGGAGAATACCATGGAATTACACTTACAAAATAAAGATTTAAAAGCACTTATCAATGTCCTTGAGACTATCACGGTAAGGAACATGCCAGCCAACCGAGGTAGAGCCAAGTTGCTTATGCATGCGACTAAAAAGTTCAACGAGTATGGTCAAGATGAGCTTGATATTATTAAGGAGTTCGCAGAGACAGACGCAGATGGGGAACTCCTTGTCAATGCATCAGGACAATTTGCTCTCAAAACCGATGCGGACATGACACTTGTTAACACTTTAGTAACAGAGTTATCCACAGAAAAAGTTGTGCTTAGTGCTGGGGAGTATAAGAAGCGCTATGAGGATTTCTTGACATATTTATCAAGCTGCGAAGATAACTTTGACGCAGAAGCTGTGATGGTGATTGATACCATCCTAGACCAATTTGAAGGAGCCAGTAAATGACATTAGTAGTTAAAAAAACGACACGCTTAGTTGGGGAATTAACCGTTGATGGCACTGTTGTAAAGACCATCACTGTTGAGTTAGATGACAAAGCTATGCCTACCGTAACGGAATGGACCAATGACGAAGCGCTCTATGCGGCTCACCGCAAAGAGATGCGCAAACAGAAAAAAGAATTTGATGATAAGCGTTTTGCCCTTGAGGATGCCATCCTAGCAGAGCTAGAAGCAGTCGAGGATTGAGGTAAGCTATGACGGTTGAACAAGCTGAAAGAATAGCTCAATCTCAATTTGTGTGGGCTATTCTCTTTATCTTGCTTTTTATGATTGTAGTTGGGTATCTGGTGCGAACGTCTGATAAGCGTGAGAAAAAGCTAATGGATTTCCACGATCACTCAAAAGCAGAATCTAATAAACGTGAAGAGTGGCTCAAAGGACACTTAGATAAAAATACAGAACAGTTACAGGACATTTCTCAGACCATTGGTGTGGTCCAAAAGGAGATGTCTTATATGAGCGACCGCATTGGTCGTCTAGAAAAACAGGAGACATAAAACATGATTAATTGGACAGTAAGACTTAAAAACAAAGCTTTTTGGACTGCGATTATCCCAGCGGTCTTATTAGTGACGCAAGCGGTAGCGAATGTGTTTGGTTACACGCTTGATTTAGGGGATTTAGGCAATAAGTTACTTGTGGTTGTCAATAGTGTCTTTGCAGTGCTCGTTATTACAGGTATTGTCACAGATCCAACGACTAACGGTGTATCAGATAGTGAACAAGCATTGAATTACACTGAACCTAAATAAGTCTAGCAATATGAAGAACATAGGAAAGGTATTTCTTGTGATGGTACTGGTAGTTTTGTCAGTACCTTTTCTTTTTCTTTTATTTTTTTTAGACCCATTTTTTGAACTATTTTACAAGGAGGAAGACAAATGACAATCAATACTGAGCAAGCTATTGCATGGATGTCAGCACAAGCTGGAAAAGTGACCTATTCAATGGACTACAGAAACGGACCAGGTTCTTATGATTGCTCTAGCTCTGTTTACTATGCCTTGATGTCAGCTGGAGCAATTACAGCAGGCTGGGCAGTAAATACTGAGTATCAGCATGATTGGCTCATCAAGAATGGTTATAAGCTCATTGCAGAAAACAAAGACTGGGACGCTAAGCGTGGTGATGTCTTTATTTGGGGTCGCCGTGGACAGTCTAGCGGTGCTGGTGGTCATACTGGTATCTTTGTAGACCCTGACAACATTATCCATTGTAACTATGCCCGCAATGGAATAACTATTGACAACTACAATCAGACAGCGGCAGCTAGTGGCTGGATGTATTGCTATGTTTACCGTTTATCTAATCAGTCATCAACCTCAACGGCTGGAAAAAGCCTTGATACCTTGGTTAAAGAAACCCTGGCAGGTGTTTACGGTAACGGAGATACCCGCAAGGCAGCTCTTGGCAATCAATATGAGGCTGTCATGGCAGTCATCAATGGCAAAACTACGGCACCTAAAAAGTCGGTTGACCAGCTTGCTCAGGAAGTAATTCAGGGCAAACATGGTAACGGTGAAGAACGTAAGCAGTCACTGGGTGCTGACTATCCAGCGGTTCAAAAACGTGTCACCGAATTGCTCAAAAAACAGCCCTCTGAGCCGTCTAATGCTCAAGAGGTAAAACAGTCCACGGAAACCAAAACAAGCCAAACTGAGCCAACTGGACAAGCCACAGCCACCAAAGAAGAAGGAGAACTCTCTTTCAATGGGGCGGTTCTCAAAAAAGCGGTGCTGGACAAGATTCTGGCCAACTGTAAGAAGCATAACATCTTGCCTAGCTATGCCATCACTTGCCTACACTTTGAGGGCTTGTGGGGTACATCAGCGGTCGGGAAGGCTGATAACAACTGGGGAGGTATGACCTGGACTGGTAACGGAAACCGTCCAAGCGGTGTGACAGTCACACAGGGTTCAGCACGTCCTAGCAATGAGGGCGGTCATTATATGCACTATGCTAGTGTGGATGACTTCCTGACAGATTGGTTCCACTTGCTAAGGGCTGGCGGTTCTTACAAAGTATCAGGAGCTAAGACCTTTTCAGAAGCTGTCAAAGGGATGTTCAAGGTTGGAGGTGCTGTCTATGATTATGCTGCTAGTGGTTATGATAGTTATATTGTAGGTATGGCAAGCCGTCTAAAAGCGATTGAGCAGGAAAATGGACCACTTTCTAAATATGACCAACAGGCCGACATCAGTGTCGGGCAGTCTGACAAGATTGATGTGGTTATTGATAGCCTAGAGATCACTATTAATGGTGTTACCTACACCGCAACTAAAAAACCATTTTAGGAGGTAAAGCTCCGTGATAAGACAAACGCCATCGCTTTTGCGGTGGCTTTTTTCTGTTATAGCGGACTTTTATTGAAAAGTCGCTTATAAAAGACCATTTTTAATAATAAGCTGAAAATATTTGTTAAAAACAATTGCTTTGTGTTGACAAATGTTTAAAACAAGTGTATAATGTAATTAAAGATAAGGAAAGGAGAAAAGCCAATGACAGAGCGAGAGCTTAAGAAAATTGCTAAGAAGCAAGGTTTTAGTAAAACTAACTTTGGCAAAGGGTCACACGAAGTTTGGAAACATCCAGACGGACGGACAGTGACGATACCTAAGCCAAAGGAAAAAGATTACAGACCAGGCACATTGAGCAACATTCTCAAAGTCTTGTATGGGGAGTGAGGATACTCCTCCCCATACCCCTAAAGGGGATACTCTGATCATTGGCTTAATCTAATATTATGAAGTACACTTATTTAGCATTGTTTGAAGCTGATAAAGAAAACGGTGGCTATAACATTTCTTTCCCTGATTTCCCTGGAGCATTTAGCGAAGCTGATAGTTTGAACGAGGCTATTTTTAACGCCCGTGAAGTTCTTGAAATCTATACTATTATGTTTGAAGACGATGGCAAAAAATTTCCGAAAGCATCCTCATTCAAGGCTCTTGCAAGCAATCTAGCAAGTGATGAAGATGTGATTCAGGCTATTTCAGTTGATACTGAGCTTGTTCGTGAGCGTGAACGGTCTAAGATTGTCAATAAGACTGTCACACTACCAAGCTGGCTTGTGGAAGTCGGAAAAGAAAACAAGGTTAATTTTAGTCAACTATTACAAAAGGCAATCCGTGAAGAATTGCAAGTATAAAAAATAGCGGTCAAATTGGCCGCTATTTTGTTTTTATAGGAAAAATTTCTTATCCAAAAGTCTGGCGATAGGTTACGAGCTAAAAAACAATAAAGAGACTGCCCTTATGGGGGCAAATTAGGGGCAAAAACTTTGTAAAAATATGTTTGATACTGGTGAGGTTAGTTTTTTATCTTTTTATTTATCCTTGATTTTGTCGCATTTCGTAGCTCTTTGTCTCTTTTAGTTGTTATAACGAATGTTGTTGCAAAAAGCAATCCGTGAGGAATTGCAAGTATAAGAAAAAGCGGTCAGATGGCCGCTCTTTTCTGTATAAAAAATTATGAAAATAGATAGTAATACTTTTCAAAAATTGAACTATGAAAAACTGTCCGCCCCAAATTCGCCCCAAATTATTTTCAAAGTTAGCCTGAATTAACCTAACGGGAAATCAAAAAAGCCTGTAAAATCAGGCTTTTCATTCGGTTAATTCCTGTTAATTCAGGTACTGAAAGGCGGTAGACGGATTTGAACCAAGTCAAGCGCTCATGATTGGAGATAGTCTGATGGCAGACATTCTCGGTGGTAACAATGCCGGCATCGACACAGTTTGGTACAACACGAAAAAAAGTAGCAATACAAGCTTTGCAAAACCAACTTATACAATCAGCAATTATCAGGAATTAATGCATATACTTCAAAGCTCTTAGATTTTCTAAGGGTTCTTTTTTAGATAAGGTAAAACTAGATAGATTTATTGAAAAATTGAGATTTTACCGCTTTCGTTATGAGAACGCTTTCTAATGTGCTATACTAAACTATATAGACACATGCAGGGGCTCTTAGCAGGATTTGTTGAGAAGCTCCATTCCATATAGAAGGAGGGACCTAATGGCCTATCAAACGATCTACCCTTTCACAAACGAAGTCTTAAAGACTTATGATAATGCAACAGATTCAGATCTAGAAACTGCATTGGACAAGGCTCACCTGTTGTACAAAAAATGGCGCGTGGAAAATGACTTGCAAGAACGGAAAATTATTTTACACAAAGTTGCCGAACTTCTCCGTCGCGATGCTGACAAATATGCTGAAATCATGACCAAGGATATGGGGAAACTTTTTTCCGAAGCTAAGGGTGAAGTAGAACTCTGTGCCGAGATTGCAGATTACTTTGCGGATAAGGCAGAAGAGTTTTTGCAGCCTCAGTCTTTTGAACCGATTCATGGGGAAGCCTATTGCATCAAACAAGCAGTTGGTGTTATCTTCATGGTGGAGCCTGGGAACTTCCCATTCTATCAAATTATGAGGGTTTTTGCACCCAACTTTATGATTGGCAACCCAACTGTTTTGAAACATGCTTCCATCTGTCCTGGTTCTGCCCAAGCCTTTGAAGATCTAGTATCTGAAGCTGGTGCAGAAATAGGTTCCTTCAAGAATCTCTTCCTCACTTATGACCAGGTCAGCAAAGCTATCGCGGATCCAAGAGTTCAAGGTGTAGCTTTAACTGGATCAGAACGTGGTGGAGCCTCTGTTGCTGCGGAAGCCGGTGCCAATATCAAGAAATCAGCTCTAGAGCTAGGTGGCAACGATGCCTTTCTCATCTTGGAAGATGCTGATTTTGAACTCCTAGAAAAGACCATCCTCTTTGCTCGTCTCTTTAATGCTGGCCAGGTTTGTACCTCATCTAAACGTTTCATTGTTGTCGGCCAAGAAAACTATAAGAAGTTTGTCAATATGGTGGTAGAGAAGTTCAAGACGGTCAAATGGGGCGATCCAATGAATTCAGAAACTACGCTTGCACCCCTATCATCTGCAGAAGCTAAGCGCGATGTTCTTTCTCAAATTAAATTAGCTTTGGATAATGGAGCGACAGCAGTTTATGGAAATGAATCCATTGACCATCCTGGCAACTTTGTTCATCCAACTGTTTTGACCAATATTACTAAAGAAAATCCAATCTACAATACGGAAATCTTCGGCCCAGTCGCATCCATCTACAAGGTTGATTCTGAAGAAGAAGCTGTTGCCCTTGCCAATGATTCCAGCTATGGTTTGGGCGGTACAGTCTTTAGTAAGGATGTGGATCATGCCAAAGAAGTAGCAGCTAAGATTGAAACAGGCATGAGTTTTATCAATTCTGGATGGACATCTCATCCTGAAGTTCCTTTTGGTGGAATTAAAAATTCTGGCTATGGAAGGGAACTCAGACAATTAGGCTTTAATGCCTTTATCAATGAGCACTTGATTTTTAGCCCCCACTAAAAATGTCCTTGATTAAAAACACAAGCTGCCTAGAATCTAGTGCAGCTTTTTTCTAAATATATACTATCCTCTGATATAGTAACTCTATCCAACCGATTTGCTGTCTCCATCTTGACAGAGCTAGGAAAAAGAAATAAACTCGAATTAGGATTGAAAAGGAGACAAATTATGACAATTAAAGTCCTTGCAACAGATATGGATGGCACTTTACTTACTTCTAATATGGACTACGATAGAGAGCGTTTTGAACGGCTTTTCCAAGTCATGCAAGAGAAAGGCATTCGCTTTGTAGCCATCAGTGGCAATCAATACTATCAAATTAAATCCTTTTTTCCGAACTTGCAGGATAAGATAACCATTGTCGGGGAAAACGGAGCTTATATTGTTGAAAATGGAATCTTTCTCAAGAGCTATCGCCTTCCAAATGAAATCGTTCGAACTGTTTTGGATTATTTGAGAGAACATGACATGGATGATGAGTTGGTCCTTTGCGGGGAAGCATCTGCCTATATCCTCAAATCTGCCAAGCCAGAAGCCAAAGACTATTTTGCCCTTTACTACCATAACTTGATAGAGGTCGATGCTTTCGAGTTTTTGCCAGCTGACCATTTCATGAAATTTTCTTTCAATACACCTGAAGAAGTAACCATGGACATTATTGCTCATCTGAATGACCTATTAGGTGACCAAGTTCAGGCGGTAAGCAGTGGTCATGACAATATCGATGTCATCGCCAAGGGCATTCATAAGGGAGCTGCAATGACTTATCTTTTGGATTACTGGGGAATTAGCTCAAACCAGTTAGCCGCCTTTGGTGATGGTGGCAATGATCTGGAAATGATAGAATTAGCCAAGTATTCCTATGCCATGGAAAATGGCAGTCAAGCTGCAAAAGATGCTGCTAAGTTCATAGCCCCATCCAATGATGTTAGCGGTGTTATGGAGATTATTGAAAAGCTCTTAAAGGATAATAAACTCAAGGAAATGATTTCTGAAATCAGAAATTAGCGGCTCTTTGTCAACTGTAGTGGGTTGCTGAAAAGTCATAACCTGGAGAGGACCAACTTGGTTCTCTTCTTTTTGATGTTCAAAGCGATGAGAATTCTTAATTTAAAGTTGTCAAAGTTCCGGAAACCAAAGGCATTACGCTTAATGACTTTGATGAGGTTGTTAGTAGCGTCTAGTTTGGCGTTTGAATAGGGGAGTTCTAATGCGTTAATGATCTTGTCCTTATCCTTCAAAAAGGTTTTAAAAATAGTTTGAAAGATGGGATTTACGCTGGGAAGCAGCTCCTCAATGAGGTCAAAGAAATGTTCAGCTTGCTTCTTTTGAAAATGAAAAAGCAATAGTTGGTAAAGTTCATAGTGTTCTCGAAGTTCCTGCGAGTAAGAAAGTAGTTTTTTAAGAATCTCTTTGTTGGTTAAATGCATCCGAAAAGTAGGGCGATAAAAGCGTTTATCGCTGAGTTTACGGCTATCCTGTTGAATGAGTTTCCAGTAGCTTTTTAGCGCCTTGTATTCATGAGATTTTCTGTCAAACTGCTTCATGATTTGGATGCGCAGATGGTTCATGGCCCGACTCATATGTTGGACGATATGAAAGCGATCGAGGACAATTTTAGCGTTTGGAAATAATTTTTTAGCGATATCGTAGTAAGGACTAAACATGTCCATAGTGATGACTTTGACTCGGTTTCTCACCTGTCTGGAATAGCGGAGGAAGTGATTGCGAATGGTCGTTTGTGTTCGTCCATCTAGAATAGCTAAGATAGTAAGCGAGTCAAAATCTTGTGCGATGAAGCTCATTTTGCCCTTCTTGAAACTATATTCATCCCAGCTCATGTGAGCTGGGAGCCAAGTTAGGTCAGTCTTGAATTGGAACTCCTTGAGTTTGCGAATGACTGTTGAAGTGGATACGGCCAAGCATTCAGCGATGTCTGTCATAGAAGCTTTCTCAATCAGCTTTTGAGCAATCTTATGGTTAACAATAGCTGGTATTTGATGATTCTTCTTGACCAGAGAAGTTTCTGCGACAGCTATTTTTCCGCAATCCTGACAACGAAAACGACGTTTCCTTAAACGAATTAAGGTCTTATATCCAGCACATTCCAGATAGGGGATTTTAGATTCTTTTTGGAGGTCATATTTAGCCATCTGACCATGACAGTTGTGGCATTTAGGAGCCGGATAGTCAAGTTTAGCGATGACTTCTTTATGAGTTCCAGCGTCCACATAATCTGAAATGGTGATATTAGGGTCTTTTATTCCAAGTAAGTTTGTGATAAAATCAAATTGTTCCATATGAGTCTTTCTAAAATGATGGTTTTGTCGCTTTTCATTATAGGTCATATGGGACTTTTTGTATACACTCAAAAAGGCTCCATAACCTCCATAGTGGTCTTACCCACTACAGAAATTATAGAGCCAAATTAGCTAGCACGACGCTAGCTTTTTTTAACTCATATTATGGTACAATAAGACTATGAATACCACGATTAAACACAAACTGGAACTCTTACCAGATAGTCCTGGATGTTATATCCACAAGGACAAAAACGGCACCATCATCTATGTTGGTAAGGCCAAAAATCTCAAGAATCGGGTGCGCTCTTATTTCCATGGTAGTCATGATACTAAGACTGAACTTTTGGTCTCTGAGATTGAAGATTTTGAGTTTATTGTTACAGGGTCTGATACCGAGGCCCTGCTTTTGGAGATTAATCTCATCCAAGAGAACAAACCTAAGTACAATATCAAACTTAAGGACGATAAATCCTATCCCTACATCAAAATTACCGACGAGCTCTACCCTCGCCTCCTCATTACCCGCCAAATTAAGAAAAAAGATGGTATTTATTTTGGCCCCTATCCAGATTCAAGAGCTGCGACAGAGATTAAGCGCCTATTAGATAGACTCTTTCCCTTTAAAAAATGTACTAATCCGGCTAACAAAGTTTGTTTTTACTATCATTTAGGACAGTGCAATGCCCACACCATTTGCCAAACAGATAAAGCCTACTGGAAAGGATTGACTGAGGATGTAAAACATTTCCTCAATGGCAAGGATAATAAAATCGTCAATCAATTGAAGGACAAAATGACCAAGGCTTCGGAAATAATGGAATTTGAACGAGCAGCTGAGTACCGCGATTTGATTCAAGCTATCGGACTCTTGCGGACCAAGCAACGTATCATGAACCAGGATCTCATGGATCGTGATATTTTTGGTTACTATGTCGAAAAAGGCTGGATATGTGTCCAGGTTTTCTTCGTTCGACAAGGGAAGCTCATCCAAAGAGATGTCAATACCTTCCCTTATTACAATGAGGCTGAGGAAGACTTTTTAACTTATATCGGTCAATTTTACCGTGATAGCCAACATTTTCTGCCCAAGGAAATCTTTATCCCCCAGGATATTGACCAAGAATTGGTGTCGGCTCTCGTTTCAGCAAAAGTTATCAAACCGCAGCGAGGGGAGAAGAAGCAACTAGTTAATCTAGCTACGAAAAACGCTCGTGTTAGTCTGCAACAGAAGTTCGATTTGTTGGAAAAAGATATAAAGAAAACCCATGGTGCTGTCGAAAATCTAGGTGATTTACTCAATATTCCTAAGCCAAGTCGGATCGAGGCATTTGATAATTCCAATATTCAGGGAACCAGTCCAGTATCTGCTATGGTGGTCTTTGTAGATGGCAAGCCTAGCAAAAAAGACTACCGCAAATTCAAAATCAAAACAGTTGTGGGGCCAGATGATTATGCCAGCATGCGTGAGGTCATTTACCGCAGATATAGCCGTGTGCTAAAGGATGGTTTGACACCACCAGACCTCATCATTATTGATGGTGGACAAGGTCAGGTCAAGGTGGCGCGTGATGTGATTGTGAACAAACTAGGTCTAGATATACCCATTGCTGGACTCCAGAAAAATGACAAACACCAAACCCACGAATTGCTCTTTGGTGATCCTTTGGAAGTAGTGGAGTTACCACGAAATTCAGAAGAATTCTTCCTTCTTCATCGCATCCAAGATGAAGTGCATCGCTTTGCTATTACCTTCCACCGTCAGTTGCGTTCCAAAAACTCATTTAGCTCCAAGTTGGATAGCATTGCTGGTTTAGGACCAAAACGCAAACAAGCCCTTATGAAACACTTCAAAAACCTAAACAATATCCAAAATGCAGCCATTGATGATATCATCAACTGTGGCATTCCACGAAATATAGCAGAAAGCATCAAAGAAAACTTGATGACAAGGGATGAGAATTGAATTCTCCTTTCATTCATGTTAAAATAAATGGAATATAATATTATAATTGAATTCGGCTACTACACGTTGCAAAAAGATAGGCAGCTGTTTCAGCTTTAGCTGGTTACAGATGTGGACGCCTTTAGGTATAAAATTTTCTTAAATGCTCAGCATTTTGTCAGCTTTCTTATTTGGCTACGTGTGGTTAAATGCCTTACTATTTTAAATAAAGGAGTGCCTCATGGCTTTCGGACAAGAAAAAACAAAAAAAACAACATTTGAAAAAATTACTTTGGTCATCATTCTCTTGATGGTTATTGCAACAATTGCTGGCCTTTTAGTTCCAGCCATTAGTGCCCTAGTATAAGAACGCTATTAAGCGTTTTTTTCAGGTAAAGAAAGGAAGGACTATATTTCTCTGTCTACTGAATGGGAAACAGCTGAAAAGTCCAAAATTACAATATTATGAGTATGTTTTTAGATACAGCTAGGATTACTGTTCGAGCTGGTAAGGGTGGCGATGGCATGGTAGCTTTTCGCCGTGAAAAGTATGTTCCAAATGGTGGACCATGGGGCGGTGATGGCGGCAAGGGCGGCTCTGTTGTTTTCCGTGTCGATGAAGGGCTACGGACCCTCATGGATTTCCGATACAATCGTAAATTCCGTGCTAAAGATGGTGAAAAAGGCATGTCCAAAGGCATGCACGGTCGTGGGTCAGAAGATTTGATTGTGCGGGTACCGCAAGGGACAACCGTTCGGGATAGTGAAACCGGAAAAATTATTACGGATCTAGTTGAAAATGGACAAGAGTTTGTCATTGCTCGCGGGGGCCGTGGCGGCCGTGGCAACATTCGTTTTGCCACACCACGTAACCCAGCTCCGGAAATTTCTGAAAATGGTGAGCCAGGTGAGGAGCGTCAGTTGGAATTGGAATTGAAAGTTCTCGCTGATGTGGGCTTAGTTGGCTTCCCATCTGTTGGAAAATCAACTCTGCTTAGTGTGATCACCTCAGCAAAACCAAAAATCGGTGCCTATCATTTCACCACCATTGTGCCAAATTTAGGGATGGTCCGGACCAAGTCTGGCGAATCTTTCGCAGTAGCGGATCTGCCGGGTCTGATCGAAGGGGCTAGTCAAGGTATTGGCTTGGGGACACAGTTCCTCCGCCACATCGAGCGGACTCGTGTTATCCTTCATGTGATTGATATGTCTGCCTCAGAGGGACGAGATCCCTATGAAGATTACCTTTCCATAAACAATGAACTGGAAACCTATAACCTCCGACTTTTAGAGCGTCCGCAGATTATTGTTGCCAATAAAATGGATATGCCAGAAGCCAAAGAGAACTTGGAAGAATTCAAGAAAAAATTGGCTGCTAGTTATGACGAATTTGATGAGTTGCCAATGATTTTCCCAATTTCATCCCTAGCTCACCAAGGTCTGGAAAATCTTCTAGAAGCAACTGCTGAACTCTTGGATAAAACGCCAGAATTCTTACTTTATGATGAAACTGAGTTTCAGGATGATGATGAAGCCTACTATGGTTTCCAAGACGACCAATCACCCTTTGAAATCACTCGTGACGATGATGCAACTTGGGTCTTGTATGGTGAACAATTGGAGCGTCTCTTTATGATGACTAACATGGACCGCGATGAGTCAGTTATGAAGTTTGCCCGCCAATTACGTGGTCTAGGTGTTGATGAAGCCCTCCGTGCCCGCGGTGCCAAAGACGGAGATATTGTCCGCATCGGAAGCTTCGAGTTTGAGTTTGTGGATTAAATTAAGATACAGAGCCGCTCAAACACGTTATTAGAGTGTTTGAGGCTGGCAACTTGAAATCGAGGCTTGCCAGCTTGTTCAAAGGTAATCAATGATTACCTTCAATAAACCAGCGACACAAAGCAAAATAGGAAAGCTGACAAAGATAACAAATTATCTAGGAAGTCTTTATCTTTTTGCACTGTGTCGCAGGCGAGTTCAATTGGAAATTGTCCAGTGGACAATTTCTGCCAGAGCTTAGCAACAAAAAAGGCGATGGAGTCCGGGGGAGTGAAACAGTCTGGAGATAGACTGTTTCAGCCGTCGTTTAAAAATACAAGAACGACGTAAAGAACCCGAGCCTGAAACTATAAGAGCGAGGCAAAGATACAGAGCTTTAAAGCGACACAAAGCAGTTTGAAAGCCTGTGCTTAGACTTTCAAAGTCACGATCACTAAAACAAAAAGTTAGTGAGAAAAACTGACGAGTCAAAAAGTCTGGATAGTTTTTAAGACAACTTGTCTAAAAGCAATAATAGGCAGAATGTCAATCTAGTACTTTTTAGTTAAAGAATCTACACCAATAATTCAACTAAAGCTGAAATGATTACCTATTTTTTACTGTATTATCATAGGTGATTTCAATTACAAACTTAAGGAGAACTGTTATGGGAGATAAACCGATATCCTTTAAGGACAAAGATGGTAATTTTGTTTCGGCAGCCGATGTATGGAATGCCGAAAAACTAGAAGAACTCTTTACTAAACTAAATCCCAATCGCAAGTTGCGCTTGGAACGGGAGAAGTTGGCTAAGGAGAGCCAAAAAAATAATTAGAAATTATGGTCTGAAACTCCGGTTTCAGATTTTTTTGTTGGCAAGTTGATTATTTAAAAATATAGTTTTTTTATCCAAAAATATATACTTTTTGATATACTAGATATATCAAAGTGTAGGCGGTTATCTATCGCTGAGCTAGTTTTAGCTCTAGAAAGGTTTTTATGAAAAATATTGTCTCTAATCTTTCCCAAGATTTCTTGTGGGGTTCAGCCTCTGCAGCCTATCAAGTAGAAGGAGCTTGGAATGAAGATGGTAAGTCTCCTTCAGTATGGGATAACTATGTTCGCATTCCAGGAACAACTTTTAAAGGAACGACAGGCGATATCGCTGTTGACCATTACCATCGCTATAAAGAAGATGTTGCCCTTATGGCTGAAATGGGACTAAAAGCCTATCGTTTCTCAATTGCCTGGACCCGTATCCTGCCTGAAGGTCGTGGTAAAGTTAATCAAGCAGGGGTTCAGTTCTATTCTGACTTGATTGATGAACTCTTAAAATATGGTATTGAACCCTTAATTACGCTTTATCACTGGGATTTGCCACAATGTCTCATGGATGAGTACGGCGGATGGGAATCTCGCAAAATTATCGATGATTTCAATGAATATGCCAGTGTTCTCTTTGAAAACTACGGTGATAGAGTGAAGTATTGGGTTAGTCTTAATGAACAAAATATCTTTGTTAGTTTAGGATACCAATTGGCTCTCCATCCACCAGGTGTTAGCAATGATGAAAGGATGTATCAAGTTAATCACATTGTAAATCTGGCCAATGCCAAAGTTATCAATACTTTCCATGATATGCTGCCACAAGGTAAAATTGGTCCAAGTTTTGCTTATGGTCCAACATACTCGAAAGATTCTGATCCTATCAATGTTTTGGCAGCAGAAAAAGCAGAAGATTTACAATCTCATTTCTGGTTAGATGTTTATCTCTATGGCCGCTATCCCAAATTGGCTCTTGCTGAGTTGGCAAAACAGGACATTCACTTAGATATTCGCCATGGTGATATGGAACTCTTAAAATCAGCCAAACCTGATTTCTTGGGTATCAACTATTACCAAAGTGGGACGGTTGCCTATAATCCGCTTGACGGAGTTGGACGAGGAGAAATGAATACCACCGGTAAGAAAGGTTCTTCTGGAGAATCAGGTATTCCTGGCCTTTACAAACGCATCACCAATCCATTTGTGGAACGAACCAATTGGGATTGGGAAATTGATCCAACTGGCTTGTCCATCGCTTTGACACGCTTAACTAGTCGCTATGATATTCCAATCCTCATTACTGAAAATGGACTTGGCGAGTATGATAAGTTGACAGAAGACGGAAAAGTTCATGACCAGTATCGGATTGATTATTTGGAAACACATGTAGCAGCTATCAATCAAGCAGTTGAAAATGGGGCTACTGTCTTAGGTTATTGTACCTGGTCTTTCACTGATCTTTTGTCTTGGTTGAATGGCTATCAAAAACGATACGGCTTCGTTTATGTGGATAAGCATGAAGTAGACGAAGGAAGTTTGGCACGGATTAAGAAAGATTCATACTTCTGGTATCAAGATATCATTAAAGAACATTCAGAACTTTAAGTATCGAGAAACTAAGAAAGATTCATTTTCAGTCAATTTTTTTCAAAATTATAGTTTAAAAAGGCTTAGAAATCAATCTTTAATGATATGATTCTAAGCCTTTTACTCTACCTAGTCTCTTTTTGAGGTAAATAGGTCAAAATATTAGGATAAATTTAATTCTTCTTCACTCAGCTACTTTTATCACTTGTCATTTCCTGCCTCTTTTCAAATTCAGTGTAAAAAGTCTATAAAATATGCTTTTTCCCAGTTCCAGCCCCAATGTTTGTTCTTTTAGCAGCATTACTTGGCTTTATCTTCTAAAAGAGAAAGATGCTGGCTATCTAATTGATAAATCTTTGTACAAACCTCATTAATAAAGTGACGGTCATGGGAAACGCTGATAATAGTACCCGGATAGTCCACCACCAGTTGGCGGATAAGTGGTTGACTCGTTGGAGAGAAGTGGCGCGTTGGTTCATCTAGAATTAAAACATTATTGCTTTCTAAGACCATGCGAGCTAGGAATAATTTGGCTTTTTGACCACCGGATAAATTCTGAACGTTATGTTGCACTTCCTGACGGGTAAACTGGAGACTGGCTAAAAGAGACCTTGCTTTCTCTTCACTGGCTCTTTGAGTAAGAAAAGAAAGTGCGGTATCCTTTGGGTCGAATTCCTCCTCATACTCTTGTGGCATATATCCGACAGATAGACTCTCTCTGGAACGTAGAATTTCCAAAATTTCTCTTAGTAATCTGGATTTTCCAATGCCATTCTTTCCGGTAATAACGAGTTTATCTTGCCCCCTTATCTGTAAGTGGATGATTTGTCCTGTATCTAAGGTTTTATCCTCTAAATTGAGGATAACTTTGCCTGCTGGCAAGGTTTGGATAGTTGAGAAGAAGAGGTGGATAGCATCCATATCTTGAGGAATTTCTGTGAAGTTCTCTCTTTCTTTCACTAGTCTCTTTTCTTGACCGAGCACGACTTTCATGCGTTTGGCTAACAACCTACCAGCAGTGCTATCGTGAGTATTGCGCAAGGTGTGTTCAACACTCTGATGAATGCGGTTGTGCTTGTCCATCTTTTTGGCATGCTCTTCTCGTTCTTTATTGGCTAGTTGGAGCTGACGCTCAAAGCGAGTCTGTCTTTCCAGTTTATAATTTTCATAGCTCCCTTGAAAAAATGTAGCACGTGGTGTGTTACGTTTTTTTAATAGCTCTAGATGTAAGATAGAAGTCGCAGCCTGTGCCAATAAATTCTCATCATGTGAGATGAAGAGCACCGTTTTCTCTGTTTTTTTGATAAATGTTTCCAACCATTGAATCGTATCCAAATCCAAGTCACTGGACGGCTCATCCAAAATCAATAGATCCGGATCCGTGGCCAATAGTTTAATAAGTTGAACCTTTAATTTTTCTCCACCAGATAGACTAGCTATGTTTTGGTTTTGATGTTCAAAGCGGTCTAAGTCCAATCCGAAGTGTTCAGCATAGCGATAGAAAAGATTAAAATTAAAGCGATCGTAGTTCAAGTCCTTGTAAAGAAAGTCAGTAACAGACATCTTGAGTTGCTTCTTTTCTAAATGCTGAGGTAAATAGCCAATCAGATGAAATTGATTGGTAATTTTACCCTCAAGATGGGCGTAACGTTCAAGTAAATTAGGATTGACAAAGGATTTAATCAAACTGGATTTACCAGTTCCCTCTTCTCCAATGATTGCCAGTTTTTGACCGGGATTGACGACCAGATTAAGGTCTTTTATTAAGTCTTGCAGATCGGTCTGATGGGTGATGGTGAGGTTTTCAATCTGTAGCATATTACCTCCTTTGTGTGTGTTATCTATTGCCTTTACTATGGCTAATGATGTTTTTACCATGTTGATTGGTATGAACTGGCTTCATAGTCTTATGGTTCGCACTAGCATGAGAATGTTTGCCTTCTGCCTGCTTTATTTGTTTTTTCAATTGATTTAGGTTTTTCATGATGGTTCCTTTCTCCTATAAATGAAAGCTTATTTTCTGCCGAGTGTTACAGTTCCAGTTTTGACTTTGGTCGGGACTGCATCAAGGTGTCGAGTTTCACCTTCGCCTTTTCAAGCTTGTCTTGCTAAGACCAGTATAGACCGTAGTTCTCCCAGATGTTCGAACTGCCTCAATGTCTCTAAACTCTGCTAGATCTTATTGACCAGCAATCGTTAAGACTGGTACAGACCGTAGTTCTCCCAGATGTTCGAACTACATCAATGTCTCTAAACTCTGCTAGGTCCTATTGACCAGCAATCGTTAAGAGACATAGAAAATCCCTACTTTATCAAGCAGGGATAGTTGAGTTACTTCAAAAAGACCGCATGCTGGTGCATGCTAGTTTGGGGAGAAGTAGAGCTCACTAAAAAACCACAACTTGATAACGTCTAGTATCTATTCTGAACTAAAACACTATACCAATAAGTGATTTCTTAGTTTTTCATGGCTCCTTACCTCCCTTTATTTTCATAAACAGTTTAGCAGTTTATGGAAGCGTTGTCAAGTGATGTTTCGTTTCTATTACTAATCATCAAGCAAGTAATTTCTTATTTATTTACTAGAAATTGAGAAGAATAAATTTATTCAATTTTTTGTATTTTTGTTTAAATCATCTCTACTAATGTGTCAGACTTTATCTACCATTCATACTGTGTGTAGTTTTTGAAATCTGATGATAAGTAGGAAATTATCTATCATTTTCATAAAGTAGAAAAAATTTTTTTAAAATAAAAATCATAAATTAGAAAGTAGTCTTTTTCAGGATGTTTTAGATGAGTTTAGTCTGGAAAGGAGCTCTGGAGATATCAATATTTCATTTTCAGATAAATAAAAAAGGAACTCAACCGAGTTCCTTTCAGACTGAAGACAAAGTCCTCGGAATTAGGTTTCTAAGGGCTTTTCTTTGTGAATAGGAGTATAATTAAAGTATCTAGTATGAGGAGGTTTGGCTATGCTTCATAAGGAAAAACCAGATTACAACCGCAATAAATATGGTTTCTATACACTTGATGACCTTGTTCCAATTGATCATTTCCTTCGTCAAGTTGATGAGGTGATTGATTTTAACTTCATTTATGAGTTGGTAGAGGACACCTACTCAACCGATAATGGTCGTCCGAGTTTAGATCCTGTCATGCTGGTTAAAATCCCTCTTATTCAGTGCCTCTATGGTATTCGGTCCATGCGTCAAACTATCAAGGAAATCGAAGTCAATATGGCTTATCGTTGGTTTCTCGGTCTTACTCTCGATGACAGGGTCCCCCACTTCACTACTTATGGGAAGAATTACAGTCGAAGATTCCAAGAAAAAGAGCTCATCTCTGAGATTTTCTCTCGAATTCTCAATCAAGCCTTAAGAGCTGGTTTGATTGACCCTTCTGAAATTTTCGTGGATGGAACTCATATCAAAGCTGCGGCGAATAATCACAAGTACACCAAGCAATTAGTGGAACAACAAGCCAAGTTTATGAGTGACCAACTGGAACTTGAGATTGATTTAGATAGGAAAAAACAGGCAAAAAAGTCGCTAAAGCCCGCAGAAAGCGAGGCTAAGGAAAAGAAAATTTCAACCACAGACCCAGAGAGCGGTTGGTTTCATAAGGGCGAACATAAGGAAGTATTTGCCTATTCTGCTCAGGTAGCTTGTGATAAGCACGGTTGGGCACTGGCTTATACAGTTGAAGCAGGCAATATTCATGATAGCCAAGCTTTCCCTACTCTATTTTCTAAAATTGAACCCTTTCAACCACACTACCTGATTGCGGATGCCGGCTATAAAACACCAAGTATTGCCAAGTTTCTTCTAGACCAAAATATTACTCCTGTTTTTCCATACACTAGACCTAGAGGAAAGAAAGGGAAACTACGACCAAAAGATTTTATCTACGATGAGTATTTCGACTGTTACCTTTGTCCAGAAAATCAAGAACTAACCTATCGAACAACAACCCGTGAGGGCTATCGTGAATACAAGAGTGATCCTAAAATTTGTGCACAATGTCCTTTACTATCTGTCTGTACAGAAAGCAGAAACCATCAGAAGGTTATAACACGTCATATATGGAAAGAGGCCCTTGAGATTTGTGAAGATATCCGACATCAAAAAGGAATGAAGGAGCTTTATCAGAAGCGTAAGGAAACGATTGAACGGCTCTTTGGAACAGCCAAAGAGTACCATAATTTGCGCTATACAAGAGAAAGAGGAAAGTCAAAAATGGAAGACAAGGTTGGACTGACTTTGGCATGTCTTAATATCAAAAAACTGGTGAAAATGATGGCTGGGAAGCCTTTTTATTTTGTCCAAATCTGTCAATTTTCACTACATTTCGCATCATTATTCCGAAAATACAAAAAAAGACAAACCTCAAAAATGAAGTTTGTCTACAATCTGAAAGGAACTCAACCGAGTTCCTTTTGCCATTAAACATTCAAGACTTTATCTAAGAAGTCAATCAAACGAGGGTGTTTTGGATTGTCGAAGATTTCTTCAGGTGTTCCGTCTTCCAAGAATTGGCCGCCATCTGTAAAGATGACACGGTTAGCTACCCTGCGAGCAAAGCCCATCTCGTGAGTTACGATCAACATGGTCATGCCTTGATCTGCCAAATCTTTCATTACGTTAAGAACATCTCCGACCATTTCAGGGTCAAGAGCTGATGTTGGTTCATCAAAGAGCATGATGTCAGGATTCATAGCCAGTGAGCGAGCGATAGCCACACGCTGTTTTTGACCACCAGACAAACTGTCAGGCATAGCATCAGCCTTATCTGACAAACCAACTTTTTCGAGCAATTCACGTGCATGTTTTTCAGCGGATTCTTTACTTTCTTTCCCTAATTCGATAGGAGCAAAAGCAATATTGTCTAAAACGGACATATGCGGGAAGAGATTGAAGTGCTGGAATACCATACCGATATTTTCACGAGCCTTATCCACATCGGTGTGTTTATCCGATAGTTCAAAACCATCTACCACAACTTTACCACTTGTAATGGTTTCAAGGAGGTTAAGCGTACGCAAGAAAGTGGATTTACCAGAACCAGAAGGACCGATGATACAGACAACATCGCCCTCATAGAACTTGGCATCAATCCCTTTTAACACTTCATTTTTTCCAAATGATTTATGCAAATCTTGAACGTCAATTTTCAATTCTGCCATTATTTAAGCCTCTTTTCTAATCGTTTGGCCAAGCGAGTCAGCAAGGTAATCATAATCAAGTAGATAACTGCCAAGATAGCGTACATACGGAAAGATTGGTAGTTACGCGCAATGATGATTTTACCAGTTTGGAAAAGTTCTACCAAACCGATAGCAGATACGATCGTAGTATCTTTCAATGAGATAACAAATTGGTTAATTAAACTTGGAAGCATGAGACGAACGGCCTGAGGTAAGATAACTTTTTGCATGGTCTTACCATAAGAGATACCCAAACTACGGCTGGCTTCCATTTGACCTGAAGGAACAGCTTCGATACCACCTCGGACAATCTCAGCGATATAAGCTCCACCATTAAGAGATAGGGCAATGGTAGCAGCGACAAAGTCATTGATTGGACTTTGGTTACCAGTGAGTGACGCAATCAAGTTAGGAATTCCCCAGAAAATGAAGGCAGCCACAATCATAAGCGGAATACCACGGACTACATCAACAAAGACAGAAGCAATCCCGCGGAGGATGCTATTTGGAGAAACACTCATCATACCAAAGATAACACCGATAACCAAAGCGATAGCAAAGGAAATTAGAGTTAAACTGAGTGTTGTTCCTAATCCAGACAGCAATTGATTATAGTTATTTGATAGAAGTCCGCCAATCGTTGATTCATCAACAGTATTAGTTTGTGTATCGGTTTCTTCAGTTTTACCAAGGTAATTTTCAACAATCTCGTCGTATTTACCAGACTCTACCAAAGCTGCCAAACCATTATTGAACATTTCAATCAACTCTGGATTAGAACCCTTGCTTACTGCGAAACCATATGCACCTGAAGGTTCTCCAGGAATTGGAGTATCAAACTCACGGCCCTGCTGGATGGCATAACGAAGAACAGCTTCATCATCCATGAGGGCATCAATGGAACCGGTATTCAAACTATCATACATGGTTGAAGCTTCGTCGAAGGCTCTGACTGTATAGCCGTATTTGCTAGCATTTTCTTCTAAGAAAGCATAAGAAGAAGTTCCATTTTTTGCACCAACGGTCTTACCTGAAAGGTCGTCATAAGAAGCATAAGAACTACCCGATTTTACAGCCAAAAGAATGTTAGAGGTATAATAAGAGTCTGAGAAATCAAAGATCTTTTTGCGGGCATCTGTAATGGACATACCTGCCATAACGGCATCGGCCTGACCTGCTTGGACAGCATTGAGTGCCGCGTCAAATCCTGGATTAGAGAGAGTGATAGTAAAACCTTGTTGCTCTGCAATTGCTTTAATCAAATCAACATCGATACCAACGTACTGGCCTGCATCATTTTGGTATTCAAATGGTGCAAAGGATGAATCCATGAAAATGTTGTAGTTAGCTTTGACGGGGCTAGCTTTGACTTTAGCATCTCCAGTGAGGGTCAAACTACTTGAAGCAGATGCAGTAGATTTTTTGGTATCATCGGCTTTTTCCTCGCCCAACCATTTTGCCATGATGGCATCGTAAGTGCCGTCTTTCTTCATTTCAGCAAGGGCTTTGTTAAAGTCTTCCACCAAGTCCTCATGCTTGCCGTCTTTTTTAACAGCAAAACCAAAACTTCCTACTGATTCACCGGCAATATGAATAGCATAATGTTTGCCTTGGTTGATAGCAAATTGGACAACTGGTTGGTCATCCATAGCTGCATCCACTGCACCAGCATCCAATGAGTTATTCATCAAATCACCAGTATCAAAGCTTTTGACAGTGTAGCCGTACTTATCCTTATTCTTTTCAAGGAATGTTTGAGAAATCGTTCCGTTTTTAACACCTACATTCTTCCCTTTTAACTCACTGTAATCCGTTATTTTTTGGTCAGCTCGAGTATAGAGGACAATCTTGGTGTCGTAATAAGGATCTGAGAATGTAAAGACCTTCTGACGAGCATCTGTGATGGTCATACCGGCCATGATAGCATCCGCTTGACCGGCTTGAACGGCATTGACAGCCGCATCGAAGCCCGGATAGTCCATGGAAAAGTCCCAATTAGCACGCTTAGCGACTTCCTCAATAAGGTCAACATCGATCCCTTTATAGACTTGATCTGAGTCCTTAAACTCAAATGGTGCATAGGCTGTATCAGATACAATGGTAATATCTGCTGCCTTAACAGTAGAATAGACAAAGAATAGTGGTAAGATTGTTGCAAGCAACATCAGTATTTTTTTCTTCATGTCAATCTCCTTCTCTAAATATGAGTAAAAGTATAGCATAAATTCTGAAAATTGGCAAATTCTTAGAACTTTCATGTTAGATTTTCTGACATACCGAGACTGATGCTTTTCTTCTTTAAATCTCTTTAAAAATTTGTTACAATAGAACCATAAAATATGAGGAGACTTTTCTATGAAAGAGGCACGGATTTTTGCCGCAGTCAGAGGTATTAATAACAAACTACTAGCCTGGCTTTACTCTTTAGCGACAATCTTTTTATTAGTTTTCTTTATCGAACTGGGTTCTTTTTTAGGCTCAACTCTCATTTGGGGTCTTCTTATGTCTTTGCCCGGACAAGTCATGCAGTTTCTTATGTTTACTCTAGACCCAATTTTTATAGATCTCTTGACCTTTATCTTTCCGGCCCTACTCCTTTTTCTTTGGGTTATAGCTGTGGAAAGACGTTCGCCAAGGGGGCTTGGTTTCTTCAAGCAGAAAGCTTGGCTCCAACTTCTAAAAGGCTGGGGGATTGGTTTTCTTTTAATTGGTGCTGTCGTTGGTTTACAAGTTGCTACATCAAGTATTCAACTATCTCAACTTGATTTTTCTGGGGCTAATATCCTTACTTTTCTGTTCATCATCCCCTTTTGGTTGCTCCAGAGTGGGACAGAAGAATTATTGACGCGTGGATGGCTTTTTCCAGTCATCTCTAAACATACCCGTTTATGGATTGGAACAAGTATCTCTAGCCTACTTTTTGCCATTCTTCACCTACAAAATCCATCGGTCAATTGGATTTCTATTCTGAATATCGGACTTTTTGGCTTGTTAGCCTGCCTTTATGTTTTGAAGACGGATAATATTTGGGGGATTTCTGCCATACATGCTGCTTGGAATTGTTTCCAAGGTAGTTTCTTTGGGCTAAAGGTTTCTGGCCTGTCCACCTCTTATGCCCCTATGAGATTTGTAAATGGAAGTGTACCAGATTTCATGTCTGGAGGCGATTTTGGACCAGAAGCTTCTATTTTTGCTTCTCTTGTCATGGGAACTTATATTTCTTATCTAGCTTGGACTTTATATAAGAAGAGAGTTGTTAATCGGAAATAACTCTCTTTTTCGTAGATAAGAGTGGCTTGTGATAAAATAGAGTGACACAAAGAAAGGAATAAGGGACGACAGATTCTTGCCAAAAAGATAAAAAGCGCCAAGATAGGAATGTCTTTGATTAGCTTACTTTTTATCTCTATATGCTATCTGCCCTTTGGATCTTAATTATGATTGATAGAAGAGAAAATAATCACTTTAAATTAATTTCAAAATATGAACCCTCTGGCGACCAGCCTCAGGCGATTGAAAAATTAGTGGACAATATAGAAGGTGGCGAAAAAGCCCAGATTCTCATGGGAGCAACTGGTACAGGAAAAACCTATACCATGAGTCAAGTCATCTCAAAAGTCAACAAGCCAACCCTAGTCATCGCTCATAACAAGACATTGGCTGGCCAGCTCTATGGCGAGTTTAAGGAATTTTTTCCTGAAAATGCGGTTGAGTATTTCGTATCTTACTATGATTATTACCAACCTGAGGCTTATGTGCCATCATCTGATACCTATATCGAGAAAGACAGTTCTGTCAACGATGAAATCGACAAACTTCGCCACTCAGCAACCTCATCCTTATTAGAGAGAAATGATGTAATCGTAGTGGCTTCAGTTTCGTGTATCTATGGTTTGGGTTCTCCAAAAGAATATGCGGATTCAGCAGTCAGCCTGCGTCCTGGACAGGAAATTTCTCGTGACCAATTATTGAATCAGTTGGTAGATATCCAGTTTGAGCGCAATGACATTGATTTTCAGCGCGGACGCTTTCGCGTGCGTGGAGATGTGTTTGAAATCTTTCCAGCCAGCCGCGATGAACATGCTTTTCGTGTAGAATTTTTCGGGGATGAAATTGATCGTATTCGCGAAATTGAAAGTCTGACGGGTCGTAATTTAGGAGAAGTCGATCATTTGGTCCTTTTTCCCGCAACTCACTTTATGACAAATGATGACCATATGGAAGCGGCTATTGCCAAAATTGTGGCAGAAATGGAAGAACAGGTCAAACTCTTTGAGTCAGAAGGGAAATTAATTGAGGCTCAACGAATCCGCCAACGAACAGAATATGATGTGGAAATGCTGCGAGAAATGGGCTACACAAACGGTGTCGAAAACTATTCTCGCCACATGGATGGCCGTTCGGAAGGGGAGCCTCCATACACACTCTTAGACTTTTTCCCAGAAGATTTTCTCATTATGATTGATGAAAGTCACATGACCATGGGACAAATCAAGGGTATGTACAACGGTGACCGCTCCCGCAAGGAGATGTTGGTCAATTACGGTTTCCGCCTGCCTTCGGCTCTGGATAATCGCCCGCTTCGCCGTGAGGAATTTGAAAGTCATGTGCATCAAATTGTCTATGTTTCCGCTACACCTGGTGATTATGAGCGTGAACAGACCGATACCGTTATCCAACAGATTATCCGTCCAACAGGACTTTTGGATCCTGAAGTAGAAGTACGTCCAACTATGGGACAAATGGATGATCTCCTTGGTGAAATCAATGCCAGAGTTGATAAGAAGGAACGTGTTTTTGTTACGACCTTAACCAAGAAGATGGCTGAAGACTTGACCGATTACTTCAAAGAGATGGGTGTCAAAGTCAAATACATGCACTCAGATATTAAGACCTTGGAGCGTACGGAGATTATACGCGATCTGCGTCTAGGTGTCTTTGATGTCCTAGTCGGAATCAACTTGTTGCGAGAAGGAATTGACGTGCCAGAAGTAAGTTTGGTAGCTATTCTAGATGCCGATAAGGAAGGGTTTCTTCGCAATGAGCGCGGACTCATTCAGACCATTGGACGTGCAGCTCGTAACTCTGAAGGGCATGTTATCATGTATGGGGACAAAGTTACTGATTCCATGCAAGGAGCCATGGATGAGACTGTCCGCCGTCGTGAAATTCAGATAGCTTATAACCAAGAACATGGCATTACACCACAGACGATCAAGAAAGAAATCCGTGACCTCATCGCCATCAGTAAATCAGCTGGAACAGATGTAGCAGAAGATACGGTTGATTACTCAGCTATGAACAAAAAAGAGCGTCAAGAGGCTATCAAAAAACTGCAAAAACAAATGCAGGAAGCCGCAGAGTTGCTTGATTTCGAACTGGCTGCTGAAATCCGCGATGTAGTCTTGGAACTCAAGGCTATGGATTAGATAAAATAAAAGTAGATTATTTTGAAAAGGAGCACTCATGCTACGTAGTCAAGAAACCATTTTAACCAACATGTGTCTGATTGAAGATGGACAAGGCAATATTGTCATGCAGATTCGAGATCACGAACGCTATGCTTGGTCGGGTGCTACCTTACCTGGAGGGGCTTGTGTCATAATAATGACAGGTGCAAATTACATAGATGTATCAAGGGATTAGAAAGTATCTCTTATAAATAAGGAGATATAATATTTTGTGTGTAGAGTTTAGATGAGTGACAAGCAATGTCCTATATTGTAATTTGGTAACAGAACTTGTAATGACAACCAAAATCCCCCTTGGAAAAGAACCAAGGGGGATTTATTGAGGAGAATATAAGGTTGAAATCCTCCAGCGCCCATTAGGGCTAACCTCGCGATTAACTTTATCTTATATTGGTCACTGGAAAAAGTCAATTATTTTTAGAGAAAATCAGGAAAGTCTCAATCGAAAATGATAGAGGAAATTAGGAAAGGTAATTATTGTTACTTTAGAGCTCATGTGTGATATAATATAAGCACATAAGTAACATTTCGAGGTGGAAATTTTGAACTACACAGAGAAAATCCTAGCATTTTTAGATAGACAAGAGTTGATACGAACTGCTGATTTAACTGAATTAGGTATTCCACGTATTTATCTCAGTAGAATGGTTGCCAAAGGACAACTGATTAAAATATCTCGAGGTTTGTATCGAAAAGCTGATAGTGTCTTGGATGAGTATTATATTTTCCAGCTCAGGTACCAAGCTACGATTTACTCTTATCTGTCAGCCCTATATCTTCATCAGCTGATAGATGTCATTCCTAAATATCTTGAGGTAACTGTTTATTCAGGATACAATGCCAATGCTTTCTCAGATAAGGTTAGGGTTCACTATATTAAGAAAGATTTGCATAAACTGGGCCAGATATGTGTTGTGACAAGCTTTGGTAATGAAGTTCTGACTTATGATAAGGAGCGTACCATATGCGACTTGATTTCTAATCGTTCAAAACTAGATGTAGAAATTTTTTCAACAGCTCTCAAAAGATATATGTCAAGTAATAGTAAAAATCTAACAAAACTCTATCGGTATGCCATAAAAATGGGGATTGAGAAGAAAGTTAGAGAAATTTTGGAAGTGCTAATTTGAATAAGAATAAATTGACAGCACTTTGCCATAAAATAGCCGTTGAGAAAGGAGTTTCCTTCAACGTAGCCATGACCTACTATTTTCTTGAAGTGATATTGGGTAAGATTGCTGCAAGTCCATATCAGAATAATTTTTTTTCAAGGGTGGATTTCTCTTGTCTAATATCATCGGATTAGAAAGTAGAACAACTTCAGATATGGATTTTGTTATTGAATACCTACCCATGGACCGAGAGGTACTTAGTGAAGCTCTGAAAGAAATTTTGATTGATGATGATATTCATTTTGAAATTGGAAAGATAAGTGAGATTAAAGACGAGGATCCATACGGGGGGATCGGATTTCGATTATCTGCCACTTGGAAAATATCAGGCAGACTGTTCCACTTGATATTGCGACTGGAGATCCGATAACGCCCAAGTCAATTTCTTATGCCTACAAGAGTATCTTCTTTGAACGTCAGTATACCATTCTTTCCTACAATGTCGAAACAATATTGGCAGAAAAGTTGGAAACCATCTATAGAAGAGGTTTTTTGAATACTAGAAGTAAAGATTTTTATGACGTTTATATTTTAGGGAAAACCAGAGGAGATTCTCTTGATTTCTCCAAGCTACAGAATGCCTGTGTCAATACCTTTGCCTACCGTGGAACTGATCTTGATATTGCTGATTTCAGGGAGTTACTTTCGGAGATGGTAGAACGACCTGAAATGAAATCTAATTGGATAAAATACCAAGAACATTACGATTACGCTAAAGAAATTTCATTTGATGAAGTCATTATAGTCTGTGATAAAGTTCTGGAAACGCTAGAAAACAGATAACAGTAATCTATTCAGATTTTTGAAATTTTCTTGCAATTCAGTTCTTGATATGTTGTTATTTATTTGTTGAATTGGGGCCTGCTTGTCAGGTCTGGGAGGGTCTGATGCATCAGTCCTCCTTTTTTGTAGAAAAAATCATATTATCGTTAGATATTTGATAGAATAGAAGCAGATTAGTTTGAAAAGGAGTCCCCATTTCCCGTCCCGAAAAGTTATCCTGACCAATATGTGTCTGATTGAAGATGGTTAGGGCAATATTGTCATACAAATCCGTGACCCTGAGCTGAGCGCTACAGGTGGTCTGGGGCGGCCTTGCCAGGTGGGGCTTGTGTCATAATAATGATAAGTGCAAATTACATGGATTTATCAAAGGGTTGGAGTTTCACTTAAATTTCTAGGAGGAGAAGGGACTATGAAGTAATTAAATTTTTCATGGAATGAGTTTTATATAAAAAATGGTTAATGGCCCAGACCTTAACAGTACAAAATTAATGTGAGAGATACATTAGAAAAGAGGAAAGAATTAGATCTCGTTTTGTTTGGTATATCCCATAGAGTATTGGCAAAATGAGCTATAGAGAATGCTTAATCATTCTTGGAGTTTATTGAATTAAAAGATAATAGATTAATAATAAATGGCCCAGAAATCGCCAATCATAACTAGATAGGACTGATTGAGAGAAAGGTCTATTTTATTTTATCAAAAAAATTGCATTTTATCATTTTGTTTGATAAAATACAAATATAATGATAATAAGGAGCTAAATATGGATATTTCAAAAATCAAGAGTGTCCTTAGTGCTTTCCATTTTGAAACACAAATACAGCCAATAATTCTAAAACTTCCGATTGTTTTTCAACGACGATATGAATTTTCAACCTTAACTGTCAAGGATTACACCTTTCTTTTGATCAAAGAAAAAAGGTCAGGGAGTTTAGATAACTTTGTCAAACAAGCTCAAGTTATTCAAAAACAGTTTGAAAAGGATGTTATTCTAGTTTTTAATCAACTATCTGACGGGCAGAAAAAGAAATTAATGCAGGTTGGGGCATCTTATCTTGACTATCAAGAAAATGCCTTTATCCCACAACTAGGATTACTATTTTCTAAATCAACTAAAAATTTTGGACTTGATAATCGGTTGTCTAATACTGAACAAAAGTTATTGATCACCTTGTTACTCCATACAAAAGGTTTCATTATTGACATGGAAAAAGTAAGCCAGTTAACCCATCTTTCTGTCCCTAGCTTATACCGTCATTTTAGAAGTTTTAAGGATCGGGAATGGCTTCATAATAAGCAGAAATCTTACCAATTTGCAAAAACTAAACGTATAATATTTGAAGAGTCCAAAGAGCTAATGGATGGACCAATCAGAGAAGTTTTGACGATAAGTGATACTGATTTTCAAAAATTAAAAGATGAGGTATCCTTCAAAACAACTCATTTTCAAGCCTTATCATACCTAGGCATGCTTGCGGATTCGGAAAATTATGGAAGCTATGCGATTTCAAAGAAAAAATATAAAAGTTTCAGCAGAAAACTTCAACAACATATCCTTCAAGGTCACAGACTTGAAATTTGGAATTATGAGCCAGTTCCATTTGACTACCAGAAAAATAAATGGCTTGAATCAACTAATGTTTCATTGGTTGATCCTATATCGCTCTATTTAACACTAAGAAATGATGAGGACCCTCGTATTGAAGAGGAAGTTGAGCAGCTAGAAGATAGGATTTTGAACTTATTAGGAGAATAAATATGCCCGCAAATATAAAACCAATTTTTCAAGAAATGTTTCATCGTTATCAAGATTACTATGTCCTAATTGGTGGAACAGCCACCTCTATCGTATTAGATGCGAAAGGATTGGAAAGTCGTACGACAAAAGATTACGATATGGTCATTATTGATGAGTTAAAAAATAAAGATTTTTATAACACATTGACTAAATTCTTGGAACTTGGAGAATATGAAGGGAGTCAAAAAGACAACAAAGCTCAACTCTTTCGTTTTACAACCAGGAAAGCTGGATTTCCAGAAATGATTGAATTGTTTAGTATTTTGCCTGAATACCCTCTGAAAAAATTTGGTCGAGAAACACCAGTTCATTTTGATGAGGATGCCAGTCTATCTGCCTTATTACTAGATGAGGAATATTATCAGTTGCTGGTGAAGGAACGGGAAGTGATAGAAGGTTATTCAGTATTAAGTAACCGAGGCTTAATTGTCTTTAAGGCAAAAGCATGGTTAGACATGACTGACCGTGTAAAAAATGGAGCGCAAGGCTTAAGCAAGAAAATTAAAAAGCACTTGAATGATGTGACTCGCCTTGCTGCTCTGCTTCATGAAGGTGAGCGATTGTCAGAGTTAGATGTCTCTGATACTGTTAAGAATGATATGACTAAATTCATTGATTTATTGACTTCAGACATTGAATCAATCCCTCAAAATTCAGATATTATGCTTACAAAAGATGAGGTTTTTGATATTTTAAAGGACTTTTTAACAAGATAAGTACTCTACTTTAAACTTAAACCGAATATACGAATAGAATCAAATATAGAATTTATTTATTCATTGGAAAATCGTATTATCGTTAGATATTTGATAGAATAGAAGCAGATTAGTTTGAAAAGGAGCACCCATGTCCCGTTCTGAAAAAGTTATCCTGACCAATATGTGTCTGATTGAAGATGGTCAGGGCAATATTGTCATACAAATCCGTGACCCCGAGCGCTATGCTTGGTCTGGGGCTGCCTTACCTGGAGGGGCTTGTGTCATAATAATGACAGGTGCAAATTACATAGATTTATCAAGGGATTAGTGGTTCTACCCAAAATTGTGAGGGAAAAACTGCTCTACTGTAGTTAGAAAGAAACTCCGAAATTCTTGACAAATAGTTAGATACCGCGTATAATAGAGGTAAATAAAAAGTAATAATTACTTGTGGGCTAGTGGATATGGTCTGCACCCGCCTGTGGGCTCTGTATACAGTTAGACTGTTTGCAGAGAAAAAGAATAACAGGACTGCCTACCCTTGAGGAATAGATAGGGCATATCTAGCGTGAGGTGAAACTCAATACGTGGAAGAGAAGGAAGCTCCTGCTTCCTTCTCTTTTTTAGGAGAAAAATTCAAATGACATATACTTTAGAATGGTTAGAAACTTTTGATGGTGAAATTGATATTGTCAACGTCAATATGTCGAGTTTAGCCAACACGATTGAGAAATATGTTTCTCAGTACAAATACACTTATAGGACAAACATGGAAGATTACCCTGAGATTATTCTTTTTGTTCCAAACTCTTCAATTCCCCACTTGTTGGGATTATCAAGAGAACATCATGTGAATTTACCGACCAATAATGCGGGGAGTATTTTTGAAGGCCTAAAAGATGATTGGACCTTAGAACGTCTTAATAAGGCGGACAATGGTTGGTTTAATGAAAATAAATACAAAATTGTAGGTACCTTGTTACTTTACCAAATGGTAAACCTGATGGAATGTAAATTTTATACTACTGACGGTATTTTGAATAGAAGAGCTGGTACACGATTTAGGCGAGATAATATCTACTTTGTGGTTTTCAAATTGAGTAATGGTGTTAGTTATACTGTTGAGTTATCACGTGAGCAAGGAAATCAATACTTCCCAAGGAGTCTGAAAATCAATGATTCCTCTATTGTGAATTGTAAGGAAATAGAACTGAAACTGATTGATAAAAAACGGATTAAGACTCCTAAAACAAGAAGGGTTGGTTGGTCGTCCTAAAAATAAATAGTGCATGATATAAAAGTAAACAATTGGTGATATCTGTATTTTGTTGATGAATTGGGGTCTGATGCGTCAGTCCTTCTTTTTTGTAGAAAAAATCGTATTATCGTCAGATATTTGATAAAATAGAAGCAGATTAGTTTAAAAAAAGGAGCACCCATGTCCCGTTCTGAAAACGTTATTCTAACCAACATGTGCCTGATTGAAGATGGTCAGGGCAATATTGTTATGCAAATCCGAGACCCTGAAATGTATGCCTGGTCTGGCGCTGCTCTACCTGGAGGCCACATCGAGGAGAAAGAGTCCTTGCATGGCTCAGTAGTTCGTGAAATTTATGAAGAGACAGGTTTGACCATTAAAAATCCTCGGCTTGTGGGAGTCAAACATTGGCATACGGGAGAGGGTATCCGCTATCTAGTCTTTTTGTATAAAACCAATGAATTTACAGGAACCATACGTTCATCTGAAGAAGGAGAAGTCCGCTGGATTGCTCGTAAGGACTTGGCAACTATGGATCTTGCCTATGATATGCTTAACCTACTCCGTATTTTTGACCAAGAAAACCTATCAGAACTCTTTTATGCAGAACGCTTAGAAGACGATTTTGTCAGAGAATTTTGGTGAGTGAAACAGTCATTGAAGTGACTGTTTCAGCTGGTCTCCTTGAAATGAGATAGAGACCATAAGTCTGGGAGACTATTTGTTCACGAGCCTTGAAAAGCAAAAATGAATTTAAATGGACTTGTGCAAAAACTCAAATACCAGTCATTCTTTTGAATAACAAATACTCTAAAAAGGCATAGACAGAACGTTTTTGATAAGGTAATGCTATGCCTTTTGCTACTCTATTCTGGAGTTTTTGCTAATCCTCTTTTCTAATAGTCAACAGTCTTTAAAGTGAGTGTCTTAGCACCAGCTAGTAATTTGGAAACGGGGCAGCGTAAATGTGCTTGATCCACAATTTCTTTAGCATCTGTGAGGTTCATCCCCTTAATAGCAGCCTCTGCATCCACTTGGAAGTAGTAGTAACCTAGTCCAGCCTCCTCTTTGCAAAGCGTAACAGTGATATCCACTTTAGAATCTATATTTTGTCTCTTTGCTTCCAAAAGAGACTGAATAGTGGCATTGAGACACGTAGCCCAGGCACTGGCAATCAATTGTTCTGGGTTGTAGCCATTTCCATCTCCCAAAGGATGTTTCGTAGGGAGTGGAAGATTGTCTGTAAAATACAGGTAACCATTTATGTCATCGTGTTTGCTAGCTTTTGTTTGGTACATCATGTAAACTCCTTAGATTGGTTTATAGTAAAATTATATCATATTTTGAAATATATTCAAAAAAATGAATATTATTAAAAAATATACTTGACATATGTATAAAAATAATTTAAAATAAACACATCTAAAAAAATAAAAGAAAGTATCTCGGTATTTATTACAGAGGAAATCGAAAAGAGGATTATGATGAAATTGAAAAAAATATTTTTTGCAGCAACACTCTTATTTACTGGTTTAAGTCTAGCAGCTTGTTCATCTGCAAAAACAGAACAATCCCCACTTGATAAAATCAAGGAAAAAGGAACATTGGTTGTGGCAACCAGTCCTGACTATGCTCCCTTTGAATTCCAAACTCTTGTTGATGGTAAAAATGAGGTTGTTGGATCGGATATTCTTTTGGCTCAAAAATTGGCAGATGAGTTAGGAGTTGAACTGGAAATTTCTACAATGAATTTTGACAATGTCTTAAATAGTGTTCAAAATGGTAAGGCAGATTTGGCAATTGCAGGATTAAGTATCTCACCTGAGCGTGAAAAAGTGTTTGATTTCTCTGATCCCTATTATCAAGATGGGAATGTCCTCTTGGTTCAAAAAGGAGATGTTGCAAAGTATGCTAAGGTAGCGGACCTTGATAATGCGGATTTGGCTGTTCAAAAAGGAACGACACAAGAAACATATGCGCGCGCAAACCTTTCAAATGCTAACATCGTTTCATTAACTTTGATGGGAGAAGCAGTTAACCAGCTCAAGAATGGTCAGGTAAAAGCAATTATTTTGGACTCATCAGTTGCGTCTGGTTATATGAGTCAGAATCCTGATTTAGCACTAGCAGAGTTGACCTTTGAAGCTGAGCCAGAAAATGCAAAAGCTATTGCAATGGCAAAGGATAGTGGAGAATTAAAGAAAGAGATTAATAAAATCATTGGCAAAATTGTCGAAAATGATGACTACAAGTCTTATCTTGAAGAAGCTGCAAAATATACAGTTGTTGAATAAAACGAAGAGGCTGGGCAAAAAGTAGCTTCAGAATAGAAAAAACGAGCATTTCCGCAGTTGGAGATGCTCGTTTCCCTATGTCATGGTTTATAATTATAATAACGACAAAACAACTAGAAAGCCATGATCATGTATAAAGAGTTAGAAAAACTTTCCAAAACAGAAAGTGGTCGCCAGAAACAAATCCATTACAATCCGACTTGGAATTACTTTAAAGAACTCATCAAGGAAGAATTACATAGCGAAGAAGGCTCTCGAATCTATGCCAAACGAAAGACAGATGTCGAACCCGTTTTTGGCCGATTGAAGAGTGTTTTTGGCGTGCGCAGGGTTCATGTCAGAGGCAATCAAGCCGTCCAAACGGAGATCGGCTTCCTATTCATGAGCATGAATCTAACAAAATTGGCTAAGAATCTCGACCCTAAAAATTCAAATACTCAAAAACCACACAGTGATTTTTTCATCTTGATTGTTTTCAAGACAGAAATCACTGTGTGGTTTTATTTGAAGCTACTTTTTGCCCAGCCTCTTGTGTTTACTTTTTCTTCTTATTAGGTTTCTTTTCTACTTTTTGGAAATAGTAGGAGGTTAAGCGTGGAACGGTCAATTTTACTCCAGCATCTTTAACACTAAGAGTAAAAGCATTAATTGGGATAGCATTGGATGAGAAAACCAATCGATACTCGCTATCTTTAGGCAAGTTTAGTTCAACATCAAAGACTTCTTGATCATTGAAGTTATTAACGACTAATATTTCTTGATCATCACTATGCCGTGTAAAAGCGTAGAAATTAGCAGATTCGTCAATTTTAATCCACTTAAATCCTTTCTCATGAGCCTGATAATCATACTTCCAAAAAGCATCATTTTTCTTGTAGAAAGTTGATAGAGTTTTCATCATCTGATAGAAGGATTCGTGGATTGGATAGAGTTTTAGATGCCAATCCATTTCTGTGTATTCATGCCATTCACGAATTTGTCCCCATTCATTCCCCATAAAGAGCAATTTTTTCCCTGGATGAGCAAAGAAGAAGCTGTAATAGGCTCTTGCTAAGTGGAACTTGTCCTCATAATTGCCGTCCATTTTATTGATGATGGATAACTTACCATGAACGACTTCATCGTGTGATAAGGGTAGGAGGAAATTTTCATTTGGATTGTAGTACATACCAAATGTAATCTCGTTTGAATGATAAGGTCGATAGATGGCAGGACGACTCATGTATTTGAGAGTATCGTTCATCCAACCTAGGTCCCATTTCATATCAAAGCCAAGACCACCATCTTCAAGAGCATGGGTTACCTTGGGATAGGAGGAAGAATCTTCAGCAATCATGACGACGCCCTTGTATTCAGTATGAACCATGGCATTGACACGTTTGATAAAGTCAATAGCTGCGTGATTGACTTTGTCATCTTCTGTCTCACCACGCAAGTAAATAAGATAAGAAAGAGCATCCACACGAATCCCGTCAAAATGAAACTCTTTCAACCAATATCGAAGATTAGAGAGGAGAAATGAACGAGTCAAACCTTTTCCTAAATCAAAGTTTGCTGTTCCCCACTGGCGATTCTCACGGTCATTTTCATTAGCGTATTCGTAGAGGGAACTACCATCAAATTGGTAAAGACCATGAGCATCCTTACAAAAATGAAGAGGAACCCAGTCCAAAATAACTCCGATGCCAGCCTGATGGCATTGGTCGATAAGGTATTTGAGTTCATCTGGTTTGCCATATCGGCTAGTCGGACTATAATAACCAGTGACTTGATAACCCCAAGAAGCATCCAAGGGATGCTCTGTCAGAGGCATAATTTCGATATGGGTATAGTTATTTTCTTTAACATAGTCAATCAGGAGTGGAGCGATTTCCTTATAAGAGTAAAATGCTGTAGCAGGTGCACCGGACTCATCCTTATTCACTAATTTTTGCTTCCAAGAACCTAAATGGACTTCATAGATGGATATTGGCTGACTTTTAAAATCATAGTTGACCCGATGATACATCCACAGATCATCTTTAAACTTATAACGGCTATTGTAGGTAGAAGATGCGGTATCTGGTCGAACTTGACTAAAGGAAGCAAAGGGATCGGCTTTGTAGATTTCTTGTCCGTCTTTGGTTACGATCAAGTACTTGTAATTTTCCAGTGATTTTAAATTTTCAACGTAGAGACTAAAAATTCCCTCTTGCTCTCGAGACATTGGATGATTTTTAGACCAATCATTGAAATTGCCGACAAGAAAAACTTCCTGTGCATTTGGAGCATAGACGCGAAATTGTGTGCCAAGAATTTTATTTCTTTCTTTTACCAGATGAGCACCCATCTTCTCGTAGAGAGAAGTATGCTCGCCTGTATTCATATAATATAGATCAAGGTCACTAAAAGTATTCATAAAATTCCTTTCAGAAGATACAAAGGCATAAAAGGATACCTGCACAATAGGAAAGTTGATACAGATGCTCAGGCATCTAGTAAATCCTTCCCTTTTTGCAGTGTATTGTAGAAGTTTTAATTTAAAGAGTCAATTCATTTTAAAAAGGGAGTGGTCGGTCCACCCAATGGTTGCCGGTATCGTACTCCCTTAATTTTTTATTGAGTAATCTCTTGGTAGAGATGGATATAGCGGTTAGCAGAAGCAGTCCAACTGACATCTAGATTCATAGCTTGTTCGACTAATTTTTGCCAGTCATCTGGCCGTTCGTAGTATGTCTCAAGAGCCAAATCATAAACCTGTTTCATACTAAAAGCATCTTTGCCACCAAAACTGAAGCCAGTGCCTTCTTTGCTTTCCATGTGATATGGTCTAACGGTATCACGTAGACCTCCTGTCTCGCGAACCAGTGGAAGGGTACCGTAATGCATAGAAATCAGTTGACTGATACCACATGGCTCAAACATAGATGGCATCAGGAAAAGGTCACTAGCTGCGTAAATCTGATGAGCTAGGGGTTCATTGTAGCCACGGTAGAAAGCAAATTTTTCAGGATAAGCTGACTTGAAATGATGGAAGGCATTTTCAATATCTTCTTCCCCATTCCCAAGAATGACAAACTGAACATGTGCTTGCAAGAGATGACTGAGAACTTCCGTCATGAGGTAAAAACCTTTTTGCCATGTCAGCCGAGAAACGATTCCAACTAGGATGACATTTTCATCCTGAGGGAGACCGAACTGAGCTTGCAAGGCCAACTTATTGGCTTTTTTATCTGAAATAGAAGCTAAATCATAATTTTTCACCAGGTAGTGATCATTTTTACTATTCCAGGTATCGTAATCAATACCATTGACAATACCAAGTAAGTCATGACGACGCAACTCAAGAACGTGTTGCATATTTTCGCCAAATTCTTCGGTTAAGATTTCCTGGGCGTAGGTTTCTGAAACAGTTGTAACCTTATCCGCATAAAGAATTCCTAACTTCATGAAGCTGATGCAGTCATCATAGAAACGCGCAGTTCCATCTCGGTAGTACCCATGGTCCATGCCAAGAGCAGACCAGAGATATCGCTCATTAAAGATACCCTGAAAAGCAAGATTATGGATGGTAAAGACATGCTTGATTGAACGAAATTCATCACGGTAGCTATAGAAGGTACGGCAAAGGAAAGGAATAGCAGCAGCATGCCAGTCATGAGAATGGATCACATCTGGGAAGAAGTTGAGAGCCTCAAGGAGGCGACAAGTTGCATGTTGAAAGAAGCCAAAACGCATGGCATCGTCATCATAGCCATAGAGTTCCTCACGTTCAAAGTATTGGCGGTGCTCGATGAAATAGAAGGTTACCCCGTCAACAACCTGACTGTAAACATTTGCCATGGTTTGAATGTCACCTGCACGGACATCAAAGCTAGCCATATAATCAAAATCATCGTGGTTATTGATAGCCATCTTAAGATAAAGAGGCAGGACCACACGGACATCCAAGCCTTGATGGACCAGTTCTTTTGGAAGAGAGCCAATAACATCAGCTAAGCCACCAGTTTTGATAAAGGGAAGTCCTTCTGAAGCTACAAATAGGACAGTTTTTTTAGTCATTTTTTCTCCTAAATGATGTGGTACGACTTGATGTAAGCAGGTGAATTCTCAAATCCTTTGATATCAACAGGATGAACAATTTTAGTTGCCTTATCAATGATTGCATTTTCAATGTGAGCACCGTTTTTTATGACCACACCATTCATGATAATAGAATTTTTGACTGTAACACCATCTTCAATGACCACATCGCGGTCAATAACAGAGTTTTCCACTTGGCCATTGATATTAGCGCCGTTGGAAATCAAACTACCTTTTACATCAGCTAAAGGTCCATACAAACAAGGTGAACTATCGCTTGTTTGAGTGTAAATAGGCCAATTGCTCTTGAAGAGAAGTCTACGAATATCTCGGTCAATCAATTCCAATTGAGTATTGTAATAGGCATCAACGTTGTTGATACAAGCAACATAATCACGGTGTGCGTAACCTACAATCTTATATTGGTCAACCACATCGCGAAGAATATCTTTCAGCCAATAGAGGGCAGAGACGCTCTTAGCGCGTTTGATTAATTCAATGAAAAGTTCTCGTTTCATGAAGTAGGCTTCTAAAGAAACTGGACGGTTTTTATATTTACCATGATTTTCTTGGAATTCTACGATTTGTTTGTCTTCCCCGAATTTCAAGGTTTGACAACCAATGAAGCTTTCCTTAGCTTCCGTCACATTTTTGTAAAGAACGGTGATATCTGCAGCAGTTTCCAAGTGTTGCTCTTGCAGTTTAGAAAAATCTTGGCTGTAGATAAAGTAGGAAGGTGCAATCAAGACGTATTCAGAATTAGCATTTTCAATATAGTGGAGGTTATCCGAAAAGGCTTTAATATCATGTTGGTATATAGAATTTGGGTCAATAGCACTATTCAATAGTCTTAGTTTACCACGTTTGCTATTGATATTGTATTGCTTACCCGTTCCCACATGTTGGATAGTAGAGCGCATTCTAGGTGGCATATAAACTTGGAATTCAGTGACTCCAGAGTTGGACATATTGGACAGAACAAAGTCGATAAGACGGTAGCGGCCTAAGAATCCATAAGCCTGAACACCACGATGGGACATGATTTCACCGAACTGGACATTTGTACCCTCAATATTGACAATTCCTAAGGTATTTCTTAACATAGTTTTCCTCTCCTACTTGGACACATTTTTGTCAATCAATAAGATATCATCAGCTGTACCAGATAAGGTCACACCCTCCGCAATCTTAACATTTTCAGCAACAATAACATATTCTAAGCTAGCATTATCTCCGACTGAAGCACCAGGCAAAATAACGGAATTTTCTACGAGTGATCCAGCACCAATTTGGACATCTGTCGAAATAACAGAGTGACTAACGCTGCCTTCTACGATAGCTCCTTTGTCAATGTAAGCATTGCTAACTCTAGCATGACTTCCGATAACCTGAGCAGGCGATCCAGAATCTTCAGAATAGATTCTCCAGGAAGAATCAGAGAGATCTAAATCTTTGGAATGGTCAATCAGGTCCATGTTGGATTCCCAGAGACTATTGACGGTTCCAACATCCTTCCAGTAGCCACGGAATGGGTATGCATAGAGACGCTTTTTATCCTTCAAATAGGTAGGGATAATATCATGTCCAAAATCGTGAGTAGATGTGTCGAGTTTGTCGTCTTCCTGTAAATATTTTTTAAGAGATTTCCAAGTGAAGATATAGACGCCCATTGAGGCAAGATTGCTCTTTGGATTAGCTGGTTTTTCTTCGAACTCTTCGATACGATACTCTTCATCAGTATTCATAATACCGAAACGAGAAGCTTCTTTGATAGGAACCTCGATAACAGCAATAGTAGCATCGGCTTGTTTTTGAATATGAGCATCCAACATTTTATCGTAGTTCATCTTATAGATATGGTCACCAGACAAAATGAGAACGTACTCAGGCTCATGTAAATCAATGAAGTCAATGTTTTGAGTGATGGCATCTGCAGTACCTTTGTAAAGGCCAAATCCTTCAATTTTCTCACGAGGAGGAAGGACAAAGACACCAGAACCTTGGACATCAAGCCCCCAACGTTGGGACTGAGCAACGTAAGAATTGAGTTGAACAGATTCATATTGAGTCAATACACCAACAACATCAATACCAGAGTTTGCACAGTTGCTCAAAGGGAAGTCAATGATACGATACTTACCACCAAAAGCTACGGCAGGTTTTGCGACTTTTTTTGTCAAGCCTTCCAAACGTGTACCACGTCCACCGGCAAGAATCATCGCTAATAATTTGTTATGTGCCAAAATAATCACTCCTTATTTTATTAAGATACTCTTAGTATATCATATAAAACAAAAAAATGAAAACGTTTTCTGGTCAAAAATCGAAGTATTTTCAATTTTATGCAGTAACATTTTCAATTTTTTTCATAAAACAATGGCGAAATCAATAAAATTGGATAAATAAAGAAAAATTGTCCAGATTTATACATCGTGGGGAACTTCCTCTAGGAGATAGGCAATAAATTTTTCTCCCATATTAGAAAGATTATTTTTTTCGTGTTGGATATAAACCAGCTCGATACGATCATCATAGTCCAAGGGAATAGAGAGGATATCATCGCCATTGAGATTACTATTTAAGATACCAGTCGCAATAGTATATCCGTTTAGACCAATCAAGAGATTAAAGAGTGTGGCCCGGTCGGATACTATAATGGATTTTTTGTGGTGTTCTTGAGAGAGGATTTCTTCAGAAAAGTAGAAAGAGTTGTGGATCCCTTGTTCATAGCTAAGATAAGGAAACTCTTGGAGGTCTTCAAGTGTCACTCGTTCTTTACTAGCTAAAGGATTAGACTTGCTGATAAAAACATGAGGCTTCGCTGTGAAAAGTAGTGTGTAGGTCAAGCGATTGTCATCCAGCATCTTTGTCAAAACATCCCGGTTAAAGTCATTGAGAAAGAGGACACCGATTTCAGAGCGAAAGTTCTTAACATCATCAATGATTTCCCACGTTCTTGTCTCCCTTAAAAAGAGTTGGTAATTTTCCATATTTGTCTTTTTTAAAAGACTGACAAAAGCATTGACTACAAAAGCATAATGTTGAGAGGACACACTAAAAAGCTCTCGTTTCCCATCGGGTTTCTTATAGCGTTCTTCCAGAAGTTCTGTTTGCTCAACAACTTGCCTTGCATAAGAAAGAAATTCAATGCCATCCTTGGTCATGGTAATCCCTTTTGGATTGCGGTGAAAAATCTCGATGCCCATTTCTTTTTCCAAATCCTTAACAGCATTGGATAAACTTGGTTGGGTAATAAAAAGTTGTTTTGCTGCTTCGTTCATAGAACCAGTTTCAGCAATCTTAATGATGTAGTATAACTGTTGAATTCTCATAGAACTAGTTTACCATATTTTTAATAGAATGTTTGAAGATATCTATTTTTATTAAAATTTGACTTTAAAAATTAAATATTCAAATAATTATTAGAATAGAATGGTTGAAATTATGCAAAAACATTTTTTAATAAGTAAAAAAAGATAGCATTATTGCTTGAGAAATACTTTGAAATATGTTATCATTAACAAATATATATAAAATTATTTTGAAATAGGAGAGTATATGTCTAGACATTTACGTACTTCAAGTAAAGGTAAAAAAGTGAGTAGTACTTGGCTACTCATTAATTCTGCGTTTTTAGCTCTATACACAGCACTTGCAGGTTTCTTTATTTATAAAATGTATGCACACCATTTTCTTGCTTTCAGAAATATCAATCACATTGTCGCGGGTATTCTGATTGCTATTTTTGTGTTTTCGGTGGTTTTAATCATTCTCAAAAAAGCAAAATTTTTCACAACTTTTACTCTCGTTTTATTTACACTTTTTACCTCTGCAGGACTTTACTTTGTTCAGTCAACTGTGCAAGTAGCTGAAAAGTTAAACAAAACTGCATCTTATTCAGAAATCGAAATGAGTGTTGTTGTACCTGCTGGAAGTGATATTCAGGATATTTCTCAACTGGGACAACTTCAGGCTCCTGTCAATAATGACTCTGAGAATATTCAAGCTCTGCTTTCAGACTTGAAAGTTCAAAAGAATCTTGATTTGGTCCCTGAGCCAGTAGATTCCTACCAACATGCTTATGAAAATCTACTCTCAGGTGGGACACAAGGAATGGTGCTGAATAGTGCTTATTCGAGCCTGTTAGAGTTGAGTGATGCAGACTATGCTTCAAAGATACGCACGCTTTATACCTATAAAATTACAAAAGAAGTGAAGCCAAGCGTTTCTGAAAATAAAAAGGACGAACATACAAATCCGAATGTTGTGAATATCTACATCAGTGGTATTGATACCTATGGTAATATCTCAACAGTTTCACGTTCGGATGTTAATATCATCATGACGGTAAATATGGATACCCACAAGGTTATGCTTACAACTACTCCACGTGATGCTTATGTTCAAATTCCTGATGGTGGTGCTAATCAGTTTGATAAGTTAACGCATGCTGGCATCTACGGCGTTGAAACGTCAATGAAGACTCTGGAAAACCTCTATGATATAAATATTGATTATTATGCTCGTATTAATTTTACAAGCTTTATGCAGTTGATTGATGTTTTAGGTGGAGTAGAGGTATATAATGATCAAGCTTTTGTAAGTAGAGTAGGGGGATATGAATTTCCTCAAGGACCGATTACCTTAAACTCACAACAAGCTTTAGGTTTTGTTCGTGAAAGATACTCTTTACAAGGCGGAGATGCGGATCGTGGTCGAAATCAACAAAAGGTTATTTCTGCTATTATCAACAAATTAGCTTCAGTAGATTCAATCACAAACTTCTCCACTATTATCAATAGCCTTCAAAATTCTGTTCAGACAAATATGCCATTGGAATCAATGATGCGATTGGCCAATACCCAATTGGCGTCCGGTTCTTCATTTACAGTGGTTTCACAAGATGTGACTGGTACAGGTTCAACAGGTCAATTACCATCTTATGCCATGCCTTCAGCAGCACTTTATATGATGAGCTTGGATGAAACAAGTATCTCAGCCGCAAAGCAGGCCATCAGAAATACGATGGAAGGAAATTAGTCAAAAATGATTGATATTCATTCGCATATTGTATTTGATGTAGATGATGGACCAAAATCACTTCAAGAAAGTATAGATCTCATCAGCGAAAGCTATGCTCAAGGTGTTCGGACGATTGTCTCTACATCTCACAGAAGAAAAGGAATGTTTGAGGAGCCAGAAGAAAAAATCTTTGAGAACTTCTCTATTGTTAAAGAAGAAGCAGAAAAGCAATTTCCAGATTTACAAATCAATTATGGAGGAGAATTGTTTTATACTAGCTCCCTTTTAAAAAAAATTGAGAATCACTTGGTTCCAAACATGGCTGACACGCGGTATTATCTCATTGAGTTTAGTATGGTGACGCCATGGAGAGAGATCCAGACAGCTGTTAAAAATCTATTAGCTATTGGTGTGACACCCATTATTGCTCATATTGAACGTTATAATGCTTTGGAGTTTAATAAAGAACGCGTAAAGGAATTGATTGCTTTAGGGTGTTATACTCAAATCAACTCTTCGCACGTCCTGAAAGCAAAAATATTTGGCGACAAGCACAAAATTTTCAAAAAACGTGCGCGTTTCTTTTTAGAGGAAAACGTGGTTCATTGTGTGGCTAGTGATATGCACAATCTAGATGCTCGAAAACCTTTTATGAGAGAGGCTTATGATATTATAGCCAAAGATTTTGGAGCCAAGCGGGCAAATGATCTCTTCCAGTTAAACCCGCAAATTTTATTAGAAAATGACTATTTATAGGAGATATTATGAATACTACTGGTAATGCGAATGTTATTGAAATTGACGTAATCCACTTGTTGAAAAAGATTTGGCAAAAGAAGGTGTTAATCATTTTTAGTGCCCTATTGTTTGGAGTGCTTTCTTTATTGTTTAGTGCCTTTGTATTAAAACCAACCTTTACTTCTTCAACACGGATTTATGTAGCTAACCAAACTACCGGAAATAATAATTTAACTGCTCAAGACTTGCAGGCAGGATCTTACTTGGTAAATGACTATAAGGAAATTATTCTTTCTGATTCCGTTATGTCTGATGTTATCAATAGAGAAGGCTTGACAATTTCAGAATCAGAATTACGCTCAATGGTTCAAGTATCTATTCCTAGTGATACTCGGATTATTACCGTTTCTGTTAACGCTAAGGAACCTCAAAATGCTCAACAAATGGCTAATACTCTACGTGTGGTTGCCGCTGAAAAAATTAAAGTGGTTACTAAAGTTGAGGACGTAACTACCATAGAAGAAGCAAAACTGCCTAATTCACCTTCTTCACCAAATATAAAACGGAATGTTCTTTTAGGAGCCATGATTGGCGGTTTTATTGCAATGGCACTTGTTTTGCTTTTGGAAGTTTTGGATGATCGAGTTCGGCGTCCTGAAGATATAGAGGAAGTTCTTGGATTGGTACTGATTGGTGTCGTTCCTGACACTGAGAAAATTTAAGGGGAGAAAAAATGTCACAATTTATACTAGGACGGGCGAAAGCTCAAATGGTTAAAGCCATGGAAGAATATTACAATGCTATACAAGTTAACATTCAGTTTAGCGGTAGTAATATTAAAGTTATCGCTGTTACCTCAGTTCAACCAGGCGAGGGTAAATCGACAACTTCAACTAGTCTTGCAATTTCCTTTGCCACATCAGGCTATAAGACCCTTTTGATTGATGCAGATATTCGCAATTCCGTTATGTCAGGAACGTTTAAAGCTGAATCTGCTTACCATGGCTTGACTAGCTACTTGTCGGGCCATGTGGACTTGTCTCAAGTTGTTCACGATACTAGCATTGATAATCTTAGCATCATACCAGCAGGTCAAGTTCCACCAAATCCGACTACATTTTTACAAAATGCTCGGTTTGACAACATGATTGAACGGGTACGCAATGGTTTTGATTATATTATTATCGATACTCCACCAATCGGTTTGGTAGTTGATGCAGCCATAGTGGCACAAAAGGCAGATGGAAGTCTCTTGGTTACAGAATCAGGTGCAGTTAGTCGACGCTTTGTCAAAAAAGCAGTGGAGCAAATGGAGCAAAGTGGAGCTCAGTTTTTAGGTGTTATCCTTAATAAAGTTGATACCACAAAAGACCGTTATGGATCGTACGGTTCATATGGTGCCTATGGAAATTATGGTAATTACGGCAAAAAAACAGATAAAGATTTATAAATCAGGGTTAATAGAATTGAATTAATTTCGGAATAGAGAATGAAATTGAATAATTTGAATAGGACAACGAAACGAATCATTTTGATGTGCATCGATGCAATCTTGCTTTTGCTTGCCTTGCAACTTTCTAATGGTTTCATCCATTTTTTTGCTAACGTCAGTACAGAAAAATTCATCATTACGTATATATTATTAATCTTTATTTACTTTTGTACAGCTTGGAAATTGAAAATTTTCTCTATTATCAATCGTTTTACAGATTATAGAGTCTTATTCAATCTTACTATTTCTATAACAGTTGCCTATCTGTTCATCTTATTCTCTACTTTTTTCTATTCTTCTTTTAGCTATCGTTTTATATTTTTAGGTTGGTTTTTCTCAATACCTATCCTTATGCTTCCACGTATTACTTGGCGTGTTTTAGGTGAAAAAAGTGAGAAAAATACCAAGAGTAAAATCCAAAAGAAGGTCAGAACTCTTGTTATTGGAGCAGGATCTGGTGGAAGTTTGTTTGTTAATACAGTTTTAAGTGGGAAGAGTGATATTGAAATTATCGGGATCGTGGATGCGGATATTAATAAGCATGGGACCTACATTCACGGAATTAAAGTTTTAGGGGATCGGAATGATATCCCTGAGATTGTAAGAAATTATGAAGTTGAGCAAGTAACCATTGCGATTCCTTCTTTGAATGGAACTGAACGCGAGAAATTAGTAGAAATATGCAATGATTTACAAGTAACTGTTAATTCTATGCCTAGCGTAGAGGATGTAGTTGTTGGTAAAGTTTCTACGCATCAGCTTAGAGAGATAGATATTGCAGATTTATTAGGTCGTAAAGAAGTTTTCTTAGACCAAAGAGAGTTTAATCACTATTTTACTCATAAAACTGTCTTAGTAACAGGAGCTGGTGGCTCAATTGGTTCAGAAATTTGTCGACAAATCTCAAAGTTTAAGCCAGCAAAGTTACTTCTGATGGGTCATGGAGAAAACTCAATTTATTTAATTCATCGTGAATTAACCAATCACTATAAAAATGAATTTGAAATTGTTCCGATTATTGCGGATATCCAAGATCGTGAACTCATGTTTAGCATGATGACAAGCTACAAACCAGATATCGTCTATCATGCTGCTGCCCATAAACATGTTCCTCTGATGGAGTATAATCCAAAGGAGTCTGTTAAAAATAATATTTTTGGTACTAAAAATGTAGCTGAAGCGGCAAAAGAAGCTGGTGTAAGCAAATTTGTTATGGTTTCTACTGATAAAGCAGTGAATCCACCAAATGTTATGGGAGCAACGAAACGCCTTGCTGAGATGATTGTTACGGGTTTAAACGAAGTTGGGAAAACTCAATTTGTTGCGGTCCGCTTTGGTAATGTATTAGGTAGTCGTGGGAGTGTCGTTCCAGTTTTTAAAGAACAGATTGCTAAGGGTGGTCCTCTAACTGTGACAGACTTTCGTATGACTCGTTATTTTATGACCATTCCTGAAGCAAGTAGATTGGTGATCCAGGCTGGTTACCTTGCTCATGGTGGGGAGATTTTTGTCTTAGATATGGGTGACCCTGTCAAGATTGTTGACTTAGCTAAGAAAGTTATTAAACTAAGTGGTCATACAGTTGAAGAGATTGGTATTGTTGAATCAGGTATTCGTCCTGGTGAGAAACTATACGAAGAGTTACTCTCTTCTGAGGAACTGGTTAGTGAGCAAATCCATGAGAAAATATTCATTGGTAAGGTAACATCAAAACCGCTAGAAGAAGTAGAAAGTTTTGTCAATGGACTCTTAGAATTAGACGAAGTCAATTTAAAAGAAAGATTACTTGCATACGCAAAACAATAGTTATTATATAGGAGATAAGAAAATGACTAAAATGAATATTCCGTTTTCTCCACCAGATATTTCCCAAATGGAAATTGACGAAGTGGTAGACACACTGAAGTCAGGCTGGATTACAACTGGTCCTAAAACGAAAGAATTAGAGCGTCTATTATCAGCCTATACGCAGACTAATAAAACAGTTTGTTTAAATTCTGCAACTGCTGGCTTGGAGTTGGTTCTCAGAGTTCTTGGCGTGGGTCCTGGTGATGAAGTTATAGTTCCTGCAATGACTTATACAGCTTCATGTAGTGTGATTACTCACGTTGGAGCAACACCTGTTATTGTGGATATTCAAAATGATGGATTTGAGATGGATTACGTTCAACTGGAGAAAGCCATCACAACTAATACAAAAGTTATCATTCCAGTTGAACTTGCGGGAATACCATGTGATTACAATCAACTTTATGAACTTGTAAAAAGTAAATCTCATTTGTTTACTGCAAAAAATAAATGGCAAGAATCCTTTAATAGAGTTGTGATATTATCAGACAGTGCACATGCTCTTGGTTCTTCTTATAAGGGGATTCCTGCTGGTAAGCTAGCTGATTTTACATCATTCTCATTTCATGCCGTGAAAAATTTTACAACTGGAGAAGGTGGCAGTGTCACTTGGAGACCATTTGATAAGATAGATGATGAAGAGTTGTACAAAGAGTTTCAGATGTATTCATTACATGGCCAAACTAAGGATGCTCTTGCCAAAACAAAATTGGGTTCTTGGGAATATGATATCGTTTTGCCAGCTTACAAGTGTAACATGACCGATATCATGGCTTCCATTGGTCTTGCACAAATGAAACGCTATTCTCAATTGCTTAGTCGTCGTAAGGAAATTGTTGATAAATATAATCAAGGTTTTGCTGGTACGACTATCAAAGCATTGCAACACAAAGGTAAGGATTATCAATCTTCTATGCACTTATATATCACGCATATTGAAGGTGCTAGCTTAGAGCAACGCAATGAGATTATCAACCAAATGGCTGAGCGTGGTATTGCATGTAACGTGCACTACAAGCCATTACCGATGCTAACTGCCTACCGTAATCTTGGTTTCTCTGTGGATGATTATCCAAATGCTTACAGCTATTTTGTCAATGAAATCACGTTGCCTCTTCATACAAAACTGACAGATGAAGAAGTTGAATACATCATTGAAAATCTAAAAAACATTGTAGAGAGTGTAAAAAATGTATAAGAATTTTTTTAAGAGATTATTCGATATTTTGATTTCTCTCCTTTGTTTGCCTTTTTTTATCATCATTGTTGTTATCTTTGGCCCTCTTATCTATTTTTCAGATAAAGGGACTATCTTCTATAATGCCGACCGTTTAGGAATGAATGGCAAAGTATTTAAGATGTATAAATTCCGTTCTATGAAGCTGAATGCTCCTGATATCCGCAATGAAGATGGGTCAACTTTTAATTCGGAAGATGATCCTCGTTTGACAAGTATCGGCAAGTTTATTCGTAAAACCAGTGTCGATGAAATTCCTCAAATTTTGAATGTTCTCAAGGGAGATATGAGTATTGTTGGACCCCGTCCAGATCTACCAGAACATTTTGAGGTTTATTCGGAAGCTGAGAAGAAGAAGTTATCTGTTCGCCCAGGGATTACAGGCTATAATCAGGCTTATTTTAGAAATACTATTCCTTGGAAAGAACGTATCAAAAATGACATTTACTATATTGACCATCTGAGCTTATGGATGGATATTCGAGTTGTTTTCAAGACAGCCTTGTCTATTCTCAGTCGCAAGTCAGTATTTATAGAAGTTGAGGAGAAAAATGAGCAGTAACTCATTTGATTATTCATACCTGGATTGGGACACAGATTTTTTTGGTGTGTCTTCTGGAAGAATTGTTTTGAATGATAGACTGACTGATGAAGATAAAAGTCTTGTCAAAGAGTTTTTTTCTCAAAATCAGTTTACAGTCATCTATAACGAAGATAATGTAGCAGCAAGCAACACTTGGCTAGGTGAAGAAACAGTAGCAAGTTTGACTGATGTCAATGTTCAATTCAGTAAAAAAGCTCTACAGTTTTCTACAGTTTTGAATGAAGAAGTCACGATTAGCAATCAACTGACAGCATCAGAAGAAATCCTAGCTATTGCGGAAGAATCCTTTAAGTATTCTCGTTTTTTTAATGATCCTTACTTAGACAAAGAAAAATCAAACAAAGTATACTGGAACTGGGTCAAGTCTTCCTTTGGTAAAGAAGAGAAGTATTTTGTTCAGTATATGCTGGATGGGAAGTGCCAAGGTTTTATTCTCTTTTCTGTGCATGATTCAGCTATCGTCATCGAGTTGATTGCTGTGAAGAAGACAACGATTCAAAAAGGAATCGGAAGTCAACTTCTTCAATCTTTAGAAACCTATGCCAAGGATTTAAGTACAATAGAAGAAATTAAAGTTGGTACACAGATTAACAATGTCGAAGCGGTGCGTTTTTACACAAAAAATGGCTATATTTACCAATCAACATCAAGTGTTTACCACCACTGGAATAAAGAGGAGTAGTAATGAAGAAAGTTCTAATCGTATCAACGGTTAGTCGTCAGTTCTATTTATTTGAACAAGCTAATATTCGTGTATTAAGAAAGCTTGGTTATGAAGTTCATGGAGCTGCTAACTTTGATGATAGAAGTGAACGATTAAAAGAGGTCAACGTCATCGAACATCACATTCCATTTCAACGTTCACCATTCACTCCAAGAAATGTGAAAGCTTATAAAGAGCTCTTAGCATTAGTTGAAAAAGAGCAATTTGATGTCATTCATTGCCACGCCCCAGTTGGTGGTGTATTGGCTCGATTGGTCGGAAAGAAATTTAAAAAGGCTAAAGTCATCTATACAGCACATGGCTTTCATTTTTACAAAGGAGCTTCAAAACTCAATTGGCTCTTGTTTTATCCAGTTGAGAAATGGCTTTCAAAATATACTGATCAACTGATTGTCATCAATCATGAAGATTTTAATATTGCTAATAGTAAATTTAAAATGAAGGCTCTGGATTTAGTTTCCGGAATTGGTGTCAATTTTGATAAGTTTAAGCCAGCTACACCATCATTGAAATCAGAAAAACGAGCAAAACTTGGCTTTAAAGATGATGATAAAATTTTAATCTACGTTGGTGAACTTAGTAAACGAAAAAATCAAAAGGTTTTAATCACTGCTATGGCAGATGTTGTCAAAGATTACCCAAATGCTTACTTACTCTTGGTTGGCCGAGGAGCGCTCAAGGCGGAATATAAGGAACTGATAGCATCTTTGGGACTTGAGAAGAATGTCCGAATGCTAGGCTATCGTGATGATATTGCTACCCTGATGCAGCTTTCTGATGTGGCACTTTCCAGTTCGACCCAAGAAGGACTGCCTGTGAACCTCATGGAGGCCTTGGGAACAGGTTTACCACTGGTCGTGTCAAATTGTCGTGGAAACAGCGATTTGGTTGAGAATGGTGTCAATGGTCAGATTATTTCAGAGAATGAAGCGGGGTTTTGGTCGCAGACCATTATCAACTTGTTAGGAAAGCCTCAAGTACTTGCTCAGTATGGAGTGAAGAGCCTTGAGAAATCAAAACTTTTTTCTGAAGAAGAAGTGATGCAAGAAATGCAGGAAATATATAGCAAGTAGTAGAAAATGTTGCTATTTTCCGGATATGAAAAAGGAAATAAAATGGGAACTAGCGATTTAAAAATTGTTCAAGATTATCTATTGGAAATGGTGATAGATATCAATAAAATGTGTAATGAGGAGAATATTCCCTTATTTGCAGTAGGAGGAACCCTGCTTGGTGCAGTCAGATACAAAGGTTTTATTCCCTGGGATGATGATTTGGACTTTGGAATGAAGCGAAGCGATCTTCCAAAACTGGCAAAACTCCTTGAAGAGTCTGACAAATATGACCTTCATATTCCTGAACTTGATTCACAAGGAAACTACGTCCGTTTTCCAAAAATTTTAAGAAAAAATACCATTTTTAAACAAACAAATGATGATGTTGTTTTTGACCAGCGCTTGTTTATTGATATTTTTACGATTGAAAATGTACCAAATAATCCTGTTCAAAAATTGATTCACGGTGTTCAATCGGAACTATTATCTATGATTGGTTCCTATGTTTTCTTTACGACAGATGGTCGATTTTTACTAGGTGGAAAATCAAAACCAGCCCAGCTAATCGTGCAAGTAATTGGTAAGTTATTTGGTTTTAAATCCTATAGTTACTGGAATGCGAAAGCTTTTCAGGTATTTGGAAAGTATGCTGGGAAAAAAACTGACAATGTTACCTTACCTGGTGGAGCAAAACACTACTTCGGTGAGATTTTATCTCAGCAAGTCTTTGGTGAGGGTAGTAAGATTGATTTTTGCAATATCCAAATTGATGCTCCAAAGGATATTCATGGTTATCTATTGAATCGTTATGGATCAGATTACATGACACCACCGAGTGTTGAAAATCAAATGAACCATGGAATTGTTTATTTTAAAGTAGATGGAAAGGAAATCATCAAATGATTACAGCTTTACTGACTGCAGCAGGAACAGGAACTCGTATGGGACAAGATATTCCTAAACAGTTTTTACATGTGAACAATAAACCAATTATTATTTACACAATGGAAGTCTTTGAAAACGACCCGAATATTGATGGTATCGTTGTTGTAACTTTAGAAGCTTGGGTAGAAGTCGTTCGTGCTTATGCGAAACAATTTAATATCACCAAGTTGAAAGATATTGTTGTTGGCGGAAATACTGGTCAAGAGTCCATCGCTAACGGGATTCACTCCATTGTTCAATTTGCTGGAAAAGACTCAACAGTCTTGATTCATGATGGCAACCGTCCTTTGGTCTCCTCAGAGATCATTTCTAGCGCAGTTGCTACCTTTAACAAGTATGGGTCAGCTGTTGCAGCTATTCCAACTGTTGAAGCGGTCTTTACAAGTCATGATGGCTTAATCAGCGAAGAGACCTTACCAAGAGAACTCTTGTATCGTACTCAGACACCTCACTTGTATTCGATTGCGGATGTTTTAGCTGCTCACGAAGAAGCTAAAGAAAATGGTATCAGCAACACAGCTGCCACTTGTGTTTTGATGCATGAGTTGGGCAAAAAAGTCTATTTTTCAAAAGGTGCGGAAACCAATTTGAAGATTACGACTGTAGATGATTTGTTGATTTTTAAAGCCTTATTGACAACTAGGAAGGATGACTTTATCCGTTGAGAACATTCAATAAGAGTAACTATTTCTCATCATTAGATCGATTAGTGACTGATGAAATAAAAACATTCTTTGATAAATCCATCTTAATTACGGGTGCCAATGGTTTGATTGGAGGAAGTTTGCTTGATTTCTTTCTCTTCTTAAACGAGAAGTATCAGGCCAATATTTCCTTAGCAGTTGTCGTTCGCAAAGACTTAGAAGTTCATGATTTTTTCCAAGAACAGAAGGTCGCAAGGATTATTCAATCTGTTGAGGAAGTCATTCATTTTGATGGTGATTTGGATTATATCTTCCATACAGCTAGCAATGCCCATCCGCAGGCCTACGATTTGTATCCAGTTGAAACCATCATGACGACGGTGGCTGGCACTAAGAATACTTTAGAACTTGCAAAAGAAAAAGATGCAAAGTTGATTTTTGTTTCTAGTTCGGAAGTATATGGTGAATTGCCTGAGGGTGCAAAACATCATGTTGAAAACCTCTATGGTCTGATTGATATCTTATCACCTCGTTCTTGTTATTCAGAAAGCAAACGCTTAGCTGAGACCTTGATTGTGTCTTACATTAAGGAATTCGGAGTAGAAGCCAGCATTGTCAGACCAGCTTATATCTATGGTGCTCGTTTTGCCGAGGCTAATACACGTGCAGATGTTGATTTTATTAAGAAATGTTTGGCAAAAGAGAATATTGTCATGAAAACAAAAGGAAGCCAAAGACGTTCCTATTGCTATGTTTTGGACTGTGTATCTGCTATGTTGGCAGTTGCTTTAAAAGGCGAAAACGGAGCCGCTTATAACATTTCCTCAGATTCAGGCAATGTGCAGCTGGTAGACTTTGCCCGTAAATTAGCTGAAATTTCTGGAGTTGAACTGATTTTCGATATTCAAGAATCCGGTGCTGGCTCACCTGTGCAGAATTCACTTTTATCAAATGAGAAATTAAAAGGCTTGGGTTGGAATGAAGGCTTTGACCTTTCTGAAGGAATTCGAGATACATTTAGTAATATCCTGGTCTCGTCATTCAAGGAGATGAAATGAAAAAAGTAGCAGTTATATTGTCAACATATAATGGCGAAAAATATCTGAGAGAACAGATGGAATCCTTGCTTTCTCAGACCAATGTTGATATCACTTTATTTGTACGAGATGATGGGTCAAAAGACCGGACGGAAGACATTCTTCTAGAATATAGTAACCGCATCAACATCTTACTTTATAAAGAAAAAAACCTTGGTTTCGAGCGCTCTTTCATGGAGGCTGTTTTGAAAACCCAAGGCAGCACCTTTGATTATTATGCTTTTTGTGATCAAGATGATATCTGGTATGCTGATAAGTTGTCAACAGGTATCGATTATATTGAGTCTAAAGGCAATAGCCAGCCTTTTCTCTACTGTTCAAACCAACAAATCATTGACGAAGAAGGACATTTTGTCCGTGATGAAGAGGATAAGCAAGACACGATTAGTAAGCAATCATCCTTGTTTGCCCTGAATCAACGTGGTTGCGTCATGATTTGGAATGACTTATTGCACCTACACCTAGTCGATTCCTATCAAATGATTCGGAAAAGTGATTTTATTCCTGCGCATGATACTTGGATTACTGTACTTGCTTACGCTGTAGGTCAGGTATACATTGATAATGCAAAAACCATGGGTTACCGTGTTTCGACGCACAATACAGCTGGTAGCTATATCGGCCTGGCTGGTAGAATCAAGTATGTTTGGAAAAAACTTGGAACAGTCTATAATAAAAGGAAGCACCAACGGGCGCAAATTTCACACTTGTTGCTATCCTACTTAGAATCTCTTCCTGAGAGTGATAGCGCCTATATTCGTACATTTCTTGATGCACAAACATCATTTTTCAAGGCTGCGGGATTTGTTTTTTCATCCAAACCGTATTTTAGAGGAATGAGTAAGAAGTGGGTCTATCTCACAAAGTTTTTGATTTTATTTAGGAGGATATAAAAATGAAAATACGAGTAAGGCTTTCAAGCCTTATTGCGCTACCATTAATTGCTTTTCAATACATTTTATTTTCCTTCAATACAGCTAATGCGGATATGTTACAGTATATTATGCGTTACAAAAATATTTTAAGACTGGGTCCAAGATATTTCGAAAACTTAGTTGATATTGGCTTTAACTATTTAATTTTCTATATTCAAATATTAAGAGTAGACTACCAAGGTTTTCTAATCATTTTAGGAATTCTCATATTTTTTCTTTTAATTCAACTCTGTCATTTTTATGAGGGAAGCTATTGGATTTTCTTTAGCAGTTTTATTTTGAGCTTTTTCTTTATTGAAGCTGTTATTGTTCGGCAGTTTCTTTCTAGTTCTATATTGGCTGTTGCTTTTATTTTTATTGCAAAAAAACCAACAACCACTAACAAAATAAAAAGTATCGGCCTTATAAGCTTAGCATTTTCCATGCATGTTAGTTCTTTCCTTGGATATTTTTACTATATAGCTGAAAAGATTGAATTGAGAAAACTTTATCTCGCAGCTGCAGTCGGCATGACAGTCAGTTTCCCACTTACGAACGTCGTTCTCCCGTTTTTGACCAGGCTTCTTGGTGCAAAATTCGCTCTTTATACAAATTCTACAAATAACTCGTTTGTATCATTTATTGCCAAAGTTGTATTTGTTGTTGTAACGGTTTTTTTGTTCCAATTGATTTATAGCTATGTTCTTGAGAATAAGCATTTCTTCTCAACGAAACAAATAAAGTTAGCTGAGTTATCTTTAAAATCAACTCTTGTCAATGGACTTTTTATTCCCTTGATGGCTATTAATATCAGTTTTGAAAGATTATTGATTGTTCCTGTCTTTATTTATTTAGCTACAATAGCATTTTTCTTTGAGAATAAGAGTCCAATGACAAACAATAAATTATTTATATTCTTTACTGTTCTTGCATGGCTTGCGTTATCTTATAGAATTTTTGTTTGGAGTGATAGCGCAGGTACGACTATCCCAATCTTGAACCACAACTTACTATGGAGCGAATAGAATATTCAATAGAGAAGTGTTTGTAATTTGAATTTTACATATAGGAGAATATGATGAAAAAATTAGTATTGAATAGTGCCAAAAAAATTTTCGGAAATGCGCTATATAAAAACAGGCAGAAAAAAATTGAGAAAATTTTGCGAAATAGTGATTTTTCAAAAATAGAAAACGAACGTAATATTACGGAAATAAAAACAATAGCTTTTGTCCTTCCGCGCATGGGAGCGTACTCAGGTGGAACAACCTCTATTTTAAGAATGGGGACTTTTCTACAAAGTATGGGTTATACGGTCAGCTATATTAGCTTAGCGCAACAATCGGAAGATGATATGATGACCAATGCTAAGATTAATTTAGAAAATTTTGGCGGAAAGGTTTTGAACTATTCAGATGATCTCAATTTTGATGTAGTAGTTGCGACAGCTTGGGAAACTGCTTATACAGTAAAGAAGATGTCTGGTTATAAAATGTATTTTGTTCAAGATTTTGAACCGCTATTTTGTACAGATGGTGAAACATATGCCCTAGCCCAAAAAACATATGATTTGGGATTACATATGGTTAGTCTGGGTTCTTGGAATAAACAAATGATTTTAAAAAATACAAAAGAAACTGTTAAGATTGATGTAGTCGAGTTTCCGTATGAAAAGAGTGAATATGAATATTTTCCAAGGGACTTCTCTAAATATAAGGGTAAAACGAAAATACAACTTGCGGTATTTTTAAAAGATGTTGGCCGAAGAATCCCAACAATCACTCAGCACGTCTTACTGGAAGCAAAAGAGTGCTTTAGAAGAGATAATATTGATTTACATATTATTGCATATGGAGGAATAAAAAAAATACCAAAAGAATTAGGGATAAATAGAGGAAAACTATCTAAAAAAGAGCTTTCAAATTTATATAAAGAGTCTGATTTTGGTATGGTAGCCTCAATGACAAATATCTCATTAGTTCCTTATGAAATGCTCGCAAGTGGGTTACCATTAATAGAATTTAAAGATGGTAGTTATGAAGATTTTTTAGGTAATGACACAGCAACTTTGATTGATTTTTCTGGACAAGAACTTTATATAAAAATTAAAGAATTAATAGACGAAACATATTTATTGCAGCAAAAAGATGCCAAAGCTCAAGAGAAATTAAAAAAACTTAGTTGGCAAAAAACAGGTCAACAATTTTTGGAAATTTTAAAAAAATTGGAGAAAATAGATGAAATCTGAGAAAATAATTGTCAAAAATACAATGTATAGTATTTTAAAGACAATTGCTACTATTATTTTTCCAATCATTACCTACCCTTATATATCTAGAACACTGAATGTTACAGATATTGGTAAAATTGAATTCTCTAGGTCAATTATTAACTATATCATATTATTAGCTGGTTTAGGAATTAATACATATGCTATTAGAGAAGGTGCGAAAATTAGAGATGATCAGCAAAAAATTAAAATTTTTTCAAATCAGGTCTTTTCAATTAATATTCTTTCAACAGTTTTTGCACTCTTTTTTTTAGGACTATTTATTTATTTTATTAAATACTTTAATCCCTATAGAGAATTGATTCTTATTTTATCTATTTCTATAATTGCAAATCTTGTTTCAAGAGAATGGTTAAACTCCATTTATGAGGATTTTAAATATATTACACTAAGAAACATATTTATTCAAGTTTTGTCTGTTATCTTTATGTTAATATGGGTAAAAAGCGCTAATGATTATTTAATATATGCTTTTATAATTGTTTTTTCTTCACTTGGCCCAGCAATTTTAAATTTATTCTATACAAAAAAATATACCTCTCTTGGAGTTAGTAAACAACTCGAGCTGTCTACTCATTTACCTCCAATTTTATTAATATTTGCTATTAATTTGTCAACTACTATATATGTTAATCTAGATACAACAATGCTAAATATTTTTTCAGGTGATTATGCAACGGGAATCTATAGTGCCTCAACTAAAGTGTATGGTTTGTTAAAAAGTTTGGTTGCTGCTGTTATTATTGTAATGTTACCTCGTTTATCAAATATGGTTGGAAAAGGACATCTCAGAGTTGAACAAATATTGACAAAAATATCGATAGTAATCATTTTATTTGTTGCTCCTGTTTGTTTTTTTACTTTTTTGTTATCTGATAGCATAATTGATATATTGGCTAGTAAAGCTTTTATGGCTGCTAGTTTTTCTTTAAAATTGTTAAGTATTTCATTGGTGTTTTCTTCTCTAGCATCCTTTTTGACAACATCAGTTTTATTGCCATATGGTAAAGAGAAAAAAATACTAATTGCTTCCGTATTTTCAGCACTAATCAATTTTATTTTAAACTTTTGGTTTATTCCAAGATATACCTATAATGGAGCAGCTCTAACAACAATAATAGCTGAGTTCTCAATGCTTATCATCAGTTATTATTTTGCTAGGGAATATTTTAAATTTACTAATGTCTTAATCTCTCTATTTATAAGTGTTATTGGAATGATTCCGGGCATATTATTGTATGTTGTAATCAATATATTTAAATTGAGCAGTTTTTGGAATATATTTTTAATTGGAGGCTTTGGTTTCTTACTTTATTTACTGATTGTCTATCGTCAAATGAGGATTTCCAACTTTTTAGAAAAAATGAATACTTAACTGGATGTTCTCAAAATCAACTTAAGACTAGAATTAAAAGTGATTGTGTCTATTTTTATTTTTCTAGAATATTTTTTGATGAAATTGGTTTTCTTTTTTCGTTAGGTATTTAGTATTTGCTTAAGTTTTAATTAGATAATGTATTACAACTCTATTTGCTTCGTGATTCTAACTTGAAAAACTATATTTCTCCTTGACATCCTATCTTTTTAAAGCTATAATGCTCATAAGTATGTAACCTTTAACTGAGTCCCGTGAGGCTAGCAAGGTGGACGGTTTGCGAATCGTTATCAAGTGAGAAGTAAAGTGGGAGACTCTGTCTCTCAAAAGATTTGAGTTTGTTTGACTCTGCTCTTTTCATGAACCTTGCCCTCGGGTGAGGTTCTTTTTTGTGGAAAGGGAAGTCATGAGTCCAAATTGTCATAAGAAGTCTAAGTTTTTGAAGGAAGATTTGTTGGTTGTTGGCCAAAGGGAGGTTGCTCCTCGTATTTTTGAGATGGTCTTGTCTGGTCAAATGGTTCAAAATATGGCAGTGGGTCAATTTCTCCATTTGCGGGTGCCGGATCCAAGTAAACTCCTGCGTCGCCCCATATCCATCTGCGAAATTGACAAGGAAGCTGGGCTCGTGACCATTGTTTATCGTGTGGAACGTGCTGGGACAGCTATTCTCTCCACGTTGAAAGCAGGTGATATCATCGATACGATGGGACCTCAGGGCAATGGTTTTGATCTTTCTGTTCTTGAGAATGGTCAGCACGCCCTCTTGATTGGCGGTGGTATCGGTGTTCCTCCTCTGGTTGAGACGGCCAAACAACTTCATGCTAAGGGAGTTCAGGTGACGTCAGTCATTGGTTTTGCCACTAAGGATGCGGTTATTCTGGAAGAAAAGCTGCGCTCCTATGGAGATGTCTATGTGACGACGGATGACGGTTCCTATGGGATAAAAGGATATGTATCGACAGTCATTGATAATTTTGACTGGTTGCCAGATGCCGTCTATTCTTGTGGAGCTCCTGGGATGCTCAAGTATGTGGATCAAAAATTTGAAAACCATCCGCATGCTTACTTGTCCATGGAATCCCGGATGGCCTGTGGCATGGGAGCTTGTTATGCTTGTGTGGTACCAGTTCGTGATGCAGTCGCATCTGTAAATAAGCGTGTGTGTGAAGATGGTCCTGTTTTTGAGACAGGTAGCATCAGCCTATAGGGGGAAAAGAGATGACTGAAAATCGATTAGCTATCCAACTTCCAGGTCTTGACCTGAAAAATCCTATCATTCCAGCTTCAGGTTGCTTTGGTTTTGGACAAGAATACGCTAGATACTATGACCTCAACAAGCTCGGTTCAATCATGATTAAAGCTACCACCCAGCAGGCTCGCTATGGCAATCCAACGCCTCGAGTAGCGGAAACACCATCCGGTATGCTCAACGCCATTGGCCTGCAAAACCCGGGCGTGGATGCAGTTTTAACTGAAAAAGTAGCTTGGTTGGCAGAGCATTATCCTGAACTACCGATTATTGCCAATGTAGCTGGTTTCTCCAATGATGAATACGCCTTTGTTTCCGAAAAGATTTCTCAGGCTCCAAATATCAAGGCTATCGAGCTCAATATTTCCTGTCCCAATGTCGACCATGGCAATGCTGGTCTCTTGATTGGCCAGGTGCCTGAATTGGCCTATGCTGCAGTCAAAGCCAGCGTCGAAAATTCGGCAGTGCCAGTTTATGTCAAACTAACACCTAGCGTGGCTGATATTACGACTGTGGCTAAGGCGGTGGAAGAAGCCGGAGCGACTGGTTTTACAATGATCAATACCTTGGTCGGAACCCGCTATGATTTGGCGACACGAAATCCTATCCTCGCTAATGGTCAGGGCGGCATGTCTGGTCCAGCCGTTTTTCCAGTTGCTCTTAAGCTGATTCGCCAAGTGGCCTTGGCTTCTGATCTGCCTATCATTGGGATGGGCGGAGTGGATTCTGCAGAAGCTGCTCTTGAAATGATGATTGCTGGGGCATCAGCGATTGGAGTAGGTACTGCCAATTTTACCGATCCTTTTGCCTGTCCAACAATCATTGATGATTTACCAAGGGTCATGGACAAGTACGGGATTACTGATTTAGAAACATTGCGTTTAGAAGTAAGGCAGCTACTGGGGAAGTAGGGTGTTATGGTGTTTGCAAATGTTTTAAAACCTTATTTTACCTTGACATTCAAGGTTCTAACTGTTAGAATGTAGTTAATTAAATAACCTTTAAACGTGTCCAGAGAGGCATCAAAGGTCTACAATTAGCAAGGGTGCAGTGTGCCCAGATTTTGTGTAGCCTCGCCCTCTTTGGTGAGGCTATTTTTCTATTACTCTTAGCGATTGCAAGTCCTAAGGACGTCGCAAAGCTTAGAGGTATTGATGCAGTTTGAGCGTAGCGAGAACTACGTTCCTTATTTCGCCATTGGCTTAATAGTTTGCGAAAGGACATTTATGAGAGAAACACGCCCCATCATTGCCCTTGATTTTCCTTCTTTTGAGGAAGTCAAGTCCTTCCTAGCACTTTTTCCGAGTCAGGAAAAACTATATGTTAAGATTGGTATGGAATTGTATTATGCTGTTGGTCCAGAGATTGTCTCTTATGTAAAAAATCTGGGGCATTCGGTTTTTTTGGATTTGAAATTGCATGATATACCAAATACCGTTCAGTCGGCTATGGCTGTTTTGGGTACATTAGGAGTAGATATGACCAATGTCCATGCGGCCGGTGGTATAGAGATGATGCAGGCTGCACGTGCTGGTTTGGGCGCAGGCCCCATCTTGATTGCGGTAACGCAGTTGACTTCGACCTCAGAAGAGCAGATGCAGGAATTTCAAAATATCCAGACCTCTTTGGGAGAATCGGTCATCCATTATGCTCAAAAAACTACTGAAGCTGGTCTAGATGGTGTGGTTTGTTCAGCCCAAGAAGTAGACCTCATTAAACGAGCTACGTCGGATCAGTTTCTTTGTCTGACACCGGGGATTCGTCCGGAAGGCTCAGAGTCTGGAGACCAAAAACGAGTGATGTCGCCCAAACAAGCGCGTGAAATAGGAAGTGATTACATTGTAGTGGGCAGGCCAATCACCCAGGCTAAAGATCCTGTGGCAGCCTATTTTGAGATTAAGGAAGAATGGAATTATGGGTAAGATTATATCAAAAGATATTTTTTTAAATGGCTTTAGGTACCGCTTTGATGATGGGCGCGTGGAGCATTTTATGCCTAATATTCTCTTGCACGGTTATAAGGGGGATAATGGCTCTCGTATCGAACCCGCTCTATTTGGTGGCTATAGGGTTATACGAAAAGATGGCCGCATTGAAAAAATGAAGATTTAAAAATAACATATTGGTTAGCCAATCGCACAGAGCATTTTATTGGAGGAAAAACGATGACACTCGCTACAGAAATTGCATCACATTTGTTAGATATCAAAGCCGTTTACTTACAACCAGAGGAGCCGTTCACATGGGCTTCTGGGATCCAATCACCGATTTATACGGACAACCGTGTGACCTTATCTTATCCAGATACACGTAGCTTGATTGAAAACGGTTTTGTGACCAAAATCAAAGAAGAATTTCCAGAAGTCGAAGTGATAGCTGGAACAGCAACAGCTGGGATTCCACATGGGGCTATTATTGCGGATCGGATGAATCTGCCATTTGCTTATATCAGAAGCAAACCCAAAGACCATGGTGCAGGCAATCAAGTAGAAGGACGTATTGTCAAAGGTCAAAAAATGGTCGTTATTGAGGACTTGATTTCGACTGGTGGTTCCGTTCTAGATGCGGTAGCAGCTGCAAAACGTGAAGGGGCGGATGTCCTTGGTGTGGTAGCTATTTTTACCTATGAACTACCAAAAGCCGATAAAAATTTTGAGGATGCTGGAGTCAAATTAGTAACGTTATCCAACTATTCTGAGTTGATTAAGGTGGCTAAGGTCCAAGGTTACATCGATGCGGATGGCTTGCAACTGCTTAAGAAATTCAAGGAAAACCAAGAAACTTGGCAGGATTAAAATAGGGGGCGTAAGCCCTCTTATTTTCTATTTCATAAAAGTCGTATTTCAATAGAAATGATGAAATATCATTTCAACTTTCTATACTCTTCTTGAATAAGATGGAATCCTTCGGTAGAATAATGATAGAAATTGCTGAATCAGAAAGGAATAGACATGACCAATCAGAAACAGAAACAAGCAAGACCTCCAGCGACTCAATTTTACGGAGCTGAAGCCTTTGGAGCCATTGATAAAACTGAACTGCGCTGGTTAGGCAACTCCGGCCTGCATATCAATAGCCATGGGACCAACATCATGATTGATCCAGTGGTGGAGGATTTTGATATGCCGCTGTTGATTGATATGCCCATTACATCTGATAAGATTCCTCATTTAGATGCTGTTCTGATTACTCATGATGATAACGACCATTTTAGTCAAACTTTCCGTGCCAATACCAAAGAAACAGTTGATATCTACCATGCTCCACATTTCGTAGCTGGATTGATTCAAGCAGAAGGTTTAGAGGCTCAAGGTCATGATATTGGCTCTGATTTCACAGTTGGAAATATAGATGTAGAAGTGACAAGAGCTTGGCATAACTGGAAGAGTGATAATCCTAAATACGGCCGTAAGTATGCAGTAGAAGACCTTTGTGGCTTTTATATTCGCACGGTAGATGGTAGTATCTACGTACCTGGTGATTCCAAAGCCTTGCCAGAGCAGTATGAGATGGAAGCACCGGATGCCATCTTCTTTGACTGGTCGGACAATTTCTGGCACATCGGATTTCTCAATGCCGTTCGCTTGGCAAATGCTTATCCAAATGCAGATTTGATCTGCCAGCACTGGGGAACAGTGGATGCACCAGATATGAATACCTTTAATATGGATCCTGCTGATCTTTACGATAAGGTAATTCATCCAGAGCGCATTCGTGTCCTTGCTCCTGGTCAAGCTTTTACTTTAGGAAGAAAATAAAGAAAGAGGCTGGGCAAAAAGTAGCTTCAAATAAAACCACACAGTGATTTCTGTCTTGAAGATGATCAAGATGAAAAAATCACTGTGTGGTTTTTGAGTATTTGAATTTTTAGGGTCGAGATTCTTAGCCAATTTTGTTAGATTCATGCTCATGAATAGGAAGCCGATCTCCGTTTGGACGGCTTGATTGCCTCTGACATGAACCCTGCGCACGCCAAAAACACTCTTCAATCGGCCAAAAACGGGTTCGACATCTGTCTTTCGTTTGGCATAGATTCGAGAGCCTTCTTCGCTATGTAATTCTTCCTTGATGAGTTCTTTAAAGTAATTCCAAGTTGGATTGTAATGGATTTGTTTCTGGCGACCACTTTCTGTTTTGGAAAGTTTTTCTAACTCTTCCAATAAAACATGATTAGGGATACTGTCCACAAAAAGACTGATCAATCTAACCTCGTGATTCATAGGAATATTGTAGGCAAGATTTAGTTCCAAACTGAGTTGATTTGTGTTATACTCTTTATACATGATCATGGCTTTCTAGTTGTTTTGTCGTTATTATAATTATAAACCATGACATAGGGAAACGAGCATCTCCAACTGCGGAAATGCTCGTTTTTTTCTATTCTGAAGCTACTTTTTGCCCAGCCTCTTAGTTTTTGTAGATTAATCATTATCCTCTAATTGTGATGCTAGATTGATTTTCCGAACATAGTTAGAGAAGTAATTTTTCTTGAAATAGACAGCGTAGAGGCTGTTGAGGATGAAGAGGATGGATTCCTCGGTGGAGAAGTTTCCAATTTTTTTGTATTTGGCTTCTCGGGTACAAATTGTAAAATGGATATGACTGACTTGTTTTAGTGGGAAACCGTGTTGGCTGGTCAATCCAATCATTTTTACTTTGTTTTTCTCTAAGATGGAAAGGTAATCAGACGTTTCGGTTTGCAAGGAATTTCCAGAATAAGAAATAATGATTGCAAGATCGCTTGACTGGAGTGAAGCAGCTGTTATTCCAAATTCCCCTGCTTGGGCAACTTCAATAGCTTTGCCAATGCTGAGCATTTTTCGTTTGAAAATTTGAGCCATATATTGATTAGGTGTCAATCCAAAAATCATAACTCGCTTAGCTTTTGCAATCTCCTGAGCAGCCTCTTCTAGATCGCCGGGAACTAGTTTATCAGCTGTATCTTGAATGCTTTCTTTTTCGATAGTAGCAATTTTTTGAATGATGGTTTGGATATCATCCTGGTCTGAAAAGGGCATACTGTGGTCCACATCGGAATAATGAGTCGCCCAATAGTGTCTCTCCTTGAGTAATTGCGGCAAAAATTCTTTCCAACCCTTAAAGCCAAGAGCTTGAGCAAATCGAACCAAGCTAGCCTTGGAGGTATAAGTGGCTTGAGCTAAATCATCCAAAGAAGTCTCTTCAATGGTTTCTAAATGTTGGAGAACATATGAAGCGATGGCGGATTTTGATCCTTTTTTTAAGTCTGCGATAGTTCTGATTTTTTCGAGCATGGAGAATCCTTTTTGTTTCAGTAGATTTCAAAGAAATGAAATTAGAGTAGTTCTTATTGAAACCTTATACCAAGTTTACCGAAAAGCACCTTATTTGTCTAGTTCACCTGTTATAATAACCTTAAATTAAAAGAGAAAGGAACTTGATTTTGAACAGAATTAGAAAAATTTCCCTTTTACTGGTTTCACTCCTTGTTATTTCATCCGGTGTCCTTTTACCTTCCTTACCTGAAATCACCAGCCAATACCAGTCAATCAATCCAACATTTGTAGAAGTTTTGGCGACCCTGCCAGCTCTATTGACCATGATGACCGTGGGATTTAGCCCACGTATCGCTCGACAATTTGGTTATAAAAGGACCGTTCAGCTAGGACTAATCGTCACTTTTCTTTCAGGAATCTTACCTATTTTCACCACTTCCTTTACTCTGCTTTTTGTCAGTCGCGTGACTTTTGGTATTGGCGTAGGACTTTTTAATCCCTTACTCTTTAGTTTTTCATCTCGTCTTTATAAAGGCAAAGAGTTGTCGGATATGATTGGTTTTCAATCAGCTTTTGAAGGAATGGGTGGGATACTGACTTCCTTTCTTGTCGCTCAACTTATTTTATTTGGTTGGAGGCATACTTTGTGGACTTACTTGTTGATTCTTCCTGTCTTTACCTTGTTCACTCTCTTCGTACCAGACATAAAGCCTCTAGAAGAGGAAAAGAAAGCAGAAAAAGTTAAAATTGATAAATCCTTTGTTGCATATATCTTCCTTTTGATTGTCTTGATTACAGTTTACATGAGTGTTTCTATTAAATTGACAGCCTTCTTGTTAGAACAAGGAGTTGGGAATGCAAAGGATACGAGTAATGCTCTGGCTCTCATGGGGGTAGGCGCCATGTCTGCAGGGCTTCTTTTTGGCCGAAATATGCAACTCTTTAAGGAGTGGCTCTTACCTATTGCTTTTTCAGGACTCAGCCTTTCCCTCTTTCTCTTGGCAAATAGTCAGCAGGTTTGGATGGTTCTTGTTCTTAACTTCTTTATCGGACTTTGCTTCCGGACTTTTATGCCTTTTCTACTCAACAAAGCCAATCAGTCTTCAGATGGTGGTGGGGAAAAACGAACAGCCCTCTTATTGGCTGGTTTTAATATCGGTTCTGCCTTGGCACCAGTTAGTATTCGTATCATGCAAAATCTTCTCAGTCTTCGCTATGTCAAAGATATCTATCTAACGGAATCTTTACTCCTTACTATTATCGCCATTGGAGCAATTTTAGCAACCATTTTTTCCAAATTAAACAAAGGTTCGGGTCTATAATCAAATAGGCCTTTTTCTTTGGGTCAAAATGGCTTTGATGCCCATTTTTTGGTATAGTATTACTAAGAATTGGGCTACTCAAAAGGAGAAAAAATGCAACATTCAGCCTGGCATGATGCCATTAAAAAATACTTACCAGAACACTACTACAGCAAAATCAATGATTTTTTAGGTCAAGTTTATGGGCAAGGGACTGTCTATCCGCCTAAGGATAAAGTTTTTGCTGCTTTGCAAACAAGTAGTTTAGAAGATGTTCGGGTGGTCATTTTAGGTCAGGATCCCTACCACGGACCCAATCAAGCTCAAGGTCTGTCATTTTCAGTACCGGATGACTTACAAGCGCCACCTTCCCTTCAAAATATTCTCAAGGAATTGGCTGATGATATTGGGGAGCGAAATCATCATGACTTGACAGCCTGGGCTGAGCAAGGAGTGCTTTTACTCAATGCTTGCTTGACCGTTCCAGCTGGTAATGCCAATGGACATGCGGGATTGATTTGGGAGCCCTTTACGGATGCCATCATCCGAGTCATCAATGATTTGGACAGGCCTGTCGTCTTTATCCTCTGGGGTGGTTATGCTCGTAAGAAAAAAGCTCTCATTAATAACCCACAGCACTTGATTATCGAATCTGCCCATCCTAGTCCTTTATCCTCTTATCGTGGCTTTTTTGGTAGCAAACCCTTCTCCAAAAGCAATGCTTTTTTGATCAAAAACAATAAAAAACCGATTGACTGGTTGAAGTGAGGAAATCATGGTAAAATTAGCAACCATTTGTTATGTGGATAACGGTAAGGAGTGGCTCATGCTCCATCGCAATAAGAAGCCAAATGACGTTCATGCAGGAAAGTGGATTGGTGTCGGTGGTAAGTTAGAGGCTGGAGAAACACCCGATGAATGTGCCATCCGCGAAGTCAAAGAAGAAACTGGCTTGATAGTTAAGAAACTGGAACTGAAAGGTATCATTACTTTTCCAGAGTTCACGCCTGATAATGACTGGTATACCTATGTTTTCAAGGTAACAGACTTTGAGGGTCAAGTTATTGATTGTCCAGAAGGAACCCTTGAATGGGTGCCTTATGAGGATATTTTATCCAAACCGACCTGGGAGGGCGATTACACCTTTATGAGCTGGCTCTTGGAAAATAAGCCTTTCTTCTCTGCCAAATTTGCTTATAAAGGGGATTGCTTGCTAGATTCCAGTGTTCGATTTTATGACTAGGAGGAAGACATGAAGTTAACAATAGAAGATTATCAGGCATATTTAGCGGAACATTATGCACATCATCCTAAGGGGATGGAAACCGGTCTTTTTATGAAATTGGCAGAGGAAGTTGGTGAAGTAGCAGAAGTTCTCAATCAGGCTTCTGGACGCAAAGCCCAAAATAAGGATGATTTAGATAAGGAATTAGTGAGAGAGATAGCGGATGTGATCCACTATGCTGTGGCTCTATCCGCTGTCAAGAAACTTGATTTGACGGCGACGATTCTTGAAAAAGATAAAAGTGCCTCTATTAAATACCAGCATGATATCCATTTGGAAGAATTTATAAAAAAGAGAGGGTACTGAATGGCAAAGTATGGCGAGTTACAGGCAAAATATCCAGATTTGGAAGTTTGGGGGACACCCAGCAGAGTATAGCGACTTGTATGATTTGACGGTTTCAGGACAAAAGACCGCTAGCTCTTACTGGTTTGCAGAGGATGAGTACGATATGGACAGTCTGGACCAAGCTGGAGATCGCTCCATCATGTTGGACAATCTAGATCAGCCAACTCGTGAAGTTCTGTTGGTGACGGATAAGGTTATTGTAGAGAAATTTTCTGACATCTCAGTAGAAACGGCCTACGCTAATGGAGAGGGAAATCGAACCGTGGCAGACTGGCAACGGATTTTCGGGGACTTTTGGAAGAAGTACTTGCCAACAGTTGGACTTGAATTTTCCGAAGACGGTTTGGTCGTGACAGAATTTTTTCATGTAGAAGAAGAATAAGGAGAAACTATGCTCATCATCAAAAACGGTCGTGTCATCGACCCACAATCACACTTTGACAAAGTAGCGGATATGTTGATTGAAGACGGAAAAGTGCTTGAGATTGCAGAAACGATTGAGCGTGCAGATGCTCAGGTTATTGATGCGACAGGTTTGGTGGTAGCACCTGGTTTGGTGGATGTCCATGTTCATTTTCGTGAGCCTGGTCAGACTCATAAAGAAGATATTCATACCGGAGCCTTGGCAGCAGCAGCAGGTGGTGTGACTTCTGTTGTCATGATGGCCAACACCAATCCGACCATCTCCACAGTTGAAACTCTCCGAGAAGTCCTAACTTCATCAAGCAAGGAAGACATCAATGTTCATACGGTAGCAACTATTACCAAGAACTTTGATGGAGAAAATCTCACCGATTTTGACGCTCTTTTGGCAAATGGAGCGGTTGCCTTCTCAGATGATGGGATTCCTTTGACCAATGCAGGGGTGCTTCGTAATGCTATGAAATTAGCTAAGAAACACGATGTTCTCCTCAGTCTTCATGAAGAAGATCCAAATCTCAATGGTATTTTAGGACTTAACGAAAACATTGCGGAGAAGCACTTCCATATTTGCGGGGCAACTGGTGTTGCGGAGTACAGTATGGTGGCACGGGACGTCATGATTGCCTATGAAACAGGTGCTAAGACTCACATCCAGCACTTGTCCAAGGCGGAATCGGTCAAAGTAGTTGAGTTTGCCCAATCACTTGGGGCTAAAGTAACAGCAGAAGCAGCTCCTCAACATTTCTCAAGGACAGAAGATTTACTGTTGACCAAGGGAGCAAATGCCAAGATGAATCCTCCTCTGCGACTGGAATCTGACCGCTTAGCGGTTATCGAAGGCCTCAAATCAGGGGTTATCTCCGTTATCGCAACTGACCATGCCCCGCACCACCCTGATGAGAAAAATGTGACGGATCTGACTCAAGCCCCATCTGGTATGACCGGTTTAGAAACCTCGCTCTCATTGGGTTTGACGCATCTTGTAGAGTCTGGACATCTAACTCTTTCTCAACTCTTGGAAAAAATGACCATCAATCCAGCTCGTCTGTACAAGTTAGATGCCGGCTATCTTGCTGAAGATGGACCAGCGGATATCGTCATTTTTGATCCTAATGCTGACAGAGAAGTCTCAAGTCACTTTGCCTCAAAAGCATGTAATTCACCATTTGTTGGGGATAAACTCAAAGGTCAGGTCAAATACACAATTTGCAAAGGACAAATCGTTTATCAGGCTGATGAAAGTATGTAAAAAGAGGCTGGGCAAAAAAGACTAAAAGATAGAAAATGGCTTAGAATAACGTCGTCAGAAACGTTAATTCTAAGCCATTTTTGGTTATTATGATTTAAATAGAAAGTCTAAATTTTGAGTTTACCCAGCCTCTTATTTTTTGATTTGTTGGGTAATATTTAAGCCGAAAGGCACCAAGTTTTCTCTCTTTTCTTGAATGCGTTTAATATTATCCTTATGTCGGACAATAACAAAGCAGCCTAAGAAGAGGATGACCAAGGTGAAAATCAAGTCATATTTGGGAAGAATAAAATGAACGGCTGGAAAAAGAATGACGGTCAAAATAGCGAAAGTCGCTGCCACAACGCTGGACAAAGAAACAATGGATGTTAGAAAAAGCGTTGTAGAAAAGACGACAAGGAGGAAAAGCCCGTATACTGGAGAAAAACTCATCAGCATGCCTGCTGAAGTTGCGACTGCTTTACCACCCTTAAATTCAGCAAAAATAGGAAAGGTATGGCCCAAAACAGCAAATAAACCGAAGACAATGGGCGATAAGCCATGGACATGAAAAATCATGGGCAACCAAACGGCTAAGCTTCCCTTGAAGAAATCCATTAGAAAGACGATGCATCCGGCTTTAGGACCCAATATTCGAAAAGTATTGGTCGTTCCAGTATTACCAGATCCGTATTCGCGTAGATTTTTCTTGAAGAAAATTTGACCAATCCAAAGGCCAGATGGGATGGATCCCAGTAAATAAGCAATCATTAAAAATAAAATAGTCACTATCATTCTCCTATTATACCATAGAGACACAGTAAAATATCGCAAGTTCTTACTAAAATTTCATCAACTATTGATACAGCGGATAGGAGAAGCAAGAGGATTGATATTTTGAAAATAAGGCAATAAACGTTTAAATATAGCACCTTTTCCGTTTTTTTGGTAAGATAGTAAGGATGAAAAATTTGGAGGATAGAATGTCCAAAAAAGAAATAAATATAAACAATTACAATGATGATGCCATTCAGGTTTTGGAAGGTCTCGATGCTGTTCGCAAACGTCCAGGCATGTACATCGGATCTACCGATGGTACAGGACTTCACCATCTGGTATGGGAAATTGTCGACAATGCAGTTGATGAGGCCTTGTCTGGTTTTGGCGATCGAATTGACGTGACCATCAACAAGGATGGCAGTATGACTGTTGCTGACCATGGTCGCGGAATGCCCGTTGGGAAGCACGCTATGGGAATCCCAACCGTTGAAGTTATCTTTACCATTCTCCACGCGGGTGGTAAGTTTGGTCAAGGAGGGTACAAGACATCTGGTGGTCTTCACGGGGTGGGGTCTTCCGTAGTGAACGCCCTGTCTAGCTGGTTAGAAGTGGAAATTACCCGTGACGGAACGGTTTATAAGCAACGCTTTGAAAATGGTGGCAAACCGGCGACAGGTCTGAAGAAAGTTGGTACGGCACCTAAGTCTAAATCTGGGACAAAAGTGACCTTCATGCCAGATGATAGCATCTTTTCGACAACGGACTTTAAATTCAATACCATCTCAGAACGCCTCAAAGAATCTGCTTTCTTGCTGAAAAATGTGACCATGTCCTTGACGGATAACCGTCCAGATGAAGTTCTTAAGGAAGAATTCCATTATGAAAATGGAGTTCAGGATTTTGTTGAATATTTGAATGAAGACAAGGAAACCTTGACCCCAGTCATTTTCTTTGCTGGTGAAGACCAAGGATTTCAAGTAGAGGTCGCCCTCCAGTATAATGATGGTTTCTCAGATAATATCCTCTCCTTTGTCAATAATGTCCGTACTAAAGACGGGGGAACTCATGAGACCGGATTGAAAGCAGCCATCACTAAGTCTATGAATGATTTTGCACGAAAGACGGGCTTGCTTAAGGAAAAAGATAAGAATCTAGAAGGTTCTGATTACCGTGAAGGTCTGTCTGCTATTATTTCTCTCTTAGTGCCTGAAGCGCATCTGCAGTTTGAAGGGCAAACCAAGGACAAGTTGGGGTCACCTTTAGCTCGACCAATTGTGGATGGCATTGTATCAGAAAAACTGACCTATTTCCTTTTGGAAAATGGAGAAATCGCCTCTAACTTGATTCGTAAGGCTATTAAGGCGCGTGATGCGCGTGAGGCAGCCCGTAAGGCGCGTGATGAATCTCGCAATGGCAAGAAGAACAAGAAGGACAAGGGACTATTGTCAGGGAAATTGACGCCAGCTCAGTCCAAAAATCCTCAGAAAAATGAACTCTATCTAGTCGAGGGAGATTCTGCCGGTGGTTCAGCCAAACAAGGTCGTGATCGGAAATTCCAAGCCATTTTGCCACTTCGAGGTAAGGTCCTTAATACTGCCAAAGCTAAGATGGCTGATATCATGAAGAATGAAGAAATCAACACTATGATTTATACCATTGGAGCAGGAGTTGGAGCTGACTTTAATGTGGAAGATTCCAACTATGACAAGGTTATCATCATGACCGATGCGGATACTGACGGTGCCCATATCCAAACCTTGATTTTGACTTTCTTCTATCGATATATGCGTCCACTCGTTGAATCTGGTCATGTCTATATTGCCCTACCTCCTCTTTACAAGATGTCAAAAGGAAAAGGCAAATCAGAAAAGATTGCCTATGCCTGGTCAGATGGTGAATTGGAAGACCTGCGTAAGGAATTTGGCAAAGGATCTCTCCTCCAACGCTACAAGGGTCTGGGTGAGATGAATGCTGACCAACTTTGGGAAACTACCATGAATCCAGAAACCCGTACGCTCATCCGAGTCACTATTGAAGACTTGGCCCGCGCCGAACGCCGCGTCAATGTCCTCATGGGCGACAAGGTCGAACCCCGCCGTAAGTGGATTGAAGACAATGTTAAGTTTACGCTTGAGGAAAATACTGCTTTCAGCAAATAAAAAGAGGTACTACTATGTTTATTAAATGTATCATTGACAAGGCTCAGGCTAAAAAATTATTAAAAGGGCAGTACAATGCCTCTCGTCAGACAATTGAAAGTCCTGATAAACTGGAAAAATTGCTTCAAGCCATTGAAAGAAAGTTAAAAATAGTTCCTTTCGTTGGGAAAAAAATAAGTAAAATGGCAGTGATGATTTCCTTGGTCAAAGCCTATGTTGAGGGCCGTTATAGAGAAATACCAATTGGGTCATTAATTGCAATCGTTGCTGCCTTGATTTATTTTTTAACACCGGTCGATATGATGCCGGATATTATTCCAAGTTTCGGCTTTCTTGATGATGCCGCAGTTGTTTCAGCTGCTCTCTTGATGGTTCAATCTGATATTGATGACTACATCGCGTGGCGAAAAGGTCAACCAAAAAAGAGTGATCAGTAAACATGGATATTGGGGAAAGTCTAATTAAAGAGATTTCTCTGATAATTAGAAAAAAGATAAAGACTTCCTCTTTTCATTTTGTCGCTAGCAGTAAAGCCAAAAATCCTTCACATTATACGAAAGGAATTAAACCCGGCCAGGGTCTGGGTTTAAGATAATTACCCCCTTTTCATCTTAAACGAAAGGAAAGTTCATTCCATATTGGGATTGAACAAGGGACCAATTTCCTGGTAAAAAGATAAATCTTTCCTAGATGCAAGCATCTTCGTCAGATTTCCTATTTTTCTACAGAAATTTTCACAAATGAAACGTCCCTTTGTATCTTATGAATAACATTCAAAACATGTCCCTTGAGGACATCATGGGAGAGCGTTTTGGTCGCTACTCCAAATACATTATTCAGGAGCGTGCGCTTCCTGATATTCGTGATGGCTTAAAGCCTGTACAGCGCCGTATTCTTTATTCCATGAATAAGGATGGCAATACCTTTGAAAAAGGATTCCGTAAATCGGCCAAGTCGGTCGGAAACGTCATGGGTAATTTTCACCCACACGGGGATTCTTCTATTTATGATGCCATGGTCCGTATGTCTCAGGACTGGAAAAACCGTGAAACCTTGATTGAGATGCACGGTAATAATGGTTCTATGGATGGGGATCCGGCGGCCGCTATGCGTTATACGGAAGCTCGTCTTTCTGAAATCGCTGGTTTCCTCTTGCAAGACATCGAGAAAAATACGGTGCCCTTTGCCTGGAACTTTGACGATACAGAAAAAGAACCAACCGTCTTGCCGGCTGCCTTTCCAAACCTTTTGGTCAATGGTGCGACAGGGATCTCAGCTGGTTATGCGACAGACATTCCGCCGCATAACTTATCTGAAGTCATCGATGCCGTTGTCTACATGATTGACCATCCGTCTGCTAAGTTGGACAAACTCATGGAGTTCTTGCCGGGACCCGATTTTCCAACAGGTGCCATCATTCAAGGCCGCGATGAGATTCGCAAGGCCTATGAAACAGGTAAAGGCCGCGTGGTTGTTCGTTCACGGACAGCAATCGAAGACCTCAAGGGTGGCAAAAAACAGATTATTGTGACTGAAATTCCTTACGAGGTCAATAAGGCTGTACTGGTTAAGAAAATCGACGATGTTCGTGTCAACAACAAGGTTCCAGGCATCGCAGAAGTGCGTGATGAATCGGACCGTGATGGACTACGCATTGCTATTGAGTTGAAGAAGGATGCGGATGAACAAACCATCCTCAATTACCTCTTTAAGTATACTGATTTACAGGTCAATTATAACTTCAACATGGTGGCCATCGACAACTATACGCCGCGTCAAATCGGTATTATTCCGATGCTGACAAGCTATATTGCCCACCGTAAGGATATTATCATCGGTCGTTCTAAGTTCGACAAAGAGAAGGCTGAAAAACGCCTCCACATCGTGGAAGGCTTGATTCGAGTGATTTCCATCTTAGATGAAGTCATCGCCCTCATCCGAGCTTCAGAGAACAAATCGGATGCCAAGGAAAACCTAAAAATCAGTTACGATTTCTCAGAAGAACAAGCAGAAGCCATTGTTACCTTGCAACTCTATCGTTTGACCAATACAGATATCGTGACCTTGCAGAATGAAGAAGCTGGACTGCGCGAGTTGATTGCAACCTTGGCAGCCATTATCGGAGATGAGCGGACCATGTATAATGTCATGAAAAAGGAACTTCGTGATGTTAAGAAGAAATTTGCCAATCCCCGTCTCAGTGAGTTGCAAGATCAGGCGGAGACCATCGAAATTGATACAGCAAGCCTGATTGCAGAAGAAGAAACCTTTGTCAGCATTACTCGTGGTGGTTATATCAAACGGACCAGTCCTCGTTCGTTTAATTCATCAGCAATGGAAGAAATGGGTAAGCGGGATGAAGATGAATTGATTTTCCTGGAGAAAGTCAAGACAACCCAGCATTTGCTGATTTTTACCAACTTTGGAAATGTCATCTATCGACCAATCCATGAATTGACAGACATTCGTTGGAAAGATATTGGTGAGCATTTGTCACAAACCATCACCACTTATGGCAATGAAGAACAAGTTCTTTATGCTGAAATTGTCGATGACTTTGGAGCTCAAACCTACTTTGCGGTGACGAAATTGGGTCAAATCAAGCGATTCGAGCGCAAGGAATTTGCCCCATGGCGGACCTACAAGTCTAAGTCGCTCAAGTTTGCTAAGTTGAAAAATGAAGCAGATTCCATTGTAACCGTTTCGCCAATTCTGATGGATGATGTTATCTTAGTAACGCATAATGGGTATGCACTGCATTTTTCTATCGAAGAAGTGCCTGTTATCGGTGCTAAGGCGGCGGGTGTGAAAGCCATCAACCTCAAAGGTGATGATGTGGTGGCAAGTGCCTTTATTGCAAATACGAAGTCTATGTATGTCTTGACGCAACGTGGTAGTCTCAAACGCATGTCTATCAACGATATTCCATTGACCAAGCGCGCTGGACGCGGTTTGCAGGTTCTCCGTGAACTCAAGGCTAAACCACACCGTGTCTTCCTTGCAGGACCTGTCTTTGCGGAAAATGGCGGAGCAGAATTGGATCTCTTTGCCACAGAAGTTGAAGAGAGACAGCAAATCCTCCAAGTACAAAGTCAAACAGGACAAGTTGAAGAAGTTAATTTAACCAATCTCAACCTGTCAGAAAGAACCAGCAACGGAAGCTTTATATCAGATACTATTTCCGATCAAGGTGTCTTTGCTGCAAAAGTGAAATAAAGATTAAAAGCCTTACTTTTGTTTGGCTTTTAATTTTTTAGATTGGTGTAACAGGCAGGATATCGGAAAAATAGTTTACGACCATATGTGTCAGAAGAACTTTATTTCCCACCAAATCGTTTTAAGCTTTATATTTTGATATACTAATGATAGTAACTCTATTCAGGTTCTGTGTATTATGAATTGTTGAGATTGGAGAATGATATGAAAAAGTTTGTGGTAATGGTGAGTCTTCTCCTTGGAGTTGGTCTCCTTGGTTTTTATGGTTTGGAGTTATTTAATGGCACATCTTATAAAGAAGAAAATGGGACCAATACCAATGCAGCCAGTAATCAACTGGATGAATTTTATCAGGAATTAAAAGAGTATTATCCAGATCTATATGAGAAAGTTCCCTCTGAAAAAAGTCAAACTTATATTGTGCCTGGTTTAGTTCAAACCAATACGATTCAAGCGAAAGGTGAGGATAAGGGGAGTGTTGACCAAGCAGAGGATATGACACCTCAAGGGCTCAGTTTTGTTGAAGACTATGTTCTTATTTCAGCCTATAGCAATAGCTATTCTCATGACTCTGTTCTTTGGATTTTAGATAGAGAAACGGGCGATTATTTAAAAACAATTGTATTGCCGACAACCAGTCACGTTGGTGGATTAGCATATGATAGCCAACACAAGAGACTTTGGATAACGACGACAGATGAGGATAAAAATTCTCAAATTTCTTCTTTAGAATTATCTACAATACAAAAAGAAGATTTTAGTCAATCTAAAAAAGCAGTCTCATTTAGCCAGCAGTACAAATTAGCAAAAATTGAAAAAGCCTCTTTTATGACCTACTTAGATGGGCACCTCTTCATTGGTTATTTTGATAAAAATGACAAGGGATATATGACTCTATTTTCACTTGACGAGAATGGTCTCCTTTACCAAAAATCTCCTAATAGTGATAGTTATTCCCCGATGAAAGTCATTGAAATTCCTCAGCAAATACAAGGTGTTGCCATCGTGGGTAAAGAAATTATTTTATCACAATCATACGGAGATAAGGATTCGAAACTTTTATTTTTTGCCTTTCCAGGTATAGAAAAACTGGAGGACTTAGATCAATCAACGAATCTTTTAAAAGAAGTGACAGCACCACCCTATATGCAACAACTTATTTCTGAAAATCATTATCTTTATCTCTTGTTTGAATCCTCATCCATTAAATATCGATTAAATCCGACTGTAACCTCTATGGATCGAGTGATTAAGATTAAACTTGATTGAGTTGGATAAGATAGGTAAAAATATTAAATTGTCAGAATATTCCTTGATTTTTTTGCCAAAAAGGGTTACAATAGTCACAAATTAAAAGGAGTTACGTTATGACAGTTGAACTTGATTGGGCAAACCTCGGCTTTTCCTATATGAAATTACCGTATCGCTATATTGCTTATTATAAAAATGGTCAATGGCAGGATAGTGGCTTGACAGAAGATGCAACCCTACATCTTTCAGAGAGTTCACCGGCTCTTCATTATGGTCAACAGGCATTTGAAGGTTTAAAAGCCTATCGAACCAAGTCAGGTTCAATCCAACTCTTTCGTCCGGATCAAAACGCTGAGCGTCTGCAAAGGACGGCAGATCGCCTACTCATGCCACAAGTCCCAACTCATATGTTTGTGGATGCGTGTAAGCAAGTTACCAAAGCAAATAAAGATTATGTACCACCCTATGGCACGGGAGGAACCCTTTATTTGCGACCTCTCTTGATAGGTGTGGGTGATATTATTGGTGTTAGTCCTGCCCAAGAGTACATCTTTACAGTCTTTGCCATGCCAGTTGGTAATTATTTCAAAGGTGGTTTAGCTCCGACGAATTTCCTCATTCAAGATGAATATGATCGAGCTGCGCCTCACGGGACTGGGGCTGCCAAAGTTGGCGGTAACTATGCTGCCAGCCTGCTACCAGGTAAAAAAGCAAAAAATACTGGCTTCTCAGATGTGATTTACCTGGATCCTGCAACCCATACTAAAATAGAAGAAGTAGGTTCAGCAAACTTCTTTGGAATTACGGCTGATAATGAATTTATCACGCCAATAAGCCCATCCATTCTTCCATCCATCACCAAATATTCCTTGCTTTATTTAGCTGAAAAACGCCTAGGTTTAACAGCTATTGAAGGAGATGTTTATGTCAATGATTTGGATAAGTTTGTGGAGGCCGGAGCTTGTGGTACAGCAGCGGTTATCTCACCAATCGGTGGTGTTCAAAACGGAGAAGACTTCCATGTCTTTTATAGTGAAACTGAGGTAGGCCCTATCACAGAAAAATTATATAAGGAATTAACAGGTATCCAATTCGGAGATATAGAAGCACCAGAAGGCTGGATTGTGACAGTAGATTAAGTTGAAGAGAATCATTCCCCTTTTTCTTGAACTTAGATTTATCAAGGTTTAAGGATCACCTAAAAAGAAAAATCGCCACGGTCTGTAGCGATTTTTCCCTTTGTGAGCCATCATTCAACGTCAAAGCGTTATAATAGTAGTGCAAACTATAGCTATTAGCGAGGTCTCACATGAAAATTATAACACAACTCAACCTCTTTGAGGACCATGAAATGGGCGATCTAGAAAAAATTTTGACTGTTCTGGATGGTTTGCCAGAAACCAACCTCTTCCAGTGTCTGGAAGAAAGACGTCGTCATGGACGTCGAGATTACAGTGTTCAATCTTACTTCATCGCCTACGTGTCTAAATTTATTTTACAGCTGGAAACCGACCAACAATTGATACGGCATCTGAATATGAATAGTCAGCTTCGACAAATATGTGGATTTGAAACGCACGGTGTCAAATTAAAGAACGGAACAAGGAAACTGGTTCACGCTCCCTCCAAATCGGCCTTTTCACGTTTTATTCAAGATTTGGTAGAACTCTGTCCCGATATTGAGTACTGGGTTCAGTCAGGAGTTTCAGGCCTCTATGAGCTCCTTCCTGATTTTGGTAAGGAACTGGCTTTAGATGGGAAACTAATTGAAAGTTATGCGACTCCTTATGGTCAGAAAAAGAAAAAAGATAAGCGATCTGATCTGGATGCCGATTTCACTTGTAAAGAAAGACATGGTAAAAATGGGTACGTGAAAAAAGAAAATTACTATGGATTTCGCTGTCATCTCATCGTGGATGCCCATTACGAACTCCCGATTACCTGGGAAGTGACACCTGCTTCAAAGGGGGAACAGACTGTCGCTAAGAAGATGATTAGTCACCTAAGTGAGAAAGTTTTAGACAGAGCTCAGTATCTGATGGCAGATCGCGGTTACAGCGGTGAACCGCTTCAACACCTCTTAGAGGATGCGGATATTCTCCCTATTATTGATGCACCTCATCGATGGAAAGAGGAGGAAACACGACAATATTTAGATACTGATATTGTCTATAACCAGTCAGGTCAAGTCTTCTGGGTAGATGATCAATGTGAAGAAATAGAGTTATTGTATAAAGGTTATGATAAATCCTGTGATAGTCTGCGTTATGGCTTTCACCCACAATACCAAGATGATCGGATTTTTCGCTTGAAAAGGAGTTTTGAACCCATTATTTTTAACAAAGTTGGACGAGCTAGTCAGAAATTTAAGCGACAGTACAAGAAGAGAACTTCTGTGGAGCGGGTCAACGGAAGATTGGACAGGGATTTTCGTTTTGAGAATCATACCATTCGAGGCCTGAAGAAGATGAGGTTAGCTATCAGTATGAGTTTTCTTGTCATAATTGGCTTTGCCCTGGCAAAGTTGAAGACTGGAAACCAAGCGCATCTGGCGAGTTGGGTTGTTTAAAAAATCCCTCCACTTACAAGGGCCAAGTGCGCCCTTTTTTCAAGATTAGCTTTGAAATGACTAGTCAAGGTTAGAAAAATACCATTCTGCGGACAAGTTCACTCTCCATTCTTTTTAAAAATATACGAAATTATGAGAAAAAGGCAACAAGGGGAATGGTTCGAAGAGGCTTGCACTTGCAAGCTTTTTCATTTTTAGGTAAAATGAGTAAAGTGAGGTAAATTATGAGAAAAAAAGATAAAAAGATTGAAATTCAAATCGAAGACAGCAAAGTTGAAGTGAACGGTCAAAAATATGATGGTTATCAACTTTCCATTGGAAAAAAAATGATTGGTGAAATCGCAGAACTGGCTGAAAATAATTTTGCAGTTCTAAAAAATGGAAATGCCGAAAGTTTTTATAAGACTTTAGAAAAAGCTGTCGGAAATATTATTGAAAATTACAATTTAAGCCATTAAAACACTTGTTTTAGTCAGTATTTTATGATAGAATAGTGGCTGTTAGTGTTGCGGAAAGATAGCGAAGAGGCTAAACGCGGCGGACTGTAAATCCGCTCCTTCGGGTTCGGGGGTTCGAATCCCTCTCTTTCCATTTCTAAGATACTAAGGGCGTCCAAACACACAGTGAAAATAGGAAGTTGACAGCAAATCCTGATTTGCTAGGAAACTTATCGTTTTTACCTAGCGTTTAGCTAGAGTTCAATTTTGAAATTATCTTGGAATAAACACCATGGGGTATAGCCAAGCGGTAAGGCAAGGGACTTTGACTCCCTCATGCGTTGGTTCGAATCCAGCTACCCCAGTCAAGGTATTAGAGTTCCCCTCTAATTCGTCAAAGAAGCTAAATATTGTTGTCCTTGCGTGTGCCTTAAATAAAATATATTTTATGTTAAGTCGGGAGACTTGATTGTCGGAGGTTTTTAATGAACGAATTTGAAGATTTGTTGAACAGTGTAAATGAGGTTACACCTGGTGATGTGGTAACTGCAGAAGTATTGACAGTGGATGCTGGTCAAGCTAACGTAGCGATCGCTGGAACTGGTGTTGAGGGTGTCTTGACTCTTCGTGAGTTGACAAACGACCGCAACGCTGATATCAATGAACTTGTTAAAGTTGGCGAAACGCTTGAATTACTTGTGCTTCGTCAAGTTGTTGGTAAGGATACAGACACTGTTACCTATCTTGTATCTAAAAAACGTTTGGAAGCACGCAAAGCTTGGGACAAACTTGTAGGCCGTGAAGGCGAAGTAGTAACTGTTAAAGTTACTCGTGCTGTTAAAGGTGGTCTTTCTGTTGAATTTGAAGGGCTTCGTGGATTTATCCCAGCTTCAATGATCGACAGCCGTTTTACTCGTAACACTGAACGTTTCGTAGGTCAAGAGTTTGATGCTAAGATCAAAGAAGTTGATCCAGCTGAAAATCGCTTTATCCTTTCACGTCGTGATGTTGTTGAAGAATCAGCTGCAGCAGCTCGTCAAGAAGTATTTGGTAAATTATCTGTTGGTGAAGTGGTAACTGGTAAAGTTGCACGCATTACTAGCTTCGGTGCCTTTATCGACCTTGGTGGTGTGGATGGTTTGGTTCATTTGACTGAATTGTCGCATGAACGCAATGTTTCACCAAAATCAGTTGTTTCTGTAGGTGAAGAAGTTGAAGTGAAAGTATTGGCTATCGACGAAGTTGAAGGTCGTGTATCCCTTTCTCTTAAAGCAACTCAACCTGGACCATGGGATGGTGTTGAACAAAAACTTGCTGCTGGCGATGTTATCGAAGGCAAAGTGAAACGTTTGACTGATTTCGGTGCTTTCGTTGAAGTATTGCCAGGTATTGATGGTTTGGTTCACATCTCACAAATTTCACACAAACGTGTTGAAAATCCAAAAGATGCTTTGACTGTTGGCCAAGAAGTAACTGTTAAAGTACTTGAAGTGAATGCAGCTGATGAGCGTGTATCCCTTTCAATCAAAGCTTTGGAAGAGCGTCCAGCTCGTGAAGAAGGTTCTGCTGAAGAAGGCGAAAAACGTCAATCACGTCCAGCTCGTCGTCCTAAACGTGAAGCAAAACGTGATTTCGAATTACCAGAAACACAAACTGGTTTCTCTATGGCTGACTTGTTCGGCGATATCGAACTTTAAAAAAGAAAAGAAGGGCTGGATTTAACTCCCAGCCTTTCCCATTGATTGGTAGTTGGCACTATCTCAGCTACCAATTATCCGTCCTTAGTGTAATGGATATCACGTAAGATTCCGGTTCTTGAGATGGGGGTTCGATTCCCTCAGGACGGATTCGTTCATTAAAGAAGACAGAAGGGGTGATAACCTTTTCTGTTTTTTTGCAAATTCTAGAGGAGTAGAGTCTATGTTACATTTTGAAAATGATTATAACAGGCTCTTTGTCAACTGTAGTGGGTTGCTGAAAAGTCATAACCTGGAGAGGACCAACTTGGTTCTCTTCTTTTTGATGTTCAAAGCGATGAGAATTCTTAATTTAAAGTTGTCAAAGTTCCGGAAACCAAAGGCATTACGCTTAATGACTTTGATGAGGTTGTTAGTAGCGTCTAGTTTGGCGTTTGAATAGGGGAGTTCTAATGCGTTAATGATCTTGTCCTTATCCTTCAAAAAGGTTTTAAAAATAGTTTGAAAGATGGGATTTACGCTGGGAAGCAGCTCCTCAATGAGGTCAAAGAAATGTTCAGCTTGCTTCTTTTGAAAATGAAAAAGCAATAGTTGGTAAAGTTCATAGTGTTCTCGAAGTTCCTGCGAGTAAGAAAGTAGTTTTTTAAGAATCTCTTTGTTGGTTAAATGCATCCGAAAAGTAGGGCGATAAAAGCGTTTATCGCTGAGTTTACGGCTATCCTGTTGAATGAGTTTCCAGCGTCCACATAATCTGAAATGGTGATATTAGGGTCTTTTATTCCAAGTAAGTTTGTGATAAAATCAAATTGTTCCATATGAGTCTTTCTAAAATGATGGTTTTGTCGCTTTTCATTATAGGTCATATGGGACTTTTTGTATACACTCAAAAAGGCTCCATAACCTCCATAGTGGTCTTACCCACTACAGAAATTATAGAGCCTTATAACAAAGGAGCGCATCCTGACCTGATTGAAGCATTAATTGTATCAAACGAAGAGGGACTTTCAGGTTATGGAAGTGATCGCTATACCCAATCCGCTATTGAAAAAATTCGTCAGGCAACAGCTTGTCCCCATGCTCAAGTCACTTTCTTGGCTGGTGGTACTCAGACCAATCAGGTGGTCATTGATGCCCTTCTTCAATCCTATGAAGGTGTCATTGCCGCAGAAACTGGTCATATTGCTAGTCATGAAGCAGGTGCCATTGAGTACTCAGGGCACAAGGTATTGACCTTGCCCCATCATGAAGGCAAACTAAAAGCTGCAGAAGTCAAGAACTATATTGAAACTTTCTTTGCGGATGCTAACCATGAACATATGGTTTTTCCAGGGATGGTCTATATTTCTCATCCAACCGAATATGGTACTCTTTATACAAAAGAAGAACTAACTCAACTGTCAACAATCTGTCATCAGTACTCCATTCCTCTCTTTCTTGATGGGGCCCGTTTGGGTTACGCTTTGGCAGCAGAAACGGATTTGGATTTACCAACGATTGCTGGATTGACGGATGTTTTCTATATCGGTGGGACTAAGTTGGGCGCTTTGATTGGAGAAGCAGTCGTTTTTACTAAGAAAAATCAGCCAAGGAACTTTGTAACTATCGTCAAACAGCACGGAGCTCTTTTGGCTAAGGGTCGTGTTGTCGGCGTTCAGTTCGATCGTTTCTTTACAAATAATCTTTATTTTGATTTAGGAAAGAAAGCTATTGGGATGGCCACTCAATTAAAAGATATATTAAAAGAGAAAGGTTATCGCTTTTTCTTGGAATCTCCGACCAATCAACAGTTTATCGTGCTGGAGAATCGTCAACTAGAACGATTGGCCCAAGCTGGTTTGGTTTACAGTTTTTGGGAAAAATTTGATCAGGATCACACTGTTATTCGCTTAGCGACTTCCTGGTCAACTAGTCAAGAAGATTTGGATGCCTTGAGGCAGCTATTGTAAGAGCAGGTTTGCCTGCTTTTTGCTTTTGTAAGAATGTTCTTAAAGTATTGGAATTCAGGTGTAAAAAGTGATAAAATAGGGCTATTGCAGATAATTAGGAAGAAAAAATGATATATTTTGATAATGCAGCGACAACTCAGGTTTATCCTGACGTTTTAAAAACCTATACAGAAGTTGCAACAAAGATTTGGGGAAATCCCTCTAGTTTACACAATTTGGGCAGTCAAGCGAGCCGTGTTTTAGAAGCATCTAGAAAGCAGATTGCTGATTTGTTAGGAAAAAAATCATCGGAAATCTTTTTTACATCTGGTGGAACAGAAGGCGATAACTGGGTCATCAAGGGCCTTGCCTTTGAACGAGCTCGTCTGGGCAAACACATCATCGTCTCTTCTATTGAACATCCAGCTGTTAAGGAATCCGCACTTTGGTTAAAAACTCAAGGGTTTGAGATTGATTTAGCACCAGTCACCAAAGAAGGTTTTTTAGATCTAGCGAAAATGGCGGAACTGATTCGTCCAGATACCATCTTGATTTCTGTTATGGCTGCCAACAATGAGATTGGATCAATACAACCAATCAAGGCTATCTCTGATTTGCTAGCGGATAAGCCAACGATTAGCTTACATGTTGATGCAGTTCAAGCCATTGGTAAAATGCCCTTATCAGACTTTTTGACGGATCGTGTCGACTTTGCGACTTTTTCGGGTCATAAGTTTCATTCTGTTCGAGGGGTCGGTTTTATCTATGCTAAAGAAGGCAAGAAAATCAGTCCTCTCTTGACAGGTGGTGGTCAGGAATCAGATAAACGCTCAACAACAGAGAATGTGGCTGGAATTGCTGCCACTGCAAAAGCCCTCCGCTTGGCTTTGAATCAGTTCGAAGCTGGTCAAAGTCGTCTTCTTGCTATGAAGCAGGTTATTGCTGATGAATTAAGTCAATATTCTGATGTTGTCATTTTTTCTCAAAAGAGTAACTTCTTACCCAATATTTTGACTTTTGGAATTAAAAATATTAGGGGAGAAGTGACGGTTCATGCCTTTGAAAAACACCAAATTTACATTTCAACGACATCGGCCTGCTCCTCAAAAGCTGGTAAGGCTGCAGGAACCCTTATTGCTATGGGGGTTTCTCAGAAAATAGCTCAGACTGCAGTTCGCATTAGTCTAGATGAAGAGAATGATATGAGTGAAGTTGAGCAATTTTTGACTATTTTTAAACAGGTCTACGCTCAAACACAGAAGGTGAGATAATCATGACTGAATCTTGGGAAGATTTGAATAGAAATCTATTGGATAGTTTGAAGTTAGAGTATGAAGGTGAATACGAGGATTGTGAATTCGGTTTTTATGCTACTAATTTGCCTGTTTCTAGAAAAGCAGATTATTATTTAAGCTATCTCGATGGCTGCGTATTCATGGATTTCGGTAAAGATGAGCAAGGAAAAATATATTTAATTCGTATATCATTTGATGGCCATGGCTGTTGTCATCTATCAAACGGTGAGAAAAAAACTTTGGATTCGTCAGAGTCAATTGAGTTTACTGACTTAATCTTGAAATCTGAAATTGATAATACGAAGATGTATCAACTTGTCAAAAGATTGATTGATTTAAACCGAGATGAAATTAGGCAGGATGCATTAGAAGAATACAGTTTATGAAGAGGTTATGGAATCAGCTTCATGAGTTGATAGTAAAGAAAGAAGAGAAGAAAATTGAACTATTCAGAAATTATGATTCGCTATGGCGAATTGTCTACCAAGGGAAAAAATCGCTGGCAGTTTATTAATAAACTACGAAGAAATGTGCAAGAGGCTCTGTCTATTTATCCCCAAATTACAACTTACTTCGATCGTGACCGTGGGCATGTATACTTGAATGGCGCTGACTACCAAGCTGTTGCCGAGTCCCTAAAGAAAGTTTTTGGTATTCAAAATTTTGCTCCCTCTTATAAAATTGACAAGTCTGTTCCTGCTTTGAAAGAAGCAGTCCAGTTGATTATGAAAAATATCTATCAGGATGGCATGACCTTTAAGATAGCTGCTAGACGGAGTGATCATAGTTTTGAACTGGATAGTCGTGACCTCAATCAGACTTTGGGAGACGCTGTTTTTGATGTGATTCCAACTGTTCGAGTTCAAATGAAAAAACCAGACATTGCATTGCGTGTGGAAATCCGTACAGATGCTGCCTATATTTCCCATGAAGAAATTCGGGGTGCTGGCGGTCTGCCAGTGGGTACCGCAGGAAAAGGGATGCTCATGCTCTCTGGTGGAATTGATTCACCTGTAGCAGGCTATTTGGCTCTCAAACGTGGTGTGGATATTGAAGCCGTACACTTTGCTAGCCCTCCTTACACTAGTCCAGGTTCCCTTAAAAAAGCTCAGGATTTGACCCGTAAACTGACGGCTTTTGGAGGAAACATTACTTTTATTGAAGTTCCCTTTACAGAGATTCAAGAAGAGATTAAAAATAAGACACCTGAAGCCTACCTTATGACCTTGACGCGGCGTTTTATGATGCGCATTACAGATCGTATCAGAGAAGTTCGCAATGCTTTGATCATTATCAATGGTGAAAGTCTCGGTCAGGTTGCTAGTCAAACTTTGGAATCCATGCAGGCTATCAATGCGGTTACCCATACACCAGTTATTCGTCCAGTTGTGACTATGGATAAACTGGAAATCATCGATATTGCTGAGAAGATCGATACCTTCGAGATTTCAATCCAACCTTTTGAAGATTGTTGTACGATTTTTGCTCCAGACCGTCCAAAGACCAATCCAAAAATTAAAAATGTAGAGCAATATGAAGCCCGATTGGATGTAGAAGGTTTGGTTGAACGTGCAGTAGCCGGTATCATGTTGACCACCATCACACCGAAAGAAGAGGTTTTAGATCAAGTTGATAGCTTGATTGAGGACTTACTCTAATCGTTAGTATATTAGCTCAGATTCACCTCATTTGCTATCATAAAGGAGTTTTTATCATGACAGAATTGTTTCCCTATCGTACTCTCAATCTCTACCAAAACTACAAAGAAGCTTCTGAACGATTTCCAGATTGCCAGATTATTTTTGATAAAGAATTGCTGGCCTTTCCAGAATTAGGAACAGAAACAACCTATCAAGCTAGTCATGAGGCCATCGTCAAGCGAGCTGGGCAGTTGGCTTCTCTTGGACTTGCAAAAGGAGATAAGGTTATCATCTTTAAAAGTCAGGCCTTTGATACCTATATGTTAGCTGTAGCGGCTACCTTTTTGGGCGCAGTTCCTGTCATGGTATCCTTTCATTTTCCTTCGGAAGTCATCAGAGTCTTTGCTGAGCGTTTGGAAAATCCCTTTATTATCTATGATGAGGCTACAAAAGCAGTTGTCGATGCAGTTGATACCATTGATGAAAATCATAAAATTGAAGTTTCGAAATTGCTGGCTGCTCCGTCCGATTTTGTGGAATCTACATCCCTTCCGGAAGATCAAATTGCCTATATTACACATACATCCGGTACGACTGGTATTCCGAAGTTGATTTGTCATTCTGCCCAGACCATGGGGTGGAGAACCAAGTATCAAAAAGAAATCTTTCATTATATGCCTGAGAGAAGAATAGTTGGCTTCCATATCTCACCAGTTCATTCCCGCTTTAACATTGGTATTTCTTCCCTCATGCTTTTGGGCTTCCCTTTCATTCCCCTATCTACTGCTAAGACAGAAGTGGTTGAAAAAATGTTCTTGCGTCACCAACCTCAAGCAGTTGAAACGCATCCAAATCATTTTGTACAGTGGTCTGACTTGGCTAGAAAAAATCCTGCTGTTTTTGCTAAAACCAATTATTACCATTCAACTTTTGATGCCATCAATAATGCTACTATGCTAGCTTTTCTTGAAGCTTCTGAGAACGAAAATGCCATTTTCTTGCAGATCTATGGTCAGAGTGAATGTGGACCGATGATTTTAAAAGCGCATACCAGAAAGAGCCTTCCAAACTCCAATGCACGTGATATGGGGGTCGATTTTAGAGATTTGACCAAGGCCCGCATTGCTGATGAAAAAGGCAATCCTCTAGCTGTTGGTCAAGATGGACATATCCATCTCCATTCAAAAGGTCGGGCTTTGACATACTTTAAGGAAGACCAACGTTTTCAAGAAAATGTCTATGGTGAGTGGTGGGATTCAGGTGATTATGGTTGCATAGATGAAGAAGGTCACCTCTATTTAAAAGATCGTCAGGTTGATTTGATTGAAACCATCCAAAGCAATCTGGCCTTAGAAGATATGCTGTTGGATCAGCTGACTTTCTTGGCAGAAGTGGTATTGGTCCGGGATCCTCAAGGCAAACCACAACCCTTTGTTGCGACAAAATTAGATTGTCAAATGGATATGGAAGCTTGGTGGGACGCTGTTTCTAATCTTCCCTATCTCAATGCGCCGATCATCATGGATTACGAGGAGATTCCGCGTACGGCAACTATGAAAGTACAACGATTAGAATTAGAAAGAAGATTAATGAAAGAGAATAAGTAGTAAATATGAAAATTCAGAAAATATCCATCCTATCTCCCCACTATAAAAAAGTTAAGAAACTATATGAAGACTCGTTTCCAGCAGTAGAGAGGATTTCATGGACTTGGATGCTGATCATGGCATTCTTTGGTCGTTCTGATTTTTTAGCTTATTTTGATAAGGGAACCTTTGCCGGTTTTTCCTACTCCTTAAAATCAAAGCATGTCTACTACCTACTCTTTTTAGCTGTTCCAAGCAATGCTCATTCAAGAGGATATGGTGGAAAAATTCTGAAAGCAGTGGCAAAGCAAGCCAAGGATAGACCCATTTTCTTAGTGATAGAACCATTAGACAAAAATGCCGAAAACTATAAGTTACGCTTAAAACGATTGGCATTTTATGAAAAAAATGGCTATACTTTAACAGATTACCTTTATTTTGAAAATGAAGAAGTCTATCAAGTTCTTACGAATAAGAATGAAGATCGGATTCAAGAATTTGAAAAACTTGGCAAGTATATTGAATGGTCAGGGATGAAAATTCGTCTCTTAAAAGCAAAAAATTAAAGAAAATTGATAGTTTATTCTTGAAAAAAATTTACAAGAGTGATAATATAGTAATGTTGACTATGCACACCTGTGCAACCGCACGACCATCGTTTTAAGCAGCTTTGAGCTCACGATGCTAGGCGAGTCTTCACAAAAAATGGGGAAACCCACATTATCATAGGAGGTGCATAATGAGCACATATGCAATCATTAAAACTGGCGGTAAGCAAGTAAAAGTTGAAGCTGGTCAAGCTATCTACGTTGAAAAATTGGATGTAGAAGCAGGACAAGAAGTTACTTTTAACGAAGTTGTTCTTGTTGGTGGCGACAAAACTGTTGTCGGAACTCCACTTGTTGAGGGAACTACTGTTGTTGGTACTGTTGAAAAACAAGGCAAACAAAAGAAAGTTGTATCATACAAATACAAACCTAAAAAAGGTTCTCACCGTAAACAAGGTCACCGTCAACCTTATACAAAAGTTGTTATTTCAGCTATCAACGCTTAATCAGCGTTTAGCCTAACAACTGTCAACACTTAAATTTGGAGGAATAACATTATGTTAAACTTGAATCTTACTCAATTAAACCTCTTCGCCCACAAAAAAGGTGGAGGTTCAACGTCAAACGGTCGTGATTCACAAGCGAAACGCCTTGGTGCTAAAGCTGCTGATGGCCAAACTGTATCAGGTGGTTCTATTCTTTACCGCCAACGTGGTACTAAAATCTACCCAGGAACTAACGTAGGTCGTGGTGGAGATGATACTCTTTACGCTAAAGTTGAAGGCGTTGTACGCTTCGAACGTAAAGGTCGCGATAAAAAACAAGTTTCTGTTTACCCAATCGCAAAGTAAGGTAAAAAAACCTTATAAAACAGACTTTCCGAGTTTTCGGAAGGCCTGTTTTTTTGTTTTGATACCCACTATATTTCAGAGAATATTTGCTAAGCTTAACTATTTATTTTTAGTTTTAAATCGACTTTGGGTTGAATGAATTTGCCAATTGTTGATTTAGGAAGATAGAATCTCCCGTTATATGGTAAAATAGAGAAAAAGAACTAGAGGAGATTAAATAAATGTCTTGTTGTGGTAATTGTCAAAAAGATCGGCATAAGGAGGAGGGACATGACTCTCATTGTTGTGGAGGAAATCATCTGCCACAATATGGTGTGATTTTATCTGCCATCGTATATGATGAAAACGAAAGAAACATACTTCTTTTTGAGCAAGGCTATGCTGGTTTGAATACTTTGTTTTCAGTAATGGTAGAATCAGGAAGAAATATAGAGGAAACGATTGCTGAAAGTTTGCAAGGTATGACTAATCTAGAAGTGGTTTCTATCCAGTTCAATTCTAGCCTTGTTGTGGCAGAAGAACAGATGTTATTGATGAACTTTGTTTGTCGTATCAAAGATTCTACAGCTTTGATCAATGATGACTATGGTCCTATGGCAGAATGGTTTGCACCAATTTTAGCTAAGGAAAGTCTAGAGACCAATAGCATCAGTCAGTATTTCTTAGAAAGATGGTTAGATAAACAAGGGTTTATTGATAAGGTTGAAGATTAATTAGAACCTATAATAGGAATGGACGAGTTTATGTAGAAGCTTGTTCGTTCCTATTTCTGCTTTTATGTCACTTTCTGTGGTATAATGTAAAGAGCAAAAAAAGGAAGTAATCTATGAATATTCAACAATTGCGGTATGTTGTAGCTATCGCAAATAGTGGTACCTTTCGCGAAGCTGCTGAAAAAATGTTTGTTTCCCAACCGAGTCTCTCTATCTCTGTTCGAGATCTTGAAAAGGAATTGGGGTTTAAGATTTTTAACCGAACCAGTTCAGGTGCTTTTTTAACGCGTCGTGGTATGGAATTTTATGAGAAAGCTCAGAATTTAGTCAAGGGCTTTGATAGTTTTGAGAATTTATATTTGCAAGCAGAAGAAGAGCGTGTTGAGTTTTCCATTTCTAGTCAGCACTATGATTTTTTGCCCCCACTGATAACGGAATTTTCAGCAACTCATCCGGAGTATGCTAATTTTCGCATTTTTGAATCGACAACGGTTCAAATTTTAGATGAAGTGGCACAGGGGTATAGCGAATTGGGAGTCATTTACCTCAATCATCGCAATACCAAAGGGATTATGCAGAAACTGCACAAGCTCCATTTGGAAGTTTTTGAGTTGATCGAGTTTCAAACTCATCTCTACATTCGCAAAGGTCATCCTTTGGCAAAGCAAACGGAAATTGAGATGGAAGATTTAGTTGGTCTGCCAACTGTTCGTTTTACCCAAGAAAAAGAAGAGTACCTCTATTATTCAGAGAATTTCTTTGATACTTCTGATTCTTCTGTGACCTTTGATGTGACAGATCGGGCAACCTTAAATGGCATTTTGGAGAGGACGGATGCGTATGCGACTGGTTCTGGTTTCTTGGATAGCGAAAGTGTGCATGGGATCACGGTGATTCCGCTTAAGGAAGAAAAAGGGAATCGTATGGTCTATGTCAAGCGTGAAGATACTGATTTGAGTCAATGTGCAAAAGATTTTATTAGTATGATGCAAACATACTTTGATAAGAAAAAGGTATAAGAATGAGAAAATACGGACTTCCACTAGTAATAATTCTCCTGATTGTCCTTGATCAATTGGTCAAGTGGTGGACAGTAGAAAATATTGCTTTGGACACTCTACGGGAATTTATTCCCAATGTGATGAGCTTGGCTTATCTACGAAATTATGGGGCAGCTTGGTCGCTTTTGCAAAATCAGCAAGCCTTTTTTACGATTATTACCATCGTCATCATGTCAGGGGCTATTTGGTACTTGATCAAACATATCAATGCTAGTATCTGGTTGCTTTCCAGCCTCTCTTTGATTATTGCAGGTGGTTTGGGAAATTTTATCGATCGTATTCGTCTTGGATATGTGGTGGATATGTTTCATCTGGACTTTATTAATTTTCCAATTTTTAATGTGGCGGATTCTTATTTAACCATTGGAGTATTGATTTTGTTTATTTGTATCATGAAAGAAGAGGATCATGGAGTTAAAAATTAAAAATGGCGGTATCCGATTAGATAAAGCCTTAGCGGACTTGACAGAATTGTCACGCTCTCTTGCCAATGAACAAATCAAAGAAGGTCAAGTTTTGGTTAATGGTGAGCTGAAAAAAGCCAAATATGCTGTCCAAGCTGGAGATGTTATCAGTTACCAACTTCCACAAGTAGAAGAAGTCGAATATGTTGCTGAAAATATTCCTTTAGATATTGTCTATGAGGATGCTGATGTGGCGGTTGTGAATAAAGTTCAAGGGATGGTAGTTCACCCCTCAGCTGGACATACTTCCGGCACCCTTGTCAATGCACTCTTGTATCATATCAAAGACTTGTCGGGTATCAATGGCATCCTGCGCCCTGGGATTGTCCATCGCATTGATAAGGATACATCTGGCCTTTTGATGATTGCTAAGAATGATCAGGCGCATAGCACATTGGCTGAGGAGCTCAAAGAAAAAAAATCTCTTCGCAAATACCTGGCCATTGTGCATGGTAATTTGCCAAAAGATCGTGGTGTCATTGAAGCGCCAATTGGTCGTTCTGAAAAAGACCGTAAGAAACAAGCTGTTACAGGAAAAGGAAAACCAGCTCTGACTCGCTTCCATGTCTTAGAGCGTTTTGGCGAATATAGCTTGGTTGAGCTAACCTTGGAGACAGGTCGGACGCACCAAATTCGTGTCCACATGGCTTATATCGGGCACCCAGTTGCTGGTGATCCTGCTTACGGCCCTAAAAAGACACTCAAAGGCCATGGTCAATTTTTGCATGCACAAACTCTTGGATTTAGTCATCCACAAACAGGAGAAATGGTTACTTTTACGGCTGAGCCACCCGCTATTTTCCTTGAAACCTTGGAAAAATTACGCAAACAAAGTCAGCCACAAAATGATGCCTAAAAAAATCGTTACATGATAGAGCAAAAAAATGAGGAGAATAAAGGAGAAAGAATGGAAACTTTACCAAATTGCCCAAAATGTCAATCAGAATATGTTTATGAGGATGGCCTTATGCTGGTCTGTCCAGAATGTGCCTATGAATGGAATCCAGCAGAAACTGTTGAAGAAGGGCCTGTAGCCATTGATGCTAACGGAAATCGCTTAGCAGATGGGGATACCGTAACTTTAATCAAAGACTTGAAGGTCAAAGGGGCACCAAAAGATTTGAAGCAAGGAACTCGCGTTAAGGGTATTCGTATCGTCGAAGGCGACCATAATATCGACTGTAAAATCGATGGCTTCGGTGCTATGAAACTGAAATCTGAATTTGTCAAGAAAATTTAATGGTGAGGCTGGATGCGTCCAGTCTTATTTTTTTAAGAAAGGAAGTTATGAAAGACAATAAACTCTTATTTTATTCACGTTGCCTTCTGTTTCTGTTTGCCAGTCTAGGAACTGGTATTCAAATCTATAAGAATGGAATTGGCATGCTCATGTACTATACGACTTTATCCAATCTCTTGGTCAGTTTATTTACTCTCTACATGCTCATGGCCATGTTGAAAAATATCGATCTCCAGTCAAGAAATTTCTTACGAATAAAGGCAGCAGTCACCATGTCCATCATGATTACTTTCGTGATTTATCATTTTATGTTGGCACCCTTAGCGACTCATTTTTGGCGAGTAGAGAATATCCTGTGCCACTATATTACACCGCTTTACTTCTTTTTTGATACGCTCTTTGTTGACCGTCGTCGTCAATATCATTTTTTAGACCCCGTTCGATGGACCGCCCTCCCTCTTCTTTATATGGTCTTTGCTCTTTTTAATGGATTGGTTTTAAAATGGCCCATTCCAGATGCAAAAGACAGCCCTTTTGCTTATTATTTCTTAAATGTTTATAAATATGGATGGAGCTATGTAGCCACACATGCAGTCCTTATTTTCCTGGTATATATCCTTGCAGGCTATATACTTTATCTTTTAAAGTCTTTGCAACTGAAACCAATCAAGACTGAACAGTCATAAAATCCGAACAAAAAAAAATAAAATTGAAAAAAGTTTAGAAAATAAAGGAAATTGTTTGTCACTCCCTTTATTTTTTGTTATACTGTAAGAAATTAATAATCCTTTAAGAATTGTCCTGTGAGGCAAGCAAGGAGTATCATGTAGAGATGGGGCGACTTTTTTGTTGTACCTAGATTTTCTGAAACCTCCTTGGTAAGGAGGTTTTTTTCTGTGTATCTTGGCCAAGGGCGCTTATACTCAAAGAAAATCAAAAGATGAGGCAAATCGATGCAGGTGTACCTAGTGGTGGACAGGGAACTTTAACTCATCTAATGTTGATTTTCAAAGAGTATTAAAAAGCAAAATGAGCCTCGATACATACATTAAACTAGTTTAAACAAAAGTTGAGACTAGCTTCTACATTTTCTGAGTTTTTCTCAGAAATTTTACTTGTTCAACATATGGGAAATTTTCCCTAAATTTTTGGAGGTCTTTTGATGAAAACAAAAGAAATAGTTGACGAAATGACGATGAAACGGGCCATCACCCGAATCACTTATGAGATTATTGAGCGCAATAAGGATCTAGATAATATTGTCCTTGCTGGGATCAAGACCCGTGGTGTCTTTATTGCCAAGCGTATACAGGAGAGGTTGAAGCAGCTTGAAGGGATAGATGTCCCCTTAGGTGAACTAGATACCAAACCATTCCGAGATGATGTGAAGGTAGAAGAAGATACGACTGAGATGATAGCCGATATCAATGGTCGTGATGTGATATTAGTAGATGATGTCTTATATACTGGTCGAACTATCCGAGCGGCCATTGACAATCTGGTTAGCCTTGGAAGACCCTCACGGGTCAGCTTGGCCGTATTGGTTGACCGCGGTCACAGAGAATTGCCCATTCGAGCAGATTATGTTGGTAAAAATATTCCAACCAGTCGTTCAGAAGAAATCATTGTTCACATGACTGAAGTTGATGGACAAGACACCGTTCTCTTACTAGAAGCAAACTAATCATTCATTTATTTTTCAACATCTCTCATCAAAAAGGTTAAATAGGTAATATCATGACAATCACAAATGGTAAAGTTTCTCTCAAACACCTGGTTACAATGGAAACACTCTCTAATGAAGAAGTTCTCGGTCTGATTAAGCGGGGCATCCAATTCAAAAATGGAGAGGTTGAAATTATTCACGATCGAACATATTACGCTTCCAATCTTTTCTTCGAAGATTCGACTAGGACCCACAAATCCTTTGAAATGGCGGAACTTCGACTGGGTATGGGCATGATTGACTTCGATGCTAGGACCAGTTCCGTTAATAAGGGAGAAACTCTCTATGATACCATCTTGACCATGAGCGCTCTGGGAGTGGATATCTGTGTCATTCGCCATTCAGAAGTGGATTACTACAAACAGTTGATTGACAGTCCGACGATTCAAACATCTATTGTAAATGGGGGAGATGGTTCGGGGCAGCACCCTAGCCAATCACTACTAGACTTGATGACCATTTATCAAGAGTTCGGTCAATTTGAAGGCCTAAAAATTGCCATTGCAGGTGATATCAATCATTCGCGGGTTGCCAAATCAAACATGCAAATTTTGAAACGTTTGGGAGCTACAATCTACTTTACTGGGCCTAGCCAGTGGTATTCAGATGAGTTTGATATTTATGGGCAACATGTGGACTTAGATGATGTGATTGATGAACTGGATGTTCTCATGTTGCTTCGTGTTCAACATGAACGTCATGATGGACATGATAGTTTTTCAAAGGAAGATTACAATCGTCAGTTTGGTTTGACAGAAGCTCGCTACCAACATTTAAAAGAAGAAGCAATTGTCATGCACCCTGCACCGGTTAACCGAGATGTTGAAATAGATGATCATCTGGTAGAAGCACCAAAATCGCGTATTGTGAGTCAAATGACCAATGGAGTTTTTGTTCGGATGGCCATTTTAGAAGCTGTTCTCAACGGTAAAGCTTAGAATGATGTAGATACTGTCCCTTAAGACAAGAATGAATGACAGATAGAGAAAGGAAGATTATGTCAAGAAGATTACTAATCCTAGAAGATGGAACAATTTTTGAGGGACAAGCCTTTGGAGCAGACTTCGATGTAACGGGTGAGATTGTATTTAATACTGGTATGACAGGCTATCAAGAATCAATTACGGATCAATCCTATAATGGTCAGATATTGACCTTTACCTATCCTTTGGTGGGAAATTACGGCATCAATCGTGATGATTACGAGTCCATTATCCCAACTTGTAAGGGAGTAGTTGTGGCAGAAGCGGCTCGTCGCCCGAGTAATTGGCGTAGTCAGATGACTCTCGATGAATTTTTAAAAGCAAAAAAAATACCGGGTATTGCCGGGATTGATACACGCGCACTAACCAAAATTATTCGTCAGCATGGGACGATGCGGGCAACGATAGCCAATGCTGGAGATACCGTTGAGCATTTGACAGACCAACTCCGTGCCACTGTTTTACCAACCAATAATATAGAAGAAGTTTCCACTAAAACGGCCTATCCAGCTCCGGGCATTGGAAAAAATATAGTATTAGTTGACTTTGGACTTAAACATTCTATTTTACGGGAACTGTCCAAGAGGGAGTGCAACATTACTGTCGTGCCTTACGATACAAGGGCCGAGGAAATTTTGACACTGAATCCTGATGGGGTCATGTTGTCAAATGGTCCAGGAAATCCAGATGACGTACCGGAAGTTTTGGACATGATTCGTGGTGTTCAAGGGAAAATCCCCATTTTTGGTATCTGTATGGGACACCAACTGTTCGCCAAAGCAAATGGTGCAGGAACCTTTAAAATGAAATTTGGTCATCGTGGCTTTAATCATGCCGTTCGTGAGATTGCGACTGGCCGTGTTGATTTTACTAGTCAAAATCATGGATTTGCAGTTTCACGAGAAAACTTCCCAGAGGATCTCATGATTACGCATGAAGAGATTAATGACAAGACAGTGGAGGGCGTACGTCACCGTCGCTTCCCAGCCTTCTCGGTCCAGTTTCATCCAGATGCTGCACCTGGTCCACATGATGCTTCTTATCTTTTTGATGAATTCTTAGAGATGATTGATGCGTTTAAGTTAGAACATAGCGGTCGATAATATGGAAGGTTATTGCCTGGTGCACGGTTAGCTGAAAATAGTTCAAGGATGATTGAAGTCACTTCTTGAACTACGCTAGTCACTATGGTGCCCTAGTTATTTCCCGCACTAGCTCGAAAATGATTTGTGATTGAAATCGTTTTCTCACGTCGAAATCTTATTTAATGCCGTCCTGAGAGTCGGCAAATGAAAGAAAGGAGAGGATACAGAATTCAAATGAGCTAACTCGCTCATTTGAACACGGGACTAATTTTCTAGAAAAAAGATAAAATTTCCTAGGCGCTAGATGCCTTCCTTGATTTTTCTATTTTTTACAAAAAATTTCGCAAGCGAAATGTCCCTTTGTATCATAAATTATGCCTAAACGTAGAGATATTACTAAAATCATGGTGATTGGGTCGGGTCCCATTATTATTGGTCAAGCTGCAGAGTTTGATTATGCTGGGACGCAGGCTTGTCTGGCTTTAAAAGAAGAAGGATACAGTGTTGTCCTTGTTAATTCAAATCCTGCCACCATCATGACAGATAAGGAAATTGCGGATAAGGTTTATATCGAACCGATTACGATTGAATTTGTCAGCCGTATTTTACGTAAAGAACGTCCCGATGCGCTTTTACCCACTCTCGGTGGACAAACGGGGCTTAATATGGCTATGGAATTATCTAAAACTGGTATTTTAGAAGAGCTTGGAGTGGAACTTCTTGGGACGAAACTGTCTGCAATTGATCAGGCTGAAGACCGCGATCTCTTTAAAAAGCTCATGGAGGACTTGAAGCAACCTATCCCAGAATCTGAAATTGTGACAACGGTTGACCAAGCAGTTGCTTTTGCCAATACCATTGGCTACCCACTCATTGTCCGTCCAGCCTTTACTCTTGGTGGGACAGGTGGTGGCATGTGTGCCAATGAAGAAGAATTACGTGAAATAGCCAAAAATGGTCTCAAGTTGTCCCCTGTTACTCAATGTTTGATTGAACGCTCTATCGCTGGTTTCAAGGAAATCGAATATGAAGTCATGCGGGATGCAGCAGACAATGCCTTGGTTGTCTGTAACATGGAAAACTTTGATCCTGTTGGGATTCATACAGGAGATTCTATCGTCTTTGCACCGACACAGACCCTTTCTGATATCGAAAACCAGATGCTTCGTGATGCCAGTCTCAGTATTATCCGTGCTTTGAAAATCGAAGGGGGCTGTAATGTACAGCTGGCTCTAGATCCGCATAGTTTCAAATACTATGTCATTGAAGTCAACCCACGTGTTTCTCGTTCATCAGCCCTAGCTTCAAAAGCTACTGGCTATCCAATTGCTAAACTAGCTGCTAAAATCGCAGTAGGTTTGACCTTGGATGAAATGATTAATCCAGTAACAGGCACCAGCTATGCCATGTTTGAACCAGCTCTGGACTATGTGGTGGCTAAGATTCCACGCTTCCCCTTTGATAAATTTGAGCATGGGGAGCGTCGTCTCGGTACCCAGATGAAGGCAACTGGGGAGGTCATGGCTATCGGTCGCAACATTGAAGAGTCTCTTCTCAAGGCTTGTCGTTCCCTAGAAATTGGTGTTTATCACAATGAAATGACTGAACTCACAGAAAAAACGGATGACCAACTGATTGAGAAAATCGTCAAGGCACAAGATGACCGACTGTTCTATGTATCTGAAGCCATCCGTCGTGGTTTTACCATCGAAGAAATTGCGGACTTAACGAAAATTGACCTCTTTTTCTTGGACAAATTGCTTCATATTTTCGAAATCGAAGAAGAACTGAAAGTCAACCCAGGAAATCTTGCTATTCTAAAAGAAGCCAAGCGAAATGGTTTTGCGGATCGTAAGATTGCCGAACTCTGGAATCAGACAAGCGCTGATATCAGAAAACTCCGTACAGAAAATAAAATCATTCCAGTTTATAAGATGGTCGATACCTGTGCAGCGGAGTTTGAGTCTTCAACCCCTTATTTCTATTCGACCTACGAGTGGGAAAATGAGTCTATTAAAACAGACAAAGAATCGGTTATTGTACTAGGTTCTGGTCCAATTCGTATCGGACAAGGTGTGGAGTTTGACTATGCGACTGTTCACTCGGTCAAAGCCATTCAGACTGCTGGTTATGAAGCCATCATCATGAACTCCAATCCGGAAACAGTATCCACTGACTTTTCTGTATCGGATAAACTTTACTTTGAACCATTGACCTTTGAAGATGTTATGAATGTCATCAATTTGGAGCAGCCAAAAGGAGTGGTCGTGCAGTTTGGTGGACAGACGGCTATCAACTTGGCAGAAAGTTTATTCAATGCAGGTGTAAGGATTCTTGGGACACAGGTTGCTGACTTGGATCGGGCTGAGGATCGCGATCTTTTTGAAAAAGCTCTCAAAGATTTGGGTATACCGCAACCGCCTGGTCAGACGGCAACCAATGAGGAAGAAGCAGTTGATGCAGCTCGTGCTATTGGCTTTCCAGTCCTTGTTCGTCCCTCTTATGTACTGGGTGGTCGGGCCATGGAAATCGTGGAAAACGAAGAAGACCTTCGTTCCTATATGCGAACAGCTGTCAAGGCCAGTCCAGAGCATCCTGTCTTGGTAGACTCTTACATTGTCGGACGTGAATGTGAAGTGGATGCCATCTCAGATGGAAAATCTGTCTTGATTCCAGGGATTATGGAACATATCGAGCGGGCGGGGGTCCACTCAGGGGATTCTATGGCCGTTTATCCGCCTCAGACTCTCTCCAAAGACCTTCAAGATACCATTGCAGACTACACCAAACGCTTAGCAATTGGTCTCAACTGTATCGGAATGATGAATATCCAATTTGTTATTAAGGATGAGACGGTCTATGTGATTGAGGTCAATCCACGCGCCAGTCGGACAGTACCATTTTTATCAAAAGTAACCGATATTCCAATGGCACAAGTGGCGACCAAGTTGATTTTGGGACAAGGTTTAGAGGAGTTGGGCTATTCAGATGGCCTCTATCCTGAAAGTCCACAGGTTCATGTCAAAGCGCCGGTCTTCTCCTTTACAAAACTAGCCAAAGTAGACAGTCTTTTAGGGCCTGAAATGAAGTCAACCGGTGAGGTCATGGGGTCTGATTTGACCTTAGAAAAAGCACTCTATAAGGCTTTTGAGGCTTCTTACTTCCATCTACCAGAATTTGGAAATGTAGTCTTCACTATTGCAGATGATACGAAGGAGGAGGCACTGGCTCTGGCTAAACGCTTCACAACTATTGGTTACGGTATCCTTGCAACAGAAGGAACAGCCAAATATTTTGCTGAGAATGGTTTGGCACCGGTTCTTGTTGACAAACTTGGTCTGGATCCAGAGAATAATATTCCTGCTTTGGTTCGTGCCAAGAAGGTACAAGCCATTATCAATACTGTGGGTACCAAGCGGACCTATGACAAGGTTGGAACAGCCATCCGTAGCTCAGCGACTGAACAAGGTGTACCTCTTTTTACAGCCCTAGATACAGCGGATGCCATGCTTCGTGTCCTAGAAAGCCGTAGTTTTACAACACAGGCTATCTAAACAAACTTCAAGTTCGAGATTGTCTCGGACTTTTTTCATTTTTCTCCTAGAGAGAAATGAAAAAAACCACCAGCTAATACTCATTTAAAATCAAAATCTGATATTCTAGACTGTCCTTTGTTGCTAGTTAATGCCATTCAAATATTTTACGGATTGAACTTGTCTACAGAGAAACATTCAGATTTTGAAATTCATCCAGTATAAGCTGGTGGCTGACAAGGCTTCTAGTTTCCATTTATTTTTCCATTTTCTCTATATCTATATTTTAAAATTTATAGAAAAAAGAGAAAAGGAGGTTTCGTGAGATATAAGAAAGTTATTGAATTAGCTATATATTGACGCCTTTTTCCTAGGATGGTAAAAAATAAATGAGATGGATAATAAACCTTTTTCTAATTAGTTTGCTATTGAGTATATTTACAGCTTTTCTAACAAACAAATATTTGGAAGAAAATAATATACAGGAAAGAGTTGGCCATCGTTCATATGAAAGGTAGGGTTGTAAAACTAAGTAAAAATATGGTATTATATCATAACTATCGAGTAAAACAAATTAGAATTTGATTGAGGTGTTTGTTGCATGCAAATAAGAAAAGAAGTTCCAGCGGACTATGAAATGGTATATACAATTGTGAAATCCGCTTTCGAAAGTGCTGAACATAGTGATGGTAATGAGCATAATTTGGTAAATGATTTGAGAAATGGTGATGCGTTCATCCCAGAATTATCTTTGATCGCAGAAATAGATGGAATAATCGTTGGGCATATAATGTTTACAAAGGCAAAAGTAAATGAAGAATCATTAATTGTGCTAGCACCATTATCTGTTTCACCAAAATTCCAAAATAAGGGAGTTGGTACTGCTCTAATTTTGGAGGGGCATAATTTGGCTAGAACATTAGGATATACTTATTCGGTTGTTTTAGGAAGTGATATTTATTATTCAAGAATAGGATACAAATCTGCAAATGAGTTTGGAATAAAACCACCATTTGATGTTCCAACGGAATACTTTATGGCATACAGATTAAAAGATAATACTCCGCCTCTTTGTGGTACTTTAAAATATGCTAAGGAGTTTGGTATCGAATAAATTAAATCCCAGTTTGTCTAATTGAATAGAACAATTTTAGAAACAGTAAATCAAGTTCGAGATTGTCTCGGACTTTTTTCAGTAAGGAAAAGAAAAGTGCTATAATATGATGAGACTGCTACTCATTGAAAAGCTGATTCGGAAGTTGACCAGAGGTTAATCGATGAGAAGGTGTTGAAAAAGGATTTCAATTAAGGAGGCCTTATCATGGCATCAAGCAAGGAATACATAGATTTTATTTTGGAACAGTTGTCCGGATTGGAAGACATCCACTGTCGGTCTATGATGGGGGAGTATCTCCTCTATTACAAAGGAAAAGTTGTCGGTGGTGTCTATGATGATAGACTGTTGGTAAAAGCTGTCAAATCAGCTCTTGAATACATGCCAAATGCAGATTATGAATTGCCTTATCCGGGTGCAAAAGAAATGCTTTTGGTCGATGATGTCGATAATCGAGACTATCTATGTGGTTTGTTTGATAGGATGTATGATGAATTACCAGCACCTAAGAAGAGGAAGTGAGTGCATGACAAAAAAACTGGAGGAAATGACACTGGAAGAACGCTGGCAGCTCTTTCCTATTTTTCTTGTTGCTCCTAGGGCAGAATGGGCAACTTGGTTTCAAGAAGAAAGATCGAGCTTGCTCAGCCTACTTGGAGAGAAGAGATGCAAGGACATTTCCCATGTTGGCAGCACAGCTATTCCAGCTATTTGGGCTAAGAATATTGTCGATATTTTGCTAGAGGTTGAGACCAGGGAAGATTTGGACGATTGTCAATCTATTTTGCTTCAACACGGTTGGTTTGCAATGTACAAAGAGCATGACCGTATCGGTTTAAACAAAGGATATACGCAAGAAGGTTTTGCTGAAAAAGTCTTCCACCTGCATGTGCGGTTAGTTGGCGATAGGGATGAAGTCTATTTTAGAGACTATCTAATTCATCATCCACCTATTGCTAAGGATTATGAAGCTCTTAAGTTGAACCTTGGTGAAAAATTCCAACACAATCGGAATGCCTATACAGATGCTAAAAGCGACTTTATTCGCAAGTATACAGACTTGGCCAAGCAAGAGTATACGAAGAGTACCTAATGATGTATAGTCTTTTGAATTAACTTCAATACGTTTTCACTATCGGCTTGCCGTACTCCAGTACTGCCTGCACCTCAGTTCCTAGTCCTAAAGCTAATTCATTCGACTATAGAATCCTATATGAATATAGATGGATGAATAATCTGGCTTTTCTATATTCTTTAAAAAGGCTATTTTATGAAAACGTTTTATGGTATAATGAACTAAATAATATTTTATGATAACTTGAATTGTAAATTCTACTCTTCTTGTTGTAGTACTTGTGAGCAGTCTTCGAATCGATGACGAATTGGAATAGGAGCGTTAATGAAAAAATATATTCTTACTTTACTAACTATCATATTAATAATTCCTTTCTTTGCTGAAAAGGTTTTAGCAAGAGAAGGGGGCAGAGAAGAATCTGCTCAAACCTCGCTTCTCTATGTGACTTTTTCGAGTCCTGGAGTTGGAGTGATTGCGGAGAATCAGGAGATTGTCTTGACTAAGGATGCGGGGTCTTACACGATAAATCCGCCAGTCATTCAAGGGTATACCTATAACAATGCAACCTTCTATAAGGATCAATTTGTGATTGGTGGAGAGAATGTAAACCTTCCTCTTCAAGTTCGCTATCAGGATCCGCCGGCAGGTTATTACACTCACATGCAATGGGTTGATATCTCTTACGTTCCAACGGGTAGACTCTTTGTTTACCGACTTTATTATCCTGACTTGCAGGTTCATCTCTACACAACGGATACTAATGAATATAACGTCTTACAAGGACGTGGTTGGAATGGCGAGGGAATTGCTTGGTCAACTGAAACGGATAAAGGAGAGCCTGTTTATCGGATGTACAATCCAGGCTTAAAAGTTCATCTCTACACTCGAGATGCCAATGAATATAACATATTAGGTACACGTGGTTGGAATCAAGAAGGCGTGGCATATCGTTCTTACGGTGAGATAGCCATTTATAGACTTTATAATCCTAATATAAAAAAACACCTCTACACACATGATGAAAACGAAAAAAATATACTTCAGACAAGAGGGTGGCAATATGAAGGTATTGCATGGTATAGTCAACCTTAATTGGAATTAAATAGTTCAGCCTGATTAGCTGGGCTATTTTTCTATGTGGTTAAACGATTAAAAGTTCTAAAGGTGAAGTAGATTTTAAAGAGCTTGGGGAAGTTTAGTTGAATGAACGACCTACGAACTTGTTAATCTATGCTATAATACTCCTATGATCATTACAACGAGTTCCAGAATGACAGAAGATCTGGAAAATCAAGCAAAAAAAGTGGCTCATGAGTTGCGGATGGAATATATAGTCCGAAACAAGCGTTCTCTGGCCAAGTTGCAAGAACTATATGGACATGTTCTTCTGGTAACTAAAGAAGGTCTGACCTTACAATATAGGAATGGTCAATCCCTTTCCTTTCATCCAGATACAGCTATGTTGCGGATCAAGGCACCACGCGATCCCTTGATTGAGTTAGTGGGACCAGAAAAATTGTCAGTCCTTGATACCACCATGGGACTGGCTAGTGACGCCCTTGTGCTCTCTTATGCTGGCCATGCTGTTACAGCCTTAGAAAGCCAACCTATCCTCCATTGTATCGTGGCGCGTGGGTTACAAGACTTTGATACTGGAAATGCTGGTATTAACCAAGCGATGAGAAATATCAAAACGGTCTGTACTGATTCGCTGGAATATCTGAAAATGCAAGTTGACAATACCTTTGATATCATTTATTGTGATCCCATGTTTTCAGAAGTTATCACTGAATCCGAAAACCTATCAGGTCTCAAACCGCTGGCAAATTATGAAAAATTCACAGAAGCATTTCTCAAAGAATGCAAACGCGTGGCCAGACGAAAAATCATTCTCAAGGCACACTTCCGAGATACAGTCTTTGAAGACTTTGGATTTACTAGGAAGATCAGGCCCTATCAGAAATTTCATTTTGGCGAAATCATCCTAAATGAATAATTTTATCTCTGTCAAGTTTTTTTCTTGACACCCTATCTTTTTGTGTTATAATAGTTAAAGTGAGTTGAGAGACTCAAACATAAAATTAATAAGAAAAGAGATATACTCAAAATGGCAGTAAAAATCCGTTTGACTCGTATGGGTTCTAAAAAGAAACCTTTCTACCGTATTAACGTAGCTGATTCACGTGCACCACGTGATGGCCGCTTCATCGAAACAGTTGGTACTTACAACCCATTGGTTGCTGAAAACCAAATCACTGTTAAAGAAGACCGCGTTCTTGACTGGTTGGCGAAAGGTGCACAACCTTCAGATACAGTTCGTAACATCCTTTCAAAAGCTGGCGTGATGGCTAAATTCCACGAACAAAAATTCTCAAAATAAGAAGTAAGCGAGCACACTGATGGACATGATTGAAAATCTTATTATTGCAATTGTGAAACCTTTGATTTCACAACCGGATAGCTTGACGATTAAAATCGTTGATACACCTGAGTTTTTAGAATACCATTTGGATCTGGACCAGACTGATATCGGTCGTGTTATCGGAAGAAAAGGTCGTACAATTTCTGCGATTAGAACGATTGTCTATTCTGTTCCAACAAGTGATAAAAAAGTTCGTCTTGTTATTGATGAAAAGTAGATTAGTTCTGAAAGGGCTAAGATACGGACTTTCCTTAATGCGAGAAACTGGCTTAATGAAGCAGTCCCAAACGGGCTGCTTTTTAAATTCATCCCAAGTTGAGAAAATAGACTCTTTCTGTTAGAATAGAGAAAATATGTTTTTGGAGAAATCATGAATTATTTTAATGTAGGAAAAATCGTCAATACCCAAGGTTTACAAGGGGAACTGCGGGTGATGAGTGTAACAGATTTTGCGGATGAACGCTTTAAAAAGGGTGCTATTTTGTCGCTTTTTAATGAAAAAAATCAATTTGTCATGGAAGTGGAAGTTGCCAATCACCGGAAACAAAAGAACTTTGATATCATCAAGTTCAAGGGGCTCTACCATATCAATGATGTAGAAAAATACAAGGGTTTCACCCTCAAAGTTGCTGAAGAAAATCTAACTGATTTGGAAGATGATGAGTTTTACTATCATGAAATCATTGGTTTGGATGTCTATGAAAAGGATGTTTTGATTGGAACAATCAAGGAAATATTGCAACCTGGGGCCAATGATGTTTGGGTCGTTGCACGTAAAGGCAAGCGTGATTTACTTCTCCCCTACATTCCGCCTGTTATCCTCAATGTGGATATTGCTAATAATCGCGTAGATGTAGAAATCATGGAAGGATTGGATGATGAAAATTGATATCCTGACCCTTTTTCCAGATATGTTTGCACCGCTAGAGCATTCTATTGTCGGTAAGGCGCGTGATAAAGGTTTGTTGGATATCAACTATCATAATTTCCGTGAACATGCGGAAAAAGCGCGCCACGTCGATGATGAACCTTATGGTGGTGGGCAAGGGATGTTGCTTCGTGCTCAGCCAATTTTTGATGCGATTGAAAAGATTGAAGCTAAAAATCCTCGTGTTATCTTGCTAGACCCAGCGGGTCGACGATTTGACCAAGCCTATGCAGAAGAATTGGCACAGGAAAAAGAGTTGATTTTTATCTGTGGACATTATGAGGGCTATGACGAGCGGATCAAGACCCTTGTCACAGATGAGATTTCTTTGGGGGACTTTGTCTTAACAGGTGGTGAATTAGCTGCCATGACCCTGATTGATGCCACTGTCCGTTTGATTCCAGATGTCCTCGGCAAGGAAGCTAGTCATGCGGATGATAGTTTTTCATCCGGTCTATTGGAATTTCCTCAGTACACTCGTCCCTATGAATACCGTGGTATGAAAGTACCGGAGGTTCTCATGAGCGGGCACCATGAAAAAATCCGTCTCTGGCGCATCTATGAGAGTTTGAAAAAAACTTACTTACGCAGACCAGATTTGCTGGACAACTATCCATTTACAGCTGAAGAGCTGAAGATTATGGAAGAGATTAAGAAAGAAATTGGAGAAGTTTAGCTTGCTAATCTTCTCCCTTTATATAAATTGAGAATTTATTTAGAAAGTGCATCTTATGGTTACATTTAGAAATGATTTGGAAAGTTTTGGTTCTTATAAAATCGAGAAAACAGCTAAGCATAATTTGGGTGACAATGAAAATCGTCTCATTGATTGGTCTGGCCTTTTGGAAGAGATAGCTAAAGAAATCCCTCTCTCAGATCTTCAATATTATGGAGATAACAAGTATAGTCAAATTATTCAAGCCTATGCAGAATATGTTGGTCTTCAGCCAAATCAAATCGTACAAGGAGTGGGTTCTGATCAGATGATTCATACGATTATCACCACATTTTTACAAGCTGGTGAAGTACTTCTAACTGTAGAACCTGATTTTTTTATGTACAGTGTTTTTTCTCAGGTACATGGCACAAAGTTGGAAACCTACCAACTTGAATGGATTGACGGAGTGCCCACTTTATCAGCAGAGAAACTGATGGAACATGCAGAAAAAGTGGGAGCCAAGCTCATCATTCTCTCTAACCCCAATAATCCAGCCTCAATTGCTTTTGAAAGTGGAGAATTAGAAAAAATAGTAGCAAACTTTAATGGCATCGTTGTGATTGATGAAGCATACATTGACTTTGCTCAGGTTAAGTCCATGCTGGATAAAATCAATTCTTATGATAATCTCATTGTCCTACGGACTATGTCTAAAGCCTTTGGTTTGGCTGGTCTTCGATTGGGATTTGCTCTTTCTTGTCAGCGTTTAGCTTACGAGTTGGATAAAGTTTTAGCTCCTTACAGCATGCCCAATATTGTTGGGAAAATTGGTGTTCAGGCTTTGAAACACAGCGATAAAGTGAAAGAATCAGTAGCTCGTATAAAAGAGATTCGTCAAGACTTTATGGCTTTTCTTGAGCAGCAACCCAACCTTCATCTCCTGCCAAGTCAAGCTAATTTCATTACTTTTACAGCCCCTTATGCTGAGAAAATACTAGAAGTCGGCTTGACACAGGATTTTAATTTCAAATACTATGCTGATGGTCCTATGAAAGGTTACATTCGCATGGGAATCGGTCACTCAGATGAAATGAATCTTATGAAAGAAATCATTAGAAAAGTAGTAAAAAACAAGTTATAGAAAAGAAAGGGAGAAAAGCTTCTCCTTTTTATTTATGAAAGAAAATGATGGTATTTTCAATATCTTTCATAAATAGCTGATACAGAATGCTGAAACGTGATTTTTTTCCCGCGTTGTAAAATGAAGTGCAACAAAAAAGACATGTTCGTCTGATATACTAGAATTCCCCAACTCAGTATAGAAAGCAGATGAACATGTCCAACACTCATTCTACCAAAAAATCAACCTATTCTCATCTCTCAGCCTCGGAACGTGGCGAAATGGCTGCTTATCTTAAAATGGGAAAGAAACCGGCTGAAATCGCTCGTCTTCTAGGTCGTCACCGGTCGACAATCAGTCGAGAAATCAAACGTGGTTCGGTGGATCAGGTACAGGATAAGAATGGGAAACGTACCTATTTCAGTGCCTATTTCGCTGATAGCGGACAGCGTGTCTATGAATCCAATCGTCAAAAGTGCTCTTATCTCAAGTTGAATGACTGCTCCGCTAAATTCATTGAGCAATTAGGATATGCCTTGAAAGCTAAAATTCGTCTTCATAGCGTAGATAGTTTCGTTCAGACTTATAAAGCAAATCATCCTGAGGAGGTTGTTCCCTCTACCAAAACCATTTATCGCTATATCAAAGAGGGGCTGTTAGTTATAAAACCAATCGATTTACCTAAGATGGTCAGTATCAGGAAACGTTCTAAGCCAGTCATTAAGACGAATAAGAAAACTTTAGGTCAGTCTATCGAAGAACGTCCTGAGTGTATCAATGACCGTTCTGAATTTGGTCATTGGGAGATTGACTTGGTTCTTGGAAAGAAAACCAAAGGTGAAGCTGTTGTTTTGACTTTGGTAGAGCGCCAGACACGCTATGCACTAGGAGTTAAGCTAGAAGACAAACAGTCCCATACCATTAATTGTGCTGTCAAACAACTTACAAGTCAGTATCCTATTGCATCCATTACAGCTGATAATGGTTCTGAATTTAGTTTACTCTCAGACTTGGAAGCTGTTGATGTTTACTTTGCACATCCATATTCTTCACATGAGAGAGGTACAAATGAGAACTTCAATGGTCTCCTCAGAGAATATATCCCTAAAGGAAACTCTTTTAATTCACTAACCTCTGAAGAACTTGACAACTATATCACAGCCATCAATGAGCGCCCGAGACGACTTCTTCAATACCAATCTTCAAAATTCCTATTTGGGATAGCCCAAATAGCTTAACCTCTGGATCTCTAGTTATCAATCAACTTGTTGCACTTGACTTGACAACATGCGACGTGATTTTTTTTGAAAGAAAATGATAGAAAGTGATTGACAAAGCAAAAAAGACATGTTCGTCTGATATACTAGAATTCCCCAACTCAGTATAGAAAGCAGATGAACATGTCCAACACTCATTCTACCAAAAAATCAACCTATTCTCATCTCTCAGCCTCGGAACGTGGCGAAATGGCTGCTTATCTTAAAATGGGAAAGAAACCGGCTGAAATCGCTCGTCTTCTAGGTCGTCACCGGTCGACAATCAGTCGAGAAATCAAACGTGGTTCGGTGGATCAGGTACAGGATAAGAATGGGAAACGTACCTATTTCAGTGCCTATTTCGCTGATAGCGGACAGCGTGTCTATGAATCCAATCGTCAAAAGTGCTCTTATCTCAAGTTGAATGACTGCTCCGCTAAATTCATTGAGCAATTAGGATATGCCTTGAAAGCTAAAATTCGTCTTCATAGCGTAGATAGTTTCGTTCAGACTTATAAAGCAAATCATCCTGAGGAGGTTGTTCCCTCTACCAAAACCATTTATCGCTATATCAAAGAGGGGCTGTTAGTTATAAAACCAATCGATTTACCTAAGATGGTCAGTATCAGGAAACGTTCTAAGCCAGTCATTAAGACGAATAAGAAAACTTTAGGTCAGTCTATCGAAGAACGTCCTGAGTGTATCAATGACCGTTCTGAATTTGGTCATTGGGAGATTGACTTGGTTCTTGGAAAGAAAACCAAAGGTGAAGCTGTTGTTTTGACTTTGGTAGAGCGCCAGACACGCTATGCACTAGGAGTTAAGCTAGAAGACAAACAGTCCCATACCATTAATTGTGCTGTCAAACAACTTACAAGTCAGTATCCTATTGCATCCATTACAGCTGATAATGGTTCTGAATTTAGTTTACTCTCAGACTTGGAAGCTGTTGATGTTTACTTTGCACATCCATATTCTTCACATGAGAGAGGTACAAATGAGAACTTCAATGGTCTCCTCAGAGAATATATCCCTAAAGGAAACTCTTTTAATTCACTAACCTCTGAAGAACTTGACAACTATATCACAGCCATCAATGAGCGCCCGAGACGACTTCTTCAATACCAATCTTCAAAATTCCTATTTGGGATAGCCCAAATAGCTTAACCTCTGGATCTCTAGTTATCAATCAACTTGTTGCACTTGACTATATCACAGCCACAATGAGCGCCCGAGACGACTTCTTCAATACCAATCTTCAAAATTCCTATTTGGGATAGCCCAAATAGCTTAACCTCTGGATCTCTAGTTATCAATCAACTTGTTGCACTTGACTTGACAACATGCGACGTGATTTTTTTTGAAAGAAAATGATAGAAAGTGATTGACAAAGCAAAAAAATATTGTATAATAGAATTTGTAATCGGTTTCAGGAGGTGATACCTATCTTAAAATCTGAACGAAAACAGTTGATTCTTGATGAAATCAAGGAGAAAAAGTTCATCCAACTAGAAGAAATGGTTCAATTGTTGGAGACTTCTGAATCAACTGTCAGAAGGGATTTGGATGAATTGGAGTCAGAAGGACATTTGCGACGTGTACATGGCGGAGCGGAGGTCATCACAAAACTTCAAGCTGAAGAGTCAATGCAAGAGAAATCTATCAAAAACGTTCAAGCAAAGTCAGAAATTGCTAAAAAAGCTCTTTCTTTGATTGAGGACGATGATGTGATTTTCATTGATGCAGGAACAACAACAGAATTATTGGTTGATATGCTCTACCAAGAAGACTTGACAGTTGTGACAAATTCGATTCATCATGCAGCGAAATTAGTTGAAATGCAGTTCAAGACTATCATTATTGGTGGATTTGTCAAGCATTCAACGGATGCCAGCATTGGTAAAACAGCTGTAGATCAAATTTCTCAACTGAACTTTGATAAAGTTTTTATGGGTATGAACGGTGTAGATGAGCATTTCTTGACAACACCAGATATCGAAGAAGCGGTTATCAAAAAAACTATTATTGAAAATGCACAAAAAGCCTTTGTCCTGCTGGATGCTTCCAAACTAGGACAAGTTTCTTTTGTCAAGGTAGAGCAGATCGAGAAAGTAACTTTGATTACTCAAAGATCTGACGGAGCCCTTATGAAAAAAATTAAGGAGAAAACGGAGGTCATCGAACTATGATTTACACCGTTACCCTCAATCCATCCATAGACTTCATTGTTCGTCTGGAAAATTTAGAGCTTGGCTCGGTTAACCGCATGGAAAGTGATGATAAGTATGCTGGAGGAAAAGGGATAAACGTTTCTCGTATTTTGAAACGCCTAAATATTGACAATACCGCGACTGGTTTTGTCGGTGGATTTACAGGCCGTTTCATTGAAGAAAGTCTGCAAACTGAGGGAATCACAAGCAACTTTGTTCATGTAGAAGAAGATACGCGAATCAATGTAAAAGTCAAGGCTGGACTGGAGACAGAAATCAATGGACCGGGTCCACATATCTCATCTGGAAAATTAGCTGAATTGGAAACCATTTTAGCTGCATTGACAGAAAAAGATACAGTCGTTTTTGCTGGTTCAGCACCGAGCAATCTTGGGAATCAGGTTTATAACACTTTGATTCCGCTTGCACGAAAAGCAGGCGCTCAAGTTGTCTGTGATTTCGAAGGGCAAACTCTCCTGGATTCTCTCCAGTATGGGCCACTTCTGGTCAAACCAAATAATCACGAATTAGCTGACATCTTTGATGTAGAGTTGAATGGACTGACAGATATTGAAAAATATGCTCGTCAGATTTTAGCCAAAGGTGCCCAAAATGTCATTATTTCCATGGCTGGTGATGGAGCACTCTTGGTTACACCAGACTCAGCTTATTTCGCAAAGCCAATCAAAGGAAATGTCAAAAATTCAGTCGGAGCTGGTGATTCCATGGTAGCTGGCTTTACAGGCGAATTTGTCAAATCAGGTGATCCAGTGGAAGCCCTCAAATGGGGTGTTGCTTGTGGTACGGCCACAACCTTCTCAGATGACCTAGCAAGCGAAGCATTTATTAAAGAAACTTATGAAAAAGTAGAGGTAGAAAGATTATGAAAATTCAAGATCTTCTGAAAAAAGAAGTCATGATTTTGGACTTGCAAGCAACTTCAAAAGAAGCAGCTATCGATGAAATGATTACAAGCCTTGTTAGCAACGGTTTTGTAAGTGATTTTGAGACATTCAAAACAGGCATCATGAACCGTGAAGCACAAACGTCAACAGGTTTGGGTGATGGGATTGCTATGCCACATAGCAAAAATGCTGCCGTAAAAGAAGCCACAGTTCTTTTCGCTAAATCGGGTGCTGGTGTGGACTATGCGGCACTTGATGGACAGCCAACCGATCTCTTCTTCATGATTGCGGCACCAGACGGAGCCAATGATACTCACTTAGCAGCTCTTGCTGAATTGTCTAAATATCTCCTGAAAGATGGCTTTGCAGAGAAATTGCGTCAGGTATCATCAGCTGACGAGGTAATTGCAACCTTTGATGCAGCAGAAGAAGCAGATAAAGTTGTGGAAGCGCCTCTAGTTCCAGCCGCAAACCAAGACTTTATCGTTGCGGTTACTGCATGTACAACTGGTATTGCTCATACATACATGGCAGAAGAAGCATTGAAGAAAACAGCTGCTGAATTAGGCGTAGCCATCAAGGTTGAAACAAATGGTGCATCTGGTGTCGGAAACAAATTGACGGCAGCAGATATCGCCAATGCTAAAGGTGTTATCATTGCAGCTGACAAAGCTGTAGATATGGCTCGTTTCAATGGAAAACCATTGGTAAACCGTCCAGTAGCTGATGGTATTAAGAAAACAAAAGAGCTTATTAATCTTGTTCTTGATGGCAAAGCAGACACTTATGTAGCAAAAGAAGGAGCAACAAGCGTGCAATCAGAAGAAAAAACTTCAGCCGGTCAAGCCTTTTACAAACACCTAATGAGTGGTGTATCTCAAATGCTTCCATTTGTTATTGGTGGTGGTATCATGATTGCTTTGGCATTCTTATTTGATAACATCATGGGTGTGCCTCAAGATAGCCTTGGTAGTCTAGGTTCTTATCATGAAATTTCTGCCATCTTTATGAAGATTGGTGGAGCAGCCTTTGGCTTTATGATTCCAGTATTTGCTGGCTATGTAGCTTATTCAATCGCTGAAAAGCCAGGTTTGGTTTCTGGTTTTGTGGCTGGTGCCATCGCTTCAAACGGTTTAGCTTATGGTAAAATACCATTTGCAGCTGGTGGTGAAGCAACTGCTAACCTTGCAGGTGTCCCTTCAGGTTTCCTCGGTGCTCTTGTCGGTGGTTTCCTTGCAGGATTTGTTGTATTGGCTCTTAAAAAATACGTTAAGGTACCACGTTCATTGGAAGGTGCTAAATCCATCCTTATCTTGCCATTGTTTGGAGTTATCATCACTGGTCTCTTGATGTTGGCTGTTAACATTCCGATGTCAGCTATCAACACTGCTCTTAATGATTTCCTTAATAGTTTGTCAGGTGGTTCAGCAGTTGTTCTTGGTCTCCTTGTCGGCGGTATGATGGCTGTGGATATGGGTGGACCAATTAACAAGGCAGCTTATGTCTTTGGTACTGGTACACTTGCAGCATCTGTCACAACGGGTGGCTCCATCGTCATGGCAGCAGTTATGGCGGGTGGTATGGTTCCACCATTGGCAGTATTTATCGCAACTCTTCTTTACAAAAATAAATTCACGGCTGAAGAGCGTGATTCTGGTTTGACCAACATCATCATGGGTCTATCTTTCATCACAGAAGGTGCCATTCCATTTGCGGCTGCTGATCCGGCACGTGCTATCCCAAGCTTTATCGCTGGTTCTGCCTTGTCAGGTGCCCTTGTTGGTTTGTCAGGCATCAAACTCATGGCCCCACACGGCGGTGTATTTGTTATCGCTCTTACAAGCAACCCATTCCTTTACATTGTTTATGTATTGATTGGTGCTCTTGTTTCAGGTGTTATCTTCGGTTACCTTCGTAAAGCAAAATAAGATGCAAAGTCGAGCCTAGCTCGGCTTTTTTTTTGTTAAAACAATAAAATCAGCTCTTCAGCAGTCAACGCTCTATATTCATCTATGATTAATTTGCCAGCTTATTTGCCTTAAAATCGTCGGAACCAACAAGTGAAATTCTATAAATTTATACTATTTTATGGTATAATGAACATTATTACTGTACTGAGGAGTCAACAATGAAAGTTATTCGAGAAAAAGAATATGTTAATCGCTATCACTTTGATATGCGTAATTTCAAGATGGAAGAAGAGCATGGGTCTCCAAAGTCTCAATACAATATTGAGTTTCATTTGGTTGAAAAAAATGAAAGCGAAGAATCAACCACTATCATTTTGGTTATGCAATTCATGAATGTTCAAGAAAAATTTGTTGTTTCTGGTCTGATTTCGCAACAAGTGAAAATTACAGATGGAATCATCAATGAGCCAACTGATATTTCTGATGACGATAAGCGTGCCTTGGCTCAACCGCTTTTTGATATGGTCAATCGCTTGACTTATGAAGTAACTGAAGTTGCCTTTGATGCACCAGGAATTGACCTTGGAGAGGTAAGATGAAATTAGCTATTATCACAGATTCTTCAGCTGTTATCAGTCCAGAATTTATCCAAACGGAGAATCTGTTTGTTTTAGACATTCCCGTTACCATTGATGGACAGGAATATATTGAAGGTAAGAATCTAAGTCCTGAAGATTTCTACGAAAAAATGGCCAGTTCTTCAGAATTGCCAAAGACTAGTCAGCCAAGCCTTGCAAAATTGGATGAAATCTTGATGACTTTACCTGCGCAAGGTTACACACATGCAATCGGTTTATTTCTATCATCAGGGATTTCTGGTTTTTATCAAAACATTCAATTTTTGAAAGAAGAAGTACAAGGTCTAACCCTTGCCTTTCCAGATAGCCGGATCACCTCTGCCCCACTGGGGATGATGGTGGAAAATGTTCTGCATTGGGTTAATCAGGGGCTCGATTTTGACCTTATCTTGGAGCGTTTGAATTTTCAGATTCAGGCAACGACCGCTTTCATCATGGTAGATGATCTTAATCATCTGGTCAAAGGTGGTCGTTTGTCTAATGGAGCAGCTCTTCTAGGAAACTTGCTTAGTATTAAGCCTATTTTGTATTTTACTGACGAAGGTAAGATTGAAGTTTATGAGAAAGTTCGGACGGAGAAAAAAGCAGTTAAGAGACTCTTAGAGATTCTTGATGAAAAAACTAGAGAAGGAAACTATCAAGTAGCTCTTATACATGCCAATGCTCCTGAAAGAGCAGAGAACTTTAGAAATATGATGCTAGAAGCAGGCATGAAAGGCCAATTTCCTATTGTTAGTTTTGGTTCGGTCATCGGCACTCATCTCGGTGAGGGAGCAGTCGCTTTTGGTATTACCCCCATCGTAGAGTAGGAGTAAGTGATGTCAATTAAGGTTATTATTGCAGGTTTTAAAGGGAAAATGGGGTCAACAGCTCTTGAAATGGTTAAAGCAGACAAGGATTTAAGTCTGGCTGCGCTTTTAGATCCATTTGCGACGGAAGAAAGCTTTGAGGGTGTTCCAGTATTTAAAAACAAAGAAGACTTGATTGGTCTTGACGCGGATGTGTGGGTAGATTTTACAACCCCTAAATTCGCTTATACCAATACGCGCTTTGCATTAGAAAATGGATTTGCTCCGGTAGTTGGAACGACTGGTTTCACAACAGAGGAGATAGAGGGATTGACCGCTCTTTCTGTTGAAAAAAAATTAGGTGGGTTGATTGCACCAAATTTTGCGATTGGAGCTATCTTACTGATGCAGTTTGCGGCACAAGCTGCTAAATATTTCCCTAATTTAGAAATTATTGAGTTGCACCATGATAAGAAAAAGGATGCGCCAAGCGGAACAGCTGTCAAAACAGCGGAATTGATTTCTCAAACACGTGCCGCTCTTCAACAAGGTGCCAGTGATGAGGAAGAATTGATGGCTGGTGCTCGTGGAGCGGAGTTTGATGGTTTCCGTATTCACAGCGTTCGCTTGCCTGGTTTGGTTGCTCATCAAGAAGTCATTTTTGGTGCTCAAGGTGAAGGATTGACCATTCGCCATGATTCTTATGACCGTGTTTCTTTCATGTCTGGTGTCAACTTGGGCATTAAAGAAGTGGTCAAACGTGAGAAACTTGTTTACGGTTTGGAACATTTACTATGAAATTAACACATTTGCCTTCTGAATTTCAGGAGGCTTTGCCGATTTTAGAAAAATTAAAAGCTGCTGGTTATGAAGCTTATTTTGTGGGTGGTTCCGTTAGGGATGCGATTTTAGGACGACCGATTCATGATGTCGATATTGCTAGCAGCTCCTATCCTGAAGAAACCAAGGCTATTTTTCCTCGAACCATTGATGTTGGAATTGAGCACGGGACTGTATTGGTTCTCCAAGGGGAACAGGAATACGAAATTACTACTTTCCGGACTGAGGATGTCTATGTTGATTTTCGTCGCCCTAGTCAGGTTTCTTTTGTGCGCTCTCTAGAAGAAGATTTGAAGCGAAGGGACTTTACAGTCAATGCATTCGCTCTCAATGAAGAATCGCAAATCATTGATAAATTTGAAGGCCTTAAGGACTTGGATGCCAGAGTTTTGCGAGCAGTTGGACTAGCCCAAGAACGCTTTAACGAAGACGCTCTTCGGATTATGCGTGGTTTTCGCTTTGCTGCTAGTTTGGATTTTGATATTGAAGAAAAAACCTTTCAAGCGATGCAGGAAACAGCACCACTTTTGGAAAAGATTTCAGTTGAGCGGATTTTTATTGAATTTGATAAACTCTTAACGGCATCGTCTTGGCGCAAAGGTTTAGAAAAGTTGATTGCTGCCGTCGCCTATGACTATTTACCAGAAATGAAGGGCAAAGGCCAGCTCTTGCAGAAGATGTTGGATCGATTAGAACCTGAATTTCTTTTTCAAAGCTCCGAACAAGCTTGGGCCATGTTATTGATTGCCTTAGAAGTCAGTGATCCGCGCGCCTTTCTTAAAAAATGGAAAACTTCCAATGATTTCCAAAAACTTGTTTGTGCTTTAGTAGCAGCTTATCAAGAAAGAGCAGTTGCGCGTCCTGATAAATTCATGACCTATCAATTTGGTCTTGAAAACTTGATGCTCGTTGAAAATCTCCGCCAAGCTCAAGGGCTATCTGTTGCACTATCAGAAATCAAGCAACTGGATGCAGACCTTCTTATTCATGATAAGCATGAAATAGTGGTCAATGGCGGTATTCTTATAGCAAAGCTTGGATTAAAACCAGGTCCAACATTAGGAGCTCTTCTTCATGATATTGAAAAAGCCATTGTTCTAGGGTATTTGCCTAATGAAAAAGAAGCGATTTTTGCTTATCTACTTGAGAAAGGGAGAATATGAGCGATTTTATTGTAGAAAATTTAAGTAAATCGGTCGGTGATAAGACGGTCTTTCAAAATATATCTTTCATCATTCATGAGCAGGATCGCATTGGGATTATCGGTGTCAATGGTACAGGCAAAACGACTCTCTTGGATGTTCTTTCAGGTAAATTGGGGTTTGACGGTGATCGTTCCCCATTTTCTGCAAAAAATGATTATCGAATTGCTTATCTCACTCAAAATCCGACCTTTGATGAGACTAAAAGCATATTAGATACCGTTTTGTCAGATGATTTGAAAGAAATGCAGGTCATTAGAGAATACGAAAATCTTATGGCTTCCTATGAGGAGACGAATCAAGCCAAGCTTGAAAAAGTTATGGCTGAAATGGATGCGCTGAATGCCTGGGAAGTGGAGAGTCAAGTTAAAACTGTACTGACCAAACTTGGTTTGACAGACCATAGCCAGAAAGTTGGAGACTTGTCAGGTGGTCTTCGTCGGCGTGTTCAGTTAGCCCAAACCTTACTTGGCAAGGATGATTTATTGCTACTAGATGAACCAACCAACCATTTGGATATTGATACCATTGAGTGGTTGCAGAATTTCCTGAAAAACTCAAAGAAGACTGTTCTTTTTATTACTCATGACCGCTATTTTTTGGATAATGTTGCCACTCGGATTTTTGAACTGGATAGGGCCAGTTTGACAGAATATCAGGGAAATTATCAGGATTATGTAAGTCTCAAAGCTGAGCAAGATGAGAGGGATGCGGCACTACGTCATAAGAAAGAACAACTCTATCAGCAGGAATTGACGTGGATGCGCCGACAACCACAAGCTCGAGCTACCAAGCAAGAAGCACGAATTCATCGCTTCCATGATTTGAAAGAGTATCTTTCTGACAAAGCAGAAGATACTCGTCTGGAAATCAATTTTGAAACCAGTCGTATCGGTAAAAAGGTTGTTGAGTTTGAACGTGTCAATTTTTCCTATCCTGGCAAACCGATAGTACAAGATTTTAGCCTCTTGATTCAAAATGCGGACCGAATTGGTATTGTTGGTGATAATGGTAAGGGGAAATCAACTCTCCTGAACTTGATTGCAGGCCAACTAAATCCTGATTCCGGCAAAGTTTCCGTCGGTGAAACCATTCGTATCGGTTATTTCTCCCAACAAATCAAAGGACTAGATGAAAGCAAACGGGTGATTAATTTCCTTCAGGAAGTGGCAGAAGAAGCCCAAACGACATCTGGTATGGTTTCTATTGCTGAACTCTTGGAACAATTTCTCTTCCCGCGTAATACTCATGGTACTCTCATTGAGAAGTTATCGGGTGGTGAGAAGAAGAGACTTTACTTGCTGAAAATCTTACTGGAACGTCCAAATCTTCTCTTGTTAGATGAGCCAACCAATGATTTGGATATTGCCACTCTAACCGTTTTGGAAAAATTCTTACAAAACTTTGCTGGACCTGTTATCACGGTTAGTCATGACCGCTATTTCTTGGATAAGGTAGCCACAAAAATCATTGCTTTTGAAGAAAATGGTCTTCAAATTTTATTTGGAAACTATACAGATTATCTGGATGAAAAGAAATTTTTAGCGGAGCAAGAAAACCACCCGCTTCCTAAAAAAGGACGTGAGAAAGTGGATAGTCAGACCAATGAAAAGCAAAGGATGAGTTATCTAGAGAAGCAAGAATGGGCTAAGATTGAGGAGAATATAGCGCTTATTGAAGAAAAAATTGCTGAGATTGAATCTGACATGCAGACCTGCGGTTCTGATTTTGGTCGTCTTTCAGATTTGCAAAAGGACTTGGACCAGCAAAATGACATGCTACTTGAAAAGTATGAACGTTACGAATATTTAAGTGGCTTGGAAGCCTAGATAAGGAGGAAAGATGTTTCGTCATCTCATGATTGTCTATATGGGCATCTACATGTTAATTGTTCTCGGATCAGCTATCTATAGTTTTTTCAAAAGCAAGCGAATGAATGGATTAGGATTTAGTCTATGTTTACTATGTTTAGCAGTGGTAGGAGTTAGTCTCGTTTTTTATGCTCAAGCTTATCATCCTCTACAAATGGTTGGTTTTGCTCTCAGTTTTACTCTTATTTCTTCCATTTTTTTCTACAATGGAGTAAGGGACAAAACCAGTAAATTCAATATGGTTATTACATTGAGTATGATTCGTCTTTTTCTTCACTTACAGTTGCTCTTCTTCTTGTATTTATTTAGATAATTGTTTGAAATATTTTTAAAAAAAGTTTTTGCAACCATTTTCATTGTGGTATAATAGAGAAAATATAGATCAAATTGGAGATTCATATGTCAAAGAAAATTATCGGTATTGACCTAGGTGGTACATCTGTTAAGCTGGCGATTTTATCTGAAGCTGGTGAGATTTTAGAGAAATGGTCTATCAAGACCAATATTTTGGATGAAGGAAGCCATATCGTTCCAGACATCATTGCCTCTATCCAACACCGTTTTGAAAGTCATGGCTTATCGAAAGAAGATTTCTTAGGAATCGGAATGGGGTCACCAGGTGTGATTGATGTGGAAGCAGGAACCGTCATTGGAGCTTATAACCTCAACTGGAAAACCTTGCAGGAAGTGAAGAAGCAGTTTGAGACAGCTATCGGTTTGCCTTTCTTCATCGATAATGATGCCAACGTAGCTGCCCTTGGTGAGCAGTGGGTAGGTGCTGGTCAAAATAATCCTGATGTCGTCTTCATGACCTTGGGAACTGGAGTTGGTGGAGGTGTAGTAGCTGCTGGTAACCTCATCCATGGTTTTGGTGGCGCAGGTGGTGAATTAGGGCATATGCCAGTTGATTTCGAGGATGCTTTTGCATGCACCTGTGGTAAAAAAGGTTGTTTGGAAACGGTGGCTTCTGCAACAGGTATCGTTAACTTAGCTCGTCGCTATGCAGATACATATGCGGGCGATGCAGCCCTCAAAAAAATGGTCGATGATGGTCAAGAAGTTACTGCCAAAGATGTATTTGATTTGGCAAAAGAAGGCGATGACTTGGCCCTAATCGTCTACAAGAACTTTTCACGTTACCTAGGAATTGCTTGTGCTAATATCGCTAGCATTCTTAACCCGGCCTATATCGTTTTGGGCGGTGGAGTTTCTGCAGCTGGAGAATTTCTTCTCTCAGGTGTCAGAAAAGTTTATGAGGAAAATGTCTTTCCACAAATCAAACAAAGTACCAAACTTTCTCTTGCAACACTTGGTAATGACGCTGGTGTCATCGGTGCTGCATCTTTGGTTTTGAAATAAAGTATGAAGAGGTTGGGCAAAATGTCCAGACCTCTTTTTTAGTACGACGGGCATGTCGTACATCTGAGGTGCAAGTCCTCCGTGGGCACCCGCTACCGGTGAACCCAATAGCGACTCCCAAGCCTGACTATCGCGAGGTAGCGGGGAGAGGAAGGGATAGCGAAATCGTGGCTCTACGAACAGAAACGTGATATTAAGGCGTATATAGCGGATGAGGGGGCTGAAAGCTCTAAAGTCCAAATAGGTAGTCGTAACCTATATGCGTAAATCACGAGAGTAATGGAAGTGGAGCGAAGGGCTTAACAATTAACCGAAGTAATCCTACTTCACTTGTGTCTGTAAAACTAGCGGTCTGATAGAACTGGATGCGGTCATGTATTGACTAGAGGAAGGTTCACCAATATAAGATGTCCCTCAGACACCGAAACAAGAAAGGAATACGCACATGTCACAGTTACTAGATACTATTCTATCTCGCTCCAACATGGTGGAAGCCTACAATCAAGTGAAAGTCAACAAGGGTTCAGCTGGAATTGATGGCATCCCAACAGTAATGGACAGAATGATTCAACAGGCCATCGTCCAAGTTATCAGCCCTCTGTGTGAACCTCATTTCTCCGAAACGAGCTATGGGTTTAGACCGAAACGGTCATGCGAAAAAGCCATCATCAAGTTACTAGAATACCTTAATGATGGCTATGAGTGGATTGTGGACATTGACCTTGAGAAATTCTTCGACACAGTTCCCCAAGATAGATTGATGTCTCTTGTCCATAACATTATCCAAGATGGAGATACAGAGTCTCTGATTCGTAGGTATCTTCATTCGGGTGTAGTTATCAATGGACAGCGCCATAAAACGCTGGTGGGAACACCACAAGGTGGGAATCTATCTCCCCTCCTGTCCAATATCACGCTCAATGAGCTGGACAAGGAATTGGAAAATCGAGGGCTTCGTTTCGTCCGGTACGCAGATGACTGTGTCATCACAGTTGGGAGCGAAGTATCTGCCAAACGTATCATGTATTCAGTTAGCCGATTCATTGAGAAGCGACTGGGATTGAAAGTCAATATGACCAAGACTAAGATTACCAGACCGAGTCAACTGAAGTACCTTGGATTCGGATTCTGGAAATCAGCTGAAGGGTGGAAAAGTCGTCCACATCAAGAGAGTATCCAGAGTTTCAAGAGGAAACTTAGGAAGCTCACAACACGCAAATGGAGCACTGACTTGGGTAGCCGTATTGAGAAACTCAACTGGCTTATTCGCGGATGGATAAACTACTTCGCATTGACTAACATGAAGTCAGTCATGGGAGAAATTGATAAACGATTGAGGACACGAATTAGAGTTATTATTTGGAAACAATGGAAGAAGAAGTCAAGGCGACTTTGGGGACTACTTAAACTAGGGACTCCCAAATGGATAGCTGATAAGGTATCTGGCTGGGGTGACCACTATCAATTAGTGGCACAAAAGTCAATTCAGCTATATCAAAACCAGTCCTCGCTAAACGTGGACTGGTTTCATGCCTAGATTATTATCTTGAACGACATGCGTTAAAAGTTAGTTGAACCGCCGTGTGCCGAACGGCACGCACGGTGGTGTGAGAGGGGCTAGGAATTAGTCTCTACTCGATATAATATTCGGTATATGACCAAGACTAAGATTACCAGACCGAGTCAACTGAAGTACCTTGGATTCGGATTCTGGAAATCAGCTGAAGGTTGGAAAAGTCGTCCACATCAAGAGAGTATCCAGAGTTTCAAGAGGAAACTTAGGAAGCTCACAACACGCAAATGGAGCACTGACTTGGGTAGCCGTATTGAGAAACTCAACTGGCTTATTCGCGGATGGATAAACTACTTCGCATTGACTAACATGAAGTCAGTCATGGGAGAAATTGATAAACGATTGAGGACACGAATTAGAGTTATTATTTGGAAACAATGGAAGAAGAAGTCAAGGCGACTTTGGGGACTACTTAAACTAGGGACTCCCAAATGGATAGCTGATAAGGTATCTGGCTGGGGTGACCACTATCAATTAGTGGCACAAAAGTCAATTCTAAAACGAGCTATATCAAAACCAGTCCTCGCTAAACGTGGACTGGTTTCATGCCTAGATTATTATCTTGAACGACATGCGTTAAAAGTTATTTGAACCGCCGTGTGCCGAACGGCACGCACGGTGGTGTGAGAGGGGCTAGGAATTAGTCTCTACTCGATATAATATTCGGTATATGACCAAGACGCAGTAGCCTAGTGAAGATTCCTTCGCTTTTTTTAGAGCTTGAACATTGACGCTGACCTTGTCAGCTCCATTTTCACACTCTAACAGTCTCCCAGACTATTAGAACTACTAGGCTTGCGAGGGATGGGAGTGAAAGAGTATTGGAAGAGGTTTTTTCAGCCCGAACTTAGAAATTAGGACGTGAAGGGAACTATTTTTTCACTTGTCGTGTTCTGTCCCACTCCCTTTTTGATGGTTTCCATTTTTAAAAAATCATGTCTTCGTGTTATAATGTCTTTATGACAAAAGCAGATGTAATTTTTAAAGAAAATATTTCCAAAATTTTGAATGAAGGTGTCTGGTCTGAACAAGCCCGTCCAAAGTATAAAAATGGGCAAACCGCTAATTCCAAGTACATTACTGGCTCCTTTGCTGAGTATGATTTGAGCAAGGGAGAGTTTCCAATTACGACCCTTCGTCCTATTCCTATCAAATCAGCTATCAAGGAGATTTTTTGGATTTATCAGGATCAAAGCAATGATTTGTCCCTTCTCAATGACAAATACAAGGTAACTTATTGGAACGACTGGGAAGTTGGACAAACAGACACCATCGGCCAACGCTATGGTGCCATCGTAAAGAAACATGATATTATCAATAAACTTCTCAAACAGTTGGAAGAAAACCCATGGAACCGTCGCAATGTCATTTCTCTCTGGGATTATGAAGCATTTGATGCATCAGAAGGACTCTTACCATGTGCCTTCCAGACCATGTTTGATGTCCGTCGGGTAGATGGTGAGATTTATTTAGATGCTACGTTGACTCAACGCTCAAATGACATGTTGGTCGCACACCATATCAATGCCATGCAGTATGTGGCCTTACAGATGATGATTGCCAAGCATTTTGGATGGAAATTAGGCAAGTTTTTCTACTTCATCAACAATCTCCATATTTATGACAATCAGTTCGACAACGCCGAAGAACTATTGCGTCGTGAGCCAACAGATTGCCAGCCACGTTTGATTTTGAATGTACCAGACGGTACCGATTTCTTTGCTATGAAACCTGAAGATTTCGAGTTAGTGGATTATGATTCCGTCAAGCCACAATTAAAATTCGACTTAGCCATCTAAAACGGTACTTGCTAGATGTTTAGCAAGTGCATTTTTATTGATTATTTGTTAGAATAGTAAGATAGACAAGGGAGAGTTCAAGCAAACATGACAAAGAAAATTGTAGGAATCTGGGCTCAAGATGAGCAGGGTGTGATTGGAAAAAATCATGTTTTGCCTTGGTACTTGCCAGCCGAATTACACCATTTTAAAGAAACGACTATCGGTCATAACATTTTGATGGGGCGTGTAACTTTTGACGGTATGGGACAACGTGCCCTTCCAAAGCGCTTGTCCTTGATATTGACACGCGATACAGACTATCGAGTTGACAACGAGCGTGTCTTGGTTTTCCATTCGCCCTGGGCAATTTTGGATTGGTACGAGAAGCAAGATAAGAATCTGTATGTCATCGGAGGTAAGCAAATTTTCACCATTTTCGAGCCGTATTTGGACGAGATTCTTAAAACAGATATCCATGCTAGTTATGAGGGGGATACTTATTTCCCTGATCAATTTGATTGGTCTGTTTGGGCGGAGGTTTCTTCTGAATTTCGGGCCAAAGATGCGGAAAATCCAGCAGATTTCACCATCCGTAAGTATGAAAGAAAGTAATATAAGATGCAGAAAAGTTTATTTGGCCTATTTACAGCCTTTTTGTGTGGCATTTGTGTCATCTGTGCTGGACAGGCGCTCCAGAAAAAACGCTACGGATTAGCGACTCTATTCTTGCTGAATGCCTTAACCAATCTGGTCAATAGCATTCATGCATTCTATGGTTTTTTATTCTAGTATAAGGAAAATATTGAGGTAAACAATGGCAGTTCATAAGAACAATGAAATGATTTATTGCTCATTCTGTGGCAAAAATCAAGAAGAAGTAAAGAACATTATCGCAGGCAATAATGTTTTTATCTGTGACGAGTGTGTCGAGTTGGCTCAGGAAATTATCCGCGAAGAGCTCGCTGAAGAAGTCTTGACTGATTTGGCAGATACACCAAAACCACAAGAGTTGCTTAATATTCTCAATCACTATGTTATTGGACAAGATAGAGCTAAGCGAGCACTTTCTGTGGCCGTTTATAACCACTACAAACGCATTAACTTCCAAGATACACGTGGAGAAGATGATGTGGATTTGCAGAAGTCAAATATCCTTATGATTGGTCCAACTGGTTCCGGTAAGACTTTCTTAGCCCAAACCTTGGCTAAGAGCCTCAACGTTCCCTTTGCAATTGCAGATGCGACAGCTTTGACGGAGGCTGGCTATGTCGGTGAAGATGTAGAAAATATCCTGCTCAAGCTCTTACAGGCAGCTGATTTTAATATTGACCGAGCTGAACGTGGAATCATCTATGTGGATGAAATTGATAAGATTGCGAAAAAAGGTGAAAATGTTTCCATTACCCGTGATGTATCGGGTGAGGGTGTCCAACAAGCTCTTTTGAAAATCATCGAGGGAACTGTTGCCAGCGTACCACCGCAAGGCGGACGCAAGCATCCACAACAAGAAATGATTCATATTGATACCAAGAATATCCTCTTCATCGTGGGTGGAGCTTTTGACGGTATCGAAGAAATCGTCAAACAGCGTTTGGGTGAAAAAATCATCGGTTTTGGTCATAATAACACTGCCATTTCTGAAGAAGATTCTTACATGCAACATATCATTTCTGATGATATTCAAAAATTTGGGATTATTCCTGAATTGATTGGTCGCTTGCCTGTATTTGCTGCCCTTAACCAGCTAACAGAAGAAGATTTAGTGCGTATTTTGACCGAACCGAAAAACGCTCTCGTTAAACAGTACCAAACTCTCTTATCTTATGATGATGTGGACTTGGAATTTGATCCAGAAGCTTTGGTGGAAATTGCTAAGAAAGCTATCGAGCGTAAGACAGGTGCCCGTGGACTTCGTTCTATTATCGAAGAAACCATGATGGATATCATGTTCGAAGTACCTAGTCAAGAAAATGTTAAGAAGGTTCGTATCACAAAGGATGCAGTTGATGGCAAGGAAAAACCACTTTTGGAAACTGCTTAAGCCCTTCTAATTTGAAAGGATTCACATGGAAATCAATACCAATAACGCTGAGATTATTCTCAGTGCTGTTTCAAAAGCTCAATATCCTGATGACGATAAGCCAGAGATTGCTTTGGCAGGACGTTCCAATGTCGGTAAATCTAGCTTTATCAATACCCTATTGGGCCGTAAAAACCTAGCCCGTACCTCAGGAAAGCCTGGTAAAACCCAGCAATTGAACTTCTACAATATTGACGATAAAATCCGCTTTGTTGATGTTCCAGGTTACGGTTATGCAAAAGTTTCAAAGACCGAACGGGCTAAATGGGGAAAAATGATCGAGGAATATCTGACCAATCGTGATAATTTGAAAGCAGTAGTCAGCTTGGTAGATGTGCGTCATGATCCATCTGCTGATGATATTCAAATGTACGAATTTCTCAAGTACTATCAGATTCCTGTTATCCTTGTGGCCACAAAGGCTGATAAGATTCCTCGCGGGAAGTGGAACAAGCATGAAGCTGCTATTCGACGAAAATTAAATTTTGACTCAACCGATCGGTTTATTGTCTTTTCATCTGAAACAAGACAAGGATTTGAAGAAGCTTGGAATGCCATTTTAGAGATGGTGTAAGATGACGTTTCTGTTTTTGATTTCTTGTTTTTTCATCTTTCTTGGCTTAATAATAGGGATACCAATTTTCATTCATATCAACAAACTGAATGAAGAAGGAGTTGAAGTGTTTGAAAATCGGCTTATTTTAGAAGCATTATGGCTTCAGGCTCCCCTCTTGCTGTTACTTTTCCTCTTTAACCTTATTTTTGCAGATATTAGTGAAACTGAAATCGTTTTTGTTGTCTCATTTGTATTGGTTTTGTTGGATCAACTATTTGGCTTTCTTGGAACAAATGGGAAGATGAAGAAAAATTCAACGTATCAATGGCATAAGTTTATCATCTACATGCTTTGCTTTTTAGTGATTGGCTTGTTTGCTATAGCTATATATGGATTGCTCCTATTGTTTAACCATCCGTATTAATCTATTATCTAATTGCTTTATGAAGAAGATCATTTGGTCTTCTTTTTTTTTGCAAAATGTGCCATATTTTTGTCAATAAGTGACATATAAAGAAAGACAAAGTCGCTCTTAAAAAATATGAATAGGACAAAGTTTGCCGACCATGTTATGATAGTAATATCCTATTTAGGAAAAGAGGAATTTATGGAAAATCATAATTTTGAAAATGAAGGTCAGTTTAATCGACAGATGACCAGCCGTCACTTGCAGATGCTATCTATCGGTGGGGTAATCGGGACAGGACTCTTTTTGAGTTCGGGTTATGCAATTAACCAAGCTGGACCTTTTGGAGCTATTCTATCTTATCTCTTTGGCGGAGTCATGGTTTACTTGGTTATGTTTTCATTGGGAGAGCTTTCAGTTGCCATGCCAGTTACAGGTTCCTTCCACACCTATGCAACTCGCTTTATTAGTCCAGGAACAGGTTTTATGGTCGCTTGGATGTATTGGCTCTGTTGGGTTGTGGCTTTAGCCTCCCAGTTCATCGGAGCTGCACAATTGGCTTTGAGATGGTTTCCAGGAGTTCCAATCTGGGTTTTTGCCAGTATTTTTGCAATTCTGGTCTTTGGATTAAATATGCTGAGTGTTGGATGGTTTGCAACAGCTGAAGATTATTTCTCGAGTATCAAATTTTATGCCATTCTTGTATTTATCCTCCTCGGTCTACTAGCAGTTTTCGGTCTACTTCCTTATGAAGGAAGCAGCTCAGCCCCACTTTTTTCAAACTTAACTGCTAATGGACTCTTTCCAAATAAATTTGTTGGACTTATATCGGTCATGCTTTCTGTTAACTATGCTTTCTCGGGTGTCGAAATGATTGGAATAGCTGCGGGTGAAACGGATAATCCTAAACAAGCTGTCCCAAAAGCTATTAAGTCAACAATCGGTCTTTTAGTAACTTTCTTTTGTATGACTATGTTGGTCTTAGCTTCACTTCTACCCATGGATCAAGCTGGAGTGGTAGAAGCGCCTTTCGTGACTGTTTTTGAAAAAATCGGTATTCCTTATGCGGCTGATATTATGAATTTTGTTATTTTAACTGCTATTCTTTCAGCATCCACATCCGGTCTTTATGCTTCTAGCCGTATGCTCTGGTCATTGGCAAACGAAGGAATGATTAGTAAGAATGTTGTAAAAATCAACAAACATGGTGTCCCGATGCGAGCAATGTTCTTATCTATGATTGGTGTTATTGTTGCTTTGGTAGCAAGTATCTATTTTGCAGATACGATTTTCTTAGCTTTGGTTTCCATTGCTGGTTTTGCAGTTGTTATTGCCTGGCTAGCGATTCCCTTAGCACAAATCGGTTTCAGAAAACAATTCCTAAAGAATCATCGTGTCGATGAACTGGAATATAAGACTCCATTTTCACCAATTTTACCTTGGATTACCGTTCTTCTTTTGCTAGTTTCTATCGCTGGAATTGCTTGGGATCCTTCTCAAAGAGCAGGACTATACTTTGGAGTACCTTTTATGCTCCTTTGCTATGTGTATTACTATATACGATTTAAGAAATGGTAGGGAGTTTCCATGGGAAAATTTAAAGATCTACTAGAACGCTATGATGTCCTCATCTTACACGGAGCTCTCGGAACAGAATTAGAAGCATTAGGTTATGATATTTCTGGCAAACTTTGGTCAGCTAAATATTTGATGAAAGAAGCGGCTATTATTCAAAAGATTCACGAGACTTATATTGCTGCGGGTGCAGATTTGATTACAAGCTCCTCTTATCAGGCAACCATACCTGGTCTTATGGAGGCTGGCTTATCACAAGAAGAAGCCAAAACAATGATTGCTGAGACTATTAGCTTAGCAAAAAAAGCACGTGAAAGTGTTTGGTCGCAATTGTCTGATCAAGAAAAATCAAAGCGTCCCTATCCTTTGATTTCAGGTGATGTCGGACCCTATGCTGCATATTTGGCAAATGGTTCAGAATATACTGGTGATTATGGACAGGTCAGCTTTGATGATTTGAAAAATTTCCATAGACCCCGTATTGAGATTCTCTTACGTGAAGGTGCTGACTTGCTTGCTTTAGAAACTATTCCAAATGCTTTGGAAGCTCAAGCCTTAGTTGAATTACTTGCTGATGAATTTCCTGATGTAGAAGCCTATTTATCCTTTACCATTCAAGACAGCGCTAGTATATCAGACGGCACTAGTTTTGAAGATATTTGTAAGATTATTAATGATTCAAAACAGATTCTAGCTCTTGGAATCAACTGCAGTTCACCTTTACTTTATGATGTTGCCTTAGAAAAAATAAGAAGTCTAACAAATAAATACTTAGTTACCTATCCAAATTCAGGTGAAATTTATGATGGTTGCACACAGACTTGGAAAGCAAAGGATATTGATGCTAAAAATCTAGTAGAACATAGTCAATTTTGGCAGAAGCAGTTTCAAGTAAAAATTTTAGGTGGTTGTTGCCGAACAAGACCAAATGATATTAAAGCTCTCTATCAAACTTTTAGAAACTAGCCAGCAAAGAGGAGGACGAGCTCCTCTTTTTCTAAATAATTCTAAATAATTCAAATAAAATGAAGGTTTTTTTCTTGACAAGTTTTTCTGAACATGATATGATAATTGAGGTTTGAAAAAAATGACCTAAGACAGTAGGGGAGCCGGACTCATAATCATCCTACCGAGGCACAAAACGTAATTTTATATAACGTATTTGTACTTTCGTGTCTAGGTTTAGGTGCGATTTTTTTGTGCCTATCCCAAAATAATAACGGAGGTAAAACTTAATGAGTGAAGCTATTATCGCTAAAAAAGCGGAATTAGTAGATGCAGTTGCCGAGCAAATGAAAGCTGCAACGTCTATCGTTGTTGTTGATGCGCGTGGTTTGACTGTTGAACAAGATACAGTTCTTCGTCGTAACTTGCGTGATCAAGAAGTTGAGTACAAAGTAATCAAAAACTCAATCTTGCGTCGTGCTGCTGTTCAAGCTGGACTTGACGGACTTGCAGAATTATTTGTAGGACCATCAGCTGTTGCATTTTCAAATGATGCAGTTGCACCAGCGAAAACAATCTATGATTTCGCGAAAACTGCTGATGCTCTTGAAATCAAAGGTGGAGCTGTTGAAGGTAACGTTTCTTCTAAAGAAGAAATCGAAGCACTTGCAACATTGCCAAACCGCGAAGGCATGCTTTCTATGTTGCTTTCTGTACTTCAAGCACCAGTTCGCAACGTTGCATATGCTGTCAAAGCAGTTGCAGAAAAAGAAGACGCAGCTTAATGTGTCAGAGCGTAGCTGCTTAGTGCTACAAACAACATTTTAATAACCTATTTGGAGGAAATCACAATGGCATTGAACATTGAAAACATTATTGCTGAAATTAAAGAAGCTACAATCCTTGAGCTTAACGATCTTGTAAAAGCGATCGAAGAAGAATTTGGTGTAACTGCAGCTGCTCCTGTAGCTGCTGCTGCAGCTGGTGGTGCTGCTGAAGAAGCTAAAGATTCATTCGACGTTGAATTGACTGCAGCTGGCGACAAAAAAGTTGGCGTTATCAAAGTTGTACGTGAAATCACAGGCGAAGGTCTTAAAGAAGCGAAAGCTCTTGTTGACAACGCACCATCTGTACTTAAAGAAGGTGTTTCTGCAGCTGAAGCTGAAGAACTTAAAGCTAAATTGGAAGAAGCTGGTGCTTCAGTAACTCTTAAATAATAGAGTTTCTAAGCCAATTGCTTACATCAACCATTACTCACAAGAGTAGTGGTTTTTTGATTTTTTAAAAAACTATCTACAGGCCTGAGCAAACAGAATAGCACTTCAAGACTGACAAAATTTTCTGAAAATTTCTTAAATATTTGGTACAATAGTGATTGGAGGTTTATAAGAAATGTTAAAAGAAAGATTATTTTCATTATTAGAGTCCAAGTGGCCTGATATGCTGAAACATAGACGGTGGTTGCATCAACACCCAGAGTTGTCTTTTCAAGAAAAGGAAACGAGTGCTTATATTGCTAGACAGTATGAAGGTAAAGATGTAAAACTTGAAATGAATATGGGTGGGTATGGAATCAAAGTGACCATTGATTCTGGAAAAGCTGGAAAAACACTAGCTTTAAGAGCTGATTTCGATGCTTTACCGATTTTTGAAGAGACTGGTCTGTCATTTGCCTCGCTTGAAGAGGGGGTCATGCATGCTTGTGGTCATGATGCACATACGGCTTATCTGCTTGTTTTAGCAGACTGCTTGTTAGAACTTAAGAGTGATTTAATCGGTAGAGTTGTTTTGATTCATCAACCGGCAGAGGAAATGCCTCCTGGTGGTGCTATTCATATGATTGCGGATGGTGTCCTGGATGGTGTCGACAATGTGATTGGTTGCCACGTCATGTCTCAGATGCCTTATGGAAAGGTTTTTTATCATGAGGGCCCAACCCAGCAAGCACGAGCTAAATTTGTCATCAAGGTGCAAGGAAGTGGTGGTCATGGGGCAGCTCCGCATGAGGCCAATGATGCTATTTTGATTGCTAGCCAATTGGTAGTTAATTTACAATCCATTGTATCCCGTCGACTCAATCCTTTTGATCCAGGAGTTGTGACCATCGGTTCATTTGATGCTAAAGGTCAATTCAATGTTATCAAGGATTCAGTGGAACTGGAAGGGGATGTGCGATGCATGTCTGATGCGACAAGAGACCTAATTGAGAAAGAAGTGGCTCGGATTTGCCGTGGTATGGCTGAAACCTATCATTGCATCATAGACTTGGATTATAAGAATGACTATCCTGTCTTAATCAATGATGGGAAGATAACCAAACTCATTGTTAGGGCAGTTGAGAAGGCTAATATAAAAGAAGTAGAAGATGTTGAAGATTGTGGACCACTCAGTCCTTCAGAAGATTTTGCCTACTATTCGAGGGAATTACCTTGTTCCTTCTTCTATATCGGGGCCCAACCTTTTGATTCTGCCTATCCACATCATCATCCTAAGTTTGACATCGTCGAAGAATCGATGATGGTTGCTGCTAAGGCAATGGGAGCAGCTGTCTTAGAATATTTTGGATTATTGGAGGTCTAATCAATGAAATTAATGTCAAAATTTCCAGGGGGGACTCTTTTAATTCCCATGTTTCTATCTTCCCTTATTCATAGTTTTTTCCCTAATCTTTTTAAAATTGGCGGTTTAACAGAAGGTCTTTTATCTGGTTCTGCCTTGGGTTTTATTCTGGGATCGGCTGTTATGATTTCGGCTTGTAGTCTTGATTTCACAACCATAGGAAAAGTAGCAAAACGGTATAGTTTGTTAATTGGTATCCGCTTGGCTATAAATATTCTTTTGTCACTTGCTTTTGTATCTTTCTTTGGCTTGGATGGTTTCTGGGGCTTGAGTGCCATTGCTTTTATTACAACCTTAACCTCGACCAATCCAACGCTTTTTTTGGGCATTGTAAGAGATTTTGGGGATCCGGTGGATCAGTCTGCCTTTGGCTTGGTATCCTTGTTAGCCTCACCATTAGTTCCTATGATTATCTATGGTTTCATTAACCCCACTAATATTAATATCATGCCGTTTATCTCTACTTTGATTCCTTTGATACTAGGTATCATAATCGGGAATACAGACAGAGAATTAGCCAAACTCATGTCCTCTGCCATGCCATACATCATTATCCTCTTGGGATGGGCAGTGGGTGCAGGTATCAATATGTTAGATGCCCTTAAAGCAGGAATTCCTGGTATCATTGTTCTTAACTGAGAAATATATTTTGAGAAGAAAAGGTGTATCCTCAATTGGACTTTCTACCATTGCAGGTGTTTCAGCTAGTGTGCCTCTCCTCATGTCAGCAAGTAATCCAGAAATTGCCGTTTATGCACCAGAAGCTGCGGCAATTGTTACTTTAGGGGTAGTCGGAACAGCAATTTTTTCACCCCTTTTAGCTAAAAAAATATCAAAATAAAAACAAGGTATCCAAAAATGGGTACCTATTTTCTATTCATCCAAATCTTGAAAATCTCTTTTCATAGCACCATCATATTATAAGCTCTATCTATCTTTTATATACAGATATGACTTATAATGAACTATTGTCATCCATGTGATTGGGATAAGTCTCTTTGTTTCTTCTATGTTATAATAGAGAAAGATGGAGGTTTGGACATGTCGAAAAAAATTGCAGTCATCGGTTTAGGAGTAAGTGGTTCGGCCGTTCTACTGGCCTTGTCACGATTACCTAAGGATACTCTTACTCATTATGAAATGGCCTGTTTTGATGAAACAAAGTATATTGGGCATGGGATTCCATTTCAAGAAGATAGTGATCTAGCCTTAATTAATTCTCCCATTGATGATATTTCTTTTGATTATCACGACATGTCAGATTTTGAAAAATGGTTGGAGCACAAAAAATGGAAGAAAATGAGTCCTTATGTCCCGCATTCCATTTACGGGGACTATATGAAGGAATCCCTAACGAACTTACAAAGCCAACTGTCAATAAAAGTAATTGAGCAAAAAGTTGAGGCAATTGAGTATTTGGCTGAGGAGAAGCAGTGGCTCTTGACCGTACCAGATGGTCAAGGAAAACAAATCTTTGATGAAGTGCATTTAGCCTGCGGAGCTCTACCTCCCATAGATCCCTATGAACTTGAAGGCAGGGAAGGTTACATAGCAGACCCTTATCCACTAGACCAAATGTTGACAAATATGAAGTCAAAGGAAAGACTAGCAGTGATTGGAACAGGATTGGCCGCTGTTGATGTTCTCAAGTGGCTCATTTCTCATAGTAATGCCACTATTCATGTTTTTTCAAGATCCAATTATTTTCCTACTGTACGCAGCATGCATGAAGTAGCAGTTGAATTTAGGATCATGACGCAAGAAAGATTAGAAAAACGCTTATTGCAGATGGATAAACTTTTTGAAATGGATGAATTCCAAGAACTGTTTCATGCTGAATTAAAAGCTTTAGGTCTAGGAGAGTGGGACCAATTTTTAGAGGACTATTTAGTAGCCGGTTTTGAGGGTATAGAAGCATCTATTCAGCATGCTGAAAGGTTCTATTTATTACAAAAATTGGCCTCACACGTGTCCGATTGGTTCACAGATTTATGGCCTTTAATGCCTGCCAAAGATCGGAAAGTATACAAAGGAAAATACCATAAATGGATTGTAAATCTTCGTAATCCCATGCCATATGATTCAGCAAGATTTCTTTTAGATGCTGTAAAATCTGGACGGTTGACTATTATCAATGATGTTGAGGAGTTGGTGAAGTTATCTGCTGATTTTGTTATGAAAGGAAAAGATGGACAATCGATCTCTGTGAATGGTGTTGTGAATGCTACAGGATACCAATTAAATTCCGATAATCAGCAAAAAGCTGACCCTATCTTGAAATCACTCCTCTATCAGGAACTGGCTCAAATCTCTTCAGAAGGTGGATTGACTATTGATCCTCAAAGCATGCGCGTGATTTCACCGAAATATGGAATTTTAGCAACTCTCTTTGCTCATGGTAGTCTTGTCAACGGAAGTGTTTACCAAAATAATTCAACTATAAAAATACAAAAAATGGCTGAAAAAGCTATTTTATAATTAAGATTGGCCAGCTATAGCTGGCTTTTTTTAATCATTGTTCGTATTTTTATAAAATAAAACGTATAATTTTCTTTTTTTATCAATTTTTTATTGACATTTCATTCAATAACCTTTAGAATATGTTGTATATTTATACAAAGGGGTGAATAAGATGGAAGTATCGATTGTTGGAATCACAGGTTACAGTGGACTGGAGTTAGTTCGAATCTTGCATCAGCATCCAAGAGTTGAGCTTGTTTCTATTCATGCTAGCAAAAATCTTGGGCAAAAACTATCTGATATTTATCCTTACTTATCTGGAATTTGCGATTTAATGATTCAAGCTTTTGATGCAGAGATTATTATGAAGAAAGCTGACTTAGTTTTTTTGCTACACCAAGTGGGGTTGCAAAAGATTTGGCTATGGAATTTGTAGAAGCAGATTTTCCGATTATTGATTTATCTGGTGATCATCGTTTACCTGCTAGAAGTTACGAAAAATGGTATGGTAAAGTTCCGACTAGTCAAGAAATATTGGACAAATTTGTGTATGGTTTGGCTGAATTTGCGGATGTGAAAGAGAAATTTTTCATCGCCAATCCAGGTTGCTACGCTACAGCAACGAGTCTTGCTTTAGCTCCACTTTTGCTAGAAAAACTAATCGAACCCAACTCCATCATTATCGATGCTAAGTCAGGTCTGACTGGTGCAGGCAAAGCTCTGAGCGAATCCAGTCATTTTGTCAATGTTCATGATAACTATGTGACCTACAAACTGAATCATCACCAACATATCCCAGAGATTGTTCAACAATTAAAGACTTTTGAGCAGAGTTTGGACTATATCCAATTTTCAACATCGCTACTACCTGTCAACCGGGGGATTATGGCTACGTGTTATGCTAGGATAAAGGATGACATTACAGACCTTGACATCGAATCTGCCTTTACAAAGATTTATGCAGATAAGCCATTTGTTCGAATTCAGAAAGAGCTTCCCGAACTACACAATGTCATAGGCTCCAATTTTACAGATATTGGCTTTGCCTATAATCCAGTAAGCAAAATTGTAACTGTGATTGCTGTTATTGATAATTTACTCAAAGGTGCAGCTGGACAAGCCGTTCAAAATCTAAATATCATGTTGGGCTGGGATGAGACATCTGGTTTTACCATGGCTCCTAGCTATCTCTAGAATAAAAGGATAATAGAAATGAAAGTAATCAAAGGAAGTATTGCTACCCCAATTGGTTTTTCGGCCGATGGACTACATGCTGGATTTAAGAAGAAAAAAATGGATTTGGGTTGGATTGTTTCAGACGTTTCTGCCAGCGTGGCAGGGGTTTACACGACTAATAAGGTTATTGCAGCTCCTCTAACTGTCACAAAAGAAGCGATTGCAAAATCCAGAAAGATGCGCGCTATCCTTGTCAACTCAGGCTGTGCCAATTCTTGTACTGGTCAGCAAGGTATGAAAGATGCTTATAGCATGCAAAAGTGGACGGCGGATAAATTGGGGATTGAACCCGAATTAGTTGGTGTGGCTTCAACTGGTGTTATCGGTCAATTACTCAATATGGATATTCTGAAAAGTGGTTTATCCAAACTAGTAGTGAATGGGAATGCAGATTATTTCTCAGAAGCTATTTTAACCACGGATACTGTTGTCAAAACAGTGGCTGTAACGGAAATGTTTGAGAAAATTGAAGTCACAATGGGAGGTGTTGCAAGGCAATATTCATGATAGCCAAGCTTTCCCTACTCTATTTTCTAAAATTGAACCCTTTCAACCACACTACCTGATTGCGGATGCCGGCTATAAAACACCAAGTATTGCCAAGTTTCTTCTAGACCAAGATATTACTCCTGTTTTTCCATACACTAGACCTAGAGGAAAGAAAGGGAAACTACGACCAAAAGATTTTATCTACGATGAGTATTTCGACTGTTACCTTTGTCCAGAAAATCAAGAACTGACCTACCGAACAACAACCCGTGAGGGCTATCGTGAGTACAATAGTGATCCTAAAATTTGTGCACAATGTCCTTTACTATCTGTTTGTACAGAAAGCAGAAACCATCAGAAGGTTGTGACGCGTCATATATGGAAAGAGTACCATAATTTACGTTATGCAAGAGAAAGAGGAAAGTCCAAAATGGAAGACAAGGTTGGACTGACTTTGGTGTGTCTCAATATCAAAAAACTAGTGAAAATGATGGCTGGGAAGCCTTTTTATTTTATCCAAATCTGCCAATTTTCACCATATTTCGGCAATATACAAAAAAAGACAAACCTCGAAAATAAAGTTTGTCTTCAATCTGAGAGCCAAAATTTGGCTCAATCTTCCTTCTTTAACTGTTCATATTCTGGCGTTCAATTTCCAGCCAGAGTATTCCATCTTCAAAATTTCCACTAGCTAGGTCAATCGCTTTTCCAAGGAAGGTGTAGTCATGATCATGACTGAAGCTACCCAAGAGAGCATTGAAATATTCATCTACCTCGATCTGTCGTTCAGTATGTAAATCATGAATTAATTTATCAAAGCTTTCAGGTTTATTGGAAGCTGGGGCAGAGATTTTCAGGCGAAACAAATCATTATCAACGCTGAATTTGAGGTCGAATTCATTTAAATCATTGTCTAAAAAATAAGAAATAATTTCTTTCGTAATACGAGTCGCTTTATTTTTTTCTGCTAACATAATTGCTATATCCTATCTTTATTTTTTGTAACCAATAACGGTTGTTTTCTTGTATGGTATCGATAATAGGGGCTAAAAAGGCTGCAACAAAGCCAGTTGCATAACCATTATTATAGAGTGTCATTCCTTGATGCATCATAAAGGTGACAGAGGTTAAACTGTAATGAATCATTCCCGCAATAAAGCCATAACCAAGGCCATAATAACCTGATATAGGCGCTAAGCCTGTACTAAACAATAGGGCTAATTGAAAACGGATATCCGTCAAGGAAGTCCCAAGTAGCAAAGCTCCAAGGGTTACCCCAGCTGAAACCGGCAAGGAGTTTCGAGGGTGTTTACCGAAAGCAGAAAAGCCCATGATGGATAAAAGGCCTCCTAGAATAGGACCGTTGAATGGTTCACGAAAAATTAGAAGAATCAGAAAATAAATTCCCGAATTGAGACACATATTGAGCAGTGTAGAATGGCTACCGAATTTGGTCATAAAGTCATCTGGTGTACGACCGGATGTTTTAATCAACTTTGGATAAGTGGACCAAGCAGACTTCCAATTCATCAAAACCAAAACAGCTAGAATTAGCCAAAGGCATAGAAAATAGACTAAAGGATAGATTTCCAAATGACTACTGACCACGCTAACTTTTTCAACTTGCCGCCCCATATAAGGAAAGATTAGGGCAAAAAACATGGCAATAATACCTGTTGTAAATCCGTAGTTGTAGAGTGATAAACCATGGTGAAATTTCAAAAACTGCTCAGCTAAGGGAGGAGAAATGAACCCCAATAGTAAGCCAGTCAGACTGGCGACAAATACTCCCAGAACTGGCGAAGTAAAGGAATGGCCCATAAAGGTGACAATGGGACTTGTCGCTATAGCAAAAAGTGAGACCGTTGTAAAAATCTTATAGGATTGTCTGGACCAACGAGCATAGAGAACAACACCTATAAAAATAGGGATGGAACTTAAAACAGTAGATCCAAAAAAAGCATGACCAAGATAAATGCCAATACCGGCAACTTGAAGTCCATTTATCTTTGTTTTTTCATTTCGACTCATTAGAAAATAAGCCCAAAAAGCATGTATTGCCGCATTGAGGAAAGTTCCAGAGGGACCGGCGATTTCAAAAAAATCTCTTAATAAATAGTTTTGCCCTATTTGTAAAAACCAAAATTTTGAAATCATATCTTGACGGTCGGGTGAAGCAAGTGCAAATAATAAAGTCAAACAAGATAGATATAAGATAGCCCTTTTTCGAGCCGATTGGTGAATAAAGTGCTCAGAGAACCAGGTCATGAACCCTCCTCAAATAGTTTTTAAAAACATTTTCTTTCATTGTATCATATTCTGTTAGCGGAAACATTTTTAAAAATTTCATTGTCCCCTCTCCAAGTTTTCTCAACGAGCTATCCATGACAATTTAAGACATTTCTGCTATAATTGGACTAGGTACAAGCCGTCATGACGGCTTTTTATACTCTTTAAAAATCAACATTAGGTTTTGTTAAAACTCCTTGCCTACCACTAAGTATGCCTGTGTCGCTTTGCCTCATCTATTTTTGATTTTCTTTGAGTATTAGATGAAAAAAAGAAATTTAAAGGAGAATTTATGGCACTTATTCAATGGTTTCCAGGCCATATGTCCAAGGCAAGAAGACAAGTACAGGAAAATATCAAATTTGTTGATTTTGTGACTATTTTAGTGGATGCTCGTCTACCTTTGTCCAGTCAAAACCCTATGCTGACTAAGATTGTTGGTGACAAACCAAAACTCTTGATTCTCAACAAGGCTGATTTGGCAGATCCAGTTCTTTTAAAGGAGTGGAAAGCCTACTTTGAAGCACAAGGCATCAAGACTCTCTCTATCAATTCTAAAGAGCAATCAACCGTGAAGAGAGTAACAGAAGCAGCTAAAAGCCTTATGTCAGATAAAATTACTCGATTAAGAGAACGCGGCATCCAGAAGGAAACTTTGCGAACCATGATTATTGGGATTCCCAATGCTGGTAAGTCAACCCTCATGAATCGCCTAGCTGGTAAGAAAATTGCTGTCGTTGGAAATAAACCAGGAGTTACCAAGGGGCAACAGTGGCTCAAATCTAATAAGGATTTAGAGATTTTGGACACACCTGGAATTTTATGGCCAAAGTTTGAAGATCAAGTCGTTGGGTTGAAATTAGCTCTGACAGGGGCTATCAAAGATCAGCTTTTACCAATGGATGAAGTCACTATTTTCGGTCTCAACTATTTCAAAGAATTCTATCCAGAGCGCCTGAAAGAGCGCTACAAAGGTATTAACTTGGAAGAGGAAGCCGCAGAAATCATTATGTCTTTAACTCAAAAAATGGGTTTCCGGGATGATTATGACCGATTTTATAACCTCTTTGTCAAAGATGTTCGTGATGGAAAATTGGGTCTTTATACCTTGGATCGAGTGGAACAGATAGAGACCCTGGATTAAGCCCGTTCAACTCTTTCCCAGCTTGTCTGGAAAAGATTCTACTATCTAGTAACTAGCAACTAGAAAGGCAAATATGGCAAGTATTAAGGAAATCAAAGAACTGTTGAAAGAATTGACAGAGCTGACAGACAGTCGCTGGGCTGATTTTGAAGCGGATAGCAGAAGTGGTGTACAAGTTGCTGTTAAGCAACGGAAAAAAGTTCTACAAGCTGAACTCGATGAGGAAGCCCGTTTAGAGTACATGCTTCGTTATGAGAAGGATCTTTATGCACGAGGTTTTCAAGCTATTGCTGGTATCGATGAGGTAGGACGAGGTCCCTTGGCTGGCCCAGTTGTTACCGCCTGTGTCATTTTACCCAAAAACTGTAAAATCAAATACCTCAATGACTCCAAAAAAATTCCTAAGACTAAGCATGAAGCCATTTATCAAGCAGTTCTCCATCAAGCTTTGGCAGTAGGAGTGGGTATCGTAGAAAATAAAATAATTGATCAGGTCAATATCTACGAAGCTACTAAAATCGGCATGTTGCAGGCTATTGACAACTTACAAGGTCAAATCACCAAACCCGATTACCTACTAATTGATGCAATGAAATTAGATAGCACTATTCCGCAGCAATCCATTATCAAGGGCGATGCCACTTCACTTTCTATTGCAGCAGCCTCTATTGTGGCCAAAGTTACTAGAGATAAGATAATGGCCGATTTTGATCAAAAATTTCCAGGCTATGCTTTCGCTAAAAATGCTGGCTATGGCACTGCTGAGCATCTAGTTGCACTGGATAAATTAGGAATCACTCCTATTCATCGACAATCTTTTGAACCCATCAAATCCATGATAAAGGCTTGATTCCTCAAGAGAACTGCTTTGTTTGATTCAATTTTAGACGGAGGTTACGAACATGTATACAAGAGGATTTTCAAGAAAAATTGCTAAAGCCCTAGCTGGCAAAGTCAATCAGAGTCAGCACCGAAATTTGATTTTGATCATTTTTCACCTAGCTTTGGGATTATTTCTTCTAGGAGTTGCTATCTATAATTTCATTTCTAGAGTAACGCCTGATCCAACAACACGCTGGATTGGCATCACTATTTGCCTTGTCATTTCTTTCTTCTCTCTCTATTTAGGGATTACTCTATTGATACAGACTAGAAAGTATCCTGAAGATAAGTAAATCTCTAAAAAGTTTAAACCGTTCAGTCAATTGCTGAGCGGTTTTCGAATAAACTAAGTGGAGGATCTTATGAATAATTTTGAAATCTTTAAACTGAAAAAAGCTGGCTTAAGCAATTTACAAGTCCATAAAGTTCTTACTTATAGAGAAAAAACAGGCAAATCACTTAGTTTACGCACGGTTGCTCTTGTATCGGAAACGACAAAAGCAAGTCTTTTTATGGAAAACTATAAAGCATTGGATATCAAGACTTGTCGAGAGGAGTTCAACCGTTTTCCATCTTTCTCTATTTTGGATAAGGTCTATCCTTTGGCTTTAAAAGAAATCTATAACCCACCTACTTTACTGTTTTACCAAGGAAACCTAGAACTATTGGAATTTCCTAAGTTAGCAGTAGTTGGCACCCGGAATGCCAGCAAAAATGGTATCCAATCTATTCAGAAGTTAGTCAAGGAGCTGGAAAATCGTTTTGTTATTGTTAGTGGCTTGGCTCGTGGAATTGATACGACTGCCCATATTGCAGCTTTAAAAAATGGAGGAAAAACCATTGCGGTTATCGGAACAGGATTGAATCAGTTTTATCCTAAAGAAAATCGACAACTTCAGACTTACATTTCTAAAAATCATTTACTTCTGTCTGAGTATGCAGCTGATCAAACAGCACTTAAATTTCATTTTCCTGAACGAAATCGGATTATCGCTGGATTGGCTAGCGCAGTTTTAGTGGCAGAAGCCAAGATACGCTCTGGAAGTCTTATCACTTGCCAACGAGCGCTAGAAGAAGGACGTGATATTTTTGCAGTACCTGGCTCCATTTTAGATGGAAAATCTGATGGATGTCATCATTTGATTCAAGAAGGTGCAAAGTGTATCACATCGGGCTTTGACATCCTTTCGGAGTATAAAAACTAAACTGCTTTCTCCTATAGGAAAAAGAAATTTCTTGACACATACCTTAAAATAGTTTATTCTTTGTGAAGTTAAATGAATAAAGGTATGGAAATGGCTACTAAAACAAGCACAAGAAAAACAAGTACTAAAAAGACAACAAGTAAAAAAACTACCAATCAAAAAAATCTAGTAATCGTGGAATCTCCTGCTAAGGCAAAAACCATTGAAAAATATCTAGGGCGTAACTACCGAGTTGTGGCTTCTGTCGGACATATCCGTGATTTAAAAAAATCGACCATGTCTGTTGATTTTGACAATAACTACGAACCACAATATATCAATATCCGTGGTAAAGGTGATCTCATTAATTCTTTGAAAAAAGAAGCCAAGAATGCAAAAAAAGTCTATCTGGCAAGCGACCCGGACCGAGAAGGGGAAGCTATTTCTTGGCATTTAGCACATATTCTTAATTTGGATGAGAGTGATGCTAATCGTGTTGTCTTTAATGAAATAACCAAAGAGGCTGTTAAAAATGCCTTTAAAGAACCACGCAGCATTGATCAAGATTTGGTAGATGCTCAACAGGCTCGTCGAGTCTTGGACCGGATTGTCGGCTATTCTATTTCTCCCATCCTTTGGAAAAAAGTCAAAAAAGGTTTGTCAGCTGGTCGTGTCCAATCCATTGCCCTCAAACTGATTATCGATCTCGAAAATGAAATCAACCAGTTCCAACCAGAAGAGTACTGGACTATTGATTCTACCTTCAAAAAAGGCAATAAGAAGTTCCAAGCTAGCTTCTACGGCTTAGATGCTAAAAAGGTCAAATTGGAAAACAATGACCAGGTCAAGGAAGTCTTAGCACGTATTAAAAACGATGAATTTTCTGTTGACCAGGTGGAGCGCAAGGAGCGTAAGCGCAATGCTCCTCTTCCATACACAACGTCAACCATGCAGATGGATGCGGCCAATAAGGTTAATTTCCGTACTCGTAAGACCATGATGGTGGCCCAACAACTTTATGAAGGGGTTAGTCTGGGTACAGGTGGCACGCAAGGTTTGATTACCTATATGCGTACCGATTCAACTCGTATCAGTCCAGTTGCACAAGCCCAAGCTGCTGACTTCATTACAGAACGTTTTGGTGAGAAATATTCTAAGCATGGAAGTCGTGTCAAGAATGTTTCAGGTGCCCAGGATGCCCATGAGGCTATCCGTCCCTCTAATGTCAATCTGACACCAGAAGGCATTGCCAAATATTTGGATAAAGACCAACTGAAACTCTATACCCTTATCTGGAATCGCTTTGTGGCCAGTCAGATGACAGCAGCCATCTTTGATACCATGAATGTTCGTTTAGGACAAAATGGCGTTATCTTCTCAGCCAATGGTAGTCAGGTCAAATTCGACGGTTATATGGCTGTTTACAACGATTCGGATAAGAATAAGATGTTACCTGACATGGAGCAAGGGGACACTGTCACACGCGCAACAACTAGTCCAGAGCAGCACTTCACACAACCACCCGCTCGTTATTCTGAGGCAACTCTGATCAAGACCTTGGAGGAAAATGGTGTTGGTCGTCCATCAACCTACGCACCGACTATTGAAACCATTCAAAAACGATACTACGTGAAATTGGTTTCCAAGCGCTTTGAGCCAACCGAACTTGGAGAAATTGTCAATAAACTGATTGTGGAATTCTTCCCAGATATCGTCAATGTCAAGTTTACTGCCGAAATGGAGCAGAAGTTGGATGATGTTGAGATTGGTACGGAGCAGTGGCAGAAGGTCATCGATAGTTTCTATCAACCGTTTAAGGATGAATTGGCTAAGGCCGAAACGGAGATGGAAAAAATCCAAATCAAAGATGAGCCAGCTGGTTTTGATTGTGATGTCTGTGGCCATCCCATGGTGATTAAATTAGGCAAATACGGTAAATTCTACGCTTGTTCTAATTTCCCAGATTGCCGCAATACCAAGCAAATAGTCAAGGCCATTGGTGTAACTTGTCCAGACTGTAAGGAAGGACAAGTTATCGAACGCAAGAGCAAACGCAACCGCATTTTCTATGGTTGTGACCGCTACCCAGCCTGTGAATTTACTTCATGGGACAAACCAGTTGGTCGCGCCTGTCCAAAATGTGACCATTACCTAGTGGAGAAAAAGGTTCGTGGTGGTGGCAAGCAAGTTGTTTGTCCTAACGGAGACTATGAAGAAGAAAAAGTGAAATAAGATTTACAGGTTTGCATAATATCATTTATGCAAACTTTTTTGTCTATTATAATAGCAAATCGGAAATATTTCCGTTATAATAGACAATTATCTTTTTGTCTGTTATAATAGACATAGAAAAGAGGTAATTCTATGGATTCTATGGATTATATAGCGATTATTGGCGATATGATTGATTCAAAGATCATTGCTAATCGCGCTAAATATCAAGATGATTTGAAAACTTGCTTAGATTTACTGAATCAAAAGTACCAGACAGTAATTGTCTCCAAATTTTCCATTACCTTGGGAGATGAATTTCAAGGGCTTTTGGGCAAGCAAGCCCCTATCTTTCAAATTATTGACGAAATTACGCAATTCATGAAAGGAATTAAACTACGATTTGGGATTGGATTTGGCGAAATTGTAACAGATATTGATCCAGAAATCAGTATAGGAGCGGATGGACCGGCTTATTGGTATGCTAGAGAAGCCATCCAATATATCCATCAAAAAAATGATTATGGTAATACTCAACTGGCTCTTCGGATGAAGGATAAAGAAAAAGAAGAAGTAATCAATAGTTTGCTTGCAGCTGGAGAGGCTATTAAAACAAATTGGAGAGGTAGCCAAGAAGAACTTCTTGAGGGCCTTTTAGAGATGGGAATCTACGATGAACAATTTGAACAGGGAATCCTCGCTCAAAAACTGGAAATCAATCCAAGCGCCCTTTCCAAACGATTAAAAAGTTCCAGTACCAAGGTCTACCTACGAACAAGAAAATCAGCCTTACAGGTCCTATGCAGTGCTAGAAAGGAAAATGATAAATGACAGGTTTATCACAGTATTTAAACCAAAACCCAATCTTAAGTCTCATGCTTATTTGTCACTTTCTATCTGATTTTCACCTACAAAGTCAAAAAGTAGCCGATTTAAAACATAGCAGAAAAAAATATCTGTTCAAACATCTGTTTTGGGTAGCTATTCCACTTTTCATCAGCTTTTTCTTGCAGTGGCGCATGTGGTGGATACTTTTGCTGATTTGGTTTAGTCATGCCGCTATTGATTTGACAAAACCATTGCTTATGCAAGGTTTAAAGTTAAATAAGAAAAAAGGGTTTCTCCTTGATCAATTCCTGCATTTGACTATTCTTTTAGCAACTAGCTTTTCTATAAGGATCTTTCTTTACCAAATTGGTTACCGATTCAGATGTTACCCCTTATCCTGTTCCTGATTCTGATCAGCAAGCCGACGACCATTCTCTTTAGACTCTTTTTCCAACAGTATCAGCCGGATAATATGGATAAAATAGATACCATCCCTGGGGCCGGTGCTAGAATTGGATTGTTGGAACGAATCATAATGGGTATTTGTATTCTTTTCGGACAATTTGCTTCAATTGGACTGGTTTTCACAGCAAAATCCATCGCTCGTTACAATAAAATTTCTGAGAATCCAGCCTTTGCGGAATACTACTTGATTGGCTCTCTTTTTAGTATCTTGAGTGCTCTAGTAGCTGCATGGATTTGTTTGTTGTAAAAATAAGGATTCTAAAAAATATATGTCACTTATATTTCAAGCTGCCGCTGACTAGATTTACTCAATTAGGAGAATAGAATGAAAAAACGATATCAACTTCTTAGCCTTACCTTACTTATTCCTGTTTTAGTGGCTTGTGCAAATACGTCAACGAAAGAAGCAGAAAAAGCACCATCTTTATCTACTCAAAAAAAGGACACGGATACGGGGAAAACCACTAGTTTAAAATATCCACCGATGCAGTCAAATCAATTGGATAAGACAACTTTTTTATTTAATGGTGCAGAAAATGATTTGTCTGTAATGAAAACAATCGAACGGTATGTTCACCTTACATCTAATTATGATTTTGCTAATTTTGATCAAACTGAAGCGGACAAACGCCTGGCTGAAGTAAAAAATCTAAAATTAAATATGGAGCTGGCACCTGATGAACAAGAAATGTTTCAGACAATTGTTGAAAAGGCCAAGTCAGTAGGTAGTGGAACTTCAAAAGTGACCCAACTTGGGATTTTTAAGGAGAAGAATTCGGAAAAAGATCCTGAAGGAACCTATGATGATAGCTACCAAGTAGCTCTTACAATGCGAATTGAGGAAGATGAGAGAGTCGTAAGTGAGACGACCATGGTAGCATTAGTTTGGATGAAGGCTGATAAAATCCAAGCATCCTTTTCAGTCGCAGATTTACAAGAAGTTGTTGATGTTGCGGATTTTTTCAACAATCTTAACTAAGGAAAAACAAAATATTTCTTCTCGAAAACTGTCTCACTCGAACTGTGGGGCTTTTTTTGGTATAATAGTCCAGTATGAAAATAGAAAGGTTCTGTTTTGGGGAATTCCCAAACAGTAGTCAGTTATCTGACTAGAGGTATTAGTATCTTGTCTCAATCCATCAAAAAAGCTGAACATATCAATGTTATCGGAGCTGGTTTAGCCGGTTCTGAGGCTGCATATCAAATTGCCAAACGCGGTATTCCCGTAAAATTGTACGAGATGCGTGGTGTCAAACCCACTCCACAGCACAAGACAGACAATTTTGCAGAGTTGGTTTGTTCCAATTCTTTTCGTGGCGATAGCCTTACCAATGCGGTCGGTCTCCTTAAGGAAGAGATGCGTCGTCTTGATTCTATCATTTTGCGCAATGGTGAAGAACACCGTGTACCTGCAGGTGGAGCTATGGCTGTTGACCGTGAAGGTTATGCGGAAGCAGTCACTGCTGAATTACATGCTCATCCGCTGATTGAAGTCATTCGTGGTGAAATCACAGATATTCCAGAGGATGCCATTACCATTATTGCAACTGGTCCGCTGACTTCTGATAGCTTGGCTGAAAAGATTCACGCGCTTAACGGTGGTGATGGTTTTTATTTCTACGATGCAGCAGCACCAATCATCGATAAGTCCACTATCAACATGGATAAGGTTTACCTAAAATCTCGCTATGACAAGGGAGAAGCAGCCTATTTCAACTGTCCTATGACCAAGGAAGAGTTCATGGCTTTCCACGAAGCCTTGACAACGGCAGAAGAAGCACCGCTCAATTCTTTTGAAAAGGAAAAATACTTTGAGGCTTGTATGCCCATTGAGGTAATGGCAAAACGTGGCATCAAAACCATGCTCTATGGCCCTATGAAACCAGTTGGCTTGGAATATCCAGATGACTATACTGGACCGCGTGATGGGGAATTTAAAACACCCTATGCCGTTGTTCAGCTTCGCCAAGACAATGCAGCAGGGAGCCTCTACAATATGGTTGGTTTCCAGACCCACCTCAAATGGGGCGAGCAGAAACGTGTTTTCCAAATGATTCCAGGCCTAGAGAACGCAGAATTCGTCCGCTATGGTGTGATGCACCGGAATTCCTATATGGATTCGCCGAACTTGCTGACACAGACTTTCCAATCCCGTAGCAATCCAAATCTTTTCTTTGCTGGTCAAATGACAGGAGTTGAAGGCTATGTGGAATCAGCCGCTGCAGGAATGGTTGCCGGTATCAATGCTGCTCGTCTCTTTAAAGGAGAAGAAGCAGTCGTCTTCCCACGCACGACAGCCATTGGCAGTCTGCCTTATTACATTACTCACACAGAGAGCAAGCATTTCCAACCGATGAATGTCAACTTTGGAATCATCCAGGAACTAGAAGGCCCACGTATCCGTGACAAGAAGCTCCGCTACGAAGCCATTGCGGAACGAGCGTTGAACGATTTGGAGCCACTATTAGGAGTCTAAGATGGAAGAAGTTATTTTCAGACTGAAGGGCTATGACGAAGAATATTTTTGTCTAAAAGGTTGGCCGCTTTCGATGGGTTACTCAGCAGATGGTGGAATCTCAATTGAAGCAAATCTTTATCAGAAAACAGGAGTTTATCAAATAAATGGTGGTAAATTATTCCTTTCAACTTATTTGTTAGAAAATTTTCTTGCTGATATACAAACTTGTTATAAAACATTGTCTGGTCAATCTAGTTATAAAGCAGACTATGATGAAGAACTTATTTTTCAGATTTTGATGGAAAGGGGAGGTAACTTGATTTTACTTGGTACCTACCAAGAACACCTCTCTGCTTTCTCATCACTTCGGTTTGAAATGGCGAGTGATCAAACCTTTCTGGCTACAGCCATCAGAGATTTGGAAACTTTCTTATCTCATATTTCAGACTAATCAGGATCATCTCACTGGAGGTGGTCTTTTTCTAGAATATTCATTCGTTCATTCGTTAATTCCGAATGTTTTTTGGAAAATGCAAAATTTTCAGAATATTTCCCGAAAACTATGATATAATACTGTAAAATGAATGCGAAAGAGTAGAGAATGAACAAAGCCTATTTTTATTTAGAAATGCGGACACATGAACTCCATGTTCCTTATACCAATCATAAACGCCGGGTGCGGGTTCTTCTGCCTAAAAACTATCAGGAGGATAGAGAGCAAAGCTATCCAGTCCTTTATTTTCATGACGGGCAAAATATTCTCTATAGTAAGGAGTCCTTTTCAGGTCACTCTTGGAAGCTGATCCCGGCCATCAAACGCAACCCAGACATTAACAAGATGATTGTGGTGACCATTGATAATGACGGACCAAATCGTATGAATGAATACGCGGCTTGGAAATACCAAGAGTTCGGGATTCCAGGTATGCAGTTTGGCGGTAAAGGAATCGAGTACGGAGAATTTGTCATGGAAGTGGTCAAACCCTTTATTGATAAAGAATACCGAACCAAGTCGGATAAGGCCCATACAGCTATGATTGGCTCCTCGCTGGGCGGAAATATCACCCAGTTCATGGGTTTGGCCTATCAGGACCAAATCGGCTGTTTAGGTGTCTTCTCATCGGCTAACTGGTTGCATCAGGAAGCTTTTAATCGTTATATGGAACGGAAAAAACTAGATTCTGACCAACGCGTCTATATTTATGTTGGTACAGAAGAAGCAGATGATACAGATAAAACCCTCATGGCAGGGAATATCAAACAAGCCTATATTGACTCCTCTCTTTCCTACTATCGTCAACTAATAGCAGGAGGAGTAAATTTAGACAATATTGTTTTAAAAATCGCCTCAGGTGCACCTCATAACGAGGAAGCATGGGCAGCTCAGTTACCGGACTGCCTACGATTTTTAAGTGAAAAATGGTAAGGAGAAAATGAAAAAATGCATGTAGAATTTTTAAGCCACTGGTCAGGTCATCTTGGTCGTGAAATGAATATGAACCGTTATGGACACGCGGGTATTCCCGTAGTTGTTTTTGCCTCTTCAGGGGGATCTTATAGCGAATATGCTGATTTTGGCATGGTTGAAGCTTGTAAAGACTTGGTCGAGGCTGGAAAAATCCAGTTTTTCACTGTAACCAGTATTGATAAGGAAAGTTGGTTGGCCGATTGGAAACCGATGCACGACCGTGCCTTGGCCCATCAAGCCTATGAGCAGTACATTATCAATGAAGCGATTCCTTTTATCAAGCATAAAACCAACTGGTTTGATGGTATGATGGCGACAGGTTGTTCGATGGGGGCCTATCATGCTCTGAATTTCTTCTTGCAGCATCCAGATGTCTTCACTAAGGTTATTGCTCTCTCAGGTATCTACGATGCTCGTTTCTTTGATAACAGTCAAGATTATGATAACGATTCTCTGGTTTACCAAAATTCTCCTGCGGATTATATCTGGAATCAAAATGACGGTTGGTTTATCGACCGCTATCGTCAAGGGGATATTATTGTTTGTACCGGTTTGGGTGACTGGGAACAGGATGGATTGCCAAGTTTCTACACTCTCAAACATGCTTTTGAAGAGAAAAACATCCCTGCTTGGTTTGATGAATGGGGCGCTGATGTAGCCCACGATTGGGTATGGTGGCGTCAACAAATGCCATTCTTCCTTGAGCAGATGAATTTATAGAAAGGTAAAACTATGAACTATCTTGTAATTTCTCCCTTTTATCCGGAAAATTTCCAACAATTTACGATTGAACTAGCAAAGAAAGGCATCAAGGTTCTTGGAATTGGCCAAGAACCTTATGATCAGCTTGGAAAAGATTTACAAAATGCTCTAACCGAGTACTTCAAAGTTGAAGATTTGGAAAATCTGGACGAAGTCAAACGTGCAGTTGCTTTCTTGTTCTACAAACATGGACCAATCGATCGGATTGAATCCCATAATGAGCACTGGTTGGAAATGGATGCTGAGCTACGTAAACAGTTTGATATATTTGGTGCCAAACCATCTGAATTGAAAAAGACAAAATTCAAGTCTGAAATGAAGAAATATTTCAAAAAAGCGGGCGTTCCAGTCGTTCCAGGTCAGGTGGTTAAGAATGAAAAACACATGGCTAAGGCTGTGAAAGAAATCGGTTTTCCGATGATTGCTAAGCCAGACAATGGTGTTGGTGCTGCAGCGACCTATAAATTATCCAACCAAAAAGATTTGGACCATTTCAAGGAAAATTGGGATGGTGAAACGGTTTATTTCTTTGAGCAATTTGTTGCTTCAAAACAGGTCTGTACCTATGATGGACTAGTGGATAGCCAAGGCAATGTTGTCTTTGAAACCAGCTTTAATTACCGCTATGCTCCATTAGAGTTACTGACTCATAACCGCGACAATGCTTACTATGTCCTAGATAAGATTGATCCAAAACTACAGGAATATGGTAGAGCGATTATCAAGGCCTTTGGTATGAAAGAACGTTTCTTCCACATTGAGTTTTTCCGTGATAAAAAAGACTATATCGCTCTGGAGTACAATAACCGTCCGGCGGGCGGCTTCACGATCGATGTCTATAATTTTGCCCACTCCATCGATCTTTACAGCGATTATGCAAGTGTCGTCGTTGGAGAAGGAGTGGCTGAGCGTCCATTTGAGCCCCAGTTCTGTTTGGCAACAACTCGTCGTGACAAACTCACTTATGTTCACACAGAAGACGAAATTCGTGAGACATACGGAGACAAGCTGAAGACCGTCAAACGCATGCCTGAAGCTTTTGCAGCCCTACAAGGGGATACTCTCTACATGCTGACAGCAAGCGATGAAAAAACAGTAAAAGAGATGATCAACTATATTTGCGAAAAAGAAGCAAAATAGCACAAAACCTAGTCAGCATCAGCTTTCTAGGTTTTGTTTTTATATTTCATTTACGTAAAATATATTATGTAAATTATAATTTATCCAGTGCATTTTTTTGTTCGTCATTGACGATATGCGTATAGAGGTCCGTTACTTGGGTAGAAGCGTGTCCCAGTTGATGGCTGACCAAGACTTGTGATTTAGTAGCATCATAGAGTCTGGTAGCCAGGGTATGACGAAGTTTGTGGGGAGTCACGCGGATTTTGAAGTCTTGGGAGTATTTTCCGACCATCTTTTCGACACTAGAAGCATCGATACGGTTGGGAATACCGCGGTATTCGGTTAAAAAGAGAGCAAGATCCTGTTTTTCTGCCTTGTAACGGGCTTTACGGATTTGGAGGTATTGTTCTAAATAGGGTTTCGCAAAACCAGCCACATTGACTGAGTCTCTTTTTCCACCCTTGCGAGTGACGTCAATGACCATCATCTTGAGATTGAGGTCTTTCACATCCAGATTGACTGCTTCAGACAAACGGACACCTGAAGCCAATAGTAAGGCGATGAGCGCTAAGTCACGTTCCTTATTTTTTCGGAAAGATGATTTGGCTCGGTTAGACAATTTGATTTCATATTCTCTATCCACATAGTCCAGAAATTCCATGGTTTCATCGCCTAAAAAGAGTTTCTGCTTGATATTTTCAGCTCGTGAAGCCAAGGTTTCTTTCTTTTTCTTGGTAGCAACCTTCTTCATGACATTGCGATAGAAGTAGGGCTCACCATTTTTATCCTCAACTTCTTCGGTCAAATATTTGAAAAGGCTAGAGAGTGCTGACAAAGTCCGGTTGATAGTGGTCTGCGATACCCCTTGCTTGGTCGAATAGGTATTGAGAGATGGTCGTTCCCGTAGATAAAGAATAAAAGTTTCCAGATCTTTCTTGCTGAGGTTTTCTAAACTATTCAAGTCAATATCGGCGATTTGTACAGCATTTGAAATATCAGCATCCAGTAACCACTCAAAAAAACGTCTGTATTCCTTGAGATATTCGTAGAGTGTCGTAAAGCTATATGGAACGGTTAGTTTTGACTGGTAATATTCCAGAACAAACCAGGGCATAATTCCTTTTAGTTCTTCAATTTTTTCTAAGAGCAATTCACGTCGCATAATCTTTTCTCCCAATCTTTCTGTAATAGTAGTATATCACAAGTTCATATGTATTTCAAGAAAATTATAGTTTTTCGGAAAGATGATATAGAAAAAATACAGCCTCTTTTTCATAACAAACCAACTGTTAAGAGGCTATACGCTTAGGATTCAAATTTTGTTCTTCAGTATTTCTGTTACAATCTCTTCAGGAGACTTCTTATCCGTTCGAATCTTTTGTCCAGGTATGTCATTTTCAAACGCCTGCAAACAACTCTCCAAATGATTTCTTGCCCAGGTATTGTCCTCTAAACTACGTTTATCCAATCTATCTAATATGGTATCTTTAGCAGCCATCAGAATAATATGTTGCACCTGGATGTCCTCTGCGAGGCCTTGTTCGATGATTTCTTGATAATATTCCTTTTTATAGATTGTCATAGGTACGATAATCGTTTTGTTTGTCCGATGCACTAAATCACGGATAATCTGAATGGTCGCCTGTCTCCAGGGCAGATTATCCTGAAAGTCTTCTGGGACCCCTGACTTTGGAAGGATTGCCTGTAAAAAATCTCCCAATAATTCAGGGTCATATAAGATAGAATTTGGGAGTTTCTGATGTAAAAGACATGCCACAGTTGATTTTCCGGCTCCAAAGGCACCGTTTATCCAAATAATCATTTTTTCTCTTTCATAAATAAGTTTACATAATAAATATTATGTAAACTTATTCTTTTATTCTTCAATCCATACTGACACGGACCCAGCTTGAACCAGGAATCGTCCCCAACCATTCTCGTCAAGAGTGACTTTGTCTGTATGATTGCCTAGATAATCGATAAAGGTTTTTCCAGCATTTAACTCTCCCATGCTCATATCTTTAAAGCCTGCGTCTGAGTTGCTGATCACTGCTGCTAGTCCTTTGGGATGTTCATCATCCCCTAAGAAAGTCCAACCAATACAGTTTGGATGATCAAAATAGTCCGTTTGTAGACCATAAGCATGTTCTTTACGAATATGGAGCAATTTATCGAGAATATCTTGGAAGGATGCTTGAGAAAATTCTCCTGAGATGCCGTAATAATCACCATAAAAGATGGTCGGAATCCCTTCTTGTCGTAAGAGAATTAGACTATAAGCCATGGGTTTAAACCATTCCTCAACTGTTGATTCTAGAGCTTGTCCACGCTGAGAATCATGGTTGTCAACAAAGGTTACTGAGAATTCGGGTCTATTTTTTGCTAGACTGCCATCAAAAATCGTCTGAAGATCATACTGATTTCCAGCTAAACTTGCTTGATAGAAATTCATATGCAAAGGAACATCCACCAAGTCTATCTGATTGCCAGTTTCTTCAATGTAGTTTAAATTAGCATCCTTATCGTCTTTCCAATATTCTGCAAATGCGTAAAGGTCTGATTTTAACTCTTGACGGACATATCCAATAAATTCTTCGATAAAATCGTGTTCGATATGCTTGGCGGCATCAATACGAAATCCAGCAATATTGGTCGTTTCAATGAACCACTTTGCCCAATCCTTAATATTTGCAACTACATCAGGATGTTTAAAGTCAATGTCATTAAACATCAGGTAGTCATAATTTCCATGTTCTGCATCGACTTGGTCTTGATTAGCCCAACCTTTGTTTTCACCTGTAATTTGGTAAATGCCAGTCACATCATGTAAGGCATCATAATCTAAGCCAGTAAAGTGATACCAATGCCATTTGAAGTCATTGTAGGTATCCTTACGACCAGGGAAATCGTAGCCAGTGTAGCCCTCAATCTCAAATGCTTCTGAAATTGCCTCTTGGCGATTGTCAGGATTCATCCGTAAAACATGGAAACGTTCTTTATAGTCTCCACCAGCCTTGTGATTCAAGACAATATCAGCAATACTGGCTATCCCGTTATTATGGAGTGCTTCAATAGCGGCTAAGTAATCATCTTTTGTTCCGTATTTAGTTTCTATTGAGCCTTTTTGGTCAAATTCCCCCAAATCAAAGAGGTCATAAACACCGTAGCCAACATCATTTTTTCCAGTTGCTTTAAAAGCAGGTGGCATCCAAACCTTTGTGATGCCAAGTTCTTTTAGATGAGCAGCATCTTCAGCTAATTTTTTCCAATGATTCCCATCAGCTGGTAGATACCACTCAAAATACTGCATCATGGTTTGTTTTTCCATTTTTTACCTACTTCTCTTCTATTGGGGAGACTAAATAATTCTATAATGAAGTAATACAGATTCGTTTCTAGTCTTATTTACGCTTTTTCTTAGCTTTTTTAATCTTGTTGGCCTGACGTTTCATGGCTTGTTTCATAGCAAATTCACCAATTTTACCTTTGATACCGCCACCCATCATTTGGCTCATATCTGGCATTCCAGCTCCACCCATCATGCCTTCAAGAGCAGACATGTCTGGCATACCCATACCACCGCCCATATTGGGCATGTTTTTAGGCATATTATTGGGGTTAATACCCATTTGACGCATCATCATATTCATATCGCCAGACATAACACCCTGCATCATGGTTTTAGCTTGGTTAAAGTCTTTGATGAACTTGTTCACATCTACAAAGCTATTTCCGGAACCAGCAGCAATCCGACGTCGACGGCTTGGAGAAAGCAAGTCTGGATTTTCACGTTCAGCCGGGGTCATAGAGGACACGATGGCCCGCTTACGGGCGATTTCGCGCTCATCTACCTTGATATTGGCCAAAGCCGGATTTCCTGCCATACCTGGAATCATCTTAAGCAGGTCTTCCATAGGACCCATACTTTGAACCTGGTCTAATTGATCAATGAAATCGTTGAAATCAAAGGTATTCTCTCGCATTTTCTCAGCAAGTTCTATTGATTTCTTCTCATCGTATTCTTGAGAAGCCTTCTCAATAAGGGTCAAGAGGTCTCCCATACCCAGGATACGGCTAGACATGCGGTCTGGGTGGAAGGTTTCAATATCGGTAATTTTTTCACCAGTACCGGTGAATTTGATTGGTTTACCAGTGATTTCACGGACAGAAAGGGCCGCACCTCCACGGGTATCCCCATCAATCTTGGTCAGAACGACACCAGTAACAGACAGCTGCTTGTTAAACTCAGCCGCCACATTAGCGGCTTCTTGACCAATCATGCTATCGATAACGAGGAGAATTTCATTTGGATTAGCGAGAGCTTTAACATCACGGAGTTCTTCCATAAGTTTCTCATCGATTTGCAGACGACCAGCTGTATCGATAAGGACATAGTCATTTCGATTTTCACGTGCTAAAGCCAAACCTTGCGAAACGATATCGACAGCTGAATGGTCCGTTCCCATATCAAAAACGGGAACATTGATTTGTTTCCCAAGAGTTTTCAACTGGTCGATGGCTGCTGGACGATAAATGTCGGCCGCAATCATCATCGGACGGGCATTTTCTTCCTTAATCAGTTTGTTGGCCAATTTACCAGCAAAGGTTGTTTTACCAGCACCCTGAAGACCAACCATCATGATGATAGTCGGAATCTTTGGCGATTTTTCAAGCTCGGCAGTTTCTGATCCCAGAATCTCTGTTAATTCTTCATTAACGATTTTAACGATTTGTTGTGTTGGATCTAGAGTATCAATAATTTCATGCCCGACTGCGCGCTCACGCACTCGCTTGATAAAGGTTTTGACAACCGGAAGAGCAACATCTGCTTCCAAGAGAGCCATGCGAATCTCTTTGGTCACTTCTTGGACATCTTTTTCAGATAGTTTTTTCTTTCCACGTAGGTTTTTAAAGACGCTCTGCAAGCGTTCAGTTAAGCTTTCAAAAGCCATGATTCATTCTCCTAAAGTTTTTATATTTCGATAGATTCTTCAATAAATAAAATAGTCGTTTATTTTGTTTCTAGACTTAAAGTTCACACAAGAGTCTGACTAATCTCGATTGTCGATACTAGATAAAATGGCGATTTTTTCCTGAAGAAAATCATCTGTTGGGTATTTTTCTGTGATTTCATCGAAAATCTGTCCACGAACAATGTAATCCGAGTACATGTGCAACTTCATTTCGTAGTCTTCCAATATTTTTTCAGTACGTTTGATGTTATCGTAAACAGCCTGTCGACTGACACCAGATTCTTCGGCAATTTCTGCTAAACTGTAATCATCAGCGTAGTAGAGCTCGATATAATTCATTTGCTTGTCGGTCAAAAGTGCCGCATAAAACTCAAAAAGGGCATTCATCCGATTGGTTTTTTCAATTTCCATACCATTTATTATATCAAAAAAGCCCGTATTTTGATAGAGGAAATACGGGTATCTGGATATATTTTAGGAATCACTTTTAATCTTATATTTGTACTTCATACGAGCAAGTTCAAGAGCGCTATCATCGCTATCGTACGGGTTATTGCCACTACTATCTCCACACCACTCACAGACTGGACAAACTTGATAAGCAATTTGATGAGGATGAAATGTTTTGTGTTGACAACAGGGACATTGAATTAAGATTTTATCGAGATAGTTTGCAACTAATTCGTCATCCAAATGATGAGTTTCGTTTATATTTTGCGACCAAGAAAGGATAGAATAAGCCAGATTAGTAGAATGTATTGTGAGTACGGGAGAAAGAAGATCTAAAATTTGGTCATCATTTGATGGAGTAGTAGAAATCAGACAGGAAAGCAACCATTTTCCATTTTGGTCACAGGAAAATAAATATGCATTCTCTCGAAAAATAGACTCTGTAATTTTGAAAATACAAAAGCAGTTCACCGCCCTCATCAACAATAAATAATTGATGTGCATCCTTCTCAAAGAGAAGGACATCACGCGCTTGCCAAGTTGGTTGAAAGTTCTTCAGTTTTTCTTCAACCCACTTCAAACTTGTAAAGAAAATCAGTTATTCTCCAGATAAAATTCAAATCGATCTCCGACATATTGGCTATTGACGTACTCAAAAGCCTGCCCATCTTCCAAGTAAGAAACTTGTCTTAGAGCAAGGATGGCTTGATTCTTCTTGATTTGAAGGAGTTTAGCCACCTTATCGCTCGCTAATCGGGCAAAAATAGTCTGGTGGCTTTTCCCAATACGGTAGCCATTCTCCGTTAGCGCTTTAAAAAAGTGATTGGTGACATCTTCTTTCTTAACGTTTTTAATCAATCCTTCAGGGATACTTGCCACTTCGTAAACAACGGGAATATCATCTGCATAGCGAACCCGTTCCATCCGGATAACATATTCATTGACCTTGAGATTGAGCATATCGATTTCTTTATCATTGGCTAGGGTCTTGGTATAAGAAAGGAGGTGACTAGATGGATTTTTCCCTTGTAATTGAATGATTTCAGTAAAGGAGGTCGTGCCACGCATCTTCTCTTGGACACGGGTGCTAGCGACATAGGTTCCAGAACCAACTTTTCGTGTTAATACGCCTTCTTCAACCAAAAGGGTAATAGCTTGACGCAGCGTCATCCGAGAGACCGCAAAATCATCGGCCAAGTCTCGCTCGCTGGGCAAACGTTGACCGATTTTCCAGATCCCGGCATCAATATCATCCTTTATCTTATCATGAATGGTTAGATAGGCAGCTTTCATTCTCATTCCTCACTTCTTCTGCTCTTATTCTACCAAATTTCTATATTTTTCTCCATACTTACTGCAAATAGTTCGCTTTTGTGTTAAAATATATATCAGAAATGGATAGAATTTCTATTTGAAAGGAAAAAAGAATGACAATGCAAGATGTTCAAAAGATTATCGTTCTGGATTATGGTAGTCAATACAATCAGCTTATTTCGCGTCGTATACGTGAATTTGGTGTTTTTTCAGAATTGAAGAGCCATCGAATTACTGCTCAAGAGGTCCGTGAGATGGCTCCTATCGGGATTGTTCTCTCTGGTGGTCCAAACTCAGTTTATGCCGAAAACTCTTTTGATATTGACCCAGAAATTTTCGAATTGGGGATCCCAATCTTAGGAATTTGTTATGGTATGCAACTGATTACCCATAAACTAGGTGGAAAAGTTGTCCCAGCTGGTCAAGCGGGTAACCGCGAATATGGTCAGTCAACGCTTCGTCTGCAAACCAGTTCAGAATTGTTTACTGATACACCTGATGAGCAGCTTGTTCTGATGAGCCATGGCGATGCTGTGACAGAAATCCCTACTGATTTCCATTTGGTGGGCTTGTCATCGGACTGTCCATTTGCTGCTATGGAAAATAGCCAAAAGAAAATTTACGGTATTCAATTCCACCCCGAAGTCCGTCACTCTGAATATGGAAATGACATCCTGAAAAACTTTGCTATCAACATTTGTGGTGCCAAGGGCGACTGGACTATGGAAAACTTTATCGATTCAGAAATCGAAAAAATCCGCCAAATAGTGGGGGATAAAAAAGTTCTCCTAGGTTTATCTGGCGGTGTTGATTCATCTGTGGTCGGTGTTCTTCTGCAACGTGCCATCGGAGATCAACTAACTTGTATCTTTGTTGATCATGGTTTGCTTCGTAAAAATGAAGGCGATCAAGTTATGGAGATGCTTGGTGGCAAATTTGGCCTCAATATCATCCGTGTCGATGCTGCCAAACGCTTCCTAGATCTCCTGTCAGGTGTTGCTGATCCAGAGAAAAAACGCAAGATTATCGGAAACGAATTTATCTATGTCTTTGATGACGAAGCTAGCAAACTGACAGATGTTGATTTCCTAGCCCAAGGAACGCTCTATACTGATATTATCGAGTCTGGTACAGAAACGGCCCAAACTATCAAGTCTCACCATAATGTTGGTGGACTTCCTGATGATATGCAATTTAAACTGATTGAACCACTGGATACCCTTTTCAAGGACGAAGTTCGTACTTTGGGTACTGCTCTTGGTATGCCAGATGATATTGTATGGCGTCAACCTTTCCCAGGACCTGGACTAGCTATTCGCGTTATGGGTGAAATCACAGAAGAAAAACTGATGACTGTCCGCGAATCAGATGCTATCTTACGGGAAGAAATCGCCAAGGCTGGCCTGGACCGTGATGTATGGCAATACTTTACTGTTAATACAGGCGTTCGCTCTGTTGGTGTCATGGGAGATGGTCGTACCTACGACTATACGATTGCTATCCGTGCTATCACTTCTATCGACGGTATGACTGCTGACTTTGCCAAACTTCCATGGGAAGTTCTCCAAAAAATCTCTGTCCGCATCGTCAATGAAGTCGACCACGTTAACCGCATTGTCTACGACATCACCAGCAAACCACCAGCAACCGTTGAGTGGGAATAGAGTTAATAAGTATAAAAAGCCTATGAAATCAGCATTTCTAGGCTTTTTTATCTTGTTCTAACAACAATTTAACAACAAAAAGGTAATAAACTAATGATCCTCATCAAAAAATTCTTTAAGTAAATCTGGGTTATCATTATCAAGATTGACTCTTATTGAGGTTAATTCACTTAATTCTGCTATATTTAACAATGAACTATCTTTTTTGTAAGTTTCTCTATCGTACAGCAAAAAGCTTCCACGTTTAAATCTTTTGTAATTTAACTGATTAACCGATAAATCAGAGTTAGTCAGTACATCATATGTAATACAATCAACATCATAATATGGAAATGCTTTTTCTAACTCCTCATGTAATGTTATAAAGTTAAAATCCCCTAAATTTGATTGTTTATCATACACATAAACTAAGGAAACTGTCTTGTTTGGAAACAATTCATTTGTTTCCAAAAAATCCCCATATATAAAAATTTTGACTAAGTTATATTTTTCAGCAATTGGAGCAATCCGTTTTCGGAATAATTTTAGATTATTCATAATATTGTAATCTTTATCTATCATAAAAGTACCTCTCCTTTTATTATATCAAAAAAGAGGCTGGGCAAAAAGTAGCTTCAGAATAGAAAAAACGAGCATTTCCGCAGTTGGAGATGCTCGTTTCCCTATGTCATGGTTTATAATTATAATAACGACAAAACAACTAGAAAGCCATGATCATGTATAAAGAGTATAACACAAATCAACTCAGTTTGGAACTAAATCTTGCCTACGATATTCCTATGAATCATGAAGTTAGATTGATCAGTCTTTTTGTGGACAGTATCCCTAATCATGTTTTATTGGAAGATAAATCACACACTGGCCGTCCTGCCTTCCATCCGGCTATGCTCATGAAGATGACGCTCTTCGCCTACGCTCGTCAGGTTCTTTTCAAATCCAACGGACACCAGAACTCTAAAACCCTTTCTCCAATCGATTCAAACCCTAGACTTGTTCCAAAATATTGTCGCCGATGCCGGTTATGGCAGTGAGGAGAATTATAGTTTTATCATTGATGAGTTGGAGAAGACCCCTCTGATTCCCTATGGTATGTACCAGAAGGAATTGACGAAGAAATATAAGAACAGTCCTACTAATCCAAATAATTGGGACTACCTTGAAGAGACAGATCAGTTTATTAAACCAGACGGAGTTGTTTATTCCTTTAAGAATTACTCTCGTCGAACTGACAAGTACGGATTTAAACGTGACTTTAAAATCTATGAGGCGGATAACATACAAGGCACAGAAGAGTTAGAAAAACTTTCCAAAACAGAAAGTGGTCGCCAGAAACAAATCCATTACAATCCAACTTGGAATTACTTTAAAGAACTCATCAAGGAAGAATTACATAGCGAAGAAGGCTCTCGAATCTATGCCAAACGGAAAATCGATGTTGAACCCGTTTTTGGCCGATTAAAGAGTGTTTTTGGCGTGCGCAGGGTTCATGTCAGAGGCAATCGAGCCGTCCAAACGGAGGTTGGATTCCTCTTCATGAGTATGAATCTCACGAAATTGGCCAAGAATCTAGCCTCTAAAACTTCACATACTCAAAAACCACACAGTGATTTTTTCATCTTGATTGTTTTCAAGACAGAAATCACCGTGTGGTTTTATTTGAAGCTACTTTTTGCCCAGCCTCCCAGCCTGCGTTTTTATCGGACAGATTGTACTAGTCCTCAAAAAGCCACGGCTTCTATTGTGAGCGATATTGATTTCCATTAAATTTACTTTTATAAAAATTATCATTGGGTATTTTGATAACTCCAGACATTCTATCCGCCACCTCTTTCATAGCATTTGGTCTTAAATGAGAGTACGTGCCGAGTGTTGTTTTAATATCTGCATGTCCCAGGCGATTTTGCATTTCCAAGTCATTCATACCAAGCGAGAGCATAAAACTAGCATGAGAGTGTCTCAAATCATGAATACGAATAGCTTTTATACCTGCAAATTCACTATGCACTTGCAAGACACGTTTTAGCGTAGATTTTACCAATGGAATATTTGCTAGAGAAAAGACAAATCCGCATTCTCCTATTTGAGCTTGTGCTTGTTTCCAGTATTTCAAATGCTCTAACGTATCGTCATCAAGATACAATAACCTATTACCTGAAATAGATTTTGTATCTGTAATATACCATTCTTTTTGATTTTTATAATACATTGAACAATCTATCAAGACTGTACCACTATCAAAATCTATCTTCGACCACTCAATAGCTTGTAATTCACTTGTACGAACCCCAGTCATAAAGAAGAACCAAAACGTGGTAAAATATAGCAAATCATAAATATTAGACTTGTCAAATGTACTGATGAATTTCTGAAATTCTTCAACTGTCCAAAAATCAACTTTAGGCTTATCTTTCTTGACATTGCCAACCTGTTTAGCCACATTGCTAGGCAACATACCAAGTCGAACAGCTAAATCAAAAACTTGTTGTAGTATCTGATGTACAGAACGAATATAATTATTTGATAGTCCTTCAATAAACATAGCATTCTGCCATTGCTTAACATGGGGAGGAAGAATATCTGATAATTTCATATTATCAAAATAGGCTAGTCTTTTAAACTTTGAACGTGACATATCAAAAGTACGCTGTCTAACTTGGCTTTGATAATCTGGTATAAAGTAATCATCTAGAAATTTTTTGAAAGTCATTGAGCTATTAGATGATAATGCACCTTTACCAAAGTCAGCTAGTATTTTCAAGCGCCATTCTAAAGCTTCCTTTTGCGTTTTAAAGCCGTTTTTGAACTTATGTATCCTTTTACCTGTTACAGGGTCAAATCCAAGCGATACAGAAGCTCTAAAAGTACCGTTTGTCATTGGATAGATATTGGATATTTTAGGCATGTTCCACTACTTCCTCGCCCATCAAATCAGCTTCATCAATTTTCACACCTAAAATCTCCTCAACTGTTTCAAGTGGAACACGACCAAGTCCTTTACTCTCATACCATGTTAGACCTTGACTAGCCAATTTTGCCTTAGCTTGTTTCACTAACATCATAGCCTGCCACGAACTAAATCCTAATTTCATTAAATCTTTTTTTATCACAAACATGGCTTTTATTTTCCTTTCATGTTATAATTTCCTTAGTTATTTTTTATATTTGATGCGGTTTGCCGACTGCATCATTTTTTTTGTTTTCTGCCAATCTTTTAACCATAAAAATTTGAAATTCATACTGTTGTAATCGACACAATAATTATCTTCTAAATTCAATCTGTCACTTATCATCACTACTAACTTAACCATTAGCCACCTCACTAGGAGAAATACGAGGATAAATATACTCATCTAATAGTTTAATGATGAACCTTGACTTATCTTGCATGCTAAACAAATCTTCAAAGTCAAAATTCAGTACAATACTAGAACCATCAGACCTTTGATAGTGACTAGCTGCTTTTTCTTCTTTGATTTGAGATACACTGTAAAATCTATCTTCCCTACCGTGCTTTAAACTAATCTCTGATGAAAAATTAATCCGACGAAGATATTGATTTAAGTCCTCTGTTTCAATTTGTCCAAAGAAAGTTTTCGGAGACATATAGGCTGATAAAATAACCAATCTAGGAACAACCAACTTATTTTGATAACGTGCCGACATTCTCGCAGAATTGATTGGGTCAAAAAGTTTTAGCCAATCTGTCCCAGAAATACTATCCTTTCTCAAATCATCTAACAAAAGAATTTCTTCCCCATAGTAATTATCAAATGGATTTTTTGAGCCTGCAGAATATATCTCTCCTTTCAGACCTTGAGTGTTTAATCGTTTCTGTGTTTCAAGCGCTAAATCTCTTGCAAGTGTTGATTTCCCAATACCAGGCTTTCCTTGAATATAAAGGACAGTCAGCTGGTAATCTCCACGTTGTAAAGATTGTAAGCGTAAAAATGCTTCACGTTCTCCGTAGAAATTAAAGCTCTCACGGAATTTCTGTTGATTATTAGCAAACAGAAAAGCCAGTTTATCATCTTTCATAACATCTAGATAAGTTAATTCTCCAGATTGAACTTTAGATAAAACTAAATCAAGTTTTTCTTCTGCTTTTTCACGTTTTCGAGTTGCAGAATAGTTTTCAAAATCCTCTTTATTCTGATTGATAAAGACTTCATAATCAAGCGTATCAAAGGTTTCTACATCACTGACTGGATATTGAAATTTATCCTTATCCTTGGCATGGATAAGGTATGCTAAAGCGTTAATACGAGTGTAAGCTCTTCCCCCTTTTGATTTTGGGGTCTCAATTCGTTCACGCTCTACACCTAAAATGCTAGCCACTTTTGATAAATCGACCAGCTTTGGAAAGTCTACATAACCATGCACATGAGGGTCTACTAACTTTGTTCCGTAAGAAATATCCCTGTCATGGACAACTATTGCAAATTCTACAAACTCATCTTCTTCCACTAGAGCTCTAACTCGGTTGAAAATCAGCCTAAAAATCTTCTCTTTATTAGTTTCCCAGTCATCAAATAATTGCTTATCTTGGATAGACCAATCCCAAAATTTAGATTTTAATTGTTGCTCAAATAAAAATCTCCTATTTCTAATTCGTTTTGTCATAAACACCTCTGAATAATTATTCTTTAACTTTTGGTTATTAATTCTATGTTTTTGGATATATACTCCACTTTTTCGAGAATATATCCAAGTATATATCCAAGTATATATCCATGATTTTAGCTCTTTTTCTCTCCTACCGCATACGCTGGACCGTCCCGATGTCCCACGGTTGAAATGCCTTCAAATCAAGGTTTATCCTTGTTTTTCACCATTCTATCGTCAAGTCCAAGAATGGCGCCCGTGCGTAGAAATGGATATTTGGATATATACTATGCCTAAAAAAGTTTTACGCTGAATTTTATGGATATTATACTGCTAAAAACACGACTGCTTTTTGGTAGCTTGTCGCCAACGCACCATGACTTACTAGCGGAATTTCCACCCCGCAAGTCATGGTGCTGGCAATGCTCCCAAAAGTCGTATTTTTAGCCGATTACACCAATTTCAAACCACTTGCAACTAATTTCAATCCTTTATATCCTGCGTTACGGCCATCAATCCATTGAGCCATAACACGAGTATCAAGCAATTCAACAAAGGCTAATTGAGAACCTTCCATAGCACTTTCAATCACATCAAAACTCCCCAAGACCTCAATCGTGATATGCTTGACATCTTCCATATCTATCAAACTTTGCTCTACTGCACTAGCTGTTCGCTCATCAATACCATTCAACATATAGCTTTCAACAGCATCTGTTGCTTTACCATCTTTGTATTTGTTTTTAGGACGTGCTTGCGAAAAGTCAATCTTTACTTTTTTAGGGATATAGAACTGAGAGCTATCAAGAGCCATTTCTTTAAGTGAGAGTTCGCTTGTTAATTTCATTTTGTTATTTGCCATTACTATTTACCAATCTTTCTTTTATTTCGTGTGAAGAAACCTTTGGATTGATTATCTTCCAAATCCTCAATCCGTTCTTCTAGTTTCTGTATTTTATTTTTCAGTACAGATATCGTAATATTTTTATTATTATGGGCTTTTACTAGCTTGTTTAGAGTAACTTTCATATTAGCAACATCTTGCTTTAGTTGTCGCTCCTCACGAGCCTTTAAATTGCCCCATACTTCTATCACAGACTGAGCCATGTTATTTGTTTCATCAATTCTTTGTGAAAGTCTGATAAACTTATCAAACTCATCTTCAGTAAATTGATAAACATCTTGTACACGCCTGCGACTAACACGCATTCTAGTTTTTTTAAATTCATAACCAGAAAGCTCTTCAATTTTTAAGCGCCACTTTTTAACAGACGTAACTGATTTTCCAGTAGCTTTCATAATATCCTTGTATTCCTTATAAGCCATTTCTCCTTGTCTCTTTCTTTTAAAATGTGATATAATCTAGATAGTTAATTTTGGTAAGTCTTTGAGAAGTTTTGCTTTTCAAAGACTTTTTTATACAATCATAAGCTGTTACCTCACTTTCACTTGCCAAACGTTAGACTAGTTTGGTATAATTTTGTTAACCACTTGTGGTTACAGATAGATTGTATCCAAATATGGTTACAATGTCAAGCGTTATATTGTTGAAAGGTAATATTATGTCAAAATTTTCAGAGAACCTAAAAGAGTTTAGAGAAAAAAATAAGCTAACACAAAAAGAGTTAGCTCATTTATTGGGGGTAAACAGGGTTTCATATGCTAGGTGGGAGAACGGTTCTAGAGAACCAAACATGAAAACAATAAAAAAAATAGCTACAACTTTGGATATATCCGTAGAAGATTTACTTGTAGAACCAAATTGGAATGAATATATAAAGAAATATCCAGATAGACCAAATTACTCAAAAATCGATTCGGTTTCCTACATAGATTTAGAGATAGACAGTTATGACGAAATACGAGAAAATAAAGATAAGCGTGACAAGCTAAAGAAATCAATTTTGATTGCTTTTCTAGATGGAGAAAATATTTTTGAAGTATACAACTATTTACTCAAAAAGTGGAATCTTAATGAAGATGAAACAAAAGATTTCAATTCAATCTTTCAAGAAGTTCAAGAATACAATTATCTTCGCTAACAACAATTTAACAACAATACACTCAAATAACAACAAATAATACTTATTCATTGTATTAGCACTCGCTAAAAATCAAGCTTTCTAGTCATTCAAAATGTGACTATTAGCGAGTGGGAATAAGACAATGAGGGAAGTAACTGTTTCAACCTGAATCCTAAAAGCAAATTAAAAAGTATTTTACTATTTCCCAATTTATAAAAAGCAAAACCGCTACTTCAAACCTTTTACGATTTGAGGTAGCGGTTTTCTTATTTATTTTTGCATAATATTTTTTATGCAAAAATTATGTTCACTATTTATCTAGAACACTCACCATCTAAAAAATCATACTATGGCATATAGACAATTAAATCTTTTGTTTGGGACAGGATGACTCCGTTGCGGTAAACGCGATAAAGTGCTCCGTTGTCTCCTCTAAGGAGTTCAAACGGAATACTTTCGGTCCGATTATAGTTGCTTTCAATCAGTTGCCAGTTAAGAGGGCCTAAAATAGCATTTGCATAGTCTATGGTAGATTGGCCACTTTCTAGTGCAACTCCTGTATCAATATTGGTCAAAGGGTTGTCTGACGATCCTGCTGTCCTAGAAACAAGTCGATAGTACATATTTAAATCATCTACTTTTTCTGCTACACTTTGAGTGCCAAACATGCGGTCGCGATTGATATCCGATGTATCTGTTCCAGTTGAAAAATGCTTATTCGGGATACTTGTTCCAGATGGGATAAAAACAAGCGCAAAGCCTCCCGTTCCAATCGTGCTTGAAACATTTATTTCTAAAGCACCGTCTACCAAAATAGAATGTCCTTGAATAGTCGAGTCTCCAACTAGACCTAGTGAATTGAAGGTTAGTGAGTTTCCTTCCTTATTTTCCCATCTGCCAATGACACTGGAAAAATCTCCCTTAGAAATCTCTTCGAGATTCATTTTGGCAAAATTAGGACTTTGTACTACTTCCTCAGTTGTTGCTTCTTGTGTTGTAACTTCTTCCCTTGTAGAGGATGTTGAACTAGAAGATTTTGATATTTCACTCGTCTGCGTCGTTTTTTGAGTCTGACTAGTCGAATTTGTTTCTGCCTTCTTTCCACAAGCAGTGAGCAGACTGGCTAAAAGTAGACTACATGCTAGAAAACTTACCTTTTTCATACAAGATTATCCTCCTTAAACTTCTCTATGAATCGTAAAACCTGTCGCTTGCTGATTGGCCATAATAGTAATGTCAGAAATTTGAACACGCCTTGGCTGGTTGGCAACATAGAGAGCAACATCTGCAATGTCCTCAGCTTGCAATGCTTCTACACCCTTGTAAACTTGCTCTGCTCGCTCTTTATTTCCATGGAAACGTATTTGACTAAAAGGAGTTTCCACGATACCAGGTTGTAGAGTCGTTACTTTAATATCTTTATCAATAGTATCAATTCGAATCCCATCGCTAAGCACTTTCACGGCTGCCTTTGTTGCTGAATAAACGGCTGCCCCTGCGTAAGCATAAATACCGGCCGTTGATCCGATATTGATGATATGACCGCTATTTCTTTCCACCATTTGTGGTAAAATCTGACGTGTTACCAATAGAAGGCCCTTAATATTTGTATCAAGCATGGTCAGCATGTCTTCCACAGCGTAATCTTGAAATTTATCCAGACCTAAGGCTAAGCCAGCATTGTTTACTAAAATGTCAATCGGTCCGACCTCTGAAAGTATAGTTTGGCAAACCGTTTCGACCATTTCTTTTTTTGTCACATCTAATGGGTAATCGTAAACGCTAACCTGATACTTGGCTTCTAAATCAGTTTTGACAGCCTCCAAACGCTCAAGCCTGCGTCCCGTTAGAACCACTTTATCGCCATTTTTTGCAAAAGCATGGGCCATAGCCTCCCCAATTCCGCTGCTTGCTCCTGTAATCAGTACTGTCCGACTCATGTGATACCCCTTTCAATTTCTAAATTCATTATAGCATTAATCAATCAAAAGAAAAAGCCAACCAAGCAGTTGATTCACTTCTAGAATAGATTGACTAATTTCATAATGTAAAGATTGAGTTGTACTTGGCGAGAATAATAAATATTTCCTCCGTTAACGTAAAGTTTTGCTCCATGAAAGATGGAGATGGGATGGATATAGTTATAGGTTCTTCCACTGTCGTTCCCCAAACTCGGTGCGACGACATCTCTCGAATATTTTTCAGCTAGTTCTATTGTATTTTTTCCGCCATTTTTAGCAATATAGGAAATATAGGCAGAACCATAATTATAGGCCTGTACAGCTGTCCAGACATCCACTTGAGATTCGTGTGCCAAGAGTAGATTATCTGATAAATATTGAACACCTTGGCGAATACTTTCTTTGCTATCGGTGATGCTGTTGATATAGCCGTTGGCAGACTCACTAGACTGCATGACATCAGCTATTTGTCCCTTAGTCTCCGTGTAAATCATAGCCAAAACCAATTCTTCGTTGGCTTTCGTGTCGTTTTCGGCCAAAACTTCTTGTACCAGTGTTTGGTAGGTCATGACTTGCTTGACGTTTCGCCATGTCTGATAGGCTCGATAGGCTAGAAATACAAGGACGACTAAGAAAATCACTCTTGTAAATTTCTTCATATTAATTGTTTTTTATATCCTCGATATTCTTAATTAGGATGGAATAGGTCCCATTTTCGTTCTGAATAAATTCAACAGATTCTGCATCCTGATAGATATTGTTGGGTACAATGAGTTCAATTCCGTTCGATAGAGATAATTTCTGATTTTCAAATTTTTTCAACTGTCGGCTGGCATCAATTTCATCAAAAACAATTTTTTCAGGAACAACTTCTTTCAATTGATCCACAAAGGACAAGCGAGCTGTCAAATTTTGATCAAAAAGCTGGTTGGCCAGTTTTTCGGGTGACAATTCCCCATCTTCTTCCAAATTGTTAAAGATAGCCGATTTGACTTTCGATTGGAATTGAAAATCCCCTTCTTGGAAATTATCGGCAATTTTCTGAGCGGTTTTCTCTACTGCCTGAATAGACTTTTTAGCGGATACTCTTGGTTTCTCCTGCAAGAGATTATCTGAAAAATAATTGAGAAAAGCCCCGTTGTACTTGATACGCTTTTCAATCAAGTGGTACTTGCCCGATTGTAGATTAATGATGACAGCCTCATCCGGTGCTGAACCAGCGCTTGGCAGATTGTTCTGGGTCAGCATGAGTGGGTTATCGCTGTTATCGGCAATATGGACTAAATTTTCTCTCAAGGCAATTCGCAAGAAAGCAAAATGTTCGATACCATTCTTCTCGTAAGCAACAAAGAGTAAATCATTTGTTTTCTGATTTTCAGAGAGAATGAACTCTTCTTTCCAGAGTGGGGCAATCTTGATAGAAGCTTCCAGCAAATCAGCCTGAGCTAGTTCAAAAAATGTATTGTCACTGTTTAGTTGACCTGTTTTAGCATCATCTGAATAAACCCGTTCAATTTTTTTGCGGAGGTATTCTTCAATCTTTGGAGTGATAGTCAAGAGCTGGTCCGAAAGAACCAGCTCTGTATCATCTGGACTAAACTGATGCAAAACAGCTTGTTTAATATAAATATCCATTTTAATTCTCGTAGAGTGGGAAGCGATCTGTCAAAGCACGGACATCAGCACGGACTTGATCCAGAACAGCTTTATTTTCAGTGTTTTTAAGGGCTGTGATAATCAAGTTTGCAACTTGACGACATTCCTCTTCCTTGAAACCACGCGCCGTCACGGCAGCTGTCCCCACACGGATACCAGATGTCTTGAATGGTGACAATGTTTCAAATGGGATAGAGTTTTTGTTGAGGGTGATGCTGACTTCATCCAGCATGTTTTGGGCAACTTTGCCATTTTCAACAACCTTTGTCACATCCACAAGGAAGACATGGTTGTCTGTTCCGCCTGAAATGACACGGAAATCTTCATCTTGGACAAAGACATCTGCCATCGCTTGACAGTTCTTAATGATTTGGGCCGCATACTCTTTAAAGGCTGGGTCCAAGTTTTCCTTGAAGGCAACTGCTTTAGCAGCAATAACATGTTCCAAAGGACCGCCCTGCATACCTGGAAAGACAGCTGAGTTGATTTTTTTCGCCAAGTCTTCATCGTTGGTCAAAATCAAGCCACCACGTGGGCCACGCAAGGTTTTGTGCGTGGTACTTGTCACGATATGGGCATGCGGCATTGGATTTGGATGGAGACCAGCAGCCACCAAACCAGCGATGTGAGCCATATCCACCATGAGGTAGGCTCCTACTTCATCAGCAATGGCACGGAATTTTTCAAAATCAATAGTGCGTGAGTAAGCTGATGCACCCGCAACAATCAATTTTGGAGAAACCTCTTTAGCACGCGCCAAGATGGCATCGTAATCCAACTGTTCTGTTTCAGCATCTACGCCATAGGCCACAAAGTGATAAGTTTTACCTGAGAAGTTGACAGGTGAGCCATGCGTTAGGTGTCCACCTGCTGACAAATCCATCCCCAAGACAGTATCACCTGGTTGGATAAGAGCCATATAGGCTGCTGCATTGGCTTGACTTCCTGAGTGAGCTTGCACATTGGCAAAACCAGCGCCAAAAATTTCTTTAGCACGCTCAATGGCTAAGTTTTCAACCACATCAACTACTTCTGTACCACCATAGTAACGTTTCCCAGGATAGCCTTCAGCGTATTTGTTGGTCAAAATAGAACCTTGTGCAGCCATCACTGCCTTGGATACAACATTTTCAGATGCAATCAATTCAATATTGTGTTGTTGACGCTCTTCTTCTGCTTGGATAGCATCCCAAAGATCCGCATCATAGGCTTTAAAATCAGGGTTATCAAAAATCATAAGGTTCTCCTTTATTATAAGATGATGACAATAGGTCTCTATGACCTTAGGTGTGGTTTAAAATTCCAATTCAGGGACTTTTTCCAAGAGCATTTCCTTGGTAATGGCTCCCTGTCTTAAGATACGTGCTTTTTTACCAGACACATCAAGAATGGTCGAATCCAATCCAGTCAGTGCTGCATCATCTTCAATTCCCAACAAATTTTCCTGAAATTCTGCTTGAATCTCCTTGAAAATCTGACCACTAGCTGTTCCTGAAATATTGGCTGAAGGTCCAATCAAGATACCCGACTTGCCAATGATATCAAGTGTAGGTGTATAGGCTGGAACGCGAAAACCGACTGTTTCCATACCAGAATTAATCCAAAACGGAACCTTGTCATTGGCTTTCAAGATAATGGTCAAGGGCCCTGGTAGAAAAGATTGGTAGAGTTTTTCTAGAAAAGCCGGTTGCTCCTTAGAATAGGCATAGATAGTCGCTAAATCGGCAACATTGAGATTGAGTGCCTTGTCCCGTGGACGTTTTTTCAATTTGTAAACGTTATTAACTGCTGCTTCATCCAAAGCCTTGGCAAAGAGTCCATAGACGGTTTCTGTCGGCAGAATAACTGCTTCACCAGATTCTAAAGTTTGCAGGATTTTATCCATTGTCCACTACCACTTTTCGATCTTTTCCAAAGATGTCTTTGAGAACACGAACTCTTTTATCCGGAAAATGTTGCTCAATCAAGTCCTGCAGTATTTTCCCTTGTTTGTAACCAATCTCAAAATAGAGTTTGCCATGTTCAGTCAGGTAATCCCTGGCTTGCTCAATGATTTGTCGGTAAATAGCAAATCCATCCTCTTCTGCAAAGAGAGCTAGATGGGGTTCAGACGCCAAAACGTTTGTTCCCACTTCGTCCATATCCTCAAAAGCAATATAAGGTGGATTTGAGACAATGATATCATACTTTCCTGAAACTTGTCTGAAAATATCTGTCAAAACAAAACGAACGTTCGTCTTGTTGGCTTTGGCATTTTCTTGAGCTACTTCTAGTGCTTCTTGAGAAATATCACCAGCCATGACTTGCCAATCCGGTCTAGCCTGCTTAAGTGAGATAGCGATGGCGCCAGATCCAGTTCCTATATCTAGTACAGACAGATTGGATGAAGGATTTTCCTGCAAAATCAGGTCAACCAATTCTTCCGTTTCCGGTCTAGGAATGAGAACTCGTTCATCCACTTTAAATACTAAACCATGAAATTCAGCTTGACCAATAATGTACTGGGCTGGAATGTGTTTTGACAGTTTTTCAAAAATACTGACGACTAGTTGCTTATCTTCTGGTGAAACTTCCTGACGTAAAGAAAGGAAAAAATCAGTAGAAGTCATCTTCTTCAAAGCACGAAAGGTAAAGGTCAGACTCTCCGCTTCTTCACCAATTGCCAGGAGCTTTTCTTCATAGTGGGCAAAGATTTGGGCGTAATTCATTATTTGTTCAAATCTTCCAGTTTTTGTGTTTGATCGTAGAGAACGAGGGCATCAACTACTTCATCCAATTTTCCAGACAAAATGGTATCCAGTTTTTGCAGGGTCAAGCCGATGCGGTGGTCTGTCACACGGTTTTGTGGGAAGTTGTAGGTACGGATACGTTCGGAACGATCCCCTGTACCGACGGTTGATTTGCGCTCTGCATCTTGCTCATCTTGAGCAATTTGGGCAAAGTGGTCTGCAACGCGGGCCCGAATAATCTTCATGGCCTTGTCACGGTTTTTCTGCTGGGTCCGTTCTTCCTGCATCTCTACCTTGATGTTGGTTGGCAAGTGAACGATACGCACGGCAGTCGCTACTTTATTGACGTTCTGACCACCCGCACCTGAAGCATGGTAGATATCAACACGGAGGTCTTTTGGATCGATGTCATACTCGACTTCTTCGATTTCAGGCATGATCAGCACTGTTGCCGTTGAGGTATGAACACGTCCCTGACTTTCTGTAACTGGGACACGCTGCACACGGTGGGCCCCTGACTCATATTTGAGTTTTGAGTAGACAGATTGTCCCGAAACCATAGCGACAACTTCCTTGATACCACCAACACCGTTGTAAGAAGCCTCCATGACTTCAAAGCGCCAGCCCTGACCTTCCGCAAACTTTTGGTACATGGTCAAAAGATCCCCTGCAAAGAGGGCGGCCTCATCACCGCCAGCAGCACCACGGATTTCCAAGATGATGTTCTTGTCATCATTGGGGTCTTTTGGCAAGAGAAGAATCTTTAATTTTTCTTCGTACTCTTCTTTGGCGGCCTTTGATTCTTTGAGTTCTTCCTTGGCCATTTCTTCCAAGTCACTATCGCCGCCAGAATCCTTAATCATCTCCTCTGCATCTGCGATATTTTGGATGACTTGTTTGTATTCCCGATAAGCCGTAACCGTATCCCGGCTGCCTGCTTCTTCTTTGGACAATTCCATGAAACGCTTGGTATCAGAGACAACAGCAGGATCCGACAAGAGCTCGCCCAGTTCCTCATAGCGGTCTTCCACCGCCTGTAATTGATCATAAATGTTCATAATTGAGATAAATTTCCTTCTTTAAAATTAAGTAGTCATAACGTAAATTTTTTTTAGTCTTTGATAGGGGGATTGAAATAATGCTTACGGCATACTGGAATATAGGTTTCATTTCCACCGATTTGCACCTGTGCACCGTGATAAACAGGCTTGCCATTTTCTGTTCGCAAGACCATGGTTGCCTTCTTAGAACAATATTGGCAGATGGTTTTAATTTCTTCAATTTTATCGGCCAAGAGCAAGAGTTCGCGCGACCCTTCAAAAAGATGATTCTGGAAATCATTCTTGAGACCGAAAGCCATGACTGGAACCTTGAGATGATCGACAACTCGTGCCAAATCATAGACATTGGCCTTTGTTAAAAATTGCGCCTCATCAATCAGGATACAATATGGTTTTTCAGGCAAGCCCTCAATGTAGGCATAAATGTCAGTATCTTCTGAAATGGGCACCGCCTCGCGACGCATGCCAATTCGGCTAGAAACCTTGCCAAAACCATCACGCGTATCCAAGGCACTCGTCATAATGACAACAGGTTTGTTCTGCTCTTCATAATTATGGGCCACCTTAAGAATTTCAATGGTCTTGCCCGAGTTCATAGTGCCGTATTTGTAATATAATTGAGCCACGTTCTTTCATCCATTCTAAATTTTTCACTCTTTCTATTTTAACATAAAAGAGGAGATATGACACTCGTAGTCACATTGATTTCAAAAAGAAAAAACAAGCCCAAAGGAGCTTGTCGGATTTATGGCCACATCAGAAAATTAAACATCAATTCTAGAACAATTTCGGCAATTTTCTTGTTCTTCTGATAAAGAGAAATCATACTGAAAACAAAAGAGCAGACAGATAGGATTATCAACAAAGGTCCTATGAAAAAAGACTGTGCAAAGACCGTGGCTGCTAAAATAAACGCAAAAATAGTCGTTACGAGTAGAACTAAAAAACGTTTCATCAGAGGACCCTCCTTTATATGAATATCCTAGCACAAATAGGGTGGTTTTGTCAAAGCTGAATTTGTTGCAATTCTTTGATATATGCTATACTGTAGAAAATAAAAAGGAGAAATCATATGCCATTTGTTAAAATTGATTTATTTGAGGGCCGTTCAGAGGAACAAAAAGCTGAGTTGGCGCGTGAGGTAACGGAGGTTGTTTCCCGTATCGCAAAAGCGCCTAAGGAAGCCATTCACGTCTTCATCAACGACCTACCAGAAGGAAGCTACTTTCCTGCTGGTGAAGTAAAGAAGAAGAAATAAAGAAAAATACTCCAGCTTTGAAAGCTAGAGTATTTTTTGTGCATCAAATTCTTAATTGTGTTGGTCGGACTTCTTTTTTAGGGTAATCACTGTCAACATGGTGAAGCCAATCAAGCTGAAGACGTATCCATTCTTACTACCAGTTTTTGGAAGTTCTTTCTTAGGATCCTTGCTTGTAGTCACCTGTGGCGCTGTCGTGGTTGGCTCTTGCGAAGATTGTCCAGCACTTGTCGTTGGATTTTCAGTTGTACTTGGATCAACATGAACTGACTCAACATAGTTAAAGCGGAAATCTCCAAAACCATCACTGCTCGATGCACCAAGGTATGTAATATCCTTAGTATCCTCTGTCAGAAGATTCTTAGCACGGTCAGCAGTCAAGAAACGTAGGTCAAGACCTTTGATAGAATCCGTAAAGTTCCAGTTGGCATCCGCAGATGGGTTGATGGTTTTTACTTCCAAGATATAATTGATAATTGCTTGGCGGTTTTCGAGGTTGAGCAGACGATTGATAGAGGCATTTCGGACACCTGGGAAGTTACCGCTTGCTCGGTAGTTATTGGTTACCACGATAAATTCTTGCGCCGAATCGATAGCTTTTCCTTGGTATTGAAGGTTACGCACACGGGAAGCTCCTGCATTCACCACTTCACCGCTGCGATCGTATTTATTTGGTTGTGTAATATCAAACTCATAGGTCAAACCGTCAATCACATCAAAGTTGTAGGTCCGGAAGTCAGTATTAACCAGATTTTGTGGCTCTTTGCTGTTTGGATCAACTTGATTAAATTGACCGGCAGACATTTCCAACCATTCTTTAATATCGGCACCGTTGAGTTTCAAGATGGCCGTAACATTATCATAAAGATAGAGGTCTGCTATGTTCTTGATGGCAATCGGACCAGCTGGGATGTCTGTATAAGCTGTCGCATCACCACGAGTTCCAGCTTTAAACGGAGCTGCAGCAGAAAGGATTGGCAGATTAGCTTCTGGCGTTCCCGCTAGTTGATTTTTAGCATACCAAACTTGAGCATTGTTAACAATTTGAACAGATGGGTCATCCTTTACAAGTGCAAAGAATGAGTTGATTGGGGCAGTTGATGTTCCGACTTCTTGGCGAACATAGTTGACCGTACCTTCATGGGCTTCTTTCGCCAAAGACCAGATAGCAGGGTCTGATTCGTTGGACGCTGTATCAATCTTGCGGATAGAACCAACACCTTTGGTCACAGTCCATTTACCATCCGTAAAGGTCAAATCGAGATCGATCAAGCCAAGGTGGTCACCATATTTACCAGCCATTGTGACTGGAGTTCCGTTGATGGTACCGTTGACATCATCAACACCACTATATTGACCATAGAAGCCTGTACCGCTTCCTGTTGGGAATTCTGCATGTGAATGACCTGTAACGACTGCATCCACACCTGGAATGTTGGCAATGTGGTAGCCGACGTTTTCTTCCCCTTTTTGATAAACATCATCACCGATACCAGAGTGGGAAAGAACGATAACGACATCCGCACCTTCTGCTTTCATTTGTGGTACTAGGGCATTCAAACTTTCAACAGAATCGTTAACTAATACCTTGCCTTCCAAAAGGGCCTTATCCCAGTTGAGGATTTGTGGTGGGACGATACCTGTGATACCGATATTGACAGTGACTTCTTTTCCATCAGCATCTAAAAAAGTTTTCTGGATGATTTCGTGGGTTTTAAAGAGTGGTTGTTTGGTTTGGGCATTGATAACATTAGCATTGACCAAAGGCAATCCAGCAGTTGCAATGACATTATTCAAAAATTCCAAGCCGTAGTTAAATTCGTGGTTTCCGAGTGTTCCAGCATCAAAACATAGACTTTGCAAAGCCTTGTACATTGGGTGTTGTTCGCCAGCTTTGACTGGATCTACAATAGCCTTGTAGGTTCCAAGTGGCGTCCCCTGAATAGTATCTCCATTGTCAACCAAGACAACATTAGGATTTTCTTTTTTAGCCTTATCAATTAAGATAGCTGTCTTAGCCAAGCCTAAGTTCTGTGTTTCTTTATCTTGGTAGTAATCATAGTTGACTAAGTTGGTATGCAAATCTGTAGTTGATAAGATACGAACCGCAACAGATTGACCGTTGATAGGCTGGTTTTCTTTTTGCGCCTTGAGACTTGCTTCTTCCAAAGTTGTAGGAAGACTGATAGTCGTACTTGGGCTTTCAGTAACTTGCGTACTTTCCACGGTTGTTGGCACCGTAGTCGTCTTCTCCTCTGTCTGTACCGATTGACCATTGAAGGCAAAAAGGAACAAGGACATAGCAAGCAAACTTTTTAAAGTAAAACGTTTGGGCATAATATCTCCTCTTCTAAAATAGAATTTTAATGCTGGACTTTTATTATACCTAAAGATAAATAAACAATCAAAAGTTAAGTAAGCGTTTACCAACTTTAATTGGAAATAATTATAATAAAGGCAAAATATAATAAAAAATCCCCCAGTTAAAAAACTGAAGGATAGAGAATTATATAGTCAAATGAATTATCTTTAGGACTAGGAACTGAGGTGCAGGCAGTAATGGAGTACGGCAAGGCGATAGTGACAAGGTATTGAAGTTAATTCAAAAGACTATACTGCTTCTTGACTAAACTGGCTCATATAGAGATCATAGTAAAAACCTTTATCAGACAATAGACTTTCGTGATTGCCTTGTTCGATAATTTGTCCATCTTTGAGGACCAAAATCTTATCTGCTTCCTGAATCGTGGATAGGCGATGGGCAATAACAAAACTAGTCCGACCTTGCATAAGACGTTTCATAGCCTTTTGAATCAAGAGTTCCAAGCGTGTATCTACTGAGGAAGTCGCTTCATCCAAAATGAGAATCTTGGGATCTGCTAAAAGAGCCCTAGCAATGGTTAAGAGTTGTTTTTGACCGAGTGAAATATTACTAGACTCCTGATTCATCTCCATATTATAGCCACCAGGTAAGGTTCGGATAAAGTGATCCACATTGGCTGCCTTGGCTGCTTCAACGATTTCCTCATCAGAGGCACCCAGATTTCCAAAGCGAAGATTTTCTTTAATGGTCCCCTCATACAACCAAGCATCCTGCAAGACCATACCGAACTGTTTCCGGTATTCTTGACGAGAAAGATGGCGAATATCATGACCATCCACTGTGATAGAACCTTGTGTCACATCGTAGAAACGCATAAGGAGATTGATCAGAGTCGTCTTGCCAGCCCCAGTTGGACCAACAATAGCCACCATCTCACCCGGCTTCACTTCTAGAGTAAAGTCACGAATCAAAGGCTTGTTCTCAACGTATTGGAAATGGACATCATTAAAACTCACCTGACCGGTCAGATCGCCTGCTAGGGTTTCACTTGCCTCTGCCGCTTCATCTAGTTCATCCAAAACTTCAAAAATACGTTCCAAGGAGGATTTGGCGCTTTGCAAGATACCAGCCAGCTGACTCAAGACTTGGATGGGTTGGCCGATTTGGAAAACATATTGAACAAAGGCCTGGATATTCCCTATGGTCATCTTACCAGCCATGACTTGTAAGCCACCCAACAGTGCAACAACCAAGTAAGTGATATCAGAGATTCCATGTAAGATGGGCATCATAATCCCAGACATGAAACTAGCCTTGAAACCAACCTCCTGCAATTCATCTGTGATTTTGGCAAATTCTTCTGCGGAAGCTTCCTCACGTCCATAGAGCTTGAGAATATTAAATCCTGTCAAGTTTTCTTGAACAAAGCCATTCATATCTCCCAGAACATTGGCCTGACGTTTGAAGTAGGGCTGAGATTTCTTAAGGATGGTCTGAGCAGCCAAGTAGGTAATGGGAATGCTGATGATGACCACCATGGCTAACTGGACATTAAGATAGAGAACCATGGCGATAACTAGGGTCAGACTAACAATTGCATTGACAATTTGCAAAAAAGATTGTTGGAGGGCATTGGAAACTGTCTCCACATCACTCGTAAAGCGTCCCAACATATCTCCAAACTGGTGCTTGTCAAAGTAGGATACTGGAATCTTGTTGATTTTTTGACTTAAACTATTTCTCAAATCACGAATGGAATTTTGGACCGTGCGCGTGATGTAATAGTTCGATCCATATGCTCCAAACTCATAAAAGAGAGCTCGGATGGCATAGATGACCAATACCCAGAAAACATATGAATAGTTGATACCAGCACCGGGTACCTGATTGGCCATGTCCAATAGATTCTTCGTCAACTCCGTGATGACCAAACCAAGAACAAAGGGTTCTAGAACATTGGCGACGGCAGCCATAATTTTTAAAAAGATAGCTAAAAAGAGAGTAGCCTTGTAGTGTTTCAAATAAACCCACAAGCGGATAAATAATGATTTTTCTTTCATCTTACTCTCCTTCCGTTAGTGATTGATTGTTAAGCTGAGAATGAGCGATTTCTCGGTAAATATCATTCGAAACCATGAGTTCTTCATGCGTGCCACGACCCACTACTTCCCCCTGGTCCAACACGATGATTTGGTCCGCATCCATAATGGTCCCAACACGCTGGGCAACGATGAGGACCGTCGCATTCTCAGTAACAGATTTGAGGCGACGACGCAGGGTTGCGTCTGTTTTGTAATCTAGGGCTGAGAAAGAATCATCAAATATATAGATATCCGGCTTTTTCACAATAGCCCGTGCGATAGACAAGCGTTGCTTTTGACCACCAGACAAGTTGCTTCCACCTTCTGCTAAGTGAGTGTCATAACCCTCATCTCGACTCTGGATAAATTCTTTGGCTTGCGCCACATCGGATGCCTGGTCCAACTCAGGAATGGTAGCATCCTGCTTACCATAGCGAAGATTTGCTTGGATGGTCCCAGTAAAAAGCAGAGCTTTCTGTGGAATAAAGCCTACTTTTTGACGGAGTGCTTTTAATTGATACTCCCTAACATCTACACCATCAACCAAAATTTTCCCCAGAGTAACATCATAAAAGCGAGGAATTAAATTGACCAGAGATGATTTCCCAGACCCGGTGGATCCGATAAAGGCGATGGTCTCACCTGGCTTGGTTTTAAAGGAAATGTTGTGCAAAACTGGACTTTCCGTCTCACCGGGATAAGCAAATGTTACATTGTCAAATTCCAAATAACCGCGTGTCTGAGTTTCTGTAATGCCATCCTCATTTGGAGAAATGGAAATCGGCATATCCAAGACTTCCTGAATCCGGCTGCTGGAAACAGCCATCTTTGGATACATGGTAAAGAGATTGGCAAAAATCAAGAAAGAGAAAAGCGCGTGGAAACTGTACTCGATAAAGGCAACCAAGTCACCAATTTGCAGATTTCCTTTAGCCAAGGGATTTAAGGCAAACCAAACGATGGCCACAATCATGGCAATGATGATCTGAACAAAGAGTGGCTCTGTTAATCCAGTCAGGGTAAAGAGTCTTCTAGAAATGTTGGCATATTCCTGGTTTTTTTCCGCAAAACGTCCCTCTTGAAAATCTTCACGAGCAAAGGCTCGAACAACCCGCAAGCCCATGAGGTTTTCACGGACATATTGATTGATTTTATCCAAGGTATTTTGTTGCTGATTTGAAATTGGTCGTGTCTTAACCGCAACATAGAGGACAACAACAACCAAGAAAGGCATGGAAACTGCTACGATCCATGCTAGTGATGGGCTGGTCAATAGAATCATAACAACAGAAAAAATCATCATGAGCGGGGTCACCACTCCGATTCGCAAACTCATTTCCGCAAATTGCATGAGAACAAAGGCATCGTTGGTCATCCGTGTGACCAAAGAGGAAACACCAATCTGTTCAAACTCGTGATGGGAATAAGTCTGTAACTTGGCATAGATATCCGTTCGTAGCTCCTTAATCATACTCGTCGTCAAGCGTCCAGAAGCATAGACTAATGAGATTCTTCCTGCGATTCCCAAGATGACAATGACAAACATGATCATCGCCCAGAATGTCAAACGTTCAGGGTTGTACTTAATAATTCCTTCATCAATCATTTTTGCTAAAATAAAAGGCATGCCCAGATTGACCACTACAAATAAAAACCCACCAAAACAGTCCAATAGTAACCATTTTTGCTTGGATTTTAAATAGGACCAAATTAAATTCATATATTCTCCTCTACTTTTTATATCATAACTTACTCATTGCTTTTAGTAATTTTAAGATATAAGAGGGAGTACACCATGTGCACCCCCTTGATTTTAAGCATCTGCTTGGGCAAAGACGACTTGCCCATTTTCAAATTTTTCGATGCGAGCTAATGAAACGACTGTTTGACCAGCATCCAGTAAAATCTGGCGCCCATCCTGGAATGATTTTTCGATGACAATACCGATAGCTTCAACGCTTGCTCCAGCTTGCCCAATTATTTCAACCAAACCTTTAGCTGCTTGTCCATTGGCTAAGAAATCATCAATGACCAGTACTTTGTCTTCCTTGTCTAAGAATTTAGCAGCAATGGAGACCGTGCTGGTGACTTGTTTGGTAAAAGAGTAAACTTCCGCTGTCAAAATGCCTTCTGTCATGGTTATGTTTTTAGCTTTTTTAGCAAAAATCATAGGTACCTTCAAAGCCTCAGCTACGTAAAGGGCAGGAGCAATCCCTGATGCTTCAATGGTCACCACCTTGGTGATGCCAGCTTGTCGAAATTTATCCGCAAAGACTTGCCCAATCTCTTTCATCAGTGCAAAATCTACTTGGTGTGTGAGAAAAGAATCGACTTTAAGAATATTTTCACCCAAAACTCTACCATCTTCACGAATACGGTCTTCTAATAACTTCATCAGTTTACTCCTTTTTATCGCCACGACTAGTCTTGTAAAACCACAAGGGTCCTATTACCTTATTATATAAAAAGAAGACCTGCTTTTGCAAGTCTTTTTCTAGATTAGATTGAATCACCATTCCAAATGGAATTTTTAACGATGACATAATCCACTCGAGTCAAACTTTTCAGGTCTCGTCCACCCGCATAGGAAATGGCAGATTGCAAATCTTCTCGCATTTCTTTCAGGGTGTCGTTCAAATGACCTTTAACTGGAAGTAAAATCTTCTTGCCTTCAACATTCTTATGCTCACCTTTTTGGTATTGAGAGGCTGAGCCGTAGTATTCTTTGAACTGCTCTCCATCCACTTCAACTAGTTTACCAGGACTTTCTAAATGACCTGCAAAGAGAGAGCCCACCATGACCATGCTTGCACCAAAGCGGATGGACTTGGCGATATCACCGTGGGTACGAATACCGCCATCGGCGATAATTGGCTTACGAGCAGCCTTAGCACACCAACGAAGAGCAGCTAACTGCCAACCACCCGTACCAAAACCAGTTTTGACTTTTGTGATACAAACCTTACCAGGACCGATTCCTACTTTAGTGGCATCCGCACCAGCATTTTCCAACTCACGAACAGCCTCTGGCGTACCGACATTTCCTGCAATGACAAAGGTCTCTGGCAATTCTTTCTTGATATGCTGAATCATATTGATAACGGAATCAGAGTGCCCATGAGCAATATCGATGGTGATAAATTCAGGAGCATCTTCTTTCAAGCTAGTGACAAAATCATATTCGTAGTCTTTAACACCAACTGAGATAGAAGCAATTAAACCCTGCGCATGCATGCGATCAATAAACGGTTTACGAGCAGCCTCATCAAAGCGGTGCATGATGTAGAAATAACCATCTTTTGCAAATTGCTCAGCGATACCTTCATCCATAATCGTTTGCATATTGGCAGGAACAACTGGTAATTTGAAAGTATACTTGCCAAGAGACACGCTCGTATCTGCTTGCGAACGACTTGAAATGATGCATTTGTTGGGCACCAATTGGATATCCTCATAGTCAAAAACCGGTACTTCGTTAAACATTGTCTACACTCCTAATGATTTTATAACCTACCTATATGATGGAATCACCATATCGCTACGCTTTTTCTCACGTTTCCATAATTGATTATAGCACAATGTACGGAAATTGTAAAATATAAACAGTTGTTAAACAAGATAATTCGTTTTTTATCAAAATTTAATGGAATCTTCTTCGCATTAGTTCGTGAGTGTTTTCTAATCGAAATGATGGCGGAGATTTCTGAATTAAAGTATGGATTTGAAATCATGCTAGTCATAATAGAATGATATGGATAAAAGGCTAAAGCATTAGAAAAAGACCAGAGGGAATCTAGTCTTAAATATTGTTATCTATAAATCTAATTGATTCAAGAATGCTGATAATTCTTCCTGAGCTTCTGGTGTTTTCCCTTTGAGCTGATTGAGTATGCCTAGTAATTCCTTGGTTTGGCTTTCAATCTTAGCATTGGTTTCCTTGATATTGGTCGCAATTTCAGTTAATGGAGCCACTTCTTCTTCCTCAAAGGTATCGACATAGCGAGGGATATTGAGATTGAAGTCATTTTCCTTGATCTCCTCAAAGCTAGCAAGATGTGCAAACTTATCCATATCTTTTCTAGACTGATAAGCATCCAGAATCTTTTGGATATGGGCATCTGTCATGATGTTTTGATTTTTACCCTTGTCGAACTCTTTAGAGGCATCAATAAAGTAAACATCACGGTCCGTTCTGTCTTTCTTGAGGATGATAACCGTGGTCGGGATGCTGGTATTAAAGAAGATATTAGCTGGCAGTCCGATGACCGTATCAATCCCGCCTTCCTCTAACAAATGCTGGCGAATCTTGCCCTCCGCATTGCCACGGAAGAGTACACCATGCGGCAGAACGATAGCCATAATTCCCCCATCCAACTTGAGATGATAATAGCCATGAAGTAGAAAGGCGAAGTCAGCCTTGGACTTAGGTGCTAAAGCTCCAAAAGCAGAGAAACGAGGATCCTGTAAAAACCCTGCATCTGCTTTCCATTGTGCTGAATAGGGTGGGTTCATGAGAACACCATCAAAGTTGGTCGGCTCTTGAGTTGGCCAATCTTCGTCCAAAGTATCTGCATTGTGTAAATGTTGGTTTTCAACGGGGACACCATGCAGAATCATGTTCATACGAGCCAGATTATAAGTGGCGGTATTGAGCTCTTGACCAAAGTAAGAAACCGTACCCGCTTCCTTGCTGTACTTCTTAGCATTGAGCAACAGGGAACCTGAACCCATAGTCGGGTCATAGAGGGTAAAGCCCTTCTTGTCTTCACGTCCCAAAAGAGCAATCTGCGTCATGAGCTTAGCCACCGGCTGCGGCGTATAAAACTCTCCTGCTTTTTTACCAGAATCCGTCGCAAACTGACCAATCAGATACTCATAAGCATCACCCAGCATATCACCATCATGACCAGCAACATCCAAAACAGCCAATTGTTTCATAACGGCTGAAATAGTCTGATTCTGCTTCTGAGGCGTCGCACCAAGTTTTTTTGAATAGAGATCAATATCCTCAAAGAGGTTGACGAAAATCTCGTCATTCTGCTCGATATTGCGGAATCCCTGAGCCAATGATTCCAACTGAAATTGACCCATATTGATTTCATTGACCAAAGCTGTGAAAGTCAAATCTGGCTCAATAGCATAAGACATCTCGCTCTTCACCACATCGATTAAGTCCTTATGCGTTTCTGGGTCATCATAGTACTTGCGATAAGTCTCCAGAGCTTCTGTCAGGTTGTCCGTCTCTTCTTCCATGGTCTCCGCCACGAAGAACAGCATCTTATCCGAAAGGTACTTGTAAAAGACCATGCCCAAAAGATAGGACTTATAGTCATTCGCATCCATCTTAGAGCGGAGAATATCCGCCGAATTCCACAGTGCCTGATAAAGAGACTGGGAGGTTTGATTTTCCATTTTGTATTCCTTTTTGTCCTTAATTTAATTTGAAAAATTACAAAGCCGCTAATAAATCATCTGTAAATAGAAAGGTTAATTTGGACAGACAAATGCCATTAGTCCTGATGAAATAAAACAATTTTTAAATTTTTTATCTGAAAAATATGTATTTGAAATAAAGTCATAAAGCTTATCTGCTGGAGAGTTATACCAATCTTTATAGACATAATGCATTTCATAAATCAGAATAGGTTTTCCATCTAGAGAAATCCCCCTAAATGTAATATAGATACCATCCCGATAACCAACAATATCTTTCTTTTTCCCAAATTTTTTATTTCGGTAAACTTCAAAATCATCAACTTGAATGTATTTGTAGAGTTTAGATAATTGTTTTTCTTTTAAATGAAAGGCATGATCTTCGATAATCATCCCAGTATTGCCCACTTGTTGAAAAGACAATTCCCCATTGATGACATCGCAGAGCAAGATAGCAACTGTTTCATAACCAGAGTGTATTTTGAATTCAAATTTTGAAAAATAAGATTCATTCCAAGTCATAACTCTACCTCGTCAAATAAACATATCCTGCAAGAGCTTCTTCTTCAGTGTTTCTAACGAATCAATTTTAGTTTGGTAAGAGGAAATAAGGTCGTCAAGGTTGGAGAAGAAAGAGCCGATGGCACGTTGTTCATCAACAGTGGGAATGGCAAAAGGAATTTCCGAAAATGTTGGAAATTGAACACGTTGTTTCTCAATTAGACTTCCCGTTGCATACTGTTTGTATTGAAAAATTGCAAAACTTGTTTTTAATAAAATTTTGAAATAATCAATATCATATTTTGATTGGTCTTCAATGGACATAACTACATAATAACCTGATACCGAAATCGATTTACCAAGTTGATTAGCATCTAACGATCCCAACGTAAGATTCATTGGATTATATGCAAAATCATTTGGTTTTACCCTTTTGAATTTATCTGTTTTCTTGACTAGAAAATCACGTTTATATCGGTCAGTTTTAGGTGTTAAACCTTTTTCAACAGTCAAGCTCCAAAGTTCATTGTTTTCATCTGGCTCAATATATTCCACTTGTTGAGTAAAAATCTTACCCATTTTTATCAGCTCCCACTCTCCTTCAAACCCATCCAAACGTATCTCAGGAATAGTCTGCCCAGCCTTTGGAAACATCTTGGATAACATGGATTTTTTAAAGGATTGATAATTCTCTAAATTGTCCTTGTAAGAAGATAAAAGAGAATCAATTGTGGAGAAAAGAGAGCCGATTTGGGATTGTTCGCATCTATTTTTAGTGATTCTAAATTTAAAATTATCAATTTCTTTCGATGAAATATTTGGTTGAGCTCCGGCTATAAGTACAGATTTTAGTTGATTTGAAAAATATTTACTTCTTAATATTGAAGACAAAAATGTATAATCAATTCTATCGTTATCAACAAAATAACCAACACGTTGGTTTTGATAATACTTATTACTACTATCAAGGATAGATATTTTCCCTGTTGTTGCACCAGACATAGCAACAAGAATAGATTTTCCTAATAGAACAAAATTTCTATCATTTATTAATTCATCATGATATGCAAAATCCCCACCTACACTACCATCTGATTGCACATTTGAAATCCGTACAATCGGAATACCTGTGCCAGTGAATTTTTCACTTTTAAATGCAAATCCACCTCTTAATGGAGAAACATCACCTAATCGAATTGTTTCCCACTCATCTTCAAATCCTACAAACCTGACTTTGGGGATATTGTTTTTTGACACTTTTTATTCTCCTATTTCTAACAATCCAACTTGATCTAATAATGCTAAACATGCTTTAGAATCCCAATAACCATTCTTATATTTTTCAAACATCTTTAAAAATTGTAAAGAATCAATAATGAGTACACTATTAAAAGGATTCTTAGCTAGATCGATAATATTTTTATTTACTGGTAATCTGTCCTCTACATTTTCATCCTTAAATCTGTTGGCAATTATTATTCTTCTAATGTTATTTTCGTCAATACTATTAGTTTCAGCATATTTATAAACATGCGTTATAAGTTGTGGTATATTAGTTTTCTTTATGTCTTTTGTTACTCCCTTGAATTCGAAAACATAATGCTTATTATCTTTATTGAAAGAAAAATCTTCATCTTTATTGTCAGCAAATTCCTCTCTAACTTCAAACATTTCGGACAGCATCTCTACTAAAATATCTTCTAGTTCTTGACCGGTCTTATACAAGATGGATTTATAATAATTATTTTTTTTAAGGATTCGCTCAGCATCGTCAATTTTTCTTTTTGCTTCAATTATGATGTCTTTTTCATTCGATACAATCGTTTTCTGAACACCATCATCAAATAAGTTTACACTCAAAAACCACTCTGGTACATTTTGTTCGGAATTATCTTCAGGATAAATTGATGATAAAAATGCTTGAAACTCATCATTATTTGTTAATTGTAAACAAGAAAAAGTAAACCTATCTTGCGAAAACGAAACTAGTTTATTGCTTATATTAGAATATATAGGATTCTCTATTTCATCCGAATAATATTTTGAAAAATAAAAGTCAGCAGAAACGTTTTGCTCTCCTATTGTTGTATCAGTTCTTTCGTAACTAATATTAAAGTTCGAGGGATAAATAATCTTTTTTAAATTGTAACTAAATCTATCACCTAAGTCTTTCAGTAAAACACGAACATTATGATATTTTTTTCCATTGTAAGTATCAGTTTGATACTCCGTTTTAAAATGATAATTTACTGGTAATACATATATAATCTTAGATTTATTAGAATTATAAATACTATCCATAAGAGTTAAAAAATCATTGTCAATAGCAAGTTCGGAGAATGATTTGCTATATGAATAGTTTTTCCAAATATCTTCATCACTCAAGTCAATGATATTTATATCAAACATATCTAAAGATTTTGCATTTCCAAAACTATTGCACTCAGAAATCTTATATCCCTTCTTGTTACTTCCAGTAAAATTGATTAACTGTATTTTCATTTTTATTTCCTTTGATTAAGATATTAAATAGAGTATTAGAACCATTTCTTAACCCCTACAATTTACATTTACTCACCCCTCCATTATACCACTATTTACACAGAAAACTCTAAGCAGTTTTCACCTGCTAACTCATGACAGAAAAAGATTTTCGACATATAATAGAGATGAACAATACAAATCCGTGGTCTTTAATAGGGCTTTGCCTAGCCTGTACAGAAAACTGGATGAATAAGAGTCATGAGATAACTCGAATACGCCTGGAGCGTGAAAATAAAATTACAAGAAGCCTCTTATTCCATTGTTCAAGATTAGAATAGGAGGCTTTTCGTATGGAAGTCATGATTGAAACCTGCTGCGGTATTGATGTCCACCAAAAATCCATTGTTTGTTGTATCCTAGATGGTCCACTAGATACCAACAAACCTAAGAAAATTCAGAAGAAATTCGGGACAACGACAGTCGCCCTTCAAAATGCTCTAGCCTGGCTAGAGGAAAACCGTGTGACCCATGTCTTCTTTGAGTCTACTGGCCAATATTGGCTCCCTCTTTTTAATATTTTCTCTGATTCCGATTTAGTCCTTGTTCTAGCTAATCCACAACACATCAAAAATGTTCCTGGTCGAAAAACGGATGTGAAAGATGCAGAGTGGATCGCTCAACTGGGTCGGTGTGGTCTCATTTCGCTATCTTATATTCCCAGTCCCGAGGTCATGCAATTGCGTTTACTCACTCGTCGGCTACGTTCTTATAAACAGCGTCAAACACAAGTCAAAAACGAAATTCATAATCTCTTACAGCGTGCCAACATTAAACTAACCAGCTATCTTTCTGATATCTTCTCCAAGACAGGCCAATCCCTTCTAACACTCTTTATTAACGGGGAAGTCATTGACTGTGATAGTGTATCAGCTTGCCTTCACAAGCATGTTAAAGCGAGTCCTGAGGAACTAGTTGAGGCCATGAATGGGAAGTTATCACTGGAAGATCGTTTTCTATTGAATCAGAGTTTGGAAGAATATCGGATGTATCAAGAACTTATGGATAAATTGACCAGCGAAATACAGACTTACATCGCAAAGGAGTTTCCCTGAAGAAAATCGATTACTCCAAACCATTCCTGGTGTGAGTGAAGCCTGTGCAGCCACTGTTTTAGCTGAAATTGGACCAAACGTAGATAGTTTTGAAACAGATGGACACTTAGCTTCTTGGGCGGGACTTTGTCCTGGTTCCTATGAAAGTGCTGGGATTAAAAAATCCTC
>NZ_CTEN01000001.1 GCF_001375655.1 Streptococcus varani | reverse complement strand
CCACTAAGGTGGGCTTGTTGTATTTTTTCGATTGCTTCTAAAGCAGAATCTAAACTATCTGTTGACAATGTAATCTCAAGCATGCTACCTACTCTCCTTTCATTCTTGCGGAGATACAGCCAATGTGGTAAACTAAACTTGCCCCGTTAGGGGAGAGGGCTAAGAAGCCCTCATATCCGATTACCATGTAATCAGATATTTTATTTTGAGCTTAAACCAAAGAATCTTGATTTCCACTTCTAGTTCTTTGTGTTTAGGCTTTTTGTTTAGCCTTGACAACATCAGCTGTACCTCCTTTCGTTTTGCTTAATTCCTTAAGCTTGATTATAGTATATCTCAAAACGAGATAACTTGTCAACTGTTTTTTATCTCTTTTTGAGATTTTTTTGTTTACTTTTTTATAACTTGATGGTATATTTATAGTAGAGAAAGGAAAAATATTATGAATATCCTTGGAAACTCCATCAAAGAAATTCGAAAATCTAAGAAAATGACTCAAAAAGAGTTAGCAAAATTGACGGGTTTTAAACAGAATACAATTTCTAATCATGAAAATGGAAATAGACAGCTTGACGAAATAGATATTCGAAAGTATGCTAAAGCGCTGAAAGTGAAACCGCAACAGTTGTTCGATTACCCCTCCCCCCAAAAAGTCGAACTCATCCCTTCTACTCTCCAGAAAGTAACCTACACTACTTCTAAACTCGAACATAATAGACAATTAAACGTCCTTGATTATGCTGAAACACAATTAGAACAACAAAATACAGTAGAAGATAGTAAGAATACAGTAACTGATAACATCATTCCATTTCCTAAGTTATCCACTTACAACTACTACGACCAACCTGCTTCCGCTGGTACAGGTCAGTATCTAAATGACCTACAAGTAGAAACCATTGAACTACCAGTCGACTATGATGCTGACTTCGTGATACCAATCTACGGCGATTCTATGGAGCCTGAATTCCATTCTGGTGATTATGTGTTCGTTAAACTGTCTGTAAACCTCTCTGACGGCGATATAGGGGTCTTTGAATATTACGGTGACGCTTATATCAAACAGTTGCTTATAAACGACGAGGGAGCCTTTCTACACAGTTTAAACAGCAAATATGATGATATACAGATAGATGCTGATAGCGACTTCCGTATTATTGGTGAAATCATCGGTAATTTTACGCCGATTGAGCTATGAAATAATTGACATTTGGGGCAGTTAAGGATATAATGGTCTTAACAGTTAGAAGTGTGTTCAGCATGAACACGAAAAAGCCCCCAACGGTCGCAACGTTGAGGGTTTTTCTTTTGGCTCTTGACTATCTCTAGTCATGCCCTAAGGTCATTTGTTGCGTGAGTTGAGCCAATACTCAAACAATGCTGTGAGGATAGCCACAAGCATAGGTGCAACAAATACGGTTAAAAGTGCATAAAGCATGAACTTTCACCCCCTTCCTATCCCAAAGGGGCGAGACTATTATAGCAGAAACAAAATAATTAGTAAACGACCGCTGATAGCAACTTCCGTATTATCGGGGAAATTATCGGTAATTTTACGCCGGTGGAAAATTAAAAACCACAACTGACGAAGTTAGGGTTTTTGAAGAATTCTATAATTTAGCACTTTAAGAAAGGAATATAATATGCAAGCAGTATTGGAGAAGACTGATTTTACGCCGGTGGAAAATTAAAAACCACAACTGACGAAGTTAGGGTTTTTGAAGAATTCTATAATTTAGCACTTTAAGAAAGGAATATAATATGCAAGCAGTATTGGAGAAGACTGATTTTAGAGAAAAGATAGCTAAATTAAGGCTATTTGACCAGAATAGTATGCAAGAAATGCCTGTAGAAGGAACCATTGATCTAGTGCCTTCTACAGTAACACTCGTGGCAGAAATCAGCCTATTTAATGTAAAGCCTGACAAGGATTATCTAGTATTTGTGAAGGTAAAAACAGAAACATCGGAAGCAGATGTTTTAGTTCATGCCACCAAAGTTAATTTACCAAAAGGAAATTTCTTTAGCATTGATAATGATGGATTTGGAAATGCGACCGGCAACTTTTCGTTTAATTTCACAATTACAAAAGACAAAAACTACCAGATAAGCTTCCAACTATTAGATGCCTCTCAAGATAAAATATACGATGAACACAAACAATATTTTCGATTTGTCATGAGGTAGTGAAATGATTAACAATAAGTATGATGACAATTTCTCTAGTATCCCATCGCCTGTCATACCCCTCCGTACCAATAAAGCATCTGCACCCGTACAGAACAATGGTATAATAGACTTAGAAAAGCATCAGGAGGAAACTAATATGCCACAAGATACTTACAGCAAATCAGAGATTGACTTAAAGTTTGATAAAATCAGTTCTGATATACAACACGGATTCGATAAGGTTGATTTGGAATTTAATAAAGTTGATCTAAAATTCGACAAACTCGAACAACAAATTAACTTAAAGTTTGATAGTTTTGAGAGACGAATAGAAAATCTACTACTCTCACAGGAAAACAAACGACTTGATGAGCAAGCTAAGAACAAGAAAGAGTTTATGTACTGGGCTATTGGAATTTTAGTAGCTCTAGCAAGTGTCGCCTTTCCGATATGGTTCAGAAAATAAAAAAATCCCTACGGAAAAACCATAACTGATGAAGTCATGGTCATTAGTGAATATTATAGTCTGCTTGATGCAGTGTAAAAAATACGGTAGATTTTTTTAAAAATACGGTAGAAATTCAAAGGAAATAAATATTGAAGACAGGAACTCGCGAATATTTAGCTTCGTTACAACAAATGTTTAACATTCTACAAAGTTATCATATTTCAAGGTAATAAAAAAGCCCAACGCTCAATTTTTGGTAGAGGAGAGCGTAAGGCAACAAAGTATAGTGAAAAACCTGCTTTTGCAGTAGGTCTCTTTTCTATACCCTATTTTACACCATTAAAGGAGGTGATGTCAATATTCTCTGAAGTTGAGACCTTGTCCAGAAGCCGACAACCAAGGAGAATGCAATGAAATATACAAAAACTAAGTACCCTAATATCTATTTCTATGAAACTACCAAAGGTAAACGCTACTATGTCAGAAGGTCTTTTTTCTTCCAAGGAAAGAAGAAAGAAATAACCAAGAGCGGACTTTCAACTATTCCTCAAGCCCGTGCAGCTCTAACTGAGATTGAGCGTCAAATCAATGAGCAAGAACTAGGCATCAACACCCAGCTTACTGTGGATCAGTATTGGGAAATTTTTTCAGCCAAGCGGCTCTCAACTGGAAGATGGCATGAATCTTCCTATTATCTCTATGATAGTATGTATAGGAATCACATCAAGGATGAGTTTGGATTCATCAAACTTAAAAACCTTGATAGGAATAGCTATGAGGTCTTTATAGCTAATAAGCTGAAAAAGCATACTAGACACACAGTCCATACTATCAATTCTAGTTTCATGGCCATTCTAAATGACGCTGTCAAAAATGGTAATCTAGCTGGTAACCGTCTAAAAGGTATTTATATTGGTGAAAGTGCTATCCCAGCGAATAACAAGAAAATCACACTTGAACAGTTCAAAGAATGGATGGATAAAGCCAATGAAATCATGCCAAAGAAATTCTTTGCCTTGACCTATATGACTATCTTTGGTCTAAGACGTGGTGAGGTTTTTGGGTTGCGTCCAATGGACGTGACAAAAAACGAACATGGCAGAGCTGTTTTGAAACTAAAAGATAGCCGTAGCAACAGGACACTGAACGGAAAAGGCGGCTTGAAAACCAAGGACTCAGAGCGCTATGTCTGCTTGGATGATGTTGGAACTGACTACATTGATTATCTGATAGATGAGGCTGATAGAATTAAGAGAAATCTCGGTATTATCAAAGAACAGAAAAAAGACTATCTCAGTATCAATGAGAAGGGGCTTCTCATAAATCCTAATCAGATGAATAAGCAATTTGGTCTAGTTAGTGAAGCAATTGGCATCTATGTCACCCCACACATGATGAGACATTTTTTCACCACTCAAAGTATTATCGCTGGTGTTCCAATGGAGCAACTTAGTCAGGCTCTTGGTCATACAAAAATCTATATGACTGACCGCTACAACCAAGTTGAGGATGAACTTGCAGAAGCAACCACTGACATGTTCTTGACCAGAATCCGTTAAAAGCATCCCCACTATTTCCCCGACCAAAACCCAAAAACTAACGGAAAATATCGGAAAATAGTAAAACAAAAAAAGAGTTCACCGACAAAAAAGCCGATAAACTCACATAACTTCATATACATTATAACAAAAACTTTTGAAAAAGAAGTCTTCAAGGAAATTGAATATACTCTGTCAACACTTGAAGAAAAAAGCTTTGATAGGCATTGCCTACCGGGAATCTTCGCGACTCAATCGCACCCGCATCTACGGCATGGTTCGCCAGATTTTTAGAGATATCGGTCAGGATTTGGTCAAAAAACAAATAATAGACCAAGTTGAGGATGTATTCTTTTTGACAAAGGAAGAAATCTTTAACCTGGAAAATCTAGAAAACCCTAGTTCTCTCATCGCTACTAGAAAAGAGAAGCTGGTGGACGATCAGGCAATTGTCCTAGCTCGAAGATTGGTTTTTAATGAAAAAATTGTTGAAAAGAGGGCCAGTCAAACCCAGCATTTTAAGCAAAATTCTTCCGGTGACTTGCATGGTATTGGTTGCTCCAAAGGTTTGGTGCGAGGTCGCGTTTTGGTTGTTGATAGTCTGCAAGATTTAAGTGATGTCAGAGGTAAAATCCTCATCACCAAGATGACCGATCCCGGCTGGGTCTACGCTCTCATGCAAGCCAAGGGCGTTATCGCAGAGCAAGGTTCTCTCCTATCCCATACAGCCATCATTTCTAGAGAACTAGGTATCCCATCCATTGTGAATGTCCCTAATGTGACTAAGATTCTTCAATCTGGTCAACACATTGAAATGGATGGAAGAAGCGGATTGATTCGGAGGTTGACAGATGATTGATATTAAAAGAGTAGAGCCCGGCAGTAAAGAAGAAACAGATTTTCTTGATTTACCCACTCATCTCTATCCCGAAAACCAAATCATGCAAAACATAGAAGAAGAAAGACAACAAATCGCAGGTCAACATGTCCTTTCTCATTATTATGATTTTAAAGCCTTTGTAGCATATGAGGATAGAAAATCAAGCCCGTTGCGCCTTGATTTTCTATCCTCATATAGACGAAGCCTATCTGGGCTATTTTGAATCCAATGAACATCCACAACTGGTCCTTCTTCTCTTTGAAAAAATGAAAGACCTAGCTAAAAAACATGGGAAAAAAGCCCTTCTGGGTCCTATTAATGCTAGTTTTTGGCTGGGGTATCGCATGAAAACCTCCGGTTACCAAGAAAAAATATTTTCAGGGGAACCTCACAACCCCTCCTATTATCCGAGATTGTGGGAGCAAGCTGGATTTCAAGTCTCTGATGCTTACATCTCCAACTTCTATAGCCGGATAGAGGCGAACCATCAGCAAGAGAAAATGGCCAAACGCTACAATTCTTTTAGAGATAAGGGCTACAAGATTTTTTCACCAAAGAGAAAAGATTGGGATCACTATGCTCCCCAAGTATTCCAACTTTTGAGCCAGCTATACAAAGAGTTTCCTAGTTACCAAGCCATTACAAGAAAAGAATTTGCTCATATCTTCTCTCCTCTCAAAATTGCCTTAGATTTTTCCATGGTCAAATTAGCCTACTACCAAGAAGAACTGGTCGGATTTCTTATCTGTCTGCCTGACTATGGCAATTTGACTGACAAAAAAATGTCACCACTGGATATTTGCCATTTTTTCAAGATTCGCTACCGAGCCAAGCGTTACATACTTCTCTACTTAGGAGTCGCTCCAGACCACCTCGGTCTAGGAAATGCTCTCGGATTCCCTGTTTATCAAACTATCCAAAAAAGAAGAGCCTTGTCTATCGGAGCCCTCATCCACAAAGGAAAAGTAAGCCAAAGTTATGCCTCAGAACTCCAAGAAAAAAGGAGAAGCTATGCTCTTTATCGCTTGGAATTATAAAGAAAAGACAGCACTAGAGTTCTCGTGTTGTCTTTCTCTTTTGTCACAACATTATAGTCAAGGAGAATCAAAAATGATGATAAAAAATGGCTCTATAATTTCTGTAGTGGGTAAGACCACTATGGAGGTTATGGAGCCTTTTTGAGTGTATACAAAAAGTCCCATATGACCTATAATGAAAAGCGACAAAACCATCATTTTAGACGCTACTAACAACCTCATCAAAGTCATTAAGCGTAATGCCTTTGGTTTCCGGAACTTTGACAACTTTAAATTAAGAATTCTCATCGCTTTGAACATCAAAAAGAAGAGAACCAAGTTGGTCCTCTCCAGGTTATGACTTTTCAGCAACCCACTACAGTTGACAAAGAGCCTAAAAAATCCTCCCGAAGGAGGATCTACTGTCTACTCTGTTACAAAATGGGTTAGCACACCGTTGATAAATTTTACGGAAGCTTGATCTGAGAACTCTTTTGCCAATTCGATAGCCTCGTTGACAGCCACCTTATCCGGCGTCTCATCAAAATAACGAATTTCAAAGAGACCCAATCTTAAAATACTTTTGTCAATGGTCGTCAAACGATCCAAGGTCCAACCAGATTTGAGACGACTTTCCAACTCCTTATCCAATTCTTCCTTGTGCTCGGCAACACCTGTTACCAATTGCAAGAGAAAGAGCGGGAGTTCCACTTCTTGTGCCTCTTCCTGATCATAGAGATAGGAAAATTGAGCAGCTTGAAGCGGATCCTGTCCAAATTCCATTGAAACGATAGCTTGAAGAGCCCGTTGACGCAAGTGTTTCCTTGAGTCCTGCAGCTTATTCTTCATCGAGGAAATCCTCTCCAAACAAGTCTTTCAATTCTGGTTTTGGTGTTTCAATAGGTACAATGCCTACCACATGAATATTAACAGCTGACACATCAATATCTGCATAATTTGAGACAGCTGTTTTTACTGCACGTTGGATATCCATGGAAACAGCTGGTACATTAACGCCGTATTCCAAATAAACATAAATATCCGCCGTCAAGTTGCCTTCTTCATCTGATTCAAGGTAAACACCACGGTTGAGTGCTTTTTTCGAGAGCCCATCTGCAATACGTTTGTTGTGTAGGGAATGAACGCCTTCCACCTTGGCAGAAGCAATACCGGTGATCACTTCCAAAACATGTGGTGCAATGACGATTTCGCCAAGATTTTCTACTGACATAGGATTGTCCTTTCTAGGATAGCTTAAGCGCGTGATACGTAAGTTCCTTCAGCTGTGTTGATGACCAATTTTTGACCCGCTTCGATAAAGTCTGGAACATTGACAACCAAACCAGTTTCAAGAGTTGCTGGCTTGCCTGAACCAGTTACTGTTGCTCCCTTGATAGAAGGCTGTGTTTCGGTAACCGTCAATTCAACCGTAGTTGGTACAGTCACACCAATCACTTCCGTACCAAAGAATTGGATTTTCACATCTGAGTTTTCCAGGATATAGAGCAACTCTTCCTTGATGTTAGCAACTGGAATTTCATATTGATCGTAGGTTTCATTGTTCATGAAGAAAGCCATGTCATCCATTTGGTAAAGGTATTGAGCTGGCACAGTTTCAATGATAGCTTGCTCGAATTTTTCATCTGGACGGTAAGTGGTATCAAATGTTGAACCGGTACGAACGTCACGTAATTTCATACGCATAATCGTATTTCCCTTACCTGGTTTATGATGGCTAGCATCCAAAACTTTTATTAATTTTCCATCAGCTTCAAATGTCATTCCAGCTCTTAGTTTACTTGCTTCAATCATTGTTTATCTTACCTCGTAAAATTATTTATTCGTTTTATTTTACCACAAAAAACGCCCTTTCTCAAATCTTTTCTTTCGATTGAAAAAGCAGACCTAGACCTATCAAATAACAATCAACTCTTTAGGTGCAAGAGTCAAAATCTCACAACCTGTTTCCGTAATCAACAGGTCATCTTCAATCCGAACTCCATATTGACCGTCCAGATAAATACCTGGCTCATCCGTCACCATCATACCGGCTTGGAGTACACCACTTGCTGTCGGCCCAAAGAAAGGCTCTTCATGAATGTCTAATCCGATACCGTGACCAATACCATGGGTGAAGTTAGCTCCATAACCCGCTGCCTCAATCACGGCACGAGGAATACCATCAAAATCCGCATAGGAAAGTCCGGCCTGAGCCTTGTCAATCAAAGCCTTATTGGCACGGAGAACCACATCATATATCTCTCTTTCCTGGTCATTCACCTGGCCGATGTGGATGGTCCGCGTCATATCAGAAACGTAATGGTTATAGTAACAGCCAAAGTCCATCGTCAAACTCTCGCCCGTCTCGATGGCCTTTTCGCTGGCTACCCCATGAGGCATAGCAGAACGGTAACCTGATGCGGCAATGGTTTCAAAAGACACACCTGTTGCCCCGTATTCTCTCATGCGAAAATCCAGAAAATTAGCCACTTGCATCTCTGTCGTTTGACCTGGTTTGATAAAATCCAGAACATCCATGAAAGCCTTGTCTGAGATAGAACAAGCATGGCGAATCGTCGCAACTTCCACTTCATCTTTGATGGTGCGGAGCGTTTCCACAAAGTTGGTCACAGACTTGAGTTCAAAATCCGCAAACACAGTAGCCATCTGCTGGTAGAAAGAGTAGGTGACCTGACTATCAAAACCAATGGTCTCCAATCGATCATTAGCAATCAGCTTAGCGACTTCAGTCAGTGCGTCCCGTGTCTCAACCAAGTCAAAACCAGTCACCACACTCTTAGCAATCAAAGTATATCTGGCATCTGTCACGAAAACACGACGTTTTTTACTGATAAAAAGAGTAGCATTTGTCCCCGAAAAACCAGTTAGATAGTAGATATTGGTGAGATTGGTCACCAAAATCCCATCCACACCAGCTTCATCAAGAGCAGTTTCAAATTTTCTCAGACGTTCTTGTAAAAAGTTTTTCATCATTTCCTCCTGGAGTTTATTTTTTATTACTTCTTCCGAAAAGCAGTTTTATTTCTAAGTTTATCATATGACCTCCTTTTATTTCAAATATCATCAAAGAGATATCTGAAAAGCCTGAGGAGTGGATAGCTAGTAGGAACAAAATTACAAACAAACCGTGCTCCCGGTATTGCAAATCATGCTGACTTCCTATAATAAGACAGATAATCACGGTACTCTTTTTCAAGATTTTCTGGTAAGGAAGCATCATCAAAGTATTTCAATTCTAAAGTTTCCTTGCCGTCAATCATCAGTTCACCAGAAAAATCCAACGCTTTATACAAAGAGGTAATAACATATATCTCATCGCCATTGGGCAAGATAAAGTGATATTCTTTGCCAGAAAAGGTATGAATTAATTGAAGTTCTTTCACTTCTAAACCGGTTTCCTCAAAAACCTCTCTTATCGCTGTCTCTTCAAGACTTTCTCCGACCTCTAATAATCCACCAGGAAGCCCCCATGTCCCCGAGTGACGTTTTTGAAGCAACACTTGATGTTGTTCATTTTCAAGAATAACATTCGATCCAACCAGAACCAACAAGTCATTCCCAATTTTTTTACGAATGTTTGAGACATAGTTATCTGACAGTAATTCGCTCATTACTTCCCTCTAATATACTGCTCTTTCCATTTAGTTTATCTGGACAATATATAAAAATGTATTTTGCCACAACAAAGATCTGATAAACTTCACTATAACAACCATTGGTCTTTTTACTATTTGTTCCTTATATCAAGAGTATTGTAGCATGATTGTTCAAGAAATACCAGACGGACCAAATTTTCCAAATAAGAAAAAGCCTGATTTATCAGACTTTCTCAGTTATACATGCAACTTTTTCTTCAGGTATTGACCAGTGTAGCTGGCTGGATTAACTGCTACTTCTTCCGGTGTACCAGTTGCAACAATAGTGCCACCACCGACACCTCCTTCTGGACCAAGGTCGATGATGTGGTCTGCAGTCTTAATGACATCTAGATTATGTTCGATAACTAGAACTGTATTGCCATCATCCGCAAAGCGAGACAGGACGGTGAGGAGCTGAGCGATGTCTTCCGTGTGAAGACCTGTCGTCGGCTCATCCAGGATATACATGCTCTTACCCGTTGAGCGCTTATGGAGCTCAGAAGCCAACTTCATGCGCTGGGCCTCTCCCCCAGAAAGCGTGGTGGCAGGTTGACCAAGCGTCACATAACCCAGACCAACATCCTTGATGGTTTGCAGTTTACGCTGGATCTTCGGAATATGCTTGAAGAACTCTACTGCATCGTTAACGGTCATATCCAAAACTTGAGCGATATTTTTTTCCTTGTAGTGAACTTCCAAAGTCTCACTATTATAGCGACTACCATGGCAGATTTCACAAGGTACATAAACGTCCGGTAAAAAGTGCATCTCAATCTTGATAATCCCATCCCCACTACACGCTTCACAACGACCACCCTTAACATTGAAAGAGAATCGCCCTTTTTTATAACCACGAATCTTGGCTTCATTAGTCTGTGAAAAGAGATCCCGAATATCATCAAAGACACCTGTATAAGTGGCTGGATTGGAACGCGGGGTCCGTCCAATCGGGCTTTGGTCGATATCAATCAAGCGATCTAGATGCTCAATACCATGAATGGCCTTATGTTTACCAGGCTTGTCCGAATTGCGATTGAGCTTCTGAGCAATGGATTTCTTTAAGATAGAATTCACCAAAGTTGACTTACCAGACCCAGACACACCGGTCACAGCGATGAATTTCCCAAGAGGAAAACGCACCGTCAAATCTTTAAGATTATGCTCCTTGGCACCTACCACCTCGATAAAGCGACCCGTGCCCACACGGCGCTCGAGTGGAACAGGAATCTCACGTTTACCAGACAGGTATTGACCCGTAATAGACTTCTTATTCTTAGCCACCTGAGCTGGCGTTCCAGCAGCTACGACTTCACCACCAAAATGACCCGCCCCAGGTCCCATATCAATCAGGTAATCGGCTTCCCGCATGGTATCCTCATCGTGTTCTACCACAATTAAGGTATTGCCCAAATCCCGCATCTTCTTGAGACTAGCAATCAAACGATCATTGTCCCGCTGATGAAGCCCAATTGAAGGCTCATCTAGAATATAGAGAACACCTGACAAGTTGGAGCCAATCTGGGTTGCTAGGCGAATCCGCTGACTTTCTCCCCCTGATAGGGTACCAGCAGCCCGCGAAAGAGTGAGGTAATTAAGCCCCACATTATTGAGGAAAGAAAGACGATCCCCGATTTCCTTGAGAATAGGTTTGGCAATCATGTCTTCATTAGTGGACAAACTTAATGTGCTGAGAACATCCAAATGGTCTGCAATGGACAAATCAGAAACCTGACCAATATGAAGACCATTTTCACCACCCACTTTCACAGAAAGGGCCTGATCATTGAGACGATAGCCTTGACAAGTATGACAGGTCAACTCATTCATGTAGGTCTGCATGACATTGCGCGTATAATCGCTAGATGTTTCTTTGTAACGGCGGTGAATATTGGTCACAATTCCCTCAAAAGGAATATCAATATCCCGAACACCGCCAAACTCATTCTCATAATGGAAATGGAATTCCTTGCCATCAGAGCCATAGAAAATCAATTGTTTCTCATCTTCTGTCAGGTCTTCAAATGGCTTGTCCATATCAATGCCGAACTGGCTCATAGCCTGCTCCAACATCTGTGGATAATAGTTAGATGAAATAGGATTCCAAGGGGCAAGAGCTCCTTCCCTCAAGGTCTTACTGCTATCTGGCACCACCAAATCCATGTCTACTTCCAACTTTATCCCCAAGCCATCACAGTCTGCACAGGAACCAAATGGGGCATTAAAAGAAAAGAGACGGGGTTCGAGTTCAGGCACAGTAAAGCCACAAATAGGACAAGAATAATGCTCAGAAAATAGCAACTCATTGCCATCCATGGTATCAATTACCACGTAACCATCTGCCAAACGAAGGGCTGCTTCCACCGAATCAAAAAGTCTGGAACGAACGCCTTCCTTATTAATCAAACGGTCAACAACGATTTCGATATCGTGCATCTTGTTTTTTTCCAGTTCAGGAACTTCCGAAACCTCAAAAATTTCTCCGTCAACACGAACACGGACATATCCGTCTTTTTGCACTTTATCAAAAATCGTCTTATGCTGTCCTTTTTTCCGACGAACAATGGGAGCCAAGACCTGCATACGAGTCCGCTCTGGCAACTCCAAAACCTGATTGACAATCTGCTCGACCGAGGATGCTGTAATCGCACCGTGCCCATTGATACAGTAAGGTGTACCCACACGCGCATAGAGCAAACGAAGGTAGTCATTGATTTCTGTTGCAGTCCCAACAGTCGAACGCGGATTCTTCGAAGTTGTCTTCTGGTCAATCGAAATCGCCGGACTGAGCCCTTCAATCGAATCCAAATCAGGCTTTTCCATATTGCCCAAAAATTGACGCGCATAGGCTGACAAACTCTCCACATACCGACGTTGCCCCTCCGCATAAAGGGTATCAAAAGCCAAAGAAGACTTGCCTGACCCAGACAAGCCCGTTACCACCACCAACTTATCCCGCGGAATGGTCACATCAATATTTTTTAAATTATGGGCACGAGCCCCATGAATAATAATCTTATCTTGCATATTAATGATACCAAGCCCATAAAATACAAAGCAAAAATAGGAGAATGGTGATGTCACCATAGTGAGAACCATTTTATCTTTTTTGCACAGTATTTAGGGCGTGTTCGAATCCTTTCTAAGATACTAAGGGCGTGAAGAACCAAACAAAAATAGGCGTTAAGTCAGAAATCGTTGATTTCGTTGACCCACCCCCGTCAGGTCGACTAGAGTTTTCAATGGTTAAATAAAACCGAGAAAACTCAGACGACTACGACGTGAGAAAATCCATTATTAGAATAACCAACTTTTACATGTCTTTTTTGTACAGTTCTTAGCCCGTGTTCAATTCCTTTCTATGATACACGAACCGTAAAACGCACCGTCAAAATAGGAAACTGACGAAGTGTGTTCGAAACACTAGGAAGTTTATCTTTTTGACACAGCGTTTAGGCTGTGTTCGAATCCTTTCAGAGTGTCTTTTATTCTCTCATTTTTTAAAAACATTCGGACACCCCATCAATTACAGACAATTATATCATACTTGGAATCATTCCCCTTTTTCTTGAACTTAGATTTATCAAGGTTTAAGGATCACCTAAAAAGAAAAATCGCCACGGTCTGTAGCGATTTTTCCCTTTGTGAGCCATCATTCAACGTCAAAGCGTTATAATAGTAGTGCAAACTATAGCTATTAGCGAGGTCTCACATGAAAATTATAACACAACTCAACCTCTTTGAGGACCATGAAATGGGTGATTTAGAAAAAATTTTGACTGTTCTGGATGGTTTGCCAGAAACCAACCTCTTCCAGTGTCTGGAAGAAAGACGTCGTCATGGACGTCGAGATTACAGTGTTCAATCTTACTTCATCGCCTACGTGTCTAAATTTATTTTACAGCTGGAAACCGACCAACAATTGATTCGGCATCTGAATATGAATAGTCAGCTTCGACAAATATGTGGATTTGAAACGCACGGTGTCAAATTAAAGAACGGAACAAGGAAACTGGTTCACGCTCCCTCCAAATCGGCCTTTTCACGTTTTATTCAAGATTTGGTAGAACTCTGTCCCGATGTTGAGTACTGGGTTCAGTCAGGAGTTTCAGGCCTCTATGAGCTCCTTCCTGATTTCGGTAAGGAACTGGCTTTAGATGGGAAACTAATTGAAAGTTATGCGACTCCTTATGGTCAGAAAAAGAAAAAAGATAAGCGATCTGATCTGGATGCCGATTTCACTTGTAAAGAAAGACATGGTAAAAATGGGTACGTGAAAAAAGAAAATTACTATGGATTTCGCTGTCATCTCATCGTGGATGCCCATTACGAACTCCCGATTGCCTGGGAAGTGACACCTGCTTCAAAGGGGGAACAGACTGTCGCTAAGAAGATGATTAGTCACCTAAGTGAGAAGGTTTTAGACAGAGCTCAGTATCTGATGGCAGATCGCGGTTACAGCGGTGAACCGCTTCAACACCTCTTAGAGGATGCGGATATTCTCCCTATTATTGATGCACCTCATCGATGGAAAGAGGAGGAAACACGACAATATTTAGATACTGATATTGTCTATAACCAGTCAGGTCAAGTCTTCTGGGTAGATGATCAATGTGAAGAAATAGAGTTATTGTATAAAGGTTATGATAAATCCTGTGATAGTCTGCGTTATGGCTTTCACCCACAATACCAAGATGGTCGGATTTTTCGCTTGAAAAGGAGTTTTGAACCCATTATTTTTAACAAAGTTGGACGAGCTAGTCAGAAATTTAAGCGACAGTACAAGAAGAGAACTTCTGTGGAGCGGGTCAATGGCAGATTGGATAGGGATTTTCGTTTTGAGAATCATACCATTCGAGGCCTGAAGAAGATGAGGTTAGCTATCAGTACGAGTTTTCTTGTCATGATTGGCTTTGCCCTGGCAAAGTTGAAGACTGGAAACCAAGAGCATCTGGCGAGTTGGGTTGTTTAAAAAATCCCTCCACTTACAAGGGCCAAGTGCGCCCTTTTTTCAAGATTAGCTTTGAAATGACTAGTCAAGGTTAGAAAAATACCATTCTGCGGACAAGTTCGCTCTCCATTCTTTTTAAAAATATACGAAATTATGAGAAAAAGGCAACAAGGGGAATGGTTCACTTGAAAAAAAACTTTTCCTTTAGAGTCCTTTTTGGTATAATAAGAGGTACGTTTAAAATAAGAAGATTAAGCTAAGGAGGGTGTGGCATGAAACAGATTTTTCTTTCTAAGCTAACAAATTTAGAAGAAATCCATACATATGAACCAGGTGTCTGGATTAATTTGGTCAACCCTTCCCAGAGTGAATCTATGGAGGTCGCTGATCAATACGATATTGACATTGCCGATTTAAGAGCTTCCCTAGATGCCGAAGAAACTTCTCGGATTTCTGTCGAAGATAATTATACTGTTATCATCGTAGACGTTCCCATCCTAGAAGAAAGAAATAATAAAACCTATTATATTACTATTCCACTAGGTATTCTTCTAACTGATAACGCTATTATCACAATTAGTTTGCAAGAATTACCTCTTTTAGAGGTATTTACCAATCAGAGACAGCGTAACTTCTTCACTTTCATGAAATCCCGTTTTGTTTTCCAAATTCTCTACAGAAATGCAGGAATGTACCTAACGGCCTTGAGACAGATTGAAAAGCAGAGTGAAATTGTGGAAAAACGCCTTCATGAATCTACTCGAAATGAAGAATTAATTGAGCTAATGGAGTTAGGGAAAACCATCGTATACTTCCAAGCCTCATTAAAAACAATTGAACGAATCGTTAAGAAACTAATCTCTTCTTCCCGTATTCTAAAAAAATACGAGGAAGATGAGGATCTCTTAGAAGATACATTGATCGATACACAACAGGCACTTGAAATGGCTGATATTTACGGAAATATTTTGACCGGAATGTCAGATGCCTTCGCTTCCATCATCGCCAATAATCAGAATGTGATTATGAAAGCTCTGGCTCTTTTTACCATCCTCTTAGAGATTCCAACAATGGTCTTCTCTGCGTATGGTATGAATGTATTAGGATCGTCTATTCCTCTGAGTGATAACCCTTTTGCATTCCTCTATATTTTAATTATTGCTTTCTTATTAATTATTCCATTTATTATTTACTTTATCTATAAGAAGTGGTTCTAGTAAATTAATTTTAGATATTAAATCTAGGAGATTATGAAACATGCAACTTGAAAATCTAACAAAGAAAAATCAAGAATTCGTCCATATCGCGACTAACCAGCTTATTAAAGATGGCAAAAGCGATGAAGAAATTAAGGTACTTTTAGAAGAAATCCTTCCAAGTATCTTGGATGGTCAAAAAATTGGACTAACAGCTCGTAGCCTTTACGGCCCTCCAACTGAGTGGGCAGCTAGTCAAACCCCAGACACAAGCGATGGTGACAACCTCCCTGAAAATGACAATCCCTGGCTTATGTGGGTTGATTCTAGTCTGCTCATCATTGCTCTCCTAGGATTTGTCAATGGTGCCATGAACCTCTTTACTCAAGGGGCTCAATACGGGATTTTAACCTTTATCATTGTTGGTTTCGGTGTTGGGGCAGGTATCTATTTTATGTATCACTTTGTTTACCGACATATGGGAGACGGAACAAAACGTCCAAAAATCTGGAAAGCTGTCCTTATGCTCCTTTTAGCAACTATTGCCTGGTCTGTCATCTTCTTTATTGCTAATATGATTCCGACCAGTGTCAATCCAGTCCTTTCGCCAATTGCCTACCTCTTGATTGCTGCTCTGGCTTTTGGTGTTCGATATTTACTCAAGAAAAAATACAATATTCGCAATGCAATGCAGCCTGTGCGATAAAAAGACAAAACATACCGGACATCCACTCTGTTTTTACATTCCTATTTCCAAACTAAGGCAACAGTCTAGGTAGACTATTACCTCTTTCTAATTTTCAGGAGACAAGAAAAAATGGTCCACCGGATCCTTGACTCTTTCCAGTTTTAGGAACCAAGCTAAAAAGACCCGTCAGGGTCTTAACTCGCTTTCTTATTTCTGAGCTCATGAAAAAACAGTCCACTGGACTGTTGCCTCTTTCTAGTTTTCAGGAGGCAAGAAAAAACGCTCCCCCGGAGCGTTTCAGATTGTAGACAAACTTCATTTTTGAGGTTTGTCTTTTTTTGTATATTGCCGAAATATGGTGTAAATCGGCAGATTTGGACAAAATAAAAAGGCTTCCCAGCCATCATTTTCACCAGTTTTTTGATATTGAGACATGCCAAAGTCAGTCCAACCTTGTCTTCCATTTTTGACTTTCCTCTTTCTCTTGTATAGCGCAAATTATGGTACTCTTTGGCTGTTCCAAAGAGCCGTTCAATCGTTTCCTTACGCTTCTGATAAAGCTCCTTCATTCCTTTTTGATGTCGGATATCTTCACAAATCTCAAGGGCCTCTTTCCATATATGACGCGTCACAACCTTCTGATGGTTTCTGCTTTCTGTACAGACAGATAGTAAAGGACATTGTGCACAAATTTTAGGATCACTCTTGTATTCACGATAGCCCTCACGGGTTGTTGTTCGATAGGTTAGTTCTTGATTTTCTGGACAAAGGTAACAGTCGAAATACTCATCGTAGATAAAATCTTTTGGTCGTAGTTTCCCTTTCTTTCCTCTAGGTCTAGTGTATGGAAAAACAGGAGTAATATTTTGGTCTAGAAGAAACTTGGCAATACTTGGTGTTTTATAGCCGGCATCCGCAATCAGGTAGTGTGGTTGAAAGGGTTCAATTTTAGAAAATAGAGTAGGGAAAGCTTGGCTATCATGAATATTGCCTGCCTCAACTGTATAAGCCAGTGCCCAACCGTGCTTATCACAAGCTACCTGAGCAGAATAGGCAAATACTTCCTTATGTTCGCCCTTATGAAACCAACCGCTCTCTGGGTCTGTGGTTGAAATTTTCTTTTCCTTAGCCTCGCTTTCTGCGGGCTTTAGCGACTTTTTTGCCTGTTTTTTCCTATCTAAATCAATCTCAAGTTCCAGTTGGTCACTCATAAACTTGGCTTGTTGTTCCACTAATTGCTTGGTGTACTTGTGATTATTCGCCGCAGCTTTGATATGAGTTCCATCCACGAAAATTTCAGAAGGGTCAATCAAACCAGCTCTTAAGGCTTGATTGAGAATTCGAGAGAAAATCTCAGAGATGAGCTCTTTTTCTTGGAATCTTCGACTGTAATTCTTCCCATAAGTAGTGAAGTGGGGGACCCTGTCATCGAGAGTAAGACCGAGAAACCAACGATAAGCCATATTGACTTCGATTTCCTTGATAGTTTGACGCATGGACCGAATACCATAGAGGCACTGAATAAGAGGGATTTTAACCAGCATGACAGGATCTAAACTCGGACGACCATTATCGGTTGAGTAGGTGTCCTCTACCAACTCATAAATGAAGTTAAAATCAATCACCTCATCAACTTGACGAAGGAAATGATCAATTGGAACAAGGTCATCAGTGTATAGAAACCATATTGATTGCGGTTGTAATCTGGTTTTTCCTTATGAAGCATAGCCAAACCTCCTCATACTAGATACTGTAATTATACTCCTATTCACAAAGAAAAGCCCTTAGAAACCTAATTCCGAGGACTTTGTCTTCAGTCTGAAACGCTCCCCCGGAGCGTTTTTTTTAATCTTCAGTTACGAATGGTAGCAAAGCCATTACGCGAGCACGTTTGATTGCTGTTGTTACTTTACGTTGGTTTTTAGCTGAAGTTCCAGTTACACGACGTGGTAAAATTTTTCCACGTTCTGAGATGAAACGGCTAAGAAGTTCAGTATCTTTGTAATCAACATATTCAATCTTATTAGCTGCGATAAAGTCAACTTTTTTACGGCGTTTGAATCCGCCACGACGTTGTTGAGCCATGTATATTCTCCTCTTTATATTTTAATTCAGTCCATTCTTAGAATGGTAGATCGTCATCTGAAATATCCATTGGATTGCCACCAAATGGACTTTCTTCACGAGCGAAGTTGGGTGTTGATGTTGCAGAACTTGAACCATAGCCGTTTCCAGCTGATTGTTGTCCTCCACCAGTATAACCACCAGATTGACCTTCACGTGCAGTACGACTTTCCAAAATTTGGAAGTTTTCAGCGATTACTTCTGTTACATAAATGCGTTGACCTTGTTGATTTTCATAATTACGAGTCTGAATACGACCTGTAATTCCAACAAGTGCACCTTTTTTAGCCCAGTTAGCCAAATTTTCAGCTTGTTGACGCCAAATAACACAGTTAATGAAATCTGCTTCACGTTCACCAGCCTGATTTTTAAAGTTGCGATTTACAGCGAGTGAAAAGGTCGCAACTGCTTGGTTACTTGGTGTGTAACGAAGTTCTGCATCACGGGTCATACGACCGACAAGTACTACATTGTTAATCATATTTTACCTTCTTACGCGTCGATTTTTACAATCATGTGACGAAGAATGTCAGCGTTGATTTTTGACAAACGGTCAAACTCATTAAGAGCGACATCATCTGTTGCTTCAACGTTAACGATATGGTAAAGTCCTTCGCGGAAATCTTTGATTTCGTAAGCAAGACGACGTTTTTCCCATGATTTTGATTCAACAACAGTTGCACCGTTGTCAGTCAAGATAGAGTCAAAGCGTGCTACCAAAGCGTTTTTAGCTTCTTCTTCAATGTTTGGACGAATAATATAAAGAATTTCGTATTTAGCCATTGATTTTTCCTCCTTTTGGTCTAATGCCCCCAGGACCTTGCCTGTGGGAAGTGAGGTGTTCTCACAAAAAACTATTATACAGGAATTCGGATCCAAATGCAAGGAAAATCTATCCAGAACCATTCCCCTTGTTGCCTTTTTCTCATAATTTCGTATATTTTTAAAAAGAATGGAGAGTGAACTTGTCCGCAGAATGGTATTTTTCTAACCTTGACTAGTCATTTCAAAGCTAATCTTCTTAACCTGGTGATTACGGCCTTCATGGATGGTCAATTGAACCACTGAACGATTTTTCACTGGATCGACCTTGATAATCTCATAAACAGCCGGCTTGGTTTTCTTGCCAGCGATGACTAGACCACGAGTTAGTGGACGTAAGACTTCCTTATTGGCGATTCCTTTGACGCGGGCAATATACACCTTGTCAATTTCATTTCTAGGGTGAACCATCTCATCTGAGAAGTCTCCATCATTGGTTAACAGTAGAATACCAGATGTATCCCAGTCCAAACGACCAACAGGATAGATACGCTCCTTAACTTGTGGCAACAAATCGACAACAGTCCTTCTGCCCTTGTCGTCTGAAACACTTGAAATGACTCCACGAGGTTTATTGAGGAGATAATAAACTTTTTCCTCATTATAAATAGGCTGGCCTTCCACTTCAACTTTATCACCTGATTTGACTATGGTTGCCAATTCACGAACGGTTTCCCCATTAATCGTCACCAACCCTTGTTTAATCAGTTCCTCGGCCTTGCGTCGACTAGCAACACCCGCGTGGGCCATGTATTTGTTAATTCTCATTTTATTTTTTAGGAAAGCGAGCTTGTGCCCTATTCCTATCCTTTCTCGATTTCACAACCGTGTCTTTGCAAGTATTATACTATGCTTGCTCTTTTTCTACAAATAATTCCGACTCTTGATCTACTAAATCGAATTCAGAGACTTCTGGTAGTTCGGATAAATCATTGATCCCCATATAATCTAGAAAATAATCCGTCGTAATATATAAATTCGGACGACCAATCACTTCTTTTTTTCCATTTTCCCGAATCAAATCAAAAGCTTGCAACTTACTGATGGCTCCACTGGAGTTGACCCCACGGATATCATCAATCTCGATACGAGTGATGGGTTGCTTATAAGCTACAATCGAGAGGGTTTCTAGTAAGGCCCGGCTCATGGATTGATTGATGGGAGTTTTAGAATAGGTCCGCAAAAGATCAGCATAGTCTTTTTTGGTGACCAATTTGTAGCGATTGGAGGTTTCCACCAAGTCTAAGCCTGAATCCTTATCAGACTGGTACTTTTCTACTAATTTTTCCAATTGTTGAAGAAGGGCCGAGGGTTGTAGTTGTAAAATTTCTGCCATTTCCCTTGTTGTCAAGCCATCCTCGCCTGCTACAAATAAGAGGACTTCTAACTCAGCTAAGTGACTCATTTTCTCTCCTTACCAAATATATTTCTCCAAAGTTTTCTTCTTGTTCCATGCTCATTTCATGAACCTTGACCAACTCTAAGGTAGCTAGGAAAATCGTAATAAGCTCATTGAGATCTCGACTTTCTTTGAAAATGCTTCCTAAGGTTAAACGCTTGGTCTGCTTGAAACGGCTGCGAACAAAGTCCATGAGATCTTCAATCTTATACTCATCTCGAGCGATGGTTGTATGAGATTGACGGAATTCAGCTTGTTTCTCAGCCATGACCTTTGAAAAGGCCAGAAAAAGATCAATCGCCGACTTATCTTGTACTAAAGTGACATCATCATACACCAATTCCAGCTTAGGCTTGGAGAAATAATTTGCCCGTTCATTGTGCTGTTCTCCCAATTTTTCACTAAGAATCTTGAACTTACGGTATTCTTCCAGTTGATCCAAAAGAATCTGTTCGGGATCTTCTTCTTGATCCATTTCTTCTGCTACTTTCGGAAGTAACCTACGGCTCTTTATGAGCATAAGTTGGCTAGCCATGAGCATGTATTCGCCTGCTACTTCCAAACGCATGGCTTGAAGTGTCGCCACATAAGTCAAGTATTGCTCAATGACTTCCGTAATAGGAACCTCATAAATGTCCATCTGGTATTTTGAAACCAGATGCAGGAGTAAATCTAAGGGCCCCTCAAAATCTTTTAATTTTATATCCATTATCTATATTTTTCTAAACCCATCTGTGAACTCAATCCAAGTTGTTTAGCCAAGTCATCCACTGATAGGCCAAGTTCTAATTGAGCAAGGATGTATTGATCCCGCAGGTATTGGGCTGTCCATGTCTTGTGTCCGATGGAGGTCACAAACTCAGACAGGCGGTTGAAAAACCATTGGCGCGAATAGCTTTGCCCTTTTTTATCAAAAAGATAGGTCCCGACTAATTGATTTTCCAGATATGGAATCAATTCCTTAGGCAGGTTCATAATCCGCTTGCCCTTTTCATTCTCCAAGGTCAAAATTTGAAACGATAAATCAAGATTTTCTTGACGAATCAGGGCTATTTCACTAGGAATTAAGCCCAGTGTCAGTATCAGTAAGGCAATCAATTGTCCTTTGGGATAGACTGTTTCATGCCAAAGACTGGCCGTGTCCTCAGCTTTCTTGGGCTGCTTTGATTGACTAATCTTAGCCACCGAACTAGCCTTTAACTTATAAAATCGATCCAGGTAATTTTTCTCGTACAAGAAAAACAAAAATTGATTGACAGCAGATAATTTGCGCCTCTGAACAGTAGGTTTAAATTCCTGCAATGAGGCTTGATAGATGGCTAATTTCGCTTGGGAAATATTCTCTTGACAGACCTCTGCAAACTGCTGCAAATCGTAGAGATAGGCCAATCGAGAGTTTTCCGCTAATTCTTTTTCTTCTAGAAAAGAGGAAATATATTCTTTCATATTACTTTTTTTTCTCGACAATATCGAAGTTATGAAAGAGTGAATTGACTGCTTTTAAGATTGATTTTCGCGTGATAATACCTTGAAATTCATCCTTTTCTCCCAAAACGGGTAAAAAAGGTTCGTCAATCAGTTTCCGCAAGACATCTGCCAGCTCATAGTCTCCTTTTAGGGTCGCCACATCCCTCTTACAAATCAATGAAATATCTTGGTTCAATTCTTGATCAGATAGTTCATTGTCCATTTGGTACTGGTTAATTTCATTTAGACCAATGGTTCCTACAAAGCAGTTGTCAACAGTCACGACGGGCACGCGCGAAAACGTCATGTGACTGAGAAGTAACTTAGCATGATCAATATTGTGACTATCAATAATGACTGCTAGTTTATCTGCAGGTGTCAGAAAGGTTTCTTCCTGCTCCCATAAAAATCCTTCTATTTTAGGTGAAATCATCGTGGAATATCCTTTGTTAATGGAGTGTATTCTTGGTGGTTGAGGTCATAAAATCGCACCTTAAAACAACTGTCTGTAATCGTAATCAAGGCATAGAGTTTAACTTGAATTAGTCCACGTGGTTGTTGAACCGACCCTGGATTTAGAAAAAGGGTCTTACCTCTTTTTTCAGCTGCTGCCGCATGCAAATGCCCATAAAGGCAGATATCAGCATCCATCTCCTGAGCCCAATAATCCAAGTTTTGCCAGGTATAGTTGATGCGATAGAGATGTCCATGAGTTTGGGCGATACGAACACCCTCAAGCTCTGTCAGCAAATTATCAGGATAACCTCCATCAAAATCGCAGTTGCCACAAACGACTTGAATGCCATCCCAAATAGGGTCCTCACTATCCAGTTCTGAATCCCCATTGTGAAAGATAGCATCAACTTTATTCCAATAATGCCCTTTGAGTTCTTCAAGAACTTGACGATTGCCATGGGAATCACTCATGACTAAAATGGTTTTACTTGCTTCTTCTGCCATGATGGAAAGGCCTCCATTAATTTTTCTAATGCTTTTGCACGATGTGAAATTTTATTTTTTTCTTCTAAGGTCATCTCAGCCGATGTCCTACCCGTCTCCCCCACAAGGAAAAGAGGATCATAACCAAAGCCATGTTCGCCACGCAGCTCCATGCCAATGTAGCCCTCCCAATCGGCTTCTACGACCAAACTGTCACTATGTGGTGCTGCCACGACTAGAGTACAATGGAATTGAGCTGAGCGATTCTTTTGCTCAAAAACCATGGCCAATTCATGCAGGAGCTTAGCATTGTTGGTCTCATCTGTAGCCTCAAGACCAGAAAATCGTGCTGACCAGACGCCTGGCAAACCGCCTAGGACATCCACCTTAAGTCCAGAATCATCTGCTAGAACCATCTTGCCGGTCAAGTTTGCAATCGTTTCTGCCTTGAGGCGGGCATTTTCTTCAAAAGTCACACCTGTTTCTTCTACATCCGAGATGTCCGGATAATTATTAAGATTTTCGACTTGATAGCCTAGTTTGGCAAAGAATTGACGAAATTCCTTGGTTTTGCCTTCATTTTTTGTAGCAATCAGAATCGTATCCCCCAAATCAGCAAGGGTATCCACTTGCCGACCAAAAAAATCCGTCAACTTTACCCCAGATTCAGGCAGATGTACTGAGACCAATTTCTCCTCTTCTATTATCAAGAGAGCATCCGCTTGCTGCCTCAACTTAATAGAACGACCAGTCTTATCAGTGATCATATCAACAAGAAAACTCAATAAGTAAAAACTTGAGTCATAGGAAGCAACATGAATTTGCAGACCTGAAACCTGAAGCTGATCTAAGAGATGATGAAAATCTTTTTGCACGGCTTCAAAAACGGCATCGTCACCAAAGCAAGTGAAATAATTGAAACCTGCCCACGTTCCGATAAACCAGTTTTTCTCATCCTTATATTCATATATTTTTTCTGTCATAAGGTTATATGCTCCACAGTTAATTCCATGCCTAGCCAACCTTCTGCGATTTCACGAAAAGCTGCAGGACTGGCTGTTGTATAAAAGGTATGATGAAGGGTCTCTGCTGTCCTACTACGGTTGATTTCAAAGTAGTTTAGAAGAACAGAGATATCCCGTGCACACTCAGCACCTGAGTCAATCAACTTGACCCCTTTCCCCATCACATTTTGAATGATAGGACGTAAAAGCGGATAATGGGTACAACCTAGCACCAGAGTATCCACCTTGCCAGCCATATGACGTAAGGTCTCATAGACCACTTTTTTAGCTAAAGAGGATTGATAATTATTGGATTCTACAAGGGGGACAAACTTAGGGCAGGCTAAATTTTCTACTTGAGTTCCCGGTGATAAAGCTTGAATCTTTTGACGGTAGATATCTGACTGGATGGTCATGGGGGTCCCTAAAACGCCGATCTTCCCAGACTGAGTTGCCTTGATGGCTGCAGAAGCGCCCGGCAAAATAACACCCAAAACAGGAATGTCTAAGGCTTCTTTGACCTCTTCCCAAGCCACTGCTGTTGCCGTATTACAGGCAAATACAATCATCTTAACATTCTTTGTCAGGAGAAAGTTAACTAGCTGCCAAGTAAATTCCCTGATCTGCTCGGCTGGCCTTGGACCATAGGGAGCCCTGGCCGAATCACCGATATATACAATTTCCTCATGTGGAAGCTGACGCATCAGTTCGCGGGCCACTGTTAGACCACCCACGCCAGAATCCAAAAAACCAATTGGTCGATTATCCATACTCTCAGCCAGATAGGGCTCTTTTGCCCACTCCATTCTTTCTATCTTTCTTGAGAAAAATCCCAAAACCTTTTGCTCGAAAAAGGGACTCGGGAGTCTATCCCAGTCCCATTATTCTTATTTTTTCGTTGCAGCTTGTTTTTGTTGTGCCTTGATTTGACGGAAGGCTTGTTGAACTTTCGCTTCGCTCGGTTTTTGACCCATTTGGCTCATCATGACACGAAGGGCATTCTCATCTAAAACTGGCTTATCTGCAAGCATTTTTTCAACTTGTTTGCGTGAAATAAACATACCAAGTAACACTCCACCAGCTAAAGCTAAAACGATTAATAAAATTGCAAGACCAAGATTCATGGTTTTTCTATCTCCTTAGATTGTATTCTTCTTATTATACCAAATTCCCACTTAAATGACAATTGCTAATTATTTGTCGTAGGAGCATTAGAAGTCAAAACCTTGAATCGTTGCAAAATAGTCTTCCATGGTCTCAGCCCGGCGAATCATCCGCGTCGAACCATCTTCCTGTAAGAGGATTTCCGCTGAACGCAGGCGGCCATTGTAGTTGTAACCCATGGAAGCCCCATGAGCACCAGCATCATGAATGACCAAGGTATCACCAAGGCGGACTTTTGGTAATTCACGGTTTTTTGCAAACTTATCATTGTTCTCACAAAGACTTCCGGTAACATCTACCACTTCCACAGGTCCATCCGGATTAGAAATATTGGTGATATGATGATAAGCATCATAGAAAGCTGGACGCATGAGATTGGCAGCTGTTGCATCTACTCCCACATAGCGACGATAGGTGTCTTTGATATGGAGGACCCTGGTCACCAAGTGTCCGTGAGGAGCCAACATAAAGCGCCCTAACTCTGTGTAAATTTTCAGGTTTCCAAGTCCATTTGGTACTAGAATCTCATCATATTTCGCATGGACACCAGCACCGATACGGGCAATGTCGTTTTGCTCTTGTTCGGGTTTATAATTCACACCAATACCACCGGATAGGTCAATGAAGTCTAATTCAATACCGACTAGCTTCTTGATTTCCACTGCTAAGTCAAAGAGTTGGCCAGCCAATATCGGATAGTAATCATTCGTCAGAGTATTAGATGCTAGGAAAGCATGGAGACCAAATGTTTGAACTCCTTTGGCTTTCAAATCTTTGTATCCTTGAAGCAGTTGAGCCTTGGTCATACCAAACTTAGACTCTTCAGGATGGTCCATGATATCTGTCCCCAGTGAGAAAACACCGCCCGGATTGTAACGAAGAGAAACCACCTCAGGCAAACCAGCCACTTCTTCCAAAAAAGCAATATGCTCATAGGCATCTAGATTGATAGTGGCATTGACCTTACGAGCCAATTGGTACTCTTGCGCCTTGGTTACATTGGAGGTAAAGAGAATATCTTTAAAACCCATACGCTCAGCCATGACCAATTCAGTATCCGTAGCACAGTCCACCCCACAATTTTCTTCTTGAAGAATTTTCAAGATAGCTGGAGTCGGTGTCGCTTTTACTGCAAAATATTCTTTAAACCCTGGATTCCAGGAAAAAGCCGCATTGAGGGCTCGAGCTGTTTCTCGAATCCCTTTTTCATCATAAAGATGAAAGGGGGTTGGGTACTGTTCTGTAATACTGTTCAGTGCTTCTTTTGTCACAAAGGGTATCTTGGTCATCTCTCTACCTCATCAAATTTTTTACTATTATAACACAAAGCGGATGAATTGGCTTGGAGGTACTCCTCTTTCTGAACATTAAAAAACTACCAGACGAGCTGGTAGTGTCCTTGTTAATTAATCCCTGCGTCCCAGAATGCGAAGCAAATTGAGGAAGAGGTTGATAAAATCAAGATAGAGTTGAAGTGCCATTGAAATAGCCCAACCTTCCTGAACTTGTCCACCTGTCTCTTCAAAGACATAACGGATGCGTTGGTTATCGTAAGCAATTAAACCTGCAAAAATAATCACAGAGATAATAGAAATGATAAAGCTCATTCCTGAACTACGTAGGAACATGTTAACAATACTTGCAATAATGATACCTACTAGACCAGCAATAAATGCTTGTCGCATACCAGAAAGATTTTTCTTAGTAGTGGCACCAATAATAGCCATAACTGCAAACATACCTACCGCCGTTACAAAGGATAAGAGAACATCCTGACCAGTGTAGGCCCAAAGTACAATGGAGATGGTAAAACCATTGATGGCTGAGTAAGCAATAAAGAGCGGTAAAGCTAGGGGACTATTCTTAGCAGCTGCGGAAGATGCGACAAAGACTAAGGAAATCTCTGCAATCATGATACCCCAGATAAGCATTTGACCACCACCTACCAAAAGGTTGTAAGTAGCTTGTAAAAATACCGTCAGTGACAGATAGGCCACAATGGCTGAAATACCGATTCCAGCTGCCACATAGCTATATATTTTTGCATAGAAGCGGTTGAGGGCTGTCATCTCGGACTGCTCCATGATAATTGGATTATTGTTCATAGTAGACTCCTTTTCTATACCATTAGCTTCTGATTCTTTTGTATCTTAGCTTGTTCTAGCTCGCAAAATTTTGCGATTTTTCCATTTGTGTTGTAGGGGTAGAGTAGCTTCTCTCACAGCCCAATATTTATCAACGCAAGTAACAATCCAAGCCTCTTTGTAACGTGGGGGCGCAATCGTCGCCCCAAACATATGTTTGACAATGATATCTTCTTCAATCTTGTTAAGATCTGTTATTTTTTGAGCATTTCTTTTGGCAATACGAGGATGAATCCAAGCATGACTTTTTGAAAATTTAGTATCTCTCCAATCGTAGAAGAAAAGGTCATGCAATAGCCCTCCACGAGCTGTAGACTTTGCATCCCAACCAAGTTTTTTAGCTAATTTGTAGCTAGTATATGAGACATTGATAGAATGTTCTAAACGAGTGGAATGATAATGATGGGTAATTTCACTCAATTTTTGAACTTTAGTGGATGCAATCAAGTGACCAACGTGAGCCATATATTCAGTATCTTGTTTGTAGGCTGCCATTCATTTACCTCCATTTAATTTAATTGGATTCATTATAACATAGTTTATTGGGGAACGCCAAGATTAAAGTTAAAAAGTAAGATACCCGCAGCAACTGCTACATTGAGACTTTCTGCTTTTCCTGGCATCGTGATATGAAGAAGATGGTCAGCATTTTTAGCCATAAAATCTGAAATCCCCTGACCTTCATTTCCCATAACTAGGGCAAAAGAAACCGGCGCAGAGACTTCTCTATAATCAACAGAGCCTTTGGACAGAGTGGTTGCCAAAACTAAGGTCTGACTAATTTTAAAACGCTCCAGCAGTTCTCTCATTTCCATTCTATAAACGGGTAGGTGAAAATGGCTACCCTGCATGGAACGAAGAACCTTCATATTATAAATATCAGCCGTTTTTGTAGAAATAAAGACTGCATCGTAGCCTGCTGCATCAGCCGTTCGAATCATTGTTCCTACATTGCCAGGATCTTGCACATCTTCTAGTACCAGGTACTTCCCTGTTAATTTTTCTGGCAGACTCTTCTTTGGCAATGCCAATTGAGCAACGACTCCTTGCGGAGTCACACTGTCGGATAATTCTGCCAAAACTTCTGGACTGACTACTTTGATTAAGTCACTTATTTCCAGACGATTCATTCCTTCTTCCGTCACGAAAATGATCTCAATCTGAGCACCGGATTTTTGGGCTTCTTCTAACAAATGCCAACCTTCAATCAGATAGGAATTCTTGCGGTACTTCTTCTGTTGCAATTTCTTTGTTTCTTTAATCAATTGATTGGACTTTGAGCGTATAATTTCCATCCATTACCCCGTTTTCTTTCTCTGACAACCATGATATAATAAAGTAAAGTTCTTGTCAAAAAGATAGGAGAAATGACCTATGAAAAAGGTTAAAATGATTGCCTCTGGACGGGTGCAGGGGGTTGGCTTTCGCTGGTCTGTTCAATTTTTAGCAAGTGATATTGGAGAAATATACGGCCGTGTCTGGAACAACGATGATGGAACGGTTACCATACTGGCTCAGTCCGATAATTCCGAAAAACTCAGCCACTTTATCCATGAAATCCGAAAAGGTCCCTCTCGCATGTCTAAGGTCACCTACTTAGACGTCTCCATAGCTAATTTCCAAGATTTTTCCGATTTTAAGATGAGTAACTGAGGTCTGACTTGAATATTTAGCTAAAAACAAGTAAAATAGACTTTATCATGAAAAAAAGGAAACGTGACAGTGAAAAAAATTAATCGTGTCTTGTTATCGGGCTTCGCCCTATCAAGTTTACTCTTCTTATCAGGCTGTGTTAGTCTAGATAAAAATGGAGATCCTGCGGGAATTATCTGGGATTTCATCGGACAACCCATGGCAAATATCATTACCTTCTTTGCTGAAAACCAGGGAATGGGATTTGGTGTTGGAATTATCATCGTAACTCTCTTAGTACGCTTCTTAATTCTACCACTGGGACTTTACCAGTCTTGGAAAGCTAGTATTCAATCTGAAAAGATGCATTACTTGAAGCCAATTTTAGGGCCTCTTCAGGAAAAAATGAAAAATGCTGGTACGCAAGCTGAGCAAGTAGCTGCACAACAAGCCTACTTTGCTGCTCAAAAAGAGTACGGTGTCAGCATGTTTGGTGGAATGGGATGTTTACCACTCCTGATTCAAATGCCCTTCTTCTCAGCCCTCTTCTTTGCTGCCCGTTATACAAAGGGAATCGCAGAGTCAAACTTTTTGGGTATCAACCTGGGAGGTCGAAGCTTAATCCTCATTGCGCTTGCGGGACTTTTCTATTTTGCTCAATCTCTGCTTATGCAAGTAGGAATGGATGAAGAACAAAAGAAACAAAGTCGCTCCATCATGCTGATGAACCCTCTGATGATTATGTTCTTCTCTTGGTCATCTCCAGCCGGTGTCACTCTCTACTGGGTTATTGGTGGTATCTTTGGTATCGTTCAACAAGCTATTACCAATTTCATCATCAAACCAAAAATCCGCAAGCAAATTGAAGAAGAGTTTGCAGCAAACCCACCCAAAGCTCCTAGTTTTGCAAAAGACGTAACTCCAAAGGCTAGCTCAGCCATTCAGGAGCCTAAAAAGAAAAACAACCGCAATGCTGGTAAGCAGAAAAGTAAATAAGATTTAAAAACTGAATAGTCCCCAAAACTAAACAGTAGAAAAATATTTATAGAATTAGCCTCCCATATTGAACAGGAGGCTTTTTTGAACACTATTTTTATGAAAAGCAAAATCATCTTCTAAATTTAATTTGATACATAAGTATTGCTTTTGAACATAAAAGACCTCCTTTTCTTCTATTTCACTAGAAGAAGAGGAAGTCTTTTATTCTTACTGCGTATAGAATGTAATTCCCTCATACTGCCAACCACGAGTTTGGAGTACTTTTACCTCGTTTGGATCTGAAGAGTAAAGATGAATACGCAAACCAGGGTTATAGAGGCGATGTACTGGATTCTTGCCGCCAGAGTAGAAAGCAATTCCCTCCGCATTCCAGTTACCAGTTCTAACAAGTGCATCACGTTCTGTTTGACTCGTTGTATAAAGATGTTCTTTCATAATTTTTCCTTACATACGATAAACAGGAGTCCCATTAGAAACTGTTCTGAAACTCAAACCTTCAAACTGCCAACCTCGTGTTGTCAAAACTTGTGCTTCATCTAAGTTTTGAGTGAAGATATGGCGACGAACTCCAGGGTTATAGAGACGGTAAGTTTTACCTGTGGTTGTCTCTTTGTTAGAGGCAATGTCTAAAGAACCATCTCCATTATTTGTAGCATGGTTAATCAAGTTTATTGCTTGATCGTCAATACGTGTTCCAAAATTATAATCACCATATATACCCGATGTATAGTGCCCTGATGAATGGACTCCAACAATTTGGTTATTGGCATTTAGAATTGGTGACCCACTATTGCCTCCTTCTGCATCCACCAAATGACCAATTAATTTAGTATTTAAATCATCTATTTGGCCAAAAGAAGTATACATATAGCCTTGCTTAGCTGAACTGTGTGCTGGATAGCCTGGTATCTGAACTCGTTCGCCCCTATTTATGGAAGTAGAAATAGACAAAGACCCGATGGAAGAAGGAACATTCTGATTTAATTTAATAATTGCTATATCATAGTTACTCGGTGTTACTTCTCCTTCAGTTTTGTAGCCACGCATAATATAATAGGTCGTGGAGGAGAATCTACCATAGGGAGCTACTGTCCCATTTTGGGCAGGAGTAGCAACAACGCTATCTGCCCACTTACCTGTTGATTGATTAAAAACATTGTGAGCGACTGTAATAATAGTATTGGGGGCAATCAATGTTCCAGTACCAACATAATAGTCATTACCATATCTCATCTCCAGATGAACGACAGAACGATACGGATGAACAGTCGTATTATTTATACGGTATTGGTCATCTTTACCGATAATGGCTTCCAGAATTCCAGAATTTTCTAATTCAGCAACTGCATCATCTTTTGTTCTTGCTTGACTTTCCTGAGTTGTTGCTTCTTCTGTTTTGGAAACTTCAGTACTTGAAACAATGGCTTCAATCGTCGTGGTATTCTCAGTTAATTCAGTAGTAGGGACCGGAAGACCAGTAGTCGATTCCGTAGTTACCGCCTCTGATGTGGTTGTAGATGTCGTTGTTTCGTTTGCGGAAACAAAAACCGGTACTGTTGTTCCAAACAATGTGGCTAGCAACAAAGCGGAACAGAGCGATTTTTTATAGTTCATAATTGATACCTCCTGTATTATTATACTTTATTTTTTTGATTTCTGAAAGCACTTACCTGAACTTTACATAAAAATAGTTTTCCATGTTAGTCTTTACTTAGTATGTCTACAGCAAAGACTCAAAACATTACAAAATTGATCCTATAAAAAAAGGAGAAGCCGTTTGGTTCTCCTTAGGATGTAATTTTTCAACTGCCCTCTACCAACTTTAGTCGATAAAAACAAATTCTTTTCTGCTTTTGAATGGGCTAGTTTCTTACATCCTTTTATTTTTTATCCAAATTTCGCAACATTTCATCTATTTTATTGCCGTATTCAATAGACTGATCTTTTTCAAAACTTAAATCTGGAATTTTATACATTTTTAAATTGTGTGCGAGTTCACGCTTGATGGTACCAGTTGCTTTTTCCAGACCAATTTGAGCTTTCTGATTATCAGAGGCCAGAGTGCTGTGAATAGTATAATAAATCTTTGCAAGGGAAAGATCACCCGTCATTTGCACATCTGTAATGGTCACATCTTGGACACGAGGATCCCGAACTTTCAACTTCAAAATCTCATTGACTTCGCGTTTGATTTCCATCCCTACACGGTCACTACGAAAATGATTTACCATGATTCTTCCTTTCTTTTCATTACAATTCAAGCTGAGAAAATTCCCAGCTTGATGGTTACTTGTAAATAATCTCGATGAAAATTGAATTTAACCAAGTATTCAGTCCATTTTCAGGATTTATCTAGTTCTACATTTGCTTTTAGAACAAGGCAAGGAGGTGCAGACTGTACTCAAATACGCCAACCCGACTTAACGAAGTTATAAAAGACAAAGGGAGTGACTAGATTATTTTTTGATTTCTTCCATGATATAAGCTTCAATATTATCATCCATTTGAAGGTCGTTATAATTTTCAATCATCAGACCACCTTCTTGGGCATTCCGAACTTCCTTCACATCATCTTTATAATGTTTCAAGCTGACCAGTTTACCATCATGAACAACAACACCATCACGGATAACACGGACGCTTGAGTCGCGGGTAACTTTACCACTGATGACCATAAAGCCACCAATCGTTCCGACTTTGGATACCTTAAAGGTTTCACGAACAATAGCTTCTCCGATAATTTTTTCTTGGTATTCTGGATCCAGCATACCTTTCATTGCATCTTCCATCTCTTCGATGACTTTGTAGATAATGCTATGGAGACGAATCTCGACATCATCAGCATCGGCTTGTTGACGAGCAATAGGTGTTGGACGAACATTAAAGCCGACGATGAAAGCATTGGATGCTTCAGCCAAGGTAACATCTGATTCGTTGATGGCACCAACCGCAGCATGAACGATCGTAACCTTCACCCCTTCTACATCGATTTTCATCAATGAAGAAGATAGGGCTTCAACAGAACCTTGAACATCTGCTTTGATAATAACATTAACAGACTTGACTTCGCCTGCTTTGAGGGTATCAAAGAGGTTTTCGAGATTAACACGTTGTGTTGCTTGGCGTTGTTTCAGGAGCGCACGTTTGGCACGTTCTTCACCAGCTGAACGAGCTGATTTCTCATCCTCATAAACAGCGAAGTGATCTCCGGCCATTGGCGCTTCGTTCAAACCAGTAATGGAAACCGGTGTTGATGGTCCAGCAAGCTTCACTCGACGGCCAAGATCATTGGTCATAGCACGAACACGACCAAAGGTGTTCCCGACAACGATTGGATCTTGAACATTGAGGGTACCTTGCTGCACCAAGAGAGTCGCAACTGCCCCTTTTCCTTTATCCAAATGCGCTTCAATAACGGTACCGATTGCACGAACAGTTGGATCTGCTTTCAATTCCTGAATTTCAGCTACCAAAAGAACAGTTTCTAAGAGTTCTTCAATGTTCTGATTGAATTTGGCTGAGATTTCAACAAATTCAGATTCACCACCCCAAGCAGTTGAGATAACGCCGTGTTCCGCCAATTCGGCGATAACACGCTCAGGATTGGCTCCAGGTTTATCAATCTTATTGATAGCAACAATAATTGGAACACCTGCTGCTTTTGAATGGTTAATGGCTTCAATCGTTTGAGGCATAACACCGTCATCCGCTGCCACAACAAGAATCGTCACATCCGTAACAGAAGCACCACGCGCACGCATCGATGTAAAGGCCGCATGTCCAGGGGTATCCAAGAAGGTAATTTTCTTGCCTTTTTCCTCGATTTGGTAGGCACCAATATGTTGAGTAATCCCGCCTGCTTCTCCTGTTGCTACACGAGAATTACGAAGGGTATCTAAGAGGGTTGTTTTACCGTGGTCAACGTGACCCATGATGGTAACAACCGGTGGTCGCTCAATCAATTCATCTTCATTGAGATAGCCATCTTCAACGAAGAAACGTTCGATATCAGCTGAGTCCACCTCAACTTTTTCTTTGGCTTCAATTCCATAATCTACTAAAAGGACTTCAATCGTATCTCCATCAAGTGATTGGTTTTGTGTTACCATAACACCCATCATAAAGAGCTTCTTGATAATTTCAGCTGGCTCACGTTTGATCCGTTTTGCGATTTCAGCTACGGTCATACCGGCTGTGTATTCTAGTTCAGTTGGCAATTCATGGAATTTACGCTCGGTGACAGGTTTAGCAACTTGATTGTTTCTGCCCCTTTTGTTCTTCTTACTATTCCAGTTACTATTTCTTTGATTTCTCACTTGATTTTGGTTACTTCGATTCTTTTGTTGTTTGCGTGGACCATCTTCAACGTCACTAGTAAAGTCACGTTTCTTATCGGCCTTAGTTGTTTTCTTCCGGCGAGTCTCACTAGCCACAGGGACTGCGACTGGAGCGGGAGTTGCTGGTTTAACTTCCACCACCGGCTCCTCAAACTTGACCTCTTTGGGTTTTGCTTGAGTATTTTTCTTAGCTTCTTGTGCTTGGCGGAAACGTTCTTCACTTCCACGAGCATATTCAGCATTTTGTTCTGCTTTCAAAGCAGCAGCTCGAGCCTTGAAGTCAATCTTCGGTGCGACTGGTTGATTGCGGCTTTGATTGCGATTGTCAAAACGTTGGTTGTCATTGCGACGGTTGTCATTGCGGCGCTCATTCCGATTATTGCCTTGGAAGTTGCGATCACGATTGTTCCCATTGTTTTGACGATTGTCTGGACGAACTTGACCAGTTCCACCTTCCTGACGATTTTGGCCCTGATTGCGGTCGCTACGATTTTGACCTTGGTTTCGCTCATTACGATTTTGGCCCTGATTGCGATCATTCCGATTGCGACTTTGGTTTTGGTTATTGCCTTGTCCACCAGCTGCACGACGTTCTGCCTCGGCTTTGGCACGCGCTTCCCGTTCTGCCTTAAAGTTACGACTTTGTGGGCGAGCTGGAGCTGCTGGTTTGCCTACAGAAACTTCTGTTTTAGTTTCCACCTTAACTTCCGTTTTCACTTCAGTCTTTTCTTCTGACTTGACTGTTGCTTTTTCTGTAGGTTTAACAGCCGGTTTGCTCTCTGCTATAACTGCTGCTTTTGGCGTTGGCTTAGCTGCTGGCTTTGCTTCTACTTCTGGATTTTTCTTTACAGCAGGCTCTTCTTTAGTTTTAGGAGCTGAAGCTGCCTTGGCAGAAAAACTATCTGCAATGCGCTTAGCACTCGCATCATCTACACTGGATGCATGGCTTTTGACATCGAAGCCCAGTTCCTGAGCTTTAGCAACTACTTCCTTACTTGTTTTGCCTATTTCACGGGCAATTTCATTCAATCTCTTTTTAGACAATTCCTTGTCCTCCTGTTCTATTTCATAATAGACCTCATTTTCTTAGTAAATCCAGCATCTGTGACGGCTAGAACTTTCCTGCTCTTTCCGACCGCTATGCTTAATTCCAGCGTTGAAAACGCGGTAACAACTTCTACTTGGTAGGTTTTGCTTTTATCTGTAATTTTTTTAGTCATGTTGCTGGCTGCATCTTCTGCCAGAAAAACTAGTTTTGCTTGTCCCTTGCGAATCGCATCCACTACAAGCTCTTCTCCTGAAATCAGACGACCAGCTCGTTGTGCCAAACCCAACAAATTTAAGACTTTTTGTTTCTTATTCGAGTCCAAGCTCTCTCCTTTTGACCTTATGATCAACATAGGCAATCAATTCGTCATAAAATACTGAATCCACATCCATGCTAAAAGCACGATGAAAGACTTGTTTTTTCTTGGCCAGAGCTGCTTCTTCATTGTCCAATTTGATATAGGCGCCACGTCCATTTGCCTTTCCACTTGGATCGATGAAGACTTGTCCTTCCTTGTTTTTGACAATACGGAGCAAATCGCGTTTGTCAATGATTTCCCCTGAAACAACTGACTTGCGTAAAGGGATTTTTCTAGCCTTTACCATAGAAACTCCTTAATTTTCTTGAGATTCTTCTAGGACTTCTTCTGAAACATCCCCATAAAGAGCTGCTTCAATCGCTTCATATTCCGTAGCAGATTTAATATCGATACGGAAGCCCGTCAAATGAGCTGCTAAACGAACGTTTTGTCCACGACGACCAATCGCCAATGATAACTTGTTATCTGGCACAACGACTGTTGCATGCTTGCCATCTTCTGTATCAAAGAGAACCAAGTCTACTTCAGCCGGAGCAATGGCATTATAGATAAATTCTGCTGGATCAGCAACCCACTCAATGACATCGATGTTTTCTTCTGTCAGAATCATCCGATCCAATTTAGCATCATAGCGTGAAGGGTGGAACTTGCTGGTGATTTTCTTAATATTGGCACCACCACGACCAACGATAGTACCAATAGCATCCACGTTTGGATTGTGGCTACGCACTGCTACCTTAGTACGATCTCCAGCTTCACGAGAAACGCTCATGATTTCAACTGTTCCATCATAAACTTCAGGAATTTCTTGTTCCATCAAGCGTTTGATCATTTCTGGGTGGCTACGGCTAACAAAGACATTGACACCACGGCCATTGTCTTCAACCTTGTAGACATAAACCTCAATGCGATCATGGGATTGGAAAACTTCACCTGGAATTTGATCTTGTTTGGATAATTGGGCTTCAATAGAACCCAAGTTCACATAGATAAAACGATTATCAAAACGTTCTACTGTACCAGACATGATTTCATTTTCATGTTCTTTAAAGGTGTTGAAAGTGATGGCACGCGTTTGCTTGCGCATCTTTTCCATAATCGTTTGCTTAGCCGATTGTGCTGCTACACGACCAAACTCACCAGGAGCTTCTTCAAATTTAATCTTATCTCCCAATTCGTAGGCCGATGAGATGGAAAGAGCGTCCTTCAATGAAATTTCCAAACGACTGTCAAAGACCTCATCTACAACTTCACGAACCGTATAGACATGAAAGTCTCCTTTTTTCTCATCAAACTCAATAGCAGCTGATTCAGACTGCCCGTATCGACGTTTGTAGGCTGAACGAAGAGATTCCGTCACTGCTTCGATGATGTCTTCTTTTTTAATACCCTTGTCTTCCTCCAAAACGCGGAAGGCTTCTAGCATTTCTTTACTCATGATTATTTCCTTTTGTCAACAAAAGGTCCTTTCTTTTTCTTAAATTTTAACAGCTAAACGGGCTTTTGCTACCGTTTTGTAGGGGATGGTTACTTCTTTCTTGCGGGTCTTATCCATGTACTCCAAAAGCAAATTTTCTCCATCAAAGGAAAGGAGCCTTCCTTCAGAGACCTTGACTTTATCAATAGCCTGATAGAGTTTGACGTTAATATAATCACCCACGGCATTAGCTACTGCCTCAGCTGTTTTTAGGGGACGTTCCAATCCAGGACTAGTTACCTCCAGCATATACTGCTCTGGAAAAGGATCTGGTTTAATGCTATCCAAAAGGGGACTGATCATCTCGGACAACTCAGCCGTATCATTGAGCGAAATACCGCCCTCTTTATCCACAAAGATCGAGAGAACATAGTCGCCACCCATCTTGCCATACTCGACATCTACCAGCTCATAAGGCGTCTGGATAGCCGGGGCGATGACTTCTGTCACTAATTCAACAATATTTGCCATACTTACCTCCTAAAAATAAGATACTAAGGGCCTTAGCGACTCACAGCAAATTAGAAAAGTTGACGAAGATGCAAAGACATCTAGGAAAACTTTATCTATTTGCAAAGAGTCGTAGCCCGTGTTCAATTAAATAAGATATTAAGACCCATCCAACTACATCATGTACAGATTAGAGCCAATCATCTTAAACAAGACTTCTATATTTCACTTGATTATAGAAGAAAGCAACAGTGAAGGGGCTGGCACATGGCCAAACCCCTTTCCAACTATTTTTATTCATTATAGCACATTTCCCTTGAACTGTAAAGGAATATACTTGACAGACCCTTGTTTCATTTTTGACGTCAGCTTTTTTGGTGATTTCTACAAAATCAATAAAGAATCTAAAAGCACCCATTTAAAACTCAATCTGCGAAGCAAAAGCTATTTTTTTAAAGGATACACGCTTTTAAAGCCCTCATTTTAATGATGGTAATGCTCTGTTTATCAAATCTTATTTTAAAAGACTTTAATGTGATGAAGAAAATTATAAAAAGATATCATTTAAAGGACCTAGCCTCAGCTAAATCCTTTAAACAATTATTCATTCAATTTTTTGAGACAAAACTCACTGTTGCAGAAGCTTATTTTTTATTAAATTTCGCTTCCACTCGGTAAATGACTTGACCTTTCTTAGAAAATTTTTCTTCATACTCTGTCATGACATTGCCTTCATAGTCACTAGCGTGTAGATCCAACCAAACTTCTTGCAAGGTCATACCATATTTTGAAAAGGAAGCTAGGCTGTACTCGAAGAGACCACGGTTGTCTGTCTTGAAATGAATTTCACCACCTTCTGGCAAAATCTCCTTAAAAGTATCTAGGAATGTCTTATAGGTCAACCGTCTTTTCTCATGGCGTTTCTTGGGCCATGGATCTGAAAAATTCAGATAGAGTTGATCAATCTCTCCATTTTCAAAGTAATTCGCTAAACTAGAGCCATCTACTCGCAAAAGTTTGACATTGGGCAAACCCGCTGCCAAAACCTTATCCAATGCATAACTGAGCACAGACAATTGAATATCGATACCAATATAGTTGATGTCTGGGTTTTGGGCCGCCATACCTGTCACGAAATTTCCTTTTCCTGAGCCGACCTCGATATGAATGGAATGGTTATTGCCAAAAATTTCTGACCACTTGCCCTTACAAGCCTCTGGGTTTAAAATGACGTACTGGGGATTCTTTTCAAGAAGCTCACTGGCTCCCTTACGGTTTCTAACTCTCATAAGTCCTTATTGAATTGCTGACGAAAGAGACGAAGGGCATAAATTTCCTTATTCGCCGCTTCCAAGTCATAACTTTCTATATGTTTGGTAATCTGGTTCAAATAACCCAATTGGCCATACCAGAAAACTTTAGACAAAACAGTAGCATTGTACTTATAACCATATTCTTTGAGCCATTCTGCCCAAGCCGAACGAGGGATATAATGTGTCAACAGGTAAGCTACATCCAACATTCGATCTGTCAAACAGGCTGTTTCCCAGTCCGTTAAGTAGACCAAACCACTACTCGTCTCTACCCAGTTCTTATGGTGCAAATCCCCATGAACAAAGGTCGCGACTTCCTGATGATAAGTTGGCAAGTGGTCCAGCAAATCTTTACAAACCGATTGCAGATAGCTATTTTGACGCAGGCGATTTGGTGCGTCTTCCTGCCATTTGAGAACCAAGTCTTTCGGACCATGATAGGTATAATTAAGTTGCAAAGCTTGATTGAGCAGGCGCTTTGAAAAATGCATGCGAACCAAAATTTGACGCACTTGCTTTTTCCCCATATCTGCTCTAGATAGGGTGCGACCATCTAACCACTCCTGCTCTACTCTTTGCCCAACACCCACTTCACGATTAGTTGCTAAGACCGGTGGGGTAATCTGTTCTCTAGCTAAGGCAGGAACAATAGGAGGCATCTCATACTTTACAAAAACAGGCGTTCCGTCTGACCGAAGGCCTTTAAATGCTTTGCCACTATTTCCTGCAATAGACTGTAGCCGCAGACCATTTGAATCAAACTGCATGCCATTCCTCCTCACAAAATTCCTTACTATTTTACTAGTTTTATTACATTTAGTCAATCAATTTCTTCACTTTAATTCCTAGGTAAAGATGGTTCAAAAGGAAAGCGGATCCCAAAAGAACTCCCAAATAACTTTTATCTTTTAGGACAAAGAAGCCTAGGATGACTTGAAAAACAAAGACACCATACAACAATCCTTGTAAAACATCTTTAAAGCCTTTTATCTTTTTATCTTGACCAATGGGATAGAGCCTGCTCAAATACTGATAGTCATAAACACGATAAAGGGCTAGAAGTTGAAAGAGAAGTAAATAATTGAGTAACACAACAAGGCCCACCGCTAACCAAGCTACTTCAATACTTACTAAGACGAGGGCAGAAAGCGCAAAAAGTCTGACCGTCAAACCTAGAAAGTCTCCTGACCGTAAAAAAGCTCTGAGATAGAGAAAATTCCAAGTTTTATTATGCTTTCTGACTACTAACTTCAAGAGCGGGTCTAAATAAGCGCGCCTCTTGACACTGTTTGTAATGCCCTTAACCTTTGTAAAGAGGGCAAAAAATTGCAGAATCGTCTGTTGGCGTTTCCTCTCCTTATCAATAGCTAAGTGCCATTGGAAAATATTTTCCTTAAAAAAAGCTGCTAATCGAGCCTGAATCAGCAGGTGTTTTCCGACCGTCAGGGCTAGAACAAAAAGGAAAAAGCCCCAGATAGGGAAACCTAGCTTAAGATAAAGCGGTAGGAAAAGTAATTGACCCAGAACCTGAATCAATCCCCATAGGACCATTTGCCGCAAAGATGCTTGCTGGGCCAAGGCACCTACTTGTTTTTCTTTCGTTAAAAGAAAGTGTTGGTCAGCCTCTAGCAGGTAAGTGGCCGTATTACCTGCAACAAACAATAAGAGTGTTAGAACTAGGACTAGAAGGTAGACATGCCAAGGTTTCTGAGGAAAGTTTTCTAATAATTGTCGGTATTGAAGAGACAGAAAACCGAGAAAGACCAACAAAACCAAAACAAAATGATCATTAAAGACATAGCGACTGTATTTGATGCAGGCGGCCAAAAAAGCTTGCCTACGTTCTCGAAAGATTTCTTTCATCTAGCTCACCTCTTTTTGTGTCAAGGTCAGATAGATATCATTGAGGCTGGCCGATGCTTGACCAAAATCCTGACGCAACTGATCTATATTTCCATCAGCTAAGACTTTTCCATGATGAAGGATAACAAAACGGTCACACATTTTTTCTGCAGAATCCAAGACATGGGTGGACATGAGAATAGAGGTTCCTTTTGCTTTTTCTTGGGCCAAGAGATCGGTCAAATCTTGAATAGCCACGGGATCCAAACCTAAAAAAGGCTCGTCGACAATCAAGAGACTTGGATTGACCATAAAGGCGGCAATAATCATAACCTTCTGTTTCATACCTTTGGAAAAATTGACCGGAAACCATTCCAATTTTTCATCCAAACGAAAGATTTTAAGTAGTTTTTCAACACTTGAAAAAGCTTGGTCCCATTCTAAATCATAGGCTAGCGCTACCACTTCCAAGTGTTCTTTAAGCGTTAACTCCTCATAAAGAATGGGCGTTTCAGGAATAAATCCGATTTTCTTACGATAACTTTCAACATCTCCCTGCAAACTTTGACCATCAATGAAAATCTGTCCCTGATAAGGAGTCAAAAGACCAATAATTTCCTTTATAGTCGTTGATTTTCCTGCCCCATTGAGTCCAATCAATCCGACCAACTCTCCGTTCGCCACTTGAAAAGATACATCCTTAAGTACGGGAATATTGGCGTATCCTCCACTTATATTTTTGACTTCTAACATGCATTTCTCCATTATTATTGATATAATGATTATAACAAATTTTCGCTCGTGAGGTGCTCTTTATGTCAGATTGTATTTTTTGCCAAATTATCGCTGGTCACATCCCATCCTCAAAAGTTTATGAAGACGAAGAAGTTCTGGCCTTTCTAGATATTACTCAGGTGACCAAGGGCCATACCCTGGTCGTTCCAAAAAAACACTACCGCAACATCTTGGAAATGGATGGACAAGCTAGCAGTGCACTTTTTGCCCGCATTCCAAAAATCGCTCAGCAATTACAGAAAAAACTGGATGCTAAAGGAATGAATATCATCAATAATAACGAAGAAGCTGCTGGCCAGACAGTTTTCCATACCCATATCCATCTCTTGCCTCGTTTTGATGAGCAAGACGGTCTAAAGATAAAATTTGAAACTCAGGAACCTGATTTTACTGCCCTAGCCCAACTGGCTCAAGACCTTTACTTTGGAGGATAAGATGAAATTAAGAAATCTTTTACTGGCCGGCACCGCTGCTGCTATTTCTTACTGGGCGGTAACCAACAAGGATAAAATTAGCGAAGAAGTCCATGAGACCCGTAACTTACTAGATGACATGTCAGGTAGTTATAGCAAAATTCAAGAACAAGTGGGCATTATCAAAGCCTACAGCCAGCCCTTGCAAGAAATGGCTCAAGATTTAAATTATAAATTCCGTGTTTACCAGCAAGAAGCTGAAGGACACTTGGGTCAAATCCAATCTTTTCAGGAAAAATATACCAAATCTGAAAAGTAGTCAAGCAAATAAGAAAGTAGACTAGTCGTCGCGGGCCTAAGTCGGATTATCGGATTAGTTTCTTTCATTGATAACTTCTTACCATAAATATACAAAAAGAGTTTAGGTTGTTTAATAGCAACCTAAACTCTTTTTGTATATTTTATAGACTTGAAAAATCAAACTATGGACAGACTTTTCCTTACCTCGATATCTCTAGCTGTAAATTGACTCTTATGGATACTTATCTCCCATCAAACAACTGCTCAGATATTTTTATTTATCTGCACCGCTCTTATCTAGTCTGATTTGACATGGATGGAAAATTTAAAATGTTTATTGTCCCAGATGAGTTGTTTCCGTACTCTCCACTGTTGTTGCTGAATCGACTATATTTCCAGTTCCTGGGGTTTCGATTCCAGTATAAGCATTGACAACTGTATAGGGATTTGGAAGCCCGAATAGATTTTCATAGACGCGAACATTTGTTTTTAATTCCGTCGTCTCATGCAAACCCAAAGATCGCTTGAGTACATTTTGCATTTCAAGTAAATGCTTGCTGGTTGGAATTTGATAAGATAGTCCGTCAACCATCTCACCTTCCCCATCTAACTGATAGGATTCAAGGGTATTTAATGAATCTTTATAGCCTAATAAACTTGTAATTGTAGCACTACTGATTTCAATATCTGTTTGCAGGTTGGTGGAAACAGCATCCAAGATTTTCTTATATTGTGTAAAGCCATCCAGCTGTAAGAGCTTCTGGACAACCGCTCCAATAACTTCACGTTGGCGTTTTTGACGGCCAACATCTCCCTCAGGATCATCATAACGCATACGAGCATAGACTAAGGCTTGATCCCCATTGATCAAGTGTTGACCCGGATCAATTGTTGCACGATAAGCTGGTTCTTGCGCTTCAATAGAAATCGTAAAACCAAGTGTATTATTAACAGTAATCCCACCGAGAGCATCCACCAAACTTCTAAGACCGTCCATATTAATTTTTACGTAGCGATCAATATTGATATCCAACATTTTCTCGACTGTCGCAATGGTCATTGGTGCTTCCCCATAGCTATAAGAATGATTCAATTTTTCAATCGTACCACTACTTCTGCCATCAGGATTGGCGATTTCAACCATAATATCCCGAGTCAAACTCATCATCGTCGTTTTTTTGGTTTGAGGATTGACTGTAACTAAGATCATCGAGTCACTTCGTCCACCTTCCCAAGCACCCCCGCGAGTCGCTTCATCTGTATCAACACCCATTAGAAGAATGCTAAATGGTTTGGTGGCTTGAATAATATTGTCCGACTCTTCATTATTATCAATTTTTTTGAAAGTCTTAGAAATGGCCTTCTCAGAATAGCTCCAAAACGTTGTCCCATAGGTAACTACAGCTCCAACTGTAAGCAATAAGATAGCCATGGTCATCAAAAGTATTTTTTTACCAATTTTCATCGTTAATCTATTAGCCTTCCCATATAGTAAAGATCCAGCCATTCTCCTTCATCTGTTCTGGCACCCCTTTTTTGAGTACCTTCTACTTCAAAGCCACAGCTTTTGTATAATTTAATTGCACGCGCATTACGAACTTGAACGGTCAATTCCAAACGTTTTAAACAGTCCATTTCTTGAGCCCAAATGATGGCTTCTTCCAATAAAATCCGACCGATACCATGACTCCAATACTCCTTGGCAACCGCCATAAAGACATCCCCAACATGAGAGATACGATAGGGCTTATAAGCCTTGACATTGATTAAGCCGATAATTTTCTTACCAACCTTGGCCAAAAGGCAGAGTTGGTCAGGCGCTTCTTCACTTGCCATTAGAATAGACTGTGTCTGCTCTAACGAATAGGGAAATGTTTCTTCATCCATGACCAGATAATCCGTCTCTACCGCTACCAAATCCAGAAAATCAATCAGGGCTTGGGCATCCTCAGCCTGGGCTTGAGCAAATACTATTTCCTGTCTAGCCATGAAAAATCTCCTCAAGTAGAACTTGGCTTCGAGAACCCTGGGCTTGTCCAGAGACTTTACGGCCATCTCCTGAATATTCTAATAAAATTGTCAGATAATCATCTAAAAGATGAGGATTCAACAATTCACCCCATTCGATAACTGTTACGCCATCACCATATAGAAAATCATCCAAATCAATGGAATCAGGATCATCACCAATTCGGTAAACATCCAAATGGTACAGTGGCAAACGCCCCTCATACTCTCTAACAATGGTATAGGTCGGACTTTTTATCATTTGCCCAATCTCTAAACCCTTGGCAATCCCCTTGGTTAAAGTAGTCTTACCCGCACCCAGATCACCTGTCAGAACCAGGATATCTCCCGCTTTTAATTTCTCACCAATAGATTGGCCAATAGCCATCAATTCGACTTCATTTTGACTATACATAGACATGATTATACCATAAGGTTAAATATTTTTCATTTTTTTCCTGTAAAAAGAAAAACGACACATCCGGTCGTTTTTAAATGGTGAGGTCTCAGCTTATAAGACAGCTAAGATGATAAAGTTAAGGATAAAGAGGAAGGTTGCTCCCCAAAGAATTGGGTGAATCTCTTTTGTCTTGCCTGTCGCTACTTTCACCAAGCAATAAAAGATGAAGGCCGCCGCAATACCGTAGGAGATTGAGAAGCAAAGAGCCATAAAGAAAGCTGCAAAGAATGCTGGTAGAGCATCATTGAAGTCACTCCAATCAACATCCAAGAAGGAAGAAACCATCATGACACCGACAATAATAAGGGCTGGTGCTGTTGCTGCTGCTGGTACAATACCCACAATTGGCAAAATAAGGGCGGATAAGATGAAGGCTGCTGCTGTTGAAACAGCTGTTAGACCAGTACGTCCACCCTCGGCAATACCTGCTGCTGACTCAACATAAGTCGTTGTATTGGAAGTGCCAAAGAGTGCTCCGATAAACGTACCAATAGCATCTGCAAAGAGGGCCTTATCCATCTTAGATGAGAAACCAGATGAATTTTCAAGGGCTGCTTCATCTTCTGCAGAGAAAATACCTGTTCTACGACCAGTACCAATAAAGGTACCGATGGTATCAAATGTATCTGAAAGACTGAAGGCAAAGATAGTCATCAGTACCAATGGTAGACGGCTAGGATCCGAAAAGAGGGAAGCCATGCCACCAAAAGCAGCTAAGAAAGTGACACCCAATTCACCAAAGGCAGTCGCCAAGTTGTTGTCTGCAAAGTTAATCATAGATAAATCCACTACACCCATTGGCACACCAATGAGAGTTGTAGCAATAATCCCAATTAAGATAGCTCCGCGAACTTTTTTGATGACTAAGATAGTTGTGATAAAGAGACCGATGATGGCTAGGAGAACAGCAGGATCTGTAAAGGTTGAGATTTCTGGAACCACACCACCATTGGCACCTACTGAGAATACTCCATTTTCAAAGGTTTTTGCTGTAGCTTCGGCTGGAGAAACACCATTGATAGAAACGATATTCCCTGCGGAAGCCGAGAAGTTGATGATATTAGCATTTTTAAAACCAAGATAAGCAACAAAGACACCAATACCACCACCAATAGCATGCTGAAGACTAAGCGGAATTGATTTGATGATACTCTTACGTATTTTGGTAACTGTGATCAGGATATTAAAGACACCACACAAGAGAACCATGGCTAAAGCTTCTTGCCAGCTAAAACCGAGTCCAAAAACAACGGTATAAGTGAAAAAAGCATTGAGTCCCATACCTGGTGCCAAAGCATAAGGAACATTGGCAAAGAGACCCATTACTAAGGTTGAAATAGCCGTAGCAATAATGGTAGCCAAGAAGACAGCCTGCGTAGGCATACCTGCTGCACCTAAAATAGCAGGGTTAACAAAGAGGATATAAGACATGGCAAAGAAAGTCGTAATCCCAGCCATAATCTCAGTTGAAACACTGGTTCCATGTTCTTTGAGACCAAAATAGTTTTCCATTCCCGAAAATCTCCTTAAGATTCAGTTTTTTTACTCAATCCATCTATTTATCAGATGAATCTATTTTTATTCGCTTAATTCACGAACGATATATATATTATAAAACAAAAACATTCATATTTCAAGATTTTTTATTCTGAAAACGTTTTTATTTCTTTGTGTTTAAATAAGCTCTGTCAGTCTTCTTGCTTTATTTTCTATATATAGAAGAAAAAAACTATGAAAGTTCGTTTTTTAACCCTTAACTTCTTTCTCTTTGCCTCTCCTTTCTTATTTTGATATACTAGGAGAACAGATTTACAAGGAGACCTATTGTGAAGAAAAAGATTATTGCGCTTGATTTAGATGGCACCTTATTAAACGAACAGAGTCAATTAAGTGACTACACTATCGACGTTATCCAGGCTGTAAAAAAAGCTGGTCACACTGTAGTCATCGCCACAGGTCGTCCTTATCGCATGGCTGACAAATTCTACCACCAACTCCAATTAGAGACCCCAATGATTAACTTCAATGGTTCCTTGACACATATTCCTGAAAAAAAATGGGCTTTCGAGCAGAAAGTCTTGATAGACAAACACTATTTGATGGATTTTCTGAAAGAAGAAGAGACTTTTCAGGCTGATTTTATCGCAGGAGAATACAAAAATAAGTTCTTTATCACTCAAGACCATCTTGGTACATTTGATCCCGCTCTCATGGGGGTCCAAAAAATTACAGCCGAAAACCTGATGAGACCAGACTTAATCACAGATGATCCTCATTCAATCCTCATGCAGACCCGAGCAGAAGATAAATACGCTTTAGCTGACCAGATGAAGGATTACTTTAAAAATCAACTTGAAATCAACACTTGGGGTGGACCTCTTAATATCTTAGAAACTTGTGCCAAAGGCGTCTCAAAGGCTTCTGCCCTCACTTATTTGTTGGACCACTATAAAGCTTCTCCTCAGGACTTGATCGCTTTTGGAGACGAGCAAAATGATATTCAGATGTTGCAATTAGCCGGCATCGGATATGCTATGAAAAACGCCAGTGACAGACTCATCCCAGTTGCCGATCGCATGACACAATATACAAACGAGCTAGATGGGGTGGCTCGAGAATTGGAAAACTTACTATTAAATTAATCAAAGAGATTGGATAAAAACTAGCCTCTTCAGAAGCCAACTAAAAAGAACAAGGAATTCCTTGTTCTTTTTAGTTGTTCACATCTTTCTGATAAGTTACTAAGCCTAGCACCATAAAGAGCAACAAAAATACTGTCAAAGCGAAAACTTGTGAACCTATCTGTCCCTTCATAGAAATACTTTGTCTTAAAGCAGACACAGAATAGGTCATGGGTAAAAAGGGTTGAACCAATCTAAAGAATTTGGGACTTAATTCAATTGGATACGTTCCTGCGCTTGATCCCAGTTGTAGTAACAAAAGGATCAGTGAAGCAAAAGCCCCATATCGATTACTCCACCCTACCAAGGCGGTCACTAAAGCCATCAAGGTCCAGCCCGTCAAAAGGATCATAGCAAAGGTAGCAAGTGGATGGTTGGCTTCAACTCCCATAGTTTCTACTACCAGAAAGAGGATGGTTGCTGCTAGAGTTGATATAAAACCATTTAAGATTAATTTTCCTTTTGCCCATTTCCATCTATCAGTGTAGTTTTCACCATCGAGTGACTTGACAAAAATAACATTCGTAGACAAGGCAGCTACCATTAAGGATACGGAAATCATATAGGGTGCCATAGCGACTCCATTGGTATTTACTTTGTCATGATCGGTATGCTGGCTTGAAACTGGCATCGAAACGAGTTCCGCATTTACCTCTTTAAGATTTACAAGAGAAAGTTCTTGACTACTCCCTTTAAGACCAGCATTCAAACTTTCAATCCCTCTAGTAAGTTGCCCAATTCCATCTTCTAGACTCTGACCACCATCTTGCAGTTTTTTCGCTCCATTATTCAATTCTTGACTACCATCTAAAAGTTTATTAGAAGCTTCTTGCAATTGATTGGACTTACTATTCAACTGATGAGAACCATCCTCAAGCCCAGATAGCCCCTGACTCAGAGGAAGATTTTTCTGAGCCAATTCTTGTGCCCCTGCATTTAATTTTCCAACTGCATCTGTATAGGAAACTGCTTTTCCTAACAATTGTTCCGTACCGACAGTAAGCTTTTTATGAAATTCATCAAGACCTGAAGTTATCTGATTACTTCCTGGTATCAACTTAGCCTCAAGCACTCCTGAAATCTGGTTCATACCAGTAGAAAACTGATGAACAGTTGCACTGGCCGCAGGTAAAACTTGATTTCCACCTGCTGATAGTTGTGAGATTGCTGCTTGTAATGTCACCAAACCTTCTGAAGCTTTTTGCAAAGTCTGTATAGCAACTTGCAAGCTTTGCAGCTCTTGACTAATGGTTGAGACTTGGTATAAGATGGCTTGACTAGGGTCCGCTGTTGAGGAGGGAGTATTTTCAATCGCTGCCACCAGTTCTGCTTGTTGATCAATCGTCAAACCTTGAAAGGTGTTTGTTGCTTTTAGGGCCGCTATCGTTTTTTCTCTGTCCGCTTGAGACGAGCCTTGTAAAGCTTGAACTTGATTCTTCAAATCTTGTAACTGGGCCGGTAAAGAGCTCAAATCTAAGTTTGGAAGAGAGGATGAGGACATTGTTGAAACTTGACTATTAAGTTGGTTGAGACCAGCTTGCAACTGATCCAGTCCTGACACTAACTTATCAATCTCTTGCAATTTTTCTTGTGAAACAGTAGTCGTTTGTGCAAGTTCTTTGAGACCCGAAGTTAGCTGATTGGTTCCATCCAATAGAGGTTGCATCTGATCAGATGCCCTTTTCAACTGGGACAAAGCATCTACTAATTTTCCAGAATTGGCATCTAACTGGCTACTACCTTCGGATAGAGAAGTGACCCCATTTGTATACTGGGACAAACCTATTGAAAAACGGGTCAATCCAGAATCCAACTGTCCAACACCTGAAGTATAGGTCCTCAATCCAGAGCTAAACTCCCCATTGCCTTCAGAAATAGTCCCTGTAGAAGCAGTGAGAATTGATAAACCACTTGTCAATGTAGAAGAACCATCTACCAATTGAACTGATCCATTTTCTAATTGCTGACTGCCATCCGCAGCTTTTCCCATACCTGTTTTTACATCAGAAAGGCTTCCAAAAACTGCGCTAGTATATTGCTTGGTAATTTTTTCTGCAAGGGATGCTTTTATTTTTTCCATTGCTGACTCGCTCATTTTTGAAGCAATAAAACTATGTCCCTTGGAAGTCTGGTAAACAATTTCTGCTTGTTTTGGTTCTTCTGTCAATAAAGTAGCTGTTTTTTGAGACAAATCTTCTGGAAGCGTAACAACCATATAATAGTCCCCTTTTTCGAGACCTGTTTGTGCTTCTTTAGTTGAGACAAAGTGAAAATCCAGATTGGAATCTTTCCTCATTGATTCAACCATGTCGTCACCAATAGTCAGACTCTCATTTCCTAATGTTGACGCCCTATCCTGATTTACAACTGCTACAGGCAGATTCTTCAGATTTCCATAGGGATCCCAGATAGCGGATAGGAAACTTAAATTGTAAAGTGCTGGTATGAAAGCAACACCTAACATGGTAATCCACAAAACAGGGTTTCTATATATTATTTTTATTTTTTTCAAATGACTACACTCCTTTTTAGACACATTGTCTAATAAATGATAGAATACATTATACAAGTCTGAATGATAAATTCAAGCAAAAAAGATATTTTTTAGACACTCTGTTCAAAAATGTATAAAAGGAGTTGACTGATTTATGACCAAAGACCACCGCAAAGAAAATACCCGACAAGCCATCTTGAAAGCTATGGTCAGTTGTTTAGAGAAAGAAAATTTTAATGATATCACCACCACCAAACTAGCTCAAGCAGCCGGAATTAGTCGTTCCAGTTTTTATACTCACTATAAAGATAAGTATGAAATGATCGATTCCTATCAAAAAGAATTCTTTCGTGCTCTTGAGAATATCTTTACTCAGCAAGAAAACAGTCGAGCCAAAGCACTTCTAAAAATGTTTGTTCTATTGGAAGACGAGGAATTACTCTCTGCCCTCCTATCCCCAAATGGTACCCAAGAAATCCAAAGTTTTATTATTCGCAAAATTAAACTTTTTATTGAGAATGACTTACTTCTTACCCAGGATCTTTCTCCTATTCAAGCAGAGTACCACAGTATTTATTTCTCTCACGCTATCTTTGGCATCTGTCAAAGTTGGATTATAAAAGGAAAAAGGGAGTCTCCAGCAGAGATGTCTGATTTTCTCATGCATTTACTACCATGAAAGCAGGACTTCTGCTTTTTTCTTTTTCAGAAGAAAATGAATAAAGAAAAATCTAAAAATTTATTCTATGATTTTCTATGGTTTTTTTGCATAGATTAGACAAAATCGTTTTCTCTTTTACAATAATTTTTTCTCCAAATTTTGCTGATTTGACGCCATTATTTCATCTAAAACTCTTCAAAATAGCTGAAAATTTATTTGATAATTTCAGAAAACGCCTTAATCTCTCCTATCTGTTGTCACAAAAAAAGCTTGACAGACTTATGAAAGCGATTTATAATGAGAAGGTAACTCGAAGACATAAATAAATATGCCTGTGGGTAACTAGATAAATTTTAGGAGGTACAATAATGAGTATTGGAATCATTATTGCAAGTCATGGTGAGTTTGCAGCTGGCATTCATCAGTCTGGTTCTATGATTTTTGGCGAACAAGAGAAAGTTCAAGTCGTAACTTTCATGCCAAGCGAAGGACCAGATGATTTACATGCTAAGTTCATTTCTGCCATTGACGCATTCGATGCCGATGATGAAATCTTGGTTTTGGCTGATTTATGGAGTGGATCACCATTTAACCAAGCAAGCCGTGTTGCAGGAGAAAACCCTGATCGCAAGCTTGCTATCATCACAGGTCTCAATTTACCGATGTTGATTCAAGCCTATACAGAACGCATGATAAATGCGACTGCAGGTGTGGATCAAGTAGCGGCAAATATCATCAAAGAGTCTAAGGACGGAATCAAAGCCCTTCCTGAAGAACTCAATCCTATTGAGGTTGCTGCAGCCCCAGTTAAAGCTGCAAGACCACAAGGTGCTATTCCTGAGGGAACCGTTGTTGGAGATGGCAAGTTAAAAATCAATCTTGCTCGTATCGATACTCGCTTACTTCATGGACAAGTGGCAACCAACTGGACGCCAGCATCAAAAGCTGACCGTATCATTGTTGCTTCAGACGCTGTTGCCAAGGATGATTTGCGCAAAAACTTGATTAAACAAGCTGCACCAGGTGGGATCAATGCAAACGTTGTACCAATCAGCAAGTTGGTTGAAGCTGCAAAAGACCCTCGCTTTGGTAATACACATGCTTTAATCTTGTTTGAAACAGTTCAAGATGCCCTCCGTGCTATCGAAGGTGGTGTTGAAATCAAAGAATTGAACGTTGGTTCAATGGCTCACTCAACAGGTAAAACAATGGTTAACAATGTTTTGTCAATGGACAAAGAAGACGTTGCTACTTTTGAAAAACTGCGTGACATGGGCGTCAAATTCGATGTCCGCAAGGTACCTAATGATTCAAATAAAGATTTGTTTGCACTTATTAAAAAAGCGAATGTGAAGTAAACTGTGAGAATTTTAAAAACCGACAAAGAAACAGAAGAGCATCCAAGGATGTTCGCAAGTCGATCTTTTTCCGATGTTTTTAAATCAAACTCAAGTAGACACCACTTGTTCAAAAATCTATTTGGCCACAGGTGGTGAAACATTCCGTCGCCTGACTCAGTATTTTCCAAATCTGGGTCCCTTACTTATTTTAAAAATTAGTGGTGTCTGAGTTTCTTTCTCAGCCCATATAACACATCAATAGAAAAGGAATACAACTATGTCAGATATTTCAATTATTTCTGCGGTATTGGTTGTTGTCGTTGCCTTCTTAGCAGGTATGGAAGGTATCCTCGACCAATTTCAATTCCACCAACCAATCGTCGCATGTACTCTTATTGGTCTTGTAACCGGTAACTTGACTGCGGGTGTTGTCCTCGGTGGCACACTTCAACTTGTTGCCCTTGGTTGGGCAAACATCGGTGCTGCTGTTGCACCAGATGCTGCTCTTGCTTCTGTAGCTGCTGCTATCATCCTTATCAAGGGTGGTGATACATCTGCGCAAGCGATTAGCGTTGCTCAAGCCCTCGCAATTCCTCTTGCGGTTGCTGGTCTCTTCTTGACTATGATTGTTCGTACCATCTCAGTTGGTCTTGTACACGGAGCTGATGCTGCAGCTGAACGCGGTGACTTTAGCGCTCTTGAACGTTACCACCTCTTCGCACTCTCTTTACAAGGTTTGCGTATCGCCATCCCAGCAGCAGCTCTTCTTGCTATTCCAGCGGATGCTGTAAAAGCTGTTCTTGATTTGATGCCTGACTGGCTCCAAGGTGGTATGGCTGTCGGTGGTGGTATGGTTGTTGCCGTAGGTTTCGCTATGGTTATCAACATGATGGCTACTCGCGAAGTATGGCCATTCTTTGCCATCGGTTTTGCACTTGCAGCTGTGAGCCAATTGACTCTGATTGCCCTTGGTGCTATTGGTGTTGCCCTTGCCTTCATCTACCTCAACCTTTCTAAAAAAGGCGGTAACGGTGGTGGTTCTGTAGGTTCAGGCGACCCAATCGGTGACATCTTAGAAGACTACTAGAAAGGAGCCTACTCATGTCAGAAAAAATGCAATTATCATTAAACGACCGTAAAAAAGTTTGGTTCCGTTCTCAATTCCTTCAAGCTTCTTGGAACTACGAGCGGATGCAAAACCTTGGTTGGGCTTATACATTAGTACCAGCTATTAAGAAACTTTACACTAAAAAAGAAGACCAAGCTGCTGCACTTAAACGTCACATGGAATTCTTCAATACTCACCCATATGTTGCTGCTCCTATCGTCGGAGTTACCTTGGCTCTTGAAGAAGAAAAAGCAAATGGTGTTGACATTGATGACGCTGCTATCCAAGGGGTTAAAATCGGTATGATGGGACCTTTGGCCGGTATCGGTGATCCAGTCTTCTGGTTTACAGTTCGTCCTATCCTTGGTGCCCTCGGTGCTTCTCTAGCTATCGGCGGAAATATCCTCGGCCCACTTCTCTTCTTCTTTGGTTGGAATGCAATCCGTATGGCCTTCCTCTGGTATACTCAAGAATTTGGTTACAAATCTGGTAAAGAAATCACTAAAGATATGTCTGGTGGTATCTTGAAAGATATTACTAAAGGTGCTTCAATCCTTGGTATGTTCATCCTTGCTGTCCTTGCACAACGTTGGGTTTCTATCGGCTTTAACTTCAATGTTTCTACTGTACCGCTTGCACCAGGCGCTTACATCGAATGGGATAAACTTCCTGCCGGTGGCGAAGGTATCCGTCAAGCCTTTGAACAAGTCGGAGCTGGACTGTCACAAACTCCTGAGAAAGTAACTACTTTCCAACAAAACTTAGATGGTCTTATCCCTGGCTTCATGCACTTACTTCTTGTATTCCTTTGCATGTGGTTGCTCAAGAAAAAAGTTTCTCCAATCACAATCATCATCGGATTATTTGCTGTAGGTATCATTGCTCGCTTGATTGGTATCATGTAATAGATAAAGAGTTTCCTTAGGGGAACTCTTTTGAATAGGATATAATATGATGTGAGAAAGAGAAAAGTGAGAGATTATGGCACAATCATTAAACAAATCTGTTGATTTTCAAACAACAGGTGTTTCCTATATAGGAATCGGTGGTAAGGTTGGGAAATTTTTGGTGGGTGATGTTGCCATCGAATTTTATCCTGATACTAATATAGAACAGTTTATTCAAATCCCATGGACGTCTATCCAACATATCGGTGCTAATGTCAGTCAAAATAAGGTTAGTCGTCATTTTGAAATCAATACGGATCAAGGAAAGTTCCTCTTTGCTTCTAAAGATACAGGTAAAATACTGAAAATAGCTCGAAATTATATCAGCAATGAGAAAATTATCAAATTACCTACCTTAGTTCAAACTATTGTTAGCAAATTTACAGGTAAAAAATAAAAAAGAAAAGGTAGTTCCCTCAATGGGCAACAGCCTTTTTTTACTTGTAATTGTATATTAAAAACAGTCACTCCTAACTCTCTCAAAAGCTAAAAAAAGCTAGCCTTAGATTAGAAAAAGGAACTATTTACTCTAAAAAAACAAATATTTATTTTACATTCTTATCATTTTTATGTATAATAACTGTAACGGATAAGTAAGAAATCAGTTTCTTCCAGAAAGTCTGCGGTTGTTGTGAGCAGATAGAAGCCATTTTTGAAATTCTACCGTGATAATCAATTGGATAAATATTAAGTGCACAGGATGTGAAGCTGGATGGAACCGCGCGTAAGCGCTCCAGCATTAACATACCCGTGTTTTTTTATGAGAAAGGAAAGACTATGTTAGATTTAAAACGTATTCGTACAGATTTTAACCTGGTAGCTGAAAAATTGGCCAACCGTGGTGTACCAGCTGGAACGTTGACAGAACTAAAAGACTTGGACGCAAAACGCCGTGTACTCTTGGTCCAAACCGAAGAACTAAAAGCTGAGCGCAACACCGTCTCTGCTGAAATCGCCCAAGCAAAACGCAACAAAGAAAACGCAGATGATAAGATTGCAGCTATGCAAGCTCTCTCTGCAAAAGTCAAAGAGATTGATGCAGAATTGGCCACCATCGATGAGCAAGTCACTGCTATTATCACGGTCCTTCCAAATACTCCTCACGATTCTGTACCAGTTGGTGCTGATGAGGAAGAAAACATTGAAGTGCGTCGTTGGGGCACTCCACGTAAATTTGACTTTGATATCAAAGCCCACTGGGACCTTGGTGAAGACCTTGGCATCCTAGACTGGGAACGTGGTGCCAAAGTAACAGGTGCCCGCTTCCTTTTCTACAAAAACTTAGGAGCTCGCTTAGAACGTGCGCTTTACAACTTCATGTTGGATGAACATATCGCAGAAGGTTACCAAGAAGTCATTACCCCATATATGGTCAACCATGATTCTATGTTTGGTACTGGCCAATATCCAAAATTCAAGGAAGACACCTTTGAACTAGCAGATAGCAACTTTGTCCTTATCCCAACGGCTGAAGTGCCATTGACCAACTACTACCGCGATGAAATTCTAGATGGCAAAGATTTGCCTATTAACTTCACTGCTATGAGCCCATCTTTCCGTTCTGAAGCTGGTTCTGCTGGTCGTGATACCCGTGGTCTCATTCGCCTTCACCAATTCCATAAGGTTGAGATGGTCAAATTTGCCAAACCAGAACATTCTTATGAAGAACTAGAAAAAATGACTGCAAACGCAGAAAATATTCTGCAAAAATTAGGACTCACATACCGCGTCTTAGCCCTCTGTACAGGAGATATGGGTTTCTCTGCTGCTAAGACTTATGACTTGGAAGTTTGGATCCCAGCTCAAAATGCCTACCGTGAGATTTCTTCCTGTTCAAATACAGAAGACTTCCAGGCTCGCCGTGCTCAAATCCGCTACCGTGACGAGGCAGACGGCAAGGTCAAACTCCTTCATACCCTCAACGGTTCTGGACTTGCTGTCGGACGGACTGTTGCTGCTATCCTTGAAAATTACCAAAACGAAGACGGTTCTGTCACTATTCCAAAAGTTCTTCGTCCATATATGGGTGGAGCTGATATCATTTCTGCTAATAAATAAAAAAATTGAGTTGGAAATCTTTCCAGCTCATTTTTTTTGAAGAACTTAATGATAGAATCACCAACCAACTGCAACTGATAAAGAGTCTTCTATCCTTATAGGCTTTGAAAACCAACATTAGATATTATGAAAACTACTCTACCACTAAGTATATTGTGTCGCTTCTCCTCATCTATTTCTGAGTTCCTATGGAAATACAAACAAGAAAAACTGAGTTTCTTTCTAATTGAAACGCTATTTTTCATTTTCTATTGGTAATCCCCACCAGAGATACCAAAATATTCTTCCAGGGTCAAACCTGATTGGTAGATATCACCTGCTTCTTGACCAATATAGCGGACATGCCAGGTTTCTGCCATATAACCGGTAACCGACTCCTTACCGGTTATATAGCGAACGATGAAACCATATTGATGAGCGTTCTCTTCTAACCATTTGACAGCACTTGCTTCTTGCAGGAGATTCCCCGCTGAGTCCATCAAATCGAAAGCTAGACCAGTCTGATGTTCGCTATAACCAGGCCTTGCAGAATAGCGGTCCGCATTGGCTTGACCATCCCTAGCTGCATAGTTATTGTAAAGACTTGCTTGTGTATCATAACTTCTAAAACCACTATAGTGATTACTGATATCAAATCCGCTAGTTTGCATAGCAGAACGGAGCTGGAAAAAGGCTGCTTGTGCTACCGCATTCTCTCCTGGAGCATAGCTGGAAGCCAACGGATGCTTTTTATTGACAATGATGACTTCTCCATACTTACCTTGTACACTGTAGTAGCTACCATTAAAGTGGACTTCCTTTGCTCTACTCGGGTCATTAGAATTTTCAGCTGTGACTTCCTCGCTAGATCCACTAACTGATTCAGTCGTGGATATTTCTAATTCACTAGTAGCAGTTTCGCTACTAGTAGCCTTTTCCACCTTATTATCCTTCTCTAGTGCGACATTGCTTTCTTTCTTTTGTCCACAAGAAGCTAGAGAAAGAAAAGAAAAGCACACCAACAATACCATAGATGTTTTTTTCAAAATAATACCTCTTTAAATATTAATCCTGACTTGAATTATACAAAAATCATCACCTATACTATCTAGATAATGTTATGTAATAGATTGAAATAGGAACAAGATAATTTGCGATTCCTTTTAAAGAGAATTAGACGGACGATCACAATGAAGACAAGGAGTTTATAAAAACTTAAAATATCATTTTTTCAAACTCTTCCAATCTCAATATACAATAACATATGATTTTTTAAACTTTTACCTAATTTCCATCAGTATATACCTGTACTTCTATTCCGTCAAGAGTTAAGCTATTTAGGAAATTAAAATAGGCTGGTTGATTCAAGAAAACTTTAAAGAATTCAAAAAAACCTGAAACATTGCTGCTTCAAGCTTCTTCTAGTACTTTCTAAATCGTTTGTAGCGGTTTTCAAGCATTTCCTCTACTGGTAAGGCTTGTAGCAGATTGACTTCGTGAAGCAATTCCAATTTGATTTGTCCCATCAACTCTGCTGCAAAATAGCCTCTCTCCGGTATGACCTTATCTACCACCCCCATCTTAAGCAACTCAAATGAAGTAATTTTCATGAGTTCCGCCGCTTCCATGGCTCGACTACCATCTTTCCAAAGAATAGATGCAAAGCCTTCTGGACTGAGGACCGCATAGATGGAATTTTCCAACATCCAGACCTTGTCCGCAACAGCTAGAGCCAAGGCTCCTCCTGAACCACCCTCACCGATGATGATGGCAATAATTGGGACCTTTAAATCACTCATTTCCATGAGATTGCGGGCAATAGCTTCTCCTTGACCGCGTTCCTCCGCACCTAAACCTGGATAAGCACCTGCTGTATTGATAAAAGTGATAACAGGGCGACCAAACTTTTCGGCTTGTTTCATAAGCCGTAGAGCTTTGCGATAGCCTTCTGGATGAGGCTGACCAAAGTTGCGCTTGAGGTTGTCCTGTAAGTTTTTCCCTTTTTGAATCCCGATAACCGTCACTGCCTGATTGCCCAGACGACCGATACCACCAACGATGGCACCATCATCACGGAAATTCCGATCACCATGTAACTCAATAAAATCCTCACAGATTCCATGGGCAAAATCAAGAGCGGTCACACGAGCCTGGTCACGAGCCTTTTTAATCATACTTGCAATTTCGCTCATAAGTCACCTCCATGTAATGCTACTAGTTTTCCAATCGTCTCACGAAGATCTTGTCGTTTCACAATTTGATCTACAAACCCATGTTCCAAGAGAAATTCTGCTTTTTGAAAATCAGCTGGTAGGGTTTCACGAACGGTACTCTCTATCACACGACGTCCTGCAAATCCAATCAGAGTTTGCGGCTCTGCCAGGATGATATCTCCTTCCATGGCAAAGGAAGCCGTAACCCCTCCTGTTGTTGGATCTGTCAAGACCGTTAGATAAAAGAGACCCGCCTTTGAATGGCGCTGTACAGCAGCAGAAATCTTAGCCATCTGCATCAGGCTCATAATGCCTTCTTGCATCCGAGCGCCACCAGAAGCCGTAAAAAGAACTACAGGCAATTCTTTTTCTCTTGCTAACTCAAAAAGTCTTGTGATTTTCTCACCAACAACTGTTCCCATAGAAGCCATAATAAAATTAGCATCCATGATGCCGAGTGCAACTTTCTGACCACAGATACGAGCTAAGCCCGTGACCACGGCTTCATCCAAGCCGGTTTTTTCTCTTGTTTCTGCCAGTTTTTTCACATAACCCGGAAAGTTAAGCGGATCAGCCGTTTCAATGCCGGTAAACAGCTCCTCAAAAGAATCTTGGTCTACTACTATGGCTAAGCGCTCTTTAGCAGAAATCCGAAAATTATAGGAACAATGTGGGCAGGTTTTTTCCAAGCCCAAATCCTTCTGATAAATGGTTTTTTTACATCCTGGACACTTGTCAAAGAGCTCATCTGGCACCTCAGGCTTTGTTTGAGTTGCCGTTTGAACCGTTGACCGATTGGGATTGATACGGATGTACTTATCCTTTCTCGAAAACAAAGCCATACAATTTTCTCCTAGTTATTCTCTTGATAGTTAGGAAGAAACTCTTCCATCAAATAGGCAGTATCATAATCGCCAGCGACCACGCGCTGATCAGAAATCAACTCCCATTGGAAATCAACGTTGGTGCTAACCCCTTCAATTTCTAATTCATAAAGTGCACGCTGCATCTTCATAAGAGCTTCAAATCGATTTTCCCCATGGACGATGACTTTGGCAATCATGGAATCATAGTAGGGTGGAATGCTATAACCTGGATACATGGCTGAATCGACACGGATCCCCACACCCCCACTTGGCAAGAAGAGACTCTTAATCTTGCCTGGGCTTGGGGCAAAGTTGAAGGCTGGATTTTCTGCATTGATCCGGCACTCGATAGCATGTCCCTTGATTTCAATGTCGTCCTGGTTTTTTTCCAAAACTTGACCTGCTGCGATACGAATTTGCTCTTTAACAATATCCACTCCAGTGACGAATTCTGTGACAGGATGCTCCACCTGTACACGCGTATTCATCTCCATGAAGTAGAATTCGCCCTTAGCTTCATCCAAGAGAAATTCAATGGTCCCAGCATTCTCATAACCAACAGATTCCGCAGCACGCACAGCTGCCTGACCGATTTTATTACGGAGAGTCTTTCCAATAGCAATAGATGGCGCTTCTTCCAGAACCTTCTGGTTGTTTCGCTGCAAGGAACAATCACGTTCTCCCAAGTGGATGACATGACCATGCTGATCTGCCAAAATTTGCACTTCAATGTGGCGGGCTGGATAAACCACCCGCTCCATATACATAGCGCCATTCCCAAAGGCTGCTTGGGCTTCAGATGAGGCATTTTCAAAGGCAGTGACCAAATCCTCTGCTCGCTCCACCTTCCGAATCCCTTTACCGCCACCACCAGCTGATGCCTTAAGCATAACGGGATAGCCGATTCCTTCAGCGATAGCTAGGGCATCCTCAGCAGTATAGACTTCGCCGTCAGATCCCGGAATAACAGGAACTTGGGCCCGAATCATCTCTGCACGCGCATTGATTTTGTCACCCATGGTATCCATGACCTTGGCAGAAGGTCCGATAAACTTGATCCCCACTTCTTCACAGAGAGTCGCAAATTTTGAGTTTTCACTCAGGAAACCAAAGCCAGGATGAATGGCTTGGGCACCTGTTACAATGGCTGCTGAAATGATGTTGTTCATATTGAGGTACGATTCGGTCGAGCGTGCTGGTCCGATGCAAATCGCCTCATCCGCCAATATGGTATGAAGGGCATCTCGATCTGCCTCTGAATAGACAGCGACTGTCGCAATCCCCAACTCACGCGCTGCACGGATAATCCGCACCGCAATCTCGCCACGATTGGCAATCAATAGTTTTTCAAACAATGAGTTTTCACTCCTTTATGTAGTGATTTTAGTCAAAGAAAATCAAAGAACAGCGGAAACAAAGCGTTGGAAGCTCTCTTGTTTTCCATGTTTTGATTCTCACAGCGTAAATTAGCTCCCGATAGCGAAGGTCAAAGTCCCACTTGCCGCTAATTTACCGTCCACTTCTGCCTTGGCTTCCACCACGGCGATCGTTCCGCGGCGTTTGACAAACTTTGCCGTCATGATCAACTGATCTCCTGGAACTACTTGCTTCTTAAATTTAACCTTGTCCATTCCCGCGTAAAAAACAAGTTTTCCCTTGTTTTCAGGCTTGGACAACTCCAAGACACCAGCCGTTTGCGCAAGAGCTTCCATAATCAGAACGCCTGGCATGACTGGATATTCTGGGAAATGACCATTGAAAAATGGCTCATTGATGCTTACATTTTTAATCGCTGTAATCTCATCTTCTGAAACTTCCAAGACACGGTCCACCAAGAGCATGGGGTAGCGGTGTGGAAGGGCGTCACGAATTGCTTGTATATCCATCATTTGATCCGCACCAATCCTTGTCCAAATTCGACCACATCCTCATTGGCAACCAAGATTTCTGTTACCATGCCATCATGTGGTGCTGGAATTTCATTCATGACCTTCATGGCTTCAATAATCATGAGCGTTTGGCCTTTTTTCACACTGTCGCCAACCGAAACAAAAGCTGACTTATCAGGACCAGGTGATAGGTAGGCAACGCCAACCAAGGGACTAGCCACTTCTTCTCCTTCAGCTTGTCCTGTTGCCTGCGCTGCAACTGGCGCTACTTCCTCAGCAGCTGCAACTGCAATGGTAGGTGTAGCAGAAACTGCTGGTGCTGCTACTGATGCCGATTCAATTGTTGCAAGGGCAGATGATTCATTTTTACTGAAAACAAGGTCTTCAGACCCATTTTTATAAGAAAATTCACGAAGACTTGAGGCATCAAATTGAGACATCAAGTCCTTAATTGCTGTTACTTCCATTAGTCCTCCCATCGTTTAAAGGCTACAACTGAATTATGGCCACCAAAACCAAATGTATTAGAGATGGCATGTTTGATCTCTAAGTCACGACCTTGGCCATAGATGACATCTGCTTCAATATAGTCTGATAGTTCTTTCGTTCCTGCCGTCATCGGTGCATAAGAATGGTTCATGGCTTCAATAACAGCAATGGCTTCAATCGCACCAGCTGCACCAAGCAAGTGTCCTGTAAAGGACTTAGTGGATGAAACCGGAGTATCTTTACCAAAGACCGATACGATAGCTTGACTTTCCCCTTTTTCATTGGCTGGTGTAGAGGTCCCATGAGCATTGATATAGTCAATATCTGCTGGTTCCAAACCTGCTTCACCGATTGCCAATTTCATAGCCTTGATGGCTCCCAAACCTTCCGGATGTGGTGAAGTCATATGGTGGGCATCACAGGTATTTCCATAACCGACGATTTCAGCCAAGATAGTCGCACCACGTTTTTGTGCATGCTCCAAACTTTCCAAAACAAGGAGACCTGCGCCCTCTCCCATGACAAAACCATTCCGGTCCTTGTCAAATGGAATGGAGGCACGTTCTGGATCTTCACTTGTTGAAAGAGCAGTCAGAGCTTGGAAGCCACCGATAGCAAATGGTGTAATGGCAGCTTCAGAACCACCCGCCAAGATCACATCTTGGTAGCCGAACTTGATTTCACGGTAAGCATCACCAAGTGCATCGTTTGAAGAAGCACAGGCTGTGATGACACACTTACAGATACCATTGGCCCCAACCGCCATAGCGATGTTGCCTGCAGCCATGTTTGGCAGAGCTTTTGGAAGAGCCATCGGACGGATCCGTTTTGGTCCTTTTTCATTCATGCGTTCCACTTGTTCTTCAATTTCCTTAATGCCACCGATACCGGTTGATAAAATAACACCAAAGCGATCATGATCAAGCTTTTCAGTATCCAAATTCGCATTGGCTACTGCCTCTCGGGCAGCATAGAGGGCATAGAGGGAATACGGATCATAACGATTATTATCCTTTTTGACAAAATATTTATCAAATGGAAATTCCTTGATTTCAGCCGCAATGTGAACATTGTAGTCACTGGTATCAAATTTGGTCAACGGACCGATACCAATCTTGCCATTCTTTAAACTATCCCAAAATGCTTCAGGAGTATTTCCGATAGGGGATGTTAGGCCGTAACCCGTTACAACTACACGATTAAGATTCATTAGATTTTTCCTTTGCTTTATTTATGAAGCCTGATATTTATTTGATTTGTTAATCAAATTACACCATCGAAATGCCACCATCAATAGCCAATACTTGGCCGGTCATATATTCTTGCTGGGCTAAAAATGTGGCAGCTGTCGCGATTTCGTCTGCTTGACCAAAACGTTTCATAGGAATCTGAGCCGTCATGCTATCCTTAATTTTGTCCGATAGTACAGCTGTCATATCGGAATCGATAAAGCCTGGTGCGATGACATTGACGCGAACGTTACGGGCTGCCACTTCACGAGCTATGGATTTAGAAAAACCAATCACTCCAGCCTTGGAAGCCGCATAGTTTGCTTGGCCAGCATTTCCGATTAGTCCAACTACGCTAGATACATTGATAATAGCGCCTGCACGCGCCTTGGTCATCGGTTTCAAAACAGCCTGCGTCATATTGAAAGTCCCCGTCAGATTGATTTTCAAAACAGCTTCGAAGTCTGCCTCTGACATCCGCATGGCCATACCATCTTTGGTGATTCCTGCGTTGTTGACAAGGATATCAACAGAGCCAAGACTAGCAATCGCTTCCTCGACCATGCGTTTGGCATCTGCATTGTCCGATACATCTCCTGACATACCGATAACTTTCACCCCGTAGTCCGCAAATTGAGCCAAGAGTTCCTCGGAAATAGCAGAACGACCATTGAGAACAATATTAGCACCAAGACTAGCGAACTTATGTGCAATAGCCAAGCCAATTCCTCGTGTTGAACCGGTTACAAATACATTTTTAGTTGAAATTTCCATTTTTTCTCCCTACTAATCATCAGTTATTTATCAATTCTTGTAGACTCGTTTCATCTTCTACATGAGCCACTGCAATTGCCTTGTCAATCTTCTTTACAAAACCACTGAGGACTTTCCCAGGGCCAATTTCAATCACTTTTGTCAAACCAAGTTCTTTCATGGTCTCGATGGATTCATAGAAACGAACGGGCTCCATCACCTGTCGAGCTAATAGCGATTTGATCTGTGACTGTTCCATAACCTTGGCTTCAGTATTGCCCACCAATGGAATCGTAAAATCTCTAAATGAAATAGTTTCCAACTCAGCTGCTAATTGTTCAACAGCTGGTTTCAGCAAAGCTGTGTGGAAAGGACCCGAGACATTCAGTGGAATCAGGCGCTTGGCACCCGCAAGTTTCAGGTTTTCGACTGCTGCATCCACTGCATCTACATCACCACCAATGACGATCTGGGCTGGCGTATTGTAGTTGGCCGGACGGACATAGCCTTTGACAGAAGCTGTTTCACAGGCTTCCTCAATAACAGCTACATCTGTGTTCATGACTGCTACCATCTTACCTGTTCCAGCTGGAGCAGCGGTTTCCATAAACTGACCACGCTTTGCGATCAGAGCGACGGCATCTTCAAAGTCCAGGCTTCCAGCAGCTACAAGAGCTGAATATTCTCCAAGAGATAAACCAGCCACTAGGTCAGGTTTGATTCCTTTTTCTAGCAACAGTCGATAGATAGCCACCGAAGTCGTTAAAATCGCCGGTTGGGTATAGCGCGTTTGATTGAGCTTTTCTTCATCTTGATCGATCAGTTCCCGTAAATCATACCCTAAAATACGGCTGGCTGTATCAAAGGTCTCTTTGACAATTGGATACCTGTCATACAAATCACCTGCCATGCCCAATTTTTGAGCACCTTGGCCAGCAAATAAGAATGCGGTTTTGGTCATTCTACGATTCCTCCTAACAAATAAAACAGGGTGTTTAGGCGCAAAGAAAATCTATTGTTGATTTCCAAGGAGCATTATTCAGGAACATCTGCCCAGCGCAGTGCCTCTTGACGAATGACGTTGGCAGCGCCGTAATAAATATCTTTCAAAATATCTTCACAGCTTTCTTCCTTGCTGACTAGACCAGCAATTTGACCTGCCATGACAGACCCATTGACCACATCACCATCAACAACAGCATTTTTCAGAGCACCAGCTCCTAATTCTTCAATTTCTTCAGCAGTTTTTTTACCTGCTAAAAAGTCTTTTTCCGCTTGACTATAAGCCGTTGATAATTTGTTTTTAAGAGCACGTACTGGGTGTCCTACAACAGATGCAGAGACTACTGAGTCGATGTCTTTGGCTTTCAAGATTCTCTCTTTAAACGCAGGGTGGGCGTTTGATTCCGTTGCAACAACAAAACGCGTCCCTACTTGAACCGCTTCGGCTCCCAACATGAAAACAGCTGCTGCACCTCGACCGTCTGCGACACCACCTGCCCCGATAACGGGAATAGTGACAGCATCGACAACTTGACGGACTAGCGTCATGGTCGTTAATTTACCAATATGACCACCTGCTTCCATCCCTTCAGCGATGACAGCATCGACACCTAGTTTTTCCATCCGTTTCGCAAGGGCTACTGAAGGCACCACAGGGATAACGGTAATTCCAGCAGCATGGAGCCTTTCCATGTACTTACCAGGATTTCCGGCACCCGTTGTCACCACCTTGACCCCTTCTTCGATAACCAAATCCACGATATCATCTGCAAAAGGAGATAGGAGCATGATATTGACACCAAACGGTTTGTCCGTGATAGCTTTCACCCTGTCAATATTGGCTTTCACGACTTCTTTCGGAGCATTTCCACCACCGATGATCCCCAGACCACCTGCATTTGAAACCGCACCAGCCAAATCCCCATCGGCAACCCAGGCCATCCCACCTTGGAAGATAGGGTACTTAATGTTTAAAAGTTCAGTAATAGATGTTTTCATAATAACCTTCTTTATTTTATTGCTTAAGTAATCATTCGAGTGATGACTACAAACAATTACCTAAACAAGAAGAGACCGAAAACTATTTTTTCTTAGCGTCTCTTCTTTGCATATATAAAATAATTTGATGTTTCGATGTTTAGAATATCAAAGTATTTATTCAAGAAAAATGCTAGATAACTAGCATTCGAATCTTAGTTGGTTTCTTTTTCTACGTAGGCAACCAAGTCAGCGACTGTTGTCATACCTTCTTCAGAATCGATTTGAATATCGAATTCATCTTCGATTTCAGAAATGACTTGGAAGAGATCCAATGAATCTGCATCTAAATCTTCGAAAGTCGTTGTCAATTGTACTTCTTCCGTTTCCTTGCCAAGTTCTTCTACGATAATTGCTTGTACTTTTTCAAATACTGCCATGTTGATTCTCCTTTTGATTTTTAAAAATTTTTAATAACTGCCTAGGGCAGATGATTAACTAAAGTTTAATGATGAGAGAGCCCCAGGTGAGTCCCCCTCCAAATCCGCTCATGATAACTGTCTGACTACCATCCAACTTGATTTTCCCCTGCTCTACACATTCAGAAAGCAAGATTGGAATCGAAGCTGCACTGGTATTTCCATAATCCATCATATTAGCAGGAAATTTCTCGATGGTGACTCCCAACTTCCGAGCCATCTTATCCAGAATCCGGTAATTGGCCTGATGCATGAGGAAATAATCGATCTCATCCGATGCTAGATGGTTATCTGCCATCAGTTTTCCGATGCTTTTGGTCACATCTCGAACTGCAAATTCAAAAATAGCACGCCCATCCATTTTCAGATAGGGCTCGTCATCTTGATTAGCTGAGAATGGCGAATGCAAACCTATGCGACCTGAGGTCAAACTTTGTCCACGAGAGCCATCCGAATGCAGGCTCTCAGCTAGAAAATGCCGTTCTTGGCTGCTTTCTATCAGAACTCCTCCAGCCCCATCTCCGAAGAGGACAGCTGTTGAGCGATCTGCCCAGTCAACCGTTTTGGATAAAACTTCCGCCCCAATGACCATTCCTTTTTGATAGGTCCCCGATGCAATGAGTTTTTCAGCTGTTGCAAGAGCAAAGACAAAACCAGAACAAGCTGCCGATAAATCAAAAGCAAAAGCCTTATTGGCACCAATAGCCGCTTGGACGCGAGTTGCCGTTGAAGGCATACTCGAATCTGGAGTAATGGTCGCCACAATGATGAAATCAATCTCATGGGCTGTGACTTGGCTTTTTTCCAGCAAATCTTGCGCAACTCTTGCAGCTAAATCACTGGTTTCTTGATTGTGAGCGATATGGCGCTTGCGAATACCTGTCCGCGATGCAATCCACTCATCACTGGTTTCCATAATCTTTGCTAAATCGTCGTTAGGAATGATTTGTTCTGGAGCATAATGAGCAACCTGGCTAATTTTAGCATAGGATGTCATTTCAAATCCTCCAAGAAATGATAAAGATTTAAGAGACCTTTTTTCATGACTTGAAATTCCGTCTCATCCATACCCTCGGTAATTTGACGGACCATAGCCCGGTGAAACCGCTGGTGCAGGCGATAGATCAAGCGACCTTTTTTTGTCAAATAGAGGTGGACAACACGACGATCCTTGGTAGAGCGAACGCGCTCGATATAACCTTTTCTCTCAAGGTTATTTAAACTAGTCGTTACTGTACCCAGAGTGACCATTAAGGTCCTAGCAACATCTGTTGGCGTAGCGTCCTTATTATCTCCAACTACATCGATAGTGTGCATCTCCTTAATGGAAACATCACTAAACTGACTGCTGCGAAGACTAGCCTCCTCAATAATCAAGACATTGTTAAAGATCGCGGTCAGATACTCATTGATTTTACGATCGTCCATTTTTATCCCTCCATCTTATTTGACTTTCAAAGTATACAACAGATTAGTTTGAAAGTCAAATATTTCTATTGAACAATCATTACTTCCCTTTAAAAACCGGACGACGTCTTTCTGAGTGAGCGATGACTCCTTCTTTAAAATCCTCTTTAAAAGCCAATTCTCTTTGTAAATCCAATTCTAACTTGGCATAGTCCTGCCAATTCTCAAATTCACTCTTCCAAACCAATTGTTTAATAGCAGAGTAAGAATTGATGGAGCCTCGCAAGAGTTTTTTACACAGTTGCGCCACTGTTTTTTCCAGTTTTTCTGATTCAACCACTTTATAAACAATACCATAGTCATGAGCCTTTTGTGCTGGTAAAGCTTCTCCTGTCATGGTTAACTGGCTAGCCCGACTGACACCGATGGAGCGAGATAAGAGGAAAATCCCTCCAGCATCTGGGGCCAAACCTACTCCTACAAAAGCTTGGATAAATTTTGTTTTTTCTGATGAAATGACAAAATCCGCAGCGACAGCCATATTTGCTGCCGCACCAGCAACAGCTCCATCCGTTACCATAATAACGACTTTCGACAGTTGCTTTAAGGAAAAGGATATGGTATTGACCAACTCAGCAATGCGAACGAGTGAAAGAATATCATCCTCATCCACTGCTCGTTTCATTTCAACCAAGTCACCACCAACTGAGAAGATAGCGCCTTCTGCCAAAATTTGAAGGATGACAACTGCATCATTTTCTTTTGTTAGTTAAATAGCCGATAAAATCTCCTCACACATGGGAATGTTAAAGCCATTGGAAACTTCCGGACGTCGCAAAGTTAGACGAGCAATTTGACCATCCACTTGATAGCCAATTGTTGAAAACTGCATAGGACACTCCTTTTAATTTGATTATAAAATAAAACCACTTCTTCATTCTAGCATATCTTCATCAATAACTTTCACGAAAAAATTGGAAAACCTGTGACATCCGACAATTTCGTTTCTAAAAGCGGTTAAAATATGAGAATTTCTCTAATACTCTTTGAATATCCAAACTATACTTTCTTAAAACCTTTGCCTACCACTCGGTCTGTTTGCCTTACTTTTCCTCATATATTTTAAGTTTCTTTGATTATAGATCTTAATTTTTACTTTAGTTTCTCTCGTAATTCTCCTACGTTTTTTATTCTCTGACTAGCTTGACTCTGGTCCACTCCCCACTTCTTATCTTCAATAGCCCAAACTGTCAAACCGGCTGCGACACCCGCCGCAATCCCTAACTGGCTATCCTCAATGACTAAGGTTTCAGACTTAAGATTTCCTAAGGCTTGACAGGCTTTTTCGTAGACAGCTGGATGGGGTTTACAAGCCTCACAGTCTGTTGCTGAGAACACCCTATCAAAATAGGACAGTAAACCTGATTCCGTCAATGCTCTCTTTACCTCATCTAGATCTGTATTAGAGGCTACTGCTAGAGAGAAACCTGCTTCTTTTAAGAAGGGAATAACCTCTTTTGCTTCCTCAAAAACACAGTCTCCATAAGGAGTTGGATGGAGGGATTTAAAGTCAGCATAGTCTGCCTCCAACTTTGGGATATCCCATTTACCCATATCATCTCCAAGAATGAGAGACCAGATTTGACTGGATCTAGCTCCCACAAAGACCAGAGGATTCAAATGTTCTAAGCTTATTCCTTTACTCTTAAGAAATGCAAACCTTCTTTGATAGTAATAATCCTCCGTTTCAAAGAGAACTCCATCCATGTCAAAAATAATTGATTTGTAAGCCACCATTGCCTCCTAGTCTGTACAGAAAAAATTTTTCTTAGCTTCTTTCCTTATATATGTCTCATCATTTTAGCACTATTCCATCAGATATGCTCCTAAAAACCAACAATTGGTTGAATTTTCTAAATTTTACTGACATCTAAGCTACAATTTGCTATAATGCTAGAAAAGGAATTGAAAATCCAAGGAGATTTTATGAAAGTTATCAAATTTGGCGGTAGTTCACTCGCCTCCGCCACTCAACTAAAGAAAGTTTTTAAGATTGTTCAGTCTGATCCAGAACGCCGCTTCGTGGTAGTATCTGCTCCAGGTAAACGCAATGCTGAAGACACAAAAGTAACCGATGCTCTGATCAAATACTATAAGGAATACACTTCTGGACAGGATGTTTCTGCTAGCCAAGATTGGATTATCAATCGTTACCAAGATATGGCAGATGAACTTGGCTTTGATGCGAAGTCTATTGCAAAAATTGCTAAAAGCATTCGAGAGCTAGCTAGCCTGCCAATTGAAGACAATGATTTTCTTTATGATGCCTTTCTGGCAGCTGGTGAAGACAACAATGCCAAACTAATTGCAGAATATTTCACACATCAAGGCTTATCTGCCCGCTATATCCACCCTAAGAAAGCTGGTATTTTTGTATCGGCTGAACCAGGCAATGCCCGCATTCTTTCATCTAGCTATGACCGCATTGAAGAGCTCCGCAATTCAGATGAAGTGCTGGTTATTCCAGGTTTCTTTGGCGTAACAGAAGATAATCAGATTTGCACTTTCTCTCGTGGTGGTTCAGATATTACTGGATCCATTATCGCAGCTGGTGTTAAAGCAGACCTTTATGAAAACTTTACTGATGTAGATGGTATCTTCGCTGCCCATCCTGGTATCATTCACAATCCTCATTCTATCAAGGAACTGACCTATCGAGAAATGCGAGAATTAGCCTATGCTGGTTTTTCTGTCTTGCATGATGAAGCTCTGCTTCCTGCATACCGTGGTCGTATTCCCTTAGTCATTAAAAACACCAACAATCCTGACCATCCTGGCACACGGATTGTTCTCAAACATACTGGTGAAACCTGTCCTGTTGTAGGAATTGCAGCTGATGATGATTTTGTCAGCATCAATACGTCTAAGTACCTAATGAACCGAGAGGTCGGTTTCGGTCGTAAGTTACTCCAAGTTCTGGAAGATTTGAATATCCGTTGGGAACACATGCCTACTGGTATCGATGACTTGTCCTTGGTTCTCCGTAGTCGTGAATTGACTCCTATTAAAGAGGAAGAAATTCTGCGTCAACTTAATCATAGTCTGGAAGTGGACAAAGCAGAAATCGAGCACGATTTGTCTATTATCATGATTGTCGGCGAAAATATGAAAAACCATGTTGGTGTTGCTGCAACCGCAACCGCTGCTCTATCTGAACGCAATATCAACTTGGCTATGATTTCCCAAGGGGCTTCTGAAGTTTCTGTCATATTTGTTGTCAAAACGGAGCAGCGAAACCAAGCTCTTCAAGCTCTCTACGACGCATTTTTCCGTAATTAATCTTTAAAACCCCGCTTATCTCAATCAGATAAACGGGGTTTCTTTACGGGATCAGAAGAATCAATCCACTTATACTTTTTGAAAATCCAAATGATAGAGTTTGATCTTCCTAGATAGACTGTCCCTCTATCATTCTAGTTTTTCCTATTTGATATTTGACTTTACTAAACTATTACTTGATTTGAACTTTATCAGTCCAGGGACTAGCTGTTGAAGATAGGACTGTATTCAAATCTTCCATATTTTTACGACCTTTGTCTCCCAACCAAGCTTTAGCAGCTTCTTGTCCTTGAGATGCAAAGATTGCCACTGCATCCTTCCAAGTCGCACGACCACAAAGGACACCGTTAAAGGTTGAACCAGCTTCCTTGGCAACTACCAGCGTTTCTTGGAAAAGACTAGCGGAAACACCCGCACTCAGAAAGATAAATGGTAAATGAGTCGCCTCTGCTTGTTCCTTGAAGTAGCCTTTTGCTTCTTCCAAGCTATAAACTGGTTCCTCATCGGTATAACCTTCTACAAAATTCATATTGACTGGAACTTCTACCTTCAAGACATCTGCCTTATAGCAAGGTTTGCTAAACTCCCGCATAGCACCAGTTACCTTATGGGGTTTCAAAGCAGCATATTCACGGGAGGTGACATCCATGTCACTCGCGTCGTAGGTTAGGATTTCTACAAAATAGGGAATTTCTTCTGCTTGACATTCACTACCAATCCGTTCAATCCAAGCATGCTTAATATCGTTAATCTCAGCTCTATCATCTACATCATAATAGAGCAAAATTTTAACGGCATCTGCCCCTAAGTCCTTGATCCGTTTAACAGACCAGTTATCAAGCAAATCCGGAAGGCGGCCAGGTGTTGATGCATCGTATCCCGTTTTTTCATAGCCAGCAATAAAACCACAAGTTCCTGCTCGCAATTTAGAAGCAGGGACACCATATTCACAGTCCAAAAGAATGGAGCTGGCATAAGGGGTCAAATCACTTGAAATCACTTTTTTGAAATCAACGAGAATTTCATCTCCAAATTCACCCCCACCAGCTGCTGCAGCCAGTAAACGCTTGAGGGCTCCACGCTGATCAATAGCCAATGCGGCAATAATTTGTTGACCATCTGACAAGCGAGTCATATGGTCGAATTTTTCCTGCGAAATCAAAGATTTTTTCATTCTTTCCTCCTAGGAAGTTTTTATCCAAATCGTTTTTGGCCATCTAGATAGGTGGCTTTTAAATGTCCTTGATCATCTACAAGGATAAAATCTGCAGCCCGTCCTTGAGCTATAGAACCACAGACATGGTCAATATTGACAGAATTGGCAGGTGCTAGAGAAGCCATCCGTAAAGCATCTGGTAAAGCAACCAACCCCCAAGCCACGACATTCTGCACCGCCTCAATCAACTCAAGAATTGATCCTGCCAAACTTCCTGACTCTTTCAATCGAGCGGTACCATCTTTTACAACAACTTCAAATTCACCTAAGCGAGAAAGGCCTTCGCCCATACCACCCGCTCGCATACAATCCGTAATGAGAACCGTTTCTTGAGGACCTCTGGCCTTAACAACAATCTCAGCTGCAACTGGATGAACATGGTGGCCATCACAAATCATCTCAGCATAGACATCTTTCAAGTCTAAGGCAGCTCCAACCATACCTGGTTCTCGGTGATGCAGGCCACTCATGCCATTGTATACATGGACGAAGATGTTAGCACCAACATCTACAGCATCTTTTGCTTGCTGAAAAGTTGCATCACTATGAGCTAATGCAGTATGAATCTTCTTACTCTTAGCAAATTCGATGAATTCTTTCACACCATCTCGTTCTGGAGCAATAGCAATTTTATTGACCAAGCCAGCGGATAAACTATGCCACTTGTCTAGTTTGGCAATGGATGGATCACTCATATACTTGGGATTTTGAGCCCCTTTATATTTTTCTGTAAAGAATGGTCCTTCTAGGAAAATCCCACGAATCTTAGCCCCACTTTCCTGACCGGCATGTTTCCCGATGGTTTCACAGACAGCATCCAGATTTTCAGTCGAATCTGTTAAAGTTGTAGGTAACCAAGAGGTCACTCCACAGGATAAAAGTCCTTCGGACATGGTCTTGATTCCTTCAAAATCATTATCCATGACATCATGTGAAGCATAACCATGGATATGAGTATCAACTAAGCCTGGTGCCAAGTGATAGTCAGAGTAATCAATAATCTCTCCATCTGGCTTTTCGAAATGAATGGAACCAAATCTCCCGTCTTCCTTGATTTCCAGATAGGCCTTTTCAACTTCTTTCTCATCTAAAATGATTGATTTTGCGTGAATATAAACCGACATAGTTCTCCTCTCTGATGTCAATATATTATCCTTATAGACTGGTTATAACCAATTCTTTCTTACTATTGTAATCCTCTTTTCCTGACATGTCAAGCATTTTTACAGACTTTAGGAAAAGATAGAAAAAAACCGATTGCTCGGCTTTCTAATTTTTTCATCACGAACATTTAAAACTAAAGAACAATAAGTCGTTTTTATTGAAATTGTTGATTGTCTCCTGTGTAATCTGCCCAATCTTGACTCAAAAAACGATCATTGATTCTATAATTTGGTTTTTGATAAACCTGTGTCAAAAATGGATTGACCGCCTTATCAAGAGCTAGCCAACCTCGCCATCCAATATGAATGGTATCTTCCATAAAGTAAGGTGTGTCACCTTCTTTTGAAAAGTCGGCAATATTTGTAAATCCTTGACTCATTAGTTGATATTTGATTTTTTCAACTGTTTCTTGATACATTTCTTGGTTGAGACCTGTATAATCAGCCCACTTTTTATTAACAGGTGGGATGACAAAAATAACTTCTGTTTTTTGCTTTGCAAATTCACTCAAAACCAACTGAAAATCATTGTATTCTATAGACTTGCGATAGTCATCTTTTGATTGAAATCCTTTTAACTTTTTCAGTCTGCCATCAAGATAAGAGTTAAAAAAGTCATTGGCAATTGCAAACTCATTATTATTTGTCATTTTGCTAGCCTCTTTACTTGCTAGTTGATCGAGAGCTTCATAGGAAAATTTCTTAGGTAATTTCTTTGCTTTGGGTTTCACCAAATCTTGATAAGCACCGTCCTTAGGAAGAAAATAGCTATAGAGAGACTCTTGGTGTTTGCTAAATGTCTCAATAGCATCTAACTGTGCCTTGTTGAGATCAGACAAAGGGTACTCGTTGGCAACTTTAACAACTAGGTTTTCCAAAGAAATGCCTGCATTGACTTGTAGCAAGCGTTCGGCGGCAACTTGTTCAGATTTACTTTTTCCCCCTAGCTTTAAAAACTCTGTCAGCTGTGTTAGAGAGAAAAACTCTTGAAAAGCGTCTTGAGTCGCCCCTTGCTCATCAAACCATTGGGGAGAAACAAAATAGACCGCTTTTTTCTCATGAAGTTGATTTGAAATTTGCTGCATTCCAAAATAATGGACCAAAGATTGGGAACCTCGTTCTCCTAGTAAGAGTGGGCGATAGGGCCGATCATAAGCCTCTGCTAAAACCGAGGGATGAAAACTATCCATCCGTTTCCATTCACTAGAACCGAAAAAAGGGATAAAATTTCTCTTGGAATCGGACAAAATGGCCCGTTTCAGCACACCATTTTTAAAATGTAAAGGTGTTAAAGCGACAGCATTTTCCCTAGCTCTAGTATAGCTCTCTTTGGTTCGAATTGGAAATGTGAGAACAAAAGAAATGACAAGAGGAATAGCAATCATGAGCGGTCCGAAAATAGTCCAAAGCCGTTTAAACATGACGCAGCTCCTCAACACCATCGATTATTTTATTGACTGTATTCCAATCATCACGACCAAATTCAGAAATAGGAACCTTAATATCAAATGCATTTTCCAATTCAACAATCAAGAGGACTGTTCCCATACTATCTAGAATACCTGCATCAAAGAGATCCTCATCCATCATGTCAGAAACATCTTCCATAAATAGTTCATCAATTAATTCAATCACTTTTGTTTTTACATCCATTTTATTATTTCCAATCTATTGTTTAAAACCAAAGCTTATCCAAGAATCCCGAGAAGATCAAAAAGGAAAGCATCACTGTATTAAAGGTTAGAAAAATACCCAAACTCCTGGTCCAAATAGTATCTGGCAAGGGAGCTTGACCAGCTTTTTTTCGATTTTTATTGATTTCTTTTTTCTTACGTAACCAAGCATCATTGATGACAAGCGCCGTACCATGAAAGAGACCATAGGCAATATAATACCAGGTAAGGCCATGCCATAAGCCCATTAAGAGCATATTAAGGAGATAGGCTACCGCAGAAGTCATATTGCGATTTTTAAATACTTTTTTACGGGTCAAAACCATGACCAGTCGCATAAAGACATAGTCTCGGAACCAGAAAGACAAACTCATATGCCATCGGTTCCAAAATTCCTTCAAATCTCTTGAGAGAAAGGGCTTATCAAAATTGGAAGGACTTTTAATCCCCATAAAATAGGAGATAGCTACGGCAAACATGCTATAACCAGCAAAATCAAAAAAGAGATTGAGCCCATAAACATACATGACTCCAACTGTCGCTAGATTGAAGAATCCACCTTCTTGAAGAGCTTGTGCTTTCAGAGGAGGCAAAAGGACGGAGCCTAAATAATAAGAGAGAATAAATTTATAGAGAGCGCCGAGCATGAGGAACCAAATGGCCTTTTCAAGCATATTCATCAGCTCTTCTCGCTCAGGGATCGTTCGATAGTCCTCCTCAAACCGCCGGAAGCGATCAATGGGGCCACTAGAAAAAGTAGGCATAAAGACTAGAAAACGTAGAAAACTCCAGAGAGAAAAGTCCTTTAAGGTACCATCTCTTATTTCCATCACCATTCCGACAGTCTTAAAGGTCAAATAGGAAATTCCTAAAAATCCAAAGAGAGAATGATTATGGTCCGAAATCGCCGGCATGACCTTGACACTTGCAAGAGGGACAATTAACAAGAAAACATGAAGATAGAATACCCAAGCCTTGTTTGCCCGCTTACGATAGAATTTGTAAGAGTAGACTCCTAAAATTTGCCAAAGCAGATAATAAGCAAGTCCTGATACTTGTTTTAAATTAGGACCGATGAACATCAAAGCTAAAAATAAGAGACTGACTAACCATTCATACATTGGAAATCGTTTTTTGTAAAAGAGTCCAATAAAAATTGGTAATAAAAGCGGAATCAAGTATATGAAGTATTTAGGGGTTCCATAAGGTTCTACATTGGGCAAATATTGTAATACGTTCATCATCAGCTATTAACCTCATTGATTAGGCTTTTCATATCATTTTTCCCATTGGAAGTTTTTGGTAAATCATCTCGATAAATAAATTTTGATGGTATCATATAAGGCATCTTGATGGTCAAAAGAGATGTTTTGATAGCCTTTGTCATGTCGATGTCACGATCATTTCGCTCCCTCACGCCGTCCTTTAAAATAAGAAGGGCCAAGAGATTTTGCACCTTATGATCCTTTGCTACAATTAATTCTGGTTGAGCAACTTCTAATATCCCCTTAATACGCTCATGAGAGGAATGGCTATCAATTGGAATAGAGGCATGACCTGACTTGGTCATCCCGACAAAACTAGCCAACATATGGTAATCTTGTCCGCCGAAAATGACTAGTGGAAACTTCTCGGATAAGTCCTGCTCACCCAAATAAGCCGCCAGTCTATCTGAATCCTCTTTGAGTTGCTGATAGGTCTCCTGAGATTCTAAAATATCATAGACAGGATAGTCTGGCTGACTCTTTGCAAAACCTTCAATAGCTTGAATCGTGTCTCTAATCATTATTATTTCCTTAAAATTCATTGTAAATAAAACCACCTTGACCATGACCAGCAAAGCCAAAGAAATAAAGTAGTACAAGTAAAATTACAAAATACAGTAAGGTCTGAAAAATAAATTTATAAATTCCCCAGTATTTGCTTTGTTTTAGCATAAGAAACAAACCCTTTCAGTAAAATAATCTTATTTTATAAAGAACAGAAATCCTGTCGTCCTGGAATCAATTTAAAATCATTGACTCTGCAATATTTTTTCCACAATAAGTTCGATGATTTGATCGTTGATGGGCAAACTAGTATGACTTGCCTGATCACCTGTTACTGTAAACTGGCTATAGGATTTAACTTGACCTTGGAAAATATACTTCCCAGCTAGGACACTTGATAAAGGGACTACTAAATCATAATCTAAACTACTTGCTCCAGCAATATTATAAACGGTCAAATCTTTCGGTAGACTTTCTTTATTCATGATCATATCATTCAGAATATCACTCTTCACCGAATCATCGGACTCATAGGAATTGTAGGGTGTACCCAGCGTCACCAAAACTTTGGCAGTCGGGTGAGTCACTTCCCCTATATTTTCCAGATAAAGTGTCCAATTTAAGCCACCATTTGAGTAGCCAATGGCATTGTATTCATTAAAACCATATTTCTCCTGTAAATCGGACATCGCCAAACCGACCCACTCTGTCTGATTGGAAATATTCTCGTAAGTGTCATCAGAATTCTCGTAAGCGATGATAATATAAGGGCGCTTGTCATTACTGTCATAACTCCCCTCGTATTGGATCCTTCCATCCTCTAGAATTCGTGTTTTTAAGACACTATGGGGTTCTGACGCAGCAACCAATTGATCAATCATATAGTCCAAACTGTGCTGATCGCTAGTTGATCCGGGAATAATGATAGTGGGAATTTGGACCTCATTTCCTCTGACATCTTTCTCTGCTATCAGTGCTTTAGAAAACACAATATAAACCAGGGCCAGAGTTAGAGCTAAAATAGAGAGCAAAAGTAGTAAATGTTTTTTTACACATCTTATCATTTTATCAACCATCTACTTCTCCTGAAATATGTAGAACATGCCCAATTAGGCCTTTATTTCGTAAATCATCCATCAGTTGAGGATCATACTTGTTACTGCATAAAACAATAGCATTCTGAGTATCTTTGGTCATATAGACACTTACTTCAAAATCAGAAATAACACCATGCATATGTATATAGTCCTTGAAATGATAGAGGTCGCTGACGTAATTTTTATCCCCTAAGACCGTTAACATAGCATTCAGATTTTCAGAGGACAGCAGCGTTTGTTGAAACTCTTTTTCTAAAAGTTGATAAAGAGCTGAAGCCGTCATAGAAACTTCTCCGGTACCAACTTCTCTCGTATATTCGACAGGGACATGCGGATTCATTTGGCCTGTACTTTTTTGAGAAAAAGTAGTGTCAACTGACGTATTAAATTGTGAGAAAAAAGAAAGATTAATCTTATTTCTTTCTACATACTCTTTTAATAGAAGTTTATAATCTTTATTATATATTTTCCTTAAAACTAGGGCTAAAATAGAATAATTTGCTGGCTGGTAGGTCCAGGTCCCAGGGTAATGAACTACATTTAGATGCTTCAAGACAAATTCCAAGTAATCATCCTCAGATAAATTCGCTACATTTAGGGTTTTAGTATCAGATTGGTAACCGGTTGTCATCGATAATAAGTCTGCAATACTATACTTTTCTGAATCTTTCAAGTTGGGAAGAATAGAATTTAACTTAGTTGAAAGACTTAATTTTTTATCCTCTACAGCCTGCATGATCAACAAAGCAGTCAAGTTTTTTTGTATAGAACCAATCGGGAATAAGCTATTAATAGTATTCGGCTTTTTTGTGTTAAGATTTGCATAACCATAGGCCTTGTGTAAAACAGGTGCTCCATTTTGAACAAGTAGAGCAACACCTTGATAATTATGGCTGACTAGGACACTATCAATAACATGTGCCAAATCACTGCTGGCTTCTTTAGCAGGAATCATTCCCGATCTTTCAACTCTATCCTGTGGCTGTTCTTGTTGCTTATCGCTATTACTTATTTTGATATCATTTGTAAGTACAGAAAAAGCCATCAAACATATCACTAATATTTGAAGGCAGGTGATGATTACGGTGATAAAATTGATTCTAGATTTTCGACGACGTCTTGATTTCATCAGAACTACCTCCTTTTTGTTTAGTATTATACTACTAATACAAGAGATAGACAAGAAAAATGTAAGACCTGTAGATTTCAGAAAATATAAGAAAATCTAGCTATTTAAAATAAAAACGCGGTATACGGTCAGATAGAAGACAAACAACCTCATAATTAATGGTTCCTAGATGGTCTGCCCATTCTTGAGCAGAAATTGCACCTTGCCCATCTTGACCGATCAAGGTTACCTTACTTGCAATCGGATAAGACTTGGGAAGCCGAACAGTGATTTGATCCATGGACACACGGCCCACAACAGGACAGAGTTCTCCATCTACTAAAACATGGAAGTCCTGCATTTTACGAAGAAAGCCATCCGCATAACCAATGGGAATTGTTCCTATATACTCACTTTGACTACAAGTATAGGTTGCCCCATAACCAACCCTACTTCCAGCTTCCAGCTCTTTAACATGGACCAACTCTGACGTTAAAGATAGGGCTGCTTTTACGTTATAAGGTAATTCCAAATCGCGACCACTAGGATTGAGACCATAAAGGATATCACCCAATCGGACCATGTTAAAAACTGTGTCTGCGTGCCAAATACTGGTTGCCGAATTACTAGCATGAACCAAGCTAGGTAAATAGTCTAATTCAGAAATAATCCGTTTAAAACAAGATAATTGCTCTAAAAACTGACTTTTATCTGCTTGGTCTGCACTAGCAAAATGAGTAAAAATCCCTTCTACACGCGCCTCATTGGCCAACAAGTTAGCAATAGCTAAATTGGTAGCTTGACTGGTCCGAAAACCAATCCGTCCCATCCCTGTATCCACTTTGATATGAAGGCGTAGGCCTTTTAGAGCGGAAATTTCTAGCCTATCGATCCATTCTTGACTTGCTGCAGTGAGGATAATATTGGCTTCAAGAGCTAGAGGAATAGCAGCTACTGGAACAACACCCAAGACTAGAATCTCTTTCCCTATGCCTGCTTGCCGCAGTTCCAAGGCTTCATCAATATTGGACACACAAAATCCAGCTACCTGGGCTTGTAAAGCTTGAGCCACTGCAACAACACCATGTCCATAAGCATTGGCTTTGACCACAGCAAAAACTTCTGTCTCCTTTGGCAAGTGACTAACTACTTGCTCTAAATTATATGATATTGCCGATAAATCCACTTCAATTCGTGTCGGTCTGTGATAACTAGCTTTCATTTTCTTCCTCCAAAATCACACTAGCTTGAACAAAGTTCCCAGAATGGCTAATGGATACCCAGGTCCTGACTAAGATTGGCGATTTACTGATGTAAGGAGCCCCTTTTTCATCTGTCAAAATCTCGATATCTTGGAACCCAACCTGTCCTATACCTGTTCCCATAGCTTTGCTAAAGGCCTCTTTAGCCGACCAACGACCTGCTAAATATTGCACTTGACGTTTTTCCTTAAAGCTGGAAAAAATAGCATATTCTTTTTCTGTTAAAACTTTTTTTGCAAAGGATGGCCGTTTCTTCATAGCCTCCTCAATGGATTTCATATCTTGCAAATCAATCCCATGTCCTATGATCATATCTTTTTTTCCAAAAAAGGTCAGGAAATATTCCTAGACCTTATTCCTTATATATAATGATGCCGCAATCGATTTAGTGGCGACCGTGACAATTTTTAAATTTCTTACCAGAACCACATGGGCACGGATCATTGCGGTCAATATTTTCGAATGACACTGCATTTGCCTTTCCTGGAACGATGTTCTTAACGGCTGTTGTATGAGCTTCATGAACAGTCCGCTCACGTTCAATATTATCATGAATCTGCGCTTTCATCATGAGACGAGTCACATCAAACTCGATAGCGCCAATCATATCATTAAACATAGTAAAGGCTTCCGATTGGTATTCAACAACAGGGTTATTTTGTGCATAACCTCGGAGACTAACAGCATTCCGCAATTGATCTAAGGCATCGATATGATCTGTCCACTTGTTATCAACAACTCGGAGGATCAAGACTTTTTGGAACTCACGGACACGCTCTTCATCGCGCAATTTTTCAACCTGTTTTTCGTAAACAGACAAAGCTCGATTAAAGAGTTCCTCCTTGATTTGCTCATCGGCCTTACCGTTCAAGTCAGCCAAAGTGATAGACTCTTCTGCAACCAGACTAGTTTGAGCGAAGCGCAAGATGGCTTCTAAAGCCTCTTCACGCTTCATACCTTTATGGTTGGCGATCTGACGCTCAATTGTTCGCTTGATCATGCCCTTAATTTCAGGAGCTAGATCACGATTGGAAGTGATTACATCCTGACGCTGGCGGTAAATAATTTCACGTTGCTCACGCATGACATCATCGTATTGAAGGATTTGTTTCCGAGAATCGTAGTTATTTCCCTCGACACGTTTTTGAGCCCCTTCAACCTGACGAGTCAACATCCCTGACTTGATAACGGACTCTTCTTCTGTCAAATTCATGCGTTCCATGAAAGCCTTGATCCGTTCTGAACCAAAGCGCTTCATCAAATCATCTTCTAATGACAGGTAGAATTGAGATGCACCCGGGTCACCTTGACGTCCAGAACGTCCACGCAACTGGTTATCAATCCGGCGACTCTCATGGCGTTCTGTACCAATGACGCAAAGTCCACCTAATTCACGAACACCAGGGCCCAACTTGATATCTGTACCACGCCCGGCCATATTTGTCGCAATAGTAACAGCCCCTCGTTGACCAGCATTCATAATGATTTGTGCTTCACGATAGTGGTTCTTCGCATTGAGTACCTCGTGAGGAACTCCTGCGGCAACCAAGCGACGTGAAAGATAGTCAGAGGTTTCAACCGCAACCGTACCAACCAAGACTGGCTGACCTTTTTCATAGTGATTCTTCACATCAGACACAACTGCATTGAACTTGTACTCTAAGTTTGGATAAAGAAGATCTTCGTGGTCTTCACGAATGACTGGCTTGTTGGTTGGAATTGGAATGACACGCATGTTGTAAACTTCGCGGAATTCGTCTTCTTCTGTCTTCGCAGTACCGGTCATCCCTGCCAATTTTTTGTACATACGGAACATGTTTTGGTATGTAATAGAAGCACTTGTTTTTGATTCGTTTTGAACAGGAACGCCTTCTTTTGCCTCAATCGCTTGGTGAAGACCGTCAGAATAACGACGCCCTTCCATAGTACGACCTGTAAATGGATCGATAATCATGACTTCTTGTTCTTCATTGACCAAGTAGTCAATCTCATTGAGCATGATGTAATTAGCACGAAGTGCATTGTCGATAAAGTGTGTCAGAGCTACATTCTCAACATCATAGAGATTTTCTAAGCGGAAGAAAGATTCAGCCTTATCAATACCAGTATCCGCTAAACCGATGGTTTTTGAAGACACATCGATGATGTAATCATCCTTATCCAAAGATTTAACAAAATTATCTGACATGAAGTAGAGTTGGTTTGTTTCTGAATTTGTCGCACCAGAGACAATCAATGGAGTCCGTGCTTCATCAATCAAGACTGAATCCACCTCATCGACCAAGGCATAATTAAGCGGACGTTGGACCATATCTTCAGCACGCACTACCATGTTATCACGAAGATAGTCAAAGCCAATCTCCGCATTGGTTGAATAGGTGATATCACATAAGTAAGCTTCACGTTTTTCAAAAGATGATTTTGCCGCTAAATTAATCCCTACTGAAAGCCCTAGCCAAGCATACAATTCACCCATCTCAGTCGCGTCACGCGTTGCCAAGTATTCGTTGACCGTTACAACGTGCACACCTTGACCAGCAAGGGCATTGAGATAAACAGGCATGGTCGCCGTCAAGGTTTTACCTTCACCCGTACGCATCTCAGGTACATCCCCATTGTGGAGAACGATACCACCCATAATCTGCACCAGGTAAGGATAAAGACCAAGAACACGCTTGGACGCTTCACGCACTACTGCAAAAGCTTCATAAAGTAAATCATCTAAGCTCTCCCCTTTTTGATAACGCTCCTTAAATTCTAGGGTTTTTGCTTGGAGTTGCTCATCTGACAAAGCAGCCATTTGATCAGCATAGGAGATGACTTTGTCAGCCATTTTTTCTAATTTTTTCAGTTCTCCCTTATCATTTTCAATGAGAGAACGAAGGATATTTCTTGCCATTTCATACTTCCTAAGTTTATTTCAGTTCAATTATTTATTATACCATATTTAATGCTTGTTTTCAAGGATTACTGACACTTATGCACGCCGTACGCATGAAAAGTTTCTCTTAACCTTTTTGTGCCTAGGGTCGATTTTTAAAAGGTAGAAAGTTCGTTTGATCATTAATTGGTCCCTACTTTCCAAATAACTGTGGTAAATAATCATTCAAATGGACAGAAATATAGCGTTGTTTTCTGCGATAACTGAGATCCTTCTTAGGAAATTGAATAACCTTCAAGAAATAAAGACACAATTTTCGAATGGCGTTTAGATTGAAGGCTGCTCGCTTGTCTAAGGTCTGGTTGTGGTCTTCTCGGTAAACAACATCTAGTAACCAGTGCATGCTTTCTACTGACCAATGTCCTCTGACACAAGAGGCAAATGTTTCAACATCCTTTTTAAAACTGATAATAAAGTAACGAACTTCCTCTGTCAGCACACCATCCCTGTCAATAGTATTCTTAGTCATACCAATACCACTCAGTTTCTGCCAATGAGGATGCCTGTCTGACAACCATTTCACATCGTAAGAGACCCAGTATTCTCGAATTTCAATTTGACTCCGAGCTTTCTCCACCGTTTGGTATTGTGGGTGAAAGCCATAACGCAGACTATCACAGGATTTATCATAACCTTTATACAATAACTCTATTTCTTCACATTGATCATCTACCCAGAAGACTTGACCTGACTGGTTATAGACAATATCAGTATCTAAATATTGTCGTGTTTCCTCCTCTTTCCATCGATGAGGTGCATCAATAATAGGGAGAATATCCGCATCCTCTAAGAGGTGTTGAAGCGGTTCACCGCTGTAACCGCGATCTGCCATCAGATACTGAGCTCTGTCTAAAACTTTCTCACTTAGGTGACTAATCATCTTCTTAGCGACAGTCTGTTCCCCCTTTGAAGCAGGTGTCACTTCCCAGGCAATCGGGAGTTCGTAATGGGCATCCACGATGAGATGACAGCGAAATCCATAGTAATTTTCTTTTTTCACGTACCCATTGTTACCATGTCTTTCTTTACAAGTGAAATCGGCATCCAGATCAGATCGCTTATCTTTTTTCTTTTTCTGACCATAAGGAGTCGCATAACTTTCAATTAGTTTCCCATCTAAAGCCAGTTCCTTACCGAAATCAGGAAGGAGCTCATAGAGGCCTGAAACTCCTGACTGAACCCAGTACTCAACATCGGGACAGAGTTCTACCAAATCTTGAATAAAACGTGAAAAGGCCGATTTGGAGGGAGCGTGAACCAGTTTCCTTGTTCCGTTCTTTAATTTGACACCGTGCGTTTCAAATCCACATATTTGTCGAAGCTGACTATTCATATTCAGATGCCGAATCAATTGTTGGTCGGTTTCCAGCTGTAAAATAAATTTAGACACGTAGGCGATGAAGTAAGATTGAACACTATAATCTCGACGTCCATGACGACGTCTTTCTTCCAGACACTGGAAGAGGTTGGTTTTTGGCAAACCATCCAGAACAGTCAAAATTTTTTCTAAATCGCCCATTTCATGGTCCTCAAAGAGGTTGAGTTGTGTTATAATTTTCATGTGAGACCTCGCTAATAGCTATAGTTTGCACTACTATTATAACGCTTTGACGTTGAATGATGGCTCACAAAGGGAAAAATCGCTACAGACCGTGGCGATTTTTCTTTTTAGGTTACCCTTAAACCTTGATAAAGCTAAGTTCAAGAAAAAGGGTAATGATTCTTAAAACTTTATATTCCATGTTCAGTCAAACAAGTAAAAAAGGCTCTATAATTTCTGTAGTGGGTAAGACCACTGTGGAAAATATGGAGCCTTTTTGAGTGTATACAAAAAGTCCCATATGACCTATAATGAAAAGAGACACAACCATCATTTTAGAAAGACTCATATGGAACAATTTGATTTTATCACAAACTTACTCGGAATTAAAGACCCTAACATCACTATTTTAGACTTTGTGGATGCTGGAACTCATAAGGAGGTTATCGCTAAACTTGACTATCCGGCTCCTAAGTGCCATAACTGCCATGGTCAGATGGCTAAATATGACCTCCAAAAAGAATCTAAAATCCCCTATCTGGAATGTGCTGGTTATAAGACCTTGATTCGATTAAGAAAACGTCGTTTCCGCTGTCAAGATTGCGGAAAAATGGCGGTAGCTGAGACTTCTTTGGTCAAGAAGAAGCATCAAATACCAGCTATTGTTAACCATAAAATTGCTCAAAAGCTGATTGAGAAAGCTTCTATGACAGCCATCGCTGAATGCTTGGCCGTATCCACTTCAACAGTCATTCGCAAACTCAAGGAGTTCCAATTCAAGACTGACTTAACCTGGCTCCCAACCAATATGAGCTGGGATGAGTACAGCTTCAAGAAAGGCAAGATGAGTTTCATTGCTCAGGATTTCGACTCGCAAAATATTCTGGCCATCCTTGATGGTAGAACACAGGCAACTATTCGAAACCACTTCCTCCACTATTCTAGACAGGTTAGAAACCGGGTTAGTGTCATCACCATGGACATGTTTAGCCCCTACTATGACATCGCTAAAAAATTATTTCCAAACGATAAAATTGTCCTCGATCGCTTTCATATCGTCCAACATATGAGTCGGGCTATGAACCGTCTGCACATTCAAGTCATGAATCAGTTTGACAGAAAATCTTATGAATACAAAGCTTTCAAGCGTTACTGGAAACTCATTCAACAGGATAGCCGTAAACTCAACGATAAACGCTTTTATCGCCCTACTTTGACCAACAAAGAGATTCTAGAAAAGCTACTCTCTTACTCGCAGGAACTTCGTGAACATTACGAACTCTATCAACTCTTACTCTTTCACTTTCAAGAGAAGCAAGCTGAAAATTTCTTTGACATCATTGAGGAGCTGCTTCCCAGCGTAAATCCCATCTTTCACACTATTTTTAAAACCTTTTTGAAGGATAAGAACAAGATCATCAACGCATTAGAACTCCCCTATTCAAACGCCAAACTAGAGGCTACTAACAACCTCATCAAAGTCATTAAGTGTAATGCCTTTGGTTTCCGGAACTTTGAAAACTTTAAATTAAGAATTCTCATCGCTTTGAACATCAAAAAGGAGAGAACCAAGTTGGGAGCCCACTGAAAAAGTCATCGTTTGATGGCTTTTTTTGCTATACTAAAGTAGAGGTAATGGTATGCTTGATAATCAGTTGACTCTAGATGTCAGTCCTTATTCTACTCTGTATGATATTGTTGTTCCTAAGAGTCATTTTTTACATCAGTTAACAGAGCTATGTGATTTTAACTTTATTTATGATGAGCTAGAAAAGAATTATCGTCCTGACTTTGGACGTCGTGCCTACTCTCCTATAATGATGTTCAAATATCTCTTACTCGTGGTGCTAGTTAATCTCAAAGTATCTTAGATTATAAGCCAGTATCATTTGCTCAATACTTAACTGTAGTCCTGTTAAACCTCTAGTCAGAGTGTGTTCTATATCAAAAAGACTGCAAAGTTCTGAAAAGCGTGTCTCAATGGTTCGTCTCATGGCCATTAATTTCCAATGGTTATGTTGTTTAGACCCTTCCATTTTTTGTCGTAAAGGAGTCCAAAGATGATAGCCTTTTTGAACCAAATGGTCTTTAAGGTCTCTACTAAGATAGCCTAAATCAGCTAAAATATAAGGTTGTCGGCAATTTTCTAGTAAGTCATCAACTGCTCTGATGTCATGAACAGAAGCCGATGTCACAACATAGTTCAGGATATAGCCAGATAAAGTGACCAGCATATGTACTTTAAACCCATAGAACCATAGGTGTTTGGAAGCATTGTAACCAATATCTGCTAATCCTTCAAAAATACGAGCTCTATGATGACGATGGTCTCATGAGACATGTGACTATTCATGGCTTGTCTAATGATTTGAACTAACCAAATCGACTGTCTTGCTCGTCGATTGAAGCGACTTCTTTCTAGGAGACACCCGCAAGGAAATAAGTGACAGATACGATAGAAGTGTCGTTGCGACTTAGTACCTAGCTCAGCTTGTAAAATAAGCAAAACTAATAGTGATTGATCTGAAACCTTAGATAAACTGATATTGTGACGATGTTTGAAAGATTCAGGACAATAATCCCTATACAGCTGATGGCATATTTTTGATAATTGCTTCAAATTCAATTGTAAGTGATGAGATTTAGCTGTATACTGTAAGTGTCTCATTTGGACTAACCTCCTGTTTGTTTAGGCACTTACAGTATAGTCCTTTTGGGCTTTTTATTGTATTTTTGAGATTAACTAGCACCACGGGTATCTCTTATTAAAAGATATCTATAAGTTGTCCGATGTGGATGTGGTAGAGCGCTCCTATTCTGATATGGCCTTCAAATACTTTCTTGGTCTAGCTCCAGAAGCCTCCGTTATTGAACCCTCTTCATTGACTAAATTCCGCAAACTTCGGATCAAGGATGACCGATTACTTGATTTGCTCATCACTAAATCCGTTCAGATTGCGATAGAACTTGGCTTAATGAAAAGTCACATTCTTATTGTGGATGCGACCCATACCAAAGCTCATCACAGTCACAAGAAACCACAAGAAGTTCTCCGAGAACGCTCAAAATACTTGCGTAAAACGATTTACCAGTATTCGGAAGTGATTAAGACAGAATTTCCTAGTAAACCTCAGGAAGATACTCTAGTAGCTGAATTAAGGTATACCCAAGAATGACTATCAGTCCTTGAGAAGCATGATGAATTGACTGTAATACCAGCTGTTTCACAAAAACTTAATTACCTCAAAGAAGCTGTAGAGGATGACGTAGAACACTTGGAATCTTCTGTCAAAGAAGAGGCAAGGATTGGTCATAAGTCAGCTGATAGTTCCTTTTACGGGTATAAAGAGCATCTTGCCATGACAGATGAGCGTATTATCGCAGCCTGTGTTGGGACATCTGGTGAAAAAAGTGATGGTCCTGTTTTAGAAAACTTGTATCAAAAATCTAAGGAGAACGGTGTAATAATCGAAGCTATTGTTGGAGATAAGGCATACTCCGGGAAAGATAATATTAAATTTACAAAGAAAGAACGTGTACATTTAGTCGCTAAGCTACATCTAGCTGTTTCACAAGGTTTTCGTAGGAAGGAAGATGATTTTTTTTTATAATAAGGATGCCGGTCTCTTTGTTTGTCCAGAAGGACATATGGCGATAAAGAAGGCTAAAACAGGGCGGACGACGGGGAATATAATCCTCAAGAAACCCACTATTTTGACATTTCTCACTGTCAAATCTGCCCTTCAAAAGTGGGCTGTTATAAAGAAGGAGCTAGGTCTAAAACCTATTAAATAACGCTTAAAAGTGATGAACATCTTTTTCAAAAGAGGTTTGAGGAAACGTCCTATTGTAACCGCCTAATAACAAGGTATCTATCTAATCACTCCCTCCTCCAGTATACTGTTAAAAAAACATAACTGGAGGACTTATTATGTCACACCCAATCGTACCATTGGCTGTTCCAAAATCTCATCGCTTTGAGAAGAAAGGCAGAAATGATATTCCGATGAAAATTCGTCTCGGAAAGGTGGAAGTCACATTCTTCCAATCTATCAACCATGAAGTAATGGAAATGATTTTGGATAAGTGCTGCATTATGACCATTCGACTCAGTGATTTAGGTCAAGTCTACTTGGTTTGCGGGAAAACAGACATGCGTCAAGGGATTGATTCTCTCGCCTACCTTGTCAAAAGTCAATTCAATCTGGATCCCTTCTCAGGTCAAGTTTATCTCTTCTGCGAGGTCGAAAAGACAGGTTCAAAGCTCTTTACTGGGACGGACAGGGATTTTGTTTGCTTTACAAACGTTTTGAAAATGGGAAATTGACCTGGCCAAACAATGAAGAAGAGGTCAAGGCTCTGACTTCCGAACAAGTAGGCTGGCTCATGAAAGGATTTTCGATCAATCCAAAAATAAATATTTCAAAAAGTCGTGATTTCTATTGAAATCACAGCTTTTCTTTCGGTATAATGAGATAAAAAGAGGGAGGCTCAATAGTATGGATGAGTTATTGGCAATTATTAAACAACAGACCTCAACGATTGAACAACTTACCAACGAGTTGACCCTCCTTCGTGAGCAGGTTGAGTATCTGAGACAGAAACTCTACGGAAAATCATCAGAGAAGGTAGTGCATCAATCCGGTCATCTGAGCTTGTTTGGGGAGGAAAATCTCCCTGAAGAAGAAGCTGACTTACCCAGTTGAAACAGAGACCATCACCTATAAACGCAAGAAATCCAAGGGGGTTCGTCAGGCTATTTTTAGTCAGTTCACTCCAGAGATTGTTCATCACGAATTGCAGGGCGGAGACTGCACTTGTCCAGACTGTCATGATCAGTTGAAAGAGATTGGTTCTACTGTTCAACGACAAGAGTTGGTCTTCATTCCCGCACAATTAAAGCGGATTGACCATGTTCAACACGCATACAAGTGTCAGGCATGTAGTCAGAAGAATCTGAGCGATAAGATTATCAAGGCTCCTGTTCCTAAGGCACCTTTGGCACATAGATTGGGCTCGGCCTCTATCATCGCCCACACCATTCACCAGAAGTTCAATCTTAAGGTGCCCAATTACCGTCAGGAAGATTATTGGAACAAGCTTGGCCTGCCCATCAGTCGGAAGGAAATAGCCAACTGGCATATCAAGTCTAGTCAGTATTATTTCGAGCCGATTTATAACCTGTTGCACGAAAAATTGTTGGAGCAGCCTATTCTCCATGCGGACGAAACCTCCTACAAGGTCTTGGAAAATGATAGCCAATTGACCTTCTACTGGACCTTCTTGTCTGGGAAGCATGAGAACCTCTATCACCATGACAAACGACGGAGTGGATTAGTTGTGGAGGAATTTCTTGGAGATTATGTGGGTTATGTACATTGTGATATGTGGAGTGCTTATAGGCAGTTAGACAAGGCTCAGCTGGTTGGTTGTTGGGCTCACGTCAGACGGAAGTTCTTTGAGGCGACTCCTAAGAAGACAGACAAGACTTCTTTAGGAGCCATGGGCTTAGCCTATTGCGACCGCCTGTTTGCCTTGGAGAGCGGCTGGGCTGACTTGTCTAGCGAGGAGCGACTGCATAAACGCCAGACAGAGTTGGCTCCCTTAATGGACGAGTTCTTTGACTGGTGTCGTGAGCAATCTGTTTTGCCAGGCTCCAAATTGGGCAATGCAATAGAGTATAGCCTCAACTACGAAGCCACTTTCCGAACCGTTCTCTCGGACGGTGACTTAGTCTTGTCTAATAATATGGCTGAAAGGGCAATGAAGACCTTAGTGATGGGTCGTAAAAATTGGTTATTCTCCCAAAGTTTTGAGGGAGCCAAGTCGACAGCTATCATTCTGAGTCTTTTGGAAACTGCTAAACGACACGGCCTTGATGCAGAGAAATATATGACCTATCTTCTAGAACACTTACCTAACGAGGAGACGCTCGCAAAAAAAGAGGTGCTAGAGGCTTATTTGCCATGGAAGGAAAAAATTAAAAGAGCGTGTAAATAGAAAAAGGTTCCAGAGTCGACAGGACTTTGGAGCCTTTTCAATATACCTTGTTATTGGGCGGTTACGTCCTATTTTAAAGAAAAGGCGAAACAACTCTACAAGATAGAAGCCAAAAATGCGGAGCTTAAACACAGACATGGTCTTGATGTTGCCAGAGCATCAGGTCTTTTCAACATGGAATTACAAGCGGCTACAAACATATTTGTGTTTAATATGAAAAGGATTATGACTCTAATAAACTCAAAATAGAGCCAAACCAAAAAGGAATCTACCAAGTAGGTGATAGATTCCTCTTTTTTCATTTTAATTAAACTGTAGAGTTTACTTTTTCAGTGGGTTCCAAATTTGGTCCTCTCCAGATTATGACTTTTCAGCAACCCACTACAGTTGACAAAGAGCCATACTTTGAAAGGCTGGCATTGAGTCGTCAGCCTTTCTGTATTATGTGACTTTCAACTTTTTGTTGAAAACCATTTATTGTTTATTTAGAGTTCCAAGCAACTCCCTCTTGATTCCATCCACGTGTCGCAAGAACTTTATATTCATTTGCATCCTTTGTATAAAGATGTTTTTTTAAATCTGGATTATACATACGGTAAATCTTTACAGTTCCTTCTGAACGATAGCTGATACCTTCTTTTTGCCATCCATGAGTAGATAGAATTTGGTATTCATTAACATCTTTAGTATACAGATGAACTTTCAAACCAGGATTATACATACGATAAACTGGTACACCACTTTTCGTAGTTTTCCAAGATTCACCTTCCTGTTGCCATCCACGAGTAGCAAGTATATCATACTCAATTGAATCAGTCGTGTACAGATGGACCTTCAAACCAGGGTTATACATACGGTAGACTGCCAAAAGTGAATCATCTTTCTTACCAACTGTCGTTGCACCCACGTAAGAAGCACTTGAAGAAGGTTTTTGTTTATTCGTACTAGATGATGAACTACTTCCTTGTTCTTTTTTCAAATCATCCAATGATTTTTGTGCTTCAGCCAAAGCAGCTTTAGCTCTCGAAAGTGTAGCATCAGCAGTAGATTTTTCAGTCAATCTAGTTTTATAAATTACCTGAACACTTCCAAATTCCGTTTGTGCTTCACTTACTTTAGAGACAAGAAGCTCATCTGTATTTTGATTCTGAAATGCTACAGTATCAAAATTGCTACCAGGTAAAATTAAATTAGATCTAACTGAAATTTTATGAACGTTAAGCAAATTATCATATCCTGAAAAGCTTAAAGCTAAATAAGAAGTAGAACCATTATCATATAAACCGGTTACACTTAAAGCATGATGAAGCCATTCGTCTTTAGGAAAAAGAAAACCAACGTAAGTATCATAAATTACATGCTTAAGACCTGACATAGTTATAGGATATCGATTGAAGTAAGAAGACTTACTTTCATAGAATTGATTGACTTCAGAGTCTATACTATACAGCCCCCAAGTCTTTGAAATAGAATTAATTGCTGTAGCATAATGCTTATTATAAGTAGGATAGCGAGAATCGAGGTAAGCTCTTGAAATATCTGATGAAAAATTAATTGCACTTTGAGTAACTAAAGTTTCAGGCAAACCAAACTGAGTTCGAATTTGATTCTCAACTGTTTGAGCAAAAAAAGACAATTCTAACTTATGGTCATTACTTAAGTTGTTCAAATCAACCACATAGTTATCGTTTGGATTAGGAGTATACTGATTCAATGCTATTAAAGAATCAGCCATTCCAGCCAATTGACTTTTTAAAGCATTATCGTAGCTAGTTTTATAGGATTTTAAAGTATTTATATACTCCTCTGTCAAAGTAAAAATTGGATAACTACTTAAATCATTTTGAGCCTTGCTTAAATTTGATTTTGCAGTATCATATCTAACTTCTGCAGAAGCCAAATTATTAGTTGCCGTAATAACACTATCTTCAGCTTTTCTAACAGCTTCTTGAGCTGTTAGAACCTCAGCTTCAGCTTGGTTAATCGCAGTCTGACTTGTATTAGCTAAAACTGGACTGGCAGTACTAAATAACATTGTCCCTAACATTGCAATAGAGATAGTTCTTATAGTCTTTTTCATTTTTCTTCCAACTTTCATTTATTTCTATTTTACCATTTTAATCAACACAGCGTCAACTGAAACCACGCCGTACGCACAAAAAGTTTCTCTTAACCTTTTTGTGCCTAGAAACGATTTTTAAGAAGGTAGAAAGTTCGTTTGATCATTAATTGGTCCCTACTTTCCAAATAACTGTGGTAAATAATCATTCAAATGGACAGAAATATAGCGTTGTTTTCTGCGATAACTGAGATCCTTCTTAGGAAATTGAATAACCTTCAAGAAATAAAGACACAATTTTCGAATGGCGTTTAGATTGAAGGCTGCTCGCTTGTCTAAGGTCTGGTTGTGGTCTTCTCGGTAAACAACATCTAGTAACCAGTGCATGCTTTCTACTGACCAATGTCCTCTGACACAAGAGGCAAATGTTTCAACATCCTTTTTAAAACTGATAATAAAGTAGCGAACTTCCACTGTCAGAACACCATCCCTGTCAATAGTATTCTTAGTCATACCAATACCACTCAGTTTCTGCCAATGAGGATGCCTGTCTGACAACCATTTCACATCGTAAGAGACCCAGTATTCTCGAATTTCAATTTGACTCCGAGCTTTCTCCACCGTTTGGTAGTGTTGCCTCTTCTTCATCAGTCTTTCAAGCAATTGGACATCACTAAAATAGAGGGAGATGTCCTCAAATAAAGTCCCCTGATTCCCTTTGACCGCAAGGCAGTAGTTCCCCTTACCTTTGATAATCTCATCTACAATTTCTGTCTGAGTCCCCATAGCGTCAATCGTGACAATCCCTTTTCGAATATCAATCATCCTTAGAAGGCGGGGAATCGCCGTGATCTCATTACTCTTTTCATCAACGCAAACCTGCCCTATACTAATCTGATGAGAGCCATCATAAGCCGTTACGATGTGATTAGGCTGTTGGTGCTTATTGCCGTTTCCTCGCATGGTTTTACCATCAATAGCTATTAATCACTCTACGGATAGACAATCGGCAGATTGTTCAAACTCAACTTTTAGGTCGCTCAAAAATTGTGGATTAACCATACTCATAACTCGCTCTAGGGTGTCATGAGATGGACAGCCAACACTTAAATCCACATAGTCTCCTAAAAGTCCCTCATTCATTTCAATAAAATCTTCCATCTCCTTCCAGGTTTCAATACCAGCCAGTTGGCAAACGAAGACTAGAAATAGGATAGTGGATAAAGGGTAACGAATTTTCCAGCACTGACGTCCATCTAATTCATCACTATGCGCATCAATAGAAACAATAAAATCAATCATACTAGTCACCTCTATCTATAGTGTACTACTTTGATTGATTTTGTCATTATGATTTTCGATTTCTGAAAACGAAATTTTCTTCATGCGTTTGGCGTGACACTTATGGGTGACTCACAATCATTTCCATCTCTCCGCTAAAAGTCCATTCACTACAATCACTGGTCAAAATAAAATGACTACCTTTTTTTAATTCGTGTTCTTGATCATCAACTCTTATTTTCCCTTGTCCCTCCAGGACGGAAACCAAGTAATAATCTGCTGATTTTTTCATCTCCAATTCGCCATGAATAGACCATTTATAGACTGTAAAGAATTCGTTGCTGACATAGGTTGTTAAAGTAGCAGCTGCTAATTCCAGGGTATCTGGATGACTATTGGCAACTGGACCAATGCTCATTACATCAACAGATTGCTCAATATGGAGATCCCGCAAATTTCCTGCATCATCTTTTCTGTCAAAATCATAGACGCGGTAGGTGGTGTCACTGGATTGCTGGGTTTCCAAAATCATAATCCCCTTACCAATGGCATGCATGGTGCCACTAGGAACATAGAAAAAGTCCCCAGACTTGACGGGCACATGGGTCAGAAGTTCCTCCCAATTCCCCTCCTCAATCATCTGACGCAACTGCTCTTTGGACTCTGCTTTATGCCCGTAAATGATTTCAGCACCTTGTTCCGCCGCAATGATATACCAGCATTCTGTCTTCCCAAGTTCACCTTCGTGCTTAAGACCATAAGCATCATCTGGGTGAACCTGAACACTGAGCCAGTCATCCGCATCTAATATTTTGGTTAAAAGAGGAAAAACCGACTCTTTGCGATTGCCAAAGAGTTGTCGTTCTTGAGCATAGAGCTGATCCAAGGGCATACCTGCATAGGGGCCATTTTCAGCCACCGACACACCATTGGGATGGGCAGAAATTGCCCAATATTCACCCGTTGTCTGACTTGGAATTTCATAACCAAATACGCTATGGAGACGATCCCCCCCCCAGATTTTTTCTTGCATCACAGATTGTAAAAATAGTGGTTGTGCCATATTGTGCTCCTTTTTGACTTACTTAGGGTTATCATATCAAAAATTTCTTTTATTTTCTAGATAAAAAAGAGGACGGAGCTAAAAGTTTTTCATTGGCTTTTGGGACTTACTCGCCCTTGTCTGCCACCAAACAAACTTTCTAGAGAGAAAAAAAAGAGCAAGAACAGCCTCTAAATATAGAAGCGGGTCTTACTCATTTTTATTTGCGAATGGAATTTTTATCCAAAGGATTTCTCTTATTGCGAAATTTGTTTCGCCAAAGCAAAGTTTCCAAGGGTTGCAGAACCATTTTCCGCTACCGCTGGAGTCACGATGTAATCCGCCAAATCTGGAACAGGAACATAGCCATTCATCAAAGTTTCAAAGGTCTCATGAACGCGTTTGACCATGTGCTCTTGTGCCATCACACCGCCACCAAAAACGATGACTTGTGGACGATAAAGAAGGGTCGCCTGAATAGCCGCTTGAGCGATATAATAAGCCTGAACATCCCACACTTCAGAATCAGCTTCGATCAACTCTCCACGGATACCAGTCCTAGCTTCGAGTGATGGACCCGAAGCCAGTCCTTCCAAACAACCCTTGTGAAAAGGACAAACTCCTGTAAAGCCATGCTCGATATCATAGGGATGCAAGGCAACATAGGTATGCCCCGCTTCTGTATGACCAGTTCCTCCGACAAATTCACCACGCTGGATAGCCCCAGCACCGATACCAGTACCAATAGTGTAGTAAACCAAACTATCTACACCTTCACGGACCATTGCTTCCCCAAAAGCTGAGCTATTGACATCTGTCGTGAAATAGAATGGGATATTAAATTCTTGGGCAATTTGCCCTAACAAGTCCACATTGGACCAATTTGGCTTAGGTGTTGATGTAATGTAACCATAAGTAGGCGAATCCAAATCAATATCAATAGGACCAAAAGAACCAATGGCAATCCCTGTCAAGTCCTGCTCAAACTTTTTGAAAAAAGCAACCGTTTCTTCAATGGTCTCAGCTGGCGTATTTGTTGGAAATTGAACTTTTTCAATCACTTCAAAGTCTTCGTTGCCAACTGCACAGATAAACTTTGTTCCGCCAGCTTCTAAGCTACCGTATAATTTTGTCATATTGGACCTCTCTTTAGTCAATTATTTATTCCATTATAGCATAGACTAAAAGAGAAGAAAAAGGCAAATTGCCTCTTTCTTCTCTTTTTTTTCAATTATTTTACAACTTTAAGAAAATCAGCACCATGTGCAATCATTCCTTGAGCCAAGGCATCAACAGTTGTGAAGTCACCTGTGTTGGTTAGGATCACCATAGTCGTGTCATCCAAACCTGCTTCAGCAATTTTGACTGCATCAAATCTAGCAAGCGGTGTACCAGCTGTTACCTTGTCGCCTGCGACAACCAATTTTTCAAAACCGTTACCGTTCATCGTTACTGTATCAATACCGATGTGAATTAACAATTCGGCACCAGATGCTGTTTTCAAGCCATAAGCATGACCTGTTTCAAATGCAATGGTAACTTCTGCATCTGCAGGGGCATAAACAGTTCCTTCAGATGGTTTGATGGCAAGACCTTTCCCCATTGCTCCAGATGAGAAGACTGGATCGTTGACAGCTTCAAGAGCAACAACCTCACCTGAAAGTGGGGATAGAAGAACTTCTTCTGCTACTTCAACCAACGGAGTTGTTCTCTTTTCTTTTGAATCAGCATAAGCAGTAGCAGCTGCGCCCACAATAGTGGTTTTTGCCAATGTACGGGTAAGTTCATCATCTTCCTTTGTTGTCACCTCATCTTCAAAACCAAACATATAGGTAAGAGCAAAACCAAGTGCGAAGGATACGCCAACCATAAGGATATATTGAATCAATTGACCATTACCTGCGTAAAGAGTCAAACCAGGAATAATGGTCACACCCATACCTGTACCAGCAAGACCGAGGATGGATGCAAAGGCACCACCGATAGCACCAGCAATCAATGAAAGGACAAATGGTTTACGGAAGCGCAAGTTGACACCGAAGATAGCTGGCTCAGTAATACCCAAGAAAGCTGAAAGGGCAGCTGGGAAAGCAAGAGCTTTTAATTTAGGATTCTTCGTTTTCACACCAACGGCAACCGTTGCTGCACCTTGTGCCGTCATCGCAGCAGTGATAATGGCGTTGAATGGGTTAGCACCAGTGTTGGCAACCAATTGTGCTTCAAGGAAGTTGAAGATATGATGAACACCTGATACGACGATAACTTGGTGAACACCACCGATAAGAAGTCCACCCAAACCAAATGGTAAGTGTAAGATAGCTTGTGTCCCTGCCAAGATATACTCTTCAACAACGTGGAAAACTGGACCAATGACAAAGAGACCAAGGATAGACATTACGAAAAGTGTTACAAATGGTGTTACCAAGAGGTCAAGGACTTCGGGAACCACTTTACGGACAGCTTTCTCGAAGTGTGCACCAATCAAACCAATGATAAAGGCTGGTAAAACTGAACCTTGCAAGCCCACAACAGGGATGAAACCAAAGAAAATAGTTGGATTAACATCCGCTCCAGAAGCTACTGCCCACGCATTTGGCAATTGACCAGCAATCAGCATCATACCGAGAACGATACCGATGGTTTGGTTTCCTCCAAAGACACGGAAGGTTGACCATACTACCAAAGCTGGCAAGACGATAAAGGCTGTATCAGTTAAGATTTGTGAATAAACAAGAAGATCCCCTGGCAACTCATAGCCAACCGCAGCCAGAAGACCACGAAGACCCATAAAGAGACCAGTTGCTACAATCGCAGGAATGATTGGAACAAAGACATCACCGAATGTACGGATAGCGCGTTGGAAGAAGTTTCCTTGTTTCGCAGCCTCAGCCTTCATTTCAGCTTTAGTAGAAGTTGGCAAACCAAGTGCTACCACTTCATCATAAATTTTGTTAACAGTACCAGTACCAAAAATAATTTGGTATTGACCAGAGTTGAAGAAAGCACCCTGTACTTTTTCAATATCTTCAACAGTTTCCTTATCGATAATTGATTCATCTTTTACCATGACACGAAGGCGAGTCGCACAGTGAGCTACGCTATTGACATTCTCAACTCCACCAAGGGCATCGATGACTTTCTTTGCAATTTCAGTATTCGTCATTTGCAAAATCTCCTTAAATATTTTTCTTTGAAAGTGTTTTCAGTACTTTCTATGTTTTCATTATATCATTTTTTATTTTTATGTCAAACGTTTTGCAGAATTTTTTATTTTTTATGGTAAACCATTGATTTTTCAAACGAAAACGTTTACTATATATAGTGAGAATACTATGAACGGGAGAACCTTATGCCAATCGCTCAAGAAATACGTTACCGGGCTTATGCTGACTGGACCGACGAGGAAATCAAGCAAATCAAGGAAAATGTAGCCAAATCCCCATGGCATACTACTTATCATATTGAGCCCAAAACCGGTCTCTTAAATGACCCAAATGGATTTTCCTACTTCAATGGGAAATTCAGTCTCTTTTATCAAAATTGGCCTTTTGGCCCCGGTCACGGTTTGAAGCAATGGGTGCATACAGAATCTGAGGATCTAGTCCATTTCACCGAAACTGAGACTCGTTTGCTTCCAGACCATGCTCACGATAGCCACGGAGCCTACTCTGGATCTGCCTACGAAGTCGACGGCAAACTTTTTTTATTCTACACAGGCAATGTCCGAGATGAAAACTGGGTCCGCGATCCCTTGCAAATTGGTGCTTGGATGGACAAAGACGGTAAAATTGAAAAATTCGACCAAGTCCTTATTCAGCAACCAAAAGATGTTACAGAACATTTCCGTGACCCACAAATCTTTGATTATGAAGGACAATTCTACGCCATTGTTGGGGCCCAATCTCTTGATAAAAAAGGCTTTATCAAACTTTATAAAGCCGTCGATAACGATGTGAAGAACTGGGTCTTGGTAGGAGATTTGGAATTTGGCGGAACCGGTTCAGAGTATATGATCGAATGTCCTAACTTAGTTTTTGTAAATAATCGACCAGTTCTCTTATATAGCCCACAAGGTTTGGACAAATCCGAGTTAAACTATGGTAACATTTATCCCAATACTTATAAAATCTGTCAATCGTTTGACACAGAAAAACCTGAATTAGTCTCCCCTTCAGAAATCCTCAACCTCGATTATGGATTTGAAGCCTATGCCACGCAAGGGTTTAATGCTCCAGATGGACGCAGCCTGATTGTCAGCTGGATTGGTCTTCCAGATGTGGAATATCCAACCGATGACTTTGATTACCAAGGTGCTATGAGCTTGGTTAAAGAATTGTCTATCAAAGATGGAAAGCTTTATCAATATCCTGTTGAAGCTATCACTTCTCTTCGCTCTAGCCAAGAAGCATTTGCTGATAAAGACGCAACCAACAATACCTATGAATTAGACTTGCATTTCCCTGCAAATCAAGTTAGCCAACTTCTACTATTTGCCGATCAGAAAGGCAATGGATTAAAGTTAACCATTGATACCAATGTCGGCAAGGTTCGCTTGGATCGCAGTAAAGCTGGGCTACCCTTTGCTACCGACTTTGGCACAATCCGTGAATGCTCAATCGATGCCAAAGAGACGACCGCTCGGATTTTTGTTGATAAATCCGTCGTGGAAATTTTTATTAATAAAGGAGAAAAAGTATTTACCAGCCGCATCTTCCCTGAAGAAGGACAAAGTGGTATCCATGTTCTTACTGGACAAGTGGATGGTCAGTACTTTGAGTTAAACTAATATGGTAGCGAAATTAACAGACGTCGCAGAATTAGCTGGAGTCAGCCCAACAACTGTTTCCCGAGTCATCAATAAAAAAGGCTACCTTTCCCAAAAGACAATTGACAAGGTAGAGTCGGCTATGCGTCAGTTAGCTTACAAGCCCAACAATCTAGCACGTAGTCTACAAGGAAAATCAGCCAAACTAATCGGCCTTATTTTCCCTAATATTTCAAATATTTTCTATGCAGAGTTGATTGAACATCTGGAAATTGAACTGTTTGAACGTGGTTACAAAACCATTATTTGCAACAGTGAAAGCAATCCTATCAAGGAAAGAGAATACTTGGAGATGCTCTCTGCCAACCAAGTGGATGGTATCATCTCCTCCAGTCACAACCTAGGTATTGATGACTATGAAAAAGTAGAAGCTCCTATTATTGCCTTTGACCGAAACTTAGCCCCAAATATTCCAATTATTTCTTCAGATAACTTTGAGGGAGGAAAATTGGCTGCTTCCACCCTACAAAAACATGGCTGCAAAAATATCATTATGATTACTGGTAAGGATGATTCTGACTCTCCGACTGGTTTGCGTCAATTGGGCTTCTCCTACCAGATGAAGAACTTTCCTTCCCAAGTTGTCCGTGTTCCAAACAATCTGTCTATCATGCGTCGCGAAATGGAAATCAAATCCATCATCTCCAATTACCAGCCCGATGGAATTTTTGTATCCGATGATTTAACAGCTATTTTGACCATCAAAACAGCCAACCAACTTGGTTTTCAAATTCCTGAAGACATCAAGATTATCGGTTATGATGGTACAACCTTTGTGGAGAATTACTATCCCCAACTGACAACCATTAAACAACCTCTAAAAGAAATTGCCAGTCTTACAGTTGAGGTCTTACTTAAAAAAATAGAGGGTGAAAAGACGCAAAAAGACTATATCTTGCCCATCGCCCTTCTCTCAGGAAATAGTATTTAAAAAGGATCAAAACGGTCACTTGAACAAAACATATAAAAAAAGGCTCTTTGTCAACTGTAGTGGGTTGCTGAAAAGTCATAACCTGGAGAGGACCAACTTGGTTCTCTTCTTTTTGATGTTCAAAGCGATGAGAATTCTTAATTTAAAGTTGTCAAAGTTCCGGAAACCAAAGGCATTACGCTTAATGACTTTGATGAGGTTGTTAGTAGCGTCTAGTTTGGCGTTTGAATAGGGGAGTTCTAATGCGTTAATGATCTTGTCCTTATCCTTCAAAAAGGTTTTAAAAATAGTTTGAAAGATGGGATTTACGCTGGGAAGCAGCTCCTCAATGAGGTCAAAGAAATGTTCAGCTTGCTTCTTTTGAAAATGAAAAAGCAATAGTTGGTAAAGTTCATAGTGTTCTCGAAGTTCCTGCGAGTAAGAAAGTAGTTTTTTAAGAATCTCTTTGTTGGTTAAATGCATCCGAAAAGTAGGGCGATAAAAGCGTTTATCGCTGAGTTTACGGCTATCCTGTTGAATGAGTTTCCAGTAGCTTTTTAGCGCCTTGTATTCATGAGATTTTCTGTCAAACTGCTTCATGATTTGGATGCGCAGATGGTTCATGGCCCGACTCATATGTTGGACGATATGAAAGCGATCGAGGACAATTTTAGCGTTTGGAAATAATTTTTTAGCGATATCGTAGTAAGGACTAAACATGTCCATAGTGATGACTTTGACTCGGTTTCTCACCTGTCTGGAATAGCGGAGGAAGTGATTGCGAATGGTCGTTTGTGTTCGTCCATCTAGAATAGCTAAGATAGTAAGCGAGTCAAAATCTTGTGCGATGAAGCTCATTTTGCCCTTCTTGAAACTATATTCATCCCAGCTCATGTGAGCTGGGAGCCAAGTTAGGTCAGTCTTGAATTGGAACTCCTTGAGTTTGCGAATGACTGTTGAAGTGGATACGGCCAAGCATTCAGCGATGTCTGTCATAGAAGCTTTCTCAATCAGCTTTTGAGCAATCTTCTGGCTAACAATAGCTGGTATTTGATGATTCTTCTTGACCAGAGTAGTTTCTGCGACAGCTATTTTTCCGCAATCCTGACAACGAAAACGACGTTTCCTTAAACGAATTAAGGTCTTATATCCAGCACATTCCAGATAGGGGATTTTAGATTCTTTTTGGAGGTCATATTTAGCCATCTGACCATGACAGTTGTGGCATTTAGGAGCCGGATAGTCAAGTTTAGCGATGACTTCTTTATGAGTTCCAGCGTCCACATAATCTGAAATGGTGATATTAGGGTCTTTTATTCCAAGTAAGTTTGTGATAAAATCAAATTGTTCCATATGAGTCTTTCTAAAATGATGGTTTTGTCGCTTTTCATTATAGGTCATATGGGACTTTTTGTATACACTCAAAAAGGCTCCATAACCTCCATAGTGGTCTTACCCACTACAGAAATTATAGAGCCTAAAAAAACTTCTAAAGCCAAATCCATCTATTGGTCGCCTTAGAAGTTTTTATTGTTTTTGAAAAGATTGCTTTCTAACCATATCCAAACGAATAGAGAACGTTCGAACTAAAATAGATTAAAAACATATTAAACTTGGAAATAAAAGGAAATACATTCCTCTTAATTGGAGTATGACCTGCCGATAGTAACAACCAATCAAGATTCATTCATATGACTCTATTTTTTCCAAGCGATAGAGTTTTGACGTAAAATCCCTAGTTCCTGCGTCAAAATCCTCGGTCGAAAGTGGTAAACCTGCATGCATGAGTGAGGCTCCTGAATAGACTTTATCGCCATCTAGACGATAAAAAGTATCCCTTTCCAATCCTCTTAGATAGAGGCGATAGTTGCCCTCATTCACGCGCAAGAGTCCTCGGTAAACACCGACAAAGACTTCTTTTTGATCTTGCGAAACCACCTGCCAGGCAGTATAGTTTCCCTCGAAAGGACTAAGCAATCGACTAAACGTTCCATATTGGAAACTTGTACGAGCTTCTTTATAAAAGGCAATTTGCTCTTTGACCTCTTCCAACTCTTTCTCAGTCAACTCGGATAAATCTAGTTCATAGCCAAATGCTCCAAAATAAGCAACATTCGCCCGCGTGGATAGGGGCGTTATACGGTGCACTTGCTGGTTAGGGACCTCTGAAATATGGCTTCCCATAGCAGACAAGGGGTAGACCATCGAAGTTCCATATTGGATAGCAATACGCTCAAAAGCATCCGTGTCATCACTGGTCCAGGTTTGTGGTGCATAATGAAGCATACCTGGATCAAAACGCGCACCCCCACTGGAACAGGATTCAAAAAGAATATGCGGAAATTCTGTCGTCAATTGTTCATACAAACGGTAGACATTAAGGATATAGCGGTGGAATATTTCCCCTTGATGCTGACTTGCTTGTGTCAGGCTGAAGACCTCTGTCATATAGCGGTTCATGTCCCACTTGATATAGTCAATGTCCTGTTCACTCAATAAACGGCGCAATTGTTGGTAGATATTTTGATAGACTTCTTCTCTTGAAAAATCAAGGGTAAACTGGTGTCTGCCATGCGATTGACTACGCCTTGGATGATGGAAAATCCAATCCGGATGCTTTCGGTACAAATCGCTATCCTTATTGACCATCTCTGGTTCTATCCATAAACCAAAGCGCATGCCCATAGCATGAACTTTCTCAATAATGCCTGTCAGACCTTGGGGTAATTTTTCCCGATTGACAGTCCAATCTCCCAGACCTGCTCGGTCATGATTTCGCTTACCAAACCAGCCATCATCCATGACAAAGAGTTCCACTCCGACATCTGCCGCCTTACTAGCCAGCGTCAAGATTCGTTCTTCATCAAAATCAAAGGTCATAGCCTCCCAGTTATTAAGTAAAATAGGTCGCTCCTTATCCCGCCACATCCCTCTAGCCAAGCGTTTTTGATAGAGAGAATGATAGGTTTGGCTCATCTGATTCAGACCAGCGTCACTATAAACCATCACCACTTCTGGTGTTTGGAAGCTGTCTCCTTTTTCTAAAGTCCATTCAAAGCGCTCTGGATGAATCCCCATGCTGACTCGTGTCTGATGATAAGGGGATACATCCACTTGAGCTAGAAAATTCCCACTGTAAACCAGAGAAAATCCTAAAACCTCGCCCTGGTGTTCATCTGCACCTGGACGCTTCAAAGCAATAAAAGGATTGTGCTCTGCACTACTAGCACCCTTCAAACTATAAACAGACTGAACGCCTTGGTGTAAGCGACTGGTTTCTACATGACGCTCCCTACTCCAGGCACCATCCAAATGAAGCCATTCATAGTCCATATCCGGCAAATCAAGATTCATGGATAAAGCACGTGTCACAACAAGAGATTGGTTCCCCTCTTGCTCAAAACGCGCACTCCGTGTCACAACAGAACGCTCCTCATAAATGGTATAAAGCAAATACAAGCGCGTCTCTGTCACTCGATCGAGCAAGGTGATTTCAAGCGAAGTCGCTTCATCCTCAGCCTCTACATAGGTTGCAGGCAAGCCATTCAAGCTTTCCTTGCCAGAAAAAATCCTGAACGAATCAAAGGTAAAATGAGACAGACAACTTCCATCCTGCTGTTTAATCATAAAAGCTGGCTGGGCAAAATCCCCCGTACCATAACAGGCATATTCCTGTCTGGTGTGTTGAAGTGAGAAGGTCATATCATCCTCAAAAACATACGAGGTAAGCGGACGACTACCCATTTCCAGTAAGTAGTTATAGGATTCTTTTGGATTGACACGTTTTCCGAAATAAAGATTCCCGATATGCCCGTTGGGCAAGACGCACAAGACATAACTCAAGTGCTGATTAAAGAGATGAAACTCTCTTGTCTCTTCCTTAAAAATAATTCCCATACTAACCTCCTATAACTTGCCACCTGATGTTGCAATTCCTTGAACAAATTGTTTTTGGAATAGAATATAAATGACCACCATTGGCCAAATGGCCAGAACACTTGCAGCCATCAGTTGTGGATAATTGACCGCATAAGCCCCCTGAATTTTAGACAAGGCACTGGAAAGGGTTGCCGCATCTGCTTCGGAATTGACAACCAGGGGCCAAAGCAAATCCTTAAAGGCAAAGAGAGCTGTGAAAATCCCTAGGGCAATCAAACCTGATTTAGCCAAAGGCAACATGACTTTGAAAAATGTTTGCCCGATGTTACAGCCATCCAATTCTGCAGCTTCCTCTAATTCTTTTGGCAAACCTGCAAAAAATTGTCGTAGCAAAAAGGTTCCAAAAGCAGAGACCAAACCTGGAAAGACCAAGGCAAAAATTGAATTGCGCATCCCCATGTCATTGATCATCAAATATTGAGGAATAACGAATAACTGAGGCGGTACCATCATTTGAAATAGGACTAAGCCAAACAAGAAATTTTTCCCTGGAAACCGTAAGCGAGCAAAAGCATAGGCCGCCATGGCACTGAATAGAACAGAGCTGACAATCCGCCACAGCATCATCATAATGGTATTAAAGTACAAAAGGACAAAGTTGTTGGAACGAATCACCTCTGTATAATTTTTTACCTGCCACTGATTTGGAAAAATATGGAAAGGATTCATTTGTGTGGACTCTGTTACCGTCTTGAATGAGGTTAAGACCATCCAGATAAAGGGAATAATCATTCCCAATGCCACTAGAACGAGGAAAATATGGATTCCTATACCCGCTAAAAATCTTTTTTCTTTCATCTTCTTCTCCTCTAATTGTAGTGAACCCATTTCTTCTGGATTTTCATTTGAGCAGCTGTAATCACTAAAATCATCAGCAACAGTAACATGATAATGGTAGATCCATAGCCCTTGTCTGAGTATTTGAAGGAATTGTTATAGAAAAGATAAACCAGAGAGACTGTTTTTTGATAAGCAGGACTGGTGACCCCCTCCATCATATAAATCGCATCAAAAACTTGCATGGCTTGGATTACACTAGTCACCACTACAAAGAAAAGTGTTGGCGATACCATGGGCAAGGTAATGGAGAAAAACTGCTTGATCGAACTAGCCCCATCGATTTTCGCTGCTTCATAATAATCCGTCGGGATTTCTTGCAAGCCTGCCAAAATCAGAATCATCGAATAGCCTACCGTACTCCAAATCCCAATAGCTGCAATCGAAAAAATCGCAACATTGGGGTCTTCAATCCAATTAATTTTTCCAATTCCAAATTGACCTAAAAAATGATTGATGAGACCAAAGTCTGTATTGTAGAGCCACTTCCACACCATAGTAACCGCAGCCGGTGCAGCAACCATGGGCAAAAAATAAATGGTTCGATAGAGGTGTTTGCCTTTTATATTAGAATTCAACAAAACAGCCAATAGTATAGCTAACACAACCGTTGTAGGGACAACCAGAAGAGTATATTTCAGAGTATTCCAAGTCGCTTGCCAAACTTGCTCATCAGCAAACATTTTTTGATAATTGCTTAGACCGACAAAAATATCGCCTTTCCCAAAGTCGCTGCTACGATAAAAGCTCATCTTAAGGGTTTGGAAAATAGGAATGATATTCAAGACTAGGAGACCAATAATAGTAGGCGCTACCATTCCTAGACCCCACATAGCCTCATTTCTTTTCTTTTTCTCGTGCATACGGCCCTCCTTTAGTAGCAAAACAGGAGGAGTTTTTCTCTCCTCCTGTGTCATCCTAGTAGCTATTTTTCTGTAGTTAATTCTTCATTCATCATCTTAGCAGTTTTTGCTGCTGCATCTGAAACTTTTTCATCGCCCAAGTAAGCTGGTTTCAAGAGTTCATAAGCCTTGTCTTCCCATTTAGAAGTGGCATCTGAATACGGACGAATTTGAGCATAATCAACCATATCAATGAAATTCTTAATTGCAAAATTCTTGTTGGAATTTACCCAAGTGTCTGCAGTGCCTTCATAAGCTGAAATAGCAACACCGAGCTCTGCTTGCATTTCTTGACCTTCTTTGGAACTTAAGAACTCAACCCATTTCCAAGCTTCGTCAGGATGTTTGGTATTGGCTGAAATAGCATTCCCTAAACCGTTAAAGATCGTAGATTGTTTCTTGCCTTTTGGCAAAACTGCCACATCAAAGTGCTCACGAATGTAGTCGTTTTCTGAGAAAGATGCCAAGTTCCATGAACCAAATAAAGCCATCGCCACTTGCCCATTTTGCAGGGTTTCAACCCGTTTCTTATCTTCAGTTACTTTTGGAGACAGGCCTTCACGCACAAAGCTAGTGTAGTAATCCAAAGCTTCTACCGTTTTTGGATCATCATAGCCAGATTTTTTATCATCCGTGATGATTGTTCCCTCGTTTTGATAGACAAAGTTGTAATAACCTTCTTGGTTGATTAAGGGTGCAAGGAAACCATATTGACTGCCATCAGCCTTGGTCAATTTCTTAGCTGCATCCTTTAATTTAGCCCAATCCCAACTAGCATCTGGATAAGCTAAGCCAGCCTCATCAAACATAGTCTTGTTATACCAGAGACCAATCGTATCATAGTCTTTTGGTACTGCATATTGTTTGCCGTTGATATTATAAATACTGGTCAAGCCTTGAGGGAATTTGCTTAAATCAACATCTTTACTCTTGTCTAGATAGCTTCCTAAATCCAGTAACATCTCATTAGAACCATACCGATAGATTTCATTAGAGTGCATCCAGAAAGTATCCGGTAGTGATCCACCAGTAGCTCCAGCCTCTAGCATGGTCCAATAAGCATCCCAGGAAACAACCTGAATATCGATCTTAATATTCGGATTAGCTTCTTCAAATTTGTCTGCCATTTTACGAATGCCAGGCTCTTGCCCAGAATCCCAGATTGCGTAGGAAATTTTTGTTTCTCCAGACGAACTTCCTGAATCTGAAGTTTTACTAGTTCCTGAACTACAAGCAGCTAAGGCTACCAGAGAAGCTGCCATACCAACTGTTACACCCATCTTTTTCATGAACATAAGAATGACTCCTTTTTTGTTTCGATTAAGACCCTCTACCCTTTGTAGGAGTCCTTGTTTAATAACCTCAGTATAGCAAGATAACGCTTACATTTGAATGTTTGTTTTTGACTTGTCTTATATTATTTTGTGACAGTAAGTAGGTTTTATCATATAAAATGTCATATATCCATATATTTATGATAAAATAGTAAGTGCTTACAAAAAATTTTTTAAAAGGGAAGAAAGATGGCACCTAAAGTAGAATTTTACCTATTTGATAACCAATCCTATATTGACTTTTTCCCTCTCCAATTTGGACGAGAAGAGTGCTCGCCTTTGCATTCCTTCGGTCCAGCAGCCAGAAAACATTACTTATTTCATTTCATCACAGCTGGAAAGGGAACCTTCTACATTTCCGGAAAAGATAAGGCCTACCAACTATCCCAAGGCCAAGGATTTCTCATTTGTCCAGATTTGATTTGTAGTTATGAAGCAGATGAAAAAGACCCTTGGACGTATATGTGGATTGAATTTGACGGACTAAAGACCGAACATTTTCTTCGAACTGCCGGACTCAGCAAAACACAACCAATCTTTACCCAGACTGCTCCAGCCATGGAAAACCCTGTCTTTGAAGAAATGAATACCTTGATACAACATCATAACAAACGCAGCTCCTTTATTATCTCTCACCTTTATTTGTTTATCAATGCTCTTATCGAAACCTCTGCAACAAAACACCATATCGAGCACAACGATATAAAGGAACTCTATATTCGAGAAGCTGTCAATTTTATTGAACGCCATTACCAAGATCTCATTAGTGTGGATGATATGGCCAACCACTGCAATCTCAATAAACACTATTTTAGCCGACTCTTCAAAAAGGAGCTGAGCGTCTCTCCCCAACAATTTCTTATCCAATACCGTCTCAGTAAATCTTGTGAACTGCTTCGAAGTACCAACTTGCATTTACATGAAATAGCCAGAGAGGTCGGATATTCTAATCAATTCAATTACTCTATCGCCTTCAAACGCCAATACGAGCAATCCCCAAAATCTTGGAGAAATGAGCATAAAAAACAAGAGAAAAGCACCTAGAAAATTTCTAAGTGCTTTTCTCTTGTTTTTCTTTTATGTTTTTTAATCCAACAACTTCTGCAATTCTTGAGCCAATAATTGCTGGGCTACTTGTGGATTAGCCTGCCCCTTAGTGGCTTTCATAAGGAAACCAGTAAAGGCCTTGTCAGCATTCCGCTTGCCTGATTTGAAGTCTGCTACAGCTGCTTCATTGTCCGCAAAGACCTGATGGATAATTGGAATCAACACATCTGGATCCGAAATCTGAACCAATCCTGCTTTTTCAACGTATTCACGGGCTGAACCCCCATTTTTCGCCAAATGGACAAAGACTTTTTTGGCAATCTTAGAAGAGATGGTTCCATCTTCGATAATGGCAATCATTTCGACCAAATTTTCTGGTGTCAAATTGATTTCTTCAATCGTTTGACTTTCCGCATTGAGGAACTGAGCCACTTCACCTTGAAGCCAGTTAGAAACTTGCTTGGCATCCCCACCGATTGCAACAGCTTTTTCAAAGAAATCAGAAAGAGCTTTTGTAGTTGTCAATTGGTTGGCATCGTAAGCTGACAAACCAAGTTCCCCAATATAACGGGCACGACGCTCCGCTGGAAAGGCCGGCAATTCTGCACGCACTTCTTCAATCCAAGCGTCGTCAATCTCATAGAGTGGAAGATCTGGCTCTGGGAAGTAACGGTAGTCAGCCGCCCCTTCTTTCACCCGCATGAGAATGGTTGCCTTATTGGCCTCATCGTAACGACGGGTTTCTTGGCGAATAATACCACCTGAACGCAGAATTTTAGCCTGACGCTCCACTTCATACTCAAGCCCTTTACGAACATTGGAGAAGGAATTAAGGTTTTTCAATTCTGTCTTGGTCCCAAATTTTTCCTGACCAAAAGGACGAAGAGAAATGTTGGCATCGACCCGCATAGAGCCCTCTTCCATCTTGACATCGGAGATTCCTGTGTACTGGATAATTTCTTTCAAAGCAGTCAAGTAAGCATAGGCTTCTTCTGGTGAGCGCATGTCTGCTTCCGATACAATCTCAATCAATGGCACTCCCTGACGGTTAAGGTCAACATAGGAATAACCATCTGTACCATGGGTGTTTTTCCCCGCATCCTCTTCCAAGTGAGCACGCTCGATCCGAATACGTTTGGTCGAGCCATCTTCCAAGGTCACATCGATCCAACCATCATGCCCAATGGGCTCATCAAACTGGGAAATTTGATAGGCCTTGGGATTGTCAGGGTAGAAATAGTTCTTGCGGTCAAAGTGCATATTCTGGTGAATCTCCATATTGAGAGCCAGAGCAGCCTTGATTCCCGCATCAACAACCCCCTTGTTGATAACCGGAAGGACACCCGGGAAAGACCAGTCGATGATATTGGTACTTGCATTCTGATCTTGGCCAAAATGTGCAGCCGATGGGGAGAAGATTTTGGAATTGGTATTGAGCTCAACGTGGACTTCAATCCCGATAATCGTTTCAAAGTTCATTAGGCTTTCCCTCCAAAAATAAGTGGTTGTTGGTTATGATAGTCCGTTGTCGCTTCAAAAGCCGCAGCGGCTTGGTAAATTTCTCTTTCCGAGTATTTTGGACCAATCAATTGGAGACCAACTGGTAGGCCTTGGGCAAAGCCAGCAGGAATCGAAATCCCTGGTAAACCTGCCAAGTTCACAGGAATGGTCAGCAAGTCCGCCAAGTACATGGCAACTGGGTCATGGTTGAGCGAATCCAAATCAAAAGCAACACTTGGCGCAGTAGGACCTAAAATCAGGTCATAGTCTGCAAAGACTTTCTCAAAATCTTGAATAATGAGGGTCCGAACTTGACCAGCTTTCTTGAAGTAAGCATCGTAGTATCCAGATGACAAACTGAAAGTTCCCAGCATGATACGGCGTTTCACTTCTTCACCAAAGCCTTCACTACGCGTGTTCACGTAGATATCATCCAAGTTGTTGAAGTTTTCAGTACGGTAGCCATAGCGAATACCGTCAAAACGTTGTAAGTTAGAAGACGCTTCAGACGATGCGATAATGTAGTAAACAGCTACTCCATACTTGCTGTGTGGAAGACTGACTTCCTCAACGGTCGCACCTAGTTTCTCAAAGTGCTTAGCGGCATTAATAATCGTTTCCTTGACTTCAGGGTCAATCCCCTCACCCAAGTATTCCTTAGGAAGAGCAATCTTCATGCCCTTGATGTCTTGACCAATTTTGCTAGTAAAATCAGCAATACGCACAGGTGCTGAAGTTGCATCTTTGCTATCCTCAGATACAATAACATTGAGGAGCTGGGCATTTTCCTTAACCGTTGCAGAGAATGGTCCGATTTGGTCCAAAGAGCTACCGAAAGCAATGAGACCAAAACGAGAAACCGTTCCGTAAGTTGGCTTGAGACCAACGATACCGTTAAAAGCAGCTGGTTGGCGGATAGAACCACCTGTATCTGAACCCAAGCTCAAACGAACCTGACCAGAAGCTACTGCTGCAGCAGAACCACTGGATGAACCACCTGGAACTTTGGATTGGTCCCAGGCATTCTTGGTCGGTCCGAAGTGGGAAGTTTCACCCGAACCACCCATGGCAAATTCGTCCATGTTGGTCTTACCGATGACAATCATGTCTTTACCATATAAGTTTTGCACCGCAGTCGCATCAAAGATCGGCTCATAATTGTAGAGCATTTTTGAGGCAGCTGTTGTCAAAATCCCTTTGGTTGAAATATTATCTTTGACAGCCAGTGGAATACCAGACAGAACATTGTCCGCATCCACCCCTTTTTCATCCAGGGCACGCGCTTGAGCCAGCGCAGCTTCTTCCGAAATAGTGATAAAAGAGCCGACTGCTTCTTCACGAGACTTGACATCTTCAAGAGTCGCCTTGGTCAACTCCGTCACCGAAATTTCTTTCTTAACCAGAAGGTCGTGCAACTGGTCGATGGTCTTGTTGTTAAATGACATTAGGCATCTCCTCCATCTTCCAAGATTGCTGGCACCTTGATATAGTAGTTTTCAGATTGCGGTACATTTTTAAATAATAGATCGCGGTCCGTACCTTCTTCAGCCACATCCGGACGCACCACCGTTTTGCGGTCTGCCATGGTTGTCGTAATGGGCACTCCAGTCGTATCTACTTCATTCAAGAGTTCCACCATGTTCACGATTTTTGACAAAGTTGTCGCAAAACTGGCTGTTTCTTCATCCGAAAATGCTAACTTGGATAACTTAGCCACATGCCGGACTTCTTCTTCAGAAATTTTCATTGCATTTCTCCTCATAAAATCTACATAATTCTATCTATTATACCATACTTGTCTACAATTTTTTAGCCATAAAATACTATTCAAACGGGCAAAAAAGTCGGTTTCCCGACTTTCATCATTATTCTTCAAGCGAACCCACCCAAGCACTAGTTCCGCCAGCTAGGTTGGTCACATCATAACCCTCACTGTCCAAGAAGGCACAGGCTTGGGCCGAACGGCCGCCCATTTGGCAAATGATGTGGTAGACTTTGTTCTTAGACAATTCCTCATATCGTTCAAGTAACTGACTAAGTGGCAGGTTGATGGCACCTGGTAAGTGGCCAGTCGCGTATTCATCCACTTCACGAACATCCACTAGGTTGATGGATTTTGCTTCTACTTCTGTTTGTAAATCATTGACATCCATATTTTTAATCATGTATTAACTCCTCAGGTCTAACTGTATTGTATAAGGAATAGGCTCCGTCCAAGTTTGAGACGGTAAAGCCATTTTGTTTGAGAATACGCTCTGCGATATAAGAACGCAAACCGCTGTGGCAGCTGACAATGTATTCTTGATCTTTGTCCAATTCAGCCAAACGATCACGCAAACTATCCAATGGGATATGAAGGGCGTCTGGGAAGCGTCCAGCCAGCACTTCACCTGGATTGCGGACATCCAAGAGAACTTTTCCTTGAGCCAGTTGGTCTTTGAGTTCATGCCATTGCACGTTGTCGCTGACACCCTGTGCCAAATTGGATGCTGCATAGCCAATCATATTAACCGGATCCTTAGCAGAACCAAATGGTGGTGCATAGGTGAATTCTAATTCTGGCAAATCAAAGATGGTCAAGCCAGCCTTGATAGCCGTTGCCAAGATATCAATCCGCTTGTCCACCCCTTTTTGACCTACAGCCTGGGCACCATAGATAGCACCTGTTTTAGGATTGAAGACCAATTTTATGGTGATGGAAGTGGCACCTGGATAATAGCCAGCATGGTCGTTACCAGTCGTATGCACGACCGCCACATCCTCAAAGTTCTGACGGGCAATCCGTTCACTAAGACCAGTCGAAGCCGCTGCCAAATCGAAGGCACGGACAATGGCAGTCCCGATACTGCCCCTATTTGATGAACTATGACCGGCAATAATATCTGCCAGTTGTCTACCTTGACGATTAGCTGGACTCGCTAATGAAATAAGTGCATCTTGACCCGTAATCTGGTTTTTGACCACAATAGCATCCCCGACCGCGTAGATATTTGCAATATTGGTTTGGTAATTTTCATCCACTAAGATACCACCTCGCAGATCCAATTCGATACCCACAGCTTTAGCCAAATCATTCTCAGGTTGAACTCCGACAGACAGGATAGTCAAATCTGACTGCAAACTTGATCCATCTTCCAAGATGATAGTCTTACCCTGATTTTCAAAAGATTGAGCCGATTGACCAGTGATAACCGTGATGCCATTTTTAACTAATTCAGCCTGTACAAAAGCTACCATTTCTTCATCCAAAGGCGGTAAGACATGAGGTGCCTTTTCAATCAAGGTCACTTTCAAGCCCTTCTTTGTCAAACTTTCTGCCATTTCTAGACCGATAAAGCCTGCCCCGATAACCGTTGCTTGTCCGCTCTCGATTGACTCCAACTGAGCCATAATTTTATCCAAATCAGGAATGTTTCGCAGAGTATATATGTTTTCCGCTTGCTCTAAACCTGCCATCGGCGGAATAAAAGGTTTTGCACCTGGTGATAAAATCAGTTTGTCATAGTTTTCAGTGTAAGTTTTGCTAGCTGAGCGAGCCGTCACTTCTTTCTTGTCCCCATCGATAGACAAGACTTCCGTTTCTGGACGCACATCCAACTCAAATCGAGCTTTCAATTGCTCAGGGGTTTGTACTAAAAGACTGGAACGTTGTGCAATCTCTCCCGAAACATGGAAAGGCAGACCACAGTTAGCAAAAGAGACGTAAGGACCTTTATCAAAAACGATGATTTCCGCATCTTCCATGAGCCGACGCAGACGTGTTGCAGCCGACATACCACCAGCGACACCACCAATAATGACGATTTTCATATTAGATTCCTCCAATTATTTTTCCTTGATAGGCAGACATACCACCTCTGACATTGACAGCTTCATAGCCATTTTTTCTCAACATACTTGTCGCACGCTTGCTTCGCATGCCCGATTGGCAAACAACATAAACTTTCCCAGATTTAGGTCCCTTATAGGTCTGGATTTGGTCCAAGGGAAAATTCCGTGCCTGTCTGATATGCCCATACCGGTATTCTTGAGGACTACGAACATCTAAAAGGATCACTTTCTCATCCTTCAAAATATCTTCTAATTCACTTGTAGAGATAGATTCCGATAATTGTAGCAATAATTTTTTAAAAAAATCAAACATGATTTCTCCTTTTTCTATAAATACCCCATAAGGTATATTCAGATGATAACAAAAGCAAATAAACCTGTCAAATAGAAAGTTTGAATCCTACTCCATTGACAATTATACCCCTCATCGGTATAATGAGGGTATCAAATGTGAAGAGAATCAGGAAAATCAAATGAAAATCGAAAAAAAAAATGTCCTCAACCGCCTCAAACGAGCAGAAGGCCAGCTTCGCGGAATCCAAAAAATGATTGAAGATGAGCAAGAGTGCATCGACATCGTGACCCAGCTGACTGCTGTCCGCTCCAGTATTAACCGTACCATGGGTCTTGTCATCACTAACCAAATTACTCAAGCTCTAGAAGATCCAAGTCTAAATATTGAAGAACAAGAAAAAAAACTCCAACAAGCTTTAGAATTGATTATCAAGAAATAACAAATCGAGTAGAGACTAATTTCTAGCCCCTCTCACACCACCGTGCGTGCCGTTCGGCACACGGCGGTTCAACTAACTTTTAACGCATGTCGTTCAAGATAATAATCTAGGCATGAAACCAGTCCACGTTTAGCGAGGACTGGTTTTGATATAGCTCGTTTTAGAATTGACTTTTGTGCCACTAATTGATAGTGGTCACCCCAGCCAGATACCTTATCAGCTATCCATTTGGGAGTCCCTAGTTTAAGTAGTCCCCAAAGTCGCCTTGACTTCTTCTTCCATTGTTTCCAAATAATAACTCTAATTCGTGTCCTCAATCGTTTATCAATTTCTCCCATGACTGACTTCATGTTAGTCAATGCGAAGTAGTTTATCCATCCGCGAATAAGCCAGTTGAGTTTCTCAATACGGCTACCCAAGTCAGTGCTCCATTTGCGTGTTGTGAGCTTCCTAGCCCCTCTCACACCACCGTGCGTGCCGTTCGGCACACGGCGGTTCAACTAACTTTTAACGCATGTCGTTCAAGATAATAATCTAGGCATGAAACCAGTCCACGTTTAGCGAGGACTGGTTTTGATATAGCTGAATTGACTTTTGTGCCACTAATTGATAGTGGTCACCCCAGCCAGATACCTTATCAGCTATCCATTTGGGAGTCCCTAGTTTAAGTAGTCCCCAAAGTCGCCTTGACTTCTTCTTCCATTGTTTCCAAATAATAACTCTAATTCGTGTCCTCAATCGTTTATCAATTTCTCCCATGACTGACTTCATGTTAGTCAATGCGAAGTAGTTTATCCATCCGCGAATAAGCCAGTTGAGTTTCTCAATACGGCTACCCAAGTCAGTGCTCCATTTGCGTGTTGTGAGCTTCCTAAGTTTCCTCTTGAAACTCTGGATACTCTCTTGATGTGGACGACTTTTCCACCCTTCAGCTGATTTCCAGAATCCGAATCCAAGGTACTTCAGTTGACTCGGTCTGGTAATCTTAGTCTTGGTCATATTGACTTTCAATCCCAGTCGCTTCTTAATGAATCGGCTAACTGAATACATGATACGTTTGGCAGATACTTCGCTCCCAACTGTGATGACACAGTCATCTGCGTACCGGACGAAACGAAGCCCTCGATTTTCCAATTCCTTGTCCAGCTCATTGAGCGTGATATTGGACAGGAGGGGAGATAGATTCCCACCTTGTGGTGTTCCCACCAGCGTTTTATGGCGCTGTCCATTGATAACTACACCCGAATGAAGATACCTACGAATCAGAGACTCTGTATCTCCATCTTGGATAATGTTATGGACAAGAGACATCAATCTATCTTGGGGAACTGTGTCGAAGAATTTCTCAAGGTCAATGTCCACAATCCACTCATAGCCATCATTAAGGTATTCTAGTAACTTGATGATGGCTTTTTCGCATGACCGTTTCGGTCTAAACCCATAGCTCGTTTCGGAGAAATGAGGTTCACACAGAGGGCTGATAACTTGGACGATGGCCTGTTGAATCATTCTGTCCATTACTGTTGGGATGCCAAGCTGGCGGACTCCTCCATTGGGCTTTGGGATTTCAACGCGTAGGACTGGTTGAGGTTTGTATTTTCTCTGTTTTATCAACTCTTTGGTTGGTCGCCAATATTGGCGGAGATATTCATCCATTTGGTCAATGGTAATGCCATCAATTCCAGCTGAACCCTTGTTGACTTTCACTTGATTGTAGGCTTCCACCATGTTGGAGCGAGATAGAATAGTATCTAGTAACTGTGACATGTGCGTATTCCTTTCTTGTTTCGGTGTCTGAGGGACATCTTATATTGGTGAACCTTCCTCTAGTCAATACATGACCGCATCCAGTTCTATCAGACCGCTAGTTTTACAGACACAAGTGAAGTAGGATTACTTCGGTTAATTGTTAAGCCCTTCGCTCCACTTCCATTACTCTCGTGATTTACGCATATAGGTTACGACTACCTATTTGGACTTTAGAGCTTTCAGCCCCCTCATCCGCTATATACGCCTTAATATCACGTTTCTGTTCGTAGAGCCGCGATTTCGCTATCCCTTCCTCTCCCCGCCACCTCGCGATAGTCAGGCTTGGGAGTCGCTATTGGGTTCACCGGTAGCGGGTGCCCACGGAGGACTTGCACCTCAGATGTACGACATGCCCGTCGTACTAAAAATGAGAATCTCCAAATGGAAATTCTCATTTTTTGCACCCCTAATTATTGCTACACTGACTGGTTCAAAATGTTTAAAAATCCATTTCAATCCCTATTTTCCTGAGGTATCATTATATGGTAGAGCAAATATTCACCACTCTTCTGCTTTCTGAAAGAAAGCCAATAAGAGAGTGCAGAATTTGGTAAATCATAGACTAAAAAAAGTGTTTCTGGCTCATTTGCATCAATATAAATCGACGAGTAGGTTGGTCGACCAAATGTACCAACTACCAAATCTGCAGATGCACCACCTATCCCGGAAGACGAATCTCCAACTTTAAGACTAGCCAGTTCAGTTGCCTTTCCTAACAATTGAGAATTTTCGCCTTTTCTCGAAGGATAATCTTTTGCTACAAAACGACCTGAAAAATAAACGACACGGTATAATCCATCAAATCTTTTCAAACCTAATGAAACATCCTGATAGGTATCCCCTTCCTCTCTTTCAACACTTGAAAAAGCATGATCATCAAAAGCGTATTTCTGGTATGTTATATAGAACACTTCTTCTTTTTCATCAACTTCTACATCCGAAGGTTTCCCATATATTTTTAGAATATCAGCAAGCTTTGTCCCACTAGTTCCCGTCTCATCCGCTTGGATCTTTTGCAATTTGTCAATAGTCCATTTATAACCGTATTCTTTTTCAGACTGAGCAACAAGAGACTGAGCGAAATGAGTAAACTCTTCTCCGCTCAGTTCCCGTCGCTGGTAATAATACCATCCCAAATAAGCTAGAAGTACAAATAAGAGACTGACCAAAATCAATAAAAGTTGACGATAGGGTCTTAAAAAGGCTCGAATTTGTTTGAAAAAAAGAAAACGATCTAAATCACGGGCCAGTTCTTCTAAATTTTCTCTTTCTTCTCCACCTGATTTATTTTTCAATTTTTTCTCCTCCGATAAGAGCTCCTCCACTAACTAAGTAAGTCTCTCCTCCTTCAAATCCAGAAAAGAGCAGACTCACGTGATCTCCCTTCTCCCAGTCTTTTGCCCCAATTTGATAATAAATCACAAAGATATTTTCCATATGATCGGTTATTGTATAGTCAACCTTATTAGGTAAACCATGTTTAGCTACAATATCTTGATACTTTGTTCCCTCTGGATCTGTCACAATTGGGTTGCTTAGTTTAAGGGATTCTACATCCGTTTTTGTCCAATTAAAAACTGTATCCCATTTGGCAAGAAATAAGTCCCTTGTTAGCTCACCCTCAGCCTCCCGACTGAACAAACGAAAAACACCATTTATCTTCTTAAAAGAAAGAGAAAGTTTTTGATAGGGTAAACTGTAGTCATATTTATTGGATAGATAAACAATCTGAAAACCATCTGATTTACTATATTCTGGTAAAACTTGGACATCTGATGGTTTCCCATAGTTAGATAAGATGGTCTTCAGTTCACTACCTTTATTTCCAGAATCGTCTAAAGTCAATCCCTTAATATCATCTAAAGTCCACCGAAAGGAAAAGTCAAATTCACTCGCAAGAAGTGACTGGGTATAGGCTTTTAGATCAGGGTCTGTCAAATCTCGATTGCGATAGGCTTGCATTCCTAAAAAGATGACTAAGAGACTTAACAAAGCAAGAGCAACAAAAATAAAACGAACGTAGATCGCTCTCTTATTTGTCGCTTCACGAGCCATCTGATCTCTTTCTAGCTCTTTTGCTAGATTCTTTAATTGTTCTGTATTTTTCATTAAGGCGTCTACATCCTTCTTTCTTTATTATGCTCTTAAAATAAGGAGTCTTGTTTGGCACTGAATCTTTATGGTAAAATAGAATCACCCTCTGGTTTGAAAGGATTCCCTCTATCTATGAAAACTCCCAAAGTAACTGATTCCACTGAGCAAGGATTTTTACCTCAAAAAGTGAAACAAAGACATGTTCTACTATTGTCGTCCAGTGTTGCTAGTTTAGCATTTGGACTCTTGATCCCACATTTTTTTCTTCCAGCACTACTCTTTTCTCTCACCTGTCTAGGTCTTCTATTCCTATTTACTCGCAAACCATCCCTATTTAAAGCAAGTAGCAGTCGTCGATTACAAGATTTAAAAGACAATATGTATGATTGTGATCAGAAAATCAATCGATTGGAAAAATTGCTGGACAAAAAAGAATATATCCAATACGGCATATTGGCTTATCAAATCTTATCTCAACTAACAACCATTCAAACAGAGAGTGAGAGTTTGAAAAGTTTTATGGATGCCACCATTTATAAAGGAATTAGCCAACGAGTCAGGCACGAGCAGAATAAAATCAAAGCTAGCCTTGATTTACTGGATATTTCCAGAATAACTGGATCGACTGATACTGTTTTGCAAGAAATTCTGAAGTATGCACCAGAAATTACAAAAATCTATCAGAATATCCAGTCTGATCATTTAGAAATTCTGTCTAAACTCAAAGAGTCTGAAAATAAAACTGAGTTACTAGCCATTCATGATATCAACATGAATCGCTTTCGGGATATTCTCCTTGGCTATCTGAAAATTAAAGAGGCTCCTAAAAACTATAATCGGGCAGAAGACCGACTCATTAAGGCTAAAGCAGCCATGGAACAATTCGATACAGATCTAGATGACACACTCAAAAAATTGAATGAAGCTGAATTAGGCGATTTTGAAATCTCTCTCCGAATGATGGAAAAGAAATCTTACGGTCAAGAATAGCAGATTCTTTCTAAAATGAAGAGAGATAGTAAAACAAGGAGGTCTGCTTACGAGACCTCTTTTAAATTTCTATACCTGAAAGATGAGAAAATTCCATAACCAGCACTTCTAGAGCGTAACATCTTACAACAATCATCCATGGATAAATCTAGTATGTGAATGGAGAAAACTCTAAAAATCATGCTTATATCTTTGACAAATTTCACCATTAATTTTGCAAGATCCAAAAACCATACTACAAAAGAACAGACAATTTCCAATTGAGAAATCATCTGTTTTTCTTTTATCCTTCAACTACTGTCGCACCCAAAACGTGTTTGAAATGATTGAGAGCAAAATTGTGATTTTCAACTGATAAACTTGCCGTTGCTCCCGCAATAATCTCAATATTGTAGCCGAGATTATAAGCATCAATGGCCGTATGGAGGACACAGATATCTGTCAGGACTCCTGTTAGGAGAACCGTATCAACCTTGCGCTCTCGCAGACGAATATCCAAATCCGTCCCTGAGAAAGCTGAGTAATGGCGCTTATCCATCCACAAAACACGGGCATCATCCTTAATGCTTTCATAAACATCTGCTAATTTTCCATAAAGGCTACGACCGCTCGTTCCCTTGATGTTGTGAGGGGGAAACAACTTGGTTTCTGGGTGAAATTCATCACCCTCATCATGACCGTCAATGGTAAAAAAGATGTAATCGCCCATGTCATATGCTGCTTGAGTTACTTGAGCAATCTTATCTGAGATAGCTTGAGCTGGCTTCCCAGCTGTTAGTTTCCCATCATCTGCTACAAAATCAAGAGTATAATCGATTGAAATCAGTGCTTTTTTCATATTAGTAGTCACGTTTCTTAATCTCATCAAAGATAGCTGGTATCAAAACTTTCAGGTAAGTACCTTTCATCCCCAAGGAACGACTTTCAATAATACCCGCACTCTCCAATTTGCGAAGTGCATTGACAATGACCGAGCGAGTAATGCCGATACGATCTGCAATCACTGATGCCGTCAATTGACCTTCTACTCCATTTAACTCATTCAAGATAGCTGATACAGCCTTCATTTCCGAATAAGATAAAGTATTCACAGCCATATTTACTGCAGCGCGACGGCGAATATTCTTCTCATCTTCTTCCCGTTGGAAATTGAGAAGTTGGATCCCCACCACCGTCGAAGCAATCTCAACCAAAATCAAATCATCATCGTTAAATTGGCCATCATTACGCCAAATAATCAGGGAACCAAAACGAATCCCTGTCACATGTATAGGGGCTAAAGTAGTGACACTATTCGGATAATCTGCGCGTGATTCCACAGGAATAGCAGTCAAATCACTATCTGCTGGAATATTTGGCAAGGTATCATAAACTTGAGCAGCTGCTTTGATATAGCCTGCTGGAAATTGTTTATTGGTAAAGAATTCCTCAACCCGATCGTTGTTGAGTTTATCCTTCAGGTAATAACCTAGGACTTCTCCATCACTATTGATGATACAAGCGTTACAATGGATAATATCCGCCAAATGCTCAGCAATGGCGTTATATGGCAATTCTTCCGCCAATGTTTCCTCAGAACGCTTCAAGATAGAAGTAATGTCCCTTGTTTTTTCTAATAAAGTTGTCATATTTTCCTCTTCTAACTGTAATTGCCTTCATTATACCAAAAGAAAGGGGTATTTTCAATAATTATCAGAAAATTTTTATTGTTCTAAACATTAAAGCAATTTTAAAACCCTTGCTAAGCAAGAGTTTATCGTTTGTAGTGACGCAGAACGCGAGTAATTTTTTCCTGGACATCTGCCAATTCTTCCACCGTTGGCAAATAAACGATACGGAAATGGTCGGGCTTATCCCAGTTGAATCCTTTACCCGGAACCAACATAACTTTCTCTTGCTTCAGCAAACGTAGACAAAATTCCTCATCATCCTCAATCCTATACATTTCTTGATCGATTTTCGGGAAGATGTAAAGACCTGCCTGGGGCTTGACTGCTGAGAGTCCAGGAATATCGTTAATAGCCTTATGGATAAAGTTTCTTTGTTCATAGATACGCCCACCAGGTAAGAGCAACTTGTCTACAGATTGGATGCCTCCCAGCGAAGTTTGAACAACTTGTTGCGCCAAAACATTGGAACAAAGGCGCATATTGGACAGCATATTGATTCCCTCAATATAGCCTTGAACATGAGATTTAGGACCAGAAAGAACCATCCATCCCACACGAAAACCAGCAATGCGGTGTGATTTAGAGAGCCCATTCATGGAAACACAGAAAATATCTGGAGCCAAACTTGCAATAGAGACATGCTCTCCACCGTCCATAACCAAACGGTCATAAATTTCGTCAGCCATGATAATCAAATCATTTTGCCGAGCAATCTCAACCAATTCTTCTAGAATCTCTCTTGGATAAAGAGCCCCTGTCGGATTATTTGGATTGATAACAACTAAAGCTTTGGTACGTGGGCTAATCTTAGACTTGATATCATCGATATCTGGATACCAGTTAGCCGATTCATCACAGACATAGTGCACAGCTTTACCACCCGACAAACTGACACAAGCTGTCCACAAAGGATAGTCCGGCATAGGAACCAATACTTCATCATCATTTTCTAAAAGAGCCTGAAGCGCCATAGGAATGAGCTCAGAAACTCCATTTCCGATATAAATATCGTTAACATCCACTTCAGGAAAACCTTTAAGTTGGCAATACTGCATAATAGCTTTACGAGCAGAGAAAAGCCCCTTACTATCCACATAGCCTTCAGAGTTCCGAGCATTCATAATTAAGTCACGAATGACCTCATCGGGGGCTTCAAATCCAAAAGCTGCGGGATTTCCAGTATTTAAGCGAAGAATTCTCTCACCATTTGCAATCATACGATCCGCTTCATCCAAGACCGGACCACGAATATCATAAGCCACATGTTCTAGTTTTGATGATTTATCAAATTGTCTCATGGCATTACCTCGTCTTTCTTAATGAAACTATTTTAGCGTAATTTAGAAAAAATCACAAGAAAGAGTTTACTTTTTTCATGAAAAGGCTTACAATAGATATAGAAGTAATATTCAGGTTTTGAGACTTTAAAAAAATGTATTCTCTACTACCTGCTTCTCCCTAAGGGAGAAAATCAAAATCGGCTAGAGTACCTTTTCAAAAGTTTCTTTTAGTATATTTCTTGATAGCAGTAACTGCCTCTACATTCTGGCCAACTTACTTTTCTTTTAGATTAGAATGAAAGGTATAATTGGACGGATTGTGAAATCAAGTTTTTCTAACTTACTTATTGATTTGTTAGGTATTGTTACGCCTCTCTATTGTTTGTTTGAAAGGAGTGAAACACTATGACTCAATCGTATAATACTATCCTTGTCGCTGTTGACGGCTCTATGGGAGCTGAATTGGCTCTCCACAAGGCCATTCATGTCGCTAAACGAAACCATGCACGCCTAGTTATCACCCATGTTATTGATACTCGAGCACTGCACAATGTAGCAGCTTTTGATGCCTCAGTTTATGAGTCTTTAGAAAGAGAAGCTACCGAATTACTCAAGGGTTATCAGGAAGAAGCTCTAGCAGCTGGTCTTTCAGATGTTCAAGTCCTCATCGAATTTGGAAATCCAAAAACACTCCTGGCACATGATATTCCTAAACAAAGTGGAGCTGATCTCATGTTGCTCGGTGCGACTGGTCTTAACGCCTTTGAGCGACTTCTCATCGGCTCCTCATCAGAATACATTTTACGCCACGCAACCATCGACCTTCTCATCGTTCGTGAAGAACAGAAAACTATTTAGAAAAGCAAAAAAGGACCTAATTTCAAGTCCTTTTTGTGTTTTATTCTTCATCCAGCAATCCAAAATGGAGGGCTGCCTGATAAATTCCATCTTCATTATTGGAAGAGGTCACATAACGAGCAACTTGCTTCACCTTCTTAGAGGCATTTCCCATGGCAACGGAATATTTCACACCCGCTAACATTTCTACATCATTTCTGGAGTCTCCAAAAGCCATCACTTGATCCATCGTGAAGCCATACAGTTGACCCAATTTCTCTATCCCCTTTAATTTTGACATGCCTTTATTAATGACATCAATAGCATAAGGGCTAGATCGGGTAATCGCAAGGCCAGGAAATTCTGCTACCAATTTTTTCGTATCAAACTCGCTGACGATCATCATTATCTGGTAAATAGACTGTTGAAAGAGAGTATATAAATCCAACTGTCTCTGAGGCCGAATAAATCGTACCAAGCGATTAAAAATAAAGACAATCGCATCAGCCCAGGAATGTGGAATCAAACGCGAAATCCGATACCCTAAACTTCCCGAACCAGCATTCATAATCCCAGAACCAGTCACTCCTGAGGCCGTTCCAAAAGATAGGGCAAATTTATTCTTTTGTGCGTAGGCTAGCAAATGACGGATATCTTCTTCTGCCAAAGGATTATCAAAGAGAACCTTTTCCCGAGAAAGGATATATTGCCCATTATAAACGATGGCTAAATCCATGCCCAGAGAAGCCATATATTGTAAAACAAAACGGGGATCGCGACCTGTAGCCAAACCCACCAAAATTCCTTTTCTCTTGAGGCGGTTGATGACCTGAATGGTTGATGGACTAATTGTTCGACTATCTGTCAACAAGGTCCCATCAATATCTAAAAAAACAGCTTTTATCATCAGAATCATCACCCTCTTTCTTAATTTTATGATAGAATAATTATAGCATAATTTTGAAAGATTCTGAAAACTTTATGAAAAATATATTAGTACTCCACACAGGTGGCACCATATCTATGCAAGTCGACGACCGGGGACAGGTGGCTTCTGGTCCAGAAAATCCCATGGTCCATGTTGCCAATCCCTTGGAAAATATCCAAGTTACCTCTCTCGATTTTTATAATATCCCTAGTCCTCATGTTAGTTTTGAACATATGATTGGACTCTACCAAGTGATCCGTGAAAATGCAGAGAATTACGATGGATTTGTCATTACTCATGGCACAGATACCTTAGAAGAAACAGCTTACTTCCTAGATACCATGGCTATCCCCAAAAAACCAATTGTCCTAACTGGAGCTATGCGCTCTTCAAATGAATTGGGAAGTGATGGCGTTTATAACTATCTCTCCGCTCTCCGAGTTGCTGCAGACCCAAAATCTGTAGATAAGGGAGTTCTTCTGGTCATGAACGATGAAATTCATACTGCCAAGTTCGTTACTAAGACCCATACCACTAATGTTTCCACATTTCAGACGCCAACTCACGGTCCAATTGGACTGGTTACTAAACGAGAAGTCCTCTTCTTTAGCAAAACTGGAGAACGTGTTCGGTTTCATCTAGAAAATATTTCTGGAAGAGTTCCCATTATCAAGGCTTATGCCAATATGGATACGATCCTTCTAGATGCTCTAGATGCTAAGACTATTTCTGGCTTAGTCATCGAAGCATTAGGTGCTGGGAATCTACCACCATCCGTCTTACCAAGTCTCTATCGCCTCACAAAAGAACTTCCTGTCGTCCTCGTTTCTCGTTGTTTCAACGGTATTGCTGAACCCGTGTATGCCTATGAAGGTGGGGGCGTTCAACTGGAGGAAAACGGAGTTCTCTTTGTCAAAGAACTGAACGCTCAAAAAGCTCGTATCAAACTCCTTATCGCTCTAAATGCCGGACTTGAAGGACAAGAATTAGCTGACTATATCCAAGGATAATCCCAACCAGCAACAAATAAAAAGAGGTTTAGAACGACTCCTTAAGAGTGCAGGTTCTAGGCCTCTTTTATTTTATCCTATGTGTTATGAATGTCTATCTAAAAATCAAAATTAGATGAGTTATAGTCAAATGAATTAGCTTTAGGACTAGGAACTAAGGTACAGGTAGCTCAAGCAGGCTGGGAATAGACTGTTTGAGATTGGAAATAAAAGAAACTAAGTTTCTCTCAACTGGAATAGGGCAAGCCAATAGTGACAACGTATTGAAGTTAATTCAAAACTATAAAACTCCTTGACTATCACTAGTGAAAGCAAACTTTGGTCCCCAACTATTTCAATCCAATTTACTAGGTCTAGACATGTCTTTGGCAATCATTCTCCATTTAGGATTATTCTGCCATTTTGGCTCAGCAGTAATCTGACTAGCAACCCGTCTAGCCTCCTCCAATATCGGAAAGTCCTCTATTATATTTGCCACTTGAAATTCGGGCAACCCCGATTGTCGCGTCCCAAACACTTCACCAGATCCCCGCATCTGCAGATCCTTCTCAGCTAGTACAAAACCATCTGTCGTCTCCGTCATGGCTTGCATCCGCTCTTTACCTGAATCCGTCTTAGGATTAGCAACCAAAATAGCATAGGATTGCTTGTGTCCACGACCAACACGGCCACGAAGTTGATGCAACTGACTAAGACCAAAGCGATCCGCATCCATAATCATCATAATCGTCGCATTTGGAACATTGACTCCGACTTCGATAACAGTGGTTGAAACCAATAAATCCGTTTTTCCAGCCTTGAAATCCTGCATAACAGCTTCTTTATCCTGATTTTTCATCTGACCATGCAAGAGAGCAATTTTAACAGAATCGCCAAAATAAGCCAGCAACTCCTCTTCCAAAGCAATAGCGTTCTTTAAGTCCAAGGCTTCCGATTCTTCAATTAATGGAGAAACAACGTAAACTTGTGCTCCCTTTGCAATCTCCTTCCCCATCCATTCCAAAACAAGAGAAAGTTGCTCATGCTTCACCCAACGTGTCACAATTTCTTTGCGACCAGCTGGCAACTGATCAATAATAGAAACATCCATCTCCCCAAAAGCTGTAATGGCTAGAGTTCTAGGAATGGGAGTGGCTGTCATCATCAAAACATCTGGATTTTCACCCTTTTCACGAAAAATTCGTCGTTGCTTGACCCCAAAACGATGTTGCTCATCTGTTATAACCAGACCCAAATGATGATAATTGACTCCCTCCTGAATCAAGGCATGTGTCCCAATAATCAAATCCACTTGACCAGATTCTATGGCTGCTAAAGCAGACCTCCTAACAGCTGATTTCATACTACCAGTCAAAAGTACGATAGACAACTCTGGAAATAATTGACTCAAACTCTCATAATGTTGCTCTGCTAAAATCTCCGTTGGCACCATCATGGCCGACTGAAAACCAGCCCTATGAGCTACATACATAGCAAGACCAGCAATAACTGTTTTTCCCGAACCAACATCCCCTTGCAAGAGACGATTCATATGAGAGGAAGAAGCCATATCCGAAGTGATTTCTTTTAAAGAACGCTCTTGAGCAATCGTCAATTCAAACGGAAGCTGTTTCAGTTTATTCAACAAGGCTTGTTGATCAAGAGGAATAGCTAAACCAGCATCTGGTCTACGATTTTCAGACTTCAAACTTTGCAAATTCATCTGAAAATAGAAAAGCTCTTCAAATTTAACACGTCTCAAAGCCTGCTTATATTCTTCTTTGTCTCTTGGAAAATGCATAGCGACAATAGCATCGCGACGATTGAGCAACTGATACCGTTCTAATAACTCTGCTGGCAGATTTTCTTCAAATAAATCTATGTACCCAGCATCTATTGCTTCCCGAATTAGCTTAACTAAACTCGCTTGCTTTACACCTTGAACAAGATGATAAACTGGCTGCAAATCATCCTGACTTTGACTTAAAACCTTCATTCCGGTAAGGGATGCTTTGGTTTTATCCCACTTCCCCCAAATTGCTATTTGAGCACCAACCTCAATTTTGTCTACCAAGTAAGGTTGATTAAAGAAAGAAACTGCAATAACAACTTCACCTTGACGAATAGAAAATCGCAATCGATTCCGCTTATAGCCATAATATTGAACACTTGCTGGACTGATAACCTCTCCAAGCACCAAAGCCTTCTCACCATTCATTAAGTCCAAAACGGACTTAGACTGAAAATCTTCATAACGAAAAGGATAATACACAAGCGCATCACCTACGGTCTCTAAACCAAGTTTTAAAAATTTTTCTACCGACTTAGGACCAAAACCAGATAAGACAGATAAAGAATCAGTTAAAGATTTCATAGAACTATTATACCAAAAAAGCAAAAGAAAAAAGATAGTAAAAGAGGCTCTATAATTTCTGTAGTGGGTCAGACCACTATGGAGGTTATGGAGCCTTTTTGAGTGTATACAAAAAGTCCCATATGACCTATAATGAAAAGCGACAAAACCATCATTTTAGAAAGACTCATATGGAACAATTTGATTTTATCACAAACTTACTTGGAATAAAAGACCCTAATATCACCATTTCAGATTATGTGGACGCTGGAACTCATAAAGAAGTCATCGCTAAACTTGACTATCCGGCTCCTAAATGCCACAACTGTCATGGTCAGATGGCTAAATATGACCTCCAAAAAGAATCTAAAATCCCCTATCTGGAATGTGCTGGATATAAGACCTTAATTCGTTTAAGGAAACGTCGTTTTCGTTGTCAGGATTGCGGAAAAATAGCTGTCGCAGAAACTTCTCTGGTCAAGAAGAATCATCAAATACCAGCTATTGTTAACCATAAGATTGCTCAAAAGCTGATTGAGAAAGCTTCTATGACAGACATCGCTGAATGCTTGGCCGTATCCACTTCAACAGTCATTCGCAAACTCAAGGAGTTCCAATTCAAGACTGACCTAACTTGGCTCCCAGCTCACATGAGCTGGGATGAATATAGTTTCAAGAAGGGCAAAATGAGCTTCATCGCACAAGATTTTGACTCGCTTACTATCTTAGCTATTCTAGATGGACGAACACAAACGACCATTCGCAATCACTTCCTCCGCTATTCCAGACAGGTGAGAAACCGAGTCAAAGTCATCACTATGGACATGTTTAGTCCTTACTACGATATCGCTAAAAAATTATTTCCAAACGCTAAAATTGTCCTCGATCGCTTTCATATCGTCCAACATATGAGTCGGGCCATGAACCATCTGCGCATCCAAATCATGAAGCAGTTTGACAGAAAATCTCATGAATACAAGGCGCTAAAAAGCTACTGGAAACTCATTCAACAGGATAGCCGTAAACTCAGCGATAAACGCTTTTATCGCCCTACTTTTCGGATGCATTTAACCAACAAAGAGATTCTTAAAAAACTACTTTCTTACTCGCAGGAACTTCGAGAACACTATGAACTTTACCAACTATTGCTTTTTCATTTTCAAAAGAAGCAAGCTGAACATTTCTTTGACCTCATTGAGGAGCTGCTTCCCAGCGTAAATCCCATCTTTCAAACTATTTTTAAAACCTTTTTGAAGGATAAGGACAAGATCATTAACGCATTAGAACTCCCCTATTCAAACGCCAAACTAGACGCTACTAACAACCTCATCAAAGTCATTAAGCGTAATGCCTTTGGTTTCCGGAACTTTGACAACTTTAAATTAAGAATTCTCATCGCTTTGAACATCAAAAAGAAGAGAACCAAGTTGGTCCTCTCCAGGTTATGACTTTTCAGCAACCCACTACAGTTGACAAAGAGCCATTATTTATCCTTTATTCAACACTAAAGAGATATGGATAGACTGGTTGGTCTCCTTGATGAATATCCACTTCAATGTCTTCATGTTGTTCTTGCAAGGTTTGTGCTAGGTTTTGAGCCAATTCTTCATCGCCTTCTTCCCCAACGTAGATAGTCACAATTTCACTATCTTCGTCTAGCATATTAACAAAGGTAGCTTCCAAAGTCGTCATCATATCCGGATTAGATACCACAATTTTTCCATCAACCATACCTAGATTATCACTTTCATGAATTTCTAGGCCATCAATAGTGGTGTCACGAACCGCTGTCGTCACACTTCCGCTCTTCACATCAGCCAAAGATGCCGTCATAGCTGTAAAGTTCGCTTCAATATCGCGGCTAGGATCGAAGGCCAAGAGGCTAGTCAATCCTTGTGGCACTGTCCGTGTTTCAATCACTTTAACAGCTTCTTCTGCTACTTCAGCAGCAGTCTGAGCAGCCATAAAGATATTTTTGTTATTCGGCAGGATGATAATATTGCGGGCATTCACCAAGTCAATCGCTTTGACAAAATCTTCTGTTGATGGATTCATTGTTTGACCACCAGAGATGACATAATCAACGCCTTGGGCTTTGAGGATATCTGTCAAACCTTGTCCAGCAGCAACTGCGATGATGGCATATTCTTTCTGTTCAGTAGGTTTTTGGAATTCATCAGCCGCCACTTTTTCAACTTGTGCTTCGTGTTGAGAACGCATGTTATCAACTTTTACCTTGACCAAGCTACCATATTGAAGTCCTGCTTGCATGACCAAACCTGGATCTTCTGTATGAACGTGTACTTTGACGATCTCGTCATCATTAACGACAAGAAGAGAATCTCCCAAATCGTTAAGGTAATTACGGAAATCTTCGTAATCAAAATCTTTCACATAAGTTGGACCTTGACGAAGGGCAACCATGATCTCTGTACAGTAACCAAAAGTGATATCCTCTGTCGCTACATGACCTGCAACAGATTTATGGTGTTCTGCGTTAATCATCTCCGTCATAACTGCTGGAGTTGCTTCAAAGTCTTCTGATTTAATGTACTCACCAGTTAGAGCTGAGAGAAATCCTTCATAGATATAAACCAATCCTTGACCACCTGAATCGACCACTCCAACTTCTTTCAAAACAGGTAGCATATCGGGTGTCTTAGCAAGAGCACGCTTAGCTCCCTTGAGTGTTGCGCGCATAACTTCGATTGCGTCGTCAGTTTCTTCTGCCTTTTTCAGAGCAGCAGTTGCAGCACCACGAGAAACAGTCAAAATCGTTCCTTCAACTGGCTTCATAACTGCTTTATAAGCCACTTCAACACCTGATTGGAAGGCATGAGCCAGGTCTTTACCATCCAATTCAGTTTTACCTTTGATTGATTGACCAAAACCACGGAACAATTGTGAGGTAATAACACCTGAATTTCCACGAGCGCCCATGAGCAAACCTTTTGATAAGATTTGACCCACTTCACCAACAGTATTGGCCGCTTTATCTGCCACTTCTTTAGCACCATTAGTAACCGTCATCCCCATATTGGTTCCTGTGTCTCCATCTGGAACAGGGAAGACATTTAAAGAGTTGACATATTCGGCTTGTTTATTCAAACGAGTTGATGCCGCTTGCACCATTTCTTGAAGTAAACTAGTTGTAATTTTAGACACAATTATTCTCCTACGACTTTGATATTTTGAATATAGACATTAACAGTATCTGCAGTGATCCCCAGTTGGTTTTCTAGGTTGAATTTCACACGTTCTTGAATATTGCGAGATACTTCTGAAATTTTAACACCGTAACTCATCACAGTATAAACATCAACTGCGATAGCGCCAGATTCTGTTGTCTTAACAACCACTCCTTTTGAATAGTTTTCTTTACGCAAAAGAGCTTGGAAGTTGTCCTTGATTGCTGCTTTACTAGCCATTCCAACAACACCAAAATTTTCAGTTGTCGCGCCGCCTACAACAGTCGCAATAACCTCATCGGTCAATTCGATTTGGCCATCTTTTGTATTGATTTTAACAGTCATGTTTTGTTACCTCACATAGTTTTATCACACTATTTTATCATATTTTGCCTGGCATGTAAAAAAGAAGGTTATCAGAAGTAACAGTAGATAGACAATACTCCATAGATAAGTCCAAATTTTAGAGAATAACTTCTCCGCAAAGACAAAAAAAAAGCCAGAGGCCTTTTTCTTAAACGCGTTCAACTTTGCCTGATTTAAGAGCACGAGCTGAAGCCCAAACTTTTTTAGGTTTACCATCGATTAAAACAGTAACTTTTTGAAGATTTGGTTTAACTGTACGTTTTGTTTGGTTCATCGCGTGTGAACGGTTGTTTCCTGAAACAGTCTTACGACCAGTAAAGTAACATACTTTAGCCATTTGTGTTTTCCTCCTACGTAGTTTAATTAAGGATGTGCTAGCACCACATACTTAAACATTCTACCAGAAAGAAGAGCGTTTGGCAATAGAAATGACAGATATTTTTCACTCATACCAAAGATATAGGCTTTTATCCCTTTTCTCTTTGATTTTTTTGGTAATAAGCAAAGGCAGCCAAGCAGAAAAGCAGACAGAAGAGTAAGAAGAATGTCACTGTTTTAAAGTTAGTTAGAAGTCCACCAAGCAAGAGAATGAGTGCAGAGAGGATAGCCAGAAGAGGCGCGATGAGTCCAGTCAACTTATTCTTGATAATTCCTTTACGATATAGTCTCAATACGATGATATAAAGAAAGACAAAGGATAAGTTATTAAAGACAATAGCGATTTCGCTGATATCTGAACCCGGTAAGAGATTGAATTTGCTGACCAAATAGTGAACAGCAAGCCAGATATAGGCTACCGCTACTACAGATAGACTGGCAGGGATGGATAACTGATACTTCAAGTTTAACTTAGCAAACTTTGGATTTTTGATCCAACCTAACTGAGCGAAGGCCTGCGGCAAACGCATGGTTCCAAGCAACATGCCATTTGACACACCTAAAACCGCAATAATGATGACAAGAAGAAGTATTTTACTAATCGTTTTGCCGTATATCAGTTCTGTGGCATGAACAACTGCATCATTTCCAGCCATTAAGATATAATCTGGTCCCAAAATACGATTCAAACCATAGAAAAAGAGGAGGTATAAAGCCAAGATAGCCATTGGACCAAATATAAAGGCTCTGGCAAGGTTCTTCTTCGGATTTTTAATCTCGGGAGCAATACTAGCCACAACAGTCCAGCCGTCGTATGCAAAATAGAGCGGAACCAAGCCCGACAGCCAACCCCAGCCAACTGCTACTGGTGTAATAGCTGGCGCTTGTGGAAAGTCTCCTTGCCAAAAGAGTCCAACCAAGGCAATGGCAATCAGTGGAATTACCTTGATGAGGGTTGACAAGGATTGAAAATAGCCAGCCAACCATTTAGAAAAAATATTCAATACTGTTAAAACGAACAAATAAAGTGCTGCTAAGAGAACTTGGGCCTCCAAACTAGACTGGGTACCTAAGGTAAAGATAGCTGCTACCCAGGTTACTACGGCAACAACTGTTGGTAGATAGACATAAGCCGTAAAAATTCCCAAGGCAGTAGCCAACCCCGGATGGATGTAATGGGCATAGTAATAGAAGATTCCGCCCGCCTCTGAGTGACGAATGGCTAATTCTGAAATACTGAGACTACCAAAGACAATGGCAAAGGAACCTAAGGCGATAATGGTCATCCCCAGACCTACATTACCACCAGCATAGTTCAGAATATCATCTACTTTAAAATAGATACCAGATCCAATAACCACGCCAACAATCATAGCAATGGTAGTTGCCAGACCATACGCTTTTTTTTCTTCCACAACTTTCACCTAACATTTCTCATAATTTCTTTCCCATTATAACAGAAAAAACTCTCCCTGACAAGATATATGAAAAAGTTTATCCTGAGCAGATTTTCTATTTTTCCTGCGGTTTCAGAGGGATATTATAGACTGAGAGAAAATCAAAATAGATGAGACAAAGTAACGCAGATACACCAAATGATTGGCAAGGAGCTTTAACAAAGTATAGCTTGGACTTTCAAAGAGTGTTCCCCTCTTAGCAATCATTTTTTCTATTTCAATAAGGTATTTAATTTACGAGATGAGTTATCAGACAGAAAAAACCCGACAAATGTCAGGTTCTATCTATATAGTATAACTTACTTTGAATTAAGCTTTACCAGCTGATCCGAATACGTCAATACGTTCTTCAACAGCTTCTTGAACAGCTTTGATACCTGGTGCCAAGAATTTACGTGGGTCAAAGAGTTTCTTCGCATCGTAGTCCGCTTTGTTTGCTGCGTATTCTGCTGCAAATTTAAGGCTAGCTTCTGTGAAGGCGATTTGACCTTCTGTATTTACGTTAACTTTAGCAACACCAAGTTTGATCGCTTCTTGGATTTGATCGTCAGGAATACCTGAACCACCGTGCAATACGATTGGGAAACCTGGAACAGCTTCAGCCAATTTCTTCAAGTGGTCAAGATCAAGACCTTCCCAGTTTGCTGGGTATGGACCGTGGATGTTACCGATACCTGCTGCCAAGAAGTCGATTCCTGTAGCAACCATTGCAACTGCATCTTCGATTGGTGCCAATTCACCTTTACCAACGATACCGTCTTCTTCACCACCGATAGTACCAACTTCAGCCTCAACTGAAATACCTTTAGCGTGAGCCAATTCTACAACTTCGCGCGCTTTTTCAAGGTTTTCTTCTACTGGAAGGTGTGAACCGTCAAACATGATAGAAGTGTAACCAACTTCGATACACTCAAGTGAGTCTTCGTAGTGACCATGGTCAAGATGAATAGCAACTGGAACAGTGATGTTCATTGATTCAACAAGGTTAGCAATCAAGTTACGAGCTGTTTTATAACCACCCATGTACTTAGCTGCACCCATAGAAGTTTGGATAAGTACTGGAGCTTGTTTTGCTTCAGCGGCACGCAAGATAGCTTGTGTCCACTCAAGGTTGTTTGTATTAAATCCACCAACAGCATAGCCGTTTTCACGAGCTGCTTGGACGAATTTTTCTGCTGAAACTAATGGCATTAGATCGCCTCCTAATAATTTTTTGGGCATAGCCCATACACCCCTATTTTATCACTTTTCTCTATAAAATGCTAGTTGAAATATAAACTTTAGACTTGTTTTCATATGTCTTTTCAGAAAAAAAGCAAAAAAAGACAGGCATAAAGCCTGTCTACCTGATGCGGAAAGGGGGACTTGAACCCCCACGACCTAAAGCGGTCACAGGATCCTTAGTCCTGCGCGTCTGCCAATTCCGCCATTTCCGCTTAACACAAGAAATAGTATAGCATGGCTAACTATTCCTTGTCAACACTTTTTTTCGGTTTTTTTCTATTTCTTCCATCTGACTATCTGTTTTTTTGTAAAATGGCTGGAATTAGAGGGATTTGGCAAGCTGGTTTTCGATAGCCGCTGTCACAAAAGCAGTATAGAGTTCTTCTGGTCGATTTGGTCGTGACTGCAATTCAGGATGGTACTGAGCTGCGACAAAAAATTTCTTATCTGTTATCTCAACCACTTCCATCAGGCGATTATCTGGCGACACTCCAGAGAAGACAAAACCAGCATCTTCAAATTGCTGACGAAAGGCGGTATTGAACTCGTAGCGATGGCGGTGACGTCTTTCCACTACTTCTTGATCTCCATAGGCTGCTGCTGCTTTGCTTCCTACTTTCAGTTGGCATGGATACAGACCCAAACGCAGCGTTCCACCCAAATCTTGAACATCTACTTGGTCTCGCATGAGATCGATGATCGGATACTTAGTTTCTGGATCTAGTTCCGCTGAATTAGCTCCCTCAAGAGCAAGGACATGACGAGCAAACTCAACACAGGTTAGCTGCATTCCAAGACAAATACCTAACATAGGGATATCTTTTTCACGGGCGTAACGAATGGCCTGAATCTTACCTTCTGTTCCTCTATGTCCAAAGCCACCTGGAACGATAATACCTGCTACATCGCCCAGTAAACTGTCTGCATTCTCAGCATTTACGTCATTGGCATTCACCCATTTGAGATCGAGTGCTGTATCCCTTGCATAGCCAGAATGTTTCAGTGCTTCCACGACAGATAGATAAGCGTCCGGTAATTCGACATATTTGCCAACCAGTGCAATCCTGACTTTCTTTTTCAAATTCATGACCCGATTGACCATATTAGACCAGTCAGTCATGTCCGCCTGAGGTGCATCAATCTTCAGGTGATCACAGACAATTTGATCCATTTCTTGATCTTGAAGGTTGAGTGGAATCTGGTAAAGATGCTCTACATCGCGGGATTCAATAACTGCTTTTGCATCTACATCACAGAAATTAGCCAATTTCTCTTTGATTCCTTGATGGACCGGCTGTTCTGTGCGAATAACCAGCATATTGGGCTGAATACCTAGACCACGCAGTTCTTTTACAGAGTGTTGTGTCGGTTTTGTTTTCATCTCACCTGCAGCTTTTAGATAAGGCAGTAAAGTCGTATGGATATACATGACATTGTCAGCGCCTACATCGGCCTTCATTTGACGCAAAGCTTCGAGGAAAGGCAGACTTTCAATATCACCAACAGTTCCACCGACTTCTGTAATGATAATGTCCGCATCTGTCGTTTGTGCAGCTCTTTTTATTTTATCTTTAAGAGCATCTGTTATGTGGGGAATGACCTGTACGGTTGCTCCTAAATAGTCTCCACGACGCTCTTTTTGCAAAACCTCACTATAAATTTTGCCTGTCGTAACATTTGAATATTTGTTAAGACTAATATCAATGAAACGTTCATAATGACCTAAGTCTAGGTCCGTTTCTGCTCCATCATCTGTCACATAAACCTCCCCATGTTGATAGGGGCTCATGGTCCCTGGATCGATGTTGATATAGGGGTCAAATTTCTGAATAGTTACTTTTAACCCTCTATTCTTTAACAGTCTCCCTAGACTGGCCGCAACAATTCCTTTTCCGATGGAAGATACCACTCCACCCGTGACAAAAATATATTTTGTTTCCATTGAAACCTCCTCAAAATGCACATTTTCCTTATGGTTAGGGTAGCTAAAAAACAAAATAAGCTCCCTGTTTCCAGGAAGCTCTTTTTTCCGACCTCAAATGAGGTGCCCGATGTAAATTTTATACCTTATTTCAAAAATTGTCAACTAGAATTATTCTTCTAGATTTTCTTCATCATCAGAATAGTCATCATCTTCTTCGTTCAATTCAACTTCTTCCTCGCCGATTTCATCATCAGGAACGATTTCGTTGATTTCTGAATCGTAGGACTCTACTTCATCCTTCTCATCATCTGGATTTTCTTCGTCATAACTTGAATCTACTTCTTCTGCTTCATAGCCATCATCTTCTGGATCATCATTACCATAGTCAATGGCATCTTCATCACCATCCATAAAGGCATTGACACGTTTTTTCTTGCGTTTTGGCGCATCGTCATCGTCTTCTTCAAGCGTAATCACTTCTTCGTCAATCTCATCGATGGCATACCATGAGCGCAGACCCCATTTGTTATCACCAAGGGGGATAAAACTACCGTCTACGTTCAAGTCCGAATAGAAAGTTGGAAGAGAAGCACGAATATCACTGTTTGATTTTTCTAGGTAATTTTGAACTTCATTGACCAAATCATTGAAGTACATTTCACTATCACGGCCACGCTCTTCTAAAATCGCACGTGCCACTTCAATCATGGACAATTCACTTTTTTCTTGACCTGCAAATACGTTTAATTCCAAGGTTTTTCTCCTTTTTTTGTCTTTCCTCACTATTTTACGCTAAATCCAGTGATTAGTCAAAGAAATTTGCACTGGACTTCTCAAGATGAGAAAAACGGCCCCAAGGACCGTTCATTTTCATAGCTTATTTAACCGTTGCAGTTGATGTTACCAATTCAACAGCTTTCTTCACAGCGATGTCATGTTGCAACATGTCAGCTGAAAGAAGACCTTTCACTTGTTCTACTTCCATATTGTAAGTTGCTGCTAAGTCAGCAATTTCTTTTTCAACTTCTTCTTCGCTTGCTTCAAAACCTTCAGCCTTTGCGATTGCTTCAATCACTAAGTTAGTCCTAGTCCGTTTTTCAGCATCCGCTTCGTGTTGAGCATGCAAATCTTCCTCAGTTGTACCAGTGATTTGGAAGTACAATTCTTTAGTGATCCCTTGTTGTTGCATACCATTTAAGAACTCGTTCATTGAACGATGTACTTCTTCATGTACCATTTCACCTGGAAGGTCAACGATTTCTGCATTTTCAACAGCCAATTCAATAGCTGCCGCTTCTACTGCATCGTCAAAAGCTGCTACTTTAGCTTCTTCCAATTCTTTGCGGTATTTTGCTTTCAATTCGTCAAGAGTTTCCACTTCTTCGTCGATATCTTTTGCCAATTCATCATCCAAAGCTGGAACTTCTTTTGCTTTAACTTCATGAATGGTTGTTACAAAGAGAGCGTCTTTACCAGCGAGGTCAGCTGCTTGGTACTCTTCTGGGAATGTTACGTTCACATCAACAGTTTCACCAGCTTTGCTACCGACCAATTGCTCTTCAAAACCTGGGATAAATTGACCTGAGCCAAGTTCAAGTGAGTAGTTATCACCTTTACCACCATCAAATTCAACACCGTCAACTGATCCAACAAAGTCAATAACCACTGTATCACCCATTGCTGCAGCATCTTCTTTGATAGTCAATTCAGCCAAGTTATTACGCTCACGCTCAACTTTAGCGTCTACTTCTTCATCCGTTACTTCTTTAGAAACTTCTACTGAGACCGCAAGATCTTTGTAGTCACCCAATTTTACTTCAGGTTTTGTAACGACTTCAGCATTGATAGTCCAGTCTTGGCCTTTTTCCATTGACACAACATCAATTTTTGGTTGTGCAACCACTTCAAGACCAGCTTCTTTTACAGCTGCTTCATAAGCATTTGGCAACAATGCATTGACGACATCTTCGTAAAGAGCTTCTTCACCAAATTTTTGGTTGAAGACTGCACGTGGCAAGTGACCTTTACGGAAACCTGGCAAATTAATGCTTTTTTTTACTTTGTTAAATACGCGGTCCAATTCTGGTTTAATAGCTTCTTGAGCGATTGTGAAGGTCAAAACGCCGCGGTTTGTTTCTTTTGATTCAAATGATACAGACATGAAGTCATACTCCTTAAAATTTTATTGTCATTCCTATCAATTCTATCATAAAGTCATGAAAAATCAAGTTTTACTACTGATTTTTACAAGAAAAGAAAACGCAATTTTAGGATTTCTCAAGAAAAAAAGAGAAGATTTTCTCCTCTGATTTTTAATTTTTCCGTATGGCGTCTGTGCTATAAGTCGCACGCGCTCCACCAATCAATTTTGGTCGACTGGCTAGGGCTGTCACATGAGCACCGCCCAACTCACGCTGAACAGGAATCAGTGGCACTTGCACACGCTTGACATGCATGCCGATACTGGTATCACCAATATCCAGACCTGCATGAGCCACAACTTCTTCTACTTCGACAGGATCTGTCATCAGCTTGAAGGCAGCCACTTGTCCGCTTCCACCAGCGTGCAAATTCGGGATGACACTGACAATTTCTAGATTTTTATCCTCTGCTACCTGATGCTCCACTACTAGAGCGCGATTGAGGTGCTCACAACCCTGTACTGCCAAATGAATACCACGTGGGCTTAATTCATCTAAAATCGTTTTGACAATGGTTTCCCCAATTTCGAGACTAGAATTTTTCCCAATGATACCACCTGCTACTTCACTAGATGACAATCCTAGAACAAAAACCTGCCCTTTCTTGATAGCAGAGCGTTCCAGCACATCCAGTAGGATGACACGGGTTTGTTTTTCTAACTCCTTGAGATTCATGCTGCACCTCTTTGTGGTACTTTTTGAATGGCCAAACACAGGCTATAACCACCAATGATACCGACAGCATTCTGCAGTACATTCCCCAAAATACCACCGATAGCTCCACCCAATCCATATCCCAGAACCAAAGCAGCTACCACATACCAGCCCACCATGGCTAGACTTGCCAAGACGATGCCAAGGATGCGTTTCTTGCCGGTCCACCCTGCAAAGAAACCTTGGGCGCCATGGGCGATGAGACTGTGAATCATGTATTGCGGATATCCCAAGAGCAGGTCAATGAGGAAGCCAGACAAGCCACCTACAATGGCACCTGACTTGGAACCCAGATAAAAAGCTGTAAAATAAACTCCGATATCCAGGAGAGTCAAAAATCCTGTTGGGGAGGGGATGTGAACGTAGGCTAAGGCTACGCTGAGAGCAGTCAACACAGCTAAGAGGGTCAATTCTTTTGTTTTTTTATTGGTCATAGTTTTGTTTCACTCCATATTGATCTGAATGAAGGATAGCCTGGTAGACAAAATCCTTGGACTCTTTGACGGCCTGGAAAACTGACTTTTCAAGTACCAACTGACTAGCGATACTAGATGCGAAGGTACAACCAGCACCGACATTGTTCTTCTCTGAAACAGGATATTCCAAGACTTGAAAGACCTTGCCATCGTAGAAGACATCGACAGCCGCTTCTTGGCTAAAGCGATTACCACCTTTGATGACCACGTTTTTGGCACCCAAATCATGCAAGTCTTTCGCCACTACCTTCATATCCTCCAAAGTCTTGATGTTTCTTTGGGACAAAAGCTCCGCTTCTACCAAGTTTGGTGTGATGATGGTGACATAAGGGAAGAATTTCAAGAGCTCTTCACGCAGGGCACTGACTTCCACGTCATGACTTTCCTTGCAGACCAGAACTGGATCCAACACGACCGGAATGTCAGAATGGTTCTTGACAAAATCCAAAGCCAATTCAGCAATTTCCACATTGGGTAAAAGACCTAATTTAATAGCTGAAAAATCAACATCTTTGAGACTATTGAGCTGATGGGCGAAAATCTGGCTGTCTGTGGCAAAAACTTCAAAGCCATTTTTCGTCATAGCTGTCAAACAGGTCACAGCCACAAAGCCGTGAAGGTGATTGGTATTATAGGTTGCCAAGTCAGCATAGAGGCCGCCACCACTAAAAATATCATTGCCAGACAGGGCTAAAACATACTTAGTCTTCATAGATAATCTCCTTTAAATAAAGTCCATTCCCAGCAGCAGTTGGACCGGCAAGATTCCGGTCTTTCGATTCTAGAACAGTCTTGATTTGACTGACTGGCAACCTCCCATTTCCAATCTTGAGTAAGGTTCCAACCATATTACGAACCTGCTTATAGAGAAAGCCATTCCCCGAGAATGTGAACACTAGAAAACCCGTCTTTTCATCTACTTCAAGCTCTGCCCGAGTGATGGTGCGAACCTTGTTTTCTACAGCTGTTCCCGAGGCAGTAAAACCTGAAAAATCGTGTGTCCCCACCAAATCCCCGATAGCTTCTTGCATCGGTCTCATCTCTAAGTGATAGGGATAATATGTAGCATAGTTTCGCATCATAGGATTTTTGGGTTGCCCATTATCCACCAGAAACTCATAGGTCTTACTATGTTTCGTGTAGCGAGAATGAAACTCATCTGTCACCTCTTCGATGGAGACAATATCCAAATCTTCAGGCCCTTGTGTATCTAAGGCAAAACGTAGTTTTTCAACGTCCCTTGCCTGAGGCAAATCAAAATGGATGACCTGACCATAAGCATGAACCCCCGAATCTGTCCGTCCAGCACCATGCACTCTTACAGGCCGACCAGAGTTCAAGCGCAACAATGTTTTTTCTAATTCTTCCTGAACAGTCCTCTCCTCCGGTTGGCGTTGGAAACCAGAAAAGAGAGTGCCATCATAGGAAATGACTGCTTTATATCTTACCATGGATTTATTGTAGCACGGATAAAAGCCTGATTCTATCCTCATTTTCATCGTCTGTACTAGCACAGATGGCAAAGTAATTTCATTCGCACTAGAAGAAAAAAAGGTGTATAATAAAAAAAATAAAAGAAAGGAGCCAGGCCATGTCTATCAGTCTTCAAGAAGTTCTTGATCACCTAAAAAAAGATAATATTCGCATTACTGAAACCCGAAAAGCTGTCATCCACTATTTAATGAATAGCAAAGATCACCCTAGCGCTGAAATGATTTACCAGGATCTCCTGCCTACCTTTCCCAATATGAGTCTGGCAACTGTCTATAATAACCTTAAACTACTCATGGATGCCGGCTTTATCACCGAGTTAAAACGAAAAAATGACACAACAGTTTACTATGATTTCATGGGTCACGACCATGTCAATCTCATTTGTCAACAGTGCGGAACCATTTCCGATTTAGAAATTGACCAACCTTCTCTCATTGAACTGGTTGAGAAAGAAACCGGCTATCATATCCAAAAAGAAGTCCTGACTCTCTATGGATTATGTCCAAATTGCCAAAAATAAAAAAAGCTTGGAATTGTGAACATTCCAGGCTTTTAATATGTTGCTAAATTTTTTTCAAGTTTAGTTTGACCAAAAGCATAAAGACTACAAATAACCCAGTAAATGAGAGCTACACAGATATACACTGTCATGTAATCCGATTTAGCACCTCCGACAATTTTGGCCTTATTAAAGATCTCAGGAACTGTGATCATAGCTGTCAAAGAGGTACTCTTTACCATATCCAGAAGGACATTACTGAGTGGCGGCAAAGCGATACGAAAGGCCTGAGGGATGATGATTTTCCGATAGATGACAGGCGTTGGCAAACCGAGAGACTTAGCTGCTTCCCATTGCCCCTTATCAACCGCCTGCAATGATGCACGAATAATCTCAGAAATGTAGACACTAGACATGGAAGTGAAGGCTAGAATAGTCGAGCTAATAGCATCCAGTTGTATCCCCATAAAAGGCAAACCAAAGTAGATAAAGAAGAGAAGAACCATGAGCGGAATCCCCCTCATAAGAGAAGTATGCCACATAGCTAACCAACGAAAAGGACCAAAATTTGACATTCGTAGCAAGGCTACAAAGAAACCTAGAAAGGTCCCTAATAGAAAACCAAGAAGAGAGAGGGCCAGAGTATAGGGGAGACCTTCTAAGATAACAGGCAGAGCTTCTAATGCCAAACGAGGATCAAAAACAGCTTGCCAATGAATAGACATAAAATGAACACTAAGAGTCAATTGAAATCTCTATGGAGATTACTCATTCAAAATAAGAATGAGGCCCATATTCATTCAAAGGGGCTTCTATAAGATACCCAACTCTTCCTTTCTCTCTAAAATAAGAAGAAAAGATTGCCAGGCAATCCTCTCTTGTACAATAAATTCGCTAATGTAACTTAGTCTAATTCCACAACCGGTAGATTTTCAGAACCTTCTGCAGGTTTGGTTAAATCTTGACCAGCATAGTATTTTTCTGAGATGGCTTTCAAACTACCATCTTCTTTCATTTCTTTGATTACCTTATCCAACTCGTTTTTGAGACTATCATCTTTTTTACTCATAACAATTGCAGATTCTGTTGGGTTGTATTGAACATTTCCCATCTTAACTTTAATATCTGGGAATTTTTCTGTAATCACTTTAACAGCGATGACTTGTGTATAGTAATCATTTGGAATAAAGTCCGTACGGCCTGTTGAGACATCGCGAAGATAAACATCGTTTGTTACGTTATCATAGATAACGGGTTCTGCTCCTAATTTTTCCGCGATACGCATGAAGGTTGTACCAGCACCACCACCAGCTTTTTTGCCTTTCCAGTCTGACAAATCCTCAGCAGTGATATTGGACGATCCATCTTCACGGACAATCATACCCGATACAGAATACTTATAACTCTCTGACATATTGTATTTTTCAAGGCGTTCAGGTGTCGGTGTCAAGTTGTTGACAGACACATCAACCTTTCCGGAGTCAACCGATGTCAATGCTTCTGCCACACCGATTTCCTGGTATTCAATTTTCAAATCCAAACGTTTGCCGATTTCGTTCATCATGTCAATTTCATAACCAACGAGTTCCTTGTCTTCATTGTAATATGAAGTCGGGAAAAGAGTAGCAGGAGTCGCAACTTTCAAGATACCTGCTTCTTTGACACGATTCCACTCAGTGACGGTGTTTTCAGATGAGTTTGAAGCAGTGCTTGAACAAGCAGCCAAGACAAGGGATGAGAGAACAAGAGCCGAAGCTAGTACTTTTTTCAACATAAAAATCTCCTTTTAATAAGATGGACTGAACGAAATTCCTTTTGGAATGATCAACAAGTTTGAACCAAGCCCCAAGAAACAGATAGACCGATCCTTCACAAAATCTAGTGGACTTTATAAAGCTGCACGCTAGTCTTTTTCTATCTCAAAGTGCAAAGAGAAAACTTATTTTTGTTCTGTTACCATATGACATACAAAAGGGTAACATAAGATTATCTCTTTATCAATTATTTAAACCGGAAATTTTATCTGATGTTTAAGAAGCCTTGATTCTCCATCTGTTCAGACAAGACCAACAATAAATCCTCTCGACCTTTAGCAGCTGTCAACTGAATCCCAATCGGCAAATCATTTTTTGTCTGGTAAGTTGGCAAAGAGATAGATGGTTGCCCTGTCAAATTAGAAAACATAGTAAAGGGCGTCCAGACCAGACTTTTTTCAAACATGGCCCAAATGAGGTCCTGTTGGTCTTGCATAGAAAATTGTTCCATACTAGCTAGATTATGTTGCAAATCGGATGACAATTTGAATTGTCCATGGAGGGGCGCTACATCTGCTACTGTCGGTGTTAAGAAGAGATCATATAATGTATGGAAATCAGCCATTTGGGCACTGAATGCATCCCAATCTTGCAATGTCTTAGAATAGATTTTAGCTGGGATCGTTTGACCAGACTGATAAATAGCCCAAGTCATCACTTCCATATCATCCATGGTCATCTTTCGACCAAGGTTCCTTTCAATCTGATCAAACATCTGAGCCGTTTCCACACTGTTCATGAGATAGTAAGATTTGACCACTTCAATGCCATCAATGGGGAAACTAGGCAATTCTACTACTTCATGTCCCAAGGTTTTCAGAAAGGCAACTGCCTCCAAAACTGCTTCTTGAGCATGGCTGGATACCTCACTTCCAATCGGCGATACCAAACAATAAGCAATTTTTAATGGTCTGTCCAATTTAGCATTGAGTTGGGTATCTGATAAGACTGGCAGTGGGAAAGGACTCTCTAACTGACAAGTTTGCATCCCTCCAAGGAGAGCTTTTGTGTCACGAATAGATTTGGTGATAGCAAAATTGACAGAAGCCCCTTGCCAGCCCCGATAGGATGAGGGGCCAACTGGTATGCGTCCTCTGCTGGTTTTGAGTCCGATAAGGCCATTGAAAGAAGCTGGAATACGGATGGATCCACCGCCATCAGATGCGGCAGCTAAGGGGACCATGCCAGATGCCACTGCCGCAGCTGCACCACCAGAAGAACCACCCGCATTACGAGTGAGGTCTGCTGGAAGATTGACAGCCCCATGGATACTGGCATCGGAAATATTCTTAAATCCAAATTCCGGCGTATTCGTTCGTCCTAAGATGATAAAACCAAGTTTTTCCAGTCGCTCCACAAAATAATCAGTCTGACTAGATCGATAGTGAGAAAAGAGCCTCGATCCTGATGTAGAAATTCGACCTGCTTGATTTTGTCCCAGATCTTTCAAGAGCAAGGGGACACCTGCAAAAACTTGATCGGAAAATTCAAATACTCTAGCTTTTTTTCTAGCTTCATCATACTGTTTCTCGACTACTGCATTGATAGTAGGATTTCCTTTCTCAATCTGAGCAATACTATCTTCTACCAAATCTAGCGGTGAAACCTGACCACCTTTCACCGCTTGTGCCATCTCTAACCCATCTTTAAATTCCATTTGTATTCCCTCTCATTTTCATTAGCCTATCAAGAATAAGAAAAAAATGCAAGTTAGAGAAAAAGAAAAGACCCAGTCGCTACTGAGTCTCTTATTTACAATTCATCGAAAGCATCTTTCACTTTACCAAAGAATCCCTTTTTCTGCGGATTAACTTGGATATCACCTGCTGCCGCAAATTCTTTCAAGGCTGCCTTTTGACGATCATTCAAGCCAGTTGGGGTTACGATATTAACCGTTACGTACTGATCACCAACTGCACCACCCCGCAAGCTTGGAGCACCTTTGCCCTTGAGACGGAACTTGCGTCCAGTTTGTGTTCCTTCTGGAATCACCAGATCCACATCACCGTGAACAGTTGGTACATGAACTGTGTCACCTAAGGTTGCTTGGACAAAGTTGAGATTTAGTTTGTAATAGATGGTTGTCCCTTCACGCTCAAACTTATCAGATGCCTGAACTTGGATAATGACAAAGAGATCTCCATAGGGGCCACCATTAAAGCCAGCTTCCCCTTGACCTGCCAAACGGATTTGTTGACCAGATTCCACACCAGCTGGAATTTTAACTGTTACGGTGTGAGAACGTTTCTCATGACCTGTTCCGCGACAAGTATCACATGGGTTTGGAATTTGCTGACCACGGCCATGACAGGCATCACAAGTCATTTGACGACGCATAGTTCCCAGTGGTGTTTGAGTGTCCACATTGATAATACCTGAACCATGACAGCGACTACATGTAGTCGGATGAGTTCCTGGTTTGCAACCCGTTCCTGTACAGGTATGACAGCTAGCTTCACGATTATAGCTCACTTCTTTTTCAGCACCAAAGACGGCCTCTTCAAACTTGAGTTGAACACGGTACTGCAAGTCATCACCTTGACGAGGGGCATTAGGGTTGCGTTGAGCACCACCACCTCCAAAGAAACTGGAGAAAATGTCCTCAAAGCCTCCAAAACCACCACCATCAAAACCTGAGAAACCACCGCCTCCAAAGCCTCCATTGGCACCTGCAGGGCCAAATTGATCGTAGGAAGCACGTTTTTGCTCATCACTCAAAGTCTCATAAGCTTCCTGAACATCCTTATACTTCTGCTCAGCACCCGCTTCCTTATTGATATCTGGATGGTATTTTTTAGAAAGCTTACGATATGCTTTCTTTATCTCGTCCTGAGAGGCGCTTTTGGAAACACCCAGACGATCGTAAAATTCTGTATTGTTCATAATTAAGATACAAGGGGCGTCAAAGGGACACAGCTAAAATAGTAATTTTAATGACAGACGTCTTGCGTCCTAGTTAAAATTATCTTTTTGGCTCATTCCCTGGCCCGTGTTCAGTGAAGAACACCTGTATTCCTTTCTGTAATTTCATCTCAAAGAAAATAGGAAACTATCCGAAGATGTTCGTATCTAGGTAAAGTTTATCTTTTTTCACAGAGTCGTAGGCGCATTCAAATCCGCAAAATAGATTTTATACTCTTTGAAAATCAAAAATATACTTTGTTAAAGCTCCTTGCCTACCACAAAGCTCTTTCGGCGGGTTCAATTCCTTTCATAATGCGTGGTAACGGTCAGTTTTGCGACCTGCGGTCGTTTCAGTTTCATTTACCGAAAAACAGAGGCTGGGTTGCAACCTCTGGATTTCTTACGTCTACTATCTTGATGACAGTTTCCTCAATGAAATTTAAAACTAAGCTGAGTAACTCGACGAAGATTCTACTGATGTTCATCGAGGAAAGTCAACACCACTTAGTAAAGATCTTCGGTTCCCTATCATGCCTCGCTTTCGAATTTTCAAGCTCGGGATAAAACAATCCCTAGGCCGGCCACGTGTTTCGTATTTCTAGCACGTGGGCTAAAAAGGTTCCCCGAACCTTTTTACTTTTCCGTAAACTCGCCATCTACCACATCATCACCTGCTGGGTTTGCTTGGCTTGCACCTTCTGCTCCAGCTTGTGCTTGTTGTGCTGCTGCGGCTTGCTCATACATTTTCACTGCAAGGGCTTGTGCTTTTTCGTTGAGAGCTTCCAATTTGGCTTTCATGTCGTCAAGATTACCTGCTTCTTGGGCTGCTTTCAACTCATCAAGAGCTGCTTGAGCAGCATCACGTTCTGCATCGAAACCTTTGCCTTCTGTTTCTTTGATGGTCTTCTCAGTAGCAAAGATAGCTTGGTCCACATCGTTACGAAGATCCACTTCTTCCTTACGTTTTGCATCTGCTTCAGCATTAGCTTCTGCATCCTTCATCATGCGGTCGATTTCTTCATCTGTCAGACCTGAATTAGATTGGATGACGATGTGTTGTTCTTTTTGTGTACCAAGATCTTTAGCTTTTACAGAAACAATACCGTTTTTGTCGATGTCAAATGTTACTTCAATTTGTGGAATACCACGAGGAGCTGCAGGGATGTCAGTCAGTTGGAAACGACCAAGTGTTTTGTTGTCCGCTGCCATTGGGCGCTCACCTTGCAATACGTGAATGTCTACCGCTGGCTGATTGTCTGCTGCAGTTGAGAAGACTTGTGATTTCGAAGTTGGGATGGTTGTGTTGCGGTCAATGAGTTTTGTGAAGACACCACCCATTGTTTCGATACCCAGTGACAATGGTGTTACATCCAAAAGAACAACGTCTTTGACATCACCAGTGATAACACCCGCTTGGATGGCAGCACCCATAGCTACTACTTCATCCGGGTTTACAGATTTGTTTGGCTCTTTACCAGTTTCAGCTTTAACAGCTTCCACAACAGCAGGAATACGTGTTGAACCACCTACTAGGATAACTTCATCGATTTCTGACAGGGCAAGGCCAGCATCAGAAAGGGCTTGGCGAACTGGAACTTTTGTACGTTCTACTAAGTCGCGAGTCAAATCGTCAAATTTAGCACGTGACAAGCTCATCTCCAAGTGAAGAGGGCCAGCTGCGCCTGCAGTAATGAATGGTAAGCTGATTTGTGTTGTTGTCACACCGGACAAGTCTTTCTTAGCTTTTTCAGCTGCATCTTTCAAACGTTGAAGTGCCATCTTGTCTGCTGAGAGGTCAATGCCGTTTTCTTTCTTGAATTCAGCCACCAACCAGTCGATGATTTTTTGGTCAAAGTCATCACCACCCAGTTTGTTATCACCAGCAGTTGCCAATACGTCAAAGACACCGTCACCTAACTCAAGGATAGATACGTCAAATGTACCACCACCAAGGTCAAATACCAAGATTTTTTCATCTTTGTCAACTTTGTCCAAACCGTAAGCAAGTGCTGCTGCAGTTGGTTCGTTGACGATACGTTCTACTTCAAGACCAGCAATTTTACCAGCATCTTTGGTTGCTTGACGTTGGGCATCGTTAAAGTAAGCAGGAACAGTAATAACTGCTTTTTCTACTTTTTCACCAAGGTACTCTTCTGCGTAACCTTTCAAATATTGAAGAATCATAGCAGAGATTTCTTGTGGCGTGTAGTCTTTCCCGTTAGCAGAAACTTTTTCTGATGAACCCATTTTTGATTTGATAGACATGATAGTGTCTGGGTTTGTAACTGCTTGACGTTTTGCAGCATCCCCTACAATGATTTCACCATTTTTAAAAGATACTACTGAAGGGGTTGTACGGTTCCCTTCTGGATTTGCGATAATTTTGCTTTCAGTTCCTTCAAGAACTGCAACTGCTGAGTTAGTTGTACCTAAGTCAATACCGATGATTTTAGACATAATTAAGATACCAAGAACGTTGAAATAGTCCAGTGGACTGTTTCAATCGGGAGATATGGAAAGCAAAGCTTTCTTCTTCTAGCGATTAATAAAAAACGTTCAATTCCTTTCCAAATTTAAAGTAATATTTCTTTTTTCTATTTCATAGTTTTATGACATCGCGGTCAGGTTTATCTAATTATAAACAACCACCATTGCTGGTCTTAACAGACGCTCATGGAGTTGATAGCCTTTCTGGAAGACTTGGGCGATGGTGTCTGACGGATGCTCATCATCTGCAGGCAAGGTTTGAACGGCCATATGGAAGTTATGGTCAAAGTTTTCCATAGGAACTTCTTCGATCCCCTCTTCTTTTAGAGCTTGGACCAAGCTTTCTTGAACCATTTCAATTCCTTTTTTGACATCTTCTGTCAAACCTTCAACAGCCAAGGCACGCTCCAAGTTATCCAAACTTGGGATAATTTTCTTAGCCAAATCTTGTGAACGGTAGCGTTGCAAACTTTGGCGTTCTTCATTAGCCCGACGCTGAATGTTTTGCATTTCCGCGTGAGCTCGTAAGTATTTATTTTCAAAATCTTCAGCTCGTTCATTTGCTAAGTCTAATTCCGACTTTTCAGGAGCTTCTGTTGTGTCTTGAACAGTTTCTTCTGTCTCTTCGACTTCTTCTAACACTTCTTCATTTTTGATTTCTTCTGACAAGTTAACACCTCTTTCAATTTATATTAATGGACTTCGTAATGATTGCTATTGAGATAGCGGTAATAATCACCTAGCTTCATAGCCAGAACCCGACCGATAATATTGATAAGACTGACACTTCTGCGGTAATCCATATCAATTGGACCGATCAAACTCAAGATACCAAATCCTCGATAAGGAATGAGGAAACGATGGGCTAAAATAGTGACGTTGGCTAGAGCAACTTCTTGACTTTCTGCAACTTGGACACTAGCCATCTGATCTTCACCCAGTTGGTTTCGGAAAGTCAAAGCAACTCCCTGCTCATCATCCAAAAATTGGTAGGTTTTGACATCAGCATACTCCAGAGAATTAACCTTTCCAGACACGAAAACTGTTTCTTTGAAAAGTTCAGCAAAGATGTAGTCGAATAAATCGAGTACATTATCTGTGGTCGAAAAATATTTCTGAACAATCTGCGGAATTTCTGTTCGCAGCTTGTAATGAATATCCATGACCGGTCGTCCTAAGAGCCTCTCATCTACAATATCCTTAAGGATCTGCAAATCACGAGTCAAAAAGTTTTTGGGAATAGCAAATTGAATGGTAGCCGGCTTGGATTCATCCAAGGTCAAAACAGCCAAAGCATCATGATTGGATAGCTGAACGATGTCGAAAGCAGTTAGTTTTTGTCTGGCTGGTTCAACATCTAAAATCACGGATGTGTATCCCGTCAAATCTGCTAAAATCCGTCCTGCTTTCTGCAAAATATCTTCTAATTTAAAGGCCTCAAAATCGAAAGCCTTAATAACTTGGTAGATATCTTGCTCGTCAATACTATCAATATTGAGGGAATGTTGTACAAAATACTTAAACCCCTCTGGACTTGGCATGCGTCCACTCGATGTGTGAGCTTTTTCCAGCAGACCCAGCTTTTCCAGTTTGGCCATATCATTACGAATGGTGGCGCTGGAGGAGTCAATCAAGGCCTGAAGAGCCTTTGATCCAACAGGCTCATGCGTCTGCGTAAAGAGGTCGACAATCAGATTTAAAATCTCATTCTGTCGCTGGGTTATCACAAATACCATCACCCCCTGTGGTTTACAGAAACTTACTTGGTAAGTTACATTCCAATCTACACCACCCTACTCCTAGGATGGCTTAGCACTCTGTGCTATCGAGTGCTAAGCATACTTTTATTATACCCTCTTTTTTCATCTTGTCAAGAAAAAATTAGCACTCTCTTTACAAGAGTGCTAAAAATCCGTCTAGAGACTGATAGTCTTTGAAAATCAACATTAAATTTTGTTAGAACTCCTTGTCTACCACTAGGTCTATCTGCGTTGCTTGCCTCATCTGCTTTTGCTTTTTTTGAGCATGAGACATCAAAAAAATCAATCCATCTGAGGATGAACTGACTTTCTGTTTTACTTGGATTGAGCTAGAATTTCAGCTCCACGTTGTCGATAAGACATATCTCCGACCGACTCAACCTGCATCTTACCATTTTCATATTTAATAACGGTGATACTACCATTGTCTAAGACTAGACGTTTCTTATCTTCGGGATCCAATAAATCAGCCAAGGTCGCAATAGTCATACCATGGCTAACAACAAAGGCATTTCCACCACCTTGTTTTTCTACTTCTCGAGCAATCGATTCAAAACCAGATAAAATCCGACTTCTCAGGACATCCCAAGTTTCTGCCCAGCCGGCCGTATCCGCTTCATAGATACCATTGGCAATTTCCTCAAAGGACATAGAAGCCGAATCAACAATGCCACTAATGCGAGGAAGCACCCCACTAAATAGTTCTGCATCGTACATGCCCTCAAAACTACCAAAACACCACTCACGGATACGTTTGTCCTGATAATAAGGGATTTTCCCCAAAATTCCCATCTCCCGCTGAGCAATCGTAATGGTCTGAACAGTTCGCCCTAAATCACTCGAAACAGCTAGTTTAAAATCTAACCCATCAGCCTTGAGACCAAGACCTAATGCACGGATTCCTTCTTCTCCAACCTTAGTCAAAGGTGTGTCAGCCCATCCCTGAATCCGACCAATCGAGTTAAACATCGTTTTCCCATGACGGGCAATATAGAGTTTCGTTTCTGTCATTGTCATTCCTCCTACTTCCTATCATTATATCAAGAAAAACTTGAAAAATGTCAATTAACACTCAAAGAACATTAAAGATAGATGAGACAAAGCGGGGGCAGATAGGCCTAATAGCTTTAACAAAGAAGCATGTTGTTTTCAGAGAGTACAAAGGTAACTATTTTAGAAAAACATCCTCCTCAGCAAAAAAATACCGGTCACGAATGACAGGTATTTAAGGAGATTATGAAAAATATTTAGGATTGTCTTTATTATATACTCATCGGTTGAACTTTTCATCCGACCTGAGACCGATTTTGCACTTACGATGAAAATAACGATTCGGTGTCTACTAGTTACATGCAAAAATGACACTCCGGACAAGAACAAACTTTTTGAAGAACCCAACTACCAGATCCTTGTTCACATTATCCTTTCTTATCTTTAATTTGAATCCTGTTGATTTTTCGACATCTTTTTTCGACCAATGAAAACGTAATGTATACCAGCACCAATTAAGAGAAAAGATTGATACATAATGGTTGAACCAATGATGGCATAGCCTGTTAAATGATTGACATTTGTTTCAAATGTAGAAGCTCCATTGTTGAAGGATGCTGCCCCGAATAACAAGGCTAGGAAAAACACAATGACCATCGCAATCACAAAGGCAGAATATGGACTACTGTACTTCAGCACTCGGCCAATCATAGCACCAACTAATAAATTCATACTTAGAAAAAGAAAGAAAACTGTTAGAATGCCTAAAATCATAAACAGGCCACCAAGAGCTAATCCTGCAAGAACTTTAGAAAGTGCAAATAGAAGGACAAAACCTACTAAAGACAGCATTCCCCACTTAAGCATAACTTCTCCTTTTTTAATTTTTAAAGCTGTGAATCGGAGCTGGGATCTGACCACCACGAGCGATAAAATCAGCGGATGAGTTCTGGTTGACACGCATCACTGGAGCCGTTCCAAGGAGGCCACCAAACTCAATCATATCCCCTTCTTTTCCTTTAGGAATAATGCGGACTGCAGTCGTTTTCTGGTTGATCACACCGATAGCTGCTTCATCTGCAATCATGGCTGCAATCGTTTGGTAAGGAGTATCTCCCGGAATCGCAATCATATCCAAGCCGACCGAACAAATAGCTGTCATAGCTTCTAATTTTTCAAGATTAAGAGAACCACTTTGTACCGCTGCAATCATCCCCTCGTCTTCTGATACAGGAATAAAGGCACCGGACAAACCACCAACTTGATTACAGGCCATAACTCCACCTTTTTTAACAGCGTCATTGAGCAGGGCAAGGGCTGCAGTTGTACCATGGGTACCAACCATCTCCAGTCCCATCTCTTCCAAGACCCGAGCAACAGAATCACCGACAGCTGGCGTTGGAGCTAGGGATAAGTCAACAATCCCAAACTTAACACCCAGTCGTTCAGAAGCTAGTTGACCAACCAATTGACCGATACGGGTAATCTTGAAGGCGGTTTTCTTAACTGTTTCGGCAACTACATCAAAACTTTCTCCGCGGACTTTTTCCAAAGCACGCTTAACGACACCAGGACCTGAAACACCAACATTGATGACAACATCCGCTTCTCCCACACCGTGGAAGGCACCAGCCATAAACGGATTGTCTTCAACTGCATTGGCAAAAACCACTAGTTTGGCAGGGCCCATTTCTGATTGTTCAGCTGTTTCCTTAATAATGCGTCCCATATCGCGGACCGCTGTCATGTTGATACCCGTCTTGGTGGATCCGATATTGACAGATGAACACACTTTTTGTGTTTCAGCCAAGGCACGCGGAATCGAATTGATGAGTATCTCATCCCCTTTTTGGTATCCTTTTTGCACCAGCGCAGAATAACCACCGATAAAATCAACGCCAATTTCATGGGCAGCCTTATCCAAGGCTTTGGCAATGGCTACATAATCCGTCGCATCCGTTGCTGCCCCAATCAAGGAAATAGGAGTTACTGATACGCGCTTATTAACGATAGGAATCCCTAGCTCCGCCGCAATTTCATCTCCGACAGCCACTAGATGAGCAGCCTTATCTACAATTTTAGTGTAAACTTTTTCTGCAACACGGTCGATGTCAGTATCAATACAGTCTAGGAGTGAAATACCCATGGTGATGGTTCGAATATCGAAATTTTGCTCCTCAATCATTTCAATGGTTTCAGTAACCTGTCTAATATCCATTTTTCATAATCCCCTATCTTACAAGTTGTGCATCGCATCAAAGATGGCAGCACTTTGAATGTTGATTTTAACATTTAAAGATTCACCATATGCTTCCAACTCTGAACGGAGAGCTGTGAAATCCTTCTTCTCATCCGATGAAACGACTGCCATCATAGTGAAAAATTCATCCAAAACGGTTTGCGAAATATCATCAATATTAAGACCAAGTTCCGCAATCTTTCCAGCCACACCTGCTACAATTCCTTTGCTATCTTTTCCCACTACTGTTACAATTGCTTTCATATCAAGTCTCCTTTGTTTTTTAACATTTTATCATAAATAAACTTAAAACTAAAGATATTATACATAATAAAAACCCTAAATTAGGGCTGTAAACGAATATTTTACACTTTTTTAATTTAAAATGCTTCTATCTTGGGAACGATTAGCATAAAGTTGCCAGTCAATACCACGCGCCTGACACCAATTTTGGACACTTGGTCCTAAGACTAAGTCCTTCTGACGCAATTGTTCCAGATTCTTAGCCCCCAGCATGGTCATAATCATCTTAGTATGCGACTTCATAATGCGAACGTTAGCAAGAGCATCTTCTAACCCTTTATCATTCTTAGCCATCTGCAAGAAGTGGTTAGAAAGACCAGCCATCTTAGCTCCCATAGAAAGTGCCTTAACAATATCCAGAGGATTTTTGATACCACCAGAAGCAATAATCTCAGGACGTTCTTGGTCAGAAAGAGACATGGCTTCAGCAAGGGAAATGACGGTTGATTGCCCCCAGCCATGCATGTAAGGATAGCGATCATAGGGACGACGAAGATCCTCAATTTTAGCGAAGTCTGTTCCGCCAGTTCCGGAAATATCCACTGTTTTTACACCGACCGATGCCAGTTGCTGAACAGTCTCACGACTCATGCCAAAACCGACTTCTTTAACAATAATTGGTACTTCCATTTCACGGACTAAGGTTTCGATATTGGTCAACCAATGACTGAAATCACGATCTCCCTCAGGCATTAAGATTTCCTGAGGAGCATTAACATGGATTTGCAGAGCATTGGCTTCTAATAAGTCCACAGCACGCTTAGCGTTCTCTACATCGTGATGGGCACCTAAATTAGCAAAAACGATGCCCTTGGGATTTTCCTTGCGAATAACTGTGAAAGTTTCTGCCACGGATGGATCTTTGATAGCGGCACTGACAGAGCCTGAAGCCACCGGAATCTTAGCTAAATATCCCAAAATCCCTAAATTACGATTGATCAGACCGGTCTCCTTTGTCCCACCTGTCATCGCATTGATAAAGAAAGGGGTTTGAATGTCTAACCCCGCAACAGTGGTAGAATAGTCTACATCATCTGTTTTCATCTGAGGAAGCGATTGATGGACAAAACGGGTTTCTTCAAAATCAACGGACGATTGACCCGTGTACTGTTGGCTGGCTAATAGAACGTGTTGATCCTTGCGGTCCTTTCCAAAATAACTATAATTTAATAAGTTTTCATCTATCTTAAAATCCAAAATTTAACTCCTCACTTCTTCAACAGAATTCCTGGCTGGATACTCTATTTCATCTTTCTTGCAAGAGTAAAATCTAAGGGAATAATCCCTGCCTCTTGCCATTTTTGGCGAATCTCATCTACTTGCTCTTTCTTTGTTACAAAAGCGATTCCACAATCCCCACCACCAGCACCGGATGTCTTAGCCACCGCACCTACCTCTTGCGCTAGTTGACATAACCTTTGTAAAACTGGTGTTTCAATCACCAAACCCATATCCCTTGCAAATTCTTGCAGAAGACGACGATTTTCTGCGATGCCTTCCTGGAATCTTAGGGCATCTCCTTCTTGACAAGAAGAGATGATCTGGTCCAGGCAATTTTTACTTCTACTCACAAATGCAGCATGTTTGACTTCTTTTTCTCTCTGACTAACTCTTTGACCAACATGCGCTACTAGGGCTTCTGTGGAGGACGGCCGACCTGTCCAGCCGACCAAGAATGAGATCGAAGCTGGCAAAGAAAGGCGCTCAATAGACAAGCCTGGCCAGGCTTGATCCAAGATTTCTGAAAAATGATGGTTTTCTACTTCTTGCCTTAACCAATCCCTGTCTACAGAATGATAGGCGATTAATCCACCATGACTGATGGCCGCCAAATCTCCGAAAGACCCCAGCATACCAAGTTTTATCTGAGCAAGCACCGAGAGCTGGTAAATCAGAAAACTTGCTGCTTCTATTTCATAGTAAGCCAGTACTGCCTTGATGGTCGCCACCGTTACTGCACCGGAAGAACCCAGCCCATATTTGATACCTGATGGCTCATCATCTAATTGACTATCGACAGATAAGTCATAAAAACCATCTGTTTTTATCCCTAGATGGCGTAGGTATGTCTCTGCCACATTCATAGCCGAAAAAATAAGGTCATAAGGATGGTCATCTTTGTTACTAATCTCTTCTTTAAGACGTTCCCAATGAACGAACTTATCCTGTTGACTGGAATAAACACTCCCTTGTGGACTACTTTTTATGGTGACGGTGAGATAGCGATCAATGCTAGCGATAAGAGCGGGTTGTCCAGTTTCTACCACAGCGTATTCACCAGCTAAAAAGAGTTTTCCTGGGACGGATACTTGAACGTACATGCTTAAATTCTTTCTGAAAATTTCTGATGAGATGCTTGCCAATCTTCCTGAGATAAGATAGAGGCAGCAGGACCTGGCAGACTCTTGATTATTTTTTCAGCAGGTAAGTAAGCCGACAAGGCTTGCACTAGGCGCTCCATGTCGCTTGCTCTACAGAGAACTTTGACATTGGGTCCTGCATCCATAGTCATATAGACTTGTAGATGTAAGTCTTCTCGAACCTGTCTCACTGCTTCTTGAGCTAGCAAGGAATCCGCCGTCCAATAGGTAAAGGGAGGGTTCGCTGACAAGGTAGTTGCATGCATCTTCATGCCATTGTGTTCGGTAATCTGACCAAGTGTTTCAAAATCTTTAGCTAGGATAGCCGTCTTAATCGCTGATAAATCTTCCTTGGTCGTCTCCAGCCAAGCCGGATAGAAAGGGGAGGTTTGCACAGTGTGTTCCATCCCCACACGGCTAGCGATTTTTTTCTCCTTAGTATCAACTGCTAATACCAGCATGCCAATATCCCAGTCAGCATCATCGATAGGGTAAGCCATAGAATCTGCTGAACCGGTCCCCATATCCCATTGGACAAAACCTCCGAAAAGGCTGCGGGTACTAGAACCAGATCCCCGTCTGGCAAAAGTGGATAGTTCTTGAGGCGTCATATTGAGTTTCAGTGCATCGGCTGATGCTAGAGCTAAGGCCGCAAAGGCTGATGCAGAACTGGCCAAACCGGCTGCGGTCGGCACAAAATTTAAACTCTCAACTCGAGCAAATCGCCCTTCACCTATATATTCGCGAAATAAATCTAAAAAGCGCGAAATTTTTTGAATTTCTTTTTCAGACTGTTCTTTGCCGTTTAAACTAAAACTATCCGCTGTATAAGTATCATCAAAAATTACCTTGGTATCTGTATAAAACGCGTCCAAGGTTAAAGAAAGACTCGAATTCATGGGCAGAAAGAGTTCCTGATCCCGTTTGCCCCAATATTTTATCAAGGCGATATTGGTATGTGCTCGGGCAATTCCCACAGCTTGTGTCATCTTATTCTCCTAAGTATTGTATCCAGGTTTGCCGGGCTCCGGCATCTTCCAAGGCTTGAGCAATATCTTGAGCCTGCCTCTGGTTTTCAGCTAAGGCAATCATACAACCGCCACGACCACCACCTGTTAATTTGGCACCCAAAGCTCCGTGCTCACGGGCCACTATTACCATTTGATCGAGTATGTCATCCGAAACAGTTAATTTTTGAAGAAGACTATGATCCTGATTCATGATTTGTCCTAAAATATTGGTTTGTCCTGAGCTCAGCAACTCCTTAGCACTACGGGTCAATTTACCCAACTCTTCAATCCATCTTTTGGCTTCTTGATTCCTTTGACACAGCAGGGCCACGTCTTTTACCGCTTCCAGAGTGTGACCTGTCTTTCCAGAATCCCCTACGACCAAATAGGCATCCACATTGATTTCCAAAGGCTGGATGGTTTTATCCTTAATAAAGAAAACAGGTTGTTTGCCACTGGTTGTTGCAGCATCCACACCAGAGGGATTTCCATGAGCAATTTTTTCCGAGGACTGAACGATGTCCCAGAGTTCCTGATCCGTCAGTTCTTTTTGGTAAAAGGCAAAGAGGGCTCTGGCAATGGCTACGGCTACCGCCGCACTAGATCCCATCCCTCGCTCTGCTGGGATGGTTGAATCAATGTCAATATGGATAGCAGGATCTGTCGGGGCTCCGATACGATAGAGGGAGAAGCGAATGGCGTGTTTGAGACTTTCCCAGATTTTAGGCATCTCATGGACCAGTCCCTGATAAAAAGCGCAGGAAACACTAAGAGCTTGGCCTTCTTGGGTCACCGTAGCTCGGATACCCACAGCAGAAAAGGGCATAGCAATAGCTGGTTGTCCATAGACTACTGCATGTTCCCCCATTAAAATGATTTTCCCGCTCGCCATCCCAACAACCATGACACCCTCCCTTATTTCACTCTTTTCATTATATCATGTTCGGCTAAATCCGACTAGAATCTTAAAACAAAACAGCACTTGCCGAGTAAGTCTATCCTTTTTTCTCTCTCCAAGCAAAGGCTCTCGATAAGAAGACCCAGCGAAACATATTGTCTAGAATGGTAGCTAACCAAACTCCGCTTAAGCCCCAGCCCAATGCCATCGTTAAAAGAGAAGCTAGACCAACTCGAACTAGCCACATACCCAGTGTAGTGGCATAGAAAGGAAGACGAGCATTGCCTACCCCTTGCCAGAGAGCTGTATTCATGAGTGTCCCAGCTGTGGCAGGTGTTCCGCAAAAAGCATAAAACATGACAAGAGAAGCAGCTGCTAGCGCTTGACTGTCTTGGGTATAGAGCCCAGCTAAGAAAGTTCCAAAGAGGAAAACGAGGCCAGAAATCAGAGCCATCCAGACAAGAGAAAGCCAGTAGGCTGATTTGACCAAGATTCTCACTTGCTCACTATCCCCTCGACCACGAGCTTGAGCCACCAAAATAACCAGAGCCGTCGCAATCCCCATGCCAGGCATATAATTAAACTGGGTTAAGGTTTCGCCAATAGCATTGCCAGCCACAACTGCGGTTCCCATGGAGACAATCAAGGTCACCACAACCACATCACCAGCCCGCATCATCAGTCTTTCTCCAGCAGCCGGTAAGGCTAAGGCCAGCAATTCCATATCTACTTTCCAACTGGGTCTTCTTAACTTCAGAGGAAGTTGCTGCCAAAGAATGAGACAGGCAATAAGACGAGAAAAAAGTGTACCCAGGGCTACACCCACAATTCCTGCTTGAAAAAGAAAAACCGCTATGGATGAAAAAAGGAGATTGAGGACATTGCTAAGCAGACTGACATACATGGGTAGGCGACTTTTTCCGAGGGAACGCAAGATAGCTCCCAAACTAAGGGATAGGGCCAAAAAGAGGATGCCACCACCGACCCAGGCCAGATAGACTCCTCCTGCAAGTGCCACAGACTCTTCCGCTCCTAAGAATAAGAGAAGATCTTTCCCAGCAAAAATGGAGATTATCCCTAAGAAAAGGCCGAGCAGGATACTGAGTTTTAAAACTTCCACTACCTGAACAGCTAGTTTCTCCTGGGATTTTCTACTATAGGAGTTTGCTAAGATAGCTGATGCTGCTGTTCCTAGTGCAATAAAGATAGCCTGAAAAATGCTAATAATGTTGTTGGCGATTGCCACGCCTGAAATGGCTATCAAGCCCAGATGAGCCACAAGGTAGGAATCCACCGTCCCCATAAGGAAGTTCAGAAAATTTTCAGCCATAGCTGGCAGGGCAATTTGTAAAATGTCTCTATAATATTTCATTTTCTCTCATTAGAAAAGAGCCCTAAGGCTCATGGAATGCTGCTTATACCTGCAAATAGTCTTCAACTGCTTTTTGCATATCAGCTGTGGCTACAACTGTATCATGTAAAACTGGAGCAGTTTCCAATCCATCAACTGCCTGTGGATAGGCCACGCCTGAAAGGTCATGGAGGTTTTCCAAGGCTTCAAAATCTGACAAACCTGTTTTTCCTGTTACTGCTTCTACTGCTACTACTGGGAATTTATAAGGACTAGCTGTCGATACGATGACTGTTGGACGGGAGTCCCCAGTCTCCTCTTTATAAGCTTTATAGACCGCAGATGCGACTGCTGTATGTGGATCCTCGATGTAGTCATTTTCTTCATAGACACGCTTGATTTCAGCTGCTGTCTGTTCTTCTGTTGCAAAACCAGCTGCGAACAAGTCCAAAATAGCGGCATCCGCATCCGTCAGGCTGTACTCCCCTTTTTCCAGCAAAGCTTCCATTAATTCTTTTGTCTTTTCAGCGCCATTGCCGACCAAGTGGAAGATAAGGCGCTCGAGGTTGGAAGAAACGAGAATGTCCATGGACGGACTAGTTGTGACTTTGAAGGCCCGCTTCTTGTCATAGGTTCCTGTCGTGAAGAAGTCGGTCAAGACATTGTTATCGTTAGAGGCACAGATGAGTTTTCCGACTGGAAGACCGATTTGTTTGGCGTAAAAGGCTGCCAAGATATTGCCAAAGTTGCCTGTCGGTACGGTGAAGTTGATTTCATCACCTGCATGGATGTCCCCTGCTTTGACCAACTGGGCATAGGCCCAAACGTAATAGACAATCTGTGGCACCAAACGACCGATGTTCATGGAGTTAGCAGATGAAAATTGGAGTTTATGGGCTGCTAATTTATCCCGCAAATCGCTATCATTAAACATGCGCTTCACATCTGTCTGGGCATCGTCAAAGTTACCGTCGATAGCGACCACATGGGTATTGCGACCAGTCTGTGTGGTCATCTGTAATTCTTGAACTTTCGAAACGCCGTCACGTGGGTAGAAGACGATGATTTGGGTGCCTGCTACATCCGCAAAACCAGCCATGGCTGCCTTACCAGTATCCCCAGATGTTGCCGTTAAGATGACAATCTCGTTTTCCAAACCATGCTTTTTAGCAGCAGTGGTCATTAGATAAGGCAAGATAGAGAGTGCCATATCTTTAAAGGCAATGGTCGATCCACGAAAAAGCTCCAAGTTGTACTGCCCATTGAGTTTGACAAGAGGAGCAATTTCTGGCGTGTCGAACTTGTCGTCATAGGCATTGTTGATGCAGTAGTCCAACTCCTCAGGTGTAAAATCATCCAAAAAGGCAGACAGAACTAGCTTGGCCACTTCTTGGTAACTAGCATCTTTTAAAAGAGCAAAGTCGAGATCAACTCTTGGATAGGTTGTCGGCGTAAAGAGCCCCCCGTCACTGGCCAATCCTTGCAGGATAGCCTGACTGGCAGTCACTGTATTATGGGCATCACGGGTTGATTGATAAACGAGTGTCATAGATAGGTCCTCAAAAGTGTATTTTGTTTATTTTACCATAAATTGACAGAAAATTCTTTGCTAAAGAGATGTTTATACTAATAAGTATGTTTTTCTGAAGTTACGTCACTAAAAAAGATAGATTTCCTAATTTTAAATAAGCAATTCTATTTTAGTGTGCTATAATGGAGTAAATTAGAAGAGTGTAGGAGGATGACTATTATGTCATTATTAAAAACATATGGACTGGCTTTTGTCATTTTCTTTGCCATTGATCTATTTTGGTTAGTTTTTGTCGCTAATCGCTTTTATAAAGAGAGCATTGGTCATCTGATGGCCGACCAGACCAATTGGCCTGCTGCCCTTATTTTTTATATACTTTTCATAGGAGGTCTCGTTTTCTTTGCTATTCAACCGGGGTTAGAGCGTAATAGTTGGACCTATGCCTTAATGGCTGGCGCCTTATTTGGTCTGATGACTTATGCTACCTATGATTTAACCAATTTGGCTACTCTGAGAGATTGGCCTCTAAAGATGACCATCATTGATTTAATTTGGGGAACCAGCTTAAATGGTCTAACTGCAGGTCTAACGACTCTCCTCATCCAATATTTAAATAGAAAGTAGCACTATATGGTTGGTATTTCAAAAACAGACTTAGACGGGCTTGATTTGTATACAGCTTTCCTAAGTGGAGGCGGGGCTATCGTCTCCCATCGGAAAGAACTGAACAATATCAATGTGTTTCCAATTGCAGACGGAGATACTGGAAACAACTTAGCACATACCATGTTGGCTATCCAAGAACAAGCTCAAGCCCATCAATATTCCAAAACTAGTCTCCTATCTTTGGCAGATGCTAGTCTAATGGGAGCTAGAGGAAATTCTGGAATCATCTTTTCTCAATTCATCAATGGACTGGCTGACCAAGCCCCTGATCAAGAACAAGTCAATCCCAAGGACTTTGCTCTTCTTGTGAAGAAAGCGAGTACTTATGCTAGAGATGCCTTAAGCAAACCAGTAGAAGGAACAATTATCACCGTTATCGAGCAATGGTCTTCTGCCTTATTTGAGTTTGCAAACGAGAATTTAGATTTTGCTCCATTATTGAAACATGGGTTAAGTGTAGCTAGACAAGAGCTAAAAGAAACGACTCAAAAAAATAAAATACTTCAAAAGGCTAATGTTCTAGATGCTGGAGCGCTCGGTTTTCTCTATTTTCTCGAGGCTTTCACACAATCCATTATCACAGGGGAAAGTGAATTACAAATGGAAACCAGTTCACCACAAGCAAAAAAAGAGGATAGTGCTCCCGAGCATGAGGCTTTCGATCCACGTTTTCGCTACTGCGTCGAAGCCATTGTCCAAGATTTGACCATCTCTAAAGAAGCCTTGAAAGAGCGACTAAAAAAGCTGGGAAATTCCTTAATTATCGCTGGGACAGAGAAGAAAATTCGGCTCCACATCCATACCAGTCAACCCGAAAAACTTTTTTTCCAACTGAAAGATTGGGGGCATATTCTATTTCAAAAAGCTGACGATATGCAAAGGCAATTCGAGAGTATCTATAAGCGCAGACATCCCATTGCTATCGTGACTGACTCCATTGCTGATATCCCTCAAGATTTTATAGATGCTCATCAAATTCATCTACTTCCTCTTAATCTCATCATTGATGGCGTTAATTACTTAGATAAGATAACAATGACTCCCCAATACTTTTACCAGTTGATGGACGAATTGGAAAACTATCCTAGTTCTTCCCAACCGACTATAAAAGAGGCGGAAAAAGTATTAAGAGATTTAGCCGATCATTATCAAAGCATCATTGTGATCACTGTTTCTAGTCAGATGAGCGGTACTTACGAAACATTGGTCAAGGCTAGTCAGACAACTGATTTGAAAGAGCATCAGATTGCCATTTTGGACTCTAAGCTTAATTCTGGAGCTCAAGGACTGATTGTTAAAAAAGCTGCTGATCTCTTAGAAAAAAGCTATTCTTTTGAAGAAATTATCCCTAAATTAGAAGAAACAGTTGCCAAGACAAGCATCTATGTCAGCGTTCAAACCTTAGAATACATGATCAAATCTGGCCGAATCGGAAAGGCTCAAGCTTTTGCAGCAAACCTAATAAATCTAAAACCCGTTGTTTCAATCAATGAACAAGGGCAGGGAATCGTCATCGGTAAAGCCCTAAGCCTCAAGGCCAATACTAAAAAAATCCAAGACTTGGTTAAAGCCAAATTAGAAAATCATCAGATTGAAAGTTATGCTATTGTCCACGCCAATGGCGGTAAGCGCGTAGCAAAGTTTGAAAGCTACTATACAAATTTGCTGGGTATGTCTCCTGATTATGTCATGGAAATTTCACCTATTGTAGCCATGAGTGCGGGCTTAGGTAGCATTGCTATTGCTCTCACACTCGCCTAAGAAAGAAGAGGTTTTACATGGATAAAAAACGTCTATTCATTTACCCCGTTTTGTTTATTTTCGCCCTTGGATTGGCCACTTATGGGTTCACACGTTGGGGAAAGGAAGGTCTCTTACTACCACTGCTAGTAACTCTTGTCTACTTCACTGCAATTTTTTTGATTGCAACCAAAATGAAAGACAATTCTATCGTGGATATGGGTTGGGGATTGGGTTTTGTAATTGGAAGTCTCACCACCTTGGTTTTGACGGATAATCCGACTCCCCTTTCTTATCTTATTGTTACCTTTATAGCCATTTGGGGCATCCGCCTCTCTTTCCGTTTGGTAAAAAGAAACTGGGGGAAGCCGGAAGATTTCCGTTATGCTAATTGGCGAAAGGAATGGGGAGATAAAGTTGTTCTCATTGCTTTTTTCAGGATCTTTATGGTGCAAGCCATTATTAATTTCACTGTCGGATCGGCAGCTTATTCCCTGATTAAATATAGACCTTTCCCACTCACTACTTTCTCCACACTACTTATCATTGGAGGACTTGCCATTGCTCTCTTAGGCCTTTTCTTTGAAGTAGTCGGTGATGAACAGCTTCGTCGTCATATCAAAAAAGGAAGCCGAACTCTCATGCAAACTGGACTCTGGTCAATGACCAGACACCCTAACTATTTCGGTGAAATCCTCATCTGGTGGGGTCTCTATATCAGCAGTCTAAGTATGATGCTTGATTCAACTGCAAGCTTCTTCTACTCTATTATTCTTCTTTTGTCACCAGCTATCATGACTTTAGTCCTAATCAAGATATCCACTCCACTCCTTGAAAAACATATGTCTAGATACGCAGGTTGGGAAGACTATAAAAAGCAAGTTACCATGATTTTCCCCTTTCTAGGAAATCATTGATGGAAACAAAAATCATAGCTAGACTAGACGACAAGGTTGAAATAGTTGAAAAAATCTAGTAAAATTGTCAGATACTGATTGCTCTGATCTTCAAATAAAATCAAAAATAGATGGGGTAAAGCGACATAGACATACCTAGTGGCAGGCAATGAGCTTTAACAAAGTTTCATTTTGATTTTCAGAGACTATGCATTTATCAAGGCAAGCAAATCAATGATTCGTTCTACTTTGGATGATTATAACTATTTTTTCATCACTCTCCTGCATAAGCCTCAAAAAGACTCCAAACTAAGATTTCAAGAATCAAAGTTTGGAGTCTTTTATGATTTCTAAAATATGAGTCTGACAAAATGACTTAACTTTATCTTAGTTCCTACTTATTTCTTTTCAAAGACCAAATCATCTTCAGCCTTTTCACCCTTGAGTGTCAAAACGCCATCTTTGAAAGTGTACTTATAAGACTCACCTTTTTCGACTAGACCTTCTGCAACCACATCATTAATCTCGGTAATATCAAGTGTTTCCTTAGTACGATCTACATCGCCATCAAAAACATCAGCTTTTACATAGCCACCTTTGGCATCATATTCACCACCGAGTTCCTTGGCCATTTGGTTGATAGAGTCTGAAACCAAATCATGAAGTTCATCATCTGAGAGACGATTCGCATCCACTTCAGCCTTCTGTTGTGGATCTAAACTTTCGTAGGTGAAACCCATCTTCTTCAGCTCCTCGGTAAAGGCAGCGTTCTGTTCATCCTTCAAGGCTGTGAAGAAAGCATCACTATCGACATACATCAGCATCTCAAAGGTCGCCTTATCTTCTTTGACATTAAGATTGAGTTCAGCCTTTGTCATGATTTCTTCTAACTTATGGTCTGAATAAGTAAATACTTCTTCACTACCAGCCGTTTTGAGAGCTTCTTCGTACATGACTTTTGCCCCAGTAGGGCTCGTCCAATTGCCATCAATACTCTCTCCTTGAAACATAGAACAAGCTGCTAAACCAGCTGCCAACAGAATCGCTTAAATGCTGATCAAAGCAAATTTCAAGGTAGATTTAATATTCTTTTTCATGTGCATACCTCCATATGATCAGCCTGAAAAATAAATGTTCCTGTCTTCATTATACTGCTATTCAATTAGAAAGTAAACTAGAAACCCCGTATTCATGAATAAACGACTTCATTTGAATATAGAACAAGGACATAAGCCTAAGTATTATCTGCTTGTATTGACCAACTGAGCGGCACCAATCACACCTGCATCATTGCCAAGTTCTGCTAACACAATCTGACAGGTTTGACGAATCTGAGGGAATGTATAGGCCAGTGCTTGTTGAGCAATCTTTTCTCTCAAGAATTCACCTGCTGCTGATACCCCGCCACCAATAACAATATGACTTGGACTGAGAGTGTTGGCGATATGTGAAACTGCTAGAGCTAAGTAGTCTACAAATTTATCTACTACCATATTCGCGAATAGATCACCTGTTTTTGCCGCATCAAAGATAGCCTTCGATGTCACTTCATCACCGTTATCGATATCTTTCTTGATAGGTGATTCCCCTTCATAATTATCTGAAAAACGGTGGGTCAAATTGACGATACCTGTTGCGGATGCGACAGCTTCTAGGCATCCCTTCTTGCCGCAGGTACAAGCTGTCATGTACTGAGTATCCACCGTTAAGTGTCCAATTTCTCCTGCCGCACCACCTTCACCGGTCACCAGCTGTCCATTGACAACAATTCCTCCACCCACTCCTGTTCCAAGGGTGAACATCACAACATTCTGATTACCTTGACCGGCACCTTTCCACTGCTCTCCCAGAGCTGCTACATTGGCATCATTGCCAATGAAAAACGGCAAATCAAAGGCTTCTTTAAAAGCTTTCCCAACTTCCTGTAACTCGGACCATCCTAGGTTATAGGCGCCAACAACCGTTTTGGCCTGGGCATCTACCTTTCCAGGTGATCCCATCCCAATACCGATAAAATCTGAAGCAGTTAGCTGATACAAGTCTAGCTTATCTTTGATGGAAGAGATGATGTCTGGAACAATATGTGTTCCATTATCTAATACATTGGTCTTGATAGACCATTTTTCTAAAATTTCACCTTCTTGGGAAATCATTGCCAGTTTCACGCTGGTTCCTCCAAGATCGATTCCAATTATTTTTTTCGTCATGATATACCTCTCATTTTATGGAATAATGCGTGTTAAGCACAATAGTTTTGTAAGAAACGAGCAACCCCGTCTTGGTCATTGCTTTCAGTAATATAGTCTGATTCTTCTTTCAAGGCTGGAACTGCATTGCCAACGGCCACACCAATTCTAGCAAATTTAAGCAGCTCCAAATCATTGAGATTATTCCCAAAAGCTAGAAGATTTTCTTGACCAAGTTGCAATTCATCCAGCAATAACTTCAGGGCCTTGGCCTTGTTGTCCCCTTTTTGCATGATTTCAAGATAAAAATCTTCACTCTTATTGATCGAAAATAGATCTCCAAAAGCAGATGAAAAGAGCTGAATGGCTTTATCAAGGTCTTCTTTTTGACCAACAGCCATTATCTTAATAATCGGCTCTGAAACATAACTTTTGGGATTTAAGACCGTCAAAGGAAGATTACCTAAGTAAGATTCGCGAACGGTTAGAGGATGCACTTGGTAATTATAAGTGTACATCTTATCCATGGTCATGGCGTGGGTCCCAAGGCCAAATTGTGCGAAAAAGTGACTGATACGCGCAAATGATTTGGGAGCCAGGTCTGCCTGATGGAGTATCTGCTTCCCATCACATGATTGAACCAAGGATCCGTTGTAGCTAACTGTGTAGTCCTGATCATCTAAACCGATTTGGTCAATCAAGTGTTGCATTCCTTTGAACGGGCGACCTGTGCAGAGTACAACATGAATCCCTCGAGACTTTAGATTTTCTAAGGCTGTACAGTTGGTTTTGGACAGTTCCAATTGACTATTTAAAAGAGTGCCATCCAAATCTGTGGCAACCATCTTGATAGAATTCATCCTATCTCCTTTCAATAAGATACAAAGAACGCAAGGAGTAAAGCAAAAATATGCGATACGTCAGAAATCCAATTGTTACATCATTTTTGCACAACTCCTAGGTCGTGTTCAATTCATATAAACATACAGATGGTGCGAAAATAGGGAGGGACCGCTGTGGCACTAACGTTCATATTTTCATACAGTTCGCAACCCATATTCAATCTTTTTATTTGAAAAAAACAGTAAAAAAGCGCAAAAAATCACTTCCTATGCTATACTGTAATTGAATTTTTTTAGGTTTTGGTGTTAGAACTGTTGCCTCAGTCCTAACGCCTTTTCTTTTTGATAAGGTTGATGGGTTAAGAGTAGTTTGTATATGGTTCTGAGAATTTTATGGGCACAGGCAATGACAGCTTTCATCTTGCTTCCTCTTTGGGAAATTCTATTGTATAAGGATGAAAATGCTGGGTCTTTGGAGTGTGCCGCAATGAGTCCAGACATGGTCAAGGCCTGTTTGATATAGCGATTTCCTTGTGTGATATGCGAGGATTTTTTAATCCCAGCACTTTCATAGGAACCAGGACAAAGTCCCGCCCAAGAAGCTAAGTGTCCATCTGTTTCAAAACTATCTACGTTTGGTCCAATTTCAGCTAAAACAGTGGCTGCACAGGCTTCACTCACACCAGGAATGGTTTGGAGTAATCGATTTTCTTCAGGGAAACTCCTTTGCGATGTAAGTCTGTATTTCGCTGGTCAATTTATCCATAAGTTCTTGATACATCCGATATTCTTCCAAACTCTGATTCAATAGAAAACGATCTTCCAGTGATAACTTCCCATTCATGGCCTCAACTAGTTCCTCAGGACTCGCTTTAACATGCTTGTGAAGGCAAGCTGATACACTATCACAGTCAATGACTTCCCCGTTAATAAAGAGTGTTAGAAGGGATTGGCCTGTCTTGGAGAAGATATCAGAAAGATAGCTGGTTAGTTTAATGTTGGCACGCTGTAAGAGATTATGAATTTCGTTTTTGACTTGTGTTTGACGCTGTTTATAAGAACGTAGCCGACGAGTGAGTAAACGCAATTGCATGACCTCGGGACTGGGAATATAAGATAGCGAAATGAGACCACACCGACCCAGTTGAGCGATCCACTCTGCATCTTTCACATCCGTTTTTCGACCAGGAACATTTTTGATGTGTTGTGGATTAGCTAGAACAAGGACTAAATCGGAATCAGAGAAAATATTAAAAAGAGGGAGCCAATATTGGCCAGTAGACTCAAAGAAGACATGGGTCACACGGTTTTCCTCTAGCCAGGCTAGAGCATTTTGAAGGGCGACTGTCGTTGTCCCGAATTTCTTCTGAATTTTCTTAGGTTTGTTGGTATCTAGTGGACCATCTAGGATACAACAAACAATGGATTTTTGGTGGACATCAATACCGCAGCAGGTTTCAATCATGACTTCCATACGAAAAGCCTCCTATTCTAATCTTGAACAATGGAATAAGAGGCTTCTTGTAATTTTATTTTCACGCTCCAGGCGTATTCGAGTTATCTCATGACTCTTATTCATCCAGTTTTCTGTACAGGCTAGGCAAAGCCCTATTAAAGACCACGGATTTGTATTGTTGGTATCTAGTGGACCATCTAGGATACAACAAACAATGGATTTTTGGTGGACATCAATACCGCAGCAGGTTTCAATCATGACTTCCATACGAAAAGCCTCCTATTCTAATGTTGAACAATGGAATAAGAGGCTTCTTGTAATTTTATTTTCACGCTCCAGGCGTATTCGAGTTATCTCATGACTCTTATTCATCCAGTTTTCTGTACAGGCTAGGCAAAGCCCTATTAAAGACCACGGATTTGTATTGTTCATCTTCATTATAAGCTGAACATCTTTTTCTGTCATGAGTTAGCAGGTGAAACCTGCTTAGAGTTTTTTATAGGAACTTAAACAATAATCATATTTTCCCTAGTATAGGTTCCACCGTTAAAGCTCGTCTCATCCCCATCTTCATCGAACACATCCAAAAATGGTGGCATATACGAGCAAGAAGCCGCAAAACGGACGGAAACATCATGGAAACCTTGAGCCAAGCCACCCTTTCGATAGACTTTCAAGGTTGCTACATCTGTGATGCGCCAAAAATCTTTGGAAGCTCTGGATAATTCCTCAACGCTATAATCCTTGCCGTTGATTTCCCAAATAACTTGTTCTTTTGGATAAGTCACACCATCGACGATCACTTTTCCTGGTCGAAGCTGGCTGAGCCAGACACCGCGGTAGTAATCCGAACGAACGCAAACTTGAAAACCTACGACTTGGCCATTTTCAACGATGTTATGAAAACCTCGATATTGAATAACTTGTGATTCTAACATATTCTCTCTCCTTAATGCCCCAAAATGCGCTTCATCATAATATGATGTTTACGGAGTTCTTGGGAAACATACCCTTCTATTTCTTTGTGGGCTCCTTCGTACTCACTCAGGAGATAACCTTCCCAGCCATGTTCTTTGAGAATGGTCAAAATTTCTGGGTATGGAATGGTCAACTCATTGAAATCATCATCCATTTTATTGAATTTTGCATGGATACATTTTACATATGGAAGGAGGGGGATGATTTCTTCTGGTAAGGAATGTTTGCTGTCTGGATTGAAAACAATGACTCCTGGAACATCAAGGCGATTTTGGAAGACACTGAGGTCAATATTGAGACCAAAATGCTTAGTGCCTGTCTCCTCAATAAAATCAACATAGTCTTGCACGAATTGATCTGCCAAAACAGTGGTCAAATGAATCTCCGGACACATGATAACATCGTATTTTTCCGCTTCTGGCAAGACTGACTTGATAATCTCACGCCAATTTTCAACAGGAGCTAATTCTCCGTTGATCACCCCCATTTTTGTCCGTAAAATCTTAAAACCTAATTTATTGGCAATCTTAAAATCATTGATCAGCATCTCACGCGCTTCTTCCAAATCGATATCCCGATCTTTGTAGAGTCGAGTATCTACCCAATGACCATATTCGGCAGGTTCAATTTGGTATTTGTCGCATAGATATTGCCATTTTTCTACATATTCGTCACTCAATTCTGGGTAACTATCAATATGAGAATTGGCCAGAATCTCAATTCCAGTTGCTCCCATATCATGGATGTCCTTGAAACAGTCTTCCAAATTCATGGTCTTTCCGTATTCGCCTGAATAGCTATAGACCGCTACTCCTCGTTTGATTGCATTGGACATGTCAAGTCCTCCTTGTCTTTCTTACTCTCATTATAATCCAGTCGGAACTAATAATCTCACCTGATTTTTAGATGGTCTTTCATTCATTTTTAAGACATTCTGGACCTTCTTTTATGGCATAGAATAAAAAGATACCAGTCAAAATCATATTTTTTTATTCTTTCTGGAAAAGGGGTACTTCTCCTATCATCCCAATCGGCTCCATGGGTTCGAATTGGTTTAGGAGCAAGGTAGCATCAGCTAGTTGGCGGTCTGCAGTAGTCGGAACCTCTATCACCAATTCGTTTTGACCTACTCTTAATTGACTTTCCAACAAAAGTTGGTAAGGTGGAGCAATGAGTGTATCTACTTTTTGTCCATTCAGGTAGACAACAGCTCCGTCAAAGACTCTTTCAATGGTTAAACAACAGACACCAATCTTTTCCAATTGGAAGTTTGTACGGTAGGTAATTGTTCCGCTAAAGGTTGGAAACTCTCTGGCTAAGATTGGTAAAGCTTTTGTTTTTCTATTATGAACAAGTTTCCCTTTGACATCTATCATGCTGATTTCCCAATCTTGGGAGAATGGGATTGGACGACTAAGACTAGTATTTTCTAGACCTTGGTCTATTTTTTCTTCATCTGTCAGGATAAAGATTTTCATCTGATAGGGTGCAAGCGTTACTTGACCACTCACTTTTTGAAGTTTTTAAGATATCACATCGTAATCGTATACGTATTTTTTCCCGAATGAAGGGATAAGAATCTCATAACTATCATTCAAGGATTCGTTATGAACAAGAATGTAGTTTGTTCCCTGCTGAATCTGATGGCGAGCTGCAATTTTAGCAGATGATTGTTCCGAAACCTGAACCAATCGGTAATTAGATAATTTGTCTGGCAAATCGTCTAATCCTATTTTTTCAAAGTAGGTAAAACTTCTTGGAAGCACTTGGTTTTCATCCACACAGGCTGTAGGATAGTCATCTACAAACAGTACAGACCCTTGTGGCAACCGTTGGAGAACATCATAAACTTTTTGCGGTAGAAATTCCGTTCTTGGAATGATGATTTTTTCAAAATGATGGTTATTCAAACAGAAACCATCTGATGTAATCGTCATTTTTTCCAGCCAGTTAGTTGGCAAGTAGAGAAAATCAATTTGAGATTGCGAGAGAATTTTGGATGGCACTTGCATCTTCATATAATCCCCCAACCACTCCAACTCAGCATGATATAGTATGGCCACCTTCGCTTCAACCCTAGCTCCTGAAAATAAATCAGCGCTTTTACCCATATATTCCATCAACTTGCTGAAAAGCGGAAATTGTGGGTTAAAGCCATTCGCATAAAAATGAGGAGGCGAATCCAAGTCTGGGAAGGAAGCCATAGAAAAGGCGTGAGGGACAAAGTTAGTGACACCGCGAACCAATAGGCTATCCATAATCCACTTCATGTTTCGGCTAGTCAATTGCCAGCCATAGGCACCGTAAAGCTCACAAAAGGCTTGGTTGGTCTTTGTTGGGTCTAGTTGAGCAGACGAATCCGCTAATTTTGGCAAGCAATACTGGTAAAAAATACCATCATTTTGAGAATTATTGGTTCGGAAGGTCTCATCGCCACCAATAGTGATCTGGGTGGATATGATATCAATCCCAGCCATTGATTGCCCTTCCATAGCCTTGAAATAGTGACCTGCACCCGTCCCCAGACGGGCATGCATATTATTGTCTTCAATGATGTGCCCAATGTAGTCAACACCTCGCTCTTGACACCAATTCCCTATCTGTTGGCTAAAGTTTTGACTGTACAAATCAGTGACTAAGTTCATATAGCGCAAGCGAATGGCTTTGCTGTTATTCTTTTCAGCAGATTCTTTCCATAAGAGGGGTAAGTGAACAAGATTGTTTTTTAGTTTTTCAGCCACATCTTGGCTCCATGGGAGGGCCATATCTTTCTGGCCAATGATTTCATCACGAGCAAAACCTGTCGCATTGCCAAAACCTGGCTCATCCGAAAAGAAACCACGGAAGACTGTCCCGAAATAATCTTTAAACCGTGCATAATGTGGCTCATAAATGGTCTCAAGCAGTAATTTCACTGATTCCTTCTGAAGCATATCAATGTAATGCTCCTCTCCGCCATTTTCTGTCGTCCGATAGACCACAAAAAGTCGCCACACTCCCTTTGGAAAAGTAAAATGAAGGAAATCCTGTTCCATATATTCCGATAAATCCAGATAATTCTCTGAGATTATATTATCTTCTACCAAAGGATAGGCAACCAGTGCCTCGATAACATTGTGTTCAATGGCTTGATAGTAGGCTTCTGAGCGCTTGCGATCGGACCATTTGCGTTTCGGTTTGCGCAACAGATTTAGATTAACAGATAGTTCATATCCTTCGCTGTAGAGATCCACCGCACTGTAAAAGAGATAGTTTTTCTTGAGATTAGGATGTTCTTTGACGGCTCCATTTGCATAACCTGTTGGAAAATGGGCATCGTCCAAAAGCCAAACCTTCATGTCCAATTCCTGAGCAATTTTTAGCATTTCCTCAAAATCGGACCACCATTGGTCTTCTAAAAAGTGAGGATGGGTCCGAGATTCGACCACAAACTCATCTATGCCTGATGCTTTGACATGTTCAATTTCTTGTCGAACTCGTTCAATTGGCTCGCCTTTTACCCATAGAAAGGGGAAAATATGTGATTGATGTTTCATTGTAACTCCTATTTTAAAAAGCTTATCCCACTAAACCGGGTAGGTCACTGGAATAAGCTTTTCTGATCTATTTCATACTCTGTCGAAAATCACTATTCTCCAGCTAATTTGCTTTCGAAATCTTCATCACTCCAACCTCCGAAGAAGTAAGTGAGTACAAAGGCTGCCACAAAGGCAATGACCAATGTAGAAATTCCCCAGAAGACATTTTGACTGAGATTATCGCCTCCGAAGTAAGCAAAAACATTAAAAATTCCTGATAACCCCGGGGCAAAAATTTTCACCCCCATCATTCCTACAACTCCACCGGCTATCGCCGTACCAATTGAAGCCGTTACAAATGTTTTTCTAGATGGAATGGCAATGCCGTACATCGCTGGTTCTGTTACCCCAAGGATGGCTGTTAGACCAGTTGAATAACCTAGGGCTTTCAACTCGCTATTTTTACTGCGAAGAGCTACCGCTAATACCGCACCTGCCATACCAAGAGCAGCTGGTGCAAGCATTCCGTAGATTGGGTCATAACCATATTGGATGGTGTAGTTGATAAGAATTGGAACAACAACCCAAGCCAAACCAAACAAGATGATAACGGACCAGAGACCACCAAAGATGATACCCGTCAAGATTGGGCTAAAGTTGAAAATCCACTCCAAACCTGCTGAGAGAACATTAGAGAGCAGTGTTACTAATGGGCCTACTACAAGAAGAACAATCGGAACTGCAAGAATGATGACAAAGAATGGTACAAATACCATCTGCAATACATGAGGCAAGGTCTTTTTGAAGAATTTTTCTAAAATAGATACCAACCAAGCTGCAAAGATTGCAGGCAATACTGTGTTTGAATAGTTGAGGTAAGTCAATGGAATCGCAAACAAATGACCAGGATTTCCAGCAGTTGCTGCTTCAATCAAGGTTGGATAAATCAAAATTGCACCAATAAGGGCTGATAAGTAGGGCGTTGCCCCAAACTTTTTACCTGCAGTGAAGCCGATGAATACTGGGAAGAAATAGAAAATCGCATTGGCTGCCGCAAAGAGTACGAGGTAAGTTGACGACTCATTGGACATCATTTTCAGCTGCACAAGAAGAGAAAGTACCCCCTTAATCGTACCACCTGCTGCAATCAAACCAATCAAAGGAACGAAGGTCCCGACTACAATACCAATGATTTTATCAAAGAGTTTTTCTTTAGCTTCTGCTTCTTTGACTTGAACCTGCTCTTGGGCACGAACGTTCGCTGCTTCAATAAACTCTGGATAGAGATTTCCAACTTCTGTACCGATGATAATCTGGTATTCTTTTCCTTGTTTATTGAGTCCTACAACTCCCTTAACTGCCCTAACTTTGGCATCATCGACGATATCATAGTCTCTGAATTGCAAGCGTAAACGTGTGAAACAGTGGCTAGCACTGATGACATTGTCTTTTCCTCCGACAGCTTCAAGAATGCCGTCAATCTGTTGTTGATACTTCATCTGATAACCTCCATGTATCATTTGGTTTAATATTATACGAAATTAAGTTGCGCGTTCCATCAGCTATTTCGATGATGCTGACTCCCGCATTGACGAGTTGCTCTGTCGGATTGACAGATGGATCGACATAACAAGCAAGATTGCGGATGGTATTGCCATGGGTAACAATGACAATGTGATCACCCTTATCATATGTTGCTTCCACCTGCTCTAGTCCCGCTATCACTCTAGACATAAATGTGTAGTAATCCTCAGCATCTCCAGTTGGATCTGCCTTATGGAAACAATTTTCAATATCAGAAATCTTGGCACTTTGATAGAGCTCACCCACAAGTGCAAAGCCATTTTTTTGCGCCACATCCGTCCACGCCTGATCCGCATCAGCTCCTTCATAGTAACCAAAAAAAGTCTCCCGAAAGGCTGGTATTTGCTTGATATCTGATTTCAAACCCAATACCTTGGCGATCTCATTGCCTGTTTGGATCGTTCTTCCCATATCTGATGTAATCATTTGGGTAATCGGGTATTGCTTAAGATGTTCCCCACACTCTCGAGCCATTTCGATACCTGCATCCGTTAAGGGAGTATCTGCCCAACCTTGCATGCGTTTGTATTTATTTAGGTAAGTCTCTCCATGCCGCACTAAGTATAATCTCATGTAAGTATTTACCCTCCTTTGCTTGTACATTAATGATATCGCTTTCAAAACTTTCCAACTAGCAAAAAAAAACGCATCTTTCTGATACGTTTTTAAACTCCTATAACATGAAAATATTTCAATCTTAAAAAAGATACATCTTTTTTTATCATTGACTAATTTCAATAAAGATCATATCGTGCGGTTGAAGCTCAAAACGAACTCGCAACCCTTCTGGTCCCGCCTTGAAAGAATCTCTGCTCAAGGTCGGTAGACAACGATGAATCAAGTAATCCACTTCATCGCTCCGATAGTTACTGGTACTACTAAAGAGATTAGCCTCTCCTAAGATTGCACCGTTCCCAACACCCATTTTCCGTTTACGCATCTGATAAGGTTTATCACTCGTTAATTCCGTCAAAATGATTTCAAACTTACTAATGCCATCTTGCTCAAACATATCACCAATATTGTTCTTATCAAATACCTTTTCATCCACATAATAATATTGGCTGTTGAGATGGCAATAATGGTAAGCTAAAACTTGAATTTTTTGTTTATCCCGTGTAACGATTAAACCATCGGAGAGGTAAAGTACCTCGCTTCCTAAACTACTAAGAAAATCAAAGGCATAAAAAGCTGGCTTGGGTATCCCACTCTTTGTAATAATCCCTGAACCACCAAAAATTTCATCATTAGCCACATCAATTGCTGTAGATGAGAAATCCGATAATTGCCAGTAACCAAGTAAGTCAACTTGATCTATAATTGGCAAAGTATTCTTTAAAATATAGGCCCCTTTAAAACTGGTATCATTTATGATGTCTCGACCAGAAATGGTGACATTAAACTCTGTGATAAATATCGGGCGTTCCCAATCAATCTGTTTCAGATAATCTTTAACATTCTTGACCGTTCGAATTAAGTAATCCGAATCAGGAGAGATATAAAAGTCGGAATTGTGTAGCGTACGTTCCTTGACAATATCCATCGGGAAGACATAGAGGCTTAGAAAGTCTGGTCCAACTCCATTCTTAGCCCAAGACGCTAATAAGTCATCTGTTTCTCGACCTTCAATCCCGACACTCAGACCGCATCCGCCAATTTTAACACCGGGTAAGATTCCTTTTATTCTTTGATAAATGAAGGTAAAGAAGCTGAGATATCCTTCATTGCTTGTAATGTCAATGGTTTTTCCCTTATAATCAAACTGACCTAAGGAGAGTTGATCAACAGCACCCAATACCATTTTGTTCGGCTTCCAAACTTCAAATATCCAGTTAGTGACTTCATCATAACCAAATTTCTCAATGCAGTGTTCAACCAAAATACTATAACGATTCAATAGATTCTCCATGCTCTGATTTGGTAAGCTCAGGAGAGACTGTTTTATAATCTTTCGGTTAGCTCCATGAATAACCTTTCCTTTTATACCTAATTCAATAAATGGTTTCAGGCCTAAATCTAAAATAGCCTGTAAAACTTCGTCTACTTTTGCAAAATCAAAGAACCCATCATGCTCTGTCAAAATAGATTGACTAATCAATCCCCAAACTCGACCATAACGAAATTCTGCATACTGACTGATTGGTTTTACCGTTTTGATATAAGAGCGATGAAGCAAATCCTCTGCTGCTCCCAAATTAATCATCAACTTATCGTGATGGTATGGGCTGGCATTCGCAGTTGATATCTGAATAATTGAACTTTTACTCTCTTTTAAATCATTTTCAATGAATTCTTTAACATCAGAAAAATCATCTTCGACTTGCTGATTTGGTTTACTGGAAATAACTACATTTTTTTTGGTTTCAGAGCGATAGTCACTTGGTGTTAACCCTTGGTATTTTTTAAAGAGGCGATTAAAGGAGTTGATATTGCTAAACCCAGCAGAAAAGGCAATATCTGTAATGGACAACTCTGTTTCTGTCAAAAAACTACGAACTTTCTCTAGTCTCTTGCGGATGATGTACTCAGAAATACCGATTCCAACTTCCTCTTTAAAAAGTTTTGAGAGGTACTGTTCCGAAACAAACATTTTTTGTGCTAGATTCGTCAAGGTTAAGTCTCGATCAAAATAGTTGTCGATATAAATTTTCAAATCTTCAATTTTAATACGACCATTTTTTTTATTTTTAAATTTTATTTCCGCAGAATAATACGACTCTAATATAGAAATCAGTGAAAAATATTCTTCATAGAGGCGGCTATTTGATAATGTTGACCCCGTCGCTTTAAAAAGAAGTAACTGTTTCAAGGACTGAGAAACCTCGAAATCTGAACCCTTGACCTTATTGACCGAGTCCCCTTGAAAGATATATTCAACCTCGCTCATATTGCCCCGGAAATAATCCAGAGCAAAATAATAAACCTTCCCCTTCATCTGAGACAGCTCATAGCGAGTTGCGTTGCTCAGAATAAAAAAATCGTCATTACCTAAGGTCGTGGACTCATCATTTCGCTGAATATTTACGCTACCCAATAACGAATAGATAATTCTTATTTTGTTATCAAAAAATTGGAGTGTTTCGTTTTTTCGAATCGTATTTATATCAATGTGACTCCAAGCATCAAGAAAGTTCATTCCATTCTCCACCAGTCTGTATATATCTAACCATTTCATTATATCCGCTACATCTTGCCCTGCTAAAATCAATGTAAGCGAAATCAAAACAGTATAATCCCATTCTAACATAAATCACTAGTTTTCGATATATTTTTTGAAACTGTTTACATATATTAAATTGATAAATGGGTATTAAAAAACTGAAGTTATTGACTCACTTCAGTTATCTTCATTTTAAAAATCTAGTTGATAAAGTCCCTACTTCACTTGCTCCGCCATCCATTCCCAAGCAGAGACTCCTGTCTCACTTTTGACTTCATTGTTGAAGAATGGCACCCAAACGGAGTGACCACCGAAGTCATATGGTTGCCCTTTGTCATCTTTCAAGCGTCCGCTGGTATCTTGGACATGATCAAAGACAGCTACTTGGAGGTCGGCAGCACCAGCTGCTTTCAAACGATTGACGGTTGGAATTTCGTTAACTTCTGGAAGAACCAATGGATCATCCTTTGAGTAAACAAAGTAGAGCGGTAAATCTTTCAACTTTTGAATAGCCTCATCTGTAACAAAGCGGTCCTCCATGGCCTCGCAGAGAAGCATGTAGCCATCGTATTCTTTGCCATATTCACGGGCCAGAACCATTCCCATATAACCACCGTTTGAAGCTCCTGCAATGATGACTTTCTTAGCCCCAACTTTTTCTTTATAGTCTGTGATTAACTCATGGAGAGACTTGGAATAGAAGGATGTACCATCCGAAATGATCTTCCCTTCAACGAGTTGGTCACTACCAGTCTTATCCATCCAAAAACTTGGAGATTGTGGTACTAGAACATGCGCACCTCCCATGGTTTCTTGAAATTCTTTCTTGCCCAGGTTAGCCGCTTCATTTCCTAACAGAGTAATGTAAGGATCTGTATTTTCCTTACCACCTTCCATGAGTCCGTGAAGCCATACGACAAGAATATCGCTTTTCTCTTCTGGTTCAAAGCTTGCATATTTGTAATCAACCCCATCTGTGGACTTAAAATCAGCGATTTTGAAATTCTCAGCCGAATGGCTCAAGCCTGTCATCTTGGAATCAATGGTCAATTTTTCAACCTTGCTACCGTCAGAGGTTACATCGCTTTTATCAGACAAACTAATTCCCAATTCATATAGTTCAGGATACTGGCTAGAGGGGGATCCTGGTCCTGCCACAAAATAACGGCCATCATTTGGTCCAACAGCCATTTCCAATGTCACATAGGTGCTGTTTTTATCCTCTTTTTTGCCATCTTCATCACTAACATAAGCATCCAAGACTGTGCGGTCAAAGTCAGTTGGAATCAAGCCTTTTTCAGGTTGTTTCCAATCAAATATTTCTCTTTTTTCTGTGATTTTGAAATCGTCCGCTGAGATGGTTTTAGCATCCACTTCTTTGTCTAATTTCAAGGTAATCTTACTGATACTTTCTCCCCAATCATCTCCTTGAAGATAGGCGGTGTAGGTGCCGGATAAATCTACATTTTTTGTTGCAGAATTTGATTGACAAGCAGCCAGAGTTGACAATAAGCATAGAGATGCTCCAAATAAGAGATATTTCTTCATGATAAACCTCACTCCATATTTTCGCCATTTGTGGCGATGACTTTTTGATACTAATAGAAAGAATCCTTGCGGTAGCGTTTGAAGCTACCATTCCCATCACTATCCACATCAACATAGATAAAACCATAGCGTTTATCAATGGTACCTGTGGAGAGAGCCATCAAATCAATGGCACTCCATGGGAGATAACCGATAACATCTACACCTTGATTACTAACATTTTTCAAGGTTTTGATATGTTCTCTAAGGTAGGCAATGCGGTAATCGTCGTGAATTTGTCCATCTACCAACTCATCTTTTGCTCCCAGTCCATTTTCCACAATCATAATTGGCAACTGGTAGCGATCATAAACACGGTGCAAGAAGATTTCCATACCTTTTGGATCAATCTGCCAGCCAAACTCACTTTCGACTAGGTACGGATTGCTCAGTCCAGCTAGAAGATTGCCACTGACTGCCTTAGCATCCGGATCCACTCCGACACAGGATGACATATAGTAAGAACAAGAATAGAAATCAACCGTTCCTTGACTGAGGATATCTGCATCCCCTTCTTCTGTTAGCAGTTCTATCTGATTTTCTGCAAAATATTCTTTAATGTAATAAGGGTAATTCCCTCTAATCATGACATCACTACAAAACATATTTTTAATCAGATTTTCCTTATCCGCCAAACGGACATCTTCTTGATTTGGCGTTAGAGGATAATTGAGCATAGAGGCTATCATACAACCCATTTGGAAATTTGAATTGATGGATTTTGCTAAAAGAACAGCCTTGGCACTCGCTACAAATTGATGATGTAAGCACTGCAAACGCAATTGAAGAGTGTTCTCCTCGGAACGAATCGGACTGAAAACGCCACCAGCCGTCATGATACCAAATGGTACCAACATACAGTTGATTTCATTAAAGGTAATCCAATATCTCACCTTATCCTTGTACCGTTCAAAAATCGTTTGACAATATTTTAAATACAAATCAATCATGCGACGTTTGGACCAACCACCTTGAAGGGCTAATTCAAAGGGTGGTTCATAGTGAGAAATCGTCACAATCGGCTCAATCCCATGTTTCTGTAGAGTATCAAAAACCTTATCATAAAAGGCGAGCCCCGCTTCATTTGGCTCTGCTTCCAAACCAGTTGGATAAATGCGTGTCCAAGCAATAGACATGCGATAGGAATTCAGTCCCATCTCAGCCATGAGAGCAATGTCCTCTTCGAAATGATGGTAAAAATCAACTGCCTGATGAGAAGAGTAATAGTGACCTTCTAAAACGCCACGTGTCTCTTCACGGTGACCAGTTGTTTGAGCTAACACATCGATGACACTGATACCCTTTCCATCTGCATCCCAACCACCTTCAACTTGATTGACAGCTGTAGAAGCTCCCCAAAAAAAATCTTTTTTCATCGTCTTTCCTCTCTGAAAGGTAAAGTAGGAAGCTATCTAGCCTCCTACCTTCCTAGGTATGTTGTTCTTCATCAATTCCAAATGCATATGCCAGAACAAAGGTAATGACAAAGGCTAGGATTGCACAGATTGCTGCGGTGACAAGATTGCTATTTTCGCCAATAAAGATTGGGAGAGATAGCAAACTTGGACTAACAAAACTGTAAGCTGTCAAACCAATCAACCCTGCGATAGAACCTGAAATCAGGGAACCAAGCAACATAGCATAGAATGGTTTCTTAAAGCGAAGGTTTACACCATAGAGGGCAGGTTCTGTAATACCAAGCACTGCGGAAATTGCTGCTGATGCTGCCACACTCTTCGTCGCTTTATTTTTTGCACGAGCTGCAACAGCCGCTGCCGCACCACCTTCAGCAATATTGGCAATGAGGCCTGACGGGATGAGAACCGCATCAAATCCTTGGCTTGCAAACATGGTGATAATCAATGGAATAAGGGCATTGTGCATACCAGTCAAGACCAAGAGTGGGAAGAGGGCAGCATTCAAACCGACTGCAATCCAACCCCAATGGTTCATAAGATTGGCAAAGGCTTGGAAGTAGTCTCCCAAAATACTTCCCAATGGCGCAATCACACTTAGCATAATAGGTGCCACAATCAAGAGGGTCAGCATAGGACGAAGGAAGATCTTGATCATTTTAGGAGAGATTTTATCTGCAAAGGCATCTACATATTTCGCCAAGGCTACTGTCAAGATAACTGGCAAGGCTTGTGCACTATAATTGACAATTTTAACTGGTAGACCTGCTAGGCTTGTGTAAGCTACATTATTTTCTCCTGCCAAACTCATCAAGGTTGGGTGAATCATGATGGCACCGAGTACCATACCAATAAAGACATCCACATTCAAGCGTTTAGCGGCTGTATAACCAACCATAATTGGAAGGAAATAGTAAACACCATCACCAATCATATTGAGCAATTGGTAGGTCGAGTCATCTTTACTTAAAATTTCAAAGGTTGCAAGAAGAGTACAGATAACTTTAATCATCCCGCTTCCAGCAATAACCGGAACTAGAGGTGTAAAGCAGCTGATGAAAATATCCAACGCATTTCCCAGATACCCCCTGATTCCAGTTGGTTTTTCTGGCAGATGGTCTGCTTCAACTTCTCCCTGTAACTTTTTATGGCTGAAAAGTTCTGAAAAAGCTTTGTAAACCCCATCAACTTCTTGTCCGATGATGATTTGATACTGTCCGCTGGCTTGAACAACGCCGATAACACCATCTAGGCCTTCAATCTTAGCTGTATTGGCTTTCGTTTCGTCCTTCAATTTGAGTCGAAGACGGGTTACACAGTGTGTTGCTGATTCAATATTTGCTTCTCCACCAACATATTGTAAAATCTGTTGGCTCAATCTTTTGTAGTCCATAATGGTTCTCCTTTGTTTTTTCTATCTTTATTTTATATAAACTGAGTATTCATTTCTCTTGAATTCTTAAAGAGTAATCCAACAAAAATTAATCACAATCGCACTAAAAGAAAAAAACACCTTAAAAATTTGAATTTATTTTTAAGATGTCTCTCTATTAATAAAGATAAATAATATGGGTATGGCGAATTTCATTTGGTTCCAGTGTCATAGATAAACCTAGACTATTCTCTTCTACCGCAACCTTTGAAACTGTTAAACGTGGAATGGCCTGTTTTCTTAAAAAGTCAATTTCTGATTCTCCTACATTCATGGTGGTATCTAAAAAGACTTGTTCAACCAACTCCTTGACACTTCCGGATTGAGCATTGATGACACGCGTCTTAATCAGGTATTTGCCCGATTTCATTTCTTTCAGCTGATACGTAAACTCTCTTGATTCTTCTTTCTCAAAGTAATCAGCATGCTCGTACTCACTCGAGTCCTCTTCCAAATAATACCGATAATTCAACTGTGAACAATTGTGAGTAAGAATGGTAATATTGTGTCCTGATGCTGTCACCAGTGAATAATCATCTTTCCCTAAAAAGTCCTCTCCATGCCGATTCAAAAAATGGTGGGCATAAAATGTCGGTTTAGCAATACCATGAATGGTGATACAACCCTCATACCCGGATAAGATATTCCCCTTGTGATGATCCAACAGCAAATCAAGCGGAATATTCCAAGCAATGTCTGCTAATTCATCAAAACAAGCCAAGGTTGTGCTAATAGTATTAGCCGCCTTAAAACTTGTATCATTAATCCAAGGCTGCTGTGGAGAATAATCCTTCCATTCCACAATATGAATATGATGGAAATCGGAATCTAAGAAGGCAGATAGCATCTCTAGCTGATTGCGGACATGTTGCTGATCCGTGATTTTCCGAATCACAATCTGATTGCTCGAACGGTAAGCAACATCTTGCCGAACATGAAAGGTCAGTTGTTGAATCCTCGGCACTTTTCCCTTGGAAACCATGCTTTGAAAGAGGCGTAAACTCTCCACATCTCCAAGCACAAATCCAGGCCCAAACAAACTCTCCTCTACCTTGTAACTTGAGAGAATCGAAGTCAGCTCTGCATAGGAGCGTCCATATCGCAAACACTTGTCCTCATCAAAAACCGTCATATAATCCAATTCGAACCGCCACTGACGAACCTTATCGATGCTGTACCGATTGGAAAAGTGAGAGAGGAAGTTCTTTAAAAAAGTTAGGGCATGCTCTTTTTGTTTTACCTGGCGAAAATCAAGGACAAACTGAAACTTCACCCCTTGTTTGACGAAGAAATCCATGATATTTTCTTCCTTATAAAAACCATAGTTTTCTTGAGGAAGAACTGGAGTGTCTAACTTCAAGCGGATGTATTCAAAACTAAGATGAGTCTGAAAGGAGAGCAGTTGCTCCTTTACCTGTTGCGAATCCAGTTGCTCAAAATGACCAATATTGATGATTTTCTTCCAGAATGGCTGCACAATCTTTCGTTGCGAGGTGTCAATAGATAAAGATTGACCCTTGTCGCTTACTTTTTCCTCTTCCTGCCCTTTTAACAAGCGCGATAACTCTTGAAAACTAGGCTGCTGTCTCTTCTGAGACTCGGTACGGATTTGCTTCCGATATTCACTTGGTAAGATTTGGAATTTTTCCTTAAAAGCTCTGTTTAAAGCATTGATATTTGGAAAACCACTTTCCAAGGATACTTGCAACACATTTCTTTGGCTCACATCTAGAAGGTCCTTGGCATAATCCAAACGAATTCTTGTGAGATACTTATAGAAGGTTTCCCCCATCTTCTCTTTGAAAATTTTCGAAAAATACTGAGGTGTCATGTAGAAATCTGCACTCATAGTTGAAAGAGTTAGTTCCTCTTGGAAATGAGATTGGACATAACTTTTTAGTTTATCAGCTAAATTTTCCTCCCCACTACTAAGTCTACTCACTCTAAAATGTTGCATGAGTATCAAACACAAGTCATAAGACCATCGTTTGAATTCAGCTTCCGCCATGGGACTTTCATCCGACCAAGACAATAACAAATGAGTCAATGTTTTTTGCAATAATTGATAGTTACTGTTTAAGCCAGATGTACATCGCATTCAAAAACCACGGATTGATGATGAAACAGCCCTCGAATGGCGTGAGAATTCAGGTAAAATACCGCATAAGAAGGATTTGGAACGTCGCTTTCAAGTAGCAGATCTTCTAATTCATCAACCAGTATCATGTCAAACTGTCCCAAAACACTCCGGTTAACCGTCAGTTTTTTTCCTAGATTATAGACCAAGCGAATAGCTGTTTTAGGTGGCCTTACAAGCCTATCATAAACCTCAATCTCTAACATGGCATCTCCTTTCAGGTTACTTTATCACTATTTTAACATATTTAAACGACCTATCTACCACAAAAAAGGATATTTCCTTATTGAAACATCCTTTCAGTTATGATTAAGACTTAGCATTACGAAATACACTCAACACTAATAACAATTCAATCAATGTTAGAGCAATTAAGAAAACGAGTCCAATTTGAGAACCATTGATAGTCCCTGCCACAAAGTCATATTCTCCGCTATTTTGATAAAGGGAGATGATGGAAGCAACAATTGCTGTTCCCATTGCACCAGCAACTTGTTGGAAAGTCATAATAATAGCATTCCCATCTGGTTGCATCGTTTCTCTTAACTGGTGTAAACCATTGGTCATCAAATTCCCAAAACTTAAACTAATTCCGAGTGTAAAAATAAAATACAAAACTCCAACTAAAATATTCGATAGGTTAGGCACTAGCATCCAATAAACAAGTAAAGAAATTAATAAAATGATACTACCAATTAAAATTGGTTTTTTAGGTCCAAATTTATCAAGTAACTTGCCACCTACCGGTGTCATTAGTGCTCCAAGAGCTGCACCAGGAAATACTACAAAACCTGAAATTTGTGGACTTTCTCCATTCACGATTTGAATATAGTTGGGCAGGATGAAGACCAATCCCATCAGCACCAGTTGAATAATAAAGAAGGATAGGACATGAATGAGAAACTTATGCTCTTTCAATAGTTCTAAACGTAAGAGCGGTGACTCAGTTCTCTTAGATGCTATAATCAGACCAAGCATCCCCAGAAAAGACAAGAAAAAAGCGCCTCCAACTTGCAAGCTTATAAACGATTGACTGCCAACATTGCTAAAGCCAAAGATTAACCCTGTAAACATGATAGCAATCATGAACAAACCAAGCAAATCTAACGTTTCATTCCTAGTTTCACTCTTTTGTTCAATCGTTGATAACCCTAAAACAAAGGCAATCAGCAACACTGGAATTAAGAGAATAAAAATGTAGCGCCACCCCCATTGGGTGATCACAATTCCACCAAAAATTGGGCCAATAGCTGGTGCAATGGCAGGAATCATGGTGCCAACCCCCATCATCATACCTAACTTTGAAACAGGGGTTTGTTCCATAATAATATTAAACATCAACGGTAACGCAATCCCTGTACCTATTCCTTGTACAGCACGGCCTAACAGCAATAGTTCAAAACTATGAGACCAAGATGCAATGATAACTCCAGCTGTAAAGAGCAGAACACTAGCTACAAACAAGATCTTATTCTTAAAACGATGTTTGAGGAATCCTGATATCGGAACAACAATAGATAGTACAAGTAGATAAATTGTTGTCAACCACTGTACCAGCGCTGTGCTGATTTGGAATTCCTGTATGAAAGTAGGAAAGGCAACGTTCATTGCTGTCTCTCCAAGTACCCCACAAAAGGACATGATTCCAGTTGCAACTATGGCACCAATCACTTTCATCGAAATTTTTTCATTTTTCATTTTCTCACCAATCTTATCTAAAACTTATTATTAACCAGTGGTGGATTTGATAACAAACCTCCAGCCCAGCTTATCTTTTACTGAATCAATTGGCTTTAGCCTTGAACAGCAATTATATATTTTTTTGTTGATACATCTTTTTATACATGTCAATCATTTCAACCGCTAAATCCATAAAGGTCATCGCTGTCATCAAATGATCTTGACTGTGAACTCCCAATAATGTCATTTCCGTCTTGCTCCCTCGAGCTTCTTCGGTTAGCATATTGGTTTGAACGTGGTGAGCTTCTATTAAGGATTTTTTAGCCGAAGCCAGCATCGCGTCCGCTTGTTCAAAATCACCATTTTTTGCAAATTGAATCGCTTCAAAGGCATCACTTTTCCCATTTCCTGAGTGCATAATCAGCTCCATAAAGACGAGCATGTTTTCATTTTCCATTTTAAACCCTCAACTTAGTTTGAATAAAAATGAAGTGACTGAAACACAGCCACTTCTACTATCGTTAGTTAGAAATTAGACTGATCGAATCTTTTAATAGCTGTTGGTGTCTTCTCACCTGTTCAATGCTATCAACATTTGTATAGTTCCTTAGGTGCTCTCCGCCCTCATATTCTGAACTTAAATATCCTGAATATCCCGCGGTTTTGAGTGCATCAATGATTTCCGGAATTGCAACCGATGTCTCAACATAGTCATCGTGTACATTATAAAATTTTGCGTGAATATGGATAATATGGTCAATATTATCAATCAAATCTTGAGGATCTGACCAGGAATAAGTGAAGGATGCATTGGCATAATCCAAATCTGCTTTTCCGCCTCCCATGGCTTTAACTGACTCCAATAATTTTGAAAGCCCGTTAGCCTCACGATAGGCCATGTTCGCTTTTCCAAGATTCAAGTCATACTCAATTTTTATAAATCCATCTTCCACACGCTTCTCATACGCTTTATCAACTAAAGCAACACACTCTGGTTTTGCTCCTCTTATTAAAGCCTTATCACGCACAACATCCGGAATACTCTTACAAAAAATGCCTAAATCTGGAATAAAACCAAAGTGTTTTGTTCCGGTACGTTTAATCAAATCTAGGTAACTATCTGCCCAGGTTGAATTGAGAGAAAAGGGAGCATGAACTTCAATGCCAATTTTGACATCTTTTTCTTTTGCATAGGCCAGGCTGCCTTCGATGACTTCAAGCGGAGTTGAAACTAGTGTTCTAAGCACTTTGAAACCTAGGATCGATGCCAAACGAATATCTCGCTTCATCATTTTCACTTGTTCTCTTAACGTTAATGTTCGGTTATCAAATAGTTTATTTTCTAAAAAGGCATCATAACAAACTGGCTTTAGTTGGTACTTTTCTAACCACACTTTCCATTGTTCTTGAAACGACTCCTCATCGATACTATCCGGAAAGCGTTTTATCATTTGCTCTGCCAATAGTTCTACACCTTCAGCACCAGTTTTTGAAACTTCAGCTAAACAAGATTCTAGGTTCAGTTTCCCCTCATAGTATTCATCTTGATAACTGTATAATGAAACACTTCTTTTCATTCTGTCATCTCCTATTCTGATAGATTAAAATCAATTTCACAGATAGACTCTATCTGGAATGGCATATAGGATGGAGCTAGTACTTGTATGACTTTAATGTGGTGTTCACCTAAAGGCAGCCCATCTTCTTTCAATACTGTAACCTTAGCAAATTCCCCAAATTCCCATCTGTAATCTGAATCAATTACTGTCCTCATTTCTTCTAAGGTGAAGGTAGCGTCATTTACGCTAAATAATATATCTTCCCTTTTAATCTGCTGCTCATCAATTGTAATATTTAAATCCCTTACAATTGATAGAGTAATCCCTCTATAATATTGAGCCTTTATTCCAAATTCAAAACCAATCACTCGATTATCTTTAATAGTGTTTTTAAAAGAATTTGGATTGAAAATTTCTCTTCCTGCCATAACTTTTCCTTTCTCTTATAAATAATAGAGGGTGGTTGAAGTATATCTCAACCACCCTTTAAATTATTTAGAAACTAGGGTAATTGCTTGTTGCAAGACTTTTTCACCATTCATTGTTCCATAAGCCGACATGTCAATAACATCAACTGGAATTTTGTCTTCAACAATCTCTTTAACTTGTCTCAGTTTAAAACGAACTTGTGGACCTAATAAAACGACATTCCGACCTTCAACATTTGAAGCAATATCGTCTACTGGTCGGGCATCAACGTCTGCAACCATTCCTTTTCCTTCTGCTGCCTGTTTTATTTTTTCAATCAGAAGACTAGTACTCATACCAGCATTACACACAAGTAAAATATTGATTTTTTCCATGATAAATTCCTCGTTTTCTATGTTTAAGCAACTTCAGAGAGCATCTCTTTCTCATCTTTAAGCTGTTTTGAATCGGCAGCTTTGAAAAACGGGAAATAAATGAGTACTGCGACAACTAAGCAGACTGCTTGAACCAACATTCCTCTCCATCCCCCAACAAGAAAGGCATTCAAGAATGTTGGAGTCGCTGTTGGCAATTGCGTCCCTTTCATTTGCGGAACGATTCCTGATAGGACTGAATAGTATCCGATTAAACCTGTTACTAGAGGTGTGATGACTGTCGGAATAAGGAAGTACATATTTAGACTGACTGGTGCGCCAAAAGTAATCGGTTCATTAATGCCGAAGAAGGTTGTCAAACCGGTGATACGTCCAATGCTCTTGTATTGCTCGCTCTTGGCGAAAAGTAAGAAACAAATCGCTAAACCAAGCACACTTCCTCCACCACCAATTTCCATAAAGACAGAGGTGAATCCCCAGTCGATGATATGTGGCGATTGAAGCCCATTTACAGCAGCATTCATATTTTCCACAGTCATTGTTTGGATGATTGGTCCAAACACACCCAATACCAATGCTTTACCGTGAATACCAAACCACCAGAAGAAACCGATGAGTGAGTATGCAAACAAAATTCCCCAAATAGATCCACCAATTCTTTGAATTGGAACTTGCAATACAGAGTACACGAGCTGGTGAAGACTTCCAAAACTTGTCAATGCAAATAACCATGAGACAATTGCCATAAATGATGCAATTGAGAAGAACGGGATGATCGCCGCAAATGACTGTTCTACAAATTTCGGAACTGACGGTGGCATTTTGATGGTTATATTGTTAACAACAAAGAAACGATACAATTCTGCAACAACTATACCAATAATAATAGCAACCAACATTCCCCTTGGATCAAGGAAATCAAATGAAATAAAGTTGGTCATTGTTGGCGTTCCACGGACTTCCACCTCGAATTTTGATAATGGGGTCAAAATCAAGAATGACACCACCGCTAAAATACCAGGAACTGTTGCATCCATTTTGTAAGACTGTGTTAGCCTCGTAGCCATGAAATAAACAACAATTAATGCCAAAATATTACTTGTAAAAATTCCGGGCAACTGCAACAAACTTTTCAAATTCGTTGCAATCAGAAAATTTTGATACGGCTCAATCGAGATATTCGAAATTAGGTTCAATAATGACCCTGTTAATGTAGCAGGTAGTGTCATTATCATCCCCTTACTAATTGCCTTCAAATATCGATTTTCTGAAAATTTTTCAGCAAATATTTGAACCTTATCCATGTGTCCCATAAAAGACATATTCATTGTCCTCCAAATGAATTATTTTAAAATTTTATTAATGATATTCCCAACACCATGTTGATCGTTGGTATCGGTGATATATCTGGCAACTGATTTGATTTCATCGATGGCATTGCCCATGGCAACTGTATAGCCAAAGGGAGCATCGATCATGGTCATATCATTGAAGCTATCTCCAATAGTCATCACATCCTCAAGGTCAATACCTTTTGAAAGTGCATAGTTTTTAATGGCATTTCCTTTATCAGCTAAAGGATTGGTGATTTCAAGGTTAATGGCAAAAGAGCCCGTTGCATTGACTGTATATTTCAATGGGATTTCTTCTCTGAGTCCAGCGATGAGATTCGTATCATGGTTAAAACAGATAATTTTCCCCACCTCGTGTCCCTGATTGAAGACCTGCTGCACATCTGATATACGATTAAGCTCCTTATATAAGAAATGTTCCTCAACCGTTAGCACCAAATCTGCGACAGCATTATCTGGATAAAAATTGTGAATCTTTGCTGCGATGGCCCATTTGCAAGCTTCCGTTGTTCCAAGAGCAAACGTTCCGCCCGTACTATAAACTTCTACAAATAAGTCACGCGCCAGCAAATCAGTAACAATTTCCGAAACAATGCTATTATCCAAATAGTGTTTTCGAATCACCTCGCCTTGATGGTTTCGCAATTCGCTTCCATTCATGACCAAGTAATTACAGCTAATCCCTGCTTCCTCAACTTGACCTCTAGCGTCTTCAAAACTACGACCTGTTGAAATGATAAACTCCACACCCTTACCCTGTGCATGTTTGATAGCAGCTGCATTTTCTTTTGAGATATGGTGGTCACTGGCAACCAGTGTCCCATCCATATCCGATGCAATGAGTTTAATCATAACCCCACCTCTAACCAATTAGTTTTTTCAACATTTGTTGGTGACGGCTTACTTGTTCAATCGAGTTTACTTCAACATAATCCTGGATGTGACGATTTCCTTCGTATTCACTACTGATATAGCCGTCATAGCCATTTTCTTTCAACATGGTTAAGACATCATAGTAAGGAATGCTTGTTTCTTCCAAATCTTCTGTCACATCATAGAACTTGCCATGGAAGTGAACAATGTAGTCCATATTTTCAATCAAGATTTGTGGATTTGTGAAGACAGTGTGTCGACAAAATTCAGCAAATGCAAGATCTGATTTTGTTGCTTCTGGTTTTTCTTTGACCAATTCAAGCGTTTCAGTTGGATCAAAACCTTGTTCATAGCGATCGGCGATGAAATGGATGATATCAGGTGTTCCACCTTTTGGTGAAGATACCGAAGTCTGGCATGATAGCAAACCATTTCGTTCCACTTTCTTTGATGTAAGCCAAACGTTCTTCGAACCATGGAGTACCAAAAGTAAACGGAGCGTGCACTTCAAGAGCAATGACTACATTCATTTCTTCCGCGTAAGCCAAGCTTTCTTTGATGACTTCTAAAGGTGTTGAAACGAGTGTACGCAAGATTTTGAAACCAAGTCGATTAGCCAATTTCAAATCGCGTTTCATCATATCTACACATTCGCTAGTCGTGAAGATACGGTTGGCAAACAATTTTTGATCCAAGAAGGCATCGTAGGCAATTGGTTCAACATTGTATTTTTTCATCCAACCATGCCACTCTTCTACAAATTCATCGGTGATATTTGGAAATTCTGGCAACATTTGCTCTGGCAAAAATTCAATCCCAGTTGCACCTGTTTCAGAAGCTGCACGGATACAGTCTTCCAAGTTCATTTTCCCTGTATAAAATTCTTCTTGGTAGCTGTACAAAGAAATGCTCCGTTTAATTTGAGTACTCATTGTTTTCTTCCTCTCTTTCCTCTTCCAATACTAAAACTTTTGTATCATCGCCTTCATTATTAAATGGCAAATAAGAGATACGTAGGCTGACAAAGCCATGAACTGTATGTTCTCCTTCTGATAGTCCACCATCTTTTTTTAAAAAAACGGTCAATGGTTCTGTCATAGCCCAACGGTGATGGATAACAGTTGGCAATTCAGACCATTTGAAGACATCTCCTTTCACTTTGAAAAGTTTGTCTTCGTTTGGAACTTCCACTCCATCAACTGTCAAGTCTACCACTTCAACACAACTCATATAGAGTCCACGATAATAAGGAATACGCAATTGTACTTCATAACCAATCGTTTTTCCTTCTTTTGTCACATTCCGAAATCCTTGAGGATTTACTAGATATTTTTCAAACATAACAATTCCTTTCCTATGTTTACCACTATTAAGCAAGCGCTTTCTTTTTCTTGTCTTTTAAAATCCCTTAGAAAAGGGATTTAAGAAAAGTCTTCTCTGAGGATCTAGAGAATTTGGAGGTCAAGTCCCCAGAGGAGATTTCGCTTATTTAAGCAATTCTAATTTCACTTCGTTGCCTGTCTCAGCAGCTTGGTAAATAGCATCCAAGATTTGAGTAACGACAAATGCCTGTTCCGGTTTCACCAATGGCTCGGTACCATTTTGAATAGCTTCCAACCATTGTTTCGCTTCCAAAACTTCAGGGGCATTGGCACCACCTTCAAAGAAGGCAATATTGCCTGCGCCACTGATTTCCTCTTGCATGAGGATGCCATTGCGAGAACGGTTAAAAATTAACTGAGGTTGAGAGTAACTCATACCTGAATTGATGTGCGCACCTGCAAGTGTACCACAAAGCGTTGTAGCCGCTTCCTTAGATTCCAAGATATTTAAGGCCCAAGCTGCTTCCAAGAAGATGGTTGCTCCATTCTTCATCTTGATGTAACCAAAAGCTGAATCTTCTACTTCATAAGTATCTGTATCCCAAGGACCAAAGAGATTTCCTTCTTCTGCACCTGGAAGATTTCCCAATTTGTGGAAAACAGATCCTGTAACACTTTCAGGTTCATAATTGTCCATCATCCAAAGGGTAATGTCCAAAGCATGGGTACCGATATCAATCAATGGACCTCCTCCTTGTTGGGATTTATCAGGGAACACTCCCCATGTTGGAACTGCTTTTCGACGAAGGGCATGGGCTTTGGCAAAGTAGATATCTCCAAGTTCCCCTTTTTCGCACGATTCATGGAGGGCACGAACCTCATCACGGAAACGGTTTTGGTAACCAATTGTAAATTGTTTGCCTGATTTCTTCCAAGCTTCTAACATCTTCTTAGCTTCAAGTGGGCTATGTGACATTGGCTTTTCACACAATACATGTTTGCCAGCTTCAAAGGCTGCAATGGTGATTGGAGCATGACTAACGTTTGGTGTACATACATGAACCACATCGATGCTGTCATCTTTCAAAAGTTCTTTGTAATCTTCATAGTATTTAGCATCTGCTGTACCAAATTTTTCAGCTGCTTCTTTAGCACGCTCTACCTTGATATCACAAAATGCTACTAATTCACATTTGTCTGCTTGACTAGTCAAGGCTGGGAAATGTTTGTTGTTGGCAATACCACCGCAACCAATCACTGCAACTCTAAGTTTTTTACTCATTTTAAAAAATCCTTTCTTTTATTCAAAATCTACTGATTTATGAGTTTTTGCTGACAATCGAATCGCATCTACAACACGCATGAGACGCAAAATTTGTTCTGGTTTAATAACCAGCTCTTCCTGACCGAGGAAGTTTTGATAATAATTTTCAAAGAACATGCCATGATTAACATCAACACTTGGAAGTTCCTTGGTGATAATCCTACCTTCTGGAGCCGGTCCAAATGAGCGTGTCGGACCAGCATGTGTCATGGTGATTTTACCGGGCACATTGGTTAAGAGCTCTGATGTAGTAACGATTTTTCCTTGTGGGAAGAAACCATCACTATAAGCTGTTCCTTTGTTTCCTGCTAGGAACCAATTGTGTTCAAACCAACTTTCCTTATCACTAAGGAAGTAGGTTCCCAACTCAATCTGAGCATTGACACCATTCTCAAAATAAAATTGAAGGTTGAAATAGTCATCTACGTTTTCATTGATCACATTTTCAACATGGGCATAGATTTGTTTGAGTTTAACTGGCACCATATTCAGAATCTGGTCAATCAAGTGCACACCCCAGTCATAGAGCATACCTCCACCAAACTCAGGATAAACATGCCAGTCATGCATATTACCATTGAAGCCATAGAGAGAGCTTTTGATAGTATAAATGTTGCCAAGTTCACCACTCTCGTAGACTTTCTTGGCTACATTGTAGTCTGTATCCCAGCGGCGTTGGTGATGGAAAGTAAAGCGTACTCCCGCTTCCTTGGTAACTTCCAGCATCTTCTCCACTTCTTGGGCATTCATGCCAGCTGGCTTTTCACAGATAATGTCTTTACCCGCACGCGCTGTTTTCTCTACCATTTCTAAGTGAAGATGATTTGGTACTGCAATGATGACAGTATCAATCGCTTCTTCTTTTAGCAATTCATCCGCAGTCAAATACGTTTTATAGGATGCATCCGCGTGCTCCAATTGCATCTTGTTGATATCACAAACTGCTACAACATCTGCATAATCTAAATCTTCCGTAATCATTTTGGCATGAGTTTGTCCCATAAACCCAAAACCGATAATACCAAATTGTAATTTCTTTTCTGTCATGTTTTATTCCTCATGCCAATTCTCTATCGAATTTTTGTTCTGATGATTCAGAAGTTTAGAGCAACCCATAATTGGCTACTCTACCTTCTTGAGATCAATGTTGATGCTACGTCGCTTTCTTATTTTCAGGAGACGGTTAAAACAATCTCCCAGATTGTTTTAATCATCAAACACCACTGCTTGTCCTGTTTCTGCTGATTTGTAGATGGCTTCAAGAATACGTGTTACAACGATGGCTTGTTCTGGTTTTACAAGTGGTTCTTTATCGTTGATAATCGCATCAACCCATTGGCGAGCTTCCACATCACGTTGTTCTTTACTTTCGCCAGCAAAGCCGAAGACACCACCAGCTTGAGAAGGTTGCACTTCTTCCAATTGACCATGTGCTGCACGGTTGAAGACAACATAACCTTGGTCCATAAAGGCTTTACCAAACATTTCAGCACCACCTTCAGTACCACAAAGCGTTACTTGCGCTTCTTTAGGATTGATCATGTTGAGTGCCCAAGCAGCTTCAAGGAAGATCGTTGCACCATTTTTCATTTTAATCAAACCAAAGGCTGAATCTTCTGTTTCAAACGTTTCTGGATTCCAGTTGCCAAACATGTTGCCCATTGGGTTGTCTTTTAATTTTTGATAAGTTGAACCAAGGACCATAGCTGGCTCATAGTTGTCCATGTACCAAAGAGTTAAATCAAGAGCGTGAGTACCGATATCGATAAGTGGTCCGCCACCTTGTTTTGATTTGTCTGGGAATACACCCCAAGTTGGAACACCTTTGCGGCGTACAGCATGGGCTTTTGCAAAGTAGATATCTCCCAATTCCCCATTTTCACATGCCTCTTTTGTAACAAGTGAATCAGCACGGAAACGGTTTTGGTAACCGATGGTCAATTTCTTACCATTACGTTTTGCCGCATCAAGCATTGCTTTGGCTTCTTCGTAGTTGATAGCCATCGGTTTTTCACACATAACATGTTTGCCACCTTCAAGCGAAGCCACTGTGATTTCTGAGTGAGATACGTTCGGTGTCAAAACATGGATCACATCGATATCTGGATTGTTAGCAATATCACGGTAATCTGTTGTGACCAATGCACCTTCTACACCATATTCAGCTGCTGCTTTTACAGCACGCTCTTCAATGATGTCGCAAAAAGCAACCATTTCAAGCTCGTCTGAAAGTTTTGCAAGAGCTGGGAAGTGTTTGCTGTTAGCAATACCACCACAACCAATGATACCAAATCTTAATTTTGTCATGTTACTGACCTCCGTTTTGTTTTCTTATTGTTTATAGTGTTATTATAAAACCTTCCAGAAAAGAAAACTTGTCACTATTCACTTTATTAGATGAGCTTTTTTTAGAATCTCTAGAGTATTTTTTAGAGTTCAAATGAAACATGTACTAATTTGACCAGTACTTTTTTATTCTCTATTGGAATTTCAGCACTCTTATGAATATATATAGAAATTAATTCATCCATTTCGCAAAAAAACACTCCATTTATAGAGTGTCCTTCAATTTTTTGTCTGTATTCTTTTATAAAATCGCTTCAGCAATCAATCGGTCAAACTTGCGGATATCTACGCCCTTTTTCAGATTAACCTTAATATGACCTGCCTTGGTCCAGAGTTCTACTTCGGCATTAAAATCCAGGAAACTTCCTGCATTTTCAGTTGACCACATTACAATCGAGCTATATGGTAAGGTATAAATTTCTACTTTTTTCCCTGTTAACCCTTGAGCATCTCTGACAATCAAGCGCTTATTTGTAAAAATAGCACTATCACGGATCGTCGCATAAGCTGCCTTTGCTTCTTCACCAGGTAACAAGAGGGAGGCAACGTCATTTGGAATCGGACATTCCTTGATGAAGGTCCATGTTAGGGGGGCTAGTTCTGCCATTTGCTTTTTCTCCTTGTTTTTTAAACTTAACTTTATTTTATCATTCTTAAGGGACCGCTTCAATAGTAAAAAGAAACCCCACTCATTCGAGTGGAGTTAACTGATAACGCTTATCACTAGTAAGATGAAGAAAAGCATTGACTGTATCATTTTTCTCCATCCACTAGAGCCACAAATTAGCAGAGGGGAATCCGCTTATCTGTAGTTTGGTACCTAATATTATTTACGACGGCCTGGTTGTTTTTCATAACCATGGTAGGCATCGGCAAGGATTTCTTCCATGTCCGCTACCATTGGCAGGCGTGGGTTAGCTGGTGAACATTGATCTTCGTATGCAAGAAGGGCAATTTCATGCAAGCTGTCTTTCCAAGTTTGCTCATCAATTCCTTGGTCTTTAAAGTTCATTTTGATACCAACTTTAACACCTAATTCGTAAACAGCTTTAGCGTAAGCTTCTACTGCTTCTTCTGGTGTGGAGCATGGCAAGCCAAGCATGCGAGCGATGTCTTGGAACTTCTCGTCTGCTTTCCAGTAGTTGTACTTAGGCCATGTAGTTGTCTTAGATGGACGAGTACCGTTGTAACGGATAACATATGGAAGCAAGATAGCGTTTGTACGTCCATGAACTGTGTGGTGTACCCCACCAATCTTATGGGCCATTGAGTGGCTCATACCGAGGAAGGCATTGGCAAAGGCCATACCAGCCATTGTAGAAGCATTGTGGATTTTTTCACGTGCTTCTGGGTCACCTGTCAAGACTGATTTTTCCAAGTATTGGAAGACCAATTTGATGGTTTGAAGGGCAATACCGTCAGTGTAGTCGTTGGCAAAGTTAGATGTATAGGCTTCTGTTGCGTGAGTCAATACGTCCATACCAGTATCTGCTGCGATGAAGGCTGGAACTGATTCTACCAAGGCTGGGTCAACAATAGCGATGGTTGGTGTCAATGAGTAGTCAGCCAATGGGTATTTGCGGTTGTTTTTCTTATCAGAGATTACGGCAAATGGAGTTACTTCAGAACCTGTACCAGATGTTGTTGGAATACCGATGTACTTCGCTTTTTGGCCAAGTGCAGGGAATTTGAAGGCACGTTTACGGATATCCATGAATTTTTGAACAAGGTCACGGAAGTCGATTTCTGGTTGTTCGTAGAAGAGCCACATTACTTTCGCAGCATCCATTGGTGAACCACCACCCAGTGCGATAATGGTATCTGGCTCAAAAGCACGCATCACTTCGGCACCGCGTTCAACAGTTGTGATGTCTGGATCGGGTTCAACATCTGAGAAGACTTGAACAGTCACTCGGTTAGAACGAGCGTTCAATTGGTCGATCACACGTTGTACAAAACCAAGGCGTTCGATAGATTTGTCAGTAACGATCATAACGCGCTCAAGGCCTTCTGCTGTTTGAAGGTATTGGATAGAGTTGCGTTCGAAGTAGATTTTTGAAGGAACTTTAAACCATTGCATATTATTTCTACGTTTCCCTACTTTCTTGATGTTAAGAAGGTTGATAGCAGATACGTTATCACCAACTGAGTTGCGTCCATATGAACCACATCCAAGTGTCAATGATGGGATGAATGCGTTGTAAACGTCCCCAATACCACCGAAAGTAGATGGTGAGTTCCAGATGATACGCATGGCTTTCATTTCTGTACCGAAACGTCTTGCCAATTCTTCATCTTTTGTATGGATAGCTGCTGAGTGACCAAGGCCGTTGAACTCAACCATTTGGCGAGCTTTTGTAAGACCATCTTCCACATCATCCGCTTTCAATACAGCGATAACTGGAGAGAGTTTTTCACGAGTCAATGGCTCATTTGGTCCAACTTCAGCACATTCTGCAGCTAAGATGTTGGTTCCTTCTGAAACTTTGAAGCCAGCTTGTTCTGCAATCCATGCTGCTGGTTTCCCAACGATATCAGCGTTCAATTTTGCACCAGCACAATCTTTGCTGTTGGCTTTTACGCCAAAGCAGAATTCTTCAAGGAGAGCTTTTTCTTTTTTATTTACGAAGTAAGTTTTGTATGATTTAAATTCTTCAACAAATTCTTTGTAGATTTCTTTGTCAATGATAACTGCTTGTTCAGAGGCACAGACCATACCGTTATCGAATGATTTAGACATCACGATATCGTGAGCTGCTTGGCGGATGTCAGCTGATTTTTCAATGTAAGCAGGAACGTTACCAGCACCCACACCAAGAGCAGGTTTCCCGCATGAGTAAGCTGCACGAACCATAGCATTACCACCTGTTGCGAGAATAGTAGAGATGCCATCATGGTTCATCAGAGCGTTGGTCGCTGCGATAGATGGTTCAGAAATCCATTGGACACAATTTTCAGGTGCTCCAGCTTTTACTGCTGCTTCATATACGATACGTGCTGCATGAGCTGAAGACTCTTGAGCGGATGGGTGGAAACCAAATACGATTGGATTACGAGTTTTCAAAGAAATTAAAGCCTTGAAGATTGCAGTTGAGGTTGGGTTTGTTGTTGGAGTAACCCCACAAATGACACCAACTGGCTCAGCAATTTTTGTTAAACCTGTGATGGGATCATCTTCAATAACACCAACCGTTTTGACACCACGCATGTTGTTGACAACGTGTTCACAAGCGAAAAGGTTTTTTGTGGCTTTGTCTTCGAAGACACCACGGCCAGTTTCTTCAACAGCATGAGCTGCCAAGATACCGTGTGCATCCAAGGCTGCAACAGAAGCTTTTGCTACGATATAATCAACTTGTTCTTGATTGAGTTTGCGGAATTCATCAAGGGCAACCAGTCCCTTTTCCACCAATTCATTAACGTGAGCTTGTGCAGCTGCTACTTTTTCTTCAGGTGATAGTTGTTTATCAGCCATTCGATTTTTCCTCCAAAAATTTGATTTCCTGTCAACAATCTTTTTGTTAACTTTTTCACAATCCTATTCTACCTTATTTTCTTTTCTTTGTAAAGAGCTTGTTAAAAGATTCACAATATTTTTTTGATATATTGTGAAGATATTTATAAAAAGCCTTTCCCATGCGATTTTTAATCACACATTGTGATTTTTTTCTCAAAGTTTTTTTCTTTCACAAATTAAAAATAGAGCCAGAGACAACTTGCGAGGGTTTTCATTTATTTTTGCATATTTTTATTGAAAAATAAAACACACCAGGATTATCCCTGATATGTCAAATAAAATTTCCAAAAAAGGATGCCTGCCAGAGTCAAGGCAGAACCAAGCCCCGTATAAAAGAAAGCGATAAAAGAAATTGGCGCCAATCCCGAAGTCCTCAACCAGATGCCTCCTCCCATCATAAAGGCCATAATCAAATAAGATTTGAGGTCAAAGAAATCCCAGAAGGGTCTTTTCCTTTCTTTATAGGATAGAATTCTTTTTTGGTGCTTCCATGCCATCTTATAAAAGAGAGCCGCAAAAGCGAGGAAAATAAGGATACTTAGCAGTGTGTTAATGAGAGAAATATTTCCCAAATGAATATAAGCTTGAATGCCCATTTTTATGACATTGAAACCAGCAATCAGCCAAACGCTCCCAGCCACTGCTAGAAGCGTTCTTTTCCTAAGCCTAAGATTTTTCATAAAGAAAACCTAATCCTTTACCACTTTTTTGAGGGCAAGAAGGAGACTTATGATCTCAATTGCAACTAAAATATGAGAAATACCTGCCACACCAGAGATAGACGCATTGAGCCCTCTCGAAAGGTCCATATCTAAAACCTGTGTCACTCCACGCACCGTCATGGTCAAGGCTACCAGAGGTAATCCAATATTATGAACCCTCATGAAGAGACGGAAGCTTTTCTGGTCTTCTAAATCATGGTTTTGAGCAAAGAGAGCGACAATTATGAAGAGAAAGAATCCGAGCATGAAGAGATGTGTATGAACTTTCCCAAGACTTGTGACACCCGTAAACCCATTTAGCTTCGTAAATTCTCGGAAAAAGACACCAGAAACCAGGGCAACAATGGCATAGATGAGGGATAGATTGATATATTTTTTCTTCTTCTAAGCATTAATTGGGGAAACCCCTTTTTTATTAGTATAACATAAATTGATTATTTTCCAATTTTCATTGCCTTATAGCCAATCCAGACTGTCCAAACATAGGCACAGGTTTTTGGGATCACCAGTACCCCAATCATTGGAATGGTATCCGCAAAACGAACAACTGGAATATAAAAGCCAAAACTAAGGACAATGGTCAGCCAAAGATTCCGAAAGGCTGTATCCTCGCTCTTTTTAGCGAATTGATAGAAAAGGACTGTAACCAAAAGACCGAGTATAGCAAAGGGAATATTGCGATAGATCCCCCAGGATAGCGGTGGAGTTGCACTAATCCATTGATTTTGTGGCATGAGACAGAGGATCATACGGGTAGTCGCTAAAATCCAGACCCATTTGGTCAAGCCCTGTCGCCCCATAACTTGATAGCGTTCTCGCCAAACATAGCAAAGAATCACGTAGAAAAACGTCATGGTGATAGAGGTAATTAGTTTGCCTATACCTAAAGCAGCTGTATAATCTGCTAGTCCTGTTGTAGAGAGAGCTACTGCTCTTGGAACCAGGTGAAAAGCATCTCCAAATCCCAAGATAAGTGCCATAAAACCATACAGGGCATATTGCCTACGGCCACCATGTTCTTTTAACATTTTAAAACCAAGAAAGGTAACTGTGGACAAATAAATCATATCAAAAAGGGTTTCAACTATTGCTTGCATGATATATTCTTCTACCCGTGGTGCTAGTTAAATTCAAAATAACTTAAATTATAGGCAAGCACGATTTGTTCCAGTCTTAACTGTAATCCAGTTAGCCCTCTTGCCAATGTGTGTTCTATATCGAATAGTCTGGCCAGCTCAGAAAATCGTGTTTCAATGGTTCGTCTCATCGCCATCAATTTCCAATGATTATGTCGCCTAGCTCCAACCATGTTTTGACGTAAGGGCGTCCATAAGACATACCCTTCTTGCGCCAAATCGGCTTTAAGCTCATGGCTTAAGTAGCCTAAGTCAGCTAGAATAACAGACTGTTGGCATCCTGATATCAAGTCATGAACAGCTCTAATATCATGAACAGAGGCAGCAGTCACAACATAGTTTAGAATGTAGCCGGATAAGGTTACTAACATATGGACCTTAAAGCCATAAAACCATAGATGTTTAGAAGCATTGTAGCCGATATCTGCCTTGCCTTTAAAAATACTTGCTCTGTGATTGCGGACAGGTTGGCAAAGTAGCATTGAGAAGCTATCTATGATAGCAATGTCATCGGGATTAATCCTATCATTCATAGCTTTTCGGATAAGTTGGATTAACCAAATTAACTGTCTCGACCGTCTATTAAATCGACTTCTTTCTAGTAATCTACCACAAGGAAAGAGGCGACAAATTTTGTAAAAATGTCTTTGCGAGGTGATACCTAGCTCAGCTTGCAGTAAGAGCAAAACTAAGAGCGACACATCAGAAACCTTTGCCAATCCAACATTGCGCCGATGTTTAAAGGAGTCTGGACAATAGTTTTGATAAAAGTGATGGCAAATTTGTGATAATTGGTGTAAACTCCATTGCAAATGATGAGATTTAGCAGTATACTTTAAGTGGCTCATTTGGATTACCTCCTGTATGTTTCGTCACTTACAGTTTAGACCAAATGAGCTTTTTTTGCATACTATAAAATTAACTAGCACCACGGGTATTCTTCTTTCTTTTTTAATGTGATAGAGTAAAAGACTATGTAAAAACAGAAATTTTTTCAGTCTGTTCCGTTCTTGTAGTCTTGTACACTTTAGATACTGAACGATGTTCAATATAACTTAGAAAAAATGTCCATAAATGGACTACTAGGAATCAATAATACGACGGATAGCCTCCAATAGTAACTTCGTGTTGCCTTGTTTCAAGAGAAAGATGGTCATCATATTGGAGAGAACAAAATCAACCAAATCTTGTCGACTAAATTCTTCAGAAAAAACACTTGAATCAATTGATGCATCGGCTTCTAGGGTAGTGATTAAACTGGTTCGAATTTTTTGAAAGTAGGCTTCCATAGAGCGCCTAGCCTTAAGCTGATCCTCTTTGTTTGAAAAACTAATGGTATGAATTGTGAAAAAATTGGGATACTTGGTCATCCCAACTTGAATCTGTTGAAAGCAGTGTTTTACATATTCTAGAAAAGTTAACTGGCCTGGTAGCTCATCATCCAATTGAAAAATATCTTGCCAGACAGACTCAATGGTTGCAATCAAGAGATCATTTTTTGATGAAAAATAATAGTAGATGGACCCTAAGGCAACTTGACAGACCTGAGCTACCGACCGCATGTTGATAGAAGTAATCCCATTTTCCGAAACTAGATTTCGACAGGTTGCTAGAATCGCTTCACGCGAAGTAACAGGGGTGTTCATAGAGATCCTCCAATTTGATAAAACACTAAAATGATGATTAGCAAGATATAGTCAGTTTTTTACACTCAGCTCAAGTTGACATTTTTCTTTAAAAACCAAACTGAACTTCGTTCAATTACATTATATTCTTCACTAAAAGATTTGTCAAGAGGTAATAATACTCAAATATTTCAATTTTTACTGATAAAGAAAAGAACCCCAAGATTAGATTGCGAATCTAATCTTGGGGGGGACATTTTCACCTATGAAGCATAGTCATCAATTCAATTGTTCTAAAATACTTTTGAAATCTGTTTGAATGGTTTCAAATTTTGCTACAACTTCTTGACGAGTGGTATTGTTTTTAATGGTAATTTGGCCAGCTTCCACTTCGCTCTCACCCAAGGTAATCACAGCTGTGGCCTTGAAGTTATCTGCTGACTTGAACTGAGCCTTTATTTTACGGCCTAGATAATCTCGTTCAGCAGTGAACCCTTGGGATCGAAGGGCTTGTACCAACTCCAAAGCTTTAAGATTGGTCGCATCACCAAGTACGGCAATGTAGACGTCCATCTCTATCTCAATTGGCAGCTGGATGCCCTGTTTTTCCAAGATGAGGAGCAAACGTTCCAAACCAAGACCAAAGCCAAAGCCTGGTGTCTCTGGTCCGCCAAAGTACTCGACCAAGCCATCATAGCGACCACCTGCACAGATGGTCAACTCTGACCGATCCACCTTGGTGATGAATTCAAAAATAGTGTGGTTGTAATAATCTAGACCACGGACCATGTTGGTATTGATGATGTAGGGAATCTGGAGAGCTTCCAACATCTGACGAACTTGATCAAAGTGAGCCTGGGAGGCCTCATCCAAGTAGTCCAAAATGGACGGTGCATTTTCCACCGCCAGCTTGTCTTCCTTCTCTTTAGAGTCCAAGACACGAAGGGGATTTTCCTCCAAACGGCGCTGGCTATCCTTAGAAAGACTTTCTTTCATCGGTGTCAGGTAATCAATCAAGGCTTGACGGTAAGCTGCACGACTTTCAGGATTACCCAAAGAATTGAGGTGCAAAGTGACATTCTTGATACCCAGCTCATTGAAAAGCTGATAGGCCATGGCAATAGTTTCTACGTCTGTTGCTGGATTTTTTGAACCAAAGGCTTCTACCCCAATCTGATGGAACTCACGCAATCGGCCAGCCTGTGGACGCTCATAGCGAAACATAGAGCCGATGTAATACATCTTCACTGGTTTTTGCACTTCAGGTGCAAAGAGCTTGTTTTCCACAAAAGAACGGACAACGGGTGCAGTCCCTTCTGGACGCAGGGTTATGTGGCGCTCCCCCTTGTCATAGAAATCATACATTTCCTTGGTCACGATATCGGTCGTATCCCCAACGGAGCGGGAAATCACCTCATAGTGTTCAAACATAGGTGTCCGGATTTCCCCATAATTGTATTTTTTAAAAGTTTCACGGGCCAGGTTTTCTACATATTGCCACTTGGCAGCTTCAATAGGAAGAATATCCTGGGTACCTTTCGGTTTTTGTAGTTTCATAATATAAGATGCAAAAGGCGTCAAACGCAAAGTAAAAATAGGAAATCGCTGAAAATCCTGATTTTCAAGATGATTTATCTTTTTTATACAACGTTTAGCCTATGCTCCATTCCTTCCCTTGTTTTAATAAAGATGGCTAGTTGGGTATCGTCTTCACATGTAAAAACACACTATCCAAATACTAGTCCTTTTGCTTAAATCATTTCCTATTTTACCATAAAAGTACAGCTTTCTTCAAAAAAAGTGAAAATTTCGTGTCAAGTAACTTTACTTTACAAAAATCTTTTGTTATACTGTTAAAGTTGGCGAAAGTCACCATATTTATAAAATATATCGGGCTAAGCCCAAGATCTCAATGGAGGAAGAAAGAAATGGCAGTACCTGCACGTCGCACCTCAAAAGCGAAAAAAAACAAACGTCGTACTCACTATAAAGTAACAGCTCCAACTGTGAAATTTGACGAAACTACTGGAGATTACTCACGTTCTCACCGTGTATCACTTAAAGGATACTACAAAGGACGTAAAATCGAAAAAGCAGCTTCAGCTGAATAATAGAAGGGAGATACCATGCGCGTAAATATTACACTTGAACACAAAGAATCTGGTGAACGCTTGTACCTTACTTCAAAAAGCAAACGTAACACTCCAGACCGTCTACAATTGAAAAAATACTCACCAAAATTGCGTAAGCACGTAATTTTTACGGAAGTGAAATAAGACAAAAAACAGAAAGCCTATGAAATCAACGTTTCAAAGGTTTTTTATTTTGCTTCAATGTAGTTTTTTCTGATTTTTATCTGATTGATTAGTAGCAGAAAATTCTTTCTACAAATATAAACCTAAACAATGTTAAAGTAAAGATTAATATTATTTAATTTTGCTAAATTTAACAAATTCATTTTCTGATTTAACAAAGATGGCTACTACTCAATTAACCTCTCTAGCTTTTCCACCACTTCTCTCGAGTTCACCAAAAAAGCCATCAATATGATGACTTCTTCAATGGCTTCGGTTTTACTCAGTTTATTTGCTTTTGAATGGCTAGCTGTCCTGAGGCAAATACTCTGAGAACAATACTTCTTGGCTAATTATATCAGAGAGAGCCTGTTTAAAAGCTAATTTCCCTAAATCATAGGATTTGTGGTCTATCGTTGGGAGCTTCAAAAGTTGCCCAACTAATAAACCTTCCTGACCAACAATATAGGGACATGTTTTCCCACTTTCTTCATATCCTTTTATTAGCCCTGCTGCAACTTCATCACTTGTAGCTAAAATACCATCAATACTGTCATCTTTTATCAATTGATAAGATAGCTTTAGGCCATCATTAAAGTCATGAATATTCCCAAATACCGTATAGGGAGTCGATAGTTGACCATAAACATCTTGGTAGGCTACTAATGCAGATTGATAGGTGGCAGATGTTTCATCATTTCTTGAAAATAATAAAACCAAGTTCTCCAAATCTCGTGCTTTCATCTCAGAAAAAGCCTCTATAAATGAGAAATGGCGGTCAAGGTAAGCAGAGGATAGGAGATTCGATTTCTGCAATTTTTCACAAACCACAATTCTTCCATATTTGGCATAGGTTTCAATAATATCAAGGCTAATGGCTCTTGAAGTAAATATTAAAGCGTCAATAGCTTCCATCTTAAGCTGATTCAAATAGGAAAGTTCTATTTCTTGGTTGTAATCTGAAGGCATCATCACAAGTTGATAGTCGGTAGTCTTAGCAGCATCTAGGAGCCCATTTATCAATTGTGTAAAATAAGGGTGTCGCGTGTGCGGAATGACGACACCTATTTTTTGTGTTTTCCCTCGACTTAAATCCCGCGCCAGTTGGTTTGGCATATAATCCAATTCAGTGATAATTGCCATTATTTTTTGTCGTGTCTCATCAGAAACATGTGGATGATGATTGAGAACACGAGAAACGGTTGATTTAGCAACGCCTGCTTTTTTAGCTATTTCACTGATACTTACCATGACCAGACTCCTACTTTAAAAATTTTTGAATCCCGTATCCTACTCCATCTTCATCATTAGACCTAGTGATTTGATAGGCTATCGCCTTGATGTCATCAAAGGCATTATCCATAACAATAGGATAGCCTACCATATCAAGCATGGGCAAATCATTGTGTCCGTCTCCAAATGCAGCCGTTTCTTCTCTAGCTAATTGCTCTTTTTGAAGAATGTAGGCAATTCCCTTAGATTTTTTGGCTAGGAGATGTGTGATTTCAAGATAGGCTTTACCTGACCGTTGAATAGTGATTTCTGATAAGTCCAAACTTTGAAGATATTTTTCTAATTCCACCATATTTGCTTCATCGAAGGTAATCATCATAATTTTAAAGGTATTTAGTTGACCTTCTAAAAACTGATTCTCATCATGAATAAAGGTTGGCGTTTGTTGGGTTAAACGATGTTCGTATCGGATTCCTTCATCTATTTTATCACAGTACCAGTTGTTAAGATCGTAATAAGATAAACTAACTTGAGGAAAATGCTGACGGATCCCTGTCAGCAACTGCCTTACTGTGCTTTTTTTAATGGTTTGTGTACGAATAGGTAGGACTTGATTATTCTCTCCCATTCTATAAATCAATCCTCCGTTAAAAGCAACTTGGACCCCTTTTAATTGAAGGGCTTCTATGGCATCCCTCATTTCCATTGGTGCTCTTGCAGATACTAAAGTTACAGGAATGGCAGCTTCACGTATTAAGCTAGCATTGCTTTTACTCACCTGTCCTTGACTATTTAATAGTGTTCCATCCATGTCACAAAAAATACGTTTAATCATCATAAAAAATACCTCTCTTCTTTCTGAAACCAGTATAAATGCTGGAACCCGTTCCATGTCAAGCATAAAGTTACAGATTTTTTGAAAAAAATCATCGCCTTCAAACTGGCAGGTACGGAGGGTGAGGGGAAGTATTTTAAGTAATCAAAAATCCTAGGCTCAACCGCAATAGTTGGACCTAGGATTTTCATATTCATCTTTGTGATTTACTGTTTCTAAAATTATTCCATTCGATTAAACAAACTGGAATTTATCTCTCTAAATCAATATCTATTTTGTACTCGTCATCAATAAGGATATAATTAACTCCGTGTGCAATAACGCGTTCCAAGACCTGCTTATTATCTTTTATTACTGATTCCAAAGTACAATAACTATCATCCAAACGACTTTCGATTATCTTTGCATTTCTTTTTATATCTGCAAAATGATTTCTAATATAGTCCTCACTCATGACAAGGCAATAATACCTGATGCTATCAAGATACCCTTTTTCAAAATCTTTCGCCCAATCAAATGGAACATAACAGCCTTCTACGATCAAATTCTGCTTGTTTTCTATTGCCGTCTTAATCATTTCACGAACAATCGGCCACAGGTATGCTGTTAAATCCGAATCGTCACTTGACGGGGTAAGTTCCGTATCGCGACTTCTAATTAAACCCATCTTCAAGTGGTCTATTGAAAAATAGGGATAGTGATATGTTTCAAGTAATTTCTGAGACAATGCTGTCTTGCCTGTATGTGAAGCTCCTGCTATCAAGATAATCATAATCTACCTCACTATTAAATTTTAATTTGTTTTTCTGAATATCTTTAATATTATACCATAGTTGGGCTCATCCTTTTCTTTACCGCTTGTTTTCGTATTGGTAACATTTTTTCTTTATCTCTCTTTTCAAGTTTGTTACTACCCCACTTCAATTCAATCATAATTGGGTAGTAGATTAGCTTACTATATTTCACATCCACTAGATTCTCACCCTCACCACATATTTCAGAAAGTGCTTTTAATAAAGCTTCCTATTTTAAGTTTTCTATAATAAATAATTTCCAATTTAAGTGAAAATGTCTAATTTAATTTGACAAATGAAAAAATAAAAATCTTAATGTTAAGGTTGAGACGATTGAAAAGATTATGAATGCTCTCGAAGTCGATACAAAAACGTTTTTCAAAGCAGAAAATCTTGAGAGAGGCAAGGAATTTAGTCTGTTAATTGAAGATATTGACAATCTCTCCAAAGAAAAAAAGAGAACCCACTATCGTGGCTCTCAGGAGTTTGTTAAACCAGATTCAGTAAAGTATCGCTAAGCCTAATGAAACACCTTAGCTTTTTCATTACCAAAATTTTTATAGAAAGTTTTCAATCCACTATCTCACCCTTTTAGGTCAAGAACTTAAAGTAGGCAATCACGGCAACGTTACCAATCAAGTGGACTAGCATTGGTACTTCTAGGCGACCTGATTTGTAATAAATAAAGCCAAAGAGTGCACCGTTTAAAATATAGAGTAGGGAATGAATGGGGTTGGTGGTGTAGTGCATGCTACCAAATATGATTGCTTGCACGGCTATGCCGACAATAGGCCACTTGGCAAAACCATAACGTTGGATCAAGCCTCTGACTACCAATTCTTCTTCTAAAGACGGAAGAATACCCATGGTAATGATTAGGCGCCAAAAATCCGCTTTTTTGATGGTTTCATTGTGTGCCTGTTGGTTGGCAGACAAGCCAAGTTGAGGTCCGTAATTGTTTAATAAGTAGTCTGTGAATTGCAGTAAAAACAATAAGCCTAGACCAATCAAAATCCATTTTCCATAGGAACGCTTCTCTTTCTCAGCTCCAAAGAAACGAGCGCCTGCTAGGTAGAAAATACCAAAAACAATGGCGACTCCTAATAAGCTGACAAACATATTAGCCAAGGGCTCTGTATCTAGGAAATCAAAGAAAGCTGGACTGTTCTGATCCAATTCAGGATGCAACCAAGAAGTCACTTTTAAGCCAACTTTTCCCATGCCCATAGACACCACAGCAAAAACTAGATATAAGACTATAACTTTCCAGATAGGAAGAAAGCCATGTTGATCGTTAATCCAATCGGTATTCTTTTTAAATAGTTGCTTCATGCAAAATCCTCCTCTCTATATTATACCTTAGTAGAAAATATTATCAAAAGATTGACAGTCCTTCTTAACCTACAATCTATCTCTTCCTCCTTCTGTTTTCTAGAAAATCATTCAGTAAGGTCTATTTCTTTTTAGCGGGGCTGGCTACCTCTTTATCTAGCAACTTTCTATCTTGCTAAAATCAGGGAGAAAAATGAGATTTTCTTCCTTATCAACCAGCTTTTTAGCTTGGTTGACTTTTTTAAAACTTTTTTGCGCCACTTTTTTCTATTAGGTGTATAATAATGATAAATTGATTTGCTTTAAATAGATGGGAAGTGATAGTATGGCAAATCGTGAAAAACAAGTAGATGAGGTCTATCAATATGACCCTCAAACAGCGCTCACTATGGTCGGGTCCCAGTTAAGGGGACTCAGTTCAGAAGAGGTGCTGCATCGGCAGGAAGTCTATGGTCCCAATCAGCTGGACAAGCCGGCTGGCGAGCCTCTTTGGCTCACTTTTTTGAAAAACTTTTCTTCTCTCATGGCTATCTTGCTGTGGATTGGTGGTTTTGTGGCCTTCTTCTTCACAGATACACCTGAGTTGGGAATCGCTATCTGGGCGGTCAATGTCATCAATGGTTGCTTTTCTTTCATTCAGGAATACCGAGCTGGTAAGGCGACCAAGGCCTTGGAAGGCATGTTACCCCTCTATGCACGGGTCATTCGTGATGGTCATGAAGAAAAGATTCTCGCTGAACAGTTGGTTCCAGGTGATATCGTTCTCATTGAAGAGGGGGACCAGATATCAGCCGACGGTCGTATTTTAGAAACCGCCAACTTCCAGGTTAATCAATCTGCCCTAACCGGGGAATCAAACCCTGTTAACAAGAATGAGCGGGCTATCGAAGCGTCAGCTGAGCAGCCTGACTTATTAGCTATGAAAAACATGGTTTTTGCAGGAACCAGCGTTAGCAAGGGTAACGCCAAAATTTTAGTGACCAAGATTGGTATGTCAACGGAATTTGGTCAAATCGCTCATTTAACTCAGGATGTGACTCAAACCGTCAGTCCTTTGCAGGTCGAGCTCAACCGAGCTACCAAGCAAATTTCCATTATCGCTATCTCAATTGGCCTCTTCTTTTTGCTGGCGGCTGTGGTCTTCATTCACGAGCCTATCAGCAAATCCTTCGTTTTTTCTCTGGGGATGATTGTTGCCTTTATTCCTGAAGGCTTACTACCAACAGTGACCTTGTCTTTGGCCATGGCGGTTCAAAAAATGGCTAAGAAAAATGCTTTGGTCAAAAAATTGGCTTCTGTTGAAACCTTGGGGGAGACAACCGTTATTTGCTCGGATAAAACGGGAACTTTAACCAAGAATGAGATGACGGTCAACCACATATGGATGCCCCATCAGGAATTTGTAGTGACAGGTACTGGTTATGAACCTGTCGGTCAAATTTTAGCCGATGATCGTGTGATGGATAGGCAAAGTGATGAGAGTTTGACCTGGCTGCTTAAGGGAGCCGTCCTCTGTAACAATGCCTCTATCCAACCGCCGCATGGAGATCAAACGCGCTATACCGTTCTGGGTGATCCAACTGAAGCTTGTCTCAAGGTCTTAGCCCAAAAAGCGGGACTCTATCTGGATACTATCCACGTAGAAGCTCCTCGTGTTAAGGAGCTGACCTTCGATTCCGATCGTAAGCGTATGACCACTATCCACGAGCTTAAATCGGATTTTCTGGGTAGCCATATGGTCAGCTTTACCAAGGGAGCTCCAAAAGAAATTGTTGATTTGTCCAGCCAGATCTATGATCAAGGCCAGCTAAAACCGCTGACAAAAGAAATGGCTGAACAGATTTTAGCTGCTAACGATGCTTATGCCCAAGACGGGTTACGGGTTTTGGCTCTAGCTGCTCGCGACTTGAACAACTTGACTGGTGACTATTCTATCCAATCTGTCGAAACCGACCTGATTTTCATGGGGCTCTTGGTCATGCAGGATCCGCCACGTGATGATATGGAAGCGGCTGTGGCTAAGTGCCATCAAGCTCATATTCGCATTATTATGATTACGGGCGACTATGGATTGACTGCTCTCAGCATCGCTCGGAAAATCGGAATCGTCCAAGGAGACAATCCCCGTTTGGTAACGGGCCAGGAATTGAGCCAACTCTCTGATGAGCAATTGCAAGCCATCCTTCGGGAGGAAGTGGTCTTTGCTCGAATTGCCCCTGAGCAAAAATACCATATTGTCAGCAATCTCCAAAAACTTGGTCATATTGTAGCCGTTACTGGAGATGGGGTCAATGATGCTCCTGCCTTGAAAAAAGCTGATATTGGTATCGCTATGGGGATTGCAGGTACTGATGTCGCCAAGTCTTCTGCGGATATGATTTTGACAGATGATAATTTCGCTTCTATCGTCCATGCTATTGAGGAAGGGCGCGCAGTTTACCAGAACATCAAGAAGTTCTTGACCTACATCTTCAATTCCAACACCTCTGAAGCAGTTCCTTCTGCCTTCTTCCTCTTCTCTCGTGGGATCATCCCTCTGCCTCTGACTGTCATGCAGATTCTCTCTATTGACTTGGGAACAGATATGATGCCCGCTCTCGGTTTAGGTATTGAGAACACCAACCCCGATATCATGCAACAAGCTCCTCGCAAGCGGACGGATAAGTTGATTGATAAACCGCTTTTAATCAAGTCCTTTATCTGGTATGGACTCATGGAATCCACCATTGCTATGGCAGCCTTCTTCTATGTTGGTTTCCTCAATGGAACAGGTTTTACAATCACTCCTGACATCTACCACCAAGCCATGACCATGACCTTGGGAGCCATTATCTTCTGCCAGATTGGCATGGTCCATAATTGTCGGACAGAACGATCATCCGTCCTCAACAAGCATTTCTTTGATAATGGCTATATCAACTTTGGGATTGTTTTTGAAATCATCCTTTTCCTCTGTCTGGTCTATGTGCCATTCTTCCATCCTCTTTTCCAAACAGCTCCTCTAGGTTGGCAACACTGGATCTACCTCATCCTCTGTCCCATCCCAGTTCTCCTCATAGAAGAAGGACGCAAGTATTGGCTCCGCCAGCATAATAAGGCTTAATACTCTATGAAAATCAAAACTATAGTCGAATGAATTAGCTTTAGGACCAGGAACTGAGGTGCAGGTAGCTCTAACAGTCAGGGGAGTGACTGTTAGAGGCGGGAAATAAGAACTGATGAAAGGCAGTTTACCCTACAGTCTGGGAATAGACTGTTTGAGGTTGGAAATAGAAGAGGCTGGGCAAAAAGTAGCTTCAAATAAAACCACACAGTGATTTCTGTCTTGAAAACAATCAAGATGAAAAAATCACTGTGTGGTTTTTGAGTATGTGAAGTTTTAGAGGCTAGATTCTTGGCCAATTTCGTGAGATTCATACTCATGAAGAGGAATCCAACCTCCGTTTGGACGGCTCGATTGCCTCTGACATGAACCCTGCGCACGCCAAAAACACTCTTTAATCGGCCAAAAACGGGTTCAACATCGATTTTCCGTTTGGCATAGATTCGAGAGCCTTCTTCGCTATGTAATTCTTCCTTGATGAGTTCTTTAAAGTAATTCCAAGTTGGATTGTAATGGATTTGTTTCTGGCGACCACTTTCTGTTTTGGAAAGTTTTTCTAACTCTTTATACATGATCATGGCTTTCTAGTTGTTTTGTCGTTATTATAATTATAAACCATGACATAGGGAAACGAGCATCTCCAACTGCGGAAATGCTCGTTTTTTCTTTTCTGAAGCTACTTTTTGCCCAGCCTCTCTCAACTTGAGTACGGCAAGCCGATAGTGACAACGTATTGAAGTTAATTCAAAAAGACCATATACTTGGTTAAAGCTCCTTGCCTAGCACCAGATGTACCTGTAGCACTCTGCCTCATCTATTTTTGATTTTCTTTGAGGATAGCCTCAAGAAACTCCATTTGTTCAAAGACAGATGGAGTTTTTTCTTTATTCCAATCTTTCGATTCGGTTGAAAAACAAAACCAATCATCAGATTATTTATTCATACTTTATCGAGAAAGGGCATCTTTCTTCGATTTTCAAGAGAATCAGAGGGCATCCTGACCTCGCTCATTGGTCCGAATACGGATGACATCCTCTATGGGACTGATGAAAATCTTGCCATCTCCAACTTCTCCTGTAAGACTTGTCACTTGAATCAGCTCAACCAGTTCTTCCACCTCTTCGTCTTTAACAACCATTTCGATTTTGACCTTGGATAGAAGACTTGGTATAACTTTTTGCCCCCGTACTAATTCAGCAAAGCCATGCTGCTTGCCAAAACCGAGTACCTGACAAACCGTCATACCATGATTTTGCTCCATGTGAGAAAGAGCCCGCTTCACATCCTCTAATTTTTCTGTACGAATAATCGCTTCAATTTTTTTCATTTCTTGCCTCCGTTCTTATGTGTCTAATCCGAGGAAGGTCGGATAAGCTGTTTCCTCATGTTCACTATCATCCAGACCACGTACTTCATCTCTTTCACTGACACGAAGAGGTTGGAATTTTTTGATGACGGATAAAAGTAGCCAAGTCACAGTCCCTGACCAAAGGATGGTAAAAGTAATAGCAATGATGGTTGCAATGAGGAGGTGAGTAGAGCCAAAGAAGAGTCCCACATTTCCTGCTTCTGGTGTCAAGTCAGGGCTCGTGAAGAGAGCAGTCAGTAAACCACCAAAAATCCCACCAACTCCATGACAACCAAAGGCATCAAGCGTATCATCATATCCTATTTTTTTCTTTAGGACTGAAATAGCAAAATAGCAAACTGGACTGACTAGAGCACCACTAACAAGCGCTGCTCCAATGGTCACATAACCAGCTCCCGGTGTAATGGCGACAAGTCCCGCTACTAAACCAGTTGAGGCACCAACAAGAGTTGGTTTATTACTGATCATTTTTTCGATAAAGAGCCAAGACAGCATCCCTGTTGCAGCCGATACCACAGTAGTCACAAAGGCATGGACGGCAATGTGATTAGCAGCCAAGGCAGATCCGGAATTGAAACCAATCCAGCCAAAGGCCAGAACAGCTGTTCCCAGCAAAACAAAAGGGACATTATGAGGGCGAAAGGCCACGCGTTCGTGATCGTAGCGTTTTCCTACCATGAGTGAGAGAACCAGCCCTGCTACCCCAGAAGAAATATGAACTACATTGCCACCAGCAAAGTCGAGAGCTCCAAGTTGTGCCAAGAGACCACCACCCCAGACCATATGGGCTAGCGGATAGTAGACAAGGAGTAGCCAGAGAGGAATCCAAATAAGAAGGGGACTAAAGCGCATGCGACCAACAATAGATCCTGTAGCAATACCGACCGTAATAATCGAAAACATCATTTGATAGATTGCAAAGAGCATGTCGGGTATCTCATAACCCTTGGTCGAAGTGGTTTCACTAACTCCATTCATGAGAAAAGCCCCTAAATTTCCCACTAAAAGATGTTCCCCTGAAAAAGAAAGAGAATAACCAAGAACAACCCACATAAGGACCGCAATCCCGATGGGAACAAAGGACATCATCATAGTTGAAATAACGTTTTTCCTGCGCCCCAATCCGCCATAGAAAAAGGCTAAACCAGGTGTCATAAAAAATACCAAAGCACTTGAAACAATCATAAAGGCTATAGAACCTGTATTCATAAAACCATCCTCCTTATGATATTATTTAACATACTATATCACAGGTTTTATTAGAAAGCAAGAATTTTCTGACATTTTAATAATTTTCGAAAAAAAAGCTTAGAACAGGTTTGTTCCAAGCTTTAAATTGTCTTAATTTACTGATTCCACTCTTTCTAAAATCGGCAAACTAGTCACATCCGATAAGACCAGAGGAACAACTTCTGTGCTCGATTCAGAAAATTGGAGACCAAACCAGCGAACCGGTGTCGCCGTCACATGTTTAATCGTCGCCTTAGTTTGAAGGATAAAACGATCAAAAGGCTTCATATGAAAGGCATGGGAAACACGCTCTTCTAAAACGACGAAACGGAAATCACCGACAGCGCGACCTGGCGTAATGGTATAGTCCTGGTGCTGTTCAGGTAGACGTCCCGATTCCATCAAGTCACGGACAACCGTCCGTATATAGCGCGGTACATCCTGACGCATACGAAAACCCAGATACAGTTCTACCTTGACCATAAAATCTGTCCCTAACATGTCGACAGTATAGTCATTTGTATAGGGTTCGTCAGTGACATTGACTTTTACAAACCAATAAACCTGAGCCTTCTTAGGCCGCTTATCCAAGATAGAATAGAGGATAGATTTATCAATGATATGCCCCCTCATGCGGTTGGTCAAGTAGACAACATTGGTTTGATAGAGAGGATAACGTTCATCCTTCCGCAGGCGATCCAGTTGATCTTTGAAATCATTGAGGTCCAAAGTATTGATATAGTTGAAGGTAATTTGATTAGCTTTGAGCCAAACAAACATGAGTGCGATGATGAGAGCTGCGATGATAACCACTACATAACCACCATGTAAAAATTTGACTACGGAAGCAAAGAAGAAAATCAGCTCAATTCCTGCAAAGAAGGCCATGAGAGGATAGACAAAGATCGGTTTGACCTTTCTTTGTAAGAGGAAGAATGTCAGAAGCACTGTTGTCATCAGCATAGTGATGGTAATCGCCAAACCGTAGGCAGATTCCATATGGGCGGATGTTCGAAAATGAAGAACAATACCGCAAGTGATAAACCAAAGACTCCAGTTGATGACCGGAATATAAAGTTGCCCCATGGAATGACCTGGATAAGTGATACGGAAAGTTGGAAAAATTTTCAAGCGCATGGCTTCTGAAACCAAGGTAAAGGAACCTGAAATCAAAGCCTGAGAAGCGATGATAGCTGCCAATGTCGCCAAAATAACTACAAAGACTGACAGATAAGATGGAATGCTGGCAAAGAAAGGGTTGAGCTCAATACCAGAATCCTTATTGGCCAAAATCCAAGCACCTTGTCCAAAATAAGATAAGAGAATACAGACTTTAACAAAAGGCCAGCTGACATGAATATTGCCTCGCCCCACATGTCCCATATCGGAGTAGAGAGCCTCTGCTCCTGTTGTTGCTAAGAAAATGGAGCCAAGGATAAAAATTCCGCGATGGTTTTCCGGGCTGAGGAGAAGATGGATAGCGTGATAAGGATTAACGGCTTGAAAAACCTCTAGATTGGTCAAACTATTGACAAGTCCGCTGATGCCTAAAAAGGAGAACCAGATCAACATAACCGGACCAAAGACTCGACCAACCACTCCTGTCCCGAAACGCTGAATCGAAAAGAGTATGGTCAAAATAACCAAAGTCGTTACAATCACAATAGTTTGATTGCTGTAGTGAGCCTGAAGAATCGGCACACTCTTTAGCCCTTCGACGGCAGAGGTAACCGTCACTGCCGGAGTCAGAGCCCCATCAGACAACAAGGTAGCCCCGCCAATTAGCGCTGGAATAATCAACCATTTGGCCATCTTCCGAACTAGGGTGTATAGAGAGAAAATCCCCCCCTCGTGGTGATTATCTGCCTTAAGTGCAATAAAAACATACTTGACAGTTGTAATCAAGGTCAAGGTCCAAAAGATGAGGGAAATAGACCCCAAAATAAAGTTCTCAGATACGGCTGCTAGACCTCCCTGATTTTCCACCAAGGATTGCATGGTATAGAGGGGACTGGTCCCGATATCTCCATAAACAATGCCCAGGGCAATTAAAAAACCAGCCGCTGAAGCTTTTTCAAAAGATGGATGCTTGGCCTCTTTCATAAAATCTTACCTCCAAAACTAACACTTTTTCATCCCGTTTTCAGTCATTATATCACTTTGATGAAAAAATGAAAGCCTTTTTACAGACTTTTAAGGACAGATGGCAATTTTTTATGCTTTGTTTGAATTTTCAAATCACTTTAAGACTCATCCACCATCATTTCCAAGAAAAATATAGTCATTTGAATTAACCTTGATAGGTCGTTATTTTCTACTTGCCCTACTCTAATTGAGAGAATCTTAGTTTCTTCTATTTCCAACCTCAAACAGTCTAGCCTCAGACTGTAAGGGGAACTGACTGTCATCAGTTCTTATTTCCAACCTCAAACAGTCTAGCCTCAGACTGTTTGAGCTACCTACGTTTCAATTCTTAGTTTAAAACATTCATTCGACGATAGCGTCCTTCATTACAGAAGACTTTTTAACAAAAAAGAGGCTGGGCAAAAAATAGCTTCAGAATAGAAAAAACGAGCATTTCCGCAGTTGGAGATGCTCGTTTCCCTATGTCATGGTTTATAATTATAATAACCACAAAACAACTAGAAAGCCATGACTATGTATAAAGAGTATAACACAAATCAATTCAGTTTGGAACTAAATCTTGCCTACGATATTCCTATGAATCACGAGGTTAGACTGATTAGCCTCTTTGTGGACAGTATCCCTAATCATGTTTTATTGGAAGATAAATCACACACGGGTCGTCCTGCCTTTCATCCTGCCATGCTTTTGAAGATGACGCTCTTCGCCTATGCCCGTCAAGTCTTTTCTGGTCGCAAAATGGTGCAGATGAATGAGGAAGTGATTCCCATGAAATGGTTGAGCCAGGATACCTACGTTAGTTATAAAACCATCAATAATTTCCGCTCCAGCAAGCATGCTAAGACTTGTAAAATATCTGCTACGACCTCGTCTTCAAAGTAATGGCAGTCAATCAACTGGCCCTTTTCATGAATTTGGGCCCCAATTTCTGAGACAATGACCATCTCCTCCAAGTAGGCTTCAAAAAAACTAGCAATCTGCTGGTACTGATTTCCAGAATTGGCAACCAGACGGATGCCTTTTTCTTTTGCGATTTTAAAAATCTTGTCAAAACGAAGCCGGTCATAATCATTTTGAGAATTTAAAAAAGTTCCATCCATATCAAAAGCGATTAATTTTATCATGTCTATCCTTTCTCCGGTGCAAAATGTCTATTCGTCCCTAAACTCATCTGCTAAAAAGGCATACTGTTTCAAGGTCACATATTCCCCTTTAACCAAGCGACAGTCTCTAAAAGTCCCTTCATAGTGCATGCCTAGTTTCTCCATGACTCTTCCTGATGCCGGATTTCTGACATCATGGACAGCCTGGATCCGATGGAGTTCCAATTCTTGAAAGCCAAAGCGACAAATCGCGCGAGCTGCTTCCAAGACATAGCCCTTGCCCCACCACTTAGGACCAATAATATAGCCCAACTCTCCCAATCTGTGTAGATCCGATAAGTCTACAAAGGTAATGGTTCCAATCAAGACCTCTTGGTCTTTGACAAAAATACCCCAATCATATAGTTCCTTATTTAGATAGTGCTCTTGCCTTAACTTGAGGCGTTCGATGAGAGGAGCAAGGTCACCATAGGCTTCCCAGGTAACATATCGGGTCGCCTCCTGACTGGAAGCCCAGTTATCATACATATCTTGAGCATCCTCTAGCCTTAGGGGTCGCAAGATTAGCCGGTCCGTTTCAATCAGCTGAGTTCCTCGTTTTTTCATAGTCTCTCTCTTTCAACTATTTTCTAACAATCTGTTATAGGGTATCTGCCAAAAGAAAGTTTTCCAGATAGAGGGAAACTCCGTTTTGACTGTTGTCAGCTGTCACTTGATCCGCCGCATCTTGCACGGCTTGCGGAGCATTGCCCATGGCTACGCCTATGCCTGCCGCCTGCAACATAGGCAAATCATTAAAATGATCCCCAAAGGCCAGTGTTTGTTCCAAGGATAGGCCGTATATTGCCGCTAAAATCTCCAGAGCATGAGCTTTCGATACAGAGCGATTGGTGATTTCTAAGTAATTAGCTTTGGAGAGATAAAAGGCAGTCTCTGGAAAATCTTCTTCCTGTAAAAAGGCTAAGAGATGAGCAATATCTTTTTCTTCTCCGATTAATAAAAACTTATGCACAGGAATTTTTTCAGCTAAGAAGGACTTGAAAGTTGTCAAAATTGGAATCTCGCCTGTAATGTTGGCTTCCAAATCTATCCATTGATTTCTCTCTGCAACATGCCAGTCTTTACCAGCATAGATGCCAATGGCAATTTCAGGAAAATTCTCCTCAATCAAATAGACTAACCGTTCCACATCCTGGGCCTGAATCGGTATATCATGAAGAATATCGAAAGTTTGATCTTGAAATTGGCCAATCAAGGCCCCATTATAGGCTACAAGAGGAGCCTGCAAACCCAACTCTTCTTGGATGGGATGGATGCCCAAGGGTGACCTAGCTGAAGCGAGACAAAATGGAATCTCTTGCTGAGATAGTTTTTCAAGATCTGCCCTCAAACGACTGTCCAGCTGGTGTTCCTTGTCTAAAACTGTACCATCAATATCACTGACAATTAGTTTTATATCCCTCATCTTCAGTTGCTCCTTTGCTTGTTTTTAAAAATTCCTCAATAGTTGTCAAAACAGAAGAGTGATCGTCATGTCCAATCTGATATTTAGCTACCGCCTTGACCGCTGGACTAGCATTTCCAACCGCGTAGGAATACTGGGCTAACTCCAGCATCTCAACATCGTTATCGTTATCCCCAAAGGCCATGACTTGACTAGGATCAATCCCCATAGGTTCCATGATTCTCCGCAGACCCCAAGCCTTGTGAATGCCCGCAGGCATCAAATCAATACTACCATAGCCACTGGTCACAGCCACTAATTCCCCATGAAAAGCCTGATTGAAAGCCGTAACGACCTGAGCCACCTGGTCCTCTGGCACCCAAAGCCCGATCTTATAGAAAGACTCATTTTCAGGAAAATCTGCTATATTTGGCAAGTAATCAATCCGATTTAGAAAGGCCTTCATCTGATCGGCTTGGATTGCTAAGCCGTCACTAAATGGTTGACCAGCACCTTCAGCCATGTAAATCTTTTCATCATGAGCCAGCATAAAGCAGTGGTTTTTGACGTCTTCTTGCAAGTAATCGAGCACATCTCGAATCAAATCTATGGATAGCGCTTGACGATAAAGCGTTTGGCCCCCTTGGTAAATGTGACCCCCATTATCCGCTACAAAGAGTACACGATTCTCAAAACCTTTAAAAATCTTGAGTAAGCGTCCGATTCCGTTGCCACTAGCAATCACAAAAGGAATTTTTTGCTCTTCCAGTTGGCTCAAAATTATCTCAAAACGTTCCCGGTCAAAAGAACCTTTTTCATCCAAAAAAGTTCCGTCCATATCCGATGCAATTAGTTTAACCAACATAAACATACCCCCTTGTATCCTTACCAGTTTAACCCCATAAACTCTTTCATTTCATGGTAGGCACTGTCGATACGAATCTTGGTTGCCTCATCAATTTTATCTCGATGTTGACCCCCTTCAATAAAATCTTCTAAGATAAAGGTCTGGTAGCTATAGAGGGGCTGACCATTTTCAGCATAGCGTCCATTAGCTACTCGGCTAACCCAGGTAGGATGAGCCTCTGCTTTTTGAATAGTGGTTACCCCATCTTTCTTCTCAATAGTCACATCCATGAGAACACCGCGCTCTGTCCACTGAGATGTGGCTACCCCCTCCATTGTTTCTATTCGCTGGTTAGAAATAAAGTTTCCCATAGAGTAGATAATGAGTTTCTCTTGTCCATCTTTCTCAACAACTTCTGCCGGTTGAGCGACATGCGGATGACCACCAAAAATTAGATCCGCTCCCCATTCTACCATCTGATGGTAGAGATTCCTTTGTTCTGGACTTGGTTCTAACTGGTATTCGACACCTGTTTGCGGCATGATAATGGTTATATCAGCTTCTTTTTCAGCTCGCTCAATTTCAGCTTGCATTTTTTCTACATTTAAATCCGATAAATAAGCAGCTTGTTCTGCTAGAGACAAATTGCCTTCCATCCCATTGAATCCATATGCATAGGCTAAAATCGCTACCTTAATCCCATTGATATCGCGAATTTGAAGAGGGGCACTTGATCGATTACCTTCCGGATAAACGCCAACAATTCCAATTCCTGCATCTGTAAAGTGTTTGGACGTTGAAATCAAGCCGGATAATTGTGAATCAAGGATATGATTATGGGCCAAATCTACCATATCGTATCCTGCATCCTTGATGGCTGTAACCACCTGGGCTGGAGCATTGAAGAGCGGATAACCAGCTAGCGGGAAATCAGATGAAATAGTCCCTTCAAAATCAGCGATAGCTAAATCAGCCTCTTCTATCCAAGGCTTAACATAGGTGAAATTCTCCCTAAAATCATAGGTTCCATCCTCTTGCTTTGCACTCATATAGAGAAGATCGTGATAAAGGAGATCTCCATGAGCCATGATTCGGGCACTACTTGTCCCATTCTGATTTTTCTTTGATTTTTTTTGTCCGGATGCTGATTCAGATGACTCCGTCTGACTAGACTGAGTCAAGGAATGAGCAACTTCCTCCTTACTGCCATTGACCATCAAAAGATAGATTGGCCAAGACAAGGCAAGGACAAAAAAAGTAATTGCAGCCCAGAGTGTCCACTTTCTCTTTTGGTAGCGTACGTGTTTGCCGAAACGGTCTTTTCTTCTTCTCATTCCGCTTCTCCCTTATCATTTTTACTATAGTATACGTTTTTTTCAAGAAAACTGCAAACCTTTTCAAGAGTCACAAAGAAGAGCTGGATTCTCCAGCCCTTCTTAAAATATTTTATAGGACAACGAGTTTCTAGCCTTTCGCCTCCATCTTTTTCGCTAAGTTTTTAGCATCATTCTGAATAGCTTCTAAACTGTCAGATGTTGATGTCTTGGTCAAGACAGTGAAGCGATTAAACAAGACTTCAATCTCTTCCTCATAACCAGCTACCAACTCTTCATCCTTTACAGTATCCGCAAGTTTATAGAGATTCCAAAGTTCATCTTCTACTGCTTTAGCAGCTTGTGTTTTATGAAAATCAACCTCATCATCTGTACCTTTAGGTGTCGTAACCGAACCTGTATCTGTAGGATTCACATCCACATCCAAGTCCGCATCTCCATCGGTATCCACATCTGCATCCTGATCGTCATCGTCCGTATCTTCTGTAGGTTTTGCAGGGGCCGGCTCTACTCCGTGTGGTAAGTCTGCTCCACCTGTATGGCCGCTTCCGTGATCGCTATTATCTCCCCATCCATCTACTTTTGGTCGTTCTTCTGGATGCAAGAGGTAGTATTTGACGGTTGCAAACAATTGCTCAAGTGTGTAGCCTTCTGGTGCTTCGTAGAGACCTCCAGCATCAAACCATTCCATCTTAATATTGTGATAGTGGTCTGTATGCGGAATGACAAAGGTATTGCCATCTTTGATGGATACTGTCTGGTCCATGTTATAAGGTATATCCTTAACCGGTACCAATAAAGCAGGTTGTACTGCATCATAGATTTCACGCGCAGTCCGTGTATCTACAGGTTTATCTTTAGGAGTCGGATTTTTTAGCTCCTGTTCAATGGCTTTCGCTAATTTTTTGCATTCTTCAGCTATGGTAGACAATGGCTCTTTACCAGAGCGTTTTGTCACAGCAAAGAGGCGATCTTCCAAGAGAGCAATCTTGTCTTCATAACGATTGCGCACAGCTCTATTTTCAATCAAAGCAGCTTTTTCTTCCATATCTGAGATAGCTTTTTCAATATCTGCCGGTGCTACAACTACAGAGTGTTTCTTAGCTAACCATTGGGCCACTTGGTCTAACTCAGATTGTTCCAATTCATTAAATGGTATAAAATGCGTATGATTGGTATGGATAGCGGTAATACCGTCTTCATCTACCGAGTAAATAGAATCCGGGCTGAAGACGTAACCATCACTAGTTGAATATGGCTGGCCATCCAAGCCTTTCTTAACTGCTGGGAAGGTCTTGCCTTGGAAAGTCAGCATGATTTTTTTAGGCTGTGGCGTTGGGACAGGAGTCGGAGTCGGTTGCGGCGTTGGAGCGGGTTGCGGTGTCACCACTGGTTTCGGTGCTGGCACTGGTTGGGGAACTGGAGTTGATAAGCGTGCCCCAATCGGAATGATTTGTGCAATCCTTACTTCCAAATCTGACATTTTGGCATAAGGGATGACATGGAAGTGATCGCCATGTGGTACAACAACTCCATCTCTCAACCGACGTGTAATCTGAATCGGATCAAATACAAGGCCATCTTTCTCTGTATAACGCTGACTAAGTGGCAAAGCATACAATTGACGCAATAGAACTTCCCATTCAGCCATAGTACCAGCTCCTTGATTCCCAGAAGCTGGATTCACAACCGGTTGATAAGATACTGGTGAATAACCAGATGAGCCTCCTCTTCCTCCGGCTACAGAAGATGCACCACCGCCATTTCTAGCTGACCAATAGGCCTGAGCAGCAGCTAATTCATCTGGATTGAGGTCTGCCTTTGGAACATAGTGTATATGATCGCCATGAGATACGAGGTATGCATCTCCCAAGTCGTCCATGATGGAGTTAACCGTAAAGACATAGCCATCATCTGTCGTATAGGGTTTATAACGACCTGACTGCATTTGCTGATTCTTCGCATCCCCGCCCTTATGCTGATGACCATCTACTGGATGTTTGGCCTTCTGCTTCTCAATATCTCCTTTGGAACGAATGTTTTTGCGCTTGCTACCTGGCTTCAAGTAAAGATAATAGTTGCCGTCTACCTTGATAATATATCCATCTTCTACCTCGTTGATGACATCTGCTTCATTAAAAACATAGTTTGGATCTGTGATAATCAGCTCTTCACTGAGAATAGCATCGTAAGGAACTTTCCCATTAAAGAAATGATAGTGATCCCCATGCGAGGTAACATAGCCCTTATCTGTAATCTTAACAACGATTTGTTCCGCATCAATGCCTTCTTCTGCACTGATTTGGTCCGGTGTCTTTTCCTGATGTTTCGCTAATTTACTGGAATCGTCCTTGCCTGCGGCCACATATTGAATGCTCCCATCTTCAGTAGCCTTCAAGGCATTATAGTGACCTAGTTGGTAGGCAGCACCACTTAGTACCAAGGCTGCAATCGACCCGTAAATATACTGTTTTTTCATTATTCTCTCCTCACTTTTTATTTCAATTCATTGGCTAAGATGGCCAAATTTTCTTCTAATAGTTGAATATAGGATTTCTGGCTTTTGGGATCGCCCTCAAGCGGATCCAGCAATGTCAACTTGACGCCCGTTGCTTGCTTCAAGGTTTGGGCCATCTTATCAGAAACTCCTTTTTCGACGAAGATCGTCTTGACCTTGTAGTCTTTGATAAACTCTTCAATTTCCGCCAACTGTCTCGGACTTGGCTCCTCCTCAGCTACCCCCAAAACTCCCAGTTGTTGTAAGCCAAAACGCTTGGCCGTATAAGCAAAGGCTGTATGTTGGGTCACAAAAGTTTTTTGAGACGTTTGCTTAAAAATTTTCTGGTATTTATCATTTAACTCCAAGAACTCCTTCTTCAAGGCATCTGCATTTTTTTGATAATAATCCTTGTTGTCAGGATCTAGCTGTCCTAATTCTCTAGCAATAGTCTCTGCCTGATCAGCGACCAGTACTGGATCTAGCCAGCTATGGGGATCGTAGAGAGTAGCAGGATCCACTCCTGGACCAACCTCCACATCTTCCAAACCTTCCACCCGTTGCAAGTCCAAATCCTTGGCAGTTTCAATCAAGATTACATCTGACTTAGCCTCATTTGGATCAATAGCACCACCCCAAGACTCTAAAATATGGGAATGATAGAAGAAAACATCCGCATCATAGATTGCCTGAATATCTGCCACAGACGGTTCAAATCCATGAATCCCCTGCCCAGACTGGATCATCCGAATATCATTGAGGTCTCCTGACACTTCCTTGGTCAAGGCATATACCGGGTAGAAACTCGTGACAATTTTCATTCCTTTTCCTGTCTGACCAGATGAAGCTTGATTGCCACAGGCTACCAAAGATAGACTAGCTAACAAAACCAGTAGAGAAAACATCCATTTTTTCACAAAAAACCTCACCTTACTCTTTATTATAAACCGGTTAATTAACCAGTTAATTAACCGACCAACTTAAAAAGTTTATCATATTTCATTTTCCTAATCAAGATAAAAATGAAGATTGGGGTAAAATTGTGCAAAAGATAGATAAGAAAGAAAGTTTTAAATAGTCTTTACAATGCTCCTCATCTAGTATCAATCACTGATGCTCCTTGAAAAACCCCACATTCTAGTAGATCTTTTCTAAAAATCAAATTTTTCTGACAATTTAACATTTTTTGCTTTACATTTGATTTTCTTGGTGCTATAATAATCAACAGATAAATTAAATTATCAGACAATTTAATAAAAATAAAAAAGAGGTGCTCTTATGACAACAGCAAAATCTTATATCGAATCTTCATTCCAAGCTGTAAAAGCTCGTAATCCACATGAAACTGAATTTCTTCAAGCAGTTGAAGAACTCTTCAATACTTTGGAGCCAGTCTTTGAAGCTCATCCTGAGTACATCACTGAAAATATCTTGGCCCGTATCGTTGAGCCTGAGCGCGTGATTAGTTTCCGTGTTCCATGGATGGACAAAGACGGCAATGTTCAAGTCAACCGTGGCTACCGCGTCCAATTCAACTCAGCAGTTGGCCCTTACAAAGGTGGACTTCGCTTCCATCCAACTGTTAACCAATCTATCTTGAAATTCCTCGGTTTTGAGCAAATCTTCAAAAACGTCTTGACTGGCCTCCCTATCGGTGGTGGTAAAGGTGGATCCGACTTTGATCCAAAAGGCAAAACAGATGCCGAAATCATGCGTTTCTGCCAAAGCTTCATGACAGAATTACAAAAGCATATCGGACCATCATTGGACGTTCCTGCCGGTGACATCGGTGTGGGTGGACGCGAGATTGGCTACATGTATGGCCAATACAAACGCCTCCGTCAGTTTGATGCAGGTGTCCTAACTGGTAAACCAATCGGCTTTGGTGGATCACTCATCCGTCCAGAAGCAACCGGTTACGGCCTTGTTTACTTCGCAGACAACATGTTGCAAGCAAATGGTAAATCTTTCAAAGATCAAACCGTTTTGATTTCTGGTTCTGGTAATGTAGCCCAATATGCCGTGCAAAAAGCAAGTGAACTGGGTGCAAAAGTCATTTCAGTCTCTGATTCAAATGGCTATGTCATTGATGAAACGGGTATCGACTTTGACCTTTTGGTCGATGTTAAAGAAAAACGCCGTGCACGTTTGACTGAGTATGCTGCTGAAAAAGCAACTGCTACCTACTATGAAGGTTCTGTTTGGAACTACGACGGCCATGTAGATATCGCTCTTCCATGTGCGACTCAAAATGAAATCGACGGTGAAAAAGCTGCTCATCTCGTGAAAAACGGTGTTTACTGTGTCGCCGAAGGTGCCAACATGCCATCTGACCTCGCTGCTATCAACATCTACAAAGAAAATGGCGTTCTCTACGGTTTAGCAAAAGCTGCCAACGCTGGTGGTGTAGCTGTATCTGCCCTTGAAATGAGCCAAAATAGCCTTCGCCTCTCATGGACTTCTGAAGAAGTCGATGGCCGCCTCAAGGACATCATGGCCAATATCTTTGACACCGCAAAAGCAACTGCTGAAAAATACGATCTAGGTACTGACTACCTTGCAGGTGCTAATATCGCAGCCTTCGAGAAAATCGCAGATGCGATGATTGCTCAAGGTTTGGTATAATCCTTGTTATTCCTATAGAAAAGAAGAGTTGGAAATTTTTCCAGCTCTTCTTTGTTTTTATAATCGATTCTCTACTGAACTATACCAAACAAAATCATTATAGGTCAGCGCATAGCCTTCCTCTTGATCAACGGCAAATATCAAGGTTACCTCTTCTTTGCTACCAGGTTCCAACTTCTCCACTAAATTGACATCATAGGTTTTCAAATCAAGGTAGTAGTGGTTTATCCCAGCTCTATCGATCGCCGAGAAATAATACTCATCAAAATAGAAAGCTTCGTCCGATTGATTGTCTACCACTAGTTTAACCACTAGAGCTTGAGCATAAGTCTGATCAATGAGAGAAAGAGTCTTGTCCACTTTTATAGATTGAACGGTAAAATTGACTTTATTCTCTATAGGCACAACTTGACCCAATTCATATTCACTGTAACTAGACAGATCTGTTGATGAATCATATGAACCAAAATTACTGTAATCATTTCCAGCTATCTCCTCATAGGCCTGAGTTCCCATCAAAGCTATGAACAAGAACAGAGAAACAAATCCCAGAATCATTGTTAAAGCCCCTCCAACAACAGTGGTCCAAAACAAGGCTTGCTTATAAAGGGGTTTCTTGCGGTAGTATATTTGACCATCTTCGAGAATATATTCTTTTGGTAACATAGTCACTCCTTTCATTTACCAGTTACAAGTGACATAGCAGGCAAGTCAATACCGGCCTTAACCAAGGCTTCCTGGTAGAGTCCATAAAATAGGTGATAAATAGCATATTGTTGGCCATTTTCGACTGTCATTTGGATACGGTAAGAAAACTGACCCGTTGGTGCTACTTGAGCTCCTAGGACTGAACACGTTTTGATGACAGGATAGGAAGACACATGTTCTTGATTGACCGCTTCGATAATTTTGGCAACTTTTTCCAAATCCGCTTTTGGCGACAAAGGAATATCAATCCGTGCCCGCATATCACCACGAGACCTATTACTGACCACTAAAATATTGCGATTAGGAATAAAATGTAGCGTCCCGTCGGCATCTCGAACCTGAGTAGTTCGTATTCCAACACTGATGATAGTTCCTTCAATGACAATTGGTCCGTTGGTTAAACGCACCACTTCTCCCACATCAAACTGATGTTCAACTAGGATGAAGAAGCCATTGACCAAATCAGATAAAAAGCCTTGGGCCCCTAAACCAATGGCCAAACCGGTAATCCCTGCACCAGCTAACAAACTAGTGACAGGCAAACCCAAGACCGTTAAGGTCCAATAGATGAGAATGAAGTAGAAAACATAGTTGAACATATTGTCCACTAGTCGAGTGATGGTCTTCTGCCGCCCCTCATCTTGTTTTGAAAACTTCAAAGAGGGTCCTAAAATTCTCTTGATGGACGAATGAACAATTTTTTTCCCAAAATAGAAAACGATATAGAGTAAAATGAGAGATAAAATCTTATTGAAGACACTTGTTAGAATGCCTTCCAAGTCAAACTGTGCTAGGTATGTCTGTAAAAATGTCATGCTATTTCCTTTCGCATCCCTATTATACCAAATTTTATACATCTATCTGCTGTAATACTCTTTGAAAATCAAAATTTGATTTTGTTAGAACTCCTTGCCTACCACAAGCTATGCCTGCTTTGCCTTGTCTCATCGATTTTGATTTTCTTTGAGCATAACACTTTCCTTCTCATCTCAAAAAGCCTGAAAAATATTCCAGGCAAGATTTCTTCTATATTTTATAGTCAATGCAGGTGATTGAGTGTTTCGTTTTCCAAAAGTGTCAAAAATCCGCCGTAACCTGCCGCCTCCATCTCCTCACGCGCGATAAAGCGCAGAGCTGCCGAGTTAATACAGTAACGCAAGCCACCCTGGTCACGCGGTCCATCATCAAAAACATGGCCCAAATGAGCTTGACCAGCTCGACTTTTAACCTCAATACGCTGCATCCCATGAGATACATCCTCCACATAGAGCGCTACTTCTTTCGAAATAGGTCTTGTAAAGGACGGCCATCCACAGCCCGAATCAAACTTATCTGTGGAAAGAAAGAGTGGTTCGCCAGTTGTAATATTGACATAAATACCTGCCTCATTACTCTTCCAAAAGGCATTTTTAAAAGGAGCTTCCGTAGCTGCTTCTTGTGTTACTGCGTATTGTTCCAATGTTAAAGAGCCTCTCAATTCTTCATCTGATGGTTTGTGGTAATGTTCCACATCAATAACAGGAATCTGGGACTGGCTGACATCAATATGACAATAGCCATTTGGATTTTTCTTGAGGTAATCTTGATGGTAGTCCTCCGCATCAATAAAATGCATCAACTTCTCCACTTCCACAGCTAGTGGACCACGACCATACTGAGCCTCTTGTTCAGCCATGACCTCATTGATAGCTGATAGATCTACTTCATCTGTATAGTAGATACCAGTCCGATACTGGCGACCCCTGTCTGGCCCCTGCTGGTTGACAGAAAACGGATCAATCACTCGGAAATAATAGAGCAAAATCTCCCGTAAACCAACTTTATCAGACTCATACTGGACATAGACCGTTTCGGCATGGTCTGTTTGTTTGAGCAACTGATAGTTGGTTGTCTCCACCTGACCATTGGCATAACCAACCTTGGTAACTAGTACACCCTCGATTTGGGAAAAGTATTCCTCCAAGCCCCAAAAACAACCACCTGCCAAATAAATTTCTTTCACTGCCATAAGATTTCCTTCCATTTGCAAAAAAACTCGGAACAAGTCCGAGTTTGCCTTAATTGAGTTCAGCCAAGATGGCTAATATCTGTGCTTTGGAATGAACACCAGCCACCTGTTTGACAAGCTCTCCATCTTTTTTAAACATGAGCGTTGGAATAGACATAATCCCAAATTGACGAGCTGTTTCTGGATTTTCATCCACATCCATCTTGAAGATACGCAAATCATCTTCGTCTACCTCTGCTGCCAATTGCTCCAAGATAGGGGCCTGCATGCGGCATGGTCCACACCAAGTCGCCCAAAAATCAATGAGCACGACACCTTCTTTTGTTTCTTCTAGAACGTTTGCATCTCTTATTGCTTGTACCATATCAATTCTCCATTTCTTCTATTTGTACTGCTATTTTACACCAAAAAATAGGATTTTCCAAAAATTTGCTACGCTTTTAAATAGACGCTTTCTCAACCACATGATACAATAAAACGAAACATTAAAAGGAGTCAACCATGAAAAGAATTTATGATTTCACTATTCAAGCGCAGGATGGTAGCCCAGTCTCTCTTCAAGATTATGCTGGTAAGGTCTTACTGGTTGTCAACACCGCTACCGGATGCGGCTTAACACCCCAATACAAAGCCTTGCAGGAACTCTATGATCGCTACAAGGAGCAAGGTTTTGAGGTTTTAGATCTACCTTGTAACCAGTTTCTCGGTCAAGCACCTGGTACAGCTGATGAAATCAATGACTTCTGCAGTCTCAATTACCAAACTACTTTCTCTCGCTTTGCCAAAATCAAGGTCAATGGCAAGGAAGCTGACCCTCTCTATACTTGGCTCAAGACTGAAAAATCTGGTCCTTTGGGAAAAGCTATTGAATGGAATTTTGTTAAGTTTTTGATTGACAGAGAGGGCCGTGTGGTAGAGCGCTTTTCAGCCAAATCAGATCCAAAAAGTTTTGAGAAGCAAATCCAAGATTGTCTAAGAAAATAAAGGAAATACTATGTTTGATTTTAAAGGTTTATTTCTCTTCCTGATCCAGCAACAACTTCTCTTCTACGTCATTATTTGGATTCTATTTAAAGATGTCAAATACAAGAAAATAGCCATGATTTTGGGCTTGATTGCCTATGAAACCATACGTTATCTGTTGATGTCGGGTGTCGTTATTCCTTATATAGATTAATACTCTTTGAAAATGAAAATTAGATTTTGTTAAAGTTCCTTGCCTACCACTAGGTATGTCTGCGACACTTTGCCTCATCTATTTTTGATTTTCTTTGAGGATAAAAATAGATTCATTCTAGGGACACTAAGTTTATTCCTTACTTACTAAAAAACTCTTGAGAAGTAATGAAACTATTCTCAAGAGTTTTTAATTTTTCAACAGAGAATATTCAGAAAGATTTTTGCATCATTACTCTTTTTAATAACTAAACCTATTTCAATGTCACAATGGTACAGCCAGAACCTCCTGCATTCTGCGGGGCATAGCCAAATTCTTTGACATTGCGGTTGCTACGGAGGTACTTAGTAACGGCTTCGCGGATAACGCCGGTCCCGATCCCGTGGACAATGTCAACCTGGGCCATATTATTGAGGAGAGCCTGGTCGATAAATTCATCCAGCTCCTGCATGGCTTCTTCGTAGCGTTTCCCACGAAGGTCCAAGCGGGCTTTTGGTCCCTTGACATTGGCTCGTTTCACGGTATGAATTTGTTTTTTCTGGGGCTGACCTTCTTTTTCAGCCTTAACCAGGCCAAATTCGTCTCGCTTGAGGGTCATCTTGATGAGACCAACTTGAGCTTCCCAACGGCCATCCTTGAGCTGATTGGTTAAGATTCCCCGTTGCCCATAGGCAGTGACTAGAATCTCTTCCCCTACCTTGGCGGCTCGCTCTGCCTTAGCTTTTTTCAAAACCTTGTTCTTGGACAAATCAACCAGATCCGGTGCCAGTTTTTTCAGCTGGCTCTTAGCTTCGATTATCTGATGGGGCTTGAGAGTGGCCTGATCGTGGAGGTTTTTCAGAATGTCCTCGCTTTCAGCCATGGCCATATCAACAATTTCCTGAGCTTCCAAACGAGCCTTATTGAGTTCATTCTCCCGCTCTCTAGTCAACTCATCAAAGAGCTTACGGAGAGCGCGATTCATCTTGAGATTTTCTTGCTCCACATCACGGATATGGTCCAGGCGTTTACGGCTTTCCAAGGTTTGCTTTTCCAAACGCTCAATCACTCGATTGACATCACTATCCGAATCGGTCCATTCCTGAGCTGCCTTGATAACCACATCAGCCAAACCAAGACGACGGGCGATTTCAAAAGCGTTGGAACGACCTGGTACTCCCTGCATAAAGCGATAGGTCGGACGTAAACTATCCGTGTCAAACTCCATGCTGGCATTTTCCACATGCGGCGTCTCAATGCCGTAGGCCTTGAGCTCTGGATAGTGGGTGGTAGCCATGGTTTTGATGCCACGTAGTCTCAAATCATCTAAGATAGCCATGGCTAAAGAAGCCCCTTCTTGCGGATCCGTCCCCGCCCCCAACTCATCAAAGAGGACCAAAGTTTCCTCATCCGCTTGCCTCATAATGTCCACGATATGGGTCATGTGACTAGAGAAGGTGGATAGGCTCTGCTCGATGGATTGTTCATCCCCAATATCGGCAAAGATTTCTTTGAAAACAGCCACGCGACTGCCTTTATCAGCAAGGATAGGAAGGCCCGACTGGGCCATAAGATGCGTCAATCCTAAAGTTTTGAGCAAGATAGTCTTACCACCCGTATTGGGTCCAGTCATGACAATGGTTGTCAAATCGCTACCGAAGGTCAAATCATTGGCGACAGGTTTTGTCAATAGGGGATGACGGACATTGAGAAGGGCGATATCTTGCTGGTCAGATAGAGTGGGTACCACGGCCTCGTAATCTCTAGCAAAGAGATGTTTGGCCCGAACCAGATCCAAGTGACCGATAACCCAAGCATTGTTACGGATAATCGCCGTGTGTGGATGTAAAAGACTGGATATTTCTCGTAAGATACGGGCTATTTCGTGCCGTTCCTCTGCCCTCAAATGACTGATCTCCTCATTGAGAGCAACAACTGCGCGGGGCTCAATGTAAACGGTCGATCCCGATGCAGAAATATCATGAACAACCCCCGAAATCCGGTTGCGGAAGGTGTTTTTAACGGGTAAAACATTGCGTCCATTTCGACTCGCTAAAATCGAATCCGACAGCATATCTGCCTTAGCCTTGAGCAGATCCTGCATGACCTGACGCACCTGAACTTCCGCCTCCTGAATCTTCCGACGGATTTTCAATAAAGCTTCGCTGGCAAAGTCCTCCAGAAAACCACCCTCATTGACAGCCATGAGAGTTCCTTGCAAACTAGGAAAGGTCTCTATTTTTTCAAAGAGTTTATCCAATTGCCGTAAGGAAACATTTTCCAAGTTGGCATAAAAGTCGGCTAGTTCTTTAGAGATGGTCAAGATCCGTTTGACCGCTAAGAGTTCTAAAATATTGAGATCAGCTTCTAACTCCAAGCGGCGCATGGCTGGCCCGATTTCTTGCGTGGTAGCTAAAGTAAAATGAGGGTAATGGACAAAAAGGTCAGCCATATCCCTACTTTCATCAAAAGCTTGTTGGATGCGGTCAATGTCTACCATCGGACTCAACTGCCGCACTTCTTCTAATCCCTGCTCGGTTAGAAGCAGATTTTCTAGGAGTTTTTTGACCTTGTCAAACTCCAAAATTTCTAAAATTTTATGATTCATTTTTCCTACTTACAAAAAGAGTAAGGCCACAGCCTTACCCGATAATATTGTTAATCCAGAGCTGACGGAGCCAACCACTGGTAAGGGGAGTGTGTTTAATAATAGTATCTGCCAGCCAATTAGTGTGTAAGATATTCTGAACATCTCCCACAGGAATAGTCGCCAGGATGGTTAGAGCAATCTGCAAGGATACCAAGGTCACTAGGACTGAGAGACCACCACTGATCAGATTCATCATAGTTGTATCTGGACTGATGTAACGGATCAAATGCATGAAGATTCCCAGCACACGCATCACAATATAGACCAGCATATAAATGGCTAAAAAGGCCAAACCTGCATAGAAAACTTTATCCAAATCAAAGAGATATTGGCTATCAAAGTAAAAAGTACTAGCACCTTCGTGGGCATTAGCAAAGGGAACCCACAGATAGAAGATAGAAGCTAACTTCTTGTAGTTACCTGCTGCGATAAACAAAGAAAGAAGGCAGGCGAAAGAATAGAAAAGTTGTAGAACTAAGCCACGGCTATAGCCGATATAAAAGCTCCAGGCCAAAATCAATAAAATAACAAATGAAATCATAGCTTATACTCAAGCTCGTCTAAATCAAGTAGGGTTACATTCTTTTTCAAGACCATTTCTTTCACATTAGCCAATTCTGCTTCCACTTTGGCATGGTCCACTTCCCGCAACAATTGAACCGAGAGGGCGTTAATGGCTAGAAGCAAGGCCTTTGTTTCAGCATCGGCATTTGGCAATTTTTCCTCAAGAGCCTGGTACTTTTCTTGCACCAGTCGCTCGATTTCCTCCATAAAAAGGTTGTCATGTTCTGTCGTAACGGTTAATTGTTTTTTTCCAAATGTAAATTTGTATCGGTTTAAATTCGTCATAAAAATACCTCGAAATCTATTATACCGTAAAAGCCGCTTTTTGACTAATCGAAAATGCCTTAAAGCGAGTGTTTACGGCGGGCAAAGTCCACAAATTGAAATTTATCAATCTTATGTCGACTTTCTGTATACTGAAACTGCCTGGTATCCCCAAGGTAAACTCTAGAACGAATGAGCACCAGATATTCATCAGTATTATCCATAAGCAGGCGCTCCCTCTCGGTCGAAGCTTGGATGGTAATCTCTTTCTGAGCATAGGAAATGTCTAAACCTAGGTCATTTTCTAAATAAGCATAAATTGAGTTTTCCGCAATCTCTTTGGTTACCTCGGGAACACAATCTCTGGATAAATAATCCAAATCCAATACCGAAACAAAGCCATCGATTGTTCGAGTTCGCAAGACCTTCCACACTTGATGTCCTTGTGCAAAGCCTGTCCGCAAAGCTTCTTTCTCATCTATGGTATCTAAATCTAGACTAATAACCTGAGTCACACTATCTAAGTGCAAACTTTCTACTAACTCCTTATAAGATGTTAATCCCGAAACTGGAAAATTGAGCAATTCTTGCTTGAGAACTTGTGAACCACGACCCTGTACCTTTTGAATCAACCCTTTCTCCGTCAAGAGTCTAAGAGCCTTACGAACCGTATCTCGACTGACACTATAAAGTTTTTGTAAGTCCTGTTCCGTTGGCAAAAGGCTACCTGGTTGATAAGTGGTATTAATGATTTTTTCTTGTAAATCATTGAAAATTTCTTGATATTTTTTCATAATTTCTTTCATTGTTCTGCTTTTTTACATACATGTTTCTACCTATTATATCAGAAAAAAAATTTTCGCATGTTGTCAAGTCAAGTGCAACAAGTTGATTGATAACTAGAGATCCAGAGGTTAAGCTATTTGGGCTATCCCAAATAGGAATTTTGAAGATTGGTATTGAAGAAGTCGTCTCGGGCGCTCAATGATCGCATGTTGTCAAGTCAAGTGCAACAAGTTGATTGATAACTAGAGATCCAGAGGTTAAGCTATTTGGGCTATCCCAAATAGGAATTTTGAAGATTGGTATTGAAGAAGTCGTCTCGGGCGCTCATTGATGGCTGTGATATAGTTGTCAAGTTCTTCAGAGGTTAGTGAATTAAAAGAGTTTCCTTTAGGGATATATTCTCTGAGGAGACCATTGAAGTTCTCATTTGTACCTCTCTCATGTGAAGAATATGGATGTGCAAAGTAAACATCAACAGCTTCCAAGTCTGAGAGTAAACTAAATTCAGAACCATTATCAGCTGTAATGGATGCAATAGGATACTGACTTGTAAGTTGTTTGACAGCACAATTAATGGTATGGGACTGTTTGTCTTCTAGCTTAACTCCTAGTGCATAGCGTGTCTGGCGCTCTACCAAAGTCAAAACAACAGCTTCACCTTTGGTTTTCTTTCCAAGAACCAAGTCAATCTCCCAATGACCAAATTCAGAACGGTCATTGATACACTCAGGACGTTCTTCGATAGACTGACCTAAAGTTTTCTTATTCGTCTTAATGACTGGCTTAGAACGTTTCCTGATACTGACCATCTTAGGTAAATCGATTGGTTTTATAACTAACAGCCCCTCTTTGATATAGCGATAAATGGTTTTGGTAGAGGGAACAACCTCCTCAGGATGATTTGCTTTATAAGTCTGAACGAAACTATCTACGCTATGAAGACGAATTTTAGCTTTCAAGGCATATCCTAATTGCTCAATGAATTTAGCGGAGCAGTCATTCAACTTGAGATAAGAGCACTTTTGACGATTGGATTCATAGACACGCTGTCCGCTATCAGCGAAATAGGCACTGAAATAGGTACGTTTCCCATTCTTATCCTGTACCTGATCCACCGAACCACGTTTGATTTCTCGACTGATTGTCGACCGGTGACGACCTAGAAGACGAGCGATTTCAGCCGGTTTCTTTCCCATTTTAAGATAAGCAGCCATTTCGCCACGTTCCGAGGCTGAGAGATGAGAATAGGTTGATTTTTTGGTAGAATGAGTGTTGGACATGTTCATCTGCTTTCTATACTGAGTTGGGGAATTCTAGTATATCAGACGAACATGTCTTTTTTGTTGCACTTCATTTGTACCTCTCTCATGTGAAGAATATGGATGTGCAAAGTAAACATCAACAGCTTCCAAGTCTGAGAGTAAACTAAATTCAGAACCATTATCAGCTGTAATGGATGCAATAGGATACTGACTTGTAAGTTGTTTGACAGCACAATTAATGGTATGGGACTGTTTGTCTTCTAGCTTAACTCCTAGTGCATAGCGTGTCTGGCGCTCTACCAAAGTCAAAACAACAGCTTCACCTTTGGTTTTCTTTCCAAGAACCAAGTCAATCTCCCAATGACCAAATTCAGAACGGTCATTGATACACTCAGGACGTTCTTCGATAGACTGACCTAAAGTTTTCTTATTCGTCTTAATGACTGGCTTAGAACGTTTCCTGATACTGACCATCTTAGGTAAATCGATTGGTTTTATAACTAACAGCCCCTCTTTGATATAGCGATAAATGGTTTTGGTAGAGGGAACAACCTCCTCAGGATGATTTGCTTTATAAGTCTGAACGAAACTATCTACGCTATGAAGACGAATTTTAGCTTTCAAGGCATATCCTAATTGCTCAATGAATTTAGCGGAGCAGTCATTCAACTTGAGATAAGAGCACTTTTGACGATTGGATTCATAGACACGCTGTCCGCTATCAGCGAAATAGGCACTGAAATAGGTACGTTTCCCATTCTTATCCTGTACCTGATCCACCGAACCACGTTTGATTTCTCGACTGATTGTCGACCGGTGACGACCTAGAAGACGAGCGATTTCAGCCGGTTTCTTTCCCATTTTAAGATAAGCAGCCATTTCGCCACGTTCCGAGGCTGAGAGATGAGAATAGGTTGATTTTTTGGTAGAATGAGTGTTGGACATGTTCATCTGCTTTCTATACTGAGTTGGGGAATTCTAGTATATCAGACGAACATGTCTTTTTTGTTGCACTTCATTTTACAACGCGGGGAAAAAAAATTTTTTGAAAAAAAGCTTGCAATCGAACTAGAAATCGGTTACAATAACTCTGTAATGATTTGTACGTACAAATCAAATTCTATTACAACCATAAAAGGAGAAATTATGGGAAAATTTGAAAGCGATGCCAAAACCCTACTTCAAGCGGTCGGTGGCAAGGATAATGTGGCTGCAGTATCCCACTGTGCAACACGTATGCGCTTTGTCCTCAACGACGACTCAAAAGCCGACATTAAGGCGATTGAAAACCTCTCAGCAGTAAAAGGCACCTTTACAAACGCTGGTCAGTTCCAGGTTATCATTGGTAACGATGTACCAATCTTTTACAACGACTTCTCTGCCGTTTCTGGTATCGAAGGCGTTTCAAAAGAGGCTGCAAAATCAGCTGCTAAGAAAAACCTCAACCCAGTCCAACGCGTCTTGACCATGTTGGCTGAAATCTTCACCCCTATCATTCCAGCTATCATTGTTGGTGGTTTGATTCTCGGTTTCCGTAATGTTTTGGAATCTGTCGGTATGGAATGGTTGGGACAACAAGTTGCTGACGGCGCAAAAGTTTTTGACGCTGATGGCAATCCTGTATGGAACACTATCACTATGGTTTCCCCATTCTGGAGCGGCGTCAACCATTTCTTGTGGCTTCCAGGTGAAGCGATTTTCCACTTCTTACCAGTTGGTATCACTTGGTCTGTAACCCGTAAGATGGGTACAACTCAAATCTTAGGTATCATTTTGGGTATTTGTTTGGTATCTCCACAACTTCTTAATGCCTATGCCGTAGCTGGTACTCCTGCAAAAGAAATTGCAGAAAACTGGGTATGGAACTTCGGTTCTTTCACTGTAAACCGTATCGGTTACCAAGCTCAGGTTATTCCAGCGCTCTTGGCTGGTCTGGCATTGGCTAACCTTGAAATCTTCTGGCGCAAACGCATCCCAGAAGTCGTATCAATGATTTTCGTACCGTTCTTGTCTCTTCTTCCAGCTCTTATCTTGGCGCATACAGTGCTTGGACCATTCGGTTGGTGGCTAGGTCAAGGCTTATCAACCGTCGTATTGGCTGGTTTGACAGGACCATTCAAGTGGCTCTTCGGTGCTATCTTCGGTTCCCTCTATGCTCCACTTGTTATCACTGGTCTTCACCACATGACCAACGCTATTGATACCCAATTGATTGCAGATGCAGGCGGAACTGGTCTCTGGCCAATGATTGCCCTTTCTAATATCGCTCAAGGATCTGCCGTATTGGCATACTACTTCATGAACCGCCATAGCGAAAAAGAAGCTCAAATTTCCCTTCCAGCTGCCATTTCGGCTTACTTGGGTGTTACAGAGCCCGCCCTCTTTGGTGTCAACGTTAAATACATCTATCCATTCGTTGCTGCTTTGATTGGTTCCGGTATTGCCGGTCTTCTCTCAACAAGTCTCAACATCACAGCTAATGCCATCGGTGTTGGTGGACTTCCAGGAATCTTGGCGATCAAAGCAAACTCATGGGGAGCTTTCCTTTTGGCAATGCTTGTTGCCATTGTGGTACCTTTCATTCTAACTTTCTTCTTCCGTAAGGCAGGTATCTTGACAAAAGCAGAGGATGCAGCTAAAGCTGACTTTGTTGAAGCTCCAGTAGCAGCCCTTACTCCAGCTACAGAAGAACATGCTTCTGCTAGCTCATTGCCAATCCTTAGCCCACTGACAGGTGAAGCAAAAGAATTGAGCACAGCCAATGACCCAGTCTTTGCACAAGGTCTGATGGGGCAAGGTGTCCTCATCCAACCTACTGAAGGTAAATTGCTGGCTCCAGTAGATGGAACTATCTCTGTTCTCTTCCCAACCAAGCACGCAGTTGGCATGGTATCAACGGATGGTGTCGAACTTCTTATGCACATTGGTATGGATACCGTGAACTTGGAAGGACAAGGCTTTACAGCTCATGTTGTTCAAGGTGATACAGTGAAAGCTGGCGATCTCTTGATTACTTTCGATATGGAAGCTATCAAAGCAGCTGGTTACTTAACAGAAACACCTGTTATTGTTACCAACCAAGATACCTTTGCTCCAGCTGATCTTCTTGCATTGCCAAGTAATGTAATAGCTGGTCAAGCATTGATGAAGGCTCTTAAAAAATAAAGGTCTTTGAAATCCAAAACAAGCCCAGTTGCGAGAAGACTGGGTTTGTTGGTGTTTTAAATGACTGATCAATCTATTTTATAAAATAAAGGAGAAAGAATGACATTTGACAAAAAACAGGTTGTCTATCAAATTTATCCAAAATCATATAAAGATACGACCGGAAATGGTGTTGGGGACCTGCGTGGTATTATTGAAAAGTTACCCTATTTGCAGGAACTAGGTGTCGATGTCATCTGGCTCAATCCCTTTTATCCAAGTCCCCAGCGTGACAATGGATATGATGTATCGGATTACACAGCGGTCAATCCACTCTTTGGGACCATGGATGATTTTGAAGAATTGGCTCAGACCGCTAAAAAACATGGTATCGAGCTCATGCTAGACATGGTCCTCAACCACTGCTCGACAGAACATGAATGGTTCCAGAAAGCTTTGGCTGGCGATCAATATTACCAAGATTTCTTTATCTTGCGCGATCACCCGACTGACTGGGTTTCGAAGTTTGGAGGCAATGCTTGGGCTCCTTTTGGGGATACTGGTAAATATTACCTTCACCTCTTTGATGTCACACAGGCCGACCTCAACTGGCGCAACCCGCATGTCCGCGAAGAGATGTTTAAAGTAGTTAATTTCTGGCGTAAAAAGGGTGTTAAGGGCTTCCGTTTTGATGTCATCAATTTGATTGGTAAGGATGAAGTTCTCAAGAATAATCCTAATTTTGACGGTAAGCCAGAATATACTGACCGTCCGATCAACCATGACTATCTTAAAATGCTCAATCAAGCCTCCTTTGGTCAAGATCAGGGTGGCATGACAGTTGGTGAAATGAGCTTCACAGACATTGAAAACTGTGTTCAGTACAGCAACCCCAACAACAAGGAGTTAGACATGGTCTTTAACTTCCACCACCTGAAGGTAGACTATGAAAATGGGCAAAAGTGGACACTCAAGACCTTTGATTTCGAGGAATTGAAAACTCTCTTCCACACTTGGGGAGAAGGCATGAGTGCTGGAGACGGCTGGTCAGCTCTTTTCTACAACAACCATGACCAACCACGCGCCCTCAACCGCTTTGTCGATGTAAAGAACTTCCGTACGGAAGGAGCGACTATGTTGGCTGCTTCTATCCACTTGTCACGTGGAACTCCTTATATCTACATGGGGGAAGAAATCGGAATGATTGACCCAGACTACGATAGCATGGCAGACTATGTGGATGTCGAGTCCCTCAACGCTTATCAAGAACTCTTAGCAGCTGGTAAATCAGAGAATGAGACCTTTGCTATCATCCAAGCCAAGTCCCGCGATAATTCCCGTACTCCCATGCAGTGGGATGCGAGTCCAAATGCTGGATTCTCAACAGGAACCCCATGGCTCAAAGCTGGTCGCTCCTATCCAGAGATCAACGTCGAGAACGAAAAATCAGGCCAGATTTTTACCTTCTATCAGACATTAATCAAGCTTCGTAAGGAAATGCCACTTATTTCTGAGGGGGTTTACAAGGCTGCTTATCAAGATAGCAAAAAAATCTATGCCTTTGAGCGCCAACTAGATGGACAAAAACTCTTAGTCCTCAACAACTTCTTCCCAGAAAATGTGACGATTCAGCTTCCAGCTGATTACCAGACAGGTAAGGTTCTTCTCAGTAATTACGACAATGTCGAGCTGACTGAAAATCTAGTTTTACAACCTTATCAAAGCTTAGCGATTCACTTAGATTAAAGATAAGAACGGACAAATCCAGACCAAATGGTCAAATAGGATTTATCCGTTTTTTCTTGGGTAAAAAATCCCAAATGAAATAGAAGTCTCTTGACGACAACTCTTTGAGCCCAATGAGAACGATTACAAAGCTCTTTCGATTTGGGCTAAATGGGGACTAGTCATTTGCTGACTTTTCATATAAACTAGAGATAGAAAAGCATAGGAAAAGGAGGAAATATGTTTGATCAAAAAACCTTAGTCATTTTGATGACTCTACTGAGCGAACCATCCATTTCTTTGTATGCTCTTTCTGTTAAGACTAAATTCACCATTAAAGAGCTCCAAGAACAGGTGGATAGTCTCAATCAGTATTTTCGATCCAAAAATTTACCTGCACTCATTGTGTCCGATGGTTCTTATCATTTGCCCGAGGAAATTTCCTCTCAGGCACAGAAAATCATAGAGGAGTTAAAGGAGGAACAGCTCTATCTAGCCCAAAATGAGCGGATTTATCTAATTTTTTTATACACCTTTTGTCGCAGAGATTTTGTCTCCAATAACCATTACCAAGATTTCTTGAAGGTCAGCAAAAACACCTCTCTAACGGATATCAAAAATCTCCGAGAGGTCATGGAAGAATTCGACTTATCTCTGACCTATACACGGGCTGAAGGATATGCCATCCATGGTCTGGAAAAGGACAAGCACCGCCTGGCACTCTACGCGATCAGCGAATTGTTAAAAGAGCCTATCGGCTTCTGGGCCCTGCATCATGTCTTATCCGCATGGGATTACCCAAATAAGTTCGAAGAATTGATGAAGCGGACAGAAGACTATTACAACGCCTTTCAGTTAACTCCCATTCAACACCGCTTAGAAGAGTGCCTCTATCTTATTCTCTTCATTCTCTATCGTTATGGACGAGTCAGTAAACATGCACATCTCGAGAAAGATAAATTCCCCGAATCACTGCAATCTTTGACGGAGATCATTATCCAGGATATCGCTTCTACCTTTCCTTTGAAAAAAAATATAGAACTGGATGCAAAAAATTATTTATCCAGTATCCTATCCGGTTGTTTTGAGGGACAATTAGAGGGGGATGATACTTATTTTCAACACCTAACTAGAAGCGTTGTCGAAAAGATGGAAGAGGTTTCTCTCCTTAATTTTGAACAGCGAGATAAGTTGGAAGATGGCTTGAAACGCCATCTGATTCCAGCTTTCTTCCGACTCAAATACCGCCTATTTTCTACAAATTCTTATACGAGTCAGATAAAAGAAAATTACTCTGATTTATTCGAACTGGTCCAAGCAGGTTTGAAACCCTTGGAAGAAGAAATCGGCTACCCCATCCCAGACGCTGAAATTTCCTATTTCGTGGTTCATTTTGGAGGCTATCTACATCAGAGACCCCAATCCTATCTCCCTTACCGGGCAGTTATCATCTGTCCCAATGGAGTCAGTTCTTCTCTCATCATAAAGGAAAATCTAAAAAAGATTTTTCCAAAGATTGACTTCATTCATACCAGTCGGGTAGAACAATTGACCATCTTAGATGAATCCAATTATGATCTTGTTTTCTCAACGGTGGAAATTTCAAGTAACAAACTAAGCTTCCTGGTATCGGTCCTCATGACAGAGGAGCAGACTCAAGGCTTGATTGAGATGGTTGCCAAAGAATTTCCTGATGCCTGTGAAGACACGATCATCCTAGAACAAGTGATTGAAACGATGAAACAGTATGGTCACATCTCACGTGAATCAGAACTTCGTTCGGCCCTACGAACCCTACTACAAACCAAGGAAAACAGAAAGGACGTGAAGCCCTTGTTACATGAATTAATTACAGAGGCTACTTACCAAACCAGTTCCGAGAAATTGGATTGGAAATCAGCTATTCGCTTGGCGGCTAAACCTCTCCTAGACTCAGGACAAATTGAAAGCTCTTATCCAGAAGCTATGATTGCAAAAGTGGAGGACTTTGGTCCCTTCATCGACCTTGGCAAAGGGATTGCCATTCCGCACGCCCGTCCAGAAGATGGGGTCAACAAGGTCGGCATGTCCATGTTGGTCTTAGAGAACCCTATTTACTTGTTGGACGATCCCAAACATGAAATCCGTCTGCTGCTCTGCATTGCAGCTATTGATAACGAAACACATCTCAAGGCCTTGTCACACTTAACCGCTATCTTGAGGGAAAATGCAAACGTGGAAGCCCTTTTGGCATCCAAATCTTATTCAGACATCAAAAATATTATTAAACAGGAGGCGTAATTATGTTACGAATTGGTGCAGCATGTGGCTCAGGTTTGGGCTCAAGTTTTATGGTACAGATGAACATCGAATCAATCCTACGGGATTTGGGTGTTTCGGATGTGGAAGTGGAACACTATGACTTAGGTGGGGCAACTGCTCGTGATGCCGATGTCTGGATTGTTGGTCGTGATTTAGCAGACTCTGCTACTCACCTAGGGGATGTTCGCCCACTCAATAGCATTATTGATATGGATGAGCTCAAAGAAGTGGTGACAGCTATCTGTCAGGAAAAAGGATTGTTGTAATCTTGTTGAAATTGAACTCAGCCTAAAAACGGCATGAAAAAGATAGATTGCCTTGTGTGCAAGCACGCTACGTGAATCTCCTATTTTCATCTTGTTTTTAACTGCCTCTGTATCTTATTTTTAAGGAGAATTTTATGTTAAAATTTTTGATTGATATCGCTAAAACTCCTGCTATTTTGGTAGCATTGATTGCGATTTTAGGATTGGCGCTTCAGAAAAAATCCGTTTCTGATTTGGTTAAAGGTGGTTTAAAAACCTTTGTTGGTTTCTTGGTTGTAGGTGGTGGAGCAACTCTTCTTTTAACAGCTTTGACACCTTTTGGGCAAATGTTTGAAGTGGCTTTCCACTTAAAAGGGGTTGTCCCAAATAACGAAGCTATCGTTGCCCTAGCCTTAACTGATTATGGTACGGCAACTTCTCTCATCATGCTCTTGGGTATGGTTTTCAATATCTTGATTGCACGTTTCACTAAGTTTAAATACATCTTCTTAACTGGTCACCATACACTCTACATGGCTTGTATGATTGCTGTTATCATGACTGTGGCAGGCTTTACTTCAGCTGGCCTCATCGTGATGGGTGGTTTGGCGCTCGGTATCATTATGACGCTTGCTCCAGCTTTTGTTCAAAAATACATGGTTCAATTAACTGGTAACGATACCGTTGCTCTTGGTCACTTCTCATCTCTTGGATACTGGCTCAGTGGCTTTATCGGTGGAATTGTTGGTGACAAATCCAAATCAACTGAAGATATCAAATTCCCTAAAGGATTGGCTTTCTTGCGTGACTCAACTGTCAGCATTGCCATCTCTATGTCGATCATTTATATCATCGTAGCTATCTTCGCAGGTCCAGAATATATTGAAAAAGAATTGAGTGGCGGCACAAACAGCATGGTTTACGCTCTTCAATTGGGCGGTACTTTTGCCGGAGGTGTCTTCGTTATCCTATCAGGTGTGCGCCTTATCTTGGCTGAAATTGTACCTGCCTTCAAGGGGATTTCTGAAAAATTGGTTCCAAATTCTAAACCAGCCCTTGACTGTCCTATCGTTTACCCATATGCTCCAAATGCTGTATTGATTGGTTTCATCTCTAGCTTTATTGGTGGTTTGGTTAGTATGGCTATCATGATTGGTACTGGTGGTGTCGTGATCTTACCAGGTGTCGTTCCTCACTTCTTCTGTGGTGCTACTGCTGGGGTTATCGGTAATGCATCTGGTGGCATTCGTGGTTCTGTTATCGGTGCCTTTATGCAAGGTGTCCTCATCAGCTTCTTGCCAGTCTTCTTGCTCCCTGTCCTTGGTAATCTTGGATTTGCAGGTTCTACTTTCTCTGATGCAGACTTCGGTCTCTCCGGCATCTTCCTTGGTCTCCTTGCGAAAAATGGTGGTGTCATGACCGTATCCATCGGTATCTTCGCAGTCCTAGCTGGCATGCTTGTTCTCACTATGTTTGGTAAAAAAGCTACTAAGGAGGACTAAAGATGCCTCTTCTAGCAGACGATAACCGACAATTAAAAGAATTAGCCATCGATATTCGAATCTCTATTCTTGAAACCTTGAACCAGCTCGGTTTTGGTCACTATGGTGGTAGTCTATCTATTGTGGAAACCCTGGCAGTCTTATATGGCAACATCATGCCTATGACACCAGAAATCTTTGCCCAAAAAGATCGTGACTACTTTGTTCTCTCCAAGGGACATGCGGGACCTGCTCTCTATGCTACCCTTTATTTGAAAGGATTCTTTGATAAAGACTTCCTCCATTCTCTCAATAGCAATGGCACGCGCTTGCCATCTCATCCTGACCGTAATTTAACACCTGGTGTTGACATGACGACTGGTTCTCTGGGACAGGGAATCAGCGTCGCAACAGGGATCGCCTATGGACAGCTGATTGAGGGCTCTTCTCATCATACCTATGCGATTGTCGGAGATGGTGAATTAAATGAAGGACAATGCTGGGAAGCCTTCCAGTTTGCAGCCCACAAGAAACTCAAAAACCTCATCGTCTTTATCGATGACAACAAAAAACAACTAGATGGAACTACCCAGAAAATTTGCGCCACACAAGACTTTGTCGCAAAAATGCAAGCCTTCGGTTTTGAAGCAAGTCGTGTCAAAGGAGATGACATCCAAGCGATTTACGATGCGATCCTGACAGCGCAAACTTCTCATTCAGACCAACCAAAAGCGATTGTCTTGGATACCATTAAAGGCCAGGGAATTCCCTTCTTAGAAAAAATGGACGCCAATCACCACTTGCGTCTGGATGATACTCTTCGTAGGCAACTAGAGGATGCGATCCGTGAGTTAAAAACAGGTAAGGAGGATCTTACATGACAGCAAAAGAAATGCGCTTAGTCTACCGAGACTTCCTAGCCGAACATGGCTCAGCGAATGAAAAACTAGCTGTTTTAGAAGCTGATCTCTCTAGCTCCATGGCTACAAATAAACTGCCAGAACAATACGGCAAACGCTACGTCAATGTCGGTATCATGGAGGCAGAAATGATGGGTGTCGCTGCCGGTCTATCTGTCCTGGGTTACAAGCCTTACATCCATACTTTTGGACCATTTGCTAGTCGCCGCGTTTTTGATCAGGTCTTTCTCTCACTGGGCTATGCCCAATTAGATGCGACCATTGTCGGATCAGATGCCGGTGTATCCGCAGAAATGAACGGTGGGACCCACATGCCCTTTGAGGATATGGGACTCATGCGTTTGATTCCACAGGCTACTGTCTACGAAGTCAGTGATGATATCCAGTTTAAGGCCGTCTTGGAACAAACTCTAGATAGCAAAGGTCTCAAGTACATCCGCACTATCCGCAAGGCTCCTCAACGTCTGTATACAGAGGACCAAGACTTCTCAAATGGCTACTGTAAGCTCCGTGAGGGAAGTGATGTGACCATCGTCGCTTCTGGTATCATGGTGGCTGAGGCTATTAAAGCAGCAGATGCCTTGGCTGAACAAGGAATTTCTGCTGGCCTTGTCGATCTCTTTCGTATCAAGCCAATTGCAGAAGACTTACGAGCGATTCTCTCAGGAAAACCAGTCATCACAGCTGAAAACCACAATCAAAGCGGTGGCTTAGGCTCTGCCATAACAGAGTTCTTCAGTGAAGATAGTACCACGCCTGTCCGTCGTATCGGTGTTCACGAACGCTTTGGCCAAGTCGGTCAACAAGCCTACCTCATGAAAGAATACGGCCTAACCGCCGAAAATATCACACAAGAAACACAAGATTTTCTTGGCAAATAACCCAAAAATGCTTAGGAGTGATTCCTAGGCATTTTTGCTTCTAAATATTCCTTTTTCCAAGTTTTTTCTTGCATCAAAAATTCGGCTAGTACTAGGATTTTTCCTATTAAATGACTTGATACTAGTGTCAAAATAAACACCATCAAACCCTCTTCATGGGGCTGTAGATTGATATTTCCTAAAACAAAAAGAAAGAATTCTATAAAGATAGGATGAATAAAGTAATAGTAGCTACTGAGTTGCTTTAATTTTGAAAAGTTGACTGTTCCCAAAATCTTGGTTGACAAACTGAAATGAAAAAGGAAGAAAGCGAAGGGGATAGAAAACAGAATGAAATTTTTATCTATCCCTTGATTGAAATAGATGAGAGTTGATTCAGAAGCAAGACCTACAAATGAAGCTACTAGAAAATAAGTTCCATATCTTTTCATAAAATCGTTTTGATAAAAATCATAAAGTAAGCAACCAGCATAGAGATAGGCAGGAACATAAAAGAGGAAATTGCGGCTAGTTTGGAAGATAGCCAGGTAGCTGGTGAAAAAATTTCCCAAAGTTGTATGTTCAATAAAGAGGGAGTATGTTTCCATAGCACCAAAAGAGTACAGAAGAAAAACCAAAAGGCCGGTCATTTTTTTACCAAAAACCCTCAGCATGCCTTGCAACAAGAACCAACCAAAAATAAATGCGGGAATATACCAAAGATGATATGACATACCAGTATAAAATAAGCCTATGAAGAAGCCTGGAAAAAGATAGTAAGACGGCAACTTCGAATTTGAAAAGTAGAAATAACCATAGGGGAGATAGAGAACTGTCCATATCAGATACTTCTTAATCAGACTTTGAAAATATTCCTTAACCTTCCTTCCTTGAGTAGCATGAGTTTTTAGAAAGAAAGAACTACAAACCATAAAATAAGGTACCGCCATCCTCCCAAAAACAGATTTAGCCAAAAAATGCAACGGTTCACTTTCAAATAAACGACCGCTGTGGATCACAATAACCGCTATTGAGAAGACATATTGAAGGATACTGACCATAGCCAGATTATCCTGAAACTCCTTTTTCTTCAATGAAATAATCATCCCTTCTCAAATGAATCAACGAAAACTCCAATTTTTCATATATCGATGAGTAAAAATATTCATGATAACATATCCCAATAAGAGGAAAGTAAACAATATAATAACATTAATAGCAAAACCAAAACCCATAAGACCATTCTCTTTATCAAGCAAACTAAGCATATCTTTGACATTGGTTTGATTAACTGGGAAAAAATATAGATAAGTGCTTAGTGGATCATTTTTCAAAGCCTGCATCAAGAGGGCTGGTAAGAAATAGAGGCCTGTAGTTCCCGCAAAAGCAGACAAGGGAGACTTTACTAAGACGGAAATAAGGAGACTAACAGCCACCGTAAAGAGAATGCCTACGAATTGGAGACAAATTACCCAAATATAAACCTGCAAATGATTCCATTCCAAGGGAAAATCGTAGAGCTTCATAATGAAATTTGCTTGAATACTGCTCTTCCAACCGCTAATATCATTCATAGCTGTAAAAGCGAGGAAATTGATACTGTGAATCAGGAGAAAAAGACTACTTGACGCTAAAGTTCCAGCTAGTATCTTACTGCTTAATAATTTGCTCCTCCCCCACTTGGTAGTAAAGAGAAGTTGGTTCAGATTTCGAGATGTATCATCTGCAAATACTAGTGAACAGACTAGAGAAACAAGAAGAGAGATCAGAAAAGAAAGATTACCCAAAACCTTGTAGAGTTCTGTCCATGGAATAAAATTGCCTAGTTGCACTAAATGATCAAATGTTTTAAAATTCTTATCCGACACTTTTTGGAGCGGAACTTCTTCAATTAATAATTTTTCATTATTTTCCAATTTTTCGGTCATTGCTAGATAGAGATCATAATTCTTTCTAGGAACAAAAGAACTTGTCACATACCAATAAAATGGATAGAAGACCAAAGATTCTCCCTGCTCATCCTGCCAAAAATTAATATAATCGGAGATTATCATTTCAACTTTTTCATCAGTCAAATCTCCTGTATATTTTTCTTTGATAACTCTTTCCAACTTTGCGGGATAACCAGCTTCTACATTGTGTCTTCCGGCCATATTTTCTTGTGAATAGTAATAGCCAACATAGAAAATCCCAAGGAGGAGAAATACAGATACCACAAGGGCACCGATGACTGTTCGATTTTTAAAAATCTTAGTCAGTTCAAATTTAGTTAATTTCATCATAACGCTGTCCTCCTTCCCTGAAATAATAAAGATAAAGATCTTCTAAAGAAGCTGGAACTTGTTTGGCATTAAAAATTGGACATTGAGAAGATATAATTTTGACAATTACTCCACCTTCATCATTACGACGATTACTGATTAGGAAGCGTTCCTCCAAACAATCCGCTTCTGATTGTGAAACAAGGCATTCCCAAACCTGGCCTTGTATTTCTGTCAGTAAATTGAAAACGCTCCCTCGACTTTGCAGGATACCGTCTTTTAGAATCAATATTTCATCTGCCACAGATTCAAGATCTGAAACGATGTGGGTAGATAGAATAACAATTTTCTCTCTGGAAAGGTTGCTAAGGAGCTTCCTAAATTTGACTCTTTCTTTTGGATCTAAGCCCACCGTCGGCTCATCTAAAATAAGGACTCGCGGGTCATTAATCAAAGTTTGGGCAATCCCTAAACGCTGCTTCATCCCGCCAGAATAACTGCTGATTTTCTTGTTTTTAACTTCAGACAGCCCAACAAAATCCAGCAATTCCAAGCAACGTTTTTTAGCTAACTTGCTATTGAGTCCCTTCAAAGCCGCAATATAGAGCATAAATTTGAGACCAGAAAAATCAGGATAATAGCTAAAATCTTGTGGCAAGTATCCAAGGACTGTCCGAAAAGCCTCTGATTGCTTCTGGATATCTTTTTGGTTGTATAAGACATATCCCTCATCAGGTTTTAAGAGCCCACAAATGACTCGAAAAAGAGTTGTCTTGCCAGAACCGTTTGCTCCTAAAAGACCATAAATTCCTGGCTTAAGTGCGAAGGAAATCTGTTTTAAAACTTGGCTATTTCCATATTTCTTTGAAATGTTTTCTAATCTTAATTCCATTCGAAAACGTCCTCTCCTAGGATTTTTAGAAATTGTTGCTTGAGCAAGTAGAAGAAAATAAGCGCCGTTCCCAAGCAAACCAGCCACCAGTAAGTCAAGGACAGTTGGTAAATTTTAAAACTATTGCTAGCCAAAAAGAAAGTTAAACAAACAATCCCTGATGTAAGCCAGATAATATGACGATGAAGATGATTACGCCACATAGTCACCAATAAAAAGAGAATGATACATATGATATTATAAGGAACCAATAGGTAAACAAGGACAGTCAAAACTGGTAATTCAAATCGGTTGCTAGTTAATAAGGATAGCAATAGGATAAGGAACATATCTACTAAACCAAAAATCAACAATTTTACCATAGTATGTTGACCTAGGTTGTATTTAAAACTCTCCTCCAGCTCCCACATGCCACTGGTAAAACTCTTAAAGAGTTCATCCATGAAAAAGAGAACCGAGACAGCCATGAGACCAGTCAAGGTTTGTATAATCAAGCTGCTTTTTTCTTCTTTTCCAATTCCCGAAATTAGAAAAATACTGATTAGGAAAAGTCCCAGTTGAATCAACCAAATTTTCCAGTCAATGAAACGCAAGGTGGACACTAACAAATCTAAGATAGAATATCGCCGTAATTGAGCAGTTTCTATCACTTCTTTACCTTTTGTAAGTAATTCTGCCTTCCCTTTCAAATATGGCTCAACAGAATACCTTTCTAAACGCTCTCTTATATGTTTAGTCATTGTCAAACTCCTCTTTATCTAACCATCTAGCCAATTTTTGCAAAGCTTGATGAATCCTTGACTGGGCTGTCGCTACTCCAACACCTGTCACCTTAGCAATATCCGCAATCTTCAAGTTTTGATAATAGCGTAAAATTATAGCTTCTCTCTGTGGGTCTGGCAGCTGGTTTAAAGCTTCTTGAATTAGCTGACTCTCTTCTTTCTTGAACAAGCTTTCTTCAATACTCTCTGCCTGATTAGTCAAAAAATTCTCATTCAACTGAACTTGTTCAAGCTGCTTCTTTCTAATATAACTATTGCAATGATTGACTGCGATAGTATAGAGATAATTGTAAAACTTGCCTTTATACCTATATTTTTGGATAGCACCAATCACTTTCAGAAAGATATCCTGTGTCAAATCACCAGCCAGAGAACGATTGCCAAAGGTGCGGCGTAAACAATAGGCAAATATTTGATCATAATATTTATCAACCAAAACTTCAAAAGCATCTGTATCTCCTCGTTTTATCCTCATTATCAAAAAATAATCTTCAATCATCTGGTTCATTCCATTCTCTTCTTATCACTTCATATACTATTAACTCTATTTTATCGAAAATCATTTAAGTATATGAAACTTTTTTAAAATAATTTGAATTTAGAAGTAGTTTTATAAAATCACATTTCTCCTTAAATTTCCTTTTATATACTTTACTGCAAACAAAGGAGCTAAATCAATCAGCCTTGAGACTAGCTCGGTAACAAAAATCCTATCTAGTCTTCGTGCCCAAAGAAGCGCTTTTGTAAAAAGCAGATTGATTCTTATCTCTCCTACCTCAGACGGATAAGAGTTTTTTATTACCCTATCTTAAGGTTTTTTTCGCATTTTGTGCTACAATAATAGAATGTCAAGTATTGTTTTACAATTGAGTGAAAAAGAAAAAAGTCAGGTTAAATCCAGCTTTTCTTATGCTACTCAGCCAAGCAAAAACCCTTATGTAGAAGCCTTTTTCAAGCCGGATGGTGCCAGCATTACCATCTATTCATCTGGTAAAGTTATGTTTCAAGGTGAAAAAGCCGAGACTTATGCTCAAAAATGGGGGCACAAACCCAGTACCTCAACAACTACTCAGCAAAACAACCCCATGATCGGGACCGATGAAGTGGGCAATGGCTCCTACTTCGGTGGTTTGAGCGTGGTGGCTTCTTATGTCAAACCTGCTGATCACGACTTTCTAAAAAGCTTGGGCGTCGACGATTCTAAAAAGATGACGGACCAAAAAATCCGCCAAATCGCACCTCTACTGAAAAAAAAGATAGCCCACCAGGCACTCCTCCTTGCACCGCAAAAATACAACGAAGTTATCGAGCAAGGTTACAATGCCGTATCGATCAAGGTAGCTCTTCACAATCAGGCCATTTTCTTGCTCTTGCAAAAAGGGGTTCAAGCTGATCAAATCGTGATTGATGCCTTTACCAGTCCTAAAAATTATGAAAAATATGTCCGCCAGGAAAGTAATCAAGTCCCACAGGCCATCTCTTTGATTGAAAAAGCTGAGAGCAAATACCTAGCAGTAGCTGTTTCTTCGATCATCGCACGTGCCATGTTTTTAGACAATCTAGATCAGCTGGGACAAGGCATCGGTATCACTCTTCCATCTGGTGCGGGACACAAATCCGATGTCGTTGCCAGCCAAATTTTACGCACACATGGCATGGCTGGACTAGCGAAAACGGCCAAGTTGCACTTCGCCAACACCCAAAAAGCTCAAAAACTCCTAAAATGAGGTATGTATGAAATCATTTATCAAAGAATGGGGACTCTTTACCCTAATCGTCGCCATCATCATCATTTCCCGCTGGTTGATTTGGAGCCCAGTGACTGTCGATGGTCACTCTATGGACCCGACATTACATGACCAGGAACGCCTCATCATGTACCGCACCAAAGATATCGATCGTTTTGACATCGTTGTGGCTAGTGAGCCGGATGGTAATGGCAAGGAAAAACTCATTGTCAAACGGGTCATTGGTATGCCAGGTGATACGCTTCGTTTTGAAAATGATGTTCTCTACATCAACGATGAGAAGGTTGACGAATCTTACCTCAAAGAGTATCGGGACGCTTTTGCAGAGGACAAACTCCAAAGTATTTATTCCTACAATAAGCAATTCCAATCAACTGCCCAGATTGCTCCAGCCTTTACTTTAGACAGTAATTTTCAGCCACAATTTACTGTGACGATTTCTGAAGGGCAGTATTTCTTACTTGGAGATGACCGCTTGGTTTCACTGGATAGTCGCCAAGTTGGTTCGTTCTCCAAAGATGCTATTCAAGGAAAAATTATTTTCCGCATGTGGCCTCTCAATCGCATCGGTCTATTTTAAGAGTTACAGGGAGTGGGATAGGATTTTCTTGAAAATCAGACTCCCACTCTTTTTATTCCCATGACAACCCTAACAGAAAGCTAATCGGATGACTTCTGAACTTTATTTTTCCGGTACGATTGACCGGCTTATTTTTGAAAACCCATCTAATTTTTACAAGATATTATTGCTGGAAATCGATGAAACCAATGCTGATTTTGAAGATTATGAGGTCATCGTTACCGGTACCATGGCTGAGGTCATGGAAGGGGAAGACTACCGTTTTTATGGTCAATTGGTCACCCATCCTAAATACGGCCAACAACTCCAAATCACCCGTTATGAGCGGAGCAAACCCACTTCTGCCGGCCTCATCAAGTATTTCTCTAGTGAGCATTTCAAAGGGATTGGTCGCAAGACCGCTGAGAAAATTGTCGAAATCTATGGCGAAAATACCATTGACCACATCCTGGCGGAACCTGAGAAACTGTCCTCCATTCGAGGGCTTTCTGATAAAAATCGCCAGCTTTTTGTGGATACCTTGCGGATCAACTATGGGACAGAGATGATTTTGGCCAAGCTGGCTGAATACGGTATCCCCAACAAATTATCCTTTCAGATCCAAGATACTTACAAGGAAAAAACCCTTGAAACGATTGAAGACAATCCCTATCAATTAGTTGAGGACATCCAAGGGATGGGCTTTGTTATCGCTGATAAAATTGCCGAAAATTTAGGGATCGAAACCGACTCTCCCAAGCGCTTTCGGGCAGGACTTCTGTATAGTTTGCTTCAACAATCGATGGAAACAGGTGATACCTATGTGGAAGCCAGGGATCTCTTAGAAGCCACTCTGACTGTTCTAGAGCAAGCGAGACAAGTTGAACTGGACCCCGCGGCCGTGGCCCAGGAATTAACCGGTTTGATTTCAGATGGAAAACTGCAGCAAGTGGGTACCAAAATCTTTGATAACAGCCTCTACTTTGCCGAAGAAGGTATCAAAAAAAGCCTGACCAGACTACTTGAAAAAAATACCCTAAACAGTTTTGAGAGAAGAGACATTGAACAAGCTATCGCTCACTTAGAAGAGGAAGCCAATATCCACTATGATAGCATCCAAAAGGAGGCTATCGTCCAAGCCATTAACAATCCCCTCTTTATCCTGACTGGTGGTCCCGGAACTGGAAAAACAACTGTTATCAATGGGATAATCGCAGTTTATGCCCTCCTTCATAAGATCAATCTAACCAAATCAAGCGGAGATTTTCCTATCCTACTAGCCGCTCCGACCGGACGGGCTGCTCGCCGTATGAATGAGTTGACCGGTCTGCCTAGTGCTACTATCCACCGTCATCTAGGGCTCATCGAAGATCAAGGCGAAAGTCACCGGGATGACTACTTGGATGCTGATTTTATCATCGTAGATGAATTTTCCATGGTGGATACCTGGCTGGCCAACCAGCTCTTTCAAAACATCTCCTCCAACACCCAGGTCCTCATTGTGGGAGATGCTGAGCAATTGCCGTCTGTCAGCCCAGGCCAAGTTCTAGCTGACCTCCTTCAGATTCCCCAACTGCCAAGCATTACCTTGGAAAAAATCTACAGACAATCCCAAGACTCGACCATTGTCCATCTAGCTAGCCATATTCGACAGGGGCATTTACCAGCAGACTTCCGAGAAAAAAAGGCTGACCGATCTTATTTTGAGGCCGTCAATGAGCAAATACCCACTATGGTAGAACGCATCGTATCTGCAGCAGTCAAATCAGGCATTCCAGCGGACCAAGTACAAATTCTCGCTCCCATGTACCGAGGGGTCTCAGGTATTGATCAGCTCAACAAGTTGACCCAAAATCTTTTGAATCCTCTGGAAAGCGGAGAAATTGAATTTCCAAATAATGACCATATTTTCCGCCAAGGAGATCGCGTTATTCATCTAGTCAACGATGCTGAGAGCAACGTTTTCAATGGTGATCTGGGCTATATTACTGACCTCCTACCAGCTAAGTACAGTGACTCCAAGCAAGATGAAATCACCATCCGTTTTGAAGGTTCTGAAATTACGTATCCCCGTAATGAATGGTACAAAATCACTCTAGCCTATGCCATGTCCATCCATAAGTCACAAGGCAGTGAATTTCAGGTCGTGATCCTGCCCATTACCCACTCTAGCCAACGCATGTTGCAACGCAATCTCATCTATACGGCCATCACTCGTTCAAAAAGCAAGTTAATCCTCTTGGGACAACTGTCTGCCTTCGATCAGGCTATCAAACATGCCGGAACTATCCGGAAAACCTATTTGGTTCAACGCTTCTTCCCTGCAATAGCGGAAGAAAATCAATCTGACATGGCAGTTGACCAAGAAAAGAAGACAGAGATTCTTAGCAACCATTCAGAAAAGTTAGATGAAACTAATCTTGCTCAGCAAGATCATTCAAAGGCAAGAGCAGACAATTATATCCTGACAAAAGAAAATATCCTGTCTATCGACCCCATGATTGGACTGACAGATCAGGATATCCAGACTTTTTTCAAGTTATGAGAATCCGGAAAACCATGACTTAGCTCTCTGAGGAGCTAGGGGATGGTTTTTTATTTATTCTCCAACCTTATCTTCCAAATTGGTCAAGGTAATCCCCAGAAGACGGACTCCTTTATTTGTTTCTCCAAGCGAATCAAAGATTTCCTCACTGATGCGCAAAATCTCTTCTTGATCAGCTGTGGGAAAATCCAGTGTCCGACGCTTGGTCAAAGTGGTAAAATCAGCATAGCGGACTTTGATAACGATGGTCCTGCCCACCTTACCATGCTTATCCAGACTGACTGCTACTCGCTGAGCTAAGGAGGACAGTTCCTTGTTCACATCTTCAAGTCGGTAGAGGAGCTTGCCGTAGGTCCGCTCCTTGCCAACAGACTTGCGAATGCGATGAGTCTTGACGGGAGAGTTAGAAATTCCACGAGCCTTGCGATAGAGATCAAAGCCAAAGCGACCAAATTTATCGATGAGAGTCATCTCAGGAATCTCTAGCAGATCTGAGCCCTTAAAAACGCCCATACCATGCAGGCGTTCCACAGACTTTTTTCCGACTCCGTAAAATTTCTCAATCGGCAGTTCAGACAAAATAGAAGCAGCATCATCCGGACGGATAAGGGTCAAGCCACACGGCTTTTCCATATCAGAAGCGATTTTAGCTAAAAATTTATTATAAGAAACACCTGCCGAAGCCGTCAATTTCAACTCATTCCAAATATCGTACTGAATGAGCTTAGCGATTTTGACAGCCGATGAAATGCCCAGTTTATTTTCTGTCACATCCAAATAAGCCTCATCGATGGACATGGGCTCCACTAAATCCGTATAACGAAAGAAAATCTCTCGTAACTCTTGCCCGACTTTCAGATATTTATCGTAATGACCAGAAATAAAGATTCCCTGTGGGCAACGTTCATAAGCTTCCTTGGAAGACATGGCCGAATGAACACCAAATTCCCTTGCTTCATAAGAACAGGTTGAGACGACACCACGCCCACCTGATTGCCTCGGATCCCTAGCAATGATGACCGGTTTTCCTCTCAAAGATGGGTTATCTCTCACTTCAATAGCAGCAAAAAAGGCATCCATATCTATGTGGATGATTTTTCTAGATATGTCATTTATAAGGGGGAAAATGAGCATCACTATCCTCTTTCGTTTAATTTTTATGCATTAGTTCATTATATCACATTCTAACTGTTTCATCCCGAAATCAGAGTTCCATTTCAGACATGAAACCCCTTTCTTCTATCCTCATTTTCATATTTTCATTTTTAGCTCAAGCCAATAAGACCAGTATATCAAGCTATTCGTGAATTTTCTCACAATTCTCATGTAAATATTTTCACATTTTTCATATATTTTCAAGTTATTTCCGGTTGTAAATTGACTTTTCACATGTTATAATGAGTGTACAAATGCATGTCAATGCATAAACTTTTAAAGGAGAAATCTCATGTCAACAAAAGTTAAAACTAAAAATGTTGCTGAAGACATTTTTGCCAAAGCTTGGGACGGTTTTGTCGGTACAGACTGGCAAGAAAAAGCGAGTGTCACTCGTTTCGTACAAGCAAACTACAAGCCATATGACGGCGACGAAAGCTTCTTGGCTGGTCCAACTGAGCGTTCATTGAAAATCAAAAAGATTATCGAAGAAACAAAAGCTCACTATGAAGACACTCGTTTCCCAATGGATATCGATCGTGCGACTTCGATCGCCGATATCCCAGCTGGCTACATCGATCAAGAAAATGAAGTTATCTTCGGTATCCAAAACGATGAACTCTTCAAACTCAACTTCATGCCTCGCGGTGGTATCCGTATGGCTGAAACGACTTTGATCGAAAATGGATACACTCCTGATCCTCTTCTCCATGAAATTTACACAAAACATGCGACAACAGTAAACGACGGTATCTTCCGTGCTTATACTTCAAACATCCGTCGCGCGCGTCACTCTCACCACGTTTCTGGTCTTCCAGATGCTTACTCACGTGGACGTATCATCGGTATGTACGCTCGTCTTGCACTATACGGAGCTGACTACTTGATGGAAGAGAAAGTGAAAGATTGGAACGCCATCGTAGAGATTGACGAAGAAACAATCCGTCTCCGCGAAGAAATCAATCTTCAATACCAAGCACTCCAACAAGTCGTTGCCCTCGGTGACCACTATGGTGTAGATGTTCGCAAACCAGCTGAAAACACAAAAGAAGCGATTCAATGGGTAAACATCGCCTTCATGGCCGTCTGCCGTGTTATCAATGGTGCAGCAACTTCTCTTGGACGTGTGCCAATCGTTTTGGATATCTATGCTGAACGTGACTTGGCTCGCGGTACTTTCACTGAATCTGAAATCCAAGAATTCGTTGATGATTTCGTATTGAAACTCCGTACCGTTAAATTTGCTCGTACAAAAGCCTTTGACGAAATCTATTCAGGTGACCCAACTTTCTTGACAACTTCTATGGCTGGTATGGGGAACGACGGTCGTCACCGTGTTACTAAGATGGATTTCCGTTTCTTGAACACTCTTGACAATATCGGTAACTCTCCAGAACCAAACTTGACAGTTCTTTGGACAGATAAATTGCCATATGCTTTCCGTCGCTACTGTATGGCAATGAGCCACAAACACTCCTCTATCCAATACGAAGGTGTAACAACAATGGCAAAAGACGGTTACGGCGAAATGAGCTGTATCTCATGTTGTGTATCTCCACTTGATCCAGAAAGCGAAAACGAACGCCACAACATCCAATACTTCGGTGCTCGTGTCAACGTATTGAAAGGTCTCCTTTCCAGTTGGAACGGCGGTTACGACGATGTACACAAAGACTACAAAGTATTTGATGGCGTTGAACCGGATAAATCTGAAATCTTTGACTACGATACAGTTATCAAAAACTTTGAAATTGCCCTTGACTGGTTGACGGACACCTATGTAGATGCCATGAATATCATCCACTACATGACAGATAAGTACAACTACGAAGCAGTACAAATGGCCTTCTTGCCAACTCACTTGCGTGCTAACATGGGATTCGGTATCTGTGGTTTCGCCAATACAGTTGACTCATTGTCAGCCATCAAATACGCTCAAGTAAAACCAGTTCGTGACGAAGACGGCTTCATCTACGACTATGAAGTAACTGGTGACTTCCCTCGTTATGGTGAAGATGATGACCGTGTAGATGATATCGCTAAATGGTTGATGGAAGCATTCTTCACTCGCCTCAACCGCCACAAACTCTACAAAAATGCTGAAGCGACTGTTTCAATCTTGACCATCACTTCAAACGTTGCCTACTCAAAACAAACGGCTAACTCTCCAGTACACCGTGGTGTATTCCTCAACGAAGATGGCACAACCAACACTTCTAAAGTAGAATTCTTCCCACCAGGTGCTAACCCAACTTCTAAAGCACGTGGCGGTTGGTTGCAAAATCTCAATTCTTTGGCTAAACTAAACTTCAAACATGCCAATGATGGTATCTCGCTCACTACTCAAGTTTCACCAAAAGCTCTTGGTAAAACATTTGATGAGCAAGTTAACAACTTGGTAACAATCCTTGATGGTTACTTTGAAGGTGGCGGTCAGCACGTTAACTTGAACGTTATGGACTTGAAAGATGTTTATGATAAAATCATGGCCGGCGAAGATGTTATCGTTCGTATCTCAGGCTACTGTGTCAATACTAAGTATCTCTCTAAAGAACAAAAAATGGAATTGACTCACCGCGTCTTCCACGAAGTGCTTTCTTTGGACGAATCAGTGCCAGACTTGATTAAATAAACAAAACAAAAGAAGAGATCCTCGGATTTCTTCTTTTTCATTTCTCAAAATAATAAACCAAACAATGCCAATATAGCCAGGCCACCCTGAGTCAATAGGATTTTCTTATCGGTTGTCAGTGCTCCATAAAGTGCTACTGCCACAACAAAAATTAAAAATAAAGCGACTAACTCAGTAGCCTTTGAAATGTAGAGGCCATATAGGAGACAGACAGCAATAAGACCATTGTAAACACCTTGGTTTTTAAAGAGTTTATCAACTGATGGCTTTGCTAATTCTTCCTGGCTCATATTAAAAATACGGCCAGTCGTTTTTGATTGAGTCGCAAGGGTTTCAAGATAAAAAATATAAAAATGCTCCAAGGCAACTAAGGTTGCGAGCACGGATGTAAGAGTTGACATAGGTCTCCTTTATTTATATTGCCTTTTGAATTAACTTCAATACGTTGTCACTATCGGCTTGCCCTACTCCAGTACTGCCTGCACCTCAGTTCCTAGTCCTAAAGCTAATTCATTTGGCTATAAATGTTTGATTTGTCAATTTTATTACAGAAAAACAGATTTTGCAATGATAATGCACAAAAAAAACAACTCTTTCGAGCTGTTTTGAATATTTAAGGAGCGTAAATATATGAAAGGTGACCAGAAGCTGCATTTGGATTGAACCAACCACGATGATTATCAATCCATTGGCGTCCATTGATATTGGCTTCCAATACTTGAATATTGTTTCCATCCACACCGGTTACTAAAGCTACGTGACCGAATCCACCGTCGTTCCATACCGCAATTGCACCGACTGCTGGTGTCGTACCAACTGCAAAACCTTCACGGAAAGCATTCTCAGCCCACTGCGAAGCATTTCCCCACCAGTCGCCAGCCCAGCCTGTCAACTTTTGAACAGCCCAAGTACATTGACCAACTGGATAGTTAACACCTGGTTCATAAGTATAACCTGGCAAATAGTAAGAAGAAGTTGTTTCCACTTGTGCTCTAGTTCCTGCTGGTGCAGTTACTTGCAAAATTTGCCCTGGGACAATAGTAGAATAGATGTTCAAACCATTATTGCTTGCCAACTGATTAAAGTCCATCCCGTAGGTTGCGGCAATAGAAGAGAAGGAATCACCTGCTTGAACTGTATAGTTACTTGAACTTGTCGAACTTGCAACGGCAGGTGCCGGATTTTCTACCACTGTTGCCGGTGCTTGGTAACCAGGTATTGTCAAAACTTGACCAGGTACAATCAAATCATAGATGCCCAAACCGTTAGCTGCAGCCAAAGTATTTGGATCCAGACCATATTTTTGGGCAATCAAATAGAAAGAATCACCCTGTTGAATCGTATATGAAGTATCCGCAGATGCAGACTGATCCATTAAAAGACCACCAGCCAAGACAAGGGCGAATAAGCTTACTTTTCCTAAAACTTTTTTCATTTCTTATTTCTCCATTTTTTGATAAGACAATACTATCAAATAATTGCGTCAAAAAAATCACAAGGAAATTAAAAAAGAATGTTTTTTATTACAAGCATTTATCAAATAGGGAGCTATTATGACAAAACCGTTTCTAGAAAAATGGGCTCCATCTCTTTAAAAGGAAAAATCAGTTTTCAAAAAACTGATCAATCTCTTGGTATTTGGCTCTTTTAATTCTATAAATAGGAGGCTAATTTGGCAAACGTTTTTCCATTGCGAATCGTAATCCATTTGTAATAAGGCTCCTTGATCAAATATTTATGGTAGGCTGTTTTCAAATATTCCTTCTCATCATATTTCCCCCAGTAAACACCCAATTGTCCAAAATGCACCACTTCATTTTTCAAAGGCATAGCCTTGATGCGGCTTTGAGCTTCCTCTTTGTCCACCCGGTCTGTATAAAAAAGGACATCTTTTCGGGCCAAGTCTTCTTGCCACCAATCTGGTAACTGATTGAGGTCAGCTTGGTAACTTTCCTTGTCAAAGAGAGAAAAGGCTTGTATGAAAGGATAGTTTTCTTCAAAAAACTGCTTCAACTTTTGATGGATTTCAGGATAGGGTTCTTGCGTGTCGAAGAAAAGATTCCCGCTATTGATATAGGTCTCTACCTGCTGGTAGCCTAGCTTTTGCACCTGCTCTCGCAACTGGCTCATAAGGACTTTATTTTTACCACCGACATTAATTCCTCGTAAAAGCACTGCATATTTCATCATTTTCTCCTAAAGATGAGCCTTGATTAGGTCTCGTAGCTCTCTCCGTTTTGCAATCCAGAGAGTTCGATCGTCATAAAGGTAGGTCCGGTTGGTTAAAAAAATAGCTGCCTTTTGCGCCTTGCGATTGACCATGATAAAGGGCCCGGTATAGCCAGTATGGTCTAACCAATCCCCATCCTCAATATTCCAGACAACAGAGCGCGCCTTGGAAAAACTGATATTTTGAGTCAGTTTCTCCGCAAAAGTATCCTCTAGATAATGTTGGAGGAAAATCTGCATATCTTCTATGGTAGAAAAGAGGCCAGCAGACCCGGCATGAGGCTCCAAGACTCTGGCTTTTGGATCATGAACAATCCCTGCTGGTATTTCTTTAACTGTTGGAACCGCTCCTTCCACAGGACCAAAACTTGTTCTCTTCATTTGCCAAGGATTGAAAATCTGCTCCTGCAAAATTTCGTCAAGAGATTGACCGTAGATTTCTTCTAGCATGAAACCGAGTAAAAGTAAGTTAAGATCCGTATAGTGAAACGCCTTCTGGTCCGTCACTTGAATCTGGTTAATGGCTTTTCTCAAAGCAGCCTCATCCAACTCATCCCGATTGGGGATAAAAGGGTTGATTCCAGATGCATGAGTGACTAGCTGCCGAATGGTCAGACTCGCATCCGCAACAGCAGGATAATAGCTTTTTAACGGACAATCCAAATCAATCTTTCCTTCTTGAAGCAAAAAAATAAGCAGAGTTCCGACACCCACTACCTTGGAAACCGAAGCTAAATCATAAAGAAGACCAGCTCGTGTCGGCTGGCCTTCCTGGCTTTGACCAAAATAATAGTTTTGCCAGTGCCCATCCGAATATAGGGATAAACTGGCACCCAGATAGAGGTTTTCTGCTATCTGATCTTGAATTTTGTCAAAAATGTTTTGTCTCATTTTTCAAACCAAATTTCGATATTACTTGGATCTGTCGTCTGTAAGAAAGTTTCCTTCTTATCGATAAAGAAATCTCCACTTAAGTGTGACTTCAAAGTAGCTAAATCCGCATCCGAAGCAAGTGGCACGCGTAAGCTATCCAAATCCCAAGTGCTATCTGCTGCTGCCAATAAGTCCGCATCCTTGGCATCTTGGAAGGCAACAACGTCTTGTTCAGGCAAAAATTTCTGATAGAAATCTTTGCTGGCTTGTGGACTTGGTGTATTGATGAGAATTTTTTCCACAAAAAATTCTGTCAAACCCGAAAAGTCATTTGCTCTGGTAAAGGTAACAGGAGGCAAGATTTCTTGTAAATCAGACGAATTTTCTTCGCTATGCAAGAGAAAACGGTAGCCTTCTGGCATACTGGTTTCAAAACCCAGACCCTTTTTCCCACGATAGAGTTTGCTAAAAGGAGCTCCCTCTGCAAGCAGGCTTTCGATTTCTGCTGGATCTTTCACTTTTAAGGTGATGTTGGCTAGTTTTTTTAGACCCTTGACAGCTCGTGTCCGCATAGAAGGGGATTCAATCAAAACCAGTCTAGCTTTTTTATCTTGCTTATGTCCAGCAAACTCCGCAAAAGGACCTTCTTCCAAAATCGTTTTCATTCCCAATTTTTCTTCTAGAAAGGTTTGGTTAACACTTCGATTATTCACTCTCAAGGCTGGGACAATCATATTTTTTTCTTCTAACATTTCTTACTCCTAAAATCAGTACTCTTCTATTTTAATGGAAAATGGACGATTTGACAAACTTTTATACATCTTTTTGAAAAGGAATTCATTTTTTTCTTTTTTAGACAAAGCTACTTATATCCGCTATAATGGTTAATGGGCATTAGAATCATGAACTGAGGAGAAATTATGCGTTTTAATCAATTTTCTTATATACAAATAGACAGAAGTATCCAAATCAAGGAGCTAAAGGAGCTGGGTTTTGATATCCATCCGGATAATACAGACAAGAAAAATTTAGAAAGCTTTGTTCGTAAGTCTTTCTTTTTGATTGAAAATACGGATATTCCATTATCCAATCTGATTGCAGACTGGGACTTGGATTTGCTGACTTTTTTCCAATCAGATATAGCCTTGACCGACCAAATTTTCTACCAAGTTGCCCTGCAGTTACTTGGTTTTGTTCCACATGTAGACTACAGCAATGTTTCAGATTTTATCAAGGAATCAGGCTTTCCTATCACTTTCGGTAATGTCATTGATAACCTCTACCAACTGCTCAATACCCGCACCAAATCTGGAAATAGCCTGGTAGACCAGCTGGTTAGTGATGATTTGATGGCTGAGGACAATCACTATCACTTCTTTAACGGGAAAGCCTTGGCAACTTTTTCAACAAAGGATGTGATCCGCGAAGTGGTCTATGTGGAAACTCCTGTCGATACAGCTAAAACAGGACAGACAGACCTAGTCAAAGTGTCTATCATCCGACCCAAAGCCACTGCTTTAAGAGTCCCAGCTATCATCACCAATAGCCCCTATCATCAAGGTGTCAATGAGACAGCCAGTGATGCTGCCCTCCATAAGATGGAAGCGGACTTGCTTCAAAAAACTCCTTGTAATATCCAACTAGAACAAACTAATTTGGAACTCCTTGAGGGCGACACACGCGCATTACTAGTCTCTGAAGCAACTGAGAAACTGGCTCACATCTCTTCGTATTCATTAAATGACTATTTCTTAGCTAGAGGCTTTGCGAATATCCATGTATCCGGCGTCGGCACCTTGGGTTCAACTGGTTATATGACTTCTGGCGACTACCAACAGGTCTATGCCTATAAGGCTGTGATTGATTGGCTCAACGGCCGGACCAAAGCCTACACCGATCAAACACGGTCAGCTTTTGTCCTTGCTGACTGGTCCAATGGTAAGGTGGCCACAAGTGGGCTCTCCTATCTAGGAACCATGTCCAATGCTTTAGCAACAACTGGAGTTCCAGGCTTGGAAGTTGTCATCGCGGAAGCTGGAATTTCTAGCTGGTATGATTACTACCGAGAAAACGGACTGGTTACCAGTCCTGGTGGTTATCCTGGTGAAGATTTGGATAGTTTGACCGCCCTAACCTATTCACGTAGCCTGCAAGCAGGGGATTTTCTTCGCCAAAGAAAGACCTACCAAGCAGGCTTGTCCGCTGAAAGACAAGCTCTGGACCGTGAGTCAGGTGATTACAATCAATATTGGCATGACCGCAACTATCTCCTTCATGCAGACAAGGTCACTTGTCAGGTTGTTTTCACTCACGGCTCTCAGGATTGGAATGTCAAACCACTCCATGTTTGGAATATGTTCCATGCTCTACCAAATCATATTGACAAGCACCTCTTTTTACATAACGGCGCTCACGTTTACATGAACAACTGGCAATCCATTGATTTCAGAGAGTCGATGAATGCCCTCCTCAGTCAAAAACTACTGGGCTATGAAAACAACTATAGGCTCCCAACTGTCATCTGGCAGGATAACAGCGCTGACCAAACTTGGACTAGTCTAAAAGACTTTGGAGCAGCCAAGAAGGAGGTTTTCCCTCTCGGAAAAGAAATCGCCAGCATCCAGCAAGCCTATGAAGAGGAAACGTTTGCTACCTACGGTAAGTCCTATGCAGCTTTTCATCAAGATTTATATGCCGGAAAGGCCAATCAAATTAGCATTGACATCCCTGTCAAAGAAGACATCCTACTCAATGGACCGGTGCAATTACAACTCAAGGTCAAATCAAGCGTGGCTAAGGGACTCTTATCCGCACAAGTCCTAGATTTTGGACAGAGCAAACGCCTGGCACCCATCCCTAGCCTCAAAGCTCGTGCTAGCCTCGATAACGGGCGCTACCATGCTCAGGAAAATCTCATGGAATTACCATTTGTAGACAGCCCTTACCGGGTCATCACTAAAGGCTACCTCAACCTACAAAACCGAAATGACCTGCTAACGGTTGAAGCCGTTCCAGCGGATGAATGGATGACTTTTAACTGGGACTTACAACCAACCATCTATAAATTCCAGAAAGGAACTAATATTCGACTGATTCTCTACACCACTGATTTCGAAATCACTATTCGAGACAACAGTGAGTGGATTATTTCGGTTGATTTAACCCAGTCAAAAATGCTTTTGCCAAGAGATTAATAGATACAAAATAGATACAAAAAAGAAGCCTGAGCTTCTTTTCAGATTGTAGACAAACTTCATTTTTGAGGTTTGTCTTTTTTTGTATTTTCGGAATAATGATGCGAAATGTAGTGAAAATTGACAGATTTGGACAAAATAAAAAGGCTTCCCAGCCATCATTTTCACCAGTTTTTTGATATTAAGACATGCCAAAGTCAGTCCAACCTTATCTTCCATTTTGGACTTTCCTCTTTCTCTTGTATAGCGCAAATTATGGTACTCTTTGGCTGTTCCAAAGAGCCGTTCAATGGTTTCCTTACGCTTCTGATAAAGCTCCTTCATTCCTTTTTGATGTCGGATATCTTCACAAATCTCAAGGGCCTCTTTCCATATATGACGCGTCACAACCTTCTGATGGTTTCTGCTTTCTGTACAGACAGATAGTAAAGGACATTGTGCACAAATTTTAGGATCACTCTTGTATTCACGATAGCCCTCACGGGTTGTTGTTCGATAGGTTAGTTCTTGATTTTCTGGACAAAGGTAACAGTCGAAATACTCATCGTAGATAAAATCTTTTGGTCGTAGTTTCCCTTTCTTTCCTCTAGGTCTAGTGTATGGAAAAACAGGAGTAATATTTTGGTCTAGAAGAAACTTGGCAATACTTGGTGTTTTATAGCCGGCATCCGCAATCAGGTAGTGTGGTTGAAAGGGTTCAATTTTAGAAAATAGAGTAGGGAAAGCTTGGCTATCATGAATATTGCCTGCTTCAACTGTATAAGCCAATGCCCAACCGTGCTTATCACAAGCTACCTGAGCAGAATAGGCAAATACTTCCTTATGCTCACCCTTATGAAACCAACCGCTCTCTGGGTCTGTGGTTGAAACTTTCTTTTCCTTAGCCTCGCTTTCTGCGGGCTTTAGCGACTTTTTTGCCTGTTTTTTCCTATCTAAATCAATCTCAAGTTCCAGTTGGTCACTCATAAACTTGGCTTGTTGTTCCACTAATTGCTTGGTGTACTTGTGATTATTCGCCGCAGCTTTGATATGAGTTCCATCCACGAAAATTTCAGAAGGGTCAATCAAACCAGCTCTTAAGGTTTGATTGAGAATTCGAGAGAAAATCTCAGAGATGAGCTCTTTTTCTTGGAATCTTCGACTGTAATTCTTCCCATAAGTAGTGAAGTGGGGGACCCTGTCATCGAGAGTAAGACCGAGAAACCAACGATAAGCCATATTGACTTCGATTTCCTTGATAGTTTGACGCATGGACCGAATACCATAGAGGCACTGAATAAGAGGGATTTTAACCAGCATGACAGGATCTAAACTCGGACGACCATTATCGGTTGAGTAGGTGTCCTCTACCAACTCATAAATGAAGTTAAAATCAATCACCTCATCAACTTGACGAAGGAAATGATCAATTGGAACAAGGTCATCAAGTGTATAGAAACCATATTGATTGCGGTTGTAATCTGGTTTTTCCTTATGAAGCATAGCCAAACCTCCTCATACTAGATACTTTAATTATACTCCTATTCACAAAGAAAAGCCCTTAGAAACCTAATTCCGAGGACTTTGTCTTCAGTCTGAAAAGAAGCCTGAGCTTCTTTTTTGCCTACTGAGAAAGTCTTAGAAATCCTTCTCTAGGACTTACATTTAAAACCTGACAAACCGCATAAAGATCTTCATCTGTCAATCCCTGGTATTGTTTGATAGCCATGGTTTGTAGATGAATCATGGCCGCTTTATCGACCGTCTCAATCAAACCGAAACAATCCTGAAAATCTTTTCCTGTTGCTAAAATACCATGAAATGCCCAGACAACAATGCGGCATTCCCTTAACTTTTCAACGGAATGTTGGGCAATCTCTAAAGTTCCTGGTAACTCCCAAGGTAAGATACCAACTCCATCTGGAAATACTACAATACTCTCTGTTAGTACTCGCCAGAGTGGTAAGGTATAAGATTTATCATCATGTTCTGATACCAAGGAATAGGCTGTCGCATTAGGTGCATGATTGTGAACTACAACCCGATGGTCAGGATCGACAGAAAGCCGTTGTGCATGGGCTAAAAGATGCATATAGAACTCGCTAGTGGGGCGTCGATTTTCTGCAAACCCCCAAATAACATCATAACCTGTATCCGTTACCCTTATAACCCCTGCATCCCGCTCAACATGTTCCTTGAGGTTGCGAAAATGACTACCTGAAGAAGTGATTAGGATGTATTTTCCAACCATGGACATTGGAATATCATCTACCTCAACTCTTCTTTCTACCTGCTCACTATTAGGGAGATTATATAAGTCTTCTTCTCTTAAAATACAACTAACATTTCCGCCATTGTATTCATCCCAACCCTTGCTCCACATATCATAGGTTAATTGGCACAATTCTGTCACAATTGTTGATTCTTCAAATCTCGATAGCATATTATTTCCTCTCATATTTAGAAAAGAAAGAGGTTAGGTTTCCCTATCCTCCTATCCTTTTATAGTCATTTGAATGAACTTTGATACGTCGTCATTTTCTACTTGCCGTACTCTAGTACAGCCTGCGTCTCAATTCCTAGTCCAAAAGTTCATTCATTCGACTATATCTATTCAAATCCCTCGTCCTTATTTTCTTGATTCCAGATTGGGCGACGATTCATCAAATCATCAATGTCACCAATTTTTCTACCTTTAGAATAGTAACCATCAAGAATACCAAGTTTTTGGAAAACAGTCTGTTTGTAGGCGATTTCAGCATTCCACTCCACGGTATCAATGATTTGAAGGGACTTATTCAACGCTTCTTCTCCATCAGCACCAGGTGTTAAGACTAAAATCCCATGACTATCCAACAAGTATTCCTTAGGCAGTTTATTGCCTGCTTCCTTCAGTTCTTGACGGACAATTTCTGCCAATTCTGGTGTTGTGTTTGGTGCAAAATCTAAGACCTTGATATATTCGACCTTTTGAGTTGCTTCAGATAAGTTGGGCATGTCTAAATGACTAGTCGCCCAGAACATAGCATTGGGCGCGTGGGCATGGAAGACACACTTAATATCTGGGTTTGTTTCATAGCAAGCAAAATGTAAATTTATTTCACGTGTTGGCTTTCCTTCGCCAGCTACAACCTCTCTATTCTCCAGATCAATGACTAGGACTTGAGCAGCACTAACTTTTCCGTGATAAGCTTCTGACATCATTGATGGAGTCATGATGATGAATTCTTTCCCTCTTGTATCCCTTGTCTTAAAAGAGAAATTCCCACCAGCCGTATTAGTATTTTTCCGATAAAAAGTTAGCTCAATGGCCTCAGCCATGGCTCGTCTCTCTTGTTCAAACATTATTTTTCCACTTGTCATTTACTATTCACCTTTTTCCTTCCTTGATGTAATGCAGTATAAATTTTGTCTGCTTTTTTTCTTTTTTCAGCTTGTTTGTCATCATATTCTTTGAAGAGGGTCGCATAACCGTTACGATAGACAATGAAGCTGATAGCAACGGCTAATATATTGTAAAGATAATTTCTACTATTTAGACCAAGTAGAAAGAGAATTAGTGCAACAAATAGAAGAAATAACCATAGACTCTTATTAGTTTTCATAGCGTTTTGACGGAACTTCTTGAGACATCATTGTTTTATAAAGCCAGACAAAGAGTAACAAGAAGGCAACCGCCCCTCCAATCGCTAAGAAATTTCCATTGAAGGTTTCTGCAAAGAGGATTCTCAATTCAGGAGCTTCCAGTGTTGACCAAGTAATCAACTTTCCAGGTGCAACATCAACTGATTTGGTCGCATTAGCAAGACCTGTCAAAATTGGTGCAAAATAGGTTGCACTGTATAGATAGAGTGGTAGATAAACTAATCCTAGAATCATCATCCGAGCCAAATTCCCGCCAGTCAGTAAGAGACCTCCAACTGCGATAGAATAATTGAGGACACCAGCAATTGGTAGCACTGTGTTTCCTGGCAAGATGAGTGAGTAGCCGATGAAGAATGGTACCATGAGAATCAAAGTTACCCAAACTTCTGAACGACCCGCAAGAAGTGGCCAGTCCATCCCAATGTAGACTTCTCGGTCGTTGAACCGTTTTTTCATGAATTCACTCATGGCGTCAGCTAATGGTGAGAGAGACTGCATGAAAAGCTTACTTACCATTGGGAAGAGGGCCATGGCTGTCGCTACCTGAATACCCAAATTCAGTGAATTTGAGATTGAGTAGGCTCCGGCAAATCCAAGTAAGATACCAATGATAAAGCCCATTACTGAGTTCTCAGAGAAGATACCTAATTTTTTACGCAAAGCATTGGTATCTGCTTTTTTGTTAAGAAAGGGAATCTTATCCATTAACTTATTGACAGGTAACATGAAGACAGCAGAGAGATTCATACAGTGTGTTACGGTAACCATAGGAATGCCGGTCAAGTCTTCAATATGTTTCTGGAACATATCTCCTAACTTCAACTCCAAAACGACCTGAAGCGCTGCTACTAAGAAACCAGCCCATAGATGACCGCTAACATAGTAGACTAGGTAACCAGTTAGAGCTTTACCCCAGACATTCCACATGTCCACATTGAGGGTTTTGGTCCAGTTGAAACTCAGCATGATAATATTGATAATAATTTGAACTGCAAAGAAGGTAAAGGCATAACCCCATGACCAAACAATACTTGCCGCACCAGTCCAACCAAGATCAAGAGCTGGGAGAGAAATACCAGTATTGAGAGCTAGTGCTTCTGAAGCAGGTGACACCGCATTGGACATGTAGCCAATAATCATTCCCATACCCGAGAAAGCAACACCAAGAGTGATGGCTGAAAGAAAGGCTTTTTTAACATTCATTCCCACCAGCAATCCAAGAACAAAGATAATCAGTGGAACAAAAATCGCAGATCCTAAATCTAATATCCACTGGATAATATTTTGAAAGATTTCCATAATCTTTTCTCCTTTAAATAAGATACAAAGACCGTTAAAAATGAGATGAAAATAAAAATTTGACGCTGTGTCCTTGTACACAAGCAAATCTATCTATTTCAAAACATTTTTAGTGCCTTTTCATTTAAGACTGTTAGAAGGTTATTTTTTAGTAGCCTCTACAATCCTCTCGTAAACATCGTCTACTCCCATGCTAGTCAGGAAGGGTACCCCTGGAAAGACATCTACACCTAAGCGTTCTGCTTCATCCAAAACTTCTTGCTCTGGCATAGCAATGTAAACATAGATACTAGCGTGAGGCAACTCCCCCATAATCGACTTGTAGTCAACAGCCTCAACAGGATAATTGATTCCATCATCCTCAAAACGAGATTTTATTTTTTCCGCGATGGTTGTACTAGTTGCTACACCACTCCCACATGCTACGATAAGTTTTCTTGCCATTTTTTGGCCTCCTTAAAAAATTTTATAAATTTTGATCTAACAAATGAAACATATCTGTTTCATTTTCAGTTTGGGCAAACTGATTAACAAATGTTTCTTGTGAAAAAAGTTCCATCAGTCGGGCCAGTAATCCCACCTGAGCTTTTGGATCTTTGATTCCTAAGAAGAGAAAGTTCTGACAAAGCATCTCGGAATTGTCTCCCATCTGTAACATCGTAATGGGATTATCAATTCTAACAATATATATAAATGGTTTTTTGATGACTTCAGGATCCGTATGGGGTAGGGCGATATTCAAAAATTTTGTTTTTAAGCCTGTCGGAAAATGACTCTCCCTATCTAAGAGGGCCGACAAATAATTCTCCCTCACATAATCCTTTTCTAGCAAATTCTTTCCAATGATCTGAAACAAGTCACTATGATTTGAAGCATGATAATTCAAGTCAATCAATTCTGCCTGTAACATCATTTTATACATATAGCACTCCTTTGAAAAAATGTGTTATTTTTTGTTAATTTTTTGTTATTTTTTGTTATAATGTGATTATAAATGTTTTTCTCATCGTTGTCAACGCTTTCAATGATATTTTCTGTTAATTTTTGTTATTTATTTGTTAGATGTCGTTTTATATGTTTCTTTTCTAATAATATGATATGATGATAGAGTAATCTAAGTACCTGAAAGGAATAACCTGTTTTGAAAATCAATCGGAAAATCAAAATTTTGCAAATGCTACAAAAGTCTGAGGTCATTACGTATCAGGAGCTAGCTGACGCATTAGAGGTTTCTACTATGACAGTCCGCAGGGATATTACCGAACTAAGTAAGGAAAACGCGGTCATCAAAGAACATGGGGGGGTCAGAAGACTTACTTTTAAAGTACGGACAACTGATGAAAAACGACTTCTCTTCCCTCAAGAAAAGGAACATATTGCAAAACTTGCTGCTGATTTAATCGAGCCGAACAGCGTTATCTATCTTGGAGCTGGAACTACTATATTAGCTCTAGCCAAATGTCTAAAAAATAATCATAAGCATATTATTACAAATAGCTTATTTACCTTTAATTGGTTGGCTGACAATCACTTTGATAATATTTTGTTAACCGGGGGCGAATTTGTATCTAAATCAGAAGAGTTCCACGGCGAGCATGCTGAGAGATTGGTCAAAGACTTCTTTATCGACTATGCTTTTTTGGCTACTAATGGGCTGATCGATGATAGTCTGACTACATTCTCACCTTTTAGTGGTCGACTGCAGACGACCGCCATGCTTCAATCAAAAAAAGTCTATCTCTTGGCAGATCATTCTAAATTTGGAATCAGCGATTCCTATATTTTTGGAAAAGCAAACCAATTAGACGCTATTATTTCCGACTCAGGGTTAGATAACATCACTAAGCAACATTATCAGCAATACACTAATGTTATCAATTAACATTAAAAGAAAGGTATCTGCGAATGGTCTTGATTATAACTTTAAACCCCTCAATTGATTTACTATATTTTGAACCTAGTTTTGCTCTAGGAACACATAATCGTTTCAATAATTCCACGATTATGGCTGCCGGAAAGGGAATTAATTGCTCCCGAGCTTTATCCTATCTAGGTGAAAATGCCAGTTCGCTCTCATTAGTCGGTGGCCTTTGCGGTAATTTTTTCAAAAAACTACTGGAAGTCGAAGAGTTTGAATCCATTTATATCCCGATTGAAGCTGAAACCAGACATGCCATCACGATTATGCACGATGACAATGTACATACAGAAATTGTCGAGACTGGTCCTAAAGTTTCTTCAGATATGAAAGAGAAAATTTTTTCTGAGATACTAAAAATTATCAAAGAGAAAAAAATTGAAATTATTTCTATAAATGGTTCTGTTTACTCCGATGATAAGTATTTCTACAATGATTTAATTCAATTACTGCGAAAAGAAGCGAATCCCAATACAAAAATTCTAGCTGACTTTTCTCGAGCCGCTCTACAGAATATTTTTGGTCAATCAACTTCTTTTCCAGACTTTATCAAACCAAATATGGAAGAGTTTGGTCAGTTGACAGGGTTAAAAATTTCAAAGAAACAAGAAGTAATTGATTATCTGAAAAAAAATCCGTCTCCAATTCCGTATACTTTAGTCTCCTGTGGTGAACAGGGTGCTATTGCCCAATTTAATGGCCACTTGTATGATGTCACCGCTCCCAGCATTCAATTGGTTAACCCAACTGGATCCGGTGATTCTACTGTGGCAGGAGCAATTTATGCATTTAAAAATCATCTGTCAGATGAAAATATTATTCGCTATGCTATCGCTAGTGGTACAGCCAATGCTATGGAGACTGGAGTTGGGATTGCCAGACGGGAAATTGTAGAACAGTTATTAGAACAAGTTAATATTAAAAAAATAGACTAAAAAACAGAGTTTGCAATGAAAGCAAACTCTGTTTTTTAAACCCTTTGAGATTAGATGTTATCAAAATGGATAAATTCTATTTTAAAAGATGAACTCATATTTTGGTCTATTATAATCCTTTTCCCCTCAGAATGGACCGAGAAAAGTTTGGTCAGAATATATGACTTCAAATACCTTAGTAACTATTTATTTTGTTCACCTTAAATACAAACTTGATAAACTTAGCGATTTAATTTCTTATCAAGATTTTACTCTGAAAACTGGAATATTTCCGTAAAACAGTTCCCTGCAGATCAAAGAGGGTAAATGGTCACACCTTGAACGACCCGATTGACAGTTCCAGTTGGTGATGGTGTATCTGGAAGATTCTGGCATTTTATAGCTGTCATCAAAGCGAAGGTTTGTGCAAAGAGGATATATGGGAATGCTAAGAAGGCGTCTGGTAAATCCTGTCCTCCGGTCTCTAGGATAAAAGTAGGAGCCTCGGTATTCTCAATCGGACTGGATGAAAGAGCCACTATTCGACGAGCAATGCCATCTGTCTGTACTTCGTTGAGAAGATCGACATCATAGCGTTTAGTATAGGCATCGTTTGAAATATATTCAATTACGATGGTATTTTCATTAATCAAGGATTTTGGTCCATGACGGAAACCAAGGGGTGTCTCATACATAGTCGCTATTTTACCAGCAGTCAACTCTAAAATTTTCAACTGAGACTCATGAGACAAGCCATAGAAACCACCTGCTCCTAGATAAATCACACGATCAAAATCAAGATCCACTAGCTCTTGCACATAGTCTTCCCGGTCTAGTACATCCTGTCCTAGTCGGATAATGGTGTCCACATGAGATACCTTATCTTCCTCCGAAATACTGGAGAAAACTAGGAGAGCTGTCAATGACATACAAGAATAGCTTCCTGTCATGGCAAATCCCTTATCATTTGAGCCAGCTGGTTGCAACAACAACAAGTTGCGATCATCCCCTTGAGCCGCTTGAGCCAATTGTCCATCTTCTGCACAGGTAATGGTCACCTGATAAAGTTCGTCAACCAAGGCTTTAGCGTTTTCTACTGCTGCTAAACTTTCAGGGGAATTGCCACTACGGGCAAAGGACACCAAAATCGTTGGAATATCTACCTGCAAATAGTCCTGTGGGCGACTAACCAATTCAATGGAGCCAACAGATGAGAAACGGATTTTCTTCAGATCATTAACTTGATTGAGATGATTGCTGATGCTTTGACCAACAAACTCTGAAGTTCCAGCACCCGTAAAAATCACTTGAACATGTTCATGCTTGACTTGGATTGCTGCCAAAAACTCCTTAATGCTGTCCATTTTTTCAGCATAGAGGTCATAGGCTTGTCGCCATAGTTCTGGTTGCTGGTATATTTCAGGTACCGTGATGATAGCACCCAATGCTTCTAATTCTTCTTTTGGTAAGTGGAACATAAAACCCTCCTTTTAAGTGGTTATAACCAGTTTTTCTTTTATTATACTGCTTTCAGTAGCAGTCGTCAAGATAAAATAGATTAATATATTAAAAATTTTTAAGAATATCAAAAAAACCATCTATTCAAAGATAGATAGCTTGACATTTATTTATTTTTTAGCTGCCTTATGCCAGACAAAACCAAGCACAAAACCGGTAACGGCAAGTGGAATCCAGCCCATTGTATACTGACCAAGTGGCAAGGTTTTTGTAAAGAAGTTTGTCACTGCTGCTGGCATGGTGAAAAAGCCTGTCATAGCAGAGAAGGTCGATAGCGCATCGTAGACGGCCGCAACCATTGTAAAGGCAATCGTGGTCTGATAAACGCGTGTACCGCCTGCAAATAGGGAGCGCGCCAATGACAAGAAAATAATCACAACTGTCAGTGGATACAAGAGATACAAGACTGGAACTGACCAGCTGATGATTTCGGACAAACCAATAAAGTAAAGGCTGGTAGCAATCACAGTAAAGATTGTCGCCCATACTAGATGAGAAATCTTTGGACAGATTTTATTGAAGTATTCTGCACAGGCACTGATTAATCCAGTCGATGTTGTTAGACAAGCTAAGAAAACAATAGCACTCAAAACCGCACGACCTGCATTTCCCAAATAAAAGAGAGAGGCTTGGCTCAAGACATGACCGCCATCAATAGCTTGTTCTCCCAAAAGGAAACTTCCATCCGAAAAGGCGAAGAGGCTCTGAGAGGTCGCACCAATACGAGCCACAAAAATATAGATCACTGCTAACAATCCAACTGCAATCACACCGGACATAATGGTTACTTTTGCAATCTCGCGATTATCTTTGACGCCAAACATCTTCACAGAATTGATCACCACGATAGAAAAAGCCAAGGAAGCCAGTGCATCCATCGTACCATATCCCTGAATCAAACCAGCCACTAGGGGGAAATCCGCAAAAGCTACACTGGTAGAAGGACCTGCATTATGAGCCTGACCCAAGCCTCCTGCTGGATGGATGAAAGAGGCAGCAACTAAAAGACCAATGACCAATAATAGAGCAGGTGTGATATATTTTCCGATTCGTTCTACCATCTTGCTCGGCTTAATCGCTAGCCAATAAGATAAACCAAAGAAGACCACGGCATAAAGGACTTTTACCCAGATCGACGAGCCAAAGACAGGCTCAATACCGATAGAATAAGAAGTCGCACCCGTCCTAGGAATCGCAAAGAACGGACCGATAGAGAGGTAAAGCGCAATGGAAAAGAAGAGTGCAAAATGCTTGGAAATAGGGCGAGCAATGCTCTCAGCATCCTCTGTCCCTGTATAAGCAATGGCTACCACCCCTAATAAAGGAAGGGTTACGGCTGTCAAACAGAAGCCTAAAATAGCCCACCAGAACTGCTGACCTGAATAAATTCCTAAAAAAGCTGGATAGATTAGATTGCCTGCCCCAAAAAAGAGCGCAAAAAGCATGAGCCCAATCGCACCATATCGCACTAAAGCTGATTGTTTCATAAATTCTCCTATAATTACTGCATAATTTTCTAAAAAAACAGTAGTTAAATTGTAGCAAAAATGAGAACAATTTTCAAACTTGATTGCTTGGCTAAGATGGTAATTGGTCTATCCGAAAAATCATGGTATAATAAAAACATCAGATGATTTAAGGAGAACAATTCTTATGATGAATATGCAAAATATGATGAAGCAGGCTCAAAAGCTTCAAAAACAGATGGAACAGAAACAAGCTGAACTAGCCGCTACTTCTTTCACTGGTACTTCTGCTCAAGATTTGGTGACAGCAACCTTTACAGGTGATAAAAAATTGGTCTCAATCGATTTCAAACCAGAAGTGGTAGATGCGGATGATGTGGAAACCTTGCAAGATATGACCATCCAGGCCATCAACCAGGCTCTTGGGAAAATCGATGATGCCACTCAAAAATCAATGGGAGCCTTCGCAGGCAAATTACCATTTTAATGAGATACAAAGAGGCTGGGCAAAAAGTAGCTTCAGAATAGAAAAAACGAGCATTTCCACAGTTGGAGATGCTCGTTTCCCTATGTCATGGTTTATAATTATAATAACGACAAAACAACTAGAAAGCCATGATCATGTATAAAGAGTATAACACAAATCAATTGAGTTTGGAACTAAATCTTGCCTACGATTTTCCTCTGAATCATGAGGTTAGATTGATTAGTCTCTTTGTGGACAGTATTCCGAATCATATTTTGCTTGAAGAAACGTCACACACAGGTCGTCCTGCCTTTCATCCGGCTATGCTTTTGAAGATGACGCTCTTTGCTTATGCCCGCCAGGTCTTTTCTGGTCGCAAAATAGTTCAGATGAATGAAGAAGTCATTCCCATGAAATGGTTGAGCCAGGACACCTACGTCAGCTACAAAACCATCAATAATTTTCGTTCTAGTAAACATGCCAATAACCTAATTAAGACCACCTTTATTTATTTCACCCTCCTCATGCGTGAGAATGGCATGATTGAAGATGATGCTCTCTTTATCGATGGCACGAAGCTAGAAGCTGATGCCAATCTCTACTCTTTTACTTGGAAAAGAGCTGTTGATAAATACGAAGAGGCACTAAACGGAAAAATTTCAGAACTCTATGACCAGCTAGTTCAAGAGAGTGTGAACATAGCCCTGTCTAAAGAAGAACGTGAAACCAGCCAAGGTTTGGAAGAATTGCTTGAAAAAACTGAGGAAGCCTTAGCTGAAGTTGAGAAGGCTATTGAACAAGAACCAATAGTCATTAAGGGTGGTTCTGCTAATAAACAGAAACGCCGCAGACTAAAGAAAATTCGTAGGCAACTAAAAAATGATTATCTTCCTCGTAAACAGCGTTATGAAGAGGCTAGAGAAATTCTAAAAGAGCGTAACTCTTTCTCCAAAACGGATCATGACGCTACTTTTATGCGAATGAAAGAAGATCACATGATGAACGGTCAGCTCAAACCTGGCTATAATGTTCAAGCTGCCACCAATGGTCAATATGTACTTGCCTATGATATATTTCCAAATCCAACGGACACCCGAACCCTAAAACCATTTCTCCAATCCATTCAAACCTTAGACTTGTTCCAAAACATTGTCGCAGATGCCGGTTATGGCAGTGAGGAGAATTATAGTTTTATCATTGATGAGTTGGATAAGACCCCTCTAATTCCCTATGGCATGTACCAGAAGGAATTGACGAAGAAATATAAGAACAGTTCTACTAACCCAAGTAATTGGGACTACCTTGAAGAGACTGACCGGTTTATTAAACCAGACGGAGTTGTGTATTCCTTTAAGAATTACTCTCGTCGAACTGACAAGTACGGATTTAAACGTGACTTTAAAATCTACGAAGCGGATACAATACAAGGCACAGAAGAGTTAGAAAAACTTTCCAAAACAGAAAGTGGTCGCCAGAAACAAATCCATTACAATCCAACTTGGAATTACTTTAAAGAACTCATCAAGGAAGAATTACATAGCGAAGAAGGCTCTCGAATCTATGCCAAACGAAAGACAGATGTCGAACCCGTTTTTGGCCGATTGAAGAGTGTTTTTGGCGTGCGCAGGGTTCATGTCAGAGGCAATCAAGCCGTCCAAACGGAGATCGGCTTCCTATTCATGAGCATGAATCTAACAAAATTGGCTAAGAATCTCGACCCTAAAAATTCAAATACTCAAAAACCACACAGTGATTTTTTCATCTTGATCATCTTCAAGACAGAAATCACTGTGTGGTTTTATACATGATCATGGCTTTCTAGTTGTTTTGTCGTTATTATAATTATAAACCATGACATAGGGAAACGAGCATCTCCAACTGCGGAAATGCTCGTTTTTTCTTTTCTGAAGCTACTTTTTGCCCAGCCTCTTTTAAAATTGTAAAAATAAGAGATGCAGCTGCAAAAAGATCATATCTGCATAAGATTGATGGTCCGTAAAGTCTTGCATCGTTGCCTGTAATTCCTGAAGATTATCGGTAATAATCCCATCTACCTGAAGCTGCAACATCCTCATCATACTATCTTCGCTATTGGGCGTCCAAGCATAGACAAGTTTCTTTCGAATCCAAGATTTGAGAACAAAGGACTGATCCAAGGAACTGTATTCCATGGTATACCCATCTGCCACAGTTGTCGGATAGATGGAATTAAAAGGTAAGATAAAGGCTGCCAAGAGCTTGTCATCAAATTTTTTCACAGCCTCAACCACATCATAGTCCAAGGATTGCATCTGATGACCTCCCGCTACCAAGCGCTTCCCATAGGTTTGCAAAAAATGCTGCATGAACTGAGGGGAGTCTGCCTTGGACGTCTTTATCTCGACCAGTAATCTCTGCTGGAGATTTTCTGAAACCTGCAAATACTCATCAAAAGAGGGCACCGGACTCGATTGACCATTTTCTGAAGCCATCATCTGCGTCAGCTCCGCCAAAGTGTAATCATGCGTCCCACCTTCATGCCCTGTCAAGGCCTTTAAATCTGTATCATGCATGACCACAAACAGCCCATCCTTGGTTTCCTGCACATCCATCTCGATGTAATCCGGCTTCAATTGAGATGTTTTTTCCAGAGAATCAATGGTATTTTGCACCCCATTTTCCATATCCACCCCACGATGAGAAATGGTAACTGGCAAATCTTCAAAAGGATAATAAAGAAAGACAAAGGCCTGTACACCGAAGTAAAGACTAGCTAACAATAAAATTCCCAAGCGCATGCCATGGTGTAACTGTTGCTGGTGCGGCATCGGAAGCTCTGACTCGGTACTGTAAGAGATAAATTTCAACAAAAATAGAGAAAGAATCCCATAGTAAAAAAGATAGAGCAACACCACATGAAACAAGGCCTGATAAAAAGCTATTCCCTCAGTCCACCTATCGGCTGCAATCTGCATGAAGTAAATCCCTGCACCTACAACCACAAAAGCCACAATAGTCCGCGTTACCATCCCAAGGAGTTTAAAATAGGATTTCCAGACTCCTTTTTCCCTTGTCTTCTGGAAAGAAGAAGCAATGGCTCGCTTTACAGATACCCCATCTTTGTAAATCAGAGGAAGGCTATAAATCAATCTCGCCGCCAGCCAGAAAAAGGCTAATAAGGCAACTGTCATGCCAAGAGCAACAAATTGATTCTTAGCTAGGTAGTCGAGGATAAACTGCGGAACAACCAGCTTATTGACATAGTAGATGCCGACCACCTTTCGCAAAAAAGGAAAGAAGACTGCAGAGTAAAGAAGAACATAGACGATTTTCACCACCGACATCTGCTTGAAGATTCGCTTTAGCTCCCCCAGAAGATGAGAAAAATAAGAAGACAAACCTTCTTCTTGCTCTAGTATCCTCATCAGACCGACCGTCAATAGTCCGATTTCCAGATAAACCAAGACTAGGTTGGACAAGACCAAAAGAAGAAATAGCACTGTCACCCACCACTTGGCAGCTAGAACTGCCAAGACATTTGTCGGCGATAGATAAGCGTAACCAGTCATCTCTAACAGAATTTCCGATAACCATGAATTTAGCGGTACCCAAACCACCTCTACAGTCGCAAAAGCTACTGCAAATAAAAGTAAAATCCGGTCAAACTGTTGGTATAAGGTTTTCCATTCCATGTAGATACGTTTCATAGTCCTAGTTTCCCACATTCTTTTTGAGAAATCAAGCCTGATTGGCAATCAAATCATAGAAACAACAGGTTGTTTTTTCAAAAAATTCTGATATAATTGAATTATCTGAAAATTTAAACAAGGAGCATGCTATGACAAAACACATCCAATGGGACGGCAATCTTTCACAAGAAGGATTGGAGGCAATCAAAAAAGAAGGCGGGGTGCTTGTCTGCCCAACCAAGGTCGGCTATATCATAATGACAGCTGATAAGGCGGGGCTAGAGCGTAAGTTTGAAGCCAAAGACCGCAAGCGCAACAAACCCGGTGTTGTCCTCTGCGGTAGCATGGAAGAATTGCGCGACTTGGCCCAGATGACACCAGAAATTGATGCCTTCTACCAAACACACTGGGATGAGGACATCCTCCTCGGTTGTATCCTCCCTTGGAAACCTGAGGCTTATGCGAGATTGCAGGCCTACGGTGATGGCCGTGAAGAGCTGATGACCGACGTTCGTGGCACTTCTTGTTTCGTTATCAAGTTTGGTGTAGCTGGTGAGCAAATCGCCAAGGAAATGTGGGAAAAAGAGGGCCGCATGGTCTATGCTTCTTCTGCCAACCCATCTGGTAAAGGCAACCGCGGTAAGGTTGAAGGAATCGGCGAGCGTATCGAGTCTATGGTAGACTTGGTTATTGAAGCCGACGACTACGTAACCTCTATCCAACCAGACAAAACGATCGAAACCCGCTATGAGCAGGGTGTGATGGTCTCTATGGTGGATACCGATGGTAAGTTGATTCCAGAGCAAGGTCCTGGCAGCCGCTCTATCGAGCCATGCCCAGTTGTCATCCGTAAAGGTTTAGACATCAATAAAATCATGATGCACTTGTCTGACCACTTCAACTCTTGGAACTTCCGCCAAGGGGAATATTATTAAGAAAATGAAAAGAAGTTTGCTTACAGACTTCTTTTTTATTATTTCGACCATCTAAGAGAATCTGAGGTGCTCCCATTTCTTGCCTTAATCCTGCTTAATGACCTTAGCTGGAACTCCGACAACTGTTGCATTGTCCGGTACATCTTTTGTGACCAGACTGCCAGCACCAACAATGGCATTTTCACCAACCGTTACACCTGGCAAAATGGTGGCTCCTTCTCCAATCCAAGCATTTTTCTTGATGTGAACAGGCTTTAAGATGAGGCCACGTCGAAGTTCGGGTTCTTGTGGATGATTGACTGAGATGAGCATAGCCCGCGAACCAATCAAGACCTTATCCTCAATGGTAATGGACCCCAAATCAACCATCAGGACATCTGTGTTGATAAAGACTTCCTTACCAATGGAGATGTGACGCCCAAAATCTGTACGAAAAGGTAGGGCGACAGAAGTGGAGTCATCCAATTTCTTACCCATGATTTTTTCCAACAAGGCTTTTTTTGATGCTGTGGTTTGCAGGTTCGTATTTAATTCCTCAACAAGGGGCAAGGTTTCAGCTGTTATTTCATGAATGTACTCATAGACTGCAGCACCACTTTTGATCACTTGCCCAGTTTCGATAAAGTTTTTGATATTCAAATCCATTTCCTCTCCAATCGTCTTATTCTAAGGGTATCTTTTATAAATTATTTTTTGCAAAAGCCTCAATCTCATCAAATGGGATGATGTCTTTTTGGTCGTAAAGGTCTGTATGACTAGCTCCTTCAACGGTAATCATTTGCTTATTGTCACCTGCCAGTTTGTCAAAGGTATCTTTCCCGAAATAGTAAGAATGGGCCTCACTTCCATGAACAACCAGCACCGCTGAACGGATTTCATGGCTGTAGTAAAGGAAGCGTGTATTTGAAAAACTGGTGTTTGATTGGATAGCCCAGCCATCGTTTGAGTTGAGACTGCGTGCATGGTAACCACGAGCTTCTTTGTAATAAGCATAATAGTCTTTCACAAACTGTGGTGCATCTGCTGGCAATGGGTCTACAACACCACCAGAAAGAGCATAGGTTCCAGTTTGGGTATCTTCTGTCCGTTGTTTGGCGAGGGCAAGACGTGCTTGGTAACGAGCCTCTTCATTGTCCTGGCTATCGAAGTAGCTATTCCCTGCCACACGTGACATGTCATACATGGTTGAAGCTACAGTCAGCTTGATGCGAGGATCGATTGCAGCTGCATTGATGGCGATACCACCCCAGCCACAGATACCGATGATACCGATTCTGTCCGCATCCACATTTTCTTGTGGCGTTAAGAAGTCAACTGCTGCTTGAAAATCTTCTGTATTGATATCTGGAGATTGCATATAGCGAGGAACTCCACCTGATTCACCTGTAAAGGATGGATCAAAAGCAATAGTTAAATAGCCACGCTCCGCCATTTCTTGGGCATAAAGTCCAGATGATTGTTCTTTAACTGCCCCAAAGGGACCAGCTACCGCAAAGGCAGGAAGTTTATTTATTGCATCTTTTGGAATATACATATCAGCTGCTAAGGTAATTCCGAAATGATTTGTAAAGGTTACTTTTTTATGGTCAACCTTCTCGCTAAGTGGAAAAACCTTATCCCATTCTTTTGTTAGTTTTAATTGTTCAGCCATTTGCTTGACTCCTTTTCTTTTGTTCTACAAGATTCATTATAGACCTGTTTCGACCCATAATCAAACACCTGTTTTTTATATACAATATGCCCAAAAGGTATAATGTGCTATAATAAGAAAAAAAGATTTTTGAAAGGCATACACATGGATATTCGCGTTCTACAGTATTTCGTCACCATTGTTCAAACTAAATCCATTTCAAACGCTGCACAGGCTCTACATGTGACCCAACCCACCCTGTCCAGACAAATCAAGGACTTGGAAGAAGAATTAGAAACCATCCTCTTCTACCGTGGAAGTAGGGAAATCCAACTAACTGAGGACGGTCGCTACCTTTACAATCGTGCCATCGAAATCCTAGCACTGGTCAATAAAACCGAGAACAATATCAAACGGACAGACTCCATTTCAGGAGAAATCTATATCGGAGTAGCCGAAAGTCAATCTCTTGACATCATTGCCAAAGCTGTGAAAGAACTGACCGAGAACTACCCAGAAACAAAGGTACACCTTCGCAGCGGAAATGCTGACTTTGTACAAGAATACTTGGATCAGGGACTCTTTGATATCGGTGTAACTTTTGGTCCCTTTGATGAGAGAAAGTATAGTCAAATCGCACTCCAAAATCGTGATGCCTGGGGCGTACTGGTACCAAAAAACCACCCCTTGACAAAGATCGATAAACCAAAGCTTCATGACATCATTCATTATCCCCTGATTGTATCTTCTCAATCCAATAATGATTCCAAAGACTTGGCTGGCCTCGGAGACTATCGCATCGTCGCAACCTACAACCTCCTTTATAACGCCTCGCTATTGGTCAAAGCTGGTGTTGGAATAGCACTCTGTCTGGATGGCATTGTGCCGACAGATTACGACCATAGTCAACTTGCTTTTGTCAGACTTCAAGAAGACATCCAAGACCCATTCCAGGTCATTTGGAAAAAGCAGAGCAACCAATCACCAGTCGCCAAAGAATTTTTGAAAATCCTAGAAAATCTCCTTCTTTCAGGTAAGAAGAAATAAATTGAAAATGCAAAAAAGGAACAAGTTTCGAATCCGACATGCTTGTTCCTTTTTTTGTAAAAGTTTCTGAATGTATCAAAGAATCTTATATCTCTGATTCATTTTCATTCCACCCAATCCAACACTGGCCCCATCGGTACAACTCCCGTTGGGTTGATGGTTTTGTGACTGCCATAATAATGTTCTTTGATATGGTCAAAATTAACCGTTTCAGCAATACCTGGCAAATTGTCAATGCGTTTGGTGTAAGCCCAAAGATTTGGATAGCTGGTCAAGGCTCTGAGATTGCATTTGAAATGACCAAAGTAGACGGCATCGAAACGTACAAGGGTGGTGAAAAGACGGATATCGACCTCGGTCAAACGGTTTCCGACCAGGTAATCTTGTCCTTGCAACCGAACTTCCAATTGGTCAAGTGCCTCAAAGAGCTTGCTCACTTCTTCTTCGTAAACATCTTGCTTAGTGGCAAAACCCGCTTTGTAGACACCATTGTTGACACGGTGGTAAACAAAGTCATTGACTTCATCAATTTCTTGCAAGTGCTCAGCCGGAACATAGTCCCCTTCTTTTGCGCCAATGCCATCAAAAGCGGAGTTGAGCATGCGAATGATTTCGGAAGATTCATTGCTGACGATGGTCTTGGTCTTTTTATCAAAGAGAACTGGTACCGTCACGCGCCCTGTATAGTCAGGCTTGACAGCTGTGTAAACTTGGTACATATAGTCCGCCTGAAAGACGGGGTCTCCAATAACTCCCGATCCCTCTTCAAAGGTCCAGCCATTTTCCAGCATGAGCGGATGCACGATGGACACAGAAATCATGTCCTCTAAGCCCTTAAGGGATCGCATAATGAGTGTGCGACTAGCCCAAGGACAGGCCAGAGAGACATAAAGATGGTAGCGACCTGCTTCTGCCTGATAACCCACTTGACCAGTCGGTCCTGCAGAGCCATCTGCTGTGATCCAATTGCGGAATTGAGCTTCCGTTCTTACAAAACGACCACCTGTTTTCTTGGTATCGTACCACTGATCAACCCACTTACCTTCTACCAATAAACCCATGACATGTTCCTTCTTTCTGTTTTTCTTTATTTTATCACTAATTATTGACAAAAACAAGAATAAAAACTTGAGAAATCCCAAGTTTATTTTCCAAATAGTCTTGCAAAAAAGCCCTTGTTTTCTTTTTCTTCCACTTGAGCCTTAGCTTGATCCAACTCCAGTTTAAGAGTTTCCTTATCAGCCATGGCTTTAAGAGTTAATTGCTGTTGTTGGTCTAACTGCTTGTCTTTTTCAGAAATCTGAACATCTTTAACCTTAAGCTGCTCATCTTTTTCAGACAATTGTTTGTCTTTGGCTTTCAGTTGATCGTATAGACGAATAATCTCAGCATTCTTTTCATCTACCAAAATCTCCATCAGCTCACGGTACTTGACTTCCTCACTGACCGGTTCGTCTTCAAAAATGGTGGTCTTATAAATTTCTTCCAATTTAACCAAACCATCTCGATTAACAACTGTCACACCTTTTTCATTTTTTTCAACAAATTCTTCTGGAAGCGACTTGACACGATTGTTCATGGCCTGTCGGCTAACTCCTAAAATCTCAGCAAGTTCGCTGACTGTTTTTTCAATTCCCATAATATCCTCAATAGCTTGATTTTCTTGAAGTTTTCTATCATTAAAATCTTACCACAACCACCTACCCCTGTCAAATTTATGGTAAAATGAGAGCATGAAAACATATGATACAATCATTATTGGAGCGGGACCTGCTGGCATGATGGCTGCCATCTCCTCTTGCTTCTATGGAAATTCCACATTGCTCTTAGAAAAAAACAAACGCTTAGGTAAAAAACTGTCTGGAACAGGCGGCGGACGTTGCAATGTCACCAACAATGGAACGCTAGAAGATTTGCTAGAAGGCATTCCTGGCAATGGACGCTTTCTTTACAGCGTCTTCTCACAGTTTGACAACCAGGATATCATCAACTTTTTCGAGGAAAATGGGGTCAAACTCAAGATCGAAGACCATGGTCGCGTCTTCCCTACGACAGACCGCTCTCAGACCATCATCAAGGCGTTAGAAATGAAAATGTTAGAGTTGGGTGTGGATATCCGAACTGGATGCGAAGTCGTTTCCGTCAAGAAAATCGAGGACCTTTTCCATGTCAAAACAGCCCATACCGAGTTCACAGCAACAAAACTGATTGTCACTACCGGCGGCAAGTCCTATCCATCCACAGGCTCTACTGGCTTCGGTCATGAGATAGCCCGTCATTTCAAGATGCAGGTGACTGAGTTGGAGGCTGCTGAAAGCCCCATTTTGACAGATTTTCCTCACAAGGCTCTACAAGGCATTTCCCTGGATGAGGTCACCCTCAGCCATAGCAAGCATGTCATTACCCATGACCTGCTTTTTACCCACTTTGGCTTGTCTGGGCCAGCTGCCCTACGCCTATCCAGCTTTGTCTCTGGTGGTGAAGTCGCTCACTTGGACTTCCTTCCAGGCATGTCCAGCGATGAGCTCAGTTCCTACCTGACAGAAAATCGCGAAAAGGCAGTCAAAAATGCCCTCAAAGGGTTAGTCCCTGAACGCGTGGCTGAGTTCTTATCCGCTGATCTACCAGAAAAAATCAAGCAATTGTCTGTGACGGAAAAGCAAGAATTGATAGATAAGCTGAAAAGTCTACCCATCAAGATTACCGGCAAGATGTCCCTAGCACGCTCCTTTGTGACCAAGGGCGGGGTAGACCTCAAGGAAATCAACCCTAAAACCTTGGAATCTAAAAAAGTTCCCGGACTCCACTTCGCTGGCGAGGTCCTAGACATCAACGCCCACACCGGTGGCTTCAACATCACCTACTGCCTCTGTACCGGCTGGGTAGCTGGGATGATGCATTATTAAAAGGAAAACATTGTTTACAAAATACAGAAAAAAAGGTATAGAATCCGTTAGCGAAAACGTTGATCTATACTTTTTGCATTACTTTATATCAAAGGATAGTCTGCGAATGGAGTTTTCCAGACTATTTTATGCTTCTGAATCAGTTAGACTTGGAAAAGTCACTATCATACTGGTCCCTTGGCCCATCTGACTCGAGACCTCAATGCTCGCGCCATGGCACTTAAGTGCGTGTTTCACAATGGATAAACCAAGACCTGTTCCGCCCACCTTTTTAGATCGGCTCTTGTCTACCCGATAGAATCTCTCAAATATCCTCTCCTGCTCCTCCTTTGGAATACCAATCCCTGTATCCTTTACCTCTAAGAGAACTTTATTGTCCTTGCCAGTTACCGTCACATAGACATCTCCCTTAGGCTGATTGTAGGTAATGGCATTGTCACAAAGGTTGTAAATCACAGAGGATAGGAGAGCATGATTTCCTTTGACGAAATGAGAACTCCCTTTGAGATGGAGGGCTACCTGTTTTTGACTAGCCTTTCCCGATAAACTTTCCAGACTTTCTGTCGCGACTTGGTAAACATCCAGCTTTTCCATGCTAATCTGAGGTGATTCGTCTAATAAGGAGAGGTTGATAATATCCTCCACCAACTGAACCATGCGCTGAGATTCACTATGAATCTTGTGGGCAAACTGCTGCACATCGGCCTCTGAAACAACTTGATTGTGCAACATTTCTGAATAACCAGAGATAATATGAAGTGGAGTTTTCAGTTCATGGGAGACATTGGCTGTAAACTCTCGTCTCATCTGTTCTGCCTGCCATTGTTCTGTGATATCAAAGAACAACAGAGCCAAGCCAGTTACTTGATTGTCTGAAAGAATGGGTCTGACCAAAGCCTTGTAGGTCATCCCCTCCACAGTCAGAACACCTTCCCCTTTGACACCGGTCAAACCAGCTTCCATCAGTTTATTGAGCTGAAGGTCACGGACCACTTCCAGCATATCCCGGCCAACCGATTCATTGTCTGCTTGGAGCAATTGCTGGGCCGCCGGATTCATACTGATAATCCTTCTTTGGTTGTCTAATAAGACCATCCCCTCTCTAATCTTAGAGATGATGGTATCAAATTCTCCTTTTTTCTGGGTCAGGAGTTGCTCTTGACTAGCCAATTCTTTTTGTTGGTGATCAATTCGTCTCAGAAGAGGAGAGATTTCACCATAAACAACATTCTCCAAAGGAGAGTCCAGATCTAATTGATTAAGCGGAGCTACCAGACGATGGGCTGTATAGCGCGAAATCCAGATGGATAAGGCTAACATTATCAAGAGAACTAAGAGGAGCGGCTGAAAGAGCCCAAAAAGCAAGAGCAGGATGCTATGTTGGGTCACAGAGAGACGAACAACCGTACCATTGACCAGCCGTTGGGCAACGTAGAGAGACTTCTGGGTTAAGGTGGAAGAATAACGCACACTCTCACCATGACCTGAAGCGATGGCCTCTGCAATCTCTTCTCGGTCTCCGTGATTCTCCATCTTAGTGGCATCCGACTCTGTATCGTAGAGGACCTTACCCGTATTATCTACCCAAGTGATCCGAGTATTAGAAGTTTTTAAGCCCTCGAAAAAATCTCTCCCTTCAACGGACAATCCTTGAGCTGCCAGGGCAGTCTGAGTCTGTAGTTGCTCCATCTGAAGTTGATTAAAATAGCGATAGACAGCTCCCACTATCAGAAGCAAACTCAGCAGAAGAATCAAAAAATTAGAAAACAAGGTCGAACGAAATATTTTTTTAACCATGTGGGTCCTCCATACGGTAGCCAACGCCCCGAATGGTCTGGATGTAGTTCCCACAAGTACCCAACTTGGTTCTTAAGGTACCGATATGAACATCGACCGTTCGAGTCTCCCCAAAAAACTGTGTCCCCCAAACCTTGTCCAACAACTCTTGGCGAGTGAAGACGCGGCCCGGATTGAGCATTAAGAGAGAAAGTAGTTCAAATTCTTTTAAGGTTAGAAGGATTTTTTCCCCTTCTGTGTAGACAGTATAGCTTTTGGAATCTAGGCGAATAGCGCCCAAACGAAGCTGGGATCCTTTGTCAATCTCCCCACTTCTTCTCAGCACCGCCTTGATCCGAGAAATCATCTCCATCATCCCAAAAGGTTTGACCAAGTAATCATCAGCTCCTAAATCCAGACCTTTCACCTTATCAAACTCTGTTCCCTTAGCCGTAGCCATAATCACAGGGATATCCATTGTAGGAGCATTCTCTTTGAGACGCCCTAAAAGACTGATGCCATCCTCTCCTGGGAGCATGATATCTAGAATAATCAAATCTGCTGGCTCCTGGCTAATCTGCTGCCAGAAACTTTCCCCGTCTGCAAAACCCTTGGCTTCAAAACCAGTCGTCCGCAAGGTATAGAGCATTAGCTCACGAATGTCATCATCATCTTCTACACAATAAATCACGTTGTTTCTCCATCTAGTTGGCCTGTAATTGAGAATAGTACCCATTTAGCAATATTAACGGTATGGTCCCCAATTCGTTCCAAATATTTAGCCACCATCAGAATATCCAAGACATGCTCTCCATCTTCAACTGTTTCCGATGTGTCTTTAAAATAGCGAATAAGTTCTTTCTTTATTGTATCAAAATGTTGGTCAACATAGTCATCTTTTGCAATTACTTGGTTGGCTAATTTTTCATCTTCATGGACAAAAGCATCGATACTGTCTGTTACCATCTGGATGACATGGCTAGCCATCTCACGCAAGGTCTCCAATTCCCGTCCAGTCTGAATATGGTTGAGGCCGATGATTTCAGCTACTTCGGCCGATTGTGCCCCAATCCGCTTCATATCGTAAACCATCTTGAGGGCAGAAGAAATCCGGCGTAAGTCTGTTGCAACAGGCTGCTGACGCAGGAGCAATTTCAAACATTGCTCTTCAATGTCTCTTTCCAACTGCTCAATCTTTTGATACGTTTTACCGACATTATTGACCAGATAAAAGTCATCCTCTTCCAAAGGAACCAGGGATTTTGCAATGATGTCCTCACAAAGAGTCCCCATAACAATTAAATTAGTATTTAAATCATGAAGTTGGTTTTCAAATCTTGAGCGAATCATCCGAATCTCCCCGTAATATATCTTTCTGTACGTTCATCCTGTGGTAGTGAAAAGAGTTGACTAGTTTTGTTGTATTCGACAATTTCTCCTAGGAGGAAGAAGGCTGTTTTATCCGAAATACGCACAGCCTGTTGCATATTGTGGGTCACAATGACAATAGTATATTTGGACTTCAGCTCAATGACCAATTCTTCGATTTTTGCTGTCGAAATGGGATCTAAGGCACTGGTTGGCTCATCCATAAGCAAGATATCTGGCTCAATCGCTAAAGCTCTTGCAATACAAAGACGTTGTTGTTGTCCGCCTGACATACCAAGTGCGGATTTGTGCAAACGATCCTTGACCTCATCCCAGATAGCTGCCTGTTTCAGAGAACGCTCTACAATCTCATCTAATTGCGCCTTGTTATGAATACCGTGGGTCCGAGGCCCAAAAGCAATATTATCATAAATACTCATTGGAAAGGGATTGGGTTTTTGGAAGACCATTCCGACTTTTTTTCTCAGGACATTAATATCCATATCACGGTAGACATCTTCCTGATCTAGGGTAACTTGTCCCGTAATGACACAGTTTTTGACCAGATCATTCATCCGATTCAAACTTTTTAACAGGGTCGATTTTCCACATCCAGATGGACCAATAAAAGCCGTTATTTCATTGGCTGAAATGTCCAAATTAATATCTTTTAAGGCATGGAAATCCCCATAATAAAGATCCAGATTATTGATCGCTAATTTACTCATTATTTGTTTCACTTCCTAATCGTCTTGCAATCAAACCAGAAACCAAGTTGATGACGATAACTAATACTAAAAGAATAACCGCTGTGGCATAGGTCTGATTGATATACAAACCTTCCCCAGAAATAGCATACATATGAACAGCCAGGGTCCGAGTGGAGCTAAAGACGCTCTTTGCAACTTCTGCAACGGTGCCCGCTGTAAAGATTAAAGCGGCTGACTCACCGACAATCCGCCCAATCGCCAAGATAATCCCTGAGAAAATACCAGGCAAGGCACTTGGCAGAACAATCCGGGAAATCGTCCGAATCTTCCCTGCTCCTAGAGCAAAAGCGCCCTCTCGATAACTATCCGGAACGGATAGCAAGGCTTCCTCTGTTGTCCGCATAATCAAGGGTAAAATCATAATACTCAAGGTAACAGCACCTGCCAGTAGGGAGAGACCCATTTGTGCAAATTTCACAAAGAAGAGGGCCCCAAAAAGACCGTAGATGATCGACGGAATCCCCGCCAAAGTCTCTGTCGCTATCCGAATCACTTTGACAAAACGATTGTCTCGACGAGCATACTCCGTCAAATAAATGGAGGAGCCGATGCCAATAGGCACTGCAAAAGTGAGAGCCAAAATTGTCATAAAAATAGTATTGATAAGGGCTGGCAAGAGCGAAACGTTTTGGCTGTTGTAGGTCCATTCAAAGAGACTCCAGTGTAAATTAGGAATGCCCTTAACCAAGATATAGCCGACAATAAAGAGAATACCCAAAAAAGTCGCTAAGGCCGCTCCGCCTACTAAAAGGAATAAAAAGAGCGATAGGCGATCTTTCTGCCGGGCCTTCATCTCCTGTTTCCAAGTTCGTTGATTGATATTTTCCATCCCTAGTCCTCTTTATTTAGTAGTGAGAAACTGATATTGATCATCAGGATAAAGATAAAGAGTACCACTGCTGTACCAATTAAGGCCTCTCTATGTAAGCCGGTCGAATAGCCCATCTCCATAACGATATTTGTCGTCAAGGTACGAACACCTGATGTTAAGGAATCCGGTAAGATAGCCTGGTTTCCGGCTACCATGATCACTGCCATGGTTTCTCCGATTGCCCGACCAACTCCCAAAATAACCGCAGCCAGGATACCGCGTTTTGCAGCTGGTAATACGGCAAAGAAGATACTTCTTTCATGGGAGGCCCCTAAAGCCAGTCCGCCCTCATAATAGGAGTTGGGTACTGCACGAATAGCTGCCTCAGAGACACTGATAATGGTGGGTAAAATCATCAAGCCTAAGAGGATAGAAGCTGTTAACACACCCATCCCAAAACCACCAATATTTTCCCTTACAAAAGGAACCAAAACCACCAAACCAAAGAAACCATAAACAACCGATGGAATCCCTGCCATGAGATTGATAGCTGCCTTGAGCGGTCTATAAATCTTTTGTGGACAAAAACGTGCCATAAAAACAGCTGTTAAAATCCCAATTGGCACACCCAAGACCAAGGCCCCTGCCGTTACATACAGCGATCCTACAATCATGGGTAAAATGCCAAAGAGATTATTGGCTGGTCTCCAAGTAGTTCCTGTTAGAAAGTTTCCCAAGCCGATTTGCTGGATAGCAGGAAAGCCATTCATAAAGAGAAAGATACAGATTAGTAAAACAGATAAAATAGAAATGCAGGCGGTAAGGAAGAATACCGCTTGCATAATTTTTTCTTTCGTATGATTCATTCATAACCTCTTATTTAGAGAGAGCATCCCAAGATGTTGTTTTTCCTGTGAAGATCTCTTTCACTTGCTCGTTGGTCAAGTCAGAAACTGGATTGTTTTTATTGACAATAACACCAATTCCGTCCAGAGCGATAACTGTTGGAGTAACGCCTTTTGCTTTTTCTTCGTCTGTTAGTTCACGAGAAGACATACCGATGTCTGCTGTTCCTTCCGTAGCGCTGATAATACCAGTAGAGGAGTCGCTTTGTTGTACTTCTACAGTCACCTTAGCATTTACCTTAGCATAAGCTTCCTTTAATTTTTCCATCACAGGTGTTACTGAACTAGAACCTGCCACAACAACTTTTCCGCTATTTGCTTTTGCTGTGTAAGTTGGAGCATTATCCAAAGGAATATAACCACTCTTTTCAACGACAGCTTGACCATCCGCACTCAAGATAAAGTGGATGAAGTCTTGAGCCGCTTCGCTAACTTCTGATTTCGTCACAATATTGAAAGGACGTGAAATTTTATAGGTACCATCTTTGATATTGTCTACTGTAGCTTCCGCACCATCAATTTTAAGGATTTTATTACTGTCATCAAGTGAACCAAGTGAAGCATAACCAATAGCATTGGCATCTCCAGATACCGTTGTCAACATAACAGATGTGGAGTTGGTCACAATAGCCTTATCAGAGGTCATATCCACCTTTTTGCCGTCTGCACCCTTTTCTAAAACATGGAACAATTCAACAAAGGCTCCACGTGTTCCAGAACCTTCTTCACGCGATACAACATTGATAGTTTGATTAGATGAACTGCCACCTTCAGCTGACTTAGTGCCACAAGCTGTTAAAAAAGATAAACCTGCAAGACCAGTAATGGCAATTTTAGATAATGTTGATAGTTTTTTCATGGTAAACTCCTCAGTTATTTGATTTACAAGTATGATTATAGTCTTTCAACATCAAATCTATGCCCTCCCTTTTGTAAAGTTTTTGTAAAATCGCAAAAAAACAGCCTAGGCATCGGTAGACTGTTTCATTTTTAAAATAAATAGCGGAGAGTAGCCACACAAAGGATACCCGCCACTACCGCCAGCATCACATTTCTTGTTTTTCCAAGGACCGCAAAAGTCGGCAATACGGCTACTAGTTCTATCCACTGAATCTTAGGCCAGCCACCAACTCGACCAGGAAAAAGACTGGATAGAATCAGTGCGAAAATGATTGTAAGAGGTAAATAGGCCAAGAACTTGACCAATTTGTCAGGCAAGGTTGCAAAACGAACGAAAACATAGGGTAGTACCCGCGGCAACCAAGTCACCAAGGCCGAGATCACAATAGCCCCTAAAATATACTGATTAATCATCCAAAATCACCCCCGTTAAACATCCTAACAAAGTCGCCATCAAAAGGGCCAAAGAAGCGGAAATGATCCGCGAGAAGCCAAAATAAGAGACCAAAACCACCAACAAGATCCAAACGATTTTCTGTAAGGCTACTTTCTGCAAAATCCCCTGCAGTTGGCTGGCAAAAATAGCCACAAACATAGCAATAAGAGCAAAATCGATGCCAAAAGCATGTGGGTTTGGAATAAAGCCACCAACCAAGGAACCTGTTATCGTAGCTAAAATCCAAGAAAGGTAGCTGGCAGCATTATTGCCGTACATCCAAAAAGGAGATACTTCCTGATGAAGAATATGATGTCCCAGCATCACTCCATAACTTTCGTCCGTCAAAAAACTACCGATTAGAATTTGTTGAGGAAAAGAAGCCTTAGAAAAGATGGTTGAGGTATGTAAATTCATAAGGAAATGCCGTAAGTTGACGAGAAAAATCGTCAGTGCGATGGAGGTCAGAGGTGCCTGGACCAGAATCAAGGCTGCCAAGGCAAATTGACCAGAACCTGCATAGATTAAGATACTCATCAAACCCGTTTCTAGAGGGGAAATACCGGATTTGGCCGCCACAATCCCAAAAGCCAAACCGATTGATAAATAACCAAAAACAGTTGGAGTCGCAGCCCGAACTCCTGCCCAAAACCTTTTCTCTCTCATCATTATCCTCACAAAAAATTCAGAATATTCTTATAGTATAACATAAAAAGAGTTCAGATAGGAATGAAATTGGGAAACAGACCATTAGCAAGCAGTCAGATAAAAGCAAAAGTCCCCGAGATAGATCTCAGGAACTTCTTCCATAATAAGTATACGGAGAACGGCTTCAGCATACCCATCTCAACTGTTTAAATATTGCTCCACCGTCATGACCTGGGCAAATTCACCATCGAGACTTGCTAAGTTGATTTGATGGAGTAGTTCAGGATCAATCGTTTGTCCCCATAAGTCAGGCAGAGCAAAGCTAGCTGTCGCATCCGATAAGAGAACAACCGTAAACCCAAGATTAGCTGCCATACGAGTGGTCGTCGAAACACAGTGTGGTAAAGTCAGACCAAGGATGACCAAGTCCGAAATTCCTTGCTTTTGCAAATAAGATTCTAAGTCTGTCCCGATAAAGGCACTGTTAACCGTTTTTTCGAAAATCACTTCCCCATCCAAGGGTTCAAACCCCTCCATGAAAGCTCTATCCGATTCCTTATAAAATGAATCTTCTGCTAGGCGTGACTTATGGCAGATGTGAATAACTTCTTCCCCACTTTCACGAAAATGTTCCAAGACAGTCAACATCTTCTCTTCCGCTTGAGGATTATTGCGTTCAGGCCACTGGCTACCCAAAAAGCCTTTTTGCATATCAATAAGAAGCAAAGCCTTCTTCATTCCTACTCCATTTCTTGGAAAACCAAACTAGGTTTAGCATTAAGATCTAGTTTAGCGAAATTCCCTCTTTCAAATTCTATGGCAGCAGCCAAGGCAATCATCCCAGCATTGTCCCCACAAAGACGCAAGGGTGGAATAATCACATCGACATCCCTCATCTCTACCGCGAGTCGCTCACGCAATCCTTGATTGGCTGCGACACCACCAGCCACCACCAAGGTACCCACTGGGTATTTCTCCAAAGCCTTTTTAGTCTTTACCATGAGAATATCCAGCACCGCTGTTTGGAAGGAGGCACACAGATCAACTATGTCCAATTCCTGGCCTTTTTGCTGAGCATTATGATAGAGATTAATAACGGCAGATTTGAGTCCTGAAAAAGAAAACTCTAGATTGTCTTCCTTGATCATTGCCCGCGGGAAATGGTAGACATCCTGACCTTCGTGTGCTAACTCATCCATTTCGCGGCCAGCCGGATAGGTCAGCCCCATCAAGCGACCAACCTTATCATAGGCCTCGCCAACCGCATCATCGCGGGTTTCACCAATGATCTTATAGTCACCCGGTGCCGCCACATAAACCAACTCCGTGTGACCTCCGGATACCAACAGAGCCATGAGAGGATAGGTCAACTCTTTAACCGCACGCGCCGCCATCAAGTGGCCAGCCATGTGATTGACTGGAATCAGCGGTAAGCCATGCGCCCAAGCAAAAGCCTTAGCAGAAGCCATACCGACCAAAAGAGCTCCCACTAAACCTGGACCATAGGTCACTCCTACCGCATCCAAATCCTCTGCTTCAATACCCGCTTCCTGCAGGGCTTCCTCTATACAAGTCGTCACTACTTCCACATGGTGGCGACTGGCGATCTCGGGCACTACGCCGCCAAAACGCTTGTGACTTTCTACTTGACTAGCAATGATGTTGCTCAGCAATTCCTTGTCATTTTTTAAAATAGCTACACTGGTCTCATCACAAGAAGACTCAATAGCCAAAATATATCGATCTTTCATTTCTTCATTCATCCTAACTGGCCCTCACGAGCCATCAAAACTGCATCTTCAACCGGATTCTGGTAATATTTTTTTCGTAGTCCCACTTTCTTGAAACCAAACTTTTCATACAAGCCACGCGCCGCTTTATTGCTTTCTCTAACCTCCAAGAAAACAGGCTCACTCCTACTAGACAATGTATTCATGAGTTGATTGGCTAGACCTTGACCTTGATAGTCTTTTCTGACCGCAATCTGAGTGATTTCTAATTCTCCAGCCAAGTCTTGAACAGCTAAAAAACCAAGCAATTTCTGATTTTCAATCAGATAGAGATACTCCGTATGGGCCAACTTCATGTCTCTTTCAATCTGTTGCAAGGTCCAGGGCGATTGATTATAGACATCGGTCAACAGTGAAAATATTTCTTGAGAATAATCCATATCAGACTCTCTTAATGTAGTCATCTTCATTGTCCGCCTCATTTGCTTTGAGCCAGTTTTCTTCTGCTTCTACTCGCTTCAGATATTCGGGAACAAAGTCATCTACATTGACTGCCGGTAAATCTCGACCCAGTCTTCCGATACCAAGGGCCGAAGGCAAGGTCTCCATGATCTGAGCATGAGGAAGAGATGCTTCAATCTGACTGCGAAAGTTAGCTACTTCCCCAACAAAAGTAACCTTTTCAGCTGACTCAGCCCTTTTCAACACATCACCAAAAGGTAAATGAGCATCTGCTTGCACCGATAGACCTTTTTCATAAAAACCAGCATAGACATTGTTCCTACGAGCATCCATGAGTGGCACAATCAGTCCATCCGCTGGACACTCCGATACCAAAGCATAGAGACTGGACACCCCAACTAATTCTATCTTTAGAGCATAAGCAAGCGTTTTGGCAGTGGCAACGGCCACCCGTAAACCCGTATAAGAGCCTGGCCCTTTAGCTACGGCGATCCGATCCAAATCAGCAGGCTTCCAACCAATCGATTCCACTAAAAAATCAATGGTAGGCATGAGACTGATACTGTGGTTTTTCTTGATGTTAAGAGTCACTTCAGCCACCAAGTTGTCATCTTCCAAAAGTGCGACAGCTAAGGCTAGGCTAGAAGTATCCATTGCTAATATTTTCATTATAATTTCCTCGTTCTACTTCTCTTTATTGTAAGCTATCTTGAACATTTTTTCAAATCAAGTCCATCAAGTCTTATCTTATCATTGGAAAATAATTGAAAATAAATGGTTTTTTACATTTTCACCAGCATTTTCCTTTCACCAAAAGCGCCTTTTATGGTATAATGTACATAATTGCAACGTTTCATAGAAAACAGAAGAAAAGAGTGAATAACTCGTTCTTTTTCTTAACATAACTCCAGAAAACTGCATAAGAAAAAACAAGTAGAAACCCTCTATTTGTGGCTTTTTCAACGTAAACTGTTTCATCAAGAAAGGAAAACCATGATTTATAAAGTATTTTACCAAGAAACCAAAGATCGCTCTCCACGTCGTGAGCAAACCAAGTCTCTCTATCTAGAAGTTGAAGCAGCTTCAGAATTGGAAGGACGCATCGTAGCTCGCCAATTAGTAGAGCAACATACTGATTTCAATATCGAATTAATTGAATTATTATCTGACAACCACTTAGAGTATGAAAAATCTCATACTGATTTCAAACTTACGGAGTTCTAATCCATGTCATCCATCAATCTAAAACCAAATGAAGTTGGCGTCTTTGCCATCGGTGGTTTAGGGGAAATCGGAAAAAACACCTATGGCATCGAATACCAAGATGAAATTCTCATCGTCGATGCCGGCATTAAGTTCCCAGAAGACGATTTATTGGGAATTGATTATGTTATCCCTGATTACTCCTATATCGTTGAAAATATTGAGCGTGTTAAAGGCGTCGTCATCACTCACGGACACGAGGACCACATTGGTGGTATTCCTTTCCTCCTCAAGCAAGCCAATGTTCCTATCTATGCCGGACCTCTTGCTCTTGCCCTCATCCGAGGTAAATTGGAAGAGCATGGTCTTTTGCGCGATGCTAGTCTCCATGAAATCAACCACAACACTGAATTAACCTTCAAGCAACTCAAGGTCAGCTTCTTCCGTACCACTCACTCTATTCCAGAGCCTTTGGGTGTTGTGGTAGCTACACCTCAAGGAAAAATCGTCTGTACCGGCGACTTTAAGTTCGACTTTACCCCTGTGGGAGAACCTGCCGATTTGCACCGCATGGCCGCACTGGGCGAAGAGGGCGTACTCTGTCTTCTATCAGATTCGACAAACGCCGAAGTACCAACTTTTACTAACTCTGAAAAAGTTGTCGGTCAGTCTATCAGCAAAATTATCGAAGGCATCCACGGCCGTATCATCTTTGCCTCCTTTGCTTCCAACATCTTCCGTCTCCAACAAGCTGCAGATGCGGCGGTCAAAACCGGACGCAAGATTGCGGTCTTTGGACGCTCTATGGAAAAAGCCATTGCCAACGGTATTGAATTGGGTTATATTAAAGTACCAGCAGATACCTTTATCGAGCCCAATGCTATCAAAGAATACCCTGCTAGTGAAGTCTTGATTCTCTGTACCGGTAGCCAAGGAGAGCCCATGGCTGCCCTCTCACGGATCGCTCACGGAACTCATCGTCAAGTACAATTGCAACCTGGTGATACCGTCATCTTCTCCTCTAGCCCGATTCCAGGAAATACAACTGGCGTCAACAAGATTATCAATATCTTGATTGAAGCTGGTGTCGAAGTAATCCACGGTAAAATCAACAACATCCATACCTCTGGACACGGTGGCCAGCAAGAACAAAAACTCATGCTCCGCCTCATTAAACCGAAGTACTTTATGCCCGTTCATGGCGAATACCGCATGCAGAAAATTCATGCTGGTCTTGCTGTTGACACTGGTATCCCTAAAGATAATATCTTTATCATGGAAAATGGGGATGTCTTGGCTCTTACCAAGGACTCAGCGCGTATCTCAGGAAGCTTCAATGCACAAGACATCTATGTTGACGGAAACCGTATCGGTGAAATCGGAGCTGCTGTCCTCAAAGATCGCCGTGATTTATCTGAAGATGGCGTCGTCTTAGCCGTTGCTACTGTTGATTTTAAGACACAAATGATTTTGGCTGGCCCAGATATCCTCAGCCGAGGCTTTATCTATATGCGTGAATCTGGCGACCTCATCCGTGAGAGCCAGCAGATTCTCTTCAATGCTATCCGTATCGCTCTGAAAAATAAGGATGCAAGCATCCAAAGCGTCAACGGATCCATTGTCAACGCCCTGCGACCATTCCTCTATGAAAAAACAGAACGCGAGCCCATTATTATCCCAATGATCTTGACACCGGATAATTAAAAAGGTCTGGGAGACCTTTTTAACGCGAGCTTTAAAACCAAAGAGCGAGCTTGGTCTGGGAGACCTTTTTAACGTGAGCTCGGAAATACAAAAGCGAAAAAGACCCTGATGGGTCTTTTTAACGTGAGTCTTAAAACCAAAGAGCGAAGAAGACTCTCCTTTCTTTCAGATTGAAGAAAAGATCCATAGGAATCATTTCTTCAATCTTTTTTCTTTGCTTTTAAAAAAATACTCTTTGAAATAGTGTCCTAGCATTCTTCCAGAGAGTATCTGTTGGTATGATAAAAAACTGATTTTTCCCATTTTAAGTCTAATGAGTAGATTTGTCTGTGTTCTGGAAAAAACTAAATAGCTTCCTTCTTTTTAGACCCACTTAATAAACTGGTATTTGGTGATGCCACCTCGAGGCACTCCTTCCAAGCTAGCATAAATCTCATAACCTGCCTTAAGATAGAAGTCTTTGGCCTGATAGGACTTTGTTGACAGCGTAATACTTTTAAATCCGAGCGAAGAAGACTCTTTTTCCAACCTCTTCAAGAGCGACATACCTAATCCCTGACCACGGAATTCTTTTGCTACAACCAAGGCTTTAATATGAACAGTTTCTAAGGTTTGTTGGGCTTGTAAAGCAGCGACAATTTCCCCCTCCATCTCCTCAAGAATATAAAATGTTTCAGGATCTTTTTGCCCTAAACCTTCTTCACCAAAAATTTCCTTGTATTGCTCTTTAAAAATCCCGTCAATCCAGTCCTGCATATAATCCCTCCTTCAAAAACAAACATATTAGCTCACCAATAAACCTGTTCCCAAACTGTTTATAGCCCCGGACCTGACTCGCTTTCTCATTTTCGAGCTCATGAAAAAATGGTCCCCCGGACCATTTTTTTAATACAAATCTAAATAGTTATCCACTTCCCATTGGGAAACGAAGGTAGCATAGCTAGCCCATTCAATTCGTTTTGCTTCAATGAAGTTAGCATAGATATGCTCTCCCAGAGCATCACGAACAACATCATCCATTTGCAGAGCCTTGAGAGCATTGTGAAGTGTTGATGGTAAATCAACAATTCCTGCTGCTGCACGTTCTTCAGATGACATGGCATAAATATTGGTTTCAACTGGAGCAGGTGCCGGAATTTTATTTTCGATACCGTCCAGACCAGACTCGAGCAAAACAGCCATTGCTAGATAGGGATTAGCCATCGGGTCAACCGAACGCAATTCCAAGCGGGTACTCATACCACGAGAAGCAGGTACGCGAATCAAAGGAGAACGGTTTCGTCCAGCCCAAGCAATATAAACTGGTGCTTCAAAACCAGGAACCAAACGCTTGTATGAGTTGACTGTCGGATTCATGATCGCTGTATAACTGTAAGCATGTTTCATGAGACCACCTAAGAAATGATAGGCTGTTTCAGACAATTCCATCCCCTTTGGATCTTTAGGGTCATAAAAGGCATTTTGTCCATCTTTACCAAAGAGAGACATATTGCAATGCATTCCGGAACCAGCAATACCATACTTGGGTTTTGCCATAAAGGTTGCATAGAGTCCGTGCTTACGAGCGATCGTTTTTACAACCAATTTAAAGAGTTGGATTTTGTCACAAGCATTCAAGACATCATCATACTTAAAATCAATTTCATGCTGGCCAATCGCACACTCATGGTGACTGGCCTCTACTTCAAAGCCCATTCGTGTCAAGACATTCACAATTTCTCGACGTGTATTATCTGCTAAGTCAGTTGGTGCCAGATCAAAATAGCCACCTTTATCATTGACTTCAAGCGTCGGATTGCCGTGTTCATCCATCTTAAAGAGAAAGAACTCTGGCTCAGGTCCCAAGTTGAAAGATTTAAAACCAACTGCCTCCATATGGTGAAGAGATTTTTTCAAGTTTCCACGTGGGTCCCCAGCAAAGGGTTTACCATCTGTTGTATAGACATCACAAATGAGTCCTGCAACTGAACCATTCTCATCCCCCCAAGGGAAAATAGTCCACGTATTTAAATCTGGGTAGAGATACATGTCAGACTCATTGATACGAACAAAACCTTCAATAGAAGAACCGTCAAACATAGCCTTGTTTGACAAGACTTTCTCTATTTGTTCCTCAGTTGCTGGGATTTCTACGTTCTTCATGATGCCCATAATATCGGTAAACATAAGACGTAAGAAAGTAACGTTTTTTTCTTCGATTTCGCGACGGATATCCGCTGCTGTGATTGACATGTGTTTCTCCTTTTTCCTATAAATGCATGTTGATACTCAATGAAAATATAGATAAATCAAGAAGTTATGATTTATCTATATTTTCAAAGGCAGTTACATGCGGAATGAACCAAAACCTGTTGTCGCAGGATTAAAGCCACCGACTTTAGAAAGCTCATCGTGAAGGATTTTTCTTACCTGACTATCGGAAAGTGTCTGATGTTTAGCTAGTTCCCTAGCTTCATATTCTTTTCTGATAGCTGCAATATTGTAGCCATCAGCGATATAGTCCTTGATTTCCAGCAAGCGATCCATATCATTCAGAGAATACATACGGCGATTTCCTTCGTTGCGATCAGGATGGATGAGACCCTGCTCCTCATAATACCGGATTTGTCGCGCTGTCAAATCAGTCAATTTCATAACACTACCAATCGGAAAGACTGCTAATGATCTCCGTAATTCCTTTTCTCTCACGAGTTGCCTCTTTCTGTTTATCATTATAGGATAATTCAATTTATCCGTCAAGTGTTCATGTTATATTTTCTAACATCATTCGCTTTTTCTTTTGTTTTTTTGTCCTATTTTTAGATTATCCAAATCGTAATTAACCAAAATAGCGATAAAGACACCAACAAAAGTTTCAAAGACTCGAATGATCGCATAAAGTACAGGTCCACCAGACGGTGTCGATAGGGTAATAATCAACATGGCAGCCGACGCCCCGATGATACCAGCCTTGTTTCCCATAGCTACATTGGTCATGATGGTTAGCATAACACCAATAGGAACAAGGATCAGAGTTACTAGAAAATGTCCGTGGAAAAACTGGCTAGCCATAAAGAAAAGTACCAAAAAAAAACCGCCGATGGAATTCCCTAGGATGCGAGAAGCTCCAAAATGAACACTCCTATCAAAATCTTCGCGAAGACTAAAGACAGCTGTCAAAGCAGCAATATTGGTTCCCTGCCAACCAATTAATTTAAAAAGTAAAATCACCAAAAAGACTGCAATCCCAGATTTAAGAGTTCGCATGCCTAGTTTGAATTTCTTAGGATCAAAATGATAATTTTTAAACATAACTTTATTGTAACATGTTTTGACAAGAAAGTAAGATTTATTCAATTGTATTATCAGAAATCGGAGAAGAAACTTGCTAAAAAAGAGTTGGAAACAACTCTTTTTATTTTTTATAAGTTAATAGCTGAATAGTAACTGACTTCGTTACACTTATTACCTTCCTATTCAATCGTGCAGAGCTCTAATAATCTACGGATGGACTCTTGGAGGTTGTCGCCCAAAAATTAGGGAGTGGCAAAGACGGAATCATTTACGACAGAAGTCTTGCTTCCTCCATTTTCCAACTCACAATATCCCCTAGATTTTTGAAGTAACTTATCGCCTATTTCTCAGTAAGAGCATCAAGTCTTGGAAGTACTTTGTCTTCAAGCAATTCCAATGATGCACCACCACCACGGCCCAAATATCTTCACTACAACAAAAGGGTGGCCAAAGCCACCCTTTTTCTAGGCTCTATAATTTCGCTCTCCTAGTATGTCCTAGTTTTAAGATACTAGGCAGAAGCTTGCTATTGCCAGCAAACTTTTCTCTACAAAATCAGGATTTTGCAGAGACTAACGGGCGGAGATCTTATTTTTCTGTCAATGCATCAAGTCCTGGCAATACTTTACCTTCGAGTAACTCCATGCTTGCACCACCACCAGTAGAAATCCATGAGAATTTATCTGCACGGCCTAGGTTGATAGCTGCTGCTGCTGAGTCACCACCCCCGATGATGGATTTAACGCCTGGTTGTTTAACGATAGCGTCCATAACACCGATGGTACCAGCTTGGAAGTCAGGGTTTTCAAAGACACCCATTGGTCCGTTCCAAACAACTGTTTTAGCACCTTCAAGCGCTTCTTCAAAGAGAGCGATTGATTTTGGACCGATATCCAAACCAAGGAAACCTTCTGAAACTGCTTCACCTTCTGTATCACGAACAACATCGTAACCTGCAAAGGCGTTTGCTTCTTTTGAGTCAACTGGCAAGATGAGTTTGCCGTTTGATTTTTCAAGCAATTCTTTAGCGATGTCCAATTTATCTTCTTCTACAAGTGAGTTACCGATTTCGATACCTTGCGCTTTGTAGAAAGTATAGGTCATACCACCACCGATAAGAACTTTATCCGCTTTGTTCAAGAGGTTTTCGATAACACCGATCTTATCTGAAACTTTTGAACCACCAAGGATTGCCACGAATGGACGTTCTGGCGCATCAACAGCTTCTTGGATGTAAGCAATTTCATTTTCAAGAAGGAAACCAGCAACTGCTTTTTCAACATTTGCTGAGATACCAACGTTTGATGCGTGAGCACGGTGAGCTGTACCAAATGCATCGTTTACGAAGATACCATCGCCAAGTGAGGCCCAGTATTGACCAAGTTCTGCATCATTTTTAGATTCTTTTTTGCAGTCAACATCTTCAAAGCGAGTATTTTCAACCAAAAGAACTTGTCCATCTTCAAGAGCATCGATAGCTGCTTCTAGTTCAGCACCACGAGTGCTACCAGGAAAAGCAACTTCCTGACCCAATTTGGAAGCCAAGTCAGCTGCAACTGGAGCAAGAGATTTGCCAGCTTTATCCGCTTCTTCTTTCACACGACCAAGGTGAGAGAAGAGGATTGCACGACCACCTTGTTCGATGATGTACTTGATCGTTGGAAGAGCAGCTGAGATACGGTTGTCATTCGTGATAACGCCATCTTTCAAAGGTACGTTAAAGTCAACACGGACAAGAACTTTTTTGCCTTTTAATTCAACATCTTTAACAGTCAATTTAGCCATTAGATAGGACTCCTTAAATAATTTTTATCTTGTTCATTATAGCATATTTTTTGAAAAAAAACGACAAACATTCCTTTTGGTTGTGATTCTTTTCACATTTTTTCTCTGCGACTGGTTTTAAAAACAATAAAATCTGAGTTGATATGATATAATAATAAATAAAATATAGTCCTAAAGGAGCTCCCATTATGAAAGAAAAACCCTTAAAAGGCGTCATTGCTTCCCTAATATTCGGAGTTGTCTCTTTAGCAGTCTCCATTCTTTTAGGCATAGTTCATTGGACCTCAACAGATGTCAATCAACTTCTTAAAAATGATGCTATCTACAAAGTCAGTTCCAGTGACGATGTCGTGGTCCACATCGACTTTATTTATCCAGAACCAATCGGCCATTTAGACAATAATAACAATCTTTACTTGGTCGGTTACGTTCAGCCGGATGGCTATCTTGGCTATGTCGGAATGGAAGCAAAAAACAAGGACAAAGAGGTTCAAAAATTAATTGAAACTTCTCCAGATAAACTCGCTAAAAACCCTCAGTACCTAGTTGTCAAAAAAAAATCTACCTACGATAAAGATTCCATCCTTAATTACGAAAGTTCTCTCAGGGAAATTTTCGCTTCAAACGAGGAAATTAAACAAACACTAGACTATACCACCTATGTGTCTCGACTAGATACTGGCTTAGGTAAAGTTGTTTACTTCATCGGACCTCTCTTTCTAGCCCTTGGTTTACTCGGTTTCTTTAACGCTTGGAAACTTAAAAAGTCTAATGCTCAAGTTTATGAAGACCTCTATCAAGCCTATCCTAGTTTGCAGGGGAATATTCAAGGTTTACAAGACGGTGCTGATTACATTGATGAAAAGATTGGTCTCCTCATTTACAAAAATCATATTTTTGGCTATAAACAAAAACTCTTCCTCTTGGATTTACGGGATATTAACAATCTTTATCACCGTGTCGTCAATCATAAAAAATATGGTCTGATTACCGTTAGTCGAAGTTCTTCTCTAGTATTCGAGAGCCCAAATCACAAAAAAGCTCAAGAATTTGCTATCAAGAATGTAGGTAAAAACACCGACTTGCAACTGCAACCCCTATTTGATTATATCCAGGAGCGTTTCCCCCATATCACAATAGGCTACAAAGCTTAGGAGACTTGCTACACCATATTAAGTGACTGGAAAAAATCTCAAACCCCAACCTATCTTTTACTCTAAAAGAGCATAGAATCAACTTTTGATCCGTTGGTTCTATGCTTTTTTATTTGAAAAAATTACAGTAAAAAAGCGCAAAAAATCACTTCCTGTGTTATACTGTAATTGAAATTTTTTAAGTTTTGGTGTTAGAACTGTTGCCTCAGTCCTAACGCCTTTTCTTTTTGATAAGGTTGATGGGTTAAGAGTAGTTTGTATATGGTTCTAAGGATTTTATGTGCACAGGCAATAACAGCTTTCATCTTGCTTCCTCTTTGGGAAATTCTATTGTATAAGGATGAAAATGCTGGGTCTTTGGAGTGTGCCGCAATGAGTCCAGACATGGTCAAGGCCTGTTTGATATAGCGATTTCCTTGTGTGATATGCGAGGATTTTTTAATCCCAGCACTTTCATAGGAACCAGGACAAAGTCCCGCCCAAGAAGCTAAGTGTCCATCTGTTTCAAAACTATCTACGTTTGGTCCAATTTCAGCTAAAACAGTGGCTGCACAGGCTTCACTCACACCAGGAATGGTTTGGAGTAATCGATTTTCTTCAGGGAAACTCCTTTGCGATGTAAGTCTGTATTTCGCTGGTCAATTTATCCATAAGTTCTTGATACATCCGATATTCTTCCAAACTCTGATTCAATAGAAAACGATCTTCCAGTGATAACTTCCCATTCATGGCCTCAACTAGTTTGTATATGGTTCTAAGGATTTTATGTGCACAGGCAATAACAGCTTTCATCTTGCTTCCTCTTTGGGAAATTCTATTGTATAAGGATGAAAATGCTGGGTCTTTGGAGTGTGCCGCAATGAGTCCAGACATGGTCAAGGCCTGTTTGATATAGCGATTTCCTTGTGTGATATGCGAGGATTTTTTAATCCCAGCACTTTCATAGGAACCAGGACAAAGTCCCGCCCAAGAAGCTAAGTGTCCATCTGTTTCAAAACTATCTACGTTTGGTCCAATTTCAGCTAAAACAGTGGCTGCACAGGCTTCACTCACACCAGGAATGGTTTGGAGTAATCGATTTTCTTCAGGGAAACTCCTTTGCGATGTAAGTCTGTATTTCGCTGGTCAATTTATCCATAAGTTCTTGATACATCCGATATTCTTCCAAACTCTGATTCAATAGAAAACGATCTTCCAGTGATAACTTCCCATTCATGGCCTCAACTAGTTCCTCAGGACTCGCTTTAACATGCTTGTGAAGGCAAGCTGATACACTATCACAGTCAATGACTTCCCCGTTAATAAAGAGTGTTAGAAGGGATTGGCCTGTCTTGGAGAAGATATCAGAAAGATAGCTGGTTAGTTTAATGTTGGCACGCTGTAAGAGATTATGAATTTCGTTTTTGACTTGTGTTTGACGCTGTTTATAAGAACGTAGCCGACGAGTGAGTAAACGCAATTGCATGACCTCGGGACTGGGAATATAAGATAGCGAAATGAGACCACACCGACCCAGTTGAGCGATCCACTCTGCATCTTTCACATCCGTTTTTCGACCAGGAACATTTTTGATGTGTTGTGGATTAGCTAGAACAAGGACTAAATCGGAATCAGAGAAAATATTAAAAAGAGGGAGCCAATATTGGCCAGTAGACTCAAAGAAGACATGGGTCACACGGTTTTCCTCTAGCCAGGCTAGAGCATTTTGAAGGGCGACTGTCGTTGTCCCGAATTTCTTCTGAATTTTCTTAGGTTTGTTGGTATCTAGTGGACCATCTAGGATACAACAAACAATGGATTTTTGGTGGACATCAATACCGCAGCAGGTTTCAATCATGACTTCCATACGAAAAGCCTCCTATTCTAATCTTGAACAATGGAATAAGAGGCTTCTTGTAATTTTATTTTCACGCTCCAGGCGTATTCGAGTTATCTCATGACTCTTATTCATCCAGTTTTCTGTACAGGCTAGGCAAAGCCCTATTAAAGACCACGGATTTGTATTGTTCATCTCTATTATATGTCGAAAATCTTTTTCTGTCATGAGTTAGCAGGTGAAAACTGCTTAGAGTTTTCTGTGTCTTAGCTTTTCCCTTGCTTCTTTTTGATAAAAAAAGAAACCGAAAATATATCTCAGCTTCTTCATTTTTAACATCAGGTAACCATTATTGTGCTGCTTTATCCATTAAGACTACCAAGGCTTGATCCAAGGGCACTCCTGCGAAATCCTGGGCACGTAGCCATTGACCATTTATTGATTGATCCGCTAAGGCACATACGATCATACCAGGAATGACTGTTTCCACTTCATGACTGGCATTTGGACCACCAAGATCCGTCTGAATCCAACCTGGATCCATAAGGTTGATAGTGATATTTCCAATCAATTTGTTGGCATAATCCTTAGAAATCTTATCTAGGGCTCCTTTGGAGGCTGCATAGGCTCCTTGCTCTGGTTGATTTTTGATTCCGCTAGTGGTGTTGATAATGCGCCCAAAACCTTGCTCAAGCATTTTTGGCAAGAAAGCTTCAATCAAAAGCATAGGGGCAATGACATTGATTTTATAAGATTCCAGATACTCATTGCTATCTACGTGCCAGAGATTCGTTTGAGAGGAAAACTGATAACCTGCATTGTTAAAGAGAATATCTATCGTCACTTGCCCCTTAATTTGATCCACCATTTTGGCAATATCCACTGGATTAGCCAAATCAGCTTCCACTTCTAGCACTTGATTCCCCATTGCTTTTATATTCTGGGCCAAGTCATGGGTATGCTGAAGATTGCGACTCTGTAGAACTAGATTAGCACCCAGCTTCGCCATTGCAAGCGCAATTTGACGACCAATTCCGCGACTGGCACCTGTAACTAGGACCCACTTTCCGCTGACATCAAGCATGGCTCACCTCCTAAAAATTGGTTTGATCTGGATCTTTTTGCTGACTAACACCTTCAACCTTGTCCAATTTCGCGACATCTTCAGCCGATAGTTCAAAATCAAAGATTTCTAAGTTAGCTTCAATATTCTTTGGTGTCACCGATTTTGGCAATGGCAAGAAACCTTTTTGCAGAGACCAACGCAACGCAACTTGAGCAATTGACTTACCATATTTACCCGCCATATCTTTAACCAATTCATTATTAAAGATGGAGCCTGTTCCAAGAGGACTATATGCTTCTAGTAAGATATCATGTTGGCGACAAAAGGCAGTCAATTCTTCCTGTGGACAACCTGGAGCCAAAAGAACTTGGTTAACATGGGGTTTAATTTCCGCACTTTCAAGAAGAGCTTCTAAGTGGTGAATCATAAAGTTAGAAACCCCGATTGCACGAACTTTTCCAGCCTTATAAGCTTCTTCCATCGCCTTCCAAGCACCGGCATTACCAGTTTTCCAAGCATCATTTTCACGCAGAGCAACTGGATTTGGCCAGTGAATCAAAAGAAGATCCACATAATCCACACCCAATTTTTCCAGAGACTCATCAATCGAAGCCTTTGCCAATTCGTAATCGTGCTTGTCATTCCAGACCTTAGTAGTCAAGAAGATATCCTCACGCGCCAAACCGCTGTCCGCAATGGCCCGGCCCACACCGACTTCATTGCGGTAAATTTGAGCCGTATCGACATGCCTATAACCGACTTCAAGAGCGTGTTTTACGCTATTGTAAACCTCTTCGCCGTCTGGAATCTGCCAAGTTCCAAAGCCAACTTTTGGGATGTTTACGCCGTTCGATAATCTATAGTTTTCCATCGTTTCCTCCTATTAATTAAAATGTTTCCATGGCCTCAAAAGATGCTGAAATGATACTTTCTACATCGTCCACATCCAGTGTCACAAAGATATTTTGACCCAAATTACCATGAAGCACAGCCTTCTCACTCATTTCTCTGACCAATTCCTGGCTTTCAATGCCAGCCTCAGACAAAATCATAGGAATTTCCAGCTGATCTCTAAAGAAGTGATAGGTCTTCTCCACAGCCTGTCTTGCCAATTCTTCATCTGAGCCTTGGGTCAGACCCCAAACATTGCGGGCGTAGGTAGCAAACTTAGCATGAGTTGTTGGGTCTGTGTCGATACAGAACTTCATCCAACGCGGTGTCAAAATAGCCAAGCCAATCCCATGTGTAATGTCATAGTAGGCTGATAGTTCATGTTCGATAGGATGACAAGTCCAGCCGCCATTGCGGCCCCGAGCCACCAAACCATTGAGAGCCAAGGTCGAAGACCAGAGTAAGTTAGCTCGCGCAATATAGTTTTCTGGTTCTTGAATGGCTACAGGCGCATGCTTGATGATGGTTTTGAGCAAACCTTCGGCGATACTGTCCTGCACATCCACTCCTTGCGTTCGGTTAAAATACTGCTCAAAAAGGTGACTCATCATATCTGCCGAACCTGCTGCTGTTTGCCATTTGGAAACGGTAAAGGTCAATGTTGGATCCAAGAATGAGGCACGGGGAATCAATTCCCAGCCACCAGTACCCAATTTCTCATTGGTCGCCATATTCGAGATAACCGCATTGCGGTTCATCTCAGTTCCAGTTGCAGCTAAAGTTAGGATATCCACAATCGGAACAGCCTGTCCGATGAGGCTACTGTCCTTGACCAAATCCCAGGCATCCCCATCGTAGTAGACAGCTGCTGCCATGACCTTACTGGCATCGACAACCGAGCCACCGCCGACAGCCAAAATGACATCCAACTGGTTTTCACGTATCAATTTGGTCCCTTCACGAACAGACTCAATGCGGGGATTGGGCTCAATTCCAGCTAATTCGACCCATTCGAAACCACTGTCCTTCAAGATTTGAGTCACCTTATCATAAAGGCCTGACTTTTTAATGGAACCTCCACCGTAAGTTAGGAGCACTCTCTTACCTAGCGGCGCCAAAACTTCTGGCAATTCAGCTAAACGATCTTTTCCGAAACGGATGTCCGTCGGAATCTGCAAACGAAAATTTTCCATTATTTCTTCCTTTCAATTTCTAGAGTACTTTTCTTTGAATCAGACGATTAATTATTGAAAATCACTGTCTCAAAATCAAAAGTCTCTGGTAGATGATGAGCAATCGAATACTCAAAAGTTTGACAACTATCCAAAGAACTAACACGTTCAGCTTCCATGAGAAAATCATGGTCTGATAGATTCATCTCTTCTTTTTCCAGTTGATTTGGACGAACACCTGTTACTTTAACAAAGGCACTGTGAATCTTAAAGTTCAGCTTATCTTGGATATAAGCATAAATAGACCGCTCCAAGTCTTCCTTTTTTAAGCCTGGTACCACATCCAGAGGCATATAGGTATACTCCATAATAAGAGGCTGCTTCTCCAAAATCCTTAGACGAATAATCTCATAAACAAAACTATCTTGAGTAATTCCTAGCTTATTGGCCACTTCCTCTCTAGGATGAACCACCTGGAATTGGATAATTTTAGAAGTCATTTGTTCCTTAAAATCATGATAATTCCCTCTCAAAGAATAAAGATGAGGCAGTTGCTTGCTTTTCCAATCTCTGACAAGTGTACCATCCCCACGGCGGCGAATGATATAACCTTCTGCTACCAAAAGATCCAAGGCACGCTTAAGGGTTAAAAGACTAACGTCATACTGCTTTGCTAAGGTCTGACCGTCTGGCAATTTCTCATTGATGGCAAAGGTACCATCTTGGATTTTCCGGCGAATATCTTGACAAATTGACAGATATTTTGGACTTGTCTTTCCGATGACAATCTCCTCCTTCCACTTTCAACAATATAAGTATATCATATTTATTTAAAAAGTATATACTTTTACTGCGAGAGCTTTCAATTCTAACACTGACATAATCAAGACAAGTGAAAAAATACAAAAAAGAAGAACCGAAGTCCTTCTTTAATTATTATTTAGCGATTTTTGCAAAGTACTCAAGAGTACGAACAAGTTGTGAAGTGTAAGACATTTCGTTGTCATACCATGAAACAACTTTCACCAATTGGTTACCATCAACTGTTTGAACGTTTGTTTGTGTAGCGTCAAACAATGAACCAAATGAGATACCGATGATATCTGATGATACGATTGGATCTTCAGTGTAACCGTAAGATTCGTTAGCTGCTGCTTTCATGACTGCGTTCACTTCTTCAACTGAAGTTTCTTTCTCAAGAACAGCAACCAATTCAGTTACAGAACCTGTTGGAACTGGAACACGTTGTGCAGCACCGTCAAGTTTACCATTCAATTCTGGAATTACAAGACCGATAGCTTTAGCAGCACCAGTTGAGTTAGGAACGATGTTCGCTGCAGCAGCACGTGCACGACGGAGGTCACCACCGCGGTGTGGGCCATCAAGAACCATTTGGTCACCAGTGTAACCGTGGATTGTTGTCATCAAACCTTGTTTGATACCAAAGTTATCTTGAAGAGCTTTCGCCATTGGAGCCAAACAGTTTGTAGTACATGAAGCACCTGAGATAACTGTTTCTGTACCATCAAGGATATCGTGGTTAGTGTTAAATACAACTGTTTTAACATCGTTTCCACCAGGAGCTGTGATAACAACTTTTTTAGCACCATTTTCATGGATATGTTGCTCAGCTGCTGATTTAGATGCAAAGAAACCAGTTGCTTCAAGAACGATGTCTACACCATCAGTAGCCCAGTCAATGTTTGCTGGTTCGCGTTCTGCAGAAACCTTAACAAATTTACCGTTAACTTCAAAACCACCATCTTTTACTTCAACAGTACCGTCAAAACGACCTTGAGTTGTATCATATTTCAACAAATGTGCAAGCATTTTAGGATCTGTAAGGTCGTTGATACGAGCTACTTCTACACCTTCAACATTTTGGATACGACGGAAAGCAAGACGACCGATACGACCGAAACCGTTAATACCAACTTTAACTACCATGAATGATTTCCTCCTTATGAAAATCGAGTTATTTATTTTAAAAGGACAAGCCTTTTAGTCTATTGTGAAAATCGTAACATGTAAATATACAAATCACTTTTCAACATTTCTATTATATACTGATTTTTTAAATAATGCAAGTTATCGCCATTTTATCTATTGTTGGAAATTCTAGACTACTCTTAAACTTTCTAAGAAATTTCCCATTTTTTTTGTTATAATAAACCTTATTATCACAGAAAGCAGTTTCCATTATGACAAAAAGACACGGTCTTACTCGGCATAGAAATAGAGTAAAACGACCAACATGGATGAAAATCTTCATCTGCCTCCTAACCCCACTTGTCGGTTTTGGTATTTGGTACCTGATCAATCTAGGAATCTACTATTACCTACCTTACATCAATAGTCATTTTCTCCAATACACACCCCTTTTTTACTTCATTGTCTGTGGACTCCTCTATAGTGGCCTAATTCCTATCCTCTTTATCTCTTTATGGGTTTGGGGGAAAATAATATCTGAAGAAAAAATGAAAGTTCGTTTTTGGAGGCCAATCGTCCTCAGCTTAGTGGTGATGGTTCCTATTTTTGTTCACTATTTCAAACAAGCCCAAATAGAGGTCGATAAACTTCCTCAGATCATTGCTCATCGTTCTTTAAACAATAAAAACGCTGCCGAAAACACCATCCAAGCCTTACAACTAACCAGTCAAGACAAACCTGATTTAGTTGAAATTGATATCTATGAGACAGCCGATTTAGAATTTGTTGTTTTTCACAATGGGACTCTGGTTGAGGTAGCTAATATCTATAAAAGGCCGCATGATCTAACTCTTGCCGAACTGACTCAAATTACTTTTACCGACCCTTCAAGCGGTATTGAAGGTACCATTCCTTCCTTTGATGCAATGTTGGATGAAGCCGAGAAGTTAGGACAAAAGCTTCTCATTGACTTCAAAACTTATAAAGCTGACAGCCCTGAAATGGTCGATAATTTTTTAGCGAAATATCAAAGTCGCTTGGAAAAAGGCCATCATCAAGTCCAATCATCAGATGCAGAGCTTATGCGTAAAATCTTGAAACATTCTCCAAAATTTGAAACTTTTCTTATTTCAAATTCCATTTTGGAACATGATATTCCTGGTTTGACCGGCTATAGCGTGCCACTCTTGGAGCTCACCGATGACCTATATAGCTATCTTGTCATTAACAATAAGAAAATTTATGCCTGGACAATCAACGATTCACAAGGGGTCCTCAATGCTGAATTCCTTGAAGTTAACGCTATCATCACCGATTACCTCGGAAAAACTCGAAACGAATTAGAAGAAATCAAAAAAGACAGAGATTACAGTTTTCTCTACTATAAGCAGCTCTACAACCTCTTTATTTTCCCAATGATTTAAATCTATAAGACCAAAAAAGACCTAGAATCATCATCCAGACAAATTCTAAGTCTTTTTTACTTACTTATCTTTTAATCTCTTCTTGTTGGAATGATTCAATAGATGAGCAGTGCTAAGGGTATAACTGTGCGCATGTATGGTGATTTTGACATGATCACTCTCACAATAGAAATTCTTTCCTTTTCTATAGATTAAGGAATCTTTATCCAAAATCTTAGCTTTACAATAAGCTACCACATCATCCTCAACTTATAGAAAAGACCCACCCTCGCGGGCAGGTCTTGGGACCATTATTCGTGGCCACCATTTTTCTTGATAATTTCTTCTTGTACAGATTTTGGTACATCTTCGTAGTGGTCAAATACCATCATGAACGTACCGCGACCTTGTGTTGCTGAACGAAGAACAGTTGCATAACCGAACATTTCAGCAAGTGGTACATACGCACGAACGATTTGGCTATTACCATGAGCTTCCATACCGTCAACGCGTCCACGACGTGCTGTTACGTGACCCATAACATCACCAAGGTTGTCTTCTGGTGCAGTTACAGTGACAAGCATCATTGGCTCAAGGATAGCAGGTTGTGCTGATTTAGCAGCTTCTTTCAATGCAAGTGAAGCAGCAATCTTGAAGGCAGTCTCAGATGAATCAACATCATGGTATGAACCATCGTAAAGCTTAGCTTTCACGTCAACCAATGGGTAACCAGCAAGAACACCGTTTGCCATAGATTCAACAAGTCCTTTTTCTACTGCAGGGATGAATTCACGAGGAACCACACCACCGACGATAGCATTTTCAAACTCGAAGCCTTTTCCTTCTTCATTTGGAGTAAACTCAATCCAAACATCACCGAACTGACCTTTACCACCAGATTGGCGTTTGAAGAATCCACGTGCTTGAGTTGAAGCGCGGAATGTTTCACGGTAAGATACTTGAGGAGCACCTACGTTAGCTTCAACCTTGAACTCACGACGCATACGGTCAACAAGGACATCCAAGTGGAGCTCACCCATACCGGCGATAACAGTTTCACCTGTTTCAGGGTTTGTTTCAACACGGAATGTTGGGTCTTCTTCAGCCAATTTAGAAAGAGCGATACCCATCTTGTCTTGGTCTGCTTTAGATTTAGGCTCAACCATCAATTGGATAACTGGTTCTGGAACATTGATTGACTCAAGAATGATTTTCGCTTTTTCATCTGTCAATGAATCACCAGTTGTTGTATCTTTCAAACCAACCGCAGCAGCAATATCACCAGCATAAACTTGTTCAATCTCTTGACGGCTGTTCGCGTGCATTTGGAGGATACGTCCAATACGTTCACGTTTGCCTTTCGAAGTATTCAAAACATATGAACCTGAGTGAAGGACACCTGAGTAAACACGGAAGAATGTCAAACGACCTACAAATGGGTCCGTCATAATCTTGAAAGCAAGAGCTGCAAATGGCTCTTCGTCAGATGGGTGACGCTCTTCATCCGCATCAGTATCTGGGTTGATCCCTTTGATAGCAGGAACATCAAGTGGGCTTGGAAGGTAATCAAGTACCGCATCAAGCATCAATTGAACACCTTTGTTTTTGAAGGCAGAACCACACATTACTGGGAAGAATTCAACGTTGATTGTCGCTTTACGGATACCAGCCATGAGTTCTTCGTTTGTGATTTCTTCACCTTCAAGGTATTTCATCATCAAATCTTCATCAGTTTCAGCAACTGCTTCAATCAATTTCTCGCGGTATTCTTCAGCTTGCTCAAGGTATTCAGCCGGGATATCTTCTTCACGAATATCTGTACCAAGATCGTTAGTATAGATTTCAGCTTTCATCTTGATCAAGTCAATAATACCAGTGAAATCATCTTCAGATCCAATTGGCAATTGGATTGGATGCGCGTTGGCTTGGAGACGATCATGAAGGGTGCTTACTGAGTAAAGGAAGTCAGCACCGATTTTGTCCATTTTATTGGCAAATACGATACGTGGAACACCATATTCAGTTGCTTGACGCCAAACTGTTTCAGTTTGTGGTTCAACACCAGATTGTGAATCAAGAACGGTTACTGCTCCATCCAATACGCGGAGGGACCGTTGTACTTCGATAGTGAAGTCCACGTGTCCTGGTGTATCAATAATGTTTACACGGTGGTTTTTCCACTGAGCTGTTGTCGCAGCAGATGTGATTGTGATACCACGTTCTTGCTCTTGCTCCATCCAGTCCATCTGTGACGCACCTTCGTGAGTTTCTCCGATTTTATGGATTTTACCTGTGTAGTAAAGGATACGCTCAGTTGTAGTTGTTTTACCAGCATCGACGTGGGCCATGATACCGATATTACGTGTTTTTTCAAGTGAAAATTCGCGTGCCATGAGGTTGTTTCTCCTATATTAATTTTTTAACAGTTCTATTATATCATTTTTAGAAAGAACGGATAGGCAAAACCTACCCGTTCTAAAATGATTTTTTATAGTTTACTTGGAAGATATTTTGTTCAATCAAGCTAGGTTTTAAATCTAGCTTATGAATTGAACTCGAGCTCATTTTAGCTAATTCGTTAAAATGAACACAGATTGCGTGCGGGCTGTGAAAAAAGATAAGCTTCCTTGGTTGTAAACAACCAAGGTCACCTTCCTATTTTTCACCTGTACGCTCACCCTTGGTATCTTATTAATTGAGTTCGGACTAAAAGTTCTGGAAAAATGATAAATCTTCCTAGAGCTTTTAGGCTCTGCGTCAGATTTCCTATTTTTCCTTGAGCTTTCTTAACGTCCTCACATCTTATCTTACCAGCGGAAGTGTGCAAACGCGCGGTTCGCTTCTGCCATACGGTGAGTATCTTCACGTTTCTTAACAGATGCACCTGTATTGTTTGCTGCATCCATGATTTCTTTTGCAAGGCGATCAACCATAGTGTGCTCACCACGGTTACGTGCGATTGTTACCAACCAACGAAGACCCAATGTTGTACGACGTTCTGGACGAACCTCAACTGGGACTTGGTAGTTCGAACCACCTACACGGCGTGCACGTACTTCAAGTACAGGCATGATATTTTCCATTGCTGTTTCAAAAACTTCGATTGGTTCAGTGCCAGTTTCTTCTTTGATTTGCTCAAATGCACCATAAACGATAGATGCAGCTGTACCACGTTTACCATCCAACATAAGACGGTTGATCAAACGAGTTACAATTTTTGAGTTGTACAACGGATCTGGCAATACTTCGCGCTTAGGCGCTTGATTTTTACGACTCATTTATCTACTCTCCCTTCTTACCCTTTTGGACGTTTCGTACCGTATTTAGAACGGCCTTGTTTACGATTCGTTACACCTGCAGTATCAAGTGCACCACGGACGATATGGTAACGTACCCCTGGAAGGTCTTTTACACGTCCGCCACGAAGAAGAACAACGCTATGCTCTTGCAAGTTGTGTCCGATACCTGGAATGTAGGCAGTAACTTCGATAAGATTGCTCAAACGTACACGAGCAAATTTACGAAGGGCTGAGTTAGGTTTCTTAGGTGTCATTGTTCCGACACGAGTTGCAACACCACGTTTTTGTGGTGAAGAAACGTTTGTATGAACTTTCTTACGGCTATTGTAACCGATGTTCAAAGCTGGTGATTTAGATTTTTCTACGTTTGATTTACGCGGTTTGCGAACCAACTGGTTAATTGTAGGCATCTACATTCTCCTGTATAATTTTTTATTTTTGGTTGATAAGGCGCTTGGTGACAGCCCTTATCTGGGTGCACTTTTTGCAACAATTGTCAGCACGTCTCTGTACACTTTTGAGAGACCAAAAGATAAAAAGTACCGTTTATCATAATACCATATAGAGCAACCCTTGTCAATGATTTTTGCTCTTTTTTGATTCTCCATTGAGAAGATTCGGCAAGAAGATTGTTTCTTCAATTGACTTTTTCACAACCGATCAATTTTTCTTTGGATCAGGAACAAAAGGACAGCAAAAAGTAATGATAAACTTACAAATACGGGCATAGTTCTTTCTGCAGGATACATCTGAAAACATACAGTAATCAAATAAGGTGATAAGAGGAGAGTGAGACTAGTTCCTCTATAATAGGTTTTTGGGATTTGCGTACGTTCGACAATAAGTAAAATAAGGTGGAGAAGTGAGTTGAGTGGAATAAGAAAGTAATAACTGATGAACCCAGGAATAAAAACTATCATTTGCCCCAGTGAAGAGGCTCCTTTTAGTTCGGAATAAGGTGGCACAAATATTAAAAGTAAAAACAAGGGGCTCATTGCTATGAGATAATTTAGCACTTTGGCTGCATTGCTGACAAACTTCATAATACGATTCTCCTAGATTTTATCTTTGATTCACTATCAAAAAGATCTCTACAAAGACTATTTCGTCTATTATAACATACCCACTGTTTTAGGTGAAAAAACCGTCCAAAAACAGAGAGAACCTCAGTTATCCAAGATTCTCTCTGTTTCTATTTAGTTGATTCTCTCCAATTAATACTGCAATTTAAAACTTGTTGTCTCTCTTCTTGGTCTAACCCTTCGATTTGATCAATCAAAATTTTCGTTGCCTGTTCTCCTTCTTGGAAAGCAGGCTGTACAATAGTTGTAACACTCGGCGAAGATAAGTCTGTCCATTCCGTATTATCAAAACCAATCAAACCGATATTCATATCTTGGAATTTCATTTTCTTCAGCGCAGTGAAGACAATCGGTAACGCCCAGCAGTTAGGAACAAAGACCAATGTCTTTCTATCTGCACGAACAGTATTCTGCAGAAAGAGAGAGATGTCTTCTACCGTTGTCTGTCCATCGTCAATGATATAAGTGGCATAGGATAAACTACTATCTGTTAAAGCGTCAATATAACCCGAAGCCCGTTCAATACGAGTGCTCAACAAACTTGTATCCGCTGTTATAATAATGAAATCTTCGTAACCTTTTTGGACACATGCTTGTGTGGCATCATAGACAGCATCATAATTATTGGTTTTAACCCAATTTGACCGATGCTCGTACAACTGGCTATCAAAGAAAACCAAAGACTTTTTGGTTTCTTGGCTGATTTTAGCGTATTTCCTAAAATTTGAAGTAGGTTGAATAATAAAACCATCAACTCCAAGACGTAACATATTTTCAATGTAACGATCCTCACTCTCAGGATCATAATTACTATTCCCAACTATTACTTGATAGCCTCTTTTTTGGGCGATATTCTCAATACCTTTGACAATTTGATTCGAAAAAGAATTTGTAATGTCTCCGATCAACACACCGATTAACTTTGTCCGTTTAGAATTCAAACTTCGGGCGACAATACTGGGCTCATATCCCGTCTCTTGGATCACATTTTTTATTTTTTCACGCGTTTCCTGAGACATTTTTTCGTATCTTCCATTCAAATAGAAAGAAACTGTTGTTTTAGATGTCTGAGCCATTTCCGCGATATTTTTAATGGTAATTTTTCGTGACATTGTAACGATTCCTTTGTACATTAATGAATACTTCTTCTTATTATATCATATTCATCTTCTATTATTCGTATTCGGCAATTTAGTGGACAATTTTAGTGCTTGAGTCGAATCAGACGTTGAGTCTTTTTGTCATATACAATCACTTTCCCTCGGCACTTGATCCCTTCAACCATAAACAACTTGTCTCCCTTTACAATATCTTGGTCCAATACAGCTACGATATAATGAAAATCAGCTCCTTTAAATTCCCAAGCTTGGGCACCGGCAAGAGTTTGATGACTTCCTACTTGATAAACATCTAGAGACCTGACCCTGCTATCATGACTTACAAAAATAGTGGAGTCAAAACAATGATTCTGAACGGTCTGTTTTTTTACAATTTTGTGACTTGTTTGAATTTGATTGTACTTTTTAGAAATTGGCATCTCTACTTCCTGAAAAGGCTCTTGACTGATCACTCTAAGGTCAGCAAGGCAACCATTCTCAAAACGAAGATTTTGATCTAAAACAAATTGCGTTGTAAATGTATGACTCCCTTGACAGTCCACTCGGTCAAGCACAATAAAAATCCCATTTGGCAAGATCAATACTTGTCTCTGGTGTTGATAATTTGCTTCGGCAAGAAAAGTGGTTTGAGAAAAACCTTCTATTAGAAGGAACTCTCCTTCTTCCTTCAAGCGACAAAATTGGGATCCAGGATAACTTTCATAACTCCAGGAATCCTTAATCCTCTCAGGAAGCTTGTTCTCAATAAAGCAAGTTGAATGGCTAACTGCGCTCTTAAGTGAGTATCTGAGCGCTTCTTCTTTATACGTATAGCGGCCCGGGTCAATAAAAACGGGCTTGCCTTTGTAATAGAGACACAGACTATTTTGATCACTATGTGTATGCGCGCTTCCCATAGGACCGCTTTTGAAAAACACTTGATAGCCATCTTTCTTTATACAAATATGACCAGACGACTCAAAATGATGTGACTGGGGCAAAATATCTTCTCTCTTCAATTGAGCAAAGATTCTTACTCCTTCTTTACCAAAGAGCATCAATGAGTCTACATCCACAAAGGAAAAGGCTGAAGATTTCAGACTTGGAGATTGCAAGAGGATGCTAGCCAGAGTTAATATATCTCTGGTATCTGACTGATCACTATCTCCCAATGCAATCTGTTTGTGGTCCGGCCCGGTCATCATCTGGATATAGTAAGCCATTTTCTGAAGGGTCTTTTCAAGCAAGGGCAAATAAGAGGGAACCAATATTGCCAATTCCGAAAGAGCTTTAAATACTTCTATATGGTACATAATAGATTGTTCATATTGACTACCATCTTCCAGTACCTGAAGACTAACTTGCAAGGACAACTCTTTTTCTGCAAATACCTTTGCCTCTTGAATCTCTATATCATCTTCAAAATAATAGGCGGCCAAGAGAATAGCGGTAGTCTGTAAGATTCCCCAGTTGCTTAGACTGTATTTGTCTATATACCGATCCACTAAGTAGTGAAGTTGCATTTCTAAGGAGCGGAGTAGTTTATCTTTTTGCTCAGGTGTAAGCACGTCAAAGTGAATCAAAAAGAGTAAACACTTGACCCAGTTAAAACAACGAATCCCTGTATCCAAGGTACGACAAGCTAAGGATTGCGGTTCTAAAACCAAGTCAGAATCAGCCCAATCTATCATCAAGGTTTTTGCTTTTTCCAGATAGGCCTTATCTGCTTTCGCAACATAAGCAGTCATTAAAGTAACTAGGAATGCTTGACGATTTAACATGAAATTCCATTCAGGATCATCAGTAATGGCACGGTCCCAGATGATTGGATCCAAATGATATGGAGTTTGACAAGGCTCCATGTCCCAGTTATGGTCAAAGACAAAGGTGTTGTCCATAACCAACTCAGCCTTTCTTATCATTTCTTTTCGCTCTTCTGCTTGATACTTTTCAATATATTGACGACAAAAATCAATGTCAAAAGTTTGAAAAAATTCTTCTATTTTATTTGTCATATTTTTCCCTTTTGTATTAGTAACTTTGAAAGGCAAAGTCTTTCTCTATGAAAAGAAAATCTTTTCTATACCTCTCTATCTGCTGTGAAATAAAATCGAAAGTAATGATTCTAAAGTAATCTAGCTAAACTCAAAAAATCAAACAACAAGAAGGGACAAAACAAGTCCCTTCTTGACTGGTCATTTTTCCAACAAATCAGCTACGAGAACTAAAGGTTCTAGTTTATCTAATACTCTTTGAAAATTAATATTAGATTTTGTTAAAACTCTTTGCCTACCACTAGCTAGGCCTGTGTCGCTTTACCTCATCTATTTTTGATTTTCTTTGGGTATAACCCACCTTGAACTTTTCATCTTTAAACTGAATGCGGTATCTACATCAAGCTTTGGGGGTCTTCTTTTTTCTTGTAAAATAGATGACTAGACCAAAGACCAAAAAACCTGCCAGAGAAAGAAGAATCCCTTTCTTCTCTCCAGTTTGAGGTAGCTTCACAACCGAACCATTTTTCTTCTCACTGTTTGTGTTTGCATCTGATGTGCTTGGGCTATTAGCCTGGCTACTAGAGTTTTGAGTCGAGGTGATTTCAGAAGTTGTAGTGGTTGCCAAACTTGATTTCTCAGCCACCTGAACTGTCCAAATGCTGGATGGAGCTGCCATTGTTGCAGCTACTTCAAGAGATACTTTTGTAGTTTTAGACATTGGATAAACAGGTTGCTCTGTTGACTTAGTCTCTGGATTATAATATGAAACTCTGTATCCATTATCTAACTCCTGAACCGTATAAAGTCCAGCTTTAGTCAGCTTCACATCATCATTCAAGGAATAGTCCCCATCAACATATTTGACAATACCCCATACTTTTTCATTCCTATCATAAACAACTTGCAAATCTTTATCTTGGTGTTGCACAGACACCGCCTTACCTAACTCTTGCATTTCTTCCATTGATTTGTTTGGAATCATGACATAGGCGTAATGGCTACTTTCCTTTGATTGCTCATGCCAAAGACTTAGGAAGCGATTTTGTACAGGCGCCGAGGATTGTCCATGATTAATATCACTCCACTTACCTGAACGTTCTTCTACTTGCGCATGAGTGCTTAGGTCATTCAGGAAAACATAGCCGATAGATTGCTTGATATCTCCGTTTGTCATGTAGAAAGATTGGGTTTTATCCGTCACAACATCTTTGGATAAATCAATAGGAGCTCCATTTAGATAGTAGGTATAATTCTGACCAGGAGACAATTTCCGATTTTCAATTGTTGTTACAGCTCCTTTGTCTGAGGAATGTTGGACATCCGTACCCAAGAAGACAAGTTTGTCCCCTATGATGAACCAAGCTTTACGAGCCTGCAAACTATCGTTCCAATTGTTGAAGTCCATAGCAACTGTAGCCAAACGACTATCCAACTGTGTCGCGCCAACAAAGCTACTTTTTAAGGTCACTTCTCCACTTCCATCTTCTCGCATATCATTGGTCACTGTGGTTCCTGGCAAACGATAAGGATTAACCGTTGCCCAATAGTCTTGGCTATAGTGACCCAAATCTCCATTGTAAAGATAAACCATTCCATCAGAAGTATACCAACCACGACGGTTTTCATTGTTCATATCTTCGTAATTCTGTGTACGTGATGAATACATGCTGATACCAAAGGCATAATCTGATTGAGCATTGTGGTAAACAAATTTATCCATATTGTTAAAAGCTGCTATTCGATCCCTATCTTCAACTGGAGAAATAGTTGTATCTGACAAAATCTGGTTGAAGAGTTCAATATCCCGATAAGACTTCAAATTATTGTAAGCACTGTAAAAAGTGTCGGATTGGAGATGGCCTTTTACAATAGCACGAAGTTTCGCTTTATTTTCATTACTAGAAGCCTCTGCCAGCCTAGCCAGTGATCGAAGGATTTCAACTGCCTGTACGTGGGATTGTCCTGTCGCTCGACTGATGGATCGACCGCGGGTCATATCCATCAATTCCCCTTTCACGAGAATGGGAGCATAGGCCCGGTCGATCCATTCATAAAGTATGGAGAGGTTATTGCTATCCAGAGCAAATTCTGTTGACTGTACAACGGGCAATAACTGAGAAAATCCATCGATTAGAACATTTCCATAGGCACCTGTATAGGCTACATTTGTGTGGTCAATATAGGAGCCATCTTCATAAAACCCTTCACCTTTGTCCACAAATTTTAAAATAGTACTTAAACCATGAACTCCGTCTCTAATGCGTTGGCTATCTTCACGGAGAGCACCTTCTAAAATAGCTACTTTGCTAAGATCTGTTTGATTTCCTCCCACAGCAGGAGTCGCCTGTGTAGTAGTCGAACGAATCATAGAAACATTGGGAACAAACTTAGAAATAGGTGCAGTATACTTATTAATTTCTTCTTGACTAAAGTAAGGATGCAAATAAATCAAAATATCAACGATGGCACGAGGAGTCCCAATTTCGTAATCCCACCAATTGTCACTAATTTCTTTTTGCTCGTTATAGACTTTGGTATTTAACCAAGCCATCCCATTTCTTATTTTTTCTAATAGATCTCTATTGCGATAAAATTGTGAATTCGGGTTTTCAAAAACCTGCGCCATTTGCTCTAAGCGACGGTAAGCAGTTGTTAAATGCTTAGAACTAGTAAAATCAATATCGCTAAAAATCGTCTTTGTAGCTAAGCTTGGTTCGATCCATTTGGTTAGTGAATCAGCAACACCCGTTTCAAGAGTTCCAAGAAAAGCCTTCATATGCTCATCTGCTGGATTATAACTCTTATTGGACAGAGAGTTTACCTCCCAATTTTCACGAACTTGACGAAAAACAGTATCTGTATAGGGAGATACCTCTAAAGTAAAGTTCGAGCGCTTCTCATCACCTTCATAAACTGAGATTTCAGTACTGCCGGCAGCCAAGGGATAAATCATTTGATTTTCGAGACGAGCAATACTAGGATTTGTTATTTCATAGCGGAGATCTTTGCGAGCTGGCAAATAAACCTTGTTGCTCATCAAACGAACGACTCCTGACTCAGGAGAAGACTTGTCTACCTGGGGGTTTTCTATTGCGGGATTTGATTCTTCCGGCTTGATAGACTCTTTCAAAGAAACATTATCAAACCATGCTTCTCCTACACTATTTTCAAAGAACAATTCAACTTTAACCTTTTTTGTTCCCTGTGGCAAGGCAATATTACGCTGGATATGGGCATTTTTTGTCCCACTCACAAAATCTGTATAAAGAAAATCTTTATTCACTTCTTTTCCAGTCTCATCCAATACTCTCACACGAGCTCGAACACCACTTCCCTTAACCTCCTTGGTTTCCACATCGTATTCCAAAACATATTCCTTACTGGAATCCACCACAAGAACCTGTCCCAAGGCCACACGATAAGCGGCTATCGCACGAATAGAAAGCCTGCCTTCTTCCACACTAACAGCACCATTTTTCTTGTCCACTTCAGCCGGGATCCAAGGATCATCCCAAGTAAGAGCTGCTAGTTTAGACCAATTCCCACTCGCAACTACAGTATTTTCAAAAGCCCCATTTTGAATTAAGTTTGTTTTTTCATTTAGATTCATTTCAGTTGATTCTTCCACTGAAGCGATTTCTGATATTTGCTCTGTGGTAACTGTTGTATCTGAACTAGTAGAAGTCTCTTCCGCCGAGGAAGAGTTTCCAAAAAATAGGAGAGAAAGCAATACGGAGCCAAGTCCGATTCCAAACTTTCCAACACTCATTTTTCCTTTTCTTTGCATGCGACACATTTTCCTTTCATAACATACCTACCGACTGATGCAGCTTGGAAGTTGCTGAAACCCATAAAGAGTGATATTTCATTGCAATTCCAGAACACAATATAAAACCATACACGGTTTAAAGAAAAGAGACAGAGGCCGTAGTGCCCCAATCTCTTTGTTTTCAACATTATTTTCCTGTACCTGCCATCTCACCAAAACTTATCCAAAAACGATCTTTTTTAGAAAAGATTAACTCTTAAATAAGGTTTGACAGAAGGAACAAGAGAGATCGTTGCCAGAGTGACACACAGATAAGAAATACTTATCATTTTCAATAGTTTTTAGATTAAACTAAGATTCCTAGCCAACTTCCAACAATTCCGATAACCACTGTAAGGATAACCAATTTGTAAGTTGTCCATTTTTTCTGTCTAATAAGGTAGAACATCAATAAAGTAAAGAGAGCTGGTAAAAGAGCTGGTGCGATTTTGTCCAACATTCCTTGGATAGTCACAAATTTTTGAGCAGCATTGGTTGCATCAACTTCTCCTGCCGCAAATTGAATCGGAATCATCATTTTTACCGAAGTAGCTGCAAGCCCTGCGATAACCGTTACACCGATAATATTAGCAATTCGAGACACAACAGCCATCTGCTCACTCAATTTATCGATAAAGCTGGTTCCCACTTTGTAACCGTACAAACCACTGCCAACCTTGATTCCTGTGAGGATGATATTCATGGCCAAGAAGAATAGAATCGGACCGATAATCAAGCCATCACTAGCAAGGGATGCCGCAATCGTTGAGAATAAAGGTGCTAGACAGAACTGAGACAAGGAATCCCCAATACCAGCTAACGGACCCATGAGAGCCATTTTTATATTTCTAGTTTCTTCTTCTGGTCGCTCATTTTCTAACATTACCAAATGTAAGCTGGTAATAAATGGTAAGAAGTGAGGATTTGTATTATAGAACTCACAGTTTTCTTCCAAAGCTTTGCAAAGTTCTTTCTTATCCTCTCCGTAGTGTTTCTTCAAAGCAGGATACATGACATTGGCATAACCAAGACCTTGGTAGTTGCTATAGTTGAAACCATTTTGTAAGAAGAATGCTCTAAGAGCTGTTTTAGTGTAATCACCTTTTGTTAATTTATTAGATCCAGTCATCTTGTTCATCTCCTCCTGAAACCACTACAGCTTCTGTTCTTTTTGGTTTATTGTAAAACTCCATTAAGGCAAACATAGTACCAATGATAGCGATACCGATTGTAGGAACACCTAAGTAAGTCGCACAGACATAACCGAGCAACACGAATGGAATAAGTTCTTTTTTCGCCATGACAGAAAGGATCATTGCAAAACCAATTGCTGGAAGCATTTTACCTGCAACAGTCAAACCATTCAACAAGACTGGTGGGATAAAGTCAACCAAATGAATCAAGGTATCCATGGACAAAGCTCCCACTACACCCAAAGCAAAGCCGATAAGAGCAAATATCCAGATTGTACTATTTGCGATAATTTTGAAACCTTTAATATTGCCATTACGCAAATGCTTGATAGCGCTTTCAGGCGATCCCGCAAAAGCTGTATAAGCAAATGTTTGTAAGAATTGGATAGCAACTGCAATTGGCGTTGACAGAGCCAAGGCTGCTTCTGGCGATACTTTGCCCGCACTGGTAATAGCCATTAGGGTACCAAAGATACCAGGGCCGATTGGATTGGGTGGAACAGTTCCCCCTGCTCCGACACCGAAGCCCATATAAGCCAATTCAGAAATGGCTCCCATAGCAAGAGCTGTCGGAATATCACCGACGATAATCCCTACCCCAAAGGATAAGATGATACAACGGTTAGTGTAAATGCCCAGAAGCATACCACTAAAGCAAAATGCTGTCCACAAGCCAATTAATATTGCTTGAATTACGTTTATTTCCATAAGGTTCTCCTTGTATGAATATGATTAAACATAGTCCAATAGATTCACTTCTAGTGCTCCATCGTTCCCTGTTGGTGTTGTTTTCGTATTAAAATCAACCTGATACCCTTCGCTTAATTCGCGAATGATTCGCCGTTCTTCATCTCCTAGGAAAATGGAGCGCGTCACACGCTCTTTTCCTTCTGCATTGTGGATATTTCCAATATTCAATTCTTTAATTGGAACGCCCCCCTTTATCAAAGCTTGAGCGTCTTTCAAATCTTTAACAATTAAGAAGATTTGCTGGGCAGGACTTGCTTTGTGAATAATATCAATAACTTTTTGAACTGAGAAAAATCTCATTACAATTGAAGTCGGAACAACCGTTTTCATCAAGGTCTGTTGAATCTTATCTTCTGAGACCTCGTCATTAGCTACAATGACAGTATTGCAATTGAGCGACTTGATCCACAACTGTCCCTGTCCATGAATTAAGCGTTCATCAACACGAGTCATAACAATATTTGGTGTTGTCATAATTTCCTCCTCACCAGTAAATTTCCCAATCCTTATAGAATCGGAGCAAAGCTTCTAGATAATAGTAGTCCCCCCAGATATTGCCTTCGTCCACCCCTTTACCTGAATGCCAAGAATAGACTCCATGCAAGAGTAGGGGACTACCCTCTTGTGGAACGTCTGTGGCATAATGATTGATAAGCGACCGCAACATAACATGCATTGCATGACGATAAGTCTCTCTATCTGGATCTACTTCCGGAAGGTACTTCAACATTTCATGAATCCCACAAACAGCAATAGCTGTAGCAGAGGAATCACGCGACTGATCACTCTCATCACCAAAAATTAAATCCCAATAAGAGACCGAATCCTCAGGCAAGCGATTCAAAAAGTAGTTGGTTACCCCTTTAAACAAATCAAAGCACTGTTCATTCTTAAGATGACGATAACCCAAGGGGATACCGTAGATGCCCCAAGCTTGTCCACGTGCCCAACAGGAATCATCACTATAACCTTGTCTGGTTACACCCTTCAACGGCTGACCAGTTTCTGGGTCGAAATAAAACGTATGAAAAGAAGAAGCGTCATCCCGAATTACATGGTTTACCGAGGCATAAAAATGATTTTTCGCAACTTGATAATAAGTTGAGTCCCCTGTTTGCTCATATGCAAAAAACAATAATTGAATATTCAGAAGGCAATCAATAATCAAGCGATAATGCTCTGCTTTTCCTAATTCACCCCAAGCTTGAATGAAACCACCTTTTTCTTGGTAACGCTCCATCAGCTTATCTGCTGCTGCCAAAGCAGCTTCGCATGCTACTTGATCCCCATTGATCCGGTATTCTGCTACACATGATGGTGTATATAAGAAGCCCAAATCATGGTGGTCTAGTTCAACTTGATTGCGAACCCGGTCTAGAAAGGAGCGAACATTACAGGAAGCCAAGTTCTCAAATGCCTCATCTCGACTGTATTCAAATGCTAGCCAAAGGCAACCTGTCCAAAACCCATTGGTCCATTCCGTATTATCCATTACCTTATAGATATTTTGAAAAGTAGCTGGTGTTGGATAATCTTCTTTAAAATAATCCATGTTCAAAGCCAACTGTTTGACAGCACGCTCAATCGCTTCTTCAATCTCTTGACGCCTTAACCAACTCTCTTTTGTAAATCGCTCCGGTCGAATAATTTCTTCAATTGCGACTTCTTTTATCATATTCCCTCACCATCTTCTTCCGCTTCAGCTGAAGGCTTAAACAAGTCCTTGGCGCTCATGATTCCAGATTTAGCACTGAAAATCACTTTTTCAACTGCATCATCCCCTAGACTTGTAACACCTAATGCAACCTCCAATAACATGGAAAGGTTTAAACCTGAAATAGCTTCTATTGTTTGTGTCTCCGAACGAAGAGCTCGTGCGGCAGCTAATTTAAAGGGAGTCCCTCCCAATAAATCACATAAAATCAAAACCTCATCTTCATTTACAAGAGAAACTTCCAATTTCTCTTCCAATTCCTGACTTGTCATGGAATCTGAGAAATCAATCGCTTCAACGTGTTCTTGTTTTCCAGCAATCATTTCCAATGAAGAGAGATAACCACTAGCACAATGACCATGTCCTAATAAAATAACTTTCATTTTTCCTCCTTTTTGTTTACCGGTTCACTTTACTTTTTTCATTTTATAGGACTTTTTAATCTTTGTCAAGCCTTTTTTTGAAAAAATGTAACCGTTTTTTTAATTATTTTTTATTTTTTTTGCTTCTTTCAATAAAAAATAGTTGACATAGAGAGATTAAAAAACTAAAATAACAGTAAATCGGTTTACTAAACTAACTTTAAAGGAGTTTTATTTTATGGAAAAAACATTCTCGCTCTCTCAATTCTCACTCGATGGAAAAATCGCCCTGATTACAGGTGCTTCTTATGGCATTGGATTTTCTATCGCACGCTCCTACGCAGAAGCTGGAGCAACAATTGTATTTAATGATATAAAACAAGAACTGGTGGATAAGGGACTAGCTCTTTATGAAGAATACGGCATCCGCGCTCATGGTTATGTTTGTGATGTTACGGATGAAATTGGCATAAAAGCAATGGTAAAACAAATTGAATCCGAAGTTGGGACAATTGATATTTTAGTAAATAATGCTGGGATCATCAATCGCTGCCCAATGTTGGAGATGGAAACGAGCGATTTTCGTAAAGTCATTGATATCGATCTAACCGCTCCCTTCATCGTTGCTAAGGCTGTTTTACCATCTATGATTGAAAAAGGGCACGGTAAAATAATCAACGTCTGCTCCATGATGAGTGAACTAGGTCGCGAGACCGTGGCAGCTTATGCGGCAGCCAAAGGTGGATTGAAGATGCTGACCAAAAATATTGCTTCCGAGTTCGGTGGCGCTAACATTCAATGTAACGGCATTGGTCCTGGTTATATTGCAACACCGCAGACAGCTCCTCTTCGCGAATTGCAGGCAGATGGTTCACGACACCCATTTGATCAATTTATCATCGCAAAGACTCCTGCGGCTAGATGGGGAGTACCAGAAGATTTGGCAGGACCTGCTGTCTTTTTAGCTAGCGAAGCAAGCGATTTTATCAACGGACACATTCTTTATGTGGACGGAGGTATATTGGCTTACATCGGAAAACAACCACAATAGGAGGAAAAGAAAACAATGAAAATTGCACTTATTAATGAAAATAGTCAAGCAACTAAAAACTCCCTCATTTATGAGACTCTCAATGAAGTTGCCAAAGAAAAAGGTTTTGAAGTTTACAATTACGGAATGTATGGCAAAGAAGACGAAAGTCAGCTCACTTATGTTCAAAACGGTTTACTAGCTGCAATTTTGCTCAATAGCAAAGCAGCAGATTTCGTCATTACCGGTTGCGGCACGGGAGTTGGGGCCATGGTTTCCTTAAATAGTTTCCCAGGAGTCGTCTGCGGCATTGCATCAGAACCAACTGACGCCTATCTTTTTTCACAAATTAACGGTGGTAATGCTCTATCCCTACCTTTTGCAAAAGGATTCGGATGGGGAGCTGAATTAAACTTAAAATTGATTTTTGAACGTCTCTTTGCTGAACCGATGGGCGGCGGCTATCCAAAAGATCGCGTGGTCCCAGAGCAACGCAATGCTCGTATTTTGAACGAGATGAAAACGATTACTCATCGGGATCTGTTGACCGTTTTGAAAACAATTGACCAAGATTTCTTGAAAGAAACCATTGCTGGGGAATATTTCCAAGAATATTTCTTTGAAAATTGTCAAGACGAAGCCATTGCAGATTATCTCCAGTCGCTTCTTTCCCATTAATCCAGGCGGCAACTATGGGAAAAATCTTATTTTTCGGAGAACCTCTCATCCGAATTACACCTCAAAACTTTGACTCACTACACGACGGCGCTACCTCTTCTATACATTACGGAGGTTCTGAAATCAATGTCGCTTGCGCCCTCCAAGCTTTCGGTATGCAAACTAGCCTTCTATCTGGGCTTCCCCATAATGGGCTAGGCGATAGTTTCCTCACTTTTTTAAAACAACATGGCATTGATACAGAAAGTATTTGTCGGATTGGAACACGTATGGGTGTCTACTATTTAGAGGATGGATTTGGTTGTCGGCAAGGAAAAGTCATCTACGATCGATCCAACACAAGCATATCCGAAATAAAAATAGATATGTTGGACCTCGAAAGCCTCTTTTGCGGGGTCAGTCACTTTCACTTCAGCGGCATCTCAATTGCCATTAGTCCGTCTTGTAGGGAGTTACTAGAAAACTTGCTCATAGAAGCAAAAAAAAGAGAAGTTTCCATTTCTTTTGATCCTAATCTCAGACAACATATGATCAGTATCCAGGAAGCAAAAAAAGAATTTTCTCGCTTTGCTAACTATGCCGATTACTGCTTTGGTATTGAACCCCTACTGTTAGATAGTGACGATTCCACACTTTTTGACCGTGAAAACAGCTCATTGAACAATCTTGAAAAGCGCATGCGAAACTTAAAAGAGAAGTTTCAATTGAAAGCCATTTTCCACACTATTCGAAAAATAGATGAGAGCGGTATAAATTATTACCAAGCTTTTGCTTATGACGGTACTTTCCATGCATCAAAAAGATTGAAAACTAGAAGCCTTCAGAGGATTGGAAGTGGGGATGCATTTGTAGCAGGTGCGCTCTATAAATTACTTACCTCATGTGCTATGGACGAATCTCTTAACTTTGCAGTCGCTGCTGGTAGCTTTAAATGTACCATTGCCGAAGACCATCTCCACCATCAGGCAAAGCAAATTGAGGAATTACTTGCCCATCATAAGGATGTATTACGTTAAAAAAGAACAGGAGAACCAATGAGTAAATCTGAAACCATTGTTCATTTAAAAAAAGAGAACTTAGTATCTGTCATCCGAGGATCTGACAAATCCGAAGGACTTCACTGTGCGATAGCTTGTATTGAGGGTGGGATTTCAGCGATAGAAATAGCCTACACCAACTCCGAAGCTAGTAGCATCATCAAGGAATTGACTTATTTATATAAGGATAATTCTTCTATCATTATTGGTGCTGGAAGTGTATTGGATGCTGAAACTGCTCGATTAGCAATATTAGCAGGAGCTAAATATATTGTTTCCCCATCTTTCCACTCAAGCACAGCCCGACTCTGCAATCGCTACGCCATTCCTTATATTCCTGGCTGTATCAGCTTGACCGAGATGGTAACAGCTCTGGAAGCTGGATGTGAGATGATTAAACTTTTCCCTGGAAATCTATCTGGCCCCTCCTACATCAAAGCCATAAAAGCACCTCTTCCTCAGGTTGCCATTATGGTAACAGGCGGAGTCAATATAGAGAATATTTTAGACTGGTTTGCTGCAAAAGCAGATGCCGTCGGCATTGGAGGGGAATTTAACGAACTTGCTGCAAAAGGGGACTTTGATAGCATCCGAAATTTGGCTCAGAAGTACAGCGCTCTTTTGCCAAAAGATTGATCTTCCACATCTACTTTATAGTCACTTAATAAAAAAAAGACCAAGTCTCTCATTTTCGAGAGAATCGGTCTTTTTTTGCTTATTAAAACGAAACTTACATCATACCGCCCATCATACCTGGGTCCATGCCTGCTGGCATAGCTGGGGTTGCTGGTTCTGGTTTGTTGGCTACGACGGCTTCGGTTGTCAAAATCAGACTAGCGACAGAAGCCGCATTTTGAAGAGCAGAGCGAGTCACCTTAACTGGGTCAATGATACCAGCTTCCACCATATTGACCCACTGTCCATCAGTAGCATTGAAGCCAGTACCCAGTTCACTGTTTTTCAAGTGTTCAATAACAACAGAACCTTCATAGCCCGCATTGTAGGCAATTTGGCGGACTGGTTCTTCCAAGGCACGAAGGACAATGTTGCGTCCTGTTGCTTCATCACCAGTCAAGTCCAGTTCTGCTACCTTCCCAATAACATTAGCAAAGGCCGTACCACCACCGGCCACAATGCCCTCTTCAACTGCTGCGCGAGTTGCGTTGAGGGCATCTTCGATACGGAGTTTCATTTCTTTCAATTCCGTTTCAGTTGCTGCTCCGACCTTAATGACAGCCACGCCGCCAGCTAGTTTAGCCAAACGTTCTTGTAATTTTTCACGGTCAAATTCAGAAGTCGTTGTTTCCAGTTGAGATTTGATGAGGTTGACACGATTAGCAATGGCATCGTTAGCACCAGCGCCTTCTACAATAACAGTAGAATCTTTATCAACAGTTACTTTAGTCGCTTGACCAAGGGCACCCATGTTGGCATCCTTGAGTTCCAAACCGAGATCCTCTGTGATGACAGTCGCTCCTGTTAAGATAGCAATATCTTCTAGCATAGCTTTGCGACGATCACCAAAACCTGGTGCCTTAACCGCTACAACATTGAAAGTTCCACGGATTTTATTAAGGACCAAAGTCGGAAGCGCTTCACCATCTACATCATCCGCAATAATCAAAAGCGGACGATTGGTTTTCAGAATTTCTTCTAGGAGAGGAAGAATCTCTTGGATGTGAGAGATTTTCTTGTCTGTGATGAGGATGAATGGATTTTCCAATTCAGCCATCATTTTCTCATTATCCGTTACCATATATTGAGACAGGTAGCCACGGTCAAACTGCATCCCCTCAACCACTTCCAACTCTGTTTCCATACCACGTGATTCTTCGATAGTAATCACACCATCTTTGCCCACGCGCTCCATAGCTTCAGAAATGTACTGGCCAACTTTCTCAGAACGTGAGGAAACAGCCGCAACCTGAGCAATAGCTTCCTTGTTAGCTACTGGTTGAGCAATAGCTTGCAAATCTTCCACAGCAGCCGCAACAGCCTTTTCAATTCCACGACGAATACCAATTGGATTGGCACCCGCAGTCACGTTTTTCAAACCTTCACGAACGATGGCTTGTGTCAAAACGGTTGCTGTCGTAGTCCCGTCACCAGCAATGTCGTTTGTTTTTGAAGCCACTTCAGATACCAATTTGGCACCCATGTTCTCAAAGTGATCTTCCAATTCAATTTCTTTTGCGATGGTCACACCGTCATTGGTGATAAGAGGCGATCCAAAAGCTTTCTCCAAAACAACATTGCGTCCCTTAGGCCCCAAGGTTACTTTCACTGTATCTGCTAAAATATCCACACCACGGACCATTGCCGCACGCGCATCTGCTGAAAATTTAATCTCTTTTGCCATTTTTAAGATATAAAGGGCATCTAACAGACAAGCTCAAAACAGGAAACTAACTGACAATGCTTGTATCTAAGCCATAGTTGCCCTTTTTGCAGCCATCCCTAGTCCGTATTCAGTTAGACTAAATACGAACCGACCCCTTTTCTCCCTTCTATTTTCTACTGTTTTATAGTTCCTTATAATCTTCTTGTCATAAGTTATGATACCAATTCAATCAGAAAGCAAAGGAAAAGCGTCTTTCTTACTCAACTTTCTGATCAGGTCTCAATTCTTTCTTGATGTAAAGTGGTTGGTTGACATGCCACCTTCATCTGTTTTTCTTACCCAATAATTGCTAAAATATCACTTTCACGAATAATGGTCACTTTTTCGTCGCCATCTTTCACTTCTAGACCAGGGCCATTTTCGACTAAGACCTTATCGCCCACTGAAACATTTGGAGCCACCAAATCACCTGTCAAGGTACGAATCCCTTGTCCAACTGCTAGGACTCTTGCAGTCTTACTAGTTTCACGACTAGCCCCTGCCAATACAAAACCGCCTGCTGTTTTTTCTTCTGTTTCTTCAAATTGAACGACGACACGGTCGCCTAAAGGTTTCAAAGCCATACTTTCTTCCTCCATTTTTTGAAATAATAAAGGGGTAATCCCCCTTTTAGCACTCGATGTATGTGAGTGCTAATTCCTACATTCTTTATTTTATCACTTGGTCAAAATTAGTCAAGAGAAGAGAGACATTTTTTTCAAAATCAGACCTTGGACTGAAAAGAAAAAAGATTGGTTTCCCAATCTCTCTCCAATCCTTAAAATGGCAATTCTTCCCCCTCCAAGACAATATCCGAGAGGTCCTCACCTGCATTGTTTTCCCGCATAGCACGTTGGGCGCGACTTTCCAAAAGTTGAAAGGCTTGGCAGAGCACTTCTGTCACATAACGGTTGCTGCCGTCTTTTTCATAGGTGCGACTGCGCAATTCACCCTCAATGGAAATCAGACTTCCCTTCCCAGCATAAGAAACCAGTGTTTCAGCCAACTTACCCCATAGCACAACATTGAGAAAATCCGCTTCACGTTCCCCGTTCTCATTTTTGAAACGGCGATTCACCGCGACTGTTACATGGCAGACCGATTTTCCATTAGGTGTTTGAGTGAGCTCAGGTGTCGCCGTTAGACGGCCAATCAATAACGTTTTATTCATTTTATATCCTCCTATCTAATCTATTCGTAGAAAAAATAGAAAATGCATGGTTTTTTGATACAATAAAAGAAAAGGGAGTACTTATGACAACAAATCTAGACCATTATCGCCAGATGCTTGAACAGCCTTGGGGGAAAATCCAGTATGAAATGACTTTTGCCCAGTTAGCTCATTTAGAAAACAAGCAGATTCTTGACTTCGGTGCCGGATTCGGTCTGACCAGCGAATTTCTCTCCAAGAAAAACACCGTCATAGCTGTCGAACCAAATGAGGAAATGCTCTTGGCAGATAAGACCCACACTTTCAAAAAACTGGTGGGCTCCTTAGAAGTCCTAGCTGACTTTCCCGACCAATCCTTTGATATCATCTGTTGCCACAATGTCTTAGAATATATCGAACCAGAAGAACGTCCCCATTACCTAGCCCAATTCAAACGCCTTTTAAGAACAAACGGCCTCTTGTCTATTATTAAGCACAATCAAGTTGGAAAGGTTATTCAGAGCGTAGTTTTCCATAACGATGTCAATACTGCTCTAGAATTACTCAAAGGCCAAGAGTTCAACAGTCCATCCTTTACCCAAGGAAGCACCTATACTATAGATGAACTAGTCGACATGAGCCAACTAGAGTTGGAAAAGTATTTAGCCGTTCGCAGTTTTTATAGCCTGCAACCTAACGAATTCAAGACCCAACCAGACTGGCTCGAAAAGATGACCCAGATCGAATTAGCTGTTGCAGACCTGACACCCTATAAGGACATGAGCTTCTTACAACATGTTTGGTTGAAAAAATAGAAAAAAGCTATCCCCAACATCTGGAAAGGCTACTAATACTCTTTGAAAATAAACACTTGATAAGTTAGCCTACCACGAGGTATGCCTACGTCGCTTTACCTCGCCTGTTTTTACTTTTCTTTGAGTATAATATACTCCACACAAAAAACGGTCCCGCAAAGACCGTTTTCTTGTTGTTTGAAACCATTATCTCATACTGGCTAAAAGTGCCTTTGTATAGTCCCATACACGCGCCACAGAGTCAATTTCTAGGTGTTCTTTGGTGGAGTGGACATCATAGATATTTGGACCGTAGCTGATCATATCACAATCTGGCAGGGCATGTTTTAGGAAACCACACTCTAGCCCTGCATGGATGGCATCCACTTGGGCCTCTTGTCCAGACACTTCTTTATAGACGGCTAGACATTGCTCTCTCAATGCACTTTCTGGCTCATAATCCCAACTTGGATAGTCGTGGTTACGGCTGAAAGAACCGCCACAGAGTTCTACCAGGAGACGCAACTTATCTGCCATCACTTCCAATTGACTGGCTACTGAGGAACGCAGAGAAGTATGTAAGATGAATTTACCTTCTTCTTCGACCATGACCGCATTATTGAGAGACGTTTGTACCAAGCCTTCCATGTCTTGTGACATGACTTGAACCCCATTTGGTAGAAGAGTAAAGAAGTTCAATAATCGCTGAGTCAAATCTTTACTATAAACCTCTGCTACGTCAGCCGGCACGACCTCAAGAGTCAACTCTGGATCTGCTGTGAAAAGTTCTTTTTTCAAGTCCCTGACCACAGCATCTACTACCGCACGCGCTGCCACTTCATCTTCCACGACAAAGCTGGCAGTTGCTACACTTGGGATTACATTGTCTCGACTACCACCAGAGAGACTCGCAATCTGCATGTCTGTCTTCTTAGCTACAGCAGACAAGAGGTGCATCAAGAGAAGGTTGGCATTGCCACGTTCTTGATGGATTTCCATACCGGAATGTCCCCCTTTAAGCCCGGAAAGACTAATTTGCAGACCAGCGCCTTTTGCCTCTTCTTTTTCAAGAGCAAATGCACTAGAAATGGTCGCACCACCTGCACAACTCGTGTAGAAAATCCCCTCTTCTTCGCTATCGATATTGATAAGACGCGTTCCTTCTAACTGGTCTGATTGGATAGCAGCTGCGCCCTCCATAGTCGTTTCCTCATTAGTTGTTACCAAGATTTCAAGGGCAGGGTGCTGGTAATCACCATCTAAGAGAGCCAGTTGCATGGCTACTGCAATCCCATTGTCCGCGCCAAGCGTTGTATCCTTAGCGCGCAAGATAGTACCATCAACTACCATCTCAATCGGATCCTTAGTGAAATCATGGCTAGAATCCGCTGTTTTCACACAGACCATATCCATGTGTCCCTGGATAATCACAGGTTCTGCATTTTCATATCCGGCTGATGCTGGCTTGCGAATGATGATATTCCACATCTCATCCTGACTGACCTCAAGATTTCTTTCCTTGGCAAAATTGACCAAGAAATTGGAGATTCCTTCTTCATGACCAGATTCACGCGGAACCTGATTCAGGGCATAAAACCAATCAAAAACTGCTTTTGGTTCAATATTCAAACTCATCTTATCCTCCTATAAAGAGCTTAGGTCTCCCCCAAGCTCTGCATCTTATTTTAATCTTTAACCAGCTGTCCAATGCTTGTCTGCATCAAAAGCTTGACCAACGACTGCATCTGCTGCCAATTCGATAATGCCACGTTTTTGTGGAGCGTTTGGCAGAGCCAACTCGCGAGGCGAACACATCATACCATAGCTATCTTCCCCACGTAATTTCCCAGGGAAAATCAGGCTACCACTTGGCATCATGGCTCCAGGAAGAGCAACAATAGTTTTGAGACCGACCGCTGCGTTTGGGGCTCCTGCCACGATTTGCACTGTTTTTTCACCAACATTGACTTGGCAAATATGGAGATGGTCACTATCTGGATGAGCTACCATTTCCACAATTTGTCCCACGACGAAGACTGGCCCAGAAGTATTTTCCAAGAATTCTGAGAAACCTTCCTTAGCTAACTCACTATTTAGAACCGCAAGATCTTCATCTGATAAAAAGACCTGTCCTTGTCCATCCAAGTTTACTAAGCTAGATGCTTCAAAAATATTCCAAGCCAAAGTTTGGCCCGTTTCATCTGCAAAAATGCGGGCTACCTTGCCCTTGCGCTCAACACTGCGTTTGATATCCTTAGTATCCTGCAAGATGACCATGAGGACATCACCGACTTGTTCTTTATTATATGAAAAAATCATCTTCTCTCCTATTTTAAACCAGCCAAAAAGCTGTTGATTTCTGTTTTCGTTTTTCGGTTCTTATCTACAAAACGACCGATTTCTTGTCCATTTTCTACAACGACAAAGCTAGGAATCCCAAAGATATCCCACTGTTGAGCGACTTCCATGAAATCATCACGGTTAATCCTTACAAAATTAAATTCTGGATTTTCTGCTTCAATATCTGGCATCACCGGATAGATAAAGCGGCAATCCGGACACCAGTCCGCCGTGAAAAAGAGAACTGTCTTTCCTTGTTCTTCAAGCACATCTGCCAATTCCTCATAGGTATTCGGTATCATCATCGTCCTTCCTCCCCATAAATAATTTCACCGGCCTGGTTTTCAAAAAGGTAAACTGGCCCCTCTTTCATAACCACTCCTCCAACCAAGACTTCTTTACTGGATTGACTTTCATCAACAAAAACAGTCACAATAGTCCCAAAATCCGCAAAAAATTCCCGTACTTGTCTAAGGGCCACTGCCTTTTGGCGATCTTCTTGAACATCCAGATGATACTTAGCACTAGCCGCCAATATACCGGCTCCCATCAAGCCTGCTAGCAAGGCTGTCTTCTTCTTATTCATACCACATATTGTATCATAAAAGAGACTTCCAGCGGTTGATTTGACTATGATTTTGTAAGATTATTCATGAATAAATAGCTGTTTGAAAGCTGAGATTTGTCCTATAAAGTGATACAATAAGGTATCATCATTCTCTAATAGAATCGAGGCAAAAATGACAGATTTATATACAAAAATTAAGGAAGTGACTGAACTACAGGGCTTGCCAGGTTTTGAAGGACAAATTCGAGACTATCTTCGCAATCGTATGACACCCTATATAGACCGATGCGAGACCGATGGTCTAGGTGGTATTTTTGGGATAAAAGAAAGCAAAGATATTGATGCCCCGCGCATCATGGTAGCAGCTCATATGGATGAAGTCGGCTTTATGATCAGCGATATCAAGGCCGATGGAACCTTCCGCGTTGTGGAACTAGGTGGGTGGAATCCACTGGTCGTATCCAGCCAAGCCTTTCAACTGATTTTAGCAGACGGTCGTCAAATTCCTGCCATTTCAGGCTCTATGCCCCCTCATCTAATCCGGGGTAGCAATGGAACAAGCGGACTTCCTGCTATCGGGGACATTATCTTTGATGCCGGCTTTACTTCCAAAGAAGAGGCCTGGAAATTTGGTGTTCGACCTGGAAACCTACTCGTCCCCAAAAATGAGACTACCCTAACTGCCAATGGCAAAAATATCATCTCCAAGGCCTGGGATAACCGTTATGGAGTCCTTATGGTGGCGGAATTGTTGGAAAATCTTTCTGATCAAAACTTGCCAAACCAATTAATTGCTGGTGCCAACGTTCAAGAAGAAGTTGGTTTGCGAGGTGCCTCCGTATCCACCACCAAATTTGACCCAGAAATCTTTCTGGCAGTGGACTGTTCTCCAGCTGGTGATGTATTCGGCGAACAAGGCGCTATTGGTGACGGAACCCTGATTCGCTTCTATGACCCAGGTCATATCCTGTTGCCAAACATGCGTGACTTCCTTCTGACAACAGCCGAAGAAGCTGGCATCAAATACCAGTATTACGCAGGAAAAGGAGGAACCGATGCAGGTGTTGCCCATTTGAGAAACTCAGGCATCCCTTCAACAACCATTGGAGTTTGCGCTCGTTATATCCACTCCCATCAAACGCTCTATAATATGGATGATTTCCTACAAGCTCAATCTTTCTTGCAAGCTCTTGTTAAAAAATTGGACCGCTCTACCGTGGATTTAATCAAACAATATTAAGAGGAACTTGCAGTTCTAACTGCTAAAAAGTCGTCTAAATTTAAGCAAAACCTTAGTAAAAAGATTCAATTTACGACCAAGAAGGTAAAAATTCTTAGAGAAACTAGTAGAATAGTCTTTCTAAGAGTTTTTATTTTTCAAGAGACAAAAAAAGATTGAAGTTCTCATCCATAATGGACTTTTCCTTCAATCTTTTTCTTTTATGCATTTTTCAAACGTTCTACTTCACGAGCAATGACCAATTCTTCATCGGTTGGGATGACTAAGACACGAACTTTTGATTCTGGCGTCGAAATATCCCCAAAGTTCCCGAAAACATTCTTAGATGGATCCAATTCGATACCAAACCATGATAAGCCGGCAATGACATCATTACGCAGTAGCGGAGCATTTTCACCCATTCCTGCGGTAAAGATAATAGCATCTGCACCGTTGAGAACAGCCATGTATTGACCAATAAATTTCTTGATACGATCGGCAAAGATGTTGTATGCCAAAACAGCATTTGGGTTATTTTCTTCCAAACCAGATTCAATATCACGCATATCACTTGAGTAACCTGAAACCCCTAGTAAGCCAGATTCCTTATTGAGCATATTAACAACTGCCGCTGCATCCTTGAGTTCAGGAACATTTTCAATCAAGTAAGGGATGATGGCTGGGTCAATATCACCCGAACGCGTCCCCATCATTGGACCAGCGAGTGGTGTAAAGCCCATCGAAGTGTCAACTGACTGACCGTGGTAGTTCGCAGTGATAGAGACACCATTTCCGATATGAGCTGTAATTAGCTTCAACTCTTCGATTGGACGACCCAACAATTTAGCTGCTTCATGAGCGACATAGAAGTGACTTGTCCCATGTGCACCATATTTGCGAACCTTGTTTTCAGTGTAATATTTTTTCGGAATCGGATAAAGGTAAGCATGCTCAGGCATCGTTGTATGGAAGGCTGTGTCAAAAACAGCGACATTCAAGACTTCTGGTAACACTTCTTCAAAAGCACGGATAGCTGCGACGTGAGCCGGATTGTGAAGTGGAGCCAAAGCACTTAGTTCTTCGATTTGTTGGATTTCTTCTTGTCCAATGACTGCCGATTCTTTAAAGATTTCACCACCAGCAACAACACGGTGACCAATACCAGTAATCTCCTCGTAGTTCTCGATAATATTGTGTTTAAGCAAGTCCCCCAAGAGAATTTTAACAGCAATTGTGTGGTTTGGGATATCTAGTGTTTCACTCTCTTTTTTCCCATCGTATTTAACTGTCGAAATCGAATCATTGAGACCGATACGCTCAATAATACCCGCTGCTAAAACAGTCTCTTCTGGCATTTGATAAAGTTGCCATTTTAGACTTGAACTACCTGCATTAATTGCAATTGTTTTTGACATAATATTCCCCTTTTTAAACATTAAGCGTTTCCTAAATTAGTATAACAGATTTTCACTTAAATTGCATGCTCAGCTTTCCATTTTTTAAAGTCAGCGACAAAAGCCTGTAAGTGTTCCCCGCTCTGTAAATCATGGAGCGGATAAACAAAGGCTTCAATACCTGCATCCTGTTTCTTTTGTAAGACAAGAATGGATTTCGCCATACTCTGATTGCCAAAAAGATTGGTCGGAAGAGTGATCATAGCGAGAACACTAGCCTGCTCCTTTAACCACTTTTTCAATAGAGGACTTTGTTGACTAGTCAGCAAATCATTCGGTGCCAAGAAAATCGCATAACCATCTTGCTTGAGGTATTTGAGAGACTGCTCCATCAGCAAATGGTGGGCATAGGTATATTCCTCTTGACTCGCCACTTGATACCGCTTAGCAATAGCATCGTCTGGATAAAAACCAATGGGCAAATCACTGATGATGACCTGGCTTTCCTTGAGGATTTGAGGACGGACTGCATCTCCTTGGGCAAAACCGATGTTCGCTCCCATGACCTCTGCAGTAGAAGCCGACAAATCAATCAATAAATCATCCACTTCAATCCCTAGATAATCTAGCTTCTTTTGACTATGATTGAGAATGGTCTGCGCTAAATTCCCAGTTCCAGAGCCAATTTCCAAGACAGATATAGCCTCTTCCTGAACCAACTCATCCAAGAGAAAGGTCATCAAGAAGCCGATACTATCAGGGGTAAACTGGTGATTGTACTGCATGGGTTCGGTCTGATTGGCCTTGATCAAGAGAAACTGGAAACTACGACGCCATTCTTCCTTGGTCAAATTCAATTTCTTTAGCCGAAGGTTATTGCCATGAATCAATTCATCCTCTGAACCGGAACTATAAGCAGCATTCTGCTCAATCAGCGCATCATAGATGTTGGTTCCAAGTCGATTTTGGATGTTTTGGACATTTTCTAATAAGAGATCATAAGCCTCTTCAATTTTTTCAAAATTCATGCTTCTATCATAACAAAAATCCCTAGTTTTGACTAGAGATTGGGAATTGATATGCGTAAGTTTGACCCGAATTCAACATGACCTGAATTTGAAGATATTGCCCTGTTCGCTCATAGATCGCCCGTCCATTTGTAAAAGAAATAGCTCCACTGTTCGGAATGCTCGCTTCCTTTTCTAGCTTATCCTCCTTGGAAGACGGCAACTCAGCTTGGTCAGGTAAGTTACTTTCTTCCTTTTTCTCAACTGATTGCGAAACTATCATGACAGCTTCTTCCTTGGTCATCTGTGCCATGAAATATGCCTGACTTTCCTTCTGACTAACTTGGCTGATTTGTCCAGTAGCTAGCTGACTCTGGATGTAGAATTGCAGCAAAAGGGCAAAAATCCCCAACATGAGCAGGGCATACAGCAGTGTTCCCGCCTTAAGGTTTTTCCGAAAAATCATAGAGAAAGGTCCTTTCCAAACCATCGTCAAAGAACAAATCAATCCGAATCAGCTGTCCAGATTGTGAAATCTGACTCGATGTTAAACCATAAATCATGGGTTGATAGCCCTGCCCTTTATCGTTGGTTTTGCGAAAATCATCAGATTTAAGCTGTCCAAAGGCTAGGGCTTGCCCATTTTTATCCACATAAAGGCGATTGTTTTCTACTCTAATAAGACGTGTTTCCTCAAGCTCTATCCGTAACTGTTGCGAAAAAACCAACCAATCCTTCTGCTTAGCCTGACTGTGATAGTGCACTTCTTGACTAAGAAGTTTACTAAGTCCATCAAAAACCAATAAACCTCCTGACAAGATGACCAAGGCAACCAAACACTCCACTAAAGTAAATGCTTTTGCTTTCAAGTTCATAATTTTTTTCATTTAAATCTCCATATTTTGGTAAATTGGCAGCAACATGGCTGCATAAATTAAGACAATCATGAGAGCCACAAAGAGGAATATCAGGGGCTGAATCAGCTGCATGGCACGATTGATTTTGCTGAAAAATTCCTCCCAGCACTCATCCGCATAGAGGGACAATTCTGCTCCTAACTTAGACTTGACTTGACCGTATTCGATAATGAGACTGAGTTCCCTGCGAAAGAAAGGGTAGTTGAGAATCTGTTGGCAAAATTCTTGGCCATTGGCTAAGCCATCAGCCAAGTCTCCCCCAACCTCTTGAAAAAGGGGCGATTCTTGGTCCTGCATGATGGTAACGATTTGCCCTAATTCCAACCCTTGACCAATCAGGTTGCCCCACTCACGCGCATAGTAGGCGGTCAGATAGATGGTGACAAAGTTTCCAATAAAGGGGACTTGGGATAAACTGCGTGCCACCTTGATCTTACTGGTTTTACGTATCCAAGCTAGACCTAGTAGACTAATCAAAACTAGGCCTAACAAGGCTCCCAAGAAAATCTGCGGAAAACGATTGACTAAGACAGTCGCCAAATTCCCATCTTCCAACTGGGGTAAGAGATAGTTTTTCAATCCTAGCATGATAGCCATAAGAAAGAGCATCAAGATGACTGGATAGGTGGCTACTTCAATCAATTTCTTTCGGACCTGGGCCATCTTGGCCAAATAATCCTCGATGTTTTGTAAACTCAGAGCCGTGTTGCCGTGAATTTCGGCAAGGGAAATCTGGGTCACCACCGCATCTGAAAAGTTTAAATCGGATAACAGGGCTGAAAAAGACTTTCCGGCCGTTAGGCCATTTTTCAAAACTTCGATATAACTCTTCGCCAAGAGATGGCTACGTCCCAGAAAGTCCACGATTTCCGACAGGTGAAAACCGCTAGAAAAGAGGTTGTTAAAAAGCTGGATAACCTTACGCTGACCTAAAATCGACAATTTTTTCGGTTTGCGCCTGACCAATGTCGATATGTCCGTCTGCAAGAAGTTGATCAATCTGGTCATTCCACTTGCGGTTGGAGTGGTTTTGGTAGTTCCCCTTGGCATAATCTACAATCCCCCTTCCCTTAATCAGTCTCTGATAAGTAATGCCTTGAAGGGCATTTTTCAGTTCTTCCTCACTGATACCCAGCTCCAGCAAGCGAGCGTAAACACCTGAAATGGACTTGGCATGAACAGTTGAGAAGACAGTTGCTCCTGTTAGACTAGCTCGAATGACTGCACGAGCCGTCTCTGAATCCCGGATTTCTCCGATAATGAGGAGGTCCGGTCGATGCCGCAGGGAGAGTTTAATCAGATTATCATAGGTAGCACCAATCGCTTCATTGAGTTGTAGCTGCAACATATCGTCCTGCTTGATTTCCACCGGATCTTCGATGGTCAATACTTGTTGTTTTGGAAATTTCAGCCTGGCAAGGTGGTACATAAGGGTGGTTTTGCCAGAGCCGACTGGACCCGAAAAAAGGTAGAGCCCTCGTCCCTTGATTTCTTTGGAAACTTCTTCCATGGCGTTAAACCAGTAGCGCAGATCATGGACCCCTTCATAGAGGAAACGAATGACCAAACTTTCCTTATTGCGGTAGTCTCCCACGGTTGACAGTCGAAGGGAAATGTTTCCCTTGCCGTAATCATAATCGCAAGAACCTTGTTGACTGCGGCGTTTCTCCCCCACATTCATGCCCGCCATAAATTTGAAGTGACTGATGAGGGCTGTAAATTCCGCTTCGTCATATTCACCGATAAAAACCCGCTCATCCTCATACCGTTCATATAAGTGATAGGAATCTGCACGAGGCACCAAATAAAGGTCTGTTACCATCTTATCTACACTTTCGGCAATAATTTTCTTTGCTAAATCTTGAATCATAAAGCCTCCTTATCTAGTCTATTCGAAGTTAGTTGCCCAAAAAGAAGAATTTTGTTAGAATAAGAAAAAGTTTTTGGAGGTTGTCCATGAAAAAATTAAAAAAAGGCGACCACATCCGTGTGGTCAGTCCCTCTGCTTCTATCGAACATATCGGTGGTTTTGAAGCAAATCTATCCGCTAAAGAAGCCTTGGAACATCTTGGCTTCACGGTATCCTTTTCTAGTAACTATCTGGAACATGACCTGTTTGATTCCGCTTCTATCGAAAGTCGTGTGGCAGACCTACACGAGGCCTTCTTAGATGATTCAGTAGATGCTATCCTAGCTACTATCGGAGGATACAATTCCAATGAACTCTTGCCTTATCTAGACTATGATTTGATTGCCAAGCACCCAAAGATTATCTGCGGTTACTCAGACTCAACAGCTTTTCTGACAGCCATCTATGCTAAAACCGGCATAGAGACCTATATGGGGCCATCCTACTCTAGCTTTAAAATGAAAGAAGGGCAAGAATACCAGACCCGCATGTGGTTACATGCCCTGACCCAAGATTCTTATGATCTGACTCCGAGTGAAGAATGGTCTAGCGATCCCTGGTATGACCCTAGTCAGCCCCGTCATTTCATGCCAACAGAATGGAAAATCTATAATAAAGGACAAGCTACTGGAACAGTTATCGGAGGCAATCTCTCGACCTTTTCCCTACTACATGGTACAGAGTTCGCCCCACAGGTGGACGAGTATCTCCTCTTTGTTGAAGAAACCGAAGTAGATGACTATATCGAGTTCACAAGACACCTTGCATCTCTCCTCCAAGTTTACAAAAATCCTAAGGGACTCATTATCGGGCGTTTCCCTAAAGAATTCAAGATGACAGAGGAGTTGTTACTTGCTATCTTGGACAAACACCCTATTCTTCAGACCATTCCTGTCCTCTATGATGTCGATTTTGCTCACACCCAACCACTCTTCACCATCACTATCGGAGCTCAAGCAACTTTCAATACTGGTGAGATGAAAATCCATATTGAAACAAATTAAAAAAACGCAGTTAGCGTTTTTTTAGTTTTTAATTCTGCAAGGACGAGTTCTCGATTTCTCCCGTTTTACCTGAAGACCTTTGGGCATATTCTCATTGACTTCCAATAAAAGAAGTGCATGATATTGCTGCAAATACTCATCACATTCCTCACACCATTCTTGCTCCTCTGGATTCCAGAAAGCAGTCATCATTCCCGTTTTACTCTTTTTCTCCGGAAAGATTTCAGATAGAGAAACCCATTCTTTTTGGTAGGCCACCAAAGCATCTCTATAAGATGCATACTCTCTATCCTTTACAATATCTTCTTCCCAACCATCTAGGAACCACCACGGCTCACAGTCGCCATACATCTTTATCACTCGATACATATACATACTTCCTTTGTAAATATCATTATATGTGATTTTCAAAGAATTGGAAAACATTTGGCTTATGAATATATTCACAATATTTCTGAAAAAATGGCAGAAAATATGCAAAAACACGACTTTTTAGAGCCGTGTTTTGCTTTTATTTAATAGTGGAAAAGAAATTATTTCATCTTATTCCGTTACAAGTTCTTCACTTGTTTCTTCAACTGGCACTTCTTCGATAATTTCCACTTCATTGACAGCTTGTGGTTCGAGGTTGCGGTAGCGGGCCATACCAGTACCAGCTGGGATGATCTTACCGATGATAACATTCTCTTTGAGACCGAGAAGATGATCTTTCTTACCACGGATCGCAGCATCTGTAAGGACACGAGTTGTTTCCTGGAAGGATGCAGCTGACAAGAAGGAGTTGGTTTCAAGGGAAGCTTTGGTAATTCCCATAAGAACAGGTCGAGCTGTTGCAGGAACACCACCAGCGATGACGGTTTGCGCATTGGCATCCGTGAAGTCTGAGATATCCATAAGAGTACCCATGAGAAGTTCGGTATCCCCTGGATCCATAACGCGAACTTTACGAAGCATTTGACGAACCATTACCTCGATGTGCTTGTCTCCGATTTCTACCCCTTGGCTACGGTAAACTTTTTGAACTTCAGAAAGAAGATAGGTTTCCACAGACAAGACATCACGGACTTCAAGCAAGCGTTTTGGTTGGATTGAACCTTCTGTAAGAGCTTCACCACGTGCTACTTGGTCACCCACTTCAACCTTCATACGGGCTGTAAATGGTACCACGTATTCGCCTTCGCCGGTTTGACCCTTGACAAATACTTTCTTGGTACGAGTTGCTGCATCTTCTTCAATAGCTGTCACTTCACCCTTGACTTCTGTGATAACCGCTTCCCCTTTAGGGTTACGCGCTTCAAAGATTTCTTGGACACGAGGAAGACCCTGAGTGATATCGCTATTTGAGGCTACACCACCCGTATGGAAAGTACGCATTGTAAGCTGTGTACCAGGTTCACCGATAGACTGGGCAGCGATGGTACCAACTGCTTCACCCACCTCAACGGCATCACCTGTTGCCAAGTTGATACCATAACAATGACGACAAACACCATGACGTGTGTTACATGTGAAGACAGAACGGATCGTCACTTGTTCAACACCAGCTGCAACAATTTGGCGAGCGATATCTTCTGTGATCAATTGATCAGCAGCAATGATCACTTCACCTGTCTCAGGGTGCTTAACAGATTTCTTCGTATAGCGACCTTGCAAACGTTCTTCCAATGGTTCAATCATTTCTTTGCCATCAGCAATAGACGTGATGTCCAAACCACGGTCTGTTCCACAGTCGTCTTCACGGATGATAACGTCCTGCGCAACGTCAACCAAACGACGGGTCAAATAACCTGAGTCGGCTGTCTTAAGGGCCGTATCCGTCATCCCTTTACGGGCACCGTGAGTTGAGAAGAACATCTCGAGTACTGAAAGACCTTCACGGAAGTTAGACAAAATCGGCAATTCCATGATACGTCCGTTAGGAGCTGACATGAGTCCACGCATACCGGCCAACTGTGAGAAGTTTGAAATATTACCACGGGCACCAGAATCCATCATCATAACGATTGGGTTCTTCGGATCTTGTGAAGCCGTCAAACGTTTTTCAAGTTGTTCCTTAGCGGAACGCCATTCATCTGTAACAGCTGTATAACGCTCATCTTCCGTAATCATACCACGGCGGAATTGTTTTTTGATTTGCTCTACCCGTTCATGGGCAGCATCGATGATTTCTGCCTTATTCTCAATAACTGGGATATCCGCAATACCTACTGTCAAACCAGCAAGTGTTGAATGATAGTAACCCAAGTCTTTGAGACGGTCAAGAAGGGCCGATGTTTCTGTGGTACGGAAACGCTTGAAGATTTCAGCGATGATATTTCCAAGATTTTTCTTCTTGAAAGGTGGATTGATTGGTAGTTCTGCAATCGCAGCCTTGATATCTGCACCTGGTTCCAAGAAGTAAACATCTGGAGTTCCATCTGTCAAGTTAGCATTGTTTGGCTCTTGCAGGTAAGGTAGCCCTTCTGGCAGGATGGCATTGAAGAGGATTTTACCAACCGTTGTCATCATAACCTTGTGCTTTTGATTATCTTTCCAAGGTTTATCTAAGCTGTCAGTCGCAATACCAACACGGGTATGCAAGTGAACGATACCATTGCGATAAGCCATAACCGCTTCATTGGCATCCTTGAAGACCATCCCCTCGCCTTCACGTCCAGCATCTTCCATGGTCAAGTAATAGTTACCAAGGACCATATCCTGAGATGGTGTTACGACTGGTTTTCCATCTTTCGGGTTCAAGATGTGCTCAGCAGCCAACATAAGGATACGAGCTTCAGCTTGTGCTTCTTCTGACAATGGAACGTGGATGGCCATTTGGTCACCATCGAAGTCGGCATTGTAGGCTTCACAAACAAGCGGGTGCAAACGAAGTGCTTTCCCATCAATCAAGACAGGTTCAAAAGCCTGGATACCCAAACGGTGGAGGGTAGGTGCGCGGTTCAAGAGAACTGGATGCTCTTTAATCACTTCTTCAAGGATATCCCAGATGCGATCGTCACCACGTTCAATCAAACGTTTTGCTGCCTTAACGTTACCAGCAATCTCACGGGCAACAATTTCACGCATAACAAAAGGTTTGAAGAGTTCAATCGCCATTTCACGCGGCACGCCACATTGGTACATCTTAAGCGTTGGACCAACCGCGATAACGGAACGACCAGAGAAGTCCACACGCTTACCAAGCAAGTTTTGACGGAAGCGTCCTTGTTTCCCTTTGAGCATGTGGCTGAGAGATTTGAGCGGACGACTACCCGGACCCGTAATTGGACGACCACGACGACCATTATCGATAAGGGCATCAACAGCTTCTTGGAGCATCCGTTTTTCATTTTGTACGATGATCCCCGGAGCATTCAGTTCCAAAAGACGTGCCAAACGGTTGTTCCGGTTGATAACACGGCGGTACAATTCATTCAAGTCTGAAGCCGCAAAACGGCCGCCATCCAACTGTACCATTGGACGAAGATCTGGTGGAATAACCGGCAAGATATTAAGAATCATCCACTCAGGTTTGTTGCCTGATTTTTGGAAGGCATCCAAAACATCCAAACGACGAACTGCTTTGATACGTTTTTGACCACTTGCGGTCTTCAATTCTTCCTTAAGAGCTGCAATTTCAGTTGGAAGATCTACCTGCTTCAGAAGGTCTTGGATAGCTTCTGCCCCCATTTTAGCAAGGAAAGAACCTGATCCGTATTCGCGAAGGCGCTCACGGTACTCACGCTCAGTCATAATGGACTTGTGCTCAAGCGGCGTATCTTTCGGATCAATGACTACGTAAGCCGCGAAGTAGATAACTTCTTCCAAGGCACGTGGGCTCATGTCCAAAGTCAAGCCCATACGAGATGGAATTCCTTTGAAGTACCAGATATGAGAGATCGGAGCTTTGAGCTCAATATGACCCATACGCTCACGACGAACTTTTGCACGAGTAACTTCTACTCCACAACGGTCACAGACAATCCCTTTATAACGGATACGTTTGTATTTACCACAGGCACACTCCCAATCCTTTGTTGGACCAAAGATGACTTCGTCAAAGAGTCCATCACGTTCTGGTTTTAGTGTGCGGTAGTTGATTGTTTCAGGTTTTTTAACCTCACCGTAAGACCATGAACGGACCTTATTTGGCGAAGCTAAAGTGATTTGCATACTTTTAAAACGATTTACGTCAACCACTTATTATCCCTTTCTTATAGTGATTCAGCTAATCTTATGTGATTAGGCCGGAAATTAGACAGACAGATGACTGGGCCGAATTTGACCCAACTTGCCTAACAACTTCTCTGATATCTGATTTATTGGAAAACTGACCAACTCTATCTAGTTTTTAGGAGTTGGGATAGCCTCGCTTTTTTTCAAACTCGGGCTATTGGTCGCATTCCTATTTCTAGGCGACCAGCTGAAACAGTCTATTCCAAGACTGTTTCACTCTCCCAGACTAACCAACTCTATTTAGTTTTTAAGAGTTGGGATAGCCTCGCTTTTTTTTCAAACTCGGGCTATTGGTCGCATTCCTATTTCTAGGCGACCAGCTGAAACAGTCTATTCCAAGACTGTTTCACTCTCCCAGACTAACCAACTCTCTCAAATTTTAAGGAGTTGGGATAAAACAGTCTCCCAGACTAACCAACTCTCTCGAATTTTAAGGAGTTGGGATAAAACAGTCTCCCAGACTGTTTTATTCCTCAGATTCTGCGAATGCTGCGGCTGCATCAGCTGCGGCTTTGGCACGTGCTTTTTCTAGGTCATCTACGTGGATGATGTCATCATCTTCCCCTTCATCAAGATCTCGAAGTTCCACTTCATTGTCATCTTCATCAAGGACACGCATATCCAAACCGAGTGATTGCAATTCTTTTACAAGAACGCGGAAGGATTCTGGAACACCTGGTTTTGGAATTGGTTTTCCTTTGGTAATGGCTTCATAGGCTTTGAGACGTCCGGTTACATCATCTGACTTGTAAGTCAAGATTTCTTGAAGAACGTTTGAGGCACCATAAGCTTCAAGGGCCCAAACCTCCATCTCACCGAAACGCTGTCCACCAAACTGAGCTTTACCTCCGAGCGGCTGTTGTGTAACGAGTGAGTAAGGACCTACTGAACGAGCGTGCAGTTTGTCATCAACCATGTGGTGAAGTTTGATCATGTACATGACACCTACTGACACGCGGTTATCAAATGGCTCACCAGTACGACCATCATAAAGGATAGTCTTAGCATCTGAGTCCATACCAGCTTCTTTAACAGTTTCCCAGAGGTCATCGGCACTTGCTCCATCGAAAACTGGAGTGGCGATATGGATACCCAAGTTACGAGCTGCCATACCCAAGTGAAGCTCCATTACCTGACCAATATTCATACGAGATGGTACCCCAAGTGGGTTCAACATGATATCAACTGGTGTTCCGTCAGGAAGGTATGGCATATCTTCAACTGGAACAATACGGGATACGACACCCTTGTTTCCATGACGACCGGCCATCTTGTCTCCGACCTTGATTTTCCGTTTTTGAGCGATGTAGACACGAACCAACATGTTGACACCTGATTGAAGGTCATCTCCATTTGCACGCGTAAAGATTTTCACATCACGGACAACACCATCGGCACCGTGTGGCACACGAAGAGAAGTATCACGAACTTCACGAGATTTATCTCCAAAGATTGCGTGGAGGAGACGCTCCTCAGCTGACAGGTCTTTTTCACCCTTAGGTGTGACTTTCCCAACTAAGATATCGCCTTCTTTAACCTCGGCACCGATGCGGATAATACCCATTTCATCCAATTGACGAAGGGCGTCTTCACCAACGTTTGGAATTTCACGAGTAATTTCTTCAGGGCCTAACTTAGTATCACGCGTTTCTGATTCATATTCCTCCAAGTGAACAGATGTGTAAACATCATCTTTCACCAGGCGTTCAGACATGATAACAGCATCCTCAAAGTTGTAACCTTCCCATGTCATGTAGGCAACGATTGGGTTTTGTCCGAGGGCCATTTCTCCATTTTCCATAGAAGGTCCATCTGCGATGAAGTCTCCTTTTTCAATGATATCGCCAACTTTTACCAAAGTACGCTGATTGTATGCCGTACCTGAGTTGGAACGGCGGAATTTAGAGACATGGTAAACATCCAAAGACCCATCTTCACGGCGAACTTCAACCTTGTCCGCATCTGAATACGTTACTTTACCATCATGTTGGGCAATAATCGCCGCACCTGAATCGTGGGCAGCTTGGTATTCCATACCAGTACCAACGTAAGGAGCTTTTGGATCAATCAATGGAACAGCCTGACGCTGCATGTTGGCACCCATGAGGGCACGGTTGGAGTCATCATTTTCCAAGAAAGGAATACATGCTGTCGCAACGGCTACTACCTGCTTTGGAGAAACATCCATAAAGTCAGCAGACGCAGCTGGGAATTCTTGGTTATTACCTTGATGACGACCCATAACGATATCATCGACAAAGCGATTGTTTTCGTCCAATGGAGAGGTTGATTGGGCTACAATGTATGCATCTTCTTCATCAGCTGTCAACCAAACAATTTCTTTTGTAACTGTACCAGTTGCACGGTCAATCTTGCGGTATGGTGTCTGAATGAAGCCATATTTGTTGAGATGTCCGAAGGATGATAAGTTATTAATCAAACCGATATTGGGTCCCTCAGGGGTTTCGATTGGACACATACGACCATAGTGAGTATAATGCACGTCACGAACTTCATAACCCGCACGGTCACGAGTCAAACCACCAGGTCCGAGGGCTGACAAACGACGTTTGTGAGAAAGCTCAGAAAGCGGATTGTGTTGGTCCATGAACTGTGACAACTGAGAAGAGCCAAAGAATTCTTTGATAGACGCTGTTACCGGACGGATGTTGATAATTTGTTGTGGTGTCAAGACTTCATTATCTTGAACAGACATCCGTTCACGAAGATTACGTTCCATACGTGTCAAGCCAATACGCACTTGGTTGGCGAGCAATTCACCAACAGCACGGATACGACGATTCCCCAAGTGGTCAATATCATCGACACGGCCAAGGCCTTCCGCCAAGTTGAGGAAGTAAGACATTTCAGCCAAGATATCTGCTGGGGTAACTGTACGAATATTTTCAGCTGGATTAGCATTTCCAATCACTGTGACGATACGATCTGGGTCAGTTGGTGCAACAATTTTGAATTTTTGCAGGAGAACTGGCTCCGTCAAAACTGCCGCATCATTTGGAATGTATTCAACCAGGTTAAGTTCATCAAATTGACTCTCTGCAGCTTCCAATACATCACGTGTAAGAAGAGTACCAGCTTCCCATACGATTTCGCCAGTTTCCCCATTGATGACATGCTCTGCCAAGGTTTGGTTAAGGAGACGAATCCGCAAGTTGAGTTTCTTATTGATTTTATAACGACCAACTGGAGCCAAATCATAACGACGCGGATCGAAGAAACGAGCTGTCAAGAGTGTCCGTGAACTTTCAGCTGTCTTCGGTTCACCTGGACGCAGGCGCTCATAAATTTCTTTGAGGGCTTCGTCAATACGTGAATCGGACGGGTTCTTGTGGATGTCTTTTTCAATAGTGTTGCGAACCAAATCGCTATCACCAAAGATGTCGAAGATTTCATCATCTCCTGAGAAACCTAGAGCACGCACAAGGGTTGTAAATGGAATTTTACGTGTCCGGTCAATCCGAGTATAGGCGATGTCTTTAGCATCTGTTTCCAGCTCTAACCAAGCACCACGGTTAGGAATGACTGTTGAGCCGTACCCAATTTTTCCGTTTTTATCTACTTTGTCATTGAAATAAACACCTGGTGAACGCACCAACTGAGATACGATAATCCGCTCCGCACCGTTGATAATGAAGGTTCCCATTTCAGTCATGATAGGGAATTCACCAAAGAAAACTTCCTGAGTCTTGATTTCACCCGTTTCTTTATTGATAAGACGGAAAGTGACAAAGATGGGTGCTGAGTAGTTTGCATCATGCGCACGCGCTTCTTCCAACGTGTACTTAGGTTCTTTCAATTCATAACCAACAAATTCCAATTCCATGGTTTCTGTAAAGTTAGAAACCGGAAGCACATCTTCAAAAACTTCTTTGAGTCCGTGATCCAAGAATTCTTGGAATGAGTCCGTTTGGATTTCAATCAAATTTGGTAAATCAAGAACTTCTTTGATTCTTGAAAAACTACGACGGGTACGATGTTTCCCGTATTGAACGTCATGTCCTGCCAAGTTATAGCTCCTTTATATAAGATAGGCGGGTCTAGCCCGAGGATATTATTCTAAACTTGCCTTGCAAGTTTTGTCCTTTTTGAATTTTTAGAATCTTTAAGTTTATGTAACAAAAAGGAGTTTCCCTAAAAATAAGCACAAAAAGAGCAGCTAAATCTTCCTTGATCAAGTTTGATTTAACTGCTGCAAGCCTTATTTGGACAATATTTCAAATAAGGCACACGACAAATAATTTTAATAATTATACCATAAACAGTGCTTATCTGCAAGAGATTTGAATGTCACAAGTCAAATTCTAGTTGTTGTTTTTTTCTTCTGTTGTTGAACTAGAATTTGGTTTCGGTTTAGATGGTTCTTTTGGTGGATCCTTAGGTGGGAAGAGAGTATTCCAAGCTCTCGTCCGGTCACTAGGCGTTCCTCCAATCATAAAGTTATAGTTGGTCACTGGAGCTCCATTCTTAGCCCAATAACTGGTTGTCATCCCTCCAGAAACGGTAAAGGAGCGACCGTTATAAGTCGTTGTACCTGGCGTCATACCAGTCGAGGACATAACGCTCGATGCAATCACCCCATCAGACAGAGTGAACTGACCATCAAATAGACTTGGATTCGTATTGTACAAGGTACTAATTAGGTAAGAAACATAGGCTGCATTGTTATTGTATCCTGTATAGAAATCCATACCCGTATTGTCGTCATGACCAGCCCAAGTACCGATTGTAATACGGGGACTAGAGACCATGAGCCAAACATCTGCTGTATCATTACTTGTACCAGTCTTACCCACTAAATCCTTGCTAGCTGCTGCCGGATTGATACCTGCCAAACGACTTGCAAATGTAGAGGTCTCTCCCGAAGCAAGAACTCCTCGCATGAGATGAGTCATAATGCTAGCTGCCTCTACAGAATAAACTTGGATTGGTTTGGCCTCATGTTGGTAAACAACCGTACCATCGTGAGCTGTAATTTTTTCAACAATGTATTTTTCATTATAGATACCATTATTGGCTAAGGTTTGGTAAGCATTTGTATTTCCTGCGACAGTGGTTTCCGCTCCACCACCTAGTGGCAAGCTCTCAATATCATACAAAGGGATTTTATAGTTCATCTTATCCATATAAGACTTAACATTGACACCCTTTTCCTGCAAGAGTTTATAGGTCCAAAAAGCAGGGATATTAGCAGAAGTATTAAGAGCTTTTTGAAGGTCCATCATACCTGTACCACGACTAGCACCGTGCATGATTGGTGTGCCATCGTAGAAAGTAGTTGGATAATTGGAAAGAATGGAGGCAGATCCCATGAGTCCTTGGTCAATGGCCACACCATACACCAAGAAAGGCTTGACAGTCGAACCGGGCGAACGTACAGTATCTAGAGCGTGATTATTTTGATTCTCCCTGTAATTACGACCACCAATGAAACCAAGAATAGCTCCAGTTTGGTTGTCCAACACAACAGAACCCGTTTCAACTAGGCCACCACCATAATCCAGAACGTTTCCATAATCTGCCACGACCGACTGCATTGCCGAGTATAGTCCCTTATCAACAGTACTGGTAATAGTATAGCCACCCTGACTTAATTCTTGTTTGGCCAGATCCTTATAGGCACTAATGGTCTTATCATTTTTCAAGTCATTCGCAGAAACCTGATCACGTTTCACCAAATAGTTGTACATGGCTGCTTCGGCTTCTTCCATAACCGCGTAATAAAGATAGTCTTTTGTATCAGCAGTAACTGGTTGTGGTTGCAAGAAATCTTGCTTAATATCATAGGTTAGGTAAGCATCATATTCTTCTTTCTTGAGGTAACCCGAACGATACATGTTATAAAGAACAGCTTTTTGACGTTCAATACCAAAAGCCATGTTTTCGTCAGATTTAAAGGTCCCATTTGAAGAATAGGGCGAGTAGACAATCGGACTCTGCGGCAAACCAGCAATAAAGGCCGCTTGTGGTACGCTTAATTCAGCCGCCGCTTTGCCAAAAAGACCGCGAGCAGCTTCTTCTGCACCAGCAATATTTTTCCCTTGGAAGTTACGGCCAAAGGGAGAAACATTGAGATAGGCTGTCAGGATTTCTTCCTTATTCATGCTACGTTCTAAGGCCAAGGCAGAAACAATCTCATTAGCCTTACGAGTGAAAGTAGGGGCATCTCCAACAACCTGCTGTTTGATTAACTGTTGAGTCAGAGTCGAACCACCACTAGAAGAACCAATACCGGCCGATCCTAGAGCTGCACGGATAACCGCCTTGGGTACGACCCCGTTGTGCGTTTCAAAAGTTTCATCCTCGGTCGCAATCACTGCGTGTTTGAGATTATCAGAAATAGCATCACCGCCAACGGGAATCCGCAAAAGGTCAGAATTAACTTCTGAAATCAAGCTATTATCTGAATAAACCACCTTAGAAATGCGAGTCAACTCTGAAACTTGACTGACCAGGGCAGCAGATTCTGGAACTTTGACACTATCAAAAAGACTGGCTATGTAGCCAAAACCAACTCCTGCCCCAAAAAGACCACCGAGGAAAACAAGGATCGCAAAAAAGTTTGTTAATAATTTTAAGGTGCGCAAAATGATACCAAACACATCCCCAAGAGTCAGGTCGAAATTGTTAGACCATTTTTTAAATTTCTTTTTTATATCCGTTTTAGTCGTCATAAATAACTCCTTATCTTTCCTATTTTACCATACTTTTAAGTATTTGACGAAATTTTCCTATCTGATATAATAAGAAGATAAGAAAGTAAGAAGGTAGTAATTATGAACATTTTTGAAGAACTAAAAGCCAGAGGTCTGGTTTTTCAGACCACTGACGAAGAGGCCCTATCTAAAGCTCTAACAGAGGGCCAAGTTTCTTATTATACCGGCTACGATCCTACAGCGGACAGCCTCCATCTCGGACACCTAGTCCCCATCATTGTCAACCGCCATCTCCAGTTGGCTGGCCATCAGCCTTATGCCTTGGTTGGAGGAGCAACTGGCCTCATTGGTGATCCTTCCTTTAAAGATGCAGAGCGAAGCCTCCAAACAAAAGAAACCGTTGATAGCTGGGTTGGCAAGATTCAAGGGCAATTATCCCGTTTCCTTGATTTTGAGACAGGTGAGAACAAGGCTACCATGGTCAATAACTATGATTGGTTTAGTGATGTCAGTTTCATTGATTTTCTCCGTGATGTAGGTAAATACTTCACCATCAACTACATGATGAGTAAGGAGTCTGTCAAAAAACGGATTGAAACAGGCATCTCCTATACCGAATTTGCTTACCAAATCATGCAAGGCTACGACTTCTACGAGTTGAATAGAAAACACAATGTTACTCTGCAAGTAGGCGGTTCTGACCAATGGGGCAATATGACAGCTGGCACTGAATTACTTCGTCGGAAGGCTGATAAAACCGGTCATGTGATGACCGTTCCCCTCATTTCAGATTCAACCGGTAAAAAATTCGGTAAATCAGAAGGAAATGCCGTATGGTTGGATGCTGATAAAACTTCTCCCTATGAAATGTACCAATTCTGGCTCAATGTGATGGATGATGATGCCATCCGCTTCCTCAAGATTTTCACTTTCTTGACCCTAGATGAAATTGCTAGCATCGAAAAAGAATTCGATGAAGCTCGTCACCAACGCTTGGCTCAAAAAGTTTTGGCTAAGGAAGTTGTGACCTTAGTCCATGGTCAAGAAGCCTATAACCAAGCCCTCAATATCACCGAGCAACTCTTTGCTGGAAACATCAAGAATCTCTCTGCAAAAGAGCTCAAACAAGGTCTCAGCAATGTTCCTAACTATGCAGTCCAGGCAGATGATGATCTCAACATCGTTGAAATTCTGGTAGCTTCAGGCGTTGTAAACTCAAAACGCCAAGCGCGTGAAGATGTCCAAAACGGCGCCATCTACATCAATGGAGATCGTATCCAAGATTTGAATTACAACCTGTCAGATACAGACAAAATTGGTGATGAATTAACGGTTATCCGTCGTGGCAAGAAAAAATACTTTGTATTGACTTATTAAATAAGCTTATAAAATCAATACTGTAATATAGGTATTTAAAATAAAAAAATTCTATCTTAAGAAAAGTTTTATTATCAAGTTCTATGAACTGCTCTATTTAATTTAAAAGCGAACAAAATCCGTTTTCTGGCTCTCAGAATACGGATTTTGTTCGCTTTTTATGTTTAATATTAAACTATTTATCCCAGACTATTTTTCATTAATTACTACGATAGTAATATGTAGATGCTTCTGCTATTTGAGAGAAGTCCTGTCCTAACCAGATCCGGTCTTGTTCCTTATCTGAAGTATCGAAAGCAACCGTTTCCTGGTCTTCTATATAGTATGTATAGTCAGAAAAAATTGAGCCAGCCGGCAACAGCTCTAAGCTGACACCTCCGAATTACGCAGCTGCTAAATAGCCTCTAGCCGTTCCATTACTACTAGCTTTCAGGCCTTGAATCTGCCCAGCTCCATCAATGAGACCTCTTGAATCAAATCTCAGAGTATTCCCATCACCATTCACCCATAGGCCTTCCATACTTGAAAAATCTCCAGCCATCACTTGATCTAACTGCATACCAGCAAGATTCGAACTAGCTAGCACAGGTGCTTCCTCAGAAATAGGAGGAGTCGTAACTGAAGATGAAATCTGAACTTGATTCACTACCTCTGTTGACTCTACCTCATGTGTCTCATTGGCTACAGTTTGACTTTTAGATTCAGGGCTAGGAGCCTGCCGAGGACTATTTTCGTCAGCTCTCTCCATTGTCCAAACTATCATAGTAAGCGCGATTAGGAGTGTTAGCCCTAGACCGAATACTAATTCAACTGATCGTCTCCGTTTTCTCATTTTATTCTCCTTTTTCCTTCTCATCTCTTTTGTTCGCATTTTATTCTAAACAAAGAGAAATTTGTAAAAATAATTTTTTAGTTTATAATAAAAGAAAGGAGTCCTTATGAAAGAATGTATTTTTTGCCACCATATCAGTGATTCAGCCGTACTCTATCGTACCCAGCATTTTAAACTAGTCTTTGATATCGACCCGATTCAAACCGGCCATCTGCTCCTCATTAGTGAAAATCATTACGAGAGTTTGACGCAACTTCCCCTTCCAGTTTTACATGAATTGATTGAAACCGAGGCTTATTTAGTCGAACTGATGGATGAGGGCACCCATTTTCATGTCCATCTGATTCCCCGTACCAAAAATGATGGCTTCTGGAACATGGTCGATATTGAGCAAATTCAATTGCCGATACAGAGTCTTTTAGAAAAATTAAAAGGATGAGCACGATGAGCCCATCCTTTTCTTATTCTTTAATCGCAAGAACTTCATAAACCGTGTCTTGCAAACTCGTTTGAAACTCCGATAACTCATGTTCTTTTTCCGTGCTAAGAATTACTTCTTTAGTATCCAAATGGACTTCTACAGTTGAGACGCCTTCTAATGTTAGAAAGTGACTGGTGACATGCTTGATACAATTTTGACAAGACATATTCTCAACTACTACAATTTGTTTCATAATAACCTCCTAATGATGGTGACCACAAGTGCACTGACCCGGTAGACAATGACAAACTAAACGATCGGCTGCTGTCGCTATCTGAACTCGAATTTCTTTTTGAATATCCTCTAAATCTGCTTTCGAATAAGAACCCACCTGTAAAAGATGACGCACCAAATCTACATTTTTAGTAGAGCAGGAGTTCTCTAGAATCGTTTGAACTTGCAGATTAAGATGCTCTCCCTCTCCAACCAAGGGCCAGTAATGGTACCTAGTATCAACTTTCTCCATGCTCAGATAATTTTTTTTGCGTAACCGTCCCAAGAGAGTCTTGATGGTTGCAGGTTGCCAGTCAAACCCATCTTCCAAGGCTTGAATAATAAAGAGAGAGGTAGAACCAGGATGGGCCCACAAGACCCGCATAACCTGCCATTCAGCCGCTGAAATTGCCTGTTCCATGTCTTTTTTCACCTTCTTTCTTATCGAATAATCTTTGAAAACCAACATGATATATTGATAAAGCTCTTTGCCCACCATTGACTATATTTGTATCACTTTGTCTCATTTACAGTCATTTGAAGGAACGTTGATAACTTGTCACTATCGGCTGGCCCTACTCCAGTTAAGAGAAACTTGGGTCCTTTTATTTTCAAGTTTCCAAGCTCAAACAAACTATCCCCAGACTATTTGAGCTATCCGCATCTTGCCTTTCCAGTCTTAACGTTCGTTCATTCATTCGACTATATGTTTGATTTTCTTTGAGTATAAGTTTACATTTGTAATCGAAAGTTGTCAAGAAAAAGATGCCGATAAATCAGCACCTTCTATTTCTTAATGAGCCAGCATTTCTTGAGCAATTTCCATTGCATTCATATCACTTGGATAGTAAGTCGGCCATTTTTCCATTTCCTCGAAGAGTTTTTCTTGGCTTTCACCACCGTAGAAGATATGGAAGTGATCTGTTTCTCCCGGAGCGATTTTGTGGTCACTGAACTGAACAAACTTATAGTCACCAGCATCTGTATCTGTCGCTTCAAATAAGAAACGAACACCGCGATTTCCCTTTTTGTAAGTCAAAATTTTATAGCCCACGTACTTGTAGTTATATTTATGAGACTCACCATTGATGATAAATTCCATAGTCTTATCATCAATTTTGATTTGATTGATATCTGTTTTATAGCCGGTATCATAGTATTCTTTATACTCTGCAGCTGTCATCGTACCAGATAGTTTGGCTTTGTAATCCCAGACTTGATCCAAGGTACCATCCAATAAGTAAGGGTAGACAGATTGCCAATCACCAGCATAGTCTGATAAGCTTCTGTCTTTAACAGCACTATCTTCAAAGTACCCTTGGTAAACTGTCTTAGCTGCTTCACCTTCTTCTGGAACGATATCTTTACCAGGTTGGCTAGTTGTTTTCTCCAATGCTTTCAAATTATCCTGCATAACAGAAATGTAATCTGCACCATCTTTCATGGCCTCATCTGTTAAACTCTCCAAGGGATTGAGCACATCTAAGCTGACCCCTGCTTCTTTAGCTAAAGTTTCAGCAATCGATTTAGAAGCATTTTCTTCAAAGTAAATGTACTTGATATCGTTTTCTTTGATGTAGTTGGTCAATTGAGCCAAACGAGCTGGTGTTGGATCTTCATCAGCAGAAAGTCCTGTAATAGAGACTTGTTTCAATCCATAATCCAAAGCCAAGTAAGCAAAGGCTGTATGTTGGGTAACAAAATATTTTTGTTTAGCAGCTGACAAGGTATCTGTGTATTCCTTATCCAAATCCTGTAACTTCTCAATGTAAGCCGCAGCATTTTTCCCGAAGTCTTCTTTTTTCTCAGGATATTTTTCTGACAATCCATCACGAATAGTCTCCACTAACTGGATAGAACGAGAAGGAGATAGCCAAACGTGCGGATCAAAGGCATGATGATGCCCTTCTTCTTCATGGTCATGGTCTTCTTCATGATCATGATCCTCATGGCCACCTGGCAAGAGCAACATCCCTTCAGTTGCCTTATTTACATTCACTTTCTCAGCATCCACTGATTCTAAGAGATGTGGAACCCAAGTTTCCATATTTTCATTCTCGTAGACAAAGGCATCTGCCTCTTGAATTGTGGCAATATTTTTAGCCGATGGTTCAAAGTCGTGAACCTCAGTTCCTGCTGGAATTAAAAGTTCCACATTGGCATCATCGCCAACAACTTGTTTGGTAAATTCATAAACAGGGTAGAAGGTTGTAACAATATCAATCTCTCCATCCTTCTTAGCTCCTCCACCATTAGCACAAGCCGCCAAGGCAAAAACAGAAAGGCCTAAACCTAACTTTAATAACTTCTTCATAAGTTCCTCCTATTTTTTAAATTTATAAACTGCATTGACCAGTAAGAAAATACTGATAAAAATTAAGGTAATGCTAGCACTGGCTGGCGTTTCTGCATAGTAAGAAGAAAAAAGACCCGCTACCATCCCGACAAAACCAATTACCATCCCGACAAAGATTACCGTTCGAAAACTCTTCCCAATTCGAAGAGCGATAGAGGCTGGTAATACCATGATTGTTGATACCAAAAGCGCCCCAGCTGCTGGAATCATGAGAGCAATAGCAACACCCGTCAACATATTAAAAGCGATAGACATGACCCGTACAGGCAAACCGTCAACAAAAGCTGTGTCCTCATCAAAAGTCAAAATATACATAGGTCGCAAGAAAAGTAAGGTCAAAAAAACGACTACCGCTGCAATGACAAAGAGACCGATAACCTGTTTTTGACTGATGGTCACAATAGAGCCAAATAAATATTGGTCTAAGCTGATACTACTACGACCACCAGCCCGACTCATGATAATCAAAGAAAGGGCCAAACCAGTTGACATGAGGATAGCTGTCCCAATTTCCATGAAATTTTTGTAAATCGTTCGCAAATATTCCAAGAAAATAGCTGCTACAAGAACTACTACCACTGTTGAAATAGTTGGTGAGATTCCAAGCACCACACCAAAAGCGACGCCCGCCAAGGAAACATGACTAAGAGTATCCGACATGAGACTTTGGCGACGTAGAATCAAGAAAATCCCCAAAATCGGTGCAAAGATACTCATCGCAATGACCGCCAGAAAGGCCCGTTGCATAAATTCATAGTTCAAAATACTCAAATCAAAGAGATTCATATTCAGTCACCTCCTGATTTTGTCCATGGACATTAAAGCATCTCCAAGGAGAATGTTGATTGCGGACCAGATAAATATTACGATCTGCATAATCTTTGAGTTCATCTGGATCATGAGTAATCATCAAAACGGACTTGCCATGCTTCTTGGCTGAATGATGCATAAGACGATAAAAATCGTCCTTGGTCCCACTATCCATGCCAGTCGTCGGCTCATCCAAAATGAAGATATCCGGGTCAGAAGCAAACATCCGAGCGATAACAGCTCGTTGCTTTTGACCGCCACTTAATGACCCTAGGCGCTTACCTCTGTGCTCCCACATACCAACGGACTCTAAACTAGCCTTTACATGTTCCTCGTCATGTTTATTCAATCGACGAAACCATCCTTGACGCGGATAGCGACCCGATTTAACAAACTCATATACTGTACTGGGAAAACCAGCGTTAAAAGAAGCAATTTGCTGAGGAAGATAGGCCATCCGCAATTTCTGACCTCGAATACTCTTTTCGGAAATGACAATTTTTCCCTGTTTAGGTTTTAAAATACCAAGAGTAGCTTTAATTAAAGTTGTCTTAGCTGCTCCATTTTCCCCTGTCAGAGTCACAAATTCACCACTATCCAAATGATAATGGATGTTCTCTAGAACTGGCTCATTGTCATAATGAAACTCCAATCCTTCTACTGTAATGTATCTCATCTTATTCTTTAATTTTTCCTACTAAATCCTTCATAAAACGTCCGATCATAGCCTGCTCCTCTTTCGAATAAGCTGACAAGACTTCCTCGTAGGCCGCAATAGTATGAACATGATGATGAGTATGCTCAGCTGCTATGGGTTTCGCAATCTCCGTTAGACTATAACGGACCACGCGTGCATCCTTGCTATCACGTACTGCAACCAACATATCTTGAGCAATCAGAGACTTGATAGCCTTAGTAATTGCGGCTTGGCTAACCTTAAGTTGCTTGGCGATTTCTGAGCTCGTATAGGAACTATTCTCAATCAGCATCAAAATGTGCTCCTGAGTATTGGTCAGCCTTACATTACTTTGGCAAGAACCCACCAAGATTTCCAATTGATTTTCCGAAGACAGAACAATTTCATGCAAGGCTTGATCGATTTGATAAGCTACCTGATTCATAGATTCACCCCTTTTTTAGTTAACTAGTTAATAGTAACACAAAAAGATTAACTGGGCAAGTATTTTTACCCAAAAACATCTCCTACATAGGAAAAAATGTATGAAAACATTCTCACGCTACATCCATTTTTATATATATTTCCAGTGACTTTACATATTGATGCCATCAAATCCTTGATTTCAGCTTCATTATATGACATATTTTATAATTGGAACCTTCTTTTCCATGAAAATAGACTATCAGAAAAGATAAATTTCTCTCTGTCTTTGTTCTACCTAAAACAATTTCCTTAAGAAAGCTGACTTAATAATTCTTTACGAATACTTGTAAAATATTACGTGTGACAAACTCCAAATTTCTTAAAGTCTCTTCCTTATCCATAGCTTGCTGCAGTGAAAGAATCTGTTTTTGAATAGAAAAGATTCCCAAAAAATCATCTCCAATCCAGTCCGTATCGTCTGCGATCATACCGCAAATTGCTATGATAGGAACCCCATGTTTTTTAGCCAAACTAGCTAGGCCATAGGGAACCTTTCCTTCCTTACTCTGACTATCCAACCGCCCCTCTCCTGTAATGACTAAGTCAGCATCTTTTATATCTTCTTCCAAACAAAGGACAGAGGCAATTCGATCAAAACCTGATTCCAATCGACCACCCAAAAGTAAGATAGCAGCTCCCAAACCACCAGCTGCTCCAGACCCTGCAACAGCTTGGAGATCGATGCCAGTTTGTTCCTTTACTAATAAGGCGAAATCAGAGGCAACCTGGTCCCTAGCTTCCACCTGTAGATCGCTCCCACCTTTTTGTTTCCCAAAAACGTGTGCAAAACCAGATTTCCCCGCATAGATATTTTGCACATCCGTCAAACCAGTAAGCCTCACATCCTCCCAACTAGCCGGAAACTGAAGTTTGAACGTTTTTTCATCAAAGCCAAAGCTTTCTAACAAACTAAGACCACCGTCAGATGAACCTGTTCCTCCCAAAGTCAAGTAGATTTCTTGGCAACCTTGATGAACTGCTTCCTTAAGAAGAACTCCTAAACCAAAGGAGTTTGCTTGCTCAAAAGTTTCAGGAGAAGGGATAATTTTATCCATACCTACTACAGAAGTGGATTCGATAAAAGCAGTATTTCCAACTTTCAAAAAACTAGCTTGAATCGGTTGCCCCATCAAATCAATAGTAGAAACCGAACAGTATTCACCGCCAAGAACAAGCTTCAAAGCCTCTAAAGTTCCCTCACCACCATCAGCAATAGGAAACATTTTTATATTGGCGTCCGGTAAAACAAGCTTTATAGCCTTTTCGACACTCCTATTGACTTCAACTGAACTGGCTGACCCCTTAAAGGAATCGATGGCAACAACAATCTTCATAGAAACCTCCAAACAAAACATTCATTGAGCTAGTATAGCAAAATAGGCTTCTAACTGTAAAAATATTAAAGAAAAGTTTGAGCCTAAATAAATGAAAAAATAAGACAAGAATGTGATTGCCTTGTCTTATCACTTGCCAGCAGGCAAAAAACTGATAAAGACTTAACCTACCGCCTATTTTAGTGCATATGCTCTAATTCATAGATTTGACGTTCTGGTCCATCTAAAATGATCGTCCCTATTGTTTTTGCAACATCATCAACTAGAATCGGACGACCTGCCCAGGCTGGACTATCCTGCTCCAAATTGGCCAATATTTTTTCGGCTAATGCCACTTTTTCTGGACGTGAGGACCCATACATAAAGCCAGGTCTCAAAATGACTGTAGAAAAAGCTTTATTTAAGAGATAATCTTCAGTCTCTTTTTTAGTCTGACGGTATTTCTCAGGTGTATGATCTGTGTTAAGGTTGGTTGAAACGTAGATAAAAGTCTTACCCTTTGAATCCTCCATAGCATCCGCAATGGTCTTGGCAGCGTCAAAAATAACATGCTGATAGGTAAGGCCTTTTTCAAGATCTTCTCGAACAATCCCAACTAAATCAATCACCACATCAATATCTTCTAGAAGATAACTCCATTCAGATGGCTGGTATAGATCAGCTTCAATCCACTCAATCGATTTTGTCTTTTTTTGAAGCAAGTCATCTGTCAATTTTCGAGTAACTGCGTAAACCTTTACGTCTTGGCTAGCTAGTTGCTCCAGAAGACTCTGTCCCAAAAAACCACTTCCACCAAATAATAGGATCTGTTTCATACTATTCCTCCTTTATCTATTTCTCTATATTCATTATAGCATCCCCAGTAGTAAAAGAAAACCGATTGTTTAACAAAATTAAAATTTAGGAGTATACTATAGTCATCTTTTAAAGAGGAGAAAAAATATGGCAAATCAAGTCAAACAATTATCAGAATTACTATCAGCTATCTCGGAAGAAAACAATGATATCCTTATCACTTCTTCCATCCTGATTCCTCATTCTATTACCCTAGCCAAAGGTGTCCGTCTAAGAGGCCAGGAAAATCAAACCAGCATACTCTCCTTTTCAACCAGTGATGGAATTGCCCTAAACAAAAATAACACCCTTGCAGATTTAATTATCCAAACCTCAGCCCAAGACCGGGCAATCTATATCTCATCTACTGAGGAAGATTTAGGAACAATGACCCTAAGTAATCTAACAGTAACTGGGCAAGTACAATTATTGACGAGAACTCCAAACAAAACAATGAATCTGCTTGTTGACCATCTAGATATCCCATTTAGCGACTCGCGAAATCGAACAGAAAAACCACTAAAATATGGAGCAGCTGTTCAACAAGGAGCCCTAACAGTCTATAATTATAACCAAGATCCGACTTCTAGCATACACGCTACTATTAGACAGGTTTCCATCGGTCGTCAACATGCACCCGTATTAGGATCCGGAGTTTTCATTGCAGGATTCAACGAAACTGGTGGCTCGGTCCAACTCGAAGAGCTAATCACCGATGATATCTACTCAAACGGCATGATCCCTTTTGGTCAACCAAATCTGATTACCGGAGGAATCTTTATCCTAACAGGAGCAGCTGCTAAGAGTATTCACTCAAAAGGTAGCGTCACAACCTATGGTGTCAATGATATGGTTTTAGATGTCTGGGGAAACGTCGGTCATTGGATTACAGAGAAACCTATCAAAAGTTATGGAACTTCAGGAATAGGATTTGTAAACTTTGGTAAGGTAGAGCATTTCCACGCGAAAGAGGAAATTGTAACATATGGTTCAGGTGCTCGTGGTTTCAATCAATATGATGGAACCATTGACTATGCATCCTTCAAATCTATCACCACACATGGAGATGGATCAATTGGTATGCAAATTTCAAAACCAGTTGGGGAAATTCTAATCGAAGACTCAATCACGACATACGGAAACATAGGTGAATCACTCGTCAAAGGAGAAATTAAATCACTCAAAGCCATTGCTTTCTCACTACAAACTGGCGGTAAAATCAAAAAACTCCATATTGGAGGCAATATCGAAACAAATGGCCAAGATGTCCATAGTTTAGAAATAAAAGAAGGATCCAACATAGAAAGTCTCCAAATAGATGGCCAAATAAGGCAAAAAGGAAACTCAAAAGCCAAGATACTCCTCGAAGCAACTCTCCCTGAAGACATAAGAGAACGGTTAGAAAAATAAAACAAACAAAGGAGCTAGTCTTATTTACAGATAATTAGCTCCTTTGTTTTGTTTTTTAAGCATATTTCCATCTAAAAAAATACAAAAAAACAATGGCATCACACAATCTCACACTAACTGTCTCTTCGTTCAAACAAAAAAGGAGCTAAGCTCCTAAGATATAGTCCGTACGGGATTCGAACCCGTGTTACCGCCGTGAAAAGGCGGTGTCTTAACCCCTTGACCAACGGACCATACACAATAAAGAATTCTCTTTACTCCGCCAACAGGGCTCGAACCTGTGACATCATGATTAACAGTCATGCGCTCTACCAACTGAGCTATGGCGGATAAGTGCTAAGCGACTACCGTATCTCACAGGGGGCAACCCCCAACTACTTCAGGCGTTCTAGGGCTTAACTACTGTGTTCGGCATGGGTACAGGTGTATCTCCTAGGCTATCGTCACTTAACGTTGAGTCTTGTCAACTCAAAATTGAATATCTATATTCTAACAAGTTTTTACCGCGCTGTCAATATTGACTTCGGTTTATGAATTATACTCGGGCTAAATTCTTAGTGAAAAAGATAATCTTTCTAGAGTCTTAGTGACTCGTCGTCAGATTCCTATTTTCATACAGAATTCTTAACGCCCTCTATTACTTATTCTTAGGATAAGTCCTCGAGCGATTAGTATTGGTCCGCTCCATAGCTCGCACTACTTCCACTTCCAACCTATCTACCTGATCTTCTTTCAGGGCTCTTACTGATATAAAATCATGGGAAATCTCATCTTGAGGGGGGTTTCGCACTTAGATGCTTTCAGCGCTTATCCCTTCCCTACATAGCTACCCAGCGATGCCTCTGGCGAGACAACTGGTACACCAGCGGTAAGTCCACTCTGGTCCTCTCGTACTAGGAGCAGATCCTCTCAAATTTCCTACGCCCGCGACGGATAGGGACCGAACTGTCTCACGACGTTCTGAACCCAGCTCGCGTGCCGCTTTAATGGGCGAACAGCCCAACCCTTGGGACCGACTACAGCCCCAGGATGCGACGAGCCGACATCGAGGTGCCAAACCTCCCCGTCGATGTGAACTCTTGGGGGAGATAAGCCTGTTATCCCCAGGGTAGCTTTTATCCGTTGAGCGATGGCCCTTCCATACGGTACCACCGGATCACTAAGCCCGACTTTCGTCCCTGCTCGAGTTGTAGCTCTCGCAGTCAAGCTCCCTTATACCTTTACACTCTGCGATTGATTTCCAACCAATCTGAGGGAACCTTTGGGCGCCTCCGTTACTCTTTAGGAGGCGACCGCCCCAGTCAAACTGCCCGTCAGACACTGTCTCCGATAGGGATAAACCTATCTGGGTTAGAGTAGCCATAACACAAGGGTAGTATCCCAACAGCGCCTCTGTTGAAACTAGCGTCCCAACTTCAATGGCTCCTACCTATCCTGTACATGTGGTACAGATACTCAATATCAAACTGCAGTAAAGCTCCATGGGGTCTTTCCGTCCTGTCGCGGGTAACCTGCATCTTCACAGGTACTAAAATTTCACCGAGTCTCTCGTTGAGACAGTGCCCAAATCATTACGCCTTTCGTGCGGGTCGGAACTTACCCGACAAGGAATTTCGCTACCTTAGGACCGTTATAGTTACGGCCGCCGTTTACTGGGGCTTCAATTCATACCTTCGCTTGCGCTAAGCACTCCTCTTAACCTTCCAGCACCGGGCAGGCGTCACCCCCTATACATCATCTTACGATTTAGCAGAGAGCTGTGTTTTTGATAAACAGTTGCTTGGGCCTATTCACTGCGGCTGACATAAATGCCAGCACCCCTTCTCCCGAAGTTACGGGGTCATTTTGCCGAGTTCCTTAACGAGAGTTCTCTCGATCACCTGAGGCTACTCGCCTCGACTACCTGTGTCGGTTTGCGGTACGGGTAGTGTATATTTAAACGCTAGAAGCTTTTCTTGGCAGTGTGACGTCACTAACTTCGCTACTAAACTTCGCTCCCCATCACAGCTCAATGTTAGAGGAATAAGCATTTGACTCATTCCACACCTCACTGCTTAGCCCAGCTCTTCCAATCGCTGGGTTTAGTTAGCCTACTGCGTCCCTCCATCACTATATACACTAGTACAGGAATATCAACCTGTTGTCCATCGGATACACCTTTCGGTCTCTCCTTAGGTCCCGACTAACCCAGGGCGGACGAGCCTTCCCCTGGAAACCTTAGTCTTACGGTGGATGGGATTCTCACCCATCTTTCGCTACTCATACCGGCATTCTCACTTCTATGCGTTCCAGCACTCCTCACGGTATACCTTCTCCACACATAGAACGCTCTCCTACCATAACACTTAATGTGTTATCCACAGCTTCGGTAAATTGTTTTAGCCCCGGTACATTTTCGGCGCAGGATCACTCGACTAGTGAGCTATTACGCACTCTTTGAATGAATAGCTGCTTCTAAGCTAACATCCTAGTTGTCTGTGCAATCCCACATCCTTTTCCACTTAACAATTATTTTGGGACCTTAGCTGGTGGTCTGGGCTGTTTCCCTTTCGACTACGGATCTTAGCACTCGCAGTCTGACTGCCGACCATAAATCTTTGGCATTCGGAGTTTATCTGAAATCAGTAAACCGAGATGGCCCCCTCATCCAAACAGTGCTCTACCTCCAAGATTCTTCTATGTCGACGCTAGCCCTAAAGCTATTTCGGAGAGAACCAGCTATCTCCAAGTTCGTTTGGAATTTCTCCGCTACCCACAAGTCATCCAAGCACTTTTCAACGTGCCCTGGTTCGGTCCTCCAGTGCGTCTTACCGCACCTTCAACCTGCTCATGGGTAGGTCACATGGTTTCGGGTCTACATCATGATACTATGTCGCCCTATTCAGACTCGGTTTCCCTACGGCTCCGTCTCTTCAACTTAACCTCGCATCATAACGTAACTCGCCGGTTCATTCTACAAAAGGCACGCTCTCACCCATTAACGGGCTCGAACTTGTTGTAGGCACACGGTTTCAGGTTCTATTTCACTCCCCTTCCGGGGTGCTTTTCACCTTTCCCTCACGGTACTGGTTCACTATCGGTCACTAGGGAGTATTTAGGGTTGGGAGATGGTCCTCCCAGATTCCGACGAGATTTCGCGTGTCTCGCCGTACTCAGGATACTGCTAGGTATAAAGACTATTTCGAATACGAGGCTCTCACTCTCTACGGCTGACCTTCCCATGTCATTCTTCTATACTCTTTAAGTCCACATTGCAGTCCTACAACCCCGAGGAGTAAACTCCTCGGTTTGCCCTCCAGCCGTTTCGCTCGCCGCTACTAAGGCTATCGCTTTTGCTTTCTCTTCCTGCAGCTACTTAGATGTTTCAGTTCACTGCGTCTTCCTTCCTATGACCTTAACAGTCATGGATGACATGCATTACATGCCGGGTTCCCCCATTCGGACATCTCTGGATCATTGCTTACTTACAGCTCCCCAAAGCATTTCGTCGTTAGTCACGTCCTTCATCGGCTCCTAGTGCCAAGGCATCCACCGTGCGCCCTTATTAACTTAACCTTATTTCTAGTTTTTCTAAACTAGTAAACTCATTAAAATATTTACAGCGTTTTCGGTTTATTTTCTTGTTACTATTCATATAACTTCTTTACAAAGTTATATGGAATTTGATAGATATTCAATTTTCAATGGACAAGTTCATGATATAAAGAACCGGTGCGACCTGTCGCAAAACTTGCGTAGAATAAGGTTGAAACCAGCAACGTGTCGACAGACACTAGGTGGTTACGACTTATTCCTAGAAAGTTTAGGTTCATATTCAAATATCATCTTATCTAGTTGAACACGAGATTAATTTCTTAGGAAAAATGATAAACTTCCTTGTGTGCAAGCACACAGCGTCTGTTTCCTGTTTTTCTACAGAAATTTCGGCAAGCCGAACATCTCTTTCTATCCTAGATAATGGAGCCTAGCGGGATCGAACCGCTGACCTCCTGCGTGCAAAGCAGGCGCTCTCCCAGCTGAGCTAAGGCCCCACAAATTGACGTTTGTGGTCTCTTTTGTCTAAACAAGACCCCTCAAAATTAAAGAAGACTAAACGTACAGGTTCCTTATCCTTAGAAAGGAGGTGATCCAGCCGCACCTTCCGATACGGCTACCTTGTTACGACTTCACCCCAATCATCTATCCCACCTTAGGCGGCTGGCTCCTAAAAGGTTACCTCACCGACTTCGGGTGTTACAAACTCTCGTGGTGTGACGGGCGGTGTGTACAAGGCCCGGGAACGTATTCACCGCGGCGTGCTGATCCGCGATTACTAGCGATTCCGACTTCATGTAGGCGAGTTGCAGCCTACAATCCGAACTGAGATTGGCTTTAAGAGATTAGCTTGCCGTCACCGGCTTGCGACTCGTTGTACCAACCATTGTAGCACGTGTGTAGCCCAGGTCATAAGGGGCATGATGATTTGACGTCATCCCCACCTTCCTCCGGTTTATTACCGGCAGTCTCGCTAGAGTGCCCAACTAAATGATGGCAACTAACAATAGGGGTTGCGCTCGTTGCGGGACTTAACCCAACATCTCACGACACGAGCTGACGACAACCATGCACCACCTGTCTCCTCTGCCCCGAAGGGAAATCCTATCTCTAGGACGGTCAGAGGGATGTCAAGACCTGGTAAGGTTCTTCGCGTTGCTTCGAATTAAACCACATGCTCCACCGCTTGTGCGGGCCCCCGTCAATTCCTTTGAGTTTCAGCCTTGCGGCCGTACTCCCCAGGCGGAGTGCTTAATGCGTTAGCTGCGGCACTGAGTCCCGGAAAGGACCCAACACCTAGCACTCATCGTTTACGGCGTGGACTACCAGGGTATCTAATCCTGTTTGCTCCCCACGCTTTCGAGCCTCAGTGTCAGTTACAGACCAGAGAGCCGCTTTCGCCACCGGTGTTCCTCCATATATCTACGCATTTCACCGCTACACATGGAATTCCACTCTCCCCTTCTGCACTCAAGTTACACAGTTTCCAAAGCATACAATGGTTGAGCCACTGCCTTTTACTTCAGACTTATGTAACCACCTGCGCTCGCTTTACGCCCAATAAATCCGGACAACGCTCGGGACCTACGTATTACCGCGGCTGCTGGCACGTAGTTAGCCGTCCCTTTCTGGTAAGATACCGTCACAGTATGAATTTTCCACTCTCATACCCGTTCTTCTCTTACAACAGAGCTTTACGATCCGAAAACCTTCTTCACTCACGCGGCGTTGCTCGGTCAGGGTTGCCCCCATTGCCGAAGATTCCCTACTGCTGCCTCCCGTAGGAGTCTGGGCCGTGTCTCAGTCCCAGTGTGGCCGATCACCCTCTCAGGTCGGCTATGTATCGGAGCCTTGGTAGGCCGTTACCCTACCAACTAGCTAATACAACGCAGGTCCATCTCCTAGTGAAGCATTTGCTTCTTTCAAATGTTTAACATGTGTTAAACACTGTTATGCGGTATTAGCTATCGTTTCCAATAGTTATCCCCCGCTAAGAGGTAGGTTACCTACGCGTTACTCACCCGTTCGCGACTCAACTTCTCAGGTGTTTCCGAAGAAACGGGAGAAAAGTTGCGTTCCACTTGCATGTATTAGGCACGCCGCCAGCGTTCGTCCTGAGCCAGGATCAAACTCTCATTTAAGTTTGAGTCTTCACTCATTTCTGTCACTGACAGATTTATTCTTTTTTTGTTCATGACGATTCATATTTCTATGAATCACCCTGCACGTTTGGTTCGTCTTCTTTAATTTTCAAAGGTCTTGTCTGCCACTCTCTTGCGACAACTATATTAGTATATCAGCTCTTTCCTTCCCTGTCAAGAACTTTTTCTCCTTTTTTTAAAAAAAGTGAAGTTTTCCTCAGAGGAAAGTATTACTTGATAACTTATTAACTATACCAAATATATTGGATAATTGTCAAGAGGATATATTAAAGAACCATTCCCCTTGTTGCCTTTTTCTCATAATTTCGTATATTTTTAAAAAGAATGGAGAGTGAACTTGTCCGCAGAATGGTATTTTTCTAACCTTGACTAGTCATTTCAAAGCTAATCTTGAAAAAAGGGCGCACTTGGCCCTTGTAAGTGGAGGGATTTTTTAAACAACCCAACTCGCCAGATGCGCTTGGTTTCCAGTCTTCAACTTTGCCATCAGATACTGAGCTCTGTCTAAAACTTTCTCACTTAGGTGACTAATCATCTTCTTAGCGACAGTCTGTTCCCCCTTTGAAGCAGGTGTCACTTCCCAGGTAATCGGGAGTTCGTAATGGGCATCCACGATGAGATGACAGCGAAATCCATAGTAATTTTCTTTTTTCACGTACCCATTTTTACCATGTCTTTCTTTACAAGTGAAATCGGCATCCAGATCAGATCGCTTATCTTTTTTCTTTTTCTGACCATAAGGAGTCGCATAACTTTCAATTAGTTTCCCATCTAAAGCCAGTTCCTTACCGAAATCAGGAAGGAGCTCATAGAGGCCTGAAACTCCTGACTGAACCCAGTACTCAATATCGGGACAGAGTTCTACCAAATCTTGAATAAAACGTGAAAAGGCCGATTTGGAGGGAGCGTGAACCAGTTTCCTTGTTCCGTTCTTTAATTTGACACCGTGCGTTTCAAATCCACATATTTGTCGAAGCTGACTATTCATATTCAGATGCCGTATCAATTGTTGGTCGGTTTCCAGCTGTAAAATAAATTTAGACACGTAGGCGATGAAGTAAGATTGAACACTGTAATCTCGACGTCCATGACGACGTCTTTCTTCCAGACACTGGAAGAGGTTGGTTTCTGGCAAACCATCCAGAACAGTCAAAATTTTTTCTAGATCGCCCATTTCATGGTCCTCAAAGAGGTTGAGTTGTGTTATAATTTTCATGTGAGACCTCGCTAATAGCTATAGTTGCACTACTATTATAACGCTTTGACGTTGAATGATGGCTCATAAAGGGAAAAATCGCTACAGACCGTGGCGATTTTTCTTTTTAGGTGATCCTTAAACCTTGATAAATCTAAGTTCAAGAAAAAGGGGAATGATTCTTAAAAAATAAAAAACTTAACCAATGGTCCAATACTCCTATACAAATCTTCTAATTCCACTCAAAATGAAAAGTTATTTTTATAATGAAAGATTACCATGCCTTTACAAATACTGCTATGGCACTATTTTCAACATATCTTTTTGGGACAACGAAAAAAGATTGAAGAAAATTATCCAAAATGGATTTTTCTTCAATCTAGATATATAAATTCTGTATATTTTATTTAATCCGGAATTTTTTCTTTGACTTCTTCGTAGCTTAAGGCATGGACATCTTCATCATCACTTATTTCAGGCATTTTACCCGTTTCATAGATAGACTTAATCTGAACACTATCCAGAGTTTCATATTTGAGAAGAGCTTCCGCTATAAGTTTATGGGCTTCACGATTGGCTTGAATGATTTCTCCAGCTTTGTCACGAGCATCGTTCAATAACTGGCGTACCTCATTATCTAATTCATAAGCTGTTTGTTCAGAAATATGTTTTGGAGTCGTGTAACCACCAAACATAGAATGGTTCCCTTCATACTGCATTGGTCCCATTTTTTCACTCATACCATACTCGGCAACCATTGCACGAGCCATCTGAGTTGCTTGTTCAAAGTCATTAGAGGCACCTGTTGTCTGAGCATTAAAGATAATTTCTTCTGCGACACGCCCACCCATGAGTCCTGCCAATTGTTCTTTCATGTCCTCTTTAGAAAGCAACATCTGATCTTCTTTTGGTAAAGCAATCATATATCCGCCAGCACGACCACGAGGGACAATCGTTACCTTGTGGACAACACGAGCATTGGATAGGACTAAGCCAACAATAGTATGTCCTGCTTCATGATAGGCCACCATTTCACGTTCTTTTTGAGAGATAGTCCGGTCTTTCTTAGATGGACCAGCAATTACACGGTCTTCTGCTTCATCAATATCAGAAGCATCGATTTTTTTCTTATTGCGTCGAGCTGCTACAAGGGCTGCTTCGTTTAAGACATTTTCTAAATCTGCACCAACGAAACCTGGTGTCTGTTGAGCAACTAACTTCAAGTCAACGTCCTCTGCGAGTGGCTTGTTGCGAGCATGTACTTTAAGGATGGCTTCACGACCTTTAACATCAGGTCGTCCAACTAAAACTTTTCTATCAAAGCGACCTGGACGCAGGAGAGCTGGATCTAATACATCGCTGCGGTTTGTTGCTGCAATGACGATGATCCCTTCATTTCCTTCAAATCCATCCATCTCGATTAGGAGTTGGTTGAGTGTCTGCTCACGTTCATCATTACCGCCACCCATTCCGACACCACGCTGGCGACCAACGGCATCAATTTCATCGATAAAAATAATAGCTGGAGCTGCTTTTTTTGCATCTTCAAAAAGAGATCGCACTCGGCTAGCACCAACACCGACAAACATTTCAACAAAGTCAGAACCTGAGATAGAGAAGAATGGCACAGCTGCTTCACCAGCTACTGCTTTTGCAAGCAATGTTTTACCAGTTCCTGGAGGGCCCTCGAGGAGAACACCGGCTGGAATACGAGCTCCGAGTTTCGTAAAACGTTTTGGATCTTTTAGAAATTCAACGACTTCAACCAACTCTTGCTTCTCTTCTTCAGCTCCTGCTACGTCAGAAAAACGAATTTTAATGTGGTTTTGTTCCAATGCTTTGGCTTTGTTTTTACCAAAATTCATGGCACCACGGGCACCACCGCCACCTTGGTTCATCATCATCATGAAAATTATAATGACAATTCCAAACGGAACAATATTGAGAAGGATACTCAACCAAATTCCATTTGAACTTTCAGGAATAATTTTTACAGTAACATTTTTTTCTTCTGCTAAATCTTGCAGTTTTGAGAGTGTCGAATCTGCTGCTAGTATAATAGTAGAAAATTGTTCATATTTTGTTGTATCTGAAACTTGAAAAAGCTTAATAGATGATGCAATTTCATTTTTTGCTTCTACAGGTTTTTTATATTCACCTTTGATCTCAATAATACTACTATTTGGCTGGTAAGTAACTTTTTTAACATTCCCATCCTTTAAAACTGTCACCAATTCAGAATAAGTGATTTCCTGAGTTGCGACCTGTGCGCCCGCATTAAAAAATTGATAGCCAGTGATGATGGTCGCTAACAGCAAAATAATGAGAAAAGGATTTCGAATAAATCCTTTATTTTTTTGATTGTTCATCTTTTATTAATAACCTTTTTTCTAGTTGGTATAAACTTCTTCTTTTAAAACGCCAACATATGGCAGATTTCGATAATTTTCATTATAATCCAGGCCGAATCCGACAACAAATTCATTCGGAATAGTAAAACAAGTATAATCTGCATCAATTTCTACAACGCGACCTTCTGGTTTGTCTAACATGGTTACAATTTTGATTGAATTAGCTTTTCTAAATGCAAATAAATCTTTCAGCTCTTTCAAAGTACGTCCTGTATCAATGATATCTTCGATAAAAATAATGTCACGACCGGAAACATCTGAATCAATATCTTTGATAATTTTTACCGAACCACTACTTTCTGTTCCACCGTGATAACTAGAAACAACCATAAATTCCGTTTCTAGATGAGTATCAATATGTTTAATCAGCTCAGCCATAAATGGAATAGAACCTTTCAAGATACCAACCAAAATAGGATTTTTTCCTTGATAATCCTCAGTCAATTTTTTACCTAGTTCGCGGCTTTTTTCAATGATTTCAGCTTCAGAAATAAGAATTTTTTTGATATCATTTTCCAACATAGTCATTTACTCTTTCATTTTTATATATAGTTTGGTTTTCATTATATCATCTTTTAGGGATTTACTCAAATCACTGGTAGCAAGATTAGCCAATCCAAAAATCTTTTCCTTCTGTTCAATAATAATCGTTTTTCGCCGTATCTCTGCTGGTATTTTATTATCAATAAAATAGCGACTAAGTTTTTTATCAATACCATTCAACGTCAACCGATCTCCATTCTTGCGATATCTCAGCAAAATTGGGCTGTTTTTTTGGACAAGAAGAATCTGATTTGCCCCTGCTAGCTTTTTATCAAATGAAAATATACAATTTCCAAATTCAAAAATACCTTCTGAGTCTATCACAAATTCCTCTTTCATATCATCCGTCTTGGGTTGGATTTTAGAAATAGTAAACTTTTGGTAGTCCTTTCTTAAAAAATAATCATCTTTCAATTTTTGCTCATAATTCGCTTTGGTTTGAAGAACAGTCAATACTTCTGCAAACTGAGATTTGGATAATTGTAAATCAGGAAAGTTCGCTAGATAATTTTGTAATAAAAAATTCTGGACTGCTGAACTTTGCTGTCTAAATAAAGATAAATCGTTTACATCCAAGTTCTGGGTTAAATCTTGTAAAGCCTGAAAAAGTTGAGTCATTTCTTGACCAAAATCCAGTAGGTAATCTGAAAATTGAGGATTTTCCTCTCTTAATTGTGGAAGATAGTTGTTTCGAATTCGATTACGGAAATAACTATCCTCTTGATTACTTGCATCTTCAAAATAAAAAGAGGCTTTCAGTTCTGATTTTTTAAAGGATAAAAGAGGACGAATTAGTTGTCCAGGTCCAAAATCTTGAACGGCTTTAATACCAGAAAGATAGCGCATCCGACTACCTCGAAGGAAACGCATTAAAATGGTTTCTGCTTGATCATCAGCATGGTGGGCAGTTACTAGACCTGTGTAGGCCTCTTCTTGCATAATATTTTCAAAAAAACGATAGCGGAAATCACGGGCTTTTTTTTCGGAAAAAACAGCATCTGGATAATAATCAATATAAATAGGGATACCATGTTGATTGGCAAATTCTTTTAGATATTTTTCCTCATCATCAGATTCTAATCGTTGTTTATGATTAACGTGTGCGATACCGAGGGTGAGACCTAAACTATCCTTTGTGGCCAGTAAATATTCTAGTAGAGCCATAGAATCATTGCCTCCAGAAACTGCTACTAAAATATTTTGATGTTTATCAAAAAAGTGACCATCTTGTGCCACTTTTAAAAATGTTTTCTTCATTGTTTTTATCTTAAAATTCTATAGATATCATCTGCAATAGTAGAAATGCTATCATAATCAGAGTTCTCAGTGAAAATAGAGAGGACGAAAGGACTATCTGTATAAACAATCCCAACATCATGTCTAAATTCATAAGCGTCTCCAATCTTATGAGCTACCGGAACTGGTATATCTCGTGGGATTCGTTGGTCATCAAAATTGGTTGATTTCAAACTTTCTAAAACATAACCACCTTGATCATAGACAGCTTCCATCATTAGACCTGCCATATGTGCTGAGGCTAATCGAGAAGACATATCCCACTTTTCTCCAACAATTGCTGTGATATCTTCATAAAAATTGCTATCGAATTTTTTGGTTATATAATAGGCTAAAATATTGCTGGTTACATTGTCCGATTCTTTAGCGGTTTTATCAATGAGTTCATCAATTCGATAATGACGATTAGTTGCTTCTTTTTCTAATGAACCGCTTCCTTCAGGAGAATAACTTCCTTTAAAACCACTTGTTTTGTCAATGTACTGTAAACCTTGTGTCAAGGAATATTCATTGTTGTCAATTTTTTCCTGAACATAATAAAGAAGGGGTAGTTTGGTGATACTAGCAGCATACATGATTTTATCTTCATTAATACCAGCTGTTTTTTGATTTGATATTTGTTTGACATAGATACCAAAATTATCTGAAGAATACTTTTGATTGAGTAGTTCTTGAACTGCCTCCATGCGGTTATCTTCTTGTGATAGATTTTTCGAATCAATCCAACCCTGTCCTTCAATTTTTGCGTAAACAGTCGTATGAGTCGTAACAAACTCAGAAATATGAACTAATTGGTAGGCTTTTAAAGACGTAGCAAGTTCTTTTTGTTGGTTACCGATTGGACTAGAATAGACTTTAAAATCTTTTTTTATCCAGAGATCTTTTTGAGTGGAAATAGACTCTAAAATAATATCATCATATATCAGACTAGAATCTGCAAAAATATATTGACCATTTTCCAAAAGAAAGACTTGCTGATTGGTTTTATTGATTTCAATCGATTTGATTTTAAATTGTTGATTTACTTTGAGTGTTGATATTTTTTGTGTCAAATCTCTGTCAAGATAAGTGTCAATTTGAGAGTAAAGGTTAGGATTGGAGGGAATGGATTGAAAACGACTATCTGTTACTCTAAAATTCAATAGATAATTTTCTTGATTGGTTAAGATAAAGTCAATCTCTGTACTATCCACTATGGTTGATCCCAATAAAATTGGTATCAATACAAGCAATAGATACTTCTTCATATTCCCTCCTTCCTATCTTTCTTCTTTTTTATTTTGAAATTTTAATCCCTGATTTTTTTGAGATAATTCTTCTAATTTTTCATCAGAATAACTTAAAAATTTTTCAACTGTTTTTAAAATATCTTCTGTCATTTCGGCAAGAGTCCTGGTATATTGTAAATGAATTCACCTTCTTTGGAATATTGTAACTTAGCTCGAATGTACTTGGCAGCATACTCTTCGTCTTTTAATTTTGTCACCAAGGAAGATTCTATTTTTTCTTGACGAGACAATTCTTTGTAACGATCCTCTAATTGAACTAATTGTTCTTCTCTTTCTTTTAATGTATCATAACTTTCTACCAAATTATAGGTTGGTAGGACAAAAAGAAAGATTGCCAGAACTAGGATGATCCCCATGAATCGCGTTTTTTGCCGATTTTCATCCGCATTTCTCCTGCGTTTTTGCAGTTCTGTTTGAATGTATTGATTATTGATTTGAAGAACCTTAGATTGCTTCATCTGCTTCTACCCTGATTTCACTGATTATGTCATACATTTTTAATGCATCTTCTTTTTTAGTGGAATCTTTCATTTCTAAAACTTTGATGGTTAACAATTTGTTACCAAAACGAATTTCTACCTGATCATCGATTTTTAAATCTGTTGATGATTTTGCTAAGATGCCATTTACTTTAATTCTTCCCTTGTCCGCTACTTCCTTGGCAATAGTACGTCGCTTAATAATACGGGATACTTTTAAATATTTATCAAGTCTCATTTAAATACCTCACAATCTCTCTTATTTTATCATTTTTTCAAAAAAATAACAGAGATAGAGAATGTTTCTAGCAAAAAAGGAGCCAAAGCTCCTTAAAATGGCTTCTGATTACGAAACCTACTATTATTTCCAAAAAATTAGGGCAGATGTAACCGTTCCAGCGAAGAAAATTAACCAGGTAATGACAAATAATTTAAAGACAAAACCTAACTCGCTAAAGAAACCTGCCTTAATCTTTTTCTCTGGATTGAGAAAATTGAGAATATCGTCATAGGTCTGCAAGTTCCTATTTTTGACGATATATAAGATTTGAAAAAGTGAATAGACTAGTGGTATTACTAGTATCGATAGTACTATAGACACTTTTTTAGCATCAAATAAATAGCGGGTCGGTACAACAACTGAAAAAACAAATAAAGAAACCCCTGCAATAATAGTCCATTTCTTTAACTGCGACTGATCAACCTGATGTTTCATAATATCAACATCTCCTTTAATTAAATTATTTAAGGAGACGTCAAAATAGGTGGCTATTAGCAAAAGTGAGTGAATGTCTGGGTAGGTTTTTCCTCTTTCCCAGTTGGAGATAGTTTGGCGTGACACGTAAAGTTTTTCTGCCAGTTCCTCTTGAGAGAGGTTCTTCTCTTTTCTTAATTCAACTAATCTGCGTTCAAGTTCCATTTTGACCTCCTTGGTAATCTCAGTCTATCCTTTTTCTAAAATTTTACCATATAAACTCTTTGACTGTTTCAATATCCCTTGTCAAAACTATTTTGCATCTACTTTTTCAAGTTTTAATGAAAGTAAGTTTTCGCTAAAGGTCATCAATTCTTCTAAAATAGTGAAGTCTTTCTGATTTCGAACATCAAAAATAACTTGCATTTGTCCATTTAATTCAGAAATACGAGCTTTAAACTTTGTTGCAGAAAGTGCCTTAAAGTAATCTTGTGTCAAGAAGTACTGACCAGCCATTGGTTCAAAGGTAATAATAACCTGATTATTTTTTAACTCAACTAATTTTGCAAATGATTGATCGAGGTAGGATTTCAGTAGACCAATCTCCAAAAGATAAGCTACTGCATCTGGGTATTCGCCAAAGCGGTCTATCAGTTCTGTTTGTAGTTCTTCGTAATTGACACGGTTGTCAATCTCCTTGATACGCTTGTAAATTTCAATTTTTTGCCGCTGATCATCAATATAATCACTTGGTAGGTAAGCATCAATAGATAAATTAATTTCCGTATTTGATTTTTGGCGTTTTTGAACCTTCCCTTGTTTTTCTAAAATAGCACTTTCTAAAAGTTGAGAATAGAGTTCATAACCGATGGAATCAATAAAGCCACTTTGGGCAGCTCCTAGAAGATTACCAGCCCCACGAATGGACAAATCCTGCATGGCAATTTTAAAACCAGATCCCAACTCTGTAAATCCTTTAATGGCCTCCAACCGTTTTTCTGATACTTCCGTTAGAGATTTATCCGGTCGATACATCAGATAAGCATAGGCAATCCGATTGGAACGACCAACACGCCCTCGAAGTTGATAGAGGGTTGACAGCCCCATATGATCCGCATTTTCAATAAAAAGAGTATTGGCGTTTGGAATATCCACTCCCGTTTCGATAATGGTGGTCGTTACTAATACATCATATTCCCCCTCGATAAAGGCATAGAGAGTGTTTTCTAATTGTATTTCTGACATTTGTCCGTGGACAAAACCAATAGAGGCTTCTGGTACTAGCTCCTTAAGTTCAGAAACCTTCTTTTCAATGGTGTCAACTTTATTGTAAAGATAGTAAATTTGCCCTCCACGATCGATTTCTCGTAAAATAGCATCGCGAATCACTGTTGGATTTCTTTCTAAAACATAGGTTTGAACTGGGTAACGATTGGTCGGTGGGGTTTCAATAACGGATAAATCACGAATTCCTAGCATGGACATGTGAAGAGTTCGTGGAATAGGAGTGGCAGTTAAGGTTAGAACGTCAATTTTTTTCTTGAGTTCTTTTAGACTTTCTTTGTGTTTCACTCCAAAACGCTGTTCTTCATCAATCACTAAAAGACCTAAATCAGCAAAGATGACATCTTTTGATAAGAGACGATGCGTGCCGATAATAATATCCAGCTGCCCTTTTTTCAATTTTTCAAGGGTGGCATTTTGTTCTGTTTTTGTTCGAAAACGACTAAGGACGCCAATATTGATAGGAAACTCTGAAAAACGATCTATAAAATTTTCATAATGTTGCTGTGCAAGAACAGTTGTAGGTACTAGAATAGCCACTTGCTTGCCATCATTGACAGCTTTAAAGGCTGCCCGCATAGCTACCTCTGTTTTACCAAACCCAACATCTCCCACTAAAAGACGATCCATAGGGGATGGTTTTTCCATATCTTTCTTGACTTCATCAATCGATCGAAGTTGATCATCCGTTTCCACATAGGCAAAGTGATTGTCAAACTCCAATTGATTCTCATCATCACTTGAGAAAGCGAAACCTTTTAATTGGCTACGTTCTGCATACAATTTGATAAGATCATCTGCAATATCTTCAACCTGTTTTTGAACTTTTTGTTTGGTCTTTTGGAAGCGGCCATCGTTGAGTTTATTCAGTTTAGGTTGTTTGCCATCCGATGCGATATATTTTGATAATCCATCAATCTGCTCAACCGGTAGGGAAATTCTGTCTGAATTTTGATATTGAATGGTGATATAATCTCTGTGAACGCCTGATCGTTCGATGGTTTCAATCCCCATAAACTGTCCGATTCCATGAACATGGTGAACAACATAATCCCCTTTTTCTAACTCATTGTAATCTCGCAGGCGCTCTGCATTTGAAGTATGTTGACGACGAATTTTCCGCTTGACTTTCTTATGGAAAATTTCACGCTCTGTAATCAATGCAATTTTTTCATCTAGAAAATGAAAACCAGTTACTAGTTGACCAATCGTTATTTGCTGTTGACCTAGAACTAATTCATTAGCATCACGATAAGGAATGTCAATATTATATTCTTGTAATGTTTTTTGTAAAGCGTGTAAACTTGATGAAGAATTCGACTGAATAATGACCGTATAATTTGATTTTTTATAGCGTTGCAATTCTTCTTGTAAAAGCGGAATTTGGTTAAAAAATTCCTGCATAGGATGCTGATTGAAAGAAAAAATAGCATCAAATTTAAGATTTCCTAGACCCTTTTGGAATGTAGAAAAGAAGGTAGAAGGTTGATATTTTCGTAAATTTTGATAGGAATCAGCAAAGTATTTAAGACTAGAATGTGATTTACACTTTTGTAAATCCTCTGTCAAGAGAAGAGCGGATTCTTTTTCAAATAAGGCATGTGTATCCATGATTTTATGAAAATTATCAAAAAAGATTGGTGAAGTTTTAGGAAGATAATCAAGGATAGTACACTGATTTTCATAAAAAATAGAAAGAAATTTTTGAATATCAGGATGGCGATAACCTGTTTTAACATCTGCTAAAACTTCTTGCAGATACGATTTTTGCTCACCTATTTCTATCTTGTCGATCCACTTCTCCAAAGAAACTTGAGAACGCAAATAATCTTCACTTGTCAGTATGATTTCAGAAGCAGGGCAAATCGTAATACTTTCTAAATTTTCTAATGACGTTTGTTTTTCAATATCAAAGGTTCTAATACCATCAATCTCATCACCAAAAAATTCTAATCGAAAGGGTAATTCATTGTTGATTTCAAAAACGTCTAGAATATCGCCGCGTAGGCTAAACTCACCTTGAGATAACACACGAGATACTTTTTTATAGCCTGTTGAAAGGAGTTTCTTGACAAGGTTGTCAAGTTGAACTTCTTCTTGGACTTGGAGGTTGAGACTTGCTTCTTGATAGATTTTTGGATTGGGTAAAAATATTTTTGAGGCAGCAAAATTAGCAACCAAGATACCCGGTTGTTTTTTATTGATCAAAAAATTTAAACTGTCAACACGCGTCTGTCTTCTATCCTTAGATGAAAAAACAAACTCGGCAATCGGGCTATCATCTGTAAAGAAGTTGTAAACATACTCACTACCCAATAAATCCGTCAAATCAGCAACTAATACTTCTGCTTCATTTTGACTTGCTGTAAAGATAACTATCTTTTCGCTTAAACTATCAAAGGCAGAAGCTATAGCAAGAGCTTTACTAGTCCCAGAAAGACCTAACATGAGTTGACGGCTTGATTTGTTGAGACCTTGTTGCCATTTTTGAACTTGCTGATTTTGCTGAATGAGTTCTAAAAGATTCATATACCGTTAAACTTTCTCATAACTTTTTCCAAGTCGCTTTCATGTAAATAATAATTTACAGCACTGTCAAGTTTATCCAGTGCTTGATCAATTTCGATACGATCTGCTGTATCAAATGGTGACAAGACATGGTTGATAACAGTCCGACCTTCTTTGGGACGACCAATACCAATTTTAATGCGATCAAATTCCTGCGTCTTCAAATGAGCGATGAGGGACTTAATGCCATTATGACCACCTGCTGAACCCTTTTGACGGAAACGAATCTTACCTGCTACCATATCTAAATCATCGTAAGCTACCAGTAAATCACGCTCATCTAAGCCATAGTAGGACAAAAGAGCATGAACAGCCTTACCGGATTCGTTCATGAAAGTTGTTGGTTTAACCAAATAAACTTTTTCTCCATTGATAAACGTCGAGGCCACATCCGCTTGAAATATTTTATCCTGTGAAAAAGTCACATTTTCTCTTTTTGCTATCTGATCAATCAGCATAAAACCAATATTGTGACGGGTTTCGTGATACTTAGAGCCAGGATTTCCTAGGCCAACAATCATTTTTACCATTTTCATCCTTTCAAAACACCAAAAGGACTGAAAAAACATTTCAGCCTCTGGTTTTGCAACTTTTATTTTAATTTTCTTGTTAGATTTTGATTGCTTAAAATGCTCTTAGTCTAGGCACTAAAGCACATTTTAATTATCAAATAGTATCCTAACGATTTTGCTTGGTTTTAGTCAAGGCAAGGAAGGCCAAGATGAAACTGGAGTTTATCGAGCCGACTTCACGAAGAATAAAAGCAAGGAAAACGTTAGACGTTGAATCGGAACTCCATGATGTCCCCATCCTGAACGACATACTCTTTTCCTTCTTCACGAAGGCGTCCTGCTTCTTTTACTGCTTTTTCTGAACCATATTGAATCAAATCATCATAGGACATGGTTACAGCACGGATAAAACCTCTTTCGAAGTCTGTATGGATGATACCAGCAGCTTGTGGTGCTTTGATACCACGTTTAAAGGTCCAAGCACGGACTTCTTTTTCACCAGCTGTGAAGTAGGTTCCAAGTCCAAGCAAATGGTAGGCAGCACGGGTTAATTTATCCACACCTGATTCTGTTAAACCAATGGCTTCCAAGAATTCTTGTTTATCTTCGTCTTCTAACTCTGCAATTTCTTCTTCAGCACGAGCTGAAATCACAACTACTTCTGCATTTTCCGTAGCTGCGAAGTCTCGGATTTGTTTGACATAGTCAATATCATCTGGCTCAGCAACCTTATCTTCATCTACATTGGCGACATAAAGGACTGGTTTTGTTGTCAATAAGAACAATTGCTTGACGATTTTTTCTTCTTCAGTTGAGAAATCGATGGTACGAGCAGATAAGCCGTCTTCTAAAACTGGCTTGATTTTTTCCAAGACTGCAAATTCAGCCAGTGAATCCTTATCTTTTTGGGTACGAGCCATCTTTTCAACACGCGCATAACGCTTGTTAATAGACTCTAGGTCCGCCAAAATCAATTCAAGATTTATCGTATCAATATCCGCAATTGGATCTACAAAGGCATCTTCACGGCCTTGTTCCCGCATGACATTTTCATCATCAAAGGCACGGACTACGTGCACAATGGCATCTACTTGGCGAATATTGGATAAAAATTTATTTCCAAGACCTTCTCCTTTGGAAGCACCTTTGACAATACCAGCGATGTCTGTAAATTCGAAAGTTGTTGGAATCGTTTTTTTAGGGGTAATTAGTTCTGTCAACTTCTGTAAACGTTCATCTGGAACCTCTACCATTCCGACATTTGGATCAATGGTTGCGAAAGGATAGTTGGCAGCTTCCGCTCCCGCTTTTGTAATTGCATTGAAGAGGGTTGATTTACCAACATTTGGTAAACCCACAATACCTGCTGTTAAAGCCATAATTTAGAATCTCCATTAGATTTTTTCAGTACTTATCATTATAGCAGAAAAGACTCGAAAAAGCTTGCCAATTAGCAAGCTCATTTAAAAATCTCTATCATACCTCTTAAAAAATACAATAACATTCAATCTAAGGGAATAATAACTAGCAAAAATCTGTTCAAGTTGCGCAACCTAGGCTTACTTTTTCTTTGCAAAATACTGATTAATTTCTCTTTTGTAGAGTGTGTCTGAACATTATAAAATTTTTTTCATCTTGCCTTCAAAATTATGACGACTCATCATGACTACATGATCACAATTCGTACAGCGGATTTTAATATCAGCTCCCAGACGTACAACTTCCCATTCATTGGCTTTTTTTCCAGTTGATTTGATGGTACAGGCATGAGGCTTTTTCATTTCTACTAAGGAACCAAGCTCGTACATAAGAACCTCCAAAAATATTCTTTTTCTCATTATACCATAGAAAAAACTCCCTTGCGGGAGTTGATCTTAGTTTGTACGAACTGGGGTAATCAGTTGGATGAAATCTTCTTGATTGGTATTGGGCACTAGAGTAAATGGGCGAATTGGGGAGATGAAACTAATTTCTACTTGCTCGCTTCCAACAGCCTTTAGGGCATCAATGAGATAACTTGGATTAAAAGAAATCATTAAATCTTGACCCGATACGGATAAGGTATCTAATTCTTCATTTACACGACCAACTTCTGGTGAGTTAACATGAGCTGATACAAGACCGTTTTGGATTTCTAGTTTGACGGTTCCATTTTGCGTTGCATTCGAGAGAAGACGAGCCCGTTCCATAGCTTGACGCAGGTGAGCAGTATCAAACGTTACTTTAGTATTGAATTCTTTTGGAATTAAGCGATCAGTGTCAGGATAAGTTCCTTCCAACAAACGTGTATAGAAGCTAATATTTTGACTTCTAAAAAGCAACTGATTGTTAGAGAAAAATACTTCGACTGTTTCTATTTCGTCAGAAAAAACAGCTGTAAATTCACGCAGAGAACGACTTGGTATCACCACATCAAAATTGTCTCCAGCTTTTTCCAATTGCATCTTGCGTTGACTCATACGGTGAGAATCTGTCGCTACTGTTTTGAGGGTTTGATTTTCTGTCAAAACAAGGTGAACACCTGTTAAAATAGGACGACTTTCTTGGGTTGAGGCTGCAAAGGCGGTTTCATTGATGATATCTTTGAGGATCTTTGTTTCTAAAATCAAAGGATTGCTAGTAGAAACTTCTTGTAGACGTGGATAAAGTTCAGTTTCTTTTCCTTTTAGGGTAATTTCTGATTTACCACTAGTGAGGAGGATTTGTTTTTGTTCAATTTCTTTTAGGTCAAAGACAATATCTGGAAGACTGGAAACAACATTGATAAAGAATCCAGCTTCTAGAAGGATAGAGCCTGTTGAAGAGATTAAGAGACCGGCATTTTCATCCTGAATAGAGATAAAGTTCTCAATAGAGATTTGTCCATTCGAACCTGTCAAGGTGATTCCTTCATTACTGACTTCGATTTTAACAGTGGATAAAACAGGAATAGCATTTTTATGACTAATAGCTCGTTTTGTAGTATTCAAAGCTTGGAGAAAGACAGCTTTGTTGATAGAAAAATGAATCATGGATTCTCCTTTATTTATAGATTATAAGGTTAATAGTAATAGTAGTGTCTGTTAATTCTGTGGAAAAGTGGCTTAAGGCATGTCTTAGCAAGAGAAAAGACTTGTTCACAACTTGTGGAAAAAAATGTCTTTTTTAAGAAGTTTTCCACATTAGCGAATTTTATTGCGAATGGTGGTTAATTCAATTTCTAGACTATCATCCTCTGCCAAGAGACTTTTTATCTTGTTGTAAGCGTGCATGACAGTGGTATGATCGCGACCTCCAAACTCTTTTCCAATTTTTGGTAAGGAATTATCTGTTAATTCACGCGCTAAATACATGGCAACCTGTCTAGCATGAACAATATTTTGTACGCGCTTTGCCCCTTTGATTTCTTTTTGACTGACCCCATAGAAATTTCCAACTTCATTCTGAATTTTTTCAATGGAAACAAGCATGTTTTGTGGATTGGTTTGCTTGCGGGAACGAATAGCTTCTGCAGCTACATCAACGGTAATCTCTGTTAATTTCCGCATGGTAGCCAAGAGATGAATATCTTTAAGGGCACCTTCTAAATCACGGACATTAGAGTTAAATTGACCTGCCAAATAAGTCAGGGTATCATCGGTAAATTCATAGGGATATTCTTGACATTTATTGCGTAAAATAGCAATCCTTGTTTCAAAATCAGGCGGTGTGATTTCGCTGGTCAGTCCCCATTTGAATCGGGTTACCAAGCGTTCCTCCAAATTATCCAAATAATCAGGATTGCGATCAGAGGTTAGGACAATCTGCTTGCTGTTTTCATGCAGGGCATTAAAGGTATGGAAGAATTCTTCTTGAGTAGAAGCCTTATTTCGTAAGGATTGGATATCATCAATAAGGAGTAAATCCAGATTGCGATACGTTTTCTTGAAATTATCCATGTCATTGAGGCGAAGGTGTTCCAGAAAGTCATTGATGAAAGTCTCAGATGATAGATACTTGATTCGGGCATTTGGATTGTCTTCCAGAACTTTGTTACCAATCGCATTGAGCAAATGAGTTTTACCCAGTCCAGGACCACCGAAGATAAAGAGGGGGTTGTAAAGTCCACCTAGATTATCTGATACCGCTAAGGCAGCGGCTTTAGCCCACTGATTGTTATCACCTTGGACAAAATTAGTAAAGGTATATTGGGGTTTGATATCTGGATGGATAAAGGGAGTAATCGGAGGGCTTACTGGACTTGAGTTAAGCTCTTGCGCGTGATGCCTTCTTTCAGAATTAGCTCTACTTTGACTTGGGCTAGAGCTTGCAGGTGAAAATTCGTATATCACTGTAATTTGTTCATTGTAAATTTCAAATCCAGCCGTAATAATCACACCTTTGAGGTTTTCTTCCCAAAAAAGTTTCTTAAAAGGACTATCTAAAAAAATTCTTGCAGTATCTCCACTTACCTCAAGTAAACGGGCATCTGAAACAAAGAAATCAAAGGCAGATTGTTTGAGATTATCTTTAGCTAATTGTAAGACCCGCTCCCAAAAGACTTGTTCTTGGTTCAAAGAGGGACCTCCTTCATGGAATTTTGTCCTTATAGTGTATCATATTTAGAAAAAGTTTTCCACAAGTTTAAGAATTTTCCACACTGTTTATAAAAGTTTTCCACAGAATGTGGAAAATTCAAAGAAGCATCACTAAATCAAAACTTTTTAGAGAATATTCCTGTGTAAAAACTGTCTACAGATTTTTTCTATTCACAAGATTTTTTTAAGCTGTTGATAAGTCTTTGGTATTCTTCTGTATTGGCAAAAGAAATTTTGATTTGTCCGGAAGAGTCTTTTTTTTGTTTGATTTGAACGTCTAGCCCTAAAAGGCGGTGAAGATTTTCTTCTTCTTCACGCGCAAAACTATTCTGTTTTTCTATTTTTACAGTCTTCTTAATGGTAAGGGCTGCTTCTAATGATCGGACACTCATATCCTGATTTCTGATTTTATCAAGCCAATATTCTTGCTTTTCTTTTGATAAGGGGACTAGAAGACGGGCATGCCCCTGTGAGATACTTCCGCTTTCAAGAGCCTGACGGACAGCATCTGATAAATTAAGGAGGCGGAGACTGTTGGAAATATAAGGACGAGATTTCCCCATAATATTGGCCATTTCTTGATGAGTCAAGCCTTTATCTAGTAATTTCTTGTAAGATCTAGCTTCTTCAATGGGATTCAAATCTGCTCGTTGTAGATTCTCAATGATAGATTGGTAGAGCATATCCTGATCGGTTAGATTTTTGATAACTACAGGGACTTTTGTTAGACCAGCCAATTGACTAGCCCGTAATCGTCTCTCTCCAGCCAGTAATTCATAGCCAATAATCGCAGATTTACGTACAATCAATGGCTGAATGAGGCCATTGACACGGATAGATTGAGCTAATTCTTCTAACTTTTCTTCTTCAAAATGAATGCGAGGTTGGTAGGGATTAGGAGTAATATTCCCTATTTCTATATATTTCAGTTCTTCCATAGGCTTATTCTAGCAAAAAAAATATAACTTTACAATCTTGTAAAGTTATATTTACAGTCCAAACATTAGTTGGATGAAAGGTCTTCAGTTGAATGGGTCAAGTTGATGGTAACCGTTTCTTTCTTGCCATTCCGATAGAAAGTTACCTCAATACTATCTCCAATATCGTGTTTGTAGAGAGCACTTTGTAAATCACTACTGTTTTCAATTTTATCTCCATCAATAGCTGTGATAAGATCATATTTTTGGAATTTATCATGGGCAGGAAGACCAGTCTGAGTGGAGATAACCAGGACACCAGCAGTGATCTCAGAATGTTCTAAACCAGCTGTTTTTAATTGGCTACTAGATAATTGAGCAAGGTCCATCATCTGAATCCCTAGAGCAGGACGGTTGACCCGACCATCTTTTTCTAATTTTTGGATGATGGCAATGGCATCATTTGAGGGAATTGCAAAGCCCATTCCTTCTACAGATACATTTGATAAGTTGCTGGTTGAAGTAATCTTGCTAGAAGTGATACCAATAACTTGTCCTTGAATATTGATCAGTGGACCACCTGAATTACCTGGATTGATGGCTGTATCTGTTTGGATAGCATTTGTAGAAACGGTCTGTCCTTCTTCATTCTTAGAGGTGACAGTTCGACTCAAACTGGAAACAATGCCTTGTGTTACCGTATTGGCATAAACTGTACCCAATGGACTACCAATAGCAATGGCAACTTCTCCGACATTGATGGTATCCGAATCAGCAAATTCAGCAACTGTTTTTACCTTGTCTGCTGCAATCTTGATAACCGCGATATCAGAATAAGTATCCGAACCAACTAATTCCCCTTCTACTTTTTCTCCAGATGCTAATTGAATGTCAATTTGTTTTGCACCAGTGATAACATGATTATTCGTAACAATATAGGCAACATTTTCTTCTTTTTTGTAAATAACTCCTGATCCTTCGCTAGCTACTACTAGTCCATCAGAAGGATTTTCGTTACCAAAAATGGATCCCTGCCCTCCAGCTTCTGGTTGATAGTTTATAACGGAAACAACAGCATCCTCAACCGTTTTTACAGCATTTGTTACAGAAGTTTCATTCTTATAAGTTACATTGCTGACACTTGTTTTTTCCGATTTAGTATTTGTTTGAGTAACTGGGGTGGTCATCTGTTGAACGAAGGGTATAACCAAACTTCCAGTCACTCCACCTAAAAATCCTACAAGAAATAATATGGTGAATTTTAGATATTTTTTCATGAAAGATAGACCTCCTATTTTCTCCTATCCTAGAATTCTTTTCTTAATTATAACTTAAATTTTTCAAAAAATCATCCACAATCTGTGGATAACTTTCTATAAGGTGTGTACAAATCTACTATTTTCAAGTCAGTAGAGTTTTTTTAAAAATAATTTATTTAGAATCACTTGTGGATATGATACAATACTTTTATGAAAATTAAAGTCATTAGCGTAGGAAAATTGAAAGAAAAATATTTAAAAGATGGAATTGCTGAATATAGCAAGCGATTGGCCCGTTTCACCAAGTTTGAAAGTATAGAATTACTAGACGAAAAAACACCGGACAAGGCTTCTGCTGCTGAAAACCAAAAAATTTTAGAAAAGGAAGCGCAGCGTATTCTGTCTAAAATTGCAGATAGAGAGTTTGTTATTGCTCTGGCCATTGAAGGTCAACAGTTTCCGTCAGAAAAATTTTCTGAGATGATAGAAGAGACAACGATGAAAGGTTATTCAGATATCACTTTTATTATAGGTGGTAGTCTAGGTTTAGCGCCGATTGTTAAAGATAGGGCCAACTTGCTGATAAGTTTTGGAAAATTAACCCTTCCTCATCAACTTATGCGCTTGGTTCTGGTAGAACAAATTTACCGATCTTTTATGATTCAACAGGGGAGTCCCTACCACAAATAGTTTCACATGAAACATGAGGTTTACTCTATGTCAAAACACAAACATTACCGTATTTTTGAAGCTTTACGAGTGGCCACTATGTTTACTTTTATTAGTGGTTATTTAAATGCCTTTACTTTTATTACCCAAGGAGGGCGCTTTGCAGGTGTTCAATCTGGAAATGTCATTTTAACGGCCTACTTTTTAGCACTAGGAGATTGGAAGCAGGTTTTCAATTTTCTCCTGCCAATTATTTTCTTTGTTCTAGGTCAATTTTTTACCTACTCAGCTCGCAGATGGTTTTTGAGTCATCATCTTTATTGGCATTTCAGTAGTAGTCTAGTCATGACATTTTTGGTTTTACTGGCTGTTGTCTTCACTCCACTATTATCCAGTAATTTTACCATGGCTATTCTAGCTTTTGTTGCGTCGATTCAGGTAGAAACCTATCGAAAATTGTATGGGGCTACCTATGCTAATGTGATGATGACTGGTAATGTTAAAAATGCAGCCTATCTTTGGTTCATGGGTTTTCTTGAGAAAGATAAGGATTTACAAAATAAAGGGAAGAATATTTTCTTCATTATTCTTAGCTTTATGTTTGGAGTCATCGTTTCTACTCGCTTATCTTTGTATATGGGTGAGTTTGCCTTAGCAGTTCTTTTACTCCCTCTACTTTATATCAATATTGAATTATGGTATGAAAAAAAATCCTAGAAAATTTTTCTAGGATTTTATGATGATTCCAGCAGGATTCGAACCTGCGACCGTTCGCTTAGAAGGCGAATGCTCTATCCAGCTGAGCTATGGAACCAAAAACTAAGCCATTTAATTCTAACCTAAAGCTGATAGAATGTCAAGAAACAAAAAGGGTTGACAAAGGATAAGAACTATATTATACTAAATACTGTCTTATAAGCATGGTCCGTTGGTCAAGGGGTTAAGACACCGCCTTTTCACGGCGGTAACACGGGTTCGAATCCCGTACGGACTATATAATAGTATTCCGCCATAGCTCAGTTGGTAGAGCGCATGACTGTTAATCATGATGTCACAGGTTCGAGCCCTGTTGGCGGAGTCTTTTAAACACCCAAGAGGGTGTTTTTTCTTTTTAAAAGATAGAAGAAGAATCAAAATTTTCTGGTCATTTCATAACTGATGATTGAGATTAACTAAGTGTAAGATTTTATAGTTTATTTGTCAGTAGAACGACTATGATAAAGAAAAGTTGGGAAGAAATGAGAAGTTTACAGGATTGTCAATTTTTAATTTCAAGAGGATTTACTCCTATCATTCTTGTATGATAGAAAATAAGCTTAGTTAACACTTAATCTTATGTGTGAGATTTAATAAAAGACTCTAGATGAGAGAAATGATCAGATTTCATAAGATATTACAAACATATTTGCTATGAATTTATCAATCTAAGTTATCTGTCAAGCTTATTTTTTAAAACTTTACATATGTGTCAACTATTGTTCTTTTGTTTTTTAAAAAAGAATAAAGGAGAAAATGTGGGAATAGCTAAACAATAGACTGTTTATTGACAGTTAAGTAAAGATAGGTTTATAACAGTTAGGTTTATAGGATATCTAGAATAGATTGTAAAATAAGTTAATAAGACTATATAGAAAAACCAATTGTCACTGTGTAAAGTATTGTGTAAAGATTAGTCTAGATAACAGTTATATTTGTTCAATGCGCTAGATAAGTAGTCTGTCAAATTTTCTTATTTCTAGTCAGATGCTATTATTGTCAAGGCTTGTAAAGAAACGAATGAAGTAATCGTATTCTCTTTATCTAATCCATTAAAAAAGGCGAGGTTCGGGACTCGCCTTTTAATATTATTTCCAGAGTTCTTGAACTTTGGATTGAACGTCACTGTTTTCCAAGAATTCGTCATAGGTTTCGTCAATACGGTCAATAACCCCATTTTTAGAAATAACGACAATATGGTTGGCTAGGGTTTGAATAAATTCATGGTCATGGCTGGCAAAGATAATGGATTCTTTGAAGGTTTTTAGTCCATCATTGAGACTTGAGATAGATTCCAAGTCCAAGTGGTTGGTTGGATCATCTAAAATAAGGACATTGGACTTCAGAAGCATGAGTTTAGACAACATGACACGTACTTTTTCACCACCTGACAGGACATTGACAGGTTTGTTAACTTCATCTCCTGAGAAGAGCATACGACCCAAGAAACCTCGGAGAAAGGTATTGTCATCTTCCCCTTTAGAAGCGAATTGACGAAGCCAGTCAAGAATGGATTCACTACCAGCGAAGTCACTCGAATTATCTTTTGGTAGGTAAGATTGGCTAGTGGTTACACCCCATTTAACTTCCCCTTCATATTCGATTTCTCCCATAAGGGCACGAATAAGGGTCGTTGTTTGAATATCATTTTGACCAATCAGAGCTGTTTTGTCTCCTGGACGAAGAATAAAACTAATATTGTCAAGAATTGTTTCGCCTTCGATAGTGACTTTAAGATTTTCAACACGAAGAAGATCATTTCCCATCTCGCGTTCAGCCTTAAAGTTGATAAATGGGTATTTGCGGCTAGAAGGTACGATTTCTTCTAACTCAATCTTATCCAACATTTTCTTACGAGAAGTTGCTTGTTTGGATTTAGAAGCGTTGGCAGAGAATCGAGCGATAAATTCTTGCAGTTCTTTGATTTTTTCTTCAGCCTTGGAATTCCGATCAGACTGCAAACGTGCAGCTAATTCAGAAGATTGTTTCCAGAAGTCATAGTTACCAACATAGAGTTTGATTTTACCAAAGTCTAAGTCAGCCATGTGGGTACAAACCTTATTAAGGAAGTGGCGGTCATGGGATACGACGATGACTGTGTTGTCAAAATCAATGAGGAAGTCTTCCAACCAAGAAATAGACTGAATGTCCAGACCGTTAGTCGGTTCGTCTAAAAGAAGAACATCTGGTTTACCAAAGAGAGCTTTAGCCAAGAGAACTTTGACTTTTTCACTATTGGTCAATTCACTCATAGTTTGGTAGTGCAAATCTTCAGCAATATTAAGGTTTTGTAGCAATTGCGACGCTTCAGATTCTGCTTCCCAACCACCTAATTCAGCAAATTCACCTTCTAATTCAGCAGCACGAACGCCATCTTCATCAGAAAAGTCTTCCTTCATATAGATGGCATCTTTTTCTTTCATGATACTATAAAGGTGTTCATTCCCCATAATTACAACATCAATCACGCGCTCATCTTCATAGTCAAAGTGATTTTGACGAAGAACAGACAAACGTTCATCTGGTCCTAGTGAAATGTGACCAGTTGACGGCTCAATGTCACCAGCCAAAATCTTGAGGAAGGTTGATTTACCAGCACCGTTAGCACCGATTAGACCATAAGTGTTACCTGCTGTAAACTTGATGTTAACCTCGTCAAATAACTTTCTATCGCTAAAACGAAGCGACACGTCAGATACTGTAAGCATATTTTCTCCTAAATTTCTTTTGTTAGTGTAAATCTTGTAAAATAGTAATCTACAAATCGATAAGTCTATTCTACTAGAAAAATTGTAAATTTTCAATGTAAACTACATTGGAATCAAGATATCATCTTCAAATTGATGGTGTTTATTTAAACTAAATCCACGACCTTTGACTTGACTGGCTGGCATGACGACCATAAAGGCTGTTTCATCAATTTTTAAAATTTCAGTTTCAATAAGTGTGTATTCAGGACGTGAGACAGTTGTCATCAACATCCGTTTTTCAATCCCAGTATATCCGCCAAGTATAGGAAGTTCTGTCACACCGCGATCAGCAACCTTGGTGATATACTCTTTAATGGCTTGATGTTCCTGGGAAATAATCATCAGATTTCGTGATGAATCGGATCCAGCCATCATGAGGTTGATAACATAGGTAATGCAGATGAGAGCAATAATCGAATACATGACAGTATCAAAGTCAAAGGCTAGCACACCAATTCCAACTACAAACCCATCAATAAGAGCCATCAAAATTCCCAATGGAATAGGAGTGTACTTATTGAGAATTTGGACCAGAATCCCTGTTCCACCAGTTGAGGAATTCCCTAAAAATACCAACCCCAAACCAAATCCTAAAATAATTCCTCCGAAGATGGCCGCTAAGAGTGGATTATGTGTCAAATTGGGTAAAGGTGCTGTCAAGTTGATAAACAGAGGGTAAATCCAAGCGCCATAAACTGTTTTTAAAAAGATTGACTTCCCCAATAAAAAAAAACAGAGTACCATAAGGGGGATATTGGCAATGAGAACAAAACTTGCAGGATCCCATCCAAAAAGAGAATTTAAACTGATGGCCAGACCACCAACTCCACCAGATGCGATGTTGTTTTCAATAAACATAGTGTTAAAGCCGATAGCACTAATTAAAGCCCCAAGTGTCACCAGGGCCAATTCTTGTATTTTTTTCTTCATTTGCTTCCTCTTAAATTAATTAAAATGCTATTGTCTATTATGACCCAAAGAAGGCTAGTCGTCAAGTATTTGAACAACTTGACTTTCAGAATTGACCGGTATATAATAAAACTATCAGAAAAGTAGTTTATCTGTTGTTTTGAGAGAGCTTGTGGGTGCTGAAAACAAGTAGCATAGGTAGATGAATGGGCTGATGTTTCACGTGAAACTAAACAATAGGTTTCAGGACTAGCACCCCTTACCGTGCAGGCCTCGATTGTGTCGAGACAAAAAAGATGACAGTGTTGTAAAGTTATGTAAATAAACTGTCAACTGAGGTGGTACCGTGTTAGTAATAACGCCCTCACGCATGTTAGCGTGGGGTATTTTTTATGTTATAGAAAGGAAATCAGATGAAGAATATTTATCAGAAACTAGATGAGTTCAGGATGATTGAAACAGACCGATTGTTATTGCGACCTGTAACCTTAGATGATGCCGAACAAATGTTCTCTTATGCTTCTGATGAAGAAACTGTTCGTTGGACCTTTGCTGCTAACCAATCTTTAGAGGAAACCAAGAATATCATTGCCTCTATCTATTTAGCTAGTCCCTTGGGGCGTTGGGGGATCGAAGTTAAAGAATCAGGTCGTTTCATTGGTAGCCTAGATATGCACCATATCCTTGATGATTTAGGACGCTCGGAATTTGGTTACACTTTGGATAAAAAATACTGGAATCAGGGTTATATGACGGAAGCTGGCTATGCTTTCATCAAACTATTTTTTGAAGACTTGCAAATGAATTGTTTAGTTGCTAAGCACGATAAGGAAAATCCAGCATCTGGTCGAGTGATGGAAAAAATTGGAATGAATTTTAGCCACGAGGAGCCATACGCCAAAATAGATAAAAAAGAGCCAGGTCGAGTGGTGACATTTGTCCATTACCTATTAACAAAAGAAGAATATCACCAAAAAATAAAGGAGAAAACATGACAAAACCAATCATCTTGACGGGAGACCGTCCAACAGGAAAATTGCACTTGGGACACTATGTTGGTAGTCTCAAAAACCGAGTTGTTTTACAAAATACAGACAAGTATGAACTCTTTGTATTTTTAGCAGACCAACAGGCTTTAACAGATCATGCTAAAGAGTCAGAATTGGTCAAGGATTCGATTGCAAATGTAGCCCTAGACTATCTTTCAGTTGGACTTGATCCTACTAAGTCAACCATTTTTATTCAAAGTCATATTCCAGAATTATCAGAATTAACCATGTACTATATGAACTTAGTTTCTTTAGCTCGTTTGGAACGCAATCCGACCGTTAAAACGGAGATTGCTCAAAAAGGATTTGGAGAGTCAATTCCATCTGGATTCTTGGTTTATCCAGTATCTCAGGCAGCTGATATTACAGCCTTTAAGGCTAATCTAGTACCAGTTGGGAATGATCAAAAACCAATGATTGAGCAGACACGAGAAATTGTTCGCAGCTTTAATCACACGTACCATTGTGATGTTTTGGTTGAACCAGAAGGCTTGTATCCAGAAAATGAAAAAGCTGGTCGTTTGCCTGGTTTAGATGGAAATGCTAAGATGTCCAAATCTCTTGGCAATGGTATTTATCTGTCAGATGATGCAGATACTGTTCGCAAGAAAGTTATGAGCATGTATACTGATCCAAATCATATCCGTGTCGAAGATCCGGGACAAATTGAAGGAAATATGGTTTTCCATTATTTAGATATTTTCGGGACAGAAGCAGATCGTGCTGAGATTGAAGCTATGAAAGAACACTATCAGGCTGGTGGCTTGGGAGATGTCAAAACCAAACGCTACTTATTGGAGATTTTGGAGCGTGAATTAGCACCGATTCGTGAGCGTCGTCTGGAATATGCAAAGGATATGGGACAAGTCTTTGATATGTTGAAAAAAGGTAGCGATGCGGCCCGCCAAGTAGCAAGTCAAACCTTATCAGAAGTCAAGGCTGCTATGGGAATTAATTATTTTTAAAGAGGGGAAGGATAGGCAACTATCCTTTTTGTGAGGGTGTGAAGAAAAAAATAGGTTTAGGATTTATCTTTTTATTACTTGGATGCTTGTTATTATCTTGGGAATATTGGAGTGTTAGCTCATCTAAGGGAAATTTAGAATCATCTTTTGTCAGGTATTCCAGTAGAGAGAAACCCGTTAAAATGATAGTGGCAACTGATTTACACTATCTGTCAAGTAAATTGACAGATAAAGGAAATTTCTTTACAGACCTGTTTAATAATGCAGATGGTAAAAACATGCAGTATATTGAAGAAATAACAGAGGCTTTCGTAGAAAATGTTATAGCAGAAAAACCAGAAATCTTGGTGATTAGTGGTGATTTAACATTTAATGGTGAAAAAGATAGCCATCTAGAATTGGAAAGAAAGTTACATCGAATCCAGAATAATGGGACTCAAGTCTTAGTTATCCCCGGTAACCACGACATAGATCGATCTAGTGCAGCGGGATTTTATGGAGATCACTATGAACTAGTTGATTCGATTACAAAGGAAGAATTTCTTGAAATTTACAAGAAACATGGTTTACAAAACAATTTACAGAAAGATGACACATCCTTGTCGTATATTTACAAGTTTAGAAGTGATTTTTGGCTCTTGATGTTGGACTCAAATAGTGATAAGGCCAATCAGATTTCTGACAAAACGCTGGCTTGGGTAGAAAGAACTCTCCAAGAAGCTAGGGAAAAAAATGTTCAAGTTCTAGCGGTTAGTCATCAGAATATTCTATCTCACAATCCTCACTTTAGAGAGGGATTTGTCATAGACAAGGCTAGTGAACTTGAAGTTCTGTATAGAAAGTATGGGGTTCTGGCAAATGTAAGTGGCCATATTCATATTCAGCATATGGTAACGGAGACTTTACCGGAGATTCTGACTTCATCCTTAGCTGTTTCACCTCATCACTATGGAGTGATTGATTTTGATGGAAAAAACTTCAACTATCAAGCTAGCATTTTGACTATTGATGATTGGGCTCGTCGTCATCAGTCTATGGATACCAACTTATTGCAGTTTCAAAAATCTTCTCGACAATTTATGGAGGTTGTAGCTTGGAGAAAAGCAGAGTCAGAATTACTTGACACGAAGTTGACAGATAGCGAAAAAACCTTATTACTAGAAACTTTTACTAAATTAAATGCCGATTATTTTGCTGGAAAATCTGTTAACGAGGCAGATTATGAAGCTGGATTAGAACTTTGGCGAAAAAAAGGGAGTGGTGTTTATTTAGATTATCTGGATACCATTTTGAAATCTACTAAGAAAAGTTATAATAAATTGAACCTAATGATTGATGAATAAGATAGGAATCCAAAAACAAATATAAAAGATGTTCTTCTGTAGAAACAATCGTGTTTATAAATAGAATGTGAGTGCAAATGCTATTCAGAACCGGTTCGTTCGGTTTATCTGTCATTTCGGTTGACAAATGATGTGAAAATGTTATGATAGATTATCACTATTATATAGAAAAGAGGATGATTCATGTCAAATTGGGACACTAAATTTTTGAAAAAAGGCTTTACTTTTGATGATGTCTTGCTTATTCCTGCAGAAAGCCATGTTTTGCCAAACGATGTAAGTTTACAAACAAAGTTGGCCAAGAATTTGACATTGAATATTCCTATTATTACAGCAGCTATGGATACCGTAACAGATAGCAAAATGGCTATTGCGATTGCCCGTGCTGGTGGTCTAGGTGTTGTTCACAAAAATATGTCGGTTGCTGAGCAGGCTAAAGAAGTTCGCAAAGTGAAGCGTTCAGAAAATGGTGTGATTATCGATCCATTTTTCCTAACTCCCAATCATAAGGTACATGAAGCTGAAGAGCTGATGCAAGGCTATCGTATCTCAGGTGTACCTATTGTAGAAACCCTTGAAAATCGGAAATTAGTTGGTATTATTACTAATCGCGATATGCGTTTTATTTCAGATTATGATGCCCCAATCTCAGAACATATGACCAGTGATGCCTTGGTGACCGCTCCTGTTGGAACAGACCTTGAGACGGCTGAACGTATCCTCCATGAGCATCGTATCGAAAAACTACCTTTGGTGGATGAGAATGGGCGTTTGTCTGGTCTTATTACAATCAAGGATATTGAAAAAGTCATTGAATTTCCAAATGCAGCGAAGGATGAATTTGGACGTCTGTTGGTGGCTGGTGCTGTAGGGGTGACTTCGGATACCTTTGAACGTGCAGAGGCTCTCTTTGAAGCAGGTGCAGATGCGATTGTCATTGATACTGCTCATGGTCATTCAGCAGGAGTTCTTCGTAAAATCGCTGAAATTCGCGCTCATTTCCCAGACCGTACCTTGATTGCAGGGAATATTGCAACAGCTGAAGGTGCGCGTGCTCTTTACGATGCAGGTGTAGATGTGGTCAAAGTGGGTATCGGTCCAGGATCTATCTGTACCACTCGTGTTATTGCAGGTGTAGGTGTGCCACAGGTGACAGCTATTTATGATGCCGCTGCAGTTGCGCGTGAGTATGGCAAAACCATCATTGCAGATGGTGGTATCAAGTATTCGGGTGACATCGTTAAAGCCTTAGCGGCCGGTGGAAATGCTGTCATGCTCGGTTCTATGTTTGCTGGTACGGATGAAGCACCTGGTGAGACGGAAATCTTCCAAGGACGTAAATTTAAAACTTACCGTGGAATGGGTTCTATTGCAGCCATGAAGAAAGGATCTAGCGATCGTTACTTCCAAGGATCTGTCAATGAAGCGAATAAGTTGGTTCCAGAAGGTATCGAAGGCCGTGTTGCTTACAAAGGTGCCGCAGCTGACATCGTTTTCCAAATGTTGGGTGGTATCCGCTCCGGAATGGGTTATGTTGGAGCAGCTAATCTGCAAGAACTACATGACAATGCCCAATTTATTGAAATGTCAGGTGCTGGTCTGAAAGAAAGTCATCCACATGATGTTCAAATCACTAATGAAGCACCAAACTATTCCGTTCAATAAAAGAGGCTGGGAAAAAACTCAAAATTTAGACTTTCTATTAAAATTATAATAACCAAAAATGGCTTAGAATTAACGTTTCTGACGACGTTATTCTAAGCCATTTTCTATTTTTTAGCCTTTTTAGCCCAGCTTCTTTTAAAAAACTATCTTTACAGTTGGTTTACAAAATTATCAATCAGTGTTAAATTGCTCACAGATACGTCCATTTGAAACATGAAAGATTTTTAACTCTTCTGGTAAGGTGTGGAGATGTTCTAGAGAAGTAGTCGTGATAAAGGTCTGTATTTTCTCAGAAATGGTTTCAAGTAGTTTCATTTGGCGGTCGTTGTCCAGTTCACTCATGACATCATCCAATAAAAGGATAGGGTATTCACGGGTGACTTCTTTCATCAGTTCAATTTCAGCTAATTTGAGCGATAGGACGAGGCTACGATGTTGGCCTTGGCTACCATAGTGGGCATTCATTCCATTGATAAAGAAAGAGATATCATCTCTATGAGGACCCACACCTGTATTTTTTTTGAAGAGGTCGCGTTTACGGCATTTTTCCAACTCTGTCAAAAAACTGTCAACTAATGTCACATCTTCTGTAAACTTAATGGTGGAATCATAGGTGAAGGCTAATTCTTCTTTTTGATGAGAAATATCCAAATGTTTTTCCTTAGCAAAAACTTCTAACTTCTTTAGAAAGTCTATCCGATGCTGAATAACCTTACTTCCATAGTCAGCTAATTGTTGGTCAAGGACAGACAGGTAGGTGATATCTACTCGTTCACTATTCTTCAGATAAGCATTTCTTTGTTTGAGGATGTGGTTGTAATGGGATAAGTCAGAAAGATAGATAGGTTTAATTTGCCCAAGTTCAACATCTATAAACTTCCTACGAAGAGCAGGTCCACCCTTTACAAGTTGTAAATCTTCTGGAGCAAAGAGAATAACATTTATATGTCCAATGTAGTCAGATAAACGGGATTGTTTCAGATGGTTAATTTTTGTAATGCGTCCACTATCTGTCAACTCAATGTCAAGTGGCAGTTTACCAGTGCTACGATGGAGAAGACCGCTAATATTTAAATTCTTTTCTTGAAATTGCAAGAGATCTTTATCTGTTCTTGTTCGATGACTTCTTGTCAAAGCAAGAAAGTAGATACTCTCAAGCATGTTGGTTTTTCCTTGGGCATTTTGTCCTAGAAAAACATTCAACCCTTTATGAAATGTCAAATCTGCTTGTTTGTAGTTGCGAAAATGATTGATTTGGAGGGATTCAAGCCACATATTAGGTACCTGGGAAACGGACAGGCCCTCTAGCAGGAGTGTCTTTCTTTTGTTTTTTGGTCTTGCCTACAGCTATACTCTTTTCTTGCTTGTTTTTTTTGTTCATTTCTTTCACCATTTTCGTCACCCGTTCTTTCTCAGCAAGATCCTCTTGGTGTTGCTTGATTTCTTGGGGACTAGGAGCAAGGACGTTAATCACCAGACCTTGATTTGGCAATTCTACAGTATCTCCAATACGAATTTTTTTACCACGTCGTTCTTCTTTTTCTCCATTAAAGAGCAGTAGATTGTCCGATAAAAATCCCTTGATAGCACCACCAGATGGAAGAATACCGGTTGTTTTTAACAAAGATTGTAGGGTGATGAATTCATCAAATAGTTTGTAGTCCATAATTTACCTCGTTTCCAGATAATTATAACATAAAATGGTATAATGGAGATTACAATGTTTGAACGAGGTTAATCATGAAGTTACAAGAAGGTGTTCATCTTCATTTTATTCCAACAGAGAAATTTACTACAAATTCTATTAAAATCCGATTTGCTGCTCCTATGAAGAAAGATACGGTTGCTGGACGAGTGTTGGTTGCTAATATTTTAGAAATAGCCAATGCTGACTATCCTACGAGTCTAGCTTTTCGTCGTCGTTTAGCTGAACTTTATGGTGCAAGGTTTTCATCCAGTATTTCTCGTAGAGGTCAGGTTCACTTTATTGATTTGACTATTTCTTTCATTCGAGAAGAACATTTGCTAGACGAAGATTCGCTGACAGAGAAAATCTTAACTTTTCTGAAGGCAATTTTGTTCAAGCCTTTGGCTCAGAAAAATGCTTTTGACCAACATGTTTTTGACATTGAAAAAAAGAATCTTATTTCTTACTTGGAATCTGAAATTGAAGACAATTTTTATCATGCTGATAAAGAGTTGAATAGCCTATTTTATCAAGATTCAAATATGAAAATTCCTCGAGTTGCTACGAAAGAGTTAGTTGAAAAAGAAACAGCAAGTACGGTCTACAAGGCTTATAAAGACATGTTGAGTCTAGACAAGATTGATATTTTTGTAGCAGGTCAAGTAGACCAGAATATGGTTGTCGATTTTTTTAAAGTTTGTCCTCTAACTTTTCGCAATCCAAAACTTGTCTTAGAGTATCAGCAAGATTTTTCTATTATCACCAAAGAAAAAGTAGAGCGAAAAGAAGCTAAACAGTCTGTGTTAGAAATGGCCTACCATTTACAAGTTCTTTACAATGATGTAAATTACCCAGCCTTACTTGTTTTCAATAGTCTTTTTGGCAGTTCTGCCCATTCTAAACTCTTTGTTAACCTACGAGAAAAAGAAGGTCTAGCCTATACTATTGGGAGTTCGATCCATATTTTTTCGGGAATGTTGAGGATTTATGCGGGTATTGATAAGAACCAACGCTTGAAAACCCTGCAATTAATTCGACAACAGTGGTCTGATATGAGAAGTGGCTACTTTACAGATGAAGATTTAGAACTCAGTAAAAAAATGTTAATGAATGCAGCGACCCTTGCTCAGGATAGAATGTCTACTCTGATAGAGCAAACCTATAATCATTCTATTTATGGGGAAGATGATCTTTCTTATGACAAGTGGATAAAATCTGTAAAGTTAGTGTCAAGAGAAGAGGTCATGTCTGTTGCTAAATTGATGAAATTACAGGCAATTTATTTTATGGAAGGAACAGGATGAAGCTCGAAGGATTAGAGGAAAAGAAGTACTCCTATTTACAAGAACCACTGTATAAGGGAAGATTAACCAATGGCTTGACAGTGTATTTACTTCCCAAACAAGATTACCACGAAACCTATGGGATGCTAACGGTTGAATTTGGTTCACTTAATACAATCTTTAAGACTGAAAGTCAAGGGAATTTTGTTACTTATCCAGCAGGTATTGCTCATTTCTTAGAACACAAGCTTTTTGAAACAGGGGAAGGCAAAGATATTTTGCAGGAATTTGCAAAACTTGGGGCCAATGCCAACGCCTTTACTAGCTTTTCTCAAACTAGTTACTTGATGTCCACTTCTGAAGCTGTCTTACCAGCTTTAACTCTTTTACAATCTTTTGTTCGAGAGGCTGCTTTTACAGAGGAATCTGTTGAGAAAGAAAAAGAGATTATTGCTCAGGAAATTGAGATGTATCTTGATGAACCGGATGCTAGACTCTATACTGAAGTATTGGCCAGTCTTTATCCAGGAAGTCCCCTTGAGGATGATATTGCTGGGAGTGTAGAATCGATCGGGCATATTACAGCCCAGTTACTCCAAGAGAATTTTAAAGCATTTTACCAGACGAAAAATATGACCTTATTTCTAGTTGGGAACTTTCCTTTAGCTGAGACTTGGAGAGTAATTCAAGACTATCAACAGTCTCAAATGGATCAGTCCAGCAGTGTTGAACGAAAAAAAATAATCCATCAACGAGTTTTGGAGAAAAGAAGTATTCAGATGGAAGTGGCCTGTCCAAAATTGGCTATTGGTGTTCGTGGGAATCAGGAACTTGCAGAAGAATCTATCTACCGTTACCGACTTTCTTTATCTCTTCTTTTCGCTATGCTCTTTGGTTGGACCTCAAAACGTCATCAGTCACTCTATGAGAATGGAAAAATTGATAGCTCCTTTTCTTTTCATTTAGAAATTCAGTCTGATTACCAATTTTTTGTCATGACTTTGGATAGCAAGGAACCGATTGCCTTATCTAAGCATTTACGTAAGGCACTTACGAAATTTGAAAGAGATGAGGATTTATCTGAAAGTCATTTGGAACTGGTTAAAAAAGAAAGTTATGGAGATTTTATCCACAGTCTCAATTCTTTGGAGTATACAGCTAGTCATTTTATGCAGTATTTTTCGGAGACAGAGACGATTTTTGATCTACCAGAAATATTGCAGAAAATCACTTTAGAGGATGTTATCAATGCAGGCCGTACTTTTATTTCAAACTGTGATATGACAGATTTTATTATTTTCCCAAAATAATGGCTACTTATCATCGAAAAATCCCTATTTTTTTGTTACAATACTGTATTGAATATTAAATGTAAGAGAGAGGCAACAATGAGGCAAAAAAGTATTGGAGAGGTTCTAAGAGATGCACGTGAAAGTCGTGGTTGGACTTTTGCAGATATCCAACGCATGACTAAGATTCAAGCAAGATTGGTGCAGGCTTTAGAATACAATGATTTTGAGATGATTCCCGATAGAGACTACACGAGAACATTTTTGCAACGTTATGCTGAAGTTTTAGATTTAGATGCAGCGGTCATTTTAGATGCTTTTGATTCCAATAGCTTGATTGCCTATTATGATGCAGGTGAGGAACTAGGTTCAGGAATTGAAAGTCGTCGGAATAATAAGAAGAAAAAGTCAATCAAGTCTTATTTGCCCTTGATTTATCTCTTACTTGCTGCTATTTTTATTTTGATTTTTATTGCCTATATTGTTTCTCAGCGGATTCAAAACCAAGCTATTACCCCACCATCAACCTCTTATTCAGTTGTATCGCAGACAAGTGAAAGTCAAGCAACGACAGAGGCAGTTGATAGTTCTGCTCCAACTCCAACGACAGAAGAAGAGGAAGCTGTCACCAAATTAAATGTGTCAGGTGATGCTTCCAATCTAACTGTGACGGTTGCCCATGCTAAAAAACCTGTGGAAGTTGAACTTAAGGTATCAACAGTAACTAGCTGGATCAGTTTGACAGATACAGATATTGCAAACGGCCTTGTCCTATCCCCTGATAATCCACATGTCAAGATTACTTTACCGGAGGGTGTGACCAGTCCGACTCTGACTTTAGGGGTTGTGCAAGGAGTAGAAGTGATGATTGCTGGTCAAAGATTGGATACATCAAAATTGACAGAACAAACTGCTTACATTCACCTGATTATCGAATAAAGGAAACTTATGAAAAAAGAAAATATCCCCAATGCCTTAACAGTAGGACGTATCTTGGTTATCCCAGTCTTTATCTTATTGCTGACCCTTTGGCAAAATCCAATTAGTCATATCTTGTCAGCTATTCTTTTTGCCTTTGCTAGCTTTACAGATTATTTAGATGGCTATTTAGCCCGCAAATGGAAGGTTGTGACAAACTTTGGGAAATTTGCTGATCCCATGGCGGATAAAATATTGGTTATGACCGCCTTTATCATGCTAGTGGAATTGCGGATGGCTCCTGCTTGGGTGGTTGCTCTTATTATCTGTCGTGAGTTGGCAGTAACCGGACTTCGTTTGCTATTGGTTGAAAATGGTGGAACAGTCTTGGCTGCTGCTATGCCAGGAAAGATCAAGACCTTCTCTCAAATGTTTGCTATCATTTTCTTGTTAATGCACTGGAATTTGCTTGGTCAAATCACGCTTTATATTGCACTCTTCTTTACCCTGTACTCGGGATATGATTATTTCAAGGGTGCATCTTTCCTATTCAAAGATACCTTTAAGTAAATGAATAATATTATTGAAGTAAAAAATTTAAAATATAAGTATGACCAAAGTGATGAAAAATACACTCTCAACGGTGTTTCGTTTCACGTGAAACAAGGGGAATGGTTGTCCATCATTGGTCACAATGGTTCAGGAAAATCAACTACTGTTCGCTTGATTGATGGTTTGTTAGAAGCTGAATCAGGTGATATTGTTATCTGTGGAGACAAACTGACTGTTGACAATGTCTGGGAAAAACGTCGTCAAATTGGCATGGTTTTCCAAAATCCAGATAACCAATTTGTGGGTGCTACCGTTGAAGATGATGTGGCTTTTGGACTTGAAAACCAAGGTCTCCCTTTGGAAGAAATGCAAGAAAGGGTCAGCCAGGCTTTGGATTTGGTGGGTATGTCTGACTTTAAAAAAAGAGAACCTGCCAGACTATCAGGTGGTCAGAAACAGCGCGTAGCGATTGCTGGAGTTGTTGCCTTACGTCCAAATATCATCATTTTAGATGAAGCCACTAGCATGTTGGATCCTGAAGGCCGCCTAGATTTGATTCAGACAGTCAAGGAAATCAAAGACCGTTACAATATGACTGTTATCTCTATCACCCATGATTTGGATGAGGTAGCACTTAGTGACCGAGTCATCGTTATGCGAGATGGTCAAGTAGAATCAATTAGCCAGCCCCATCAACTTTTTATACGAAAAGATTTGTTGGATTTGGATTTGGATCGACCTTTTACTGCCGAATTGGTGGATCAACTGCGTCAGAATGGTCTGGATTTGCCAGATCGTTACTTTACAGAAGAGGAATTAGAAGAATCATTATGGGCATTACTCTCCAACAAGTAAGTTATACCTATCAAGCCAACACGCCTTTTGAGGGGCGTGCTCTTTTTGGTGTAGATTTGGAAATAGAAGAGGGTTCCTATACGGCCTTGATTGGGCATACAGGCTCAGGTAAATCGACTATCTTGCAATTGCTTAATGGCCTCAATATTCCAACTTCCGGCAGTGTTTTGATTGATGAGACACTCATTACTCCAACATCTGTTAATAAGGATATCAAGCAAGTTCGCAAGAAGGTTGGCTTGGTCTTTCAGTTTCCTGAGAGTCAGGTCTTTGACGAAACGGTTCTTAAAGATGTTGCTTTTGGTCCGCAGAATTTCGGTGTATCAAAGGAGAATGCAGAGGCGACAGCTCGGGAGAAACTGGCTTTGGTTGGTATTGACGAGGAGCTTTTTGAGCGGAGTCCATTTGAGTTGTCTGGTGGGCAAATGCGTCGGGTAGCCATTGCTGGAATTCTGGCTATGGAACCGCATATCTTAGTTTTGGATGAGCCAACTGCTGGATTGGATCCTGCTGGTCGTAAAGAACTGATGGCCATGTTTAAACAATTGCATGAAAATGGTTTGACCATTGTGTTGGTGACTCATCTCATGGATGACGTTGCTGATTTTGCTGATTTTGTTTATGTTTTGGAGAAGGGCAAGGTCGTCCTATCTGGGCAGCCTTCCCTTGTTTTTCAAAATGTTGACTTTATGGAGTCAATTCAATTAGGAGTCCCTAAAATTACTAAATTTGCAGCTGCTTTGGAACGTAGAGGCTTTGTTTTTGAAAATCTACCTATCACCCTAGAAGAATTTACGGAGGTGATTGGACATGGATAGACTGATTTTAGGCCGCTATATTCCAGGAGATTCTATCATTCATAGATTAGATCCTAGAAGTAAGCTTTTGGCTATGATACTCTTTCTTTTTATTATCTTTTGGGCTAATAACCTCATCACTAATGCTATCATCTTTACTTTTGTATTGCTTTTGGTATTTTTATCTGGGATTAAATTTTCGTTTTTTATTAATGGAATTAAACCCATGATTGGCATAATCCTTTTTACAACCCTATTCCAAGTTTTCTTTATGGGTGGTCCAACTATTTTATTCCAATTTTGGTTCATTAAGATGACCATGGAAGGACTTCAACAAGCGGGAATTATCTTTATTCGTTTTGTTTTGATTATTATCTTTTCGACGCTTTTAACTCTGACGACTACGCCACTTAGTTTAGCGGATGGTGTTGAAGCTGGCCTAGCTCCACTAGCTCGATTGAAAGTTCCGGTTCATGAAATTGGTCTCATGCTATCCATGAGTCTGCGTTTTGTACCGACTCTTATGGATGACACAACCCGAATTATGAATGCTCAACGAGCGCGTGGTGTAGATTTTGGAGAGGGCAATATTGTTCAAAAAGTAAAAGCTGTCATTCCGATTTTGATTCCTCTCTTTGCTTCTAGTTTTAAGCGTGCAGATGCCTTAGCAACGGCTATGGAGGCACGCGGTTACCAGGGAGGCGATGGTAGAAGTAAGTATCGTGTTTTGGACTGGAAGGTCATTGATAGCTTAGCTATTTTAACCATGATACTACTAGGTCTTGTGCTCTTCTTTTTAAAAACCACAATATATAGATAAAAAGTGCAAAAATAGCACTTTTTTTGCTGATTTTCAACGAATTTGTAACAATTGTAATCATTTTTAAAAGAAAGAGTAATACAAGTAGGGTATAATGGTAGCTATGGAATGAAAGGATCTATTTTATGACATTCTCAAAAATCAAACATTTTCTTGCTAGTTTTTTGTTACTTGGAAGTATTTTCCTTACTACTGGCAGCATCCAAGCTGAAACTTACACAGTGAAAGCTGGAGATACTCTATCGAACATCGCATCCGTTTTTCAAACAACGGCTGATGAACTTGCTCAACTAAACGATATTGAAAATAAGAACTTGATTATGATTGGCCAGGTTTTGAAAACCAACCAGGTTATGTCTGCTGCTACTGAACAAGTAGTAAATACAGTCACACCAGCTCCAGTGCCAAAGGTAGAAGAAGCTGTTCAAGTAGAACCAGCTGTTCAAGTTGTTCAGACGCCAGAGGTACCGGCTGCTCAAACTCCTGTTCAAACTCCGGCACAAATACCAGCTCCGGTTCAGGCACCAGTTGCAACTAGTGGAAACTACGTTTCAAGCCTTAGCGCTGAGGAAGCGGCAGCCAAAGAAGAAATTGCCCGTCGTGAATCTGGTGGTTCTTACACAGCTCAAAATGGTCAGTATTATGGTCGTTATCAGTTGATGCTTGCCTACTTAAATGGAGATTTATCTCCGGAAAACCAAGAACGTGTTGCTGATGCTTATGTCATCGGTCGTTATGGTTCATGGTTAGGTGCTTTAGCTCATTCAAATGCTAAAGGTTGGTACTAAACCATAAAAAGCTTGAGGAAACTCAAGCTTTTTATCTTGTCTTATAAGAGCAATTAAAAGTGTTCTAGGATGGCTGTTTCTACCGCAATACGACCGAATGTAAAGATATCTGTCAGAGAATTTCCTCCCAGACGGTTACCGGCGTGGAGACCACCTGCTACTTCACCTGCTGCATAGAGTCCAGGGATAATCTGTCCAGCTTCATTGATAACATGGGTATGGGTATCAATCTTGAGACCTCCCATGGTGTGGTGAACGGCAGGTTTGCGTGGAGTTGCGTAGAATGGTGCTTTGACACATCTGAGGTCAAAGCCACCTTTATTGAAACAATGGTCTATTTAATACAAAGCCAAAACTCACCTTAACTTTAACTGGAGGTGGTTCAGAATTGCGGCTTTTACATGTCGAGAGTCAGAAGTACATTAGGTTGAAAGGTGTTTATCAAGCAGGAAACGTCATTGTAATAGACATGGTTACCGGAAAAATCACGCAAAATGGGCGAAACATTCTTAGTGATTTAGATATGGTTAATAGCCGTTATTTCGCTTTTGATTCGGGAGTTAATACCTTAAATTGTAGTATTGGCGCAACCATTACATCAGAGTTCAGGGAGGTTTATTTATGATATATCTTTTTGATAAACTCGAGCGATTAATTGCGACGATCGGTGAAGATGTCTTATTATCTTGGCAATTTAGAGTAAAGAACAACGACTGGGATCAAGCTAGCTTTGAACTACCTGTTGACTATGCCATCGAGCCGTTTATGTACTTCGGTTTTTTCCACAAAGATGCCTTCAAGTTATTCAAGGTCATTGACCAGCAACTCGAAGATAGCCGTTATTTTAAAGGGTTAGATAAAGCGGAAAGTGACCTCCACACCATTGCCGTTATTAAGGATAGGCGTCAATGCTCCTCTTCTGCAGCCGAGAGTTTGGCTGTTATTCTTGAAGGGACAGGTTATCAAGTCGGCTCAGTGAGTGGTCTTAGCGAGTTGAGAACTATCAATTTCTACTATATCAGTCCGAGAGAGGCCTTAGTGAAATTAGTGGAGACCTATGGGTGTGAGTTTTCGGTCAGGTATACTTTTGTCAAGAATAAAATCACTAGTCGTTATATTGACCTAGCGCATCGCTTTGGTCAACCAACAGGTAAGCAATTTGAGCATGGGAACAACTTACTGAAGGTTGTGTATGAGGAGTCGACCGATGATATCGTAACTTGTTTGATTGGTCGAGGAAAAGGTGAACCATCACCTAGCGGGGATGGGTACGGCCGCAGGATTGAGTTTACAGATATTGTATGGTCTCAAGCAAATGGAGACCCTACCGATAAGCCTAGAGGGCAAAACTTTATCGCTCTAGACAAGGCTAAAGAAACCTACGGCCTATCACAAAATGGTGTTCTAAAACACCGATGGGGTGTTTTTGTCAATGAAGATATAGAAGACAAGTCAGCGCTTTTGAAGGCAACGTGGCGAGAGTTACAACGTTTATCAGTTCCTTTGCGAATTTATAAGGCTGATATTTTGAGTTTAGGATTAGATGCTTCTAAAGGTGATACCGTTGCTATCATCTATGATGATGTTGGTATTGCCTTTGAAGCTCGAATTGATGAGATTAGTTACGACAAGTTAAATGAGGACAGTTCAACTGTCATTTTAGGAGATTACAGCTCGGTGCAAAATCGTGAGTCGACATCACGAAGACAAGCCATCGAACGTTACACAGAAGAATTCATCCATAGTAACAATCAGTCTATCCAACAGCTTTATCGTGAACTTGAGGAGCGTATTGTTGCTAGGAATCGTGAACTTGATGACCGATTTCGCTTAGCAGAACTTAATTTTGATAACTTTAAACTTAAGGTGGAAGCCAAAGTAGAAGTCTTCAAATCAGAACTGACCAGTCGCTTGGATAATCAGCTATTACCAGTCGCCAGTGAAGCTAAAGGTCTGGCTTTGAAAGCGCAGGCTGCTTTAGTTCAATCACAGGCAGAACTTCAAGGACTTACCAAAGAACTAACCAATCATAGGCAAACAGCCTTAGCTCAAATCGCTCAAGTTAAAGCACAATCTCTTAGCCAAGGCCAACAACAGGCTGCCTTAACCACACAGGTTGAAAATGCTGTTTCAGGCCTAGCCACTTTTAAGCAGACTGTTCATCAAGAGCTAGCTACTTTTAACCGGCTAACAGAGACTGTCAAGGGTAGGATTGATCAGGTTGAAAGCCAGAGTGAACAAACTGCTGCGGGCTTTAAAACCTCACTGAAAGCCCTTGAGACATACACTGCTTTAGAACCAACCAGAGCCAGTCGTTATTTTGAAGCCAGCAAAACAGAAACGGCAAGGCAGCTCACAGCCTTACGAACAGAAGTTAGTGGGTCTTATGTGGCTAAGTCGACCTATGAGGAGAATGCAAGGGGAGTCGCAAGACGCTTTGAAAGTCTCTCATCTGGTGGTCAGAATTACGCATTAGGGACGGACAAAGATGTCTATGTGACGGTCTCGTCCGACGGTCTTTTTGACCTTTATGACTTTGGTGCCACTTTGGCCGTGAAAGGTGTTTCGGTTGGCGATACGTTGACCCTTGCCTTTAATTATTTCACTACTAATAAAACAGCCTTTGGCTCTTATGAGATTGAACTACACGGTCACAGCGGTAAGATTCAAAGGCTTGGCGAGGTAGAGCGAACGGTCTTAGGCCGTGGCACCTATCAGGTCAGCTTTGTCGCAAACTCTACTAACTATTTAGGTACATCTCTTAAGATACGCTTTACAGCTAGTCAGCTAACCTTTCGTGTGACTAAGCTGCGACTGACAAAAGGCTCTATCGCAGCCGATTGGAGTCCATCTCCAGATGACCTGAAAGCCTACTCGGACCAAAAGCTGACACAATTTCGTTCGCAGTTTGAACAGACTTCTAGCGAGATAAAAGCCAATGTGGAAAGTCTCAGTAACCAGACGCTCAAAAAAGCCGATGTGAGCATCACTTCTGATGGTATTGTCCTCAAGGCTGGTAAGAGTACTAGCGATATGGCAAGAGCTATTGGCTCCTCCTTTGCAGTAACCCCTGATGCTATAAGGATCTTTAGTAATCTTATAAAAGTCAGTGGCGATATGTTGGTTGATGGCTCTATCACAAGCCGAAAGTTAGTGACTGGTGCTGTAGAGACCGGTCATATTAAGGCAGGGGCTATTACAGGATACCTCTTATCCGCAGAAGCTGTGAGCGCTAAGCACGTTAAGGTTGATCAAGCCCTCTTTACTAAGCTCTTTGCCAATGAAGCTTATGTGCGACAGCTCTTTGCCAAAACAGCCTTTATCACACAGGTTCAAGCTGTGGACATCTCAGCGAATCGGGTTAAAGGAGGTCTGTTAGCCGCTATTAATGGGGCTACAAAATTCAATCTCAATACAGGAGCCTTGGATTTCTACACGGACAGCCCGGCGCTTCGTAGGGTCTTATCAGGTTATCCAACGCAATTTATCCGGTTTACAACAGGTACTTCCAATGGTAAGAAGACGGGTGTCACCATTATCGGTTCTAATCGTAATGGAACGGAATCCTCTAATGATGGTGGCTTTGTTGGTGTTCGCTGTTGGAATGGTAATAACATAGACCAGATTGATATCGTTGGTGATGTCGTACGTTTAGCTTCATCTGCCTTTGACAACTCAGACGGCTGGTCTGTAAAGACTTTACCGGGGAAACTAGAGATCGATGCTCATCGCTCTAGTGATCGCCCTAGTTCAAAACTGAACATTGGCGACGTTAACTTGTTCCGAACTGCCACGAACTACACTAGCTTAAAGGACATTCTTCAACAGTTCAATATTAATTTCAAACATTTAGCCAACATCACCGGTCGTGGTGATGTTATTTCGACTTGGGAGACTATCAAATAGGAGAATAACATGGAATTCAGGGTCAAAGCCTGCATCTACATAGGAGTTGTATTTAGTAATGGTATCCACCAAGACAGCTGGTTCAATGTTGATTTGGCTTGCCAATTCTTCCACTGTATCTGCACGGAAAAGGGTTCCAGCTGCTACCTGAGCATCAATTTTATCTTGACTGGTATTGTAAGCAGTTGCCTTGATATTGTCATCAGCAATCAGATAGAAGAGCCCACCGTTGTCAATAGCTGCTTGTGATAGTTTGTCTCGGCTACCATACTCATCAACAAAGCGTTTGCCTTGGGTGTTGACCATAATAAAGTTTGCTGGCGGTACTTGGAGACCAGAGAAGAGGGCACCGGTGACAGGGTCGGATACTGGCATCATTTGGCTGAAGCCCATTCCGACTAAGTCAGCACCGACTGATTGACCAAGGATGATACCGTCACCGGTTACGGCTGGAGTATTAGATGTTGCGATATCATCTGCAATTTCTGACCAGTAAGTGTTGTACTCTTGCAGCATCTTAGTGTTAGCTCCAAAACCACCTGTTGTCAGGATAACAGCTTTGGCATTGACAGTAATGTTTTGTCCATTACGTCCAGTAGCTTTGACACCAGTAATCTGACCGTCTGTGACAATCAATTCTTTTACAGGGCTATCAGTCAGGATAGTGCCACCGTGTTTCAGTACATAGTCCTGAAGGACAGAGATGAAGGCAACTCCCATTGGCACTTTAGGCTTGTGACCACGGCGCCATAGTGCACCAACTGGCATGGTCACTTCATCACGAACAAATTCAACGCCGACATTTTCCAACCAGCGAACGGATTCGAGGGCTCTTTCAGTCAAGACTTTGACTAAGTCATAGTTACCATGGATTTCTTGACCTTTGAGGTCAGTTCGTTTACCACCAATATAGGTTTGGATGCGGTAGAGGAGTTTAGAATCAAAGAGATAAGTTGGGTCTTTGAAGTAGTTTTCCAATTCGATTTTGAGTGAACGAAAATCTTCCAGGAATTCTGGATCAATCGTTGTTTCATCAATATCATGCAATTCCTGCAAGTTGTGGGCTTCACCCGGGTTCGCAGCAAAGGTATTTTGCCATGCTGGGTCTGGTGCGTTCATTGGTCCACCAGCGCGAACGGTATTTCCGCCAACCGCAGGGAATTTTTCCACCACGATGACTTTCTTGTCTTCTTGAAGGGCACGCGCAGCGGCAGCCAATCCGGCACCACCACCACCGACAATTACTAAGTCGGTATCATAAGTCTTGTCTTCTTTATCTAAAGCAGAGGCTGCTTTTGGACGAGAACGAAGAATATCTGGATTTCCACCAGCTAACTTGATAGCACGGGCTACGCCGTCTAGAACACCGTTTGATGTAACGGAAGCACCAGATACTGCATCAACATTGAGGGTTTGACCTTCGATGATTTCTGCAGGAACACGAGTGAAGACAATATCGGCGATACCACCGGTTTCTCCAGAAGAATCAATATCAATCTTTTCGATGCGGTCTTGAGAGAGAGTGACTTGCATTGGTAAATCACCGTTGTGTCCGGCTGTTGTGACGGAGTAGGTTCCAGGTTCAAAGGTCACTTCTTCCGGTTCATTGAGCTGATTAGCTATGTTGGCAAAGCGGATAAAGCGATTGAAGCAAGATTCCAAGAAGTCCACTGTTTTAATGTCTTTTAAATTTCCATTTTCATCAAAAGCATGATGCACTCGTCCTAGAAGGAACTCATTGCCCGGCATAACAGTGGCATTGACACCTGGTGCATCTAAGATTTGACGTAAATGGAGCTGTGCACGTGATGAGCCTTGTACATCATAAGAAGCTCCCACTATCATAGTTGGTTTACCTGCTAGTGGGTGGAGATTGAAGGACAGCCACTCCAGCAAGCTATTGAGGCTAGATGGGATAGTATGGTTGTGCTCAGGAGTAGAAATGATAACCCCATCAGCAGCCAGAATTTTTTCATTAAATTCTTGAAGAACTGGAGTGTTTGATTGATCATTGGTTTCATCAAACATAGGCACATCAACAATTTCAAGAATTTCAATATCAGCTTTACTTGCAAAATGTTTTTGTATGAACTGCAAGAGTTTACGGTTGTATGATTTGGAAGCATTGGTTCCGACGATGGCGATAAATTTCATCATACTTACTCTCCTTCCTCTAATTCCCAAGCAAAATTTCGTTTGCGGTCGGTATTGGCCTGATTCACTAAAACATGGGTAATCTTAGCGAACACTAAAAATTCTGCGAAGTTCTCTTCCAGTTCGGCAACTTTTTCAGGAACCAAGAGATTTGAATCAGCATCCAAAGCTTGTTCAGAGTGACCAAGGAAAAATTCAATACCCGGCATAACGCGAGCTTTGAGTTCGGGTGCGTTAAGGATTTGGCGCAAGTGGCTTTGAGCACGTGAGGTTCCGAGAGAACCTAGAGAAGCCCCTACAATCATAGTTGGTTTGTTAATGAGAGCGCGACTGGTATAAGCAATCCACTCCAACGCACTAGCAAGTGGTGCTGGGATAGTGTGGTCATACTCAGGCGTAGCAATGATAACTCCATCTGAGGCTAAAATCTTTTTTGAAAACTGATCAACTGCTTCTGGAGCTACGCGCTCTTCAGGCTCATTAAAGGCTGGCAAATTCTTAATTTCAAGAAGCTCAATCTCTGCCTGATTGGCAAAGTGCTTGGCCATGAATTGTAGAAGTTTGCGATTGGTAGAGCGACCTGAGTTGGTCCCTACAATAGCAACAAGTTTCATTTGTGAATTTCCTCTCAATTTTTTCTTTAACTATACACCAAACACACCTATTTTGCAAGCGTTATCTGTAAAAGAATACATAAATTTCTATAAAAGTATTGACATAAAAAAATCTTTTTGTTATTATTTTTGTGAAATATTATACAAATTCTTTTAAGGAGATATATCATGGATGAAAAACTGAATCGATGGGTAGTATTGGCGGCTTCAACAGCTATTCTCCTCTGTACAGGCGCTGTTTATGCCTTCTCAACTTTTGCTATGCCCTTGAGTGAGCAGATGAAGTGGAGTATGCCAGAGATTATGCTAGCATTTTCTATCAACTCGGCTATTGGACCAATTCCAATGATTTTAGGTGGATACTTTGCAGATAAAGGATGGGTAAAATGGAGTATCGCCGTTGGAGCTCTTATGTTTGCGGTTGGTTTTTACCTGACTGGGACAGCTACAAGTCTAACTCAACTGTATCTATATTACGGGGTGATTGCTGGTCTTGGTCAAGGTTTTGCCTACTCAGGATGTTTATCCAATACATTGCGTCTCTTCCCAGACAAACGTGGTTTGGCATCCGGTATTATCACTGGAGGAATGGGCTTAGCAGCCGTATTTGCTTCTCCCATTGGAAATAGCCTCATTCTTTCACATGATGTTCGATATGCTTTCCGTACGATTGGTATGGTCTACATTGTTATTGTCCTTGTTGCCAGTCTCTTTATCAAAAAAGCTCCTGCAGGCTATAAACCAGAAGGCTGGAATCCGCCAGAACAAGCTGCTGGTAAAACAATGGCCAACAAAAACTGGGTGGAGATGATCAAAACTCCAGTTTTCTATGTTATTATCCTTATGTTCTTTGTTGGTGCTTTCTCAGGATTGATGATTGCGGCTAACGCTCGTACAATTGGTACGTCCATGTTTGGTTTGTCTGCAACGGCAGCTGCCCTTTACGTGTCACTCTATTCCGTTGCTAACTCTAGTGGTCGTTTCATCTGGGGTAGTGTATCGGATAAAATTGGTCGCTCTAAAACCCTATACATCATCTACACAGTTGTTGCTCTGGCCTTGGCAGTTATTGCTTTTGTACCCGGCCAAATCGGCTTTATTGTCGGGATTGTCGGCTTAGGAATCTGTTTTGGTGGTGTCATGGGGGTCTTTCCATCAATTGTAATGGAAAATTACGGACCAGCTAATCAAGGTGTCAACTATGTTATTGTCTTCTCGGGTTACTCTATCGCAGCCTACTTTGCACCAAGCATTGCAGCTAAAATTGCAACAGCAAACAACGGAAACTTCTCAGTTGCTTTCTATGTGGCTATTGTATTGGCTATTCTTGGTATCGGATTTAACTTCACCTATCGTAAAATTACTGCAAAATAAAAAAGGACGATTTGTCGTCTCTTTTTATTGGAATTCAGCGATGGATATACAAGAGTTGCCATCAAATTGCAGTGTAATCAGCCAAGGGAAAACATCTTTAATTTTCTGGAAGTCACTATAAGTGAACGCTGGCTGATAGTAGTTGATAATAGCGGAAAGTGCCGTTCCATGACTGCCGACGACAAGTGTTTGCTCTGGATGTTCTTTTAGTAAAGTTTCTAATGCTTGGATATTGCGTGACTGAACTTGGGAAAGAGATTCACCATCTGAAAGTCTAAATGAGAAATCAGTCCACTGTTTTTCAACAAACCCATTAAAATCTTTAATCCAATGATTGCCAATCTTTCTTTCTCTAAAATTTTTGACAAGGTGGATTGTTTTTTGTCGGTTTTCGGCTAAAGGTTTGATGGTATCAATAGCCCGAACGTAAGGACTGGAATAGAAAGCATCAATCTTAATATCTTCGAACCGCTTGACAAGGTCTTTACTATCTTGTAAACCTTTTTCAGTTAGTTCTCTAGAATAGTCATCATGGTTGTCATAGTTTGGTTGGGCATGGCGAATAAAATAGATTGTAGTCATGACTATTCTCCAAAAAATTCTCTAGCCAGTTTGCGACCAGTTGGAGTTGCTGCAAGCCCGCCTTCGGCTGTTTCGCGGAAAGCAGGTGGTAGGCTAGAACCAACTTGGTACATAGCGTTAATAACTTCGTCTGCTGGAATTTTAGATTCTATACCCGCGAGAGCCATATCCGCAGCGACTAGGGCATAGCTTGCTCCCATAGCATTTCGTTTGACGCAGGGCACCTCAACTAAGCCTGCGACCGGATCACAGATTAGGCCCAACATATTTTTTATGACAAAGCAGATAGCTTGACTGGCTTGGTGGGGAGTTCCGCCAGCTGCTAAGGTAAGTGCTGCTGCAGACATAGCAGCAGCTGATCCTACCTCAGCTTGACAACCCCCTTCAGCACCAGAAATAGAGGCATTGTTTGCAATAACCAAACCAAAAGCTCCAGCAGAAAAGAGGAAGTTTAATTGTTCTTCATGGCTCAAAGCGAGTTTTTCTATTGCTAATCCTAGGACAGCAGGCAAGCAACCTGCTGATCCTGCTGTCGGTGTCGCACAAACCAAACCCATTTTAGCATTGAATTCATTGACAGCCATTGCATTACGAGCGGCAGATAGAACACTAGCACCGGCTAAAGTTTTACCAGACTTCAGATAACGGTCTAATTTAGCCGCATCTCCTCCTGTTAAACCAGAAAGCGATTTATGGTCATTCAATCCTTTTTGGATTGAATTTTTCATTACTGTCAAGTTTTTTGACATAATTGTCAAGTTTTCTTCCCGACTTCGACCAGTCAATTCCGTTTCAGTAGTCAACATCAACTCGGCTACATTACCTGAAAAAAACGTATTTGCCTGGTGGACTAGTTCTTTTATAGTATAAAACATCTTATCCCTTTCTACTTGAAGAAGTTGACATTATGTAAATGTGGAATTTGACTGATTTCTTCAACGGCTTCATCGCATTGGTGAGAATCGACTTCGATAATCATGATCGCTTTTTCACCAGCCTTTTCTCGAGTCACATTCATTTGTGCGATGTTGATGTCGTATTTAGATAGAATATCGGTCACATGTGCAATCATTCCAGGGACATCTTGATGAACGATGATAAGAGTTGGAGTATTCATATGTAAATTGACCGCAAAGCCGTTTAGTTCGGTCACTTGAATATTACCTCCACCGATGGAAATACCAGTTGCAGATAGAGATTTTTCGTCATTTTTAATCAAAATGCGCGTGGTATTCGGATGGGGAGCATTGCTGTCTTTGTGGACTTTCCAGTAAACCTTAATCCCTTGTTCTCTTGCAATATCTAGAGCTTGAGGAATTCGTGAATCATCCGTATCCATACCCAAAATTCCAGCTACCAGTGCCACATCTGTCCCATGTCCACGGTAGGTTTTGGCAAAAGAATTGAAGAGTTGAAATTCAACTTCCCTTGGTTTATCGCCAAAAATAGAGGATACGATTTTTCCAATTCGAACGGCGCCAGCAGTATGGCTAGAGGATGGACCAATAATAACTGGTCCGATAATGTCAAAAACAGATTGAAATTTTAAATTTGTCATACTTGCCTCACTTTTTCTTACTCACATTATAACAAATCAAAGGACATGCAACCAGCTCTTTTTGAGAATGCTTTCAATTTCTTATCTAGTTGGAATTATGGAGAAATCTTGATATAATAGCATCTGCGTAAGAAACGCATCAAAATCGACCTTCAAATCGTTTTTTGAAATTTATTTGAAATACGACCTTCAAATCGTTATTTCTACGAAAAGATGGGAGAAATCTATTATGAGTGATAACTCGAAAACTCGTGTCGTTGTTGGGATGAGTGGGGGTGTCGATTCATCTGTTACGGCTCTTTTACTGAAGGAGCAGGGCTATGATGTGATTGGCATCTTCATGAAAAACTGGGATGATACAGACGAAAATGGCTTTTGTACAGCAACAGAGGACTACAAAGATGTGGCTGCAGTGGCAGATCAAATTGGGATTCCTTACTACTCTGTCAACTTTGAAAAAGAGTACTGGGATCGAGTCTTTGAATACTTTCTTGAGGAGTATAGAGCTGGTCGGACGCCGAATCCTGATGTCATGTGTAACAAAGAAATTAAATTCAAGGCTTTCTTGGACTATGCACTGACTTTGGGAGCAGATTATGTGGCGACAGGCCACTATGCACAAGTGACAAGTGATGAAGACGGACTCGTTCATATGTTACGCGGAGCTGATAATGGCAAGGATCAAACCTACTTCCTTAGCCAATTATCTCAAGAACAGTTGCAAAAGACCCTGTTTCCTTTGGGGCATTTACAAAAGCCAGAAGTGCGTGCTATTGCAGAGCGTGCAGGGCTCGCAACTGCTAAGAAAAAAGATTCAACAGGGATTTGTTTTATCGGTGAGAAAAACTTCAAGGAATTTCTTGGTCAATACCTACCCGCACAGCCAGGCCGCATGCTGACAGTCGATGGTCGCGATATGGGTGAACATGCAGGACTGATGTACTACACCATCGGTCAGCGTGGAGGACTCGGTATTGGAGGTCAAATCGGTGGTGACAATGAACCGTGGTTTGTAGTCGGAAAGGATTTGGCGCAAAATATTCTCTATGTTGGTCAAGGTTTCTATCATGAATCACTGATGTCAACTTCTTTACAGGCTAGTCAAGTTCATTTTACAAGGAAAATGCCTGAAGAATTCGAGTTTGAATGTACCGCTAAGTTCCGCTACCGTCAACCAGATAGTAAAGTGACTGTCAAGGTTTCTGGTAATCAGGCTGAAGTGATTTTCCATGAACCACAACGTGCCATCACACCAGGTCAAGCTGTTGTCTTCTACGATGGACAAGAGTGTCTCGGCGGTGGTATGATTGACATGGCTTATAAAGACGGAGTCGCTTGTCAGTATATCTAGTTGACAGTTGTTGTCAAGGAATCTAGAAGTTTAATCAACAATTATTGACTTTTATGTCATATTTGATACAATAAACTTAACAATAACATGATGGTCAAAGCTCATGGGAATTGTGTGCCTTTTTGGCATGCAATTTTCGGGAGTTTTGGCTATTTTTGTGTTTTATATTGCAAGGAGGAGAAGATGGATTTCAGGACACAGACAGATCAAGGTTCTTTTGGAGTTAGGGTTTCAGCCCTTGTCATTCAGGATGGAAAAATTTTTCTAGCTAAATCACCAAAAGAAGAATATTATACCATCGGTGGGGCAATCCATGTTGGTGAAAAGACAGAAGAAGCCCTTAAAAGGGAAGTTAGGGAAGAAATTGACATTGATGTAAAAATTGAAAAACTAGCCTTTGTGGTTGAGAACCTCTTTACTCTAGAGGATCAAGACTTTCATCAGATTGAGTTTCACTACCTAGTTCGTCCTTTATCCGAGCCCAATCATCAAATGGAAGAGGGTGGTCAGACTAGGGACTGCCAATGGGTTGCCCTTGATGATTTAGCTGCTATCAATCTCAATCCTGCCTTTTTAAAAGAAGCCTTATTGAAGCAAGATGGACCAATCCAACACTTCATAAACAAAGATTAAAAAAGGAACATATAATGACTTATACTTTCACAGAAAACTATGACGTTATCGTCATCGGAGCAGGCCATGCTGGAGTTGAAGCAGGTCTAGCGACAGCTCGTATGGGTTGTAAAACCTTACTAGCAACGATTAACCTGGATATGCTAGCTTTTATGCCCTGTAATCCTTCGATTGGTGGATCAGCCAAGGGGATTGTGGTACGGGAAATCGATGCTCTAGGTGGCGAGATGGGACGCAATATTGATAAGACCTACATCCAGATGAAGATGCTCAACACTGGTAAAGGACCAGCGGTGCGGGCCTTACGGGCTCAAGCTGATAAGGCTGAATACTCCCGTGAAATGAAAAAAACGGTGGAGAAACAGGACAATCTGACCCTCCATCAAACCATGATTGATGAGATTTTGGTGGAAGAGGCACAGGTTATCGGTGTTCGGACCGCGACCAATCAGTTTTATGCTGCTAAGGCAGTTATCGTCACAACGGGTACAGCCCTACGTGGGGAAATCATCATTGGAGACCTCAAGTATTCATCTGGTCCAAACAACAGCCTGGCTTCTGTCAAGTTGGCGGACAATTTGAAAGAATTAGGTCTTGAAATTGGTCGATTTAAGACAGGTACCCCGCCTCGTGTCAATGCCAAAAGCATCAATTATGAGGTGACAGAGATTCAACCAGGGGATGAGAAGCCAAATCATTTCTCATTCTTGTCTAAGGATGAAGATTACCTGCAAGATCAAATTCCTTGCTGGTTGACCTATACAAACGAAAGTAGCCATGAGATTATCAATGCCAATCTTCATCGCGCCCCGATGTTTTCAGGGATTGTCAAAGGGGTGGGTCCGCGCTACTGTCCATCGATTGAAGATAAAATTGTGCGGTTTGCAGACAAGGAACGCCATCAGCTCTTCCTGGAGCCAGAAGGACGGGATACGGATGAAATCTATATCCAAGGTCTATCAACCAGTCTTCCAGAAGATGTTCAAAAAGATTTAGTTCACTCCATTGCTGGTCTGGAAAAGGCGGAAATGATGCGGACTGGTTATGCCATTGAGTATGACATGGTCTTGCCTCATCAACTGCGGGCAACTTTGGAAACCAAGGCGATTTCGGGTCTCTTTACGGCAGGACAAACCAATGGTACTTCAGGTTATGAAGAGGCTGCTGGTCAAGGGATTATAGCTGGAATCAATGCGGCACTGAAGGTGCAGGGCAAACCTGAGTTGATTTTGAAGCGGAGCGATGGTTACATCGGTGTAATGATTGATGATTTGGTGACAAAAGGGACGATCGAACCCTATCGCCTCTTGACCTCTCGAGCTGAATATCGCTTGATTTTGCGTCACGATAATGCTGATATGCGTCTGACGGAGATTGGTCGTGAGGTTGGTTTGGTCAATGATGACCGTTGGGAGCATTTCCAGATTCACAAACAGCAATTTGACAATGAAATGACCCGTCTCAAGTCCATCAAACTCAGGCCTATCAAAGAGACCAATGAACAAGTAACGGCCATGGGCTTTAAACCTCTGACAGATGCCCTGACAGCTCAAGAATTCATGCGTCGTCCCGAAGTGACCTATGCCGATGTGGTGAAATTTATCGGACCGGCAGCAGAGGACTTGTCTGCCAAGACTATTGAGTTGATTGAGACGGAGACCAAGTATGAGGGGTACATCAACAAGGCCCTGGATCAGGTTGCTAAGATGAAACGCATGGAAGAAAAACGGATTCCAGCAGATATTGACTGGGATGATATTGACTCCATTGCGACAGAAGCTCGTCAAAAATTTAAGTTGATTGCGCCCGAAACCATTGGTCAAGCGAGTCGGATTTCAGGGGTTAATCCAGCTGACATTTCCATTCTCATGGTCTATTTAGAAGGACGGAGCCGCTCCATTTCAAAAAATGCTCAAAAAGATAGCTGAGAATAGCTGTCTTTTCTTCTTTTCTTACAGCTAGAATAGGATGGGCAAACTAGCTTTTTGACCGCTTTTGTGTTAGAATGGCAAACAGAGGTTAATGATGAAGAAATTTCGATTTTCAGCCCTTCATTTTATAATGATCGGTCTTATCTTATTTGGAATAATTGCTGTCCTACACAGCCTTTTTCCTGAACCACCAACCACGCTCCTAGCAACCTTTGTAGCTTTCTTGCTTTTGGTGCTTCTCTTTATCTATCAGAAGAAATCTTATGAAATTAGTGAATTAGAACAAATTGAGTATTTGAATGAAGAAGCCAATACAGGTCTGATGCAACTCCTAGATCAGATGCCGGTTGGTGTCATCAAGATTCGTCAAGAAGACAACCATGTTGAGTGGTTCAACCCTTTTGCGGAACTGATTTTTGCTCAAGATGATGGGGAATTTGATAAAAAGAAACTGCGTGAGATTGTAGAGGTTGGTTTGGATGATGAACGGACCTATGCCAATTTTTCCGGTAAACGCTATGCTGTTCATGTTGATTATAAGCAAGGACTCTTTTACTTTTTTGATGTATCAACGGAGTATAAGGCCACAACTAACCTTGTGGGCTCTCGCCCAGTAATTGGGATTATCTCGGTTGACAACTATGATGAGTTGGAGGACAGTCTGACAGACGCTCAAATCAGTCAGCTCAATAGTTTTTTGGCTCAGTTCGTTTCAGAATTTGCTCACCAACATGGCATTTACTACCGCCGCGGAACAATGGATCGTTTCTATCTCTTTACGGATTATTCTGTTCTGGAAGCTTTAATTGATAGCAAGTTTTCCATTATTGATAAATTCCGTGAAGAAGCTAAAAATATGGATCTAGCTTTGACCCTTAGCATCGGTATAGCCTACGGCGATGGTAATCATCAGCAAATCGGACAGGTTGCCCTACAAAATCTAAATATGGCTGAAGTTCGCGGTGGAGATCAAGTTGTCGTCAAAGAAAACGATGAGAGTAAGCAACCCATTTTCTTTGGTGGTGGGACAGCCTCTGCAGTGAAACGTACTCGTACCCGTACTCGTGCGATGATGACAGCTATTTCAGACAAGTTAAAAACGGTAGATGCTGTCTTTGTGGTTGGTCACCGCAATCTAGATATGGATGCTCTTGGTTCTGCGGTAGGTATGCAGCATTTTGCTCAAAATATCATGAACAATGCTTACACTGTCTACAATGAGTCAGAAATGTCACCGGATATTGCTCGTGCAATCTCCAAGTTACAAAACGAAAATTGTTCCAATCTGGTGACCGTTGAAGAGGCCAAGAAGATGGTAACAGAACAATCCCTCATGATTATGGTGGATCATTCTAAAATTGCTCTGACCCTGTCAAAAGACTTTTATGAACTTTTTGAACAGGTCGTTGTTGTGGACCACCACAGAAGGGATACCGATTTCCCAAACAATTCGATCTTGACTTATATCGAAAGTGGAGCCTCTTCAGCTAGTGAATTGGTGACGGAATTGATTCAATTCCAAAATGATAAGCACCACAAACTCAACCGTCTGCAATCTAGTCTTTTGATGGCTGGCATTATGTTGGATACCAAGAACTTTACAGCTCGTGTAACTAGCCGGACTTTTGATGTGGCCAGTTTCTTGCGGGCCCGTGGGAGTGATAGTTTGGAAATCCACCAGATTGCTGCAACAGATTTTGAAGAGTACCGTAAAATCAACGAACTAATCTTGCGTGGAAAAAATATTACGGAAGATATTATTTTGGTTGGTGGGGATGAAGAAACAAGATATGACAATGTCGTGCCAAGTAAAGCAGCAGATGCTATCTTGGACATGGCCGGTATTGAGGCAGTTTTTGTAGTCACTAAGAATATCAAAGATTTTGTGTCTATCTCTGCTCGTAGTCGTAGCAAAGTCAACGTTCAGCGGATTATGGAATCCTTAGGTGGTGGCGGTCATTTTAACTTGGCTGCAGCCCAGGTTTATGATCAATCCGTTATTGAAGTTCAGGTTCAATTGATGAACAAAATTTTAGAAGAATTAAAAGAAGAATAGGAGACTACCATGAAAGTTATCTTTTTAGCAGATGTAAAAGGTCAAGGTAAGAAAGGCCAAATCAAAGAAGTACCAACTGGCTATGCTCAAAACTTTTTAATTAAAAAAAACTTGGCTAAAGAAGCAACCAATCAGGCAATCAGTGAGCTTCGTGGCCAAGAAAAATCCAAAGAAAAAGCTCATGCAGAAATGATTGCTGAAGCAGAGGCTCTGAAAGTCAAACTAGCTGAAGAAGGAACCCTGGTTCAATTTGTGGAAAAAGTAGGTCCGGATGGTCGAACATTTGGCTCTATTACCAGCAAGAAAATTGCAGAAGAATTGGCTAAGCAATTCGGCATCAAGGTGGACAAACGCCATATTCAATTAGACCATCCGATTCGTGCAGTTGGCCTAATTGATGTACCTGTTAAACTCTACCAAGATGTGACAGGTGTCATTAACTTGAGTATCAAAGAAGCCTAAAAGAAAAGCAAGAGGTGGGAGGTGAGATTTTGGTAGAATTTGATGAATTGCGTATGCAACCGCAGGATATTTTGGCGGAGCAGTCCGTTTTAGGTGCGATTTTTATCGATGAAAATAAGTTGGTTTTCGTTCGCGAATATATCGAGGCTGAGGATTTCTTTAAGCATGCTCACCGCTTAATTTTTGCAGCCATGGTAGCCTTATCCGAGCGAAATGAAGCGATTGATTCGACCACCATGCGCAACTATCTGGCCAACCATGGGGATTTGGAAAACATCGGTGGTTTGGCCTATCTGGCTGAGGTCATTAACTCTGTCCCGACATCTGCTAATGCAGAATATTATGCCAAAATTGTCGCTGAAAAATCTAGTCTTCGTAAGTTGATTGAACGCTTGACGGAATCTGTCAATCAAGCCTATGATGGAGCGGATGATTCGGATACCATCATTGCCAATGCGGAAAAAGCCCTGATTGATGTCAGTGAGGGGGCTAGTCGTTCCGGCTTCAAAAAGATTGATGATGTCCTCAACCTCAACTTTGAAAATTTAGAAGCTCGTTCTCAGCAGACTTCGGATATCACGGGTATTGCTTCTGGTTACCCAGCTTTAGACAATATGACGACCGGTTTTCATGAGGAAGAGCTGATTATTTTAGCTGCTCGACCCGCCGTTGGTAAGACAGCCTTTGCCCTCAATGTGGCCCAGAATATCGGAACTAAACTCGGTTTGACGGTAGCTATTTTCTCTCTGGAGATGGGGGCTGAGAGCTTGGTAGACCGGATGTTGGCTTCAGAAGGAGTCATTAACTCCCGCTCTATCCGTACGGGACAGCTTTCTGACGAAGAGTGGCAAAAATTAATGATTGCTCAGTCCAATCTGGCGCGGGCTAGTATCTATGTTGACGATACCCCGGGTATTCGGATTACGGAAATTCGTTCCCGTTCTCGAAAACTAGCCCAAGAAACCGGGAATTTGGGCTTGATTCTGATTGACTATTTGCAATTGATTACTGGCAATGGCCGCGAGAGTCGGCAACAAGAAGTGTCAGAGATCTCTCGTCAGTTGAAAATTTTGGCCAAGGAATTAAAAGTTCCAGTTATTGCCCTCAGTCAGCTCTCTCGTTCTATTGAGCAGCGTCAAGACAAACGACCGATGCTATCTGACTTGCGGGAATCAGGTTCCATTGAGCAGGATGCTGATATTGTTGCCTTCCTTCATCGTGATGATTATTACCATACGGACGAAGAAGAGGCTGGAATTCCCAATAATACAGTTGAAGTCATCATCGAGAAGAACCGTTCAGGTTCCCGAGGTTCGGTTGAGCTGATGTTCCAGAAGGAATACAACAAGTTTTCAAGTATCTCTAAGAGAGAGGAAGGATAAAAAATAATGAGTGATGCATTTACAGATGTTGCCAAAATGAAACAAATAAAAACGGATATCAAGGAGCATGAAGGACAAATTGTTGAATTGACCCTTGAAAATGGCCGTAAACGTGAGAAAAATAAACAAGGACGAATCATGGAAGTCTATCAATCTCTCTTTATTGTAGAATTTGAAGATCCAAATAATACCTATGTAGAATCCTATACTTACTCAGATATCTTGACGGAAAAGATTTTGATTAATTATTTGGACGAAGCTTAAAAAAATAGTTCATAAAATCACAGATTGAAGAAAAATAGAGTCCAGACTGAAGACAAAGTCCTTGGAATTAGGTTTCTAAGGGCTTTTCTTTGTGAATAGGAGTATAATAAAAGTATCTAGTATGAGGAGGTTTGGCTATGCTTCATAAGGAAAAACCAGATTACAACCGCAATCAATATGGTTTCTATACACTTGATGACCTTGTTCCAATTGATCATTTCCTTCGTCAAGTTGATGAGGTGATTGATTTTAACTTCATTTATGAGTTGGTAGAGGACACCTACTCAACCGATAATGGTCGTCCGAGTTTAGATCCTGTCATGCTGGTTAAAATCCCTCTTATTCAGTGCCTCTATGGTATTCGGTCCAAAATGGAAGACAAGGTTGGACTGACCTTGGCATGTCTCAATATCAAAAAACTGGTGAAAATGATGGCTGGGAAGCCTTTTTATTTTGTCCAAATCTGCCAATTTCCACCATATTTCGGCAATATACAAAAAAAGACAAACCTCAAAAATGAAGTTTGTCTACAATCTGAAATAGAGTCTTCAATCTTTTTTTGTTTCAAACAGAAGAACGAAAACTTTTTATGGTTTTTTATAGGCAAAGAAAATCAATCAAGACTGTGCGGAAAACCTGAGTTTGAATGGAAGGACTTCAAGTTGAGAGAACAGAATCTATCGTTATTTTTGACAAAAAACATGTTTATATAAGTTTTGAAAAGCTCTTCTCTTGACTTTTGCAAGCCTTTTCGTTATGATAGGTTCATATGGGAGTCTGTGTACAGTCTGAGAGGAAGTGTAAGCTTCGACCGCACCTGATCTAGGTAATGCTAGCGTAGGAACGATAAGATAAGACTAATTTTAGGCACTTTTCCATGTGGAGAAGTGTTTTTTCTATATCTTAGCAAAAGTGAACCTGAAAGGCAAAACGGAGTTTAGAGAGGTTAAAAACATCTACAACAGAAGGAGGTTACAACAATGAAAGCTAGTATCGCACTACAAATTCTGCCGTTGAGTCATTCAGCTGACCGTTTGCAGGTCATAGAGAAGGTGATTGCTTACTTACAAAAACAGCCTGTCAACCAAGTAGTGACCCCATTTGAAACAGTGCTAGAGGGAGAATGGGAGGAGTTGATGCTCATTCTTAAGACTGCTATTGAATTGGCCGGTAGTGAGGCAGATAATATCTTCGCCAATGTCAAAATAAACTACGGACAAATCTTGTCTATTGAGGAAAAAATTGAAAAATATCATTCGTAAACAGATTAGCAGTCTAGGTATCATCTTGCTCTTGCTCATCTGGCAGATAGCTGGTTTTCTCCAGCTTTTACCAAAGTATATCCTGCCGACTCCCATCGAAATTTTACAGGCTTTTGCGCGTGATAGGGTCCTTTTAGGGCAACATAGTCTCCATACCTTGCAGACGGCTCTTCTGGGTCTGAGTTTGGGAGTGCTGATTGCCTGCTTGTTGGCTCTTATCATGGATCGATATAGTTGGGTCAATGATATGCTCTACCCGATTTTGGTGGTCATCCAAACCATTCCGACTATCGCTTTGGCACCTACTTTGGTCCTTTGGTTAGGGTATGGGATTTTACCTAAGATTGTCCTCATTATCTTAACAACAACCTTTCCAATCATTGTCAACATCCTAGATGGATTTCGTAACTGTGATGCGGACGGATTGAGGCTTTTCCAACTCATGGGAGCAAAACCTTGGCAAGTACTGTGGCATTTTAAAATTCCCAATGCCTTACCTTATTTTTATGCTGGTCTTCGGGTCAGCGTCTCTTATGCCTTTATCGCCACTGTCGTTTCCGAATGGCTAGGCGGTTTTGAGGGCTTGGGAGTCTATATGATACAATCCAAAAAACTCTTCCAGTACGATACCATGTTCGCCATTATCATTTGGGTCTCACTGATTAGCCTTCTGGCAATGAAATTGGTTCAAATTAGTGAGAAAATGGTTATCAAATGGAAACCTACAATAAAATAGAAAGAGAAAACTATGAAAAAGAAGATGAAATCGACGGCTATGGTTCTCTTGGCATCCGCTACTCTTATTTTAGGAGCGTGTGCTTCAACTAAAGATGACACCATTGATTTTATCCTAGACTGGACCCCAAATACCAATCATACCGGTCTCTATGTAGCTTTGGATAAGGGATATTTTGAAGAAGAGGGCGTCAAGGTCGACATCAAACTGCCATCAGAAGATAGCTCATCGGATTTAGTGATCAATGGCAAGGCTCCTTTTGTCGTCTATTTCCAAGACTTTATGGCTAAGAAATTGGAAAAAGGTGCGGGGATTACAGCCGTTGCAGCCTTGGTTGAGCACAACACTTCAGGTATTATTTCCGCTGGTGAAGCCAACATCAAGAGCCCTAAAGATTTGGTTGGTAAGAAATATGGAACCTGGAATGATCCAATTGAGTTGGCTATGTTAGAAACCTTGGTTTCAGAAGAGGGTGGCGATTTTGCTACGGTTGAAAAAGTACCCAATACGGATGCGAATTCGATTACGCCAATTGCCAATAAGATGTTTGATGCAGCCTGGATTTACTACGGTTGGGATGGCATCATGGCTGAACAAGAAGGTATGAAAACAAACTATTTCTATCTAAGGGACTTTGCGCCAGAATTTGACTATTATTCGCCAGTGATTATCGCCAATAATGACTACTTAAAAGAACATCCAGATCAGGCCAAAAAAGTTCTTAAAGCCATTAAAAAAGGCTACCAATATGCTATAGAAAACCCAAAAGAAAGTGCGGAAATCCTTATCAAGCATGCACCAGCCTTGGAAAATCAGAAAGAATTTGTCCTAGCCTCCCAAGAATACCTGTCTAAGCACTACGCTTCCAATCCTGAAAAGTGGGGGGAGTTTGATGCAGACCGCTGGAATGCCTTCTATGCTTGGGCTTATAAAAAAGGAATCCTAGAAAGCGATTTGAAAAATCAAGGTTTTTCAAATGATTACTTGTCCCAATGAAAAAACTCGAACTGAAAGAACTGACCTTTGCTTATGAAGAGGCCCCTATCATCAAAGACATCAACCTTCATGTTGATCAGGGAGAAATTGTTTCTATCCTGGGCCCTAGTGGGGTGGGGAAAACGACCCTTTTTAATCTCATAGCTGGTATTTTACCTGTTCAAGAGGGGAAAATAATGGTCGATGGTCTGGACAATCCTAAGGGCAAGGTCAGCTACATGCTACAAAAGGATTTGCTACTAGAACACAAGACCATTTTGGGGAATGTTATTCTGCCTTTGACCATTCGAGGTATCAAAAAAGTGCAAGCTGTTCAAGAAGCGGATGCTCTTTTGATAGAATTTGGTCTGGACAGTGTTCGGGATGCCTATCCTCATGAACTGAGCGGTGGCATGCGGCAGCGGATTGCCCTCCTGCGGACCTATCTCTTCGGTCATGACCTCTTTCTTCTAGATGAGGCCTTCAGCGCCTTGGACGAGATGACCAAGATGACCCTGCATGACTGGTATCTGAACATTCACAAGCAGTTCAAACTAACAACCATCCTCATCACCCATAGCATTTACGAGGCCATTAAACTTAGTGACCGTATCTATGTCCTCAATCACAAGCCTGGCCAAATCGTTGCTGAGCTGAACATGGATTGGAAGAATGCTGAGCAACCCGAATTGGCAAAACTACAATATAAAGAAGAAATTCTCAACCGATTGGGACTAAAATCCAGTTAAAAAGGCTTTACAGAGCCTTTTTTTTGTGATATACTAACCTTTGTGTGAAATAGCAGCATGAAAATATGGAGCTCGTCAACAGGTGTCTTGAAATAGAAGTAACCTTGGCTGTTTAGGCGAAGGGCATCTGCACGAACTAGGATTTTCAAAAGACGTTATTTCCTCAACATATATTTTATTTAGAGGAGGACTGATAACATGTCACGTTATACAGGACCATCATGGAAACAATCACGCCGCCTTGGCTTGTCACTCACAGGCACAGGTAAAGAATTGGCACGTCGTAACTACGTACCAGGACAACACGGACCAAACAACCGTTCAAAACTTTCTGAGTACGGTTTGCAATTGGCTGAGAAACAAAAATTGCGTTTCTCATACGGTTTGGGTGAAAAACAATTCCGTAACTTGTTCGTACAAGCAACTAAAATCAAAGAAGGAACTCTTGGTTTCAACTTCATGGTTCTTCTTGAGCGTCGTTTGGACAACGTTGTTTACCGTCTTGGTTTGGCAACTACTCGTCGTCAAGCACGTCAATTCGTAAACCACGGTCACATCCTTGTTGATGGTAAACGTGTAGACATCCCATCATACCGCGTTGCTCCAGGTCAAGTGATCTCTGTTCGCGAAAAATCATTGAAAGTTCCAGCTATCCTTGAAGCTGTTGAAGCAATCGTTGGACGTCCAGCTTTCGTATCATTCGATGCTGAAAAATTGGAAGGAACACTTTCTCGCTTGCCAGAACGCGATGAAATCAACCCAGAAATCAACGAAGCACTTGTCGTTGAATTCTACAACAAAATGTTGTAATATTTTACTAAATTTTGTGGGCTCTTTGTCAACTGTAGTGGGTTGCTGAAAAGTCATAACCTGGAGAGGACCAACTTGGTTCTCTTCTTTTTGATGTTCAAAGCGATGAGAATTCTTAATTTAAAGTTGTCAAAGTTCCGGAAACCAAAGGCATTACGCTTAATGACTTTGATGAGGTTGTTAGTAGCGTCTAGTTTGGCGTTTGAATAGGGGAGTTCTAATGCGTTAATGATCTTGTCCTTATCCTTCAAAAAGGTTTTAAAAATAGTTTGAAAGATGGGATTTACGCTGGGAAGCAGCTCCTCAATGAGGTCAAAGAAATGTTCAGCTTGCTTCTTTTGAAAATGAAAAAGCAATAGTTGGTAAAGTTCATAGTGTTCTCGAAGTTCCTGCGAGTAAGAAAGTAGTTTTTTAAGAATCTCTTTGTTGGTTAAATGCATCCGAAAAGTAGGGCGATAAAAGCGTTTATCGCTGAGTTTACGGCTATCCTGTTGAATGAGTTTCCAGTAGCTTTTTAGCGCCTTGTATTCATGAGATTTTCTGTCAAACTGCTTCATGATTTGGATGCGCAGATGGTTCATGGCCCGACTCATATGTTGGACGATATGAAAGCGATCGAGGACAATTTTAGCGTTTGGAAATAATTTTTTAGCGATATCGTAGTAAGGACTAAACATGTCCATAGTGATGTTCAAAGCGATGAGAATTCTTAATTTAAAGTTGTCAAAGTTCCGGAAACCAAAGGCATTACGCTTAATGACTTTGATGAGGTTGTTAGTAGCGTCTAGTTTGGCGTTTGAATAGGGGAGTTCTAATGCGTTAATGATCTTGTCCTTATCCTTCAAAAAGGTTTTAAAAATAGTTTGAAAGATGGGATTTACGCTGGGAAGCAGCTCCTCAATGAGGTCAAAGAAATGTTCAGCTTGCTTCTTTTGAAAATGAAAAAGCAATAGTTGGTAAAGTTCATAGTGTTCTCGAAGTTCCTGCGAGTAAGAAAGTAGTTTTTTAAGAATCTCTTTGTTGGTTAAATGCATCCGAAAAGTAGGGCGATAAAAGCGTTTATCGCTGAGTTTACGGCTATCCTGTTGAATGAGTTTCCAGTAGCTTTTTAGCGCCTTGTATTCATGAGATTTTCTGTCAAACTGCTTCATGATTTGGATGCGCAGATGGTTCATGGCCCGACTCATATGTTGGACGATATGAAAGCGATCGAGGACAATTTTAGCGTTTGGAAATAATTTTTTAGCGATATCGTAGTAAGGACTAAACATGTCCATAGTGATGACTTTGACTCGGTTTCTCACCTGTCTGGAATAGCGGAGGAAGTGATTGCGAATGGTCGTTTGTGTTCGTCCATCTAGAATAGCTAAGATAGTAAGCGAGTCAAAATCTTGTGCGATGAAGCTCATTTTGCCCTTCTTGAAACTATATTCATCCCAGCTCATGTGAGCTGGGAGCCAAGTTAGGTCAGTCTTGAATTGGAACTCCTTGAGTTTGCGAATGACTGTTGAAGTGGATACGGCCAAGCATTCAGCGATGTCTGTCATAGAACCTTTCTCAATCAGCTTTTGAGCAATCTTATGGTTAACAATAGCTGGTATTTGATGATTCTTCTTGACCAGAGAAGTTTCTGCGACAGCTATTTTTCCGCAATCCTGACAACGAAAACGACGTTTCCTTAAACGAATTAAGGTCTTATATCCAGCACATTCCAGATAGGGGATTTTAGATTCTTTTTGGAGGTCATATTTAGCCATCTGACCATGACAGTTGTGGCATTTAGGAGCCGGATAGTCAAGTTTAGCGATGACTTCTTTATGAGTTCCAGCGTCCACATAATCTGAAATGGTGATATTAGGGTCTTTTATTCCAAGTAAGTTTGTGATAAAATCAAATTGTTCCATATGAGTCTTTCTAAAATGATGGTTTTGTCGCTTTTCATTATAGGTCATATGGGACTTTTTGTATACACTCAAAAAGGCTCCATATATGAGTCTTTCTAAAATGATGGTTTTGTCGCTTTTCATTATAGGTCATATGGGACTTTTTGTATACACTCAAAAAGGCTCCATAACCTCCATAGTGGTCTTACCCACTACAGAAATTATAGAGCCATTTTGTGAGAGTCCTATGGGCTCTTTTTTTGTACCTCAAAAATATCTTAAACTATATAATAAAATTTTGCATATATCAGTTGACTTATGGAATATAATGATATACAATTAATGTGCAAAAAATAATTATATGTCATTATTTGACATATAGAGGAGGTTGAATCTATGTACTTTCCAGTATCATCAACCTTGATAGAATTTCTGATTTTATCCATGCTAGACCGGCATGATTCTTATGGTTATGAAATTAGCCAGACTATTAAGTTGGTCACAAATGCGAGAGAATCTTCTCTTTATCCTATCTTGAAGAAACTCGTAATCGCAAGGTTTGTTACAACCTATAATCAGGAACATCAAGGCCGTCAGCGTAAATACTACGCCATTACCGAGGCTGGTAGGTTTCAGTTAATCTACTTAAGGGAAGAATGGCAAAAATATAAGAATACTCTGGATGGAATTGTAGAAGGGAGAAGCAATCATGACGCGGATTGAATACTTAGCTGAATTGGACAAATATCTAAAACGCTTGCCTCAAGTGGACTATGAGGAGGCTATGGATTACTTTGTAGAATATTTTGAAGAGGCGGGTCCAGAAAATGAAGAAACGGTCATTGCTGAGTTGGGAACTCCCAAGGAAGCAGCGAGTGATGTTATTTCAACTGTTTTGGGAAAGCATGTTACCGAGCCGAATAAGACTCCAAAGACCAATGCGACAATCATTGGGATGATAGTTCTGTCCATTTTTGCTGCTCCAATTGCTCTGCCAGTCTTAATATTCTTGATTTTACTCATGTTAGCCATCGTCGCGCTAGTTTTGTCGGCAATTATAGCAGCCTATCTATTGGGGTTGGCGGGTCTGGTTCTGGCAGCTATGACTCTCTTTGAAAGTTTTACTCTTCTAACCAGCTCTCTTTCGGCTGTCGCAATGGGAATTGGAGCTAGCCTTATGCTTTTTGGTGGAAGCATATTAGTCTGGATGGTTACCACCTTCCTGGCTCGTTTCTCTGGCAAAGGTCTTGTTCTTCTCTGGCAAAAAATGATACGGAAAGTGAGGACTGTATGATGAGCAAATTTTCCCAAAAATGCCTAAAAGTTTCAGTTATCAGCCTTTTTATAGGTGCTCTACTATTGGGTGCTGGTTTTGCAATGGGAGGGATTCAGGCTATTAAAAGCATTACAGCCCCACAGAAAGTGAGTGAGGTTTTTACTGATATTTCCGAGTTAAGAGTTAATACTTATCGCAACATTCATATTCAATCTGGGGATGTTCAAAAACCAACGGTCAGTTATTATAAAAAGAGTACATTTCTTTCGGATATTGAGCTGACAAAAGAAGGGGATCTTCTATCAATAAAGAATGTTGAGAAAGAGTTCGAAATGACTGGCTTGATTGAAGTCTTTGGCTATCTTCTTAATGAAAGCGGTCGTACGAGTGACTTTCGTGAAATTGTAGTGACCTTACCAAAGGATAAACCTCTTGAGGCTTTAACTGGGTGGAGCATGTGGATGCAGTTGACCAATCTTACCATTGAAAACATTGATTATCAAGGTAGTTTTACAGGAATTGTCAATTCTACTATTTCTAAAGGAAATCTACAAGGTTCTATTTCAGCTAATGACAGTAAACTAAAAGATGTAAAATTGAATTTATACTCAGATTATTCTCAATTTACAAACTCAAGTGGTGAAAATCTAGTTATTACAGATCAAAGTGGAGGTATCAACTTTAGCAATTCGACCTTAAAAAATATAAGTTATTCCGATGGTTCCACGGAAGAAGAAATCCAGAAAGAAGCTGAGCTTGCAGCATCAAGTAATGGTGAAGACAATTACTATGGATACGAATCACAAGTCACTATTGAAAATGTAAAACTTCTTGGAGAAAATCATTTCATGGCTTCCGCTATCAATATGGATATTAATTTGGCCGCAGATAGTAAAACTAACGTAGACATCCAGAGTTACGGGGGAGATATTCAACTCTCTGGTCACTATCAGGATTTGAAAAAAGTCAGTGAAAATACCGGGACAAGAGTTTCCCACACAGAAAAAGACGCTACGGGAAAGATTATTATCCTAAATAGCTATGGCAATATTTCCATGAAATAAGGAGATTTTCTCCTTATTTTTAGATTTAAACAGCCCATCCGAAGATAAATTGTTATTGATTTATTCGACGTGATCTTGAAACCTTACGGTGTGATGAAGAGTTTAAGCCAATCAACCTCAAAATAAAAGAGCAGATGAGTTTTCTCTGATGATTAACGATATAAAACAGGCAAGCGTTACTTTCCTATCATTAGCATGCTACTTCTTGGAAAAAACCAAGAAGTGGGAAGTTGGATAACTTTTTTCGTGTAAAACAATAGGAAGAGCCTCAAGTTATACTGCGACTGTCGCTTATGAAGGGTGTATGGTCAACCATTTAAGGTATGATGATGGGAAGTGAAAGACATGGTCTTGAAAGCGACAGATTATATCGATACGGAGAGAGAAAGTTATCTCAATGGATTAATCAGCCTGCAAGGTTTTGCTACATTGTGATGAAGATTCGGAAGTGACATCCTTTTCTGTAGATTCGTTTTTACCAGTCATTCTAGAGAAAAATCAGGATGATTAATAGCGATTGCTGAAGAGAGGTGGGTAGTTTTTTGAAAAGATTAGAAATTGTGGATGTGATATAAAAAAGGTAGCTCTTGGGAAAACGCTTGCCTTTGTGATATACTGGTAGAAAGAAATGGAGGACCTTATGAAACAAATTCTTGGAAGTACTGATTTGGAAGTAGCTCGTATTGCTCTTGGTTGTATGCGGATGGCAGATCTAGAAAGTACGGAAGCAGCGCGTGTTCTAGAAACGAGTATGAAAAAGGGAATGAATTTCTTTGACCACGCGGATATCTATGGTGGTGGACAATCAGAAGTTCGTTTTGCCCAAGCGGTAAAAGATTTGGGAATCAAACGCGAGGAGATGATTATTCAGTCCAAGTGTGGGATTCGAAAAGGTTATTTTGAATTTTCAAAAAGTCATATCTTAGAATCTGTGGATAATATTTTAGCCCGATTGAATACAGATTACCTGGATGTCTTGGCTCTACACCGTCCGGATGCCCTCATGGAATCAGAGGAAGTAGCTGAAGCCTTTCGTATTTTGAAAGAAACCGGAAAAGTTCGTCACTTTGGTGTCAGTAACCAAAATCGCTATCAGATGGAACTCTTGCAATCTTACTTAGATGAGCCACTAGTCGTCAATCAATTGCAACTGTCACCTGCCCATACACCGATGATTGATGCAGGTTTCCATGTCAATATGAAAGATGATGCAGCAACCATGCGTGATGGTGGCATCTTGGAATACTGCCAGCTCAATAAGGTAACTGTTCAGGCCTGGTCACCCTTCCAGATTAGTCTAGGAGCAGGCCTCTTTGCTGGTAATCCAACTTATCAGGAGCTTAATGATACGATTGCTCACTATGCAGAACATTATGGTGTGGCGGATGAAGCTATCATAGTGGCTTGGATTCTCCGTCATCCGGCAAAAATCCAAACTATTGTTGGTTCTATGAACCCTGAGCGCTTGGCTAAAATCGCTCAGGCACTTGATGTTCAATTGAGCCGTGAACAGTGGTATCACATCTATAGATCAGCGGGCAATATTTTGCCATAAAAAAGTATTAAAAGATCAATAGAAAAAGTCAATAAATTCGTTTTCCACCTATGGGAATCCTAAATTTATTGGCTCTTCTTTTTTTACCTTGAAGAGTTATTGTTATAGTCTTTTATTTTCTACCTTAAATAAAGAATGAGAGCGATGATAGTCATAGCAGCACCTACTAGTTGAAAAATGAGGGCGACCAGAGCTCGACCTTTGTAGCTTTGAAAGGCAAGAAAATCCTTATCCGACATGGTTTCTCTTTGGAAATTTCTTCGCTTGAGCAAATAGAGGATGAGTCCGTCACCTCTTTGACCAGTAGAGGCTAAAAATGCCCAAAATTTTGGGTGTTTGATACCGCGATAGTAGGCATCAATTTTGACCATTTGAAAGACTTGGGTCATCAGGTAGAAACCTGCCAGGATGGTTAAAGCGATACCGCTGATTAGAAAAAGTAACATGATTGACCTCCTAGATATGCTTAATAATTTGATAGAAAAGAAAACCTGTAGAGGCTAGCCAAATGATAGCACAGGCCAAGATGAGATAGATATTGCCCACAATAATGGCATTGTAAATAGTAAAGATGGTTAAGAGAAGGATGTTTAGACCGATTGCTAAAATGAGTTTGTGGTTACTGGCTACCACATCTGTACTCTTTGCTAGGTGTTGAATCATGGCTTGGTCTCCTTTGACTAGACTGTCCAGACTAATCTTATAAAAATCACTTAACTGAATCAAACTGAGAATATCTGGATAAGATTTGTTGTTTTCCCAGTTAGAAATGGTTTGTCGTGAAAGGAAGAGTTTTTCAGCTATCTGTTCTTGAGTGAGATTTTGAGCCTTTCTAGCCGCTCGCAATATTTGTCCGATATTGATATATTCTGTCATAATCATCCCTCGTTTCTATCTCCAGTGTAATGAATTTCCATGAACTTGTCTATCAAAATTTGCAGACATGGACTATTTTTCCTGTCAAAAAGTTTTGACAGAAGGAGAAAAGTAAAAAAGCAAGGTTGGCAAAGAAAAAACTCCTCCTCATGGGTGGGGTTTTTTGGTCCTTTCTGCTATAATAGTAAGGAATGAAAAAATATTTAAAACATTAGATGCGAAAGGAATAGGAGCCTTGAAAAGTAGACGCTTGCTTTTGTGAGGCTTGGTACTTTATTTATGAAACGTTCGATGTATGCAGGTCGTGTTCGCAGTGAGCACATTGGTCAAGAAATCACCCTCAAGGGTTGGGTTGGTCGCCGTCGTGATTTGGGTGGCTTGATTTTTGTGGACCTGCGTGACCGCGAGGGCATCATGCAGTTGGTCATTAATCCCGAAGAAGTTTCAAGCTCCATTATGGAAACAGCAGAGACTCTTCGTAGTGAGTTTGTCATTCAGGTGACAGGAACTGTTGCTGCGCGTGAGCAAGCTAATGACAAGCTTCCGACAGGGAGTGTGGAGTTGAAAGTATCTGACTTGGTCATCCTTAATACTGCTAAGACAACGCCATTTGAAATCAAGGACGGGGTGGAAGCCGCAGATGATACCCGTCTTCGTTACCGCTATTTAGACCTTCGCCGTCCAGAAATGCTCGAAAACTTTAAGTTGCGTGCCAAAGTGACTCACTCTATCCGTAACTACTTGGATGCGCTTGAGTTTATCGATGTGGAGACACCCATGTTGACCAAGTCAACTCCTGAGGGAGCGCGTGACTACTTGGTACCTAGTCGTGTTAGTCAAGGTCATTTCTATGCCCTTCCACAAAGTCCACAGATTACTAAGCAATTGCTGATGAATGCTGGATTTGACCGGTATTACCAAATCGTCAAGTGTTTCCGAGATGAGGATTTGCGTGGAGACCGTCAACCTGAGTTTACACAAGTTGACTTGGAAACTTCTTTCTTGAATGAGCAAGAAATTCAAGATATCGTTGAAGGCATGATTGCTAAAGTGATGAAGGATACAAAGGGAATTGACGTTACTCTACCATTCCCACGTATGGCTTATGATCATGCTATGAATGCGTATGGTTCTGACAAACCAGATACCCGCTTTGACATGTTATTGCAAGACTTGACAGCCACTGTCAAGAATGTTGACTTCAAGGTCTTCTCAGAAGCTCCTGTTGTCAAGGCCATCGTAGTGAAAGACAGTGCCGATAAATACTCTCGTAAAGACATTGATAAGCTGACAGAAGTCGCAAAACAATACGGCGCAAAAGGTTTGGCATGGGTTAAGATGACAGAAGGTAGTTTGGCCGGTCCAGTTGCTAAGTTCTTGACAGAGATTGAATCAGACTTGACAGCTACTTTACAGTTGGCTGAAAATGACCTTGTCCTCTTTGTAGCCGATATACTTGAGGTTGCAAATAGTACTCTAGGTGCTCTGCGTACCCGTATTGCCAAAGAGTTGGGGATGATTGATGAGTCTAAGTTCAACTTCCTTTGGGTTATCGATTGGCCAATGTTTGAATGGTCTGAGGAGGAAGGTCGCTATATGTCTGCCCACCATCCATTCACCTTGCCAACAGATGAAACAGCTCATGAATTAGAAGGTGAATTGGCCAATGTTCGTGCAGTAGCTTATGATATCGTTTTAAATGGCTATGAGCTTGGTGGTGGTAGCTTACGTATCAACCAAAAAGAGATTCAGGAACGCATGTTTAAGGCACTTGGCTTCTCAGCTGAGGATGCCAATGAACAGTTTGGTTTCTTATTGGAGGCTATGGACTATGGATTCCCACCGCATGGTGGTTTAGCCATCGGCTTGGACCGTCTGGTCATGATTTTGGCTGGTAAAGATAACATTCGTGAAGTCATTGCCTTCCCTAAAAATAACAAGGCATCAGATCCGATGACCCAAGCACCTAGCTTGGTTGCTTCGAAGCAATTGGAAGAACTAGCATTAACAGTAGAAAGTTATGATTAAACGAGCTCCCTTACCAAAACGAATCAAATATCTTGTGAAACGTTGGGCCAAAAAATTTGGCATCTTTCAGACCCTAAAAAGCATTTCAAGATAAAAATATGCAGAGAAATTTTCGGCTTCTCTCTTTTATGGCTTGATGTCAGCCATTGCTGTCAATTTTTTCTTTCAACCTGGCCATGTCTATTCTAGCGGAGCGACAGGTTTAGCTCAGGTTTTATCGGCTATTAGTGATCGCTATCTGGGTTTTACCGTCCCGGTCGCTCTGGCCTTTTACGCCATCAATTTACCTCTTTTGGTCTTGGCCTGGTATAAGATTGGACATAAGTTTACCGTTTTTACCTTTATCACGGTAACCATGAGTTCCCTCTTTATTCAACTGGTTCCTCAGGTAACGCTGACTCCAGATCCCCTCATCAATGCTATTTTTGGTGGTTTGGTGATGGGAACAGGGATTGGGTTTGGCTTAAAAAATCGGATATCCAGCGGAGGCACTGATGTTATTTCCTTGACCATTCGTAAGATGACGGGTCGTAGCGTTGGCAGTATTTCGTTGGTGGTCAATGGGATTATCATGCTCTTTGCCGGCCTCCTTTTTGGCTGGCAATACGCTCTCTACTCTATGGTGACCATCTTTGTTTCCAGCCGTGTTACGGATGCCCTCTTCACCAGACAGAAGAAAATGCAAGCCTTGATTGTGACTAGTCATCCTGATCGTGTTATCCAGATGATTCATAAGAAACTTCATCGTGGTGTGACCTCCATCAATGAGGCAGAAGGGACCTTTCAGCATGAGAAAAAAGCTGTTCTTCTAGCCATTATTACGCGGGAAGAATACAGTGATTTTAAATATTTTATGTCCAAGGCGGATCCCCATGCCTTTGTTTCCATTGCCGAAAATGTCCGTGTTATGGGGCGCTTTGTCGATATAGATTAGGATAGGAGAAGTATGAAGAAGATTTATTTGGTCTATATCAGCCTCAGTGGCAATACTCAGAGTTTTATTCGCCGATTGACCAGCTTTTTGAACTTCCATTCGAGCCTTGATCTTGATGTAGAAGAAATCCATGTCAAGGATTTGGTTAAAGAAGCAATCCCTTACTATGCTCTAGATGCTCCTTTTGTGGCTTTTTTACCCACCTATCTGGAGGGTGGAAATGGTCTAGACAATGGAGATAGGGAAATTTTGACCAACCCCTTGGGAGACTTCATTGCTTATGAGGGCAATGACAAACACTGTCTAGGCGTCGTTGGTTTTGGTAATCGTAATTTTAACCATCAGTATTGCTTAACAGCCAAACAATATGCCCAACGGTTTGGATTTCCTGTCTTAGATGAAGTGGAGTTGCGCGGCCTTAATCAAGACATCGAACGTGTGGGTCAAAAGATTATTTCCCTATTAGAAAACAGGATATAAAGTGGAAGAGAAAAATCTCATCCCAATAAAAAGCGAACAAAATAGAGTGTGCTGTTAACCAGTGACTCTATTTTGTTCGCTTTTTTTGCTAGGTAGTGGAAAGGTGAGGTGCTTGTATTGTCACTTTCTTTGAAATAAAAGTAGCTGTCTTTTATTTTTTCATAATGAGCTAACTTCTATCTGTAGTCAATCTATCTATATCATGTTTGATTGCTAGAGCATCAAGTTAATCAATGACTTGATAATGACGGAGAATGGTTTCAATATCGCTTCCCTTTATTTTTTGTAATACTTTTTTTAGAGCCATTTTTTGAACAAAACTCAACTCCATATCCGTTATTTTCGCTCCATCCCGTAATGCAACGGATGCATGGAGGAGGTCGCGTATATCATAGGTGCTTCCCCAGACCTCAGGAACGCCACGGTCGATCTCTAGCAAACTATAAACGGCTTCCATACCTGTACGAATGGAATACTCCGTCGTAAAAATAGTGTCGCGAGGAGTTTCGGCAAATTGTCCTAGAAAGGCGAAGTTAACAGCACCCTGTGGAACGACATCTGGACGATCTCCTTTTTCACGTGGCATAAAGAAAGAAGTAATATATGGCATCATACAAGGAACGGTTTTAGCATGAGTACTTGCTAGGATGTCAATCTCTTCAATCGGCACACCCATGTGATACAACCACTCCGCACAAATCTCTTTTCCGCTGCAATCACGCATTGGTTTCTTGATATAGTCTCCCTCTTTATCAGAGAAAAGTCCATAAACCCAGACAACTAATTCGTTTTCTTTTTGAGATTTAAATTGAGGTTGACGATTGACTGTCCAACTGAGAAGCCAACTTGAATCACGAACGGTTACAATACCACCTGTTACCACTTTACCTGAAAACGGGTCACGCTTACAAATCTTTTCAATATAAGCGGGTATTTTATGATCAAGGGTCGTGACAGTAGCACTCATCCAATTTGATTGTTCAGAATCATAACAGAATTTATCTGGGTGGCCAAAGGAATCATCCTGGGCAGCAATTTTACGCCACATATCCCAACCACCGCCTGATCGGATTTCTTTTTGGAATGAAGCGGGTTCATCTTGGCTACCATAGCTTGAGTTTTCAACACATCCCCCATTTGTAATAAAAACCAAATCGTTCTCTGTTAAGTCAATGGAATCCTTTTCTTCATTATGAATCAGTTCAATTTTTTTGGCAACTTTTTTCTTGTCTGTGCAATCAAAGAGAACATTAACCACCTTAGTATTGTAATGGAATACAACTCCAAAAGATTTGAGGTATTCTACCATTGGTAGGATGATGGATTCATATTGATTGTAACGAGTAAAGCGAAGAGCTGTAAAATCAGGTAGACCGCCGATGTGATGGATGAATCGTTTGAGATACAGCTTCATTTCCAGAGCAGAATGCCAATTTTCAAAAGCAAACATCGTTCTCCAATAAAGCCAGAAATTAGAATCGAAAACTTCATTATCAAAGACTTCATCAATTCGCTTATTGTAGAGTTCTTCGTTAGGTGTGAAAAACAATGTCATAATTTCAGTAGATGCCTTATCCGAAAGACCAAATTTATTTTCGGTGCGAGCATCTTGACCCTGATTTACAGTAGCACGACAAAGAGAAAAATTGGGATCCGCCTTGTTAAGCCAATAATATTCATCTAAAAGACTTGCTCCCTGTGTTTCAAGTGCTGGAATTGAACGAAAGAGATCCCACATACACTCGAAATGATTATCCATTTCACGTCCACCTCGCATCACATACCCAATATCACTGTACTGATAACCGTCGCAGGCTCCACCGGGGATAGGATCTTTTTCCAGAATGTGAACCTGTTTGCCGGGAACTTGTCCATCACGAACTAGAAAACAGGCTGCAGCTAGAGCAGCCAAACCGGAACCAATAATATAAGCTGACTTGTGATCTGCCCCTTCCGGTTTCATGGGCCGTGCAAAAGCTTCGTAATTTCCACTAGAGTAGTACATGTAAACAACCTCCGATATTTTTTCTTTAGTATAATTCCTTGAAGGGATGAATACTATAAACAAAAAAGCCCCAATGATAAAAAATTAAACATTTTGGGCTTTTTGTAAAGTTGCTAGGAACTTCTTTTCTTATAATGTTGGAGAGTGGTTAAGAGATGACCGTGAATCAATACTGAAAGTCGAGCGATAATTTCTTTGGGATTTTCTTTCATGTTTTTTTTTGATCCAATCTAGAAGAAAGCCAACAAGAGCATATTTATAAAAATCGACAATAAATTGCTTTTCCGCATCCCGAATATGAAATTCACAAGCTTTTTCATCTATAATAGACAGGATAAGTGGATGGGTGATTTGATAGATATAATTTTCAACTTGTTCACGACTGACGGAATGATAAACATTGAGAATAAAGGGTTTATTGTCTTGAACAGCTTCAAAAATATGAAGCAGTCCCACTTGCCAACTATCATAGTGCCCGTTTTCTCCTAAGGCTTTCTGCGCATCCTCCATACAAGCCCATTCAACCAAATCATAAATATCTTTGAAATGGTAGTAAAAAGTCATTCGACTGATTCCGCAATCATCTCCGATATCTTGGATGGTAATTTTAGGGACGGGCTTTGTTAGGAGCAAGTTTTTTAAAGATTCCTCTAAGGCTCTTTTAGTGGTTTGTGTCATAAGAAACTATCCAAATCGTTTTCTTTTATTATACCAAAAAACAAAAGAGTCGTTGATTTTTTAATGAGGATAGATATAGGTGGTGACGCCACTGGTAACTGGATTGAACCAACCCCGGTAGTCTCCAATGCTCATATTTCCTGCATAATTAGATTCTTGAACACGGATACGGCCACTACTGTCGATTGCAGTAACGACAGCAACATGTCCATATTGGCCTGCTGGCCAAACTGCGATGGCTCCTACTTGTGGTCTATTTCCTATTCTGAAGCCAGCCCTCTGTGCAGATGCGGGCCACTGGTTGGCGTTTCCGACCCAAGGAGCTACTTCCTTAGCTCCCCAAGTGCATTGGCCGATGGGATAGGTATTATTGGAAGAATAGCGATCACTATTACTTACCATCATGCTATAGGCACCCAAACCTTTTCCACCCTGATAGGCATGAACGTGGTATTTCCCAACTCCTTTGTGCTGGTTTAGTAGAATATCTGCTAAATAGGTTCGGTCTGCAGACTTTTTGGCGCTATACCATCTGAGATCATCCTGTCCATTCTCATCTGACCAAACAGCAAATTGTAGATCTTGATGATCATAAACATTGCTCAGTGTGACTTGGATATGCCCAATTTTGGCTAGATGTGTGCTGAACTTTAGTGGAAGTCTGGCCGATGTCAAATCGACTATCTGACTGGCATAACCAACGCGGCTACCATCTGTATAGGTCACATAGACATGGTTATGGTAATTTCCACTATGATTTTGTTGCTCCTGAAAATCGACAGCAACAAGATACTTGCCATTCTCTAAGCTGGCAGTACGCCATATGAGATTGGCCTGCTTCTCCATGGACCAGCTAGCCACCTCTACAGAACGAATCGGTTTGCTACTTGCTGTTTCATAAACAGCGACTTGGTATCTTCCATGAATGGCTTGCAGGTTTTCAAGAGCAATGTCTGGTTGGGGCTTGCTAGGAACATCTTGATTGCAAATCTGGATACTTGTATTGGTAACAAAATTTTGTCTTCCCTGGGTATCTTTAGTATAGACATGGATGGAATAAGCGCCTGTATTGAAGTGATGGTCTTTGAGGTAAACACGTAGACTATAGGTTCCGTCTGTTTGTCGTTGGGCTTTATACCATTTGATGTCATCTTGACCATTGACATTGGACCATGTGGGAACAAGGACTTCTTGAACATCCGGAGAGATATTATGAATGGCGATATCCAGTAGTCCAATTTGGTTAATCTTTGCTGTCATGCTAGGTGCTGGCCTGGTGATATCTATGGATATAGCCTGTAAAAAGATTGATTTTCCCTCGATGGTGATATAAGCATGAATAGAGTACCTACCAGCTTTAGAATCTACAAGGGAAATATCAGTCTGGTAATCTCTTGCACTGATCCATCTCAAATCATCTTGACCATTCTCATGAGACCAGATGGCATATTTAATTTCGAGATTTTTTTGTGCATTGGATCGTTGGTAGAAGATGGATAGGTTATTGCCGTTTTGCTGAGTAGTGATGATTTGATTGGCTTGGCTAGTTACAGCCGATTCGGTGACAGCAACTTTTGGTCTAGGATCCAAAGGTATGATTTCTTCAGATGTCTCTGTGGTTTCTAAGATGCTAGTAACTTCTTGATTTGACTCTGCTATTGTGGTTGTCAAGGGCAACTCAGTAGAGTTTTCCGTCTCCTGGGCAGCAATCAAGGAACTGTTGGTCAGGGTAGACAACAAGAGTGTAGACGATAACAATAGTGTAGAATATTTTTTCATTCATAACCTCCTACACAGTTTGTTCGCAAAAGGGGATTAAAAATGAAGTAAGCGCAAAAATAGGCTGGGAAAAACCGAATCCCAGCCTATTATATGAAAATGAAACACTTTAAAAAATGATAGAATCAAGGTTTTTTGATAAGGTGATTCTATGCTTTTTGCTCTGTTCTAGATTTTTTTGTCCTTTCCTCTTCCATCGGTTTATCTTTTTTCTTCAAGCAGAGTGCAGATGCTTTGGCCTGCAATGTAGAAAGTTTCTTGGGACTTATCCACAAGCGGTGGATAAGTAAATTGAACTTCTTGTTTTTCATTCTTGGTGTATAAAAAGTCCTGATGAGAAAAATTGATAATAAACTGGATAATTTGGTTGTCAGAATGAACTTCGTAACGAAGTACAAGTTCTGATAACCAGAAGAAATGACAGTTTTCCTGAATCTGACAATAATTGTCCTGAGACAGACTTGGGTGTGCCTTGCGGAATGCGATGAAATCACGAATATACTGGACGTGATTTTGGTAACGAAGCGCTCTGATCCAATCAACTCGGTTGATCGCATCGGGACTATTGTAGGTATTATCAATCCCATCCTTTTCTCTGAAGAACTCTTGACCACAGTGAATAAAGGACAAACCTTGGCTAATTAGAACCAATTGTAGACCAAAACTCGCTGCTCGTTTTTGGTCATGGTGGGAAATCTCAGGATTTTTAATTTTGAAATAATCATACATGGTCGCATTGTCATGGCATTCCAAGTAGTTGAGCGACTGTGTTGGACTGATGAAATGACTGTTGATACTACCTGCTAGTAAATCTTGAATCTTTTCTTGTTGCTGATGTTCGATAATATAAAAAGGATTGAGAAGAATTTTCTTGAAGGTATCACGATAGTCATCGTTGAAGAAGCTAATTTTTGTCAACTCATAAGCGTTGTACTGATGAGCTAGTTTTTGTGGTGGTAAGCCAGTAGGCATGGACCATCCTTCACCGTATAAGTAGATGCTTGGAAAGATGCTTGATAATTCTATCTGAATTTGGTGCATGGTTTTACTATCAAGGATTCCCATGAGGTCAAAGCGGAAACCATCAAAACCATATAGTTGCACCCAGTGTTTTAGAGATTGTTTGATATAATTGCGAACCATACTTCGTTCACTAGCTACGTCATTCCCACAGAAGGTACCGTCTGTTCGCTGATCAAACTCGTTGTAACGATAGAAGTAACCAGGGACAATTTTCTCAAACGCGTAGGTCTCAGCATGATAAACATGATTGTAGACTACATCCATAATGACGTTGATATCTGCATCATGGTAGGCCTGGATAGCTGCCTGTAACTCTAAGATACGAGCATAGGGGTCTCTTGGGTTAGAAGAAAAGGATCCTTCTGGAACATTGTATTGAACGGGATCGTAGCCCCAGTTATAGACTGCTTGAGGATGCAATTCATCGACACTACCAAAATCATAAAGAGGCATGAGTTGGATATGGGTTACCCCTAGGTTTTTAACGTAATCCATACCTAGGGATAAATTTTCGAGTTTTGGGGATTCATTTAAGCCCTTAAACTGGCCAGGATGTTGGAAGCCAGCTTCCTTTTGCCAAGAAAAATCACGCACGCTCATCTCATAGATGACAGCCTGTGACAGGGGGATATGGGTCTGGGATCGTGTGGGTTTAGCCAATCTGACTGGATTAATGACGATGCTTCTTCCGGAATTAGCCATGGATGAGATAGCATAGGGATCATGGACTTCCACCCATTGACCGTTGACACGATGAAGATAGTGATAAGCCTTACCATCCCAATCGCCAGGAAGGTTCATTTCCCAGACTCCATGTTCTTTTCTAACCAGGGGATAAGTAGAGTCCTCTAAACAAAGGATGACTTGTTTAGAAATAGGAGCCCAGATTTTAAAGCTTGTCTCACTTGGATGATAAGTTGCTCCTAAATCACTGCCAGAATAGGTATATTCTTGTTCAAAAAGGCTGCTACGGACGATGTGTCCATAAGCTAATTCAGCAGAATTTCGATCTTGGTCATAAATGAAATACTCTTCTTTTAAATTGAAACGATGAATGCTCTTTAAAAGATAGGTAACTGTTTGTGCATCTTCGATTCGTCTGTTAATAAACAACTCAAAGGCGGATTGATGGGATTCGATGGTAAAGGACATAAGGTCCGCATCGAAGCGTTTTTCCATTACCAACCGAATGGTTGCCGTATCATCTAGATAGGGCTGGAATGTTCTTAGGGCCATGGTACAGAGGGCTCCTTTCTTACTTAAGTTTTCTAATAGCGTGTGGAATGACATGACGATAGCAGACTTGTTTCTTGTCTTTGCTGTCGCTAATAATTTGTAGAAGGGTATTAAAGGATTCTCGGCCCAATTCAAGAGCATTGATATCAACATAGGCCTCTACATCAATCTTTGGCTTGACAGAATCAAAGGTGATAATGGGAAAATCCAGCTGGTGCTCCTTGAGATAAGAAAGAGCTCCCTCAGCTACCATAGCATCCGTTGTCACGATAGCGTCAATCGCTTGTTTGGTCAACTTCCGCATGACCTTGTAACTGTTCTCTTCTAGGAGGAAGCCATTTGAGAAGCTAACTTTGCTCTCATTGATAGGAAGGTGATGAGAGGTCAAAGCATTCTTATAACCTTCATAACGGTCTTGAGAGACGACTAACTCCTTGTTTCCGGCCATGAAAGCGATGTTTTTATAGCCCTTATCAATGAAGTAACTGGTCGCTTCGTAGGAAGCCCGGATATTATCATTATCCACTAAGGAGATAAAAGGCGAGATTGCCTTTCCCAGAATAAGGAAAGGAAACTGCCGTTCAACAGCTAGTTCTACTAGGGGATCATCGGGCATAGAGTAGAGGAAAATGAGGCCATCCACCCGCTTACCATCCACCATTTGGGAAATGGCTTCTAGCCGCTGTTGCTCATTTTGACCAGTACTGATCTGAATAGCATAATTATGGTCCGCTGCAGCCTGGGAGATACCACGCAGAGCCTGAGGGAAGAAGGGGTTTTGATAAAAAATATCAGAGTCTTCTGGAAGAACTAGACCAACAACCTGAGTATAACTGCTGACCAAACTTCTAGCATTAAGATTGGGATGATATTTCAGTTCTACCATGGCTTGACGGACAATGTCCTTTGTTTTTTGACTAATGGCAGAGCTGTTTTGAATGACACGCGTCACAGTCGAAGGTGAGACTCCGGCTAATTTAGCAACGTCTTTAATGGTAGAACGCATAAAAATCTCCTAGTCTAAGTCACGGAAACGTGTCTTGTAGAATACCCAGACCAAGGCGAGGGCAAAGAGCATATTTTGCACCAGGATAACAGTTTGGATGGGTTGTTGAAAAAGTCCAAATAAGCAGGCCAATAAAGTAGGGAGACCTAAACAGTTGAGAGAGAACTGATAACACTCTCCAAAGTTCCTAAAATCAAAAAATTTAGTTTTGGAAATCAGCCAGAGAATCAAAGTAGATCCAAGGATCAAAAATATAAAGTTGATGGCTAAAAGTAAGCTAGATATGCCCATGATTAGTAGGCTAGTTGGGATTCGGTTCTCTCTAAACCAGGCTTGGGAAATGGCAGATGTCAAAGAAGCTCTGTCAGCAAAATCCTTAGTGGAAAAGTGCTGATAAGAAATCTCTGCTAGATTTTCCTTATCTTTGCGGATAATCAGTTTTTCTTTTGTGAATTGATAGGAAAAACCTTGGACATCTTGAGGAGTTTCCGAAGCATAAACCTTCTCGTGACTCTTGCCAGAATAGAGGAATTGGTCACCCACGATTTGAGCTTGCTTAAAGTCCAGCATAACCTCCTGAGTCAGCGGATCATAGACTCCCTCAAGCAAGGTGTCTAAGGGATAGGTCTTAAGGTTGGCAACTTGAATAGAGGTCGGAATGACTAAGAGGGCGATGAGAAAGAAGGTTGTCAAAAGTTTTTGCCAGATTTTAGAATCTTTTCGTTTGGCGAAACTATCTTTAGCCGTAAAAATACTTGAAAAATACGAGAGTGGGTAGGGCTGCATGTTGGGTCCTTTCTTTCATAGGATACGATTACTATTTATCCACAAATAATATAACACAAAAAGCTCTAAGATGCTATGGAACAAGCGTTTTTCCAAAGATTCTGATCGGATAGTCTTTGAAAATCAACATTAGTCTTTGTTAAAGCTCCTTGCCTAATACTAGGTATGTCTGCGTCGCTTTACCGCATCTATCTTTGATTTTCTTTGCGTATAATCTTGAAAATCTGATAAGAAAGAGTGGCACAAGCTTGCTTGCCCACTCTGACATGTTTTGCATATACAATCTTAACCCTTGGTACCACCACTTGTCAATCCAGAAACGAAGTTCTTTTGCAAGAAGAAGAATAGGATGGAAATTGGGATTGCTACGAGAATGGCCCCAGCAGCAAAGAGAGTGACTTGCTGGCGTTTCGCATCAGAAACAAAGGTTTGTAAACCAATAGCGACAGTATAGTAGTCTGGTGAACGCAGTAAGAATTTTGCCAACATGAAGTCACCAAATGGTCCCATAAATGCCCAGAGAGCTTGAACCGCAATCATTGGACGGACTAAAGGTAAGATGATTTGATAAAAAATTCTTAAATGACCTGCGCCATCTAAATTGGCTGATTCATCCAAATCGTAAGGAACAGTATCAAAGTAACCTTTCATCAACCAAGCATTCATCGGGATACCACCACCGACATAAATCATGATGAGGAACCAGTATTGGTTGAGAGCATTGAATAGCCAAGCCATAACGAAGAAAGCAGTCAAAGATGCAGTTGTAGGAACCATTTGGACGATTAGGAAGAATATCAAGCTTTTCTTACGACCAACGAATTTGTAGCGACTGTAAGCGTAGCCCGTTAAGGTGATGATGGTAACTTGTACCACCATAGTCCAAAAAGCAACGACCAAAGTGTTCCAATACCAACGTCCATAATCTGTTTCAGTGAATAACCTGGTGAAATTATTAAGTGTCCAACTATTATTAAAATCAAGTGTAAATGCAATCACATTTCCTGGTTTGAAAGCAGAACTAACAGTAACTAGGACGGGGAACAAAACAATAATTGAAACCAGTATGAGAAATGCATAGGTAAAGAATGAAGTCAGTCTTTGTTTGCGTTTCATACCACCTTTTAATGAAAATTGACTCATTTAATCTTCCTCCATGTTAAATGCATTGAACTTCTTAAAGGTAATCAATGAGATTGAAATGACAATGATTGAAATAACCAATGTGACTGCTGCTGCAATTGAAAACTGTGGAGCATTTTGTGTTGTCAACTTATAAATCCATGAAATCAGGATATCTGTTGAGCCAGCACCACCACCGACACTACCAGGACCACCATTGTTGAAGAGATAGATGATAGAGAAGTTGTTAAAGTTAAAGGTATACTGAGAGATAAAGGTTGGAGCAGCTACTGCCAAAATCATTGGTAAAGTAATTTTCCAGAATTTTTGCAAAGCAGTTGCACCATCCACAGTTGCAGCTTCATAAAGGTCTTGTGGAATAGATTGGAGGATACCAGATACCAAGATGTAGATATATGGGAAACCAAGCCAACCTTGCACCATGATAACCGCAACCTTTGTCCAAGTTGGATCTGTCTTCCACGAAATCAAACCAAAGTTTAAAAATGGAAAAATTTGTTCTAGGAAGGGAATAACTTGCATATTCATGGCGCCAATTGAGTCATTGAAAAAATTACTAAAACTCATGATGGATACAAAGCCAGGAATAGCCCAAGGTAATAGAAAGATAACTCCGAAAATACGTTTGAATTTGACTTTAGGCTGATTATATACAATCGCTACAAGGACACCAATTACTATCTGAAGAGTAGAGGCAAGTAAGGTCCAAATAATTGTCCAAGATAAAACAGACGTAAAAGCACTTTTGAAGGTACTGAGTTGCACGATATTCAAAAAGTTTTTAAAGCCAACCCAATCTAATAACTTATTTGGTGGAATATGACGGAAATCATAGTTTGTAAATGCAATGAATAGCGTTACAATGACAGGAAAGACGATTGCAAAAATCATAGTGATATAGGCAGGGATGATGAGAATATAGGCAAATCCCTTTTCATAAATCCCCAGCAATGTTTCTTTCAACGTCACGGGAACTTTTTTGCCACGATTAATCAACTGGGCCGTATGTTTTGCATCAGCCATGCTAACAGCATGAAGTAGAAACATTAGAATGAAGGCCAGAATCTGAATTGCCCCTTCTATGAGCATAAACAGAGAGTGATCTTCCATAGGTGTAGAGCCTAATGTAATCAAATCGTTGATTGCGCGAATTCCAAATGTAAGAATTTCAACAATTTCCAATAAAAAAATTGTTAAAAAGAATCCCCCTTTTATAACTTGTTTGTTATATAGTTGTCCCAATCCAGGGATAATAGAGAGAAACATAGCCAAGTTTGGATTTTTTGTTTTCCCTTTATCTATCATATTCTCCTTCTTTCTATCTATTTTCATACCTCAGTAGCAAAAACTGAGCATTACCATGATAATGCTCAGCCAATTGCTACAATAGGTTAGTTACCATACTTTTGTTCAATTGCATCTTTGATTGTTTTCAATGCATCTTTAGAAGCTTGGTCTGGAGTCTTGCTACCAGATACAACATCAAAGTACATAGTAGCAGATGGTTCCCAAACTTCAGCCATTTGAGGAATGTTTGGCATTGGTTTAGAGCTATCAAATTGTTCGATTACAGCTTTTGTAATATCTGTTCCTTTTTCAGAAGCGACTTTACGGGCATTCACATTGGCAGGAACTTCTTGAGTTTTTTCGTAGAATGCTGTTTGGTTTTCATCATTTGTAACATAGTCCAGCCATTTTTGGGCTACTTCTTTATTCTTAGAATAGTTAGAGATGACCCAAGCTTTACCACCTGCAAATGGGCTGTATTCTTTACCATTTGGAAGAGTTGGAATCTTAACTGCGCCGTAGTTTACTCCTGCATCTTTGAATGAAGCAGCAACCCAAGGTCCATCAATCAATGCACCAACTTTACCTTTGATAAATTGGTCAGAAGCAAAGCTACCTGCTTTGGTCATGTCTTTCATACCTTGTGGCCATTGGTCATACCAAGTTTTAGCATATTCGAGCGCCTTCAAAGAATCGCCAGCTGCGACACCGACATCGCTTGCATCAGTGCCATCTTTACCAAATGCATAGCCACCGTAACCAGCTGTCAAGCCATAAGCATAGTAGAAGTTTGTCCAGTTTGCGAGGAAACCAGTAGATTTACCTGCTTCAGATTCAAATTTGAATGCATCGTTTTTTTGAAGAGCCTCTAAATCAGCAAAAGTTTTTGGTGCGTTTGGAACAAGGTCCTTGTTGTAGTAGAGAACTAATGTCTCAATAACTGATGGTTCAGCAAAAGTTTTGCCATCTAATTGCACAAGGTTTTTAACTGTGTCATCGAAGTTATCTTCATTTCTGATTGTAACTTCGGCAATGTGACCTTCTGAACCGAGACCACCAACGCGGTCATACGGTGCCATCATAACGTCTGGAGATTCACCTGTAGGACCATCGATAGGAAGGTTAGTAAGCACATCGCTTTGGTCAACAGCCTTTACATTGACTGTGACACCATTTTCTTTTTCGAAGTCAGCTTTGATCCCTTCCATATAGTCTACGTAGAGTTTATCGACAGCGACGGTCAACTCTTTAGATTCAGATGTGTTGTCAGCTTTCTTGTTTCCAGCTCCACAGGCAGCAAGAGATACAACAGATGTTGCAATTAAAGCTGAGAATGCAGCTTTTTTAAAATTAAATTCCATAACGATTTTCCTCCTATTTTAATGTATTGAATTATGAAATAATGAAATTATTGACCCCAGTTATATATTGGAGTGTCTATAACACCAGCAGAGTCATCTGAAGAGACAACGCTTCTATCAGCGATACCTTCTTCCCAGATAACTTTACCACTGGCATCCTTCTTGATAAATTTAAACTTAATTTCCTTACCAGCAGGTACGCTTACAGGTAGGTACCATTCTGGGTGTTTTGGATTTAAGAAAGCTTCTGAGCATTTGTCGGGGTTCCAATCTCCTAATTCAGGGATATTACCAACAACGTAAATATTTTCGCCGACATTAGTGTCAGCTTTTACGTGGAAAACAACTTGAGTTTGGTCGCCGGAGAGGACATTATAATCAAATTGATTGCTTGTTCCAGATAAACTTGAAACTGTAATCTTATTATAACCTGGAACTGCTTCTGTTGGAACTTGAACTTTGATTTTAGTACCTGTATTTTCTAAAATTGGTGTTTCTACATCTCCAAATTTAACACTAGATGCATTTTCAAAGTCTTTACCGTAGATATACACTGTATTTCCAGCACGTCCCATTGTAGAGACGACATCTCCAATTTTAGGAGCTTTAGTAGATGTATCCTTATAACTCCAGATATTGACCTCTCCACCAGACAACTCAAGATTAGCAATAACTCCGTTGGATACAGTTGCCTCTGACCCATTCAATAGTCCATTCAAATGGTCGGTGTACTTGCCATTTTGCAAGTTAGTATGTACATTTGATATTGTGTAGCTTTGGTCAGGACGACGATTGATTGCAACCAGTACAATATCATCATAGAATTTTCTTTCGAATACGATAACATCAGTATCACTATACATAACATTTGTTTCGCCGTAAGCGATAGCATCGTTATCTTTGCGTAAATCAGATATGGCTCTAATTAATTTATATGCTGTAGTATTGGTATTAAAGGAACTGTTTTTATCCATGAACACTCGGCCAGATACGTCACTAGCATCGGTAGGTTGAACATATTGTTCGGTTCCGTAGTAGATATTTGGAGTTCCACGACTTGTCAAAAGTGCAGCTAGTCCAGCGTTATAAACTTTTGGTTCTCGTTGCACAAAGCCAAAACGTGTAACATCGTGGTTATCAATAAAGGTTACTGCTTGATTTTCATACTCGTAATCTTTTTGAGTATATTGAAGCATTTCACCAAAATCTTTCATTGACTTGCTGAAGTCTCCAAAAGTAGATGTTAATGAGCGATACATTTCAAAGTCTAGATTATTAACACCGGTTTGTTTAGGGAAATAAATATAGTCTCCATACTTAGGATCAGGCCTTCCAATGAAGTATTCACCAAAATGAGAGATCGTTGTTTTTTCAGCTACATTATCTTTTAAACCTTTAACAAATGCAGGGTTCATATGTAATGTAGCGTCATGGCGAAGGCCATCAATTCCCATTCCAACCCAGTAGTTTGTCGCACCTTCTAAAAAGCTAACAACTTCTTTGTTTTCCTGAGAGAAATCTGCTAAGGAACCCAGCTCTTTATTTCGGAATGCCCAACGACTATCATCTCCTGCACGATCACCTTCGTGATGGAACCAACCTTTTGTATCATTGTTAGGGTCAGCGATAAGATTTTCAGTAATTCCGTCTTTATTGAAATCGTAAGGATTCCCTTCGGAATCAATAGCATATTTTCCGGAATCAGTTTTATCAGGTGCATAAAGTTTCCCATCCTCAGCTTTAAAATTTGCTGTTGGGTTTTGATAGCGACTTGTATGATTTGTTACAAAATCAATAACTAATTTTATGCCATTTTCGTGGAGAGCATCTCTAAGAGCTTTAAATTCATTTAAAGTTCCAAAATGTTTATTTGTTGCATAGTAGTTACGCACATGATAACCATGGAAACTTGTCCATTTATCAACGCGACCATCCTTTTGATAATCAAGAATTTCAGTGTCACGATTTTCGTAAGGTGCAGATATCCAGACAGCTGTAATGCCCATTTCTTTCAAATAAGGGATTTTATTAATGATGCCTTGCCAATCTCCACCTTGGTAGAGTTTTAAGTCTTTACCTGAACCATCAAAGAGTTCTTTGTTAAATCCTGTAGGAATATTATTATCAATATTTCCATCAGAAAATCTATCAGTTATAATTTGATAAATAGTATCTTTTGGGGTGACAGGTCCAAGTGCTAAGGAGGTATCATCAGCGTTGACGATAATAGGAGCATTGCATGCTAGTGAGGATAGTAAAGTTGCGCTAGCTGTGAGGGTGATTATGTTTTTGAATATATGTTTATTCATGGTTTTACCTTTCTTAAAATACACAAAACTACAGTCAACATATCAGTAAAATTACACCATATTATTTCCTTATATTTATATTAGCGGGTAGCTCCCGCCAGTATAAACCCTTTCTTAATTATTTTTTAGATTTGTTTTATACTTAGTTCAGCGCTGTGGATTAGTAATCATTTCCAATCGCTTTGACGTTTTATCTTATGTAAGGATACAAGACAAAGAGTGCGTGGAACGAACAACAGCTACTATTCACTTTGAAAGGAATAAGAAACTTATGCTTTATGTTGGTATCGATATTGCCAAAAATAAACACGATTTAGCTTGCATTGATGAAACTGGAGAAACAATAATAATTAACTACAGATTTGCCAATTCTTATCAAGGCTTTCATCAGCTTAAACTCAAACTAAAACAGCTCTCTCCTATCACAAAAGATGTCCAGATAGCACTTGAAAGTACAGGACATTATAGCTATAACATCATTGCTTTCTTAAGAGAGTTGGGATATACTGTTTTCGCTTATAATCCTCTTATTATCAAGGAATTTGCCAAATCACAGTCTCTCAGAAAAACTAAGACTGATAGGAAAGATGCTCTTTTAATTGCTCGTAAACTACGGTCTGATATCACGCCTGAATATTATCAAACAGACAAATTAATGGATGAGTTAAAAGAGCTCACACGCTATCAAAATCGTTTAATCCAGTCACGATCCAAATGCAAGAACTTATACATCAGATTGCTTGATATTATTTTCCCTGAACTCCACGGAATTGTTAGTAATCTTCATAATCAGTTTATCTATAACTTACTAACCAATTATCCTTCTCCACAAAAGTTAGCTCGTGCTCACTTCTCATCATTACTTAAAATTAAACGTCTAACCGCTGATAAGGCTCATCAAATACAAGAAGCAGCCAAACAGACTATTGGTAATGCTTCACCTGCTTTATCCTTAGAACTAGTACAATTAATTGAAACCATTAAACACTACGATAAACAGATTAACCAAGTTCAAGAAGAAATGAATCTCTTGATGGCTGAATTAGAGTCTCCCATCACCTCTATTCCTGGAATCGGAAGCCGCCTTGGTGCTATGATTCTAGCTGAAATTAAGACTATTAATAACTTCAAAAATCCAAATCAACTTCAAGCTTTCGCAGGATTAGATCCTGCTATTTACCAATCAGGACAAATGGATAATACTGGCCATATGGTAAAGCGAGGCTCGTCTTATCTGAGATATGCTCTAATACAAGCTGCTAAACTCATCTCGATTTATTCTCCGCATTTTAAAGCCTATTTAAGATTGAAAATAAGCCAAGGTAAGCACTACAACGTAGCTGTAACACATGTCGCCAAAAAATTGACTCGTATTATTTACCATCTGCTCAAAACCAAGCAAACCTTTGACGAGGCTAAACTAAGGTAAAAACTATAAAATCAAGAATTATTTTTAAAACTTGCTCAAGGGCAAGATTTTTTGCGTGTCTAAAATTGAGCTTTTAGACTAAAAGTAGTAAAATGATAGGTGCATCCTCCAGACGATTGTCTAACTTGGTTATCAAGTTTATCGCAGTGAGGGTGTTTTTTTATTTTTTAGAATTTCCTATTGACTTTTTATATAGAATGCCTCCTCACAGATTACATCCTAAAATTATAGCTCCATCAGTGTGGAGAGTGCAAGAAGAGATTGTATTTTTTTTAGTATTAATAGAAAGTAGAGTTTTACCTTTGAGGGAAATAGGTAAAGACTTGTTTGTTTGATTAAAGAAAGCGGTTAGTTGTGTTTCACCAAGAGAATAGTGAATCCTCAATAAACCATCTTTTCCTTGTGAAAGTGTGAATTCTCCAAATTGGATAACGTTTTGGTGTTGTTTCCGAAGAGCAATCAACTCTTTCATGAAGTTCAAGAGTTCTAGATTTTGATCCGCCGGTTCCCAAGGCATTACTTTTCGACAATCAGGATCGTGTTCTCCTGTGAGTCCAACTTCGGTTCCATAGTAGATACATGGAGTACCTAATTGAAGGAAGAGAAATGCTAATGCTGATTTAACAGCGTTGATGTTCCCTTTGGCCGTGGTTAAAATCCGTTCGGTATCATGAGAATCCAACAGGTTGAACATTCCTTCAGCAACTTGACGTCTGTAGTACATGGACTGACTTTGAATGTCTGAAACGAAACGGTTAGTTGAGAGCCCTTTTCTCAAAAAGTAGTCTTTAACACTTTCTGAAAGCGGGTAATTCATGACAGCGTGAAATTCATCGCCATTTAACCAAGGTTGTGAGGAGTGCCAAATTTCACCCAAAATATACAAATCAGATTTCTGAGTAGTTACAGCCCTATGGAAATCTTTCCAAAATTGGTGATCAATCTCGTTTGCAACATCCAATCTCCAAGCATCAATATCGAAATGTTCAATCCAATAAGTAGCAATACTGAGTAAATATTCTTTAACTTCAGGATTTGCTGTATTCAACTTAGGCATATGCCCTTGAAAGGCAAAAGCATGGTAAGTCAACTGACGATTGTTTCCTAAGTTATCCTTCGTAACGGGGAACTGTTGGATATGGAACCAATCTTTATATGCGGATTTTTCGTCATTTTGTAAGACATCTTGCCATTGTGGAGAAGAGTATCCGATGTGATTAAATACCGCATCTAACATGACCTTCATTCCTCTGGCATGAGCTTCGTCAACCATTTTTTTAAATACTTCTTTATCTCCAAAATGTTTGTCAATTTCAAAGTAATCAAGGGTATCATATTTATGGTTGCTTGGTGCTTCAAAGACAGGGCAGAAGTATAGGCCTGTAATTCCCAAATCTTCCAGATAATCAAGTTTATCTATGACACCTTGTAGATCACCGCCAAAGAAATCACCGTTCTGAGGAGATTTCTTTGAATCCCAAGGCAAGCTATTTTCAGGAGATAAACTAGGATTACCATTGGCAAATCGTTCAGGGAAAATTTGGTACCAAACAGTACTTGCTACCCATTCAGGAACCTTGCATCGGTCAACTTCATGAAAATAGGGAAGTTTGAATCCATTCATGAAAAAGTTAAAATTTTCATCTGTAAATTCAACTACTCCTCGATCGCCATAAAGAACTTTTTGATGGTCTAGAGCCTCAATTTCAAATATGTACTGAATGCGAGCAAACTCAACTTGGGCCTCTGCTTGCCAATAATCAAATAGATTGTCAGAAGCAACTTTCGTCATTGAGACTTGGTGCTCATAAGAGTCTTCGTGAAAAATAACAGAATCACCGTAGTGGAGATTAATGCACGAAATATCATCTTTTTTAGTACGTATGCGAATGTGCATAGCGTCTTTTGTATAAAGATAGGCATATTCAGACTCGGGACGATGATAAATTGCCGAAAGTTCCATTAAAGTTTATATCCTTTCTGCATATTGATGGATTCGCGTATAACGCAAACGTTTTCTTTACAATGCTAGTCTACTATAAAATGAATACGTTTGCAAGAGCTTTTGTTCGTTTTTTCAAAAAAAATTTAAAAATAATTTCAGAAAAATAGATATATAATAGTAGAAAAATCCTGTAAAATAACTTCTTTCAAAAAAATAAAAATTTTTACTTGATTTGTTAGCGTTATCATTATATAATAAAGACAAAGCAAACGTTTGCGTTTACGATAACAAATATGAAATTGGGGTGCATCCATATGAAAGAACGTCAAAGCGGAGTCTTAATGCATATCTCTTCTTTGCCAGGCAAATACGGGATCGGGTCACTTGGTCAGGAGGCTTTTGATTTTGTTGATTTTTTGGTTCGGACCGAACAACGCTACTGGCAAATTCTACCTTTAGGAACAACTAGTTATGGGGATTCGCCCTATCAATCTTTTTCAGCCTTTGCAGGAAATACTCATTTTATTGATTTGGGGATCTTGATTAAGGACGGCTTGTTAATGGAGCAGGACCTTGAAGGGCTTCATTTCGGGGACAAACCCAGTGAAGTTGACTATGCCACAGTTTTTCAAACGCGTAGACCACTCCTAGAAAAAGCAGTTTCCAAAATGAAAGCGAAAGGGCTGCCTAATGATTTTTTTATTTTCTTAGAAGAAAACGCTTTCTGGATCCATACTTTTGCCGAATACATGGCTATCAAAGAGTCCTTTGACAATCAGCCTTGGACAGAATGGGAGGACAATGCTATCCGCTTGCGAGAGCCTGCTGCTTTGGAAGCTTATCGTCAGCGCTTGGCAGAGGAGATTGACTACCATCGGATTACCCAATATCTTTTCTTTAAACAATGGCAACTATTGAAAGAGTATGCCAATAAAAAAGGAATTGAAATTGTTGGCGATATGCCTATCTACATTGCTGCAGATTCAGCAGATATGTGGGCCAATCCTCAATTTTTCAAGACAGACGAAGAGGGGCGTCCGAGTGTAGTGGCTGGTTGTCCTCCAGATGCTTTTTCAGAGATCGGTCAACTTTGGGGCAATCCTATCTATGATTGGGATGTGATGAAAGAAGATGGCTTTAGCTGGTGGATTGACCGGATGAGAGAAAACTTTAAACTCTATGATGTGGTAAGAATCGACCACTTTATCGGTTTTGCTTCTTTCTGGGAAATTCCAGCAGGAGAAGAGACGGCTGTTAACGGTTACCGTGTCGAAGCTCCTGGTTTTGAGCTCTTTGCGACCATAAAGGAAGCCCTAGGAGACCTCAATATTATTGCGGAAGATTTGGGCTCTGTGACGGATAAGGTAATTGAACTCAGAGAGACTACAGGCTTCCCAGGCATGAAAGTTTTGCAGTTCGCTTTTGATCCAGAAGGTGACAGTATTGAGTTGCCTCATAATCATCGAAACAATGTAGCAGCCTACACTGGTACCCATGATAATCACACTATTAAAGGTTGGTACGAAGAGGAAATGGTAACCAAGGAAGCGCGTGCCTTCTTAGATGACTATAGTAATCGTAGACCGGATGAGACCATCAACCACACCATGTTGCGCATGCTCTTCTCATCTGTAGCCTTTATGGCTATTGCGACCATGCAGGACCTTTTGGACTTGGATGCAAGTGCGCGGATGAACCTACCAAACACACTGGGTGGGAACTGGGTGTGGCGGATGACTGCGGAACAATTAACGGATCAAGTGGAAGAAAACCTCTTGGATTTGACAAGAACGTATCGCCGCAGCAACAAAAAAATAATGAAAAATAAGAAAGAGAGTATCACAGATAATGATTGATTTACAGAAATTGGTAAGGGATAAATATGATAAGACCATTCAGGAAGCCAGTAACGAAGAGCTCTACTATGCGCTTTTGGACTTGAGCAAACAGAGTTCAAACTCAAAACCCAACAATTCTAGCAAGAAAAAAGTCTATTATATCTCTGCGGAATTTTTGATTGGGAAACTCTTGTCAAATAACCTCATCAATCTGGGCCTTTACGAGGATGTCAAAAGCCAGTTAGCAGATGCAGGCAAGGATTTGATTGAAATTGAAAGTATGGAAATGGAGCCATCTCTGGGGAATGGTGGTTTGGGGCGTTTAGCCGCCTGTTTCTTAGATTCGATTGCCACCTTGGGTCTCAATGGAGATGGCGTCGGTCTCAATTATCATTTTGGACTCTTCAAGCAAGTCTTTCGTGACAACCAACAATTTACCCAACCCAATGACTGGATGACGGATGAATCTTGGTTGGAAAAATCAAGCAAAACCTATGAAGTACCCTTTGCTCACTTTAAATTAGAGTCTACTTTGTACGATATTGATGTGCCTGGCTATAAAACAGAAACAAAGAATCGTCTTCGTCTTTTTGACTTAGGCTGTGTTGACAGTAGCATCATTAGAGATGGCATCAACTTTGATAAGACCAATATCTTGAAAAACTTGACCCTTTTCCTCTACCCAGATGATTCAGACCGTCAAGGCGAGTTGCTCCGTATTTTCCAACAATACTTCATGGTCTCAAATGCTGCCCAACTAATCATTGATGAGGCTCTCGAAAAAGGAAGTAACCTCCATGACTTGGCAGACTATGCAGTCATTCAAATCAATGATACGCACCCATCACTGGTTATTCCAGAAATGATCCGTCTCCTGACAGAAAAAGGCATCAATATGGATGAGGCAGTTGAAATTGTCAAGTCCATGACGGCTTATACCAACCATACTATCTTGGCAGAAGCCTTGGAAAAATGGCCATTAGACTTCTTGGAAGAGGTTGTGCCACATTTGGTACCAATCATCCAAGAATTAGACCGTCGCATCAAGCTGTCTGTTGCTGATTCAGAAACTCATATCATTGACTCATCGGGTAGGGTTCATATGGCTCATATGGATATCCACTATGGCTATTCTGTTAATGGGGTGGCCGCTCTCCATACGGATATCCTTAGATCTTCTGAACTCAAAGTCTTCTATGACCTCTATCCAGAAAAATTTAACAACAAGACCAATGGGATCACTTTCCGTCGTTGGCTGATGCACTGTAATCCACGTCTTTCTCGCTACTTGGATGAACTCTTGGGACATGGTTATCATCATGATGCTAGTGAATTAGAAACCTTGCTGGATATCCAAGAAAAAGATTCGCTTAAAACAGAGTTGGAAGCTATCAAGACTCACAATAAGCGGAAACTCCAACGCTATCTTCAAAGTCATCAAGGAGTTACGGTCAATCCAGATTCTATCTTTGATATTCAAATCAAGCGGATGCATGAGTACAAACGCCAGCAGATGAATGCCCTCTATGTCATTTATAAATACTTGGACATCAAGGCCGGCAATATTCCAGAACGACCATTGACTGTTATCTTTGGTGGTAAGGCGGCACCAGCTTACACCATTGCCCAAGATATCATTCACTTGATTCTTTGTCTGTCAGAATTGATTGCCAATGATCCAGCTGTTAGTCCACATTTGCAAGTTGTCATGGTGGAAAACTACAATGTCACCGCAGCCAGCTTCCTGATTCCAGCAGCTGATATTTCAGAGCAAATCTCTCTGGCTTCAAAAGAAGCCTCTGGTACAGGGAATATGAAATTCATGCTCAATGGTGCTTTGACCTTGGGTACTGATGATGGCGCCAATGTGGAAATCCATGAACTGGTTGGTTCTGAAAATATCTATATCTTTGGGAAAGATAGCCAAACTGTCATCGACCTCTACGCGACAGAAAGTTATGTGGCTCACAGCTTCTATGAGCAAGAAGGCATTAAACCATTGGTTGACTTCATTGTAAGCAGTGATTTGCTGGCTTTGGGAAACCATGAACGACTTTATCGTCTCCATAATGAACTGATTGTCAAAGACTGGTTCATGACCCTTCTTGATTTGGAAGACTACATTGCTACCAAGGAAAAAATGCTTGCGGATTACGAAGACCGCGATGCTTGGTTGGACAAGGTGATTGTCAACATTGCCAAAGCAGGCTTCTTCTCATCTGACAGGACTATCGCTCAGTACAATGAAGATATTTGGAAGCTATCCTAATCTTTGGATAAGCGTTGCTACTGAGACTATGAGAAAAACTCAAGTCCCTGTCTTTCTTTTGAAGAATGAATAATTTAAAAAGGCATAGATTGGACGTTTTACTAACGTGATCCTATGCCTTTTACTATATTACGAAGTTTTCACCCAGCTTCTTTCCTTGCACTTTCTGAAAAACGTTTTCAATTTTTGGTTGACAAGTCTCAGATGAAGGTTTATAATTGTATCAACAAATTAGTACAAAAAGAAATGGAGATTCACATGAAAAAACCGATTCACTTATACATTTTTGCCGTCCTATCACTGATTGCTAGTGTATTGAGGATATACACTGTATTTTTCTCGAAATTTGATGAAGCACAAATTCGTTCAGGCTTGGAAGCTGCTGGTATCACTGGTGGTGATTTGGATGGTATTATTGGTATGTCAAAAGCTAGCAATGCATTTACCACCAATATTATCAACAAAATCCTGGTAGTGGCACTTTTTGCTATCTTAATCGCTACTATTGTCTTTCTTTTCAAAAAGGCTAACGAAAAAGCATCCTACACCTATATCGCCTATCTCTTTGGCACTCTTATCTATTTTACCTATTCCTTTATCGGTACAAATCAGATTTCAAAGATTCATGAAACCGCAGAAATGCAGGGTTTTACTAAGTCAGCCGCTCTGATGGGCTATGGCATCAACATCTTGCTCTTTGTTATCTATTTTGGTGTCACTGTTTTCTTCTTGGTAAGAAAACCAAAAGTTACTCCAGATATGAGTCAAACAGCAACAGATATCTAAATGAAAAAACTTGATTCCTTTGTATGAAGAAATCAAGTTTTTCTTTTACATTTTTTCAGGAGCATCGACGCCGAGGAGGCGGAGTGCTTCTTTGAGGACAATACCTGTTGCGTAGGCCAGTGCTAGGCGACTATCACGCTCTGGATTTTCATCCAGGATACGGGTATGAGCATAGTATTTATTGAAGGCTTGCGCTAAGTTGATAGCGTATTTGGCAATGATGGATGGGTCATACTTGTCTGCGGCACGCTCCACCATATTTGGAAATTCTTGGAGAAGCTTGATAATTTCCCAACTTTCAGCATCGCTGAGTCTATAATCAGCATCGCTCTTTGCTACAAAGTCAGCCTTGCGCAAGATAGATTGGATACGAGCGTAAGCATACTGTACGTATGGACCCGTTTCTCCCTCAAAAGAGACCATAGCTTCTAGATCAAAGTCATAACCGTTGTCGCGGTCTGATTTTAAGTCATAGAATTTCACAGCTCCCACACCAACAGAGTGGGCCACAGCTTCCTTGTTCTCTAGGTCTGGATTTTTGGCCTCAATTTGGGTTAAGGCACGCGCTTCAGCCTCGTCAAGAGTTGGTTCCAAGCGGATGATATTGCCTTTACGTGTAGACAATTTCTTCTTGTTCTTGGTGACCAAGCCGAAAGAGACATGCACCATGTCATCTGACCAGTCAAAGCCCATTTCTTTAAGAACGGCCTTAAGTTGTTTGAAGTGGTGAGATTGCTCTTGACCAACTACGTAGATATTTTTGGCAAAGTCAAAAGTGCGTTGGCGGTACATAGCAGTGGCCATATCACGTGTGATGTAGAGAGTTGCACCATCCGATTTTTTGATCAAAGCTGGAGGTAAGTCATATTTTTCCAGGTTGACGATTTGAGCTCCCTTGGATTCTTTTAGCAAGTTCTTATCTTCCAAGATTTGGATGCCTTCGTCCATCTTGTCGTTATAAAAGGCTTCACCGTGGAAGTAGTCAAAGGAGACATCCAATTTGTCATAAATGCGGTTGAACTCGACCAAACTTTCATCACGGAACCATTGCCATAAGTCCCAAGCTTCCTGATCGCCATCTTCTAATTTCTTGAACCATTGACGCGCTTGTTCATCCAAATCAGGATTTTCATCGGCTTCTGCATTGATGCGGACGTACAGTTTGAGAAGTTCATCGATCGGATTGGCCTCGATTACGTCTCTATCGCCCCAAAGTTTATAGGCTACAATCAGCATACCGAATTGTTTTCCCCAGTCGCCTAGGTGATTGATGCGGATAGAGTTGTATCCGAGTTTTGAGTAGATATGGCCCAAGGCATCTGCAATTACTGTTGAACGGAGATGTCCAACTGAGAACGGTTTAGCGATATTTGGGCTTGACATGTCAAAGGTAACGTTGCGACCGTGACCTAAGTCTTGTTGGCCGTAGTCCGCTTTTTCAGTGATAACAGATTTTAAAATATCGTGAGAAATAGCGGCCTTGTCCAGAAAGAAGTTGATGTAAGGACCAGTTGCCACAACTTTTTCAAAGCCACTAGTATCTATTTTTTCAGCGATGTCGCTTGCAATAGCTTGCGGAGCCTTACGTTCAAGCTTGGCTAAAGAAAAAGCAGGGAAGGCTAGGTCCCCCATCTCAGATGATTTTGGTTTTTCTAAAAGGGCTAAAATTTGCTCTGTTTCTAAACTTGGAATAAGAGCAGCCAATCTCTCAGCAACAAGTGTTTTGTGATTCATTGAATGACCTCCAGATTTCTTCCTTCTATTCTACCATATTTTTACCACAAAAAATGAAAAAAGCCCTAAAATTTGGTATAATACTGATAATTATACAATACGAGGTGAATAATGAATAAAGCAGCAAGACAGGAACTCATCAAACAGATGGTTCAGGAAAATAAGATTGGTCGTCAGGCAGATATCCAAACCAATTTAAGAAAAAATGGTATTGTTGTTACACAAACGACCCTTTCACGGGATCTACGAGAAATTGGTTTGATCAAAGCTTATGAAAATGGACAATCTTTCTATGCTTTATCTGCAGAAGAAAGAGAGCGCTCCTTTACACAACTTCTAGCAGAGTATGCTTATAAGGTACAACGCGCCAGTTTTATTTTAGTGCTCCATTCTGAATTGGGTGAAGCTGCGCTTATGGCCAATATCATTGATGCAGAAAAACCAGATACGATTCTGGGGACGGTAGCTGGAGCAGATACACTCTTGGTGATTTGCCGTGATGAGGAGGCAGCAGAACTCTTTGAAGAAGAAATTACACGATTTTTAGAGGAAGATATTTCATGATAAAAGAAAAAATTTCTCCTGGAATGCAACAGTATCTGGATATTAAAGCTCAGCATCCAGATGCTTTTTTACTGTTTCGCATGGGAGACTTTTACGAATTATTTTATGATGATGCAGTTGAGGCGGCACAGATTTTAGAGTTGACCTTGACCAGTCGCAATAAGAATGCAGAAAATCCTATTCCCATGGCAGGGGTTCCCTATCATGCTGCTCAACAATACATTGATACACTGGTTGAATTGGGGCACAAGGTAGCCATTGCTGAACAGATGGAAGATCCGAAACAGGCAGTTGGTGTCGTCAAACGGGCTGTTGTGCAAATTGTCACGCCGGGGACGGTAGTGGACTCTACTAAAACGGACTCAGAAAGCAACTTCCTAGTAGCCCTTGATCATGCTGGTGCGGAATACGCCCTTTCTTATATGGATCTCACAACCGGTCAATTTTTTGTCACTAAACTAAGTGATTTCGCTGCAGTCTGTGGTGAAGTTCGGAATTTGCGAGCTCGTGAACTAGTGCTAGGTTTTGATTTGACAGAAGATCAGCAAGCTATTCTCGGCAATCAAATGAATCTGCTTTTGTCCCTTGAAAAAGAAGTAGCGGAAGACATTCAGCTAATCAATCCATCTCTCTCGCCTGTGGAAAAGACCGTTGCTGGAAAACTCCTCCGCTATGTTCATCGAACTCAGTTGAGAGAATTGTCTCATTTACAGAAGATTCAACGCTATGAAATCAAGGATTACCTGCAGATGGACTATGCGACAAAAGCAAGTTTGGATCTGCTGGAAAACGGTCGGACAGGCAAGAAGCATGGCAGTCTTTACTGGCTCATGGACCAAACCAAAACAGCCATGGGCATGCGCCTCTTGCGGACTTGGATTGACCGTCCACTGGTGGATAAAGAGCGCATTTTGGAGCGCCAGAATATTGTTCAGGTTTTCCTAGATTCCTTCTTTGAACGTAGCGATTTGACCGAGAGCCTCAAAGGTGTCTATGATATCGAACGTTTAGCCAGTCGAGTTTCTTTTGGTAAAACCTTGCCGAAAGACCTCTTGCAGTTGGCTCAAACCCTAGGCAATGTCCCTGCTATCAAGGCTATCCTAGAGCAGATCAATCATCCATCTCTGGCCGTACTGATTGCCCAATTGGACGCTATCCCAGAATTGCATGCGCTGATAAGTGCCGCCATTGATCCGGATGCCCAAGGAACAATCAGCGAAGGCAATATCATCAAAACGGGTTTTGACCAACAATTGGACCAGTACCGTATCGTCATGCGCGAAGGAACGGGCTGGATTGCAGAAATGGAAGCCAAAGAGCGGGCCAGTTCTGGCATCAACAATCTCAAAATTGATTACAATAAAAAGGATGGCTACTATTTCCATGTGACCAATTCCAACTTAGGTCAAGTGCCGGACCATTTTTTCCGTAAGGCTACACTGAAAAACTCAGAACGCTATGGAACGGAAGAATTGGCTAAAATTGAAGGTCAAATGTTGGAAGCGCGTGATAAATCTTCAAATCTGGAGTACGAGATTTTCATGCGGATTCGCCAGGAAGTAGAAAAGTATATCGGACGGCTCCAGTCGCTGGCCAAGGCCTTAGCGACTGTCGATGTCCTCCAATCCTTTGCTGTGGTGGCAGAGCTCCAGCATCTGGTACGACCTAACTTTACAGCTAGTCGCACCATCGCTGTCGAAAATGGACGCCACCCGGTAGTGGAAAAGGTCATGGGAGCCCAGTCCTACATTCCAAACTCAGTAAATCTGGACGACCAGACCCACATGCAGTTGATAACCGGTCCCAATATGAGTGGGAAGTCCACCTATATGCGCCAGTTAGCCATTATTGTGATTATGGCACAGATGGGTTCCTTTGTTCCAGCTGACCAAGCTGATGTACCCATCTTCGATGCCATCTTTACTCGTATTGGGGCTGCGGATGACTTGATTAGTGGTCAATCGACCTTTATGGTGGAGATGATGGAGGCCAACAAGGCCGTCCGACTGGCCAGTTCAGATTCCCTCATCCTCTTTGACGAGCTAGGACGTGGAACAGCTACCTATGATGGCATGGCCCTGGCTCAAGCGATTATCGAACACATCCACAACCATATTGGTGCCAAGACTCTTTTTGCGACCCACTACCATGAATTAACCAGTCTGGATCAAGAACTATATCACCTTGAAAATGTCCATGTGTCTACCTTGGAAAAAAATGGTCAGGTCACCTTCCTCCACAAGATTGCGGCAGGACCAGCTGATAAGTCTTACGGGATTCATGTGGCTAAGATTGCTGGACTACCCGAATCATTGTTGCAACGGGCAGACCATATTCTCCAAGAATTGGAAAAACAATCTGCTCAGGTTTCGCCAAGCAAAGAGGCTCCATCACTATTAACCAACCAACAACTCGATCTCTTTGTCCCTGAACACCCAGTTATCACTGCCCTGCAGGACTTGGATGTCTACAATATGACGCCTATGGAAGCCATGAATGCCCTAGCGGCCCTCAAGCAGAAACTATAGTCGGGAGGGTGGGGATATGGACGACAAATTGAAGAAGAAAATTCGACAACTTCGCTATTTACTCATCCTAATTCTAGTGCTTTCTGCATTGGTTTTGGGAGTACACCTACTTCAGTCTCATCCTTGGTACCGCTTTATACCAGTTATCATTGGCTCTCTAGCTAGTGGTATCTGTCTGATAATGTTGCCAACCATTGAAAAGAAGATAGAAGAAGCAGAGAAATAAGCAAACAGTTCCTCGTGGGCTGTTTTTGCTTTTCTTTGAGTATCAAAAATATCATTAGGGGAACTGCATCAATCGTTCTTTGGAAAAGTAAGGGATTTTTGTTACAATAGAAGAAATGAAATGCTCGAGGTAACTATGAAGAAATTTCAAATGGTGTTTTACGGCTTCTTTCTTTTGTTCAACAGTCTCTATGTTATCTATAATATAGTGACGGGATTTGACTGGTCACAGGTACTTCTACCTCTGATTTTTGCTATTTTTTGTGGATTTAGCCTTCGTTCGGTGATGAAAGAACATCAGCAATCTAAGTAGATGGGATACAAACGATGACACATATTATTGAATTGCCAGAAGTGCTGGCCAACCAGATTGCTGCCGGTGAAGTGATTGAGCGTCCTGCTAGTGTGGTCAAGGAGTTGCTGGAAAATGCTATCGATGCGGGCTCCAATCAAATTAACATTCGCATTGAGGAGGCTGGTCTTAAAACTATTGAAATAACAGATAATGGCTCGGGCATTCTTCCAGATGAAGTCCAGCTCGCTCTTCGTCGTCATGCTACTAGCAAAATTAAGAGTCATGCGGATCTTTTTCGCATTCGAACCCTTGGTTTTCGTGGGGAGGCCCTGCCGTCTATCGCCTCTGTTAGCCGCATGACCGTTCAGACGGCGACCGCTGAGAGTGCTCACGGCTGGTTAGTAGAATCAAAAGGTGGGGAAGTGGTGCGTGAAGAAACCATTAGTCGACCGGTCGGCACCCAAATGACTGTCGAGGATCTTTTTTATAACACTCCTGCTCGCCTCAAGTATATCAAGAGTCAGCAGGCCGAACTGTCTCATATCATCGATGTAGTCAACCGCCTCAGTCTGGCCCATCCAGAAATTGCTTTTTGTCTCATCAATGAAGACCGGACTCTCCTGCAGACTAGCGGAAAAGCAGACCTCCGTCAAGCCATTGCCGGTGTCTATGGGATTGCGACAGCTAAAAAGATGGTGGAAATCCAAGCAGATGATTTAGATTTTCAAGTATCTGGCTATGTCAGTCTACCTGAGTTGACCCGCGCCAATCGCAATTACATCACTATCCTCATCAATGGTCGCTATATCAAGAATTTCTTACTCAATCGAGCGATCTTGGAGGGTTATGGCAGCAAACTCATGGTGGGTCGTTTCCCCATTGCAGTTATTGATATCCAGATTGACCCCTACTTGGCTGATGTCAATGTCCATCCGACCAAACAAGAAGTCCGCATTTCCAAGGAAAAGGAACTGATGACTCTGATTAGCCAGGCTATTGCCAAGGCTCTTTCTGAGCAGGAGTTGATTCCAGATGCCCTTGAAAATCTGGCCAAGTCTAGCACTCGAACCAAGGTTCAAGCTGAACAGACCAGTCTCCCCTTGCGGGAGAGCAATCTCTACTACGATAGGGTCAAAAATGACTTTTTCCTCAAACCGGAGACGGTGGCAGAAGCCATTAAACCCTTGGAAGAATCGACAAGTTCTAGTAAACCAGCTAGCGTACAATTTGCCCAAAGGCAAGAAAATCAACATGTGGATGCTGATCATCCCGAACTGACTCAAACCGAATTGGTCAAGTTGGTGGATCAGTTGGAACATGAGGAAACGTCGACCTTTCCAGAGTTGGAGTTTTTCGGTCAGATGCACGGGACTTATCTCTTTGCTCAAGGAAAAGAGGGGCTCTTTATCATTGACCAACACGCGGCTCAGGAGCGGGTCAAGTATGAATATTACAGAGAAAAAATCGGTCAAGTTGACAATTCTGCCCAGCAGCTTCTAGTACCCTATATCTTTGATTTTCCAGGCAATGACGCCCTACTTTTGTCCCAGAAAATGGATCTCTTGCGTCAAGTTGGTGTCAACCTGGAAGAGTATGGTGTCAACCAGTTTATTCTGCGAGAACATCCTATCTGGATGAAAGAGGAAGAGATTGAATCTGGAATCTATGAGATTTGCGACATGCTACTCTTAACCAACGAAGTTTCTATCAAGAAATACCGGGCAGAGTTAGCCATTATGATGTCTTGTAAACGTAGTATCAAAGCCAATCATGCCCTAGATGATTACTCGGCGCGTGATTTGTTGCGTCAATTGGCCCTCTGCAAAAATCCCTATAATTGTCCTCACGGTCGTCCAGTCCTTGTCCACTTTAGCAAGTCTGATATGGAAAAAATGTTCCGCCGGATCCAGGAAAACCATAGCAGTTTACGGGAATTGGGGAAATATTAATCCTTAAAGAAAATCAAAGGTATGCCAAGCAACGGAACTTAGACCTACCTAGTGGTCGGCAAAAATTTTTAAGAAAGTATAACTTTGATTTCCAAAGAGGATAAGGATTTTTTTGAGAAAAGTGGGAAAAACCTTTTGCATAGAGTGGAATCCATTCTAGTGTTCTTTCGGCCCGTGGAAATGGTCTCCAAGACCATTTTTTGGTGATACAATGGTATGGTTACTATAGGAGAAGATGATGAAAGAGTTTTTTGCCCTACCCAAGCAGATTCAGATGCGGGAGGGGCTCAAGTTTTTTTCCATTATGTTGGGGGCAGCTGTATTTCCTTATATGGCAATCTATTTTGTCCAATATTTTGGAGCTTTTTGGACAGGGATGTTACTGATGATTACCCAAGTTGCGGGTTTCTTCGCCTCTCTCTACGGGGGACATCTAGCAGATTCTTGGGGGCGAAAAAAAGTCAGTGACTTGGGAAATTTTGGTGTTTTGATTGGCTATATCCTCATGACCATGGCCAACAGTCCTATTCAAACCATGCCTATGCTGACTTACTTGGGTCTATTAATCGCGGAGGTCATGTCCAATTTTTTCCAACCAGCTTTTGATGCCATGATTATTGATCTGACAGATATGACCAATCGGCGTTTTGTTTATACCATGAGCTATTGGCTCATTAATATTTCGGTTATGTTGGGTGCTGGGATAGCAGGTGTCTTTTATGATCATCACTTTTTCCAATTGTTAGTGGGGATGAGCCTGATTGCCTTGGTTACTTTTCTCATCATGTATTTTAAATTCGGGGAAACCAAACCCAAACACCTCAAATTTCAGCATGGTGCCGGTATCCTATCCACTTTTAAAAACTATGGCCAAGTCCTTGAGGATCGAACATTTTTGCTCTACACCTTGGGTATGTTGCTCAGTAGTGCCGTTTGGAAACAACTAGATAATTATATTCCAGTTCATTTTAAGGAACATTTTATGAAAGTCCCTTTCTTTGGTCAGGAGTTGACCGGAGCTAAGATGCTGAGTTTAGCTATTTTGGTCAATACGGTTATGATTGTTCTTCTTATGACAACGGTTAATCGCTGGACCAAAAAGATGAAGCTGATTCCCCAATACCTTTTGGGTGCTGGTCTTTTCAGTACAGGACTCTTCTTCACCATGGTTTTTGACTCCGTTTGGCCCATTCTCATCATGGTATTTCTCTATACCATCGGTGAAATGATTATGATTCCAGCTGGACAGGTTCTTAGGGCTGAAATGATGGATGAGGATAAGGTTGGGTCCTACTCTGGCTTTCTCTCTATGACCAATCCCCTGGGAACTATTTTAGCCTCCTTTATGCTATCGCTCAGTTACTTTACAGGAAAATCTGGCGTGCTCACTTTATTTGTACTAATTGCTGCATCCAGTATGATCCTGATTGTCAAATCCGCTCATTCAAGAAAGAAAGTTTTTTAAATGTTTGAATACCTTAAAGGTCGATTGACCAAAATTACTGCAAAATACATCGTCCTAGAAGTGGCTGGTATCGGCTATATTCTCCAAGTTGCCAATCCCTATCGTTACAGTGAATCTGTCAATCAGGGTCTTACCATCTATACCCATCAGGTTATCCGCGAAGACGCCCATCTTCTTTATGGCTTTGAAACAGAAAGTGAGAAGGATGTTTTCCTGCGCCTGATTTCCGTATCTGGTATCGGTCCAACCACAGCTTTAGCTATCATCGCTGTCGATGACAATGAAGGCCTGGTTCGTGCCATCGATCAGCAAAACATCACCTATCTGACCAAATTTCCTAAAATCGGCAAAAAAACAGCCCAGCAGATGGTGCTGGACTTGGCTGGTAAGTTTGTGGATGTGACCGTCGAAGCTGGCAATACGGCACCAAGTGCCCCAGCAGGCAACCTTGCCCTGGATGAAGCCATGGAAGCCCTATTGGCTCTCGGCTACAAGGCGACCGAAATCAAGAAAATTCGTGCCTTCTTTGATGGCACTACCGAAACTGCTGAGAATTATATTAAATCTGCGCTTAAAATGTTGATGAAGTAATACGCTAAGTATGATTGCTTTGACACTCAAAACTGGAAAGGAGTTCCCATGACCAATCGATGTGGTTGGGTTAAAATGACCAATCCTCTATATGTTGACTACCATGATAAAGAGTGGGGGCGGGCCTTCCATGACGAGCGGGCGCTTTTTGAGTTGTTGTGCTTGGAAACCTATCAGGCCGGCCTCTCCTGGGAAACCATTCTCAATAAACGAGCTGCTTTTAAGCAAGCCTTCCATGATTATGACTACCATCGAGTTGCCAAGATGACGGATGAGAAACTGGAAGAAATTTTGCTCAATCCAGACATCGTCCGCAATCGCCTGAAAATCTTTGCGACTAGAAGCAATACCCTGGCCTTTCTCGCTGTTCAGGAAGAATTTGGCAGCTTTGACAGTTATATCTGGTCCTTTGTTGATGGGAAGACGATTCATAACACAATACCTGACTATCGCCAAGCACCCGCCAAGACAGCCCTATCTGAGATCATTTCCAAAAACATGAAAAAACGAGGCTTCAAGTTTGTCGGCCCTGTCTGTGTATACTCCTTCTTACAAGCAGCAGGCCTGGTCAATGACCATGAGTCAACTTGTGATTTTAACCCCAATAAATAAAAATTCCGCTGAGAATACTCAACGGAATTTCAGACTGAAGACAAAGTCCTTGGAATTAGGTTTCTAAGGGCTTTTCTTTGTGAATAGGAGTATAATTAAAGTATCTAGTATGAGGAGGTTTGGCTATGCTTCATAAGGAAAAACCAGATTACAACCGCAATCAATATGGTTTCTATACACTGATGACCTTGTTCCAATTGATCATTTCCTTCGTCAAGTTGATGAGGTGATTGATTTTAACTTCATTTATGAGTTGGTAGAGGACACCTACTCAACCGATAATGGTCGTCCGAGTTTAGATCCTGTCATGCTGGTTAAAATCCCTCTTATTCAGTGCCTCTATGGTATTCGGTCCATGCGTCAAACTATCAAGGAAATCGAAGTCAATATGGCTTATCGTGGTTTCATAAGGGTGAGCATAAGGAAGTATTTGCCTATTCTGCTCAGGTAGCTTGTGATAAGCACGGTTGGGCATTGGCTTATACAGTTGAAGCAGGCAATATTCATGATAGCCAAGCTTTCCCTACTCTATTTTCTAAAATTGAACCCTTTCAACCACACTACCTGATTGCGGATGCCGGCTATAAAACACCAAGTATTGCCAAGTTTCTTCTAGACCAAAATATTACTCCTGTTTTTCCATACACTAGACCTAGAGGAAAGAAAGGGAAACTACGACCAAAAGATTTTATCTACGATGAGTATTTCGACTGTTACCTTTGTCCAGAAAATCAAGAACTAACCTATCGAACAACAACCCGTGAGGGCTATCGTGAATACAAGAGTGATCCTAAAATTTGTGCACAATGTCCTTTACTATCTGTCTGTACAGAAAGCAGAAACCATCAGAAGGTTGTGACGCGTCATATATGGAAAGAGGCCCTTGAGATTTGTGAAGATATCCGACATCAAAAAGGAATGAAGGAGCTTTATCAGAAGCGTAAGGAAACCATTGAACGGCTCTTTGGAACAGCCAAAGAGTACCATAATTTGCGCTATACGAGAGAAAGAGGAAAGTCCAAAATGGAAGACAAGGTTGGACTGACTTTGGCATGTCTCAATATCAAAAAACTGGTGAAAATGATGGCTGGGAAGCCTTTTTATTTTGTCCAAATCTGTCAATTTTCACTACATTTCGCATCATTATTCCGAAAATACAAAAAAGACAAAACTTCAAATGAAGTTTGTCTTCAATCTGAAATTCCGCTGAGAATACTCAACGGAATTTTTTTACCTCTTCTTCAAGCATCGAAACTAAGTCGTCCTCTTCTGTCAAACGAAGTAAGGTCAAACCCTTCTCGATTAAGTCATCATCTCCGCGGCAGATGCCTAGACGGACTTGGGCAAAGCCTAGAGAATCATAGCGTTTTACCTCTTTTGCGAGTTCAAGCATTTTGAGAGAAACTCTCTCGCACCTGTCTTTGAAATTGTTGTATAGATATATCGTCGAGATATTTGTCAGAAGCTTTTTCTTCAAAGGTTTGATGCTTGTATAGCCTTCATATTTCTCAATTCGTTCAAAAATCATCTCGGTAATAAGTTCAAGAGATTCGATGGGAAAAGAAAACAGTATTGAATTGAGCAACTGGAAATCAATGAAATACCAGTTATCTTGTTTTTTAAGATAAGACCAGATTTTTTCTTTTGTTTCAAGAAAAGACTTTTCAGTGGATTTCAAGCCATGAGAGCGAAGATGAATAGTGATGCCTAGCATATCATTGATATGTTCAATAGGGGTATCATGATGAGATGTAAGGTAGTTCTCGCAAAGCACCTTCAATTCCTTCAGTTCCTTTGTGCCAGTAATTGAGATGTGGTTAAAAGCAAGATTGATGATTTCTTGTCTTTTGCTAGGTTTATAAAAGTTACAAATATAGCGAAACTCTTCCAAACTCATATCAATTTGATTAAGGAGGAAAACCATATTTTCAATATTAGGCAAGCTTTGGCAGGATTCAAATTTGGAAAGACTTGTACGTGAAAACTGATTTCCACACACCTCTGCTTGAGTAAGTCCTTTAGCTATCCGTATTTCCTTATAAATCTTTCCAAAATCCCATCGCATACGATTCCTCCTTTATCAAAATGTGAATATAGTTTACAAAATAATTTTACCTCAACTTTTATGATAATATTATACCAAATAAAATACGAAACAGGAGAAAAAAATGAGACGTTATAACATAGTTTATTTGCTAACGCTGGTCCTCCTACCTATCTTGCAACAATTATTTGATAAAGGAATTTATCCATGGGAGTGGTAAACAATATTGTGAATGGAAAAAGCCAGTAAGTTAATCCTATTTGGCCTTATAAATCATAGAGCAACAGCATGAACAATATTGATTATTTTGTTTCTGACATTTTCGGTTATGTTCTGATGAAAAAGAGAGACATTCCCCTCACTATTAGGAATAGGATGTGATGAAAAGAAAGGAGGTAAGTCCAATGTATAGTGCTCATATATAGTTGACAATTCAAAGTTTTTAAAAGATAATGAGGAAAGTAATTATGAAAAAAATTGTCTATTCACTCCTAGCACTTGGTTTAGCTTTTACATTTTCACAAGTATCAGTTAAAGCGGATGAAACTGCAGTTAATGAATATGCTATCCAAATTGAAAATAATATTGGTGAAAACGGAATTCAACCATTTTCAGTACCATCAGAAGTATACAGGTATGTTGGACGGACTAACTATCGGGTAACAAAAAACTGGTACTATGTTTACAGTTCTACGCTCTCAGTCCCTATACCGATACCTGGAGTTAGTGGTCAAATGTATAGACAATATAAAGTGTATTGGAGAAATGTAAGTTATAATCTAGAATACGATGTCTATTCTTCGACTGGAACATATCTAAGACGGGAGAGGAGGCTTATCAATACCATTGAAGAAGACTGGAGACTTTCACCTTAGAAGGAGGTAGGAGTAATATGGTTAAAAATAAAACTCTTGATGTGACAAAGAAATTTCTAGCCATTCTTATTTTATTGCTAGTGCCGAGGTTTATCACTTCCCAATTTTATGCACTGTCCTTTTTATTTGAGTGGGGGCCACCCCTTATTTTTACTGGTTTACTCATTTTATTAATTGGACAGGAGTTCTTTGGCAAGTGGAAGAAGATAAATATATGGAAACCAATCTTCCTAAGTTACTTAGCCTATTTACTTTGGGGAGCTATCCACGTTATTGTCATTGTTTGGGAGATGCTTGCGAAAGCCTAGCCTCTTGCTAGTATCGATTATGCTACCTTGTGTAAATTAACTGCATCTGCATGCTTTTGAGAAATGCCTTTTAATCGAGATGTCAGTTTCAACTAGAGGGATGACGCAACGCCCTCTTTTCAAGAGATACGTTGTTAAATAAACTATGGCTAAGATAAAGAAGAGCTTGACCAATAAGGAAAGTAAAAAGTGAGATTATCAAACCAAAAACTTGCAGAAGTCTGTAAGTTTTTTTACATCTTTTATGTTAGAATAAAGAAAAAATCCGAATAGACTAAGTAGGAGGTCATATGAGAGCAGAGTTGATTGCGGTAGGGACTGAGATTTTGACGGGGCAAATCGTCAATACCAATGCCCAGTTTTTATCTGAAAAGTTTGCGGAGAACGGCATTGATGTCTTTTTTCAAACGGCTGTTGGGGACAATGAAAAACGTCTCTTATCGGTCTTGGATGTAGCCAGTCAGCGGAGTGATTTGGTAGTTCTTTGCGGTGGTTTGGGGCCAACTGAAGACGACTTAACCAAGCAGACCTTGGCGAAGTTTTTGGGAAGAGAATTGGTGTTTGATCCTCAAGCTAGCCAGCGCTTGGATGAGTTTTTTGCCAGTCGTCCGCAGTATTCTAGAACGGCCAACAATGAACGCCAGACTCAGATTATTGAAGGTTTCGTTCCAGTGCAAAATGTGACAGGTCTGGCTGTTGGGGCTATTCAGGAGATAGATGGGGTTACCTATGTTGTCTTACCGGGCCCTCCTAGCGAGCTCAAGCCCATGGTCAATGAAAATTTACTGCCCTTGTTATCCACTAATCAGGACAAACTCTACTCTCGGGTTTTGCGTTTTTTGGACATTGGGGAAAGCCAATTGGTGACCGTTTTGAAAGATATGATTGACCAACAGACAGATCCAACTCTGGCTCCATATGCCAAGACGGGTGAGGTCACTTTGCGCCTCTCGACTAAGTCTCTTAGCAAAGAGAAGGCGGATTTTAAATTAGACAAGTTGGAAAAAGAAATTTCCAGTTTCAAGTCCATGGAAGGGCAGTCTTTATCAGAGCTCATTTATGGTTATGGAGAGGACAATAGCTTGGCGCGTGTAGTTTTTGACCTCTTAAAAGAAAAAGGCAAGACCATCACAGCAGCTGAAAGTCTGACAGCTGGGCTTTTTCAATCTAAATTAGCGGATTTTGCCGGGGCTTCACAGGTCTTCAATGGAGGCTTTATTACATATTCCATGGAAGAAAAATCGAAGATGCTCCAAATACCTCTGACGGAATTGAAAGAACATGGTGTGGTATCCAGCTTTACTGCTGAAAAAATGGCTGAACAATCCAGAATCTTGACGGGAGCCGATTTTGGGATTGGACTGACCGGTGTGGCTGGACCAGAATCGCTGGAAAATCAGCCAGCAGGCACTCTTTTTGTAGGACTTTCGACTAAGGAAGGGACTCAATCTATCCGTGTCCTAATCGGAGGACGCAGTCGTTCAGACGTTCGCTATATCGCCACCGTACACGCTTTCAATATGGTGCGCAAAGCTTTATTAAAAAGCTGAAATCTGGTATAATAGACAAGCTATACCTCTAGAAGAGAAAGGAAACTATTTTGGCTAAAAAGACAAAGAAAACAGAAGACATCACAAAGAAATTTGGTGATGAGCGTAAAAAGGCATTAGATGATGCGCTGAAGAATATCGAAAAAGATTTTGGTAAGGGTGCAGTCATGCGCCTAGGAGAACGTGCGGAGCAGAAAGTGCAAGTCATGAGTTCAGGTTCCCTTGCTTTGGACATTGCTCTGGGTGCAGGTGGTTATCCAAAAGGTCGTATCATTGAAATCTATGGTCCAGAAAGTTCTGGTAAAACAACGGTTGCTTTACATGCGGTAGCACAAGCGCAAAAAGAAGGCGGTATCGCAGCCTTTATCGATGCGGAGCATGCTTTGGATCCATCCTATGCAGCAGCACTAGGCGTTAACATTGATGAACTTCTCTTGTCACAACCCGATTCTGGTGAACAAGGTTTGGAAATCGCTGGTAAATTGATTGACTCTGGGGCAGTTGACTTGGTGGTTGTTGACTCAGTTGCGGCTCTTGTGCCACGTGCAGAGATCGATGGAGATATTGGTGATAGCCACGTTGGTTTGCAAGCTCGTATGATGAGCCAAGCTATGCGTAAACTCTCAGCCTCTATCAATAAAACAAAAACCATTGCTATCTTTATCAACCAGCTGCGTGAAAAAGTAGGGGTTATGTTTGGGAATCCGGAAACAACACCTGGTGGACGTGCCCTCAAGTTCTACGCTTCTGTCCGTCTAGATGTTCGTGGCAATACCCAAATCAAGGGTACAGGCGACCAAAAAGACCAAAATGTTGGTAAGGAAACCAAAATCAAGGTCGTGAAAAATAAGGTGGCTCCTCCCTTTAAAGTAGCAGAAGTTGAAATCATGTACGGAGAAGGTATTTCCCAAACCGGTGAGTTGATTAAGATTGCCAGCGAATTGGGGATTATCAACAAGGCCGGGGCTTGGTTCTCTTACAATGATGAGAAAATTGGTCAAGGTTCCGAAAATGCTAAGAAATTCTTGGCAGAAAATCCAACAATCTTTGAAGAAATTGACCACAAAGTACGCGTACACTTCGGCATGGTCGAAGACACAGCTGCTCCAGTAACGCCAACTGAAGAAAAAGCACCAGCAACAGATGATCTCATCCTTGACTTGGATGGCGGCATTGAGCTGGATGATTAAAAAGGTCTGGTGGACCTTTTTAACTTGCGCTGAGAAATAACAAAGCGCAACCAGTCCGGTGGATCTTTTTAACGTGAGCCCGGAAACTGAAAAGCGAGCAAAGGTAAGTCAGCTTAAATTATCCAGTGGATGATTTAAGCTTGGAAAAAGATCAAGCGAAGCTTGTGTCAAACCTGATTTCGTTGACTTGGATTGAGGGAAATAATCTTTCCCTTTTTTAATACCTCGAACAGTCTCTCCTCAGACTGTTTGAACTGTGCAAAAACATTCAGTCGAATGTATACCTTGATTTTATTTGTTTTTTGATGCTTTTTCCGAATAAATACCTTATTAAATATCGTAAAAAATAGTTAAGTATCTGAAAAAAGCAAAAAATGAGCTATAATTCTCTAAAAAACAGTGTCAAAAATGAAAAATAGGTCTCCAGATGGAGTGCTTTTATGGTATAATAATTTATAATGAGTTAAGAAAAATGTAGCAAAGGAGAGACCGACTACATGATTAAAATTTATACAGTATCCAGTTGTACCAGTTGTAAAAAAGCTAAAAACTGGCTTAATGCCCATCAATTAACCTATAATGAACATAATCTCGGAAAAGAATCCATTACTAAAGAAGAAATACTAAATATTCTAACAAAAACTGAAAATGGGATTGCAAGCATCGTATCTTCAAAAAATCGCTATGCTAAAGGTTTAGCTTGTGATATTGAGGAACTGAGTGTTAATGAAGTGATTGATATTATCACGGAGAACCCTCGTATTTTGAAGAGTCCTATTCTGATCGATGAGAAACGATTGCAAGTAGGTTATAAGGAAGATGATATCCGTGCTTTTTTGCCCCGTGCAGTCCGCAATGTTGAAAATGCTCAAGCTCGCATGCGTGCAGCTCTATAAAGAAGCTAGAACAGCCTAATCAGGCTGTTTTTTGTCGTGTAATTTGACAAATAGACAGTGTCATCATATAATGAAAAGTGTTTACAAAAATAATGGAGGAGTATATGAAAAAGTATATCCTATGTTTGTTGCCTTTTTTCTTAGTATTGATTGCTTGTTCAAGTCAGGCATCTGATCAGTCAAAAGAATCAAAAGCAGCGACGACGAGCCAGGAGCTTGTAACAACGACCGAAGTCACTACTGAAGCAGTTGTAGAAGAACCTGAAAAAGTAGAAGTCTACCAGTACGAAGTTGTCGAAGAAAATGTCAAACAGATTGTGAAAGAAATTCTCAACTATAAAGGCGATAAGTTCCTGAAGATGGGATTGCATATCACTCAGGAAGCAGACGAGGCGACTAAGGCTAACTTCGTTGGCTTTGATTTTGCAACAGTTAAAACAGAGCTTCTAGCCTACTTAGAAGAACAGAACTTTACTAATCAACTTCGCGCAGTACCTGGTTTAGAATTAGCAACGGATGTTAGTCCAGATTATTCCATTATCATGCATATCAAGATTGACATGGCTACCATTGACTTACAAGCCTTATCAAATGTTGAGGGGGTTGGAGCAGACTTCACCGACTTAGATAGTGTAACCCCATCGGCTTATATCCTTGGTTTGAAACTAAGGGGTGCAGTAAAAGTAAGCGAATAACGCTTGAGAGTTTCAATATGATAAACATACTAATCTTAGTATGTTTAAAGTGGGCTCCTTACCACTAAAACCAATGATTTGATGTTTTTTAATAAATGAGTTAATGTGTATAAAAAAGCGAAGACCACTTTATCGAATGTTAGCCTTCGACTTCTATTCATAACTAATTAAAGAATATGGTTGATTACTTTTGGGATGACAACTCTAAAATTAGTTGTTTACGAAAACCGATTGAGACATTATTTTCAAATTTGGAATAACTTGGGATTGAAAATTTACGTTGTCGAAATCTTTCTGCACTGAAATTTAGATTTGAAGTTATGTTACTGATTTACTGTTTTGATGGAAACTATCTGATATGAGTTTGGCAGAAGTTTGAGATAGTTAACTAACTATTACCAGAGGTAAAAAATAAGTATTAAGGTTTTAGGGTCTAATTAATGAAAAAAGATATCAATTTACAATTATTATTATCTGTTTCACACTTGTTAAATAATAAACCGATGCAATCTATAACTATAACTGAGCTATCAACAGTTGCTGGCTTAAGTAGAAGAACTTTTTATAATTATTACTATTCAAAAGAAGATTTTTTTACTGAGTTGTTGTCAAATTATTTTGATAGAATTACACAGATTTTACAAGAAGATATGTCTCTAGGAACTCCTGTAATGTTAAAAGTTTTAAAATATCTCTTTAATAAGGAAAATCAATTTATTCTTCAGTCATTACTTTCGAATTTTCCTGGCATGAAAGAGTCTATCATTCAATATATAAGGGACATTGTAAAAAATTCCGACATTGTAGATTTGAGCGATAAACTAGAGAGAAACTATTCCGTACCTTATGAATATGCATTCGAGCTTTATACTACAACTGTAAATTCTATTATTCTGAAATGGATAACAACTGGTTTTCAAGAATCGCCAGAAGAGATTTCGAACATCATCAGTAAATCAGTTAAAGTATAGTTAGCTAAAAGTAGGCTGCAATTTCCAGGTTGCAACATAATTATCGCTGAGCTATTGTCAATCACCCCCCCTTTTTTTTCGATTTACATTTTTTAACTCAGATTATACAAAAAGCACATCGTTTGTGAATTTTGTGTGCTTAGAACATGTTATAATTTTTATGTGTTTTTAAAAACACATAAAAATTAGAAAGGAAATATCAATGTTTTTGAAGAAATATTTTAAAAATGCTAAATTTGACTTAAGTAAAAGTAAGCAAAGATATAGCATTAAAAAATTTAAAATAGGAGCAGCATCTGTCCTGATAGGATTGAGCTTCTTCGGTTCTAATAGTTTTGATAGGGTTCTAGCTGATACGGATTCATCGGATGTCACAACTAAAGTGACACAGGGTATAGCCGATAATGATAAAATTAATTTAGGTGAGTCCTCTTTAGCATTAGATGATCAATCATCCAAATTGCAAAGAGAAATTGAAGCTACTACAAATTATTCAAGTCAAAACGAACCGACAGGTAAGGATCAAACAGTTAATGTTGGTGATGAACCGAACGTTGATAACTCTATCAATAAAAATGCCGTTTTAGAGAGCGGACGCATATCTCGTCGTATGTCGAGAGCAGCTGTTTTTGAAAGTACAGTTATCGAGTCAATGTATTACCAAGTTAACGAAGATATGAGAGCGAATTTTAAAAATATCGCAGAATATAAAGGTTACAATCTAAAGTTTGTCATGAAGAATACGAATGACACTGGATTTGTTGCTCCTTTCCAAAATCTTTTTGGTTCTAACTGGGGACAAAGATTTAATGTACCAATGGATTTTTATGGTCCGCTACCATTTAATAGAAACTCAAAAGTTTTTAATTTAGAAGACTACTTTGATCTTTATTTAGTTTCTCCGAGTGGTATACAAACTAAAATCGAAGGATCGACAGGTATTGTTTTTTTGGGGTATAATTTCACAGAAACTGCCGGTAAAAATGTAGATATTTATTTTAATTTTACTAAAGAACAAGCTGTGACTGCGGGACTCCCAGACCCTAGAGATGCCGATAAAAACGAACCGACAGGTAAGGATCAAACAGTTAATGTTGGTGATGAACCGAACGTTGATAACTCTATCAATAAAGATGGCTTGCCAGCAGGTACAACGTACGCATACGAAACTCCAGTAGACACAAGCACACCTGGTGAAAAAGATGCCGTTGTAGTGGTAACATACCCTGATGGAAGTACAGATAAGGTTCCTGTAAAAGTTAACGTTGTAGATCCACGTACAGATGCCGATAAAAACGAACCGACAGGTAAGGATCAAACAGTTAATGTTGGTGATGAACCGAACGTTGATAACTCTATCAATAAAGATGGCTTGCCAGCAGGTACAACGTACGCATACGAAACTCCAGTAGACACAAGCACACCTGGTGAAAAAGATGCCGTTGTAGTGGTAACATACCCTGATGGAAGTACAGATAAGGTTCCTGTAAAAGTTAACGTTGTAGATCCACGTACAGATGCCGATAAAAACGAACCGACAGGTAAGGATCAAACAGTTAATGTTGGTGATGAACCGAACGTTGATAACTCTATCAATAAAGATGGCTTGCCAGCAGGTACAACGTACGCATACGAAACTCCAGTAGACACAAGCACACCTGGTGAAAAAGATGCCGTTGTAGTGGTAACATACCCTGATGGAAGTACAGATAAGGTTCCTGTAAAAGTTAACGTTGTAGATCCACGTACAGATGCCGATAAAAACGAACCGACAGGTAAGGATCAAACAGTTAATGTTGGTGATGAACCGAACGTTGATAACTCTATCAATAAAGATGGCTTGCCAGCAGGTACAACGTACGCATACGAAACTCCAGTAGACACAAGCACACCTGGTGAAAAAGATGCCGTTGTAGTGGTAACATACCCTGATGGAAGTACAGATAAGGTTCCTGTAAAAGTTAACGTTGTAGATCCACGTACAGATGCCGATAAAAACGAACCGACAGGTAAGGATCAAACAGTTAATGTTGGTGATGAACCGAACGTTGATAACTCTATCAATAAAGATGGCTTGCCAGCAGGTACAACGTACGCATACGAAACTCCAGTAGACACAAGCACACCTGGTGAAAAAGATGCCGTTGTAGTGGTAACATACCCTGATGGAAGTACAGATAAGGTTCCTGTAAAAGTTAACGTTGTAGATCCACGTACAGATGCCGATAAAAACGAACCGACAGGTAAGGATCAAACAGTTAATGTTGGTGATGAACCGAACGTTGATAACTCTATCAATAAAGATGGCTTGCCAGCAGGTACAACGTACGCATACGAAACTCCAGTAGACACAAGCACACCTGGTGAAAAAGATGCCGTTGTAGTGGTAACATACCCTGATGGAAGTACAGATAAGGTTCCTGTAAAAGTTAACGTTGTAGATCCACGTACAGATGCCGATAAAAACGAACCGACAGGTAAGGATCAAACAGTTAATGTTGGTGATGAACCGAACGTTGATAACTCTATCAATAAAGATGGCTTGCCAGCAGGTACAACGTACGCATACGAAACTCCAGTAGACACAAGCACACCTGGTGAAAAAGATGCCGTTGTAGTGGTAACATACCCTGATGGAAGTACAGATAAGGTTCCTGTAAAAGTTAACGTTGTAGATCCACGTACAGATGCCGATAAAAACGAACCGACAGGTAAGGATCAAACAGTTAATGTTGGTGATGAACCGAACGTTGATAACTCTATCAATAAAGATGGCTTGCCAGCAGGTACAACGTACGCATACGAAACTCCAGTAGACACAAGCACACCTGGTGAAAAAGATGCCGTTGTAGTGGTAACATACCCTGATGGAAGTACAGATAAGGTTCCTGTAAAAGTTAACGTTGTAGATCCACGTACAGATGCCGATAAAAACGAACCGACAGGTAAGGATCAAAGAAAAATTTTGCCTGTAACAGGTGAAGAATCTAATTCTTTTTTGATAGCTCTAGGTTTATTAATCATTTCTGGTGTAGGAATCTCTCTAGTATCTTCAAAACGTAAACGTGACTAATAATATTGAATTTTATAATTCTATCAAAAAAGATTTGTTGTTGACTGTAATGAGTTAATCAACAGTTAAACCTTGGAGAGAACCAAACTGGTTCTCTCCATTTTTTAGTAAAACGAAAGTAATTGCACTTAATGATATTGATGAGATTATTGGTTGCCTCTATGTTGACATTTGAATAAAGTAACTCGAGAGCATTGATAATTTTTTCAAAAAATGATAGGAGAGAAAGGAAAATTTTCTCTTTCGATAAATAAGAGAACAATCTTAGAGTTTATGAGGGAGATAGGATGAAATTATCGTTGCTCATTACATTTTATAATGAAGAAAACATGATTGAAAAGACTCACCTAGCTATGAATGCACAACTGGAGAGTATGTTGGGCAGTGAGTTGGATGACTATGAGTTACTCTATATTGATGATGGTTCTACGGACCGCACATTTGAGTTGATGGAACAATTAGCACAGGAGAATGATCACCTACGTTATCTTAGTCTCAGTCGCAATTTCGGTCGTGAGGGCGGTATTTTAGCTGGTTTTAAATATGCAACGGGTGATGCGGTCATGGTCATGGATGGGGATTTGCAACATCCACCTTATTTGATCCCTCAGTTTTTGGCTGCCTACAAGGAAGGTTATGATGTTGTTAGTGGTCAGCGGGATCGTGAGGGCGAATCTAAACTAGCCAGCTTCTTTGCTCATTTTTTTTACAATCTTTCCAATCGTTCCATGGATGTTCAGTTGACAGATGGCAAGTCAGAATTGCGTCTTCTGAGCAGAAAGGCTGTGACAACTTTTCTCTCTTTGCCGGAGTACAATCGTTTTAATAAGGGATTGTATGAATGGATTGGCTTTAGAGAAAAAGTCATCAAGTACAAAAATCAGGTTCGTGAAGCGGGTAAGAGTAAGTTTGGATTCAAGAAATCGTTCAACTATGCCATCCAAGGCATCATTTCCTTTAATGATAAACCATTGCGGGTCTGTATCCAGTTTGGTTTTTTTAGTCTGGGTTTGGCCTTTCTCTATCTCCTCGTTGAACTTTACCGCTATTTTGCTAATTCTGGTCATACAGTCAGTGGTTATTTTACAACCATTGCTGCCATCATCCTTTTTAGCGGAGTGCAGTTGATTTCCATTGGAGTTCTCGGTGAATATATCGGTAAAATTTATTATGAAGTCAAGCGCCGACCACACTTTGTGGTGGAGAAAACCAATATTGAAAAAGCTGAGAAAGATAGGGTTGGGTAATGATAAAAGTTTTAAATGAATGGGCTTCCTTTGTTGATAAGAAGGCGGCTTCCCTTAAAAGTTGGGCCAAAAATCATCCAGCAACCAGTGTCTATTTAGCAAGTGCACTCGCTCCCATGCTTATCATGCTGGTTGTGTGGGCTATAATGGGCATGTATCCATTCGGAAACAAAAGTCTCATGGCGGTGGACTTTAGTCATCAGTACATCAGTTTCTTTGCTTTTTTGAAGAATACGGTATTAACGGGGGATTGGTCTGCCTTTGCCTACTCTTTTACCAAGTCCATTGGTGGAGAGATGGTCGGGGTTTTATCCTATTACTTGATGAGTCCTTTCAATCTCATCTATATCCTCATGCCCCTAAAATATTTTCCACTGGCTGTCTTTTTGACGATTTGGCTGCGCTATGGGGTTATTGGATGGAGTTTTGCCTATCTCTTGGTCAAACGCTACAAAGGCTTAGACAAAAAGGTCTGGCTTCTTCCGCTCTTTTCGACGGCTTATACCCTTTCAGGTATGTTGGTTTCTTACCAGATGAATGTCATCTTCTATGATGCTATGTTCATGCTTCCAATCCTGATAGTAGCCTTGGAGGAGTTATTGGATGGTGCCAAACCCTACAAGTACATGCTTCTCTTGGCTTTAACCATGTTTATGCAGTTCTACTTGGGCTATATGGTTTGTATCTTTATTGCTCTCTATGCTTGTTACTATTTGGAACCGAACTTGTCCATTGAAGTTACATGGAAAAATCGTTTCAAAAACTATTTTCAACCTCTGCTTGCTGTACTTTGCTTCTCAATTCTAGGTGTTGGATTAGCGTCGGTTCTTCTCTATCCAGTTGTTGTCAACCTTATGCAGAGCAAGGGGCAGGTTGGTGGGGGTATGGCCTTTGCCTGGGCGCTCCAAATTAATCCTTTGGATATTTTGTCCAAACTCATGATAGGTGGCTTTGATACGACTTCTGGTTGGTCAGCTGGGCCAAACTTACCCAATATCTATGTTGGAGCAACCAGCTTACTTGGATTTCTATTTTATTTCAAGTTTGCCAAGGCGCACCGTTTTCAGAAAATCGCTGCAGGTCTTGTCACATCCGTTTTTTTCCTTTCCTTTGTCCATGAATTTACCAGTAAAATCTGGCATATGGGCCAAAACCCAGCTGGCTTCTTCTATCGTTTCTCATGGCTTCTTTCTTTCTTCATGGTGCTATTGGCCTACCAGGCTTATAAGCAAAATCCGAAGTTGACTTGGAAAGGTGTCTTGATTGGACTAGCTACTATCGGTCTTTCTGGTTACTATGTCAATAGTCAAGAATATAGCTACATTGCTAGAAAACAACCGGAAGTCGTGGCTGAGTTTCTAAAAAACAATGGTGCTAGGATTTCTCTTTTGCTTGCCCTGTGTATTACCGCCATTCTCTTTTATATTTGGAAGAAGTGGGAAGAAGAAAATAAGGTTAAGTTGTTTACCTCAGCTAGTTTGTTGGTTAGCCTTGCTCTTGCTATCTTACTCCTGCAAAAAGGTTACTTGCTGACACAGGTTACCATGACCATGTTTTCGTGGACAGTCGTGCTTCTTGCCTTTGCTTTCCGCCCTAAGAAGTTTGTTTGGGTGCTCCTTATGGCCATGACTTTTTTGGAGTTGGGTTGCAATGCTTATCTTTCTCAGGTGACATTGGGTTATGCGGATGCCTACAAGTTCAGTGATGCGACAATCTCTGTTAAACGTGTAACGGATACCATCAAGGATAATAATACAGCAGGTTTCTACCGTATCGCTGGCTCCTTTGCCTACTCACGGACATCGCCAACCCTCCTCAACTATCCTGGACTTAGCACCTTTAGTTCTAGCTTAGAGCGGACTACTATGGATCATTTTGCTTATATGGGGGATTATGGGATTAATGCCTCAACTCAATACGCAAATGGGACGCTTTTAACGGATGCTCTCTATGGTGTTCGTTACTATATGGACTACAAGGAGAAAGATCCAGCTGAGATTGAAGAGCATCCTGAGAGACAGTATTTCGGCCCCTTGACCACACGTAAAGATTTTAAAGAAACCTTTACTGAAAAAGTCTATGAAGATAGTCGCTATGTAGTTTATGAAAACCCAGATGCCTTCTCAGTAGCTTTTGGGACAGGTGTCTTACTTCAAAATATTACTTTTGGACAAAATAATCCTGTCTCGAATCAAAACCTCATCCTCAACACCATGATGGGGCAACAAGAAAATGTTATTCCTTATTTTCAGGCCTATAGCTTTACAGATATCCAAACGGAAAATATGGAAGAAATACAAAATGAGCTTGGTCAGATGGTCTATAAGGTGAAGAACCAACATACAGCTGGGATTATTCGCTATAAGGCCGTGCCAAAGAGCAACTACACTTATTACTTCGCAACGCCTAATAACTTAAAAAATTACCGTGATAAGGTATCCATCTTATTGGATGGGAAATGGTTGCCTCATAACGTGTCCTTTGCTCAAAAACAATTGTGGCAAATTGCTGCAAATGATGAAGGAAAGGAAATCACTTTGGAATTCCGCTTCACAACGGACCAAGAAATTAATATGAGCGATGCCGGCTTTATCCGTGCGGATAATGATGCCATCAAAGCTGTCTTAGCGGCTCGAAAAGAGCAAGAGATGACGGTAACCAAGTGGACCAATACCCGAATTGAAGGAGATGTCACTATTACAGACGACTCCAGTGTCATGATGACTAGCCTTCCATATAGCCCTGGTTGGACCGTCAAGGTTGATGGAAAAGAAGTCGCAACTAAGCGGGCTTGGGATGCTTTCCTTTCTTTTCCCATTACATCTGGTAAACATAAGATTGTTATGACCTATGTTCCAAGTGGACTGCTTGCTGGATTCTTCTTTAGCTTGATTTCAATGAGTGGTGTCTTAGGCCTACTTTATTACGATTATAAAGTGGAAAGCAAAAAAGATTTGTCTTAGGAGAAAAAATGCAAAAATTAATCAGACTCCTGATGAAATTCATCAAAACGGAAGTATTCAAATATCTTTTCTTTGGGGTTTTAACAACCCTTGTTTCCATTGCTACTAGAGAAATACTTTTTCTCCTGACAAGGCAAGTAACTTTTGCAGTCTTAGTGGCCAATGTCACGGGAATCCTCTTTGCTTTCTTTACCAATGATTATTTTGTTTTTTCACAAGAGAGAAAAGGTTGGTTTGCGCGTTTTATCAAATTTTTTGTGGCCCGTTTGTCAACGCTAGCAATGGACTTGATTTTAGCTTATCTCTTGGTAGAGAAATTCCCTCAAATCATCGGACAATTTGTCAACAATGACCTTATTTGGGTCAACCGCATTGAGACCTTGCTGGCCCAAGTACTGATTTTGGTGGCTAATTACTTGATTAGTAAACTATTGGTATTTAAAGATAAGAAGGTTTAAGGGTTTAGGGCTATATTACAGAAAAGTCTGATTTAACAAGAGAAAACTGTATTTCCATGCATTTGAGTTGAATTATTATGAAAAAAATATTGAAAACGCCAACAAATCATGCTACAATTAGGTCTGAATAAAAAAAGGAGTCAAAATATGGAATGGATTAAGTTAATCGGTATTCTTATTATTGTATTGGGATTTGTTTTTAAATTCGATACAATTGCTACAGTTGTTCTTGCGGGATTGGCCACTGCTCTGGTGTCGGGGATTTCCTTTGTGGAATTTCTAGAATTACTGGGTCAACAATTTACAAATCAACGTGTCATTACGATCTTCATCATTACTCTGCCTCTTGTTGGATTATCGGAAGTTTTTGGTTTGAAACCTCGTGCGGTACATCTCATTAATCAGATAAAAGGTTTAACGGTTGGCCGTTTCTATAGTATTTACTTTATTATCCGAGAAATTGCGGGTCTCTTGTCCATTCGTCTAGGAGGGCATCCTCAATTTGTTCGTCCGCTTGTTCACCCAATGGGAGAAGCAGCAGCCCGTACTAGAGTCAGTGAAGATTTAACTGAGGAAGAAATTGAAGATGTAAAAGCCCTTGCCGCAGCTAATGAAAACTTTGGTAACTTTTATGGTCAAAATACCTTTGCCGCGGCTGCGGGAGTTCTCCTTATTAGTGGAACCTTAAAGGAACTTGGTTATGATTTTAATGCAGCTAATATTGCGATTTCATCAATGATGATTGCAGTGGCAGCCTTGATTGTAGTTGCCATTTATAATCATCTATTTGATAAGAAATTAGAGAGAAATCATAAGAAAAGAAAGGGGACTAACTAATGGCAGAGCTTGGAAATACTTTACTTGAAATTGCCTATGTCATCATCGGATTCCAATTTCTACATACAGCATATAGAGTTTTTAAGGATACAACCAACCCAGCACGTTTAGGAACAACCGCTTTTTGGGGACTTCTAGGAGTAGCTTTCGTCGGGGGAAGCTATCTACCTAGCAAAGTGATTGGGGTCATCGTCCTCTTGTTGGCGGCTTTAACCTTGGTTAAACAAGTTAAAATTGGCCAAATTCCTCCCATTGATGATGAATTAGCTGAAAAACGGTCACAAAAAATCGGAAATCTCATTTTCCTTCCGGTTATGTCAATGGCTATCCTAACGCTTGCTATCGCACAATTAATCCCAGATTTCGGCCGTGTGGCAATTGCGATTGCAGCCATTTTAGCAACGATTGCCGTATTGATGATTACGCGCCAAAAACCACAGGCTCTTTTGTCTGAAAACAGTAGAACCATCCAACAAATTTCCACCAGCGGTATCTTACCTCAACTCCTTGGGGCTGTAGGTGCTATTTTCACCGCAGCTGGAGTTGGAGATGTTATTGCTGGAATGATTGGTGGTCTAGTACCAGAACAAAGCCGCTTCTTTGGAGTTCTTGCTTATGTCCTTGGAATGGTTCTCTTTACCATGATTATGGGGAATACCTTCGCAGCCTTTACGGTCATTACAGCCGGTATTGGTGTGCCATTCGTTTTTGCCCTTGGTGCCAATCCGATTGTAGCTGGAGCTTTGGCTATGACTGCGGGATATTGTGGAACACTAATGACTCCGATGGCAGCGAATTTCAATACGGTGCCAGTCGCCCTCATGGATATGAAAAATCCAAATAGTGTCATTAAAATTCAAGCACCCGTCGCTCTTGTTATGATTGTCATCCATATCGCTCTCATGTATTTTGTGGCCTTTAACTAAGTCTTATTTTAAAATCATGAGCTTAAGCCTTAAAGCAAAATTCTTAAGAAGTAGCTTAGCGCTTGAACTAAAAGAAAGGAAGGAAAGATGAAAATTTTAGTAACTGGATTTGATCCCTTCGGAGGAGAAAAAATCAATCCTGCCCTAGAATCAGTAAAATTATTGCCAGAAACGATTGATGGAGCTGAGGTGAAGTGGGTAGAAATCCCAACTGTTTTCCATAAATCAGCAAAAGTTTTAGAAGAAGCAATGATAGACTTTCAGCCGGATGTTGTCTTATGTATTGGTCAAGCAGGTGGACGCACAGGTTTAACACCAGAGCGTGTGGCCATCAATGAAGATGATGCCCGAATTCCTGATAACGAAGGAAATCAACCTATTGATGTTCCCATTCGTAAAGATGGCCCATCTGCCTATTTTACTAGCCTCCCAATAAAAGCTATGGTTGAAGCTATACACAAAGCGGGTCTTCCAGCTTCGGTTTCTAATTCAGCGGGTACCTTCGTATGCAACCATCTAATGTATCAAGTTCTTTATTTGGTGGATAAAAAATTTCCTAGTGTCAAAGCGGGCTTTATGCACATCCCATTTATGATGGAACAAGTGGTTGATAAACCAAATATGGCGGCTATGAGTCTCCAAGATATTAGTCGTGGAATTGCAGCAGCTATCACAGCTATTATTGCATACCAGGATAAGGAAGATATCAAAATGATTGGTGGAGAAACCCATTAAAAAATTAACTTAAAGAAATCTCTGATTGAAGAAGAACTCCACTTTGGACACATTCTTCAATCTTTTTTCTTTGTTCCTAAGAGCAGTTGTTCCTGCCAAATCAACCTGCTTCTTTAGTTTTGAATGGAATTACTGGGGTATCTACCTTCTGACTAATTTTTTACATCAGAAATATAGTGTAAATGTATTGGATAGTTCTTTTTGCGACCATTTTTCCAAGGGGATGGAAATCTCAAAGAACCCCTTCTTAATTAGGAGTTGCTGGTAAGTTTTCTACATAGGCCCAGGCAAAAAATTATAGGGAAAATTTCCTTCATATATTATGATATAGAGTTTGATTTCATTGATACTGAAAGCGTTTTGTGTTATAATGATACGAATAAGAAATAGAAGGAAGGTGTAAGTATGGGATTCACAGAAGAAACAGTTCGTTTTCGTCTAGACGATACCAACAAGCAAGAAATTAATGAGACATTGACAAATGTTTATCGTTCATTAGATGAGAAAGGTTACAATCCGATCAACCAAATCGTGGGTTATGTATTGAGTGGTGATCCTGCTTATATTCCTCGCTATAACGATGCACGGAACCAGATTCGGAAATATGAGCGCGATGAGATCGTCGAGGAGCTAGTCCGTTTCTACCTAAAAGAGAATGGAATCAAACTCTAATGAGAATTATGGGATTGGATGTTGGCTCTAAGACAGTAGGCATAGCTATTTCGGACCCGCTTGGCTTTACAGCACAAGGTTTGGAAATCATTCCAATTGATGAGGCTAAAGGGGAATTTGGCTTTGAACGCCTTAAAGAGTTGGTGGATCACTATAAGGTAGACCGTTTTGTAGTGGGCTTGCCTAAAAATATGAACAACACCAGTGGTCCTCGTGTAGAAGCTAGTCAAGCTTACGGTCAACAACTGATTGACTTGTTTGGCTTACCTGTTGATTATCAGGATGAGCGACTGACAACAGTTGCTGCGGAGCGTATGCTGATAGAACAGGCCGATATTAGCCGAGGGAAGCGTAAAAAAGTGATTGATAAATTAGCAGCCCAGCTGATTTTACAAAACTATTTAGATAGAACATTTTAAGGAGAAACTGATGGCACACACTCATGATCACGATCATAACCATGATGACCGCGAATTTATTACCTTGGTTGATGACCAAGGAGCTGAAACTCTGTTTGAGATTCTTTTAACCATTGATGGACAAGAGGAGTTTGGAAAAAACTATGTTCTTTTGATTCCTGCAAGTGCAGAAGAAGATGAGAACGGTGAAGTTGAAATCCAAGCATATTCTTATACTGAGAACGAAAATGGTACAGAAGGCGATCTGGAGCCAATCCCAGAAGATGCAACTGCTGAGTGGGATATGATTGAAGAAGTTTTCAATTCATTTATGGAAGAAGCAGAATAAAGTATTTTTTCAAAGAGCCCTAGGGCTCTTTTTTGCTTTTTCTGCGAATAAATTAGTATGACAGAAAACGATTATCATTTTTTGAAGAAATATGGAAAGCAAAGACTGCACTATTTCCGTCAGCTAGAAAAATTTGCTCAAATTCTTGTTAAGCAAAATTGCAAATGACAGATAGATGACTTTTTGATATAATGGGTAGGATTAGATCAAGGAGTCAGATATGACAGAATTAGAAGAACGAAATGGCGAATTGGAGCAGTATTCCCGCAGACATCGTAAAGGTGGAAGACGTCGTCAACAAAAAACAAGTTCAATACAGTTGAATGAAGAATTTAGAGAAAATCTCCCCTCCGCTCGCATCTTGCCGGCTTTTTTATGGAGTGCCATTCTTAGTTTGCTCAGTGTAGCCAATCCTTTTTTTGGTGGTTTGGCAAGTAATCTACAATCACAGAACTTTTATGCTGGCTTTGCTATGGCAGCGGGTCAAAGTCCCTACGGTGATTTTTTTGGAACGAACGGGGTCTTGTTTTACTTGCTAACCCTTGTGACGGGGCTCTTAAAAACAACTATTGGACTTGCAGTTTTCCAGTTTATTGCCCTTTTCGTCGCTGGAATTTATTTCCATAAAATTATGACCTACTTTAGCCAGAGTCGCCAGATTGCAGATCAGTTATCCGTCTGGTTTTATCTCTTTATTTTGGCAGCTGGCTTTGGCGGAGTCTATGCTAGTATTTTTGTACTTCCTTTCCTGCTGACCAGTATCTGGTTCTTGGTACGTTACTTTGAAAATGGCGTTCGAGATGAGATGTTTATCTTTTATGGGATTGATGCCGCTCTAGTCTTTATGATCTACCCAAAGAGCGTTCTCTTGTGGATCATTGCGACTCTCGTCCTTCTCTTTTTCAATGCCCGTCGCAAACATTGTGCACGTGGAATTTACCAGTCTTTAGCAACCCTTTTTGGATTTTTGATGGTCATTTATTCGGTTGGCTATTATGCTTTTGTTGAGCAAATTTTGGGGACGGCCATCCAACAAACATTCTTTTATAACATCCATCTAGAGTTTGCCCATGGGACAATTTTGTGGACCGTGGCTATTGTTGTTGCAGCCTTGCTAGCTTCGGGTTTTTTGAAAAACTTCTTTATGACCTTGTTTTCATTCAAGGATGGCCAGCATAGTTATATCAAATCGACCCTCATTTTAGCTTTTTTGGCCGAATTGGTCTTTATTATCGGCAATCCAAACTTTGATGCAAGTCAGTTGATTATTTTACTGCCATATGGTTTTATCATGGCTGTTTTGCCTTGGAAGTCAAGGTCTTCTAAAAAAGTAGACGAAACTGAAATGGAAGAAATTGATTTTGAAGCAGAGACAGTTAGAGTTGAGTTTAATTATTTAAAAAGCTCTTTCTTCCTGCCACTCTTGATTTGCCTCTATATTCCTCTTCATCCGGTTTTAACATATGTCCAAGAGGGGCGTCTCAACCAAGAGCGGGTAGAAATTGCAAACTATATCAAGGGAAATTCTGAGACGGATGCCAAGATTTATGCTTGGGATAATAGTGCCCAGATTTATTTGCGAAGCGGTCGCATGTCAGCTGCGAGCATTCTGACAGCTCAGCCTTATCTTGATACAGAGGATAATCAATCTCAAATTACTTTTGATTTAAATAAAAATCAGGCTCAATTTGTTGTGGTCAATCAAAAAATAGCTCTTCTGGATGCTATTAAGAATAACCTTGAAAGAAATTACACAACCCTGGATTTGGGGAACTCTGATTTTACTGTCTATCAAAAAAAATAATTTACATGATTTATGACTTTTGCAGGCAAAGCCTGAAAGTGAAACAATCTACATTAAGCCAAGGATTTAGCTCTCTATTTTATAGAACTAGATCCTTTTCTTTTTCCTTTGTCATCCCTTTTGCCCGCATTCCAAAATCTATGTGACTGATTGGTATTAATGTCGCTACCCCAAGTTAAGAAATCTAGAAGAGAGAGACAAATAGGGTTAAGGGTATGTCTGTCTAACTCTTGAATAGACTTGAAGCAAACCTTCAATACTCTTGATGGTGTTTTGTGCCATCAAAAGAGCTTGAAATCGCTAACAAATTTCGATATACTTAAGAGAAATAGGTCTATTTGTTCTTTATTAAAGGTAAGAAAACGTATGAAAATTGTCATTGTCGGTGCCTCTCTTTCAGGTCTGGCGGCTGCTGTAAAATCGCGCCAGCTTTATCCTGAATCAAGTATCACCATTATTGAAAAATCCAGTCAACTGGCTGCTGTTCCCATGGCGTTAGAGTGGCTTTTTAAGTCAAATGAAGGAGAGGTTCCGTCTTATTTTGACTTGCTAGAGCAGCTTAAAACTTTACAGGTAGACTACTTCCTCAACCATGAAGTTCAGTCTATTGACCCTGCACAAAAGAGACTGTCCTTGAGGGGAGCTCAGGTCAGCCAACTTTCCTATGATTGTCTTATTGTCGCGACTGGATCCACTCAAAAATCTCACTATATCAAAGGAGGGCACCATCCAGGGGTTTTGCTTTGCAAGGACGATATGGTTCGTTTAGAAGAAAATCCCTTATTTGTAAGGGCCAAAGAAGTGGCCCTTATTGGCGGTGGTCAACTAGGCCTTCGATTAAGCGAAAAATGTCAGTCACTAGGTAAACATGTGCATCTCTTTGAAGCAGGAGAACACTTGGATTTTAAACACTGTGATGCGGATATGGCAGCTCTTTTGGAGACTAGCATGGTAGAATCAGGCCTTAATCTCTACCTGTCACATCGTGTACAGAAGATTGAAAAGTGTCATGATCACTTCCTTATCCTGACAAAGTCAGCAAAACGTTCAGTTGATGTTGTGCTCATGTGTGCTGGTTTAAGACCAAATACTCATTTTTTGGAAGATCAACACATTCTGGCAAATGATGGGACCATCCCTGTGAATGCTTTTCTAGAAACAAAGTTACCCCAGGTTTTTGCTGTTGGAGATACCATTAAATTAGATTTTCTTCAAGAAAATGATCCTCGCTATCTACCATTGATCAATACGGCTATTCGGACAGGAGAAATCGCTGCTTACAATTTGAATGGTCCGCGAATAGCTATAGAGCCTTCTGTGAAGTTAGTTTCGGGTTATTACTATGGCTGGTTTCGGACAGCCATTGGGATGACCTCAGATGAGGCGGAGCTCTTCCAAGAGATAGCAGTAATCACCTACAAGGGTTCTTTGACCCATGACCGGGGAGAAGAACTTAGAATGAAACTGATTGTATCAAGGGAAACTGGTCAACTCCTTGGAGCTCAACTCTTATCAGCTATGGATTGCTCTTATCTTCTCCAGTGCTTGGTGCAGCCGATCCGATTGGGTATGACAGATTTGGAGATTGCTTTTCAAGACTTTCTAATGACAGTAGGGCAGACCAATCCCTTCTACCATCTTCATAAGGCCCTTTTGATGAGTGCCTCAGCAAGGGAGGTATAATGGAACTAGCCGCTATTTTTGAAAAAGCTGAAGCCAATGTTTATCGCCTCCTACTGATCTTAAAGGCTTCTCCTAATCAAATGTATCTCAAGCAGTTAATGGAAGAAACAAGTCTGTCACGATCAACCTTGCTAAAGTATATTTCACTTTTTAACGAATTAGCAAGGAAGGGATCTCTAGTTACTGAAATAAGAATAGACGAGGATGTTTGCTGGCTTGAGATGGATCCTGGACTGGAATGGGTATCCGTAATAAATCTTTTCATCCAATCCTCAAGCCGATACCTGATTTTGAAGGAGGTTTTTTCCCATCATTCCTTTACGATCCAATCCTTATCTCAAAAACTTATGATTAGTGAAGCAACCTTAAATCGTCATTTATCAGCCTTAAATGATCTCCTAAAAGAATTTTCAATTGCTATTTATAATGGTCGATTAAAGGGACCGGAACACCAAATCCGTTATTTTTACTGGCTCTTGTTTCAAAATTGTTGGACTTTTGAAACCAAACAAGACCATCTGAATAAAGAGGAATTGCAAAAGGAAGGACGATTAGTAGAAAGACTCTGCCACAGTCCATTATCCACCGCTCAAAAGAATGACATTGCTTTATGGTCCTTTATTAGTCAAAAAAGGTGGAGTGTCAGCAACAAAGAAACTTCCGATTTATCCGAAGCCCTAACTCCCTATGCCAAAAATGTATTTTTCCAACGCTTAGAAAAAGCTTATATGACTTTTTTAAGTCGGTATGCGCTTGAGATGGATGAATCAGAAGCAGAAAATTTATTTGCTTTTCTTCTTTCCATGCTTTGTCTTCCCTCTCATACCATGGCCTTTGTCTTAGGTTTTGGTGGGCCTGTCGCAGATCAAATGACCGATCTTATACGCTCTATGAGACGAGCTGAGCTTTGTGGCAATCATTTGCCTGACCAGATAACGTCTACACTAGGACAGATACTCCACCGAAGATATTTCTTTAGGGGCGATATCTTGGTGCATCGATCACTCGCTAGCGATTCTTGGTACAATCCCATGCCTTTCATAAAATCCTCTCATCGTCAACTGGCTGCTCAGCTCTTTCCCAATCAACAAGGTTGTGACCTGATGTTCGCTATGCAGGATGATTTTCTCAGTTTGTTGTCTTATCTGATGAAACCACGCCAAGGAACCATTTATATTGGACTTCATTTGGCGGGTGGCGAATTGGTTCAAGAACGTTTAAAAAATCTTTTGGAAAATCGCATTGCATATCATCGCTATATTCAAATAGAAGCTTATGATGAGAGCAAAACCTATCAAGGGATAGTAAGTGATTTGGGATTTCTCCATCAAGCTTCTTGCCCAATTTACCATTTGAAAGGACCTGTATCTTTACGAGATATTGAAGAGATTGCAGTCCTGATTAAAGACTTATTGAGAGAACATCGTCTATCCAGTCTTCCTTATTTCCCTACTTATTAGCCTATTTGCTAGGTAAAGGTGAGGACTAAGTTAGTTGACCTTCGCTGAAGGAGACTCTATAAAAAAGAAAATTGATTATTAAAGCCCAATCCTATCAGACTTTTTCAAAAGTTTAAAAATCTTGATAGGCGAGGGTGTTCTATTTTTGATAAAATGTAAGCGTAACCAAAACAAAGCCAAAGGAGAATAAAGATGGCAGAAGAAAAATACATTATGTCGATTGACCAAGGAACAACCAGTTCTCGAGCAATCATCTTCAATAAAAAAGGCGAAAAAATTAGTTCCAGTCAAAAGGAATTTACACAAATCTTCCCTCAAGCTGGTTGGGTAGAGCACAATGCTAATGAAATCTGGAATTCTGTTCAATCTGTCATTGCAGGCTCTTTCATTGAAAGTGGTATCAAGCCGGCTCAGATTCAGGCTATCGGGATTACCAACCAACGGGAAACAACAGTTGTGTGGGATAAAGCAACTGGACTTCCGATTTACAATGCCATTGTTTGGCAATCTCGTCAGACAGCGCCATTGGCAGATCAGTTGAAAAAAGATGGCTATGAAGAACTGTTCCACCAAAAAACAGGTCTGGTCATTGACGCTTACTTCTCAGCGACGAAAGTTCGTTGGATTTTGGATCATGTACCGGGCGCACAAGAACGTGCGGAAAAAGGCGAATTGCTCTTTGGTACCATTGATACTTGGTTGGTTTGGAAATTAACGGATGGGAAATCTCACGTAACAGATTATTCAAATGCTGCTAGAACGATGCTTTACAATATTAAAGATTTGAAATGGGACGACGAAATCCTGGAACTCTTGAATATTCCAAAAGCTATGTTGCCAGAGGTCAAATCTAACTCAGAAGTTTATGGTCATACGGCTCCTTTCCACTTCTATGGTGGGGAAGTACCGATTTCAGGTATGGCGGGTGACCAGCAAGCAGCCTTGTTTGGACAATTAGCTTTTGAGCCAGGTATGGTTAAAAACACCTATGGTACCGGTTCCTTCATCGTGATGAATACTGGTGAAGATATGCAATTGTCAGATAACAAACTCCTGACAACCATTGGATATGGGATCAACGGAAAAGTTTACTATGCTCTAGAAGGATCCATCTTTATTGCAGGCTCTGCTATTCAATGGTTGCGTGATGGGCTTCGCATGATTGAGGCTTCACCAGAATCAGAAGAATTGGCAAAAGCTTCCAAGAGTGAAGATGAAGTCTATGTTGTTCCAGCCTTTACTGGACTTGGAGCACCATATTGGGATTCACAAGCGCGTGGTTCGGTCTTTGGTTTGACGCGCGGAACCAGCAAAGAAGACTTTGTTAAAGCAACGCTTCAGTCTATTGCTTATCAAGTGCGAGATGTCATTGATACCATGCAGATTGATTCAGGTATTGATATCCAAGTCTTGAAAGTGGATGGCGGTGCAGCCATGAACAGCTTCTTGATGCAATTCCAATCAGATATTATCGGTATTGATATTGCTCGTGCCAAGAATCTGGAAACAACAGCTCTGGGTGCAGCCTTCCTAGCTGGTCTTGCAGTTGGTTATTGGAAAGATCTGGAAGAACTACAAGCCTTGAATGAAACAGGTGAATTGTTCACACCAAGTATGAATGACGCTCGCAAAGAGCAACTCTACAAGGGATGGAAGAGAGCTGTCAAAGCTACTCGTGTCTTCTCAGAAGATTAAGCAGTTCCTTAATCCTTAATATAAATACTAAAAGAAAATTAAAAACAGATGGAGCAAAGTGACGCATCCATACCTAGTGGTAGGCAAGGAGCTTTAACAAAATCGAATGTTGATTTTCAAAGGGTATCAGTAAAATTGGATTAGATCAATTATGTCATATAGAACTTGGGAGTAAAGAGAATGGAATTTTCAAAAAAAACAAGACAATTAGCTCTGCAAAAGATGCAGGATAGGACCTTGGATTTATTGGTTATCGGTGGTGGGATCACTGGTGCAGGGGTAGCCTTGCAAGCTGCTGCAAGTGGTCTCGATACAGCTCTCATTGAGATGCAAGATTTTGCGGAAGGAACCAGTAGTCGGTCAACCAAACTCGTTCATGGAGGTTTGCGTTATTTAAAACAATTTGATGTAGAAGTGGTTGCGGATACCGTTTCCGAACGGGCCGTCGTGCAACGTGTGGCACCACATATTCCAAAGCCAGATCCAATGCTTCTACCAGTATACGATGAGCCAGGGTCAACCTTCAGTCTCTTTCGATTGAAAGTGGCCATGGACTTGTATGATTTATTGGCCAATGTCACCAATACACCATTTGCAAATAAAGTTTTAAGCAAAGAGGAAGTGCTAAAGAGAGCACCAAATCTGAAAGAAGAAGGCTTGTTAGGCGGTGGTGTTTACCTGGATTTCCGCAACAATGATGCCCGACTTGTGATTGAAAATATTAAGCGGGCCAATCATGACGGAGCTTTGATAGCCAATCATGTGAAAGCAGAGGCTTTCTTATATGACGACAATCACAAGGTTGTTGGTGTTGTAGCGCGGGACTTGTTAACAGATGAGACGATTGAAATCAGAGCTCGATTAGTCATTAACACAACCGGTCCATGGAGTGATGAGGTCAGAAACTTGTCAGAAGGTCAGCCTGTTCACCAGATGAGACCGACAAAAGGCGTTCACCTTGTGGTTGACCAAAGTCGTCTGCAAGTACCACAACCTGTTTACTTCGATACCGGACTTGGTGATGGTCGCATGATTTTTGTTCTACCAAGAGAAGGAAAAACCTATTTTGGTACAACAGATACCGACTACAAAGGCGATTTAGCAAACCCACAAGTGACGCAAGAAGATGTGGATTACTTGCTCAGCATTGTCAACAATCGCTTCCCTGAAGCAAAATTGACCCTGTCAGATATCGAAAGTGGCTGGGTGGGTCTACGTCCTTTGATTGCTGGAAACAGCGCCTCTGACTACAACGGAGGAAATAGTGGCAAAATCAGTGATGATAGCTTCAATGGCTTGATTGACATGGTCAAGGGCTATCTGTCTGATGAAAGAACGCGTGAAGAAGTTGAAAATGCGGTAACTCATCTGGAAGCAAGCACCTCTGAGAAAACACTAGATCCGTCAGCTGTTTCTCGCGGATCGAATCTTGAAAGAGATGAGAATGGCCTCGTTACCCTAGCCGGTGGTAAGATTACAGATTATCGTAAGATGGCAGAGGGTGCTATGCAACTCATTTTATCCATCTTGAAAGAGGAATTTGGACGCAACTTTAAACTCATCAACTCAAAAACCTATCCGGTCTCAGGTGGAGAACTTAACTCTTCCAATATCGACCAAGAAATCGAAGCCTACTCTCAGCTTGGGGTTGCCAACGGCCTATCCTTTGAAGATGCCAACTACTTGACCAATCTTTATGGGTCCAATGCTCCTAAAGTTTATGCCTTGGCACGATTGGTGGACGTTGCAGAAGGCTTGACCTTAGCTCAAACCTTATCCCTCCATTATGCAATGCGTTATGAGATGGCGCTGAGTCCGGTAGACTTCTTCTTACGCCGCACAAACTACATGCTCTTTAAACGGGAAGAAGTCGATGCTTTAATGGATCCCGTCCTCAATGAAATGAGTACCTACTATGATTGGTCAGCTGATGAAAAAGTTGCCGCTAAAGAAAAATTGGAACAAGTTCTTTCAGAAAATGACTTGCGCCATTTAAAACAATAAAAGGAGAAGGATATGACGAACGATATATTTGGAGAATTTTTAGGAACCGCCATTTTGGTGTTACTGGGTAATGGTGTCGTTGCCGGAGTGGTTCTCCCTAAAACAAAAAATAACAATGCTGGTTGGATTGTTATCACAGCAGGTTGGGCCTTTGCCGTTCTCATTGCTGCCTACATTTCAGGAAATATGAGTCCTGCTCACCTGAATCCAGCAGTTTCTTTTGCCTTTGCCCTCAAAGGAGACATTAGTTGGGCCACTTTTGGAGGCTATGTAATCGCTCAGATGCTTGGAGCAATGCTTGGTACAACGCTTGTTTGGATTATGCACAAACCCCACTATGATGTTTGTGAAGACAAGGCTGGCATTTTGGCAACTTTCTCAACCGGCCCAGCCATCCGCAACTCTGCTACGAACCTAATCAGCGAAATCCTTGGAACCTTTGTTCTTGTTCTTGGAATCCTCAGTTTTGGTTTTTATGATATGCCTGGCGGTCTAGGTATTATCTGTGTAGCCTTCTTGGTTTGGGGAATTGGTTTGTCACTTGGAGGAACCTCAGGCTATGCCATCAACCCAGCGCGTGACCTAGGTCCACGTATCATGCATGCGATTTTACCAATGAAAAACAAGGGAGATTCTGATTGGGGCTACTCATGGATTCCAGTAGTGGGACCAATGCTTGGTGCAGCCTTAGCTGTCCTTATCTTTGGAATGTTTTAAACCTTTCCAGTGAATGACCACTAACACGACTTCTTTTTTAAGAGGTCGTGTTTTCTTATAGATTGACGTAGAAAATGTTCGGAAAAGCCTGAACTCCAGCCTGCCTTGTGAAAATAGAGTCATTTGAATGAACGTTGATAAGCCGTCATTTTCTACTTGCCATATTCTAGTTGAGAGAAACTTAATTTCTTCTATTTCTAACCTCAAACGGTCTATTTCTAGACTGTAAGGTGAATGGACTTTCGTCAGTTTTTATTTCTCGCCTCCAACAGTCACTTCCCTGACTGTTGGAGCTGCCTGCGTCTCAATTCCTAGTCCAAAAGTTCATTCATTCGACTATAATTTGAATTTCTAGAAGAAGAATAGATGAAAAAGATTATGAAAATAAAATTTCAAGTTTTCTATTTTTATCACTACATATTGTGTCTTTTAAAAAAGAAAAAGAAATATTCCACAAGATATTGAATTTTGATGTCTATCGTGATACACTATATTGTAATGAATGAAGGTAAATGCTTGGAGGATGAGAAATGAGTGCAAAAGTTGAGATGGTTGTTTTGAAGCGGGATGGTCGTGCAGTATCTTTTGACCAAAAAAAAATTTCGTCCGCCTTGGAAAGAGCTAATCAGGAACTTCCTCTTGAAAAAATGATCTCGCAAAGCAGTCTGGATCAGGTCATGGACATGGTTTTGGCCGAAATCGACCGTCGTTTTGAAAAAGATATCCAAATCTATGAGATTCAAAACATTGTAGAGCAAGAACTGCTGCAAGCTCATCAGTATGATTTGGCTGAACAATATATTCAGTACCGGACCCAGCGTGACTTCCAGCGCCACCAAGCCATGGATATCAACCGAGAGATTCACAAGCTCTTGTCCAAAGATCAGGCAGTGGTCAATGAAAATGCCAATAAGGATAGTAATGTTTTTAATACTCAGCGTGATTTGACAGCGGGGATTGTCGGCAAGTCTATCGGTTTGAAACTCTTACCGCCCCATGTGGCCAATGCCCATCAAAAAGGGGAAATCCACTACCATGACTTGGATTACAGTCCCTATACTCCCATGACCAATTGTTGCTTGATTGATTTTAAGGGTATGTTGGAGAATGGTTTCAAGATTGGGAATGCAGATGTAGAAAGCCCAAAGTCTATCCAGACGGCGACGGCGCAGATTTCGCAGATTATCGCCAATGTGGCATCCAGTCAATATGGAGGCTGCTCGGCAGACCGCATCGATGAAGTTCTGGCGCCATATGCCAAACTCAACTACGAAAAACATCTTAAAGATGCCAAGGACTGGGTCAAAGAAGACAAGCAAGAAGAGTATGCTCTTGCTAAGACCAAAAAAGACATCTATGATGCGATGCAGTCCTTGGAATACGAGATTAATACACTCTTTACTTCAAATGGACAAACCCCCTTTACCTCACTTGGTTTTGGTTTGGGAACGGATTTCTTTGAACGTGAAATTCAAAAAGCCATTCTCAACATTCGCATCAAGGGGCTGGGCAAGGAAGGCCGGACGGCTATCTTCCCTAAATTGATTTTCACTCTTAAGCGCGGGATCAACCTAGAAGCGGGTTCGCCCAACTATGACATCAAACAATTGGCCTTGGAATGTGCCACTAAACGCATGTATCCAGATGTGCTTTCTTATGATAAGATTGTCGAATTGACCGGTTCCTTTAAGGTGCCGATGGGTTGCCGGTCCTTCTTGCAAGGTTGGACGGATGAGGAAGGTCAAGAAGTCAACTCAGGTCGTATGAACTTGGGGGTAGTGACCGTCAACTTACCTCGCATCGCTTTGGAAGCTGCCGGTGATAGGGATAAATTTTGGACTTTATTCCAAGAACGCATGGCCATTGCCAAGGATGCCTTAGTCTACCGTGTCAATCGTGTCAAGGAAGCAACACCAGCCAATGCACCGATTCTTTACCAATATGGAGCTTTTGGTAAGCGTCTAGCTAAGGACGGCAATGTGGATGACCTCTTCAAGCACCGCCGCGCCACCATTTCGCTAGGGTATATTGGCCTTTATGAAGTGGCGACTAGCTTTTACGGCGGAGAATGGGAAACTAACCCAGAAGCCAAGGAATTCACCTTAGACATCATCCGAACGATGAAGACTCTTTGTGCGGACTGGTCTGATGAGTATGATTACCATTTCTCTGTCTATTCGACACCGTCTGAAAGTTTAACAGACCGTTTCTGTCGCATGGACAAGGAGAAATTTGGCATTGTTGAAGATATCACAGATAAGGAATACTACACCAATTCCTTCCACTATGATGTCAGAAAGAATCCGACACCGTTTGAGAAATTGGATTTTGAAAAGGACTATCCTGCTGCAGGTGCTTCAGGTGGCTTTATCCACTACTGTGAGTACCCGGTTCTACAACAAAATCCAAAAGCTCTGGAAGCTGTTTGGGACTATGCCTATGATCGTGTGGGTTACTTGGGAACTAATACACCAATCGATAAATGCTATCAGTGTGAATTTGAGGGCGATTTTGAGCCGACAGAACGTGGCTTCAAGTGTCCAAACTGTGGCAATACGGATCCAAAAACGGTGGATGTTGTCAAACGCACCTGTGGCTACCTTGGAAATCCCCAAGCTCGTCCAATGGTCAACGGTCGCCATAAGGAAATCTCTGCCCGTGTCAAACATATGAATGGCTCTACTATTCATGTGCTTGGTGCTGGGAATTAGGAGCTATGTGCTATAATAGAGAAAGGCTCAGTATCTACTGAGCTTTTCTAAACGAGAACAGGAAAGGAAAAGAGGGAAATTTGAACAGAGATAGGCTCCTATCATGAAGTCACTTTCTGTTCGCCCTCAGTATCATCACTATGGGAAAATTTCAATTAGATTATAAAGGCATGCAACGTGTGGAGAAATTCCATGAAAAGAACTCAACGGTTAAGTCCGATAAAAAATCACGGGTGCAAGCCTTGCTCAAACAGGCTAAGAAAAAAGTTAGCAAGTAAATGGAAAAAGGAGGTGTCAAGTTATGTTGAAAATTGGTATTGTTGGTATGGGTGGTATTTCGCAAAAAGCCTACCTGCCCTATTTACGACAATTGTCAGGTATCGAATGGCACTTTTTTACGCGCAATCAAGAGGTCTTAAATCAGGTGGCAGATTTATTTGCTCACAGCCGGACCTATGCTTCGGCCCAAGACTTAGTAGCTGCTGACTTGGACGGGGTTATGATTCATGCGGCTACCCTAGCCCATGTGGAGATGGCGACACTCTTTCTGGAGCGTGGCATCCCGGTTTACATGGACAAGCCGATTTCCGAGGACTATAGAGAGACAGCTCGGCTTTACAAGTTGGCCAAGGCCAAAGGAACCTTTCTCATGGCAGGATTCAATCGACGTTTTGCCCCTAAAGTTCTAGATATGAAAGATCAGGGAGACAAACGTCGGATTATCGTGGAGAAAAATGATGTTAATCGTACGGGAGACTTGCAGTACAAGCTCTTTGATTTCTTCATTCATCCTTTGGATACGGCTCTCTTTTTAGCAGATGATCAGCCGGTTTCGGGTTCTTTCTCCTATCATTTGGAGGATGGTCAGCTCAGTCAGGTAGCTGTGACCCTCAAATCAGCCGGGACTTCTATCGTGGCTAGCATGAACCTGCAGTCCGGTAGCCGTCGGGAGCTCATGGAAGTGCAGACGCCTCAGTCCACCTATCAGTTGAAAAATTTAGATGAGTTAAAAATCTATGAGGAGACTCGGGAAACTCTCGATGCCTTCGGTTCTTGGGATACCACCCTCTACAAACGTGGATTTGAGAGCATTGTGGATGCTTATTTGGAAGCCATCAAAACCGGTGTCAATCCAGTCAGTCCAGCATCCAGTTTACTCAGTCATTGGATTTGCGAACAGATCAACCGTTCGGACAAACCTTGGGGTGACTTGGATCTGACTTTGCCTGAAATCTAGAAAGGATCTTATGGAATTACGCAGACCGACTTTGGCGGATAAGGAAACTGTTCTAGCCATGATGACTGAATTTGAGAAAATGCAATCAGACCACGATGGTGGCTTCTGGGACAAAGAGCGTTTTGATTATGAGGACTGGCTTGCCAGTAACCAGGATATGGAAATAGGTCTCAACCTGCCAGATGGTTGGGTTCCGGCTATTCAGTTGCTGGGTTTTGTAGATGATGAGGCGGTTGGTTTTCTGAATCTCCGTCTGGTCTTGAACGACTACTTGCTCAACCAAGGTGGACATATTGGTTATTCGGTTCGACCATCTGTACGTGGTAAGGGCTACGCCAAAGATATGCTGATGCAGAGCCTGCCCCTTGCTAAAAATAAGAATATCCAGCGAGTCTTGGTTACTTGTAGGCAAGACAATCCAGCTAGCCGAAGTGTCATTGTTGCTAATGGAGGCCAACTAGAAGATGTGCGAGAGGGAGTCGAGCGCTATTGGATTGACCTGACCTAATCAAGGAGCTTTTTATGGAAGAAAAACTGTGGAATACGCCTGAGCCTGGTCAATGGACATCAGAAGAACTGAGTCAAGGACGTATCATTGATTATAAGGCTTTCAATTTTGTAGATGGAGAAGGAGTGCGCAACTCCCTCTATGTAGCTGGTTGTATGTTCCATTGTCAGGGCTGTTATAATATAGCGACATGGAATTTTAGGGCAGGCATTCCTTATAGTCAGGAACTGGAAGAGCAGATTATGAAAGATCTAGCTCAGCCCTATGTGCAAGGTTTGACCTTGCTGGGTGGCGAGCCTTTTCTCAATACAGGCATTCTCCTTCCTTTGGTCAAACGCATCAAAAAAGAGTTACCCAATAAGGATATCTGGTCCTGGACAGGTTATACATGGGAAGAAATGCTGCAGGAAACACCTGACAAACTAGAACTTTTGTCTATGGTAGATATTTTAGTAGATGGTCGTTTTGACCGGACCAAACGGAATCTTATGCTGCAATTCTGTGGCTCTTCTAACCAACGTGTCATTGATGTGCAGAAATCTCTGGCACAAGATCGAGTAGTTATCTGGGATAAACTTAAGGATGGAGAGACGGACTACGCTCAAGTGAGTCGAGAAGATCTGATGTAATCAAAAACCAGTTGAATAATCAGCTGGTTTGTCTTTTTTTAAAAAGAAAAGCAGATAAAATGGTGAGTAAAATTAAAAATGATACGAGAAAAAGCCCTTAAACTAGGACTTTTCTCATATCAACATACCCCCTGCAGGGCTCGAACCTGCGACCCATAGATTAAGAGTCTACTGCTCTACCAACTGAGCTAAGGAGGCAAAAAAATGCTGTATTGGTACCGGTAATTCAAGATTTGTATTGATCCCGCGCATAGAAGCAGGTGGGTAACTCGTTCCTGACTTAGTTGCTTCCGTGTGAGACGGCCTGCATACTGCCAGAAATCTTTCGTTTCCCGAATAATACAAAAAATAGTCGGTCAACACATAGGTATGAATTCGTATACCACAGCAGTTTTTTATCTGATTTCATTGTATCATAATTTTGAAAAAATTCAAGGGGTAAAAGTAATTTTTGCAAACGCTCCCAATCCCTTGCCAGATCTAGCTTAGTCTCTCTTTTGCGATTTCAACTGTTTAATTTTTTCTAAAGTAGCTCCCAATGCCCGTTCATATTTGCCGGTTTCATTGGGGTCAAAATAGCTGGAGCTTTTTAGTTTGTCTGGTAAGTATTGTTGGTTCACCCATTTTTCTGGATAGGCATGCGGATATTTATAGCCTTCTGCGTTGCCCAATTCCTTACTACCAGCGTAATGGCCATCGCGCAAGTGTCTAGGAATGGGCAGGTTACCAGACTGACGCAAATCAGCCATGGCCTTGTCAATAGCTGTGATAGCAGAATTGGACTTGGGTGAGAGGGCTAAATCAATGACCACGTTTGCGATGAGAATCCGGGCTTCTGGGAAGCCAATTCGTTGGGCCGCCTCCATAGCAGTTACGGTATGAACCTGAGCTTCTGGATTAGCCAGACCGATATCCTCATAGGCGATGACAGTCAGACGGCGGGCCAAGCTTGGCAAATCTCCCCCTTCAATCAGACGGGCTGCATAATGGAGACTAGCATCTACATCGGATCCGCGAATGGATTTTTGCAGGGCAGATAGGACATCGTAGTGGCCATCCCCATCCTTGTCCATGGTGATGTAACTGCGTTGCAGGCTGTTCTCAACAGTATCTAGGGTAATGTGGCGGAGATCTTTTTTATCGGGCTGAGTAGACATGACGGCTAATTCTAAGGAATTGAAAGCCGAGCGTAGATCGCCGTTGGTAGCTGTGGTGATAAAGTTGAGGGCATCTTCGTTCAATTTGACCTTAAAATCAAAGCCCCGCTCCTTATCAGCAAGAGCATTTTGGATGGCTTCCTTGATGTCTTCATTGGACAGTGGTTCCAACTCAAAAATCTGAACCCGCGAGCGAACGGCAGGGGTGACAGAGAAGAATGGATTTTCTGTCGTAGCCCCAATCATGATAATGTTGCCATTTTCAAGGAGGGGCAGGAGGAAGTCTTGTTTGGGCTTGTCCAGGCGATGAATCTCGTCGAGCATCAGTACTAAGCCACCTGAAAACTTGGCTTCTTCACCGATTTCCTGCAGGCGTTTTTTGGTATCTGTTGTAGCGTTGAAGGTGCGAAAGGCAAAGTGGGTCGTTCCTGCAATAGCTGAGGCGATAGATGTTTTTCCGATACCGGGCGGTCCATAGAGAATCATGGAGGAGAGCATATTGGCCTCCACCATGCGGCGGATGATTTTTCCGGGACCCACGAGGTGTTTTTGACCGATCACTTGGTCAATGGTTTGTGGCCGCATGCGCAGGGCGAGATTATGTGGCATGGTTATCCTCCAAGTAATAAGAGTAAATCAGGTCATCAACAGAGTGACCGTCTAGATAGAATTGATTCTTTAGGACGGCTTCTTCTTTAAAGCCAAGCTTTTCATAAAAAAGACAGGCCTCGGGATTGCTTGAAAGGACATGAAGAAGAATTTTCTTGTACTGATCCCTCCGAATGGCTTGGCAAAAAGCCTCAAAGAGCTGTCGACCGATTCCCTGTCCACGGACATCTGGTCTGACAGAAATACCAAAGGTAACTACGTGTTTTCCAGAGGGAAAAGGATAGTAGGGTTGATAATCCAGAACACCTAGAATGATTCCTGCATCTTCTGCCAGCAAATAATGCCTATCCTCTTCAAAGCGTTTGAGGAGGCTTTTTTTGGAAGAAATGGGTAGGGGAGCTGGAGTATTGCGACTGTTCCAAATCTGATTTTCTAATTTTACCACTTGGTCAATATCCATTAGCTCCATTGGTCTGATTATCATGGTCTTCCCTCCTGATTGTGTTATAATAATTGTATCATAAATTGAAGAACGGGAGTTTAAATCATGGCTAAATTTGGCTTTTTAACAGTATTAGAGGAAGAATTAGACAAGCACTTGGATTACGACTTTGCCATGGATTGGGATAAGAAAAATCATGCCGTCGAAGTAACCTTTGTCCTTGAGGCGCAAAATACAGGGCATGTCGAAACCATTGATGATCAGGGGGAGGTTTCCTCAGAAGATATCGTTTTTGAAGACTACGTCCTCTTCTATAATCCAGAAAAATCAACTTTTGACGCAGAAGATTATTTGGTAACCATCCCTTACGACCCTAAAAAAGGCTTGTCCCGCGAATTTTTGGCTTACTTTGCTGAAACATTGAACGATGTGGCAACAGAAGGTTTGAGTGATTTGATGGACTTCTTGGCGGACGAGACTGCAGTGGATTTTGGCTTGACTTGGGATGCGGAAGCCTTTGAAACAGGCAAAGCCGACTTGGTAGAGAGTGAGTTTTTTGCTTATCCGAGGTATTAGGAAGGAACGTGTGGCACTTTAGAGTAGGTGACTCGATGAAGTAGAAATATAATCGGGTTGTGGCTGATGAAGGAGATAGAATGAAACTGTTGTATGAAAGGTTTGAATTTTCAGGTGGTAAGATTGCTCTCCTGAATGAAGGGACTATTCTTTCTATCTTGCGAGACGATACTCCGACTATTCCCTATCCAAACACATGGGATCTCCCTGGTGGGGGCCGGGAGGAAGATGAAAGTCCATTTGAATGTGTCCAAAGAGAAGTTTTTGAAGAGCTAGGCATTCTACTATCAAAAGAAAACATTGTTTGGGCAAAGACCTATCCTGGAATGATTGACCCTACAAAAGAGTCTGTTTTTATGGTGGGAATGATTGAACAAGCCCAGCTAGACAACATTGTTTTTGGGGATGAAGGTCAAGGTTGGAAGATGATGACTGTTGAAGAGTTTCTAAGGGATGATAAGGTTTATGGGAGCTTAAAAGGGCGATTGAAGGATTATTTGGAGAAAGATTTATGATCTATTTGGAAAAAGCTGTGGCTGATGATTTAGATACAATTATTGCAATCCAGCGTCGCTCGTTTAAGGCAGTTTATGACAAATACCAGGACGAATATGATCCTTATTTGGAGGATGAAGAACGTATTCGTTGGAAATTGGTAGAGAGATCGAATAGCTTTTATCGCTTTATTGTCGTTAATGGTGAAAAAATTGGTTTTCTGAGATTGCAGACCAATGACGCTCAGACGGAAGGTTGGCTTGGAACGACAGCAGTCTTGCCTGAGCACAGGCAAAGGGATATGGCTCTCGGGCAATGAATTTGTTAGAAATAGAATTTTCAAGCATAAAACAGTGGGATCTCTGCACAGTCTATCAAGACCAGGGCATGGTCCATTTTTATGAAAAATGCGGTTATCAGCAAACCCATATCAAACCGGAACAAGAGGGCATGGATATGGTGTATATGACAAAAAGAACGAGATAAAAGAAAGGAAGGTTCAGGTAGTTTTCTAAACTGAACCCGCCCTAAACTCTGTGTAAAAAAGATAAACATCTCCTAGGTGCAAGCGTCTTCGTCGACTTTCCTATTTTTACTTTGAGTTTTATGGGCTTGGTATCTTATATGTGGCAAGAATTAACCATCCACATCCATCGTGATGCGGAAGAAGCAGTTTCCAATCTCATGATTGAAACGGGCAGTCAGGGGGTTGCGATTAGCGATTCAGCTGATTATGTGGGGCAGGAGGACCGTTTCGGGGAACTCTACCCTGATGTAGAGCAGTCAGAAATGATTGCGATTACGGCTTATTATCCAGATACCATGGATATTGAGCAAATTAAGAAAGACTTGCAGGCTGGTCTGTCTGAATTGACAGGCTTTGGCTTGGAAACGGGAGCAATTTCTCTGGAAAGCCAAGAGTTGGCGGAGGAAGACTGGGCGGAGAACTGGAAGAAATACTATGAACCAGCTCGGATTACCCATGATTTGACTATCGTGCCGTCTTGGACAGACTATGAGGCAAGTCCTAATGAGAAAATCATCAAGCTTGATCCCGGTATGGCTTTTGGTACAGGGACGCATCCAACGACCAAAATGAGCCTTTTTGCTTTGGAACAAGTCTTGCGTGGTGGCGAAACCGTCATTGATGTGGGTACGGGATCCGGTGTTTTATCTATCGCGAGTTCCCTCCTTGGTGCCAAAGAGATTTTCGCTTACGATTTAGATGATGTGGCTGTGCGGGTAGCTCAGGAAAATATTGAACTGAACCCCGGAATGGAAAATATCCATGTGGCAGCGGGCGATTTGCTCAAGGGTGTAGACATTGAAGCGGATGTCATTGTAGCCAATATCTTGGCAGACATTCTCATTCACCTGACAGATGATGCCTATCGTTTGGTCAAGAACCAGGGCTATTTGATTATGTCCGGTATTATCGCTGAGAAGTTGGATCTGGTTTTGGAAGCAGCTTACAGTGCGGGATTCTTCCTTGAAACCCACATGATGCAAGGCGAATGGAATGCTCTTGTCTTTAAGAAAACCGATGATCTATCCGGTGTGATTGGAGGCTAGATGCAGCAGTATTTTGTAAAAGGAAAAGCAGGAAATCCCGTAATCATCACTGATAAGGATACCATCAAGCACATGTTTCAAGTTATGCGTCTGGTAGAAGATGATGAGGTGGTGCTGGTCTTTGAAGACGGCATCAAGCGCTTGGCAAGAGTTATTTCCAGTAGCAATTATCAGTTCGACATTGTAGAAGAATTGGCTGATCATGTGGAAATGCCTGTGCAGGTGACCATTGCATCTGGTTTTCCCAAAGGAGACAAATTGGACCTGGTAACCCAAAAGGCAACTGAACTGGGAGCTCATGCGATTTGGGCCTATCCAGCTGACTGGTCAGTGGTCAAATGGGATGGCAAAAAACTGGCTAAAAAGGAAGAAAAATTAGCCAAAATTGCGCTCGGTGCAGCCGAACAATCCAAGCGAAACGTAGTTCCTGAGGTCAAACTCTTTGAGAAAAAATCAGATTTTCTGAAGACTTTGACGGACTTCGATAAGGTTTTCATCGCTTATGAAGAAACCGCCAAAGCAGGAGAATTAGCAACCTTGGCGCGTGAACTCCAGACTGTTAAAGCTGGGCAGAAACTGCTCTTTATCTTCGGATCAGAGGGAGGCATCTCTCCCAAGGAAATTGATGCCTTTGAAGCTGCAGGTAGTATCAAGGTTGGCTTAGGCCCTCGTATCATGCGGACAGAGACCGCGCCCCTCTATGCGCTCAGTGCAGTCTCTTATGCAATGGAGATGAATCAATAAGCTTTGTAAATCATGAAACAAAAAAGGAACAAGATAATTTCTGTGATCAGATTCTCATCTTGTTCTTTTTCTTGTCTTTTAATACTCTTTTCCATTGAAAACAAAGCGGATATGAGAATAATCTTTTTCTAGATCCTTGTCTGCCATAAACTGAGTGGCCTCTTTTTTGACTTGCACCAAGTCCACTCCTTGAGATTGGGCAGCAAAGACACAGCCACAGTAGCATTGGCGGTAAATATCATATTCATTGCACATGTCAACCGAGCGTTTGTAGCCTTGGTTCTTCTTGAAATCGCTAGGAAGATACTGGGTGTCGTAGAGCTTTTGGACTTCAATGCCTACTGCATTGATAGTTTTGGAATTTTTATGGGGGCTGATGGTCAGGGCACTTCCAAAATAATCAAATCCCAGTTGGACAGCTTTTGTGGCCGTTTTATCCAAGCGGTAATCATAACAGACACGGCAACGATCGCCTCCCTCAGGCTCTTTTTCTAATCCATGAACGGTTTTGAAATACTCATTGGGCTCATAATCAGCTGATAAGAATTGAACCTTTTGGCCGGTATGCTGGTTAAAGTCATGGACAAATTTTTGTGTCACGTAAGAGCGACGCTCATATTCTACCTTGGGATGGATGTTTGAATTGGCAAAATAGATGGTGACATCTGCCCACTGGGTCAGATATTCGAGGGTATAGGTACTGCAAGGCGCACAACAGACATGCATAAGAATTTGAGGTCGGAAATCATTGACTTGCCAATGCTTCACCATTTCCTGCATAACACGGTCGTAGTTGACCTTTTGATTGGCTTGCATCTTGGATAAGATTTCGTTTACATCGATCATAATCAATCTCCTTGGGATGGTCATATCTAGTTTATCATAAAATAGAGGCTGTGGCTCAAGCAGATTAGAGTATCATCCCTTTTTCTTTCTTATAAAAAGTGTTAAAATGGTACTACTATTTGGAAGAAGGTTTGAAGAGATCATGAAAGAACAAAATTTGACAGGAGAAGATGTCCTCGCTCTGACGGCAACCTATATGCCAGAAGAGGATGTGGCTTTTGTGCAAAAGGCCTTGGACTATTCGGTGGAGGCTCATAAGGAGCAGTCCCGTAAATCAGGCGAACCCTATATTATCCATCCCATTCAGGTGGCAGGGATTTTAGCAGGACTCAAGTTGGACGCGGTCACAGTGGCATGTGGTTTTTTGCATGACGTGGTGGAAGATACGGACATTAACCTAGATGAAATGGAGGCCGAGTTTGGCCATGATGTTCGCATGATTGTTGATGGGGTCACAAAACTGGGTAAAGTTGAGTACAAGTCCCACGAGGAACAATTGGCGGAGAACCATCGTAAAATGCTGATTGCTATGTCTAAGGATATGCGGGTCATCTTGGTTAAGTTGGCCGACCGTCTGCACAATATGCGGACGTTGAAGCATTTGCGAAAAGACAAGCAAGAGCGTATTTCACGGGAAACGATGGAAATTTATGCTCCTTTGGCCCATCGTTTGGGGATTTCCTCTGTGAAGTGGGAATTGGAGGATATGTCCTTCCGTTATCTCAATGAGGTAGAATTTTACAAGATTAGCCGCCAGATGACGGAAAAGCGCAAGGAACGCGAGGATTTGGTCAATGAGGTTGTTGATAAAATCCGCGAGTATGCAGAGGAGAGACACCTTGTTGGTCAAATCTATGGTCGTCCAAAACACATCTATTCGATTTATCGCAAGATGCAGGACAAGAAAAAACGCTTTGATCAGCTCTACGATTTGATTGCTATTCGTTGCATTATGGACACGCCTAGCGATGTCTATGCCATGCTGGGCTACATCCATGAACTCTGGCGTCCCATGCCAGGTCGCTTTAAGGATTATATTGCAAACCCGAAAGCCAATGGCTACCAGTCTATCCATACGACCGTTTATGGCCCAAAAGGTCCCATCGAGTTCCAGATTCGAACCAAGGAAATGCACCAAGTGGCTGAGTATGGGGTTGCGGCTCACTGGGCCTACAAGCGCGGTGGCCATGCAACGGCTAGTCAAAACGAGCTTCGTTGGATCAATAATCTCATTGAATTGCAGTCCGATTCAGGAGATGCCCAATCCTTTATCAATTCGGTCAAGGATGATATTTTCACTGAACGGATCTACGTTTTCACACCAGATGGTTCGGTGCGGGAATTGCCCAAGGATTCAGTGCCAATAGACTTCGCCTTTGAAATCCATACCAAGGTCGGTGAAAAAGCAACTGGTGCCAAGGTCAATGGCCGTATGGTACCTCTGACCACCAAATTAAAAACCGGCGACCAGGTAGAAATTGTTACCAATAGCAATTCTTTTGGGCCAAGCCGTGACTGGATTAACCTGGTTAAGACCCACAAAGCTCGCAATAAAATCAAGCAATTTTTCAAGAATCAAGACAAGGAACTGTCGGTCGCCAAGGGGCGTGAAATGGTCCAGCATCTTCTTCAAGAACATGGCTATGTGGCTAATCAATACTTTGACCGCAAGCATATGGATGATGTTCTGCAGAAGACCAGCTACAAGACAGACGAAAGTCTCTTTGCAGCTGTTGGTTTTGGTGAAATTTCAGCCACCTCTGTCTTCAATCGCTTGACCGAAAAAGAACGCCGGGAAGCCGAGAGAGCCAAGGCTAAGGCTGTGGCCGACGAACTAGTCAACGGTGGAGAAGTCAAGCAGGACAATAAGGATAGCCTGAAAATCCGCCACGAAGGCGGAGTGGTTATCGAGGGAGCTTCTGGTTTGTTGATTCGGATTGCCAAGTGTTGTAACCCAGTTCCTGGAGATCAAATTGTTGGCTATATCACCAAGGGTCGGGGTGTCGCAGTGCACCGGGTAGACTGTATGAATCTCAAGAGTCAAGACAATTATGAAGCGCGTCTCATCGATGTTGATTGGGAAGAGGACAATTCTAGTAAGGAATATATGGCTGATATCGATATTTATGGACTCAATCGCTCCGGCCTCCTCAATGATGTCCTCAAGGTCTTGACCAATTCTAGTAAAAATATTTCGACTGTCAACGCGCAACCGACCAAGGATATGAAACACGCTACGATTCATGTCTCCTTTGGGATTCCCAACTTGTCGACCTTGACAAGTGTGGTGGATAAGATTAAATCGGTACCGGAAGTTTATTCAGTCAAACGGACCAATGGGTAGGAGGCCAGCATGAAAATCGTCATTCAACGAGTCAAGGAGGCCTCAGTGACCATCGAAGGTCAGGTCAAAGGCCAGATTCAGCAAGGCCTCTTGTTATTAGTCGGTGTGGCACCCGAGGATAGTCAGGAGGATGTGGATTATGCAGTGCGCAAGATTAGCCATATGCGGATTTTCTCTGATGAAAATGATAAGATGAATTTGTCTGTTCAAGATATTGGCGGTCAGGTTTTATCTATTTCCCAGTTTACTCTCTACGCCGATACGAAAAAAGGCAACCGCCCAGCTTTTACAGGGGCGGCCAAACCGGACATGGCAACAGCACTTTATGACCAGTTCAACAAACAATTAGCCGAGTTCGTTCCTGTTCAAACAGGAGAATTCGGAGCGGATATGAAACTAGCCCTTATCAACGATGGACCAGTAACCATTATTTTAGACACCAAAAACAGATAAAGAAGACAAGACTTGACATTTCAGGTCTTGTTTTTTTGCTTTCGTCAAAATGATTGCGAATAGATTGAGTGAGAGGTTGTTGAGGACTTCTTGGAAATCAGAAAAGGAGGAAGGAATCGTTTGGAATATTTAACACATGTTGAAAAAATTTAGAGAAAAGTACAGTTTTCTAAAATAATTGCGAATAGATAAGTGAGAGGTTGTTACAGACCTCTTGAGAAAAGACAGAAGAAAGGAGAACTATGAAAAAGAAACGTACAACAAAGCGCAATACCATTAAGGTAGGACCAGTCTCGGTCAATGTTCGCAAGAGCGGATGGTCAATTTAAGTTTAGGAGGAAAATATATGAAAAAGAAACGTACAACAAAGCGCAACACCATTAAGGTAGGACCGGTCTCAGTCAATGTTCGCAAGAGCGGATGGTCAATTTAAGTTTAGGAGGAAGATAAATGAAAAAGAAACGTACAACAAAGCGCAACACCATTAAGGTAGGACCAGTCTCAGTCAATGTTCGCAAGAGCGGATGGTCAATTTAAGTTTAGGAGGAAGATAAATTAAAAAGAAACGTACAACGAAACGCAATACCATTAAGGTAGGACCAGTCTCAGTCAATGTTCGCAAGAGCGGATGGTCAATTTAAGTTTAGGAGGAAGATAAATGAAAAAGAAACGTACAACAAAGCGCAATACCATTAAGGTAGGACCAGTCTCAGTCAATGTTCGCAAGAGTGGATGGTCAATCTAGGTCTTGATTTTGAATTGGTAGTTTTAACTATCAATCAGATGGAGTTTGTTCTATCTAGAATCTCTATCTGATTGATAATTAATAATTAGGAGAAATAGGTATGTTTAATAGTTTAGTAGTCCCGGTTTATAAAACAATTATAAATAGAAGGGACACAGTTATATTTTTAGCTTTTAGTATGATTCCGCTCTTAATTCCTTTTCTAGCAGGGAATATGGATGGATTAGATATAGATTATACAAAAAGTTTTCTGAACTTTTTAGAAATGACGTTATTGACACAGTATCAGTTGGTATTGCCAACTTTAATTTTTTCATTGCTTATTTCTTCTGTTTTTAGAGAGGAGATAGATAGCAAGGTGTTATTTCTTTACAAAGATCTATCGCGTTCCAGCATATTTAAAGCTAAGATAACAGGGCTGACTTTAGTATATCTGTTATTTGTAGTGGCTACATGTGTGGCGGCCTTCTTAACTTACTACCTCATTATGGTTCCTAACTTTAGTCTCAACTCAAGTCTATTCCCAACAACTTCACAGGCTATCATGAAATCTCTTCTCATGATTTTATCTCTCCTTTTATTGAATGCAGTAACAGTTGTTGTGGTATCAGCGATTTCTATAAAATCAAAAACAATAGTTGCTGCAATTGTCGGCGTATTTCAGTGTTTGTTCTTTGTAGTAGCGCCACTGTTGGTTGGGATGAAGTACTTCACACCTATTACCTATGCAAATGAGTTTGAAAAGACTCATCTGTTAAGTGCCATACTAATGATTATCGGTTTGTCTGTACTCTATTATCTGGTAGGTTATTGGAATGCACATAGATTATTCAAAAAGGTAGAGTTCTAATATGAAATATAAACTGGCAGTAGAGCCGATATTATTTAGTTTAGGGTTAATAACACTTGCGAGTCTTATCTATGTGATGGGTACTTCGATGCTCTTTGTCTTTTCTATTGGGAATATTGAGAGTACTTATCTACTAGCTTTGCTACTCTTCATGCCAATAGGATTCATTGTTCTTCCACTGTTACTGGCTAAACGGCAGTTTAGTGAGATGAAAATAAGTGATGTTCAATGGGATTGGCGGCAGTATATCAGCTTGGCATTCCTTATCTTTTTACTGAATCATTTTTTCATACATAGTGACGAATACTTCCATCAGATGGTAATCTCTATATGTGAGGAAGTCTTATTTCGGTACATCATTTATCGCCTCATCAGAGAAAATTATAATTATGTAATGGCGATTCTGATATCTGCAGTACTGTTTGGTTTTGTATTGCATTTAAATTATCCTGTATACGATAACTTATTTATTAGAACCCCTCTGGGTATTTTATTTTCCATCTTCGCTACAAAAATTGGTTTGCACTATGCTGTCGCAGGTCATTGGATATACAATTTAGTAGTGTCAAGGATTCCATTTTAAGGAGAAAAAATGTTAACAATCGCTCTTATTTTTTTATTTTATGTATTACTGACTGTTGTAAGTATAAATTCGCTTCTCTCTTTACCAGTTCCCCTATTTTTAGGAATGATATACCTTGTTCCAATAGTGGTAAATAGTCTGATCACCATTTTGCAGAAGGAAAACAAAAAGAAATTACTATATAGTTTACTCTCTCCTGCGGCAGCATTTCTCTTTTATATTTCTTTTGCTTTTTTTACAATGAAGTCAGGAGTTTGGTTAGAATTTGTCCAAGCGAATACGGTATCTACCGCTGATATGAGTGTAGATGTGGCGGAAAACTTACTGAGTATTGAACAAATCCTCTTTGCTGTCTTAGCATATTTGTCACCTTCGGCAGTCTGCTATTTCTTTTCAAGAACATCACAACTGAATACAAACAAAGGAGTCACTTATGCTTAAAATAAACAATCTTTCTAAGAAATTTTCGGGAAATGATTTTTATTCCCTGAAAGATGTTAGTTTAGAAATTAAAAAAGGGGAAATTGTAGGTCTTATTGGAAAAAATGGGGCAGGGAAATCAACGTTGATGAAACTGATGGCCAAATCATTAAAACCTTCAAAAGGGAATATCGCTTATAATGGAGTTGATATCTACAGTCAGGATAATATATTAGCTGATTTTGGAATTATGATTGATCCAGTATTCTATCCAGATATGACAGTTATGGAGAATGTAAAGTTTTATCTTCGCTTGCATGATAAAGAAAATATGTTTTCCAATATCGAGCCTACCTTGAAACTGGTTGAGTTATGGGATGAGCGGAATCGAAAACCGAGAGATTTTTCTTTTGGAATGAAACAAAGAACAGCCCTTGCAATTGCTATGGTGGCAGAGCCAAATTTCTTGCTTTTGGATGAACCTTTTGTCGGTTTAGACCCTATCGGTGTCCAGAAATTAATTACTATTTTAAAAAGATGGTCCAGTGAACGTCAAATATCCATGTTGATTTCGAGCCACCAACTAGGAGAGTTGGAAGAGTTGTGTGAACGCTATCTATATATTGATAATGGTTGTTTAGCTAATGCGCGAGAAGGGTCTAGAAAGCCAGGTATCATCATTCATTTAGATACTAAGAAGGATATTGAGATGATGCTTCCTTTACAAAATGATTCGATTCGCTTAGTAGATAATCGATTGGAGATTGTTGTTGGAGACGTGACAGATGATTTACATGCAGTGTTTGAAGTTTTGGGAAAAAACAAGCTAATCTCTAGTCTTGAAATGAAAGAGAACCATCTGAAAGAACTCTTTATGGAAGGATAAAAATGAAACAAATTTTACCAGCTATTTTTGCATCAACCTGGAAACGAAAAGAAGCAAAAGTCTATTTATCGTTTGCATTATTTCCAGTAGTTTATTTCGTGGCATCGTTTTTTGGAGAATCCAATTTTATGCAGATATCCGTAGACAAGGGATACCAAATCAGTAATATTGTATTCTTAGATATTATGCTCAATTCTGTTGATGGTTCGATATTACCTACTTTAGCAATCTATTTTCTGACGATATCGGTATTTCGAAAGGAAATAGATACTCATACCTTGTTTTTGTATAGGGACTTGAGTCGGTACAAAGTATTTTTTTCGAAATACTTTAGCATAATTGGTGTAGTAAGCCTCTTTTATTCACTGTTCGCGATTGTATCAACAATTGTCTACTATACAAGGGTAGTTCATTTGCCTATTGCTAGTTTATCTTTCTTTGGATCAGATTCGGAAATTATTTTTTCGACAATAGTGAGTATCTGGGGACTATTTGCGAAAGACGTCTTATCAATTGGGATTGCTGCATGCCTTTGCTTGTACTGCAAGACAGGAGCGACGATGGCAACTGCAGTGGTAGCAACATTGACTATGCTTATTACATCTATTATTGGCGGGCCAATGGGCCTCTTATTCCCGAATGGATATAGTAGTCTTGCTGCAAATGGATTCTTTCAAGCTACCCTAGCTTTTTTAGGAGCGCTCGGAGTGACGGCTCTATATTCCATTATTTTCCTAAAAATTGGTATGCATAAATTTAACCGACTGGAGTTTTAATGATCGATAATGAGATACTAGCACTTATCATGAAATTCATAGAGAAACCTAAGTTTATATTCGGTCTATTGTTGAGCTTTCTGGGAACGGCATTGTCTTTGTTGCTACCGCAGGCAATTGGTCAGTTATTGGATGAGCAGTTTTTAAGAGATTTATTAAATCGTCCTGCTATTTTAGTTGGTTTTGTCAGTCTGTTTCTATCCGCCTATACCTTACAAGCAATATCTACTTACCTAATCGGTTTGTGTGGCAGTGTAACTCTGAATCGACTTCAAAAACATATCTACTCCTCTTTGTTAAGGTCGACGACAAAAGAATTGGACCGTCATCAGGCTGGTGATTTCTCGAGTCGCTTAACGAATGATATGTCCATTGTTATGAATTTTATTACAGCCGTATTACCCAATACTTTGTTAAATGCAATTGTTATTTTAGGGTCCATTTACTTTTTGGTTAGAATTAGTCTGCCGATGACCCTTATTGGCTTACTACTGGTTCCCATATTATTATTTATTATCTTACCGATAAATACAAAATTGGAAGCGTACTATACAGATTATCAAGAGGGACTGGGGGCTGTTTCTAGTCGTATCAGTCATAAATTTAGGAATATTCGACTGATGAAAGCGTTTAATGGTGAAAACTTTGAGGAAAGAGTGATGGGGCGAGCTTTTTCTGAATTAACGAAAAATGTTCAAAAGATTATTGGACTATCCTCTGTTCAGTCTACCTTAATCAATAGTTTCACAATGTTTTTCATTATGCTCTTGTTTTTTATAGCAGGAATGGAGGTTACGAGAGGGTCCATGACCATGAGTACCTTGATGACCTTTATGTTGTACATGGTCCAGCTAATTGAACCTGTGACTTCTTTGTCCGAATCCATGACTGAATGGGCTGAATTAAAGAGTGTTTCCCATCGCCTGACGGAAATACTAGCCTTAGATAAGGAAGAACATCAGTCATCTATAAAAACAGCGAAAGACTATAGCATTACAATGAAAAATGTAAGTTTCGCTTATGATGATACAGAAAAGGTCTTAAACAATGTATCACTGACAGTTAAGTCTGGTCAGCATCTGGCCATTGTTGGTCCCAGCGGAGCAGGAAAAACGACAATCTTTTCTCTTCTCATGAAATTTCATCAGGGCTATCAAGGGCAATTACACATCGGAAACCACTGCTTAAGCAACCTATCGCCGAGTCAAGTTAGAAATCTTATCTCTTACATTCCACAAGATAATACCCTTTTCCAAGGGACTATTAGAGAGAATTTATTCTATGGGAAAAATGAATCCGTGTCTGAAGAGCGATTAGAGGAAGTTCTAAGAGAACTAGATTTGATGCAGGTGATTGAAAATCTAGACAATGGTCTGGATACTGAAATTACAGATAGCGGTACAGGACTATCTGAAGGGCAAAAACAACGTTTTAACATTGCACGAGCCTTGCTGCAAGAACATCCTATTTATTTGATGGACGAAGTGACATCCAGCTTGGATAGTGTGACGGAGAAAGTGATTAGTCAAGCCATCAATAACATAACAACAGGAAAAACAAGATTGACAATCGCTCATAGATTACACACCGTCCAGGCTGCGGATTCTATTTTAGTATTGGATAAAAATGGTCGCATTTCTGCTTGTGGGTCCCATCGTCAACTCATTCAGACCAACGAATTATACCGAGAATTTCTATCTGGTTTACCAAAAGCAGGCTAGACGCTTGTTTTGCTCGAATACTATCCCCAACAGGAGATTTTCTCCTGTTTTTCTGTTACTATAATAAGTGAAGTTTTATAGCTTAAAAAGGAGAAAAAATGACACGTTTTCAAGATGATTTTTATGATGCCGTCAATGGTGAATGGGCCAGTACTGCGGTGATTCCTGATGATAAGCCACGGACGGGTGGTTTTTCGGACTTGGCAGATGAGATTGAGGAGCTCATGTTGGACAAGTCAGATGCTTGGTTGGCGGGGAAAGACCTGCCATCGGATGCTATTTTGGCTAACTTTGTCAAATTCCTCAAGATGACGACCGACTTCGACAAGCGTGAAGCGCTTGGAGTGGAGCCGGTACTGCCTTTGATAAAGGAATTCCAAAACATCTCCTCTTTTGCGGAATTTACCAGCAAAATGGCAGGATACGAGATGGCTGGTAAGCCAAGTGCCCTTCCATTTGGTGTAGCGCCAGATTTCATGAATGCCCAGCTCAATGTTCTCTGGGCGGATGCCCCGGGTATTATTTTGCCAGATACGACTTATTATGCAGATGACAATGAAAAAGGCAAGGAGTTGCTGGCTATCTGGCGGGAATCTAACGAAGCTCTCTTGCCCAAATATGGTTTTTCTGACCAAGAGATCAAGGATCTGCTAGATAAAAAATTGGCATTAGATGGCAAACTGGCTCAGTTTGTTTTATCCCGTGAAGAGGGGGCAAAATATGCCGAACTTTACCACCCTTACAAGTGGGCGGATTTCACTAAACTAGTCCCTGAACTGCCTCTGGATGCTATTTTTACTAGCATTTTAGGTCAGCTTCCGGATATGGTTGTGATTCCAGAGGAGCGTTTTTGGACAGAATTTGCAGCCCAGTATTTCTCAGAAGCAAACTGGGAACTGTTGAAAGCGGATTTGATTTTGTCAGCAGCGAAGGCCTACAATGCCTACTTGACAGACGAAGTTCGTATCCTCTCCGGTGCTTTTGGTCGTGCGCTTTCTGGTACTCCTCAAGCTCAGGACAAGAAAAAAGCAGCCTACTACTTGGCAGAGGGGCCTTACAATCAAGTTTTGGGTCTCTGGTATGCAGGAGAAAAATTCTCGGCAGCAGCCAAGGCAGACGTGGAAGCTAAGGTCAAGGCTATGATTGAGGTCTACAAATCTCGATTGGAATCTGTGGACTGGTTGGCTCCGGAAACCCGTGAAAAAGCCATTGTCAAGCTCAATGTCATCACACCCCACATTGGCTATCCAGAGAAATTGCCAGAAACCTACGAGAAGAAAATCATCGATGAGAACCTTTCTTTGGTCGAAAATGCTCAAAATCTAGCAAAAATCTCCATCGCCTATGCTTGGAGCAAATGGAATCAACCTGTGGATACGACAGAGTGGGGCATGCCGGCTCATATGGTCAACGCCTATTACAGCCCTCAACAGAACAAAATTGTCTTTCCAGCAGCCATTTTACAAGCGCCATTTTATTCCTTAGATCAATCGTCATCAGCCAACTATGGTGGTATCGGCGCGGTCATCGCCCATGAGATTTCCCATGCCTTTGACACCAACGGGGCTTCCTTTGATGAACATGGTAGCCTCAAGAACTGGTGGACGGATGAGGATTTCGCGGCTTTCAAAAAACGAACAGATATGGTGGTGGCCCAGTTTGATGGTCTGGATTCCCATGGTGCCAAGGTCAATGGCCAACTGACGGTTTCTGAAAACGTGGCAGATTTAGGAGGTGTGGCCTGTGCTTTAGAAGCGGCTAAGAAAGAAGCGGACTTCTCGGCGCGTGATTTCTTCATCAACTTTGCCACTATTTGGCGGATGAAGGCGCGTGAGGAATTTATGCAGATGTTGGCAGCGGTCGATGTTCATGCTCCAGGTAAATTACGGACCAATGTCACCCTGACCAACTTCCCAGAATTCCACGAAGAATTTGACATCACAGAAAAAGACCCAATGTGGCGAGCGCCTGAAGATCGCGTTATGATTTGGTAATCACGAAAAGTCTAGAAATTTCTAGGCTTTTTTGATGTTTTCTAATTCGTTCTGTCGTATTCTCGACCAAACTGCTTACTTGAGGTAAAAAAATACCTAGTCCTTGTCTCATCGGACTATAGTCGTTTTTCTTCATGTTGGATTTTGTACACAGCCTCTGTTACACGTTTCAGCTGTTCAAATGTGGCAATCTTCTTTTGGCGATGGATTTCTACTAATTTGTAGAAAGGAGAGGAATCAAGAATGGACAGGAAATTCTGCCTAGCTTACAGGATTATTTGGAGACGAAGGGCTGATTTAATGCCTTTTTTCTTTGTCCTTTTCGTGCTATAATAGTAAACAGATTATAAAGAAGTTTGAGAAAGGAATGGAACTCGGCCTAAAAAGTTCGTGGGAAATAAACAAAAGTAGAATGCTGGCGTCGCAGTCGTCTGGTTTTTCACAGTCTATCAAGTTTGATTGCGAAAATCTTAGTCGTCTCGACGAAGGAGCGTCTAGAGAATCAAAGATGTTGGATTTACTGCTTATTTTTTATGGCCTTGGTATCTTAATTATGACTACATACAATCACAAAGAAGTTGAACCCAAGTGGCAGAAACACTGGGCGGATCATCATACCTTTAAAACGGGTACAGATGCATCAAAACCGAAATTTTACGCTTTGGACATGTTCCCTTATCCATCTGGTGCTGGCTTGCACGTTGGTCACCCAGAAGGGTATACGGCGACCGATATTCTCAGTCGTTACAAGCGGGCCAATGGCTACAATGTCCTCCACCCAATGGGGTGGGATGCTTTTGGTTTGCCAGCGGAGCAGTACGCTATGGATACGGGGAATGACCCAGCGGACTTTACAGCGGAAAATATTGCTACCTTTAAGCGCCAAATCAATGCTCTCGGTTTCTCCTATGACTGGGACCGCGAAATCAATACGACGGATCCGAATTACTACAAGTGGACCCAGTGGATTTTTACTAAGTTGTATGAAAAAGGCTTGGCCTACGAAGCAGAAGTCCCAGTTAACTGGGTAGAAGAGCTAGGAACTGCCATCGCCAATGAGGAAGTGCTGCCGGACGGAACTTCTGAGCGTGGTGGCTATCCTGTAGTCCGCAAACCTATGCGCCAATGGATGCTGAAAATCACTACCTATGCAGAGCGCCTCTTGCAAGATCTGGAAGAGGTGGATTGGCCAGAGTCTATCAAGGACATGCAACGCAACTGGATTGGAAAATCAACCGGTGCCAACGTGACCTTCAAGATTAAGGATACGGACAAAAACTTCACGGTTTTCACCACTCGCCCGGACACCCTTTTCGGTGCAACCTACGCAGTATTAGCTCCTGAGCATGCTCTTGTAGATGCTATCACATCAGCTGACCAAGCGGATGCGGTTGCAGAGTACAAACGCCAAGCCAGTCTTAAATCAGACTTGGCTCGTACCGACTTGGCCAAAGAAAAAACCGGTGTGTGGACTGGTGCATACGCCATCAACCCTGTCAATGGCAAAGAAATGCCGATTTGGATTGCCGACTATGTACTGGCAAGTTATGGAACAGGTGCTATTATGGCTGTTCCTGCCCATGATGAGCGTGACTGGGAATTTGCCAAAGCGTTCAACTTGGAAATCCTTCCCGTTCTGGAAGGTGGAAATGTTGATGAGGCTGCCTATACCGAGGATGGAGCCCACATCAACTCTGATTTCTTAGATGGTTTGGACAAGGCTGACGCGATTGCCAAGATGGTGGCCTGGTTGGAAGAAGAGGGCGTTGGTACTGAAAAGGTAACCTATCGCTTGCGTGACTGGCTCTTCAGTCGCCAACGCTACTGGGGTGAGCCAATCCCGATTATTCACTGGGAAGATGGCACTTCAACGGCTGTTCCAGAAAGTGAATTGCCATTGGTCCTTCCTGTAACTAAGGATATTCGCCCATCAGGAACAGGTGAGTCACCACTAGCCAACTTGACAGACTGGTTAGAAGTCATCCGCGAAGATAGAGTCAAAGGTCGCCGTGAAACCAACACCATGCCACAATGGGCTGGTTCAAGCTGGTACTACCTGCGCTATATTGATCCACACAACACAGAAAAATTGGCAGACGAAGAATTGCTTAAACAATGGTTGCCAGTGGATATCTACGTTGGTGGTGCAGAGCATGCGGTGCTTCACTTGCTCTACGCTCGTTTCTGGCACAAATTCCTCTATGATATCGGTGTTGTGCCAACCAAGGAGCCTTTCCAAAAACTCTTTAACCAAGGCATGATTTTGGGAACCAGCTACCGCGATGGTCGCGGTGCACTTGTGGCAACGGACAAGGTTGAAAAACGTGATGGCTCTTTCTTCCATGTGGAAACTGGCGAGGAATTGGAGCAAGCTCCGGCTAAGATGTCTAAATCCCTCAAGAACGTTGTCAATCCAGATGATGTCATTGTCCAATACGGTGCGGATACTCTTCGTGTCTACGAAATGTTCATGGGGCCACTGGATGCGTCCATCGCCTGGTCTGAAGAAGGTTTGGAAGGTTCGCGCAAGTTCTTGGATCGCGTTTACCGCCTGATTTCAACTAAGGAATTGACTACGGAAAACAAAGGCAACCTAGACAAGGTTTACAATGAAACGGTTAAGGCTGTTTCCGAGCAAATCGAGGGTATGAAGTTTAACACCGCCATTGCCCAACTCATGATTTTTGTAAATAGCGCCAACAAAGAAGACAAACTCTTTGTGGACTATGCCAAAGGCTTTATCCAACTCTTAGCGCCATTTGCACCCCACTTGGGAGAAGAACTCTGGCAAATGGTGACAGGATCAACTGAGTCCATCTCACATGTGGCTTGGCCAACTTGGGATGAAAGCAAGCTGGTCGAAGCGGAGGTCGAAATCGTTGTCCAAATCAAGGGCAAGGTTAAGGCTAAACTCATGGTGCCAAAAGATGCCAGCCGTGAAGAATTGGAAGCTATCGCCATGGCAGATGCCAAAGTCCAAGCAGAAATTGCTGGTAAAGACATTGTCAAAGTGATAGCAGTACCAAATAAACTGGTCAATATTGTAGTGAAGTAAAAAGGTCCGGTGGACCTTTTTAGCCCACGAGCAAGAAATAGGAGACGAGTGGCAAGTGTATTTGCTTATTTCCGACCTGAAAACTTCCCCGGAGCTTTCCAGCGGTACCAAACCAGCTCTCTTCAACAGTGTTATTAGATAAGACTCGCTTATTAGCTCCATTTCCCACCTCCAACAGTCTCTCCTCAGAGTGTTGGAGCCAACTAAATTGGTTAATATTGTGGTTACGTAATCTATAGCAAGGTCTATCCTTGCTTTTTTTCGTCCCTAGGAAGCTATTTGGCAAAAAAATTAAAAATATTTTTTCACTTTTCTTCCTATATATAGTAACTTTTAGTATTCATTTTAGACCTAAATATTTTTGTGAAAACCCTTGCACAAGCTCTGAAATATGATATAATAACTTTAATAAAAAGAGGTATTCGTATGGAAACATTTTTCAATTTTATAATTGGAATCGCTATTGTAGCTGGTCTAGTTTATTTAATTATTGCGATGAGAAAGAAGCTAATCGCTCCGCGTTACCAAGACGCTAAAGGGCGTTCTTCAGTTACTTATTTCATTACATTCAAGGGCGTTGAAATTCCAGACTTGGAACAGGATACAGCTTTCCAAGAACTAGCAACGGTTAAGTATAAAAATGAAGATGGTTATTGTGTAGCATCAGTAGTCAACGATGCCAAGTTGAAAGATTTCCTTAAAACGGCTTACAACTTGAAACCCAACCAATACACTGTCAGTACTCGTCAGTTGGTTTATTAAAAAGAAAATAGAAATTAGGAAGCGTTATGAATGAAATGTTATTTTCAGCAGTGACCTTGTTAATATTTTTGGGAATAGGTTACTACATGTACTACATGAATTTTGTTTTTCCTAAGAAACACGGCGTTCCTTATATCATTCGCTTTGATGAGCTAGAAGTGGCGCCTAATATTAGGGAAAACAACAATTTGAGAGGTAAGATTGTGATTATTAGTCAATCTCCTGATAATATGACTTGGGAGGTCAAGAGTAAAGTAATCAATGACCGTGTGATTAAACAAACGCTGATGAATGATTACAATTTAGCAGATCGGCAAGTTCATATCTCGGGGGAAGCACGTTGGGCATACGAGCAAAATAAGGCTTAAAGAGTTTTTTATCTCTAGCCCAATAAGATATAAAAATGTGAAAAAATTACCCATGACTAGATCTTGACCTTCAAGGATGTGGCGAATATTCCCCACTTCCAGAATGAACCAGATCTTTCCTATTAAGACCATTTTGGAGAATACTGCTATTATCATATCCCCTTTGTATGAAAGTCAAATCCGTGACTACATGGTGCAACATTTTCAAATGGGTCCAGAGAGGATAGCCGTAGCAACATTCTTTAACCCCTTAATTTTTGTATCTTAAGTTGTTGGAAAAGAGGCAGACAGTGCCAAGTATTTTCACTTATCTATTTTTAAGTTTCGTCATCTTTACTCTTGCTTATGGCTCCTTTCTATTCATGAATATCTAGGTCCAAGATTTCCTTAAAAATGACGGTGATAAGAGTTGGCCAATTTTCCGAGGCGGAGATGAGTGGTGTCTTGTTTTCAAACAACCCGAGGACCTTCATCGTTTTTTAAAGGAAACTGAACTCGAGATTCACTACCATAATGGCAAGGATATTGCTTTTGTCCATACTGCGATTGGTGAAAGAGAACTTAAGAAATATTTGTTCTAAAACTTTAATATGGATCCGGGGCGAGAGTTAATATTGCCCCGCATGGAGTACCCAAATCCTAGCTAGATAGCATGAAAAAATAAATAGTAAACAAGTTAAAAAAGGAGGAACGATGGCTCGTTACCGTATTCAATTTGGCAAAGGTGTGGAAGTTCCAGACCCAGTTGCCAATTCAAAATTAGTAGACACACTGACTGTCGAAATGCAACATAAGGATTGGTATTTGGTCAATAGCAAGATTAATGAGGTTGAGCTCCGTAAGCTCATCATAGAAGAGTACAATCTTCCAATGAAAGATGTGGTTGTGGTATCGACCTACCTGTCATTTAGAACTGGATAAAAAGAAAGGAAAAATTATGTCAACATATCGTATTCAATTTGGTAAAGGAGTGGCTGTTCCAGATTTAGCTGCTAGTCCAAAACTAGCAGAAATTCTTACTGTCGAAAAGAAGCAGGAGGACTGGCTTCTTGTTAAAACGAAGCTCAATGACGGTGAGCTCCGTAAGCTCATCACAGAAGAGTACAATCTTCCAATGAAAGATGTAGTCCTTGTCTCAACACATATTGCTTTTGGTGCAGCAGCAATTTTATAAAAGCTATAGAAAAAGAAGGAAAATAATGACTTCATATGTGATTCAATTTCAAAATGGCATGGAGATACCAGACCTGTCTAAAAATCAACGTTTGTTGGAGGTGGCTCGTATCCAGTCCAAACATGACACAGGCTACCTGGTTTCCAGCAAAATCAACGACACTAATTTGCGTCAGTTGATTATGGATGAATATGACTTGACCAAAAAGGATGTACTGATTGGCAATATGCACTTTCAACCATTTTCTTCGCGCTATTAACCCAAAGGCCAGTCTAACTGGTCTTTTTTAGTATCCATGATTTTACAGTATAGGTCCTGAGGATGATTTAGGAAATTTCCTTTGTCTGACTACAAAATTTCCGCAGTGATACGGAAATACTCGCTATTCAAACTGAAAGCGTATCCAGATATAATGAGAATGTAAACTTTTATATTATTTAAAACGGAGGAAAATTTTTATGGTTAAAGCACTTATCGTTTGTGCCGCAGGTATGTCATCTTCACTGATTGCTAAAAAAACGGCTGCACTTTTGAATGAACAAGGTTTCGCGATTGAAATGGATGCAGTCAGTGTCCCTGAAGGGAAAAAGCTAATCCAAGACGCTGTTTATGATCTTTACCTTGTTAGTCCACAAACAAAAATGAACTATAAACAATTGGCAGACGAAGGTGCCAAAGTGGGCAAACCTGTTGTCCAAATTCCACCACAAGCCTACATTCCAATTCCAATGGGAATCGAAAAAATGGCTACCTTGGTCAAAGAAAGCCTCTAGGTCGACTTGACAGTTGGGTAAGAATAGTTTAAATGTTAATATAGTGGTTCTAGGATTAGAATAAGGAGCTCCTATGCTAAATCAAAAAGAAAAGATGATTTTGAACTATTTGTCGCAAGACAGCAGTCTTTACGTGACTAGTAAAGAACTGGCCCAACACCTCTCCTGTACGGATCGGACAGTTCGAACCTATTTAAAAAATCTTAGTCAAGAACTAGAAAAACTTGGTGAGGGATTGGTTATCGAATCCAAACAAGGATTTGGATACCGCCTCTCCATCAAGGATGACAAGCTTTACCAGCAATTTTTATCTGAGCACCATATCCAAAACGGAATGGCTAATGCTGATATCAACGATCGACATCACTTTATCTTGAACAAACTCATGTTTGAGCAAGAGGGTCTCCTTTTTGAAGACCTGATGGATCAGCTTTTTGTCAGTCGGTCAACTCTCTCTTCTGATTTCAAAAAAATTCGCCTCTTGTTGGAAAAATACAAACTGACCATCGAAAGTCGGGCCAACAAGGGTGTTTATGTTTCTGGAAGCGAGCAAGACAAGCGTCATTTCATTATGGATTATTTCTTCAGTGGTCAGTTCATGAAGAACATCCATCAGTATGTTCGCCATGATGTCCTTAAATTGCCCATTAATTTTGAAGAATTGACCATGGTTATCCTAGACGAATCCCGTAGTCAAGATTTGAAATTGTCGGACTTTGTTATTCAAAATCTGGTAGTTCATATCGCTCTAGCTATCAAACGCTTGGAATCAGGTTTTCAAATTTCTGCTATCGATTTGGACCCGTTACGTTACCAAAAAGAAATATTGGTTGCTAAAAATATTTTGAATCGGATTCGCTTAGTGACTCAGATTGACTTTCCAAATAGTGAAGTCAACTATATTGCCCTCCATTTAATCTCAAAAGGGCAAAACAGTGAGCGTAGACAAGAAGCTGAAGTGACCTATCAACTACGACAGGAAATCTTATCTGCCCTTCAACGCTTGGACAAAGAGACCGGTTTTCAGTTTAGCGGCGACTTTACCCTTTCTGAAGGTCTCCTGACTCACCTAGAAGTTTTGTTGGAACGCTTGGAGAATGATGTTCACCTAGATAATCCGCTCTTGGATGAAATCAAGGCCAATTATCAAGAAGCTCTAGCTTTGACAAGAACCATGCTCTCTTACTTGGAAGCTGTTCCCATGGAATTCTTATCTGAGGATGAAATTGCCTACGTCACTCTGCATATCATGGCGGCTCTGGAACGCCACAAGGAAGAGCATAAGCCCAACGCCTTGGTCATTTGTGCTACAGGTTATGGCAGTGCACAGATGTTGAGGCACCGAATTCAGAATGAACTGAGTCAGTATGTTAATGTGGCTGAGATGGTTGGTTACTACGATATCAACGACGAAAAATTAGCAGGTGTTGATTGCATTATTTCGACTATTGATTTGTCTAATCTTGTCTTTGCTATTCCTGTTTATAAGGTCAGTGTTTTTCTCAAGGAAGATGAAGCGGCCTATATCAAGAAAGAATTATCAAAATTAACGGCTAAGAAATCGAATCAGAAGAAGGCAAGTTCCAAAGGGAAAATAAAGGACTACTTTGATGATTATTTCTCAAAAGATTATTTTGCTATTCTAGACGAAAGTGATAAGGACATGGTTCTCCAACATCTGGTATCTCTTTTAGATGATGGAAGGGATGAAGATTACCAAAATCACATGCTAGATTTGATACACCAAAGGTCTAAGATGAGTACAGTGGTATTTGACGAGACAATTGCGGTCCCCCATCCCATTAAAGCTTTGGATAAAAACCACAAGATTGGGGTTGCTATCTTGAAAAATAGTTTGGTTTGGGATGAAAGTTTTAGACAGATCCGCTTGGTCTTTCTAGTCAGCTCCTCTATTTATGGTAATGAGGGTCTGTCAGATATTACCAGAGGTATGGTCAACTTAGTTGATTTGCCACAAATAAAAGAAAAAATGAAGAATTGTCAAGATTTTGAAGAATTTAAAGAAATTTTCCTCAGTCTTGATCAAGATGAACAATAGAAGGGAAGATTATGAACACAGAAGAAGTACAAATGGCCGCCTTTGAGATTATCCTCAATAGCGGTAATGCTCGCTCAACAGTACATGCTGCTTTTGCAGATATGCGTGAGGGCAACTATGAGGCTGCGGCGGAAAAATTGGAAGCTGCCAATGATGAGATTCTTTTGGCTCATCAATCCCAAACTAAACTTTTGCATGAATATGCTAATGGGGTCGAAATCAAAATCGAAATCATTATGGTTCATGCTCAAGACCACTTGATGACCAGTATGACGCTACGTGAAGTGGCCTTGGAAATGCTGGAACTCTACAAAAAGGTAAAATAAAAGCTTAAGAATCTCACAGTATGAGAAAAATGATTGGAGGGTATCTGAATGACAGACCAGGAAAAAGCAAGAATTGAAGAAATAAGAAAAGATAACGCTATTAAGGCTATGTTCTACAATCGTTATCTAGCGATTCGCTATATTAGTGCTGCCTATCTTTTTATTAATCTTTACTGGGCTGCTGTGCTTTATATGACTCAGGATTACCTTGCCATGGTTTTACCGCTTGCCATGATTTCTTTTGCAGGTGTTACCATGTGGGAACAGTTTAAAATGTTCAATCGAAATCAGGAAGAAGCCAAAATTACCAAGCGTTTTTACCAAACGATTATTGTAGTCAATATCTTCTTAGCGCTATTAACTGTAGCAGGACAAACCGGATTCTTATTTCCTTTCCTCTTGCAGAATAGTCAGACAACCATCGTATTGTTATCAGTACAGGCAGTAGGTGTTGTTATTGCACTTTGGATATTGTTAAAACTGAGCCGTATCAACAAAAATGTAGATAAACAGTACATTCGTTTAAAACATTATTTGGCTACCCTTAAATAACTTTGCAAACATTATTAAAAAAATTTTAGGAGGAAAATATATGTTTGAATTTTTAGAGAAGTACCTCATGGGTCCCATGGGTAAGGTTGCGACCTATAGACCAGTTCGGGCTATCGTAGCTGCCGGGATGGCTTCTATCCCATTGACCATCGTGGGTTCTGCTTTCCTTGTTCTAGGTGTCATTCCATTAGCATTTCCTGCATTAGCTGGAATTTGGGCTGGCTCATTTGACAAATTCTCAGCCTTGACTCTCTTGGCTTACAAGTGTTCTATGGGGATTTTGACTCTTTACTTTACATTGGTCATTGGTTATGAATATACCAAGATTTATGCCGAAGAAGAAGGTCTTAATCTTAGTCCTCTTAACGGTGCAATCCTATCAATATTTGCTTTCTTCATGACCATTCCTGAATTGGTTTTTGATAAAGGTGTGATGGGCCTAGTTTCAAGTGCAACAACTATTGGTGGTTGGTCTGTTGGTGGTGATGGTTTATCACGTCTAGGTACTGCTGGTATCTTTACAGGGATTTTGATGTCAGTTTTGGCAGTGCAACTCTACCGCCTCTGTGTGAAACGTAACTGGGTTATCAAGATGCCGGAAGCTGTTCCAGAAGGAGTATCTCGTTCTTTCTCTGCTTTGATTCCTGCTTTCGTCGTAGCAATTACAGTTATCGTTATCAATGGTGCCTTCATCTTTATGGGTACCGATATTTATAGAGTTATCGCTATTCCATTTGCTTTCGTAACAAACATCACTAATTCTCTTCCAGGTATCATCGTTATCTACTTCTTGGTACATGCTCTCTGGATCGTTGGTATACATGGTGCCAACATCGTTATGGCTCTTGTAAATCCAATTCTTTTGGCTAACATGGCAGCTAACGTTGACGGTGCTTCATATGCCTTTGCAGGTGAATTTACCAATGCTTATGTAACAATCGGTGGTTCTGGTGCGACACTCGGTATGACTCTTTTCATCGCTTTCTTTGCTAAATCAGAACAATTAAAGATCCTTGGTAAAGCTTCTATCGGCCCAGCTCTCTTCAACATCAATGAGCCAATTATCTTTCGTTTACCAGTTGTTTATAACCCGATCTTGGCCATTCCATTTATGCTTGCTCCAATCGTGACCGCATCTCTTGCTTTCTTAGTAGTAAACTCAGGTTTAGTTGCTAAAAATATTGCACAAATGCCTTGGCCAAGTCCTGGCGGTATCGGAGCCTTTATTGGATCTGGTGGTGATATCAAAGCCGGTATCCTTGCTATCGTCTGTGTATTGGTAGCCTTTGCAATTTGGTTCCCATTCATCAAAGTTTATGATGCAAAACTTGTTAAAGAAGAACAAGGCGCTGCATAATTTAATGGTTTATCAACACTCTCTTCCTCTTGGATGAGGGTGTTTTTTAGAAAGGTTAATCATGTCAGAACTAGGAATTTCAATTTACCCTTCCAAGTCTTCTTTTGAGGAAATGTCTACTTATATTGATCAAGCTGCCAGCTTGGGTTATACTCGGATCTTTACTTCCATGTTAGAAGTAGCAGATAATCCAGATGAAACTGTTCAAACTTTTAAGGAAATTATTGCTTATGGAAATCAAAAAGGACTCAAAACATCCATTGATGTCAATCCAAAGCTTTTTACTGCCTTAGACTTGTCTTATGATGATATGGCTTTCTTTGCAGACATGGGTGTTTGGTCTGTTCGTTTGGATGAAGGTTTCCGTGGCTATGAGGAAGCACAGATGACTCACAACCCACATGGTATTATTATTGAAACTAATATTTCTAGAGGTCAGCACTATCTGGACCTCATCATGGACTTTGGTGCCAATAAGAATTGTTTAATTGGTTCTCATAACTTTTATCCTCAAGCTTATACTGCTTTGGATTTTGATTATTTTATGGAGACGGCTCAACAGTACAAGGATTATAATCTTCTGACTGCGGCCTTTGTTGATACAAAGTCTGGTAAATTTGGTCCTTGGCCTTTAACAGACCTCATGGTTTCTAGCGAACTTCAAAGGGATTTACCCATTACTACGCAAATCCAAGTCCTCAAAGCAACAGGTTTGATTGATGATATTTTTATCAGTTCTTCTCTTGTTTCTCAAGAAGATTTGACTGCTGCAGCGAAGGTTTTCTTTGCAACCATACCAGAGCTTGAGGTGGAATTCGAAGCGGGAGTCAGTGAGCTTGAAAAAACCATCTGTTTGGATGAAGTCCAGCTCTATCGGGGGGACTATTCAGGTTATATGATTCGATCAAGTCAGACTCGGGTCAAATATGGAAAAAAATCTATTCCAGTTTTTAATGCGGTTGATATCAAGCGAGGAGATGTTACTATCGGTAATGATGAGGCTGGCCAGTATCGTGGCGAGTTGCAACTTGCATTACAAGATCATCCTAATCTGGGAAGTCGCCAGAATGTTATTGGACATGTTCGTAAAGCGGATCTCATTCTCCTGGATTTGATTCAACCATGGCAGTCCTTTAAATTTCTAGAAACTAAATAAGAAGTGAGGAAACCAGCGTTGTAAGAGGCTGGTTTTTTGAGTGATAAATTCTCATTTTAGCTGGCTTGTGCTATAATTTAATCAGATAGAAGGGGAGCAAATGCATGAATTTACGAGAATTATTTCCAGAAGCCGTCATCAATGATCAGGCGAGTATGGGGCCAGGTTGGCTTACTATTGCAGTAGAGCATCAATTTTTTCATTTCTCACCAGACCATTTAAGTCCACGTGAACTAGCCTTACTTGAGCTAGGTCAGCCTATATCAGAAAGGATGCAAGATGCTGAAGATTCTTGGTATCAGTATTTGCTTCAGAAAAAAGGGCAAGTACCGCTTAAAATGGAAACCGTGCAGTTGATTTATGTGGAACATGCCCATCGTCTGTCTTCTGACTTGTTGGAACTTTTCCATGAGCTCTTGCCTAATTTGGTTAAAGTGCTGCAAGTTAGCTCGACCCGTACAGTTTTGGTTTTAAATCAGGAGCAGGGATTGGAAACTGTGGAACTGCTACAGGATCTTCTACCAACGGTGGAGAGTGACTTTGGACTCAAGTTGACCATCTTTTTTGGCAATGTTTGGGCCAAGTTGCAAAATGATGATTTACGCCAGATTTTTGACAGTGAAAACCAAGTCTTTTCTGACTTTGTTCGTTACAAGGGGGATGAACAGATTATTTCCTTTGCTCAAATGATTCTTTGGGCCTTCTCACGAAATCTAGATATGGGAGTTATTCCTCTTAGAATTCAGCAATTGATGGACGATACCAAGGATATAACCGATATTATTGGCACCATGTGGCAATCACAGGGGAATCTGGTGCAAACTGCCCAGAAACTTTTTATGCACCGAAATTCTCTTCAATATAAACTGGATAAATTCCAAAGTTTATCAGGCCTGAACTTAAAAAATCTAGACGACTTAGCTTTCTGTCATTTATTGACGCTAAATAGTTAAATTTGGGATTATTAATCTAACTTACTTTTAATTTTTCAAGCTCGTGAAAAACGGTCATAAGAAAAGTAGCTGAAATAGTTTCTCAAAGAGATTTCACTTTTGGATTTTCACGCTCATGGAAAACGGACTGTCAGACCTGACTCGCTTCTTTGGTTTTTAAGCTCGTGAAAAAAGGGTCTCCCAGACCGTTTTTTTAGTCAATATGCCCACAAATTCTGTTTATCTTGTCCATATTATGAAATCGCTTTCTCTGTTATACTAGAAATATAAAAACGAAAAGGGAGAACATCAATGGTTGAATTGAACTTAAGCCACATTTTTAAAAAATATCCAAATGCAACTCACTACGCAGTAGAGGATTTTGATTTGGATATCAAGGACAAGGAATTTATCGTATTCGTAGGTCCTTCAGGATGTGGTAAATCAACAACTCTTCGTATGGTTTCTGGTTTGGAAGATATCACTGAAGGTGAATTGAAGATTGACGGTGAAGTGGTGAATGACAAGGCACCAAAAGATCGTGATATCGCTATGGTTTTCCAAAACTATGCCCTCTATCCACATATGACTGTGTATGACAATATGGCTTTTGGTCTGAAATTACGTAAGTATGCCAAGGCTGATATTGACCAACGCGTGAAAGAAGCAGCTGAAATTCTTGGTTTGACTGAATTTTTACAGCGGAAACCAGCTGACCTTTCTGGTGGACAACGCCAACGTGTTGCCATGGGACGTGCTATTGTCCGTGATGCGAAAGTATTCTTGATGGATGAACCTTTGTCAAACTTGGATGCTAAATTGCGTGTATCCATGCGTACAGAGATTGCCAAAATTCACCGTCGTATCGGTTCAACTACTATCTATGTAACCCATGACCAAACAGAAGCCATGACCCTTGCAGACCGCATCGTCATCATGTCTTCTACTAAGAATCCAGATGGTTCAGGGACAATTGGGCGTATCGAACAAATTGGTACACCGCAAGAGCTCTACAATACACCAGCTAACAAATTCGTTGCCGGCTTTATCGGAAGCCCAGCTATGAACTTCTTCAATGTAAAAGTTGAAAAAGACTGCCTAGTTAGCACAGATGGCTTTGTCATTGCTTTGCCAGAGGGTCAAGCAAAGATGTTGGAAGCAAAAGGTTATATCGGAAAAGAAGTAACTTTCGGTATCCGACCAGAAGATATCTCTAGCAACCAAATTGTTCACGACACCTATCCAAATGCGACCATCCAAGCAGAAGTTTTGGTAGCTGAGTTACTCGGCTCTGAAACCATGCTCTACGTGAAGACAGGCCAGACGGAATTTGTTTCTCGTGTAGACGCACGTGACTTCCACCATCCAGGTGAAGAAGTAACCTTGACGTTCAATGTCGGGAAAGGACATTTCTTTGACAAAGAGTCTAAACAAGCGATTCGATAATCCTTTTCGACCACTAGGGAAACCAAGTGGTCGTTTTCTTTTTCAAAACAGCTTGGTCTGTGGAGGGATCTCCTTTCTTTTATGCTATAATGTTTTTATGGAATTTACAGTTGAAGAAAAAGACTATTTTATGAGAGAAGCGATCAAGGAGGCGGAGAAATCCTTGGCTAAGGAAGAGATTCCGATTGGTTGTGTCATCGTAAAAGATGGCCAAATCATCGGACGAGGGCACAACGCTCGTGAAGAGCTCAATCAAGCCATCATGCACGCTGAAATCATGGCTATCAATGAAGCCAACGCTCATGAAGGGAACTGGCGCCTCCTCGATGCTACACTTTTTGTGACTATCGAACCCTGCGTCATGTGTAGTGGTGCCATCGGCTTGGCCCGTATTCCTAGGATCATCTACGGAGCAGCCAACCAAAAATTTGGCGGGGCGGGTAGCCTATACGATATCCTGACAGACGAGCGCCTCAATCATCGGGTAGAAGTTGAAAAGGGTCTTTTGCAAGAGGAATGTGCGGCCATTATGCAAGACTTTTTTAAGCAAGGTCGAGAGCGTAAAAAAGAGGCAAAACGCCTAGCAAAAGCCACATAAGAAGGAGCGATGAGACCAATTTTTTGAAAAAGTAGATTTAGAACTTTCCAGCGTCATAAATTTATGGTATAATAATCTTCGGAGCAACATTCATGCGTGAAGCGGGTCAGAGGAGGAATCCAGCAGCCCTAAGCGAAGTTGAGTGTGTGCTCTTTTTCTATACCAGTAAAAGTGATTCTAGAAATGCATATTGTGTTAGGGATTTTGATCTAGTTCTAGCTGAAAAGAAGAATTTAACTTATTGTGAAAAAACGTGAAAACTATGAAAAATTTTTGAAAATGTGCAATGGGTAACAAAGTACTTGAAAAAAATGGACTAAAGCGTTATCATAGGATGTATACTGAAAAACGGAGGCTTAGAATGGCACATATTAAATTTGATTATTCAAAACTATTAGGACAATACGTACAAGAACATGAATTGGAGTACATGCAAAGCCAAATCACAGCAGTGGATGCGGACTTGCGCAATAGAACTGGAGCTGGAGCAGAAATGCTAGGCTGGCTTGACCTTCCACAAGATTATGATAAAGAAGAATTTGCTCGTATCAAAGAAGCTGCGGAAAAAATTAAATCTGACAGCGATGTTTTGGTGGTTATCGGTATCGGAGGTTCCTACCTTGGTGCCAAAGCAGCCATCGATTTCTTGAACTCTTCATTTGTCAACTTGGAGAGCAAGGACAAGCGTAAAGCACCACAAATCCTCTATGCGGGAAATTCCATTTCTTCAACCTACTTAGCCGATCTTTTGGAATACGTTTCTGACAAAGATTTCTCTGTCAATGTTATCTCTAAGTCAGGTACAACCACTGAACCAGCGATTGCTTTCCGCGTCTTCAAGGAAGCTTTGATTAAAAAATATGGTGTCGAAGAAGCTAACAACCGCATCTACGCGACAACGGATAAAGTTCGCGGTGCTGTGAAAGTGGAAGCTGATGCAAATGGCTGGGAAACCTTTGTTGTTCCAGATAGCGTTGGTGGACGTTTTACTGTTTTGACAGCCGTAGGTCTTTTGCCAATCGCAGCTTCAGGTGCAGACATCGACCAACTCATGGCCGGTGCTGCAGCAGCTCACGAAGCTTACTCATCAAACAAAATTTCTGAAAATGAATCTTACCAATACGCAGTCATCCGTAATATCCTTTACAGAAAAGGCTATATGACGGAAATCTTGGCCAACTATGAGCCATCTCTTCAATACTTCTCAGAGTGGTGGAAACAATTGGCTGGTGAGTCAGAAGGAAAAGACAACAAGGGAATCTACCCAACATCTGCAAACTTCTCAACTGACTTGCACTCTATCGGACAAATCATCCAAGAAGGTCGTCGTGATCTCTTTGAAACGGTTGTTCGTGTAGACAAACCAAGAAAAAATGTTCTGATTCCTGAAATGGCTGAAGATCTAGACGGTCTTGGCTACTTGGAAGGTAAAGATGTTGATTTCGTGAACAAGAAAGCCACTGATGGTGTACTCTTGGCCCACACTGATGGTGGCGTACCAAACATGTTTGTGACGCTTCCTGCACAAGATGAGTTTACACTTGGTAACGTGATCTACTTCTTCGAGTTGGCCATCGCTGCATCAGGTTACCTCAATGGCGTTAACCCATTTGACCAACCAGGTGTTGAAGCCTACAAGAAAAACATGTTTGCCCTCCTCGGCAAACCAGGCTTTGAAGACTTGGCAGCTGAGTTGAACGCACGTTTGTAAAATAAAGATAAAAAAACTCCCTAAAGGGATCAAGATTGAAGAAAAAGTCCAAGAGGACAGGTTCTTCAATCTTTTTTTTGTAATAGAGAAATAGAGAACAGTTTTATCCATTTCGAGTGCCTTCGTCCGTCTTCTGATGGAGTGGGCCAGAACACGACAATTGCAAAAATAGTCCCCCTCACGTCCCAATTTCTAGGCTCGGGCTGAAGAGCTTCTCCCCAGGCTCTTTCACTCCCACCCCCGCAAGGCCTAGTAGGATAGTTCAAGCTTTAAAAAAGCGAGTGAATCTCCATTATACTACTGCGTCTTGATCATATGCCAAACATTATTAAAGAGGTCTGGACTTTTTGCCCAGCCTATTTTTATGTATCCAATTATAATGTAAAAATTTAAAAGTTCTAAGCTGATTTCATTTGTGAAACTTATCAGAAGTTTTGTGTCAAAATCTATGAAACAAGGCTTTTTTGTCAAAATATTGTGAAAAAAATAATTTAAAAAACATTTGATATTTCTATTGACAAATGACAAGAAAGGGTTTACAATTCAGATATAAACAAACGACAATTCAATTATCAAATGACACAAGGAGGCCGTTTATGACTTTATACGGAAAATTGTTGGAACGTCAGTCTGCAGATAACCCAATTAAAGTGGGGGTTATTGGAGCTGGACAAATGGGAACGGGCATGATTGCCCAAATCTCTACTATTCCAGGTATGGAAGTTCGAGCGATTAGCGATATCAATATGGTGAATGCTAAGCGAGCTGCGGAAGCCTATAATGCTTCCGCTGAAAAGAAACTAGACATTCAAGTGACAACTGATTTCAAGGAGGTCATTCACTCAGATGATGTGGAAATCATCGTTGATGCGACAGGTGTTCCAGAAGTTGGGGCAAAAATCTCCTTAGAAACATTAATCGCTAAAAAACATTTGGTTCTACTCAATGTTGAAGTGGATATTACCATAGGCCCTTTGATGAAGAAAATGTATGATGCTGCTGGATTGGTTTACACGGGATCAGATGGAGATGAACCTGCTGTTACAACCCAACTCTTCGAATTTGCTAAATCTATGGGTATGGAAGTACTAGTGGCTGGTAAAGGTAAAAACAACAAACTCAAAATCGAAGCTAATCCAGATACCTGTGCGGAAGAAGCAGCTACTAAAAAGATGTCAGCTCATATGTTAGCCGCCTTCCAAGACGGGACAAAGACCATGGCAGAGATGAACCTGCTTTCTAATGCTATTGGGTTTATTCCAGACCTTGCAGGTATGCATGGTATTGCTGGAGACCTTGATTCAACTGTTGAAGACTTACGTTTAACATCAGAAGGTGGTGTCCTTAATCAATACGGTGTTGTGGAGTATGTTGACGGTCTGGCTCCTGGTGTCTTTGTTATCGTTAAAGGACAAAACGAAGGAGTTACCCATGAGTTGAATTACTTGATGAAAAAAGGAGATAAGGATCATCACCTTCTTTTTAGACCATTCCATCTAGCTAGCTTGGAGACACCTCTAACCATCGCTCGTGCGGTTTTAGAACATGATCATGCCATCGTTCCACTTGGAGCACCAGTCTCCGAAACTGTTGCAGTTGCCAAACGTGATATCAAGGCTGGAGAACCTATTGACGGAATTGGCGGTTACTGTGTTCGTGGTGTGATTGAAACCCATGCAGATATGCGAAAGAATAATAATGTACCAATCGGATTGGTGGGTGGTAACTCTTTTGCCAAACGTGATATTGCTAACGGAAGTTTCCTAACCTTAGATGATATCCAGCTAGATGAAACAACTACCGTCTACAAACTTCGGAAACTTCAGGATGAAACATTTGGTTAAGGTCTTTTTATCTTAATAGGAATAAATGGAAGATAGGTAAATCCCGTTTTACAGGGAGGATTAAGAATGGCAAATTTAGCAATTGTTTTAACTGTAGTCATCTTGTTCCAGCTAGTCTTGACTATTTATCAGATACAGCATTATCAAAAATTTATGGCTAGCTTGGTCAGAAAATACCAAAATACTAACGACTATCAGTTGGTATCAGAAGTTGTTAAGTCAAGATTTTTTTCAAGTATAGTAGCCCTTATCTATGACAAAGATAAAGTCATTGTAGAGGCTTACTATCTCAATGGAATGACAATTTTTTCAAAATTTAAACCTTACAGCCAGTTGGTTGGACAAGTTTTAGATAAGGGGTTATCATCCAATATGGACGATAGTAAGGCTGGTGCAAGAAGAAAAGCAGTTGAAATTCTGGTAGAAAAATACGCATGAATGGAGGAATGAATGAAGGAATTTACAGTTGTCGAAATGTAGGATAGTAAAATTCTTTATATCTTCCACTTGATGGCAATGTCCTCAGCCGTGACCTGTACCTTGTTGATTAAGGCTCTGACTATCGTCTTTTGCTGTTCGTAGTCCAGTCCTATAATGTCATCAGTGGCTAGTGTTTGCCTCATGTTTTCTTTTTGCTTATCTACTTTTAGCGTTGGGTCGTTTTCTAGTTCAGCCTCAAGAAAGGCTCTGATTGTAGTGAACTCAGCAGACTTCTTTTGTAGCTCCTCAAGCGTGATACGGTCATCTATATATAGGTCATTTAATCTACTAAGTTTCTTAGTCAATTCATCTATCTGTTTTTGATAGCTGTCACGGTCAATGCTTTCTGTCTCAGGGTTGGAAAACAGTTCATCTAGGTAGTTAGTATCATTCTGTAATTTACTGATTTCATTCAGTACATATTCCTCTACCTCATCTTTTTCATAGGCTCCTGAGTGGCATTTTTCGTTGTTATTATATACCGTAACCCCTTTAGTCTTTCTTGGGTGTCTCTGGTAACATTCATATCGGATATATCTAGTGCCGTCTTTTCTGACCATGCCCATTATTATTTTTAGAGGAGCGTAGCAGTAACCACATTGGGCAATGCCTGATAACATGTATTTGGCTTGAAAAGGTCTAGGGTTGGAGTATTCAGCCGCTAATTGTTGTCTTATTTTGAGTTCTTCTTGAGTTTTATTAAAAACTTCCTCAGAGATAATAGGCTCATGATTGCCTTTGTAAATTTCTCCTTTGTATTGATTATAGCCACAATATACAGGGTTAGCTAAAATCATTCTGACAGCTCTGTAATTCCACACTTTACCTCCATTGTCCTCACCGTACATATCATTCAGAGCGTCTCTAATTTTGGTGATAGATTTTCCTGATAGATACCAATCAAAAATATCTGCTATAATAATTGATTGCCAAGGATTGACAGTCACTGTACCTGTTTCCTTGTGGTAGTCATAACCGTATGATGTTTTTGCCCACATCATAGATTTTCCTGACTTGGCACGGCCTAGCTTACCTAGTTGCATACGTTCCTTAATTTGTTCACGCTCCAACTGAGCGAATACGGATAAAATACCCACCATAGCCTTGCCAAAGGGCGTAGAGGTGTCAAAATTCTCAAGTAGGCTGACAAAGTCTATTTTGTTTTCTAAAAAAATATCCTCAATTAAGTAGAGCGTGTCTTTTTGGCTACGGCTCAGGCGGTCTAGCTTATAGACTAGTACGGTATCAAATTTCTTCTTTTTAGCGTCTTTGATGAGTTTTTCCAAAGCGGGGCGCTCAGTATTTGACCCCGAAAAGCCACCGTCTGTATAGATGTTGTAAATGCTCCAGTCTTTGATGTGGCAGTAGCTAGTCAACTTATCTTTCTGTTCCTCAATGGAGTAGCCCTCCTCAGCTTGGTTTGTGGTCGATACACGGACATAAATGGCTACCTTATTTGTTGTAATCATAGTAGTACCTCTTTCAAATTTTATAAAAAAATGATAAAATGGGTACAAGAAAAGCATTCAAATTCAGCAGATTTTGAATGTAGTTCTTGCAGCTTGCCTCATGCTCTCGGTCGCCAAACTTCTGAGCATGGGGCTTTTTTTGTTTTATTTTACTTTGACTTCCATGTCACCGTTCATCTTTTGAGAAACAAGGGAGTCACCGTCATCTGTTTTGATGTGTAGCATAGGGTAGGAATTAAAGTCTACACCGTTAATTGCAGCCCAAACGTTAAAGGCCTCATGTTCTTTTTCTTTCAAGCCATCAGCAAAGGCTTGTAGGTCAGTTTTATCATAGTACTTATACTCATTTGGTACGGTCACATAAAGGATAGTGTCCTTATTGTAAAAAGTGTAGGTAGCAATGTCTACGCCTTTATCAGTTAGGTCTTGCTTTAGGTAATCAATAAAGCTAGTCATTTGGTCAGCTGTAACCCTTGGCAATTCATCATCAGCTTTAGAACTAGCCTCAGTGGTTTCTGAGGTTTCTTTCTTTGCCTCAGTTGTCGAACTCTGAACGGCCACCTTAGGTGTCTCAGGCGTTTCTGTCTTAGGTGCTAGGCCTAGAGCCTGCAAGACAAAGCCAAGGGCAGCAAGGGCTAAAAAGCCCACTAGAAACAATTTCAATTTTTTCATGATGTCCTCCTTATTTTTAGACCTTATAAATTTCTACAACCTCACCAATAGTACGAATTTCATCATCTTCTGTGAGATAAATTTCTTCATAGCTGTTGTTGAGACTCTGCAAGTACCAAGCACCATTATAGTCTCGTTTGAGCTTTTTAACAAAGTTCTTGCCGTTCACTTGAAAAATTCCAATATCGTTGATGTCAACCTGACTAGTCACCTTGATAAAGAGTAGGTCATTGTCCTCTATGAGTGGTTCCATTGAGTCACCTGCCACTTTTGCAATGGTGTCATACTTCTCAGGTACATCATCAGCACGGAGTTTAACCTCCATGTGCAAGTTATCCTCTTGGAAAATACCATGACCAGCAGCCACTAAGCCCTCAACATAATCAGTGATGTAGTTATCAACATCTTTGAATTTATCAAAGATAGATGTAATCTTATTGCTCTCTTGTTCCTCAAGTTGTTCCTTGGCAAAATCAAGCACTGTCAATCGCCTATCTTGTTCAAGTTTTTCGTAAATTGAGACTATATCATCAGTAGTATCAAACCCACGCTTGTTATCAGGAACACGGTTTATATCTACATCATACCCCATAAGCCAGGGTTCACTAACCTCAAGTGTTTTTGAAAGTAAGTAAATTCTGTGCTGGTCTGGGGATTGCACACCGTTGACATATTGTGAAAGAGTGCTTTTCCCCATTTTTATCCCTAATTCTTTTTGATAGGGTAAAGACTTTTCAAGTATCTCAACTTGTTTTAGGTTCCTCTCGGACATGAGTTGTTTTAACCGTTCAGATGGGTTGCTAGTCCTCATGTAACCTCCTCCTTTAGTTGTTTTCTAAGGCTATTATAAACCATCTTGAACAAAAGTTCAAGAGAAAGTTCATAAAAAATGAATTTTTCTATTGACGAGGTTCATGCAACGTGATAGAATGTGTTTTGTAAAATAGTTCATGGAAAATGAACAAGAAAGGAGAATGTTATGAGTAACGATTATTCAAAACTTGCCGGAAAGATTGTTGAGAAGTATGGAACTCAGTACAATTTTGCCTTAGCAATGGAGTTATCCGAACGCTCTATATCACTAAAGTTGAACAATAGAGTACCTTGGAAAGACTTTGAGATGGCAAAGGCCTCAGAGTTGCTAGATATTGATGTGAGCCAGTTGCATGAATATTTTTTTACACCTAAAGTTCATGTTCATGAACCATTGATTTAGAAAGGAGATACAATGAATGAACTTATCAACGTAACACTGAATGAAAACCATGAGCCTATTGTCTCAGCTAGACAGCTTTACCAAACATTAGACATCAAAAAGAGGTTTAGTGCTTGGTTTGAGCAAAATATCAAGGGTTTTGTAGAGGGCTATGACTTTACAGGCGTACCTGGAGGTACACCCGTTAAGGGTGGTAATGGCAATGTCCAATACTTAGACGACTTTGCTCTGACCCTAGACACGGCCAAACATCTAGCCATGATGTCCAAGACTGAAAAAGGTCAAGAAGTCAGAGCCTACTTTATCCAAATTGAGAAAGACTACAACAGCCCTGAGAAAATCATGGCAAGAGCCTTACTCATGGCAGATAAGAAAGTCCATAAGCTAGAGGCACAGATTGAGGCTGACCGTCCTAAGGTGCTGTTTGCAGACGCTGTGAGCGCTAGTAAGTCATCTTGTCTGATTGGTGAACTGGCTAAAATTCTGAAACAGAATGGGATTGATATTGGTCAAAACAAACTCTTTCAGTGGTTACGCTCTAATGGTTACTTAATTAGTCGCCGTGGAGAGTCTTGGAACCAACCGACACAGAAAAGCATGCAGCTAGGTCTGTTTGAGTTGAAAAAGACAAATATCAACCATGCCGACGGTCACACCACAGTCAATACAACAACTAAGGTCACTGGCAAAGGCCAGCAGTATTTTATCAACAAATTTCTCAATCAGGAGTATCTACCAAGTTGAGAATAAAAAAGCCCCTCTGGAACGGCAATTCCATTGAGGGACAAATCAAAAAGATTATAAGGAAATTTTACCATGAAAACAGAAAAAAAGAAATGGACACCCAAAATTACTAACCTACGCAAGGTAATTGTGGACGGTGTGGAGCAATGGGTGGAGTTTGAAACAGAGGGCTATGTCATTCCTGCCGGTCACGCTTATTATGACATTATTCTAGGAATGCACAAGCAGGAACTACGGAAAGGAGCATAGTATATGAGGTATGCAGTATATAATCAGGAATACTCACGAAAATTACACATCTATAAATAACGCTTTTACGCAAGATAAGTCACTTGAGCCTGCTACGATTGGGATTTTAACAGTAATATTGACCAATAAACCTGACTGGGTCGTGTATCCTGAGGAAATTGCAAGGCGCTTGAATATCAGTAGGCGGACAGTAGACAGACATTTCAAAATACTTGAGAGAAGCGGATATTTGCTTTCAGTAAGAATTAGTCATGGTAGAGGTAATGGGACAGAGTTTAAAAGGTTCTTTTCTGATACTCCTATGACAGATAGCTACAAAACTTATTTGAAAAATAAGTTAATTGAAGAATTATCCACAGGTATTTTAGAAGAATGATTTTACACCTGGAAGATTTTGCCATGTTAAAAATTGCCATGTTAAAAATTGCCATGTTAAAAATTGCCATGTTAAAAATTGCCGTCTAATAAATACTAACTATACAACAAGTACTAACTTACAATAATCTAAGCCTTACGGCACTAACTTAGTAATAAATACTAAATTAAAACAAACTAATACTTATAGAATAAAGAAAGGGATAACTAAAGTTATCCACAGGTAAAAAATCATGATTGATAAAGACAGAATTATCTCAGACCAACAGAAGAAGATTGAGCGTATTGAAAAGCTACAAGAGGAGCTACACGCTATCTCAATGTTTGGCATGTTTACTATCAAGGTTTTAGGTGTCCCTGATAAAAATGGAACACTTGAGGAGATGATGAACATCATGCACAAACTCTCTCATGTTATTGAAGATGTGCTAGACGGGGCAGACCCTAAGAAAGCTATTAAGGAAAACCTGACATCATTTGAGGAAGACAGTGAGGAGGAAGAATAATGCTAGACAAATTGAAATCATTTTTAGGACTAGATGAGTATGAGGTGGCTGGACCACAAGAACCAGCTAACAATCTAATTGAGGTTAGAGCGCTACAAGCTGAGAACCGTGAGCTTAGGGAAATCATCAAGAAACAGCGTTCATTGCTACAAGAACTCTCTGAGCAGAATATGGAGCTTGGCCGTGAACGTAGACGCTATGCTGATACTGTAGCAACTCAAAAGCGTCTAATTGATGTCTATGAGAGCCAAGCAGGTTAGGAGGTCACTATGAGTAAACTCAGACAACGTGAAACTCTAGTCTGGCAACGTGCCACAATAGGAGAAAAAGAAAAGTTACTTGATACAGGCTTAGTTGATAGGGTTGGATATATCAGACTTGTCAGAGAGCTTGGTAGAAAGTATGCAGCTTAGGAGGTGCAACATGGACAGAGGACTATTTGGCACCTTTGACTATGACCGTGATTACTTGCAGCCTGAGGAGCCAAGAGAAGAACATGACCCTGATGAATGGGTATTTAGAGGCGGTCAATGGATTTATGTAGGAGATAACTAGTTTATGAGCTATTATCGTGAACAATATGAATTGAATAGGGAAATGGCCAGAGAACGGCTAGAAACCTGCGAAGTATTGGGCGAGATTATCAACGAACAACAGGACTTGATACTTTCCTTGAAACAAGAAAACAGACGCTTAAAGCGTGAAAATTTCAATTTAAGAAAGACCAAAAGGAGAAGAACATGACTAATAATCAAATTGTAGAGGCAAAAGGCGATTTTTTAACCAACCCTCAGCTACTTAATAGCGGTATTATCAGAAAGTATCTTGACCCACAAGGAAAAGCTAGTGACGAGGAGCTTGCCTATTTTATAGCTCAAGCTAAAGCCCAAAATCTCAATCCATTTACCAAAGAAATTTATTTTATCAAGTATGGCAATCAGCCAGCTCAGGTAGTTACTGCCAAATCAGCTTTTGAAAAGAAAGCAGATAGTCACCCACAATTTGACGGAAAAGAGGCAGGCGTAATCTATCTGATGGACGGTGAAATTAAATATTCAAAAGGAGCCTTTATCCCTAAAGGTGCTGAAATCTTAGGAGGTTGGGCTAGGGTTTACCGTAAAGACCGAACTTATCCAACAGAAACAGAGGTGTCTTTTGAAGAGTATGACAATTCTAAAATCCGTGCAAGGATTAAGGAATTGACCCAGCAAGGGAAAGATATTACTTACCCTGTGATGAATACATACGGCAAGCCAATAGGTGAGAATAACTGGGACACAATGCCCTGTGTCATGATCAGAAAAGTTGCCCTAGTATCTGCTTACCGTGAAGCTTTTCCAGCAGAACTTGGCTCATCTTATGAAGCAGATGAAATTCAGTTGGACAACAGCCCTAAAGATGTCACACCACAAGAAAGCCGTGAGGATGTCGTAGCACGCAGACTACAAGAGGCAAAAGCTGAACAGCATAAATTGGCTGAAAAGACTGATACGGTTGTCAATGACTATCCAGCTGATGAAATTCCTAGCTTTGGAGAAGAACCATCAGAGGAAGCAGTCCAAGGCGAGTTATTAGATTACTAACCAGGAGGAAATCATGCAAGAATTACAGGTAAAAGTAACACAGGCACAAGTTGAAATTATTGACCGTGAGAAATTTGAGCAGAATATCAATGAGGTTGTGGCAAAATACCAAAATTATACAGTCACAGCCGCAACCATCAAGGAAGATAAGCAAGTTCTAGCTGATTTACGCAAACTCAAGAAACAGTTATCTGATGAGCGTATCAAAGTCAAAAAGGAACTCTCAAAGCCAGCAGATGAAATTGATGGATATATCAAACAGGCAAGTAAGCCACTTGATGACACAATCGCCAAGATTGCAGCTGATGTCAAAGAGTTTGAAGACCATCAGAAAGCTCTTAGGATTGATACTGTCAAGGGATATCTTGCTAACAAGGCCTCTGAGTATATGATTGACCCTCGTATCTTTGATGAAAAGGCTCTTGAGTACATTAAAGCAGGGAATTTCATGGCAGATGGCGTGACACTCAAGAAAATCACCATGAAGAGCCTTGATGACATGGTTACATTTGAGTACCAAAAACAACAGGAGTACGAAAAGGCCAAGGCAGCTATTTCAGGCCAGTGTGCTGAGTACGGCATGACTGACCAGCCTTATATTCGCATGTTGCAGTCTATGTCTTTGACTGATGTGTTGCAACAGATTTTATCAGACTATCGTTTTGAGCAGGAACAGCAAAAAGCACGACAAGCTGAAGAAGAAAGAGAGCGACTTTTGGCAGCTCAGCGAGCTAAAGAACAGGAACAGGCTCAGAAATCAACGGAGACCCAAAATTTTGACCCAGAAACGGGCGAGATTTTGGATGGTGGGCAATTATCCCAAAACAATCCCGAAACGCTCAGAGGTGATAAAAATGAGCCTAAAAAATACACTCAAAAAATGACCCTTGAGGTCTATCTTGAAAACACGGCAGAAAAAGACCGTTTCAAGGAAGGTCTAAGCCAGCTTGGCTTTGATTTCAAGAAAAATTATCAGGTCAGCGGTTATCAGCGTATAGAGCCATTGACTCAGGCTGAACTCAATGAGCAATGTGGGTGGTAACTATGGAAATTAGACAAGTTTCAGACAGCGTGGCTATCTATTCAGACGGTCAACGGTTGCAGGTTATCCACAATTTGGGGGATGAGTTCATTTTAGATTTTGATTTTCAAACAGAGGAAGTGGTCAATATAGATGACCTGACTACTCATGTTGTGGGTGACATTGCACCAATATTCAAGGTAAGTGGCTACTGCTCAAGAAGTGGGGAAGATATGTACCGCTTGAAATGGGCTATCCATCAATTTGAAATATTTGAACAATACTTAAACGACTATCAGGAAGACCTGCTTGATTGGTGGCAAAATCCAGGAGGGGAAAATGGCAACTAATGAAATTGAAATCAGTAATGAGCAGGCATTGATGGGAACACAATTACAGATTGGTAAACAGGTCATGATGGCTTTGCTTGAGTTACATAGTGACAGCAATAAAGGCGGGATAATTCTACCCATAAAACTAAATGACATAGATTTTAATGTCACGATTGAAAGGGACTAAAAATGGTAATTTTTGAATTTATTTTATTAGCAGGTTGGACTTTCTTATGGCTATGCCTGGGGTTCCTACTAGGCGAGCGTGAGGCTAGAAAGGATAAAAAGAATGATTAACAACGTTGTGCTGGTTGGAAGACTGACAGCAGCTCCTGACCTACGCAAGACCCCTAGCAATGTCTCAGCATTACAGGGCACTCTTGCCGTCAATCGCAATTTCAAGAACCAAAACGGAGAACGTGAGGCTGACTTTATCAACTTTCAGGCTTGGCGTGGTACGGCTGACATCATTGCTGAATATTGTGGCAAAGGGTCGCTCATTGGTCTTACTGGACGTATCCAGGTAAGGAGCTACGAGAAAGACGGTCAGTGTCGATATGTGACTGAGGTTGTAGCTGATAGCGTGACTTTGTTAGAAAGCCGTGGCAGTCAGCAAGGACAGTCCAATAACACTCAGAACGGCTCACAAGGTGGTAATTTTTATCCTGGCGGTTCTCCACAGTCTGAGTTTGCAGGTGGTTCATCAGGAGGTTACAACTCTCCATTTGGAAACTCAACCTCTATGGACATCTCAGATGATGATTTGCCGTTTTAAGAAAGGACAATATTATGACGTTTTATGTTTACAGACAAAATAATTCAGAAGGTTACTTTGTAGAAGATGAAAATGTAGGAATACATATCATCATAGAGGCTGAAAACGAAGAACAAGCAGATGTTAAATTTGATGAAATCATTGAACAGAAATCCGAATATACAGATTATTGCCCGTGTTGTGGTAAGCGTTGGTGTGGTGTTGATGAAACTTATGAAAATGTAGAGGTTGATAGCATTGTTGCTGAACGACTAAAACAACACAGATATTACAATGAGGCTATTCTTTATCTGTCAGATGGGACAAAGAAAAAAATACCTTGGCTTATGTATGGGATGTATGGATATTTATAAAGAGAAACAATATGAAGAAAACAGCAATACTTAAAACAGCTTTTACAGTAGTTACAAGTAAAGCAGAGAAAAGCATTGAGATTGTTGGTAGTTCCATTTTTAACCTAAAGGCTGAATTTGTGAAGCAAGACAGACAGCTTTCACTAGATGAAAATGGTGATTTATTTGAACCAGAATACAAACTAGTACTGGAAGCAAAACAGTCTGATGACCTTGTTCTTTATAGCTCTTATGCAGCTAAAGAGTTTGCTAAAGATGTTCAAGAGATTAAAATCCTATTTGAGTTCCTTGAGGAAAACAAAAAGAATTTATTTGAGGAACTTGGTTTCCTTGGGGTGCTTCTATGAAGTTAGTCCTGAATATCGAACCAAAACCACAGTCACGCCCAAGGTTCGCAAGGCGTGGAAGTTTTACCACAACCTACGAAGATAAGGATATGAAAGCCTGGCGCAACCAGTGTAGGCTACTCATTGCTAATCAGTACATGGGTCAGGCCACGCTTGAGGGACCGCTGAGGGCAAATGTGAGGTTTTACATTCAACCGCCCCAGTACGTTTCTAAGCCTAAGAAAAATCAGGCGGCCTTGAAGGTTGAGACTATCCCAGTTGGCAAGAAACCTGATATTGACAACTATGAAAAAGCCCTATACGACAGCATGAGCGGTATTGTCTTCCAAGATGACGGACAGATTGCCCTGCATACGGTGGGCAAGTTTTATAGTCTAAATCCACGGATTGAGGTGTTTATTGAAAGAATGGAGGAGTGAATGAATAAGACCGAATTGACCAAGCGAATTGAAGGCATGGGGGAGTATGAGCCATTTGTTGATGAACCAATATCAAAAAGAGCTGTTCTGAATGCTGTTTCTGAACTTACTGAACCATCGAAAGTCATAATACCGAAGTTTGTGGCAGAATGGGTTGAGTTTTGCAAAGAATATGAAAAGGGGTTATCAGAATGTCTTTCAAATCATCCTAGCTATGAAATGCCAGATGATGTGGGGGAATGGTTTGAAACAAACGAGGAAGAAGTTCATTCAAAGGAGGAATTGGTATCTCGTGCTTGGTTAGAAGGCTATGAGTTGGAGGTCATGAAATGGAATTTATAAAAGACGGTGTAAAGTTTGCCGCTAGCTTGCTAATTGTGATGGTTGCCTGGATTGGATATAGCTATCTGATGTACCAATCAGGCTACAAACAAGCTAAAAGCGAAGTTCAGCCCGTCCTCCTCTACACCGTCGATAACGCAGGCGGTGTAATGGTGGGGACTATCACAGACAAGGAAATCATAGAGGGACGCTACACGGTCACAGCCCACGCCTACGGTAAGTTTTTGGTCACAAAAGAGCAGTACGAGGCTATCAAGGTTGGTGACCCAATCCCTGACTATTTGAAGAAAAGAGGAAATTGATATGACTAGAACTATTGAACTACCTGATTATTATGAACCTGATTGGGAAAATGGACGCTATGGTTCTCTTGAGGAACTAAAAGAGTTGTTGCTACATAAGCGTATTACAGAGTGGGACAAAGACCATCTACTGCTTGAAGATGGTACAAAGGTCGCTATCAAAATGTCTGAGAGTGATTGCTGTGCCCATGCAGGAGGAGAGTTCAAAAATGTCCAGTTGGACGCTGTCATCACTGATGTTAAATTTGGAGAACCTAACAAATTTGACAATGGGGACGGCACGACTTGTCAGAACACGGTTACCATTTATCATAACCAGAACCCAATAGCCCTAGCTGAATGTGAGGCTAATGACGGAAATGGTGGCTATTATTATAGCGTTGCCTCTCTTGTTATCGGGGAAATCCACTTTCCAGTAGCTGAGGCTTAGAGGGAGGGTAAATGAACAAACGCCAACGTAAAAAGATGTTTACTAGGGCTTTCTCTAAAGCTTATGATGAGAGTCTGGAGTGGCAAAGAAAAAAGGAGCAAGTATCCATTACAACAGTAAAAGATAGGAGAGGTAAAGCTTACATCATTACCTCTATCATTAGTCAGGTTGAAATTATGAAAAACTGGACTGATAGCCCTGAGGAAATTACCATAGAGGGCTATATGCTAGATAATAAAAGATTGGGGTTGAAAAAATGAGACCTAGGAGAAGACCTTACACTGGAAAAATAAGAATTGTAAAAAAAGAAATGCCAAGATTTGTGAAACTTGGTTCAGTTGCACTCTGTAAAAAAATGGTTGAAAGCATTGAGGGAATACAGAGAGAGAACAGCTATACAACACGTTTACTTCTAAAGATACCTGGACCATTCTTCTCTTATGAGGAAAAGACAATCAGAGTGTCTATGGCATTTGATGAAGTAGTAAGTATTCTGAACCGCTACTAAACAAAAAAGCCAAGGCGCTCTCTGCCTCAGCTAATAGTTATATCACAAAGACTATTATACCATAAAGGAGACAGAGAGTGAACAAGGCTAAAGAGCTCTTGAATGAGCTACAAAATCTTGATATGGACATTCAAAGCCGTATAGATGAAATCAATGAGCTCGAGGCAGGTTTGCTCTCAAGCCCCAAATGGAAGACTGACAAGGTCCAGGGCGGTCAAGCTAGACAAGTTGATGATGTCTATACTCAGTTGATTGTCATGAAAGAAGCGATTGAACAAGACACCAATGAAGTTATTAACAGGAAACTTGAACTTGGTAGATTGATTAACAAGCTGAAAAATCCGAAACATAGGGCAGTATTAAGAATGACCTACATCAATAAAGGCACTGCTGATAGTGTTTGTTATGATTTGAAGATGAGCCGTACAACCTATTATAGGTTAAAAAATGAGGCTGTCTCAGCCTTAGAGGAAGTCATCTGATTTCATAGGGAGCGTTTGGGACTTTTTGGAACAGCACGGTTCTTAAAGTCTGATAGAATGGTAGTATCAAGAATTGAAGAGAGAGGTCTCAGAATTGGTAGATGGTTACCTGAAATCAGGGGGCGTAAAGCCTTGGAGGTTCGAGTCCTCCCCTCTCTTTAAGGGAATATAGCTCAGTTGGTAGAGCGCCTAGTTGAAGCCTAGGAGGTCGCTGGTTCAATTCCAGCTGTTCCCATTGTATCTCTGTGAGTAGCTATCACAATAGAGGTACAGGGCGGTAATTAGATTTAGGCTGATTAACCTGTAGGACAGAGATAAAGTAGCGCTATATAAGGCTCTGGTGGGGGAGGCACCCACTTACCGCATACAGTCACTCAATGAGTGGCTTTTTTATATTTCAAAACAAATAAACAGCAGGAGGTTTAGGCTTGGGTAGAGCAAGAGACCCCAACCGAGACAAAGCATTTGAAATCTATTCAGAGAACAATGGAAACATTGAACTGGTTGAGATTGCTGAGCGTTTGGGTGTTTCAGCTGGCACTGTCCGAGGTTGGAAAAGTAAAGACAAATGGGAACTTAAAATAAAAGGAACGTTCCAAAAGAAAAATACGGAACGCTCCAAAAATCCAAGGGGTGCTCCAAAGGGCAGTAAGAACGCTCTAGGGCACGGAGCCCCTAAGGGAAACACTAACGCCCTAAAACATGGTTTGTTTGCTAAGTATCTGCCACAGGAGGTGTATGAGATAGCACAGGAGCTATCAGACAAACAGCCAATAGACATACTCTGGGAAAATATCACACTGACCTATGCTAATTTATTGCATGCTCAGCGTATTTTATTTGTCCAAGATGTGGAGGATAGCGATACCTTTGTTACTAGTACAGGCAAAGCTGGTACAGGCTATGAACATCATACGGCATGGGATAAACAAGGGAAAGCCCTTGCTGCAATAGCAAGGGCACAGTCAGAGCTTAAAAGCATGATTAAGACCTATGATGAGCTGACACGCTCACCACTTGTCACAGAGGAGCAACGCCTGAGAATTGATAACCTCAAGGCACAGCTTGGTTCTGATGATGAAGATGACACAGTTATTACTGGATTTACATTTGATAGGAGTGAGTACAATGGCGATACTGAACCTAGCAAAGTTGATTAACCCAGTATTTGATGAAGTCCTATACACGCTCAAGAGCCATGTAGTGCTAAAGGGTGGCCGTGCCTCTACTAAGTCCTCTGTGGTGTCTATTGACCTAGTCAATGACTTTATCAGTGACCCCTTAGGTAATGTGGTTGTCTTGCGGAAAGTCGGTAAGTATCTGAGAATGTCTGTCTATGAACAGATACGGTGGGCAATTTATGAGATGGGGCTGGCCAATCAGTTCAAGTTTGGTAAGTCTCCTCTACAAATCACTCACAAAAAGACAGGTACAGCCTTTTACTTCTACGGTGTTGATGACCCAATGAAACTCAAATCACAGAAGATAGCCAAGGGCTATGTCATGTCTGTATGGTTTGAGGAGCTGGCAGAGTTTGCAGGCCGTGAGGACATTGATATAGTTGAGGATACCTTTATCCGTCAAGAGTTGCCTAATGGTAAAGAGGTCAAGGTCTATTTCACGTACAACCCACCACGGAATCCTTATGACTGGATAAATGAGTGGGTAGCCGAGAAATCAAGTGACCCAACCTATCTGATACATCACAGCACCTATCTTGATGACAAGTTAGGTTTTTTGTCTAAGCAGATGAAAGAAAAGATAGAACGGTACAAGGAAACTGACCCTGACTATTATCGCTGGATGTATCTAGGAGAGGTTATAGGTCTTGGTAATCATGTTTATAACATGAACTACTTTAAGCCACTACAGAGCCTCCCTGAGGACGATAGGCTTATCGGTATATCATTTGCTCTAGATACTGGACACCAGCAGTCAGCAACGGCCTGCGGGGCTTATGGTTTGACTGCTAAGGGTAATGTTATCTTGCTTGATACGTTCTACTATAGCCCGGCTGGTAAGACCATCAAAAAGGCACCTAGTGAACTTTCTGTGATGATACACGACTTTATAGACGAGGTCATGAAGACTTACAGAGTACCTAAGCTCAAGATGACTATTGATAGTGCCGAGGGTGCTCTACGTAACCAGTATTTCAAAGATTATGGCGAACGCTGGCACCCAGTAGCCAAAAAGAAAAACCAGACTATGATTGACATGGTTATCAGTTTGCTAGCAGAGGGGCGCTTTTACTACCTTGACATTCCTGCTAATAAGGTATTTGTTGAGGAGCACAAGATGTACCGCTATGATGACAAGACTATTAACTCTGATGACCCTAAAGTTATCAAGGAAGATGACCACACGGTAGATGAGTTCAAGTATTTTGTCTTAGACAATGCTAGGGAGCTAGATTTGAAAGCCTAAAGGAGCTAACAATGGGAATAGTACAGACTATCAAGAATTTATTTCAAAGGAGTAAGTATGTGATGACCACACAAAACTTAACAAACATTACTGACCACCCTAAAATAGCGGTGTCTAGCAGAGAGTATGACCGTATCAGGGAAAACCTCAAGTATTTTGCAGGGCGTTATCCACAAATTGAGTACAGAGACAGCAACGGAACTAAACAAAAGCGAGATTTTAACCATTTACCGATTGGCAGAACAGCCTCTAAGAAGATTGCAAGCCTGGTATTTAATGAGCAAGCTGAAATCAAGGTAGATGATGAGAAAGCTAATGAATTTATTCAGGACCAGCTACAAAATGACCGCTTTATCAAGAACTTTGAGCGTTATCTTGAGAGTTGTCTAGCTCTTGGTGGTTTAGCTATGAGGCCTTATGTCGATAAGGACAAGGTAAGAGTGGCGTTTATTCAAGCCCCTGTCTTTCTACCTCTCCAGTCTAACACTCAAGATGTGTCTAGTGCTGCTATTATCACTAAAACAATCAAGTCAGAGGGAAATAAGCAGAAGTATTATACGCTTATTGAGTTGCATGAATGGGGCAAAGATGACAAGTACACGGTAACTAATGAGCTCTACAAGTCTGATAATCAGAACATTGTAGGTGCTAGAGTGCCTTTATCAGAACTCTATGAGGAGTTGGAAGAAGTAGCTGACTTGAAAGGCCTCAGTCGTCCTCTGTTTACCTACTTGAAGACACCTGGCATGAACAATAAGGACATTAACAGTCCGCTTGGCTTGTCTATCTTTGATAACGCTAAGACTACTATTGACTTCCTGAATACTACCTATGATGAGTTCATGTGGGAGGTCAAAATGGGTCAACGCAGGGTGGCAGTTCCTACCCAGATGATTAAGACTGAATACAATCAGGACGGAGACAAGGTAACGGTTAAGCGTGAGTTTGAGACTGGTCAAAATGTCTATGAACAGTTTGACAGTGGCGACATGGACAAGGGGATAGGTATCACAGACCTTACAACGCCTATCCGCTCTGATGACTATATCAAAGCTATCAATGAGGGACTAGCTCTTTTTGAAATGCAGATAGGTGTGTCTGCTGGTATGTTTACTTTTGATGGTAAGAGCATGAAGACAGCAACTGAAATTGTCTCTGAGAACTCTGACACTTACCAAATGAGGAACAGTATTGTCAGTCTAGTTGAGCAGTCTCTGAAAGAGCTGATTATCTCCATGTTAGAGCTTGGTAAATCCTATAAGCTCTACAAGGGGAATATCCCAGACATGGACGCTATCAGCATTAACCTTGATGATGGCGTCTTTACTGACCGTAATGCTGAACTTGACTACTGGATTAAGGTTGTAAATGCTGGATTTGGTACGGATTTAATGGCCATTGAGAAAGTGCTCAACGTAACTCCTGATAAAGCCAAGAAAATTAAAGCTGAAATCAGCGGTAATGCTATTGATGAGGCAAGCGGAGAGCGTAGTCCTGATGATGTAGGAGTATATGGAGAATGATTAGATGGCTGATGACAAGAAGAAACCAATCAAACTAAATGATGAGCAGCTTATGCTTGACGCTAGTCAGGTTGCAGACATCTATCATCAGCTCACTCTTGACTTGTTTGACCAAGTTATAGACCGTATCAAAGAGCGTGGCTCTGCCAGTCTTGATGACAATCCCTACATCTGGCAACTTGAGAAGATGAATGAGATGGGGCTGCTCAATGAGGACAACCTCAAGCTCATTTCAGACCGTTCAGGAATTGCCGAGGAACAGTTTAGGTATGTTATCCAAAACGAGGGATACAAAATCTACAATGATACCAAACAACAGCTTTTAGAGGCTACTGGTGGCGGTACCTTTGTTAGTAACTCTCTTATTCAGAATAGCCTTGCAGCTTATGTCAATCAGACCATGGGTGACATCAACAACCTTATTAACACCACGCTACCAAAGAGCGTGATAGGTGCCTACCAGTCTATCATTGAGGAGGCTACAGCAAAGGTTGTCACAGGTCTGGCAACATCAGACAAGGCTATTTCAGATACTGTCATGAAATGGGCTAAAAAGGGCTTTTATGGCTTTACAGACAGCCAAGGCAAGAACTGGAAAGCTGACACCTACGCTAGGCAAGTCATCAAGTCCACAGCTTGGCGTGTTTATCGTGAGGTCAGAATGGCTCCAGCTGAGGAATTGGGTATAGATACCTACTACTACTCCAAGAAATCCACAGCAAGGGAAATGTGCGCCCCTCTACAACACCAGATAGTCACTACTGGAGTTGCTAGGACTGAAAAGGGAGAGCGTATCCTTGCTTTATCTGATTATGGTTACGGAACAGCTGGCGGTTGCTTGGGTATCAACTGTACCCATGAAATCACGCCTTTTGTTGTTGGTGCCAACTACAAACCTGAGCTTGGCGAAGATGTCAAGGATTTAACGCCTGAGCAAGCTATCGAGAATGCTAACGTACAGGCTAAACAGAGAGCCCTGGAGCGGTCTATCAGACAGTCTAAGGAGTTTCTCCACGTTGCAGAAAAACTAGGAGACCAAGAGCTCATAGACAAGTACAAGAGCAGGGTCAGGGTGCAACAGGGAGCTATGAGAGACTATCTCAGACAGAACCCATTCCTACACCGTGATTATGCTAGGGAGAAGTACTATGATGACCCATTTACAAAGGCTGAGAAAGAGGTCAAGGTAAGGCGTGAGCTGGCCAAATTGGAAAAGCACAGGGCGGAACAAAAAGAAATGCGTGAAAAGTTCATTTCAGCCGTCGAAAGTGGTATAATTAAGACAGAAATAAACAATGAGCATTTTGAAAGACACATCAGGGGCACCAAAGGCTATGAGGAGTACTTAGCTCAAAACCTATCCAATGGCAAGCACCCACCAAGCTATCTGACAATCACTAAAGAGGAGTGCCAAGCACTTATTGACAGATATGCAGGTAATGGACAATTCAAGTACAATCCGAAATCAACCAAAATGCAGGAAATCATCTCACAAAACAAACCGATAGGAACTTATATAGACCCTAGAACTGGTGAAGTTATTGAGAACGCTACTGATTTCCGTATTCATTACAGTAAGACTGGCTCACATATTGTGCCAACTATCAAAGGGAAAGGAGACCGTAAATGAGTAAGCGACTTTGGAACTACCTACGCTCAAAGGTTCAGGTAGTCAATAGTGATGGCGAAATTATCAAGGGAGTTGTCACAGATTTTGTTGATGAAATGGACAATGATGAACAAGATGAAATCACTATTCTTATTGACAATCCTAGTCCTGATGACCCCACAGAGGTCTCTCTCTTTGAGAGTGGCATTGTTTCAATCCAAGTAATCAATTAGCGCTTAGTCCAATCTAGGCGCTTTTCTTATACCCAAAAATAGGAGGAAGCCATGAACAAACGTATCAAGAAAAAACGTGCACTTGAGAACTCTCTACGAATGGCAGAGGGTGCCATTGAGTTCTTGCTTGACCAAAATAACCAACTTTGGCGTATTGTTGAGAAGATGGAAGAAATCAACTCTAAAAATGTAAAAGCAACAAACAACCGCTTTGACAAAGTGGAGGAGGGAGTCAAAGCCCTCAAGAAGACGCAAAAGAAATCTTGGTTTAGTCGCAAGTAAGGAGGTGGTCACTCATCTTGACTGGTAGGAAAGACTACTGTAATTAGATATTTACCGTTTGGAAGTCCAAGCGGTTTTTATTTTGCCCTGGATATGGCGTAAAAGTGTCTGTATCTCAGTCCCTCGTGACGTAAAACAAAGGAGTTAAGGTATGAGCCTTAAACGTGAGATGTTGGTTGACGCAGGTATCACAGATAATAGTGTGCTGGATAATATCATGCAAGCGTACGGTGCGGGTATTGAAAATGCAAAAGCACAGGCTAAGTCTGAGTTACAGGCAGAAAACGACACCTTGAAACAACAGCTTGAGCAACAAAACCAAGCCATCAAGGATTTACAGGAAAAAGAGGGAGCAAGTGAGGAAAGCAAGCAGCAGCTGGCAGACCTACAAGCCCAATTTGACCAGTACAAGACTGATAGTGAGGCACAGCTTGCTCAGGTAACTAAAACTAACGCTGTAGCCCTTGCTTTGAAAGATGTGGGAGCTTACAACTCTGAGGATTTGATGAAGTTCATTGACCTAGACAAGATTGAGCTAGGGGAAGATGGAAAGCCTATCTTAGAGGACACAATCAACAGCCTCAAAGAAACAAGCCCTTACTTATTCCAAGGTGAAGACAAACAGCTTAACCCTAACATCTCTGTACCAGGTAACCCAGCAGCTGACAATGGGGATAACTTGAGTGCAGAGGACAAAGCCCTTTTTGCTGGCTTTGATAGCGTATAAAACCAAAACAAAGAAAAGAGGTATTTTACATGGTAGTAAACTACGCAACTAAATTTGATAACAAAGTTGATGAGCGTTTTGCTAAAGAGGCGCTCTCTACTGGTATCATCAACCAAGATTTTGATTTCACAGGCGTTGACACAGTCAAGGTCTACTCAGTTCCAACATCAGGAATGAATGACTACAAGACAACTGGTCAGAACCGTTACGGTGAGGCTGAGGAACTTGGTAACACCGTTCAAACTATGGTACTCAAGAAAGACCGTTCTTTCACGTTCACCATTGACAAAAAATCTGAACAAGATACTAATGGTGTTATGGAGGCGGGTAAGGCTCTTGCACGCCAACTCTCAGAAGTTGTTATCCCTGAGGTCGATACCTACCGTTTTGCAACAATCGTAGCTGGTGCACACGCTGACCACATCACTACAGCGGCTGTAACCAAAGAAAACGCCTATGAGGCTGTTCTTGATGGACAGGTCAAATTAACTGACGCATTCATTCCAACAGCAGGCCGTGTCTTGCATGTGTCACCTAAGTTCTACAAACTTATCAAACTTGACCCAACCTTTGTGAAGAACTCTGACCTTGGTCAAGAAATCACTATCAAAGGTCAAGTAGGTATGATTGACGGCTTGCCAGTTGTTTTGACACCTACATCACGCTTGCCACAAAATGTAGAATTTGTCATTGCTCACCCAGTGGCTACTACATCTCCTGTCAAGTTGGAAGACTACAAAATCCACGACAACCCACCAGGAATTAACGGTAAGCTCGTTGAGGGTCGTATCCGTTATGACGCTTTTGTTCTTGACAACAAGAAAAAAGCTATCTACGTTCACAAATCAGCATAAGGGAGGCTAAGTAATGGCTAGAAAGAAAACTGAGGAAACCACAGAGGAAGTGGTGGAAAAGCAAGAAGTAACTGAGGAAACCACAGAGGAAGTGGTGGAAACAGTTTCTGTCAAAAAGTCTGTTACTTTGACCAAGGACGGGGTATCTTTTACCTTGTCTGACCCTATCATGATTTCAGCCTTTGAAAATCAAGGCTACGAAGTGGAGGAATAATAGAAAATGGCTAAATTCAAAGCAACATCAAACGTGGTCTTTGTCGTTGATGGCAAAGAAACAAATTTTGATAAAGGTATTGAGTATGACATGGAAGTAAAGAAGGCTGAGGAGCTTAACGCTAAGGGGGCAATTACACACCCTGAACTCAGCCCATTCTTTGAACGTGTCGAAGAAAAAGCAGCAAAAGCGGATAAGTAACACCGCCTTTTTTAATTGGAGGTGGTTACTATCGCTTATTTAACCAAAGATGAATTTAAGGATTTTGGATTTGATGAAGTCAGTGACTTTGAGAAACTGCTAAAGAGAGCGGAGGTGTCTATCAACCTCTTTCTTAATGGGTTCTATGATTTTGTAGACTTTGAGAAAGAGATTGAGCACAGAAAGCAAGCGGTCAAGTTGGCTGTAGCTTTCCAAGTGGTCTATTTGGACACTAGCGGTATCCTGACGGCTGATGATAAGCAGTCAGTTGCTAGTGTATCGCTTGGGCGTACCTCAGTGAGCTACAAGGACACCACAAAGACCTCTTTAGAAAGTGCTAGGTATAACTTATCAATTGACGCCTTGAACGCTCTGAAAGGGGCAGGATTTGGCTTTAGAGGGGTAGGTTATGACAGGCATTGATAAGAGAGTGCTGGTCGATACTGTGACTATCCAGAAAACCACAGGAGAAAAAGACGCATGGGGTAAAGTAATGTTAGAGAGCCCAGTCACGCTTAGTCCTGTTAGGTTTGATAGACAGTATCAAGTGCAAGGCACCCAGAACAACCGCAAAGAGGCTAAACCTAGCCTTTTGTTTGTGTATCCTCAATATTGCCCAATAGTCCTAGATAAGTCTTTTGAAAATGCCATTATCAATGACGGACAGACTGAGTACAGAGTGACTACTATTGTACCTGTCAGTTATCCACATAATAATAAAATATTTTGTTATGAGGTGGAGTGTATCTGATGGGAACAAGTGTATCTGTAAAAGTTGACCTGAAAGGCATTGAGAAAAAAGTATCATCATCAGCCTTGGCCAAAGGGAAGTTAGCTATCGCTAGTCAAATGATGATTGACATGAACCCTTTTATCCCTCGCAAGAGTGGGGAACTGAGCGGAAGTGGTCAGCCTACTAGAGACGGAGTAAGATACCCTGGTCCTTATGCAAGGGCACAGTTCTACGGTGGAGCTTACAACAAAAACCGTAGCTACACGTTTAGGCGTTATACCACTCCTGGAACAGGTAAGCGTTGGGATTTGAAAGCCTCAGCGCTCCATGTTAAGGATTGGGGCAAGGTTGGACTGAGAGCAATGGGAGTTAAGACATGAATAACAATGATTTTTCAGAAGTCCTAAGAGATTTCATCAACACACTAGGCCTCCCTTTGACTTGTAGACTTGATTACTTGTCAGAGACGGAGAGTTTAGTTCTTTATCCTTTACCTGGTGGCAAGGTTGAAAAAGAGTATATGAACGGTAAGCAAGATATTAGCCTTGTTTTTGAGGTGGCAATCAAAACGACTGACCACCAAAAGACAAGCTCTATTCTGTGGGCTGTCAATAGTGCTCTTGCTGATTTTAACCTTGAGCTACCTAGTCAAAATAATTCATATCAATTCAGAGGCCTTGAAGTCTCACAGCCATTCCTTAATGACCGTGATGACCAAGGCTTTTATGTTTATATGCTGGACATCACAGCAAAACTTGAAACAAATGGAGGAAGATAAATGCCAAAAATGAAAAATGCCCTACGTAAGCATTACGTAGCACCTTGGACATCTGACAAAGTAGAACCAGGGACTGACGCTTGGAAATGGCTTGCAGATGGGGTCACAACCGCTGAGGTTGAAAATGATGAAGAGACAGATGACGTTGCTTACTACAACGGTGACGGAACGCCTGAAACAACGGTAACATCTGTCAAATATGGTTACACCTTTGAGGGTGACTATATCAAAGAAGACACAGCGCAGGCTATTATCGCTGGTATGCGTTTCTTGACTGGTGACCAGCGTAAAGTGTGGTTCAAGGTGGTTGACGCTGACGGTAAAACTCAATACGTAGCACCTTCCACAGTCTCTGAAATTAAAATCGGAGGCGGTGAAGCTGCTGAATTTGAAGCCTTTGAGTGCACAATCAGCTGGAACTCAGTACCTAAACAATCCGCTGTAGTCGGTGGATAACGCAGCTTAGGGGAGTTTGACGCTCCCCTCTTTTTATTTTGATTAGTAGGAGAAAACAACAATGGTAGTAATTAAAAAGCGCAGTAATGTCATTCCTGTAGATTTTGGAGAATTTCAACTTGAGTTTGCAGCCAACGATAAGAATATCCTGAATATGCAGGAAGTCGGTAAAAAGCTCCAAAAAGAGGGGCAAAAAGTGGCAGATACAGAAGATGAGAAAGCCTTTGACGCTTTGCAAGTCATGGTTAAAGAGTCATGGGTTGGATTGTTTGATGAGGAGGCCTATAACAAGGTTTATGCTTACTCTGATGAGTCTACCGTCGATACTATGGTTTACTTGCTTGAAACCATTTCAGGCGTGGTAGATGAGTGGGAAAAACGTAACAACGGTGACGCTCTCAAGAAGTATCTAGGTGACTAATATGCTGGATTTATCAAGGAAATTGACAGATGAGTTATTCCTTGGTGATGATGTGTACCCCATGAATATAGCCTTTAATAAGGTTTTGAAAGTCATGGAGCTTATCAATGATGATGAGTTTGAAGATATTTACAAGCCTTATCTAGCTATTCAGATATTTACAGATGTTGACTTTACAGAGGCTTTGACCCCTGAACAAGCAACGGCAATCTTTAAGCTGATTTTTGAGGAACACATCAGAATTATTCCAGCTAAAGATAGTTCTCCAGTACTAGACCTAGCGGGCAATCCAATCAAAAGCAAGATACGCTCAAGAAGTCAATCAGAAGACGGAGAGCGGCTTTTTAGTTTGAAATATGACGCTGAGTATATCTACTCATCATTTATGCAGGCTTACGGTCTTGATTTGATTGACGCTCAGAATACATTGCACTGGAAGAAATTTAATGCCCTACTCAATGGGCTACCTAGTGATACTAAGTTTGCTGAGGTGCTTAAAATACGCTCTTACAAGCCACAGAAAGGCGACAGTAAGAAGTACAAGGAAAGCATGAAACAACTCAAGAAAGAGTATGCACTACCTAAAGATTTTGACTACTAATCAGGAAAGGAGAGAAAAACTATGGCAGATGGTTCAGTTACTATCAAGGTTGACCTAGACGGAGAAAAAGCCCAGTCAGGGGTTGGAAAACTAAAGACCTTGTTAGGTGGACTAGAAAGCACAGGCTCAAAAGTTGGGTCTGTTTTTAAGTCGGTTCTAGGAGCTAACCTGATTAGTTCTGCTCTCACTACTGGTATTGGAGTTGTCACTGGTGGTATCCGTGAAATGGCTGGAGAACTGAACAGCTCACAAAAGGCATGGAAGACCTTTGAGGGTAACTTACAAGCCTTTGGGCGTTCTCCTGAGGTCATCAAGGCTGCTAAGACTGAAATGCAAGACTTTGCCACCAAGACCATTTATTCAGCCTCTGATATGGCTAGTACTTACTCTCAGCTTGACGCTGTAGGGACTAAAAATGTTGGTAGCTTGGTTAAGGCTTTTGGTGGACTTGCAGCCTCAGCAGAAAATCCAGCCCAAGCCATGAAATCTTTATCTACTCAGGCGACACAAATGGCAAGTAAGCCTAAGGTTGCCTGGATGGACTTTAAGATTATGATGGAACAAGCGCCCGCTGGTATGGCGGCAGTTGCCAAAGAGATGGGCATGTCTACGGCTGAACTGGTTTCAGCGGTTCAAGATGGTAAAGTCAAGACAGAAGATTTCTTTGACGCTATGAACCGTGCTGGTAACTCTGACGCTTTCCAAAAAATGGCCACTGAGTTTAAGACGATTGACCAGGCCATAGATGGAGCAAAGGAGAGCTTAGCTAATAAGCTAATGCCTATGTTTGAACATCTCAACAAGTTTGGTATCAAGGCGGTCAATGCCCTATCAGACGCTTTGGAAAGTATAGATTTTGGCGGAATGGCTGACGGTCTAGGTAAATTCCTTGAGAGTATCAATGTAGAGGGTATTGTAGCTAAAGTTAGCAGTACTATCTCAAGCCTAGTGGGTAAGGTTAAGACCTTTTGGGCTGCCTTTTCTAACACAGGGGCAGTATCTGCCTTTATAGGTGCTATTCAGAGTATCGCTGGGGCTATTGGTCATGTTTGGAACAGTCTGACCGCCTCAAGCGTGCTAAATACCTTAGCTAGTGTCCTAGGCAATGTGGTCAAGTGGCTTTCTCAGGCTGCAACCGTAGCGGCTAACTTTATCAGCTCACTACCTGCTGGAGCAATTCAGGCAATAGTGGGCGGCTTGATTGGTTTAGTTGCTGGTTTCAAAGCCTTTAACTTTTTGAAATCCTTTAACCCATTCAGTCTTTTCAAAAAGAATGCGACAAGTGGGGTGAGTGGTGCTACATCAGTTGTTAGGACAGCTAGCACAAGCATTGTCTCTGTTATCCGTAGCCTTGGCCAAAGTGTGGCGGCAGCCGCTAGAGGTATTGGTCAGGGTGTAGGTGCTGCTTTTCGTGGTATTGGTCAGGGGTTAGCAATGGTCAACCCTGCCACTATCGCAGCCTTGGCAGTACCTATCTTGGCACTTGGTGCAGCCTTTGCCCTAATGGGTATGCAAGGACAAGGGATAGCTACAATCCGACAAGGTGTTGGTAGCGTAGTGGTCAGCGTTGGTACAGCTATCGGTACAATCCTTAACTTGGCACTCCAGGGCTTGGCTAATGCTCTTGTTATTGTGGCACCAGTACTACCTACGATAGCCTCATCTTTTGCTATGCTGTCACCGCTCATCACAGCGGCTGGCTCTGCAATCGCTACGGTAATTAGCTCCTTTAGTAGCCTTGCCCCTGTAATAACTGCTCTAGGTTCTGCCCTAAGTCAGGTCATAGCGTCGATAAGCTCAGGAATAGCTCAAATTGCTACGGCAGTGACCCCTATTGTTGAGATTATTTCTAGCGCCTTTGTCCAAGTTGTGACCGTGGTATCTCAGGCAATCGTTCAAATCATTCAGGCACTAGCTCCATTCATTCCAGCTATTTCAGCAATGGTTCAGGCGGTCGCTCCTGTACTACAGTCCTTAGTAGAGGCTTTTAACAATCTCATCAGTCAAATCAGCCCTATCATTGATAGCTTGACCCAACTACTCCAAACTTTCGGAGAGCAAGTCAGCTCAATTTTAGAAAGCGCTGGTAGCGTGGTAGAGAGCTTTGGCTCTGCTATCCGAAATGTGCTAGATGGGGTGGCTGGCATTTTTGAAAGCATGGGCTCAGCAGCTAAAAACGCTGGACAAGGCGTGAAGTTAATGGCTCAGGGTGTCAAAATGCTGGTAGACCTCAAACTTGGTGACTTGGTTGGAACTTTGGCAGCCGTGGCAACTGGTCTAGCAGCTATTGCTAGCTCAGGTATCGCCTCAGCGGGTCCAGGTTTGCAACAGGCAGGAACTGGCTTAAAACTTATTGCTACATCAGCTCAGACGGCTAGCGTAGCAATGCAGACGCTCCCTAGTGTATTCAGCACACTTAACTCAAGTGTAGGCTCATTGCCAGGAGTGATGACCACAGCAGGTTCTGCTATGAGGACTTTTGCTAGTGCTGTCATGACTTCTTTTGTAGGTCTTGCTGGTTCAACGGCTAGCATTACGGCACTACAAAGCAGAATTACAGCCTTGTCAGCCTCAATGGTTATGGCACAAGCTAGAGCCTCAGCTATGTCAGCAGGTTTCTCAGCGGTATCTGCTGTACTTGGTGCCCTTGGAGGTGTACTTGGTTCGGTTCCTGGTCGATTTACGGCTATTACAGCCTCAGCAATGACGGCAAGAACCTCAATCATGCAACTAGCCACATCAGCGCCAATGGTTGCCTCAGGTTTTGCTAATATTTCAAGGGCTGCAACATCAGCAATGAGTCAGCTTAACTCTACTGTACGCTCTGCCATGACACAGGCAGTCTCAACTATGCGCTCAAGTATGCAGCAAATGGTGTCAGTGGTAAGGCAGTCAGCAAGTCAAATGACACAAGCAGGGCGACAAGCTGGTAAAGGTGTCTCAGATGGAGTTACTAACGGTATCCGTAGCGGGATTAGTTCAGCGACAGCTGCCATGTCTGCTATGGTAAGTGCAATCCGTTCTACTGGTATGTCAGGAGCTGGTGCTATGCGTAGCGTAGGGGCTATGATTGGCCAAGGTTTGGCTCAAGGTATGTATTCAGCGCTTGGAGCAGTTACAGCGGCAGCTAATGCCCTTGTGGCTCAAGCAGAACGTGCAGCACAAGCTAAGGCTAAAATTCACTCACCGTCACGCCTATTCAGGGATAACGTAGGGCGCTACATTGCCCAAGGTATCGCTGTAGGTATTGAAAAGAATACCTCTGATGTGACTGATAGCTTAGCCTATGTGCAGAAAGAGATGTCTGCCTTTAAGTTTGGTGCTGAGGAGTTGCTAGGTCTTGGTAACGGTTCTCTGTCTAGTCAGTTCAAGCTCAAATCCATCACAGAACGTGCTGAAATGAGCCAAATTGAGATTATCAGAGACCAAGCGGACAAAGCTCTTACTAAAGCGTTAGAAGTGGCTGAGCAAGCTGTCAAGCGTCCTGTGAATATGGTACTTGATGACGGCGCTCTAGTTGCTAAGATTGGACAACCAATGACTAACTATCAAAACGACAAAATCAAAATAGATAACATGATGAGGGGGATTGTCTGATGAGTAATGACACTATCACTATCAATGGATTTGACCTCTCTGAGGTTATCCGAATTATTGAAATTATCCGCCCTGTTGGTAATGAGCGTAACATTACAACTAATGACGCTCCACTCTTAGGAGTGAACTTACAAGAAGTAAGAACAGGGGCTAAAATCATTAAAGTTAAGTTTGCCATGCAAGAAAGAAACGGCATGACGCTTGAGCAGGCTAAGCATACGCTGGCAGGGGTCTTTAATACCTCTGAGGCTGTCAAGGTCATTATCTCTGATGAGCCTGACAAGTACTATATGGGGCTTGTGACTGGCTCAGTTGACATGGATAACGTGACAAGATGGTTTCAAAAGGGAGAGTTTGAGCTCCTTATTCCTGACGGTGTGGCTCACAGTACCACATACCGATTATTTGACAATGGTACGGTATCATCTGATAAAGTGACCTTTAATCTTATCAATGATGGTAATATCCCAGCTTTTCCTGTGGTCACAGTAAGAAACAATGCTGAGAATGGCTATATTGGTATAGTCAACACTAGCGGTGCTCTTGAAGTTGGTGACCGTGAGGAGGCTGACACTGAGAAAGTGAAACAGTCTGAGCTACTCTTTGATTATCGTGACAGTAAAATCACAACTGGTCTGAGTGCCGCTACTAAGAACGTTGCTATCTTGAACGATACAACACAGAACCTCAAAGGAACCATAGGGAGTGTGAATTGGCAAGGTCGCCCTCACTTGTTTCTACAAAGCCCAGGAGGCACTACTGGAAACAACGCAGGGAGTTTGACTTGGAACATTCCAGCAGATAGCTCAGGGGCTACTGGCTCACTGAATGACTATATTTGGTGGCGACAAGTCTTTTGGCTTGGTGCAGCCAACCAGTATGGCTTTATCAAGTTGACCGTTTCTGACGAACAGGGACGGTTTTTGTATGGTGTCGAGACATTCAAACGCTACAACGGTTTAGGCTGTGAGTATAACTTTATGGCTGCTGACGGAAAAGGTGGCTATAACATGCTCAAAAAGTGGACTTTTACAGGAACCCACTTAGACAGCCAAAACCCATTTAACGAGCCTAGAGGTTGGTCAGACCTCAAACGTAATGATGACAAGGTAACGGTCTTTTGGTGGGGATCTTACAACACCTTTACCATTCCTGAAATAAAGGGTAGAAAATCAGCCAAAATCCATGTGGCATTTGGTGCACTGGGGAACAAACCACTAGTAACCCGTATGTACTTGGATAGCATTTTCTACCGCAAGGATTTTGTGGCAGTTACTAAAGACATTCCTAACCGTTACCCTATCGGTTCGAATGTGGTACTTAATAGCGAAAATGACACGGTTACTGTGGACGGTTTGGAGCGTATTGTGGACATTGTCCACGGCTCAACATTCCTGACTATTCCACCTGGTAACTCTACCCTTGAGGTCTATTCCTCAAGCTGGGTTAAGACCAAGCCAACAATCAAGGTAGAATTTGAAGAAAGGTACTTATAGCTTATGTTATTGACAATTCATGACGCAAGTTTGAGAAAAGTTGCTTTTATCGATAACGATAAACAGGCTACGTTGAATTACTTTAACGATACATGGACTAGGTACCTTGAAACAGGTTCTAGTACATTTGATTTCACAGTATTCAAAAAGGCCATCATTTCAGATGTGGGGCGTAAGCGTGCCTACAACTATCTGAATGAAAAAGCCTTTGTATCATTTCAGTACAAGGGTAAGACTTATCTACATACTATCCGAAAAGTTGAGGAGAATGAGCAGATTATCAAATGTTACGGTATCAACTTGAACCTTGAGCTTATCAATGAGTATTCTAATCCATACAAAGCGCCAAAAGCAATGACTTTCAAAGAATATTGTGACGCTATGGACTTGCTAAACTTTACATTCTTGAAAATTGGTGTCAATGAGGTTTCTACTCAGAAAATTTCTGCTGAGTGGGAGGGAGCAGATACCAAGCTGAACCGTCTGCTTAGCTTAGCTAAGAAGTTTGGGGCAGAGATTGAATTTGACACCCACCTCAACGCTGATAGCTCTATCAAGTCCTTTGTAGTCAATGTCTACCACGAAAACGACGACACCCACCAAGGCGTAGGGCGTATTAGCCCAACTGTTTTGACATACGGAAAGAACCTAAAAACCTTAACTAGAACAGTAGATAAAACAAACATCTACAACATGGTTAGGCCTACTGGTAGAACAGAAAATGGCGATATTGTCACCATTTCTGGGCTCAGTGCTTGGTCTGTTAATAACGATAAGGGAGAACGTGAATTTTATCAAGCAGGAGAGGGGCTGTATGCTCCTCTTTCTATGCAGATGTATCCATCAGCGTTTACTAGCTCCACCACTAATGACCAGTGGATAAGAAAGGATATGCAGGTAGAAAGTTCAAATCCTGAGGTTATCCGTTCAGCAGCGTACCGTGAACTCAAAAAGAATTGTTATCCTGCCGTAACCTATGAGGCTGAGGGTTTTGCTGACCTTGAAATAGGGGATACCGTAAAGGTTTATGATGATGGCTTTAGCCCTGTACTCTTGCTTGAAATGAGGGTATCAGAGCAGACAATCAGCTTTACCAATCCAAAGAACAACAAGACCACTTTCTCAAACGCTAAGGCTCTTGAAAATCTCTTGTCAAACGGTATTCAGGAACGCCTAGACCGTATGATAGAAGACGCTAAACCTTACACCGTGAAAGTCTCTACAGACAACGGTACAGCGTTTAAGAATGGTCAAGGTCAGTCAGTTGTGACCCCTACCTTGATGAAAGGGAACAGGGTCATCAATAGTGGCTGGCGTTGGGTTGTTGACGGTGAGATTAAGGCTACAAGCTCTACCTACATTGTCAAAGCTGCTGACATCAATCAGACAATGGTTCTGACAATCGCTGCATGGGTCGATAATCAGGAAGTAGCCTCTGAACAGATTACTTTCTTGAATGCCTCTGACGGTCTCAAAGGCGAAAAAGGAGACCCAGGGCGTGATGGTATCGCTGGTAAGAATGGTGTAGGCTTGAGGTCTACCGTTATTACTTACGCCTCCTCAACATCAGGGACAAGTGCCCCTGGCACAGGTTGGACAAACTCTGTCCCTACGGTACCAGCTGGGCAGTATTTATGGACTAAGACGGTCTGGAATTACACAGACAGTACCTCAGAGACTGGTTACTCAGTGGCTAGAATTGGTCAAGACGGAAATACTGGGCGTGACGGTATCGCTGGTAAAGACGGTGTGGGTATCAGAACAACTACGGTAGTCTATGCTGGTTCTACATCAGGAACCGTCCCACCCACAAGCGGTTGGTCTTCTCAAATTCCTAGCGTGTCCCCTGGTCAGTACCTCTGGACCAAAACTACATGGAGCTACACGGATAATACTAGCGAGACAGGTTTTTCTGTGGCCAAAATGGGGGAAACTGGAGCTAAGGGTGACAAAGGTGATACTGGACCCCAAGGACCTCAAGGGGAGCGTGGACTACAAGGTTTGCAAGGTCTCCAAGGGCCCAAAGGTGAGCAAGGTATCCCAGGAGCTAAAGGAGCTGATGGAAGAACTCAGTACACCCATATTGCTTACGCTGATACTATCTCAGGCGGAGGCTTTAACCAAACCAACGCAGACAAGGCTTATATTGGGGTTTATGTAGACTTTAATGCAACTGATAGCACCAATCCTGCTGATTACCGCTGGACTAAATGGAGAGGTACAGATGGTAAAAATGGTAAGGACGGAGCCCAGGGCATACCAGGAAAGGCTGGTGCTGACGGAAAAACGCCCTACTTTCACCGTGCATGGGCTAACTCTGCTGATGGCCGTGACGGTTTCAGCACATCAGATAGCAACAATAAGCGTTATCTAGGTACTTTAACTGACTTTGTTGAGGCAGATAGTCAAGACTACACTAAGTATAAGTGGACGGCGTTGTTTGACAATGTTCAGGTCGGCGGGCGTAATCTTTTGCTGAATACAGCAACATTACCATTGGGAAATCGTCTAAATGGAACGTGGTTGTCTGTGTCTGGCGGTAATGGTACTGCTACGGTCGTTGATGTAGATGAACTGCCGTCATCTAATCTAAAAAAAGCCGTTCGTGTAGTCAATAATACCAATGGTGGTAACAAGGACTTGGCACAAGGTGTCAATCTAATTGTGGGGGATACCTATACTATTTCTTGCTGGGCAAGGGTGTCATCTACCAGTTCACAAAATAGTGTTAATCTCTTGATGAGGTCATGGACAACTAGTGACACTAGGAAGGTTTTATTAAAATCTATCAATCATACAGATTGGAAGAGATATAGCATTACTTTTGTAGCTGACGCAGTTTATAACTCTATCCAATTTGGTCAAAATAGTGGTGGAGTAGTCGAAATTTGTGGAATGAAACTAGAAAGCGGAAATATCGCCACGGATTGGACACCAGCACCAGAGGATATTGAAGCTGACCTTAATTCTAAGGCTGACCAAGTACTGACCCAAGAGCAGCTAAACGCCCTCAATGAGAAAGCTGGTATTATCCAAGCAGAGCTAGAGGCTAAGGCTAGTGCTGACACATTGGACAACTGGATTAAGGCTTATCAGGACTTTGTCAAAGCTAATGACACGGCGAGGGCACAGGCTGAAAAAGATTTAATTTCAGCTAGCCAACGTGTTTCTACCATTGCTAAAGACCTTGGAGAGCTCTCAGACCGCTGGAATTTCATTGATACTTACATGAGTTCATCAAATGAGGGCCTGGTCATTGGTAAGAATGATGGCAGTTCAAGCTTGATGTTTAACCCTAACGGTAGGATTTCCATGTACTCAGCAGGGGTAGAGGTTATGTATATCTCTCAAGGTGTTATCCACATTGAAAATGGTATTTTCTCAAAGACAATCCAAATTGGACGGTTCAGAGAAGAACAGTATCATCTCAACGCTGACATGAACGTTATTAGGTATGTAGGAGGATAAAATGGCTGAATTTTGGTCAAATAATGATAGAGGTTATCGTATCCGCCTATGGATAGACCAAACCTCTCAGAATATCGCAGGCAATAGTAGTCAGGTTAGGGTAAGGCTTGCCTTGCTGAATACGACTACTACCTTTGCAGAGTACAACTGTACCGCCTCAGCTACCGTCAACGGTCAGACACTGAGCTGGTCAGGTCGCCCCTCTATGCTTAGTTATAATCAGACAATCATGCTGATTGACAAAACTATCACAGTTGGGCACAATGCAGACGGTAAGAAATCATTTAGCTTGTCTGCTAGCTTTAGCGGTAGCGGTGGTTGGTCGCCTGGTACGCTCTCAATCGGTGGTAACTCATTCACACTTACCACTATCCCACGGTCAAGCTCTGTGAGTGTTGGCACTGGCGTTATTGGTAGTGCCGTTACTATCAACATCAGCCGTCAGAGTTCTAGCTTTAAGCACACTGTCCGCTATCACTGGGGTAGCAAACAAGGGACAATAGCAAGTAATGTAGATACCTCCACAACGTGGACTATCCCTCTTGATTTTGCTAATGATATTCCCAACTCAACCAGTGGGACAGGGATAATCTATGTCGATACCTACTCAGGTTCAACCAAGACAGGAACGCAGTCAACAACTCTAACGGCTAGCGTTCCAACCAACATGAAACCAACCTTTACAGGCGTTTCTTTATCTGATTTCAACACAGCAGCTCAAAACTTGGTATCTAGTACCACTACCTTTATTCAGATAGTATCTAATATTAAGGTTACATTTAACGGCGGTGCTGGCTCTTATGGCTCATCTATTACGGGCTATAAAGCTGAGATTGTGGGCAAGAACCAAACAACCAATGTGAATGGTGGCACCTTGGGAATTATGAACTACAACGGTGCTATCACAATCAGAGCAAGCGTCTCTGACAGTCGTGGGCGTTGGTCAGATACTAGAGATGTCTCAGTAACGGTTCTTGAGTACTTTGCACCAGCTCTGAGCTTTAGTATTGCTAGGACTGGCTCAACTTCCAGTACTTTTACCGTCACAAGAAATGCTAGAGTAGCACCTTTGGCGATTGGCGGTGCTCAAAAGAATATCATGACACTATCCTTTAAGGTTGCAAGGCTAGGAACAACAACCTACACGGCTGACACTGGGACAGCTGCTGGCTCATGGACTAGCTTATCTAGTCTGATTAACTCTCAAGCTAATCTCTCAGGTACCTATGCAGCTAATCAGTCATGGGTTGTTATTGGCACTCTTGCCGATAGATTTACTCAGACTGAGTTTGCAATAAATGTAGCGACGGAAAGCGTGGTTTTTTCCTATGACCGTTCTGGGGTGGGTGTCAATAAGATTAGAGAACGTGGAGCGTTAGATGTCAATGGAGATATTTACGCTAACGGAAATCCTATTCAGCAACATAAACTGACTGAAAACAACGGCAGGATTATAACGGTTAGCAATGCTAATCTAGTTACATCTGCTGGTTTTTATTACATGGTCGGTGCGAGAGAAAACAGTCCAGGTAATCAGTATGGTTATCTTACCGTTTGGTATAATTCAGATAACTTTATTTCTCAGATGTTCATGCCCTATAACTCAACTGATATTTATACACGAAGAATGACCAATGGAGCGTGGGGAAGTTGGTCACAGTTAGCGGTACAGAACACATCATCCTCTTTTTCGAGGTTAAACATTACAGATACAGCCACCTTTAACTTTACCATTATGTGGGGTGTTGGTATTAGTGCAATGAGAAAAGGGAACTTAGTAACCCTAACAGTTGATAGAGCTATCAAAAACATAAATTCAACAGTCGAATATGGTTTGATGAGTGAGACTATACCAGCAGGATATAGGCCAATCAAAGAGGCACATCTTATCATCCAAGCTAACTCGGGTCCAACTATATCTGGTACATCAGTTGTCCATCTAGCCCCTGATGGACAAATCAGGCTGACTAACAATATCACAGGTAACAAGGTATGGACTGGTACTATTACCTATGTTACCAATGACCCTTATCCATAGAAAGGAAATGCTATGAAATTTGAATATGGTTCAAAATCACAAGAATATGACGCTAGTGGTTCAGCGTCCACCACCAAAGTTACGTTAATCAATGCAGATGGGGCAATAGTCCCTATTTTTTTATCTCCTGATAAGATTGCTTTATCCAATACGGAGCTTTTTGAACTTGCTCTTGAGGTTATCTATCAAGAGAATTTCCCACAGCGTGCTGAAAATGAGAAGTTCAATGAGATTGGTGCAAAAATCGCCAAGTATGATGAACTGATTGAGAAGTCACAAAAGGCAATTGAAGACTTGGAGCAAGCGACAAGAGAAGCTAAACAAGGAACTATCAAGAATGAGCAGGCAGTAAACAACGCTGTATCTGAACTGACAGAGCTTGTGATGGGGGTTCTTGCTAATTTTGCACCAGTCGATAATGTGGAGGAGGTAGAAGATGAAGGACCTACTGAGTAACCTTGTTTTAGGTACAGCTTTAATCAAGAAAGGAAATTTTACAATGAAATTCACTAAAAAACATCAAATCGTTAAATCATGGGTAGCCCTTGTTGTTGCTGGCACTTACACAGTTGAACAGGTACCAAAACTTTTCAACTTACGTGATGTAGTAATCGAGGTGTTATCAGAGCAGACCACTGAGCCAAAGGGGGAGTAATATTTGAGACCTGAATACCAAGCGCTGATTACTCTCGTAGGGTTCATCATTACAGTTTATGGCTTTTATAATGTGCTGAAAGCTAAAAGTATTGAGCAAGCTACAAAAATCAATACTCTTGAGCTTAAAATCTCATTTTTGGAGCAGACCATCAAAGACCATACACGGCGGCTAGATGACCATGATAAACAAAATCAGGCGTTAGTAGCTATGACTGAACAGATGAAGAACCTGACAGAAGATGTCAGAGAACTAAAAACAATGATTAAGGAAAGGAATTAAATTCATGAAACTTAATTGGAAACTACGCTTTAAGAACAAGGCGACTTTGACGGCCATTGTCGCAACAGCTCTTTTACTAGCCCAACAGCTAGGCTTGAAGTTGCCTGACAATATCAATGACGTAGCCAATACAGCTCTTACATTGCTTGTCTTGCTTGGAGTTGTGTCTGACCCTACTACAGCTGGGGTATCAGACTCAGACAGAGCAATGACCTACACTGAACCTAAATAGGAGGCATAGCATGAGGAAATTAGGGAAAATTATCTTGATAATTGCAGGGGTACTATCGCTAGTACCTCTTTCTTTTTTACTCCTCATGCTTTCCCCTTTTATTCAATTATTTCTAAAGGAGGAAGACAATGGCAGTAAATATTGAAGTATCTATTGCCTGGATGACATCACGAGCTGGAAAAGTGACCTATTCAATGGACTACAGAAACGGACCAGGTTCTTATGATTGCTCTAGCTCTGTTTACTATGCCTTGATGTCAGCTGGAGCAATTACAGCAGGCTGGGCAGTAAATACTGAGTATCAGCATGATTGGCTCATCAAGAATGGTTATAAGCTCATTGCAGAAAACAAAGACTGGGACGCTAAGCGTGGTGATGTCTTTATTTGGGGTCGCCGTGGACAGTCTAGCGGTGCTGGTGGTCATACTGGTATCTTTGTAGACCCTGACAACATTATCCATTGTAACTATGCCCGCAATGGAATAACTATTGACAACTACAATCAGACAGCGGCAGCTAGTGGCTGGATGTATTGCTATGTTTACCGTTTATCTAATCAGTCATCAACCTCAACGGCTGGAAAAAGCCTTGATACCTTGGTTAAAGAAACCCTGGCAGGTGTTTACGGTAACGGAGATACCCGCAAGGCAGCTCTTGGCAATCAATATGAGGCTGTCATGGCAGTCATCAATGGCAAGGCTACGGCTAATCAAAAGACTGTTGACCAACTGGCTCAGGAGGTAATCGCTGGCAAGTATGGCAACGGTGAAGCTCGTAAAAAGTCGCTTGGTAGTCAATATGATGCAGTTCAAAAACGAGTGACGGAATTGCTCAAAAAACAGCCCTCTGAGCCGTCCAAGGCACAAGAAGTAAAACAAGCCCACGGAACCAAAACAATCCAAACTGAGCCAACTGGACAAGCTACAGCCACCAAAGAAGAAGGAGACCTCTCTTTCAATGGGGCAATCCTGAAAAAAGCGGTGCTGGACAAGATTCTGGCCAACTGTAAGAAGCATAACATCTTGCCTAGCTATGCCATCACTTGCCTACACTTTGAGGGCTTGTGGGGCACATCAGCCGTAGGCAAGGCAGACAATAACTGGGGCGGTATGACCTGGACTGGTCAAGGACAGCGTCCAAGCGGTGTCACTGTCACTCAAGGTTCCGCACGTCCTTCAAATGAGGGCGGTCATTATATGCATTATGCTAGTGTGAATGACTTTCTGACAGATTGGTTCTATCTGCTAAGAGCTGGTGGCTCTTACAAAGTATCGGGAGCTAAGACCTTCAGTGAGGCTGTCAAGGGCATGTTCAAAGTCGGTGGTGCTGTCTATGATTATGCAGCCAGTGGCTATGATAACTACATTGTAGGTATGTCAAGCCGTCTGAAAGCTATTGAGGCTGAAAATGGCTCCCTAGCTAAGTTTGATGTTGCTACCGTCGATAATGTCGGTAGCACGGATAAGATTGAGGTCAATATTGAGGGGATTGAAATCTCTATCAATGGTGTAACCTATACAATCTCTAAGAAACCAGTTTAGAAAGGATAAGCACCTTTTTCATAAGATAAAGTAAGCCCTTAGGTGTAACAACCTAGGGGCTTTTTTGCTTGCTCTGATAAAAAACGAGGGAAAATCAGGGGGATTTTTGGGGATTGACAAAACCTTTACGAATAAAAAAGTAAGGAGGTAATCAAAATGATAAAAATTAAACGTATAAAATTAGACCGTATTGAACACTCTGAGTATGGTGTAGAACACTGGTGCAAAGTTTATACCAGGTACAGAGGTCAATTTTTCAAAACTTGGCAGCTAGTTTTAGCTGATGATGAGTTAAATAGCTACCAATTAGCCTATGAATTAGTCAAGCGTATAAAGGAGGTGAAGGCGCATGTCAAGTCAGTATCAAAAATCAAGAAATTTAGTATCTTTAATTGAAATTGGGGAAATAGTTCCAGCTTTTGCGGAGGAGATGATTGTTATTCTCTTTGGAGAAACAGCTCCGCCAGAGTTGAGAGCAATCTCTGTGGTTCATGATTATAAAGCAAAAAATCTGGATGAAGTTGTTTTGAGAGTTGGGACCAAGCTTCAATTGGGAAATACCGAGTATACTATTTTGGAAGCTGGGAATGCAGCAAACGCCAACTTTCAGGAATTAGGACATGTAGCAATCTATATGAAAAAAGGAGATGAAGCTCTTTTACCAGGTTCCATTTTGGTAGAACCAGCCATCTTTCCGCAGTTAAAACCAGGGGATCCATTGAGAATCATCAACGACTAGGTCTAATCTATGGTATAATTCCTTTAGCAAAATTGAATAAAAGTTAGGATAGGTCGCATGGAAAATTATACAGAAAAAGATTATGTAAAAGTCGCTGTCATGTATTATGACGAAGGAATGACTCAAGCAGAGATTGCTCGAAAATTAGGAGTATCTCGCTCATTGATTTCTAAAATGTTGATTGATGCTCGAGAAGCTAAGATTGTTGAAATCTTTATCAACAGTCAGTCAGTTTTTACGACAAAGTTAGAGCGCGAACTAGAGCAACGCTTTGATCTTCAGGACGTGGTAGTAGTTGATACAGTTGGTTTGACACCAACAGAGACTAAACGAAAATTGAGTCGTATTGCTGCTAATTATCTCGAAGCTCATCTGAGGAAAAATCCTGATATCAAACGGATTGGGATTTCCTGGGGAGAAACTTTGCGTCAATTGGTCAATTACTTACCTTATGTCAATCACCCAAATTTTCATATTTATCCCTTGATTGGTGGAATGGGGAATGAGCATTTCTATCTTCACTCGAATCAATTAGTTCAAACTATGGCACAAAAGATGCGGGGAACAGCTCACTATCTTTATGTTCCAGCTATGGTTTCCAGTATCGCTCTCAAGAAAGAATTGGAGCTGGATTCGACCATTTCAAGAGTTCTTGAAGAAGGGAAGACAGTGGACGTTGGTCTTTTTGGAATTGCTTCCTTGGAAGAAAATTCAACCATGACAAAAACAGGCTATATTAGTCTAGAAGAAGCCAAGCAATTCAAGGAAAAATTAGGAGTCATTGGCGATATCAATTCGCAATTCTTTGACCAAGATGGAAATTCTATTCTTGGGATTAATGAACATGTTATGGGAGTCAGCTTAGATGCTGTCAAAGGGATTCCCACAAAAATTGTGACAGCGTACGGAATGGCCAAGGCATCAGCAATTCGGGTTGGTCTAAAAAATAAGATGGCTAACATCCTCATTACAACGGATGAAACGGCCCAAGCAATTTTATCGGAATAATCAAGGATAAACTATTTCCTCCCGAACGAAATAGTTTATTCTTACACAAGAAATGCAACCGCTTACTTGTTAAAGTGAGTGGTTATAAAAGGGGAATATCATATGAAAATTATCGAATGGTTTGGTGAAAACTTTATCGGTGTATTCCAAGCTGGTGGACAGCAATTTGTTGGTTACATCACAGGAATCGTACCACTTCTAGTAGCACTTCTGACCTTCACCAATGCTGTCATTGCCTTGATTGGTCGTGAACGTGTGGACCGTTTTATGAAGGCTAGTGCCAAATATACGCTCTTACGTTATACAGTAATGCCGCTATTAGCTGTATTAGTCCTGACAAACCCAATGGCTTACACATTCGGTCAGTTCTTGAAAGAAGAGGAAAAACCAGCCTTTTATGATGCGGCGGTTAGTATGGTCCATCCGGTAACGGGTCTCTTTCCATATGCCAATGCAGGGGAACTCTTTGTCTTCTTGGGGATTGCAAACGGGGTCGTTGAGGCTGGATATTCACAAGGAAGTCTGGCTGTTCGCTATTTCCTAGCAGGTATAGTTGTTATCTGTATTCGTGGTGTTGTGACAGAAAGAATTACAAAATTCTTGATGAACCGCGCAGCCTAGTAGAAAGTGAACAAGAGGTATAGAATATGTCAGAATTTAAAGCGGTATTTGTCAAACGTGGAGATAATGGTTGGGGCGATGGTCTTTTGGTTCATCCAACTGCTAGTAAAAATAAAATCGTATCTGTGACAGGTGGGGGGATTCATCCGGTAGCACAACGAGTAGCTGAGTTAACAGGTGCTCAGGCAGTAGATGGCTTTAAAAATGCCGTTCCAGATGAGGAAATTGCAGCAGCTGTTATCAATTGCGGCGGTACTGCCCGTATCGGTGTTTACCCAATGAAGGGAATATTGACTTTAGACGTTCTTCCATCATCACCATCCGGTCCGCTTTCTAAGCACATCAATGCAAATAACTTTGTTTCTGGTGTTAAGCCAGAATGTGTGGAGCTACAACAAGAGGGTGCTTCTCCTGAGTCGTCCCTTCAAGGTTCAGAAATGGAGAATAAAACAGCCTTCCAAGAAAGATATGCTGAAGTTAAGGCAGAACACAAAGCCAATCAGGAAGCCAGTGACAGTTTTCTCGTCCGCTTCTCTCGTGGCATCGGCAATATCATGGGGATCTTCTATCAATCTGGCCGTGATACAGTGGACATGTTGATTAAAAATATTATCCCCTTTATGGCCTTTATGAGTACCATTATCGGAATTATTAATTATACTGGTGTCGGCAATATGATTGCTAACCTACTTGAACCACTTTCAGGCTCCATTGTTGGTTTTATTATCATAGCTTTTATCTGTAGTATTCCATTTATTTCACCAGTCATCGGGCCGGGTGCTGTTATCGCACAAGTTATTGGAGTTCTGATTGGTACGCAGATTGCGCAAGGAACTATTCCGGTTACTTACGCATTACCAGCTCTCTTTGCTATCAATGCACAAGTTGGTTGTGATTTTATCCCAGTTGGTCTTTCTCTAGGTGAAGCGAAACCAGAAACAGTCTCTGTTGGTGTACCAGCAATCCTCTATAGTCGTGTTATCACTGGTACTTTAGCTGTTGTTATCGGTTGGGTCTTCAGTATTGGAATGTATTAAAACATCAAAGGTACATTTCTTTACCATGGATTTTGGGAATGACTATCTAACTAAACATTGTAGAACAAGAAGCTTAGATTTTAATTCCTAATTTGTCAATCATTGTACAGAGAAAAAACTTGATGCTATAATTATATTAAGCGCTTACAGTTTGAAAGGACAGTCTATGAAAGTTTCTTCAAAACATCTCTACCAAGTAGCAAAAGGTCAACATTTCGCGATTCCTCATGCTAATTTTATTGATTCGGACTCAGCCAGGGCTTATGTGACCGTGGCACAGAGACGTGGGTTACCCTTACTTTTGGCCTATGCTCAATCACACTCTTCTATTTTATCCTTAGAAGAAGCGGCAGCTATCGGAAACTATTATGCAGATTCGGTGGAGGTTCCTATTGTTCTACACTTGGATCACGGTGCGGACTTTGATTTCATCAAAAAAGCTATTGATTTGGGCTTTACCTCGGTCATGATAGATGCTTCTCAGGAATCATTTGAGGACAATATTGCCATCACCAAAAAAGTAGTAGCATACGCTCATGAAAGAGGAATTGTGGTGGAAGCGGAATTGGGCCATGTCGGGGCCAATGATACTTCAGAAGCAGATGAGGTTACGGACTCTGTTTACACGGAAGTGGCGGATGTTCAAGCCTTTATGAAAGCAACCCATGTGGATTCCTTGGCGGTTTCCATTGGTACTGCTCACGGTGTTTATAAGGGAATTCCTAAAATAAATTTTGATCGTTTGCGTGAGATCGCCGACTTAACGGATGTACCTTTGGTCTTGCATGGTGGATCTTCATCAGGGGATGAAAATTTAGGTCGTTGTGCGCGTGAGGGGATTACTAAAATAAATATTTATACAGACTTTATCGTGGCAGCCCTAGAAGCAACCCAGTCAATCCAAACAGATGATTACATTGTATCCAGACGAACAGCTGAAAAAGCCATGGAAGATGTTTTAGACCATTATTATGATGTTTTCGGAACTCAAAAAATCTAGGAGGAAAGAATGAACAAAGTTACTATTCAATCGCCCTTTTTCATGTTCAACCCTAAGTCCTATCTTTATGGGGAAGATATCCTTGAGATGGCTAAAGTGGCAGAAGAAATGGCGGTAAAATATCCACAGGTATCCGTCTTTATTACCTGTCCTTTTGCCAATATTAGTCAGGTAGCAGCCGTCACTGATAAAGCCATCGTCTCTGCCCAACATTTGGATGGAATCAAACCGGGACGGGGCATGGGACATGTTCTACCAGAAGCTCTCAAGCATGCTGGAGCCCAAGCCAGTTTCATCAACCATGCGGAGCGTCCCTTGACCTTTGATGAAATTATTAAGGCAGTCGAACGGGCAGACGAATTGGGGATTGTGACGATAGTCTGTGCCAATTCCCTCAAGGAAGCAAGAGCCATTGCTACCTTGGAGCCGGATATCATTCTTTGTGAGCCGACTGAGTTGATTGGAACAGGCAATACCAGTGATGTTTCCTACGTGACTAGCACCAATGAAGCCATTAAGGCTATCTCACCAAAAACCTTAGTCATGCAGGCTGCAGGTATTTCTAGTAGCCAGGATGTCTATGATGTCATCAAACTGGGTGCAGACGGAACGGGTTGTACCAGTGGGATTACCAATGCTGTCAATCCCAAAGAGATGTTTAGAGATATGGTGGCAGCAGCAGCCAAAGCCCATAAAGAAAAAGAATAGGAGGCTGGAATATGAAATTACACAAGGCGACGTTTACAGTGGAAACTCAAGCTGGGAAGGCTACCTATGTGGACATTACGCCTCAACTGCGACAAATTGTTACAGAAAGTGGCATCCAAGATGGCCTCTTGGCTATGATTTCCCCTCATACCACTTGTGCTGTATTTTTTGAGGAATTTGCTCATGACTATACCGATGATGGGGATGAATCTCTTCAAGCCGATCTTAACCATATCTTAAAGAAAATTGTACCCGACCACACCAGTGCCGATACTTACATCTATCCGGGGGAGGCTCACTACCGAGCTGTTGAAGCTTGGCCCAATGCAGCAGAGTACCTGCCTGAGGGGGATCGCAAAGCTCTTTGGAATGGAGATGCTCACCTTAAGGCGACCCTGATTGGTTCCAGTCAGTTAGTCGATGTAACAAATGGAGATTTAGGTGTGGGTAGCACCGGCTACTTCTATTTTGTGGATTATGATCAGACTCGGGCGCGAACAAGGAAGTGTCAAGTAACTGTATTTGGTATTTAATAACCAGAAAAAATCAATCAAGGCTAAGCGATTAAACCGCAGCTAGAATGAAAGTTTATCAAGTTGTGGTAAGAAAGTATGGTTTTGATGTTACAGTACATCGCTTTCTTTGGATAGATACACAAGCAGCCAACCCTAGGCTGTTTTTTTTTGAGCAAAAAATAGCTTGAGAATTTTTCTCAAGCTATTTTGGTGGCAAAACCCTTATTTAGTAATGTTTTCCCATTTCCAGTTTTGAACTTCAGGGATATCATCTCCATGCTCGCGGATGAAGGCTTTGTGGTAGGCAATGGTTTCATCCATTTTAGCTGCGAAGCTACTTGCTTCTTCACCAAGGGCAGCCTGGGCTGCATCTTGAGCGAGGTGGAAGCGGTCGAGCTCAGACATAACACGCATATCGAATGGAGTAGTGATATCTCCGTTTTCACGGTAGCCATGAACACGCAAGTTATGGTTGTGACGCGTGAAGAAGATGTCACGGATCATTCCTTCGTAAGCATGGAAGGCAAAGATAACCGGTTTGTCTTTGGTGAATACTTTATCGAATTCTTCATCAGACAAGCCTCGTGCATCGACACTTGGGTGGCGTAATTTGAGAATGTCCACTACGTTGACAAAGCGAATCCTCAAGTCTGGGAAAGCTTGGTGCAAGATAGAGATGGCTGCCAAGGCTTCCAAGTTTGGCTCGGTACCAGCTGCCGCAAAGACCACATCTGGCTCCTCATCTGCGGAAACAGTTGAAGCCCAGTCGATGACCTTGTAGCCTTTTTCCACTAATTCTTCTGCCTCATCTACTGAGTAAAATTGTGGACGTGGATGCTTAGAAGTGACAATCAAGTTGATCTTGTCTTCTGCCTTGAAAGCTTTATCCATAACAGCCAAGAGAGTGTTGCTATCGGCTGGCAGGTACTCACGGATAAACTCAGGTGTTTTTTCTGACAAGTGGGTTAAGATACCTGGATCTTGGTGAGTGTAGCCGTTGTGGTCTTGCTGGAAGACGGTTGAAGTAGCAATCAAGTTAAGAGCTGGGTAGTTTTTACGCCAGGTTGTATGGGTTTTAGACTTTCGCAACCATTTGAAGTGTTGGGTCACCATGGTATCAACGACACGCAGGAAGGATTCGTAGGATGCGAAGAAACCGTGACGACCCGTCAAGACATACCCTTCTAAGAGGCCTTCCGCCTGGTGTTCAGACAATTGCGAGTCGATGACGCGACCGACTGGGGCAATCCATTCATCATAAGAAGCATCACGACGGCCCATCCATTGACGGTTAGTCTTAGTGAAGACTTCTTGTAGGCGGTTGGATTTTGTTTCGTCAGGGCCGAAGATACGGAAGTTATCTGGATTAGCCTCAACCAAGTCAGCTGCGTACTTCCCGAATTCAATCATATCTTGGGCAATAATAGCGCCAGGTGTCTCAATGTCAAAAGCATGTTTTTTCCAATCAGCGGTATCCATTGGTTTGATGACACCAGCATTTGTGATAGGATTCATGGCCATGCGGCGCTCACCTTTTGGTGCGATTTCAGCGATTTCAGGAAGAAGACGACCTTCTTCATCAAAAAGTTCTTCCGGACGATAGCCTTTTAACCAATCAAGGAGAGCATCAATATGTTCCATGTGGTGGGCATCCACTGGGATTGGGACTTGGTGAGCACGCCAGCCGCCTGCGATTGGAGTACCTTGCCAGCTTTCAGGACCAGTCCAACCTTTTGGAATGCGGGCCACCAAAACAGGCCATGCCGGCATTTTCGCTTCTTCGGCAGATCCTTTACGAGCTTCAGTTTGGATAGCTTTGATTTCTTCGATAGCTTGGTCCAATTTCTCTGCAAAGAGAGCATGAGATGCTTCGAAATCGTTACTGATTGCGGTCACATTGGCAAAAATTGGGTTCCAACCTAGCCCTTTGAAGAAGAGTTCCAATTCCTCATCGGTTTTGCGTTCTAGAATAGTTGGATTGTGGATTTTACCACCATTGAGGTAGAGGATGGGAAGAACAGCACCGTCATTGACTGGATTGATAAAGGTATTGGCAAACCAACCTGCCATGAGAGGGCCTGTTTCTGCTTCGCCGTCCCCGATAACGGTTGCGGCGATGGTATCTGGATTATCTAAGATTGCACCAGTAGCATGGGAAAGGGCATAACCCAATTCCCCACCTTCATGGATAGAGCCTGGTGTTTCAGGTGCAGCATGGGATGCGATACCGCCTGGGAAAGAGAAGATTTTACAGAGCTCCTTGAAGCCTTCTTCGGTTTGTGGAATGTGTGGATTCAACTCTGTGTAAGAACCATCAAGGTAAGAGTTGGAAACCATCACCTGTCCACCGTGGCCAGGACCTTCAATGTAGAAGATATCTGCATCATACTTGTTAATAGCACGGTTGAGGTGTGCATAGATAAAGTTTTGACCAGGTACTGTTCCCCAGTGACCGATTGGATGCGTTTTCAAGTCGTTCTCAACAATTTCCCGTTTCAATAGAGGGTTATCTTTCAAATACATCTGAGCAGCAGAGATGTAGTTGGAAGCACGCCACCAGGCATCTACTTTTTTCAAATAGTCTGTCGAATCAAAGTTCGTGTTCATATGAATACTCCTTTTATTGTGTTTGTTTTCACAAGAAAAATATATCACTTTACTCTTTATAAGTCAAAAAAGATTTTACGAAAATTTACTCAAAAGTCCCCATTTTGAGAGAGAAATACTTCTTTTGAAAAGAAAAAAATGGATAAAAAACCACAAAAATTCGAGACAAAAAACTATGTTACTATATAAGAAGGAAAAATAATATTTGTAACCGATTTCAAAACTTCCAGATTAATGTGGAAGAAAGTTGATTTAAGTATAGGGAGGATTTGGTCTATAATGGGACATGTAAGAAAGAACGGAGGCGGGATTGATTTGAATACAAGACAATTTAGCGTATTACAAGATCTAGTCTCCGCTAGTGACTACATCACAGGACAAGCATTGTCTGAAAAATATGGAGTGTCTACCAAGACGATCTATAGTGATATCGCCATCATCAACGAAAAGCTAACAGCTTTCCGAGTTGAGATAGAAAAGAAACCTCGCTTGGGTGTGCAACTCACTTTGACTCCAGCCAAACGACGCAAAATTCTAGATTTTCTGGAACAGAGTAGTTTAGAGGTAGCGGATGAAGGTTCCCAAATTTTAAGAGAGTACGAGCTCATTAAAGAGTTGGTTCTAGATGGCAAGTCGATTGATATTATGGACTGGTCAGTCGAGCACTTCATTAGTGAAGCCTCTATTCGTAGGGATTTGGATAAAATCGAACCTCGACTAAAACCCTATCAACTTCAAATGATTAGGGGAGGTGGTTGCGTTTCCATAGAAGGAAGAGAGGATGATATTCGTAAGTTTTTACGCAACTACATCATTCAAAATTTCGATTTGGAGAACAATCAACTACCACAAGATTCTGGACTAACGATCTTCTTTCCCTTGGACAAGATTGAAACAGTTGTTAATATTGTCCAAAATTGTGCAAACGCTTACAACTTTCGGTTGGCAGAGTCTTATAGTATTTATCTGGTTTTGGATCTCTTGATTAGTGCTCACCGTTACTTACAAAATAATCTTATACTGGAAAATGTCTCCCCCCTTATACTGGTCGAAGATTTACCACAGTATGAAGTTTATGTTATTGCTAGCGAACTCATCAGTAAGACGACAGGTGTGCTGATGAATCTAATTCCAGATTCTGAGATTCGCAATATTTCTTATACCTTGTTGTCTGTTGGTTATGAACCCAAGTTAGCTGAACATCCAGATATGAAGAAATCTGTAGAGATTTTTATAAAAAGGGTCAGCAAACTATCAGGAGTAGATTTTACTGAAGATAGTCATCTCTATAACATGTTGGTCAATCATGTTCAACCAATGATTTATAGATTAAAAAGTGGTATCAATATAAAAAATCAAACAACAGAAGAAATTAAAACAAAATATAGTGTTTTGTACTATGTTGTCTGGCTGGCTTCCAAGACTTTATCTGAAGAATACAAAGTAGATTTTCTGGATGCTGAGATTGCTTTTCTGACAATCTACTTTGAAGTAGCAGTTGAAAAGTTAATCAAGCCACTAACCATTTGCGTCATTTGCCCACATGGTTTGGCAACCTCTGAGCTAATTATGAGTTCTCTCAAAAGAATCATTTCAAGTTTTGATCATATCATTCAAATTGATTTGCGTGATTTAGTGTCTAAGAAAGAAATGCTGTCTAGAGCAGATTTGGTCGTTAGTTCAGTTCGCTTAGAAAAAGTCAATTTTGACTACATCCATGTCAATCCTATTATGACAGCTTCGGAACTGGAGTTGATCCAACGGACCTACTCAGAATTAACAACCGGGAATCGAAATATGTTGTCAGTCATCCATGAGGATGGAGTATTTGCAAAGTCAGTTGTTCTAGACTTACTACAAGAGAATATATTGCTGGGTCAAAGTTGTAAAACGGTGGAGGAATGCATTGAGCTTATGGTCTCCAAGGCTTCTAAAAAGAATCGTAAGGATGAAAAGTTACTAACTTCAATCCTGGCTCGTGAAAAGATGGGACCAACCAGTGTCTACACTGGGATCGCTTTACCTCATGCTGATCCAACTTTTGTCAATGAGTCTCAACTGATTATGATGACCTTAAAGAAACCTATTAAATGGGGTAGTAATACCATCAAGGTGATTATGTTGATAGCCATTGCTGAAAAAGATGAGGAGCTATATAAGAAAGCTCTAGTTAGTCTATATTCTAAGATTGATAAACATGACTATATTGACAGTTTATGGAAAGCAGATAAAAAAGTGAAATTTATAGAGGAACTTTAAGGTTCCCTTTAATAGATTTAGAAAAAAGAAAGGAGTTTGAAGAGAATGACAGACTCAATTAAATTGCTGAACTATATTAGTGAAGACTTAATTTTTATAGATAAGGCTTTTAAAACAAGCGATGATTTATTCGATGCTGTTTCCGCCAAAGCTTTCGAACTTGGTAAGGTTCGAGAAGATTTTCTTCCTAGGGTTAAGGAAAGAGAAAAAACTTTCCCAACCGGTATTCAACTGGAAGAAATTGGCGTCGCCATTCCTCATACGGATGCCGAATGTGTCCTAGATGAGTTTGTCGCAGTTGTTGTCAACAAAGAACCTGTTGGCTTCAAGAGCATGGAAGATATCAATCAGTCGGTCGAGGCAAGTATTGTCTTTGTACTTGGTCTCAATCAACCCCATGCTCAACTGGAAATGCTTCAATCATTGATGGGATTACTACAAAATGAGACTATTTTGTCAGAAATCCAAGCAGCAACATCTACTCAAGATGTTTTAACAATCGTAAAAAATAACAATTTATAAAAGGAGAAATGTTATGGCTAAACTAAAAGTTTTAGTTGCATGTGGAGCAGGAATTGCAACCTCAACAGTTGTGATGAAACGAGTGGAGGATTTATTTAAGAAAAATAATATCGATGTTGACATTATTCAAATTAAGATTTCCGAAGCAAAATCAAGAGAAGCTGATGCACATATGTTGATTACAACCACAATCTTACCAGGAGAATTTAAAATCCCTGCTATTAAGGCAATGGCATATTTAACTGGTATTAATGCAGACAAGGTAGATGAGCAAGTTTTGTCTACTGCGCGTGAAATTTTAGGATAAAAAATTAAAAAAAGGAGAACGAACAATGAATGCAGTAAATGATGTTGTTCAGTATATTCTAGGATTAGGAGCATCTGTTATGCTTCCTATCATGCTTACCATTGTAGGTTTGATTTTCCGCCTACCATTTGGTAAATCCCTCAAATCAGGTCTAACAGTAGGGATTGGTTTCATTGGTATTAACTTAGTTATTGGTGTTTTGTCTAACAACTTGGGCCCTGCCGCACAAGCGATGGTTAAGAACTTTGGTGTTTCTTTAACTGTCATTGATACTGGTTGGCCGTCAGCTGCTGCAGCATCTTGGGCTGCACCAGTTTCTGCGATCATGATTCCAATCTGTGTGGCTGTTAACTTGATTATGTTGTTCACTAAAACGACCAAAACATTGGATATTGACCTTTGGAACTACTGGCATTTTATTGCAGCCGCATCAACTGGTTATATCGTAACAGGTGGTAACTGGTGGTTTGCAATTCTATGTGGTATCTTGTACGAAATCGCTTGTCTTCTTATTGCAGACTGGACAGCTCCGATGGTTGAAGATTTCTATGGGCTAGAAGGTGTAAGTCTTCCAACTGGTTCAACTAATGCCTTTGGTTTGATTGGTATTCCTGTTGGTATCTTGGTTGGAAAAATTCCTGGACTTAACAAAATTGATGTTAGTGCAGATACTATTCAAGAAAAATTTGGTATCTTTGGTGAGCCAATGATGATGGGTATCATTATCGGTGCGGTTATTGCAGCTCTTGGTGGTTATGATGTAGGTGGAATTATTACGATGGGTATCAATTTGGGTGCCGTTATGTTCCTTCTACCACGTATGGTTAAAATCTTAATGGAAGGTTTGATTCCTATTTCTGAAGCAGCCCGTGATTTCTTGCAAAAACGAAATGGCGATAGTGATCGTACTATTTACCTTGGTATGGATGCTGCTTTGACAACAGGTCACCCTGCTAACCTTGCAACTGGTTTGTTGCTCGTTCCAATTACACTTCTCATTGCGATCATCCTTCCTGGTAACCGAGTACTTCCATTTGGTGACTTGGCTACTATCCCATTCTATGTTTCATTCATTGTAGCACATAGAAAAGGAAATATCGTTCAATCTGTTATTACAGGCGCGATTGTCATTGCCTTTGCATTGTGGATGGCTACAAACTTTGCACCAGTCCATACAGAAATGATGAGAGGAGTTTATGAATTCCCAGCAGGCGCATCTCAAGTATCAAGCTTGGATATGGGTGGTAACGTTCTTAACTGGCTCATCCTCAAACTTTCTCAATTGTTTGCTGGTGCTCCATTATAATTTGTAAGCGATAACAGAAAGGTGCCGCTTGTATGAAAGCAGCGTTACTAAAAAGTTTAAATCATTTTGAAATAGAGAATATTGAAAAACCAACTCCAAAAGGAGATGAGGTTCTCGTGAAAGTCAAAGCCGCAGGTATCTGCGGCTCTGATATTCATAAGATGCAGAGTGAATGGAAATACCAACTGCCAATGGTAATGGGCCATGAATTTGCGGGTGTAGTGGAAATGGTTGGTCCGGAGACAAAAGACATTACTGTCGGGGATCGAGTGGCTATTGCACCACTTATACCTTGTAAAGACTGTGTCTATTGCAAATCTGGGAAATACCAATTGTGTGATCAGTATACGATGATTGGTTCTCATCAATACGGTGGTTTTGAAGAATACTGTGTCGTACCAGAAGAAAATATTATAAATATTGGCGAGAAAATTTCCTTTGAAGAAGCGGCGATGATTGAACCTCTAGCTGTATCTGCACATGGAGTCATGGGTTTGGCTCCACAAACAGGTGACCAAGTGGCTGTTTTTGGATTAGGAACGATTGGAATATTAAGTATCCAATGGTTACGAATAGCTGGCGTTAAGAGAATTATCGGCATTGATATCGATCCATTTAAATTGGAAGAATCAAAAAGATATGGTGTTACAGACACAATTAACCCACTTGAAGAAGACCTTGAAAAGCGGGTATTTGAACTGACAAATGGAATCGGTGTTGATATAGCTCTTGAATGTGCCGGTTCAAAAATTACGGAAGAACAATGCCTCCTCATCACACGTAAAGGTGGAAAAATAGGTTATCAAGGTATTGCCTATTCAGATGTCTTGCTTAGACAAAAAGCATTTGAGAATATTTTCAGAAGAGAATATACACTGAAGGGCTTCTGGAATTCTTATTCAGCTCCTTTTCCGGGCAAAGAATGGACACATTCAGTGGACTTTATTGAATCAGGAAAAATAAACCTGAAAGATATGATTTCGCATAGATTTAAACTAGAAGATATTCAGAAAGCATTTAATTTAACCGTAAATAGAGAAGAATCTTATAATAAAGTAATGGTTTTTCCTAACGAATAGTAGTACTTAGGAGTGAAATATGACGATTCCAGAAAAAATGAAGGGTGTCTTTAAAACAGAACCTGGCTATGACAAGATGGACTTCCTTGAATTGGATGTTCCAAAAGCAGAAGATGACAAGGTCTTGATTAAGGTGGCTTTCACCGGTATCTGTGGCTCAGATATCCATACCTTTAAAGGTGAGTACAATAATCCGTCGACCCCAGTTGTCCTTGGGCATGAGTTTGCTGGTCAAGTAGTGGCTGTTGGTGACAATGTAACTAAAGTTAAAGTTGGAGATCGTGTCACTAGTGAAACAACTTTCGAGACAAGTACAGATATCTACACTCATGCTAAGCAGTACAACTTAGCACTATGGCGCAAGGGGATTGGTACCCAGCAAAATGGTTCCATGGCCAAATATGTCTTGGCGCGTGAAGAAAGCATTCATCATTTGCCAGATAGTCTCAGCTATGAGGGGGCAGCTATGACAGAGCCATTGGCTTGCTGTGTCCACGCTATGTACCAAAAGAGTCAGTTGACGCTACATGACAAAATCATCATCATGGGCCCTGGCCCGATTGGTCTTTTCCTCCTGCAAATTGCCAAACATATCGGTGCTTTCGTTATTATGACAGGTATCACTCAAGATGCGGATCGCTTGGCCTTTGCCAAAGAGTTGGGTGCGGATGTTGTAGTGGATACCATGAAGGAAGATTTGGCTGAAATCGTCCATAAGTACACAGATGGTTACGGAGTGGATAAAGCTTACGACGCATCTGGTGCAGCACCAGCCGTCAATCAAGTTTTACCTCTAATTAAAAAACGCGGCCGTTTTGTTCAGGTTGGACTCTTTGCTAAAAAATATGTAGAACTGGATACAGAGTCCATCATCCAACGGGAAATCGAATACGTAGGTTGTCGTTCACAAAACCCATTTGATTGGCCAATCGCGATCCATCTTCTGGATAGTGGTGCTATCAATATTAATAAAATGATTACTAAAAAATTCCCATTGGAAGAATGGCGTGAAGCCTTCGAATCAGTTATGGGTGGTAAAGAATTCAAGGTCATGATTGAATCCAATCCAGGAGAATTTTAATAGGAAATTTTTTGATGAACAATGTTGTTCAAAAATATTTTGTATTATTTGAAAGCTTATTTCTGTGAAATACAGAAATGGCTTTTTCTTTATCCGCTTGGACATTCTTTTGTGTGAGGATAGTAAAAAGCTTAAAATGAGCTCTCGAATTTTACTAATAAAATAATTGAGTCTGACAAAAAGTTCAGAACACAGAGAAGAAGCATAGAATTAGTTTATCAAACAAGTTGATTTTATACCTTTTTGGAATATTCGTTGGTCAAAGGATAGGCTGGGGTTCGGGTTTTCCCATCCTCATGGGAAAAAGATATATGTCTATAAACGAAAAAATAAAACAACAAAAGAAAACAAAAAGAAATTAAAAGTTGACAAAAGAAATAAAAAGAAGTAATATTAAACATGAAAAAAATATATCTATTTAGATATAAGAAATGAGGTAACATTATGAAATTTTTCGTAGATACTGCAAATGTTGCAGAGATTCGTAGAATAAATGAAATGGGTATTGTAGATGGAGTTACTACGAATCCAACAATTGTCGCTAGGGAAGGCAGAGATTTTGAAACTGTCATTAAGGAAATATGTAGTATTGTGGATGGGCCTGTTTCAGCAGAAGTAACTGGATTAACTGCACATGATATGGTTACTGAAGCACGCTCGATTTCTAAATGGTCTAATAATGTAGTGATTAAGATCCCCATGACCATGGAGGGTTTAAAAGCTGTAAAGATTTTATCTAAAGAGGGAATCAAGACAAATGTAACTCTTATATTTTCCGTTTCCCAAGGCTTGATGGCTATGAAAGCAGGTGCGACTATCATTAGTCCGTTTGTGGGTCGTTTGGAAGATATTGGGGTAGATGCATACCAATTAATAGCTGACTTAAGGCATATTATTGACTTTTATGGATATGAGACGGAGATAATTGCAGCTAGTATCCGAAGTGTACAACAGCTAGAAAAAGTTACAAAACTCGGTGCTCATATTGCCACTATTCCAGATAGTCTTTTTGAAAAAATGTCAAGTCACATTTTGACAACTCAAGGAATTGAACAATTTATGAAAGATTGGGAAACATTTGAAAAAAGGGAGAAATAGTGCTAGAATTGATTTACATATCTAATCAATGAAGAAAATAATTAATGGAGAAAAGGAGAAATTATGTATCCTGAAGAACGTCATAGAAAGATACTAGATATCCTCTCTCAACAAAAAAATGCTACTGTTAATGAATTAAGTAAAGCCTTGTCCGTTTCGGTTGTAACCATACGAAATGATTTGAATTTTCTTTCTGATAAAAAGTTAATTCATCGTTTACACGGTGGTGCAAGTTTGATAGAAACTGGTCTAATTTCCACTACTATATCTTACGACTTTAGAAGCAAAAAAAATTCTGAATTAAAGAAGATTATTGCTAAAAAAGCAATTGAAACCGTCGTTGACAATGAATGTATTATAATTGACGCAAGCTCTACTGCTTACGAGTTAGCAAGGCTGATTAATGAACGGAATCTTCGCCTTACAGTTATTACCAATGGGATAATGACAGCAGAACTTTTAAAAGATAATCCTAATATAACAACTATTTTATTAGGCGGTATTTTAAAAGGACGTTCGAATGCAATTGAAAGTACATTAGGTGCAGCTCTTTTAAAGAATATGAATATAACTCAGCTATTTATATCAGCTCAATCTTTAAATTTTGAGGACGGCATGTCTGATTTTAATTTGTATGAAGTTGAATTGAAAAAGATTATGGTGGAACAATCGAAACGTGTGATTGCCCTAGTAGACTCGACTAAAATTGAGACGAAATCTGTAGCTACATTTCTAGATTTTGATAATATTGATTTATTAATTACAGATAATCAGATTCCTTCAACTATTTTAGAATCATATAAACAAAGGGGTTTAGTAGTGATTTAGTTTTACTCTTATTTAAAAAAGAATAACTATCATTTGTATAGTTATTCTTTTTGCTTTTTTTAAAAAAACAACTTGACAAAAAAGAAAGCAAACGATAAAATAAAGACAACAAAAGAAAGGATAAGAAAAAATGAAAATTGGAATCGGTTCTGATCATAATGCCTATGATCTCAAAGAATACATCAATACTAGACTCCTTGATGCTGGTCATGAAATTGTAGATTTTGGCTGTTACTCCAAGGATACTGTTGATTATCCAGAAGTAGCTGCTCAGGTATCTCATGCAATTCTAGAGAAAAAAATAGAGAAAGGGATTTTATTTTGCGGAACAGGCATTGGGATGGCCATGGCTGCAAATAAAATTAAGGGAATTCGTGCGGCACAAGTACACGATATGTATTCTGCACAACGAGCGGAACTGAGCAATAATGCACATATTATCACAATTGGTTCTAAAGTTGTGGGAGAAGCATTAGCTGGAGAATTAGTTTTAGAATTTTTATCTCAAAAATATGTGGATAGCCCGTCCGGTGAAAAGATTAAACAAGTGATGAATTTAGACGAATAGTCTTGGAGGTAGGTAAATGAAAGGGATTATTTTAGTTTCTCATTCAGAAAAAATCTCATTAGGATTAAAAGAGATGTTAGAGGAAATGGTGGATTCATCAGTAGTTGACATTATTTCTGCAGGAGGAACTGGAGATGGTCGACTAGGAACGAATGCGGTTATGATCTATGATTCAATTAATACATTAGAAGCGTGTGAAGATATTTATATCTTTGCAGATATAGGTAGTTCAATATTAAGTTCGGAAACAGCGATGGATATGTTAGATTCGGATGAGCTTAGGGCAAAAGTTACCTTATTTGATGCTCCGTTGATTGAGGGAGCATTCATTGGAGTTGTGCAGGCATCAATAGGTGCCAGTACAAATGAAATTTTGGAAGAAATATCTTTAAATAAATAATTTTTCGGAGGAAAAAATAATGCGACGTTTAATTAATGATGGCTACGATGTAGTTGAAGAGATGTTGGCTGGCTATGTGGCGGCAAATTCTGAATATGCTACTTTGCTTCCTGATGAAGGGAGAGTGGTTATTAGCAAGAAAATTAGCGAAGAACCAAGAGTACGTATCATTATTGGTGGTGGTTCAGGGCATGAGCCATTATTCTTAGGATATGTTGGTGAAAATTTTGCGGATGCAGCAGTTATTGGCAATATTAATACCTCTCCATCTCCAGAGCCATGTTACAAAGCTGTAAAAGCTGTCGATAGTGGGAAAGGTTGCCTATACCTTTATGGTAACTATGCAGGAGATGTCTTAAATTTTGATATGGGTGCGGAACTGGCTGCTGATGAAGGTATTCGCGTTGAAACTGTGACTGTCAAGGATGATGTTATTTCTTCAGAGAATTTTGAAGATCGCCGAGGAGTTGCGGGAGATGTTTTTGTCTTTAAAGTGGCAGCTAGTGCGGCAGCTAAGGGATATGATCTAGAAAAAGTTAAAGAAATTGCAGAGTTTGCAAATGCAAATACATTCTCCATGGGAGTTGCATTATCATCTGCTACTTTGCCAGTAACTGGAAAAGAAATTTTCGAAATGAAAGATGGCGATATGGAAGTTGGTATGGGTATTCATGGTGAACCAGGCATTCGTCGTGAAAAAATTCGTCCAGCTGATGAAGTAGTCGCTGAAATCTATAATTACTTAAAAGAGCATACAGATCTTACTTCTGGAGACGAAGTTGCAGTGTTGGTAAATGGTCTGGGTGGCTTACCTGTTATGGACCAATATGTCTGCTACCGTAAATTGGATGAATTGTTAGTTGCTGACCATATCAAAGTACATAAATCACTAGTTGGAAATTACGCAACCTCAATGGACATGGTGGGAATGTCTATTACTTTGATGCGTGTGAATGATGAGCTGAAGGAGTTATTGGATTCACATTGTGACACACCGTACTACAAGCAATAGGGAGAGAAATATGAATCAATTTGATATGGAGTATTTCAAATTATCCATTATAAAGATGGCGAGTATGGTGGAAGCAGAACGCGATTATCTGACATCCTTAGATTCGGACATTGGTGATGGTGATCATGGAATTAATCTCAGTATCGGTTTTCGAGAGGTTACAAAGCAATTTGAAACATTTGACTTTGAAAATGAGAATCTAACGACCTTATTTAAAAAGGTCGGTATGGCCTTGCTTGGGAAAGTTGGGGGAGCCTCGGGACCACTATATGGTAGTTTCTTTATGAAATTTGGGGTTCCAGCTAACTCTGCAAGAGATGTTGACTTTTGTACATTTGTTGAGATGTTTTCTACTGGTGTAGAGGCTATTCAAATGAGAGGAAAAGCAGAACTTGGTGATAAAACTATGTTAGACGCTTTACTTCCTGCGAAAGATTATTTAAACCAACAAAAGACTTCAAAAGATATTAAGAAGACTCTAGAAGAAACAATTGCTATCATGAAAAAAGGTGCTGAGAGTACGGAACCGTTGATTGCCAAGAAAGGTCGTGCAATGCGTTTAGGGGAACGTGCAATAGGACATCGTGATCCAGGCTCGGAATCTTCATGGAAATTATTTGAATGTTTTCTTAAAGCTTTGAAATAAGAGGATTTGATATGAAATTTTTACGTTCAACAATTGGTTATATGATTGCCGGTATGATTGTTATGAGTGTTTGGGGGGCATTCGGAAATGCTTATGGGATTATCGGTGGTTATTTCGCCGCATTTATCATAATTGGTCCAATGTGGTTTATGAATCACTATGTTGGGTTGATTAAACAAGATAATGATGCTGCATTCGTTGATATGGGGCTAGGAATAGCCATCGCAGGAATATTTAGAGATGGTTTTTTACTGGGATTAGATAAAGTTGCTACTTCTTTTCCAACTTTGGCTTTGGTTGCAATCGGTGCTGCGATTGGTGGATTCGTTGCAGCAAAAATTGAAGAAGATATGGAAAAGGATTAGGAGAGGTGTGACTATGAGTACAACACAAGTAATTGCAACACTCGTGGGTGGATTTGTTTTTCCTTTCGTGATTCGCATGATATGGGGGAAAATGGTAGATAATTGGGGGCCGATTGGTGGCTGGGTAGCTGCTGCCATGATTGTTGGGACAGTATGGGCAATGAATCACGGTATACCAAAACCAATGATTACTCAGTCAGGTGATGTATGGATTGATATGGGGCTTGCTGCCGGTGTGGGAGTATTTGTTGCTTCTGCGGTTCGGGGAGGAAAAATAAACAAAGCTATTCCTAATATAGTAGCTGCTCTGGTTGGAGGGGTTCTTGCAGGATTTGTTTTGTCATGCTTCTTATAATTCCTTACTTGACGAAAGTAATGTAAAATTTAGAGAAGGTCATTGATCTTCTCTTTCTTTAGATAAAAACATTATTATTAGCAGAGGTTGATAATTAGTGTTTTGTGATATTGTATAATGTCGCTTAGAGGGAAACTTATGGGAAAAAAGATTCAGACTCCGTTTTTTATGTTTAATCCAAAATCATATTTATATGGAGAGAAAATAACTGAAATGGCTGATGTTGCGGAAGAAATAGCAAAAAAATATCCTTCCATAACAGTTTTACTGACATGTCAACATGTGGATATGCGTTTAGTAGCTCCTCGTGTAAAACATGTAAAAATAGTTGCACAACATATGGATGCGATTGTCCCAGGAAGAGGGATGGGTGCCATTTTGCCAGAAGGCATAAGAGATGCAGGAGCTCAAGTGGTCTTATTAAACCATGCGGAACACCCTATGACAATGGATGCGATTATTCGAGCGATGGAGAGAGCCGAGGATTTGGGATTGGAGACAATTGTCTGTGCCAATTCCCTAAAAGAGGCGATTGCCATTGCTACCTTAAAACCGTCCATTATCCTTTGTGAACCGACAGCGCTCATTGGAACTGGGCAAACTAGTACAGCTTCGTATATTAAAAGTACAAATCAAGCTATAAAATCAGTCTCTCCAAAGACATTAGTGATGCAAGCCGCTGGAATTACAAGTCCGCAAGATGTATATGAAGTGATGGAATTGGGAGCAGATGGTGTAGGTTGTACCAGTGGTATCACAACGGCTAAAAATCCCCCAAAAATGTTAGAGGATATGATTATTGCTCTTACAGAAGACATGGGAGATTTGCCTTGAGTATAATACAGTAGTGTATTTTACTAAATCCACATTGAAAATTAAGCTATGTTCAAATACCGAAAACGCTTTTTTAATGTTCTCTTTTATGCTATAATAGGACCATCACAAGACAGGAGGAAACTATGTCAAACTTATCAGTAAACGCTATCCGCTTTTTGGGTGTAGATGCTATCAATAAAGCAAACTCAGGTCATCCAGGAGTGGTTATGGGTGCAGCGCCAATGGCTTATGCTCTCTTTACAAAGCAAATGAACATCACTCCAGCACATCCAAACTGGATCAACCGTGACCGTTTTGTTTTGTCTGCTGGCCATGGGTCCATGTTGTTGTATGCTCTTCTTCACCTAACTGGTTTTGAAGATACACCAATGGAAGAACTACAAGCCTTTCGCCAATGGGATTCAAAAACACCTGGTCACCCAGAATTTGGCCACACAGCGGGTGTAGATGCGACATCAGGTCCTCTTGGACAAGGTATTTCAACTGCTGTCGGTTTTGCACAAGCAGAGCGTTTCCTAGCAGCGAAATACAACAAAGAAGGTTTCCCAATCTTCGATCATTACACTTATGCTATCGCTGGTGATGGTGACTTTATGGAAGGTGTTGCTTCTGAATCAGCTTCATACGCAGGCCATCAAAAACTGGACAAACTGATTGTTCTTTACGATTCAAACAACATCTGTTTGGATGGTGAATTGGACGATGCCATGACTGAAAATGTCCGTGCTCGTTACGATGCCTATGGTTGGTACACAGCTCTTGTAGAAGATGGAACAGACATTGAGGCTATCAATATTGCTATTGAAGCGGCTAAGGCTTCCGGTAAGCCATCTCTTATTGAGATTAAAACAGTCATCGGACATGGTGCCCCAACTAAAGGTGGTACGAATGCCGCTCATGGTGCTCCATTGGGTGCTGAAGAGACAGCTGCGGCTCGCCAAAACCTTGGCTGGGAATATGAAGCATTTGATATTCCATCATCTGTTTACGCAGACTTTAAGATGAATGTTGCAGATCGTGGTGCAGCAGCATACGAGGCTTGGACTAAATTAGTAGAGGACTACAAGGCTGCTTACCCAGCTGAAGGTGCAGAAGTCGAAGCGATCCTTGCTGGTAAAGATCCAGTTGCTATTACTGCTGAAGACTTCCCTGCTCTTGAAGCCGGCTTCTCACAAGCAACGCGTAATTCGTCACAAGATGCTCTCAATGTTATTGCTGAAAAACTCCCAACATTTTTGGGTGGTTCGGCTGACTTGGCGCATTCAAATATGACCATCATCAAGGGTGAAGGGCTTCAGGATGCTACTCACCCGCTTAACCGCAACATCCAATTTGGTGTCCGTGAATTTGCAATGGGAACTATTCTAAATGGTATGGCCCTTCATGGTGGACTTCGCGTATTTGGTGGAACATTCTTTGTCTTCTCTGATTATGTAAAAGCGGCCGTTCGCTTGTCCGCTCTTCAAGGATTGCCAGTGACTTATGTCTTCACACATGATTCTATCGCTGTTGGTGAAGATGGTCCAACCCATGAGCCAATCGAGCACTTAGCTGGTCTTCGTGCAATGCCAAACTTGAACGTTCTTCGTCCAGCAGATGCGCGTGAAACACAAGCAGCTTGGAACTTAGCAGTGAACAGCACTTCTACTCCAACAGCTCTTGTCTTGACACGTCAAAACTTGACGGTTGAAGAAGGAACTGATTTTGCAAAAGTGGCAAAAGGTGCCTATGTGGTCTTTGATACAGAAGGCTTTGACACTATCCTCCTTGCTTCTGGTTCAGAAGTGAACTTGGCAGTCAAAGCAGCCAAAGAATTGGTAGCTGAAGGTGCAAAAGTACGCGTCGTATCCGTGCCATCCACTGAACTCTTTGACGCTCAAGATGCAGCCTATAAGGAAGAAATTTTACCAAATGCAGTTCGTCGCCGTGTCGCAATCGAAATGGCAGCGACACAAAGCTGGTACAAATATGTCGGTCTTGACGGTAAAGTCATCGGTATCGACAAATTCGGTGCTTCAGCACCAGCTCAAACAGTTATCGACAACTACGGCTTCACCGTAGAAAATGTCAAAGCAGTTGTGAAGAGTTTGTAAGAAAATACTCCACATTTGCTCAATTATTATAAGAAAAAAATCCGAAGAGAACTAGAACAGTTCTCTTCTTTTTTAATTTTTACAAATTAAATATTCTGTACTAGTAAGAAATTGCCCATAAAGAAAAGATGCTGTCCATTATTATGGACAAACAAAAACAATCGCTTACATTTTTTGCTGTTATAATAAAAATAGAAGGAGGGGAAAAGATGGAGTTTACTTCAAAAGAACTGTTGTTAATGTCAAGTCTGAGTGCCTATCATTCTCCTCTACCTGCTGGGGAACTCTCGGAAATCTTGGAGGTATCTACTAAAACCATTTACAGGATGATGAAAAGAATTAATAAGATAGCAGGAGAGGAAGTGCTGGTTTCCTATACAGGAAAGGGAATTTCTTTGAATTATGATTCCTATCTAAAAATAAATCACCAATCATATCAACATTCCGATGCTGAGAAAAGACGATTTGAAATACTACTTAAGTTACTTTATTTATCACCAAAAACAGTTGATATTGATTATCTTTTTCAAAGTTATTACTTGAGTGAAGCCGTGGTGATAAATGATATTGGTAAGATGTATGATGTATTAACAAATTATAATCTAATCTTGAACAAGAAGTCTAGTAGATTATCAATTAGCGGAGAGGAGATATCAATTAGAAGTGCAATTGATGATATTAATCAAAAACTTGGAATCTATAAGCAGATTTTTCTCGAAAACAATAATAGACGTAATTCTTCGGATGTTGATTATGTTACAAGACTTTTTAAAAAGATGGAAGGGAAGATTGGTGCACACCTAAACTATCCTTATAATGTAAATATTTTTTCTCATTTATACATTTTAATTCAAAGGGGACGTCATGGTTTTATTAATGGAAATATAATTAAAGAGGATTTTACAACTGACGAGAGAATGCTGATTGATAAAAATAGACAACTATATTCTGTAGCTGAAGAAACAATCAATTCTATCAGAAATTATCTTAATATCACAATTTCTACCTTCGAAAATTTTTACTTGTTCTTTCATTTGTTATCGTCTAGGTTTGATCAGAAAGAATTTTTAGAGGATGAGAAGGACGGATTGATAAAACAAATTGCAAGTCAGCTCTTAGAAGTCATAGGCTTAGCGTTTGATGTAAAACTAATTAATCCCGAAACGATCTCAGACCTTATCACTCACCTTAGAGCATTAACATATAGATTGACTAAAAGATTTGTAGTTAAGAATGAATTGCTAGAAGAGATAAAACTTGAGTATCCCGAAGAGTTCATGATAGTTGGACAAAAAACAAGTGAAATTCTAGAGTCTTACGGATATGTTGGTTTATCAGATGATGAGATAGGTTTTTTAACTTTATATTTTGTGAAATACAAAGTAGAGATGGAGAGACCAAAACGTATTTTAATTATGTGTTCATCCGGTGTCGGAACTTCAGAATTGCTAAAAACACGGGTTTTAAAATCAATCCCTGACATAGAAATTGTGGATGTCTTATCTGTACACCTTTATGAAAAAAAGAAAAATAATTATAAAAATATTGACTTAATTTTGACTACCGTCAATTACAATGAATTTGATGCAATTCCATCAATTTTGGTAAGTGTTCTATTCAATGAACGTGACGCAAATAGGGTCAGAAGTTTTTTAGGAGGTAACAAATATGAGGAATGAGCATATTGAAGATGATATCAATTTTTTTGCAGTCATCAATGAGGACTTAATTAATCTTGAACTAGAAGCAACAACAAAAGAAGAAGTGATTGAATCTTTGTCAGAATTGTTATTTGAGAACGGAGCTATTTCAGACAAACATTCCTTTATAGAAGATGTGTATCTAAGGGAGACTGAAGGAGTAACCGGAATTGGTCAAGGTATTGCAATTCCACATGGGAAATCAGAAAGTGTATGCCATACTTCTATTGCAATTGGAAGAACAAAGAAATCAATCGAATGGGAAACTTTGGACGAGAATCCGGTTAACTTCATTATTTTATTTGCAGTAAAAAACACAGAAGCTAATACGAAACATATCAAATTATTGCAACAGGTTGCTATTAAATTAGCAGATGATGAATTTATAGAAACCATTCAAAAGGTAAGTAGTAGTGAGGAATTATTAGATTTATTTTCAAAATAAAAACTCAAATAAGGAGGAGTTTAAATGAAAATTGTTGGTGTTGCTGCATGTACGTCTGGGATAGCACACACGTATATTGCAAAAGAAAAGCTGATTCGTGCAGCTGAATCGCTTGGTCATACAATTCATTTGGAAACCCAAGGAACAATTGGGACTGAAAATGAATTGACGCAGGAGCAAATTAGAGAAGCTGATGTAGTAATTTTAGCTATTGATATTGCTATAACAGGAATGGAACGATTTAAAGGTAAAAAAACTATAAAAGTTGGTACATCAATTGTAACCAAAGCACCAAAACAACTTATTCTCAAGGTTGAAGAAGAATTAAGAAGATGATAGGAGAATTTATAATGAAGAAAGTTATAAACGAAATAAAGCAACATTTGTTAACAGCTATATCATATATGTTGCCCCTTGTTGTAGCTTCAGGTTTGTTAATTGCAATTGGGAATCTTATGGGTGGGGCATATATTACTGATTTTTCTGAAATGACATTTGCAAGTTCTTTGACAACCTTAGGTGTATTTGGTATGGGGTTATTGCCTTCCTTCATTGCAGGCTATATTGCTTATTCGATTGCTGACCGACCAGGAATTGCGCCAGGATTTCTAATGGGGCAGATTGCTAGTTTTTTAGGGGCAGGATTTTTAGGAGGTGTCATTGGTGGTTTCATTGCAGGTTATATAGCTAAATTTATTCGAAAATCACTTAAAGTTCCTAGTTGGGCTGATGCCTTGATGCCAATGATGATCATTCCGACTCTTACAGCAATGTTAGGTGGCTTGATTATGTTCTTTGTTTTAGGAACTCCACTAGTTGCGATGACAAGTGGTTTGACAAACTTTATTACGGGTCTGGACCAATCACAAAAAGCATTGTATGGATTTATTATTGGATTCATTGGTTGTATTGATTATGGTGGAGCAATCTCTAAAGTTCCGAACTTGATTGCAGATGGTTTGCTCTTAGAAGGAATTCTAGAACCTGAGGGAATTAAGGTTTTAGCTGCTATGGTCCCCCCGATTGGTGTTACATTTGGACTGATTATTTCAAAAATAGCAAAGAAACGCATTTTTACAAATCAGGAAGTTGAAAATATTAAAGTTGCTTTTCCCATGGGACTGTGTATGATTAGTGAAGGTGTGATTCCAATTGCAATGAATGATTTGCTGAGAACGGTAACAGCTACCTCAATTGGATGTGGCATTACTGGCATGATTTCATATTATTTTGGAAATGGTTCACCGGTTCCATCGGGTGGCGTATTTGTTATTCCAGCAATGACTAGACCTATTGTTGCAATTATTGCACTGCTGGTTGGTTCACTAGTAACAGCGCTGTTACTAGTTGTACTAAAAAAAGAAATTAGTGAGGAAGAAGCAAATGGTATAGTCGAGGATATTGAAGAAGAAATTGATTTGTCTGGATTGAGTTTTAGCTAAATAGAAAGTTTTTTGAGAGGTTTTATTATGTTGATTAATATGACACAGTTACTTGAAGTGGCAAAAGAAAATAAATTTGCGGTTGGTGCTTTTAATATTGCAGATAGTAATTTTTTAAGAACAGTTGTTGAAGCAGCTGAAGAAAATGATTCGCCAGCAATTATCGCAGTTCATCCAACTGAATTGGAGTACGCTAAGGATGATTTTTTTCAATACGTACTTTCTCGTGTTAAAAATAGTCCAGTGCCATTTGTTTTGCATTTAGATCATGGAGATAGTCTAAAATCAGTTATGAGAGCGATCCATGCTGGGTTTAGTTCAGTTATGATTGATGGTTCACTGCTGCCTTTCGAGGAAAATATTGCTTTGACAAAAGAAATAGTTGATGTTTGTAAAACCATCGGCGTTTCAGTAGAAGCAGAGTTAGGAACTATTGGGAATACAGGTAATAGTGTTGAAGGAGGAGTTAGTAAAATCATCTATACCAATCCAGAAGATGCTCTAGAATTTGTGGAAAAAACGGGAATTAATACTTTAGCAGTGGCGATTGGTACAGCTCATGGTATTTATCCAAAAGATGTTAAACCAGAATTAAAAATGGATGTTTTAAAAGCTATTAAAGAAAAAGTCGATCTTCCGCTAGTTCTTCATGGCGGTTCTGCTAATCCAGATGAAGAAATTGCGGAGGCAGTCCAAATTGGTATTCAGAAAGTTAATATTTCTTCAGACTATAAGTATGCCTACTATAAAAAGTGTAGAGAGATTTTATCCACTACAGAATTGTGGGATGCGAATGTTATAAATCCTGAGTGTATTGAAGCTGGCAAAGCAGTTATCAAGCACAAAATGGAACTATTTAATTCTGTTGGGAAAGCTAGCCTTTATCGAGAAGCTGGCATGAATCAGTGGCGTAATGAATTTAACTAATATTATTTAAAACTGGAATCTATTTATTTTGTTCATACAGAGCTTATTTCATTGTGAATAAACTAGAGTCGAAATGGTCCTATGGGCCATTTTCTATTATGGCTTCCAGCCAGTTTTTCTCGTAGAGAAAAATGAAAAAACCACCAGCTATGCTGGTGGCTAACAAGGCTTCTAGCTTCCATTTATTTTTCCATGTATAATCTAATTGTTCAGGTTAGATAAAGGAGGGAAAATAAATGGCTAAAACCAGCTATAGTTTATCACACACCAGATGGATGTGCAAATATCACATTGTTTTTACACCAAAGTATCGTCGCAAGTCCATTTACTACAAAATTAGACAGGACTTAATCGAAATTTTCCGTCATCTATGTCACTATAAAAGTGTTGAAATAGTAGAAGGTCATATGATGGCAGATCATGTTCACATGCTTGTTCTGATTCCACCAAAACTTGCGATTTCCGATTTCATGGGATATCTAAAAAGTAAAAGTGCTCTAATGATATTCGATAAGCATGCCAATTTAAAGTATAAATATGGAAATCGCAAATTTTGGGCACGGGGATACTACGTCAGTACGGTTGGATTAAACGAGAAAACTGTTGCGAAATATATTCGTGAGCAAGAGAAGGATGACATTGCACTTGATAAGCTAAGTGTAAAAGAATATGAAGATCCATTCTCGGATAGAGGCTTTAGAATAAGATAAAAGCCCGTTGTTACGGGCATTAGTCAAGTAATCAAAGCATAACCTGAACGTAAGTTCAGCGAGCGTCTTTAGACGCCGCTGGAGTTTAACGGCTTATAGCTGGTGTACAAGCCACCCGTTTTCACGGGTGGTTTTGACTTCATAAAGGGAATGAAACCTGGTCAAAACCCAGGTTTTTCCTCTCTGAAAGGGTTTGCATATATTACCTGAAAAGGGTATGATAGAAGAGAGAGACATGTAAAGAAAGAGGAGTATATTATGAAAGTAGAAGAGTGTGTTTATAAGCACTATGCAGCCCTCAATGAAACAGATCTGCAAATATGGGCGTTTATTAAGTCTAACCAAGCAAAAGTTTTTAAGGCTACTATCAATGAGCTGGCCGATTTGACCAATGTCTCACGGACGACTATTTCTCGTTTTGTTCGGAAGATTGGTTTCTCGGGTTTTAGTGAATTTCGGGTCATGCTCAATCTGGATGCTAGTTCTGAAAAGGTGCTGGATCAGAGAGCCTTCGACGATGCTTGTAGTCTCATGATTCAGTACATTGAGGAATTACAACGTAAAGATTATAGTGAGATCTGCCAGCTGATTCATGATGCAGACCGTCTCTTTATCTATGGTTCTGGCGATGTTCAAAATGCTGTTGCTAAGCAGTTGAAGCGCATGTTTCTATCCTGCAATGAGTTAGTCTATGATGTGGGTGGAGTTACCTTCGACTGTTCCCTCTTTGATCTTTTACAGGCTGGCGATACTATGATTCTCCTCTCTTTAGGTGGTACTAATCCTCAGGTTTTGGATATTGCTCGTCACCTTAAGATTAAGGGTGTGACCATTATTTCTGTCACAGAATTTAAAAACAATCCCTTGGCCGATATGAGCGATGAATCCCTTTATATTTCTTCTGCCAAACTCAACTTTATTGATCGGTTTCCAGATTACAAACTAACCATGCTCTACTATATTTTGGTTGAATTACTCTTTATTAAATATAGTATTTTTAAGAGTCAAGAAAACTCAATATAATCCTGTGAAAAATTCACGCTTAATGTGAATTTTTTTTTATGCCGGTGCAAGTGTACAAGAAGAGGAAATTCTATTGTAATTAGAAAACGCTTTCTATATACTAAAACTATCGGATATCCCACAAAAAAAGAAAATGAAAGGATTTTCTCTTATGATGCAAAAAATCCAAAGATTTGGTGGAGCTATGTTCACACCGACCCTGCTCTTTGCCTTCTCGGGTATTATGGTTGGTCTGTCCATCGTCTTTACGAATCCAAACATTGTTGGCTCCTTAGCCAATCCAGACCATGTCTGGTACCAATTCTGGCAAATCGTAGCCAACGGCGGTTGGATGGTCTTTATGCAGTTGCCTGCCCTCTTTGCCCTGGCTCTACCCATTGCCTTAGCCAAAAAACAACAAGCTCGGGCCTGTTTAGAAGCTTTGGCAACCTATCTCACTTTCAACTACTTTATTAATGGCATGTTGACCTATTGGGGTTCCTTCTTCGGTGTTGATTTTGCTGCTGAAGTGAGCACCGGTTCTGGTTTGACCATGATTGCTGGGATCAAAACTTTGGATACAGGTATGTTGGGAGCTCTCTTGATCTCGGGTATCGTTGTTTGGGCTCACAACCGTTATTTCGATACGGAACTCCCTGATGCAGTCGGCATTTTCAGAGGATCATCTTTTGTTGTTGCAATTTCCTTCTTCATCATGTTACCAGTTGCATGGTTGACCTGTCTTATTTGGCCACATGTTCAAGAGGGTATTAGAGGGATGCAAGGTTTCTTTATCAACAGTGGTCCGGTAGGAATCTGGGTTTACGGTTTCCTGCAAAAGATTTTGATTCCAACAGGATTGCACCATTTCATCTACGCGCCATTTACCTATGATAATGCCATTGTTCAGGGTGGAACATCCGCTTACTGGGCAACACATTTGCACGAATTTGCCCAATCTACTCAGCCTTTGAAAGAACTCTTCCCAATTGGTTTCTCTCTTTCCGGTATGTGTAAGGTTTTTGGATCTATAGGTGTAATGGGAGCTTTTCTCAAAACATCTAAACCTGAAAAACGTAAGAAGGTACTTGGTCTCATGATTCCAGCTACCCTGACAGCTGTTCTGATTGGTGTAACAGAACCCCTTGAATTTACCTTCTTGTTTGTGGCACCTATGCTCTTTGTGGTCCATGCTATCTTGGATGCGACTCTTCAAGCTTTGGCTTTCTCTCTCGGTGTTGTTGGTGACTTTGGTGGTGGTTTGATTAACTGGTTCTTCGTCAACTGGTTGCCACTTGGTCAAAATCACTATATGACCTATGTTACTCAGGTAATTCTGGGTCTGGTTTTCGGAGCAATCTGGTACTTCCTCTTTGTCTTCTTGATTCGCAAGTTTGACTTTAAAACACCGGGTCGTGAGGACGATGATGAAGAAACCAAACTCTACAGCAAGTCAGAATATATGGAGAAAAAAGCTGACAAGGTAGTTACGACTACTAAGGCTAAATCACCAGCAGTTGAACAAGCAGAAGCCTACCTAACTCTCTTGGGTGGTGCGGAGAATATTCAGGATGTAACCAATTGTGCCACTCGTTTACGTATCACCGTAAAAGATGAAAGTAAGATTGCTAGAGAAGAAAACTTCAAAGACTTTGGTGCCCACGGCTTGGTTCTTAAAGGGCGAGCAGTTCAGGTTATTGTCGGTTTATCAGTACCTTATGTCCGTGAAGAATTTGAAGCATTATTAGAAAATTAAGATGAAACAGAGGAGAAACTATGTCAGTATCAGTAGAAAATCGTAAAAAGCAAAAAATTGTTATCGCCGGTGGTGGTAGTACTTATACAGCAGGAATTGTCACCATGCTCTTGGACAATTTTGCTACCTTTCCAATTGAGTCTATTAAACTCTATGACAACTTAGAAGAAAGACAAACTCGTGTGGCCAAGGCCTGTGAAATTATCGTTCGTGAACGTTATCCAGAAATCAAGTTTTCTTACACGACAGATCCTGTTGAAGCCTTCACGGATGTGGACTTCGTTATGGCTCAGTTGCGTGTTGGACTCTTTGCTATGCGGGAGCAGGATGAAAAAATTCCATTCAAACATGGAGTTGTGGGCCAGGAAACTTGCGGACCTGGTGGGATTGCCTACGGCTTGCGAACCATTGGTCCTTTGATTGAGCTCATTGACTATATGGAGAAATATTCTCCGAACGCATGGATGCTCAACTATTCTAACCCAGCCGCTATCGTAGCAGAAGCTTGTCGCGTTCTTCGCCCAGAAGCCCGTGTTATCAATATCTGTGACATGCCGGTTTGTTTGGAAGAGATCTTTGCTCGTATCTTGGGTATGAAGTCGCGCAAAGAGTTTGATGTTCGCTACTACGGTCTTAACCACTTTGGTTGGTGGACACAGATTCGCGATCACGAAGGCAATGACCTCATGCCTAAACTAATGGACTATGTTAAAGACCATGGTTATGAAGAATACACACCACAAGGCCAGCATAAAGAGTCTTCTTGGCTAGAAACGATGCGGGCAGCTAAAGACCTATATGCCATGGATCCAACTGTTCTCTGGAACACTTATCTGAAATATTACCTTATGGCTCCAGAAACAGTCGAACATTCAGACCACGACTATACTCGTGCTAATGAAATTATGGACCGCCGTGAGAAAGATACCAATGAAGAGTGCGAGCGTATCGTTGCAGCTGGAACCGCTAAGGATACTTGGTTTGCTTCCAATGAACATGCCCAGTTTATCGTTGACTTAGCTTGTGCCCTGGCTTTCAATACACAAGAGCGCTTCCTCCTTATTGTGCCAAATAATGGTGCTATCGCCAACTTCCCATACGATGCCATGGTTGAAATCCCATGTATCGTCGGTAAGGATCAGTACGAACCTATGTCTATTGGTAACATTCCTTCCTTCCAAAAAGGTCTCATGGAACAACAGATTTCTTCTGAGAAATTGGCTGTTGAAGCTTGGATTGAAGGAAGTTACCAAAAGCTATGGCAGTCCTTCATGATGAACAAATCTGTTCCGAGTGCTAAGTTGGCCAAAAAGATTTTGGATGAAATGATTGAAGTCAACAAGGAATTTTGGCCAGAATTGAAATAATAAAATAGAAAAAAGAAAGAGTGGCGATATAGTGTATATTGCTGCCTTCTTTCTGTTTGGATAAAGACGATGATGAAAAAAGAAAAAATAGGATTTGCTGGTCTGCAGTTACTAGCCTACATTACTTTCAGCCTTTGCATGTCAAATTTTATTCCTTATATGGCACAAATGGGCTACAGCAGCCTAGAAAGAAGTTATGCTCTGTCGGCCTACGCTGTTTTGACAATCCTATTGCAACTATTTTTTGGTTTTCTATCAAATGCCTTCCAAACTTCCAAATGGATTTCTCTAGTTTCCCTTTTTCTTTTGGGATTCTTTGCTAGTCTTCTTTTTGGACTCAACCAGGATTCTCTTGTCCTAGTTGTCCTCCTAGTGGGTTTTTGCGGTGGTCTGGTGAATAGCCTCTGCAGCCTCATTGATACCTGGATTATGGGTGTCAATTTGACTATGGCTGAGAACCTTTCGCGCCTAAAGGTATTTGGTTCTATTGGTTGGACTCTGGGTAGTCTTTCTTCTACTCTCCTCATTAATTATTTTGGTTTTAAGGGTATTACATTGGCGGTTCTGACTTTTACTTTAGGTATTCTATCATTTTCTCGCCGTTTGCCTGATAGTTGTCACCAAAGAAGAAAGGATCCAGAGACAGTTTCTGCTGTTAACCTGATCAAAAACAAGCCCTATCTCTTTCTAGTTTTCATTTTATTTCTACTCTATGGTTTGGTAGTGGCTAACACAGGAATTGTGGTTGACAAAATGCTAGCTCTAGAAGCTAGTCAATTTGAAATCTCTCTTAAATGGGCTATGGGATCACTATTGGAAATTCCGATGTACTTCTATAGTATGAAGCTAATTCATAAATATGGTAATCAGCATCTCTTACTTCTGTCCTCTGCTATCTTTGTTCTGCAATTCTTAGGTTTTTCATTGGCTCAGGGGAGTCTCTATATTGTCCTTTTTAGTAGTCTCCAAGCCCTCACGACTCCTATTATCCTCATTACTTCTAAATTTCTTATTGCGGAATTGGTTCCAGTTAATTTGCAAAGTAGTAGCCAGATGATAGCCATGAGTATCTATATGGGTGGTTCTTCTCTACTGACTCCTCTTATCAGTGGCTACTTGGGAAGTTGGTTAGGTTTCAATTTAACCTTAGCGCTTTATGCCTTTTTAGCTCTGGTCATCTTTATTTCCTTATACCTTTGGATTCAATTTAAGCCTCGGCTTCAAGAAAATGATTGCTAAATAAAAAACCAAACCTGGTCAATCCAGGTTTTTTGCATGTGAAAAGTTCCCATTTGAAGTGCTCAGCCCGCTAGTTTGACAGGCTTTGTTCTTCCATTGCTTCATTCAGCCTATTTTTGCACACAAAGTTGTGTGTATCTTGGTCTTTTTGTTTACGCTTACAAAAACTATAATAAAGCCATAGGAAATCAAAACAATATTAAAAGGAGATTCTATCATGGATGCATTACTAACCCCATTAAATTGGTTTTCGCAAAATATTTTGCAAAACCCAGCCTTCTTCGTAGGTTTATTGGTATTAATTGGATACCTACTATTGAAGAAGCCTCTGCATGATGTTTTTGCAGGTTTCGTGAAAGCGACCGTTGGTTATCTGATTCTTAACGTAGGTGCTGGAGGATTGGTAAATACTTTCCGTCCCATCTTGGTTGCCCTTGCTAAAAAGTTTAGTCTTGAAGCTGCAGTTATTGACCCTTACTTTGGTTTGGCAGCTGCCAATGCTAAATTGGAGGGAATTGGTTTTATCTCTGTTGCTACAATAGCCCTCTTGATTGGTTTTGGGGTCAACATTCTCTTGGTTGCTCTTCGTAAATTGACCAAAGTGAGAACTCTCTTCATCACTGGTCACATCATGGTGCAACAAGCAGCCACTATCTCGGTATTTGTTCTTATTCTCATTCCGCAATTGCAAAATAGTTGGGGTGCTTGGGCAGTTGGTATTATTTGTGGTCTCTACTGGGCTGTTAGTTCAAACATGACGGTGGAACCAACACAACGCTTAACAGGCGGTGGTGGTTTTGCTATCGGTCACCAACAACAATTTGCTATTTGGTTTGTAGATAAAATTGCTCCATTCTTAGGTAAAAAAGAAGATAACCTAGACGATCTTAAATTACCATCTTTCCTTAGTGTCTTCCATGATACAGTAGTTGCATCTGCAACTCTCATGCTCGTTTTCTTCGGTAGTATCCTTCTTGTCCTCGGACCAGAAATGATGTCTAATGCAGAATTGATTGGTGCAGGTGCTTACAACCCAGCTAAACAAGCTTTCTTCATGTATGTTATTCAAACAGCCTTTACCTTCTCAGTTTATCTCTTTATCTTGATGCAAGGTGTTCGGATGTTTGTAACAGAATTGACCAATGCCTTCCAAGGTATCTCAAGTAAACTTCTTCCTGGTTCGTTCCCAGCGGTTGACGTAGCAGCATCTTATGGCTTTGGTTCGTCAAATGCAGTCTTGTCAGGATTTGCTTTCGGTTTAGTTGGTCAATTGATCACTATTGCTCTCTTGGTTATTTTTAAAAATCCAGTCTTGATTATCACCGGTTTCGTACCAGTATTCTTCGATAATGCAGCCATTGCTGTTTATGCTGACAAACGGGGTGGTTGGAAAGCAGCGGTTGCTTTGTCCTTTATCTCAGGAGTGCTCCAAGTTGCCCTTGGTGCGATTGCAGTAACCCTTCTTGGTTTAACAGGCGGTTATCATGGAAATATCGACCTCGTTCTTCCTTGGTTGCCAATCGGTTACATCTTCAAATCCCTTGGAGTTATCGGCTACGGTCTTGTCTGCCTCTTCTTCTTGCTTATCCCTCAATTACAATTTGCAAAAGCAAAAGATAAAGAAGCTTACTATCGTGGCGAAGTCCAAGCTGACTAATAAAAAAACAGAAAACCTAGGCTGGATAAGCATATCCTAGCCTTGGTTCCTTTATAGAAAATAAATATTGGAGGAAAATAATATGGTTAAAGTTCTTACAGCATGTGGTAATGGTATGGGTTCATCCATGGTTATCAAAATGAAAGTTGAAAACGCTTTGCGTCAATTGGGCGTAACAGATATCCAATCAGCATCTTGCTCAGTTGGTGAAGCCAAAGGTCTAGCTTCTAGCTATGATATTGTCGTTGCTTCAAACCACCTCATCAAGGAATTGGAAGGGCGTACAAAAGGCCACCTGGTTGGTCTTGATAACCTGATGGATGACAATGAAATTAAAACAAAATTACAAGCTGTTTTGTAATCTTTTAGAAAATAGAGGTGCTTTCATAGCTTGGAGGCACCTCCCTCTTTAAAAGGAAGAGACTTGAAGGGAAGGAAATGATTATGAATTTAACAAAAGCCTTTAAAGAAAATAATTCTATTCGACTGGGGCTACAAGCCACAACTTGGCAAGAAGCTATCAAGTTATCAGTAGAACCACTCATTGAAAGTGGAGCTGTGGTAGAAAAATACTATGAAAACATTATCGCTTCTACAGAGGAACACGGTCCTTACTATGTCCTCATGCCTGGAATGGCGATGCCTCATGCCATGGCTGGTGACGGTGTCAACCGTGATGCCTTTTCATTGGTCACTTTGAAAGAGCCGGTTGCTTTCTCAGATGGGAAAGAAGTTTCAGTTCTTCTCTGTTTGGCGGCAACCAGTGCAGCTATTCACACATCGGTAGCCATTCCACAAATTATCGCTCTGTTTGAATTGGAAAATTCCATTCAGCGTTTAGTAGATTGCCAAAGTCCAGAACAAGTGCTTGCGATGGTAGAAGAGTCAAAAAATAGCCCGTATCTTGAAGGACTTGACTTGGAAGGCTGATGCGTAACTTATTATTACCTTTAACTACTTTGTCACCTTACCTTGCTGACCATTATATATCTGCGGTTTCGTTCCTTGTATTAGAGGTAAAATAAAGTGCACAGTCCGTGATTCTAAGGGGTTCTCTCAATTAGCAAAAATTATTTAAACAGAAAGATGTTCCATCAATTAGAAAGTAGGAAAATATATGACAAAACATATCCCAAATTTACAAGTTGCCCTCGACCACTCTGACTTACAAGGAGCTATTAAAGCTGCTGTATCTGTAGGTGCAGAAGTTGATATTATCGAAGCTGGAACGGTCTGTCTTCTCCAAGTTGGTTCAGAATTGGTTGAAGTTCTTCGCAGCCTCTTCCCTGATAAATTGATTGTAGCGGATACCAAATGTGCGGATGCTGGTGGTACGGTTGCGGCCAACAATGCGAAACGCGGTGCAGACTGGATGACCTGTATCTGTTCAGCAACGATCCCAACTATGAAGGCAGCTCTCAAGGCTATCCGAGAAGAACGTGGTGACCGGGGGGAAATCCAAGTCGAACTTTATGGAGATTGGACCTATGATCATGCCCAACAATGGTTGGATGCAGGAATTTCTCAAGCTATCTATCACCAATCGCGCGATGCTCTTCTTGCTGGCGAGACTTGGGGCGAAAAAGACTTAAACAAAGTCAAGAAATTGATTGAGATGGGCTTCCGTGTGTCTGTAACAGGCGGTTTGGATGTAAATACTCTTAAACTCTTTGAAGGAGTGGATGTCTTTACCTTTATCGCGGGTCGTGGTATCACCGAAGCACCAGATCCAGCAGCTGCAGCGCGTGAATTTAAGGCTGAAATCAAGCGTATCTGGGGGTAGTTTATGACACGTCCGATTGGTATTTATGAAAAAGCGACTCCCAAGCATTTTACCTGGTTGGAGCGGCTCCAATTTGCAAAAGAGCTCGGTTTTGACTTTGTGGAAATGTCTGTGGATGAATCAGATGCCCGCCTCGCCCGCTTGGAATGGACCAAGGAAGAGCGCTTGGATATTGTCAAGGCTATCTATGAAACAGGTGTCCGCATTCCAAGTATCTGTTTCTCTGGTCACCGTCGCTATCCTATGGGGTCAAATGATCCTGAAAAAGAAGCTAAGTCGCTAGACATGATGAAAAAATGCATCGAGTTGGCTCAGGATTTAGGCGTTCGCACTATTCAACTAGCGGGTTACGATGTTTATTATGAGGAGAAGTCTTCTCAAACAAGAGCACGTTTTATCAAAAATCTTCGGAAAGCTTGTGATTGGGCAGAAGAGGCTCAAGTTATTCTCTCTATCGAAATTATGGACGATCCTTTTGTTAATTCGATTGAGAAATATTTAGCCATTGAAAAAGAAATTGATTCACCTTATCTTTTCGTTTATCCTGATACAGGCAATGTCTCTGCTTGGCACAATGACCTCTGGAGTGAATTTTACAATGGACACCGCTCTATTGCAGCTCTTCATTTGAAAGATACCTATCCAGTCACAGAAAACTCTAAGGGGCAGTTCCGTGATGTGCCATTTGGTCAGGGATGTGTCAATTGGGAAGAAATGTTTGATGTTATCAAACGCAGCAATTACAAGGGGCCATTCTTGATTGAAATGTGGTCTGAAAATTGTGAAACGGTGGAAGAAACACGTGTAGCCATTCAGGAAGCACAAGCCTTTCTTTACCCATTCATTGAGAAAGCAGGTTTACGCTAATGCCAAAAGATTTACAAGAAATGCGGCAACGGGTCTGTGCAGCCAACAAATCCTTGCCAGAACACGGCCTGGTCAAATTCACATGGGGCAATGTATCTGAAATTTGCCGTGAATTGGGCAGAATTGTCATCAAACCATCGGGTGTGGACTATGACAAATTAACACCTGAAAACATGGTGGTGACAGACTTAGATGGTCAGGTGGTCGAAGGAGACCTCAACCCATCATCTGACCTAGCAACCCACGTGGAACTCTACAAGGCATGGCCAGCTATTGGTGGGATTGTTCATACTCACTCAACCGAAGCAGTTGGCTGGGCGCAGGCAGGACGTGATATTCCCTTCTACGGAACCACTCATGCGGATTATTTCTACGGGCCGGTGCCATGTGCACGTTCTCTTACCAAAGATGAGGTGGAATTAGCCTACGAGATGGAAACTGGAACGGTCATCATCGAGGAATTTGCTCGTCGTGGTCTAGATCCAGTAGCGGTACCAGGTATTGTTGTCCGCAATCATGGACCATTTACTTGGGGCAAGGACCCGGCTCAGGCAGTTTATCATTCCGTTGTCTTGGAAGAAGTAGCCAAGATGAGCCGCTTTACAGAGCAAATTAACCCACGGGTTGAGCCGGCACCACAATATATCTTAGACAAGCACTACCTCCGCAAACACGGACCAAATGCCTATTATGGTCAAAAAGGGGATAACCACTAATTGTCAAGGTAAGACAGACTTTCAAATGGGAAGTCTGCTTTTTTGTCAGAGGATAAATGCAGCATTAATGTGTTATAATAGGAAGTATTTAATTTAAGGGGGCATTATGATTTTACTAGATAAAAAAAGTTACCATCTTCTGTCTTATTTGGTGAATCTCAATGAACCAGAGACCGTCATGACTATCTCGAAAGAACTTGGACAGTCTCGTCGAAAGATTTATTATCATCTGGAAAAAATTAACGAAGTCTTACCAGAGCAGGTGGAACAAATTGTTTCTTATCCACGAGTCGGTATTCTACTGACAGGTGAACAGAAGAAAATTTGTCAGGAACTCTTGGATGAACTAGACGATTATTCCTATGTGATGAGCGTGGGAGAACGCCTACAGTTGACTTTGACCTACATAGCCATTTCTAAGGAGCGAGTGACAATTGAGAAACTGATGGCCTTGCATGATGTTTCGCGAAATACCATCCTCAATGACCTCAATGATATTCGCAACAAACTCTCCAATGAGGAATACGATATTCATCTCAGAGTAACAAAGGCACGTGGCTACTATCTGGAATGTCACCCTTTGTCTAAAATTCAATATCTCTATCGCTTGCTCTACTCCATTTATACAGAGGGCAATAGAGGCTTTATTGCGATCGTTAAAGAGAAGATTCTTGATTTAACAGAATTCGGACGCTATTTTTCTGATGAAGTGAATCATTACTTAAGTATTAAGATCTCATCTGCCCAAGAACGTATGGGTAAAAAAATCAATCCCAATGATAGCCAATTTATGGTTCAAATATTGCCTTACCTGCTCTTAAGTTATAAAAGCATTGACTTGACTGATCAGGAAAGAGATTTTGTTCGCAAGGAATTTGCATCAACCTGGCAACGGATCGAATTTGTGCTGGCAACAGAGATTGCAGAAGAATTAACAGCACAATTTGATTTACAATTAGATACAATTGAAATCAGTCTAGTTGCCATGTTATTGCTGTCTTTTCGCAAGGACCAAGATGTGCATCTGGACAGTAAAGACTACGCAGAGATGAAAGAAAACTTAAAGCTATTTTTACAGCATCTGCAAGTAAATTTTGGTTTTGCTTTTAACAACTATAGTGGTTTGCTGGATCAGCTACTCATGCATTGTAAGGCTATGATTTATCGCAAGACCTACGGTATCCTGTCTATTAATCCCCTTACGAACCATATCATAGGAAAGTATCCAGAACTCTACACAGCAACTCAGAAAAGTATCTATATCCTTGAACAAGCCTGGAGAATTAAGATGTCGGATAGCGATATCGCCTACATTGCGATTCATTTAGGTGGAGAATTAGAAAATTCTAAGAGCAGTTACAGCAAAAAAAGCGTTACTCTTGTTTGTGATGAAGGTGTCGGTGTTCAGAAACTATTGCTTAGTCAGTGCAAACAATGCCTGCCCAACTGTGATATCAATATTTTTACATCCGAACAATTTTATAGTGTCAGTGACATTTTAGAAACGGATATGGTTGTCACTACTGGTGATGCACTTGAAACCAAGTTTCCAAGTATCCTTATTCATCCCATTCTTAGTATCAATGACATGGTACGCTTGCTTCGTTTTTCAAAAACAAATAGTGGACAAGTGGAATCGAATTTTAGCCAAGAATTGGTGAAATACCTTCAAGCCTACGTTCCTGAATGTCAGGAAAGGCATGCATTAGTGGCCAAAATTGAACACTTAGTGCGACAAGAATTGATTGAAGATTAATCGGTAAATCAGATAGAACATCCTGTAAAGATATTATAGGGTGTTTTTGTATCTAGTCGAGTTCTATTTCAGCCTATTTTTGTACACATGGCTGTGTATATCTTGGTCTTTCCGGAATAGATGATTGGGTTTATACTGATAATGAAATAATACTCTTTGAAAATCAACAGTATAGTTTATTAAAGCTCCATGCTGACCATTTGGTATGTCTGTGTCGCTTTGCCGCATCTATTTTTGATTTTCTTTGAGTATAAAATATAAAAAACTTATCGGAGGCAATCAACTATGGCAAATGTAAAAGATATTACGCGTGAATCATGGATTTTGAGCACATTCCCAGAGTGGGGAACATGGCTCAATGAAGAAATCGAAGAAGAAGTGGTGCCAGAAGGCAACTTTGCCATGTGGTGGCTTGGTAACTGTGGTGTTTGGATTAAAACTCCTGGTGGGGCCAATGTGGTCATGGATCTTTGGTCCTCTCGTGGAAAATCAACTAAGAAAGTCAAGGATATGGTTTGGGGTCACCAAATGGCGAATATGGCTGGTGTCCGCAAATTGCAACCAAACTTGCGCGTGCAACCGATGGTTATTGATCCATTCGCCATTAATGAATTGGATTACTATTTAGTCTCACATGTTCATTCTGACCATATTGACATTTCTACTGCTGCAGCTATTCTTAACAATCCAAAATTGGACCATGTGAAATTTGTTGGTCCAGTAGGTTGTGGAAAGATTTGGGAAGGTTGGGGAGTACCAAAAGATCGCATCATCACCATTGCACCAGGAGATAGCTTTGAATTTAAAGACATCAAAATTCATGCTGTTGAATCCTTTGACCGAACCTGCTTAGTTACTCTTCCGATTGAAGGTTATGAAGAAAATGGAAATAGTCTCAAAGGTCTTCCAATAACAGATAAACTCATGGCCAGCAAGGCGGTTAACTATGTATTTGAAACACCTGGCGGAACCATTTACCACGGGGCAGATTCTCACTTCTCAAACTACTTTGCAAAACATGGCCGTGACTTCAATATCGATGTTGCCATTAACAATTACGGCGATAACCCGATCGGTATCCAAGATAAGATGACTTCTATCGATCTCCTTCGTATGGCTGAAAACCTACGTGCCAAAGTCATCATTCCAGTTCACTATGACATCTGGTCTAACTTCATGGCTTCAACAGATGAAATCATTCAACTCTGGAAGATGAGAAAAGAACGCCTCCAGTACGACTTCCATCCATTCATTTGGGAAGTTGGTGGCAAATACACCTATCCAATGGACAAAGAAAAAATCGAATACCATCACCCACGAGGCTTCGATGATCACTTCTTAGAAGATTCCAATATCCAATTCAAATCGTTACTATAATAAAAAAATAAAACCTGGGATTTTCCGGGTTTTTTCACAAGAATTCGAGAATCTGGCTATGATGATGACATAAATAGTGATAATACAAGACGAATTGAAGTCGGAAAGAAAGATAGTATAGAAGTACTTAATGGGAGGTTTGTAGAAATTCCAGAACCCGCAAAGCTAAAATTGACAAAGAGATAAGATTTAAATTTACGATACAAAATTTTATAGATAAGATCTCCTAGTGAGGTCTTTTTTTAACCCTATCTTTTCCAAATTGTCTGAAAATTTGATATAATAGGAAAAATAGAATTTGAATTGGAAGGATTTGAGTATTAGCAAGGGGAGTTTTGAAGAACTGAACCCGAGTTAAAAGGGAAAACTTGCTTGGCGTGAGTAGAAAGCTTTGCTTGATCTCATTTCCCGATTGACAAGGTTCCCCGAACCTTGTCAACGCTCTTGGTATCATCATTATGACTGCACAAAAAATGACTGCACAAAAAATGACTGCACAAGAAATTATCGCATTTATCGGCAACGCGGAGAAGAAAACCAATGTTAAGGTGACTTTTGAAGGGGAATTGGCAGGAGCTCTTCCAGCTTCGGTTGTCAAATTGAGCAACGTTCTCTTTGGTGACTGGAAAGACATCCAGCCCTTGCTTGCTAACCTGACAGAGAACAAGGATTATGTGGTGGAGCAAGATGGTCGCAATTCTGCTGTACCATTGCTGGATAAACGGGCTATTAATGCTCGGATTGAGCCCGGTGCTATCATCCGTGACCAGGTGACGATTGAAGACAATGCAGTCATCATGATGGGAGCCGTCATCAATATCGGTGCTGAAATCGGTGCAGGAACTATGATTGACATGGGTGCTATTCTGGGTGGCCGTGCAACGGTTGGGAAAAACAGCCATATCGGTGCGGGTGCTGTGCTGGCTGGTGTCATCGAGCCTGCTTCAGCGGATCCAGTTCGTGTGGGGGACAATGTTTTGGTCGGTGCCAACGCGGTGGTCATCGAAGGCGTGCAAATCGGTAGCGGCTCTGTTGTTGCTGCTGGTGCCATCGTGACGCAAAATGTTCCTGAAAATGTTGTCGTTGCAGGTGTTCCAGCCCGTATCATCAAGGAAATCGATGAAAAAACCCAACAGAAGACAGCTTTGGAAGATGCACTAAGAAACCTTTAAGATTATCTTTTTGTCTTTATTCGTCGTCAACTTGTCTTAATGGACCCTCAGTCCTATTTAAGACTGCGTTTCCTAGATTAAAGGCAAAAATCTAAATCTTAAATATGAAGTTGTAAAGATTAAGGCTTGTGGCAACACAGGCTTTTCTACTAATGTATTATAAAAAGGAAAACTTCTTATGACACTTGATCTAATTGCTATCCGCCGTGATTTACACCAAATTCCAGAGATTGGTTTGGAGGAGTTTAAAACACAAGTCTACCTCTTGGAAAAAATTGCCAAGCTGACAGCTGGCAAAGACTTTGTAGAGCAAAAGACTTGGCAAACGGGCATTCTAGTCTTTGTAAAGGGATTTGCCCCTGAAAAAACCATTGGATGGCGGGCAGATATGGATGGCCTACCAGTGACAGAAGAGACAGGTTTGGATTTCAAGAGTCAACATGAAGGTCGCATGCATGCCTGTGGGCATGACTTCCATATGACCATTGGTCTCGGTCTTCTCCATGAACTGGTGCAAGTACAACCCAAAAACAATATTCTGTTTCTCTTCCAACCAGCTGAAGAAAACTTGGCAGGTGGGATGCTGCTCTATGAAGATGGGGCTTTTGGTGAGTGGAAACCGGATGAATTTTACGGCCTACACGTGAGACCTGACCTCAAGGTGGGAGACATTGCGACCAATACAGGGACTCTTTTTGCCGGAACTTGTGAAGTATGGGTGACCTTCAAAGGCAAGGGCGGTCATGCCGCTTTTCCACATGAGGCTAATGATGCCTTGGTGGCGGCTGCCCACTTCGTGACCCAGGTGCAGACCATTGTCAGCCGTAATGTGGATCCTATTCAGGGTGGTGTCGTGACCTTTGGGTCGATGCATGCGGGTACCACCAACAATGTCATTGCAGACACAGCGAAACTGCACGGGACTATCCGCAGTTTGACCCAAGACAATAGCCTTCTCATGCAAAAACGCTTGAGAAAAATCGCGGAAGGTGTAGCGGTGGCCTTTGATATGGAAGTGGAAGTGGTCCTCAATCAAGGCGGCTATCTGCCTGTAGAAAACAATCCAGACTTGGCAGGTCAACTAATGACTTTCTTTGAACAAGATGCAGCCACCAATCTGATCGCTTGTCCACCTGCCATGACGGGAGAAGACTTTGGTTACCTATTGCAGAAGATCCCAGGCGTTATGTTTTGGTTGGGAGTGGATACCCCTTATGCCCTTCATCATCCAAAGATGAGCCCTAAGGAAGAAGTTCTCCCCTTTGCAGTAGAAAAAATCTCTGCCTTTCTCCAGTTTCGAGCAAACTAATTTTTAAAGGACTATAAGATGAAAGGGTTAATATAATCAGCCCTTTCTTTTTCTTGAATGGACTGTCAGAAAATGGTAGAATGAGCAAATAATCATCTTTGAAAGGGAACGCATGAAAGAATCGATTCGTCAAGCTGTTTTAAAGCAATTAGATAAACAAGATAGACAAAAAAAGTCTGAAAAAGATCGTGTTATGACGGAGGAATTACTTGACAAAGCTGTCTATCAGTCTGCCCATACCATTGCGACTTATCTGCCTATGGACCATGAGTTTGACAGTTATTTCCTGATTGCCCAAGCTCAAGCAGACGGGAAACGAGTCTTAGTTCCTAAGGTAATCGGTCCTGGACAAATGGTTTTTTTGCCCTATGATCCTGAACATCTGCAAGAATCATACTTCGGCGTCTTGGAGCCCTCTCATGGCCAGGTTTTTTCAAAAGAAGCCATCGATTTGATTCATGTACCCGGTCTGGCCTTTAATGCGGAAGGTTACCGCATCGGACACGGTGGGGGTTATTATGACCGTTATTTAGCTGATTATCAAGGTGTAACTGTTAGCACCATCTATGATTTTCAGCAGGCAACATTTAAAGAAGAAGAGCATGATATTCCAGTTCAGGAGGTGATTTGTAGATGATTAATGAAATTAAAAGACAACCGGTTACCTTTAGCCTCTTGTTAGTTACTACGGTGGTTTTTATGGCCATTCAAATTTTTCGTTTTGGTGACACAACGAGTAGCCCAACTATCTTTGAATTTGGTGGCATGTACGGACATTATCTAAAGTATGATCCGAGCCAGATTTGGCGTCTTCTTACTCCGGTTTTTGTTCATATCGGTTGGCAACATTTTCTCTTTAATATTTTTGCTATCTACATCGTTGGACAACTAGCAGAGCAAATCTGGGGTTCTTGGCGTTTTCTGCTTCTCTACCTTCTGTCAGGTGTTATGGGAAATACTGTGACTCTCTTCTTTACACCAGACGTTGTAGCAGCTGGAGCCTCTACTTCAATTTTTGGCGTTTTTGCAGCTGTCTCAGTAGTGGGCTATTTCGGTCGTAATCCTTATCTGAAGCAAATGGGCCAATCCTATCAAGCTATTATTGTTGTCAATTTGATTTTCAATCTCTTTACGCCAAATGTCAGCTTTGTTGGTCATCTGGGAGGCTTAGTTGGCGGTTTATTAGCAGCGGTATTCTTGCCGACCATTAGTGAAAAACATATGTTTAAGAAAGAAAAGAGATTCTTAGCGCTGGCTCTCTATGTAGTCCTTAGTCTGGGCATGCTCTTCCTTGCTCTATAAAATAGAAAAAGCCATAGAAATCAAGGTTTCTAGGCTTTTTATTTTAGTCAGCTTTTTTTGTTTTGCTGTCCAAGTCTTTTCCCAATTGAATGATATAGTTCTTTAAATCATCCTTGGTTTGAGGATGGTTGAGACCGTATTCAATGGATGTTTTCATGTAACCAAACTTATCACCAACATCATAGCGATTGCCCTTGAATTCACGAGCAAAAACACGTTGGGTCTTATTGAGCGTATCAATAGCATCCGTCAATTGAATCTCATTACCCGCACCTGGTTTTTGATTTTCCAAAATAGCGAAGATTTCTGGTGTTAAGAGATAGCGACCGATAATGGCCAAATCAGATGGAGCATCTTCTGGCTTTGGTTTTTCCACAAAGGTATCAACACTGTATAGTCCATTCACGCCCTCTCCTTGAGGAGCGATGACACCGTATGAAGAGACTTCTTCATGCGGAACGGGCATAACAGCGATGGTAGAAGCATGGGTTGCTTCATAATCTTCAATCAACTGCTTGGTTAAAGGATGATTGGTTCCGTTGATATCCATGAGGTCATCCCCCAAGAGAACAACGAAAGGTTCATTTCCTACAAAAGCTTTTGCCTGAAGGACAGCATCGCCTAGGCCACGTGGATGACTCTGACGGATAAAGTGGAGGCGGATGCCAGTTGACTCATCCACTAGTTTGAGGAGTTCAGTTTTTCCTTTTTCTTTCAGGTTGTGTTCTAATTCAAAGTTTGAATCGAAATGATCCTCAATGGATCGTTTTGATTTGCCCGTAACCACCAAGATATCTTCGATACCAGAAGCAAGGGCTTCTTCAACGATAAATTGAATAGTTGGTTTATCTACGATAGGTAACATTTCTTTGGCGAGAGCCTTAGTAGCTGGTAGGAAGCGTGTACCAAGACCAGCAGCAGGAATAACAGCTTTTCTAACTTGTTTTTTCATCGGTATTCTCCTAGCTTATGACCATTCATTTTCTTGGCGGAATTCCCCGGCCATGATCGTTTTAATCGCATCTTCGATGCGAGCACCTTGGTAGATGACACTGTAGATAGCCTGAGTAATGGGCATATAAACACCCAATTCTTGAGCTAATTCGTAGGCAGCACGAGTCGTTGAAATGCCCTCAATGACCATGCCCATATTCTTTTCGATGTCTTCTAGTTTTTCACCGCGACCCAGTGCATCACCAGCACGCCAGTTTCGAGAATGACTAGATGTTCCTGTAACAATCAAATCTCCTACACCTGATAGGCCGGAATAAGTCAATGGGTTGGCCCCCATTTTTACACCGAGACGAGTGATTTCTGTCAGGCCACGCGCGATGATAGCTGCCTTAGCATTGTCACCAAAACCAAGACCATGTAAAGCACCGGCTCCAACAGCGATAATATTTTTCAAAGCACCAGCTGTTTCTACACCGATCACATCGTTGTTGGTATAGAGGCGGAAGTAGCGATTGCTAAAGATTTCTTGTACATAAGTAGCCACTTCCATATCCTTAGAGGCTGCAGAAATGAGGGTCAGGTCACGAACGATTGTCTCTTCGGCATGGCTAGGGCCGGATACGACAACGATTTCACTACGCAGTTCTGCAGGGATTTCTTCTTCCAAGATGGTTGAGAGACGTTCATGTGTATCTGGTTCCAAACCTTTTGATGCGTGCATAACAACCACCTTATGCTCCAGAATAGCAGCTACTTGCTTGGCAACCAAACGAGTTACTTTTGTTGGCACAACAAAAAGAACGGCATCGACACCATCCAAGGCCTCGGCCAAATCTTTATAGCCTTTAATCCCCTCATCTAAAACGATGTCTTTAAAGTAACGTGTGTTGGTATGCTTCTCATTGATTTCATCAATTTGGTCTTCAATATTCCCCCAGATACGGACCTGGTGTCCATTGTCATTCAATACTTGTGATAGGGCTGTTCCCCATGAACCAGGACCGAGAACGGCAATTGTTTGTTTTTCCATGGTCTCTCCTTGTAAAAGATTGTTTTATTCATTATATCATAAGAAAGGGCTTACTGATAGCAAGAACTGTTAGAAGGGGAGTGGGACAGAACACGACAAGTGAAAAAATAGTTCCCCTCACGTCCTAATTTCTAGGTTCGGGCTGAAAAAGCCTCTTCCCAGGCTCTTTCACTCCCACCCCGCAAGCCTAGTAGCTCTAATAGTCTGGGAGACTGTTAGAGTGTGGAAATGGAGCTGACAAGGTCAGCGTCAATGTCCAAGCTTTAAAAAAAGCGAAGGAATCTCCACTAGGCTACTGCGTATTGTTCATATACCGAACATTATTAAAGAGGTCTGGGCTTTTTGCCCAGCCTCGTGAAAAACTTGAAAAGCTCCCAAAAACAAGATATACTTTGTTTTAAAACATACTTATAAGGAGCTTTGAGAATGAACAAACTGGCTATTTTTGATGCAGTTGTAAAGATATTGACCCAAGATTCTTCCACCAAGAAAGACATTTCAGGAGCAAATCCAGAGAAATTTCGCCAGAAGATTTCAGAAGATATGTCAGATGCTGACTTCCAGTATTTGATGGAATCTCATGTGGCAAGTTTTGGGGTTCTTTCTCATATTAGTTTTCATCCGAAAAAAAGTCATCCGTTCGGTTTTCGCTTGCGTTCGACTCCTCATGGCTTATACGTAGTTGATGCTTATGAAGAGACTGGACTGCAAAAAGGAGATCAAATTGTCGCCATCGATGGGTTGGCTTTGCCAGTATTTTTTGAGGAACACAAGGACTTCTTTGTCAGCAAGACAGTTGAGCGCCAGTACATGGACTGGGCAAAATTAGTCAAAGGTGCAGCTTCGATTGAAGTTATCCGAGATGGTCAGTCTCTACATGTGGTCGTTGCTACCGTTTCAGAAGTGGTCAATAGGTCGGCATTTGAGGCTCATTTCATCAATTCAGATACCTACTATATGCGGATGGAGAATTTTCATGATGAAGCAGGGATTGCATCTTTATATGAAAGCTCTTTTCCAAAACTAGCCAAGGTTAAGTATCTCATCATAGATGTCCGCATCAATCATGGTGGGAGCGATTCGCTTTACTTTCCTCTATTCCCCTATGCACTCTCAGTCGGGAAAGGCTTTAAAGATCTAAACGGAGATGGTGGTTTTGGGATGGAAATTCTCTATACTCCGACCAATGTGGCGCATCGTCTCAAACAGTTTGAAAATCACTTGGCAGATCCAGCTATCTCAGAGGAATCCAAGCGGATGATTGAAGCCTTCATCAAAGAGTTAGAAGTCAATCAAGACAAGGATTATCAAACGTATGGTGAGGATGAAGATGATTATTTTGGTCACTTTATAGGATTGGAAGAAGCGCCAGAAAAGATTCTTGTCCTTTCAGATGTAACTTGTGGTTCTTCTGGAGATAATTTTGTGGATATCATGAGACAAATGCCGAAGGTGACAGTGATTGGGCGTCCAACCATGGGGATTTTAGATTATTCCAACTGTTGTGTGGCTGATTTTGGGGATTATGAATTACTCTATCCAACATCTAGAAGTCTGGCAGATAAAGGAGTTTTACCAGATATTGAAATCCCTTGGACACCTGAACATATAGAAAGAGATGTAGACTTGGCGGTGGCTCTAGATTATTTGGCAAAATAATATTTAATAAGCTACCGATTTGCTATGAATGGGGTGCGAGATGGAATATCTCGTCACTCCTATTTTTATTTTTGAAAATAAAGGAATGCTTCTCTTGACAATAGTTCTCTTAAGAACTATAATGGTTTCCGTGCTAACTAAGGAGGAAAAATCATGTCCCATATGGCAGAAATCCGTCAGGTTTTTCATCAATTAGAATATCTCAGCGATGAAATGGCCAAACATCATGGTGTGGAACATTTGGCAGGTCCGCAAGGTCATGTTCTTCTCTATCTGACAAAGAACCAAGACAAGGAAATTTTTGTCAAAGATATTGAAGCCCAGTTAAAGATTTCTAAATCTGTAGCCAGTAATCTGGTCAAAAGAATGGAGAAAAATGGCTTTATTGAGACCATTCCTTCCTCTACAGACAAGCGTTTTAAGCAAGTCGTTATGACAGATTTAGCTTTGGATAAATTGGAGCCTTTGAAAAAATGGCATCAGGAGTTAGTTGATCAGCTTTTTGTGGGAATCCCTTTTGAAGACTTTCAAGTCATGTTACGCTTGATTCAACAGCTTAAACAAAATATTAGTAAGTATAAGGAGAATAATCATGCTTAAACAAGCATTGAAACCCTATAAATGGTATGTAGCGGGCTCGATTTTGATGACCTGCCTGGTGGTTACCAGTGCTCTATCCCAACCTCAATTTCTTAAGGATGTCCTAGCTGCAGTTTTAGAAAACGATCAGGATAAGATTTATAGTATTGGTTTTTGGCTCTTGATGATAGCTGGACTGGGACTCCTAGCTGGTGCTACCAATACCGTTTTGGCAGCCAAGATTTCGCAAGGGGTTTCTGCAGATGTAAGGGAAGCAGCTTTTCGTAAAATTCAGTCTTTCTCCTATGCCAATGTGGAAGAGTTTAATGCAGGGAACTTGGTTGTTCGACTGACTAATGACGTCAATCAAATCCAAAACCTGATGATGATGCTTTTCCAAGTCCTCCTACGCCTTCCAATTCTCTTTGTGGGTGCCTTTATTCTGGCTGTTTCCACACTGCCAAGTCTTTGGTGGGTGATTGTTCTGATGGTTATCTTCATTGCCATCATCATGGCAGTGACCATGGGGGCTATGGGGCCGCGTTTTGGGAAGTTCCAAAAACTCATGGACAGAATGAATGCTATCGCTAAGGAAAACTTGCGTGGGGCTCGTGTAGTCAAATCATTTGTACAAGAAAAAGACCAGTACGGAAAATTTAAGGAAGTTTCCAATGATTTGCTAGATCTTAATCTTTTTATTGGCTATGGTTTCTCAATCATGCAACCTCTCTTGAGCTTTGTTGCCTACATGGCCATCTTTTCTTCTATTTATTTAGTTTCTGGATTGGTAGAGACAGAGCCTGAAGTTATCGGAAATATTGCATCCTTTATGACCTACATGATGCAGCTCATGTTTGCTATTGTTATGGTTAGCTTCATCGGTATGCAAGCCAGTCGTGCCTTCGTTTCCCTCAAGCGTATTGGGGAGATTTTAAATACTGAACCAGCCATGACCTATCAAGAAGGCCCGTTGGAGGAATTGTCAGGGGATCTAGTCTTTGATAATGTCAGTTTTACCTATCCTAAGGATAGCGAACCCAGTTTGAAAAATGTTTCCTTTGAGGCTAAAAGTGGCCAGATGATTGGGATTGTCGGTGCGACGGGTGCAGGCAAATCCACTCTTGCGCAGTTGATTCCACGACTCTTTGATCCACAAGAAGGGAAGATTACCATCGGTGGCCGAGATTTGAAAGAAATCAGTCAAGAAACCCTGAAAGATACGGTATCTATCGTACTTCAGAAAGCTGTTCTCTTTTCAGGGACGATTGCGTATAATTTGCGTCAAGGGAATCCAAACGCTGATTTGGAAGCCCTCGAGCGGGCCTCAGGTATTGCCCAGGCCAAGGAGTTTATTGATCGTTTGGATAACTCTTACGAGAGTCATGTGGAAGAGCGAGGCAATAACTTCTCAGGTGGACAGAAGCAGCGGATGTCTATCGCGCGTGGTGTAATCGGACAGCCGAAAGTCCTAGTCTTGGATGACTCGACCTCAGCTCTAGATGCTAAGAGTGAAAAACTGGTTCAAGAAGCTCTCAATAAAGATTTGAAAGAAACGACAACCGTTATTGTCGCTCAGAAGATTTCATCTGTGGTTAAGGCTGATAAGATTTTAGTTCTAGATGAAGGTCGCCTGATTGGTCAGGGAACCCACAAAGAATTAGTAGCCAGTAATGCGGTTTACCGTGAAATTTATGAAACCCAAAAAGGAAAGGAGCTTGAAGACTAATGAAAACAGCACGATTTTTCTGGTTTTATTTAAAACGTTACAAACTATCCTTTGCTGTCATCTTTTTGATGATCATTATTGCTACCTATATGCAGGTTAAGGCTCCGGTTTATTTGGGCCAAGCTTTGACAGAATTAGGAACCTGGGTTCAAGAATACTTTAAGACCAAAGCTATTGCGGAAGCAAGTGGCAAGGATTTTGTGAAGCCAACCATGGACGCTTTCCAAGCAGTGATGGGCAGGCTCTTGATGGCCTATCTGAGTCAAACGAGTGCAACATTGATCTTCTCCTTTCTCTTTACACGCATCATTGGTCATTCAACGAACCGTATGCGCAAAGGTCTTTTTGGCAAGTTGGAACGCTTAACGATTCAATTCTTTGATAGCCATAAAGATGGGGATATCCTCTCTCGCTTCACCAGTGATTTGGATAATATCCAAAACTCCTTCAATATGAGCTTCATCCAGGTCATGACCAATATTGCTCTTTATATCGGTCTAGTTTGGATCATGTTTGACCTCAATGTCAAGCTCGCTTTTGTAACGGTAGCCTCGACGCCAGTAGCTCTTATTTTCTTAGTGTTTATTATCAAAACAGCTCGGAAATATACAGATCGCCAACAAGCAGCAGTAGGGGAACTCAACGCCTACATGAATGAGAAGATTTCTGGTCAGAAAGCTATTATCGTCCAAGGGGTGCAAGAAGATACCATTAAAGGCTTCTTAACTCTCAATGAAAATGTTCGGGCTGCTACCTTCAAAGGTCGACTCTTTGCAGGTCTTCTCTTCCCTGTTATGAATGGTATGGGTCTGGTTAATACAGCTATTGTTATCTTTGTTGGCTCTACCATGGTCCTCAATGATTCTAGCCTCACAACAGCTGCAGCTCTGGGTCTAGTGGTGACTTTTGTTCAATATTCCCAGCAATATTATCAACTCCTCATGCAGATTGCCTCTAGTTGGGCCGAATTGCAATTGGCCTTCACAGGTGCTCACCGTATTCAAGAAATGTTTGACGAGCCCGAGGAAGTTCGTCCTGTCAATGCTCCTCAGTTTACGGAATTGCGCGAGGGAGTTGAGATTGAGAATATCGATTTCTCCTATATTCCTGGTAAAAAAGTCCTCTCCAACGTGTCGATTTCAGCTCCAAAAGGCAAGATGGTGGCCGTTGTTGGACCGACAGGTTCTGGTAAAACGACTATCATGAACCTCATTAACCGCTTTTATGATGTGGATGCGGGCGCCATTAAATTTGATGGTAAAGACATCAGAGATTATGATTTAGATAGCCTGCGTCAAAATACAGGGATTGTTCTGCAGGAGTCTGTTCTTTTCAGCGGAACAATTGCCGATAACATTCGATTTGGTAACCCTCAAGTCTCTCAAGAGATGGTGGAAACGGCTGCGCGTGCGACCCATATTCATGAATTTATTATGAGTTTGCCAGATGGGTATGAAACTCATGTTTCAGATGATGAGAATGTTTTCTCAACTGGTCAGAAACAGCTGATTTCCATTGCTAGAACGCTGTTGACCGATCCCCAAGTCCTGATCTTGGACGAAGCAACCTCAAACGTGGACACAGTAACGGAAAGTAAGATTCAAAAAGCCATGGAAGCTATCGTTGCTGGACGGACTAGCTTCGTCATTGCCCACCGTCTCAAGACCATTTTGAATGCTGATCAAATCATCGTTCTTAAAGATGGTCAAGTCATCGAGCAAGGCAATCACCAAGAACTGCTCCGCCAAGATGGTTTCTATTCCGAGCTCTACCACAACCAGTTTGTCTTTGAGTAGACTTTTATAGTTAATCGAATTAATTTTTGAATAAGGAATTGAGATGCAGGCTTTACTAGAGTACTGCAAGTAGAAAATGATGCTGTATCAACGTTAATTCAAATGGCTATATAATAAATAATTAGTCGTCATTCTTTCATATCTATTGAATAGATTGAAAAAAACTTCAACCAAAGGAGAAGAGAGATGTTTTTAGCTTTAGAAGAAATGAAGCGATCCAAATTACGCTACAGTCTAATACTGGGGCTCCTGTTTTTGATTTCCTATCTGGTTTTCTTTTTGTCAGGTCTATCTTATGGATTGATGCAAGAAAACAGAGCAGCTGTCGACAAGTGGGAAGCGACATCCGTTTACCTATCCACCAATTCCAATAGCATGCTGGCTGCTTCTCGTTTTGATGTTGCCCTCTTGGATGATGTTAAAGCAGAAGACAAAGCGGTTCTAGCTCAGAGAGCAATTGTAGCTTGGAACAAGGTTGATGCAGGAGTAGATGATAAATCCCGCATTAGTGTCTTTGGTATTCATGCCAACGAATTTATCGCACCAAACATTATAGAAGGTTATGGCTTAGAAGCTAGTGGACAAGTCGTTGTCGACAAGACCTTGATTGAAAATGAAGGCTATGCACTTGGTGATACCCTGTATCTGGCGGATACCGATGAAACCTATACCATTGTCGGAGTAACTGAACAGGCGCGTTTTAGTGTGTCACCCGTTGTGTACATGTCCTTTGAAGATTTTCAAAAGGCTGTCTATGGTGAGCGACCTGAGAGTGCTCCAGACTTTGCCAATGCTATTGTTGTCAGAGACGAAAACTCTAGCACAACAAATGAAGACTTAGAAAAATTATCTATTTCAGATTTTATTCAAAATCTACCAGGTTATTCAGCTCAGAACATGACCTTTGGGTTTATGATTGGATTTTTGATCGTGATTTCATCCATTGTGGTGAGCATTTTTATCTATGTTTTAACCACTCAGAAGACAAAAAATTTCGGCTTGATGAAGGTGCAAGGGTTATCCAATGCCTTTATTTCTAAGTCAGTTTTGGCACAAACCTTCCTTTTAAGTGCAGTTGGAACAAGTCTAGGGCTTTTGGGAACCTACCTGTCTTCGTTAGCTCTACCTAATGCTGTTCCTTTCCAAAACAATTGGCCTTTCTACGGCGCTATTTTCGCCTCACTAGTAATCTTTGCTGTATTGGGAGCGATTTTCTCTGTTCGAGCAGTTGTCAAAGTAGACCCTCTTAAAATGATTAGTTAGGAGATCAGATATGACATTAACATTCCATAATATTACAAAAGAATTTAAAGACGGTTCCAACACGATTGTTGCCTTGAAACCAACCGATTTCTCCGTTAAGTCAGGTGAATTCGTAGCTATCATCGGACCTTCAGGGTCAGGGAAAAGTACCTTTTTAACCCTAGCAGGTGGTCTTCAAACACCGACTAAGGGAGAAATCACTATCAATGAGTCTGACTACTCTAAACTCAGTGAAAAAGAAAGGGCTAAACTCAGATACAAAGATATCGGATTTATCCTACAAAGCTCCAATTTGATTCCTTTCCTAACCATTGAAAAACAATTGGACTTGGTGGATAAAATAAATAAAAAAGCCAACAAAGAACGCCAAAATGAACTCTTTGAGGATTTGGGGATTTCCCACCTGAAAACGAAGTTTCCAAGTGATTTGTCGGGTGGAGAACGCCAACGGGTGGCCATCGCTAGGGCTCTATACAATGATCCGGTTCTCATTTTAGCCGATGAACCAACTGCCAGTCTTGACAGCGAACGCGCTTTTGAGGTTGTTGAGCTTTTAGCCAAGGAAGCTAAGGAACAGAAGAAAGCCATCATCATGGTAACCCATGATATTCGAATGGTGGAGAAATGTGACAAGGTTTACGAAATGAGAGATGGTATTTTAACCCAAAAATCCTAAGTTAAATAACGGCTCAATCATGAACTCTATCACAATATGAACAAACTAAAAATATGGTCTTTGCAGGCCATATTTTTAGTTTATAGGCTTTAAAACATTGCCATCTATTCTGCATTGATATACTCAAAAAACTTAAGGACAGAGACCATAATAGATAGAGCTATCATCAACATTCCAATCCCAAAGTATAGTTCTCTGATTTTTGCCTGATAGTGGCCGTTTTCGACCATGCAGTAGCCGCCAAATCGAAGCAGTTTGCTTTTTGCTTTTCACTTACGAATAACTTATAATAGAGAGTAAGTGTTTTAGCTCTCAAAAGACCGATTGGATGAAAAAAGTCAGTGTCTTGTAACCTGTGATATGAATGAGAAAGTGTTTGTTTCAAAAATGGGAACAAACACTCAACATGGCGCCAGGATAGGGAAAATGCAGACCAAAGAGGTTGCTTATTAAAATCTGGATGCGATGATTTCCGTTGGTTAGCGTGTGAACTCACAAAAAGCGACTCTTGCTTAGCAGGAAACACAAAAATGAATAGACAGATAAGATGCGAAAGGAAAACAAGATGAAAATTCGTGGATTTGAACTGGTCAGCCAGTTTACAGATGAAACTTTATTACCAAAGAGAGAAACAGCCCATGCAGCGGGTTATGATTTGAAGGTGGCGGTGGAAACCACTATCGGTCCTGGGGAAATCGTTCTGGTGCCAACTGGTGTCAAGGCCTACATGCAAGCAGGTGAGGTGCTATATCTTTTTGATCGCTCGTCCAATCCTCGTAAAAAAGGCCTGGTCCTCATCAATTCAGTTGGCGTTATTGACGGGGACTATTATGATAACCCTGCTAATGAAGGCCATATCTTTGCTCAGATGAAAAACATCACGGATGAGTCGGTTGTGCTTGAAGTCGGCGAACGTATTGTCCAAGGCGTCTTCATGCCATTTTTAGTGGTGGATGGAGATGAAGCAGACGGTGTCCGCACGGGTGGTTTTGGCTCGACTGGGAAATAGGTCTGACGAAAGGGTACTGTCTTCATGGTGACAGATAGGAAAAGCAGATGAAAATAGTGTTTGTTCGCCATTCGGAACCTGATTATTCTATGCTGGATCAAGCAGTGAATCCGGATGCTTACGCAGGATTCGGTCGTGACTTGGCTCCTTTGACTGAAAATGGACGCATGCTGGCTGAGAAAGCAGCACAGGACGCCCGATTGGCACAGGTTCAAGTTGTGATTTCTTCCTCTATCACAAGGGCCTTGGAGACAGCTACTTATATTGTTCGCCATCAAGACAAGCTACTCTTAGTAGAGCCTTTCTTTCATGAATGGCGCCCTGATTTGGATGGGTTAAACTATACAGCAGCGACGGTTGAGAAGGCCTATCAGCTCTTTTGGGAAAACAAGGGGCAGTTACCAGCGGATTCGCCTGTTCGCTATGAAACTGCAGCGCAGGTTCGGGAACGTTTTTTGAAGGCTTTAGAGAAATATCGTCACTATGATAGCGTAGCTATTGTCTGCCATGGCATGCTCATTCGCCAATTTTTCGATCAAGAAAAAATCCAATACTGCGAGCTAATCGAAGTAGAAGTATAAGGAGGAACATCATCGCTAAGAAAAAAACAACTTTTGTTTGTCAAAATTGCGAATATCACTCGCCTAAGTATCTAGGTCGTTGTCCAAATTGTGGGGCTTGGTCTTCCTTTGTGGAGGAAGTAGAGGTCGCAGAGGTCAAGAATGAACGAGTTTCCCTGACCGGTGAAAAAACGCGCCCTTTGAAACTCAATGAAGTGTCTTCTATCCAAGTGGCTAGAACCAAGACCAATATGGATGAGTTTAACCGCGTCTTGGGTGGCGGTGTGGTACCAGGAAGTCTAGTCCTCATCGGTGGCGATCCCGGGATTGGGAAGTCAACCTTGCTCCTGCAAGTCTCTACCCAGTTATCGACCATCGGCACTGTACTCTACGTTTCGGGGGAAGAGTCTGCCCAGCAAATCAAGCTGCGTGCCGAGCGTTTGGGAGATATTGACAGCGAATTTTACCTCTACGCTGAGACCAATATGCAGTCCATTCGCACGGAAATCGAGAAGATTCAACCTGATTTTTTGATTATCGACTCGATTCAAACCATCATGAGTCCTGAAATTTCCAGCGTACAAGGTTCTGTCAGCCAGGTTCGTGAAGTGACCCATGAGCTCATGCAGATTGCCAAGACCAACAATATTGCCACCTTCATCGTTGGGCATATGACCAAGGAGGGGACGCTCGCAGGTCCGCGTACCTTGGAGCATATGGTGGATACGGTTCTTTACTTTGAGGGTGAGCGCCAGCATACTTTTCGTATCTTGCGCGCGGTCAAAAACCGCTTTGGTTCTACCAATGAAATCGGCATCTTTGAGATGCAGTCTCAAGGTCTGGTCGAAGTGACCAACCCAAGCGAAGTCTTCTTGGAAGAACGTTTAGACGGAGCAACGGGCTCTGCCATTGTCGTGACTATGGAGGGAACACGTCCGATCTTAGCTGAGGTGCAGGCTCTCGTGACGCCAACCATGTTTGGTAATGCCAAGCGGACGACGACTGGTCTGGATTTCAACCGTGCCAGCCTGATTATGGCGGTCTTGGAAAAACGTTCTGGTCTTCTCCTCCAAAATCAGGATGCCTACCTCAAGTCAGCAGGTGGTGTCCGTCTGGATGAGCCAGCCATTGACCTAGCTGTGGCTGTGGCCATTGCATCCAGCTACAAGGAAAAACCGACCAATGCCCAAGAATGTTTCATCGGAGAAATCGGTCTGACAGGAGAAATACGCCGTGTCAACCGCATCGAGCAACGCATTAACGAGGCTGCCAAACTGGGCTTCACCAAGGTCTACGCTCCTAAAAATTCTCTCTACGGTATTCAAGTACCAGATGGGATCCAAGTGGTAGGAGTCACAACCCTGGGGCAAGTCTTGCAAAAAGTCTTTGCTTAATTGTGCCAGCTGAAGAAAGACTGAAAGATTACATAAAAATAAACCGAACGAACCTGATTTAGTCAGGTTTTTTCAATGACAAAAAACCTAGAAAATGATAGCATAGTGACAAGATTTATACTCTGTAAACATCAAAACCGTGCTTTCTTGTCCAGCCTTGAGGATTATTAGATGCCGATGGTCTATAGTCAGCTTTTATTTTCAAGAGTTTCTTTCTGGGTCGCTGAACTTACCTAGGACTTGCTCAGCTAGTTTTGGTTGATTTTCTTTGAGTAGTCGTCGCAATGAAGGAGAAACTATGTCTTATTTTGAAAAATTTTTAACCACTAACCGAGCTTATGCCGACTTTCATGGCAGTGCCCACTTGCCTCTTAAACCCAAAACTCAAGTTGCCATTGTCACTTGTATGGATTCCAGACTTCATGTGGCACCAGCCTTAGGTTTGGCTCTGGGGGATGCTCATATTTTACGGAATGCAGGTGGCCGTGTCACTGAGGACATGATTCGTTCCTTGGTTATTTCCCAACAACAGATGGGAACGCGAGAGATTGTCGTCCTCCACCATACAGATTGTGGGGCTCAGACTTTCCGAAACGAAGATTTTGCTCGGCATATCCATAAGGAACTGGGGGTCGATGTGACTGGCCAAGATTTTCTACCTTTTACCGATGTGGAAGAAAGTATCAGAGAAGATATGGCTATTCTCCGTAACTCACCTCTGATTCCAGATGATGTGATTATCAGTGGAGCAGTTTATGATGTGGATACTGGTTTGATGACAGAAGTTATTTAATAGAAAAAGAAATAAAAAATATGTTATTGCTTGACAGTGTTTTTAAAAGGGTTTACAATTGTATTAAATAAATAGTACAAAGGAGAAAAAACCATGTCAGATAATCGCATGAAATACACCATTGATAGCAATATGCAGTTTCCTCTAGTGGAAATTGCCCTTGAAGCGGGGGAGATGGCCTACATTCAACAGGGCAGTATGGTCTATCATACTGATAGTGTGACGCTCAATACTCGCCTCAATGCTAAGGGTTCTGGGATCGGCAAGTTAATGGGGGCTATCGGACGCTCGATTGTATCTGGTGAGTCTATGTTTATCACTCAGGCGACTTCAACTGCTGCGGATGGTGTTTTAGCGCTTGCACCAAGTATGCCAGGTCAAGTTATTGCACTTGAATTAGGTGAAAAGCAGTACCGCATCAATGATGGAGCTTTTCTAGCTCTGGACGGTTCCGCTCAGTATACCATGGAACGCCAATCGGTCGGTCGGGCTCTTTTTGGTGGACAGGGTGGATTCTTTGTTATGACAACCCAAGGGCAGGGAACTCTTTTGGCCAATAGCTTTGGTTCCATCAAGAAAATTGATTTAAAGGGTGGGAGCATCACCATTGACAATGCTCATGTTGTCGCTTGGAGTCGCGACTTGGACTATGATATTCACCTAGAAAATAGCTTTATGCAATCCATCGGAACTGGTGAAGGTGTGGTCAATACCTTCCGTGGAACTGGGGAGATTTACGTACAGAGTCTCAATGTTGAAACCTTTGCACATGTCATTGGAAACTATATTTCTACAGGTAGTAGCTCCTAATTTGTAAAGATATTGCTCTAGGAGTGTATATGGATTATTCAACAATTATCGATCAACTTTATAATGCTCTCTTGGATAAGGAAGTAGCTGGTCAGCCAGAATTATATGGGATTTGCCTACAGGCTAAGAAGGAATTGGAACAGAAGGAACCAGAAAATCTTGTTTTCACACGATTTAGTCGTAGTCTATCTTGGTATCTTGTATGTCACAAATACCAAGCGCCTAAATCAATCATAGAATTGGCTATGGCAGTTGAAAAAATTGCTCAGGAATACCGGAGCCAAGTAGCTTGGAGCCAGCTTCTGGGAAGTTTATTCTCAAGAGGAAGGAATTAAATAGAATTTCGTCAAAGGATGCAAGGAAACTTGTGTCCTTTCTTTGTCCACTTACTTGCCCAAATCAACCACTTACTGAAAAGGACTTGTAAGATTTTGTCATCCTGATATAATGGTAACAAAGAAGATGAGATTGTTTGACAGAATGAAGAGAGGAGGAGTCTATGAAGATCAGGATTGAGCTGGATGATGGTTTGGATGATGTAGAAGTAGTCATTCGGACCAATCGCTTGTCAGTAGAAATTGAGCAAATTCAGCAAGCCTTGATGCAAATAGAACGTCCTCGCCTGGTTTTTTATAAGGGGACCAGTGAATACTTCTTAGAATTGGCAGATATCCTCTTCTTTGAAACAGATGGGGCTAGAATTTTTGCTCATAGTCGAGACAATGCTTATGAGGTCAAGCTCAAACTCTATGAGTTAGAAGAATGTCTGCCTGCTTATTTTAGTCGGATTTCTAAGTCTAGTATTGCCAATATCCGCGCTATTTACTCGCTGGATAAGTCCTTCTCCGGCACCAGCACCATTCGCTTCTATGATACGGTCAAACAGATTCATGTATCGAGGCACTACTATCAACTCTTAAAAGAAAAATTACGTGAAATGAGGTAAGGAATATGAAAAAAACATGGTTGGGTGCAGGTTTGATTGCAGTAGCAGTCTATGTCCTGTTTGGAAATAGGTTGCAGCTTCCGGAGTTTGGTATTTCTATCTGGGCTCTCTTATTTATCGTTGGATTCGGTGTTTCTGCCATTCAAAATGTTCTGCGAAAAAACTATACTAGTGCCTATATTAGTGGTGTGATTTCTGTGATCATTTTGGAAAATCAATTTAACTGGTTACGGATTAGCACAGGAACGATGATTTTTGCGGCGGTTTTAGCGGGTATTGGTCTGAGTATGCTTCTAAAGCCTAAGTCTACGGTCAGTCAGTTTAAAGACTTTCGATTTGGGGATGGTATCAGCGATACGATTCATGATACAATTGATGGAACTTTCTCTAGCAACAACGATTCGGACACTGTTTTTGGGAATACGACCCGTTACATTAATGACGAAAATTTGACAAGAGTTGGTGGGGATGTTGTTTTTTCAGGGACCTCCATCTATTTTGCCAATGCGACCATTCTGGGGGATCAGGCTATCTATTCAGGTGATGCAGTCTTCTCTAGTGTCAAACTCTATGTACCCAAAGATTGGCATGTGGAATTTACAGGCGATAAGGTATTTAGTACCATCAAATCGTATCCGAGCGGAGGATTATCTGGCAAAACCCTAGTGGTTACAGGGGATTACGTTTTTAGTCAATTGGAAATTATTTATATCTAGTTTTTAGGGCAGTATTCTGCTCTAAAAATTATCACAATCATTATCTGAATATTCTGAAAATATGAGGTAAAAAATGAAAAAACTTCTTAAAAATAAATTGTTTATGACGATGTTTGCCAGTGATATGTTGTCCAATTTTGGGGATGTTATGTATTATCTGGCGCTTATGTCCTATGTCCTTCAGCTACCGGATGCAAAGTTGGGGATTGCCATTGTTAGTATATCTGAGACCTTGCCGATTTTAACAGGCTTTATCATGGGGTATGTGGCGGATCGGGCGGTGGATAAGGTCAAGACCATTTTGCACACCCTGTATTTCCGTGTTGCTCTCTATAGTTTGGTTGGTCTAGCTATGGGTTTGACACCTAGCTTAGGGGTCGTTATTATTGCCAGTTTCATCAACTTTTTATCCGACCTAGCAGGTCAGTATTAAAATGGCCTCTATACTCCCTTGAGTCTGCGGATTGTGGCTGATGAGGAACGGTCTGATAGTTTCGCCTTTCGTCAGGCGGTTGGTTCTGTTTTCTATATCGGCTTTCAATCGATTGGGGCTGTATTGGTTTCTATCATGACTTATCAAGCCTTGGCATTTGTCAATGCAGGAACCTTTGCCCTTGCGGCACTTATTCTATTACTAGTCACACCGAGTTTAAAAAGATTGCTTGGAGAACGTCCACTTCAGATAGAGGAAAGCAAGGATGCATCCTTATTTCGAGACCTTTGGACCAGTATGAGAGAAGCTGTTCATGAGTGTCTGAAGATTCCAGAAATCAAACATTCCATCATCATTACCCCGCTTCTCAATGGCTGTTTCAATGTGATTCCCATTATTATTGCAGTCCTGCTGAGTCAAGATAAGACCTTTGTCATTATCAATCCAGCTACAACCTTAGCTTTGGTGACCACTTGTAGTTTAGTTGGAGGAATTGTCGGGAGTGTTTTAGCCATGTCAGTCTTGAAGAAATTAGACATTCTATCAGCCCTTCGTCTTGCCTGCATCTTTGTTCCGATTTTCTTTTTCTTTCTTCTAAACCACAATGTTTATGGAGTGTTTGCGACCATGTTTTTGGTCATGATTTTAGCAGGGGCTATCAATCCAAAGATGAATGCTCTTATTATGAATCGTTTACCTGAAGAGAAATTAGCCATGATTGGTGGTGGAATCTCCACCTATTTTCAAATGGGTTCGATGCTTCTGCGACTTCTTGTCTCCAGTTTGATTGTGGTCTTGCTAGTGGATTGGATTAGTCTAGGTTTTCTACTGCTTGGTCTGCTGGTTTTGGTCTATGCTCTGCGGTTCAATAGAAAGGCGACGCTAGAGTGATGGATGGTGAATTTTAGCAAACCTGATAAGCATAGGATAGAGTAGCTGATTGCGCTTGAAAGTCACTGTCGGCTTTCTTTTTTTGGATTTAGTGCTATAATAGAAACAATGTAAAAAAATGATAACGGAGCATACAATGACCAAACCTATTCGTGTGCGTTATGCACCAAGTCCAACTGGACTCCTACACATCGGAAATGCGCGGACTGCGCTCTTTAATTACCTCTACGCTCGTCGCCACAATGGCACATTTATCATCCGTATCGAAGATACTGACCGCAAGCGTCATGTGGAAGACGGTGAGCGTTCACAGCTTGAGAACCTGCGTTGGTTGGGCATGGACTGGGATGAAAGTCCAGAAACACATGAAAACTACCGCCAATCGGAGCGTTTGGAACTCTACCAAAAATATATTAATCAACTCTTGGCAGAAGGTAAGGCCTACAAATCATATGTGACCGAAGAAGAACTGGCTGCAGAGCGTGAGCGCCAAGAAGCTGCTGGCGAAACACCGCGTTACATCAACGAATTTATCGGCATGACTGAAGAAGAAAAAGTAGCCTACATCGCTGAACGCGAAGCTGCAGGAGTCATTCCGACAGTTCGTTTGGCTGTTAATGAGGCTGGTATCTACAAGTGGACGGACATGGTCAAGGGGGATATCGAGTTTGAAGGTGGCAACATCGGTGGTGACTGGGTTATCCAGAAAAAAGATGGTTACCCAACTTACAACTTTGCTGTCGTTGTGGATGACCACGATATGCAAATTTCACATGTGATTCGTGGCGACGACCATATTGCCAATACCCCTAAACAGCTCATGATCTATGAAGCACTAGGATGGGAAGCACCAGAATTTGGCCATATGACCTTAATTATCAACTCTGAGACAGGCAAAAAACTCTCAAAACGAGATACGAATACGTTACAGTTCATCGAAGACTACCGTAAAAAAGGCTATATGCCAGAAGCGGTCTTTAACTTCATTGCTCTTTTGGGATGGAACCCAGGTGGTGAGGAAGAAATTTTCTCTCGTGAACAGTTGATTGAACTCTTTGATGAGAACCGTCTTTCTAAATCTCCAGCTGCCTTCGACCAGAAGAAAATGGATTGGATGAGCAATGATTACCTTAAAAATGCTGATTTTGCACCTGTCTTCGAACTCTGCAAACCTTTCTTGGAAGAAGCAGGTCGTTTGACAGACAAGTCGGAGAAGTTAGTGGAACTCTACAAACCACAGCTCAAATCAGCTGATGAAATTGTTCCATTGACAGACCTTTTCTTTGCGGATTTCCCAGAATTGACAGATGCTGAGAAAGAAATCATGGCTGGTGAAACGGTTCCGACTGTTCTTGAAGCTTTTAAAGCCAAGTTGGAAGCACTGACGGATGAAGAATTTGTCACAGCAAATATCTTCCCACAAATTAAATCTGTTCAAAAAGAAACGGGTATCAAGGGTAAAAACCTCTTTATGCCAATCCGTATCGCCGTTTCAGGTGAAATGCACGGACCAGAATTGCCAGATACCATCTTCCTCCTTGGTCGAGAAAAAGCTATCAAGCATTTGGAAGACATGCTAGAAGTGATTAAATAAACTGCATAAAACCAACCAAAATACAGGTTGGTTTTATTTTTTTGCAAAATAATGGCATTTTTAGATAAAAATCCAAATTATTTGAATAAAACCCTTGACTTGTGTATAAATATACAATATAATACTTTTTACATAGCAAAAACAGGAGCTATGACTTTATGAGAAGAGAGTAACAAAATGACAAAAGAAAAATTAATTTTAGCTTATTCCGGTGGTTTGGACACATCGGTTGCAATCGCCTGGCTTAAAAAAGATTACAATGTTGTGGCGGTATGCATGGATGTTGGTGAGGGCAAGGACCTCGATTTTATCCATGACAAAGCCTTGACGATTGGGGCAGTTGAATCTCATGTCTTGGATGTTAAGGACGAATTTGCTGAAGAGTATGTGTTGCCCGCTCTCCAAGCACATGCCTACTATGAGCAAAAGTATCCCTTGGTATCTGCCCTTAGTCGTCCCATTATCGCCAAGAAATTGGTTGAAATTGCTCACAAAACAGGTGCAACCGCAATCGCTCATGGTTGTACAGGGAAAGGGAATGACCAAGTTCGTTTTGAAGTAGCTATTGCGGCTTTGGATCCATCCTTGAAGGTTGTTGCGCCAGTCCGTGAGTGGAAATGGGCGCGTGAGGAAGAAATCAAGTTCGCGATTGAACACGGCGTCCCAGTTCCAGCTAATTTGGATAGCCCTTACTCAGTTGACCAAAATCTTTGGGGTCGTGCCAATGAGTGTGGTGTTTTGGAAAATCCATGGAATGAGGCTCCAGAAGATGCCTTTGGTATCACAAGTGCTGTTGAAGATGCACCGGATACACCAGAATATGTTGAAATCGAGTTTAAAGAAGGCAAACCCGTGGCCATCGATGGTCAAGAGATGAAGTTGGCAGACCTCATCCAAAAACTCAATGTTATGGCAGGTGCACACGGTATTGGTCGTATCGACCATGTGGAAAACCGCTTGGTGGGGATCAAATCGCGGGAAATTTATGAGTGTCCAGGTGCGGTAACCCTCTTGGCAGCCCACAAAGAAATCGAAGATTTGACTTTGGTACGTGAAGTGTCTCATTTCAAACCAATCCTGGAAAATGAATTGTCAAACCTAATCTACAATGCCCTTTGGTTTAGTCCGGCGACAAAAGCCATCTTGGCTTACATCAAGGAAACACAAAAAGTTGTCAACGGTACGGCTAAAGTGAAACTCTACAAAGGTTCAGCAAGAGTGGTTGCTCGTAAGTCGCCCAATTCACTCTATGATGAAAACTTGGCAACCTACACATCAGCTGATAGCTTTGACCAGGATGCAGCCATCGGCTTCATCAAACTCTGGGGATTGCCTACACAGGTAAACAGTCAAGTGAACAATAATAAATAATGAAGCATGTCTGACTGTATCTTTATTCGGCCGTAGATTGCTTAGATTTAGGGACAGTTAGTCAGCATTATGAGACAAGAAAAACTACTTTAGCAGCAATTTAGTCCATAATTTTCGCTGTGGTAAAAAGATAATTATCAAGATGGTGACATAGAAATAAACCAAAAAGGGAAGATAAGTTTTGGTGAGAAGGTTTCACGTCAATCGAGGAAGAGCGTTACAGCTAGTACTGGAGTACGGCAAACGTGATGACGACGAGTGACAAAGAAAATCTTCGTCAAACTTCAGATAAAAGGGGACAGGGAGCCCCATCTGATTTTCTTTTCTTATAAACTATTTACACTAAGGTGTTCAGTGAGGCACCTAGACTTAAATAAAGTCTTCCTGTGAGAAGCATTTAAGTAATTGTCCCGTGAGGCAAGCAGAGGAGACTGGAAGACGAGTCCGGCCTCTTTTTGCATTTCAAGAATAGAAAGAGAAGCTATGACAAAAGCAAATCAAAAACTATGGGGTGGCCGTTTCGAGGCTGGCCTTGAAAAATGGGTGGAAGAATTTGGAGCTTCCATTTCCTTTGACCAAAAAATGGCTGAATTTGATCTCAAAGGCTCCATTGCCCATGTGACCATGCTTGGTCAGACAGGTATTATCAGCCAGGATGAAGCTGATCAAATCAAAGCAGGACTAAAAGAACTCTTAGTGGACTATCAGGTAGGTCGGTTGGCATTTGATGTGGCCAATGAAGATATCCACATGAATATGGAGTCTCTCTTGACAGAAAAAATCGGGCCACTAGCTGGCAAACTCCACACAGCCCGCTCACGTAATGATCAGGTAGCAACGGATATGCACCTTTACCTCAAGGCTAAGTTGGAAGAAGTCATTGGGAAATTACACAATCTGCGTTCCGCTTTGGTTGATCTGGCAGAGGAGCATGTGGAAACCATCATGCCCAGCCTATCTCCTTTGGTCACCACCTCATGGCCTACTATAATATGTTTACTCGTGATAGCGAGCGTTTTGAATTTAATGTTCAGCACGCAGACTTGTCACCGCTGGGTGCGGCGGCTTTGGCTGGGACGACCTTTCCTATCAATCGTCAACTGACTTCAAACCTTATGGGCTTTGCCAAACCTTACAGCAACTCTTTGGATGCGGTATCGGATCGTGATTTTATTCTGGAATTTTTAGCCAATAGTTCCATCCTCATGATGCACATGAGCCGGATTTGTGAAGAAATCATCAATTGGTGCTCTCATGAGTTTCAATTTGTCAGCCTGTCGGATACTTTCTCAACAGGCTCCTCCATTATGCCCCAGAAGAAAAATCCTGATATGGCTGAGCTCATTCGAGGTAAGACGGGCCGTGTCTACGGCAATCTTTTTGGTCTCTTGACCGTCATGAAATCCCTACCTCTGGCCTACAATAAGGATTTACAAGAGGATAAGGAAGGGATGTTTGATACGGCTGAAACCATAACGGTTGCAATCGATATCTTGGCTGGCATGCTCAAAACGATGACCGTTCATAAAGACCACATGGCCCTATCCACTGAGAAGGACTTTTCCAATGCAACAGAGTTGGCAGACTACCTAGCTAAAAAAGGCTTACCTTTCCGGGAAGCCCACGAAGTTGTTGGGAAATTGGTTTTGGAGTGCACAAAAGCCGGTTATTATTTGCAAGATGTGCCTTTGGTGCGTTACCAAGAAGTATCGGACTTGATTGAAGAAGACATCTATGTAGCGCTGCAATCAAAGACTGCTGTAAAAAGGCGCAACTCCTTGGGTGGAACTGGTTTTGAACAAGTTATTTGGCAGATCCAAGAAGCTAAAAAAGATTTATGAAATAGTAAGACAGTCCAATAAACTGAGAGTTTATTGGCTTTTTTAAAAATTGTGGTATAATAATAGTAATTTTGAAAGATGGAGTGACATTTTGAAAAAAAGCTACCGCGTCAAGCGTGAGCAGGATTTTAACCAGATTTTTTCTCAGGGAAAAAGTGTAGCCAACCGCAAGTTCGTTGTCTATCGTTTGCCCAAGGATCAGCCACACTTTCGAGTAGGTTTGTCCGTCAGCAAAAAACTGGGAAATGCTGTAACACGTAACAGAATCAAACGGAAGATCCGACATGTACTGATAGAATGCCAACCTCAGCTTGTGACAGATGATTTCGTCATCATTGCACGAAAAGGTGTGGAAGAGCTGACTTACCGTGAGACCAAACAGAATCTCCTCCATGTTTTAAAACTAGCGAATTTATACCAGGAAGGTACAAGTCTTGAAGAAGAAACTTAAGTGGGCCGGACTCCTATCAATGTCCTTGGTCCTTCTCTCTGCCTGTGGGACCAGTGCTGTTACAAGCGAATCCACTGGCCAATGGGAACAACTCATTTATTGGTTCGGAAGAATCATTCAATTTTTATCCATTAATGGACATATCGGAATCGGGATTATTCTCTTTACCATTCTGATTCGGACTCTCTTGCTACCGCTCTTCCAAATGCAGATGACATCAACTCGGAAGATACAGGAAATTCAACCTCAGTTGAAAGAGTTACAGGAGCGTTATTCAGGCACAGATATGGAAAGTCGTCAACTCTTGAATGATGCGACGCGCCAGCTCTATAAGGATAATGGCGTCAACATGTCAGCTTCCTTTATTCCAATCTTTATTCAATTGCCCATCTTGATGGCTCTCTTCCAAGCCTTGACCCGCATCGAAGCCCTAAAGGTTGGACAGTTTCTCTGGTTGAACTTGGGAGATCGGGATCCTTACTTCGTTCTACCAGTTCTAGCAGCTTTCTTTACTTTCCTTAGCATGTGGTTGACCAATAAAGCAGCTTTGGAAAAAAACGTTGCAACGATGGTCATGACCTATGCTATGCCCCTGATGATTCTCTGGTTTGCGGCTACTGCTGCCAGTGGGGTTGCTCTTTATTGGACTGTATCCAATGCCTATCAGGTTTTCCAGACCTTGTTGCTCAATAATCCCTTTAAGATTGTCGCGGAACGCCAGGCCAAACTGGATGCTGAGAAGGACCGTCAAGCTAAGATTCGTCGGGCACAGAAAAAAGCTCGTAAGAAAAAATAGGAGAATAGAGATATGAAATTTACAGGTGTTACTGTTGAAGAAGCTATTCAAAATGGCTTAAATGAATTAAATATTCCACGTAAGAAAGCCCACATTACTGTTTTAGCTCGTGAAAAGAAAGGGTTCCTTGGATTTGGTAAAAAGCCGGCTCAAGTTGAAATTAATGTCATTAGCGAAACAACAGTTGTGAAGGCAAATCAAAAAGCAGTTCGCGGTGTCCCAACTGAAATCAATGAAAAGAATGAGCCTGTTAAGAGCGTTTCAGAAGCAACCATTGATCTTGGGAAAGTGGTTTCTGCTGTCAAAGAATTTGAAAAATCGGGTCAAACCTTAGATGAGGGTATAAAGGCTAAGATTTTGAAGAATGACCAGGAAGCTAAAACAATCTTGCAAGAAACAGGTCGAATCGAAATTATCAAGGATGAGGATCTCAAGCCTAAGAGCGAAACTTTCTCTGATTTAGATATCAAGGTTGAACCTTCTTATGCTATTGAGCAAGTAGTGTCAGAGGTTTCTGCCTATGTTCAAGAGATTTTGGATGACATGGATGTTGAGGCTCGTATTGAGAGTTCCTATAACCGCCGTACCATTAACATCCAAGTGGATACCAATGAACCTGGTCGTGTCATCGGCTACCATGGAAAGGTCTTGAAAGCCTTGCAACTCTTGGCTCAAAACTTCCTTTATAATCGTTATGAGCGCAATTTCTACATCACCATCAATGTCAATGATTATGTAGAGCATCGTGCTGAAGTTCTCCAAGGCTATGCTCAGAAATTAGCAGAGCGTGTACTGGAAGATCAGGAAGCTTACCACACGGACCCAATGTCTAGCAGTGAACGTAAGATTATTCACCGCATCATTTCTAAAATGTCCGGTTTGACCAGTTACTCAGAAGGAAACGAACCAAACCGTTATGTTGTCGTAGATATTGAAGGCAACCGCGACTAAATACCATAGATAAGAAGAAGCTGAAGATCGTCTTCGGCTTTTTTAGCGCATTTTTCAACCGCATAAGCTTCCATTTTAACCGCTTAGCGACGATTGCGGTACAAGTATCCTTCTTTTTGCTAAGATAAGTTAAAGTTTAAGGAGGAAACATCATGTTGATTCAAACGAAAAATCTAAGCAAGTTATATGGAAAAAAGAAAGTAGTGGAGCAACTCAATTTAGAAATTCCTAAGGGAAGTCTGGTAGCCTATCTCGGAACCAATGGAGCAGGCAAATCAACCACCATCAGGATGCTGACTGGGTTGCTCCAGTCCAGTTCTGGGCAAATATTTTTGGCAAGAGATTTGAAAATCGGGATTGTTTTTCAGGAGAGCATCTTAGATCCAGAATTGACAGTTATGGCCAATCTCCGGTACCGGGCAGGTCTCTATGACAACTTGGACAAGGATTGGCAGGCACAATTGGTAGAATTGACGGACTTAAAGGAAGTTCTTAATCAAAAATATGGAACCCTGTCTGGTGGACAACGTAGGAGGGTGGACATTGCTCGTGCCCTGCTCAATAAGCCGGAATTGCTTTTTTTAGATGAGCCGACGACAGGTTTGGATATTCAAACGCGCAGGATGATTTGGGATCTACTCTACCGATTGAAAAGAGAGCAAGGTTTGACTATCTTTTTGACCACTCATTATCTGGAAGAAGCAGAAAATGCCGAAGTGACCTATGTTATTGATAGGGGACAAATTTTAGCCAAAGGAAGCGCCCTTGACCTCATAAAGAAATATGCCAAGAGTCAACTGCTTTTAAAATTAAGAGACAAAAAAGCTATCAAAGACTTGGATTTAGATGTTAATGAAGTAGAAGACGGCTATCTCCTTGAAGGTTTGACTTCCCAGCAAGTTATGAAACTTCTCCACCAGCACCAAACTATCATTTCCGATTTTGAATTCAAACAAGGCACTATCAACGAAGCCTTCATCGCCATCACAGGAAGAGAGGTACCCTCATGATTGCCAGTATTAAACGACAACTTTCACTTTATTTTAGCAACAAGGCCAGTGTCTTTTTCTCTCTGATGGGAGCTTGGATTGCTTTTGCCCTTTATATTGTTTTTCTACAGAAAAATATGCTGGATGCTTGGTCGTCCGTCCAGCATCCAGCAGTGATTCTTGATCAGTGGGTCATGAGTGGAACTTTAGCAGTTACTGGGGTTACAACAACCTGGACGGGAATTTCTCGTCTTATCAGGGACAAGGAAAATCAGAAATTTGACGATTTCCTCTTGACGGGGATATCTCCCCGTAGGTTACATGTGACCTACTTGATAAGTGCTAGCTTGATTGGTGTAGCTATGCAGCTTATCATGTATGGGATTATGGCTGGTTACTTTTATTGGCAAGACCAACTAGTGATTAGCCTATCTCGGTATCCGTTTTTGCTTGGTCTTATGATCTTGAGTTCTTTCTTAGCATCTCTTCTGGGATTGATTAGTAGTTGCTTTATCAAAACTGTTGAAGTAGCTGAACGCTTGGCTCTGATTGTGGGCACAGCATCAGGCTTTCTGGTCGGCGTTTATATGCCTATTGGCGCTTTGCCTGACTTTGCACAAACTGTGGTCAAGCTGACACCTGCGGCCTATGTCGCTGCTGCTTTTCGACAAATCCTCATTAAGGAATCTCTGACAGATTGGAACCTAGCGGGCATGGATGCCAAGGAATATTTAGGAATTGGTCTCAAATGGGAAAGTATGCTGAGTTTACATCAAACGATTGTACTCCTTCTGACCCTGGTAGCTAGTAGCTTGTTTGTTCTCTTTGTCCTGCTCTTGCAGAAAAAACCTAAAAAGGGTATGATGGTAGACATATAAACAAAGGGAGAGAGAATGGTGGATATTCGTTTTCAAGAGGAAAAAAATCTAGAAATCAATCAGATTGATGTCTTGATCAGTAGTCAAGATTTAACGCCCAGAGTGAAGCAGTTAATGGATTATATCCGTCTTTATGAGGAAGAAGCTCCTAGGATTCTGCCCATTAAAACGCTTGATCGCATAGAGATGCTTAAGGTCAAAGAATTGGTGTCACTAGATGTGGAGGGGACTCGTTTGATTCTGGATACCTTAAAAGGGCGACAAGTGACCACTGAGCGACTCTATAAATTTCAAGAGCGGCTCAACAATCCAGATTTTATCCAAGTTTCAAAGCATGGAGTTATCAATATCAACCATTTGGAAGCTCTGGAAGCTAGTTTTTCTGGTAATATGCTGGCTATTTTAACTGGGAAACGCAAGGTTGATGTTAGCAGGCGCTATCTGAAAAACTTAGAAAAACGATTGGGGCTGTGAGGGCAATATGAATATTAATTTGAAGACAGTCATCCTTTATTTTCTAATTGGGATTGGCTTTGGCGGTATTATCTATAGTTTGACTCTGTTGGCGAATGGTGCGGTCACACAGACGGTGGGACATATTGTAACAGTTGTTCTTGTCAGTGGGTGTATGGGTCTCGTTAGCCTAATTTTTGAGCTGGAAAAACCAGCTTTTTCATGGAGATTATTCCTCCACTTTCTTCTTATCTATAGCTTGTTTCTTTTTCTAAACTGGCAAGTAGATACGGAAGTTCACCTCTTCTCACTGTATAGCCTCCTCCAATTTATAGTGATTTATCTCTTGGTTTGGCTTGTGGTGGTCTATTTAACCCAGCAAAAAGTTGCTAAAATCAATGAAAAATTACGAGAGCGAAAAGAATCTCTTGACAAGGGGCATTAGTTGTTATAAAATAGTTGGGTATGTTTAGTAACTGATCAAACTAGCCGGCTAAACGAATACGAAAATCTATTAGGAGGTATTCATTGTGAAACGTACTTTTCAACCAAGTAAAATCCGTCGCGCACGTAAACACGGTTTCCGTAACCGTATGGCCACTAAAAATGGTCGCCGTGTCTTAGCATCTCGTCGTCGTAAAGGACGCAAAGTGCTTGCGGTAGCTTAATAAAAGAAGAAGAAGTCAACGGAAACTCGAGTCTGTTGCTTTTTTTTGAAGAAGAATATCATTTTTTAAAAATTCTAGTGAATGGGCTAGGCTGATGACTTGGAGGTAATTGAAATAGTGATTATTTTAGCAGGGATGATTGGGGTAGGAAAGACCACTTATACCAATCGGTTGGCGCAAGAATTAGGGACGCAAGCCTTTTTTGAACCTGTTGATGATAACCCTATTCTAGATAAATATTATGAAGATCCGGATCGTTATGGTTTTGTCTTGCAAATTTATTTTTTAAACAAACGCTTTAAGTCCATCAAAGAGGCTTATTTATCGGACAACAATATCCTCGATCGTTCCATCTACGAGGACGCTCTCTTCACCTATATCAATATGTTGCAAGGCAGCATCAGTCAGGAAGAATATGCCATCTATTTGGAGCTCTTGGACAATATGATGGAAGAGATTGAGGCTCTCCCCAAGAAAGCACCGGATTTATTGATTTATCTGGATGCTAGTTTTGAGACGATTATCGACAATATTCAAAAACGCGGACGTAGCTACGAACAGGTGCAAGATAATCCAGAACTCTTGGCTTACTATCAGCTGCTCCACAAGCACTATGCTCAGTGGTATGAAGACTACAACTACGGTCCCAAGATGAAGATTTCAACGGATGATTTGGATATTTCGCAGGAGAGAGATTGGCAAAAAGCCTACAGCCTGATCGAGTTAGAAATGAAAAAACTGGGACTGAAATGACCATAAAGTTAGCCAAGGCTAGCTTTCAGATTGAAGACAAACTTCATTTGGAGGTTTGTCTTTTTTACATTTTCGGAATAATGATGCGAAATGTAGTGAAAATTGACAGATTTGGACAAAATAAAAAGGCTTCCCAGCCATCATTTTCACCAGTTTTTTGATATTGAGACATGCCAAAGTCAGTCCAACCTTGTCTTCCATTTTGGACTTTCCTCTTTCTCTTGTATAGCGCAAATTATGGTACTCTTTGGCTGTTCCAAAGAGCCGTTCAATGGTTTCCTTACGCTTCTGATAAAGCTCCTTCATTCCTTTTTGATGTCGGATATCTTCACAAATCTCAAGGGCCTCTTTCCATATATGACGCGTCACAACCTTCTGATGGTTTCTGCTTTCTGTACAGACAGATAGTAAAGGACATTGTGCACAAATTTTAGGATCACTCTTGTATTCACGATAGCCCTCACGGGTTGTTGTTCGATAGGTTAGTTCTTGATTTTCTGGACAAAGGTAACAGTCGAAATACTCATCGTAGATAAAATCTTTTGGTCGTAGTTTCCCTTTCTTTCCTCTAGGTCTAGTGTATGGAAAAACAGGAGTAATATTTTGGTCTAGAAGAAACTTGGCAATACTTGGTGTTTTATAGCCGGCATCCGCAATCAGGTAGTGTGGTTGAAAGGGTTCAATTTTAGAAAATAGAGTAGGGAAAGCTTGGCTATCATGAATATTGCCTGCCTCAACTGTATAAGCCAGTGCCCAACCGTGCTTATCACAAGCTACCTGAGCAGAATAGGCAAATACTTCCTTATGTTCGCCCTTATGAAACCAACCGCTCTCTGGGTCTGTGGTTGAGTAGGTGTCCTCTACCAACTCATAAATGAAGTTAAAATCAATCACCTCATCAACTTGACGAAGGAAATGATCAATTGGAACAAGGTCATCAGTGTATAGAAACCATATTGATTGCGGTTGTAATCTGGTTTTTCCTTATGAAGCATAGCCAAACCTCCTCATACTAGATACTGTAATTATACTCCTATTCACAAAGAAAAGCCCTTAGAAACCTAATTCCGAGGACTTTGTCTTCAGTCTGAAAGTTAGCCAAGGCTAGCTTTTTTCTTTTCCTTCCGAACAAAAGGTTTTTACTTGTATAAAGGATGAAAAAGGAGTAGACTAAGGAAAAATAACAAAAAGGAGTAAGATTATGAAACTGAAAAAAGTTATCTCAGGCGTACTCGCCTTGCTCGGAGCAGTGGTCTTGGTTGCTTGTGGAACAGCAAAATCAGAATCGGTTGAGTTTCAACTGTTTACACCGGGACAAAGTGATATCCGCAACCATATCGAATATCAGGGCGATAAGATGACCTTGCTGAAAACGACGAGCACAGTTCTTTATACTGCTTTTGGTGGAAATTCAAAAGAAGATGGTAAGCAGTTTATAGCAGAACAAGGTGGTAATCAATGGAATGGCATCAAAGGCATCACGCATGATGTTGAGTACAAGGAAGACCGACTGATTGAAACAACAAGCATTGATCTTGTCGAAGTTGATTTTGACGAATTAGGTAAGTTGATGCCGCTGCAGACAGCTAATGGGAAGAAGGCAGAGTATCTCAGTTACAAGTTGACAAAAGAAAACTTTGAAAAACTCGGGATGAAAGAAGTCAAAGACGGTAAGTTTGAAGACTTGAAATAAAGATAGAGAGTCTGGACAAAACTCAAAACTCCGTTTTTCTTTTGAAAAAGTGAATATGTAAGAAGGTATAGATTGAACGTTTTGAGAACGGAATCCTATGCCTTTTACTATACTCTGAAGTTTTTTTCTCCTTCTTTTCTCGTCGCAAGACTTGAGAAGATCTGGAATGATTGTAACAGAACGAGTAGTAAAAAAGCAGATAGATTATCCTAGCTTTACAAGTCTGTAACAGACAGCCTTTTGGTTGCTTTTTGGAGATTGCCTTTGCTATACTGGATAGAAATTTCGACTCTATGATTCCTAAATGAGGTAAAGTGTGAAAAAACTAGTTCAATTCTTACTATCGATTCCTAAAAGGCTTATCCGATTTACCATCTCCTTAGTCTGGAGTTTCGTTAAGACAGTCTTTGTTTTTGCCGTGGTGATGGTCGGACTCTATATTTATGCTAATAATGGGACCTCTCAAGTCGCTCGGAACCTTTCGGTTATTTTTGACAATGCGATGGTCTACTTTGCCAACAATCAAGGCAACTTGACCAGAGACCTATTGAATAGCTTAGAGAGCCTACAAACGGATGATTATGCTTCCTATTCTGGAGCCCGCTGGGCCAGCAATAGCGCAACGGTTTATATAGAAAGTACAGATTCCGAATTTCGCTCAGCTTATGAGACAGCTGTTGCCAACTGGAATGCGACAACTGCCTTTACCTTCGTCCTGACGGAAGATGTTAGTCAGGCGAATATTCTTGCTAGGGATTATTCTGATGAACAGTCACAAGCTGCCGGTTTGGCAGAGATCAAGACCAATGCCCCCACCAATCAACTGGTCAGTGCTAGGGTTTATTTAAATGCCTTCTATCTGAAAAATGACCGTTATGGCTATACCTTTGATAGGATTGTTCATACGGCTGAGCATGAGTTAGGGCATACCATTGGCTTAGATCATGATGATGACCATGATTCGGTCATGCAGTCTGCTGGTTCCTATCACGGTATTCAAGAAAGGGATATCCAGGCAGTCAGGGATTTATATCCAGAATGAGAGTATCCGATAGTTGAGAACATTTTCCAGTCTCATCAAGTACCATCCCCTGATAACTGGACTTTTTCTCTTTAATAGAGGAAGTCCTATGAGGGGAAATCTGCTTGCAGTTCCGTCCTTTGTGAACAATAGAGCCTGGATTTGGTTGATTTTTTCGATACTTGTCTTTATTGTCCTCAAGCTTGTCAGAAGCGTCATCAGGTTTCTCCTTGTCCTATTTGTCATTCTGCTTGTCGTCTATCTAGCTTATTATCATCAAGAGATGATAAGCTCACTCCTTAGTAAATAAGCATCTTTAAAGGTTGGGGAAGTCAATTCCAACCTTTTTTTGTGGTATAATGAGAACATGATAAATGAAGCAAAACTAGCAATTTTCGATACCCATACCCACCTCAATGTAGAAGCCTTTGAGAGCCGTGTGGAAGAAGAATTGGCCTTGGCCAAAGAAATGGGAGTAACCATTCACAATGTGGTCGGTTTTGATCGTCCAACTATTGAAAAGGCTCTTGAATTGGCAAGTCAACATTCTGAAATCTATGCTACCATCGGTTGGCATCCAACCGAAGCAGGTTCCTTTGATGAGCAGGCAGAAAACTATCTTATCAGTCATCTCAAGAACCGCAAGGTAATTGCATTGGGAGAGATTGGCTTGGACTACTACTGGATGGAAGATCCTAAGGAAGTTCAGATTGAGGTATTCAAGCGGCAGATTCAGCTTTCAAAGGACTATAACTTGCCCTTCGTTGTCCACACTCGTGATGCCTTGCAAGATACCTATGCGGTCATCAAGGAGGCTGGCGTTGGTCCTCGCGGTGGCATTATGCATTCTTTCTCTGGGACTTTAGAAGAAGCGCAGGCTTTTGTTGATCTGGGTATGATGATTTCCTTCTCAGGTGTGTTAACCTTCAAGAAATCAATAGACCTGCAAGAAGCAGCTAAACAGCTCCCCTTGAACAAAATCTTAGTAGAAACAGATGCACCTTACTTAGCTCCAGTTCCCAAACGTGGACGGGAAAACCGCACAGCCTATACCCGCTACGTGGTCGATAAGATGGCAGAAATTAGGGGTTTGACTGCAGAAGAGGTAGCGCAAGCGACCACAGAGAATGCGAAGAGGTTATTTAAACTTGACTGATAAAATCAAGATTCAAGAGGTCCTTGTTGTCGAGGGCAAGGATGATACAGCTAATTTACGGCGTTTTTATGAGGTGGACACTTATGAGACTAGAGGCTCAGCCATTAATGAGGATGATCTAGAACGTATTGCTAAGCTCCACGAACTCCGTGGGATTATCGTCTTTACTGATCCAGACTACAATGGTGAACGTATTCGCAAAATGATCATGCAAGCGATACCGACTGCTAAACATGCCTTCCTTAATCGTGATGAAGCTCGTCCTGGCTCAAAGAGCAAGGGGCGCTCATTGGGAATCGAGCATGCCAACTTTGAAGACCTACAAAAAGCTTTATCTGGCGTCCTTGGTCATTACGATGATGAGAATAACTTCGACATTAGCAAGTCTGATCTCATGCGCTTGGGCCTACTTATGGGAACGGACAGCCGTCGCCGCAGAGAATATCTGGGGCAAGGCTTGCGCATCGGCTACAGCAATGGCAAACAACTCCTCAAACGCTTGGAATTATTTGGAATTAGCCTAGAAGAAGTCGAGGAAGTGATGGAGGGGTATGGAAGAGAACCGTGAGCAGGAATTGCAACAGTTTCAGATAATCAGCTATCTTGTTAAGAACTGGTACCAGCAGAATCTTAGTTTTTTTGAAGAATTTTGCTCAGAATTTTTTCAGAAAGAAAGTAAAGGTGATTCTGGAGAGTTTTACTTATATACTAGGATTGTTTATCAACAATTGACCGTTCAGATATTCGTGCAAACACCAGAGTTCGCTCCTTTTTCTTATATCGCTATTGATGTAAGAGAGTGGACAGGTAAAGAGTTAGAAATAGTCTATTTCTGGTGTGATGAATACAAAATTCTTGGACCTAAAGAGGTTAATCAAGAGTTGGCGACGGTTATGGATTTATTGGGAGCGGTGATTTAGCTTGTCAGAAATATTAAAAAACAGAGTTGTACAAAAACTTTGACAACTCTGTTTTTTTTGACTATACTAAAGGTAAAGTTTAATCTAGGAGGTAGACTATGGAAGCCATTGCTTATTCTCATTTTCGTAACCATTTGAAGGATTATATGAAAAAGGTCAATGATGAATTTGAGCCTTTAGTTGTTGTCAATAAAAATCCAGAAGAAGATATCGTCGTCATCTCGAAAAGTGAATGGAATAGTATCCAAGAAACCTTATCTATTGCCAAAAATCCATATCTATCCGAGAAGATTACGCGAGGGATAGATCAGGTAAAAGCAGGACAAACTCTATTGCACACCTTAATTGAGGAATAAACCATGGAGATTTACTTTACATCTGAAGCATGGGAAGATTACCTCTATTGGCAAGGTCAAGATAAAAAAACATTAAAGCGGATTAATAAGATTATCAAAGATATCCAGCGACATCCCTTTGAAGGGATTGCAAAGCCAGAACCCTTGAAGTATGAATACCAAGGTGCCTGGTCACGGCGAATTGATGCGGAGAATAGATTGGTTTACATGATAGAAGAAGATAAGATTCATATTCTGTCGGTCAAGGACCATTATAAGTAAGAACGAGAGAACACACATGAGAATTGCAGATAAAAACGTAACCCGCGCTATTTTGGAGCGACATGGTTTCACATTTAAAAAATCCTTCGGGCAGAATTTCCTGACCGATACCAATATTTTACAGAAGATCGTGGATACGGCGGAGATTGACAAAAATGTCAATGTTATTGAAATCGGTCCTGGTATTGGAGCCTTGACCGAGTTCTTGGCGGAAAATGCTGCCGAGGTCATGGCTTTTGAAATCGATGACCGTTTGGTACCTATTTTAGAAGATACTCTTCGTGATGTTGGCAATGTTCAAGTTATCAATGAAGATATTTTAAAATCAGATTTACAGACCCGTATCAAGGATTTTGCCAACCCAGACCTACCGATTAAGGTAGTAGCTAACCTCCCATATTACATCACGACACCGATTCTCATGCACCTGATTGAGTCCAAGATTCCTTTCAGTGAGTTTGTGGTCATGATGCAAAAGGAGGTGGCGGACCGCATTTCGGCGGAGCCAAATACCAAGGCTTATGGGTCGTTATCCATCGCTGTTCAATACTATATGACAGCCAGAGTGGCTTTTATCGTGCCGAGAACGGTCTTTGTGCCAGCTCCAAATGTGGATTCGGCTATTCTTAAAATGGTTCGTCGCGAGGAGCCCCTGGTTCAAGTTCAGGATGAGGATTTTTTCTTCCGTGTATCAAAAGCAGGTTTCGTCCATCGTAGAAAGACCCTCTGGAACAATCTGACCAGTCATTTTGGCAAAGCTGAAGAAACCAAAGAGAAACTAGAAAAAGCGCTAGAAATAGCAGAAATTAAGCCAACCATTCGTGGTGAAGCTCTATCCATTGCTGACTTTGGACGATTGGCAGATGCGCTTAAGGAAGTGGGATTCTAATGAGAAAGCTAGTTGTTTTTTTACACATGTCATTGGATGGCGTTGTAGAGGGCCCCAATGGGGCAATGGATATTGGCTTTATTCGCTACAATGAAGAGCTGGAAGCATTTGCTAATCGAGGTTTATCGACTTGTGATACCATTTTATGGGGACGTGGGACCTATGAAATGATGCACAACTATTGGCCAACCATGTTAGGCAATCCGGAGGCCAGTCCGCATGAACAAAACCATGCAGTCTGGATTCAAGCTGTGGAAAAAGTGGTTTGTTCAAGAACTCTTGATGAGGTCAACTGGAACAATAGCCGTCTTGTCAAAGAAAATCTTGTCAGCCAGATTCAGACATTGAAGGAGCAAGATGGTGAGGATATCGTGGTTCTAGGAAGCCCTCGTCTGGCACAATATCTCCTCAAGGAAAAGTTGGTTGATCAGCTGAAATTAACTGTATCGCCTGTACTAGTTGGTAGTGGATTACATTTCTTTGACGGAGTTGATGCTGATCTGGAATTATTGAAGTGTGAAACCATGACGACAGGCGTGCTTGGCCTAGCGTATCAAGTGAAATAGAAAAATCCCCGCCAAAATCGGTAGGGATTTTCTTTTTGTCTTTCTAATGCGGAGAAAGGGATTTGAACCCTCACACCCGATGGGCACATGCGCCTCAAGTAGCAGTATGCTAGAAATTAGGTCAGCATATTTTTTTATCTTCTAAAAAAGTGTGTCTTAATTGCTTTGTGAAAGCGTTTTATAATAGAGCTGTCAAATAGATATCACAAAAAGGAGGATGAAATGACGGATTGGTTGAATATAACTGGTAGAACAGTTGTGGTAACTGGAGGATCTTCTGGCATTGGCAAAGCGATCACAGAAGAACTTCTAGAATTAGGTGTCAAGGTTGCAAATTTTGATTTGACAAACAATGAGCTTAGTCACAAGAATCTGTTTTTCCAAGAAGTAGATGTAACATCTCGTGCACAGGTTGAAGCAGCGGTAGCTGCTACGGTGGACCATTTTGGAACGATTGATGCAGTGGTTAATAATGCTGGTATCAACATCCCAAGACTCTTGATTGATCCCAAGGATCCGCATGGCCAGTACGAATTGGATGATACTACCTTTGAGAAAATTACCATGATTAATCAAAAGGGACTTTATCTAGTTAGCCAGGCTGTTGGTAGAATTTTAGTCGAGAAAAAGAAAGGTGTCATTATTAATATGGCTTCGGAAGCTGGACTGGAGGGGTCTGAAGGTCAGAGTGCTTACGCGGCTACTAAGGCTGCCGTCTATAGTTATACTCGTTCTTGGGCTAAGGAACTTGGTAAGTACAATGTTCGTGTTGTTGGAGTTGCACCAGGGATTATGGAAGCTACAGGCTTACGCACTCTTGCCTATGAAGAAGCACTCGGGTATACTAGAGGAAAAACAGTTGATGAGATTCGTGCAGGCTATTCTTCAACCAGCACCACTCCGCTGGGGCGCAGTGGTCACTTGCGTGAGGTTGCAGATCTTGTAGCCTATTACATCTCTGACCGTTCAAGCTACATCACAGGAATTACAAGTAATGTAGCAGGTGGAAAAACTCGCGGATAAAAGTTGAGGTAGGAAATTGTGGCATTGGTAAATCGGTGGTATCGTATCTTAGAATCTTTAGTAGCACGACATGTTATCACTTTAGAAGAGATGCGTTCAAATTTGAATGTCAGCATGTCTACCCTACAAAAAAGTATTGAGCAATTAAACGAAATACTAGATTCCGATATCCAAATCAAACAGGTTGGCAATACTTTACGACTAGAAGTCTATGATTATAGTCGTTTGGAAGAAGTCTTGTCTGGAAGCTTGCGCAAGGAGAGTGATTTTAACTCTTCCAGTAAACGTTCTTCCTACCTAGTTAAGCGTTTGGTTAGAACTTCAGAACCGCTCTTGATTGATGATTTGGCTGAAGAGATTGGCGTTAGTCGGACAACTATCAACAAAGATTTACGGAATGTCAAGGATTTGGCAAAGGGTTATCAAGTTAACATTGTGGGGAAACCTAATCGAGGACTAGAGGTTATAGGTTCGGAATTAAATTTACGACTTTTCTATATTCATCATGTCTATTCCTATTTTGATTCGGACAGTTTAAAAAAAGAGACATCTATATTTTTAGAAAAGCTCTATCAAACATATAGGATTCCTAAAAAAACACAAGAACTTTTGACCAAGGTTATCTCCATCACTGTTTCTAGATTATCTCGTAAAAAACAACTGGATACTTCTATAAAATACTATAGCAATGAGTTACCTGATTCGGATATTATCGGTCAGCTAATCTATCATTTAGAAGTAACGTACCAAATTTCTCTTAGTCAGTATGAGCAAGATTTCATTAGCTTTCCCTTGAACACTCAGTATATAGATGGTCTATCTTACAAATCTACACAAAGCAAAGAACTACAACTTCTTTTCAAAAGTATGGTCCAAAAAATTCAGAATACACTTTTGCTATCTTTTGACGAGGAGCGCCTCTATCTCGAAATCTACACACATTTGAAATTTCTGCTTAACCGCTTGATATTCCATGTGCAAGCCAAAGATATCTTTCATGGAGACATCCCAAGTAAGTATCCCTTAGCTTTCGAGATGGCTCGAGTTGCTGGCCAAGAGTTACAAAGTAAGTTTGGCTATGAATTGGAATTATCTGAACTGAGCTACTTGGCACTCTACTTCGAAATGATATTGAGGGAAGAGAGTTTTGAAGGAGACCGTAAAAATCGAAAAATTGCAGTTGTCTGTACCACTGGTCGGGGAACAGCTAATATGATTTGCCGACAGTTAAAGCGAGTCTTGGGTCAGGATATTGAGATAAAGCAATATTCTGAAGAAGAATTTAATCCAAACAGAGATGACGATTACTTTGCTGTCTTCACTACTATTCCGCTAAAACTAGTTAGTTTAAAATCACCAGTGATTCAGATTACAAATCTTTTTGACGATCAGTGGCTGAGGGATGAATGGCAAAGGGTCAATTGTTATCACCAAAAACATTTGGAAACCATCCTTTTAAAATTCTTATATCTTCCGCAGCAAGCCTCTTATCAGGATTATTTGATTAGGATGGTTGACTTGTTGGAAGAAGAGGATTTGGTTGATTCTGGATTCAGGGAACGAACCTTAGAGAGAGAAAAGCAAGAATCCACCATTTTTGGAAACGGTATCGGTTTCCCCCATACCATTAATCAAGTTGGAAACAAAACGATTCTCATGCTCGGAGTTCTTGATGAGACCCATTGTGAAAAAGGTGAAGTTGTTGACTTGATTTTCCTTGTCGCCATCCCTCCAAAGATTGAAGACAAGATGGAGACTGAATTGTTAGAACTATATGATGATATCTTCAGAATTGCTGGCGATAAGAACTTAAAAGAAGCATTGACGTCCATTCGCACTGAGGCAGATTTCATCGACTTAACAAGGAATAAGGGAGTATTCTAAATGAATTTCATAATCGTATTTGCTATTGTTTGTCTAGCTGCCTACACCTTACAAATAATGCTTGGATTAAAACAACTTAAGAACTTCAACATGACCTATGGTCAATTGAGAAGGATCGGTAGGGTAGCGATTGGAAGACGTTCCGGAAAGATTAAATCTGGAACCATTGTGATGTTTGCTCTGGACAAGGATGGAAAAGTTTTAGCTGCTCAGAAGATGCAAGGAGTTACCGTTCTTGCAAAATTTAGGGAAATGCCCGACTATCTCGGACAAGATATTCATTATTTTGATCATTATAACCCACTGGTTCGCAAAGAAAATAAGCTTTTGCAAATTGCCATTGAAGATGCACGTGAAGTTTTTCTTCGAGTTGAAGCTGGTGTTTACAAAGATGTTCCGAAATATACACCAGTTGTTGATGTTACTATGCAGATCAAAATGCTAGTGACCCGTTTAAAATTTCAGTTTAAAAAACAATAGGATTTCACTTGAAATCTAAAATGATTTGTATAAGGCCGGTGGCCTTTGTATCTTAAGAACTTTAACATGACCTAGGAGTTGTGCAAAAAGATAATTTTTCCAGTGCTTTTGGTACTTGGCCTAAATTCCTAGTTTTGCTTTATTTCTAACAATCTTTGTATTTTATATAAAAAGGAGTTTACTATGGATTTCATTATTAAATTTGCTGAAGGTTTTATGAAACTCTTCCAACTTGGTGGGGAAACCTTTATTTCGTGGATGACTGGGATTGTTCCAGTTGTTCTTATGCTGATGGTTGCTATGAATGCCTTAATTGCTATACTTGGTGAGGAGAGGGTCAATAAATTAGCACAAGTTTCAGCAAAAAATCCAATCAGTCGCTATATGATTTTGCCATTTATTTCAGCTTTCATGCTGGGCAATCCAATGGCTATCTCTATGGGACGTTTTATGCCTGAATTTTACAAGCCAGGTTTTGTAGCATCTCAGATGCAATTCTGTCACACTTCAAACGGTGTTTTTCCGCACATTAATCCAGGGGAGCTCTTTGTATGGTTGGGGATTGCAACTGGTGTAGAAGCTCTTGGGCTCAGTACGATGGATTTAGCAATCCGCTATATGTTAGTCGGACTTGTCATGAACTTTTTTGCAGGTTGGATTACTGACTTTACGATTGCCTGGGTATGTAAACAACAGGGCATTACCTTGAGCAAGACACTGAACTAAACAAGGAAGAGGAGAAAAATCATGGCATATAATAGCATTAAAGTTGTTAAAGGTAGCGGTGGATTTGGTGGTCCTTTGGTTATTACACCAACTGAAGCAAAACATAAATTTATCTATATTACTGGTGGAGGTGAAAAACCGGCAATCGTCGATAAAATTGCGGATCTGACGGGTATGCAAGCTGTTAATGGTTTCAAAACCTCTATTCCTGATGAGGAAATTGCACTTGCAATTGTGGATTGTGGCGGAACGCTTCGTTGTGGAATTTATCCTAAAAAAGGGATTCCAACTATTAACATTGTAGCAACCGGTAAATCAGGACCTCTTGCACAATACATCACAGAAGACATTTATGTTTCAGCAGTTGGCTTGAATCAAATTACAGCAACAGGTGAAACAGCAACAATTCTTGAAGAGGTTCAAGAAGTTCCGAAGACAGGTACTTATGATACAAGCAAAAAAATTACCGAACAACGAGCGGAATCAAGTTTCGTAGCTCGTATTGGTATGGGAGCTGGGAAAGTAGTTGCTGTTTTTAACCAAGCGGCGCGTGATGCTATTCAAACCATGCTCAATACCATCTTGCCATTTATGGCCTTTGTATCTCTTTTGATTGGGATTATCAATGGTTCGGGGGTTGGTAACTGGATTGCAAAACTCATGGTACCTTTAGCTGGAAACGTTTGGGGCTTGGTGATTATCGGCTTCATCTGTTCGCTTCCTTTCTTATCCCCTCTCCTTGGTCCAGGTGCAGTTATCTCGCAAATCATTGGGACACTGATTGGTGTGGAGATTGGCAAAGGAAATATTCCACCACAGATGGCCCTTCCAGCTCTCTTTGCTATCAATACACAAAATGGTTGTGACTTTATTCCGGTTGCTCTTGGTTTATCAGAGGCTGAAGCAGAAACTGTTGAAGTTGGGGTACCGTCAGTTTTGTATTCACGCTTCTTAAGTGGTGTTCCGCGTGTTATTGTGGCTTGGATTGCTTCAATCGGTCTCTATCAATAAAATGAAAAAGACTTCAAAATAACAAGGAAAAGAGTATAATAAGGGTGGGTTGGAATGGAATTTGGAAACTTACATCGACTTCCCTCTCAACCCTCTTATTATTAACTTACTTAAGGAAAAGAGGAAAACATGTCAGTGATTTTTGAAACAAAAGTAGTCGCTATCGGGCCAGAGGCACTTGGAATGATTGAAGGGGCCAATATGTTGATCCTCTTTGGTGAGGAAGCTCCAGCCGACCTAGCAGAATTTTGCTTTTCAATTGACAATAAAAACCTAAATGGTCCAATCCAAGTTGGGGGAAAATTAATCATTGACAATCAAGAGTTTGTCATTACAGCTGTTGGCGATTTAGTAGAGAAAAATTTAAGAAATTTGGGTCATATCAGTGTGAATTTTGATGGTTCAGCAGATGTTTCTCTTCCCGGAACATTACATGCGCAAGCAGATTGTCTTCCTACATTAGAAAAGGGAACAATTATAAAAATGACGGCTTAAATTCTCGTAAGAAGGAGTTAAAAGAAACTGTCTAGTAAAAATGGCGGTGACAGAGAAGATTTTTAAAAGGGAGGAATTAAAATGGACTATATGTTGGATAGCCTAAATTTAGAAGCAATAAAGAAATGGCATCGAATTTTGCCTCTTGCTGGTCTTACTTCAAACCCATCAATTGCTAAGTTAGAAGGTGGAGTTCCATTTTTTGAACAGATTCGACAAGTTCGTCACATCATTGGAGATTCAGTTTCTATTCATGTTCAAGTAATTGCTAGAGACTGCCAAGGAATCTTGGAAGATGCGATTCGTATCGTTCAAGAATGTGGTTCGAATACCTATATCAAAGTACCAGTCACCACAGAGGGTCTAGTGGCTATCAAGAAACTTAAAGCAGAAGGCTTTTCAGTAACCGCAACGGCAATCTATACTACTTTTCAAGGCTTGTTAGCCATTGAAGCAGGTGCGGACTATCTAGCTCCATATTTTAATCGCATGGAAAATTTGGATATCAATCCAGAGAAAGTCATTCAGGATTTAAGTCAAGTAATCGCTCGTGAGAAGAAAAGTTGTAAAATCCTAGCAGCAAGTTTTAAAAATGTTTCGCAGGTTACTAGAGCTATCAAGGCAGGTGCTCAGTCTGTTACCCTCAGCCCAGATGTTTTTGAAAGCAGCTTTGCTATGCCGTCTATCCAAAAAGCAGTTGATGATTTTACAAGAGATTGGCAAGAAAGTTATCAGACTACTAAGCTGTAACGAGCTCCTTTAAAATGAGTTAAGTCAGGTAAACAAAAAATCCCACCAAATCGGTAGGGATTTTCTTCTTGTCTTTCTAATGCGGAGGAAGGGATTTGAACCCTCACACCCGATGGGCACATGCGCCTGAAGCATGCGTGTCTGCCGTTCCACCACCTCCGCAGGTAATGAATGATATTATCATACATGATTTTTCTCAAAAAAACAAGTCTATCTTGATTGTTTGTAAAAGATTTTCATAAAGGAAATGCCTACCCAATCCCCATCCTATTTGATTTTTTGGTATAATAGAGGGTAATGATGTGGTGAGACCCAAGGTCCACCAAAAGGAGTAGTATTGCAAGGTAGAATTATCAAATCGCTGGCCGGTTTTTATTATGTAGAGACAGATGGCCAGGTTTATCAAACACGAGCTCGCGGAAATTTTAGGAAAAAAGGTCAGACGCCCTATGTGGGAGATTTTGTCGATTTTTCAGCTGAGGAAAATTCCGAAGGTTATATTTTAAAGATTCATGAGCGGAAGAATAGTTTGGTTCGTCCTCCGATCGTCAATATTGATCAGGCTGTGGTCATCATGTCGGCAAAAGAGCCCGATTTTAATGCCAATTTGCTGGATCGCTTCTTGGTGCTTTTGGAGCAAAAAACCATTGATCCAATCATCTATATTACTAAATTGGATTTGCTAGAAGACCGCTCTGAATTAGATGCTTTTAAAGCTATGTATGAAAAGATTGGTTATCCCTTCCTCTATCATCTAGAAGACTTACTCTCCCATCTTGGAGAAAAGGTGACCGTTTTTATGGGTCAGACAGGAGTTGGAAAATCTACCTTACTGAATAAAATTGCTCCCGAATTAGCCTTGGAGACGGGTCAGATTTCCGATAGTTTGGGTCGTGGTCGCCACACAACAAGAGCCGTCAGTTTCTTCACTGTTAAAGGTGGAAAAATTGCGGATACGCCAGGTTTCTCCTCTTTGGACTATGAAGTCAAAGAGAGCGAGTTGCTCAATGACTGTTTCCCAGAATTGGCGGAGATCAGCCAGAACTGCAAGTTCCGTACCTGTACTCATACTCATGAACCGGGATGCGCTGTTAAGTTAGCTTTAGAGACTGGACAGGTAGCACAAAGTCGGTATGATAATTACCTACAATTCCTCAGTGAAATCGAAAATACGCGCGAAACCTATAAGAAAGTTTCTAAAAAGCAATAATAAAAAGTAATCATTTAGTTCTTAGTTTTTCTCTCACTTAGGCAGCTTATATTGCTCGGTTTTGGCAAGATGAAGTTGCTACAGAGACAATACCGTCTTAAAAAATAGAAAGTTGGTTCCTATGTCACACTATAAAATTGCTCCCTCCATCCTAGCAGCGGATTATGCCAATTTTGAACATGAACTGAAACGCCTGGAAGAAGCTGGGGTTGACTATGTCCATATCGATGTCATGGACGGTCATTTTGTACCCAATATTTCCTTTGGTGCAGATGTGGTAGCTAGCATGCGTCCACATAGTAAGCTAGTATTTGATTGCCATCTCATGGTATCCAATCCAGAAAATCATATTGAAACTTTTGCGCGTGCTGGAGCAGATATCTTGACCATTCATGCCGAGGCAACGGTCCATATACACGGGGCATTGCAAAAAATCAAGGCAGCTGGTATGAAGGCTGGGGTTGTCATCAATCCAGGAACATCACTAGCTAGTATCGAGCACGTTCTTAACTTAGTGGACCAGGTTCTCATTATGACGGTCAATCCAGGTTTTGGAGGCCAAGCCTACATTCCTGAAATGGCAGATAAGATTGCGGCTTTGGTAACTCTGCGTAAAGCTAAGGGCTTGAGCTTTGATATCGAAGTGGATGGGGGTATTGATAACAAGACAATCCTCTCTGCTAAAGAGGCAGGTGCTAACGTCTTTGTGGCCGGCTCTTACCTTTTCAAAGGCAATCTTCAAGCCAATGTCGATAGCTTGAAAGCGGTCCTCCATGACTAGAATTGCCCTCTTTGCAGGTGGAGACCTGGATGTACTGGAGACAGACTTTGATGTCTTTGTCGGAGTGGATGCAGGTTCTCTTTTTATTCTTGACAATGACTTGCCACTTGACTTGGCAGTTGGAGATTTTGATTCGGTCAGTCCAGCAGATTTTCAACAAATCAAGAAAATTACCAAAGAAGTTTTAGTGGCACCTGCTGAAAAGAATGATACGGATTTGGAATTGGCCCTCAAGACAGTTTTTGCAAAATATCCCAGGGCTCAAGCCACGGTTTTTGGTGCTCTGGGTGGCCGGATGGATCATCTGCTCTCTAATCTCTTTTTGGCCAGTGAACCGGAGCTTGCTCCTTTTATGGGACAAATAGAATTGGTGGGTGCAGACAACCGTATCCTTTTTCGTCCAGCTGGTCAGCATCATCTGTCGCCTAAGGAGGGAATGACCTATATTTCCTTTATGCCATCAGATGGTAGTCGTTTGACCATCCAAAATGCGAAATACCCATTGGGGGAAGAAAATTTCTTTTTTAAGAAATGCTATTCTAGCAATGAATTTTTAGAAGGCGATATCCAGATTGATTTGGATACTGGCTATGTCGTCATCATTTACAGTAAGGATAGGAGTTAGAATGGACATCGTCATCATTATCCTACTGGTTTTGGTCCTGGTCGGCTTGGCTGTCCTTTGGATGAAAAACCAGGATATGAGCCGACAGTTATCGCGAGAAGCGGAAGCAACAGCAGATCAACTTTCTGACCAGTTGACCTATCAGTTGGAGGCTAACAGCCACAAGCTCCTGATGCAACAAGGTCTTGTCAATCAGGAACTGACAGAACTGCGTAGGGAACTCTACCAACACCTGACAGAAATTCGTCAGGAAATGACTCAGAATCTCTTGCAAAATCGCGATGCAACCGACCAACGCCTTCAGGCTCTACAAGCTTCCAATGAAAAACGTCTAGAAGAAATGCGGCAGACCGTTGAGGAAAAATTGGAGAAAACCTTGCAGACCCGCCTTCAGGCTTCTTTTGAAACAGTCTCTAAACAGTTGGAATCGGTCAATCGTGGCCTAGGTGAGATGCAAAATGTGGCCCGCGATGTCGGTACTCTCAACAAAGTTTTGTCCAATACCAAAACCCGTGGAATCATGGGAGAGTTGCAACTTGGTCAGATTATCGAAGACATCCTGACACCCAATCAGTATGAACGAGAATATGTGACGGTATCCGGTTCAAGCGAACGAGTGGAGTACGCTATCAAGATGCCAGGGCAGACAGGCGAGGACTATGTCTATCTGCCCATTGATTCCAAGTTTCCACTGGCTGATTATTACCGTCTGGAAGAAGCTTACGAGGAGGGGGACAAGGAACAAATCGATTTTTATCGCAAGAGTCTCTTAGCCTCTATTAAGCGCTTTGCCAAAGATATTGCTGGCAAGTACCTCAATCCTCCTGAAACCACGAACTTTGGTATCCTTTTCTTGCCAACAGAGGGACTCTATTCGGAAGTGGTTCGCAACCCAGAATTCTTTGATGGACTCCGCCGCAATGAGCAGATTGTGGTAGCGGGACCGACTACCCTGTCTGCCCTGCTCAATTCCTTATCTGTTGGTTTCAAAACCCTCAATATCCAAAAATCAGCAGATGATATCAGCAAGATCTTGGGCAATGTCAAGGGAGAATTTGGTAAATTTGGCGACATTTTGGTCAAAGCCCAAAAACACCTCAGCAATGCCAGTAGCAATCTCGATGAGCTTTTGACCCGTAGAACCTCTGCTATTGAGCGGACCCTGCGAACCATCGAACTCTACGAGGATGATCAAACCCGTAACCTTTTACAAGTAAGAGAAGAAGAGAGAAACGTAGATGAAAATTAACCAAATGAAACAGGATGAACTCTTTGATGGCTTCTACCTCATTAAGTCGGCGGAAGTTCGTCAAACCCGAGCTGGAAAAGATTATCTAGCCTTAGTGTTCCAAGATGATACAGGCCAAATAGAAGGCAAGCTTTGGGATGCTCAACCAGGAAAAATCAAGGACTTTGAAGCGGGTGTTGTTGTCCACATGCAAGGACGTCGAGAAGTTTACAATAACACACCTCAAGTCAACCAAATCAGTCTGCGTTTACCGCGTTTTGACGAACCAAAAGATCCGGCTGACTTTAAGGAAAAACCACCTGTAGATGTCAAGGATACCAAAGAATACTTGAGCCAGATTGTTTTTCGGATTGAGAATGCCACTTGGCAACGGATTGTCCGCGCTCTCTATAGCAAATATGACAAGGAATTTTATTCTTATCCGGCTGCGAAAACCAATCACCATGCCTTCTATTCGGGTCTATCCTTTCACACGGCTACCATGGTCCGCTTAGCTGATGCCATCGGTGATATTTATCCTCAACTGAATAAGAGTCTGCTCTTTGCAGGAATCATGCTCCATGATTTGGCAAAGGTAATCGAACTGACAGGTCCAGACAATACTTCCTATACAGTTCGTGGCAATCTCATCGGTCATATTTCCCTCATCAATGAAGAAATCACCAAGGTTGTGATGGAGTTGGGAATTGACGATGATAAGGAAGACGTGACAGTATTGCGCCACCTCATCCTGAGCCACCACGGTCAACTAGAGTACGGTAGCCCTGTTCGTCCGCAAATCATGGAAGCAGAGATCTTGCATATGATTGACAATATTGACGCAGAAATGATGATGATGATTTCTGCTCTGGATAAGGTTGGTGAGGGTGAGATGACCAACCGCATCTTCGCCATGGATAACCGATCTTTCTATAAACCGAATATTGATAAATAAAAAACGAAAAAACGGATGCTTTTAAATGTAAAAGGTTCGTTTTTTCTGTTGATTGTGGTATAATGGAAAAAAATGAAGAAGGAATAGCGTATGAAACTTAGAAGAAGCGAGCGGATGGTAGTTATCTCAAATTACCTCATTAATCACCCTTACGAATTGACCAGTCTGAACACTTTTGCTGAAAAGTACGAGTCTGCTAAATCTTCTATTTCAGAAGATATTGCCATCATCAAAAAAGCCTTTGAAGAAAGTTCCATTGGTCAAATTGAGACCGTAACGGGAGCCAGCGGGGGAGTAGTCTTTACACCGTCTATCTCAGAGGAAGAATCCTTAGCCATTGCAGAAGATTTACGGGTTAAGATTGCGGAAAGTAACCGTATTTTGCCAGGTGGCTACATTTACTCATCTGATTTGCTATCCACACCCCATATTTTGAAAGATGTGGGCCGCATTATCGCCAATGCTTTTAAAAACGAAAATATTGATGCGGTTATGACAGTAGCGACGAAAGGTGTCCCTCTGGCCAATGCTGTAGCCAATGTTCTAAACGTACCTTTTGTCATCGTTCGCCGTGACCTAAAAATCACAGAAGGTTCAACTGTTTCGGTCAACTATGTTTCTGGTTCCAGTGACCGCATCGAAAAGATGTTTCTGTCTAAACGCAGTCTACCTGCTGGGAGCCGTGTCCTCATTGTAGATGATTTCCTGAAAAATGGTGGTACGATTAACGGGATGATCAGTCTGCTATCGGAGTTTGACAGTAGCTTAGCTGGAGTAGCAGTCTTTGCAGAGAACCAAAAGGGGGCTCGTAGTGTAGCCAATTATAAATCTCTCCTAGCCGTAACAGACATTGATGTCAAAGAAGGTAAAGTAAAGGTTGCTTTAGGAAATATGTTTTATAATGACGAGCAAGTAAAGTAAAGAGGATTAATCATAAAAAATAGGACTAACAAGCGCAAGGGTTTGTTAGTCCTATTTTTTAGATTAATCGGTTGGCCCTTTAAATGCTAGGACAGTTCAGCAAGAAATAGCATATTGATCATTCATCTTCATCAATTTTGGATGCTCGTTTCATGTAGCGATAGAGGGTGGGGACGGAAACATTCAATTGATTGGCAGTTTCATTGACAGCCCCTTTCATGGTCAACACTCCTTCTTGTTGAAGTTGTCTAATCACCGTGACTTTCTCTTCTGACGACATTCTCTTAGGATGAGTTTGGCTCTTGACAATGGTATTTTGAATGCGTTCCTTTATGACATCCTCCATAGAGTTACTGATAAAAGTTTCTGAGTATTGACTATTCTGGAGAAGAGAGAGGTTAAAACCCTGTAAAAGGTTTTTTAAAGAAAGAGTAAAATCATTGACACTACTGGTATCTTTATTAACGCAAAGCAGACCGATTAATTTACCCTTGTTTTTAATAAAAAAAGTAGAGGATAGAAAGCTGGTATGCTTGGAACTACCGTTGTAATTTGCGACAAAGTCTTTCTCCTCATATTCTTTGTCTGCAATCATCTGTCGAAACATATCTGTCAATGGGGCGCCAATTGCTCGACCGGAAATCGGGTTTTCTATGGCAATGAGAGAATGCGCAGGCTGGCTAACATCATGAATCACGATTTCAGTATGATTTCCCAGTATCTGACCTAGGAAAGGGAGGAGTTGAATGTAAAAATTGAGCAATTCTTGATCGGTCATTTTTGCTCCTTTCTGTCTATTTACAAATGGTTCTCTAGTTATATAATAGCTCAAATTTTTAAAAAAACAAAGAAATAAGATAAAATTTTTATCAATATGATAAAAAAGCGTTTACAAGTTCGGAAAAAAGTAGTATGATTATCGTGTAGATAAAATAATTATCAAAAGATAAAAAAAATATCAAAACATTTTAAAGGAGGGCGATTATGAATCGCACACTAGTTAGTGAAGCTGCTCCGGCAGCAATTGGTCCCTATTCTACTGCTATTGACACACAGCAGTCCTCTCAAACAGTCTATGTATCTGGACAATTGCCTATTGATCCCCTGACAGGAGAATTTGCTGGTCAAGATATCAAATTACAAACTCAACAATCACTTCAGAATTTACAAGCCATTTTGAAGGAAGCAGATATGGATTTGAGCAATGTAGTGAAAACAACGGTCTTATTGGCTGATATAGCAGATTTTTCAGATATGAACGAGGTTTACGGTCATTTCTTTAGTCAACCTTATCCTGCGCGATCTGCCTTCCAAGTTGCAGCCTTGCCAAAGAATGCACGTGTGGAAATTGAAGCCATTGCGGTTAAATAAAAAAGAAAAGGAGATTGAACAATGGGAAAATATAATTTTGATCAAGAAGTTAGTCGCTACGGTACAAGTTGTATCAAGTATGATTATGGGATGGAACGGATGGGACGTACCGACCTTCTGCCAATGTGGGTAGCGGACATGGATTTCAAGTTGCCAGATGAAATTCTTGAAGAGTTTCACAAGCGAATTGACCACGGAATCTTCGGCTATACCGATCCGGATCAGGAATATTGGGATGCTTTAAATCATTGGGCCTCTAGCCGCAATGGTTATACTATCAATCCAGAACATGTGACACTTGGTGCGGGAATTGTTTATGGTTTAGCAACTGCTGTCACAGCTTATACAGAGCCAGGAGATGCTGTACTCATTCAACAACCAGTCTATTATCCATTTCGAAATGTCATTGAGTGCAATGGCCGAGAATTTATCAATAGCCAACTGCATTATGAAAATGGCCGCTATACTATTGACTTCGCAGATTTTGAACAAAAGATCATTGACCATCAAGTCAAAGTCTTTATTCTATGCAATCCTCATAACCCTATTGGCCGTGTCTGGACTAGAGAAGAATTGATTCGCTTGGCAGATATTTGCTTAAAACACGGTGTCATTATGCTAGATGATGAAATTCATAGTGATTTGATTTATCCTGGAAATACCTTCACAAGTATGATGAATCTAGATGAAAAGTATCATGACAATCTGGTACTCTTCCTATCTCCATCAAAAACCTTTAATGTAGCTGGATTCCAGCCTGCAAATATCATTATTCCAAATGCAGAACTAAGAGCGAAGTATCGCGTATCCAATGATGCGTCCGCTTATTCAAACGGTGCCCTCATGGGGCAAGTAGCTGTAAAAGCTTGCTACACTAAGGGAGCTCAGTGGGTGGACGAACTCTTGGTTTATCTTCAAGGAAACATGGAGTATGTCCGTGATTTTGTAAAAGAGAACTTTCCTAAAGCAACCTTTGTCGAACCTGAAGGAACGTATTTAATCTGGATTGATTTTTCTGGCTATGGTTTTACTGATGAAGAATTAGAACATATTATGGTCGAAGAGGCAAAATTGTGGTTGGATTCGGGTAAAATATTTGGTCCTGAGACTGCACAATTTGAACGTTTTAATATTGCATGTCCTCGCTCAACAGTGGTTAGAGCAATGGAGCAGCTGAAAACAGCGATTGACTCACATAAAAAGGAGAACTAAAAATGAAAGAGTTATTTCGTACCTATAGATCCTCTATTCTTTTACTAGCTTCCATGTTCATTGGTGGTATGATTGGTTTCTTCTGGGGTCCTGGAGCTTCCATTTTACAGCCAGTAGCGGATACATTCCTCAACTTACTCTATTGCTGTGTTGTCCCTTTGATCTTCTGTTCCTTATCTGCAGCTATTGCGAAAATGACAGATTTATCAAAACTGGCAAAAATTATGGGAATTTTCTTAGTTTTGACTCTTGTAACGGGTGTTATTTCCTGTATTTTCATGTTGATTCCATCCATCCTCGTTGATACGGGTGCAGGTGTGACATTGAATCTTACTGAGCAAGTGGACACTGCTAATAGCAGTCTCAATGTACTGGGCATGTTTACGGTAGGAGACTTCCCACTTCTCTTGTCTAAGAGCCATTTGATGGCCTTGATTGTCTTTACAGTTATTTTCTCAATCGGAATTATTCAAGCGGGCGAAAAAGGAAAGACAATCGTCGATTTAATGGAGAATTTAACAGCTGTCATTGTAAAAGTGATTGGTATTGTTATGAAAATTGCTCCAATCGGCTTGGGTTGCTATTTCGCGATTCTTATTGGTAATAATGGAAGCAATGTCGTTGGTCCTTTATCAAAAGCTATCGGACTTTATATGGTTGTCATTGTGCTGTATTTCATTGTTTCTCAAAGTCTGGAAGCTTATTTTGCTGCGGGAATGGATGGTGTGAAGTTGTGGTGGAAAACCTGTGTACCAGCAACTTTAACCGCACTTGGGACTTGTTCTTCAGCAGCTACTCTACCTATCAACTTAGAGCATGCCAAGAAATTGGGAATACCAGATGAAATTGCCGACCTTGTCATACCTCTAGGAGCTAACCTGCATAAAGATGGTGCTTGCGTTATTCAAATTATAAAAATCGCCTTCTTGTGTTCAGTTTTTGATGTCAACTTTGTCACACCTCGTAATATCTTAATGGCTATTGTGGTATCTGTTATTGCCTCAGTTGTTATGGGTGGTATTCCTGCGGGTGGCTATGTAGCTGAGATATTTATCATCTCTGCCTTTGGTTTCCCTCCAGAAGCCATTCCAATCATGGTCTTAATCGGAACCATTACAGACGCTCCGGCAACAGCAGTTAACGTAACCGGTGATACAGGTTTGGCCATGATGATTGCTCGAATTGTCGAAGGCAAGGACTGGATGAAGAAAGGCTTGTTAAAGAAAGAAGAACAAGTAAACATTTAGGTTAAGGAATGGGAGATTTGTTTCTCATCTTGACTTATTTTACTAAATAATGAAAAAGGCTTAGAAGATTTTGACACTGCTTCTAGGCCTTTTTCTCTATTTATACTACTCTTTGAAAGTCAAAACTATGTTATGTAAAATTTCTTGTCTACCACTAGATTTGTGCCTCATCTATCTACGCTTTTCTAGAACTATATGTGGTTTAACTAGCAATAGTGATCAAAGGATTTTGAGTCTGCTATAACATGGATTTTTTCCAAGGTAAAGGGGTGAGTCAATTGGAGGCTTCTGGCATGGAGCATGAGACGAGGGGCGCTTATGTCACTGTATAGAGGGTCGCCAATGATGGCATGACTTTCGTGGGCAAGGTGGACTCGAATTTGATGGGTCCGTCCGGTTTCTAGTTGGCAAGCTACTAAACTATTCTTGCCAATCTTCTCAAGGACTCTGACATGAGTAACAGCTGATTGCCCTTTTCGAGAGTCAACCACACGTTTTCGCCTGTCATGGCGGTCGCGCCCAATCTTATGACGTAAGGTCAGTTTTTCCATTTGGAAACTTCCTTGACAGAGAGCCAGATACTCACGCGAGATTTTCTTATCTTCTAGGAGCCGGTTTAGGATAGGTAAGACAAAAGGATTCTTAGCAAAGAGGATAGCACCACTCGTTTCCATATCGAGCCTGTGGACCACGTAGCAGGTTTGTCCGACATAGGCTGAGACATGGTTGAGCAAGGCGATTTCACTTGGATCATTACCGTGGGTCTTCATGCTTTCTGGCTTATTGACGATGATAAAATGCTCATCCTGATAGAGCTCTTCAACCAGATTGGCATCTCCTAAAGGGATGCTTTTTTCAGGATAATCTTCCTGGTCAAAGGTCAAAGAGATCATGTCACCAGCTTGAATGATTTCTTGCCAATGAACGGTTTCACCGTTGACCAAAACATGTTTTTTGGTGCGGAGGAAATGCCTGATTTTACGAGGGATGAGGAAGTAGTCTTCTAAGAGCTCCTTGACAGTCATGGTCGGCAGAGCTTCTGGAATAGGAATAGTAAATTGCATATTAAAGACTCGTGGAATGTTTTGGTTGGACTCTTTCAGTCGGATTGATGTAGTGCATGGCATTGTTAACGGCAGTCGGAGCCTCACCAAAGCCTGTCGCAATCAAATCGACCTTGCCCTCATAGAAGCAACAGTCTCCAACTGCATAGATACCAGGAAGAGATGTTTCCTGTTTCTGATTGACCAAGATGCGATGGCGTTTTAAGTCCATTCCCCAATCTTTCAAGGTTCCAACAGAAGACTTGAAACCGTAGTTGACAAAGAGATGATCAAAAGGTATGGTTAGAGTCTCATCACTCTTGACTTTTTGGATGACTAATTCTTTAGCCTGCTTGTCTCGTCCCTGTAAGGCTTTGGGGAGATAGGGTGTCAAAATATCGACATCGGATGCTCTTAAGTCCGCCATGCTGTGTTCAAGAGCCCGAAAGGCATCACGGCGGTGAATGATCCTGGTTTTTTTAGCGATTTTGTCAAAAGCTAGTGACCAGTCCACTGCGGAATCCCCCCCGCCTAAAACGACGATATCTTGATTGGCATATTGCTGGATATTGGCGACATGATAATGAATATTATCAAATTGATCGGCATTCTCAACTTCCAAAGGACGTGCTTTAAAAGCGCCTCCTCCCATGGCAATGATCACTGTTTTTGTAGCGTGAATTCCCTTGTTGGTTGTGATCTGGAAAGTTTCTCCGGTTTCAATTCCGATTACCGTCTCGTCTAAGCAAATGCTTGTTTGAAAAGGCTCCAATTGGTCCAGGAGATTATCGGTTAATTCCTGACCGGTTAATTGGCGAAAGGCAGGAATATCCAAGATGGTTTTTTCGGGGTAGAGAATGGCAGGCTGACCGCCTAATTGTGGAAGAGAGTCAATGATTTTCACCTTAGCATGGCGGAGATGGGCATAAAAAGCTGTAAAGAGACCAACAGGTCCCCCTCCAATAATGGTAATATCATAGAGTTCAGTCATAAGAATTTCCTTTTGTGTATAATAGTCTATTCTACCACAAAGTCAAGTGTTTTTTCCTCCCTAAGACCGATTTTATGGGCTGTCACAGGCCTAACAAAAGACTTTTGGCTGAAAAAAGAGCGCTATTGTAGTATAATGATAAAAAACTAGAAAGGGAAAAAGCAATGAGTGAGGAATACGGTTCTAATCAAGAGGAGAACTATTCTCGTCGAGCCACCAGATCCAGAAGCCATCGGGGTCAGAGTGATGAAAAAGAGCCAAAATCAAAGAAGAAGTCACGGATACCAGAGCCAATCCGTCGTTTTTGGCGTCGCTACCAAATCAATAAAATTCTCTTAATTATCATTGGCCTAACAGTATTGACGGTGGGTGGCTATCTCTTCTACTTGGCCAAAACAGCTAATGTCAGTGATTTACAAGCTGCTCTCAAGACAACGACTGTCATTTATGACAAGGATGGTGAGGAGGCAGGAACCCTGTCCGGGCAGAAGGGGACCTATGTCGAATTGGATGCTATTTCCGATTATTTGGAGCAGGCCGTTGTGGCTACGGAAGATCGATCGTTTTATGAAAATTCAGGAATTAACTACCAACGGACTCTTCTAGCCATTTTAACCTTGGGGAAATCGGGTGGTGGTTCCACCCTGACCCAACAATTGGCAAAGAATGCTTTTTTGACCCAGGAACAAACCATTACGCGTAAGGCAAAGGAATTTTTCTTGGCTGTGGAAATCAATAAGAAGTACAGTAAACAAGAAATTCTAACCATGTATCTCAACCATGCTTACTTTGGCAATGGGGTATGGGGTGTTGAAGATGCCAGTCACAAATACTTTGCTGTGAGTGCTGCAGAGTTGAACTTGGAGCAGGCGGCGACCATCGCAGGGATGCTCAAAGGGCCAGAGATATACAATCCCTATTATTCTCTAGAAAATGCGACCAACAGACGCAATACAGTGCTGCAAGCCATGGTCCATGCTAACTACATCGATCAAGCAACTGCTGATGCGGGTGCGCAAGTGGATATGTCCAACTATCTCTATGATAATTATGGCGGGAAACAAAGCAATTACAATTATCCATCTTATTTTGATGCGGTTGTTGCTGAGGCTATTGAACGCTATGACCTCAAGGAAAGTGACATCATCAATAATGGTTACCGTATCTATACGGAAATGGATCAGAAATCACAGGCTAGTATGCAGGTTATCTATAATGACGAGACCCTCTTTCCTACCTCGGCTTATGATGGTCAATCTGCTCAGGCAGCTAGTGTTGCCTTGGATCCTAAGACGGGAGGAGTCCGTGCTTTAGTTGGTCGGGTCAATAGTTCAGAAAATGCGAATTTCCGTAGCTTTAACTTTGCCACTCAATCAAAGAGAAGTCCAGGCTCCACCATCAAACCGCTGGTTGCCTACACTCCAGCCTTAGTGGCCGGTTGGTCTATCAATAGAGAATTAGACAATCAAACTGCCACTTATGATGGCTACAGTCTTCATAATTATGATGGGACAACATCAGAGCCTGTTCCTATGTATCAAGCACTCGCTCGCTCGCTGAACCTACCAGCTGCGAATACCGTTCATAGTTTGGGGCTCACTGCTGCCTTTGAATACGGTCAAAAATTCGGTCTGAATATGGATGATGTTGACCGTGTGTTGGGCGTTTCGATTGGTAGTGGCGTATCCACCAACCCCTTGCAGATGGCCCAAGCCTACTCAACCTTCGCAAATGAGGGAATCATGGAGGATGCCCACCTAATTAGTCGCATTGAAACCGCTAATGGTGTCATCATTGCCAATCATAAAGCCAATAGCAAGCGGGTTATTGACCAGTCTGTCGCTGATAAGATGACTTCCATGATGTTAGGGACCTTTACTAACGGAACAGCTACTAATGCTGATGTCTATGGTTATAATATCGCCGGTAAGACAGGAACAACAGAAACAAGTTTCGATGTCAACCTTATTAATGACCAGTGGATTATTGGTTATACTCCTGATTTGGTGATTAGTCAGTGGGTTGGTTTTGAAAAAACAGACCAAACTCATTATATTGATCATAGTAATTCATGGATGGATCAAGTGGTTTTCCGCTCTGTTGCAGCCAATCTTTTACAGTATACCGATGGAACAGCCTTTCAGGTTGAAAATGCTTATGCCTTAAATGGTTTGGATATATCAAATGTTGGAACACAGACGCCACAGGCTCCAGCTGAGCAGGCTGAGAGCAAGGTAGATTACTGGACAGGGAAAGCCCAAGAACTCATTGATCAGACCAAGCAAAACATCTCTGATGCTGATTTACCCAATAGGGCAAAATCTCTATGGGATTCCATTACTGGCTGGTTTGACTAGTTGTCAAAAGAAAGAAAACATGATAGAATGATAGGGATGGAGGGCTTATGGCACTAAAAAAAGCAAGCCTAGCATGTACGGTTTGTGGTTCTAGAAATTACTCGATTAAACTATCTAGTACCCCAAAACCAACACGGTTAGAAGTCAATAAATATTGTAAACATTGTGGCCAATACACTAGTCACAAAGAGACCAGATAGGAGTACAGGATGAATTTTTTCAAGGATACGGTTCAAATCTTAAAAGGAACAACTTGGCCAAGTAAGAAGCAAGGATGGACAGATTTTATTTCCGTTTTGCAATACTCAGCCTTCTTTGTGGTCATCGTTTACCTCTTTGACCTTCTTTTGTCCAAGGGAGTCAGTGAAATTCTCAATAATTTCTAGTTATTGCTTGCAATTTTGAAAATTGTAATGCTATAATAAAAGAAAGCGAAAGCCTTCGGGCTTTTTTTAGCGTCTAAAAAACATGTTCCAAAAGGAAAGGAAATAGAGATGTACGATAGTTTTGACAAAGGCTGGTTTGTTCTTCAGACTTACTCTGGTTATGAAAATAAGGTAAAGGAAAATCTTCTCCAACGTGCCCATACTTACAACATGCTTGAAAATATCTTGCGTGTAGAAATTCCAACGCAAACCGTTCGAGTTGAGAAAAATGGAGAAGTCAAGGAAGTAGAAGAGAACCGTTTCCCAGGTTATGTCTTGGTCGAAATGGTGATGACGGACGAAGCTTGGTTTGTTGTCCGTAACACGCCAAACGTTACCGGTTTCGTGGGCTCCCACGGGAACCGTTCTAAGCCAACTCCACTATTGGAAGAAGAAATTCGTCATATCTTGGTATCCATGGGTCAAACAGTTGAGAATTTCGATATTAAAGTCCAAGTGGGCGATACTGTCCGCATCATCGATGGTGCTTTCTCTGGTTATGAAGGTAAGGTCTCTGAAATCGATAACCACAAAGTTAAAATGATTATTTCTATGTTTGGTAACGATACAGTAGCTGAGGTTAATCTTAGCCAAATCGCAGAATTATAGGCCTTGAAACATTTTTTGACTGGGTCAACTCCTTTTGTAGACCACTAGATCGGTTAAATTATAGATAGTAATCATTCTGAATTTGCCACTGTTTCAAGTGCTATGGTATATCCAAGAAAAAATCGCCCACATCTGAAGGCGATTTTTTCTTTTATTCTGGAAAACAAAAAGCACTCACAAGAGTACTTTTCTCACGTCAAGGCGGTAGACGGCTTAAATACTCTTTATATATCAAGGGTTTTGAGCTGTTCGCCCCAAATTCGCCCCAAATTATGACGCTAGAAAAATACTTTTGATTTTCTCAAAGTTTCTCTCAGCTAGTGCCTCCATTTGGTGTGAATAAACTTTCAGAGTAATATCTGGACTTTCATGACCAAGAAGCTTGGAGATGGTCACAATGTCAACACCATTCAAAATCAAAAATGATGCGTATGTGTGCCTCAGAGTATGGTTTCTGACGGGTCTGCCTATAATCTTTTTAATTAGCTTATTACATGCTGAATTAGATACACCAAAACAGATTCTATTCTTGATATTTGCTTGCCAATAGTTTTGTCTATACACATATAAGATTTCTATTGTTTTTCTATCAATAGGAACTTTTCTTTCTGATGGATCATTCTTCAAGTTACAAAAATCAAACGTATCTTTCCATCCATCAAGTTGTTCCATCACTTGTGAAATATCATCAGAAGATAGAATGATACGAGCGCCAAAGATATCATTAAGAATAGAATTCACAGGATAGCCATCTTGTCTTTGCGAAAAGCGTTCAATCTTATCCAAGATGCTTTCTGACGTTTTGACACGATAGACGTAAGGTATATCTTTAACGTCGGCTTTCATCAAATAATCATTGATGGATTCGTGTAAGTTCAAGCGATAGTCTAAAATAGCTTGAACAGGTACTTTTGAAACGGTATGTTTTAGGTTAATCTTTTCAACTTTTCCAGTCTCAAAATAATCTTGCGAATAAACCAGATGTATTCTATTTATTTCAGAAATTAGACGCTCTACTTTCTCTAACATTTTTTCTCCTTTACATCTCAATCGGCGTAAAACTACCGATAATTTCACCAATAATACGGAAGTTGCTGTATTTATTAGATATAGCGTTTCATATTGGTTTCGAACAATAATTCATCTTTTGATGCTTTTGATATTGAGAAAAGGATTTTTGAAAAAATACCAACTTGATTTAGATCTGCTATTTCAATTTCTGTAACCGGAAGTTCCTTGATGAGAGAGGAAGTCTTTGAGAAATAAGCAGTATCTCCTTGGAACCTAACCTTCGCTAAATGATAATCGTTGTTTGTTCCAGCACTTCCTTCGATTTGTAGTAAATCTCCATCGTCAATATAATCTAATAAATTCGGAGCATCTTTAACTATTACTCCGATAGCTCGACTATTATTAGTTAGATAGGGATTATCAGAAGTTGTATTTACTAAAGTAATCGTTAGAGGTAAGTCTTTATATCTGTCGTCAATATTGCAAATGAATTTCATTCTATTCTCCTAATCTCTATAAATATCCACAACCTCGCCGATTGTTCTGATATTATCATATTCAGACAAGTAAATTTCTTCGTAAACATTATTCAAACTTTGTAGATACCAAGTTCCGTCATAGTCACGTTTTAACTTCTTAACGAAGTTTTTTCCGTTAATTTGAAAAATACCAATATCGTTAATATCAACTTGTGAAGTGATATTAATAAACAAAAGGTCATTGTCTTGTATAAGTGGCTCCATGCTATCGCCGGCTACTTTTGCGATTGTGTCATATTTGTCTGGAATGTCAGCAGAACGCAATTGCACTTCCATGTGCAGATTGTCTTCTTGGAAAGTTCCAAGCCCAGCAGCAACTAGCCCCTCAACATAATCAGTAATATAATCCTCATCATCAATCTTTTTATCGAACATAGAAACGACTTTGTTTTGTTCTTCTAATTGCTCCTTAGCAGTATTTAGAACGACTTCCTGTCTTTCAGACTCTAGTTGTTTGTAGATTGAAACGATTTCTGGTTGGTCAGGTATAAAGGTGATGTTTTTTACTAATGCTTTGGGATCGATACCTAGTATGGAACAAATCTTGAAAATGTTTTCTGAATTTGATTTTAGAACACCACGTTCTAAAATAGACCTAACGGTCGAGTAAGGTATGTCATTTTGTACTGCAAAGGCTTTTACAGAACCAAACCTTAATTCCATAAGTTCTCTCAGTTGCTTTTCGATCATTTCTTAACTCCTTTTCTACATTATACAGTGCGATTTTTCGCATGTCAAGAAAAAGAATTTCTAAAAAAGTTTATATTGTTTGTTGACAAGTTCGAATTTTCGTGTTATTATTTATTCAAGCTTGAAAAAGCTTTTTTAAACAGTAAAAAAACACGAAAAATCGTGTTTAAGAAAGGAGGTCTATATGCTTAACATAGAATTGGCACGAAAAGAAAAAGGTGTTGGAATGGTTGATATGGCCGATCTCTTAGGAGTTCGCTATCAGACTGTTAGTGACAAAATAAAAGGTAAGTACCCTTTCACTTTCGAAGAGACGGTTGCACTTCAAAGACATTTTTTTCCTGAGTATGATTTAGTTTATCTTTTTAGTGAAGCAGTATCTACTGCTTAAAATTTTAAGCAAAAACACGAAAATTCGCACAAACCCATCCCCACCGAAAATAATCTCCGTTCGGTTGAAGACAGATAGAAAGGAGGAGAGAGATGGTCAATATTTTTGTTTCGGCATTCGTATCTTTTGTTGTATCACTATTTATGCTAAAGGTTAGCATTTACTGGTTTAAACAT